>JAAFJO010000003.1 GCA_013298145.1 Betaproteobacteria bacterium
TGTTCCAGACGCGGTGATCGTGCCCGTTGCGATGGTGCGGTTGTAGCCGTAACGCAACATGATCGGCAGAGAGATCAAGCCCATCGAGATCACTGCAGCGGCAACAACGCCAGTGGTTGCGGCAAGGAGCGCACCCACCAGAATTACAGCGATTGCAAGACCGCCACGCACGGGGCCGAACACTTGACCCACGGTTTCGAGCAGGTCCTCGGCCATGCCGGATCGTTCAAGAATGATTCCCATGAAGGTGAAGAACGGAATCGCAAGCAGCGTATCGTTCTGCATGATTCCGGAAATTCGTAGCGGTAGTGCCTGGAAGAGGGTGGACGGGAACAAACCCGCTTCCATGCCAATGAAACCGAACGCAAGACCGACCGCCGCGAGAGCGAAGGCGACCGGGAATCCGGTTAGCAGGAATAGAAACAGCCCGATGAAGAGCAGCGGAACAAAGTTGGCTGTGATGAACTGAACCATTTATTTCGCCCCTCGGCCACTTTTCTCGGCCGCCGCAGCAAGCTCTTCGAGTAATTTTTCTTCGTCGCTCTTCTCTTGAGCACTTTCGAGCGAATCAGGTGCAACACCACGCAAAAATGCGACCCGCTTGATGAGCTCAGACACGGCTTGCATCAGCAGAAGTCCGAAGCCAAGCGGCATCATCAGATAAACCGGCCAGCGGATAAGCCCGCCAGCGTTTTGCGACATCTCACCACTTTTGAAGGCATTTAAAAAAAGCGGCCATGACAAATTGATGACGATGAGACAAAGTGGAATCAGAAACACGACGATGCCGAATACATCGATCCAATTGCGCTTGCGCGCCGTCAATCGTGAGGACACGAAGTCGATTCGAACATGTGCATTCTGCAAAAAAACGTATCCCGCGGCGAGGAGAAACACGGCGGCAAACAAATACCACTGCAATTCGAGCCATGCATTCGAGCTGATGTCAAAGGCTTTTCGGATGATTGCATTGGTCGCGCTCACCAGCGTTACGGCCAGGATCAGCCACATCACCGTTTTCCCGATCAGCATGCTCAGCCGATCAATGAGCCTCGACAGGCCTAGTAATCCATTCATTCGTCTCTCCCCAAAGGTCACTCGGTCGAAATTGTGGCGCGCAGAGACGCCTTGAAAAAGCGCATCTACCCGCGTTCTACGCTGTGTTGGCTTGTTGTTGCGAAATTTCCATAGCGTGGATGCCACTTCCGAAATTCTAAAAATCGCGTTCGCCCTAAATCCATTAGGGCTTTCCTATCTACGATAGCTGAAGCCCGTATAAATTGGGCGATTGGCCCCTAAATTGACCAAAGCGAAAACATTGTTTTGCGTGGTCTAGTCCTGCATTATTGTGGCTTTTCGCCTAAAAGATGTCATGCACCCGCGATCTGCATCTGGTCGATTAACACCGAGCCCACCCATTTCGAGCCACGTCGATCTAGGTCGCTCCCAACTGCAACGATGCGCTTGTAGAGATCGAGCAGGTTTCCAGCAATTGTGATCTCTGATACCGGGTAGGCGATCTCGCCGCCCTCCACCCAAAATCCGGCCGCACCGCGCGAGTAGTCGCCCGTGACCGGATTGACACCTTGTCCCATCAAATCCGTGACGATGAGCCCGCGCTGCATTTGTTTGGCGAGTTCCGCCATCCCGCCGTCGGTCGTCGGTGCGACGAGCAAGTTGTGATTGCCGCCCGCATTGCCGGTCGATTGCAGCCCGAGCTTCCTTGCCGAATACGCAGACAAAAAGTATCCCTGAATCACGCCGTTAGAAACGATCGAGCGCTTCTGGCAGGCCACACCTTCGCTGTCAAACGGCGAGCTTGCATAGGCTTCGCGAATGAATGGGTCGTCAACGATATTGATGTGTTTTGCAAAAATTTCCTTACCAACCGAATCGATCAGAAACGAGGTTTTGCGATAGAGCGAGCCACCGAAGAGCGCGCTGATGCCGTGGCCGATGAATCCGGCTGCGACAGAGGGATCAAGTAAGACTGGCGCAGTTTGCGTTGCGATCTTTCGCGGGTTGAGGCGCGCGAGGGTACGCTCGCCCGCTCTGCGACCAATTGAGGCCGCATCTTCAAGCGCGGTTGCGCGGCGATGTGAGCTGTACCAGCTGTCAGTTTCCATTGCGCCGTTTTCAGCAGCGACAAAGCTCGCTCCGATGTAGTGTGCGCTGCCTTTGTACCCGCCTACAAAGCCATGTGTGTTGGCGTAGAAAAACTCGTTCTCGCTTGCGCTTACGGTCGCGCCATCTGAATTGTCGATGCGCTCATCGACGTCAAAGCCCGCGGCCTCACAGGTTTTGGCAAGCTCAATGGCGCGCGCAGGATCGATGTCCCACGGATGATAGAGATCTAAATCTGGGATTTCGCGCGCCATGAGCGCAGCATCGGCAAGCCCCGCCATCGGATCGGGGCTCGTGTACTTCGCGATCGAATACGCCTTCTCTACGGCGGCGCGCACGGCGGTTGCCGAGAGATCGCCAGTGCTTGCGTTACCCTTGCGGCCCTCGATATAAACGGTGACGCCGAGCGATTGCTCACCGGTGTGCTCCAACGTTTCAAGCTCGCCCATGCGCACCGTCGCATTGAGGCCACTGCCTTGAGTGGCTTCGGCATCGGCTTGGGTAGCGCCCAGGCGCTTGGCGTGTTCGACAGCGGCGACGGCAGCGTCGCGAAGGGAATCAGAGGAGAGCGCGAGCATTGTCTAGGGTGGGTAAAGTGCGGTGAGTTGTGAGCAATTGGGAGAGTGCAGAAAACGTGCGCAAGCGCCACGTTAGCCGTGAAGTTTAGAGCTTTGCCCGTCGTGGGCGCGCCTCTACCCCTACACTTCATCCTTACTGCGCACTGCACACGCTTCACCGTACACCGAATGTCTCGCCCCAAAAATCTTCCCCGCGACGAAAACGCGCCTTCAAAAACGCAGCTCAAAAAGCAGATGATCGATTTGCAAGAGCTCGGCGAAACCTTGGCGTCGCTGTCTAAAGAGCAACTGGGTCAACTCGATTTGCCCGAGATCCTGCGTGACGCGTTCGAAGAGCTTTCTCGGGTTGGCAAGCATGAGGCAACACGCCGACATATGCAGTTCATCGGCAAGCTAATGCGCGAAGTCGATCCGGAGCCCATCCGCGCGCAGCTTGAGCGCTGGGAATCGGGCACGCGAGCGAACAAAGCCGCGTTTAAGGCTTCCGAGCAGTGGCGCGACCGCTTAATCAGCGAAGACGACGCGCTTGAGCGTCTGATGTTGACCAAACCTGCGATGGATCGCGCGTTGCTTGCGTCGCTCGCGGCGGCCGCACGAGAAGAGGCGAAGCTGAACCGCCCCCCAAAATCGGCGCGCGCATTGTTCCGTGAAATTCATCGTGTGATGTTGAAAGTGGAGTAGGGCGGCCGCCATGAGTTTTGATGCTGTAAAGATCGGTTTGGTCTCTGTTTCTGATCGCGCGTCCACCGGGGTGTACGAAGACAAAGGCATTCCCTCGCTCAAGGAATGGATCGCGGGCGCGGTACTCAATCCCGTGACCTACGCCACTCGATTGATTGCCGATGATCAGCCGACGATCGAGCGCGCGCTAATCGAGCTCGTGGACATTGAGCGTTGCGATCTGGTATTAACCACAGGCGGCACCGGGCCCGCGCGACGTGACGTGACGCCGGAGGCGACACTCGCTGTTGCGCATAAAGAGATGCCTGGTTTCGGCGAGCAGATGCGGCAGATTAGCCTCAATTTCGTGCCGACTGCGATTCTTTCGCGCCAAGTTGCGGTGATCCGTTCGAAAACGCTGATCATTAATTTGCCGGGACAACCGAAGAGCATCAAGGAAACGCTTGAAGGGTTGAAAGCCTCAGCGCAAGATGGCGGCGCGCAGAAAGCGCACGGCATTTTTGCGGCCGTGCCCTACTGCATCGATTTGATCGGCGGCCCCTACATCGAGACGAACGAGGCGGTTTGCAAAGCATTTCGGCCGAAGTCGGCTATTCGCACAAAGTGATCTACTTAATCGCAACAGCCCATATTTAATTGGGGCTAGAGCGCAATTTTATTTCTCGTCGAAAAGTAATCAATTGATGAGTTAGCCTAACTGAAATAAGGGCTACGTTCAATAAGTTTTAGATTTCCTAGCGTTCTGGCGAGAGCCTGAATGCCGCGACTACCAAAGTTGCGAGCAGCACGGCTGCGAAAAAGTTGTGTGCGGTTGCTACCAAGATCGGCTGATCAAACACTACGGTCGAAATCCCAATCAGGATTTGCAACACGAGCGAGGTCTTGATCCACAGCGCCTGGCGTTTAAGCGCAGCATCGGCGCGCATCAAAGACACCGCCGCAGCCACAATGAAAATCGTCGCCACGATTGCGCCTAATCGATGCGCCCAGTGAATGGTGCGAAGCGCGTCGGCAGTAAGGAAGCTGCCGTCCGGATTTTTGCCAAGCTCGCGCCACAAGGTGAACGCGTCATTCCACGAAAGCGCCGGGGCAAGCGTGCCGTTACACGTCGGAAAATCAGCGCAGGCGAGCACGGCGTAATTGGTACTCACCCAGCCGCCCAGGAAGATTTGTCCATACAGCACCACAATCGCGATCCACGTTAGCCAAATCGTGCGCGGAGCCACTCGAATCGGTGCAGCGCGCGGATCACCTGCGCGATCGCGCTCTCGCATCCAAAACCACACCAGCAGCGCGAAAAGCGTCATGCCCCCCAATAGATGCGTGGTCACGATGACAGGCATGAGTTTGAGCGTTACCGTCCATTTGCCAAACAGCCCTTGCAGGCTCACCACGATCAAAAGCAAGAGCGGCCACGCAATGCCCACGTTGGCTGCTGCCTGGCTGAACATCGCGCGTGTCGGCCGAATCTTCGCTGCCAGCGCACGAAAAAACATCACCAAAATTAACGATCCGATGAACGTCGCCACATAGCGATGGAGCATCTCGATCCACGCCTTGCCATGGCTCACTGGGCCGTGCGTGCCGCCTTGCTCGGCGATTGCTTGGTTGATTTGAGCGGTGGCTTGGGTCGGAAGGAATTTGCCGTAGCAGCCGGGCCAGTCGGGACAACCGAGTCCGCTATCGGTGAGGCGCACAAACGCGCCAAACGCAATCAGATCCAGCGTGATGAACGCAGTCACAGCGACGAGCCGACTCCAGCGCATCCTCAAGCCCATCCACATCGCCAACAACAAGATGGCGACCCAAATAAGCACGTTAACTGCCGAAAGTGAAAACTGCCAAAAGACGGGATCGTTGGAATTCGGCATGGTGCCCGGTACTGCTTGGTGGGTAACGCTCAATTTTATAGGCCCCCGCGTAACGGCGGCTGGGCAGCGGTCCTCCGCCTGCATGGGACAAACGCTTGTCGTGTAGCGGCGTCCCCATCACTGTTTCCCCGGGCTGCCGAGCGCCCGATACCTCGCGCTGGCGTCTCCTCTCAAAAAGGCGTACGGCTTCTACAATGCTGCTATGCGTTTGTTTCGTCTTGTAAAAATTCTCGGGGTTTTCCATCGGTACGGTTTGGACGAATTCGCGCTTCGCGATTCGCCGAGCCGGCTGCTCCGTATCGTCTCGTCGGTCTTCGGTCGCCGCAGTTTTTCTGAGACGCGTGGTGCACGACTGCGCATGGCGCTCGAATCGCTCGGTCCCATCTTCGTGAAGTTTGGCCAGGTGCTATCAACCCGGCCTGATCTCATACCGCCTGATATCGCTTCCGAACTCTCGCTATTGCAAGATAAGGTCGCGCCGTTTCCTGCGGAGTCCGTGCGAAAGGTGATCGAAGCCGAATACGGCAAAAAGGTTGAAGAGCGGTTCGTTGAGTTTGATTGGACGCCGGTCGCGAGCGCGTCAGTCGCCCAAGTGCATTTCGCAAAGATTCAGCTCAAAGTGGGCGAGGTGATCGACACACGCGACGTTGCGGTGAAAGTGCTCCGCCCGAACATCCTTCCCATCATCGAAAGCGATATCTCGCTGTTGCGCGTTTTGGCGGGCTGGGTGGAGCGATTTTCAGCCGATGGTCGGCGGTTAAAGCCACGCGAGGTGGTCAATGAGTTCGATCACTATTTGCATGATGAGCTCGACCTCGTGCGCGAAGCGGCGAACTGTTCGCAACTGCGTCGCAATTTCGAGAACTCTTCGTTGCTCTACATGCCCGAAGTGTTTTGGGATTGGTGTGAAAAAAGTGTGATGGTGATGGAGCGGCTCTACGCAACGCCCGTGAGCCACATTGACACGCTTCGCGATGCCGGTGTTGATATCAAAAAGCTCGCACGCGATGGCGTCGAAATATTCTTCACCCAAGTGTTTCGCGACGGTTTTTTCCACGCCGACATGCATCCGGGCAATATCGCAGTGCGCACAGATGAAGCGAACAAGGGCCAATATGTCGGGATGGATTTCGGTATCGTCGGCACCTTGACCGATGTTGATCGTCGCTACCTCGCCGAGAACTTTTTAGCGTTCTTCCGGCGCGATTACCGCCGCGTTGCGATGGCGCATATCGAGTCCGGCTGGGTGCCGCGCGACACGCGGCCCGATGAACTCGAAAACGCGGTTCGCAGCGTGTGTGAACCAATCTTTGCGCGACCGCTTGCGGATATCTCTTTTGGTAAAGTGTTGATGCGACTTTTCTCGGTCTCACGCCGGTTTAACGTTGAGATTCAACCGCAGTTGGTGTTGCTTCAGAAGACCTTGCTAAATGTGGAAGGGCTCGGCCGCCAGCTTGATCCGTATCTGGATTTATGGGCGACCGCGCAACCTTTCCTTGAAAAATGGATGCGCGATCAAATCGGGCCTGAGGCGGTGACCAAGCGGCTCACCGATCAAGCGCCTTATCTCTCCTCAGCGTTGCCGCAGGTGCCACGATTGATTCACCAGGCGCTCGAGCGCTACAACAATCCGCCGCCGCCTGTTACGCCAAAAATCGAAATGAGTGGCTGGCTCACGTTTTGGATTGCAGTCATGGCTGTGTGCATGATGGCGATTTTGGCGACGCTGTGGGTTCCGCTTTTGCTGGGCTAATCGATGACTCCCGTCTCGCTCGATCAACCGTGGGGGCGCGGCTTTAACGTCGAGCACAATCACGCATTCGCGCGCGATAGCGAATTACCCACGCGAAGTTTCCTGCCGCGCGGCTTAGGGCGTAGCTATGGCGATGTGTGCGTCAACGATTCTGGCGTGCTGCTGCATAACTTTCGACGGGATCGCCTACTTGATTTCGATGAAGTTCACGGTGTGTTGCGCTGTGAATCAGGCGCATCCATCGCTGATATCGCTGCGGTGATGGTTCGAAGGGGTTGGTTTCCAGCGGTCGTGCCTGGCACACGCTTTGTGACGGTGGGCGGGGCAATCGCTAACGATATTCACGGCAAGAATCACCATGTTTGCGGCACGTTTTCGCGATCGGTGCTGGCGATGTCGCTGCGGCGTAGTGATCGGGATATGCAAATCGTTGAATCGAATCATCCGCTCGAAGATGTCACCGTCGCGGGGCTCGGTTTGAGCGGCGTGATCGATGAGGCCACGCTTCAACTTGATTGCATTCCAGGGCCTGGTATCAAACAAGACACCTTGCTCTTCGGCGGTGATGGTTCAATCGACGGATATCTCTCGCTGGATGCATCAAGCCAGGCCTGGCCCTACACCGTGGGCTGGATCGATACACTCGATCGTGGATTACGTGGCGTGTTCTTTCGGGGTGAACATTGTGATGGCCCCGATGATTGGCTCACGCCGAATACGGCAAAGTTGGCGATGCCAGTCGATGCGCCGCAATGGGTCTTGGGCCGCTGGAGCGCGAAGGCGTTCAATGAGCTCTACTACCGCGCGCAAGGGCTCAAGAGTGCAACACGAGAGACGATCCCGCTCTGGCAGTTTTTCTTTCCCTTGGATGCCGTAGCCGCTTGGAATCGCGCTTATGGCAAGCGCGGTTTCGTTCAGTACCAATTTGTGGTTCCGCGCGCGGCAGCGCGCGAGGTCGTGCCCAAGATACTCGCGCACCTACGCGAATCCAATGTCGCGAGCTATCTAGCGGTCATCAAATCGTTTGGTGAGTACCTCTCTCGCGGAGTGTTGAGCTTTCCAATGCCGGGCGTTACGGTGGCGCTTGATGTTCCCGCGCCGAATGAGAGGGATCGACGTGCCCTCGATCGCGCCGATGCGATGGTCGCCGACGCAGGCGGACGCGTGTATCCAGCCAAAGACGCACGAATGAGCGCCGCAATGTTCAAGCGCTTTTATCCGCAGTGGGAGCGAGTTGAAGCGATGCGCGATCCGATGATTTCATCGTCGTTTTGGCGGCGCGTGGCGCGATCTAGTTGAAATCGAAATCCAGAACAAGTCAGGTTCGCTATGAAAATTGTTGTTGTCGGCGCAACGTCCGCCATTGCACAAGCCGCAATCCGAATTTGGGCGGGCGAGGGGCACACGCTTGTCTTGTTCGGAAGAAACAATAGCGAGTTGGAACGCATTGCTGCCGACGCGCGCGTGCGGGGCGCGGTTGCCGTTGCCGTGCATGCGGGCGAAATCACGTCGAACGCCTACATTGCGTCCGCTGTGGACGCGCTTGCTGTCAACGGCGGTGTTGATCAGGCGCTTATTGCGCATGGATCGCTCACCGATGCTGAGCGTGCTGCTGTTGAGCCAGATTACCTCGCCCGCGAATTCACAGTGAACTTCACGAGCGCCTGCGTGTGGGCGCAGCTTCTTGCGAGTACGATGGCGGCGAATGAGCAACCGGTGACGAAGACAAACCGTGGCGATCACTCCCGGACGATTGCCGTGATTTCGTCGGTCGCAGGTGAGCGCGGTCGCTACAGCAATTTCGCGTACGGTGCCGCAAAAGCCGGGCTCACGGCGTTTTGTGATGGTCTACGCGCGAAGATGTTGCCGCGCGGCGTTCATATCGTCACCGTGAAGCCCGGGACCGTTGACACGCCGATGACCGCCCACATGAAACGTGGCGCACTCACGGCAAGCGCAGAGAGCGTTGCGCGTGGCATCGTAGTCGCGATGAATCGCAAAACTGACATCGCTTATCTGCCGCTCATTTGGTGGCCGATCATGACGATCGTGCGCGCGATTCCCGAGCGAATTGCAAAGAAACTAAAGTGGTAAAGCGCTAAAACGATTCATCGTCTACACGCCACTCGACGCGGGCTAGCAGGCGGGAAGCGGTTTACACGATTAAGGCGTATTTCCTGGCTTAGCCCCGATTGAATGTGGGATGCAGACGATGTGCTGCTGTTTGCTAAATCAACGGCGCTTTGAGACCCTCTTTTTCGATGACCCGCTGAACCGAAGCGCGCTCCAGCATCCGATGCATGAATGGCGCAAGCCGCGGCCAGGCGGAGGTATCGCTTGCCTTGGGCGTGTTTGGCGCACCGTTGATTACTGACTCAAACCCACGTGTCCAGCGCCCCAGCATGAACGCATAGATGTCGAGCGCGCTAAAGCGCTCGCCGAGCATCCACGGGCCGCCGCTCTGGGCAAGCTGCTCGTCGAGTTGGCGAAGCATGTCGCCTATCCGTAGCTGCGTTTTTGTTTTGATCGCAAAGATATCTGCCGGATCCTTCGCCAACGTGTAGCGATCCGTGTAGTAGTACATGATGATCGCTGGCTGTAGGGTATTTGTCATCCACACCAGCCACTTGTAGAAGTGCGCGCGCTCCGGTGTGCCGACGGCGGGCGCGAGCTTCTTCTCGGGAAATTTATCGAGCAAATGCGAACAGATCGCTGCTGTCTCGTAGAGCACAAGCGGTGTCGCGAAATCATCATCGACGAGCACAGGAATCAACCCATTGGGATTGAGCTTCAAATACTCCGCCGATTTATGGACGCCCTGCGTGCGATCCACGAGCTTGAGTTCAAACGGTACACCCAATTCCTCAAGGAGGATGTGTGGCGTCATCGACGCGTTGCTGGGAAAGTAGTGGAGTGTGAGCATCGTGGGCTATGCCTTGCGTTTAAATGCGCGACTTGAAATCGAAATGGAGTTCTTGTCAGGGTCTTTCGCGTTCGCAAAGGAATAGCCGTTTGCATGATGGGTGGGGCCGAACTCAAGACCGTAGGCTGCGCTCACCGCTCTGAATGCGTCAATGTCTTCAACATCAAACATGAGCTTTACGCCCACCTGCCCGAGCGTTACGCTCTTTGCCGCCTGGTGGATCAACAAACTTATCCCGCTTTGCGATTTCAGCTCGACGAGACCTTCGACGATCTCACCGCTCGTCGCGAAACCGAAAAAGCGCCGATAAAAGTCGGCGCTTTTCTTTGGATCCTTTGCATACAGGAAGATCGTGTTGAGCGGCGCACTCATGGGGAAAGTCGCTTTTGCGGTTCGATTCGAAATCGCGATCTAGAACGCTGTTTCTTCAAGCGCCATGGTGCCTTCGGCGCCGTTCACGATGGTGTCCGCAGCAGCGATTGCCTCGGGAATCATGGTGTCTACATAGAAGCGAAGCGTCGCCAACTTCGCTTCGTAAAAGGCTTTGTCGGGGTGGTTCGCCGCGCTTCGGTGCGCGGCTTCGACGCCGACTCGTGCCAGCGCCCATGCGCCGCACACGATGCCGAAAAGTTTGACCATCGGCACACTTCCCGCGAAGCATGCGCGCACATCGGAATTGAAGTGTGCCAAATTGAAGTCAACGGCGCGTGCCATTGCCTCAATGCCCTCGCGAAGACGCCTTTGCGTGGCCTTCAGATGAATGTGATTTTCGTCGCTCAAGCTACTCGCGAACACGCTCATCGCGTTGATAAGATTTTTCGCCGTAATGCCACCTTCGCGTGCCATTTTGCGGCCGATGAGATCGTTGGCTTGAATGGCGGTCGTGCCTTCGTAGATTGTGGTGATTCGGGCATCGCGCATGTGTTGTGCAGCGCCCGTTTCCTCCACAAACCCCATACCGCCGTGAACTTGTACGCCAAGTGAAGTCACCTCCAGCGACATCTCGGTCGACCAGCCCTTAACGACCGGGATCATGAGTTCTACGAAAGCTTGGTTGACTTTTTGCACCTCTGGATCATCGCTGGAATCGACCAGATCCATTGCGTAGGCTGTTGCCATCGCTATTGCACGTGCGGCCTCTGTCTGTGAGCGCATCCGCAACAGCATGCGGCGAATGTCGGGGTGACGAATAATCGGTACCGAAGGATTCTTAGGCGCACCTACATCCCGCGATTGCACGCGTTCACGTGCGAAGGCGACTGCACGCTGGTATGCGCGCTCCGCGATGCCGATGCCTTGCAAACCAACGCCGAAGCGAGCCAAGTTCATCATGATGAACATGTATTCAAGGCCACGGTTTTCTTCGCCGACCAAGTAGCCGATCGCCCCGCCTTTGTCGCCGTACTGCATCACCGCCGTGGGTGAGCCGTGAATGCCGAGTTTATGTTCAAGCGACACGCAATACGCGTCATTGCGCGCACCGAGCGAGCCGTTGGCGTTGACAAGAAATTTTGGTACGGCGAAGAGCGAAATCCCTTTTACGCCTTCGGGCGCATCCGTCGTTCGCGCGAGTACCAAGTGGACAATGTTTTCGGTCCAGTCATGTTCACCGTAGGTGATGAAGATTTTGGTTCCGAAGATTTTGTAGGTACCGTCGCCGACGCGCTCCGCACGTGTTTTCACCAAGGCGAGATCCGAACCGGCTTGCGGCTCGGTCAAGTTCATCGTGCCACCCCATTCGCCTGCAACCATCTTTTCAAGAAACATGGTTTTGATTTGATCGTTACCCGCGATCAGCATAGCTTCAATCGCGCCTTGCGTGAGCATCGGCATGAGTCCGAAACTCATGTTGGACGAGTGGAGCATCTCGTCGGTAAGCGTGACCACCGAGCGTGGCAGACCTAACCCACCGAACTCCTGAGGCATCGGCAGGCCCATGCCGCCCATTTCGCGGTAACCCTCGTAGGCGGCCTTGAACCCCTTTGGCGTGGTTACGCTTGAATCATCGTGACGCGTTGCGCCTTCGCGATCGCCCGACCAGTTGAGTGGATCAAGCACCCCCGTTGCGAATTTCGCACTCTCTTCCAAGATCGCGTTAACCGTATCCGGTGTCGCGTCGGCGAAGTGGGCCGTCTCAGCGAGCGTTGAGATCGGAGCGATGGTTTCGAGAAGAAATTGAAATTCTTTGAGCGGGGCGATGTACGGCATAGTCACGAGCGTGGAGTGAGCAGTGATCTGAAATGTGGGGCGATGAACGACTGCTCACTGTTCACCGCACACGGTTCACGCGCTTACAGTTTCGCGGCAAGCTCTGGCACTGCCTCGAAGAGATCAGCCACCAAGCCGTAGTCCGCCACACTGAAAATCGGCGCGTCCGGATCTTTGTTGATCGCAACGATGACTTTGCTGTCCTTCATCCCGGCTAAATGCTGAATTGCGCCTGAAACGCCAATGGCGACGTAGAGATCCGGCGCAACAATCTTGCCGGTTTGACCCACTTGATAATCGTTTGGCACGTAGCCGGCATCCACCGCAGCACGGCTTGCGCCCATGGCTGCGCCGAGCTTGTCAGCAAGTGGCGTGAGCACTTCGCGGTATTTGTCGCCCGAGCCAAGACCGCGACCGCCGGAAACCACGATTTTTGCAGCTGTCAATTCAGGGCGCTCGCTCTTCACGATTTCAGCCGACACGAACGAAGAGAGCGCCGTGTCGCCGACCGCGGCAAGCGTCTCAACCGAGCTGAAGCCGCCGGTTTTCGCCGCTGCACCAAACGCTGTGCCGCGAACGGTAATCACTTTCACCGAGTCGCTCGATTTCACGGTTGCGTATGCGTTGCCCGCGTAAATCGGGCGCACGAACGTGTCAGCGTCTACCACTTTGATGATGTCGCTGATTTGCGCTTTGTCGAGGAGTGCCGCGACGCGGGGCGCGACCGCTTTTCCGTAAGGGGTTGCGGGCGCCAAGATGTGGCTGTAGCCCGACGCGATAGCAACGATTTGAGCTGCGGCATTTTCGGGAAGGCGGTGTGCATGGGCTGCGCCATCGGCGAGGAGCACTTTGCTCACGCCCGCGACTTGCGCTGCTGCATCCGCGGCGGCCTTTGCATTGTGGCCCGCGATGAGGACGTGCACATCGCCACCGATTTCAACGGCTGCGCTGATGACGTTAAGCGTCGCCGCTTTGAGCGAGCCATGATCGTGTTCTGCAATAACGAGGTTTGCCATGGTTAGATCACCTTCGCTTCGTTTTTGAGTTTGTCGATGAGGGCGGCCACATCGGCCACTTTAACGCCACCTTTACGCTTTGGCGGCTCTTCGACTTTAAGTGTGGCCAAGCGCGGCGTGACATCCACGCCTAAATCCGCTGGCTTCACAATATCGAGCTGCTTTTTCTTCGCCTTCATGATGTTCGGAAGCGTCGCATAGCGTGGCTCGTTCAAACGCAGGTCGGTCGTGATGATCGCTGGGAGCTTGATAGATACGGTTTCTAAGCCGCCGTCCACTTCGCACGTAACTTTGGCAGCGCCGCCTTCAATCTCGACTTTTGAGGCAAACGTCGCCTGGCCCCAATTCAATAGGGCGGCGAGCATTTGACCTGTTTGGTTGGAGTCGTCGTCGATGGCTTGCTTACCGAGGATCACCAGCTGAGGCTGTTCCTTGTCGACGATCGCTTTGAGAAGTTTTGCCACCGCGAGCGGCTGCAGCTCAGCGTCGGTTTCGATCAGGATTCCGCGGTCAGCACCGATCGCCATCGCGTTACGAAGCGTTTCCTGGCATTGCGTGACGCCGGCAGACACGGCGACGATTTCGGTCGCAGAGCCTTTCTCCTTCAGGCGAACCGCTTCTTCGACGGCGATCTCGCAGAACGGGTTCATCGACATTTTCACGTTGGCGATATCGACGCCAGAGTTATCGGCCTTCACACGGACTTTTACGTTGTAATCCACAACGCGCTTAACAGGAACCAAGACTTTCACGATGTCTCCAAAGGCGGGTAATTTTCTCAATGCGAGCACCGAATCAACGATGCTGAATTCGGCCCGAAGTTTACGTGAACGTAAGCCTCGGTACTGCGAATTAGCGTGCATGGCGCAAAACCGAAGTTTCGAGTTCGCGATGTATGTATGCAACGCCCGCAAATTCTTCCCAGCCTGCGTTGAGCCGTGGCTCTAAAGGCCGACGTTTGAAATCCACTTCTTGCGCTCTGATACGCTCGAAGCCCATTGATCTCTACCCGTAGCCCGCGCCAACCCCGATGAAAGAAACAGCCAATCAAGCGGTCAGGTATTTGATCGGCGCGGTCATTGCGCTCGTGCTTGATACCGCTGCGATGCTGATTCTGATCACGTGGGGTGTGCCCACGCTGCTCGCCCGAGCCATTGCGCTACTGATCGGAATCACAACGACCTATGTGTTTAATCGCGCGTTCACATTCGAAATAAATCACTCAGCAAGCTTCGTGGACTGGTTTCGCTATGTCGCTGCGCAATCGGTCGGTTCTGCCCTCAATTTTCTCGCGTCAACCGTTGCAATCAGTTTTTTGGGGCGGTCAACGTGGGCGGTGGTGGTGAGCGTCTGTATCGGCGCGGCAATCGGTTTTTGCTACAACTTTTTTGCAGCGCGACGACTTTTGCACCGGCGCGGCGAACCGCCAACCTGAAACGGCTGGGGTGTCAGTCGACTTTCGTTTCTCGGCGAATATCCACAGTCGTGGTTGGATTTTTGGACGCCTGGCTCACAGGAATATTCGCTGCCATTCGATCCATCTTGCGAACGTAACCCAATGCGCCGAGCGGGACGGCGATGAGCCACAAAGAAAACGCGAGCAGCGCTGATTTCTGTGAGGGCTCTGCGATGAAGAGCGCGATCCCTGCAATGCCGACAACAAGCGTCATGAGCCGCAACATCACCGCCAGCCCGATTTTGTAGCGCGCGAAGAACGGCTGCATTCGCCACTCACGCAGCGTGTCCCAGCTTTCTTCGGGCGGTGTCGGGGTAGGTGTTAAAAAACTCATTGGCTCAATTCGTTAATGCGCGGGCACTCACGCAGCGATTCAGTCATCATAAGCGTGTCGGCCTGCGTCGGCATCAGCAATGCTCCCAATCCGGGCGAGCCTTTTTCATCAGGAACGCGTCGATGCCCGCCTTGGCATCACGGGTTTGCATGTCGCATGCCATGTTCATGGCGCTCATCTCGTAGTCAGCTTCAAGCGCAACGCTCCGCCGCAGCTTGCGCAGAAGCGCTTTGCCGGAGCGAAGCGCATCACCGGATTGCGCTGCGATTCGCGCTGCCAGGTGTTGAGTTTCTTGCACTAGCGACTCTGCAGGAACTTCACGATTGATAAGCCCAAGGCTCGCCGCGCGCCGCGCATCAATAAACTCACCCGTGAAGAGCATTTCCGCTGCAGACTTTTGGCCGATCACGCGAGTGAGCGCGACAGCGGGCGTCGAACAAAAAAGCCCTAAATTGATTCCACTGGTCGCAAACGTCGCATCCTCGCTCGCGATGGCAAGGTCACAGGTGGCGACCAATTGACAGCCTGCAGCAGTGGCGATGCCCTGCACGCGCGCGATCACCGGTTGCGGCAACGCATCCATGGTTCGCATGAGGTTCGAGCAACGCATGAATAGCGCTTCGTGCCACGCCTTCGCATCTTGGCTGCGCATCTCGCGCAAGTCGTGGCCTGCGCAGAACGCTCGGCCTTGCGCGGCAAGGATCACAACGCGCACATCGGCCCGATCCGCCAGCTGATCAAAAGTGCTCTGCAGCGCAGCGATCATTGCCGACGACAGCGCGTTGAAGTTAGCCGGACTATTGAGCGTGACCGTTGCGATGGCTTCGTGCGCTTCGAGCGTAACCAGCCGCTCGTCTAGACTTCCCACTTCATTTGCCAAGGTATCCAAACTCCTCATGGGACATCGTTTATCCAAGATTACAACGAAAACAGGCGACGCCGGTATGACAGGCCTTGGCGACGGCTCGCGCGTGCCCAAAGGGCATCCGCGCGTGGCGGCAATGGGTGATGTCGACGAGCTTAACTGCGTGGTCGGACTTTTGCTCACTGAAGCGCTGCCTGCCGATTTGCAAGAAGCGCTCACCGATGTGCAGCATGATCTTTTCGATTTGGGCGGTGAGCTCTCAATCCCGGGCTATTTCGCGATTAAAGACGCTCACATCGCGCGACTCGAAGCGCTTACCGAATCGCTCAATGCCGATCTGCCGATGCTGAAAGACTTCATCTTGCCGGGTGGCTCACGCGCTGCAGCCTACGCACACTTGGTGCGCACCGTCTGCCGCCGCGCGGAACGATCACTCGTGCTGACAGCGCAAACCGAAAAGATTTCGGAGCATTCGCGCGTTTATCTCAATCGACTAAGCGACATGGCTTTCGTGCTGGCGCGTGTGCTAAACCGAGCCCAGGGCGGCAGCGATGTGCTTTGGCAAAAGGGCCGGAGTGCTACTAACGCATAATTTCAACGCGTTATTTCAATTGGGGAACGTCGATATCACTTTAGTTATCGAAATGTTTATTTACTCGCTCGAAAGCCCAATTCAATAAGCGATACAAGAGGTTTTGTAAAAATATTCCCGCTGGTTCTACCTCGAACTCAGTGAGTCGATTTCAGGGAAAATCGTGGTCCTGTCGAACTACTGCTTCTTCGAGTTTTCATCAACTCGTGAGCCTGCAATGCATGTCCACCCCTCACGCTAATCCGCTACTTCGCGCATGGAGCACACCGTACGGGCTGCCCCCGTTTGCTGAAACTAGGCCGGAACACTACGCCCCCGCCTTTGAGCAAGCCTTCGCTCAGCACATCGATGAACTCCGCGCGATAGAGCAGAGAACAGCGGCGCCAAACTTTGCCAACACCATCGTCGCATTTGACCGCGCCGGTTGGCTGTTCAATCGCCTCAACGACATGTTTGGCAATTTAACGGCGGCAGAGACGAATCCCGAGTTGCAGAAGGTCGAGCTCGCACTCGTGCCGAAAGTTGCGGCGCACAAATCGGCGATCTACATGAACGCGGCGCTGTTTGCCCGAATCGATGCCGTGAAGCATTCGCCTGAAGCGAAGTCGCTCTCGCGTGAGGATTCGCGGCTCTTGAATCGAATTCACTTTGACTTTGTTCGCCAGGGCGCAAAGATTGCCGCCGAATCGCGTGATCGCTATGCGGCGAACGTCGCCAAATTGGCTGAACTCACAACGCAGTTCGCGCAAAACGTACTGAAAGACGAATCCGACTGGGCGCTGTGGCTCTCAAAGGAAGCGGATTTCGCGGGACTCTCTGCGTCGCAACGAGATGCCGCAAAAGCGGCCGCCGCCGAGCGCGGTAAGCCCGACGGCGCAGCGATTACGCTTTCGCGCTCCTCAGTCGTGCCATTTTTGACGTTCTCCGAGCGGCGCGATTTGCGGGAGCAGGCGTTTAATGCGCTGATTTCGCGAGGCACCCATGAAGGCGCTAGCGACAACCGCGCGCTCGCCGTTGAGATCTTGAAGCTGCGCGCCGAGCAGGCCAAACTGCACGGCTACAAAACCTTTGCCGATTACGCGCTGGTTGATCGTATGGCGAAAACGCCAGCGGCGGCACGCGAGCTTTTGATGAAAGCGTGGGTTCCCGCAGCGGCAAAAATGAATGACGATGAGGCAGCGCTTGATGCGATGCGCATGAGTTACGGGCAGGCCGAGCCGCTTGCGAAATGGGATTGGCGTTTTTATGCGGAGAAAGTGCGTAAGGCGCGATTCGATTTGGATGACGCTGAGGTCAAGCCCTATTTCGAACTGAACGCGATGATTCGCGCGATGTTTGGCGTTGCCGGAAAGCTCTTCGGTTTATCGTTTGAAGAGAAGAAGGGGCTGTCGCTTTATCACCCCGACGCGCGGTTGTTTGAAGTGAAGCGCGGCGATGCGCTCGTCGGCATTTTCATCTCCGACAACTTTGCTCGCCCGTCGAAGCAGGGCGGCGCATGGATGAGTGCGTATCGCTCGCAGACGAAAAATACCGCGTCTGGCGCAGTGATTCCCATCGTTGGCAATCACAATAATTTCTCGAAGCCGCCAGAAGGCCAGCCTGCACTGCTTACCTTCGATGACGTTCGTACTTTGTTCCACGAATTCGGTCACGGCTTGCACGGGCTTCTTTCGAATGTGAGCTACGAAAAGCTCTCGGGAACGAATGTGCTGCAAGACTATGTTGAGCTTCCATCGCAGCTCTACGAACACTGGGCGCTGGAAGAAAGCGTATTGACTGAGTACGCGCGTCACTATCAGACCAACGAGCCCATACCGGCCAGCTTGATTGAGCGCATCCGCGCTGCCGCTAACTTCAACAAAGCGTACGAAACGGTGGAGTACACCTCATCGGCGCTGGTTGATCTGGCGGTGCACGAGCGTGAGACCTACGAAAATTTTGATCTCGTTGATTTCGAGCGCGACGAGCTCACTCGCCTAGGCATGCCTGCGCGCGGCAAGATGATGCATCGCCTGCCGCACTTCCGTCACTTATTCTCCGGTGACTCGTACGCTGCGGGCTATTACGTGTACATGTGGGCCGAAGTGCTCGATGCCGATGCGTTCGATGCCTTCGTGGAGGCGGGAAATTCCTTCGACGCCGCCACCGCAAAACGACTTCACGATTTCGTTTATTCAGCGGGCGACTCGATTGAACCCGCTGACGGCTATCGCGCGTTTCGTGGCCGCGATGCGAGCGTTGAGCCGATGCTCAAAAAGCGTGGCTTGATCGAAGCTTAAGTTCCTTGACTTGCGGCTTCAAGCCGCAAGAGAACTGCTTTACAGCCCTCGCCCACGGATACGCCTAAAGCGAGCGCGTGAGCGTTTACGTGTGTGATAACACCGTCGCGCAGCGTGCTTGATGCCTCGCCGATACGAGCGCTCTCATGTGACACCGTGGCGGCCGCGATGCCGCTCGCGTCAAGCAACGCGAGCCCCGCGATGCCCGCCTGATCGAGACCCACCCCCGCGTCATTAAACACAACGAACGCGGGCGTGTGGGCGAGCGCGAAGCGCGCTGCACTTACGCCGCCGTGCGAGCCAGAAACGACGAGCGCTCCCTTCATCGCGGGCGAAATTTCTGCAATGCTGTCCAGAAGAATCACGTTTCGCATGCTGGTTGATTGGTTCAGCGCTTCCCTAAAATCTGCTGATGAACTCGATTGTCATACAAAGCAAGCTGCCGAAGGTCGGCACCACGATTTTTTCTGTGATGTCTGCGCTCGCAACGAAACATCAGGCGGTGAATTTGGGGCAAGGATTTCCTGATTTCGATTGCGATCCGCGGCTCGTTGATGCGGTCACAGCGGCGATGAAAAGCGGTCATAACCAGTACCCACTGATGACCGGAAATCCGCGATTGCGTGAACGTGTCAGTGCGAAATTTGAAGCGATCCACGGTGTTCGCTACGACGCGACGAACGAGATCACCATCACGGCGGGCGCCACCCAAGCGATTCTTTCGACGCTGCTTGCGATCGTGCGCACCGGCGATGAGGTGATCGTGCTCGAACCCTGTTACGACAGCTACATCCCAAACATTGAACTCGCAGGCGGCGTCGCCGTGCCAGTTCATTTGAAACACGGAACGTTTGAGCCAGATTTCGATGCGATCTCGCGCGCGATCAGTGCCAAAACTCGTGCGATCATCGTTAACACGCCGCACAATCCGAGCGGTCGCACGTGGTCGCGCGAACACTGGAATCGTCTGGCCGATTTGATCGAGAACCGCGACATCTTTCTCATTTCGGATGAGGTCTACGAACACATGGTGTTTGATGATCAAGCGCACTTAAGCGCAGTATGCGACGCGCGCTTACGTGATCGCAGTTTTGTCATTTCTTCGTTCGGAAAGACATTTCATGTCACCGGGTGGAAGATTGGTACCGTCTGCGCCCCTGCCGCATTGACCACTGAATTCCGGAAGGTCCACCAGTACACCGTCTTCACAGCAAACAGCGTGATGCAGGAAGGCATCGCAAACTACCTGCTTGATCCCGCGCCCTACCGAGACCTCCCGACGTTCTACCAAGCAAAGCGTGACCGGTTCGTCGCCGCGCTGGTGACAACGCCGCTTCGTATGCTGCCCTGTGAAGGCAGCTATTTCGTCTGCGCTAACTATGCCGATGTGCCCGTGTTACGCGATTTGAGTGAACGCGAATGTGCAGAGTGGATGACCGCAGAGCTGGGCGTGACGCCGATTCCTGTCAGCGCCTTTTACTCGTCGCCAACAGAGCAACAAACCATCCGCTTTTGCTTCGCGAAACGGGACGAAACGCTTGACGAGGCCGCGCGTCGATTGACCAAACTCGCTCTATAGCTTTTGCGGTTTTGTTCCTATTTAACTTGGGTTAGCGCTTGTTTTTATATCTAAGCAAAAGCAAAAAATTTGTTCATTCAGCCGTGCTTCTTTTAAGGCTAGCGCGTAAAAGCCAATTAGGCGAGCGTCAGCCGTCTCAATCTCGTTTGCGCTCAGCCGCATGCGAGGTATCCTCCCGCCCTCCCTTCTTGCTGCAATCCGTCATGCGAATCTCAAAGCGAACTCTGCTTATTTCCGCGCTCACGTCGGTGCTGACTACGTTTTCTATGTCTCATCAAGTCGCCGCGCAACTTTCTTACCCCACCACGCGCAAGGTGGATCATGTCGACACCTACCATGGTGAAAAAATCGCCGATCCGTATCGTTGGCTTGAAGACGACAACAGTGCAGAAACAAAGGCATGGGTTGTCGCGCAAAACGAACTCACTCGTAAATATCTCGATGCACTGCCGAAGCGTGCTGACATTCAAAAACGCTACACCGCACTCTATAACTTTGAAAAATACAGCACGCCTTGGAAAGAAGGCGGGCGCTACTTCTGGTCGCGCAACGACGGGCTGCAGCAGCAATACGTCTTCTACGTGGCCGAGAGTTTGAATGCAACGCCACGTGTACTTCTCGACCCGAACACATTGTCGAACGACGGTACGGTTTCGATCGCGTTCACGAGCGTGAGTCGCGATGGCAAACGTCTCGCGTATGGCCTGTCTTCTGCCGGATCCGACTGGACTGAGATTCGTGTTCGCGACATCGATTCAGGCAAGGATTTGCCGGATCGAATTCAGTGGGTGAAATTCTCAAGCGCAGAGTGGTCTGCCGATGGGAAGGGATTCTTCTACGGCGCTTACGACGCGCCAAAGCCCGGTGAAAAATTGACCGGGCAGAATTATTTTCAAAAACTCTATTACCACCGCCTGGGCACACCGCAGTCGAAAGACGTTTTGGTGTATGAGCGCAAGGATCAAAAGGAATGGGGATTTGGCCTCACGGTTGCCGAGGATGCCAAACATCATTTCCTATTCGTATGGCGCGGATCGGAGAGAAAGAACGGCCTGCTTTGGGCACCTGCAGGCAAAGGCAGCAAGGCGATTCCGAAAGCCAATGATTTCCGCACGCTGACGCTCGATTTCGATGCCTCGTACGAAGTGATTGGCTCTCGCGGTAATTCGGTCTGGGTAAAGACTAATCTCGACGCGCCGCTCGGGCGCGTGATCGAGATTGATCTCACGCGACCGGACAAAAAGCACTGGAAGACCGTCGTCGCCGAATCGAAGCAAACGCTCGAATCGGCAAGTGTCGTGGGCGGCGTGATCGTTGCGCAGTATTTGCGCGATGCGCGGAGCGTGGTCGAGCGTTTTGCGCTCGATGGAAAATCGCTCGGCGAGGTGGCGCTTCCCGGCGTGGGCTCGGCGGGCGGCTTCGGCGGCAAATCGCGCGATCCAGAGACGTTCTTTGCCTTCACCAGCATGACCGAGCCGAGCACGATTTTCCGCTATGACGTAGCGAAGAACGAGTCCAGCGTATTCCGCAAACCAAAAATCGCGTTTGATAGCGCCAAGTACGAAACCAAACAGGCCTTCGTCACGAGTAAAGACGGCACCCAAGTTCCGATCTTCATTGCGCAGCGCAAAGACATCAAACTTGATGGCAACAATTCCGTGATCGTTTCGGCTTACGGCGGTTTCGGCGTGTCCACCACGCCGTCGTTTCGTGTAACCGCAGCAACGTGGATGGACATGGGCGGCGTTTTCGTCGAGGCGGCGATTCGTGGCGGTGGCGAATATGGCAAGGCTTGGCACGATGCTGCGAAAGGCGCGAAACGCCAAAACGCCTACGACGATTTCATCGCCGTCGCTGAGTGGCTCGCGAAGACGGGCTACAGCAAACCAGAAAAGATTGGCGTAACCGGAGGGTCGAACGGTGGCCTACTCATTGGCGCCGTGGTGAATCAACGCCCCGACGTGTTCGGTGCCGCAGTGCCGGAGGTGGGCGTAATGGACATGCTTCGATTCCACAAATTCACAATCGGTTGGGCGTGGGTTGACGAATACGGCAGCTCCGACAAAGCCGAAGATTTCGCGCATTTGAAACGCATCTCCCCGCTGCACAATATTCGTAGCGGCGTGAAGTATCCGCCGATCCTAGTGATGACCGCCGATCATGATGATCGCGTCGTGCCCGCGCACAGCTTCAAGTACGCCGCGACGTTGCAGGCAACGGATACTGGCAACGCGCCAAAACTCATCCGCATTCAAACCAGTGCGGGGCACGGCGCGGGAACGCCCACCTCGAAAATCATCGAGGAGCGCAGCGATGTGCTGGCGTTTTTCGCTCATTCACTTAAGATGTAGCGCTCATTTCGTAACTGCTCGTTGATACGAGCGCCAGCTATGCACAAACTGCTCAATTTCGTTCGTGCGCTGTGCGCCCTATTTCTGGCGGGCGTCGGCGTTGCCGATGCCGCAGTGACGCCGATCGGAACGCCGGTAAGCCAGCTCGCGGTGAGCAATACGCTCACGGGCGTCACGATTCCGTCGGGCAGCAATCGCTTGCTCGTAGTGGCTGCATCTGATCCGCAAACGAACAACGTTTCTAGCGTCACGTTTGCGGGCGCACCACTCACCCGTGCGACGCAAGTCACAGATGGCAGCTCGGTTTCCTCGATCTGGTATCTCGCGCTTGGAACCGGTGGCAGCAGCACAACCGGTTCGGTCGTGATGTCGAGCTTGGGCACGGAAAGGCGTTTCCTCGCGGCGGCGGTTTACAGCGGCGTCAATCAAACCACACCCGTCGCTGCAGGGCCGAGCGGTCAGGGCGCAGGTAGCAGCTCGCTCAGTGTGAGCAGCGAAGGCGGTGATCTCGTCTTTGATTTATTTGACGCGCTCCGCACCAATACCGCTCCTGCGATTTCCATTGGTAGCGGACAGACGCTGGTATCGCAAGGAAGCGGTTCGATACTCTCCGATTTCCTCGGGTATCGCACGAGCACCGAGCTGGGCGCAACATCAACAACGATGAGTTGGACGTCTACCAACTCGCGTTACTTGCACGCTACGATCAACATCAATCAACAGCTCTTGCCAGATCTCACGCTTGCGAGCGCAGCTGTCGGCAGTACGTTTGTTCGGGGTAGCGCAGCGTCGTTTCAGTTGACAGTTAGCAACAGTGGCCTCGCCGCCACCACTGGAAGCTACAGCGTCGCCGCAACGATGCCAACGGGGCTCACAGCTGTGAGCGCAAGCGGTAGCGGTTGGTCGTGCACGGTCCCAAGCGGCGCAAGCTTTAGCTGTATCCGAAGCGGCGTCATTTCCGCGAGCGCGACCGCGCCGCCGATCACGCTCTCGACGACCATCGCGCTGAACGCGCCAAGTGCAATTCAACTCGTTTCAACCGCGTCGGGTGGCGGCGAATCCGAGACTGGCAATAACGCAGCGACGACGACTCTTTCCGGCATCGCCACGCCAGTCAGTGTGAACGTGCCACCCGCAGCAAGCTTTGCGCTTAACTCAGTGAACTACACCGGGACTCAGACCGTAAATCTGGTTCCGGGAAGCTATGTATTGAGTACAACAACTCCGCAAGCGGCGGGCGTGGGAACGCGGCTTGTGCTCACGAGTTGGTCTGACGCTGGCGCGATCTCCCACTCGATAACAGTTGGAACTTCACCACTCAGCATCACAGGAACCTTCACCACGCAGCACCAATTGACCACCGCTATCGTTGGCATGGGAACGATCACGCCTGCAAACGGATCTTTTTTTAACGAAGATACCGTGGTGAATCTCAGCGCAACGCCAAGTTCGGGTTGGAGCTTTGTGAATTGGACGGGGCCTGTTGCGAATACGACATCTGCAAACACGACGGTGACGCTCGATGCTCCGAAAGCGGTGACCGCAAATTTCACCAATCTTCGAAACGTAACAATCAATGTGCCCGTCGGTATCGGCTTTCGGTTGAACAACGTTGACTACGTTGGCTCGCAAACAGTCGTCCTAGCGTCGGGAAGCTATGTGCTTTCTACGACGACGCCGCAATCGCTCGGCGCAGGCAGGCGTGCCGTGTTCAGCAGCTGGTCAAACGGCGGCGCGATTGCGCAGACAATCACCGTAGGCGTTTCTGGTTTAACCGTCACAGGTAACTTCACGACGCAGAATCAGCTCACGATGATCGCGGGTGTGGGAGGCACTGTAACGCCTGCGACGGGTACGTTTTTTGACTCGGGCAGCGTCGTCAACATTTCTGCTACGCCAAGCGCTGGCTTCGTGTTTACCGGCTGGACTGGCGCGGTCGCGAATCCTGCTGCCGCCGCAACAACGCTAACGCTCGATGTCCCGAAAACCGTTGAAGCACGGTTTGCTAGTTTCCCCACGCTTGGCGCAAGTCCGACCGACGTTACGCGCCGTGAAGGCGCCACAGTAAGCTTCACGGCGTCGGCGAGTGGTACGCCGCCCCCCAGCGTTCAATGGCAGCTCAGCACGGATGGCGGCGCGTCGTTCAACGACATATCCGGCGCGACGAGTTCAACGTTGAGCTTCACCACGCAGCTCGCAGACAACGGCCTGCGTTATCGCGCGGTGTTCACGAACGGAGCGGGCAGCGTTAACTCTTTGTCTGCGCTACTAACGATTAACAATGGCGGCATACTCAATATCGACAACAGCGACGCCAACACCACCTACGACGCGGCCACTGATGGCGTTTTGTTGATTCGCTATTTGCTCGGCTTGCGCTCGGCAGAACTGATTGCTGGCGCGCGTGGCAACGGGGCGGCGCTCCGAGATGCCGACCAGATCGCTCAACACATTCAGTCAAACCTTCTGTTGTTCGATGTCGATGGCGATGGCGCAACACGCGCGCACACGGATGGCTTGATGATCCTGCGTCGGCTGCTCTCGCCAAGCAGCGCGCCAAGCAATGCGAGCGCCAGCGCTGCGATTACGGCGAACGCCAAGAATTCGTCACGCACGGACGAAGCGGTGGTCACGGCGATTGATGCGCTGAAGCCGTAACTTCGCGCAAAGAACGTTCTAAAATCGAGGCTCCGCGGAATAAATATCCGCCCTTCGAGGATTGTCGATGCTGCGCATCACCGAACTCAAGCTGCCGCTCGATCATGTCGATGCAGCCCTGCCTGCCGCCATCATCGCGCGCCTTGGCATTAAAGCAAGCGACATGGTTCGCTTTAACATTTTCCGTCGCGGGTATGACTCTCGAAAGAAGGCCGACATTCAGCTTGTCTACACGCTCGATGTGGAGCTGGCCTCCGTTGTTGAATCCAGCGTGTTCAGACGCTTGAAGCGCGATCCGCACATCCTCCCGTCGCCGGATACGAGCTACAAGTTTGTGGTTCCTATAGCAGCCGCCCTCACTCCGACCCTCTGTGAACCTACGGTTCATTCCTCGCTGCGCTCGGAACCACCGCAAGCGGCGTCCTGCGCCACTGGCTTGTCCCGTGCTACGGGAGAGAGAGTCAACCGCCCTGTGGTGATCGGCTTCGGCCCGTGCGGAATTTTCGCTGCATTGATCCTCGCGCAAATGGGGCTGCGACCGATCATTCTTGAGCGTGGCAAAGTCGTTCGCGAGCGCACGAAGGACACCTGGGGTTTGTGGCGGCGACGTGAGTTGAACCCCGAATCGAATGTGCAATTCGGTGAAGGCGGCGCGGGTACGTTTTCCGATGGCAAGCTCTGGAGCCAGGTGAAAGACCCGAAGCACTACGGTCGCAAGGTGCTTGATGAATTCGTGAAAGCCGGTGCGCCTGAAGAAATCCTCTTTGTGAGCAAGCCGCACATCGGCACCTTCCGCCTCGTGAAAATGGTTGAACATATGCGCGAGACGATCACGAATCTCGGCGGTGAGTTCAGATTTCAGTCGCGCGTGGTGGATGTGCAGATCGAAAAGGGTCAGATCCACGGTTTGACGTATGTTGACGCGAACGATGAGCGCGTTGAGATCGATACCCATCACGTCGTCCTCGCGATTGGGCACAGTGCGCGAGACACGTTCAAAATGTTGCACGAGCGCGGTGTTTACATCGAAGCCAAGCCGTTGTCGCTTGGTTTCCGAATTGAGCATCCTCAAAGCATCGTTGATCGCGCGCGCTTCGGCCCCAATGCGGGCAATCCGATTTTGGGCGCGGCGGATTACAAGCTGGTGCATCACGCATCGAATCAGCGCTCTGTGTATTCGTTTTGCATGTGCCCTGGCGGCACGGTCGTCGCGGCGACGAGTGAGCCGGGGCGCGTCGTTACCAACGGCATGAGTCAATACTCGCGCAATGAGCGAAACGCTAATGCGGGGATCGTGTGCGGCGTGAACCCTGAAGACTTTCCGGGATACAACAAAAACGATCCAAAGACCTTTCTCGCGGGTATCGACTTTCAGCGCAAGTGGGAATCACGCGGCTACGCGCTGGGCGGTGAAACGTATAGCGCGCCGGGTCAACTCGTCGGCGACTTTTTGAATGGTGTGGCAAGCAAAGAATTCGGCGAAGTGATGCCGAGCTACAAGCCTGGCGTTCATCTCACCGATCTCGCAACGAGCCTGCCCGATTACGCGATTCACGCAATTCGCGAAGCCATTCCTGAGTTTGACAAACAGATCAAAGGTTTTGCGATGCATGATGCGATGCTCACTGGCGTTGAAACGCGTACTAGCTCGCCCATTCGCATCAAGCGGCGTGACGATGATTTGCAGAGCATGAACGTGCGCGGCTTGTTTCCAGCAGGCGAGGGCGCGGGCTACGCGGGCGGCATCATGTCGGCAGGGATTGACGGCATTCGCGTGGCGGAAGCGGTGGCGCTTTCGATGCTTGGTACGTCGAAGAGGGTTGCTGCGTAACTCACATGCGCAGTTGGTGCCCTGCATGAAAGGCTCCGCGCATGCGAAAACCAAACTACTGTCATTCCCGCGAAAGCGGGAACCTACTCTTTCTAGAACAGATAACGTTTTGAGGATTCACACTCACGCAAACTGTGGGTTCCCGCTTTCGCGGGAATGACAGGGTTGAGTTGTGCGGAGGTCTACTTATGGCGATCAATTGGTTCCCTGGCCACATGCGCACCGCTCGCAAGAAGGCGGAAGAAACGCTCGCGAATGTGGATGTGGTGATTGAGGTGCTTGATGCGCGCTGCCCAGCGGCGAGCGTCAATCCGATGATCGAGGCGATGCGCTTGGAGCGCGAGCGTCCCGCGCTCAAAATCATCAACAAGATTGATCTTGCGGAAGAGGGCATCACACAAGCGTGGCTTGCGCATTTCAACGCGCTGCCGAATACCAAGGCGATTGCGATCTCGTGCAAGAAGGTGGGCGATTCGGCGAAAGTGTTGCCCGCTGCGCGCACGCTTGCCCCGCATCGCGAAGGGCCGCTGAAACGCTTTCGCGTGATGACAATGGGTATTCCCAACGTCGGCAAATCAACGCTCATCAACGCGCTTATGAATTCGCGCACCGCGCCTGTGGGCGATGAACCCGCGGTCACGAAACTCGTCTCGCGCTACAACTTGCCTGATGGCACTTGGCTTTTCGATACGCCAGGATTGATGTGGCCGAAGATTGAATTGGAAAGCGATGGCCTGTTGCTCGCAGCGAGTAATTTGATCGGAACCAACGCGTACATCAACGAAGAAGTCGCCACCTACCTCGCGGAAATTCTTTTGGATCGCTACGCATCAGCGCTCGCAAAACGCTATGCGTTTGATGACAAAACGATGGCTGAGCTTGATGGTCCGGGCGTGATCGAAGCTATTGCCTTGAAGCGTGGATTCAAAGCCAAGGGCGGTGCGATCGATTATGAGAAAGCGTCGGTCACGCTTCTGAACGATTTCCGAAGCGGCATCATGGGCCGCATGAGTCTGGAAACGCCACAAACGCGCAATACCCTGTTGGCGGCGCGCGCGGCAGCGCTGGCCGAAGCGCAAGCGCCCGACGCTTGATTTCGCTGACGGCGGTTCATAGCGACAGATATGTCGATCTCGCCCCAAGAAGTCAAGGGCGAGGTGTCAAATAACTTTAAATCACGTTACACGTTATACGTGCGCTAGCCGCGATTTAACAGGGCGTCTGGCTTTATTGTTAGTTAGTTTTCGGTTCTACCGCAGCAAGCGCCGCCTCTTGCTTTTCTGCTTCCAGCGTTTCTCGCGCGACTGCAGCCTTGTAAGCCTCTCGCGATTTCATCCGCCCCACGTACGCAAGACACGCATCGCCCACCGCTTCAATCTTCGCTGAGAGTGACCAAGTGATGCAGTGCGTCGCCAATATGTCAGCAAGCGTGAACGAATCGCCCGCGACGTACTGGCGTGTCGCGAGCATCTTCTCGAACACGCGCAGCCCACGCGAAAGCTGCCATACAGAGGTCGGCTCTAGTTGCGGCACTCGTTTGTCCTCGGGGAGCGCAAAACGATGTTGTGCAATCGCCCAAAGCGGCGACTCAACTTCAGATACGGTGTAGAACACCCAGCGATACGTTTCAGCACGAGCTTTCGGATCACTTGGAAGCAAATTCGATTCGGGAAACTTCTCCGCGATGTAGAACACCTGCGCCATCGACTCAGTCAGCACCAAACCGCCGTCGACGAGCACTGGGATTTTTCCCGCCGGATTAACTGCTTTGAACGCGGGCGATTGTCCTTCGCCCTTCATCATCCAAATGCGCTGATAGTCGTAGCTCGCGTGCGCTTCTTCAAGCGCCCACACCGGGCGAATCGAACGTGAATTTTTGCTGCCGTAGATTTTCATAATCTCGTTAGTCTCTGGAAGTAGCCCGGAGTCTAAGAGAAAGTTGCTCGATTAGAACGCTCGTGCCTGTCTGATCAGCAGGTGAAGCGATGGGGGCGGAGTTCCCGAAGGCGCGCTTCGCGTCGGCTTGCGCGACGTGGCGCGGTTGAGCACTTGCTCCCAACTATCGATCCAGTGTTCTGCGGTGGACGCAAGTCCTTGTCCGTCAAGCAATTCGGCGCGCAGTGATCGAAGATGTATGAGGATCGCTGCAGCAAGCCGGGTTGAATCGTAGCCTTCGGCTTGTTCCGAGGCAAAGCGCCCCATTAGCTCTGCGAGCCAAGTGAGCCGCTGCACGGTTGGGGCGATGGCCAGTTCGGTAGGTGTCGTAACGTTCATGACTGAGCTCCTTCATATTTCGAAGTCCGCAGTATACGCAAATACGAACGATTCGCAACTGTGTTTGCGTTAAACGAAAACTCAGCGAGTGGCGTTGACCTGGGCGCTGCGTTTTGGCACTACTTCGTTCAACACCAGAGCCCCAATCACAATCGCGCCACCAATCAAGGTGTTTGACGACGGTATTTCCGATGCGAAGAGCCACGTCCACAACGGACTCATGATCACTTCGAGCATGCCAAGTAGCGCGGTTTCCGGCGCACTCAAGTGTTTCGCGGCGCGAATGAGCAACACGCACGGAATCGCGAGCTGGAACACGCCGAGGATCGCGAGCAGAAGCACATCCTTCGTGGTCGCTGCAAAGGGAAACGCGAGCGGTAGGGTCACCGCGCACGAAATCAGCGCGCCGATCAACACCGCAGGCGCAAGATCTACTTTTGCGTGAATACGCTTCATCACGACCAAATTCACCGCAGAGGCGAGCGGCACGCCAAACGCGACCAACATGCCCGCCGCAGCACCGCTCTTGCCTTCAAGCGCACTGCCAAACATGATCGCCATTCCCGCAATTGCAATAGCAATCGCGATCCACGTGCGCCCCGGAATCGGCGACTTCAAAACAATCCACGAGAGCAACGCCGTGATGAGCGGCGCAAGTGCCATCACGATCACAGTGTTCGCTGTTGAGGTCATGGTGAGCGCCACCATGAAGCAGGTGAACATGGTCGCCCAACACGCACCCGCAATCACGCCCGCCCAGCCGCTCGCTCGCACGTGCGCGATGCCGCCCTTGAAACCCTCGGTCCACATGAACCACACAATCATCGCAAAGGCGCAGAAGAAGCTCCGCCAAAACGTCACTTCAAATGATTTTGCAGAGTCCAGATGACGCGTGAATACGCCTGCGATGCTCCAGAGGAAACAGCATAAGACTAAGGTGAGAACTGCGCGGCGGTGAGTCATTGATGCGGTCATAGTGGAATTTTATTGTTGTTTTCCTCTCCCTCTGGGAGAGGTCAACGCGAAGCGTTGGGTGAGGGAAATACACTCGTAGCAGTATCTGTTGATGAACTGGGTGCGCTTCCCTCACCCGCGCGTTCCGCGCGACCTCTCCCGCAGGGAGAGGAACTTAATGCCCGCCACTCCCATCATTCCTTACCTCCGGAATCGCCAAACAAGACAATCCGGCCGCAACGAAGAGGGCAACACTCGCAAGTAGCGACGCGCGCCAGCCATTCGTCCAGTTCACGGTCTCGATGAGTCCACCGCCCACGGTGAATCCGGTGCCCATGCCGATCAAAAACACCGTCATGCTCCAGGTAAATGCCTCGGTGGAATACTCAACGGGTGTGAGCTTGCCGAGTTGCAACGAGAGCGCCGTAATCATCGGCCCGAACGCAAGCCCCGCGAGCACGCACATGAGCACGTATGGCGCAAACGTATCCATCGCCGCCATCAGCGCCGCGCCGCCCGCGAGCCATGCTGCGCACATGAGGATTTGTTTGTTGAGCGGTGTCTTGACGTGCCACGTACCGTACACAAATCCCGCAATTGCACTTGGAATGGAGAGCGCCGCGAAGAGCCAACCGACGAGCGCTTTGTTTCCCGCAAACTCGGCGAACGCGGGCAGCGAAATTTCCAGCAAACCGATGCCCGTGCCAAACATCGCAGAAAGCAGCAGCGCACGTCGCACAGCAGAAATCTTGAGCGGCCCTGACCAATGTCGCACAATGTCTTCACCGCGCTCTACATTGCCCCAGCGCTCAAGCGCACCCGAGCGCGCGAAGAGCCACGTGCCAATGCACGCAAGCGCTGCCGAGCCGAGCACTGCTGTCGCCGCATGCCCCGTGAGCAGCGCCACCGTCACTGCGAGCGGCCCCAAGGTGAACGCAAGTTCCATCACAATCGCTTCAAGTGCAAACGCCGTTTGCTTTTGCGCATCGCTCATCGATGATTTGCGATACATCGCGCGAATCGTCATCGACACTGGAGGAAACGTCCCACCCGCGAAAAACGCACCGACCATCACCGCAAGGAGCGGCCACTTCATCCGCACCGCGAGCACCACAAAACAAAGCGCCAACGCACAGAGCACGCCTAGCGGCACCATCACCCGACGCGGCCCATTCTGATCAATGAACCGACCAATGATCGGCGCTTGCATCGCCGCTGCAATCATGTAAGCCGCGCTCACCGAACCCGCAGAAGCAAACGAATTCGTCTGCGACTGAACAAGCATCGTCAACGCCAACGCATTCATGCCCGCAGGCAACCGCGGCATGATCGACGACAACACAATGCGCCGCAGCTCGCGATCAGCGAAGAAGGTTTTGTAGGGGGAAAGGTTAACCAAAGAGCGGTATTAAGCTATACATCAGATCGTCCGGTTTGCTAAGGGCTAGACGATAAAAAGCTCACATATTGAAAAATAATAAAAAGTTGACACTGCCCTTCATAAACCGGGCAGCTTGTACGTGAGCTATAAGAAACAAACCACCGTCGTTTGTAGCGTCGGCACGGTTTAACAAGCGCCGAATTTGCTGTGCGCGAAGTTCAGTGCGCCGACAAACGACGTTCAATTATCGACGATCACCTCACCTGTCATCCGCGCCTTCGCGAGGATGACAGCTTGGAGGCGTGTGCGAAACAAGTTCTGCTTAGCCGCGCTGCCGAACGCTACCAATTTAGGTCGCCGCCGTCGCCGTATCAATAGCCTTCATAACCTCGGGCGTGAGCTTCGGAACAACCTCAAGCGCTTTCATGTTCTCGAGCACTTGCGCGACGCGTGATGCGCCGGTGATTGCGGTTGAGACGTTCGGGTTCTTTAAGCACCATGCGAGCGCGAGCTGCGCGATGGAGCAGGAGAGATCGCCTGCGATGGGGCGGAGTTTTTCTACCGCCGCGATCTTTTTCGGATCGTTGATACGTTCGGCGAGCCACTCGTAGCCTTTGAGGGCCGCGCGTGAATCATCCGGTACGCCCTTGGAGTATTTGCCGGTGAGCAGGCCCGAGGCGAGCGGACTCCAGATCGTGGTGCCGATGCCTAGGTCCTGGAACACGCGGGCGTACTCCTTTTCCATGCGATCGCGCGCGAAGAGGTTGTACTGCGGTTGCTCCATCACAGGCTTATGCAAATGATGACGCTCGGCGATTTCGTACGCGCCGCGAATTTCCTCGGCGCTCCATTCGCTCGTGCCCCAATACATCGCTTTCCCTTGCGTCACCATGTCGCTCATGGCGAAGACGGTTTCTTCGAGCGGTGTGTTTGCATCTGCGCGGTGGCAGAACACCAGATCGACGTAGTCAAGTTGCAGGCGCTTCAATGAGCCATCAATCGCCTGCATCAAGTATTTGCGATTGAGCGTGTTTTTTTCATTAGGGGCGTCATTGATGCCCCAGTAAAACTTCGTTGAAACGACGACTTGCGCGCGACGCCAACCGAGTTGTTTGAGCGCCTCGCCCATGATCGTTTCCGACATGCCGCGCGCGTACACCTCGGCGTTATCGAAGAAATTCACACCGGCATCCCACGCGGCGGCCATGCATTCGACGGCAGCCTTAGTATCGACTTGATTGCCGTAGGTGACCCACGATCCAAAAGAGAGTTCAGAGACTTTAAGGCCGGAGCGGCCGAGACGACGGTATTGCATAGCTTCTTTCAGAACAGGACGATGCGCTTACGCGCTGAGACGACGGTGCTTCGCACCCAAGACGACACGGCTCTCGCCGCTAAGGTCCAAGCATAACGAATTGAGTTGCACGAAATTCGCAATCGTTCCGTATGGCAACGCGGCCGCGTTAACAGTATGAGTTGTTAACTACGTCCCCTGCGTTGTGCTCTTCCTCGCACGCAGATCGATGCGACTGTCACCGCGAACCAGATTGAAGACGACAAAGCGACTGGCATCGCGAATGGCGTTGCGAACGTCTTGCGGTGAGTTCACGTAACGACCGTTCACACCGAGCAGCACATCGTTTTCGCGCAAGCCAATCTGGAATGCTTCGCTATCTTTTTCGACTTCGAGTACGTATACCCCGCGACGATTCAACTCTTTTGGAATGCTCGCAAGCTCGGTGCCTGGCAGTTCGTTCACGCGCTCTGGGCGCAGGCCCTGTGCGCGCGCGGGTGTTTCCACGTTGACGCGCACGTTGCGGGTGCGCCCATCGCGAATGATGGCAAGATCGAGCGCTTGTCCGATCGGCGTAAGGGCCTGTTGGTTGCGAAGGTCGTATCCCGTGCGCACGGGGCGCCCGTTGACCGCGGTCACGATATCGCCTTTCTTGAGCCCCGCTTTATCAGCCGGGCTTCCGCCGATCACCGTGTTGATCACTGCGCCTTCAATGGCAGGGAGTTTGTTTTCTTTGGCAATTTCTTGATTCACTTCGCCGACTGCGGCGATACCGATTCCGCCGCGTTTCACTTCGCCAAATTTTGCGAGCTGATCCATCACGCGCATTGCCATGTTGGTGGGTACTGCGAAGCCAATGCCTACGTTGCCGCCCGACGGGCCGATGATTGCGGTGTTGATGCCGATTAACTCGCCCCGCAAATTGATGAGCGCACCGCCCGAATTGCCTGGATTGATCGAAGCGTCGGTTTGGATGAAATCTTCGTAACCCTCGATGTTGAGGCCCGCGCGACCAAGTGCCGAGACGATGCCACTGGTGACGGTTTGCCCCACACCGAAGGGATTGCCGATGGCGAGCACGTAGTCGCCCACGAGCAGCGCGTCCGATTCACCGATCTTCACGGCGGTGAGTTTTTCCGGCGGAATCTGCAGGAGTGCGATGTCGGTCGCTGGGTCAGAGCCGACGATCTTCGCGGTGAATTCACGGCGATCACGTAGCGTGACGACGACTTTAGTTGCGCCCTTGATCACGTGATGATTTGTGAGCACGTAGCCCTTCGCGGCATCGACGATCACGCCAGAGCCAGAGGCCTGCGCTTCACGCTGCTGCGGACGATCCGGCACGCCAAAGAAGCGGCGGAAAAATGGGTCCGCAAACATCGGGTTGTCGCTTTCCGCGCCGCGCGTGAGCGTGGAGATGTTCACCACACCGGCCGCCGTTTGAGAGACGACGGGGGCGAGAGAAGGCATGTTACTACCGAGGAGCGGCGAGGATGAGCGCGGCGGTACCGCGGCTGCGGTCTGCGCAGGCGCTTGAGTGATCTGCTCCTGCACCGCAGGCGGTCGCGCCTCTCCGCAACCGATGAGCGTCAGCACTGTCAGGAGCGTAGCGGAGATACGAGGAAAGCGTGTCGTCATAGTGAAACGAAATAGATTTCCAAAAGAAGTCAAGCTTGGACTTTGGGGGCTAGCGCGAAGTTTCAAGCGTTCTCTGGGGCACCCAATTTTCGTTAATTAGCGCTGTCAGCACATGATCTTCCCAGCGGTCTGCGATTCGAAGATAGTCGCGCGCGTGACCTTCAATCACAAAGCCGAGTTTACGCAACACCGCGGCACTTCTTTCGTTGCGCGGCATATAGTTGGCGGCGATGCGATGCAGCCGGAGAGTATCGAAAACGTAGGCGTTGGTCGAGGCCAGCGCTTCCGTGATCAAACCATGCCCCTGAAGCGATTCGTCAATCGAGTAGCCAAGATTGCAAGAAAGCGCGGGCAGCGGTGCAATCATCGAATAATTGATCGATGCCACCATGCGATCGGGGGCATCACGCAACGAAACGATGAACCGAAGCGATTGCTTGTTTGCGATCGATTCGATCTGTTTCTGACACCAGTTGCGAAAATTTTGTGGCAGAAAAAACTCGCTGCCAAGTCGCGGTTCCCACGGCGCGAAGTGCGCTGAATTTCGCAGCGAGTAGTCGAGGAATGTTTCGATCAGTGAATCGGCGAGCGCACGACAGCGTAGTCGCGACGTCTCGATGTCAGCATCACACATGCGATCAGGCGGAGGTTAGTACGAGGTTATCGCGATGAATCAGTTCGTCGTAGTTGTAATACCCGAGTACTGCTTCGATATCAGCAGAAGGTTTGCGCATGATTCGCTGCGCTTCGCTGGACGAATAGTTGGTGAGGCCGCGTGCGAGTTCTTTGCCAGACTCGTCGATACAAGCGATGACTTCGCCGCGTTCGAATTCGCCGCTTACTGCGACCACGCCGATAGGTAGCAAGCTGCGTCCGCCTTGCGTGAGCGCGCGAGCTGCACCCGCGTCGAGCGTGACCTTACCGCGAAGTTGCAAGTGATCGCGCATCCAGCTCTTCCTTTTCGCGAGTGACGTTTCGGGGGCATGCAGCAACGTACCGATGGATTCGCCGGTGAGTAAGCGTTGCAACACGCTGTGTTCGTGTCCGCTTGCGATGACCGTGTGAATACCGCTCGCTGCAGCGCGGCGGGCAGCGAGAATTTTTGTGAGCATGCCGCCTTTGGAAATGCCGGTGCCTGTGCCGCCCGCCATCGATTCGTATTGCGGATCGTCAGCACGACCGACGCTAATGAATTGTGCGTGGGCGTCTTTGCGTGGATCAGCCGTGTAGAGGCCGCGCTGATCGGTAAGCAATACGAGCGTTTGCGCGTCGCAGAGGTTTGCGACGAGTGCTCCAAGTGTGTCGTTGTCCCCGAACTTGATTTCATCCGTGGTAACGGTGTCGTTCTCGTTGATGATGGGAACGACGTTGTGATTCAAGAGCGCAAGCAGTGTTGAGCGTGCATTTAGGTAGCGCTTGCGATCAGCAAGGTCCTCGTGGGTGAGCAACACCTGTGCGGTCTTCAATCCGTGCGCCGCAAAGGCTTGCTCATACACATTCGCCAAGCCCATTTGCCCAACTGCTGCCGCCGCTTGAAGCTCAGGCATGAGTTTCGGGCGCTCTTTCCATCCAAGCCGCGCGATGCCCTCGGCAATAGCGCCTGACGAAACGAAAATCACTTCAACGCCGCTCTCGCGTAGCGCCGTAACGTCTCTTGCCCAACGGGCGATCGCACTGCGATCAATACCCGCGCCACCGTTGGTGACCAAGGCGCTGCCAACTTTTGCGACGATACGCTTTGAAGATTTGAGAAGTTCGAACGAAGCCATATTCTTAGCCACCGATGCACACGGATTCACACAGATGTCGAACGAGGGGAGCCGCTGTATCTGTGTTCATCTGTGGAAATCTGTGGCGAAAACTAATTCGAAGCGTCAAGCGTTTGTTGCGCCAAATGCTCACCAACTGCGCGAACCAACTCCGGTGTTCCGCCTGCGTTGATTCCGCTGATCGCGTACCAAGGTTTCGTCCAGCGCATGCGTTTCAGCGCATCCTTGATTCGTTTGTCCGCTTCTTTTTTGTCAAGCAAGTCAACCTTATTGAACACCAGCCAACGAGGTTTTGCGTGCAGCGTCGCGTCATACTTTTTAAGTTCTGCAACCAGCGCTTTCGCCTCTTTGACGTAGTCGACACTTTCGTCAAACGGCGCGATGTCGATAAGATGCAAAATCAGTTTGGTACGCTGCAGATGCCGCAAAAATTGGTGCCCGAGGCCCGCGCCCTCCGATGCGCCTTCGATCAATCCCGGAATGTCCGCGATCACGAACGAGCGACCGTAGTCGATGCGAACGACGCCAAGACTTGGTGCAAGCGTGGTGAACGGGTAATCCGCGACCTTCGGCTTTGCCGCGCTCACCGCGCGCACGAGCGTCGATTTCCCCGCGTTTGGCATCCCTAATAAGCCGACGTCGGCGAGAATTTTTAATTCAAGTCGAACTCTACGTTTTTCGCCTTCTTCCCCGTTAGTTTTCTGGCGAGGCGCGCGATTGACGCTTGACTTAAAGTGGATATTGCCGAGGCCGCCTGCGCCGCCTTTCGCAATCAATTCTTTCTCGCCATGCTTAGCAAGATCGGCGAGTACGACGCCGGTTTCCTCATCTGTCAATACGGTGCCAACGGGCATGCGCAACACCAAATCTTCGCCGCCTTTTCCGTAGCAATCCGCGCCACGGCCGTTTTCACCCTTCTGTGCTCGATGGATGCGCGCGAAGCGGTAATCAATGAGGGTATTGATGTTTTCGTCGGCAATTGCGTAGACCGAGCCGCCGCGCCCGCCGTCGCCGCCGTCAGGCCCGCCCTCGGGAATGTATTTCTCGCGACGGAACGAGGCCATGCCATTGCCACCATCTCCCGCAATGACATCAATAAATGCTTCGTCGACGAATTTCATGATTGTTTTTCTCCACTACTTTGACCGCTACGCGTACGTCGCAGCAGCTCGATTTTCTCGCCCCGATCTCCGGCACGATTGCCCGAGAACATGACCTCGTAGCCAGGGGTATCAACCACCGCCTCGCCACGATTGCGCGCGATGAGAAGGTAATCGCAACTTGCGTCCGCGAGCTCTTCTACGGGCTCAACACGACGCTTGACCATGTAATCAAGCATTGCGATGTGACTTGCCGGGATGTCGATTGAGTTTACGCAACCGCGCTCGGGCCAGAGTTGGCTCACCCGTTCAAACACGGTTCGATGTGAACTCCGAAAGTTCGCGGGCTCAATCAGCAGCGCCTGCCCGACGACCCACACAAAGGTGACGCAACCCGCCCAGTTGATGAGCGCGCGCCGTGAGTGTTGGTGCGCCGGTTGAACCAAGGCGATCCACACAACAAAAGCAATTGCAGCAACGGTGTAGCCGAGCCAAGGCGGGCTGCCCGCAAAGTCCGGCACGAATTTTTGCGACCAGGCGGCAATCGCGCCGGGCCACTTGAGATAAAGCGCGCTGCTAATGACGACAGCAAGAATCGCGATCATGCCCAACACTAGGATGCCAAACCAATCGATCATTGCGTACCAAGTTCGACGAATCGTATCCACCCCAAACGCTGCCAAGAGCGCGAGTGGTGGCAAAAAGAAAAGGGTGTGCAGTGTCCGGTGCTCACTCGCGATACTGAGCCACACCCATGTGTTCACCATGAATACCAGCGGGACGATGACCTCTGCGCGCTGCCAGCCACCGGCAAACCCGCGAAATCTGAGCATCAAAGTCCAAACCGCGAGCGGCCAGGCCGGCCATGCAAACCAGAGCGCATTCACGATGTAGTTGTGTGGTGAAAAACGTTCCCGCTCAGCCGGGAGCGTGAGGCCCGCGCCTGACTGCCACCATTCGAGCGCTGTCTCGGGAACGCGAAGCGCGAATCCCGCGCTTAGTAGCCCGCAGGCCAAAACGCCGAAGAAGATCGCACGCGCCAGCGGCACGCGATAGATCGAGAGGACTGGGGCGAAGCAGAGCGCAACGACAGGGATGCCTATCAATCCAAGCCCCAGGAGCCCGGTTGACATGAACGCGATCAGAATGGCGACAGCAATCGTGAAGGCCGCTCGATTGCTGGCAACGGGAAGCGATGACATCCCATGGATCGCGAGGCTCAGCGCAGCCAGCGTAGCAATCTCGGGTAAGTAGCTGTGTGCTCGATCATAGAGCCCGAGGCAGCCGATGAACACAATTGCCGCCAGGTAAGAAATATGTCCGGCGCTCCATCGTTTCGCTGACAACGCAAGCGCAACGATTGCGATTGCAACCCAAATCGCTGAACTCACCCGCGCAGCTTCGTGCAGAGGCAGGAGCGCCGATGGCAGCCATACTGCGAGCGCGTTTAGCCAGTGAATGAAAGGCGTTTCGGCGGGTAACAACACGCCGCCAACCTGGGGTGCCCACCACGCGTCACCGCCCGAAGTAAGCATGCTGTGCAGAATGCCGACATAAATTGGCTCGTCTGGCTTCCAAGGATCACGGCCTACGATGCCCGATCCGAGCCAAATCACGATCAACGCAAATAAGGCGACCCGTTTCCAGGGCGCCTTATCGCGATCAGTGGCTTGGTGAGAGATACGCTGCATTGGTAAATGCGAGTGGCTGAGTGCTGCTGGTTGGAAACGAATGGGTTGGGAGCGATTTGGCGCTTGGCGCGCAATCGCTGCGCCCGAACCAATGAGCGCCGATTATGTCGCGAGGCTCAAAAACAAAAAAGGCAGCACTTGGCTGCCTTCGTCGCGGTATGCAGCTAAATTACGCTGCTTTTTTCGCGTATTTCTGACGGAAGCGCTCGACGCGACCCGCCGTATCAAGGATGCGCTGCTGTTTGCCCGTGTAGAACGGATGCGATGCTGAAGAGATTTCAAGCACCACGAGCGGGTACTCTTTGCCGTCGTCCATCTTGACAGTTCGGTTAGTGTTCACGGTTGAACGCGTGATCCACTTGACGTTTGCAGCGGTGTCATGAAACACCACGTCGCGGTAGTTAGGGTGAATGCCTTCTCTCATAGTCGCCTTTCGATGCGATTACGATTCCCCGCTGTGGCCTTGGAGGCCCGCAAACCGCGAGATCCGTAATCATTTGCCCCGTACAGAGGGGGCGGTTGGGGAACACAACAACAATGATGTGTTCAGCAAAGCCCGTAATTATGCCAGAAACCACGTGATTTCGTGCCGAATTCGCGCTTTGGGCCTGGTCGATCCGCACACTGAGACTGAGACGCGCGATGCCAACGCGCCAGAGAGAGTGGTTTTTTTCTATTAGTCCCTATTCGGCTGGGACTAATGGCAGAAAAAAGCACTACACAAAACATATAAGGAATCGCTTGTAGCCTAATTTAAGTAATTGATTTAAAGCTAAAGCCAGATTGCCATGTGCCGGGAAGGTCAGGTGTTGTTTGATTGAAACTCCGGGTATCGTTCGCATATTCGTCACACAGGGTGCTGACTGGAAACAACCGACGCGGAAGCCGGAACATCTCGGTTGCTCACGCGTCAAAGCCGTCAACGCCCCATTGTTCGCACTGCCTTTTTCGAGTCTCGGAGCGCCTAAACACTTATGAAACGCATTTTTCTCTTCCTCATGACCAACCTCGCGGTGATGGTGGTGCTGGGCATCGTCGTCAACCTGCTGGGCCTCAACCGCTTCCTCACGGCAAACGGGCTGAATCTCACGCAGCTGCTCGGTTTTTCGCTCGTCATGGGCTTCGGCGGCGCGATCATCTCGTTGCTGATGAGCAAGCCCATTGCGAAGTGGAGCTCGGGCGTTCAAGTCATCAATGATTCAACCGATCCAACGCATGCATGGATTGTGAACACCGTGAAGCGCTTCGCTGACAAAGCTCAGATCGGCATGCCAGAAGTTGGCATTTACGAAGGCGCGCCGAACGCGTTTGCCACCGGCGCGTTCAAAAATTCCGCGTTGGTAGCGGTCTCCACTGGTCTTTTGCAGTCGATGACTCGGGAAGAAGTGGAAGCGGTCATCGGTCACGAAGTAGCTCATATTGCGAACGGCGATATGGTGACCATGACCTTGATTCAAGGCGTAATGAACACCTTCGTGGTTTTCATCTCGCGCGTAGTCGGCTATTTCGTTGACAAAGTGATTCTGCGCAACCAGAACGACGGACCAGGCATCGGTTACTACGTCACCACCATCGTGATGGATCTCGTTCTGGGTGTAGTTGCTGCGATGATCGTGTCCTGGTTCTCGCGTCAGCGCGAATACCGTGCGGATGCGGGTGCGGCGGAGCTGATGGGCAACAAACAGCCAATGATTAACGCGCTCGCTCGTCTTGGGGGCCTTGAGCCGGGCGAGCTTCCGCAAAGCGTGAAAGCAATGGGCATTGGCGGCAAGATGGGATCGCTCTTTTCGACGCATCCACCGATGGAGCAGCGCATCCAAGCGCTCCGCGATTTGCAGCAATAAAACCAACGATTGAGTTTGCTGGAATGATTTGGGGAGCTTCGGCTCCCCATTTCTTTTCATGACGGACTTCTGCCTCCTACAATCAAACCGCACACTCTCTTAAGCTCGTACCTCTTCCGGATCGCATGCCCCGCGGAATCTCCCCCGAACACATCGTCCAGCGCGACACTATGCTCAACGTGGCGGCAGACACGTTCGCGCAGCTCGGCTACCCGAGCGCGACGATGGCGGAAATCGCGCGCCGTTGTGGCGTGTCGAAGAGCTTGCTCTATCACTACTACCCATCGAAAGACGCCATGTTGTTCGATATGTCGAGCAGCTACATGCGAAAGCTGCGCGAGTTGGTGGGCAGCGTTGCCCCATTAAAACTTTCAGCGAAGGAAGCGCTGGCTGAAACCGTGCGGCGCTTTGTGGTGGAGTATGAACATTCGCGCACTCGCCACGTGGTGCTCCTCAACGATGTGAAATTTTTGCCACCGCAACAGCGCGATGAGGTGCTCGATCTAGAGCGCCAGGTCGTGCAGCGCTTCGCCGATCTTGTCGCCAACACATACAGCATTGATGGCGAACGAGCGAAGGTCCTCACCATGTGCGTATTCGGAATGATTAATTGGACGTTTACCTGGCTCAAGCCTGGCGGCAGTATCAGTTATCCGCAGTTTGCTGAAACGGTTGTGGGTTTACTTGAAACGGGTCTCAACGGCGGTGCTGAACGTCTGCAACAATTCAGCACCATTCATCGAACCTGAGAGCCGCGCATGTCAGACCCGTTAGTCGTTGTAGAAAAGCTCGAATCGCCCGCCAAGGTGGCGTTGATTCGCTTTAATCGCCCGAAGGTGATGAACGCGCTTAACGACGCGCTCTGTAAAGAGCTCGAAGGTGTGTTGCGCGAATTAGACGATGATGCAAATGTTCACGTGATCGTCGTCACTGGCAACGAAAAAGCCTTTGCAGCGGGCGCGGACATCGCGGCGATGGCGGAATTCACGTACGGCGATGTCTACAACCAAAACTACATCACGAAGTATTGGGAAGCCGCGAAGAACACGAGGAAGCCGATCATCGCAGCGGTGTCGGGTTACGCGCTCGGCGGTGGTTGCGAATTCGCGATGATGTGCGATTTCATCATCGCGGCTGACAATGCGAAATTCGGTCAACCGGAAATCACAATCGGCACGATTCCCGGCATGGGTGGCACCCAGCGCCTTCCGCGCGCGGTAGGCAAAGCAAAAGCGATGGAATGGTGCCTCACGGGCAAATTCATTACTGCGCAAGAAGCAGAAACCGCTGGGCTCGTTTCGCGCGTTGTGCCTGCTGACAAATTGATGGAAGAAGTGCTCGCTACTGCGGGGAAGATCGCGAGCTTTTCGCTGCCCGCTGTGATGAAAGTAAAGGAAACCATCAACGCCGCCTTCGACACCACGCTCCAGCAGGGCCTGCAAGTTGAGCGCCGCGAGTTTCACGCTACGTTTGCACTCGAAGATCAAAAAGAGGGCATGCGCGCGTTCGTCGAGAAACGCAAACCAATTTTCAAGAACAAATAACGGCGAGTTTTCGTGCCACAAAAAGTATTCGGCTTCGCCGGTTGGTCAGGCTCGGGCAAAACAACGCTCATCGAGCAAGTGATTTCACATCTTGCATCGACGGGCATGCGTATTTCGCTTGTGAAGCATGCGCATCATGATTTTGATTTCGATATTCCGGGCAAGGATTCGTATCGGCATCGCAAAGCGGGCGCATCGGAAGTATTGGTGACAAGCGCGAAGCGCTATGCCCTGATTCGCGAGCACCGCGATGCCCCCGAGCTGAGTTTCGAGCAATCGATTGCGCGCCTGTCGCCCTGCGATTTGGTGCTGATCGAAGGGTTTAAGCGAACCCCAATCCCAAAACTCGAAATTTGGCGTGCCGAAATCGGAAAGCCGCTACTGTTTCCCACAGACACGAATATTCGAGGGATCTGCACCGATGACCCGCTGCCGCTTCAATTGAAGGAACCGTTCGGTTGCCGGTTTGGTTTGGGCGAAATTGCCTCAATCGCCGCCTTTGCTGCTGCGAACGCGGTTGCCGTGGGCGCGTAGTCAGCGCGTCGCGGCTTTTCGGCACGCCGAGAGCGCGCACGCCGAGCTGTTGTACCGCTGCAACGCAGCAATTGCGCAACACTGTCTGAACCTTCTGAGCGGTCGCTCGTCTGAAGTTTTAAGTTTTTCGTTGACACACCGTTTTCGCTGGCGCACTATCCTACTCATGAGCTCCCCCGCACGATTTTTCGCTCCCCGCCGCCTTGCTGGCTGCGCGCTGGTGCTTGCGTGCGCGCTCAGCGCGGCCTTTGCAGGCGCGCAGTCGAAGGAAATTTCGGGCTTCTTTACGGGATTGCGGCTTGTGCCCGAAGCGCCAGACGCGCCGCGCGGCGCGTGGAGTTTTGCACCCCCAGGATTGAAACTGGGCCAAGCGCTTGAATTCTCGCGCCCGGCCGATGCCGCAAACCCGCTGCCAAACGGAACTACTGCATTTGGCGGTTATCAATTTCACTCGGGCCTCGCTCTCGGCGCTGCCATCAATACAACCGCAGCACGATCCCTGTTCGAGCCCCAAGGTCGCGCAGGTACGGCTGACGGCGTCGGGCTTCGCTTCGATGCGTCGCGTTGGGCCCTTCCGGCGACAACGAACACCGTCAATGTTGACGTAGTTTCAGCGTTTAACTACAGAAACTATATCTCCGTTTACGGGAAAGTCGGCGTGGGCCGCACTGATCCAAAAGCGGGCGATGTGAACTTCATCACCAGTCCCGCGAACCCCGCCGAGCGCACCTCGCTTTCATATGGGCTCGGCGTTCGCTATGACTTCACGCCGAATGTCGGCCTCAAACTTGAGCTTTCTCGCGGCACGCGCTTTGGGCTTAGCCTCAAAACGTTCGATGAGCCCGACACACTCAATCTAGGCGTTCGCTGGTCGTTCTGATCGACGAAAACGAGCTTACGACGTTCGTTTCTCTTCAATAACTCCTCTTGACTCGCCCAAGAGTAATCGGGGCGAGCGCTGCATTTTGTCAATCAGCAAGAGTCTGCTTATTGCGTGCTTTGCCCTGAGTGAATAAAGAGACGAGCTGCTAAGTTGAATCGCAAAGTTTGAGACTGGTGTTCACCGCGTCGGCGTTTTGAGCAAGGTTCCAAGCGGTGCGTTTCTGAGACCGCTCAGCCGAAGAAGGCTTAACCGCCCAGTTCGCGCATCTCAATCGCTCATTTACCGCGCGGGTCAAACGCCACAAACGAACCGCGTGTTCGTTGAGCGGAATCCTCGCCGCTAACATCGAAGCGTCTTTCATTCTGGCTGGCTTTCGAATGTCACTTTCGCTCTCAAAACGCGCCCAATCGCTCGGCACTGAAAACGCATTCGTCGTGCTCGCTGAAGTCAACAAACTCATCGCCGAGGGCTACGACATCACAAGCTTTTGCATCGGTCAGCCGGATTTTCCTGCGCCCATGCACGTGCAAGAAGCGGGGCACGAAGCGATCCGCGCTGGCAAACATGGCTACACGCCCAGCGCCGGCATCATGGAATTGCGCCAAGCGGCGGCGCAATACATGGGTGATATGCGCGGGCTTACGATTGAGCCGGAAGACGTCGTCGTCGGCTCTGGCGCGAAGCCTTTCATCGCGTACACAATTCTTTCGACCACCGATTACGGCGCGGGCGACGAAGTGATTTATCCCGTCCCCGGTTTCCCGATTTACGAATCGCAGATCACCATCAACGGCGCAGTGCCCGTGCCGCTTTACCTGCGCGAAGCGCGCAACTTTGCCTTCGACCCAAACGAGTTAGAAGCGAAGATTACGCCGAAAACAAAGCTCCTGATCTTGAATTCCCCGCAAAATCCCACGGGCGGCATTCTCACCAAGCAAAACCTCGAAGACATCGCCGCGATCCTTCGCAAGCATCCGCAGATTTGGGTGTTCTGCGATGAGATTTATTCCAGGCTCACGTTCGAAGGCAGCTTCTCATCACTCGCGAGCCTGCCCGACATGCAAGAGCGCTGCATCATCAGCGACGGCGCATCGAAAACCTGGGCGATGACTGGCTGGCGCATCGGCTTCACGGCAAACAGAGCACTCGCCCCCGCATTCACCAAATGGGTGACCAACACCGACAGTTGCGCAAGCCACATCTCGCAGTGGGCCGCAGTCGCCGCAGTCAGTGGCCCGCAACACGACGCAGAAATGATGCGCGCGAAATTTTTGGAGCGCCGCAACCTGATCGTCAAGCTCTTAAACGAAGTCCCTGGCATCAACTGCCAAGCCAGCGGCGGCGCGTTCTACGCCTGGCCCAACGTCACCGAACTCTGCAAGATGACCGGCCTCAACGACAGCGAAGACCTGCGCCGCAAACTGCTCTACGAAGCAGGTGTGGCCGTCCTCGCCGACATCCACTTCGGCCACCGCGTGCCTGGCGATGGGCAACACATTCGTTTCAGCTACGCCACGCAGAATGAGAATATTGTGAAGGGGGTGGAGCGGATTGCAGCTTGGGTGAAGAAGAATAAGCGGTGAGTGACGCAAAAGTCGGGTGCATATAGGCTAGGTTGAGAGCATAAGCAGCTGAACCGTCAACGTCGAATCTTCTAGCAAAGGACAACCGCTTGGATACATCCAGAACCGCTTTGTTGCCGTTCACCAACGAAAAATCGTTGGAAACACTAAAAAAAGCGTCGCTGCTATTTGGGAAGTGCGCACTCGCGTTTCTTACTAGTGTTCCGCGCGCTCGGCGTGCCCGTTTTCCCCTCTCAATTGCGTATTACAGCGACGAGCAGCTGCGCAGTGTATCCGCCGAGTTAGAGTGGCTGTTCAGTAACGGTTTTTTGGACTCCCCATCGCGCGACCCATTCCCGTCCGGATTTGAAATGGAAGACTTTGATCTGGATCGACCTGTTTGGGTAATTAGAACTTCTGACGGAGCTACAACATACTACCAATCGCACAAGGACGCGTTTGGAGATTCAGTACAAAAATTTCCGAACGAAGCACTTCCTCCGACGAAGAGCCCAACCGAAGTTCTACAAATCACAAAAAACCCACTGAAAGTTGTGCCTTTGATACTGACCGACGAAACGTTCCACGATGAGAGTTCAAACGAAAGCACTCATTCGTCCAGTCCCGTGCTCAACGTCTTGCTATCAAACGTTCCTCAACCATCCGCTGAAACGCCGTGGCAAGCGTTACTTGACTGGCGTCACGATGAGGAGGCTCAAATCAAGTTCCGACGGCTTAAGCATTGGATGAACTCTGTGTCCAATCGCAAGGATCTAAATGCCGACCATCTCAAGGACGAAGTTGCCCATTTGCTCGACGAGTATCAGCGATACATGAAGCTTCAAGATGCCAAATTTTCGTCTAGCGGATTGCGAGCCATAGTAACGACATCTGCTGAGGTCGTCGAGTCAATTGTTAAACTCAAGTTCAAAGAGCTTGCTGACATGCCCTTTAAGATTAACGCTGCGCGCATTGCGTTAAAGGAGGCAGAGCAGAAAGCCCCTGGTCGAGAACTCGCATACATCGTCGATGCTCAAAAAAAGTTTAACGCGTAAGCGAGGTAGCGAGGTAGGTCGGATCGCTCGCGGATCCGACTCGTAACCCACCGCCGCAGGCATCTCAATCGTTCGCGTAACGGCAACTTGGATGCGTCGGAACCCCTTCGGGTGTCCGACCTACGCTTCATTGCTTGTCCAGTCGTGTCGGGTAGGCACGCCATGCCCACTATCTGTTACTCAACCGGCAACCCGCTCCACACGAGCCGCATAACACCCGCGTCGCGCAAAGTGGACGTGCAGATAGTCTGCGCGCGGATTCGTGAGTAATTTTTCAATGAGCGTTTCGGCTTGCTCGCCCTCGACCACGTCTGCATCGATCATCATGTGCGAGTGATCGAACGCGCGGATTGAAAGTAAACGGCGCTTCAACACATCCGGAATTGCATTCGGTTGATCGTAGCGCGCGGTCGCGCCTTCACGCACGTAGACCGCATGACTCGCGCGATACGGTGAATTGGCAGGTTGATGTTCGAAGTTCACGAGCAGAACTGTTTCGCCAACAGCGCAGTCGCGCATCTCGATGCGATCAGGAAAGCCCGGCGATTCGTTCACCACGTAACGCTTCGCGCGGTGAACCGCAAGATGTTCATCGCTGAGTCCCTGTAAGTGAGAAAAGCGGGTGGCGTCTAATCCAATGATGCGAAAAGGCATGATGCGCTCGGTAACGAATGTAGGAGCGCATACGTTAGCTCGTCGCGTCGCACGCGACTCGCCGCTTTCGGACATGGTGTTTTGATGAGTAGATGTGTCGGAACCCCTTCGGGTGTCCGACCTACGATCTAAACATAAAACACTGTGATATTATCGGCAACATCATGATTCGTGTGTTGCTTGACACTAATGTGTTGGTTGCCGGATTGACGAGCTCGATGGGCGCGTCGTTCGCCGTGCTGCAATTGGTTGCGAGTGCAAAGGTTGAGATCGCGGCATCCACTGCGTTGTGGCTCGAATATGAATCAGTGCTTAAGCTCGACGAAATTCGTGCGCTACCTGGTTTTAGCGTTCAGGAACTTGATTCGGTCCTATCGGCGTTGGCGGTTTGGGTGCACCCCGTTAAGCTGCATTACGTGTGGCGTCCACAGCTACGCGATCCCGGTGATGAAATGGTGTTAGAGGCTGCCGCGAACGGGAGTGTTCATGCCATCGTCACCCACAACAAGCGGGACTTTACGGATGCCGCACCGAAATTTGGCTTGCAAGTTATTAGCCCTGCCGAGTTACTTTTATTACTGGAGAACCCACGATGAGTACGTTTGCTTTGCGTCTGCCTGAGTCTTTGTATGCGCATGCCAAGTTGTTGGCCGAGCAAGATCAGGCATCGCTGAATCAGTTCATTACGGTGGCAGTTGCCGAAAAAGTGTCGGCGTTGCAGACGGCTGATTTTTTTGCGCAACGTGCTGGCAGCGCGAAGAAAGGCGATCTGGCCAAATTTTTGCGGAAAGTGAAAGATCGTGCGCCACTTGCGGGCGATGAATTGCCGGGATGAGTCAACGCGTAAAGCGCTTATCCACGTCAACTTAACTTGCATCTCGTAGGGTGCGTTTTTAACGCACCGTTCGTAAAACATCGCGCGACGCGCTGTTCCTCAAACGACGTGGGTTTGTATCAATTTGGGTGCGTTGAAAACGCACCCTTCGAATTCGACGCGTCGCTCGATGCGCTAAATTCGCGATATGGAATCCACGCAAACCCCACCGCGACTCACCGAGCCGCTACCTCCCGAAATCGCCTTCGAGGTATTGCTTCGCGATCTGTCCGCCTATCGCGAGGGCAACACTGGGATTCCGTATTCGTTTTTCTTCGATAGCGGCGTGTCAGGGCCGCGCGTCGCGATAAACGCGCTCACTCATGGCAACGAGTTTTGCGGGATGGTGGCGGTGTGTGCGCTGCTGGATGCGGGCGTGCGGCCGGAGCGCGGCAGTTTGAGTTTGAGTTTTGCGAACGTGGCAGCGTATGAGAGCTTCGAGATTGCTGCGCCGTTTGAGAGCCGCCAGCTGGTTCACAACTTAAACCGTATTTGGTCGGATGCGGAGTTGGCAGGCGGCGAGCGTAGTCCCGAGCTTGATCGCGCACGTGAGCTGCGCCTGCTTCTCGATCCTGCGCATGCGCTGCTCGATATTCACTCGACGACGCAGGCGGTTGCGCCGTTCTTTGTCTACTCCGCGGGCGCGGGTAGCCGCGCGAGCATGGCGTTAGCGGACGGGATCGGTTTTCCGCCGGTGCAATTGGTGATGCCGGGTGGGATGCAAACGGGCACGCCCCTGATTGAATACGGCCCGTTCAGCCCGGCGCGCGCAGCACCTACCGACGCAGCGGAACCCTTTGCGCCCGGCGCGGGTGGCTCGGTGGTCGTCGAATGCGGTCAACATTTCGCGACGCGTGCGGGAATCGTTGCGACGCTCGTGTCGCTTTCGTTCCTGCGGCACACGGGCGTATTGAGCGCGGCGCGCGCGGCGGAATGGAGCGTTCGTCTGACTGGCGAGGCGTTGCCCACGCTCACGCCCACGCCCGCGATTGCAATGCCGCAACGCTATGAGCTGGTTAGCACGCATGTGATCCGAACGCCTAATCTGCGCTGGGTTCGTCCGTTGCAAGGCATGGAAGTGTTTGCGAAGGATGAAATCATCGGCTACGACGGCGATTTCGAAGTGCGCTCACCTTGCGACGGGTGCACAATCTTCATGCCGCTCGCAACGTACCGCGCGGCGGTGCCGGGGCGGGAAGGGGCGTATTTCACGAGGAAGGTCGCGATCGCGTGAGCGCGTGGCTGTAGCAGCGCGTACGAAGCGCTCACAGGCTATTTCGGGTCGCTACGTCGCGGGGAAACCATTTAGTAGAAATTTAAACTCACGAGTATAAATTCGTGATGTTTTCTACGTCTTACTTTTATGTCTCGTGTTCTTCTCGCCTCGCTGCTGTTCGCTCTCTCGTTTTTCGTCATGGCGATTGAGGAGCCGAAACACCGCGTGATCGAAACGGTCGGCAAGATCGAGCTGCGCGACTATGAACCCTCGCTTCTGGCTGAGGTTGAGGTGAGCGGCGAGCGAAGCGCGGCGATTAACCAGGCGTTTCGCATTCTTGCGGGCTACATCTTTGGTGGCAATCAAGGTCAGACGAAGATCGCGATGACTGCACCTGTGACACAAGCGCCAGAGCGTGCAACGAGTGCGGGTGAGAAGATTGCGATGACTGCGCCCGTGACCCAAGAGGCCGTGGGCGCGGGCGCTGAATCCCGTTGGCGCGTGGCTTTCATGATGCCCAGCAAATACACCATGGAGACGCTGCCGAAGCCCAATGACGAGCGCGTGAAGTTTCGCGTGAGTGATCCGGTGAAGCGCGTTGCGATTGTCTTCGACGGCCTTTCGACGCAATCGAACCTAGGCACGCATCGCGAGCTGCTCGAAGCGTTCGTGAAAGAACGCGGGCTCAAGACCAAGGGCGAATACACGGTGGCGTTTTACAACGACCCGTTCACGCTGCCATGGAATCGGCGCAATGAGTGGTGGGTGGCGATCGAGTAACGTGGCGAAGTGTTCACTGCGATGATGAAGAGGAGCGGCGCGCCTGCTATGTCTACGCGAGTTTGGCTCACACTAGCAGTGTCGTCTCGGGCGGAGGTCGGAAGGCCTTTGATACGCCGCAAATAAAAAAACGCTCCCGAGGGAGCGTTTTTTGTTGAAGCAGCGAACTACTCTTTCGGCTGCGCCGCTTGTGTCGTCCCACCAGTTTCTACCATCTGCATTGGCGCTTCGCTCACCGTCTGACGCGGCGGACGCGCGCGTCCACGTGGTTGCGCGGGGGCTTCTGGCGTGTAGCTCACCGGTGCCGCGCCGGACGTTTCCATCATCTGCATGCCGGAATCGGTTGGCATTGCGTAAGTGAAGGGCTTCGGTGCTTCGCGTGGCGGCGGCGGAGGCGCTGGCTGAGCGGCTGGCGCTGCAACGACCGGCTCACGCGAAACAACTGCTTCGCTTACCGCTTGATTCGATTGGGGCTGAGCGCGTGTTTGGTTGCTATCCGAAGATTGCTCAAAACTCGTGCTTGTCCCGTAAGATTCAGGCGTAGCGGCGCTTTGCTGTTCGCGCGGCGCACGTTCACGACGTGGGCGATCTTCTCGCTCACGGCGCTCGCCGCGCGGTGCGCGCTCACGACGCTCAGGTTCGCTTGGTGCTCCGTCGTCGGAAGGCACGAACGCAGTCACGCCCGCCTGCATGGTGGTGACGCTGGTTGAGCTCGTAGCGATCAAATTGCCCATTTCGTCGGTGATCGTTGCTTCTTGCGCAACGCTTTCGCCTTCGCGGCGTTCGCGGCGCTCACCGCGATTACGCTCGCGGCCGCCACGCTCGCCACGTTCACGACGCTCGCCACGCTCTTTACGCTCGCCCTGATTCGATGCTTGGGCCGGGTTCGCTTGATTCGGGGCGATATTCGCCTCGGTAGATGCCGCGCTTTCGGCAGCGACTACGCTCTGCGTTGGCTTTGGCGCTCGCTCCGGGCGATCTTGACGCTCACCACGGTTTTCACGTTCGCGGCGCTCGCCCTGTGGCTTGCGATCCTCGCGCGCTTCGCGTGGCTCCCGTGCCTGCTGCGACTTCGCTTCTTTATTATCGCGACCATCTTTATTGCGCTGCTCGTCTTTGCGAGCGTCTTGCTTGCGATCACCGCGACCGTCACGCGAATCACGTCCTTCGCGATTGTCACGTCCGTCGCGATTGCGATCACGCCCGCCGCGCTCACGACGCTCGCCGCGATCATTGCGATCACTCCGCTCGCCGCGCGCACCGCGCTCTTCACGCTTAGTTGTACTCGTCGCTTCCGCCGCTTTCGCTGGCTGGGCCGCAGGCGGATCATCGCTTCTAAAGAAGCCCATCACACGCGCGAAGAAGCCCACTTTTTCGACCGACTTTGCAGTCATTGGAAGCGCGGCTGCTGGGGTAGGCGCGGCTGCTGGCGCAGGGGCTGAGATCGGCGCCGGTTGAGCAGGGGTGATGCCTTTTACAGCGGCTTCCTGCTTCACTTCGTTGGCCTCTTGCTTGATAGCCTCTACGGGATCGATCGCCTCTGGGCGCTCAACCATTTTGTAGCTCGTCGGCAGTGGCTCGCTCGAATTGAGCTCGTCATGCTTCAAGCGCTGAACGGTGTAGTTCGGCGTTTCCAAATGCATGTTCGGGATGAGAATCACGCTTACCTTCAAGCGCGTTTCGAGCGTTTGAAGATCAAATCGCTTTTCGTTCAAGAGATAGGTTGCCACATCGACGGGCACCTGCGCGATCACTTGCGCGCTGTTGTCTTTCATCGCTTCTTCTTGAATGATGCGCAAAATGTGCAGCGCGATCGATTCCGTTGAGCGGATGTGGCCCGTGCCGTGGCAGCGCGGGCATGGGAGATGTGCGGAATCGCCCAGGCTTGGCTTCAAGCGCTGGCGCGAAAGCTCCATCAATCCGAAGCGAGAAATCTTGCCGATTTGTACGCGTGCTCGGTCGAGCTTCATTGCGTCGCGAAGGCGATCTTCAACTTCGCGCTGATGCTTTGACGATTCCATATCGATGAAATCGACAACAACCAAACCACCTAAATCGCGCAAACGGAGCTGACGTGCAACTTCTTCTGCGGCTTCAAGATTGGTGTTGAAAGCGGTGGCTTCGATGTCAGCGCCTTTGGTTGCACGAGCCGAGTTCACATCGATGGCAACGAGGGCTTCGGTGTGATCGATCACGATCGCGCCGCCAGAGGGCAGGTTCACTGTGCGGCTAAACGCGCTCTCGATTTGGTGTTCGATTTGGAAGCGCGAAAAAAGCGGCACATCGTCGTGATAAAGCTTCACGCGGTTAACCACGTTAGGCATTACATGCCCCATGAACCCCTTGGCTTGCTCCGCAATCTCTTCGGTGTCGATCAGGATTTCACCGATGTCCTGCGTGTAGTAATCGCGGATCGCGCGAATAACAAGACTCGACTCTTGATAAATCAGGATCGGCGCCTTACTTGATTTCGACGCGCCGTCAATCGCCGTCCACAACTGCAGGAGATAGTTCAAATCCCATTGCAATTCCTCAGCGGAGCGACCGATGCCAGCGGTACGCGCAATTATGCTCATGCCGTTGGGCACATCGAGCTGCGCCATCGTGTCGCGAAGTTCGTTACGCTCTTCGCCTTCGATACGACGCGACACACCGCCGCCACGTGGATTGTTTGGCATCAACACGAGGTAGCGACCCGCGAGCGAGATAAAGCTCGTGAGGGCTGCGCCCTTATTGCCGCGTTCGTCTTTTTCGACCTGAACAAGAATTTCTTGCCCAACGCGCAGGGAATCGGCGATCTTGTTCCGATTCATGTCGCCATCGACGTTTACGACTGAGCGCGCGATTTCTTTAAATGGCAGGAAACCGTTTCGCTCTGTGCCGTAGTCAACAAAACAGGCTTCCAGAGACGGCTCAACGCGCGTCACGGTCCCTTTGTAAATGTTGGATTTGCGTTGCTCTTTCGAAGCGGATTCAATATCTAGGTCGATCAGTTTTTGACCATCGACGATTGCGACGCGAAGCTCCTCGGCTTGCGTGGCGTTAAACAGCATGCGTTTCATGCGAACTAACCTCTCGTGTCGTTCGATACGACCGATGGCTTGCGCAGAGGGGGACGAATCAGCGAACGCGCGACGGCGAAACTCAAACTAAAAGGCATTCGCAAAACGCGAAGCCGCTAGTTGGGTATCGCGCTCGACGGGCTTGAGGGAGAAGCGCTAGAACCATTCACACTGCACCCCATTGCGACGCTAGGCGCGCGGAGTTCTGAGTGTGCGCCCCAGCGGGCCGAGAGCGGCGCGATTACGCGCCGGGCTTGGCTTCTTAGAGAGCGAGATGCGCAGAAGCGCGGGTTCATCACGTGTGTTTCTTCTCTCGGATACGTTGTGGCGATTCGCGCACAACGTATCGATTCAAACTTTTTTGTTCGCCGACTCCGAATGCCCGATACATCTATCGCAGGCGGCTCGGTAGCCGAACTTCTAAAATTGCCGCTTTACTCGGTGGCGGCTCAAACCGTGGTTCGGTGTAATTTGTGGCAAATCGAGCAAAAAAGCTGTGGCTTCGTTGTCTCCGTCCATGCAGCTTGCATCGCGAAATTTTGCGGCGCACACTGCCAAGTTACTAACCGAGGTCTTCCCCGATCGCTTCGCCCCGGAATCCGAGCCGACGACAAGTCGCAGAAAACATTGAAATTATAAATGAAATGAACGACTTACGTGGCGTAGTTCGCCAAAAATCCGAAGCCGACGAGGCCTCGACTTCGCCTGGCGTGCGTCGCGTCCGAATTACGTTGGCTCACGCGGGCCAACGTGTGGATAACTTTTTGATTCGCGAGCTCAAGGGCGTGCCGAAAACCCATGTCTACCGAATTCTTCGCTCGGGAGAGGTGCGCATTAATGGCGGGCGGGTACGGGCCGAAACGAAGTTAAACGAGGGCGATGAAATCCGTATTCCACCGGTTCGAGTGGCCGAAACGCCCGTTCATCTTCAGTTAACGTCTGCCTTCCCCCACGAAATTGTTTTCGAAGATACGCACCTCATTGCCGTTAACAAACCCTCCGGTGTGGCGGTTCATGGCGGATCAGGGGTCAGTTTTGGCGTCATTGAGCAGCTTCGCATGTCGCGGCCCGATGCGCCGCTGCTTGAGCTCGTGCATCGCTTGGATCGCGAGACTTCGGGCGTACTGTTTATCGCCAAAACCCGCGCGGCACTGGTCGGAATGCACGACACACTTCGCGAAAAATCGGGCGATAAGCGCTATTTAGCTGCGGTTAAAGGCGAATGGGTGAATGATCGGCAGCACGTGAAAGCACCGCTCGCGAAATTTACGCAGCCGGATGGCGAACGCCGCGTCCGAGTGGATAAGGACGAAGGCCAGTTCGCGCACACGGTTTTTAACCTTTTAGAGCGTCGCCCAACGATATCGCTGGTTGAAGCGGAATTAAAAACAGGTCGAACTCATCAAATTCGCGTTCATTGCGCTCATCTAGGCTTCCCTATCGCGGGAGATCCGAAATACGGTGATATGGCATGGAACAAAGCGCTCAAGGCTGCCGGGCTGACGCGGATGTTTCTTCACGCGAAGTCATTTGAATTTGAGCATCCGATTTCTGGCGAAACGCTCAAAGTCGAGGCGCCGCTCTCGCCAGAACTTGCACGATTTTGGAACGGAAGCGCAAACGCATGAAGTACCCCTTGGTTGTTTTTGATTGGGACGGCACGCTCGCCGATTCCACTGCGGTGATCAAGCGCGCGCTGCAGCGTGCGGCTGAAGACTGCGGCTATCAAGTGCCCACTGATGCGCAGGCGGCCTACATCATCGGCATGGCGCTCAAGCCTGCCCTTGAGCACGCGATCCCAACCCTTCGCGAAGAAGATTGGCCACGGCTCGTTGAGAGATACCGCGTGCACTTTCTTGCCGGAGAAAATGAGATTGTTCTGTTTGATGGGGTTCGCGAAATGCTTTCCGCGCTTCACATGTCTGGCGCAACGCTTGCCGTAGCGACTGGAAAATCTCGTCGTGGGCTGGATCGCGCCTTTGACACGCTCGGCTTACGTGAATTTTTTACGACGTCACGCTGTGCGGATGAAGGTTTCGCGAAGCCGCATCCCGGTATGTTGAACGCGATCTATGATTTCACCGGACACTCGCCATCGGAATCGGTGATGATTGGTGACACCACGCACGATCTGCAGCTCGCAGCGAACGCAGGCTGTGCAGCGATTGGCGTGACTTACGGCGCGCATCATCCTGAATTGCTGCAAACAGCGCCTTCGCTCGCTCTGATAGATTCGGTAGCTGCGCTTCGGCGTTTCCTCCTCCCATCGCTCAACTGAGCGCATCCAAAAGCCCCACGCAATTTATGGACGACCAATTACCCACTCAGCCTGGCTGGGAGCGCGAACTTGTTTCCAAGCTCGCAATGATGAACATTAAGGAGCAGCGCGCGCGCCGACGTTGGTCTCTGTTCTGGAAGTTCGCGTGGTTTACCTTGGCGGCGCTCACGCTTGCCTACGTCCTTGGCTTCATCGGTAGCGGCGCGAAGAGCGATATGATCAGTCGCCACACGGCGCTGGTCAAACTCGAGGGCACGATCGACGACAAGGGCGTCGCAAGCGCGGAAAATATCAACGCGGCGTTGAAGGCCGCGTTTTCCGCGAGCGACAGCGTTGGCGTGATTCTGCAAATTAATTCGCCTGGCGGCTCGCCCGTTCAATCGCAGCGGATCTACGATCAGATCAAGCGCTTGCGCAAAGACAATCCGGAAAAACCGATCTACGTCGTGGTGGATGAAATCTGCGCCTCAGGCGGCTATTTCGTTGCCGCAGCGGCAGACAAGATTTATGTAGATAGTTCCAGTTTGGTGGGCTCCATCGGCGTCGTAGTTCAAGGCGTGGGCGTCGATAAACTGATGGAAAAAATCGGCGTTGAAAACCGCACCATTACCGCAGGCGACAACAAGGCGTTTATGGACCCGTTTTCGCCGATGAAACCCGAACACAAAACGCATCTTGAATCGATGCTTGCCGACGTGCATCAAACGTTTATTAAAGCCGTGAAAGACGGACGCGGCGATCGACTCAAGGCCAACACGCCTGGGCTTTTCAGCGGTTTGATTTGGAGCGGCAACAAGGCGATTGAGAACGGCCTGGTTGATGCAGTGGGCACTGTTGAGACCGTTGCGCGCGAGGTGCTTAAAGCTGAGGACCTCATCGATTACACCATCGAAGAAAACGCCTTTGACCGATTTGCGCGCCGCCTTGGTACGCAGTTCGGCGCGGGGGTCGTTCAGGCGACGAGCGGATTTTCCTGGAAATAACTCGGCTAGTGGCTAACGTTTGATATTTGGCGCGGCGAGCCCTTCAATCATCACGTTTAAGCATGCAGGCAGCCCGCTTGCCATCGCGCGGTTAGCGGCAGCCATGAGCTGATCGGCGTGTGTGACTTGTTCGCCGTAGCCTCCGAACGCTGCGGTGACGGCATCGTATCTTGTGGGCAAGAGTTCGCACCCGATCAATCGATTCGCACCATACGCGCGAAGCTGGATTTGATATTCCGCATTCCAGCGTGCATCGTTGCCCACCACCGCGAGAAACGGCAGTCCGTAGCGCACGGCAGTGTCGATCTCTGATGGGTGAAAACCGAAGGTTCCATCACCCATCACTGCGATCACTGGCGCATCTGGCTTCGCGACCCGCGCGGCAAGTGCGAATGGCAATGCAGCGCCAATCGATCCAGCGACGCCGTTGATGACTCGATGGGGTGCGTGCAGACACGCCTGCGCCCATTGCCCGATTTCGCCACCGTCGGAGATAAAAACGGAGTCAGGGTGTGAATCCAAAATTGCCTGCAATGGTCGTAGCGCCTGGACGGGATGCAGTCGATCCGGTTGGCTGGACGAGGCGGCTTTCCACGCATCGGGTCGGTAGGCAATCGCGCTCGCGACTTCATCGCGCCAACCGTGATCGGTACTGGCGGTCGCCTCACGCGCAATCGTTCGGAACGCGTCTCGTAGCTGCGAGATCGCTACGTCAACCGGCGCGTTACGGGCGTGAATGAGTTTGCTGCCGAGCGCGCGCTGTGCGCGTGCCAATTCCGCCTCATCGGGATCGATTTGTAGAAACGTGCAGTTCGCGGCGAAGGTTGGCGCCGCACCAAATTTCAGTGTGAAATCCATGCGTTTGCCGAGCAGCAAGACGCAATCGCTTTCCGCGAGTACTTGGGCGAATGCACCAAGGCTTGGATCGGCAACGCCGCGCGGGCTTTCCATCCCCACGACGGGCACGCCGCTCGCTGTGGCGAGTTGCGTCATTCGTTCGCGCCCTGAGCGGCTCAGACACGATGGTCCACACAAAATCAGGGGGCGACGCGCATTAGTCAATTTTTCAATAAATTGAATAACGTCGTCCTTGCCCAATTGAACCGGCGCACGTATTGATTCAGTTGAAAGAGCAACGAGTGGAGTGGATGCCTCCAAAACATCTGTGGGCAGGCTCACATGCACCGGGCCTGGCCGCCCTGAACCGGCAGTGGAGATTGCTTTTTGCATGTCAAACGCGACCGCGTTTGCGCTCTCACATGTCCACGATGACTTGGTGACCGGCGCGGCCATCTCTGCCTGCGCCATTTCCTGGAATGCGCCCATGCCGCGTTGGGCATGTGGGGCGTGGCCCGAGAGAAGGACGACCGGCGACTCTGCCATCTGCGCGGTGTAAAGCGCAGAGACTGCGTTGGCATGACCCGGTCCGCCCGTTACCAGCGCGACTGCGGGCGAGCCCGTGAGCCGAGCGTAGGCATCCGACATGTGCACGGCAGCCGCTTCGTGACGCGTGTGAATGAGCTCAATGCCTGCGCCGAATGCCGCGTCATAGAGCGGCATGATGTGATTGCCAGAGAGCGTGAAGATCCGGCTTACGCCCTGTTGTTTGAGCGAATGAACGAGCGCGTCCGCGCCGCGAGTTTTGTTTGACATGGGCTAACTATTGAATCAGGGTGTGCCCAGGTTTAACCCGGGTGAATTGCACGGGCTCGTGCGAAATCGAAAGCGCGTCTCCCACTTTTTTGACGACGGTGTAGTGGGAGGTATCGAGTGCGCCAGCGTCCGGGAAATCCTCACGAAAATGCGCGCCGCGCGAATTTTCGCGGGCGAGGGCGGCGGCTGTGATCGCTTGGCTGACTTCGATCAAACTGCGCAAATTGAGCCAATCGTGCCAACTTAAATTAAAGGCGCGGTTACTGCCGTCGACACCGATGCGATGCAACTCATCCAAAAGGCCACGAAGTCCGCTCTCGGCGCGGCGAAGCCCATCAGCGGTGCGAAGGATGCCCGCATCGTTCCACATGAGCTCATAGAGCGCTTCGCGCAGCGGTTCAGTGCTCTGATGAGCTCGACTGAGCGGGGCTTCATGCATCGCAATAGCGTCTCGAAGCGCTGTTTCGTCGGGCACACGCCACTGCGAGTCGCTCGGATTTGATGTGAGCCACGCGGCCATCGCATCGCCCGCAATACCGCCGTAGACCGTTGAATTGGCGACGCCGTTGCCACCAAGACGATTGGCACCATGCACGCCGCCCGTATCTTCGCCAGCAGCAAAAAGCCCCGGCAGCGCGGTGCTGCAGTCGCCGCGAAACACGACGCCGCCCATCATGTAGTGCGCGGTGGGTACCACCTCTACCCGATCACCCGCGAGATCGAATCCGCAGTCTGCGCAGCGCTCGACCATACCTTTGAATGCTTTGCGAACTTTGTCTTCACCCAGATGCTTCATCTCGATAAAAACGCCGCCATTGGGTGAGGTTCTGCCAGCACGCATTTCAGAATAAATGCTGCGCGAGACGATGTCTCGCGTGGCGCGCTCGCCGCGTTCGTCGTAGGCATGCATGAAGCGCTTGCCTGCGCCGTCGAGCAGGTAGCCGCCCGCACCGCGCAAACCTTCTTCGAGCACGGTGCCGGTCATGCGGGTGCCAGAACCGGCGAGCAATCCCGTTGGGTGAAACTGCACCATTTCCATGTCACGCAATGCGAGCCCGGCATTCATCGCCATCGCCAAGCCGTCGCAACTTTTGTCGCCGCTCGGCGTGTGAAACTTGTACATCGTGGGGCCACCGCCGGTTGCCAAAAGCACCGCTTTGGCTTGCACGAACACATAGCGCCCGCTACGTACATCGATCATCAACGCACCGGCGAGCGCATCGCCTGAAGCGGTTTTGATCAATGCGATCGCGCGATGCTCTTCCATGCGCTCAATCTTTCGCGCCCAGACTTGTTCGGCCAAACGATTGATGATTTCAATGCCGGTTTGATCGCCCTTGTGCACCGTGCGATCAAAGGTTTGCCCAGCAAACGCTTTTTGATGCACGCTGCCGTCGGGGTTGCGATCAAAAAAACAACCGAGCTCGTTCTCCAGTTCGCGAATGCGCTCTACAGCTCTGGTGACGAGTGTCCAGGCAAGGTCTTGATCGGGCAGCCATTTGCCGCCCTCAATCGTATCCATGAAATGCCGCTCAATGGAATCGCCTGCAGCGAGGGCGACGTTATAGCCGCCTTGCACCATGCGCGTACAACCGCTTTTGCCCAGCAGCCCTTTCACGGCCACCGTGATCTTAAGCGCGGGGTTCGCTTGATGCGCATGTAACGCGGCAAAAAGTCCCGCGCCGCCTGATCCCAGAATCAAGATATCGGTTTGCCGACGGATCAGCTCGTTCATGCTGAGACTCCGAGTCGCGCGAGCGCAGCAGCTCGCTTTGAGTCGACGTCATCTTTCACTGCCTCATACAGTGAATTGTCGTGCGAATCCATCGCTACGAGGAGTGGGCCGAACCCTTTGATCTTGAAACGCCAAAGCGACTCTGGGTTTAGGTCATCGAGATCAACGTCTTCAATTTGTTCGATCCACGTGGTTTCAAGCGCTGCCGTGCCGCCCACGATTGCAAGGTATACGCCCCCAAATTCACGAAACGCGGCGAGGGAGCCTTCACGCATGCCGCCTTTGCCCACGATGAAACGCACGCCGCAGGTTTGCATCAATGCGCGGGTGAAGCGCTCCATGCGATCGCTCGTCGTCGTGCCGATGCAAACGGGTGCGTAGCCGGCTGGATGCTCGGCAGACACCGGCACTTTCCGAACATTGGGCGCGGTGTGAATCACGGCATGACCGGAGAGATCAAAACGTGTGCTTCGGCCCTTATCGAAGAGCGCGATATAGCTCGCATCACGAATGCCGAAGAGCGTGGTGTTGAGCGTTACTGTGTCATTCACACGCAAACGGCGTGCGTCGGCTTCAGTCACGGGAAGAGAGAGTTCGTGGTGCGCCATCGCTAGAACCCGAAGCAGACGCCGCTCGGCGTGAAGATTGCGCGTGCGCGCCGCGCGGAGTGGCATTGCATATTGACCGCAACAGGATTCATCGTGATGTGGGTTGCCGCAAGTTCGATGTGAACAGCAAAACTTGTAGCGTCTCCCCCCAGTCCTTGCGGGCCAACGCCCAATAAATTAACTGCTTCGGAAAGCTCTTTTTCAAGCGCAGCCGCCTCACTATCTGTGGAGGACGTACCTAAAGCTCGTGTTGCTGCTTTCTTTGCAAGGTGAACGCAGAGATCGGAGGTGCCGCCGATGCCCACGCCCACAATCGTCGGCGGACACGTCTTTCCACCCGCTGCGATGACCGAATCGATCACGAAGCGCTTCACCGCCGCGATGCCCTCGGCAGGAATCGCCATTTTCAGAAACGAATTGTTCTCAGAGCCGCTGCCCTTCGGAATCATTTCCAGTTCAAGCTCATCGGGCGAATCGGTGAAGTCGACGTGAATGACTGGCACGCCCGCACCGCAGCTCGTGTGTTCGTTTTTTCGCGTAATCGGGTGCACCACTGAGGAGCGAAGCGGATGCTCCGTGGTCGCTCGCGTGCACCCGCGGATGATCGCCGCTTTGAGTGCCGCGCCGTCAAAGTGAACGCCGTCTCCTAGGCTCACGTTACGACCGATGGTGACGTTATAGATCGGGATTCCCGTATCTTGGCAAAGCAGATTATTGGTGTCTTCCGCCACGCTGATATTGGTCACCATCGTTTGCAAGACCGATTTTGCGGTCTCGCCGCGCTCATTGGCGGCGAGGCGATCAATCCCGGCTTTCACATCCGGTGGCAACGACTTGAGCGCTTGAATGTAGAGCGCTTTTGCGGCGTCTTCGATCTGTAGGGGCGTCAGGTGCAACATGAAATCTCGAAACAATGAAAGAGTGCGGCGCGACTGCTACGTCCCCGCGAGATGTCGTAAATCGTGCTCGAAGAGTCTTCGCTTAGCAGAGCGCAGCGCTGGGCGTTCGAGCATGCTTGCCTTGCGCTACGGGCTTTAGCTGCGTTTTCAAAGGCCGTTTGAAGGAGCTATTGCAAACCAATCTTTCGCTCGCGAACGACCTTCGCCCAATTCGCGCTTTCGGCACGAATCGCGTCGGCGAATTGCTGCGAGGTATTCGCCACCGGCGTCATCCCGAGCGCCAGCAGGCGCTGTTTTGCGTCATCCGTGGCGAGCACTTTTGCGATATCGCGTTGTAGTTTGTCGACGATGTCTTGCGATGTGCCTGCCGGCGCAAAGAGTCCAAACCAGCCAACGTTTACAAAACCTGGCAGCCCCGATTCGCTTGCCGTGGGAATGTCGGGCGCAGCAGGCGAGCGCTCCAAGCTCGTAACGCCGAGCGCCTTTACTTTGCCGCTTTTAATCATGGGCAGCATCGCTGCGAGATTGCCTGCGAGCATTTCGACGCTGCCGCCCGCCACATCGGCGAGCGCCAGCGATTCACCTTTGTAGGGGACGTGTTTGAGATCGATTCCCGCGGTGTAGAGGAAGTTTTCGCCCGCGAGATGTACTTGGCTTCCTACGCCTGCAGAGCCGAAATTCATCGCGCCAGGCTTTGCGTTCGCCGCAGCGATAAATTCGGCCACATTTTTAGCCGCGACATTCGGTGAGACAACGATCACCATCGGCCCCTGCGCGATATTGATGACAGGCACAAAGTCTTTCGCGGTATCGAACGGCATCTTCGCGTAGATGTGAGGATTGATTGCAATCGCTCCAGAGCCCAAGAGCAGGGTGTAGCCGTCGTTAGGCGCTTTGGCCACTTCAGCTGCGCCGATATTGCCGCCTGCGCCGGTTTTGTTTTCAACGACGACGGTTTGGCCCCACATCTCCTGCAGCCTTTGGCTCACGATGCGCGCCACTAAATCAGTTGTGCCACCCGCAGGAAAGTTCACCACAATCCGAACGGGTTTGGCAGGCCACGCTTGTGCATGGCTTGCTAAAGACGCGCCGAAACCAAGCAAGGCAGCGCAGGCCAGAATGGCCGCACGGCGGACTATCCGAGTGTGAAAAACCATGGTTGAAAATCCTCCTCAAATTTGACGTAACTTATTTCGCTAAAAGTATCGCGGCAAGCAATGCGCCCACCAATGCGCTCATCGCAATCGCGATGGCAATCCAGCCTTTTCGCAAGCCTTGCCAGCGGCCAAATTCGATCAGCAACAAGCGCGTGCCACAGCCCAGGTGAATGGTCAGTAAGACTACCAATCCCCACTCAGCGAATTTGAAAAGCGGCATATCGGTCCAGCTTAGAAACTGATCGAGCGCCGCTGCGCCTTTCAGGCTACTGCCGAGCGCCCAGAAGTGAATCGGAAGGAAGAGCGCGAGGCAGACGCCTGAAATGCGATGCGCGACGAACGCTGCATAGCCAATGTTGCCACGCGCGCGCCAATCGTTTCGCCGCGTGAGCCCATTCGTAGAAACGTTAACCGCCATAAAGCCCCCACACTGCCCGCGCTCCCATCGCTGTAAGGAGCGCAGCGAGCGCAAGCATCACGATACCGAGCGAGCGGCCACGCCAGCCCAGCCACTCTTCGACGACGCGCGCGAGCCCAATCGGCGCGTGAATCGCAACCGCCACTACGAACAACCCATAAAACGCGGCGAACGCGGCATTTCCCTGCGTTCGCGAAAGTATTGCGCTTGCGGACAAGCCGCTTTTGATCGCGTACAAAATCGTGACCAGGTGAACGAGCACGCAGAGCGCCAACACCATCGCGCTGATGCGCTGGGCGTACCAAAGTTTCGCTTGGGTCGACGGCTTCAATCGAGCTCGCCCCGAATGGCTGCGCGCGCCGACAGCTTTTTGAGGCCGCTGATACCAGCGGTTGGCGAAAGGGATTTTGGGCAGCGCTCCGCGCAACTCGTGTGCGTATGACAGGCGTGGCAGCCTGCGTCATCAGCAATAGCGCGTAAGCGCTCATTTTGTGCAGTATCGCGAACATCATTAACCAAGCTCCACGCCCGATTAAGTGCTGCCGGGCCTAAATAATCCGGTCTCCAGCTCACCGTGTCGCATGAGGCGTAGCAGACGCCACAGCCGATGCACTCAATCGCCGCATCGGCCGCTTTTCGAGCGGGCGTTTCAGGAACGACATTCGCGAAGTCGTCGGCGCGCGTTTTGTCCCCTTTGAACTGCCCGCGAGCACTGGCCCATTTGTCAAAAAACACCGTCATGTCGGTCGTTAAATCTTTCACGATCGGCAGATTGGAGAGCGGCGCGAGTTCCAGCGTATCGTTCACGGCGACCTTTGACACATGGGTACGGCAAGTCCAGCGCGCGACGCCGTTGACCGTCATGGCGCACGAACCGCACATCCCAACTCGGCAGGAAAAGCGATAGCTCAATGTGGGATCAATCACGCGCTGCACATGGGTGACCACATCCAACACCGTCTGGCTATCTCTGCGCGGCACGTCGTAGCGCTGAAAATCGCCATCCGCGCCACCACGCCAAATGCGCACTGCCAGCGTCTGCATTACGTTCCACTTCAATTTCGCGACGTTTCGATTGTTTCGCACGAATACACAAAAGAAAAGCGAATAATGATTTGTTTGAGATAAAGTATTTCTTTTGTAATTGGACTGAACGATGCCGACGATTCGGGTGATGAGAACGTTTTTGGCGGTTGCGCAGTCGGGGAGCTTCGTCGCGGCGGGGGCTCGCGTCGGTCTCACCCCCGCAGCCGTGGGGCTGCAAATCCGCGCGCTGGAGGAAGATCTCGGTCAGACGCTCTTTGATCGCTCGGCGCGAGCGGCGGTGCTCAACACCGCGGGGCGGGCCGCGTCGGTCGCCATCGAATCGCTCGTCAACCGTTATGACGCGCTGTGCGGTGGCAAAGACGAAATGTCCGGCACGGTGGCTGTCGGCGCGTTGGTGTCCGCGTTGATGGGCGCGTTTTCCGGGGCATTACTCACGCTCAAGCGCGAATTTCCCGCGCTCGAGGTGAAACTTTTCGCTGGCTTGTCCTCAGATTTTGCGCTTCGAGTGCAGCAGGGCGAACTTGATACGGCAATCACCACCCGCCCGCCCCGTGGTTTATCGGCCTCGCTTCGCTGGAGCCCGCTCTACGCTGAGGATATGGTGCTCATCGTGCCCCACTCGCCGCAGTTCCCCCTCGCCAATGACGCGCTCGAAATCCTGCGCACGGCTCCCTTCCTGCGCTTTGATTCATCCACCTGGACGGGCGATCTGGTGCAGGAGGTGCTACGGCGTCTTAACGTGCGCGTAAACGAAGGGCTCGAGGTCAATTCCGTCGAGACCATCGTCGCGCTTGTGCGCCAGGGCTATGGCGTCTCCATTGTTCCTAAGCTCGACAACGTGGAATGGACGCGTGATAGCGGCTTGCAAGTCATTTCTGTTCCTGGTCACAATGTGGTGCGTCAGGTGGGGCTCCTGGAGCGGCGCGTTCATGGGCGCACGCATTTCACGGGCGCAATCAAAGCGCACTTTGCCGCGCGAATGCACGCGCGCGAGCCGCAGTGAAAATGCCCCTACACAACATAGCGCGAGCCCGCCATACGAGTAATTCGCTAAGGTACGCAGTTTTGACGAAGAGCGCTTTGAACGAGGTCTCTACAATTACGTTTTGTCACTCGAAGCGCCGCAGCAGTCGCCTGCACGCCGTTTCTCTTCTCTTCGCGCATGTCTGACGCCTCCCTCCGATTGCATCTTCGCGGCGCTATTGCGCTTTCCGATTTCCGTCAACGCAAACTGATTGATGCGCTTCGCGCGCAACAGGTCACCAACGTCGAGGCCGAGTATTGGCACTTTGTGCAACTTTCTCGTGCGCTCTCCCGCGAAGAACACATCAAGCTCGAAGCGCTCCTCGCGTACGGCGAAAGCCCGCCCGAGGAAGACGAGGATCAAGATCAGCCCGCCGAGCGTTCTTCCGCTCACCACTATAGTTTTTTGGTGGTGCCGCGGCTTGGAACGATCTCGCCGTGGTCATCCAAGGCCACCGATATTGCGACGAACTGCCGACTAACCGCAGTAGCTCGCATTGAGCGCGGCGTTTGGTTCACAGTCACTACTGAAAAAGCGCTTAACGAAACGGGCAAGCGCGCTGTCGAGTCTGCATGTCACGACCGTATGACTGAGAGCGTACTCGCGGAGCTCGATTCAAGCGAAGCAATCTTTGCTACGCATAACGCGCAGCGATTAGCGACGATTCCTCGCAGCGCGGAATCGCTCAAGAAAGCGAACGTTGAGCTTGGGCTCGCTTTGGCGGTCGATGAAATCGATTACTTGGTAGCGGCATTTGGTAAGCTGGAGCGCGACCCGACCGATGTAGAGCTCTTGATGTTCGCGCAAGCAAACTCTGAGCATTGTCGCCACAAGGTGTTCAACGCCTCCTGGGTGATTGATGGCGAAGCACAGCCGCTCTCGTTGTTTCAGATGATCCGAAATACGCACAAGCTATCGCCCGAGGGCACGGTGGTTGCGTACTCCGATAACGCGGCGATCCTCGAAGGTGGCGAAGCGAAGCGCTTTTATCCTGATGCAGAGGGTCGCTATGACGCGCATGCCGGCTTGACGCACTACCTCGCCAAGGTCGAAACGCACAACCACCCGACAGCGATTGAGCCCTTTGCGGGCGCTGCGACAGGCGCGGGCGGCGAGATTCGCGACGAAGGCGCAACGGGTCGCGGCGCAACGCCGAAGGCGGGTGTGACTGGGTTTACAACGTCGCACCTTCGTTTGCCTGGACTCCCGCAGCCGTGGGAGGAGGCAAGCGCCCATGTGGGGCGACCCGCTCGTATCGTTTCAGCGCTGGACATCATGGTGCGCGGGCCGGTGGGTGGCGCGGCGTTCAATGACGAATTCGGTCGTCCGAATTTAGGTGGCTATTTCCGCACGTTTGAGCATGTTGAAAAAAATGCTGCGGGCGAGACGGTGTACGGCTATCACAAGCCCATCATGATCGCGGGCGGCGTGGGCGCAATCGCCGATGAGCACACCCACAAGATCGAATTTCCGGCCGGCACGCTCCTCGTGCAGCTCGGCGGCGAAGGAATGCGTATCGGGATGGGCGGCGGTGCGGCCTCATCCATGACAACCGGACAAAACATTGCGGATCTCGATTTCGATTCAGTTCAGCGCGGTAATCCCGAGATGGAGCGACGTGCGCAAGAAGTGATCAACGCCTGTTGGCAGCTTGGAAAAGATAACCCGATCCTCGCAATTCACGATGTCGGCGCGGGCGGCCTCTCTAATGCGCTGCCAGAGCTTGTGTACGGTGCTGGCAGCAAAGATGATCCACGCGGCGCGCTATTCGATTTGCGCACAGTGCCCACGCTTGAAGCAGGAATGAGCCCTGCTGAGATTTGGTGCAACGAATCACAAGAGCGCTACGTGCTCGCCATCGCGCCGCAAAGTCTCGCCACGTTCAAAGCGATGTGTGCCCGCGAACGCGCTCCTTTCGCGGTGCTGGGTGTGGCCGATTCTTCGGGCGATTTGGTTGTGGCTGACAAGAAGTTTGACAACAATCCCGTGGAGATGCCGCTCGAAGTGCTGCTCGGCAAACCGCCAAAGATGGAGCGGACTACCGCGCGGCAATCTCGCGATGTCTCGCTTGCAAAGTCAAACGCGGTGTTGACACCGAAGGCGCTGCGCGACGTTGCTTTCAAGGTGTTGCAGCATCCGACCGTCGCTGACAAGACGTTTCTAGTCACCATCGGTGATCGATTTGTGGGTGGCTTGACTGCGCGCGAGCAGATGGTTGGGCCGTGGCAAGTGCCTGTCGCTGATTGCGCGGTCACGCTCAGAGATTTCGTCGGCGATGCGGGCGAAGCGATGGCGATGGGCGAGCGCACGCCGCTTGCCGTGATGAACGCTGCGGCATCGGCGCGAATGGCCGTAGCCGAGGCGGTGACGAATATCGCAGCCGCGCGAATTCAGTCGCTCTCGGATTTGAAGCTATCCGCAAACTGGATGGCAGCCGTTGACGTTCCCGGCGAAGACGCGGCGCTTTTTGATGCGGTCAAAGCGGTGGGGATGGAGCTTTGTCCTGCGCTTGGCATCGCCATTCCGGTGGGCAAAGATTCGATGAGTATGCGAACCGCATGGTCTGATGACAAACAAAAGAAATCTGTGCACTCGCCGGTTTCGCTCATCGTTACTGCGTTTGCCAACGTCGTGAGCGCCGGCAAAACGCTCACGCCGCTTTTGCGCACCGAAGGCGACAACGTGCTCTTGCTGATCGACATCGCAGCGGGCAAGCAGCGGATGGGTGGATCTATTTTTGAGCAGGTGCGCGGCGAGTTTTCGAGCGACGTGCCGGACTGCGATTCGGCAACGGCGCTCAGTGAGTTTTTCGCAGGCATCCAGTCGCTTAATGAAAAAGGATTGCTGCTCGCGTATCACGACAAATCGGACGGTGGTTTGTTTGCCGCGCTCGTTGAGATGTCAATTGCCTCGCGCGCGGGGCTGTCGATTACTCTCGATGCTGTTTCGGGCGATGCGCCATCGATCCTCTTCAATGAAGAATTGGGGGCGGTCGTGCAGGTACGGCGCGCAGACGTGGCGCGCGTGCGTGAGGCGTTCGCGGGCGCGAAGGTCGGTGTCTTTGAGTTGGGGAACGTCGCTCTGGACAGCGCCTTCGTGATCCAGCACCAGGGCGAAAAAATATTCAATGAAGCGCGCCAAGCGCTGCACGCGGCGTGGTCATCCACCACAATTGAAATTCAACGCCTACGCGACAATCCTGATTGCGCAGATTTCGAGTTTGATCGCGTGTTTGATGATGACGACGTAGGCCTTGCGCCCCGCGTGCTGTTCGATGCCAAAGAGAACGTCGCTGCGCCTTTCTTGAACTTGGGGGCACGCCCGAAAGTGGCGATCTTGCGTGAGCAGGGTGTGAATTCGCATGTTGAAACTGCGCATGTGTTCACGCTGGCAGGGTTCGATGCGTACGACGTGCACATGACTGATTTGCAAACGGGGCGTCGTTCGCTTGATGAGTTTGCCGGATTCGTTGCCTGCGGCGGATTTAGCTACGGTGACGTGTTGTCCGCCGGTGCGGGCTGGGCGAAATCAATATTGCTTAACAACGAGCTGCGCGAACAATTCAAAGAGTTTTTTGAAGACCCATCTACGTTTGCGATCGGCATTTGCAATGGCTGCCAAATGCTCGCGCAGATGTCGCCGATCATGCCCGGTACTGCACACTGGCCGCGCTTTGCAAAGAATGGGAGCGAGCAGTTCGAATGCCGAACCGCGCTCGTTGAAATCGTCGATTCGCCTTCGATTCTCTACAAGGGGATGGAGGGCTCACGCTTGCCAATCGTTGTTGCCCACGGCGAGGGTTTTGCTCAGTTCAAAGACGAAGATCAGCTAGAGGCGGCTGACCGCTATGTCACGCTCCGTTTTGTCGATGGGCACGGTAATGCGTCTGAAACTTACCCGATCAATCCCAACGGTTCGCCGCAGGGGATCACGGGACTTACCAGCGAGGATGGTCGCTTCAACATATTGATGCCGCATCCGGAGCGCACCCATCGCGTTGAAAACTTTTCCTGGCATCCCGAAGCCTGGACTCGCTCGCCGTGGCTTCGAATGTTTGAGAACGTTCGGGTTTGGGTTGACTGAGCCTTGCGGCAACACGCCTTGCTTGCGAGCAGGACTGAACGCCATTGATTGAGTTTCGTCAGGTTGACCGGTTTACTGAGCCTGCGTTTTCGTCAATGCAGCGCGAGGTGTTCGCGATCATTCCTGGTGCCCGCGTCGCGTCGCAATCCACGGCGAAAAGCGAAGTCACGCATCGCTACATTCACTTCGACCCGGATGCGCAGAAGGTACGAATCGGCGCGTTCGATGCAGTCCAGCTCGTGGGATGGTCGATTGGGTGGCAGCTAACGCCCGAGCGGTTTTATATGTCGAATTCTGGCGTCGTAGCGCGTTACCAGCGCCGAGGAATCTATTCGCACTTGGTTGCGCAAATGCTTGACGCGGCAGCGGCGATGGGTTGCAGTGAAGTTGTTTCACAGCACTTACCTGACAACCGCGCGGTGCTTGAGGCTAAAGCGAAGCTCGGGTTCGTGCGCGACGGCTTCTGTTTTTCCGACGAATTTGGCGAAATGGTTCGGCTTCGCCACTCGCTTAGAACGTAGCGCCGCACGCATGCGCTCCTCACATCATAGACGACTGCTCCGAACATTTGACCCATATTTTATTGGGACAAAATGCGAGAAAATGTCATTAGCAATACGCTAGTAAATCGTACGCTAGCCCCAATAAATTAGGCGATTCAATAAAAAGGTTAAACACATCACGCTTGTCTCGATGGCTGCGAGCGGACTAAGCGATGGCTTCCGCAAGTTCGGTTTCAATGGCAATTCGTGTTGACTCTTCGGCGAGTCGCCCCCCGGAGACCACAAACACGTCTTCAGCGCGCCCCCCGAGGGTATTGACGCGTGCAGTTTCGATGGATACGCCACGCTTGGCGAGCACATCAGCGATGCGTGAGAGGAGCCCCGTACGGTCTGCCGCGACGATTTCAAGTGCGAATCGTTGCCCCAACTCATCGCCCACAATTTCGATGCGCGGCGCGATCGGAAAGCTTCGCTGTTGCCGCGTTGGCTTCCCGAGCGGCGCAGGGACGCCGTCCCCTTTTTCGCTGAGCGCTTCCGTGATGTCATGTTCAAGAAGCTGGGTCACATCGCGATACGCAAATTTTGCAGACCCCGGATTCACCACGGTAAACGTATCCAGTGCGTAGCCGATTTTTGAGGTATGGACCCGCGCGTCAAGCACCGAAAAGCCTAAGCGCGCGAACACGCGCATGACGCGCGCGAAGAGGTTAGGCTGGTCATGCACATAAACCATGACTTGAAGCCCCGTGCCCTCTGACATCAGGCGAGTTTTGACAATCGGTGTTTCGTCGTCAAACCGCCAGAATAGATTTCTCGCATGCCACGCCATCTCATCTGCGCTGTGGCGTTGCAGGTATACCGAATCAAGTGTTCGCCAAAATTTCTCGGCTCTACTCACGTCGATCGCGTAAAGCGAAAGCAGGCGGCGCGCTTCGCTCATTCGATCAGCGAGCATGTCGAAATCACTCGCGCCACCCATGCCACGAAAGTGCGACATGGTTGAGCGATAGAGCTGCTCTAACAGGCGGGCTTTCCAGTTGTTCCACACTTTGGGCGAGGTGCCGCGAATATCAGCAACGGTGAGTAAATAGAGCGCGACCAAGCGCTTCTCATTCCCGCACAATACGGCGAATTCGCGCACCACAGCCGGATCGGCAATATCCTTTTTCTGGGCGATGGATGACATCGTTAGGTGGTGTTGCACGAGCCAGGCGATGAAATCAACGCTCTCAGCGGAGAGGCCTAAGCGGGATGCAAAGTCTCTCGCATCGACCGTACCTAAATCGGAGTGATCGCCGCCACGACCTTTCGCAATGTCGTGGAAGAGGCACGCCAGATAAAGCACCTCTTTTTCAGGAAACTCTTGCATCAATTCAGAGCACAACGGATATTCATGCGAATGCACTGGATCGGCGAAGCGCCGCATATTTCGCAGCACCATCAAGATATGCTGATCCACGGTGTACACATGAAACAAATCATGCTGCATTTGCCCCACAATGGGCGCCCATGGAGGAATGAGTTTGGCAAGCACGCCGAGCTCGTTCATCTCTTTAAGCGCGTGATAGATCCCGTGGCCCGCACTTAAAAATTCACGACATACGGTTCGACACTCATCGGTGGAGAAGGCGTCTTCCGACAACATGGCAGTCGATGCATAGATTGCGCGCCGGAGTGCGGGGGTGAAGCGATCAAACGCACGATCACGGTAGAGCAATCGAAATGCGTCAAGGATTTCAAGCGCGGTCAGTCGTGTATTCGCATCAGCGATGTGCAGATGGTCAGAGAGCGATGCAAAACGAGTACCTTCAATCGCGCTGGCTTCAGCTTTCCGCTCGACAGTCAGCGAATCGATCAGGATGTCATTGAACAATCGTAAGCGGCGCGCAGATTGATAGTAGCGGCGCATCATGATTTCGCTAGCACGAAGCCCTTTGGTGGCTTCGACGCCGAGCGCTTCTGCAAGCGCGGCTTGCAGTTCATACGCCAATCGATCTTCGCGGCGCTTCGCGATCACATGAAGCCGCGCGCGCAAGAATTTCACTTCGTCATAGGCGATTTGCAGCGTTTCTTTTTCTTCGACCGTCAATAGTTTTGCGCTACACAGTCCTTCCAGCGAATCGATACCGTGTAACGCGCGTGCAAGCCACAACACCATTTGCACATCACGAAGCCCGCCAGGACTTTCTTTCAGATTCGGCTCAAGGTTATACGCTGTGTCTTGAAAACGAGCGTAGCGCTGCTGTTGCTCAAATCGCTTCGCATTCACGAAGTGGGGGACATCAAAGCGCTTTGCCCACGCGCGATCAAGTGAAGTGGGCGCATCGCTGCTGGCGTGGAGCACGCGACGCTCAAGCAGCGCCGTGGCGACCGTCACATCGGCTTGCGCTTCAGCAATGCATTCCTCGACCGAGCGAACGCTATGCCCGATTTCAAAGCCTAAATCCCAGGCATCGCTCAGGAAGCCTTGGATGCCGGGAATCGATTCGACTTCGATGTTGTCGTGCAGAAGTAGCAAATCAACATCTGACGACGGATAGAGCTCCACGCGGCCATAGCCACCGACCGCGAGTAGCGCGAGTGGCGTACGGTTTAGTTCATGTTTGTGCCACTGCGCGATCAGTACGTCGTCGACCACGAGCGCATGCGCGCGAAGTGCTGCATCGACTTGATCCGGCGCTTGTAGCGCGTCGAAAATTAACGCGCGCTGGCTACGGTAGTTGGCGCGAAGTTCGGCGAGCGTTGACATGAATCGATGGGAGTGTCGCGCTTCTGGTCGCGAAACTAGGCAGGCGGCGGCGGCGACCCCGCTGACAATGTCGTCACTTCGAACCCGGTTTCTGTAACAAGAACCGTGTGTTCCCATTGCGCTGAAAGCGAATGGTCGACGGTAACCGCAGTCCAGCCATCGGCGAGTACGCGCGTTGCCGCTTTACCCGCGTTAATCATCGGCTCTATGGTGAACATCATGCCTGGGAGCAAACGCATTCCCGTGCCCGGTTTGCCGTAGTGAAGCACCTGCGGTTCTTCGTGATACTTGCGCCCGATGCCATGGCCGCAAAACTCGCGGACCACCGAGAAGCCCATCGGCTCCACGTAGCTCTGAATTGCATGCCCGATGTCGCCGAGCGTGGCTCCTGGCTTTACCGCGCGAATGCCGCGCCACATCGCCACGTACGTTGCTTCGACTAATCGCTTTCCTTGAATCGTCGGTTTGCCCACATGGAACATGCGGCTGGTGTCGCCGTAGTAACCATCGATCACCATAGCGACATCGATGTTCAAAATGTCGCCGTCTTTTAGTTTCTTTTCGCTCGGAATACCGTGGCATACAACGTGGTTGGGCGAGGTACAGATTGACTTCGGAAACGGCACATGACCGAGCGGTGCGTAGTTCAAATTTGGCGAGTATCCCTTTTGAACTTCGGTGACAAATTTCGAGCACAACGCATCGAGCTCGTCGGTGGTGACGCCCGGCTTTACATATGGCGTAATGAAGTCAAGGATTTCAGCCGTCATCCGACCTGCTTTGCGCATGGCTTCGATGTCGTCTTTGTTTTTGATTTGTACTGACATGGTTTCGCTTTATGTTCCTCACCCTTCAAGAGGGGCGACGAAAAACTTTTCGTCAAGTGTGACTACGGGACGAGGATGGTTTTCGACTGATAAGCCGGAGAAAAAAACCATCCCCACCCTAGCCCTCCCCTTGAAAGGGAGGGGATCAATCTCGAAGCAATTCGTTAATCGACGTTTTGCTACGCGTCTTCGCGTCAACTTGTTTCACGATCACCGCGCAGTACAGGTTGTATTTCCCGTCGGTAGATGGCAACGATCCGCTCACGACCACCGATCCGGACGGCACCCGACCATACAACACTTCGCCCGTGGCGCGGTTGTAAATCTTGGTGCTTTGGCCGATGTAAACACCCATGCCAAGCACTGAGTTTTCTTCAACGATCACACCTTCAACGACTTCGCTGCGTGCACCGATGAAGCAGTTGTCTTCGATGATGGTGGGGTTGGCTTGAAGTGGTTCAAGTACGCCACCGATGCCTACACCTCCCGAAAGATGAACGTTCTTGCCAATCTGTGCGCAAGAGCCGACGGTGGCCCAGGTGTCAACCATCGTGCCTTCATCGACGTATGCGCCGATGTTGACGTAAGAGGGCATCAGCACCACGCCCTTCGCGAGGTACGAACCACGGCGCGCAACGGCCGGTGGCACGATGCGCACACCAGCCGCGCGAACCTGCGCCTCGTCCAGATGCGCGAATTTGGTCGCAACCTTATCGAAGAACGCAAGATCTCCCGCTTGCACGAGCGCGTTGTCTTTAAGGCGAAACGAAAGCAGCACCGCTTTCTTGATCCACTGATGCGTGACCCACTCGCCGCCAATTTTCTCGGCGACGCGCACACGCCCCTTGTTCAAATCGGAAATCACGTGTTCGACGGCATCGATCACGTCTTTCGGCGCGCTGGAGGGAGAAAGGCTCGCGCGGTCTTCCCACGCTTGGTCAATAACTGCCTGTAATGTACTCATAACTTATTCGCGATTTGCCCAATTTAATTGGGGCTAGATTCAAAAAAAGAAGTAATTCGAGAAACTGCTTCAGCGCATTCCTTGCCCTCAGAAACCAAGGCGATGCGGACGAAAGCTTTTCCTGGATTTTGTCCGTTTGCAGCAGTGCGGGAGAGATAGGAGCCGGGAATCACAGTGACGCCGGTTTTTTCAAAGAGCAAACGCGTAAACGCTTCGTCGTCGTCGCCAAATTTCGCGGGGATGGGAAGCCACCAATAAAACGCTGCCTCTGGCATTTCAATCGCGGTGTGCTTTTGCATGAGCGGCGTAAGCTCGCGAAACTTCTTTGCGTACTCGGCGCGATTTGCCACCACATGCGCTTCGTCGTTCCACGCTTCAATACTCGCTGCGGCGACCGTTGCCGACATCGCCGAGCCGTTGAATGAACGAAGCTTCAAAAACGCAGCGATGAGTTTTGCATCGCCCGCAACAAAACCTGAGCGCAAGCCCGGCGCGTTGGAGCGCTTCGAGAGCGAGCCCATCGCGATCAAATTTTTGAAATCTGTGCGGCCGAGTTCTTGCGCCACTTCTAGTGCGCCGTGCGGCGGATTGGCTTCATCGAAGTAAATCTCGCTGTAACACTCATCGGCGAGGATGGCGAAACCGTAGCGATCAGACAGCTCAAAAAGTTTCTTCCAGCGCGCCTTTGCCGTGATGTGACCGGTTGGATTGTCTGGCGAACAAACAATGAGCAATTGGACGTTCGACCAAACAGTTTCCGGCACATGATCCCACGCGTATTCGCCAGTCTTCGCATCGAAGTTCACGTAGTACGGTTGCGCGCCGCAGAGTGTCGCTGCGCCTTCGTAGACCATGTAGAACGGATTCGGCACCAGAATCGTGGGATTCGGTTGGGTCGGATCAACAATCAGCTGCGTGAACGAATAAATCGCCTCTTTGGTTCCCACCACGGGCAGCACCTGAGTTTCAGCGTCAAGCGCGGCGAGTTTGAATCTGCGCTTGATCCAACCGGTGATTGCGGTTCGCAGCTCCGGTGAGCCTTTGGTCGGCGGATACTGTGCAAGGCCTATCGTGTTATTTGCGATAGCGTCGCGAATGAATTGCGGCGTCGGATGCTTGGGCTCACCGATGGAAAGATTGATCGGTTTCAATCCCGCAGGCGGCGTAACACCCGCGAGTAGTCGTGCAAGGCGGGTGAACGTAAATTCGTTGAGATTCGCGAGATATGGATTCACCGGTAGTTATGTATTCATGAATCGCGACAGCGATTTTTTGGCGAGTATCTCCCCTCTACCTTTGAGAAGAGGGGGCGGGGGTGAGGGATGAGCGCTCCAACTAGTGTCTCAAAACCAACGGAGCGCTCATTAGTGCAGAATCGCGCTCGTTGGTTGACAACGCCGACGCAGATTCGATTAGACGTTCCCGCAAATCATTCGCGAGCAACATGACACAAGGCCAGCGCAATTATAAAGCCGTAAACGCAATGAAGCGCTTCGAGCGGTGGGCTGCGCCGCTCGCGTGGCTCTTCGCCGCAGGCCTTGCAGGCTGGGCAATTGCGCTCTTGATCGGCCTCTTGGGTGATCGATCAGCCGCGAAGTTGCCAGCCTGGACGCCCCCGACGCTCGCGATGGATCTCAAGCCACAGCAAAGCGCCATGAGTGCAGCGCCGAGCTCGGGCGGTAGCGCCCCTTGGCAGCTTGTCGGCATTGCTGATGATCGCGTCTATGTGCGCAGCGAAGGCAAGCCCGCATCGTTTGCGGAAGGCGAAACGCTGCCCAACGGCGATATCGTCAAAAAAATTGAGCGCGATGCGGTCGTTGTGCTGAGCAAGGGCCGCGAAAGTCGCCTCGCGCTGTACAAGGAGCTCCAGAGCGCCCCGGCCGGTACCGGCTCAGCAAGTAGCGCCGCAGCCGTTCAAACAGGCGCAGTCGCGTGCCGCCTGAGCGGACAAGACCGCGCCAACGCGACCTTTATCGAGCCCGCAGTCGCGAGCGCTTTGATGAAAGAAACGGCGGCGTTTAATCGCATCTTTTCGCCGCTGGTGGCGGTGAGCGAATCGGGCGGCGGCGTTCGAGCGGCGGGCACAGGCGGCGTCACCGCAGCATTCGGTATTCAAGATGGCGACACCCTTTTTCGCGCGGAGGGACGCGCGATAACGAGCGGTCAATCGGTGTTGAACGAGGTGATGGCGCGCATTCAGCGCGGCGAGCCGGTCGTGGTTGACGGCGAACGGAATGGCACGCCACGGCGTTGGGTGTTTGCGCCAACGAGTTGTCGTACTTAATGCACGACGCGTTCGTTCGTGAGCCGCGTAGCTGCCTGGAAGACCTGAGCTAAATCTGGAACGAGAGGCGAACTGTTCCCCTGTACTTAGGTCTGGCAAGCGCGTTTCAACGTAATCACGCGTAGTGCGTCGGGCGCGTATCCAATTTCCGTCAGACTCCCCGTCGGACTGAAGTGCAGGTAGAGACAAACGGCCTCGTGTTCACTACGAAGAAATCGGTAGATGTGTACCGGCTCATCTTTCTTGAACGGATAACGTAGTTCGTAGTATTTCGGGCCAATCAGATTCTCAACTTCATCGACTGACATGCTTGGTTTAAGCATCTGCACACGTTCGTTTGTGAGAACTTGCAATGGCAATCCTGCGCGGCCCGTCGCATCAAATTCGACAAACCAGGTTTCTCTTCCTTCCATGGCTGTGGAATAGATCCAGCGCTCGCCAGCCCCTAGCTTTTTGATCTGCGACGGATTGCCCCAACTCGCACGCACTGATTCACGCGATCCGTTGGTGGGAAAGCTCGATAACTGCGGCATTTGCGCGCATCCCGCGAGAATTAATGCACAAACTGCGGCTGCGACTAGCCGATTGACGAGGTGGCGGGGCCTAACCACGACTGCGCTCCAACAAAGTCATCATCACAACGCTCAACGCGAGCAATTCGTTTTCTGCGTGCGATGTCGGTGCTTCTTGAGTGAGCTGGAAGCGACCTTCCCACATTGCGGGCTGCTTCTTCAATTTCATTACGAGCCTCCCATCGACGCGCTTCACGAGATACGTTGGCTGGAAGAGATACCCTGAGAGCATACCAATGATCGGGATCGAATCGAAAAAGCCGTCGAGCATGCGAATCCACGGGTTTTCTTCTTCGATGAAAAACGATTCACGACCGAACGCGTCTTCCACATCGAAGTGCGCCTTCCACAGTGATTTCATGCCGCGCTGCTTGATCGCGCCTAGTGTTTGCCCCGCTTGTCCCGTGATGGTGTAGCGCGCTCGAAAATCGAGTACGCGATCGGCCTTGATCGTGTGCGTTTGCTGGCTTTGCGCCTGGTCGGCGTAGACGACCACTTCTTCCTTGAGCTTCAGCAGCTTTTGCTTGATGTAGAGCAGCGTCTGGCCGCTGCTGTCTTCAAGGAAGATTTGCGGGGCAAGCGCGATTAGCTTGAAGCGCAGGGTGAGGGGAAGAGAGAAATTTTTCATCGTTATTCACTGGCCTGGTTGATTGACTAGGGCGTGTTAACACGCCCTAGCTATTTGCTGATCGATTCGTTCGCAGCATGCACTGAATCCATCGGCAGCCGAGGCAACATGCGTAAGAGCTCAATCGGTTCATCAATCTCATGATCCGCGCCCCATGTGCGTGCGAGTGCGAGGTCTGGGATGTAGCCGTAGGCCGCCAACACGCACGGCATGTTGCAGGCGATTGATGCCTTCACGTCGCTTTCGCCATCGCCTACATAGACGCAGTGTTGCGGCGAAACGCTCAACGCTTCTGCCGCCGTGGTTAACGGCATGGGATGCGGTTTGGGCCACGGCGTTGTATCGCCACAAACGACGACCTGCGGTATGAACGCACGATCACGCAGAAGCGCATCGATCATCGGCTCAGCCAAGCGCGAGTTCTTGTTCGTCACTATGCCCCAAGGCAGCGCGCGTCGCTCAATGGCCACCAAGAGTTCCAACACGCCACCAAAGAGGCGCGAGTTGTGCAATTTCCGCTCGCCGTAAATGGCCAAAAAACGTTGCCGATTCTGCTCATAGTCATCGTCACCCGGCCCGAGCCCGAGCGCGACTTTCACGAGACTGCGCGCGCCGTAGGTCGCGAACGGGCGCAGCGCTTCGTACGGCAGAGGCTCCATTCCGTGTTCGATACGCAAATCGTTCGCAGCGCCTGCGAGATCGGGCGCGCTGTCTACAAGCGTGCCGTCAAAATCGAAGAGGATGGCGTGAGGAGAAATTAGCAAGCTCTAGCTTTCAACGCCCTATTAACTCAGGGCTAGACATCAATTAAAGAAATTAATGAAAGAAGTATTTACGTGGTTCTAGCCCGAACAAATTCGGGCTCTAATCCACAAAGCTTACGCAGATTTCACGCTGCTCACGATGTAGTTCACCTGCGTATCCGATTGCCATTTCGCCACATGCGTGAAAGGGTTGTAATCCATGCCGCGCAAATCGGTGAGTGTGAGTCCCGCGTTCTCCGCGAAGCCGATCAATTCGGACGGCTTCAGAAACTTCGAATACTCATGCGTGCCCTTAGGCAGCAGACTCAACACGTATTCCGCGCCGAGTACGGCAAACACATAGGCTTTCGGCGTACGCGAAATCGTGGAAAAGAAGAGGTGGCCGCCGGGTTTCGCGAGCGTTGCGCACGCGGCGACCACGGCCTTCGGGTCCGGCACGTGTTCAAGCATTTCAAGGCAAGTAACCACGTCAAATGTGCCCGGCGCTTTCGCGGCCATTTCCTCTGCGGTTGCCTCGCGGTAATCAATGTCCACGCCGCTCTCAAGTGCATGCAGCTTTGCAACGGAGAGCGCCTTTCCGGCCATATCCACGGCTGTGACTTTCGCGCCCATCTTCGCCATACCTTCGGACACCAGCCCGCCGCCGCAGCCGATATCAATGGCTGCTTTGCCTTTCAGACCACCAACAGTCTTGTCGATCAACTCAAGCCGCAGCGGATTGATATCGTGAAGCGGACGAAATTTGCCGTTCGGATCCCACCATTGACTAGCCAGCTCAGAAAACTTGGCCAGTTCGGCGGGGTCGGTGTTTTGTTTGGAAGATTGCATGTTGCAATTTTCCACGAATTGCCAACCAGCAGCTCGGGCGACTCCGAAGATAAGGTCAAGTTACGTGCTAGAGCTCGCGCGCGAACATGCTTTGCCTTCGCTTAGTTCAGATACAAGCTGCAACTACCCGATAGAAACGCTCGAACTTGATTCCAGTCGGTGCGAATTGCGTTCGGACCGATGGCACCGTCGGTAACCGCGTCGCCCTGGAAACCGAGTAGAACGCGTAACAGCATCAGACCGTCCGTGCCCGGAGTGACCTGCCCATTGCCGTCAAGGTCATAGCTGGAGATTGATATCCGGCTCGTGATCCCGGCGGCTGAGAGCGGTACACAGCGGTGCGTCGCACCCGCGAGTAACGCATCGCCAGTTAACCCGAGCATGCGGCGAAGAATGATGACACCGTCGGTTCCCGCGAGTCGCGCACCGTCACCGTCGACGTCAAGCCGGCAGCTACCGCTGTCGTACGTCCAATTGCCAGTTGAATTGAACTGAACGACGCCGCTGACGTTACTGAAAGAAAACGGAGAGCCTGGCGTTACGTAGGGGCCACTGCCCGGTATGAAAAACACTTGCCCAGACATGCCGACAGGTCCAGTGCACTGCCACTCGTATTGCTCGGTATCACTGCTGCACACAATCCCTGGGTTCGGTGAGCAAACAGATGCACTGTAAGGCAGCGAATTGCCGCGCACCACAGCGCCTGCGACCAGGGTAACGCTTCGAGTGACCGATTGCGCCGGTAGCAGATCATCGTTGCCCGCAAACGAGAACGTGATTGAGTGAGTGCCCGCGCCCAGTCCTGTGACCTCACATACAAAATAGCGGTCAGGTTGATCAAAACTTGAACTGGTGTTGCCGCGAGTAGATGAGCATGACCCCGCTGACATCGATACGTCCGCAGCGTTCAGGTAAGGGACGAGGTTGAAACTGCTAGGCGTGCGAAGCTTCACTTGGAAGCGGACGCGATCACCTGCAATCCCGGCGTTGCGCGGCTCTTCGATCACCGCAAGCGTTGGTTGCGCTTTAGCGATGCTTGGCGCCGCCCGCTGGGTCGTTGAATTGGCAACTTCACTAGAGTTACTGACGAAAGAGGCCGTAACGGGGAACGCGGCCGTGCGCACCAATAGCTCACAACGTCGACGCGAGATTTCGTTCGCAGAGACCAATGGCGAGGTGCAATTTCTGATGGATACGTTGTCCGCGGCGGTTGGGTCGTAAACATATCCTGCAAAGTTCAGCGGAAGGACAGCCGGTGACGTCGCGACTGCGTCAAGAACGCGGACATCATAGGCAGTAAACGACGTGCCTGGGGTGATACCAATTGTCGTGACGCTTGGCGCTTGCACAAACGTAAGGGGCGCTGAGTACCCTGCGGGCATTCCGTCGCTCCACGCGGATAGTGCAACACCTGACTCCACGCGGTTGTAGATGAGGCCGGATACGTCACATTCAGACGCGCCTGCTGCGATGGTGCAAGTCAACGGTCCACCGAGATTCCCGCTTCCCGCTGCAAGCGCGATGCGCGCAACCCGCGCTGAGGCTGCGACTACGGGCTGATCCAGCGCGTCTCGCAGGCTCAGTCGGACGCTAAACGGCACGCGGAAGCCAATCGGATTCGACGGAACTTGCAGGAACTTGATTCGCTGGGTTGAGGCGACCCCCGCTAACGAAATCTTTCGCATCGTCACGAGTGAGTTTTCGAATTCGTTTCGGGGAGACTGCCCGAGCACCACTAAGTTGCCCGTCTCATCGAAGGCCGCTACCGCATCATTGGCAACGGGGTTTGACAAGAGCTGACCGTCGCGCCAGCGCTCTGCGCCACTGGCAGAAATCGACCACAGTTGCGGCACGCCACTCGCGGCGGAAATAACGGAAATCGAGTTGCCAGCATTGTCAACCGCGATCGAGGTGACACAGTCCGCGCTGTCGCCCGCCAAATCCGCGTATTGGCTCCATCGCTCACTTCCCGCCGCAGTCCAAGACACAAGCATTGAATTGGCTGTTGAGTCGCGAGCATCGCTCTGCTTTGCGCTGCACCCACCCGCATACAAATTCCCAGCCGTGTCTTCGGCAAGCGCCTTCAACGCGACGTAAGGGCGAATAAAGTCCCCCGAGACGATTCGCTGCCACGCGATCGCGCCGTTCACCGCGATCCGAAACACCCGTCCCTCCCCGCAAGACTGAGTGCCGATCAAGATGTCATCATTGATCAATTTTCGGGCCGCGACCAGCGTATCTGTGCAGGTTGGAATGTCAATCAGCGTCGTCCAAAGTACCGTGCCAGTAGGCGAAACTTTGACCACGGCGGGCGTGTTGTTCGAGTAAACGACCCACGTATTTCCGGCGCTATCCTTGGCCGCGAATTGCGGCTCGGATTGATTGGTGAGCACTTCAAACCCGATTGCGCCTGACGCGCTGACGCGGCCGACCAAGTTTCCAACCGCGTAGGTTGTCTCGCCACTTCCCTCCGTAATTTGAACCCCCGCACGATTCGACGAATACGTGGTGGGACTCAGTTGCCCGTTTACCTGCCATTCGGTAAGGCCGCCAGCGGTCAATTTTTTGGCTCGTGCGAAGGCATCAAAATTGACTACGATTTGCCCACCATCGTCGGCCATGGGAAAGCCACAGCCATTTGCTATCCCGGGTGATCGTCCCGCCGCCGAGCCATCGCTTGCGGTTCGCCCCAACCAACGCGGCAGCCAGCTCGGGAACGAGTTCGGCTCAACAATGTTGGCGGAACGCCCCCACCAAGCGTCCGGGCTCGACTTGGTCAGCTTGGGCATCAAGCAAGCCGTAGTGTCAGTCATCTGCGCGGCTCGACGAAACTTCGCTTCGTGAACCCAGCGCTCGGGCGCGGTCGGGCGCAGAAAAACAAGGGTTGCGGCAAGCGTATCGGGGAACTGCCCCGAGGAGATGTAGTCTCGTTGAAACGCAGCAATCATGCCGTTAGCCGCAGGAAACCATGCGTTCGCCGCAAAAGCGTCGTTTCGTGTGTAGATGAGCGGCGTTCCGAGCGAGCCGTTCGCCGTAGAGATCGGGAAGATGAACGAATCGGTAACGCCAGCGCCAACATCCGTACGTATCGCGCTCAAGCTGGTGCCAGCTTGCACAATGCGTGACACCCGCGACAAATGCTTCTGCCAGGCGATGGTGCCCGCCGATGTCAGGCGCGCAAGTTCGCTGCCTGCGTCTGCCGATTGGCCTTCTCGCGCCACGATCACATCGTCGGCCCCTTCTGCAAAGAGCCCCACAATTTGCGTGCTGCTGAACACGGTTGTTGGAAACGTTACAGTCCGCAACCAGGCTCTCGATCCGTCTGCACGATAACGCGCGACGCTCGCAACGACTGCGTTGGATGTTTGCATCTCGTTAAGCAGAAAGACGAATTCACCATTTGCTCGAGGAATGAGCGTGCGCAAGTTTGCGGGGTTTTGAGAAGTGTTTGCGGTGTCCAGAACTGCACCGCTTGAGATAAGCACGCCATCGGTCGCTCTGCGAACGGCGAACCAGCCGCGACGAAGCTCTAGGTAGTTCCCAGCGGAATCAATTTGCGCGGCTAGTGTGGTGCGGTAACTTGACTGTGTTTCGGTTACCGTCCAACGGATTGCGCCATCCGCTGCGCGCTTACTCACGAATCGATCGTAGTCACCCGAAGCGAATATCAAGTCGCCATCTGCAGCTTGCGTGACTGAGGCGTTGGATGTAAGTCCATCCAAACAGTACCGCGCGCGGGGTGTGCCGTTACTCGTAAAGTTAGCAACACACAGCGAAGAGGAATTGTCTCCAAGCACGACTTGGCTTACGGAGCCATCCGCGTGGCTAAACAACGATTTGGCGCAATCGAGCGGCGAGCCGTCTACCCAGCGCACCCATACCGCTTCCCCTGTGGGCGAGAGCTTTGCTACACGCACGCGACTCACGTCGGTGGCAACGAGTACTGCGCTAACGTAAATCGCGCCCGCGTCAGCGTTCACAATCGCCGTGCGATGGAGAGGCATGGGTTCCTCAGGCGGATTGAGCGCCGTGTTCCAAAGCACTTGTGCGCTTACTGCGAAAGAGAGCGCAAGCGCCGCGCATGCGAAGAATGCTCGCATCAAAAACATCATTGGATATCCCGCTAGCCCTGCAAAGGCGTTTGACCGATGATTTATAGCGGCTAAAGGCTGATCGCGGTACTACTCGATAACGCTGTCTAGGCCCGTCTGATAGTTGACACTCGATCAGAAAACTCCGCCATTTGCAGCCGCGCATCCGCGAGCCTCTGCTGCGCGTCGCGCGCAAGGCCTCCATCCATCACGCACGCTTTCCCCGCAACCCACGTGTGGATGACGTCTGCGCGCGACGCGACATAGACAAGATGCGAGACGGGATCAAACATGGGATTCATCCCGATCGCATCACACGAAATCGCAATCATGTCCGCCTGCTTCCCGATTTCGAGTGAACCTATCAATTTTGATAGGCCAAGCGCATGCGCGCCGTTGATTGTCGCTGCGCGAAACGCGGCTTCGGCTGGAAACGCGCTGGCGTCGTTAGCTTGCACTTTGGCGAGGAGGGCCGCGAGTCGCATTTCTTCAAACATGTCGAGACGGTTATTGCTCGCTGCTCCATCGGTGCCGATGGCGACGTTGGCGCCCGCTTTCGCAAGTGCCGTGATGGGGGCGATACCGCTTGCGAGTTTTAAGTTTGACGAAGGGCAATGCACGATATTGCCCGCATTCTTCGCGAGGCGCGCGATATCTTCTGCGTTGAGATGAACGCCGTGCGCGCCTACGAAATCGGGCGACAGCACGCCCAGCCGCTCCATTCGCTTGGTGGGGCGCTCGCCAAATTTGCTGAGCGACTCATCGACCTCTTGCGCCGTTTCTTGCAGGTGGGTGTGAATCGGCAAAGCAAGCTCGGCCGCGTAGGCAACCACGCGCTGAAACGTGGAGTCGGAGACGGTGTACGGCGCGTGCGGGCCAAGTGCGAAGGAAAGCAGCGCTTCACCCTTTAGGGCATCACGTGCCTCTAGTGCCAGTGCAAGATAGCGATCTGCATCGCTTGCGTAGCGCGTTGGGAACTCAATCACGGGCATGGCGAGTTGCGCGCGCATGCCCATCGCCAAAAAAGCTCGCGCTGCATCTTGTGGATAGAAATACATATCGGCGCAAGTGGTCGTGCCGCCCAGCAACATCTCGGCCGCGGCGAGCTGAGTGCCCAGTTCGACAAACTGCGCATCGACGAGCGCGCCTTCCATGGGCCAAATCCGCTTCTGCAGCCAATCCATGAGTGGCAGATCATCGGCGGCGCCACGAAAGAGGCTCATCGCGGCGTGGCAATGGGCGTTAACCAATCCGGGACAGAGGATCGCGTTCCCGAGATCAACGAGGTTGATGGATCGACTCCTAAGCGCTTGTCCAACGCGATTTTCGGCAAGAGTCTGATTGGCTTCGCACTCGATATGAACAATTTTCCCCGTTTCGTCCCAAAAGACTGTGGTATCGCGAAGAATTTTTATACCGATTTCAGCCGGGCTAATCAGCCACGCGGCGCGGGCCGCATTGATTTCATTCGCTTCCATCCTGTGATTTTACGGACGTAAATGGTCGCCGCGAGTAGCCGATGCATCTCAACAACTGCTATCCCGCACTGAGGCGCACTGGCGCGGGTGAGGCGCGGTGCAAATCAGCGGCCTTTCCAACGGCGCGCCGGCTTTTGCAAATTCCGCTCTTTCGCCTGGGTTCCAGCGCATGTGTTGGCTCGCGCAGTAGCATTCCTCCATGAATAACGCAGACAACTCTCCCAAATCGCCAGAACGCCGAAAACTCCTAGCTGGAGCCGCTGCGACGAGTGCGTCACTCATCGCCGCTTCAGGCGCTGAGCCGCAAACGCCGGAAGCATTGCCGACGTCCCAGCGGGCGGTCGGCACAGCATCGTTTACCAAAACGCTACCGCATGATTCGCTGGGCGTCGTTGAACCGAACGCTATGCGAATGTTTGAAGACGCCACCGTTTCGGGGCGTATCGCAGATTGGGAAGCGCTTCCGATCAAAAACGAGATTCGGCTTGTTAACCCGCTTGCGGCTTATGCGTGGACCAGCGATCCGCTTGCCAAAGATGTGATCACTCTGCCACCGTTCCCCAAGCTCGATTCAATCGAACTTGCCGAGCAGGCACTTGAGCTCTATTGGATGGCGTTGTTGCGCGATGTCCCGCTCTGGGACTACGAGCGCAACAGTTTGGTACGCGATGCGCTTGTCGAGCTTACGAAGACAAAGCTAAATGCGAACGCAACGACTGAGAGCTTGTTTCGCTTGAATTCACCAGGCGAGCGAAGTGGTCATTATGTGTCTCAGTTTCTTTGGATGACGATCCCCTACGGTGCACACATTACCTATCAAAAATATCGAACGGTGCATCGCGGTGTTGAGTTTGCAACCAAGCGTGAAGAGGTGGTACGCCTCGCAAATGGTGAATGGCCAGCAGGCATTGCAAACCATTACGCCGACGACTTCTATCTGCGCTCGGGCCGGGATCTCGCCGAGTATGTGCACTGGGATTTTTCGTATCAAGCGTTTGTCGATGCAGCCTCAATTTTGATCGGCAACCCGCATCGGCCGCGCGAGGGTGTGGCGCGCGCGAACCCGTACAAAACGTCGCGCACGATGAATGGCTTCGTTTCATTTGGCCCTGCATTTGCGCACAACGCGATGGGTGTCGTTTCGGATTGTGCGATGCGTGCGTGTTGGCATGAGAAATGGGTTCGCCATCGTGCGCTGCGGCCAGATGCGTATGGTGTGCTTGTCGATCGCGTTGCCCGAGGAGAGCGCGCGCAAAGCGTGGGCATCCATCCGATGATCGCAAACTCGGAAGCGGTGAAGCGCGTTCGTGCGAAGTTCGGCAGCGCACTCTTGCCGCAAGCCTACCCCGAAGCTTCGCCCGCCCATCCAGCGTATCCCTCGGGTCACGCCGCGATTGCGGGCGCGTGCGTCACCGTGCTCAAAGCGCTCTTTGATGAAAAGCGTGAAATTCGTTTCCCAATTCAACCCACGCGCGACGGCAAAGACTGGGAAGACCTAGACCGTACGCTACCGCGTCCCACGGTCGGTGGCGAACTCAACAAACTCGCAGCCAACGTGGCGGTCGGCAGGAATATCGCAGGGATTCACTGGCGCAGCGATGCTGAGCAGGGCTTGCGACTAGGTGAAAGCGTCGCGCTTGCGTGGCTTAAAGCGGAGCGGCTTAAGAGCATTGAGGGGAAGCAGGGCTGGCTGAAAGAGTTTGAGCTGACGGACTTTGGTGGAACAACGGTTCGTGCGTAGTGCGTGACCTTTTTGCGCCGTAAGCGCGGGACCCTGTGCGTGTAGGTTCAGTAGGGTGAGATAAAGAGAGTTGAGCAAACCCGCATTCGTTGCGATCGACAGGCTCAGCGATTGTCTCGGCCACGCCGAACTTCGTCGACAGCGTTTGTCGTTTTTTTTTCGTTAACGAAATGACGGACTTCACGCGATCTAACGGCCATCCCGCGACGCGGGGCTCCCAGGAAATCGAGCCCGATTTGCGTAGTGCGATGCTCGGCATCAAGCGCGGTAACGTTCGCATGTTTCTCAAAGCAACCAAAGACCCGCTCGCACGCGAGGCATTGAACTGAGCGGATTCAGACGTCGTCGTCGTTGAGTGCAGTCAAGCCTGCGCCCAAAAAAACAAGTATCGGCGTCGGTTTGAGGTTACTTGATCGAAGCCGAACACGGGAGCTGCGTGGGCAGAGGCCGCCCACCCGATGAAGGGTGGCGCAATAGAGCTCTTCCCTAGGTGCGGTTCGTTTTCTGCGACGAAAACGCCGCAAGCACGCCCATCGCGATGTAGGTGAAGCCGCTGAAATAGCGCCCGACGGCAGACGCATTTTTTGCGCGAGCGAAAAGCGGCGCGATGCGACTTGCGGCGTGGGCGTAGAGGGAATCGGTCAACGCCGCGATAGCGACAAAGATCGCGCCCAACATGACGCTCTGTGCCGCAACGGAGGCTTTGGGATCAATGAATTGCGGCAGGAACGCGGCGAAAAAAATGGTGGTCTTGGGATTGAGAAGTGCCACGATGAATCCATCGCGAAAGATGCGGCCCCGGTTGAGCCGCTCGACCTCAGGTACGCGTTGGTCGCTCGATGCGCTTCGCGAACGAAGCGCTTGCACGCCAAGATAGATCAGGTACGCAGCACCCGCGTACTTAATGGCGGTAAACGCAAGCGAGGACACCGCGAAGAGTGCGGCAAGTCCGAAGCTTGCAGCAACCGAATTGCCAAAATTGCCGAGCGCAACGCCCGCGACCGACATGAGCCCAGACGCGCGCCCTTGAGACAGGCTCCGGGCGAGAATGTAGAGCACGCCAGGACCAGGCGTCACGGCCAGTACAAAGCTCGCGATGAGAAATGCAGAAAGGAACGTCCACGAAGGCAGGAGTTCAAGCACGAAATTCACTGTTCTAGATGAAACACGCATCCATCGTACGAGTTTAGCCGTATCTGATCCAGTGCATAAGTGGGATCGACTGGCGCGTTGGTCAGCTTTCGGCAGTACACTCCTGCATGATTTAGTGAAACCCGCCTCCGCGAGAGCGTGGCAAGGCGAAAAATAAGGAGCAGTCTATGAATCAGTCCTTAAAACGAATCGGTATCGCACTCGCGATCGCAGTCGGCGTGGCCGCTGTGCCGATTGCGCAGTCGCAGGCACCCGCAAATCCAACGACCGCACCGGCCACGGCACCCGCGCCCGCCGTGTTTAAACAAGCGCCACTCCCGTATGCGTTTGATGCGCTCGAGCCCGTGATCGACAAACAAACAATGGAGCTTCATTGGGGACGTCATCACAAGGCACAATACGACGCGCTCAACTCGATTGCTGCACAAAATCCGGACGTTGCCAAATTGTCGATTGAGCAATTGCACGCCAGCATGTCAAAGTTTCCTGCGGGTGTTCGCAACAATGCGGGCGGCGTCTGGAACCACGATTTTTTCTGGCAGATCATGGCACCTGCAGATCGGCGTGGATCACCTTCCGCGGCGCTGTTGCAGCGCATCGTTGCAGATTTTGGATCCGTTGACGCGATGAAAACACAGTTCAACGCGGGCGGTGCGACGCGATTTGGATCGGGCTGGGTTTGGCTGATCGTGAAAGACAAGAAGCTGGCGGTGGTTTCAACCCCGAATCAAGACAATCCGTTGATGGACACGGCTGAGGTGCGCGGCACGCCGATTCTCGGCAACGACGTGTGGGAGCACGCGTACTACTTGAAGTACAACAATCGCCGTGGCGAATACCTCACGAATTGGTGGCAAGTGGTCAATTGGAATGAAGTGAACAAGCGCTTTGATGAGGCGATGAAGTAAGTTCGCTGCAAACGAAGAAAAAGGCTCCGCAAGGAGCCTTTTTTTTACGACTTCAATAATTGTCCGAGCACGAACGGCAAGATGCCGCCTTGCTTGTAATAGTCGACTTCAATCGGTGTATCGATTCGGGAGATGACTTTTGTGGGCATCGACGTGCCGTCTTTGCGATGGATCGTCAGTGTGTATTCCATCTGCGGCTCGATCGTTTCAAGGCCCGTAATTGAAAACACTTCGTCGCCTTTGATGCCGAGCGTGTCAGCGCCAACGCCTGCTTTGAATTGCAGCGGTAGCACACCCATCCCCACGAGATTGCTGCGATGAATTCGCTCAAAACTTTTCGCGATCACCGCTTTCACGCCTAAGAGCTGCGTGCCCTTCGCGGCCCAGTCGCGGGAAGAGCCGGTGCCGTACTCCTCGCCACCGAAGATCACGGTGGGCGTTCCTGTTGCGATGTATTTCATCGCGGCATCGTAGATCGCGAGCTTTTCCTGCGTGGGTTGGAAGAGCGTGACCCCGCCTTCTTCACGCGTGCCGTCGGCATTGAGCGGAATCATCAAATTCTTGATCCGCACATTGGCGAAGGTGCCGCGCATCATTACCTCATGGTTGCCGCGCCGTGCGCCGTAGCTGTTGAAATCCGCTTTACCGACGCCGTTTGCTTTGAGCCACGCGCCTGCGGGCGAGGATTCTTTAATCGAGCCCGCAGGCGAGATGTGGTCGGTCGTAATCGAATCGCCGAATACGCCGAGTGCGCGGGCGTTTTTGATGTCCCCTGTGATGATTGGGGTACCGAAGTTCGCGAAGAACGGTGGCTCAGCGATGTAGGTGGATTTTGGCCACGAATACGCATCACCCGTAACGCCTTTGATCGCTTGCCAAAGCGGATTGTCCGCACCGGGTTTGGCGTAGAGCGATCGGAAGGTGTTTGGATCGCGCGCGTAGGGTTGAAGCGCAGCGATTTCGTGGCTCGTGGGCCAAATGTCTTTCAAATAAACGGGGTTGCCGTCGCTGCCGGTGCCCAGCGGATCAGTCTCAAGGTTATTGAGTACGCTTCCCGCGAGCGCAAATGCGACCACGAGCGGCGGCGACGCGAGGAAGTTCGCTTTTAAGTTCGGATGAATGCGTGCTTCGAAATTGCGATTGCCTGAGAGCACTGCCGCGCAAATGAGATCGTTCTTGATGATCGTATCGTTGATCTCCGCAGATAGATCGCCGGCATTACCGATGCAGGTGGTACAGCCGTATGCGGCGACGGTGAAACCCAGGTTCTCAAGGTATGGCAAGAGCCCTGACTTTGTGAGGTACTCGGTGACGACGCGAGAGCCAGGCGCGAGCGACGTTTTGATGCGTGGATTCACCGAAAGACCGCGTTCAACCGCTTTTTTCGCGAGCAATCCTGCCGCAAGCATCACGCCGGGGTTCGATGTATTCGTGCAACTGGTGATCGCGGCGATCAGCACGTCACCGTTACCTAGATCAACCCCGCTTGGCGTGTTCACGCGTTTGCGTAGTAATTCGGCGGGCTGGGAAAAGCCATTCTCGGAAACGGGCGTCGAGTACAGCGATGTGAAGGTATCGCCTAGCGCGGGAAGGAGTACACGATCCTGCGGACGCTTCGGGCCAGCGAGCGATGGCTTGATCGTTGCAAGGTCGAGTGTGAGCGTTTGTGAGTAATCGATGTCGCCCGCGTTTGGTACACCGAACAAACCTTGCGCTTTGAAATAGGCCTCGAAGCGTGTGATCGCCTCGGCGCTGCGACCCGTCGCTCGCAAATAATCTACGGTTGACTCATCGACTGGGAAGAAGCCCATGGTTGCGCCGTACTCGGGGGCCATGTTCGCGATCGTCGCGCGATCCGGCACGGCGAGCGATGCGGTGCCGTCGCCAAAGAACTCGACAAACTTGCCAACCACTTTCGCTTTTCGCAGCATTTCGGTGACGGTCAACACCAGATCGGTCGCGGTTGTGCCCTCGGGCAACTTGCCGGTGAGGTTCACGCCGACCACATCGGGCGTCAACATGTACACAGGCTGACCGAGCATCGCGGCTTCGGCTTCGATACCGCCGACACCCCAACCGACCACGCCGATGCCGTTGATCATGGTGGTGTGGCTATCGGTGCCGACAAGTGTGTCGGGGTAAGCGACGCCGTCTTTCACGTGCACACCCGGCGCGAGGTATTCCAGATTGACTTGATGCACGATGCCCACACCCGGCGGAACGACCTTAAACGTATCGAACGCCTGCATACCCCATTTCATAAATTCGTAGCGCTCGCGGTTGCGAGAGAACTCGAGCTTCATATTGAGATCGAGCGCGTCTTTGCCTCCGTAATGATCAATCATCACGGAGTGATCGACAACCAAATCGACGGGCACGAGTGGCTCAATCATCTTTGGATTCTTGCCCATCGCTTTTGCCACACCACGCATCGCAGCGAGATCGGCGAGCAGAGGAACGCCCGTGAAATCCTGCAACACCACGCGGGCGACTACGAACGGAATTTCTGCAGTGCGTTTATCGACCGGCTTCCAGTTTGCGACCTGCGCCACGTGTTCCGCCATCACTTTTTTGCCATCCACATTCCGCATCACGCTTTCGAGCACGATGCGCATTGAGATGGGCAGGCGATTGACGTTCGGAAATTGGGTTGCGAGCTCGGGCAACGAATGAAACTTGATCGATTCGCGGTTGGTGGTGGTGAGCGTTTGGAGGGAGGAGGCGGTCATAGCGTTTTCTTCGTAACGTCGGTTCTTGCAAAGTCGGTCGAACCGTTAACGTATGCGTGTGATTGAGCTGGGATCGTAGGGCTCGTGCATGACATCTCGATCATCGATAACGTGAAGCGCTTCCCGAAAATCAGTCACAGTATCGTCTAATAAACCATGTATTAGGCCCCATATAAGATTCGGGCTAGCGACGATATTTGTATCGTATGGAAAAATAGCAAAGGCGCGATCTAGCCCTATTTAAATGGATGCTTCAGCTATTTTGTTGTTGTACTTTGCGCTTCCGAATTTCATACCATAGAATTCATACCTGTCAAATCATACTTTTGAGGTATGACATGGAAGCAACGCTTGCAGAACGCGGTCAGGTCGTCATCCCAAAGAGCATGCGCGATCAGCTGGGGCTCACGCCCGGCACGCTGTTAACGTTTTCGATTGAGGACGGAAAACTGGTGATTCGCAAGAAAGTAGACGACGCCATCAGCCGCGCACGCGGAAAATTCAAACTCGCCTCGGGCTTTGAATCGACGGATGATGCGATGCGCGCGATTCGTGGCCGCGCACCCGGCGATCCCGCCTAGAAGCTCATGATCGCAGTAGATTCATCAGTGTTGATCGACATCCTGAATAACTCCGCACGCGCGGAAGTGTCAGAGGCAGCGCTTCGCCGTGCGCTCGAAAAAGGGCCTGTCGTGATGTGTGACGTAGTCGTTGCCGAAGTGTGTAGCGCGCTGATGCAACCTGATGAAGTGCAGCAAACGCTGGAAGAACTGGGCATTCAGTATTTGCCGATGAAGCAAACGGCGGCCGCGCGCGCTGGCGAAATGCAGAAACGCTACCGTGATCGCAAAGGAACGTATCCGCGCGTGCTACCCGATTTTTTGGTGGGTGCACACGCGATGATGCAATGCGAGGCGCTCATCACACACGACGGCGAATTCGTTCGTGACTATTTCAAGGGGCTCAAGGTGATCGTGCCTTCAGAGCTGCAATGAGTTTTTTTGAGAATTTGAGGAGAATGAAATGCTAGAAGCCTATCGCCAACACGTAGCCGAGCGCGCCGCGCTCGGGATTCCACCGCTGCCACTCAACGCGAAGCAGGTTGCGGAGTTGATCGAATTGATCAAGAACCCGCCCGCTAATGAAGGTGCCACGTTAGTTGACTTGATTTCAAATTGCGTGCCCGCTGGTGTGGACGCGGCTGCGAAAGTAAAAGCGAGCTATCTCGCAGCAGTTGCCCACGGCACAGAGAAAACTCCTTTGCTCTCGCGCGAGAAAGCCACTGATCTTTTGGGAACGATGCTGGGCGGCTACAACATTTCTCCGATGGTGGAATTGCTCGACGATGCGTTAGTGGGCGGCATCGCTGCAAACGGCTTGAAGAAAACGCTGCTGATGTTCGATCAATTTCACGATGTGAAAGAGAAGGCCGAGAAAGGCAATGCGAACGCGAAGGCAGTGTTGCAAAGTTGGGCTGATGCAGAGTGGTTTACCTCGCGCCCGGAAGTGCCGAAGTCGATCACAATTTCTGTGTTCAAAGTAACGGGTGAGACGAATACCGATGATCTCTCGCCTGCGCCAGATGCGTGGAGTCGCCCTGACATCCCGTTGCACGCGCTCGCGATGCTCAAAAACAAGCGCGATGGCATCACGCCGGAAGAAGACGGCAAGCGCGGACCGATTAAATTCATCAACGACCTTCGCGCGAAGGGCAATCTCGTTGCCTACGTGGGCGATGTCGTCGGTACAGGCTCATCGCGCAAATCGGCGACCAATAGCGTGCTTTGGTTTACGGGCGAAGACATTCCGTTCATTCCGAACAAGCGGTTCGGTGGCGTCTGTCTCGGCAGCAAGATTGCGCCGATCTTCTACAACACGATGGAAGATGCAGGCGCGTTGCCGATTGAAATCGACGTCGCGCAAATGAATATGGGCGACGTAGTGCAGATCGCGATCGATCACGCTACCGGCAAAGTGACTGCGACAAAAGATGGCAAGCAAATCGCTGAATCGCAGCTAAAAAACCTGGTGTTGCTGGACGAAGTTCGTGCCGGTGGTCGTATTCCGCTGATTGTGGGTCGCGGCCTCACAGGTAAAGCGCGTGAAGCGCTTGGATTGCCAGCGAGCACGTTGTTCCGCCTTCCAGTAGCGCCGAAAGATAGCGGCAAGGGCTACACACTTGCGCAGAAAATGGTCGGTCGCGCGTGCGGCTTGCCAGAAGGCAAAGGCGTTCGCCCCGATACGTATTGCGAGCCGAAAATGACCTCGGTCGGCTCGCAAGACACGACCGGCCCGATGACGCGCGACGAGTTGAAAGATCTCGCTTGCTTGGGCTTCTCATCCGATCTCGTGATGCAATCGTTCTGCCACACCGCCGCCTATCCGAAGCCGGTTGACGTGAAAATGCATCACGAATTGCCAGACTTCATTTCGACGCGCGGCGGCGTGTCGCTGCGTCCGGGTGACGGCATTATTCACTCATGGTTGAACCGCATGCTGCTGCCCGATACGGTGGGCACGGGTGGTGACAGCCACACCCGTTTCCCGATTGGTATTTCGTTCCCAGCGGGCTCGGGGCTCGTCGCGTTCGCCGCAGCAACCGGTGTGATGCCGCTTGACATGCCGGAGAGCGTGCTCGTGCGCTTCAAAGGCAAGATGCAGCCCGGCGTCACGCTGCGCGATCTCGTACATGCGATTCCGCTTTACGCGATCAAGGCGGGTCATCTGACCGTTGCGAAGCAAGGCAAGAAAAACATTTTCTCGGGTCGCATTCTCGAAATCGAAGGTCTGCCTGATCTGAAGATTGAGCAGGCGTTCGAGTTAGCCGATGCGTCTGCTGAGCGCAGCGCTGCCGGTTGTACCGTTGCGCTCAATAACGAACCGGTGATTGAGTATTTGAAATCGAACATCGTTCTTTTGAAAGCGATGATCGCCGACGGTTACCAGGATGCGCGCTCGCTCGCTCGCCGGATCAAGGCGATGGAAGATTGGCTCGCCAATCCGAAGCTCTTGAAAGCGGACGCAGACGCGGAATACGCCGCGGTCATCGAAATCGATCTCGCAGAAATCACCGAGCCGATCGTATGCTGCCCGAACGATCCTGATGATGCGAAAACGCTGTCGGACGTTGCGGGTGCGAAGATCGACGAAGTGTTCATCGGAAGCTGCATGACCAACATTGGCCACTTCCGCGCCGCCGCGAAGTTGCTCGAAAACAAGCGTGACATTCCAGTGAAGCTCTGGGTCGCACCGCCGACCAAGATGGACGCGGCGCAGCTCACCGAAGAGGGCCACTACGGCACGTTCGGAACGGCGGGTGCGCGCATGGAAATGCCGGGCTGCTCTTTGTGTATGGGTAACCAAGCGCAGGTGCGTGAAGGCGCGACTGTGATGAGCACGTCAACGCGTAACTTCCCGAATCGCCTCGGCAAAAACTCCGACGTGTATCTGGGCAGCGCTGAGCTCGCAGCGATTTGTTCCAAACTTGGACGCATTCCGACCAAAGAGGAATACCTGGCTGACATGGGCATCATCAACAAAGACGGCGACAAGATCTATCGTTACATGAACTTCAACGAGATGCCTGAGTTTGTAGAGCGCGCGGATTCGGTTGCGGCTTAATCCACGCGAAGATATTCCCCCGAGAACGGGGAAGCTAGCGCGGGAATAGTGTTCCGTTTGCTTGAAAGCGGCTCCGACGGGAGCCGTTTTCACTTATGACAGTCGATACGTCTCGAGATGAATACTCGTCTCCGTATTCGCGATGCCTTTGAGCAGGCGAATACGTTCGAGCACTTTGGCGAGGTCTTGCAGGTTTTCGGCGCGGAGCTCGGCTAGTAGATCCCAGCGGCCGTTGGTGTCTACGAGTGTTGCGACGCCGGGTTCGCCCATGAGATTGGCGATCACTTCGCGCGTGCGGTTTCCATCAACAGCAATACTTGTCCAAGCCTTAATTTGCTCGGGCTTAACGTCAGGTCTTAACTTTATTGTGTAACCCACAATAATTCCGTCCTGTTCCATTTTGGTGAGGCGGTTAGTCACGGTGCCGCGAGAGACTTTCAGTCTCGCCGCCAACGTGGCGATGCTTTCGCGAGCGTTTTGCCGGAGCAGTGCAATGAGCTTGTGATCGATCTCGTCCATTTGTGCATTTTGCCAGTGATACTTACCATAATGGCAAAAATTTAGCTATTTCTATCAGTTTATGGGCTTTTGCTTGACGTAACCAAGCTTCAAAATTCACTCCGTGGCGTTTCACCTTTCCGAGCCGCCCTTTATTTGACCCACGGAGCCCACCAATGGATCGTAATTCACAGCAAACCCTCAAACGGAATCGACATGAAGAAACGCGCTTTTTAAGCGCACCCGAGGTCGCACGCATGATCGCCGAGCGCGGTTTGCCGCAATGCCTGCAAGGCGTTGCCGCAAACATTGCTCAAGATTTTCTGCGTTGGAAATCGTTCGATAAGTCAGCGCGGCTTGCATGCCATTCGCGCGACGGTGTCATTGAGCTAATGCCCATTGCGGACGACAAGTCATTTACGTTTAAGTACGTCAACGGTCATCCCAAGAACACCGCCATCGGCTTACCCACCGTGATGGCCTTCGGTGTGCTCGCAGACGTTGCCACCGGCATGCCCCTGTTGATTAGCGAGCTGACACTAACGACCGCGATTCGCACCGCCGCCACCTCTGCAGTCGCGGCGCGCGCGCTCGCGCGTGCGAACTCGCGCACGATGGCCTTGATTGGCAACGGCGCTCAAAGTGAGTTTCAAGCGCTTGCGTTTCATCATTTGCTCGGCATCGAGGAAATTCGCCTCTACGATTGCGACCCCAGCGCAACGGCGAAATTGGTGCGCAATCTAGAGCGGAGCGGCGATGCAGCTAACCTGGTGCTTAAGGTGTGTTCGAGCGCGCGCGAAGCGGTTCGCGGCGCTGACATCGTGACCACGGTGACCGCTGACAAAACGAACGCGGCAATCCTATCTGCCGACATGATTGAGCCAGGCGTTCATCTCAACGCGGTGGGTGGCGATTGCCCTGGCAAAACGGAAATTCCGCCAGAGGTATTGACGTTGGCGAACGTATTCGTCGAATATGAACCGCAAACCCGTATTGAAGGCGATTTGCAGCAGATGCCCGCTGAATTCGCCGTCACTGAGCTATGGGAAGTGCTCGCCGGGCGCCATGTCGGCCGGGGAAGCGCTGCTGAGGTAACTATGTTTGATTCAGTCGGTTTCGCGATTGAGGATTTCTCCGCGCTCCGATTCTTGCGTGATCTCGCGATTGCGAACGACGTTGGACAATCAATCGAGCTCATTCCATCGCTTGAGGATCCGAAGGATCTATTTCGATTGCTCCAGCCAGTTCGTGCTTCGCAGGCTGCGATACCCGCGGGCGCTGTGATTTAGGGGCTCGCAGAGTCCAGACACGCGCACTCTCGTTTAGGTGACTTTTGCTAGCGACAGTCTTTCTGATCGATTGCGCACGCGTTCGCAACAACGCGCTCCGCGCGCCTCCGAGCGGACCAGGAAACAAAGCGCTTAAACATCGTCATCGCGACTGAGAACACCCACGTGCGCGAAAGCCACTGGCGGTTATCAGCAACCCACGGATACACGCGTTTCCACATCGGTTGCAGCCATGCCGCCCCCCAGAGCGTCGCCACCGACGCCGCGCCGATGGCGCGATAGGCTGCACTAAACACGGGTGGGCCGATAAACCATACGCCATTCGCGTCGCGGCCGTGAATGAGCCGCATCATCGCGTCACGCGAATGCTCGTGGTGATCAACAAAGTCGGTAGCCGAGCAGTCAATGAACACGAGTTTTTGCTCATGATTGTGACGGCGCAAAAGCTCGACCTCATCGCGACAAAGCGGACATGAATGGTCGTAGAACACTGTGAGAGGGAATACAACGTCGGACATTACTTCTTTCCGGTTGCAGTGATGAAAAACTTCTGAATCTTGCTGCCTAATTTTAAGAGCTTCGATAGCGTGGAAGGTTCCAGCTGCAGCATCTCGTCTGTCCAGTCGCCCAAGGAACTCATCAAGGCGTAAGTGTCGCGGATGCGCTGTTGCCGATCAGCCGGTTCTTTTGAAAAGCTGGGCTCGGCTAAGGTGGCTTCAAGCATGCTCACCGTTGGGTCGAATTCGCGGAGCTTCCGTTCGCGTACGATGATTCGCATTAGCACCCACGGATCGGATGAGGTCTCGTAGAAATCGCGGCGATCACCAAGAATGTGTGTGATACGCACTAGATCCCAGTTTTGCAGCTCGCGCAGGCTGTTGCTCACGTTTGACCGCGCAACCCCCAGCGTTTCCGCGATATCCTCGGCGGCGAGCGGCGCGCCATTGACGAAGAGCAGGGCGTGAATTTGCGCCACCGTTCGGTTCACGCCCCAACGCGTACCCATCTCGCCCCAGTGCAGGACGAAGCGTTCGGTAATCGGAGACATGGTGAGGGCGGGCATTGCGGAACCGTTTTTATGAGATGTGACAAAAAACGTCAGAAAGTGGTTGACTTAATTTTCTGCGCTTCGTACATTTCTGTCAAGACAGAAATAACAGACAGTACAGCAGCGATGGTGGTAAGTTGGTGCGATTCGAACTGCTGGGCGTAAACCACGAAAGTAGAATGCAATGAAAGTACTAGTTTTGGGCGGACGCGGTTTCATCGGGCGCTATGCGGTGCGCGCGCTATCGGAGCGTGGTCACGAAGTAACTATTGGCACTAGAAAAGCGCGACCTTTACCAGCCACGGCGTTGCCGGGCGCTAGCTTTCAAGCGGTCTGCTTCCACAAAGTCGAGCGTTGCATCGATTGGTGCGATATCGTCAAGCCCTACGATGCAGTGATCAACTGCGTCGGCATATTGCGCCCCCGTCTGCGGGAAAGTTACGCCGATGTTCATCACTGGGCGCCTTATCGGATTGCCAAGGCCTGTGCGGTTTACGGGAAGCGCTTCATTCATGTGAGCGCGCTTGGTTTGAGCGATAGGGCTACGAGCGAATTTATTCGGTCGAAGCTGGCGGGTGAAATCGCGATCGCTGAGACGGGCGCGGACTACTCGATCGTGCGACCTTCGATTTTGGATGCGTCAGACGGCTTCGGTTCGCGCTGGATTCGCCGAGTTGCTAACGCTCGTGTGCAGTTTGTTCCATCGTGCGCGCGCGGGATGCTCGCGCCGCTCGCTGTCGAGGATTTGGGTGAAGCGCTCGCGCGCCTTGCTGAAATAAAGAATGAGCCGCGCTATCGTGAAGTCGACGTCGGTGGCCGGGATGAGCGCACGATGGCGGTTTACTTGCAAGCGCTCCGCGACGAGTCACTGCCGAATCCCATTCGCATCTCGATCCCAGCTTGGATGGTTCGCGCTGCCTCGCATGTGTGCGATCTACTTCACGTCACTCCGCTCTCATGGGCGCACGTGCAACTCATGCGTCGGGATAACCGACCAGAGATTAACTTGTTACCCGAGCTCTTGGGGCGCGAACCAAAACGCGTCGGGCGGCTTTGGGTCTGCCCGCTACCTTCGAAAGAAAGCGAACCGCACAGAGGTGGGCCGCTTGTAGCAGGTGCGGAGTAGAGAGCGGTCAGTCAGGCGGATCGCGATAGTTTGCGGTAGCGCGCTGCCCGGTGGGAAAGTGCACGACGTTGTCCATCGCCCGAAGCCAATGGCTCGCTCTCCCACAGGTTGTAATTACGGGCGTACGCCAGGTGTCTCTAGTTTCATGCCTGCTGCCCGTTTCGCGAGATAGGCCTCCAGATCAATCAGCTCACTCGCGCCGTGCGCGTAGGGCTCTGCTCGTACCGCCGTCATGCAGCCGCGCAGCCGTCGTTGCAGGCTACCGACGCTTTGCCATTCGAGGCGATAGATCGGGTAGCCCGTGGCGTGACCCTGAGGTATTACATTACCACCGAGCTTTCTTCCGGCAAGTGTTTCGTGACAGTCACGACAGCTCAGATCGACTTGTCCGATACGTTGGTTGAAGAGGGCTTCGCCGCGCGTTTGCGCATCGGCAAGTTGCGATTGTGTCGGCGGTGAGATGGGTAAACCGCGAGACTCTTTTGCGATTGCGGCTTCAAGGCCGAGCAGCGATTCGTGCTCCGCTGGCCATTGAGATACTTGCTGTTGCGTGACACGGCAAAGGTTTACCTGTTGGCTCAGGTTAATGACTTTCGCCTGAGTCGACGAGTACGCGGGGTAACGCGTCGCCACCGACTTCATGCGGCCGATTTCACCGTGGCAGCTCGCGCAGGATTTCGCGGCTGCGCCTTCTGGTTTGTTCCATAGTGCTTCCCCAGCTTTCACCCACAACATCGCCGGGTTTTGTGTATCGTCTTTTTGCAACGCCTGCGTAGACGGCTGCATGAATTCGAAGCCGGATTTGCGGGCGTCAGTTGCGATCGCTGCTGCAGACAGCGCCAGACTAAACAATAGCGCGGGTAAGGCTCGCAAGCTAGGGCGTATTAACACGCCCTAGGCAACCAGCAGGCTGACCGTTTCGGTCTGCGCCAGCCCGTTGTCACCTTCCCACGAGAAGACGAGTGTGCCACTCGTGGTTGCCCGCAGGTTGAACGATAGGTAGGGGTTGGCGGCGATGGCAGCATGAAAGGTTGCGGCGAAGATCAGATCGCCAGCGGTGCTCGTGGCACTTGAGTTGGCTGCTACGCGGGGTACGAAGCGGCAGGTGAACCGACGAATCAGATCGCGTGGAAGCAAATCACCCTCGCTCGAACGACGGTAGCCGGTCTCCATTGAGTGCTGGACGAGCGCGCGGATCTCGATGATCTCATCGCGTCTGGCGGTGCGCGGAACGGTGATGAGGGTGCGGGCCATCGTGCTATTCCTCAATACAGGAGGAGACGGTCACCAGCACTTCAACAGTGTGTGTCCAGCAACTGCCGTCATTCATTTTGGCGACCGCTACTAGCTGTTGCGTCGTCGCGAGGCGGATTCGCGTCGCTACCCGGGCCCGACCGGACAGATGTGACAGCGAGAATTGCGCCACATCATTCTGCGGGTTTTTTTCATTAAACAGCGTGATCCCGACGACATGCTGCTGCGGTGTCATCGGGCTGTCGACGGTCACTTCAACAGGCACGCTGTTACCGTTGTCGACGAGTCGAGCGATGTCGAACTTAACGCGTCCTTCACGCACAACAGCGCCTGCCGCGTATTCCTTTACTAGCGCGGTGAGCACTGTACTTTGTTCGATTGCGGCGACCGGGCGCACGATCACGCTGGCGACCAGGCCAGCGCTGCTGGCGAGAAAGCTACGGCGCTTCATTTCAGAGTCGCCAGCCAGGCCACGACGTCTTCGACCTGTTGCGCGTTGAGGATCGGTTTGTCACGCCAGTTCGCGCCCACGCGCGAGAGGCTCTGCGTCTTGAAGTAGGCGGGCATCACGGACTCGGCATTTACGCGCCTTGAATCGACGATACGCAGGCGAAGTTGTGGCACTGTCCAGCGTGCACCCGCACCTGCGAGGTTGGTTGCTATGTCACCCTGAAACCGGTCATTGCTCGCTGGTACTTGGTGACACAACTGGCACATTCCGACTTGTCGGTTGGTTACGATGTCGCGACCGCGTGTTGCGTCACCCGGCTGCGTGGTGAGCGCCACTGGGATGCCGTCTTCAACCACGGTATACGTAGTTGTTTGCGCAGCTACAGTCGTGGCAAGCATCGAGTTAACCACGCTCGCCAGCAACGCAAATACGATCACTGGCGGGCGCACCAGTGTAGTGTTGCATTCTTGATGCGACATAAAAACGTGTCTTTTCCGCCGACTCGTCGTTGCAAATGCTCGCAATAGCCCGCTATTGCTGTGCTTTGCGCCTAGATTCGACGAAAAATCCATCGTTTTTATTAGTCGCATCAATTCCGCAACACTACACTAGGCCTACGCTTTCAAACTATGGTTCTTCAGCGGCAAGTCCCGAATGCGCTTGCCGGTTGCCGCGAAGATTGCGTTGAGCACCGCAGGTGCAGCGACCGCGATCGTCGGTTCACCCACGCCACCCCAGAAGCCGCCCCATGCAAGAATGACCGTTTCGACCTTGGGCATTTCGGCGAGCTTGAGCGAGGGGTAGTCCGCGAAGTTGGTTTGCTCGATGCGACCATCCTTGACTGTGCACTCCTGATAAAGCGCGGCGCCCAGTCCGTAGACGAACGAGCCTTCAACCTGCGCCTCGATCTGCTGCGGATTGACCGCGTTGCCACAGTCGGTGGCCGCCACGATGCGGTGAATTTTCAGTCCGCCTTCCTTACTCACCGAAACTTCGGCGCAGGCTGCAACATAAGAACCAAAGCCCATGGTCTGCGCAAGCCCGCGGAACACGCCAGCAGGGGCAGGCTTGTCGTAGCCGACTTTCTCGGCGACAGCGTTGAGCACGGCCAGGTGCTTCGGGTGTTTGCTCATCAGCTTGCGACGCAGCGCAAGCGGGTCTTGATTGGTCGCATGTGCGATTTCATCGAGAAAGCTCTCTAGATAGATTGCGTTCTGATTCAGGTTCACACCGCGCCAGAAGCCCGCAGGCACGTGCGGATTACGCATCGCGTGATCGACAAGAAAGGTCGGGAAGGTATAGCCAATCGACGCTTCAGGCCCTGGCGCATTGAGCCCCTGAAACACGACGGGATCCCGCCCGTCACGAATATTCTGCGGAGCCACGTAAGCTAGGATCGATTGCCCTGAAATGCGCATACTGAGGCCAGTGATCTCGCCCTTGTCATCGAGGCCTGCCACCATCTTGCATTGCGTGACTGGATGAAAGCGGCCCTGCGCCATATCTTCTTCGCGCGACCAGATCATCTTGACCGGCGTGCCTGGCATCTGTTTGGCGATAGCAACGGCCTGACGAATGAAGTCAGTCGCACCGCGACGACCAAAGCCGCCACCGAGATGGATCTTGTAAACCTCGCATTTAGCCGGCGGCAAGCCTGCGGCCTCGGCCGTTGCGGCGAGGGCAGCTTCGCCGTTTTGCGTTGGCACCCAGACTTCGCATCTCTCTGGCGTCCACTTCACCGTCGCGTTCATCGTCTCCATGCACACATGGTTTTGATGCGGGTAGGAATACACCGCTTCAATCTTGCGCGGGGATGCAGCGATGGCCGCTCGTGCGTCGCCAACGCTATGGCCGACCACCGCATCTTTTGCGTCGAGTCCGGCTTTGAGGACTTCGGCGAAACTGGCGCTCGAAGCTTTAGCGTTCGGTCCGTCTTCCCATTCAATCTTGAGTGCATCAAGCGCTGTTTTCGCGCGCCACCAGGTGTCAGCCACGACTGCAACTGCCGTATCGCCGACCCGCAATACTTTCTTCACGCCAGGCCGCTTCAATACGGCTGTGTCGTCGACACTTTTGACCTTGCTGCCGAATACCGGCGCATCCTTTACCGCCGCATTGAGCATGCCTGGCAGCTTGAGATCCATGCCGTAGATCTGCTTGCCGGTCGTTTTTTCTACGGTGTCGAGCCGCGCCAAACGCTTGCCGATTAGCGTCCAGTCTTTCGGATCCTTGAACTTAATGTCAGTCGGTGGCGTGAGTTTGGCCGCCGCGTTGGCGACTTTGCCGTAAGTGGTGGTGCGTTTCGTCGGACCGTGCGTGATGACGCTTTTGCTCGCCGAACATTCGCTGACCGGTACTTTCCATTCGTCGGCCGCCGCCTGCACCAACATCATGCGCGCGGTCGCGCCGCCCTTGCGCACGTTGTCCTGTGAGCCGCGAATGCCACGGCTGCCGCCAGTGGAGAAGTCACCCCATACACGTTGCCGCGCGAGGTTTTGTCCTGGCGTTGGGTACTCGGTGCTGACCTTTGCCCAGTCGCACTCAAGCTCTTCCGCGACCATCTGCGCGAGGCCGGTCAGGCTGCCTTGACCCATTTCCGAACGCGCAATGCGAATGATGACCTTGTCGTTCGGCTGTACGACGACCCACGCGTTCACTTCGGGAGAGATGGGTGCAGCGGCAATGCCTTGCGCCATCGCCTGTTTGTTGAAAAAGGGGACGTGAAAACCGACGACCAGGCCCGCTGTAGTTGCGGCACTGCCTTTCAGGAAAGTGCGGCGTGAAGGCTTCGCGACGGCGGTGTCAGTGTTGGTGCGGTCACGTTTGCTGGGGTTGGACGTCGTGCTCATGCCTGACTCCCATCAATGTGTTGAATATCGAGAACAGATTTGCCGAGTTCGGAGACTTTCTTCGGCTTCGCGCCAGTTTTGGTAGCGGCCATTTCCTTCGCGGCCACGTGAATCGCAGCGCGGACACGGTTGTAAGTGCCACAGCGACAGATATTGGTCATCGCGTCATCGATGTCCTTGTCGGTCGGGTTCGGTTTTTCCTTGACGAGTGCTGTAGCCGCCATGATCATGCCCGACTGGCAGAAACCGCATTGCGGCACGTCGAGCGCCTGCCATGCTTTCTGGATCGGATGGGTGCCATTCGGCGTGAGGCCTTCAATCGTTGTGATCTTCTGCGTGGCCTTCATTGCCGCAGCAGGCATGACGCACGAGCGCACGGCAACGCCATCGATGTGCACGGTGCACGCACCGCACTGCGCAATGCCACAGCCGTATTTGGTGCCGGTGAGACCGAGCTGCTCGCGCAGCACCCACAAGAGCGGCGTGCCCTCGTCCGCCTGATAGTCAAGTAACTTCCCGTTGACGTTCAACTTGGGCATGGTGCACTCCTCAAAAGATACTTTTGATTATTCCAGATTATCCAAGGGATATGTTCGGTAGAGGGAAAGCCTAGTGCAACGCGATTACTCGAACACTTGGCGGTCGCCTATCAATGCCGCGTGTTTCTGCGTGAAGTCAGTAGCTCGTGTGAAATAAAAAGCGCTTGCGTTAGGCAGCGCGTGCCATCACCGCTTTTGCGCGTGCCGTGATCTCGTTCCATGCGCGAGCACGAATCAGTTCGGCGCTCGCAACCGAACTCGATCCAACCGCCAGCAAATTGGGCTGTTCCCAGTAGCTTGGCATGTCCTCGTCTTTGATGCCGCCGGTCGCCATGAATTGGGCTTGCGGCAATGGGCCGCGAATCGCCTTTAGCCAACCCACGCCGCCGTAGGTGTTTGCCGGGAAGAACTTTAAGGCTTCGTAGCCCTCGTCAAGCAACTTCATCACCTCGCTCGGCGTGACCGCGCCTGGGACGAGCGGTAGACGTAGTTCACGGCACTTTTGGCCAAGCGCAGCGGTGTATCCCGGGGATACCGCGAATTGCGCTCCAGCGCCAAAAACGTCTTGGGCTTGCTTTGCATTAATTACTGTTCCGGCTCCACACAAAATAGGTACCTGTGCCCTAGCTATCTGGGCGATCCCGTGAAGACCTGCATCGGTTCTCAGCGTTACTTCGATCGCGCCGACGCCGCCCGCCACAAGCGCTTCAGCGAGTGGAACAGCGTTGGCAACGTCGTCTAGTTCGATGACAGGGACGTAGCGGAGTTTGCGGAGAGTTTCAGTGAAATTGGAGTCGGTCATGTTGCGTGTTTTCGTTGAAGAGTTTGTGCGCTGAACGTTTGCATTTATCCGTCATCCCCGCGAAGGCGGGGACCCAGCCCCCGAACGCGTTCCTCACGCAAAATTGGTTTTAATGCCGAACTTCCCGGTCTGGGTCCCCGCCTTCGCGGGGACGACAGCCATAGCGTTCTGGTCAACCGAATAGCACGGTCGCTCCCGTATTCGCGGTCCCCACGCGCTCGCGGAAGTTACCGAACATTTCACGTCCCCAGCCTTCATGTTCAAGCTCGTAACGCTCGGCAGAACGTGCGCGAAGTTCTGCATCATCCACGAGCGCGCGCAACACTCGCCCCTCGCAGTCGAATTCGATCATATCGCCGTCGCGTAACTTCGCGAGCAGGCCGCCATCACTCGCCTCAGGCGTGACGTGAATCGCAGCCGGTACTTTGCCTGAGGCGCCCGACATGCGGCCGTCGGTCACAAGTGCGACTTTGTACCCGCGATCAAGTAGCAACGAAAGCGCGGGCGTGAGTTTGTGCAGCTCTGGCATGCCGCGTGACTTCGGACCTTGGAAGCGCACAACGATGACGCAATCGCGGTTCAACTCACCCGCATTGAACGCGGTGAGCACATCGTTTTGTTCGTTGAACACGACTGCGGGGGCACGCACGACGCGATGTTCTTTGGCGACCGCGGAGACCTTTACAACCGCTTGACCGAGATTGCCTTTGAGCACGTTGATGCCGCCTTCGTGGCTAAATGGATTCTCCGCGCTGCGCAAGACTGTGTCGTCGCCCGATTTTGCGAACGCTGGTTCGAAACTGAGCGGCGCTCTGTCCGCGCCTACCGACGGCGCGACGCGTTGCGTGTAAGCGCGAAGTCCGTGCCCTACGACCGTGTCGACATCGTCGAACAGTCGCCCAGCATCGAGCAATTCGCGGATCAAAAAAGAAGTGCCACCGACGCGATCAAAGTCATTCACATCGGCTTCGCCATTGGGATAAAGTCGTGTCAAGAGCGGCGTTGCACGCGAGAGCTGATCAATGTCATCCCACGTGAGTTGCCACCCCGCAGCGCGCGCGATCGCCACCCAGTGCATTGTGTGATTCGTCGAGCCGCCCGTCGCTAGCAAAGTCACAATCGCATTCACGATCACCTTTTCATCGATCCATTCGCCGATGCCGCGACGATCATTTGCTTTCTTGCGCGCCTGTTCCGCGAGCGCCTTGCACGCCGCGCGCGTCAGCAGTTCGCGGCGCGGATCGTTCGGTTGCACGAATGCCGCGCCGGGCACCATCAGCCCCATCGCTTCCAGCAACATTTGATTGCTGTTCGCCGTGCCGTAAAACGTGCAAGTGCCGCTCGTGTGGTACGCGGCCATTTCCGATTTCAATAATTCTTCTTGCCCCGCTTTGCCAGCGGCGACCGCTTTACGCACTTTCGATTTATCGGTGTTCGAAAGCCCCGTCGGCATCGGCCCGGCAGGAATGAACACCGCCGGCAGATGTCCAAACGAAAGCGCGCCGAGCAAGAGCCCTGGCACGATCTTGTCGCACACGCCGAGCAAAAACACGCCGTCGTACAAATCATGCGATAGCGCTACGGCCGTTGACATCGCAATCACGTCGCGCGAGAAGAGGGAAAGCTCCATCCCCGGCTGCCCCTGCGTCACGCCGTCACACATCGCTGGAACGCCGCCTGCGAATTGCGCCACGGCGGCGAATTTGCGCGTTTCTTCGCGAATGATCTGCGGATAATTTTCAAGCGGCTGATGCGCGGAGAGCACATCGTTGTACGCCGACACAATCGCGAGCATCGGCACTGGCTCCGAGACGACGCGTAACTTGTCGCCATTCGGCAGCGATGCGTAACCGTGTGCGAGATTGGTCGCCGCAAGACGATGCCGCAATCGCTCGCGCCGTGCATCTCGCTGCAGGTGGAGACGTTTGAGATATGCCGCGCGCGAATCAGCGCTGCGCGCCGCAAGATCGGCCGCGACTTTCGCGACGATGGGGTGAATTTGGGTCATGGACACCTGATTGGATTCACTCTTTTGAAGCTCACAATCAGTCAAAAAAACTACGATATTTTGATTTTTGCTTGTATGAAAACTACATGCAACAACGGCGCAATGAAATCGAGAAACTCGCTCTGAAAGCTTAGTCATGAGCGACAAACTAAAAACTCGTAAAACCAATATCTAACGGGAGCTAGAGTCGATTCCAATGAATAACAAGAATAGAGAAAAACGCTGCCTTGTCTATGCCTAATAAAGTCTATACGCGAAGATGCAATAAGTAGAGCTTGAGAAAACTTGTTCGTGCAACCTGCTTGACCTACAGAACTACAACGTGCGAGCGGAGTTCAGCCCGCGTTGCCAAATGGCTTGGCTCGGCGTCGCGCCCTACATGCGTTCAACTTGTTCTGCTTGACCCCTTCCGCGCGCCCTCGGACAATCCACTTCACGCGCCATATTTGAAGTTTTCCATGTCTGTTCCCACCATCGCCAGCCACGTCGAACTTGCCCCGATCCCGCGGAAAACGTTGCCCCACTCCGAGCGCGGTGTTCTCAAGTTGGCGCAAGTTGCGTTGGCCTATTTCTTCGCGTTTTCACCACTTACGTCATTCGCTGCCAACTTCAACGTGAGCACTGAGGCGGAGCTTTCGGCGGCGCTAGATCCCCGGTCCGTCGATAACAACAACAATCCGCGAACGCCTGGGGCGCAGGACGGTGACAGTATTACCTTCACTGCAAACATCGCTCTCAGCGCCGATTTGCCGATCGTCCAGCGAAGCATCACCTTCAACGGGAGTAGTCGAACGCTTAACGGCAGCAATCTCTACCGCGGGTTGTTTGTTCAAAGCGGCACGGTGGAAATTAATGATCTAACCATTAGTGCGGCTAGGGCGCTCGGTGGCAGCGGCGGGAATAGTGGCGCGGGCGGCGGAGGCGGCGCTGGGTTCGGCGGCGCGTTATTCGTAGCGTCCGCTGCCACTGTTACGGTGCGCAATGTTTTGTTGCTGGGTAACTCCGCTCAGGGCGGCAACGGAGGGAATGCGGTATCTGGCGCAAGCTCGATGGGTCGCGGTGGCGGCATGGGCGGTAACGGCGGAGCCTCCGGTCAGGGCGGCGGTACCGTGGGCGGCGGTGGCGGCGGCTTTGGGCGCGGAGCAAACGGCGGTGCTTTCGGTGGCAGCGGGGCAACCGGTATCGCGCTTGGTTTGTTTAGTGGCGGCACAGGCAGCGGCTTCATGAGCGGCGGCGTCGGAGGGAGTAACGGCGGCGGAGGCGGCAGCGGCGGCACCAGCAACGTTGCTGGCGGCGGCGGTGGTGGTGGCGGCATCGGCGGCTCTGCCGGTCTCGGAACCATCGGTGGGTTTGGTGGCTTCGGTGGAGGTGGCGGCGGCGGCGGAGGTGACGGCGGTTTCGGCGGCGGCGGCGGTGGCGGCGGAGGGCTGGGTATTGGCTTTGCGCGTCGGGGTGGTTTCGGTGGAGGTGGCGGGTCGTCTGGAGGCGGTGGCGGCGTCGGTCCGAGCGGGTTTGGCGGTGGCGCTGGCGGCGGTGGACCCGGCGGCGGCGGCGCGGGCATGGGCGGCGGCGTCTTTGTGATGAACGGAGGCACACTGGCTATCGCCGGTACTTTCACGGTCGAAGGCAATGTCGTGCAGGCCGGCGGTTCCGGCATCGGGTTTAACTTCGGCGGAAGCGGCTCTGCCCTCGGAGGGGGGTTCTTTTGCAGGGCAACGGTGCCATCACCTTTGCGCCGGCCGCGCAGCTTACGCAGACCATTTTGGATGCGATCGCGGATCAGAGCGGCTCCGGTGGGACCGGCGGCGACGCAGGAAGCTACAGTCTCGTCAAAAACGGTCTGGGCGCGCTCGAACTTGGCGGTGACAACACCTTCAGTGGGAACGCGAGTGAAGTGACGGATGGAACACTGAGGATCAGTCATCCAACGGGCTTAGGGCTGGGTAGTTGGACAAATCGCGCAACGCTTGAGCTTCGCTCCGCGAGTTTTCCGCTGGTCATCGGCGCGACCGCTGAGCGAAGCCCCGCCAACTTCACACAAAGCGCAAACGGTGTCCTGAAGATGCGGATTACCGGTAGTAATTGCGAACATGATCGATTGAACGCAAGAACCAATCTCGCGCTGGCCGGGACACTTGTTGTGAATGTGAGCGGAGGCTGTCGACTAAATAGCGGGAAAAGTTTCACGCTCATGTCGGCCAACATGGGCGCTGGTGTGCCCAGTGTTGGCACGCGCAACGGAACTTTTGCCAACGTGGTGGTGATCGGCATGCCGGCTGCAAGAACGCTGAGTGTGAGCTACACCGCCACATCGGTGGTGTTGACTGAAGCCGCGGGTGCAAGCGCTCGTGTGCTCAACATTGACAACAGCGATCCAGCCACGATCTACGATCCCGCCACTGACGGAGTGCTTTTGCTTCGCTATTTGCTTGGGTATCGTGGGCTCCCGTTAGTGAACAGCGCCGTGGGAATCGGGACTGACATTCGGAACGCAACGCAAATTGAAGCCCACCTTGCGACGACGCTGAGTCTCTTGGATGTTGATGGCGATGGCCAAACGCTTGCGATGAGCGACGGAGTAATGATTCTGCGTCGGCTGTTGACCCCGAACGCTGCCCTGAGCGACCCGGTCGCGATGAGCGCAATTACCGCGAACGCAAAACGTGGCGTGCGAACTGACGCTGAGATCGTGAGCGCGATTGATGTGTTGAAGCCTAATTAAGGCACAACGATTAAGTTTGATGTTCGCTTGTTCTTCGACAAGCTGACCACAAACGGGAAAAGTAAAAACTTCTTCGTGCCGGCTCATTAGTGCTGGTGTAATTTCCCGAGCACTGTCGGCACGGCACGCCTGCTGGTTCCGAAAAGCCGACTACCCGTCGCTAACTCGCGCTATATTGCCCTACGAAACACGGCGGTGAGACGTATGGAGCGTGCACTGTTGGCAGACAAATACGGGGGATCAGGCATGTCAGGCTATCGAATCGTCGCGCTGCTTTTAATCGCGGCGGGACTCACGCTCGTACCGTGGTACGCGCTCCAGGGATCGTTTTTCGAGTTCAAGTGGCTCGCAAGTTTCAGCGGCAAAGATCAGGCATCTGCGCTGCTTCAAGTTGCCAAACACGGTAAGAGCTGGCTCATTCTTTTGCCGGTATTGCTACTGAGTGCAGCCGGCGTACTCGCCAAGCCTGTAAACGCAGCAACGGCTGAGGAAGGTGCGGTGCGCACGTGGGCGCGTATGGTTGTTTTCCTCGGGGCTGTGGGCGCGCTCTACGTACTCGCGCAAGGCTTTGCGATTGGTCCGCTTGGATACAACTTCGCCTTCCTCACGGCGACGATGCCAGAAATTTCGGGCGGGCAGTTCGGCATGGGCGCAGGTGCGCTGCTGGTGACCTTCGGCTTTTTAATGATTTGCGCCGATGGCATCGCGAGCATGGGTTACTTCCGGGGTGATCGATTTGTATCGTGCGCACTCTTGATGGTCACCTCACTCGTCGCGATGTTTGTGTTTTTTCCGGTGGTGCGTGTTTTGTATGAAGGCTTTGTCGATGCAGACCGCAATCTTTCGCTAGGCGCGCTCTGGACACGGTTTGCGCAGCCGAAGCTCTGGGCGCTTTCTTGGAGTTGCCTGTGGGGCGGCAGCGGATGTGGGGTGGCGTGGAATACGCTTTGGCTAGCTCTACTCTGCGCGGCAGGGACGACATTCTTAGGGCTACTGCTCGCGTTGTTGGTAACGCGCTCAAACTTCCGCGCGAAGAAAGCGCTACGTTTGCTGACGGTTCTGCCGATCATCACGCCGCCATTCGTAGTGGGGCTTGCGTTAATTCTGTTGTTTGGGCGGTCGGGCGCGGTCAACGATTTCCTCTACTGGGCGTTCGATATTCCGCCGACGCGCTGGATCTATGGCTTGCCAGGCGTCTTACTTGCACAGCTCTTCGCATTCACGCCGGTCGCGTTTCTCGTGTTAATCGGGGTGGTTGAAGGCGTTAGTCCGCAGCTTGAAGAGGCGAGCCAGTCATTGCACGCAAGTCGGTGGCAAACGTTTCGGCATGTGACACTGCCGTTGATGGCGCCCGGGCTTGCTAATGCGTTTTTAGTCGGCTTCATTGAATCCATCGCAGACTTTGGAAATCCCATCTTGTTGGGCGGCGGATTTGGCGTGATGTCGACCGAAATTTATTTTGCAATTGTTGGCGCGCAGCTTGATCAAGGCAAAGCGGCGGTTTACTCGCTCATCTTGTTGTCGTTCGCATTGATGGCGTTTTGGCTCCAGAGGAGAGCCACAGCGAAGAAAAGCTTTGTTACTGTGTCAGGCAAGGGCGACACCGGTTTGCCAAGCCCGCTACCCGACGGGGTGCGGCGTACCGCTTATATCGTGGGGCTTCCTTGGCTTGCGCTAACCGTTGTGCTCTACGGCATCAGCATCGTCGGCGCGTTTGTGAAGACATGGGGGCGCGACTACACCCCGACGCTTGAGCATTTCGCGAAGGGCTTCTCGATTGAGCAAACAGTCAATGGGCTGCAATTCACAGGCGCTGCATGGCATTCGCTCTTCAACACGGTTCAGTTTGCGCTAGTTGCTGCACCGCTCACCGCGACCATTGGGATTCTCTCCGCGTATCTGATCGCGCGAACGACGTTTAAGGGGCAGCGCGTGTTCGAGTTCCTGACGCTGCTTTCCTTCGCGATACCGGGAACTGTGATTGGCGTTGCCTACATCTTCGCGTTCAATGTGCCACCGATTGAGATCACCGGAACCGGGCTCATCATCGTGCTTTGTTTCGTGTTCAGAAACCTGCCGGTCGGTGTTCGTGGCGGTATCGCGGCTTTTTCGCAACTGGACAAGTCCCTTGACGAGGCAAGCACGACGCTCGGCGCAAAAGGTGCGACAACCTTCCGTCGTGTGCTGTTGCCGCTGCTGAAGCCTGCGGTAATCGGGGCGTTGATCTATGGCTTTGTGCGGTCGATGACGACGGTGAGCGCGATCATCTTTTTGGTCTCTGGCGATACCGAACTCGCCACCACTTACATCCTCGGACGGGTCGGTAACGGCGATTACGGTGTAGCCATTGCCTACAGCGCGGTGCTCATTCTCATTATGGTCGTCGCAATCGTGTTCGTGCAATGGCTTGTCGGCACACGAAAGCTCGGGCGACGCACGACGCAAGCGCAAGGGGTCACGGCGGTTGCTGCGGTGGGCTAGCAATCCCACACCTACGAATTCTTAGAGAGAAGACATGATGAAAGATACGAAGAAGGGCACATTGGAATTTATCAATGTGGTGAAGGATTACGGGACCGGCGAGCCAGCAGTGAAGGGCGTCTCCTTTCGTATAGAAGACGGCGAACTGGTCACATTGCTCGGCCCCTCTGGCTGCGGCAAGACCACGACGCTTCGCATGGTGGCGGGCCTGGAGCTTCCTACAAAAGGGCAAATCCTCCTCGGCGGCCGAGATGTGACCGCTGAGTCGGCATCGCAGAGAAACGTATCGCTCGTGTTCCAGAGCTACGCCCTTTTCCCGCACTTGAGCGTTGAAGAAAATGTGGGCTATGGCCCCATGGTGCAAGGCATGGCGAAACCGCAGGCTGCCGCGAAGGTCGCCGATGCGTTGAAGCTAATCGGCCTGGATGGTTACGAGAAGCGCCTACCGTCTGAGCTTTCTGGTGGGCAGCAACAACGTGTTGCAATTGCGCGCGCACTTGTGCTTGAGCCCGCAGTGTTGCTCTTCGATGAGCCGCTCTCCAATCTTGATACCAAGCTGCGTCGCCACGTTCGCGAGGAAATTCGTGAGCTACAACAACGCCTCGCAATCACGTGCGTCTACGTGACCCATGACCGCGAGGAGGCGATGGCGGTGTCGGATCACATCATCGTGATGGACAAAGGGCTTATCGCTGAGGCAGGTAGCCCAAGCCAGCTTTTCTTCGAGCCGCGAACTGCATTCGTGGCGGACTTTCTGTCGGAGGCAAACGTCCTCGACGTTACGGTCGTTGCCTCGGATGCGACCTCTTGCAAAGTACAGCTTGGCGCTACTACCTTAAGCGTCAACGGGCCAGCCCCGCTCGGCGCAGCAAAACTCGGGATTAGGCCAGACTCGTTCGAGCTACCCACCGGCACCGACGTTCGGCCACGGATCATCGCGACGATCACGAAATCAGCGTTTGTAGGCAAGGGGATCGAGCTCGTTGCTGATATCGGCGGTCAAGCGGTATTTGTGTACCTCCCGAGGGCCAAGGCGCGCTACGTTGCAGGCACGCCGCTGGAGCTGGTGCTTTCTGAGGCCGAGCTTCGCATTCTGAGCTAGGACCGGTGTAGGCCCTCAGGTTTAATGCGACGCGACACTGAGGCCTGGCCGTCGCCTTGGCTTTGGGAGGCGCACGACCAGTACGCTTTTGCCGCGCCTCGCAAATAGACCCATTGAAAGCTCGGGGCGATGGCGAGCTGCCAGTGACTCAGTGGCTGACGATTTTTGCCACTGAGCGTCGACGTTTTACGTCGTTTCGTGAGATTCTTCGGGTCTCATTTGGGTGCTTTTTTCTTGCCTTGACGACTTCAGGTTGCATTGGCACCGGGTTCGCGGGCGTTTTGCTCCCCAATCAACTCTTTTTCGCGACGATACCTATCACTTTTGACAGGCTTCATGCCGTCGGCATGCGACTTGCACGCCTAGGCACTAACTCACATTTAAGGTAACTCATGCGATCGCTCCTACGACACTTCGGCCTATGGGTGACCCCGACGCTCTTTAGCGTTTTGTCGCTCGCCGTCAGCGCTCAGGAGATCGTGCTGGGTCAATCGGCTGCAATCTCGGGGCCTGCGCAAGAGTTAGGTAAAGAGATGCGATTGGGCGCATCCCTCTACTTTGAGCGCGTGAACGCCGACGGCGGCGTGCGCGGGAAAAGAGTCGTTCTGCGTACGATGGATGACGGCTATGAAGCGGATCGTGCGGCAGCCAATACGCAAAAAATGGTGGCGGACGGCGACATTCACGCGTTTTTTGGCTACGTAGGTACGCCGACATCGTTGCCCTCGCTCAAGATCGCCACCGAGGCCCGCATCCCGTTTTTTGGCGCTTTCACCGGGGCGCAAGCCCTACGCGATCCATTCAATCGTTATGTTTTTAACGTACGAGCAAGCTATTTTGATGAGACAGAGGCGATTGTTCGCCAGATGACTCAGAGTGGCGCAACGAAAATTGCCGTGTTCTATCAGAACGATTCGTATGGGCAAGCCGGCCTAGCGGGCGTCGAACGGGCACTGCTTAAGCGTGACCTGAAAGTATTTGCCAGGGGCACAGTTGAGCGCAACTCAATCGATGTGAAAGCTGCCGTTGACGCGATGTTTGCCGTAAAACCTGAGGTGATTGTGATGATCAGCGCCTACAGTTCATGTGCTGAATTCATAAAGCAGGCGAAAGCGCGCGGTATCGCGACGCAGTTCGTGAACGTCTCATTCGTTGGCACCCATGCGCTGGCGAAGGCCTTAGGGCCAGCGGCAGATGGAGTGCTTATATCGCAAGTCATGCCTCCGCCAACGGCGAAGAAATACGCCATTGTCCGGGAATACTTGACTGCAATCGAAGCGGCGAAAGTGGAGCCTTCGTACACGAGCCTGGAAGGCTTTGTTGCCGCGAAAATTATGGTGGAAGCGCTCAAACGAGGCGGCGACGCATCTCGCGAAGCGCTCGTCAAGGCTCTGGAGTCGATGCGAAACTACGATGTGGGTGGGTTAAACATTTCATTTAGCCCGGAAAACCACAACGCCTCCAAGTTCGTTGAACTTACTGTTTTGGGGCGCGATGGCAAAGTGCGCTACTAGCGGGGACAGGCGCGCAAAGGCATGCCTACGCGCAGTTTAGGTGCTCTGCGGCGCGAGCGACTTCGTGTCCGAGATCGGTGCGCGTTGAAGCGAATGCAATCGTAATCTGACACAAGAGCAAGTTTGCTAGACGCTGACGAGCAGCGAGTGTCGTTTTTTTTATAGTGATGATCGGGTGGTTTGAGATGTTGTGGCGGAAGTGGGTTACTGTTTGTTTGTCTTCAGGGTTAGCGTTTGCAAGTGCGGCGACGCTCGCGCAGGACATCGTGTTTGGCCAGTCGGTCGCGCTTACGGGGCCAGCCTCCGAGCTTGGCCGAGAAATGCGGCTGGGCGCGCAGATTTTCTTCGATAAGGTGAACGCTGAAGGCGGCGTTAAAGGGAAGCGGATTGTGCTGCGCACACTCGACGATGGATACGAGGCAAACCGCGCTGCCGAAAACACGCGAAAACTCGTTAACGACGGCGATGTCCACGCGTTTTTTGGCTACGTCGGTACGCCTACGTCTTTGCCATCGATCGCCATTGCAACTGAGGCGAGGATCCCGTTTTTTGGCGCGTTTACTGGGGCGCAAGGCCTGCGCGAGCCGTTTAACCGATATGTATTTAATGTCCGCGCGAGCTACTTCGACGAAACTGAACTTCTCGTTAAGCAGCTCGTGGCCGAGGGGGTGCGCAGCATCGCTGTATTCCACCAAAACGACTCCTATGGGCAAGCTGGGCTCGCGGGTGTGACACGTGCGCTCCAGTCACGCAACATGCAAGTATTTGCGACTGCGACCGTAGAGCGAAATAGCAACGATGTGTCGCGCGCGGTCGCCGTGATGCTTGAGCGCAAGCCCGAAGCGGTAATCATGGTGAGCACGTATGGATCATGTGCTGAGTTCATCAAGCAAACCAAGGCGCGTGGCCTCGTTACCCGCTACGCGAATGTATCCTTCGTTGGAACAAAATCTTTGGTTAAGGCGCTTGGCGAGGATGGCCGCGGGGTGATGATTTCTCAGGTGATGCCTTCGCCATGGGCACAGCGCTACCCGTGGGTCCAGGAATATCAGCGGCTCATAAAAGCAAAAGGGGAAGAGCCTTCCTACACAAGCTTAGAAGGGTTCTTGGCTGCGCGTATTGCGGTTGACGCCTTGCGTCGCGGAGGCGATGTTTCACGCGAAGCGTTTGTGCGGGCGCTGGAGGGTATGCGCGAGATGAGTCTGGACGGGTTCCGCTTCGACTTCGGGCCAACCGATCACAACGCGCTGCAGTTCGTGGAGCTTACCGTCATCGGGCGCGACGGAAAAATTCATTATTAGCCAACTCACCGCGTTGGAGCTTGATCGGCGCTTCGCGCTCGCTGACCGCATCGCAGCGAGCCTGTGCCGACCCTGCCGTGTGCGGGTGGGCAAAACTGCACGAGCGCGCAGCTTCTACAATTAGGGCATGATCGTCTACAACCTCGCCTGCGAACACAAGCATCCCTTTGAAGGATGGTTTGCATCCCCCGCTGACTTTGAAAACCAGCGTGATCGCGGTCTCGTTGAGTGTCCGGTGTGTGGTTCGCAGCGTATTGAGCGTCAGCTGCATGCGCCTCGCGTGAATTTTGGCGGCGTCGGAGGCCGCCGCGAACGCGAGTCTGACATAGCGAAGCACGAGCTCCAAGTTGCTGCAGCCTCCGATAGCAATGGCGAATTTGTCGCGAGTGACGACTACCGCAAACTTGTCGCCGCTGTGCAGTCGTTCACGGAGCAGGTGCGCGAAAACACTGAATACGTGGGTGAAAAGTTCGCCGACGAGGCGCGCGCCATGCATTACGGCGACAAGCCGCACCGTGGGATTCGCGGGCGCACCGATCCGGAAACCGCGCAAAAACTGCGTGATGAGGGCATCGAATTTCAATCGCTGCCGTTTCCGATCGACTTCCCTAAAAGTCACTGAAAATACAAATACTTCTACCTTGCCCCTATAAAATTGGGGCTAAGCGGCTTTTTATATTTAAAGTGATTTACGCAAGAAATGTGCGCTAGCCCCGGTTTAACAAGAGCTTGGGTGTATACGCCAGCGCTCTTTGCTCAAACAATTACGAACGCCCAGCGTGATCAATTTGACCTCGCGTCGCCGCCGACTCGTCGAAAATTGCGGAATGGAATTAGTTCACTCAGCGTTCTATCGATTCGCCCGGATTGAAGATCCTTCGACCCTCGCGCACGCTATCACGGATACAGCGAAGACAGAGAACCTCACTGGAAGCATTCTGCTTGCCCAAGAAGGCATCAATGGCGGCGTGGCTGGGGCGAAAAATTCCGTAGACCGCTTTGAGGCGCACCTGCGAAAGCATGCCGAGTTCGCGGATCTCGCATTCAAGCGTAGCCGTTGTGACACGCCGCCGTATGGCCGATTCAAATTGAATGTCGGCAAGAGAATCGTTGCATTCGGACATAGCGCGGATGCGCCGTTCATCCCGGATCGCGCCACGCAAGTAGCCCCCGAGCGCTGGCGTGAATTGCTTGGCGAATCAAACGTTGTCGTGATTGATAACCGCAACAGCTTTGAGTATCGGTTGGGCCGCTTCGAAGGTGCCGTTGATCCAGGTGTGAGCCATTTTTCCGATTTTGAGGCCTATATCGCGGCGAACGCGGACGACTGGCGCGAGAAGGGCACGACGGTTGCGATGTACTGCACGGGCGGCATCCGCTGCGAGCGGGTTGCGCCTTGGATGAGCTCACTCGGACTCAAGGTAGCTGAGCTGGAGGGCGGCATCCTCAACTACTTCGCGAGGATGCCCGATGCCAATCGTGAATGGAAAGGTGAGTGCTTCGTTTTCGACAATCGGATCGCGCTTGATACCGAACTTCGTGAGACCGCAACGACTGAGGCCGATGTGTACGATTCCGCCGCGGATGGGCAGTGGCGCATCGAGCGCGCAAGACGGTTGCGAGAAGCGGTCGTTCTGAGCACGGACGCGCGTGAAAGCAGCGCAGAAGATCTGACGCCAAAGCATTGATGAGGGAGCTTGCGAAGGCCCTGCATGCCGATCTCGCTGTTCAGTCGCGCGGCCATCGCGATGGTGTCGCGCCCAGCGAAGTGGTCATTCCTGCAAAGCGCGAATTGATCGCGTCGCAGCCTACGCTTCTCGATTATTTTGCGAGTCGATTCCCGGGTATTCCTCGATCAGAATGGGAGCATCGATTTGCAAGCGGCGACGTGTGGATCGCGCCGCACAAGCAGGCGAAACCGACGCAGGCGCGCGCCATACGCGGCGATGAGCTCACCGCCGCGCATGCGGGCACGCGGCTTTGTTACTACCGCAGTCAAGTTTCGGAAGCCGCCACACCCGAAAGCGAACGTGTGCTGTTTGAGGATGAGAGGATTCTCGTCGCCGATAAGCCCCATGGGATGCCGGTCGTGCCGAGCGGAAGATATGTCCGTGAGACACTGCTCGCGCGCCTTCGAGTACGAACCGCGTTGGCGGAACTCACGCCCGCGCATCGTATTGATCGAGACACAGCGGGGCTCGTGCTTTTTGTAAAGCACGCGTGTGATCGGAGCGCGTATCAATCGCTGTTTCGAGACCGTCAAGTGACAAAAGTCTATGAAGCGATTGCGCCTTTTCGTTCAGCGTTTGCGGCACCGTTCTGCTATCGCTCGCGTCTGGCAGATGGCGCGCATTTCATGCAGATGCAAACAGTCGATGGCGAGCCAAACGCAGAAACCGAAATTTCAATGATTCGACCACTCGCCGATGGCTGGGCGTTGTATCAGTTGAAACCAAGCACCGGGCGCCGTCATCAGTTGCGCGCGCAGTTGGCGCATCTCGGGATACCAATCCAAAACGATGCGATTTATCCGGCCTTGCTCGCTGAAGAGTTCGACCAAAATCGCGCCCCGCTTAAGCTCCTCGCAAAGTGCTTAGCGTTTGTGGACCCGCTCGATTACACGGCTCGCGAATTTCAAAGTACGCGCGAACTCAATACAGACCAGTGACTTAAGGCATTCATCTCCGCCGACTCAGGCGGCATTCGCGATCCTAATGTTTGCGCTCGAGCGCGAGGAGGGCGACGCCGGACGCGACAAAGACTCCGCCTACGCTGCGATTGAAGTATTTGAAAAAGCTTGGCTGATTGCCCAACCACTGGCTCACCCGATGCGCGGCGATCGCAAGCGGTGCATACGCGGCGACCGTCAGAATTGCGAAGATCGCGCCGAGCGCGATGATCTGACTGAACGCCGAAGCGCTCCCGGGCGACGTCGCAACAAATTGCGGAACAAACGCAATCATGAAGAGCGCAACCTTTGGATTCAGTGAATTTGAGAGCAGCCCACGCCAGAACACACTGCTATAGGAAAGGCTCGCCACGTCGCTCGTGAAACGAGGAGCGCCTTCGCGCCATTGCATGATTCCAAGGTAGACGAGGTAGGCTGCACCACCGGCCTTGAGGAACCAAAACGCCGTTTCGTTTGCAAGCAGCAAAAGGCTCACGCCAAAAGCAGCCAGCAGCGTGTGCAGCATGATCCCGCATCCAACACCTACGGCGTGGACGATTCCCGAGATCTTGCCTTGCGTCAGGCCGCGTGCGAGCGATAAGAGCATGTCAGGGCCGGGGATCGCAATGACAATCAACGCAGCCGGGGTGTAGAGCAGGAGTTGTTCGAAGGTAAGCATGCCTGAACTCTAACTGAATCCCAAACGAGTTGTATCGACGCCATCGCCTAGCGCGTGAGCGTGAGCGATTACCGCGCTCTCCATGGCAGGGAAGGTGCAAACGTTCCTACAATCTCGCGTATGAGCACGATTGCATTGATTGCCCACGACCGCTGCAAAGCGCAGATGGTAAGTTTCGCGCGGGAGCATCTTTCCGCGCTTAGCCCGCATCAGCTCGTCGCAACGCGCACCACTGGCGGGTTACTGCGATCAGAGGTGGGGCTTAACGTGCAGCAATTGCTTTCGGGGCCGCAAGGCGGCGATCTCCAAATCGGTGCAATGATCGCGGAGGGGCGCGTTGACGCCGTAATTTTTCTGCGCGACGTTCTCACTGCCCAGCCCCACGAGCCAGACATCTCAGCGTTGTTGCGCATTTGCGATGTTCACAACGTACCGGTTGCGACCAATCTCGCGACTGCACGCTGGGTGTTGAACGGGCTGCTGCAGCAAACTACGCAGCGTAAAGCAATCGCTTCATAACCCTGATTAAACGAGGGCAAGGCGCAATTTGGCGCGCATAACAATACGTTACCGATTTTGCTGTTAGCCCCATTAAAAACTAGCCTAAAAGCGTGGAGTTATAGATTGAAACGGAGCAACTGAAGCCCGGCTCGCGCCGCTCCATTCCGCAAACCAACCGAGCTCTTCGCGCTGAATCGCGACCTGCGGCGTTAATCAAACTTCGCGGGTCGCTTTTCGATAAAGGCGCTAATCCCCTCGGCGAAATCCTGTTTTGCTGCGCATGAGGAAAAGCTCTCGGCTTCTGCGTCCAGCTGTGCGGAGAGTGTTGATTGCATGGATGAGTTGAGCAGGCGCTTTGCCCCCGCCATTGAGCCGCGCGCACTGCGCGCAATTTGTGCGGCGATCTTGTCCACCGCTGCATCGATTTGATCGTTTGCAAAAACGCGATTGACGAAGCCGAGATGAGCCGCTTCTTGCGCTGACACGCGCTCGGACAGAAGCGTTAACTCCATGGCTTTCTTTACGCCGACCAAACGGGGCAAAAAGAACGACTGACCCCCATCCGGCGTGAGGCCAATCGCTTTGTACGCCGTCGCGAAATACGCATCTTCGCTCGCGATTGAAAGATCGCAGCCGATGCCTAGGCTCATTCCGAATCCGGCACACGCGCCGCGAATTTTTGCAACGGTCACGACGGGCATGCGCTGCATCAACTCGATCCCGCTGTGCAAAAAGTGAATCATTTCCAGGAAATGCTTCTTTCGAGCTTCACCTGGGGTGGCAAGGGTTTCGCTGAAGCCCTTGATGTCGCCGCCTGCCATAAAGTGTTCGCCCTCACCCTGCACAATGAGCACTCGAATCGAGAGGTCGTTTGCCACCGCTTGAATCGCGGGCACAAACGCTTTCGTCATCGATTCATTGAGCGCGTTTAAGGCCTTCGGACGATTCATGGTGAAGGTGGCCACACCCGGAATCGATGGATGTGGAGCGACGATGATGGGGGAGTCGGTGGTCATGCGAAAACCTCAAATACGGTACGTACGGTGTTGAAGTGAATATCAACGATGTCGGCTAAATCGTGAGCATAGCCGCCCGCCATGGTGACGGCGATGGGTATGCCGAGGTCTCGGGCCGTTTTAAGCACGAATTCGTCGCGCTGCCGCAAGCCGGATTTGGTGAGCTTGAGGCGGCCCAAGCGATCGCCTTCAAATGGATCCGCGCCCGCGAGATAGATGATCGCGTTCGGCGCGAAGCGCGCAATGATTGACGGCAGCACTTCTGAAAGCGTGTCGAGGTAGCTAGCATCGCCGCAACCGTCTGGCAACTCGATATCCAAATCGCTTCGCTCCTTGCGTACGGGATAGTTGCGCTCGCCGTGAATCGAAAAGGTAAACACACTATTGTCTTCCGCAAAAATTGATGCCGTGCCGTTACCCTGATGCACATCGAGATCGCAAATCAACACTCGTGAAATGCCGTGGTCGCGCTGAATCACTCGTGCCGCCACCGCTGCATCGTTGAAGCAGCAAAAGCCCTCACCATGATCGCGAAACGCGTGATGGGTGCCGCCCGCTAGATTGATTGCAGCGGAATGTGTAAGCGCAGATTTGAGCGCCGCCACGGTCGCCCCTGCAGAGCGGCGGGCGCGCTCAGCCATGTACGGAGACCAAGGAAATCCTATCGCACGTATTTCTTGCGTGCTCAGACCGCCGTGGATCATTCGATCAATGTAGGCAGGGTCGTGGGCGAGGGCGAGCTCATCGTTAGTGGCGGCGGGGGCTTCCAAAAGCGAATAGGGCGCAAACATTTGCACCGATTCGCGAAGCATTTGATACTTTGCCATCGGGAAGCGATGCCCCGTCGGTAGCGGCAGCACGAATTGATCGGTGTAGAAGCAATGAATCATGCGATGGGGGCTACCAAAGCGCTGATCGCTTCGCTCGACAGCGGTATCGGCCGAAGTCGCCGCTCACATCGGTTCGGCTGGAGCCGCAGTTTTGAACGGTGATGATTCGGAGAGCTCTTCCATCGTGTGCATCATTCCGATCTTCTCTCGATGCAAGAAGTGCTCGACGGCATCAGAGAAGCGTGGGTCAGAAAAGCAGTGTGATGAATAGGTCGTGACTGGCAACAAGCCGCGTGCAAGCTTGTGTGCGCCTTGCGCACCGCCTTCGAAACATTTGATACCCCGCTCGATACACCAGCTGATCGGTGTGTAGTAGCAGGCTTCGAAATGAAGCGAACGAATTGACTCGGTACTTCCCCAGTAGCGGCCATACAACCGAGCGCCGCTTTGAATGCAGAGCGATACCGCGACGGGCTGGCCGTCTCGCTCACCCACGAACAACACCACGGCAGGACCGCACTGGGCCACGATTTGGCGGAAAAAGTCGATGGATAGGTAGGGTGTAGAGTAGTGCGCTGCGTAGGTGTTCTCATAGCAGCGGTAAAAAAAGCGAAGGTCCGCTTCTGAAATCTCCGGGGCAATTTGGATTCGCCATTGAATCCCGGCTTCACGCACGTAGCGTCGATCTTGTTTGATCCGCTTTCGTTTGTCGTGCGACATCTGCGCAAGCATTGCGTCGAACGATTCATAGCCTAGATTCGTCCAGTGGAACTGAACGCCTTCGCGTGCCAGCATCCCATTCGCAACCCAGCGTTTTTGTTCGCCTTCGTGTGGAAGAAGCACGTGCAAGCTCGAAAGCCCCAGTTGCTGGCTTTCGCGCACGGCGGCTGCAATCAGGGCGTCGCGTACGTCATCGCGCGCGGCGAGAACACGCGGTCCGGCGCACGGTGTGAACGGCACCGCGGCCAAGAGTTTCGGGTAGTACGATCCTCCAGCGCGCTTATAGGCATCCGCCCAAGCCCAGTCGAAGACGTATTCGCCGTAGGAATGATACTTTTGGTAGAGCGGCATCGCGCCGACCAGTGCATCGTCTTCAAAGGCGAGCAGGTAGTGCGGCTGCCAACCGGTACGCGCGGTTGCGCAACCACTCTCGTGCAGCGAATGTAAATACTCGTAGCTAAGAAAAACATTACCGTCGGCGGATGCAACCAGTCGATTCCAATCGGACGGTGAGACGGCGGCGAGAGACGCTACAACTTCAATGCGCATGGTCGAAATTGTAGGGGCTTCACTGCGCTCAATGTCGGGGGGGCGCTAGACACAAGCCGCGCGCTGAGAAAAACGCGACTATGTTCACCCGAAGGCTCATGCCTCACCCGCCCCACAAACCGCAGGTCGAGCCGAAAAACTGGCGCAACGGCGTGTTCGCGCAAGATTTGATGCGTTCCCGGCGAGCTTATCGATCGACGCGTTTGCTTACAGCTTCGTTGAAAGTTCGGCCGCTAGAAGCTGGCGTCCACCGATCACCACACGCACGTGGCTGAACTCCGGGGCCAGTGCGGGCTACTTACAATGTGCAGATGAAAATTGTTGTTGCACAACTTAACTTGCTAGTCGGCGGACTTGCAAAAAATCGGCAAAAAATTCTTGAAGCTGCGGTGTCGGCAGCGGCTGTCGGATCCGATATCGTGCTCACGCCGGAGCTCTCGATTTGCTCCTATCAGCCGGAAGATTTGTTGCTACGGCCTTCGTTCATCGCCTCGTGTAAGTCGGAAGTGGAAGCGCTTGCGAGAGACGTCGAAGCGCTGTCGCCGACGCTCGCCGTCGTTGTGGGGCTTCCATGGCGTGAAGACGAGCGGCTCTACAACGCAGCGGCGGTGTTGCGCGGCGGCGTGATCGAAGCGGTTGCGAAGAAAGCGGAGCTCCCAAACTACTCAGTATTTGATGACAAACGATACTTTACTGCAGGCCATGAGCCTTGTTTAATTGGGGTGAGAGGAAAGAAAATAGGTATCTTGATATGTGAAGATATCTGGTTCTCGTCACCGTCAAAGCGGGCGAAAGCAGCAGGTGCTGATTTGATTTGCGTGATCAACGGCTCGCCCTACGACACGGAGCATTTCGCGGCGCGCGAAGACGTTTGCCGCGCGCGCACCCAAGAAACGTCGCTGCCCATCGTGTTTTGCAATCTGGTGGGTGGTCAGGATGAAATCGTCTACGACGGGCAATCGTTTGTGATGAACGCTGCGGGCGATGTTTCCCAGCGCTTACCCGGCTTTGTGGAGGCGACTGCTGTCGTTGAACTCGACTCAACAAACGATGTGCTTCAACCCAAACTGGTTCGTGGCAATCGTGCCAACGACGCTGTGGCAGACGTCTATGCCGCGCTCGTGCTCGCAGTAAAGGATTACATCAATAAGAACGGCTTCCCCGGCATCGTGCTCGGTTTGTCGGGCGGGATCGATTCTGCGGTCGTGCTGGCAGTTGCGGTGGATGCGCTCGGTGCTGAGCGAGTGCGCTGCGTGATGTTGCCGTCGAAGTTCAATGCCAGCATTTCGCTCGAGGATGCACGCTGGATGGCGGGTGTTCAAGGCGTTCGCTACGATGAAATTGGGATTGAGCCCATCTACGAGGCATTTGAAGCGGCGCTGCTCGATCAATTCAAAGGCTACCCGGTCGACGCGAGCGAAGAAAACTTGCAATCGCGCATACGCGGCACGCTACTCATGGCGATCTCAAACAAGACGGGCAATCTTGTCCTCACCACTGGCAACAAAAGCGAGATGACAACCGGATACGCCACGCTTTACGGCGATATGGCCGGCGGCTTTGGTGTGCTCAAAGATTGCGACAAAGAGCTTGTGTATGCGCTCGCGAACTATCGCAATCAGTTCGGCCGTGTTATTCCAGAACGTGTGATTACACGCGCGCCATCCGCCGAGTTAAGACACGATCAGAAGGATCAAGATTCGTTGCCCGAATACCCCGTGCTCGATGAGATCATGGCGTTGTACGTCGAGCGAAATCTCAGCATCGAAGAGATTGTCGCGCGGGGGATCGCGCGCGCCGATGTTGAAAAGGTCGTACGGCTCCTTCGCATTAACGAGTACAAGCGCCGCCAAGCGCCAGTTGGGCCGCGCGTGACTCCGCGAGCCTATGGGCGGGATTGGCGCTACCCGATCACGAATGGGTGGCGCGAATAGCCGCGCCCTTCTCGCCGATTTGAACCGCTAATTTGCAATGTAGGGCGTCGGCGAGCGACAATCAGGCGAAGTGAACGGGCGCGAACATTCTTAATCCTCGGCCCCAAACTTGATCTTTCATTCCAACTTGGTAAAACTTGGCAGGGCTAGGCAAGGCGTTTCGCGTGATGCGGTAGATTGGTGAAGTCAACTTTGGCGACACCTGAACCGAAGGCAGCGAAACGCGGTGCAAGCAATAAAACATTATGAAAAAAGTTGAAGCGATCATTAAGCCATTCAAACTCGATGCGGTTCGAGAAGGGCTTGCAGAAGCAGGGGTAACCGGGCTCACGGTGACCGAAGTCAAAGGATTCGGTCGCCAACGAGGTCACACAGAGCTCTATCGAGGCGCAGAGTATGTCGTCGATTTCTTGCCCAAAACGAAAGTGGAAATGATTGTGGCGGACGCGGATGTTGAGCGCGTGGTTGAAGCGATTGTGAAAGCCGCGCGCACGGGGAAAATCGGCGACGGCAAGATCTTCGTATCGAATGTGGAGCAAGTCGTTCGCATTCGAACCGGGGAAACTGGGGAGTCAGCGATTTAGTCCTTCGGGGTCGCATCGCAGGCGTTTGACATGGGCGTTTTGAAAGCGCTCGAATTAGAGGAGTAGAAGAATCATGTCAATGATGGATGAGTTTAAGACCTTCGCAATGAAGGGAAATGTGGTTGACCTCGCCGTCGGCGTGATCATCGGTGGTGCGTTCGGCAAGATCGTCGACTCGGCGGTTGGCGATCTCATCATGCCGATCATCGGGAAGATTTTTGGAGGGCTCGATTTTTCGAAGTTCTTCATTGTGCTCGGTGATAATCCCGAAAAACTCTCAAACCTCGCCGACCTTAAGAAGGCCGGGGTTGCCACATTTGCGTATGGCAACTTCATCACCATTCTCATTAACTTCATCATCCTCGCCTTCATTATTTTTCTGATGATCAAGGCGATGAACAAAGCGAAAGCGGCTGCAGAGCCGCCTGCACCGCCTCCTGCTGCTACACCCGAGGATGTTTTGTTACTCCGCGAGATTCGCGATAGCTTGCGAAAATAGGTGATGACGTAGACTCAGGAAAACCGGCTGCGGCCGGTTTTTGTGTTCTAACGCAACGATCCCCGTCTTACGCCGCTCGCGCTGGCGCTGAGGTGTTGCGCACTACCGATTGACGTGATGTACTCCCGCCTTGCAACCCTCTAGGAAGTCAGCTATGCGTTCTCTCCTTGGCTTAGCCTCGCCGCTTAAGTTTGCGTTCGCTTTCTTTCTCGCTATGCACATGCAGACTGCGTTCGCAGCGCAACTGTATGTTGCTCCAGCGGGTGCTAACGCCGGTAACTGTCAGGTTTTGGCTACGCCCTGCCAAACAGTGGCTTATGCGCTCACACAAGCAGCTGCGTCCGGTGACACGATAAATATCGCTGCTGGCATTTACGAGGAGGAGCTGACGATCACTAAAAGCGTTTCGCTGGTGGGTGCCGGGGCCGCGTCCACGATCATCAAAGCGCCGGGTGCGCTCACAGTAAACGCAGCGATCCCTGGCAGCGGCGGGCAGCAAACTGCGATCGTGTTTGTTACGGGGGCGGTGAACGCAAGCATGCAGGCGTTGCACGTTCAGGGCCCAGGTACGACCGCATGCGGATCACTCGGCTATGGCATTTTCGTAGGCGGCGGTGCGAATTTTTCGTACAGCAACGGACGAATTACGCTCACTCGCGATGTCGCGCCACCGCTATCGAGCTGTCAGAACGGCACCGGCATCCGATTTGGCGCGGCCGCAACGTCGCAGGTTGGTACGGGAAGTGTGCAAAACAACACCATCGAAACCTTCCAGAAAAATGGTGTCACTGTCGATCACCTGGGTAGCAACGCAACCATTTCCGGCAATACGATTATCGGCGAAGTACCGCCGCCCAGCATTGCGCAGAACGGCATACAGGTGAGTCGGGGCGCAACTGCGGTTATCAGCAACAACACGGTGCGTAACGAACAGTGCGGCGCGGCGAGCTGCGGTCCGAATTTCAATCAAGAATCGGCCACTGCCATCTTGCTTTTCAACCCGGGCAGTACAACGATCAGCGGCAACACCCTGACCGCCAGCGACTACGGAATCATCCTGTCAAACGACGCGGCCTCCACCGCGATCGTGACGGTGAACAACAACACCATCTCTAGTAATCGATATGGCGGCGTTTTCGCGATTGGCGGTACGTTGAATCTCACGGGAAATACGATCACAGGCGGCAACTATGGCGTGATCGCAGGAAACTATGCTGGCGATGTGCAAGCCGGGATCATCAATCTGCTCGGCGGTAACGTGGTGAGCAACGCGGCGATCGCGGGCGTCACCGTCTATGACGAAGACCTTGCCGATGCGATCGCACCCACCGTGCAAGGCTCGAACAATCAATTTGTAAATAATGCGGTTGGCGCATCCAACATTCCGCCGCAGGGTACGGTGAATCTCACCTGTAATTGGTGGGGCACAGCGCAAGGCCCAATTAACTCGGCTAATCCGCTCGGAACCGGTAACCCGGCCACTGCAAACACGGTGTTTACCAACTGGGCGACTAACAACACAAGTTTCGCCTGTAATGGCAACCCGCAGCTCAATGACCTGCAGGCGTTGCGGAGTGTGCCCACGACTCGCGCTTGGCACTTGGCCGCCTTGCTCATGCTGATTCTGACTGCGGCAGCAGCCGCGACGCGTTCACGCGCTTTGGTGCGCCGCATTCGATAGCGATAGCAGCTTCTGTGCGAGATCCCAGCTTTAACTTGGGCTAATGGCTAAAAAAGCGATCAATTAACGTTTAAGTTGGAAAACGTTTAGTCCTTATAAAAGTTTGGGAACGCAAATTAAGCCGAGCAGTTGTGCGTTTAGCTTTTCGGCTTCGGCGGTAATACGATCACCGGACGGTGGTAGCCGTAATACGGCCAGCTTCGCCAGAAGAAATCGGGCTGTGAGCGTCGCCATTCTTCGTAGCGAACGTCTTCGATGGCGCGCGCCTGAAGCGCATCGAGAACCGGGTCTGGCAGGCCGCGCTCTTTGAGCTTGGCGTAGTCCGAGCCTGTTAAGACGAAGCGCTCGCGACTTCCTCGCAGGCTCGCAAGCAAGGATTCGGTGGATTCGCCCGCTTTGGCGCGCGTCACCAGGCCGTCAATGGTGAGTGGCGGCGCTGAATCTCCGAGCGTCGCGCAGCCGCCCAGTAAGAGCGCCGCAGCGGCAACAAACACAATTGGCTTTCGCATCGACATAGCGTTTCTCCAAAAAACTCAAGGTACGCAACCGATAGTTTGACAGCAATTGCGGTCGGATGTTCTATCGCGGTTAAAGTGCGAGCGCCTTAGCCATCGCGGCGACGTCTTCAAGCGCGCGAATCGCCTGTGAAACAACGATCAAAGCAGCGTCGTCGCGCGCCATGCTCGCGTATGCTTCCGTGATTCTTGGTTTTCGTTTGTCGCATGTCTTCACAGCCCAGCTCGCCGCCCGCGCCGTCCACGGCCGGTTTCGAATCGCCCAACGAGAGCGTCCGCCTTTCAAAACGCATGAGCGAACTCGCGCTTTCCTCCCGCCGCGAAGCCGATGAGTGGATTGAGCGCGGCTGGGTGAAAGTGAACGGCACGGTCGCAGTGCTCGGGCAAAAAGTGACTCCTGCCGATCACATCGAAATCGACAAATCGGCGATGAAAGAGCAAGGCGAGCGCGTCACCGTCCTCATCAATAAACCGATCGGTTACGTGAGCGGCCAGGCCGAAGATGGTTATGAGCCGGCCGTCGTGCTGGTGAAACCAGAGCATCGCTGGAATGGCGACCGTTCGCCTGTGCGCTTCGCGCGCGAGCAGCTCAAAAGCTTGGTGCCTGCAGGCCGCTTGGACATCGATTCCACGGGGCTTCTCGTGCTCACGCAGGACGGACGCGTCGCGAAACACCTGATCGGCGAGGATTCAACGGTTGAAAAGGAATACCTTGTGCGCGTGCAGCTCTTTGGCAGCAAGCGCTTGAGCGATGCGGATTTGAAGCGACTCAACCACGGCCTCGCGCTCGATGGCGAAGCGCTCAAGCCCGCGAAAGTGTGGTGGCAAAACGAAGACCAGCTCCGCTTCATTTTGAACGAAGGCAAAAAGCGGCAAATCCGCCGAATGTGCGAACTGGTCGGGCTCAAAGTGATTGGCCTCAAACGCATCCGAATCGGCAACGTCGAGCTCGGCGATCTGCCGATTAGCAAGTGGCGGTATTTAGGGAAGAACGAGCGGTTTTAGAGCACTGCATTTCGCATCGTTTCCGCCGCTGTGCTGGGAAAGGTCGCGCCAAGGGGGCGGGTGAGAGCTATGATTCTGCAAATCCAAGAATGCTCGGAATCGTGCGCGCTTATGTGCGTTAGCCCCAATGAAGTTAACCTGAGTCGAGGCGTTTGTTTCTGCACGATCTCATCGACTTTGCTTCATGTTTTCGCGGCTTCGGAACCACGCTGGTCCGACGCGGCGCGCAGGAGCCCCGATGCGAGCTTTTAGGCTACGGGGCTGCGACGCCGGCGTGTTCAGCCAAGCTTTGGGATTTAGGGAAACGCTGAGCAAAACATACGTGACAGTGGCGACCTTGCCGATCGAAGGCGAAGCATTGTCGGCGTCGGGCGATCTGAAACCTCAAAATTCTTCAGTGTCGCCCCGTGATGTCTCAGTGTTTTGAGTTTCCAGCTCACCCCAGTCCGTCGCGCGCTGCGTCACGCACCCGCAGTAGCGTTTCTTTAGCCGAAAACCCAATGCGTATAGGGCCACTGACGACGTACGCGCCCCTTCGCAATAAAAAGCAATTCAGCGCCGTACGCGAGTTCAAACTGTTGCCGAAACGCTGCTCTCGAAGTCAAAAGCCAGTGCCAACACGGGTTCGGGATGCGGTCGCCCGACCGGTTCAGCTTGGATTCCACAGATGCTCCACAAACTACACTCTGTGTAAATCTCTTTTTTGTTGTTGAGTTTCATGACTTCTCTCCCCCCGTCTTCCGCTTTTTCCGTCGCGCAATCGTTGTTCCTCGCGCCCAGCGGCTTAAGTATCGATGCGCTGCAATCGACATTGGGTGGTATTCGCGCGCGCGGCTGTGAGTTCGCGGATTTGTATTTCGAACACAACAAGAGCGAAAGCTGGTCGCTGGAAGAGGGCATCGTTAAAAGCGGTAGTTTCTCCATCGATCAAGGCGTCGGTGTACGTGCGATCACCGGGGAGCAAACAGCCTTTGCGTATTCCGGCGATTTGTCGCTGGCGTCAATCAATAAAGCAGCGACTACGGTCTCCGCTATTGGTGCGCAAGGCCAGTCGGGCACGGTTTCATTGATGATGCCGGGCAGCACTCCCGCGCTTTACTCGGCCAACGATCCGCTGGCATCGATCTCCGATGACGCGAAAATTGAATTGCTTAAAAAGGTTGAAGGGATCGCTCGAGCTCGCGACGCGCGGGTGACACAAGTGATGGTGAGCCTCGCGTGTGAGCATGTGGTGATGATGGTGCTGCGCTCGGATGGCGTGATGAATGCCGATGTACGACCGCTCTGCCGCGTGAATATCACGGCGATTGTGGAGTCGGGCGGACGGCGAGAGCAGGGCCGATCTGGCGGCGGCGGGAGATACGGTTTTGAGCGCTTTGATGAGGCGTTTTTGACGAAACGCGCGCATGAAGCGGTCGATATGGCGATTTTGAATCTGGACGCGCGCCCTGCGCCTGCGGGCGTGATGCCCGTGGTGCTTGGTCCCGGTTGGCCTGGCGTTTTGCTTCACGAGGCCGTTGGTCATGGGCTAGAGGGTGATTTCAATAGAAAGGGATCCTCTACTTATAGTGATCGTATCGGAGATCGCGTGGCGTCTAAAGGCGTAACGGTGATCGATGATGGAACGCTCAAGGATCGCCGCGGTTCGCTCACGGTTGACGACGAAGGCACGCCCACGGAAGCCACCGTTCTCATCGAAGACGGCATCCTTAAAGGCTACATGCAAGACACGATGAACGCGCGACTCATGGGCACGCGCTCCACGGGGAACGGCCGTCGCGAGAGCTACGCACATTTGCCGATGCCGCGCATGACCAATACCTACATGCTTGGCGGCAACGAAGACCCGCAAGCCATTATTGAAAGCGTGAAGGACGGCATTTACGCCGTGAACTTCGGCGGCGGGCAGGTGGACATCACCAGCGGTAAGTTTGTTTTCACAATGGATGAGGCCTGGAAGATCGAAAACGGCAAGCTCATGTATCCGGTTAAAGGCGCAACCCTGATCGGCAACGGCATCGACGCGATGCAACAAATTTCGTTGGTCGGCAACGACATGGCGCTTGACGAAGGCATCGGCGTTTGCGGCAAGGAAGGTCAGAGCGTGCCAGTGGGGATTGGCCAACCAACGCTTCGGATTGATGGGTTGACCGTGGGCGGGACGGCCTGACGCGGAGAACGGTGAGCATTAGCATCGATGCTCCCTACCCGCTCGCGGGTCGTCATTGCCGGGGCAAGCGGAGGGACGGGCGCGCGAATGCTTGGCACCAGCAACAGAGTGGCGCATCCTCTTTCGGGTGGCGATTGAGCGCGAGTTGGTCGCGCCCTCCGCTGCGCTCGTTCGCGTCGATCTAAAAAATAGGCCGTGCCTTCCAGCGTTAAGCGTTGCCCATCTTGCGGCGATCGCGTTGGTACTCAGCGCAGCAAAAAATGTAAGCGTCCGTCGCAAGGCGCACTTGACGACGTAGCCAACGAGCGTTAGCTTGAACGCTTAATTGCGAGGCGCACAAAACACGATTGCTTCGCGCCGTGGGATACTAGCTCCGACTCAACGTCGATTCAGCTTTCGAAGCTTTGATCTCGGAGCCTGCGTGTCGTAAATGACAACCGAAGTTCGTCTATTGCAGTTACCCGAGTTTTACTAACCAAGAGATTGACATGAAGTACGTATCGCTTTTTACGCTGCCCCTCGTCGCCGCTTTGCTGGTTGCCTGCGGCCCGTCTCCAGAACAAGTCGCGCGCGAGCAAGCGGCTAAAAAGCTCGAAGAAGCGGCAAAACAAATGGAAGAGGCTGGGAAGCGCGCGGAGGCCGCTGCGCAAAAAGGCGACGTCGGCGCCGCTGTGGGTGAGGCCATGAAAGCGCTCGGGGCTCTCGGCGGCGCGGCAAGCGGAGCGGCAGGCGCAGTAGGCGGGGCGAGCTACGAACCGGTGGACTTCCGGAAGTTGAAAAAGGCCCTACCCGCAGAGCTCGCGGGTTTTGAAGTTGGCGAGAGTGAAGGTTCGAAAAATAATGCATTCGGCATTTCGGTGTCGGAGGCCAAACGTTCGTTCCGATCGAAAGATGGCGCCAAGTCGGTTCGTTTCGAAATCGTGGATCCTGGCTCGCTCGCCGGCCCGTTCGCGCTCGCCCATGTGTGGCTGAATATTGAAGTAGATAAAGAAAGTAGCGACGGCTACGAGCGCACGACGACCGTATCGGGGCGACGTGTGCATGAAAAATGGAGCAAGTCGAGTAAACGTGCTGAAGTGCAAACGGTCGTCGGCAAGCGCTTTTTGGTCGAAGTAGATGCCGAGGGACTGGAGATGAACGAGGTTAAAGCGCTGGTAGCGAAGATCAACCTAGATCAGCTTGACGCGATGAAATCCGAGGGACTCAAAAAGAATTGACCGCCGCGTAACCGCCTAAGTCGCTGTAAAACATCTGCTTTGGAAGATCGAGGTGAGCGCGGTTCTCGACCGCGTTGATAGCTTTTCAGCGCAAGTTTTCTGATTTCCTCAGCAGAATTTCTGCGTAAGCGCTGCGTGAAGCTATTTGGTCGATTTTTTCCGAAAAACGGCGCGTTTTGCTAACTGGCTACGTCTTTACAAGAGATATTGCTTCGTCACGCCGACGCCGCGTCGCAGCAGCAACACGGTTCTGACTCAATTGTCTTTGAATTGAATATCTGGTTGCTGCCGTTGAAATATTCAGGATATCCTTACATCTGCTTCTTGTACGGGGGAAATTTATGAGAAAACTTTTGCAAACTGTTTGTGGACTTGCTGCACTCGCCGCAAGCTCGGTGTCACTGGCAATCTTTCAAAACGGAGGATTCGAGTCGGGAACCTTCGCTAACTGGACTCAGGGTTCAGGTGTTAATAACGGCTTGACCGGTGCGCAGCCGTTTGGCGGCTCAAGCGTAAATTTGGGGGCGGGGGGATCGTTTCGCGGCGCCATCGTTTCTGGAGGCCCAGACCTAGTGGGTGCACCAATCACGCTTCCACGGGCGGGAACCTACACGGCTCGCGTGAACAATATCGCCTCGGGCGGGATCGCCAACTTCATTAGTCAGGCGGACACGATCACTGCTGCAGACCGTGACCCGGTGGACAACCTGCTTCATGTCCGCTTCAGCTACGCCGTGGTTCTTAACAACCCCAACCATGTTCCAAGCGAACAGCCATTCTTCTACTTGCGTGTAAGAAACGTCACCAAGAACACGACGCTTTTTGAGGATTTTTCGTTTGCTGGGCAATCCGGAACGCAGTTCGTGCCAGTCCCTACCAATACTGCGTACGCATATCTCGACTGGAAAAACGCTGATGTCATCGTTCCTAATGCGGACCTCGGCGACACCATCGAAGTCTATTTGCTGGCTTCGGATTGCGAGCCCACCGCTCACCCTGGCTATGCGTACTTGGATGGATTCGGTTCGGCCGTCGTCGTTCCTGGTCCGCAGGCGACAGCGACTGCTATTCCAACGATGAACGAGTGGGCGTTGCTCTCGCTGGGCCTTTTGCTCCTCGGTGGCGCCGCCTACACTGGACGTCGCAGCTAATTGGACGTGCGCTAATCGCGTCGATTCCAGCCCTCTGCGGAGGGCTTTTTGTTGACCAGACGGTTCTCCCTTCATGCGATCATTGCGAATTTCGCTCGTGCTCCTCGGACTAGCTGCTGTATGTGCAGCGGCTTGGCCGTTCATTCAGCGCCAATACGCCGCCCATCAGCAGGCTGCGGCTGAGCGCGCTCGTTCGGAGGCGCTGGCCGCCCAGACGAGTCAGCTAAAGTCTGAATTCGCCGCCGAGAGAGTGGCGATCATGAAGCGGCTGAACAGCCTGGTGGAATCAAAACAGTATGCGGAGGCGTTGAAACTTGCTTCCAAGTATCGGGCGACGAATGACCCGGAGTTGACTGCGCTGATAAACACTGCCGGGACCGCATTGTCCGGAGAACAATTGCTCTCGCGGATGCAGCAGCTCGTGGCAAAAAGTTGCACGGGCGTTCAAGCAAAAGTGACTGCATCAAGGCTACTCGCAGCAGCCTATCCGGATGTGAAAGACGCAAGCACGCAAGACTGGAGCGTCGAACGCATCGAAATCGAGGGAGTGCTTCCGGCAATTCGAAAACGTCTCGCGGACGTGTCAACGGATGCTGTGGCCGGTTCTACAAATGCCCGCACGCTGCAGCTGCTTCGCGGTAAACACACAATGCGCTTGCACCCGCTGGTGCGAGACTCGCTGCTGCGCGCGCCAGACGGTGCTCAGCTTACTTGCGCGTGGCGCGTCAGCGGCACATGGCCGAGCGCGTCGGGCTCTGGACAGCGGCTTGATGGGTTTACGATGCAGCTTTGGTTCGCGCCGTCACTCACTGAGCGAACGCTTGAACATGACGTGCTCGACTACGCTCAGACGCGTGGCCGTCGCTAGCGTTGTTGCTTTGTTAGCTCGCGACGTTGGCAGTAGCCATCAGTTCTTCTAGAAGCGCCACTGAAACTTTGCCTGAAACTGAGTACGGGTCCAACACGGGCTTCGCGGAATGTTTCATCAATATCGCCATGTTCACGCGATCAAAACTCACTTTTCCCATAGACCATGTGGCGAATTTGCGCTCGGTAATCTCTTCAAAGTGAAGTATCTGTACGTCATAGTGGCGAGGGTCGCGCGCAATACGCATGTACGTTTCGTTAACCTCTTTGCGGCCGCCTTCAAGCATTTGCAAAAACACGACGCCGTTAGTGCATAGAACACCGGTGATCCCAGCGGGAGGGTTGTTTTTGCGTGACGAGCCGAGGACGGATTCGAGCACCGCGGGCGTAAGGGCCTCGGTTGCGCGGCTGGTGTAGACGAGACGTACTAGCATTTTTGTATGGAATACCGATTAAGTTGGCGAGTTAGCGTTTTTTCGAATCAATGAGCGACAAAAACTCCCGACGCAAGTTCGCGTCTTTCAGAAAAGATCCACGCATTACGCTGTTGATCATTTTTGAGTCCATGTCTTTCACGCCGCGCCAGTGCATGCAGAAGTGATCCGCTTCCATCACAACCGCAAGGCCATCTGGCTGAATCTTTTCCTGAAGCAGATTAGCGAGCATGGTGACTGCTTCCTCCTGAATCTGCGGGCGTGACATAACCCATTCTGCGAGCCGCGCGTACTTAGACAAGCCGATCAGATTGGAATGTTGGTTCGGCATCACACCCACCCAGATGCGCCCGATGATTGGGCAGAAGTGATGCGAGCACGCAGAGCGAATCGTGATCGGCCCGACGATCATCAGTTCGTTTAAGTGCTCGACATTTGGAAACTCAGTGACAGGCGGCTGCGCGACATAGCGGCCACGGAAGACCTCGTTGAGGTACATTTTGGCAACGCGCTTTGCCGTGTCTTGGGTGTTGTGATCGCTCTCGGTGTCGATCACGAGTGAACGCAGCACTTCCCGCATTTTCGCCTCGACTTCGCTCTGAAGTTCGGCGGCTTCACCCTCGCGAATGAATTCGCTGATGTTGTCGTTAGCGTTGAAGCGCCTGCCAGACGCATGGATTCGCGCTCGAACACGCTCCGAGGCTGGCATTGCAGCTAAATCTCGTTCCGCGCTCTCTCGGGCCGAGGCAGTGGGGGCAGTGGTGTTTGTGGTCATCAAGGAGGCTTTCAAAAAGAGTCGCGCCGCGGCCGCGACTCGGCGAACTGGCGCGCGCTCTTACGACGCTTGCGCTTGAAACTGACTGATTCACGAAATGCCGCGAATCAACAGCTTTTTTAGACATAACGTGTGGCCCATCTTTCGGTTTGTCCAACCGTATCGACTTTCGTGCGAGACAAGCGCTGCACCACTGGTTCGAAGTTTAGCGGTAATGGTCGTTTTGTTCAGAACAAAACTTCGACATTATGCAAAGTGCGAATATATAACTTTTACGACTTAACCGCTATTACGTCTAGGCTAGCGCCTGATTTAGTTATACCTCAACAAATGAAGAATATCGTTTAAGTCATTAAATAATGTGGGCTAGGGCGTTTTTCTACTGCCTGGTATCAAGTCTTTTTGACCATTGCGCCCAGGGCGTGTAATCGCTACAACGATAAGTGTCAGTCCGACACGATGATGCTATGCAAGCCGCAATTCATGCGATTCGCTGCGCTTGCGCTATCGCAACCTTACACCCTGGGGGCTTTTTCTAATGTCACTATTTAGCTGGAAAGAAAACACGAGCGGCGCTGTGATCGCGCCCGATGAGCGCCTGGCCTACGGCCCGAGCATCGTGATGGGCATGCAACACGTGATCGCGATGTTTGGTGCGACCGTGCTCGCGCCCATTTTGATGGGATTTGATCCCAATATTGCAATATTGATGAGTGGCGTCGGGACCCTCATTTTCTATTTGATTGTTGGCGGACGCATTCCCAGCTACCTCGGATCAAGCTTTGCGTTTATTGGCGTCGTGATCGCCGCAACGGCCTATGCAGGGAAGGGGCCGAACGCGAATTTATCGGCCGCATTGGGTGGGATCATTGTCTGCGGCGCAGTGATCGTGGCGATTGGCCTTCTCGTGAAAGCAATTGGTGTCGGATGGATTGAGAAATTCATGCCGCCCGTGGTCACGGGTTCGGTCGTCGCGGTGATCGGTCTCAATCTCGCAACCGTACCCATCAAAAACATGGCACCCACGCCTTTCGATGCGTGGATGCAGGCAATCACGTTTATCTGCGTCGGATTGGTCGCCGTCTACACGAAAGGGCTCGTGCAGCGCTTGCTCATTTTGGTGGGGCTCATCGTCGCAACGATCATCTATGCCATCCTCACGAATGGCATGGGTCTCGGGAAACCGCTTGATCTCTCCGGCGTGGCCGCTGCGGCGTGGTTGGGTATGCCCAATTTTGTATCGCCCACGTTCAGCGGAAACGCGATTCTTCTCATCGCGCCAGTCGCCCTGATTCTCGTCGCGGAAAACTTGGGCCACGTGAAGGCAGTCGCCGCGATGACGGGGCGCAATCTCGATCAATCGATGGGCAACGCCTTCATCGGCGACGGCGTCGCCACAATGGTTTCTGGCAGCGTCGGCGGAACAGGGCAGACGACTTACGCCGAAAACATTGGCGTCATGGCTGCAACCAAGATTTACTCCACACTCATCTTTGTGATCGCTGCCGTCATCGCCATCGTTCTTGGATTCTCGCCAAAATTTGGCGCGCTCATTCAAGCCATCCCGCTCGCTGTGATGGGCGGCATCTCCATCGTCGTCTTCGGCCTGATCGCCGTCGCTGGCGCAAAGATCTGGGTCGATAACAAAGTTGACTTTAGCGACAACACGAACTTGATCGTCGCCGCCGTCACCCTAATCCTCGGAACGGGCGACTACACGCTCGCCTTCGGTGATTTCAAAATGGGCGGTATTGGCACTGCGACGTTTGGTGCGATTTTGTTGTACGCGTTGTTGAGGAAACGCTAGGGCGTTCGACTCCCTCTCCCGCAGTGCGGGAGAGGGTTGGGGTGAGGGCGGTGGGGCGGGTAATCGGGATCGCACCTCACGACCGCGTAGGGCGCGCGCTGCGCGACAAGCTGTCGCGGTCATTGCGCCTCGCGGGAAACGTATATGCGATCCTGTCGCACCACATATTGGCACCCGACGCGAAAGATTGAAGAAATGCGCTTCGCAACGTGAACAAAGGTGAGCGAACTTGAATAGCCGAATTAACGCACTACTTGGTCAGCTTTTGTTCGCCTCCGAGGGAGATTCACTCGATTTCAAACGTGATCAATATCCGTTTTCTGGTGCCACAGACGAGCAAAAATCAGAGCTATTGAAGGACATCCTCGCGTTCGCAAACGCTTGGAGGCGGGATGATGCATATATTCTTATCGGGGTTGAAGAAGTAAAAGGCGGCCGTGCGAATATCGTCGGTCTAGCCAGCCACCTCGAAGACGCGAACCTGCAACAGTTCGTCTCCGGCAAAACTAGCAGTCCAGTGACGTTCTCATATCACCCTGTTGAATTCGAAAGAAAACAGATCGGAGTGATTCAAATTCCTCTGCAGCGTCGCCCGGTCTATCTGAAGAAAGCTTACGGCAAGTTGGAAGCTGAGAAGGTTTATCTGCGACGTGGTTCCTCAACCGATTTCGCAAAACCCGACGAGATCGCTCAAATGGGGCAAGCATTCCTAAACGCGATCAAGCCTTCAGTGAGGTTGTCGACAAAGTTAGTCTTTGCGAATACAACGGAAGCTGCGGTCGAATGTAAAACTGATCATTTGGTGATTCCTGTCTCCGAGCTGCCTGATTTCGGTTACATGAACGACATGGGGTTAAGCGGCTTAAGCGCAGGATTGGCGAACCTCAATGTCAATAACAACTACTGGAGAGAACTAGCAACGTACGAGTGCATTCATCGACAGAGTTGCAAGCTGCAACTGCTGATTGAGAACCATGGAGATTCTGCGGCGACAGACTTCAAGGTGATATTGGAGTTAAAGAAGCACGGTCGTGAAGTGCTCGTCGCTGAAGAATATGAGCTCCCTCTGCGCCCCTCAGAGGATCGTTGGGCGGCGGTACATGAGGTTGCGCTAAATAGCATCGGCTCGCGGCAACACCTTGTTTCGATTAGCAAAACAAACGACACCCACGTCGTGACGTTCGCGCTGCGGAAGTTACTCGCAAAAGAGCAGCTTGTTTTGAGTGATGTCGTTTGCTTCATCGCAAAGTCCTCTCGCGAGGTTTCTGTGAATTCGAAGATTCTTGCCACAGAGCTCGCTAATCCTGTACTTGAAAGCCACACACTGAAGTTCGCGGTCGATGAAGTTAACGAAAGCTGTAGCGAATTTCTAAGGCGGCACGGCTGCAATTAGCCTAAACCTACGTGCAACTCTGGAACTTGACAAATCGTACGCAATAACGTACGGTTAACAAATGGCAACAGTTCTCACCGCCTCCGAAGCTCGCGCAAACCTCTACCGCATCATCGACGAAGCGGCAGATTCGCACGAGCCGATTTCGATCACGGGTAAGCGCGCCAATGCGGTTCTGATCGCCGAATCGGATTGGAACGCGATCCAAGAAACGCTCTATCTCCTCTCGATTTCCGGCATGCGTGAATCGATCAAGGAAGGTATGGCAACGCCGACCAAGAAACTTTCGAAGAAGCTCGATTGGTAGTTCCTAGCTCGTGACCTGGCAACTCGTTTTCACGCAGCACGCGCAGAAAGACGCCAAGAAACTTGCGCAATCCGGTTTGAAGGAAAGTGCGCAGGCTTTGCTTTCAGTACTTGAACAAAACCCGTTTCAAAATCCACCGCCCTACGAAAAGCTCGTAGGCGATCTCGCAGGCGCGTACTCGCGACGGATCAACATTCAGCATCGACTTGTCTACGAAGTTCTTGACGATGAGAAAACCGTGAAGATGCTTCGCATGTGGTCGCACTACGAGTAACAGGTACGAAGTAGGCTAGCGCAGTCACGAGCGGTGTGCGTTCTGTTCGGTGATCGCTTCGTGATAGCCGTGGATGAAGCCCGAATGCAAGCATCCGGGCAACGCTTCCTCGGGTCGCCCCTTAATCGTTGCTACGAATTGACGCGCTCGTCGCTTGCTCGATAACGTTCGCGCGTTTTCTCGAGCGGAGCGGATGCCGTGCAGTCAACCAAAACGATAAAACGAAGCAGGGCGTTCAAGCTCGCGCGTCTTGCGAGCGGTCTTGCCATGTGCGTTGCCAGCTTTGGTGCACTTCAGGCCGAGGCGGACACAGAGCGCGAGATCGGTGATGTCCTTTCGTATGCGATGCCTGCGGCGGTGCTTGGGTATGAGTTGTATCGTGGCGATAAAGAAGGTGCGTTGCAATTCACGACGTCCTTCGCGGCAACAACGCTTGCGACGGAAGTGCTCAAGCGAACCACCAAAGTTGAGCGGCCAGATCGAACAAACGATCTCTCGTTTCCGTCCGGGCATGCAGCGCGCGCGTTCTCAGCCGCGAGCTACATTCATCGGCGACACGGTTGGGAATACGCTTTGCCCGCCTATGCGCTCGCTACTTACGTAGGCCAGACGCGCGTTCAGGCGAAGCGACATCGCTGGGGCGACATTGCGGGTGCAGTAGCTGTGTCCACCCTCGCGACGTGGTGGCTCGTCGATCCTAAATCGAAGAAGACAGTTGCCATTACGCCGCTCTACGACGGCGAATTCGCCGGTTTGATGGTGGCCGCGCGGTTCAGATAGCCGCGCATTTGCTTGACGGTTTTGATCGACGGTTTCCGTGTGCGGGCGTCACCTCGGGCGGTGTGTGTGGCGATGAACTGCTGCTATCAAGATGTACGCTGCCAACACGAATTAATTGGGCTAAAGACGACAAAAACAAGTTATCGAAACGCTTGGTGTCGCCAGCTATCCCCAATCCATACAACGTCCTAGTGCTTTAGCCCTAGTGCAATTACTGTGAATCTGCACAGCTATTTTCGTGCTCGCGCGATAATCCACATATGCGCGTTACTTATCCAAATTCACCGTATTCGTTGGAACAACCGTTTCCGCCTGCCGGCGATCAGCCCGCCGCGATCGCAACGCTCGTTGACGGCGTTGAATCGGGTTTGCAGTCGCAAACCTTGCTAGGCGTCACCGGCTCGGGCAAGACCTTCACCATGGCAAACGTGATTGCTCAAACAGGGCGGCCTGCGATCGTTCTCGCGCCTAACAAAACGCTCGCGGCGCAGCTCTATTCGGAGTTCCGCGAATTTTTTCCCGACAACGCGGTGGAGTATTTCGTTTCCTATTACGACTACTACCAGCCCGAAGCGTACGTGCCATCGCGCGATCTCTACATTGAGAAAGACAGTGCGATTAACGAGCACATTGAGCAGATGCGACTTTCTGCCACAAAGAGCATCATGGAGCGGCCCGATTGCGTGATCGTTGCGTCCGTTTCCTGCATTTACGGTATCGGCGATCCGGTGGATTACCACTCGATGATTCTGCATTTGCGCGAAGGCGACAAACTCGATCAACGCGCGGCGATTCGTCGGCTCACTGAAATGCAATATGACCGCAACGACATGGATTTCACGCGCGGGCGCTTTCGTGTGCGAGGCGAGGTGATGGACATTTTCCCCGCAGAAAATGCAGAGACTGCGCTCCGTGTGACCTTCTTCGACGATGAGATTGAGCAGATGCAATTGTTTGATCCGCTCACGGGCCATATCAAGCAAAAGATTAGTCGCTTCACGGTATTCCCCGGGTCGCACTACGTCTCGCCCCGTTCAAACGTATTGCGCGCGATGGAGGCCATCAAGCTCGAGCTTGCTGAGCGCAAAGAGCAATTCGTGAAAGAGATGAAGCTGCTCGAAGCGCAGCGGATCGAACAGCGCACGCGTTTTGATCTTGAAATGCTGCAAGAGATCGGTTTCTGCAAAGGCATCGAAAACTATTCGCGCCATATGAGTGGCCGTCAAGCGGGCGAAGCGCCGCCGACCTTGATCGACTATCTGCCCAACAATGCGCTCATGTTCATCGATGAGTCGCACGTCACCGTGAGTCAGGTGGGTGGCATGTATCACGGTGATCGTTCACGCAAAGAAAATCTTGTGAACTATGGTTTCCGCTTGCCAAGCGCGCTCGACAATCGTCCGCTCAAGTTCGAAGAGTTTGAACGCCTCATGCCGCAAACGATTTTCGTGTCGGCAACACCTGCTGATTATGAAAAGAAACATGCGGGCCAAGTAGCGGAGCAGGTCGTGCGCCCCACCGGGCTGGTTGACCCTATTTTGCTCGTGCGCCCCGCCAGCAAGCAGGTGGATGATCTACTCGCAGAAGCGCACGCACGGGTGAAAGTGGGGGAGCGAATTCTGGTGACGACGCTCACCAAGCGGATGGCGGAGGACTTAACCGATTACTTGAACGAAAACGGCCTTAAAGCGCGCTATCTGCATAGCGATATCGATACGGTGGAGCGCGTAGAGATCATCCGCGATTTGCGGCTTGGTGAGTTCGATGTGTTGGTTGGGATCAACTTGCTGCGAGAAGGGTTGGATATTCCCGAGGTGTCGCTCGTCGCGATTCTGGATGCCGATAAAGAAGGCTTCCTGCGCGCAGAGCGCTCGCTCATTCAAACAATTGGTCGCGCTGCCCGCCACATTAACGGCACCGCGATTTTGTACGCAGAAAAGATCACCGATTCGATGAAAAAGGCGATGGACGAAACCGAACGTCGTCGCAGGAAACAAACTGAGTTTAACGAAGCCAACGGCATCACGCCGATGGGCGTACAGAAAAAAATCAAAGACATCATCGACGGCGTGTACAACGCAGAGGATGAAAAGAAAAAAGGACGCGCGGAGAAAGTAAAGAATCAATTCGCGCAGCTCGATGAGAAGCAGCAAGAAAAGACGCTCAAATCACTCGAAAAAGCGATGATTGACGCGGCAAGAAACCTCGAGTTCGAAAAAGCTGCAGAGTTACGCGATCAACTCACCAAGTTGAAAGAGCAAATGTTTGGCGTGGGGAAAGTGGCGCTTTAACGCGCGTCTCGACTACGCGTTCGCGAGCGTGTTGCGAGAGAGCAGAGCGCGTTCTTCGTCCGATATTTTTCGGATGTAGCTCGAGAACTCCGGATCTTCGCCGCGTAAAAGCAGCGGCAGCGCATGATAGAAATCATCATGCCGAGCCCAGTGGCGCATGTAGTCTTCCCACGAATTCCAGCGGCGGCGCGCGACTTCGCTCATGTCGTCTTCGTAGGCGACGATGTACGCGCGCTCGAAAAGCGAAATCAGCATTTCGAAGATCACGCGCATGCGCTCGCGCTGTTCGTCGTTCAGCTCTGGCAAATGCGTTTGCGAGAGAAGCTTCAGATCTGCGTTTTCGAGGACGACTTTCAAAAACTCGTTGTACGCATCAGAGAGCAATTGATAGGCTTCCTCTTCCTCGTTATCGCGCTCTTTGCGCTGATCGAGGAAATACACAGCGATCGCGAACGGCAGACCGACCACCGTGACCACGTAGCTCGCGACTTCCCAGATGTCAGGCCATTCCATAGCTTTCTTGCACTCGCGATAGTCTCAATTCATGACTGGGTGGCTCGCACAACGCGGGCGTTTCCAAGCACCAGCCAAGCACATAACTAAATTAATACGCTCCTTTTTATTATAGGGCTACCGCGCAACTCAAGTCGAAATAGAAAATTCACAAAAATACGCTCTAGTCCTTGCGTTCGCTTTCTTTTAAGCACAAAGCTTACTTTACTTTACCCGTTGGGATCGGCTTCTTTTGAGCGTCTAAAAGTTGCGTGAGTAGTGCAATACCGTTCTCGCGAACCCGAAATTCACCGAAACGTGCGGCTTCAAAGCGTGTTGCAGTACCTTCTTCAAAAAAGTACGCGTTAGTGACGATGCGCACGTCTTCGCCGCGAATTCGAAACTCGATGCGCGCTTCGTTGGGAGCGAGGGCGCTGCCATCTTCTAGGCGTGCGTACTTCGCCACGTTTTCAGCATCGATCGTAGCGATGATCGAGCCGTGTTGCATGCGCTGCCGCTTGGCCGCGTCGCGTACCTCGTCTGCCATCACGAACCGCAAGTCCATGTAGTCGCCCTGCATGAACCCACGCGGGTCGCGTGGTGCAAGCTCAAGGCGAAGAATGCGCCCGTCACTCAACGTTCGTTCGTGGGTTGCGATGGCGTGGTTGACGGCAACGAGCGCTGCGACCAAGCCGAAAAGCCAGATTGCACGACGGACCAGCGTGGAGTTCATTGCGCGTTCTCCGAAGCGAAGTTGAGGCGAGAAACTACGAACGCTGAAATTGCAAGTATGGCTGCAACGAAAGCAAGCGAGACGGCCTTTTGCATGAGCGTTGTATTGATTTGATAATAGTAGCCAACCAAGTAGCACGCTGCTGCGACGAGCGCGAGCGCACTGGCTCGGATGTGGCCACGTGCGTACGCGAGCACAAACGCGATCGCGCACGCGATCAATCCTGGTGCTGCGAACGCTGCGGCTGAAAATGAAAGCGCACCTAGTAGTGATGCGCCACGACTTGAAGCCTTTGCTCGCTTCGTCAGATAAAACACCACCGCGAGTAACACTACAGCAAGCGCTGCCGAACGATACCCGGGCGTCGTGCCACGTTCACGGATGAAGTCGGCGAAACCAACGGCGCACACAAAAATCAAAATCGCCCATGCGGCATAACCAACGGGTCGCAGGAGCGAGTCTCTCTGCGTTGCAAGGTTCTGCGTCTCGCTTAACCAGATCACGGTAGCTGCCGCTGCAACAAACGCCGGAAACAGGTATTCGACTTTCGCCTCGTAGAACAAAACCGCAATCGCGCACAACGCAAATAGGCTCGACATGAAGCGATGCATGCGGTGCGGAATCAGCAGCAGCAACCCAGTTTGGAGCGCTAGACAAAAGAGTGCGACGATCACCAACGCGCCGCGCCCCGACCATTTATCCATGAGGCTGAAGAACGCGACCAAGATCGAAAGTTGTCCTGCAACCGAGAGCGATTGCGCGAAGTGCTCCAGGAACTCCGTGTGCTTTGAAACGGTGAAAAGTTTCCAAGCAACGTATAAAAGGATCGAGCCAATCACCCAAAATGCGCCGACAGAATCAAATATTGCGTAAAACGGTGCAGCCATCGAAATCAACAGAAAGACACCCGAGAGCCACCCCAAAAACCCCATCAGTACGCGACCGACCACCGGCGCGTGCTCAGGAGGGAGCGCAATTTCAGGCAAATCACCACGAACCAGGTTCTCCGATGAAAGTTTTGACCAAAGCGCGCCGAGCGTGAGACGATGCGAAGTTGACGATGCGTTCATAGATTCGTACCCTGCGGAAGCGCGCGAGTTGAGTGTTGCCTACTAAGACTGCGAATCAGTACTGCGCCCATGGTGACGCCACCCGCGAGTAACGCGGCTGACAAAAAGAACAGGGCGCCTGAGTCTCGCCACGCGTAATCGACGGCGCTCAGCACCCAACGCATTGCGACGATGAGCCCACAAGTCCACGCTGCGTAGAGAACGGTTGCGTCAAAGTATCCGCGCCCGATGCGCGAACACACAAAAAAACTCCCAGCGATCACCAGTGCTGCGATCGCGTCGAATCGGGTGACGCTGAAGGCGCGATCAGCGCGCTCGAATGCAAGCAGATCACTGCCGGTGAACGAGCAAAAGCTCGACCATGTGAGCGCCGCTAGTAGCGCGATCCGCCATAGCCAGCGATGGTTAAAGGCTTCGAAGCGTTGAGCGACGTAAAAGCAGATCGCAAAAAGCACGTTAGCAATGATGGCGCCCGTGAACACAGTTGTGGCCTGCAACGTATCGCGCACCCACGGGGCGTGATTGGCCCACAGGGTGAGTGCAATTTGCACGACAAGAAACCAGAGCAAGGTATAGCCCCACCAACGCGCAGCAAAAATCCACGGGAGCGCAAGCGCGGCCCACACAACGAAGAGTTGATAAGTGTCAGCCCCCGTTTGATAAGTTTGCCCTGTAAATGCGAGTAATCCACCGAGCGCGAACAGTACAAAAATTGACGCGGCCTTGTGAATGAGCGGCTTGTGAGCGCAGATCACCGCGACCAATACAGCGAAGACGAGCGCACTCTCGAAGAGCGCAAAGCGGAACCACCGCCCTAGCGCATCCCAATTGAAAGCAATGAAACACACAACTGCTGCGCTCGCGCACGCGCCCGCGCCAACGGAGCCAATTCGCGTTAAGGCTTTTTGCCAGTCAGACGCGCTTGGTGCGCTGCCGATCAGCTCGCGCGCGCGGTCGATCGCAGCTGCACTGAGGGTGGTTTGGTGTGTAAGTGCGCGCAGCAGCGAAGGATCCGCGATCACATCCTCTGCATGCTGGATGATTGAGTTGGACGCTGCGCGTGGCGCGGTGTCGGGTGGTGGCTCGGGTGTAGTTGAGTTCATGAAGCCAGTGTAGGCGCGCGGATGAAGAACAACAAACATTTGGCGTTTGAGTATCAACCGACGATACCAAGGGTTCGTCGTATCGACCATGACAAAATGCCAATATGGAATTTGCTGCTTACTTGAAGTCGTTTCTCGGCTTGCTCGCCATTGTTGATCCGCTCATCGCGGTACCGCTTTTTCTTGCGTTAACGCCGAGCGCGACGCCGCGTGACCGTAAGCGCATTGCGCGCATTGCGGCAGTTTCCGTGTTTTTCATCCTCGCGGGTGGCATGCTCTTTGGTGGCCCAGTGCTCCAGTTTTTCGGCATCTCGTTGCCTTCGTTCAAAGTAGCGGGCGCCATCTTGCTGTTGATGAGCGCGATGTCCGCGTTTAACGCGGAAACAGGTCGCACCCGTCAAACTCCAGAAGAGCAAGCCGAGGCGACGCACAAGCACGCCGTCGCCGTCGTTCCGCTGGCGACGCCTTTGCTTGCAGGCCCAGGCTCGATCTCCATGGTGATCGTGTTTGGACAATCACATGCGGGAATCGCCGCGTTTGGCAAAGCGGCGCATCTAGGCATCATGGCCTTGGTGATTCTTGTCGTTGCGCTGCTCACATGGCTCGCGCTGCGCGCGGCTGAACGTGTCTCCACCGTACTCGGCGTGACGGGAATGAATATCCTCACGCGCGTAGGCGGCCTGATCACCGCTGCACTCGCTATCGAGATTTTGGCCTCCGGCCTCACGGGGTTATTCCCTGGCTGGAAAAACTAGTGGCGCTACGTTCAACGATTTTTAAGTTTGCGCTTGATGTCGCCGACATTGATCGCGGTTATTACGCGACGCATGCACTCACCGTTGCGCGTCATCCGTCCGAAACGGATGAACGGATGATGATTCGTCTGCTCGCCTTCGCACTTCACGCAAGCGAAACGCTTGAATTCGGCAAGGGCTTGTCGAGCGACGATGAACCGGCGCTGTGGGATCGCGACTTAACAGGACGAATCACACACTGGATCGAAGTGGGCCTGCCTGATGAACGGCTGCTCCGTCGCGCTTGCGGTCGAGCAGATCGCGTCACTTTGTATGCGTACGGCAACGAACGCGCCGTCAGTTTGTGGTGGGAGCCGTACGAAGCGCTATTGAAAAAGCAAGAAAAGCTCACGGTGGTCGCAATCGCTCCTGAAAGCGCAAAACTGCTATCGACGATTGCCGAACGAAATGCGTCACTGCAGCTCGTGGTCCAAGACGGCGATGTTTGGGTCAGCACCGATGCGGACCGCTGGATGCTCAGCTCAAAAACGCTCAAACCGTCGGAATAGCTACGTATTTCTGCCGTGCTCCCGCCAAGCCGAAACACCATCGTTATCGATGGGCTCAACCCACTGGGAGAAGGACCGCTACGCGTAACTTGCGCTCTGGCTTTGAAGCTGTCTGCAAGTCGAGAATCTTCCTGGGCCTAGAGCTTTTTAGCGGATTAGTCGATTGTTACTATAATCGTTCTCGCGTGCAATGAACGCAAGGGATTCGACAATTTAGCAACGTGCTGTATTACCTCCTGTTTTGCAGTTAGGATCCAGATTTCTGTGATTTTTATGCTAACGTCATAACGTCGACGTCGTTAGTGCTGTCTTCGATAGAGACGGTCTTTGGGGTGGCAGTTGGTCTTCATTCGGAAAAAACGTCATACGTTGCGTCGGGTGGCCCGGTGGGGCGTGTATCCAAGCGTCTTGGCCGCGGCGTTCCTCGCTGGCTCACTGCACGCGCAATGCCCCACCAATGTGGCGGGTGGATCATTACCGCGGCTCACGATCGATGGCGTGCTGCTTGCGCGTTACGCTCAAGGGATACGCAATCCGGAATTGACGAGCGGGCTCGCGAGTGCGGGACAAATCTCAAATACGGCGCAATCGAGCATTGCAAGTAACGAGGCGTCGTTTGACGTGGACGGCGACGGCAGTTTCACCGCAACCGATGCGTTGATCTTGTCGCGCCACATCGCGGGCGTCAAAGGCGATGGGCTGCTACAGGGGGTGACTGTCGGCGCGCTCGGCACGCGCAAGAGCGCAGCCGACATTTCAGCCTATTTGTCGAGCGGTTGTCCGTTCGTGCTAGCGCCCACTCGCAAACAGGCATCGCGCTTTCTCGCGCAAGCAAGCTTTGGCGCAAAACGCGAAGACATCACCGCGCTCACACAATCCACAATTCCGCAGTGGATCGAGGCGCAATTTCAGAAGCCTAGTGTGAGCCATGTTGCAATCGTCGACGACTTGGTCGAACGGTTCTACAACGGGAACGATAGCCAAGGCCCGCTCGCAAATGTTGAATCCGTGTTTCGGCAAGCGGCATACGGTGACGATCAATTGCGGCAACGCATGGCTTGGGCGCTCTCGCAAATATTCGTGATTGGCGAATCGACAACACCGCGTGACTCGAGCATCGGTTCTACCTATCTCGACATCCTGAATCGCAACGCGTTTGGCAACTATCGTCAGTTGCTCGAAGACATCACGCGTTCGAGTTCAATGGGGCTTTACTTAAGCCACATGGGTAACGAAAAGGAGGACCCCACAACCGGACGATTGCCCGACGAAAACTACGCGCGGGAAATCATGCAACTCTTTACCATCGGTTTGTGGGAGTTGAATCCGGACGGCACGCGAAAGCTCGATACCGAAGGCAAGCCAATTCCGACTTACGGACAAAACGACATTCGCGGTCTTGCCAAGGTGTTCACTGGATTTACGTATTCGCGCTGTTTGACCGATAGCAACCCTGGCATCTGTTTGTACGGGTCACGCCTGGGCTGGTCACCCGAGCCGACGATGGTGCCGTTCCAGGCCTATCACTCGACGAGTTCGAAGCAGTTTTTAGGGCGCACGCTCGCAGCAAACCGAGCCGCGCGTGACGATTTGCGCGATGCGCTCGACATCGTGTTCAATCATGCCAATGTAGGGCCGTTCGTCGCCAAACTCCTCATTCAGAGATTCACGACGAGTAACCCGTCCCCCGCGTATGTAAAGCGGGTTGCAGCCGCGTTCGATAACAACGGAGCGGGTATCCGAGGCGATTTAAAGGCTGTCCTTCGAGCGATCCTGCTCGATCCCGAAGCGCGCGACGCAACGCGTATCGCCGACGATCCAAAATGGGGAAAGTTGCGCGAACCGATTGTGCGCTGGATGCATTTTTTGCGCACCTTTTCGCTGCCTAACACGGAGGGACGCGCGTACTACGATTTCAATCGGATGACGCCCGCGTTCGGGCAATGGCCTTTGGGCGCACCGAGTATTTTTAACTTCTATCGCCCGACCTACTCGCCGCCTGGCCCACTCAAAACAGAAAAGATTCTCGCGCCAGAATTCCAGATCACTCACGAGTTCACAGCGGCCGCAACGCACAACGAGTTTCACTGGTGGATCAGCCTCGACGCCGACGGACTCTACGGAATTCACCGAGATAACAGACAGTGGCTCGATGCCATCGCGGGCAACACCGCTGCGCTTGTCGATGAGCTCGATGTGCTCTTGACCTACGGCACGCTGAGCCCTGTAAGCCGCGCCGCGATGATCGAAGCCATCAACACCGTGCCTGGCTACCTTGGCAACAAAGGCCGCGCGAAAATGGCGCTGAAGCTCTTTTTCGTGTCGCCCGATTACATGGTGTTGAAGTAGGAGGCACGCATGAAGCGCATCATTGATGACACGAGATTTTCGGCGAAGCGGCGGGAATTGCTCAAGGGCTCGGCGGCGTGGGCCGCCGGTAGCGCGGGCGCGTTCGCGTTCAACATGCAATGCATGGCGCAGGCGGCAAATCCCACCGACTACAAAGCGCTAGTTTGTATTTTTTTGTTCGGCGGCAACGACAGTGGCAACACCGTGATTCCATACGATCAGGCGCAATACAACGCGTATCTGACGGCGCGCGAAGGCTCAACATCGCGACCTTACGGCATCACGCGATTGCGCACTGACTTGTTGCCAATCGCAGCTGCGTCCATCAGCGATGGCCGCAGTCTCGGATTACCAAAGGAAATGAGTGCACTCAAGGCGCTATACGATAGCGGCAAGGCAGCGGTCGTTACCAATCTTGGTGTGCTTTCCGAGCCGACGACGCGCAGCGCGTACGAGGGCGCGAGCGTTGAAATTCCGCCGCAACTGTTTTCACACTCAGATCAAGCCAGTTTCTGGCAAGCGGGTGTACCGTCTTATTCTGTCGCTAGCGGATGGGGCGGGCGAGTTGTCGATCTCTTCGCGTCAGCAAATGTGAATGGGCGCGTGTCTTCATCCGTCTCGATTGCAGGCACCAACCTGTGGCAAGTAGGCGATCAGGTGATCCCATTTCCCGTTGACGCGGAAGACGGCGCAGTCGGGCTCTACAGTATGGATGAGGCTGCCTACGCAAAAGCGATGAACACAATGTGGAACGCAGCGCGGTCAAACGCACTTGAGCGCGAAGTAGTGCGCGTCTACAAACGCTCAATTGCCGGCGCACAAGCGGTCTCCGATGCGCTACTCGCCGCCAGTGCGCTCGATTCCGAGTTCCCACGAAGCGCGCCGCCGGAAGTGCCAGGCCCCGCACGTGGTTGGCATGCGAGTCTGATGTCGCAACTTTCGACCGTCGCACGAATGATTTCGTCGCGACAAATGCTCGGGCTCAAACGCCAGACATTTTTTGTAAGCATCGGCGGCTTCGATATGCACAACACGCTCGAACATCATCGCTATGCGCTGCAAGCGGTGAGCGATGCGATGGCCAGGTTCTACACAGTTACGGATCAACTCGGTGTGGCCGACAAAGTGACTACGTTCACCGCGAGCGACTTCGGGCGTCCGCTGCAAGTCAACGGGACCGGCTCAGATCATGGTTGGGGTGGTCATCACTTCGTAGTCGGCGGTGCGGTCAACGGCGGTAATCTGTACGGCACTTTCCCCAACATGACAATGAGCGGCCCACAGTACACCGGCAATCAAGGGCATCTGATCCCAACGACGAGTGTCGATCAGTATGCGGCGACGATGGCTAAATGGTTTGGCGTATCAGCAAGCGATATTGCGCAGACCGTGGTTCCACGAATCGGCCGATACGCCACGGCAGACCTCGGATTTCTTCGCGCGACGTGAGCTCCCATCGAGCGCGGTACTGTCAGTGTGTCGCCTACTCGCACGTTGCGCCCCAACCGTTGCTCAACCGCCGAACTCCGTCTCGCAGGTCCAATATGTAGGCGCGGAATTAGCCGCGCTCCTTCATTTGCGACAGCGACTCGAAGTCGTCGCGTACAGCGCGAATCGCGAGAGCGACCCCTACTCGTCGCCTACAAGGTGCCACTAGCTTTGCTGCACAAGCTTCGCTTGACTTGCGTCGTATACACAATCCCCAATCGAGCCATCTCGAATGCGCTGCACGGCGTCATCAATCACGTGAAGCGGTACTAAAAACCATTCGCGAGGACGAACTGGCAGCCCGAAACGGTCATCAATGGTGAGTTCGAGCTGCGCTGCGCTGAAAAGCTTGTGAAAAATGCCTTCGAGCTTGGTGCGATTGATCTGCGAAAGCTTGTACGTCGCTACGATTTCGACTTCAGCAAGCAGGTAAGTTGCATCCTTCGACGCATTGGCGACTCGCCGCTCCACACTCCCGCCCGTGACACCAATTTTGTGGATCAACTCACGATGCTTTGCGATAAAGGGATGCGCGCAATGGCTGCGCAACACGTAAATCGTGCCGCTTGGCAAATCATCGGCTTCCCATTGGTCGTCGAACAATGGCCCGACCGCGGACTCACTTAACCGGCGGCTCGCGGTGTCTTTGTAGAGCGCTCGCTGGAGGGAACGTAGCAGCAAATTGCTCTCGGTGCCGTTGGCATAGATGACTCGCAAGCGAGCGTCGGTCGACCCGTTGGGCGCTGAAAACGATTCGCCTTTTTCCGCCACGTATACGGTAACGCCGCCGAGAATGAAAAAGTCACCCTTCGCCACGCTCGCGTCGTTGCCAAACGTCCGCGCATGTCGATTTCCCTGTTTCAGCTCATGTTCTGCTAAGTCAAAAAGCGGCTTGAACCGCGCGAAATCTTTGCACGGTTCGCGATTGGCGATTTCATCTGCGGCGCGTCGCTCCTCTCGGGTTTGTACGTGGGTTAGCTTCGTGATGTCGCCCGCATGACTGCCGCTATTTGTAAGCTCGCCTAGGAGCGCGTCATCGTCGAGCGTAACGGAGGTATTGTTTGATTCGTGCAACGACGCGTCAAGTAAACGATGCGTGTCAAGCGATGCAAGGAGTTTTTGCGCTTCCTCGGATTCACGCAAGCGATCCAAACGAACCGCATAAAGCCGCTCAAAAATATCTCGGTGTTCGCCATGCCGCGGCGCTCTGCCGTGTTCTTCGAAAAATCGCGAAATATCTTCGAAGCCCGCAATGATGCGCTCTTCGCGCGGCGTGTGTGTGCTTGTTCGCGCGGGCGCTGCATCAACGCCCAGCTCTGCGAGTAAATCGTCGTCGCTCACATCATCCATTGGCGGCGCTCTTTTGTGCTTTTTGTTGCGCCTTCTCCTGCGCGACGAAGCGGGCAAATGCCGCCACACCCTCTGCCATTTTCTTTTCCCAACCATCTTGGGACGTGATATCCGGCGCGCGACCGCGTTCGCGTTTAAATGCAACCGCCCGTTTCGCCAGATCGCGCGCCTCATCGATGGTCAAATTCACTCGCTTCCCGGAAATGCTCGCCTGCACCTGCTTGAGCGTCGATTCATTCATCGATTTCGCAAGCACCGCATACGCCGCATCAAACGGATTGATGCGATTAATCAAATCAATATCCAGATCGCGCACGTCCATCGCAAATTTGCGCACACCGTCCACCAGCGACGTATTTGCGCGCTCCTCGCTCGTCTCTTTCGTGGCGCTCTTTTTCATTTCTTGCACGAGGTTCAGCGCCGCCACCGCGTGTTGCCGCACCGCCTCTTGATCCACGTCACTCATATCGGGATAGCGATCGCGCACGATTTTGCCCATGCGCAGTTGTGTCAACTCTTCGGGCAACGTGTTCTCTCGGTCAAACAATCCGCGCTCAACGGTTGCTTTGTCTTGCACAAACGCCGCGATCACTTCGTTCAAATCTTCGCGGCAAACGCGCATTGCCTCGGGCGTTGAAGGCATTGCTAAGCCGTTGATTTCTAGATGAAATTGCCCTGTTTTTACGTTGAACCCAACGTTCGTGTCGCCGCTGCCGTAGCCTGCGTCACCGTAGTCAAACCCCTCGCGCGGCCCGGCATTTTTCGGCGAGAAATCAAAGCGCGGCGCTAACACTTGCTCCATGAGCAGGCTCGCAGCAATCGCTTTCAGCGTATCGTTCACCGCATCAACGACGAGCGATTGCGTGGCGTCTGGCTCGGCAATCAAATTGGTGAAGCGGGCGCGGGTTTTGCCCGGCGCATCGCGCGTGGCGCGCCCGATGATCTGAATGATCTCCGTCAAGCTGCTGCGATAGCCCACGGTCAGCGCATGTTCGCACCAAATCCAATCGAAACCCTCCTTCGCCATGCCAAGCGCCACTATGATGTCTACATGATCGCGGTTATTTTTCTGCGCTGGATCTTTGAGTGCACTGAGCACTTTTGAGCGCGCCGCATCATCGCTATCGTCTACCAAATCGGCAACTTTGACCGTGCGCCCATCGTGCAAGCGCACATTGTGAAACCCGGTGACGGGATCAGCGCCCTTCCATTCGCCAATGGCCGACATGATGTCTTCCACTTCGCGATGCTTGTCCTTCGTGCTCTCGCGCGAATTCACGTTCGGAATGTGCAAGATGGTTTTCATCGTCGGATCGAGCACTTTCGTGATCGCATCCAGATAGCTGCCTGAGTAAAAGTAATACCCCAGCTCCAGCGATTTCAAATGCGCGTAGCCGTTTAGCTGTTCGTAATAGGTGTAGGTCACGGTTTCAAACCGTGCCTCATCCTGCGGCGCGAGCACGGGCAGGGCATCGCCGCGAAAGTAAGAGCCCGTCATCGCCACGATATGCGCTTTGTCGCGCGCGATGAATTGCGTGAGCTGTTGCCCCAAACGATTGGCCGGATCGGCGCTCACGTGGTGGAACTCATCCACCGCGACCAAGCAATCGTCGAATGACGCCACCCACAGCTCATCCACCGCGAAGCGAAACGTCGCATGCGTACACACGAGCACGCGATCCTCGCTATTCAGAAATTCGCCAACCGCTTTCACTTTCGATTTGGCGACTGCGGGATCGTCCACGCCCGGCGCGTTACACAAATTCCATTGCGGCTTCACGTCCCAATCCGCCCAGAATCCGTATTCGGTGAGCTTTTCACTCGCGAAACTGCCGCCGATGGAGCGCTCCGGCACTACGATGATCGCCTTCGTGACGCCCTGTTTGTGGAGTTTGTCGAGCGCGATAAACATCAGCGCCCGTGACTTGCCCGAAGCGGGCGGCGATTTGATGAGCAGATATTGCTCGCCGCGCCGCGAATACGCCCGCGCCTGCATCGGACGCATGCCGAGCGAATCGATTTGCTTGGACGCGCCCGTGCGCGCGGTGGCGATAGATACCGACGGAATGTTGATCGATTTCGTTGTGTCGTTCATCTTGATCCGGCGCGAATTGATTTTCGGGTTATGCGGGTGTGGGCGCGGGCTTGACCGCGCTCAGCAACCATCGCTGCAGGGTTAGAAGCGACGTCAAGCCGTCGCCTACAGATATTGAACACTACGCGTTCTCATGCCAGTTCTGCCATTGCAATCCCGCCACTCGCGAAAACTCCCGCGTGTTTCGTGTGACCAATGTTCCGCCGTAGCGCAGTGCCGTTGCCGCGATGAGGATGTCGTGCGGGCCAATGGGTGAACCGTCTGCTTCGAGCGCGGCGCGAATGCGCGCTGCTTGCTGTGCGCAATCGCTATCGAATGGCAGCACTTGCAGCGCTTGCAAAACGTCGGTTAACCGAGCCATACCCCGAGTGCGAACTTGCTCGGGCAATCGCTCGAATCCATAGCGAAGCTCGTATTCCACAATCGCCGGAATACTCACATCGCTCGGCGCAATCGCACGCAACTTGTTAACGACCGCCGTATCTCCGCGCAGGTAGTAGCTCACCGTATTGGTGTCGAGGATCAACATTGGCGTGTAGACGTAGCAACGTTTGGCATCTCGCGCGGCAAATCGGGCGGCAAATGGTTCGTGCCATCCCCTTCGCGTAACGGAAACTCAGGAAAGCTCCCGGCGGCGTCGATAAACGTTTTTGGCCACTCGCTACGCGCATGCTTGCGGATGAGCTCCGCCACCCAGCGGCTTTTTGAAATGCCATTAGCCTGCGCGGCCCGATCTATCAGGGCTTGCGTCTCATCATCTAGGTAAAGCGTTATTTGTGACATTGCGGCTGTACTCCTGATTGAAAAGGGGATAGACGAATGAGTTAGAAATAAACTATAAGTGGAATTATAAGTTATTTGCGTCGGTTGCTATCCTTATTGCAGTGCGCACCCGCGCCCACAGAACGTGGCGACTAACGCTTATGGTTCTTTGAGAGCTAGCCTTGCGAGCCGAACGCGAACTAGAGCGTTGCCACGATGAAATTTGGTGGCTGCGTACCCTACAATTGCGTTGCGACTACAGTGATCGTCTCGTGGCGATCCGGTTTCAAGTAAACCTAGTCGTTCCAAATGTCTAGGGCCAGCGCTGAATGTGAACATTCCCGCTGGCCTTAATTTTTTCCCACGCTGCTTTCACGGCTTGCTCGTGCCAACGATCAGGCACATCATCCCAAAGCTCGTATCGACCTGCCATGTAAACCAGCAGATCGGCGACTTGGAGGAATCGGCTGTGATGCGAATGTGTGAAATACACCGTATCCAACAAACGTCCAAGCGGTCGAGCGTAGTACATCGGCGTTTTGCCTTGCGCTTTGTATTCAGAAAAATCGACCACTGCGTTCGCCACCTCATCTGCTTCGTAGTCGCCAAACACAAGCCCAAGATCATTCTTCTTATCCAAGTACTCGCAGAATCGCTCTAGGATCAGCATCAAACCTAGCTTGTAAGCGGGTGTTGGGTAGAGATATTTGGATTTGTGCCGCTCGACATTGATGCAAACCAACCTAACCGGAATCGCGTTATTGGTTACAAACGTCGCAACGCTTTGAAACACCTGCACACGATCTTCAAGCTTGCGCCCACGCGCATTGCCCTTGCCGTGGAACAATTCTTTTCAATGAAACTCGTGCGCTTGAATCAGCGACCGCGCGCCGAAAAAGTTAAACGCTATCTGACCTAGCGTGCTTTCAAACTCGAGCGCCTTTTCGTCGGGAATCATCAATCCGCCAATAAAGAAATTTGGATTTTCTTTGCTGTGTTTGCTTTCGTCGAAGTAACAAAGATGCATCAGACCAACCCTCGATCGCTGACGTTTGACTTCAAGGGCTTGGTTTTTCTGGGTGCTTTCGCCGAGGGCGCAGCGCTCTTATTCGCCGCCGTCATCGCCGTATACATTTCGAAGAGCTTTTCAAGCCGTTCCGTATCGTTTTTGAATCGTCGCCCGATGTAGATGCGCTCTAGCGTTTCGTCGTTTTCCTCGTGCGCGCGGCCCAGGTTTTCGGGCATCGCATCGGGTTCGTACAAATCGGCAATCGTTGCCGGGAAATGCGCTTCGCGGGCGAGCAAAATGTTTTCCGCGCAGCGCGTGAGATCGGCTTTGTTTTGCTCGGTGAGCGGCGGCACGGGGAAGGTGTTCCAGCCGAGGGTGTTGGAGTACGCGAAATCTGTTCTCGTTCTCCCGCATACAGTCGCAATCCAAGTCAAGTGCAAACGCGAGGCGATGATTGAGAGATTCCAAATGCTTGCGTCGTGCAGCGCGAAGCTTTGACTCGTGATGGTGCCACTACTATCGATCAATCCCACGGGTAAAAATGCTCGATTCTCAGACGTAATTCTCGGCAAAATTATTGTGTGTGTCGCGGCGACACGCATTTCCCGGAATTGATGTGGACGCTCGGCCATTTGGTTTGCGCTTGCATCGGGGCTTGCAAGTCTCAACGCTTTGACCGATTCAACACGTTGTCTGATCGTCGGATAGGTCATTGCTTCCGCAACTGTTTCGTCGCTTAGCCAAAGACAGTAAGTCGATTCGCCCCGAATAAAGTCTGCCGATCCATAAATGCGTCTCACAAACTTTTTCTCAGCGGCGGGAGGCAAGTTAAGCCGCGCGACGCCGTCACGATCCATCCTCAAATAACCGCCGTCAACCACTTTATTTCCAAAGACCATTTTCGGGACTGCGGCCATAGGATTCGCAGCTTTACCGACAATGATGTTCGGGCCAGAAGAAAGATAGGCGTTTATGTTTTCTGTTTCGCGTACCAAAACGCCTTCGACTTTTGAATCTGAAAACAGCCAACGAAGTTTCGGCGCTTTTCTCGAAAGTCCAACAATCGCGACTGTCACCCCCGCGTTGTAACTCGCTAAGTTCGCCCATTTAAACGATGTGTGCGCAAAAGAAATCTCGTGACCGGTTTCGAAAATCATCGGCCAAAGAATCGGCACTTGCTGGCCTTGACAGATTGAATTCGTCGAGACGAGTGCGGTTGCTGCGTTCGTTTGCGTTCCGTAGTCAGAGGCTTTCATGAACCAGCCCGCGACGTAATCGAGTGATTTCCAGCTCTTGCATCGCTCGTCAAAAATCGCTTTCAAATCCGCTTTCTGTTCGGCTGATTGCCACGTGCTTCCCAAATACGGCGGATTCCCACAAATAAACGTCTCGCCGCCTTCGTTTTCAAAATCAATCTGCGCTTGGTCGAGTGGCGTTTGGAAAAGGTCGTCGCTGACGAGTTTCACCGCCGTGCCCGTGGGCGGGCAAATCTTTAGCCAATCAAGCCGCAGCGCATTTCCGCACGTAATCCAATTCTGCGCATCGAGTGGCAGAAATTCCGCGAGCGCTTCTTTTTGTCCGCGATAGCGAACATCGCATTGGTATTCGGCGATGATGAGGGCGAGGCGGGCGATTTCGGCGGGAAAGTCGCGCAGCTCAATCCCGCGAAAATTGGTGAGCGGGATATCGCTTTTGCGATCCGTCTCATCGCGTTTGGCATTGATCTGCGCTTCAATCGCGCGCATTTCTTTGTACGCGATCACGAGGAAGTTGCCCGAACCGCACGCCGGATCGAACACGCGAATCCTTGCCATGCGTTTGCGCAGATTCAGCAGCTTTAATTTGTTGTCGCCCGCGTCTTCAAGCTGGGTGCGCAAATCATCGAGGAAGAGGGGATTCAACACCTTCAAAATGTTCGGCACGCTCGTGTAGTGCATACCGAGCGCGCCGCGCTCTTCATCATCGGCCACGGCTTGAATCATGCTGCCGAAAATATCGGGATTGATTTCGCGCCAGTGCAGTTCACCCGTGCGCAGCAGGTACGCGCGGGCGATCTTGGAAAACTTGGGCGTTTCGGTGCTGCCGGAAAAAAGCCCGCCGTTTACATAGGGAAATTGATCGGCGTATGGGCGAAGTTTTTCAATGCCGCGCATTTCAATGGCGGTATTCATCGCGCGAAAAATTTCGCTCAATACTTCATGCGTGTTCGATGAATCGCTCGCGCTCATCTGTTGCACGGTTTGGGTGAAGAGGCCCTTGCCGTTAAAGATGTCGGTGTCTTCCGCGAAGAAACAAAAGATGAGCCGCGCCATGAAATGATTCATGTCGGGGCGGCGCGCGTCGGTGGCCCAATCGGGATTGTCTTTGAGCAATTCGACGTAGAGCTTGTTCAAGCGCCCCGTGGCGCGCACGTCAATCGGATTGTTTTTGATTTCCTTAACAACGGAAATCCCCGCGAGCGGCAGGAAAAAACCAAAGTGCGAAACGAAATCGGCGAAGGGGGTGGCAATGGTTTCACCCGTGGAATTCGCGCCGACTTCTTCGGCCTCCAACGTTTCGCCGTCGGTCGCGAGAATGAATTTGGCTTTTGCCGAAGTGGTGCGTGGGCTTTCGCGCAGGGCTTTCAGCGTGACGCCGACGGCACCGACATCGCAGACGGCGATGTGGATATTGTTGGTTTGTAAAACGCCTTCGGGAACGTCTGATTTATTCGTTCCCCCTTTGCGAAGACGGGCGAGCGTGGTCTCTTTGTTGCCAAAGGCGGCTAAGAAATCGTAGGCGAAGTTTTCGCGGGAAAACGGTGCGGCGGCGAGCTCGGAGAGCGCTTCTTCGATTTCTACGGCGTTCATGCGGGCGAGGGCTTCAATTCAATGCTGTAGTTTTAGAGGATTTTTGGGCGCGGTCTTGGTGAAGGTCGGGATCAATCGCGACGGTTCCCTCACCCGCCCTTCGGGCACCCTCTGTGGGCTGCCGCCCATCTCTCCCTTCGGTCGAGACCGCAGCGAAGCTGCGTCCTGCACCTGCGGCTGGTCCCCCAGGGAGGGGGAGGACTGTAGGCGCGGTCTTGGCTGCGTTTCTTCTTTTACGAGAGCGACGCCAAGTCGTCGCCTACAAGGCGAATTACGAGAGCGACGCCGAGCCGTCGCGCACAACCCGAAGCGCGGTCAAGCCCGCGCCTACCTCTGTTGCCGCTTCGTGCGTAAGAGCTTGGCAAAATTAGTGTGGACTAGGTTAGATTCGGGCTACGCTATAAAAAAAGCCGCTTCGAAAAGCGGCTTTTTGATCGTCTTGCCCCGGATTAACGGGGGCTACATCACTAGAGTTCGAGCGAGATTTTCTTTTGCTCGACCACGCGACGCCACTTGGCAACCTCGCGTTGAACTTGTGCTTTGAATTGCTCGGGCGTGTTGCCGATGGGGTAGGCCCCGTTGTCTTCGAGCTTTTTGATCGTGTCAGGATCTTTTAGCGTTTGCAGCGTGGCATCGTAAATTTTCTTCACGATGTCAGCGGGCATGTTGGCTGGGCCAACAAAACCGAACCAGGTGTCTGCTTCGTAGGTGGGCAAGCCGAGTTCAGCAAACGTTGGCACGTTAGGCAGCGCTGGGACGCGCTTTGGATAGGCAACGCCGAGCGGAATGAAATTGCCTGCCTTGATGTTTTGTAGGGAAGACGAGAGGTTGTCCCACATGATCGGCACGTTGCCCGCGAGCACGTCTGTTACTGCTGGGCCTGCGCCTTTGTACGGAATGTGTTGAGCATCGCCACCGGTTTCAACAAGGAAAAGCTCCATTGCGAGATGGCCTACGCCGCCTGCGCCGGAGCTCGCGTAGCTGTGTTTGCCCGGATTCTTTTTAAGCTCTTCAACGAACGATTTGTAATCTTTGAACGGGAAGTTTTTGTTCACGATGATCACACCGGGAACGGAGGCGATATTCGTGATGTGCGTGAACTCCGTCATCGGGTTCAGTTTGTTGTTTCTGTAGGCCACGATATTTGTGCCCATCGTTGAAACTGAGCCCATACCAATCGTGTAGCCATCGGGTGCGGCCTTTGCGATTTCAGCGGCACCAATCGAGCCACCCGCACCCGCTCGGTTTTCAACCACCACCGGCTGACCGAGAATCGGCGAGAGTTTCGTTGCCATGATTCGAGCAACGATATCGGTTGAGCCGCCCGGCGCAAACGGCACGATCAACTTGATCGGCTTGTTTGGATACGCTTGCGCGAACGTCATCGATGCGGCGAGAGTCGCTGCAATTGCAGTAAGGGTTTTTGCTAGTCGCATACAGTAGGTTCCTCCAGGAAAAACTGCCGCGAGTGTAGTGGCAGAAACCTGTCAGAAAGGTAGCGTTAACGCTGAATCCACGCGCATGAACTGGGCGCGGAAATCGTCCTGGATGCGCAGAAGCGCAGCGGGTGTGTCCGCTTCAAACCGCAACACGATTACGGGCGTTGTGTTGGATGGACGCGCTAGCCCGAAGCCATCGGCGTATTCCACGCGTAAGCCGTCGATGGTTGCAATACGCGTTGCCGTTTCGAACTTGGCGCTCGCTTTGAGCTTTTCCATCAATGTGAAATGTTCGCCTTCAGCGCATTTCACATTGAGCTCAGGCGTGGATGGCGCATTCGGTAATTCTTCCAGCACTTTGCTCGGGTTTGATGATTTGGAAACGATTTCGAGCAAACGTGCGCCGCAGTAAATAGCGTCATCAAAACCATACCAACGCTCTTTGAAAAAGATGTGACCACTCATCTCACCCGCGAGCGGAGCACCCGTTTCTTTGAGCTTCGCTTTCACCAGTGAATGCCCGGTTTTCCACATGAGCGGTTTGCCGCCGTGGTCCGTGATGTATTTGTCGAGCAAGCGCGTGCATTTCACGTCGTAGATGATGGTCGCGCCAGGGTTACGCGAAAGCACGTCACCCGCGAAGAGCATCATTTGTCGATCCGGAAAAATGATCTCGCCGGACTTGGTGACGATGCCCAAGCGATCACCGTCGCCATCAAATGCGAGTCCGAGCTCAACATCAGTTTCCTTCACCACCTTGATCAAGTCTTTGAGGTTTTCTGGTTTCGAAGGATCGGGATGGTGATTCGGGAACGTGCCATCAATCTCGCAGAACATTTCCACGACCTCGCAGCCCATCGCTTTGAATATTTTCGGCGCGAGCTCACCGGCTGCGCCGTTGCCGCAGTCCACGGCAATCTTCATCGGGCGAGCGAGCTTTGCGTCGCCCGCAATGCGATCAACGTAGGCTTGCTTGATGTCGGCCGCGCTGTGTTGTCCGCTGCCCTTTTTGACGTCGCCCTTCTCCGCGCGCACTCTGAGTGACTGAATATCGTCGCCCCAGATCGCCTCACCCGAGACCACCATCTTGATGCCGTTGTAATCGGGTGGGTTGTGCGAACCCGTCACGCTCACGCACGAGCCCGTCTTTAAATAGTGTCCGGCGAAATAGGAAACGGGTGACGGAACCAAGCCCAAGTCAATCGCGTTACAACCCGTTGAGACCATCCCGTCGCGCAGCGCTTGGGAAAGAGCTGGGCCAGAAATACGACCGTCTCGGCCCACGGCGAAGGTGTCCGCACCGCGCTCAAGCGAGAGCGATCCGAGGGCCTGGCCAATCGCGAAACAGATTTCGGGCGTGAGCGTTTTGCCGACGATGCCGCGTACGTCGTAGGCCTTAAATATTTCGGAAGGAAGTTGCATGGTGTGAGTGCGAAAGAAAGTCGATGAATTATCGAGGTTGAAGTTCGCGGTAGGAGGCTTCACTGGAGCCTTCGCTATGACAAGCGCATTGAAAAGCAACGAGGAAAAGGACTAAACGGCACTTTTGTTAAAAAAAGATTATCAATGAAATTTGAATGTAGTCCCATTAAATAGTGGCTTTCGTTGAATAGCGGCAGTTTTGTGGATGGGATAGGCCGATTGCCTGCTTTTGCGCTTTTTTTGAACTCTTAGGATCGAAGTGACCGCAAAAAGCGCGCACACGCCGCTGCGTTAAAGCGCGGTGGCGCGGCGGTCATGGCGGACCTGGCCTCATCGGCAGCTCGTTATTACGCACATTTTGGTTCCGAAATGTGGAGATTCCTTCACGTACCTATCAATTTGTGGAGGGCCTTAGGGAGAAACAGCTCACTACACTCGAGCACAGGCGAGAACCAACGAAGTTCAGCCTCATAAGTATCGAGGAACCCTGTCTCCATGAACGCTTTTCACATTCACGAAACGCCCGCCACTGATCCCGCCTGGGGTTTTGGCGTCGACCGCATTCACCATCAGGTTTACCGAATGACGCTCGCCGGCCAGGACGCGCTCGTGCGATCCGATGTTGCGTTGCGTCCTGAAGTGTCGCGGCTCTTGGCGATGGTGAATGGTCGGCGCTCTGGTGAGCAACTTGCCGCGACAATTCGCTCGGGCGAGGGGGCTGATTTGCTCCGTCAACTTGAAATTCGCGGCTGGATCGAGCCGATTGCGACGTTGCCGCGGTTTGCCTCGGATCCGTGCGCTATTGAAGAATGCCTCGCTGAGCAACGATTTTTCGCGGCGAAATCGGCTGCAGAGGCTGCTGCGCGGGAATTGCTGGGATCACATTATTCGAGCTACGCCCTGGCGTTTGCGGGCTGTATCAATTCGCGAGAGCTTCGTCCGCTTGTGCAATCGGTGTGCGATCGACTCACTCGAACGCTCGGTGCGGACGCTGCAACCGTGTTTATTGAAGCTGTGCGCGATGCTGCAAATCCGCAAGCAGACAGGATGTAGTAAGTAGAGCCGCGAATTCCGGGGCTGCTCGATTCGCGAGAATTCATAAATCGGTATCGAGGGCTACCTTATGAACGAATCCACGCACGGCGCGGGCATTGAGCTTCGGTCGAGCTTTGAAGTGCGCGTTGATGAGGTGGCGTGCTTTCGCCGCACTATTAGCGGACACAACGAAAGTGAGCATCATCTCTCATTGCTTCGACCCGTCTTAGCGCGCCTCTTGACGCTTATCGGGGATGGCCAGTCCATCGATGAATTGGCGCATTTCGTTCGTGCAAATGAACTCCCAGAGCTGCTTGCCGAGTTAGTTTCCCTCGGATTTATCGAGCCAATGCCTGTCAGCGAAGCAGAGGTTGAAGCGATTGACGAGCGGACCACGCTCTCGCCGATGGGGTTCGAAACGCTTAGGCGTGAGGTGTTACACAGTGCAACCGAGCTCCTAGGTGCAGACGTTCGCCCCTATCTGGAGCAGCTCTACGCTGTTGCACATTCCGGCGAATTGCGGCTTGTCATCGACGCGCTCATGCAGCACATCGCGCTCGTGCGCAGCGAATCCGACGCGAAGCTATTCATCCAAACGATTCGAAGCGTAGCCCGGCTCACCAGGTAGCGCAACCGATCACGCTCGCGTACTGATCGGGATTCGTGATGCTCTCGCGACGCATCAGTTGCGCTACGCTTAGGCGGCTATGAATGAAATCAATTTGGTGAATGCGCCTGCGCAATTCGCGACTGCGCGCTGCATGCTGCGTAAGTCTGAGCTTGCCATGGTGGATGATCGCGTTGCTTGGGCACTGCGTACGTCCGCCATGTTTGAGTTCACGCCGAATTGGCGACGTTCAATAGATCCCGCGCTCGCGATGCGCAGCTTACGGAGCGAAATGGATGCGATGGCGCGGGGTGAAGAGCTCATTTACAACGCTTATGAGTCTGCGAGCGGGGCATACGTGGGGCGCATTGATTTACACACCTGGGACTTCGATGCACCCCGCTGTGAAATCGGCTACATGGCTGACGCCGCTAATTGTGGGCGAGGTTTGCTACGCGAAAGCTGCCTCGCGCTGATCGAATGGGCGCTATCGCAAGGCGTCGCAAGAGTGCAGGCGCTCTGCGATGCTAATAACCATCGCAGTATTGCCTTCGCACAAAGCCTTGGCATGCAACAGGAAGGCGTGATGAGGAACTATGGGCGCAACGGTTCGGGTGAGCTCTACGACGAGGTAGTGCTCGCGATGGTTCGCGATCCCGAGGCGAATTGAGCCAAGCCTTGTGCGACGGGTTTCGCGCCTCTAGAGCCTAGGAAGCCAGAGCCCCATCGATGCGCCAACAATGCCTAGCGCCGTGAGGAGCGTCGCGGCTAGAAGCATTGCTGCAACCGCGAAGCGAACCGTTGCATCGGTAGATTTGCGTTGCGCACAAAAGTAACACTCCAGAAAAAGCAGTGGGAGGAGCGTTTGCGCGAATGTAAGCGTTGTAAGGAACGGGCCAGTGAACGTCTTTACATCGAACCCGACTGGCTTTTGGAATATTAGTAACCACGCCATGAGCCCAAGCCGAAAAAACCATACGCCGTTGACCACGAGAAAGAGTCGCAGCGCCCAACGACGATGGGTCACGAAATCGCGCTGCATTGCATAGCGCCACGCGAGTACCGCGAACGCGATGATCATCAGCGCGTTCAGACTCGTGCCTAGGTGTTGCCCGGTGTCGCCTACCGTGCCGCGAACCCAGAGCAGGTAGAGCCCCCCGACCGCAGCGATGATGGCGCCGACGATGAAGAAGCGCCCATTCCAGCGGTGAAATCGTGGGAACGTGTTGCGCACTTGTGGAATGACTTGCACTAATCCACCAGCGGTGAGCGTGAATGCAAACAAGAGGTGCAAGCCGATGGTGATGTTGCCGACAGTGTCGCCGGGGATGTATCCACGCGGCATCACCTTGCTCCAGCCTCTGAGGTCCCCGCGCACTACCGCACCGCCATAGAGTACGACGATGTAGATCGCAAAGATGAGCAGGCCGACTGAAGCGACGACAAACCAAGCACGAGCCGAATAAGTCAATGCGGAAAATGAAGAAAGCGTACGTTTACTGCGAGCCGCGTCGAGAGAGATGTCCATATTGAGTCATGAATTTTTTAGAAGGAGGATTGACGGCGACGCAAGTAAATTGCAATTGCGATGAAAGCCGCCGCGAACAGAAGGCCAGTCCAGAATTCAGTGCTGCTGAAAAACTTGAGCGGTGCAGGCGTATAAAGCGGCGCAGGCTCGATCAATTTAGAAGCCGCGTCTTTGGCTGCCGCAGGTGCACGCGTCACGAATGCGAAGTCACCCGCGCCGAGTAATCGTTCCTTGAGTAGCGATTGAACGCGATCACCGCTTCCCGTAACGCGCTCGGCGATTGCAGCGACGAGCGGCATTCCGCCCCACAGTGCGGCGCCGCGCTTGACGGCGGCCGACCACATCAAGAACCACGCATAAATAGGCGCATACCAGAGCGTCGCAGTGAATACGCCGTAGGTAGCGAGCGACGCGAGGTCTGCCCAGCGAACCGCATTGAAGAGGAAGTCGACACCGAGTCCGGAAAAAGCGAAAAAAGCGCTACCGGCTATAAACATTGAAGCGAGCGTAATGAGGATCATGGCGCTCTCAAACGGGATCATCGCGAGCAGGGGTACAGCCGCTTTTGCGAGCACTGAATCGGCCTCTGAGAGCGGAAGCGACTTCCAGAACAAGATACTTCGATCTCGGCGATCTGAAGCAAGTGTGTCTACGCAATACGCGAGGCTTGTCAGGGTCACCGTTGCCATCATTGCCACTGCGGCTGCGTAAAACGGCGCGATTGCAGCCGCTTGCATTGCGCGCGGCAGCGTCGAGAGTTTCGGTAGCTCCACGTGCATCCGATAACAGGCGTAGACGTAGCCAACCAAGATCAATATCGCGACGACAGCCGGGGCGAGGTAGAGAGAGCGATGTTCCCAAAACTCACGCCGAATGTTCCACGCTAATTGTTGCAAGCGGTTGGTACGCGCAGGTGCGGCGCTAGGGCTCCCGTGGAGGCTCATTGTTTGTCTCCTGTTTGTGCGCTCGGCTGGTTGTTTACGAAAGCCATAAACAGATCAGAAAGGCTGGGTGTTCGCACGTCGCCGAGCGTCGCCAATACGTTCGGGTCGGCGCCGCGATATAGCAGCAAGTGCCGCCCAAATGTGTGCCGCGTGTGCAGTGGATTGAGCGCACGGGCATCGTCGAGCAAATCGTTGCTCACCATCAATTCGCTGAACTGCGCCTCGATATCTTCCATCGACTGATTGAAGACAAGTCGTCCACCATCAATGAAGATCGCATCGGTCAAGATGTGTTGTATCTCGTCGATGTGATGGGTCGCGACGATGATGGTGCGATCCTTGTCGTAGAAGTCGTTCAAGAGCGATTCGTAGAACTGCTTTCGATACAAGAGATCAAGCCCGAGCGTGGGCTCATCAAGCACCAGGAGCTTGGCATCGATCGCCATGGCAAGCGCCAGGTGAAGCTGGGCGATCATGCCCTTTGACAAATCACCCACTTTGCTTCGACGCTGAATGGTAGTTTTCGCGAGGAAGCCTTCGGCGACCGTTCGGTTGAATCGCGGGTGAATGCCCGCCATGTAATCGAGCGAATGGTTCACGCGTAGCCAGCGTGGCAGGATTGCGACGTCGGCCACGAAGCAAACATCTTCCATCAATCGTGCGCGCTGCTGCCACGGGTTGAACCCGAGCACATTGAGTTCGCCCTCGTATGGGGCGAGCCCCAAAATTGCGTTGAGCAAACTCGTCTTCCCAGCGCCGTTTGGCCCAATCAGTCCGACGATGCGTCCTGTTTCAACCTGCAAGTCAATATGATTGAGCGCAACCGTTTTGCCGAAAGTTTTGCTGAGGCCATGAGCTTCGATGCATCGCATGGTGCTAGGGTCTCCGTTTGTTTTGAGGGTTTTGCGGGGAAGATAGAAGGGTGCTGACATCGAGCCCCAGCCGATCAATCGTTGCGCGTATTCGGGGCCATTCCACGTTCAAAAAGCGGTCTCGCTCATCACGCGAGAGCAGCGCGCGCGCGCCGACGTTGACATACATTCCCAAGCCACGCCTTGCCTCAACGATGCCCTCATCCACCAACTGCTGGTAGGCTTTGAGAACTGTAAGGTGATTAATACGGCTCTCCGCTGCAACAGTTCGCACTGACGGCAGCGCATCGCCTTCAGCAAGGCTTCCCTCAAGAATCAGGGCCACCACGCGATCACGAATCTGTCGGTAAATGGGTTGATTTTCATTCCACTCTTGACTCATTGATCGCCTTTCGCTTGCTTTGGATTTCCACTTGGCAAGGAGGCCGAGCCGATCACCTGCCAGAGCCGCTTTAGGGCAGGCCACATAAGTAAAAGAGAAAGCGCGGAGACCGAGGCGAAGACGGGGGCAAAAAAGGTGGGAATGAATGGGCCAAGTACGATCACCATCCCCAGCACGAAGCCGAGAATGCATTCGGCGCGATAGACCGGGAGGATCGCGCTTAACCCAAACGCGGCGAAGAACAGCGCTGCTGTCACGTTTGCATGCCCGCTCGCAAAAGCAGCCGATAGCGCCGCACCGTAAATGAGCGCTCCTACGAAACCAAACACGACTACGCGATCGTAGCCACGCGTTTCAACCCGTCCCGCGACAAACCAGGTAAGCGCGGGAAGGATGAGCACTGCCCAGGCGTTGTTCATCGGCGGATACGATGGATTTCCAAGGAAGTGGTGGCTCTGGATCCCGCCGTTCAAGTGTTCCCATCCCAGCATAAGAGACGTGGCGAAGAGGACGACCGCAGTCAGGAGCAGTCGATTGCGCAAGCGGGCTGAGAACATGATTGCACGGGCTTTCATATGAGGCGCTTGTCTGCAGGCGCTATGCTGTTATACAAAACTATATCACCACAAACACGTATCGGTGACTTGTGCGACGAAACGCGTCTAACTTGGATGAATTGCGGGTTGCGGCCGTTTGTCTGCGCTCACGGTGGAGACCTTTGCGCATGAACCTGAGCACAAGTCGCGAGAGATAGCACGTGAGAACGTCCGGTTCAAAACAGCCAGCAGACCAGGTGTTCCCCTGCGTACGGGATGGTTTAGCAGCTCGCAGGCGGATGGCTTACGTTGTAGCTATCGACAGGAAACGTAAGTTCTTGAACGACGAAGAAGCTGCCTGGCCTATTTGCGAAAGTCACTAGAAAATTGCGCTAGCCATACGTAACTGGGGTTTTATTGCTAAAGCTGCTCCTCGGAGAGCATCTACCGCGTGAGCGCAATTCGGACGGAAACGTCGGCGTTACTGACGTTCGTCCACATCCAGCACCATTCGTAGGCTGTACCGTGCGTGAGCGTGCCTGCGCGCTCGCGCACACGGGCTGCCTCGATGTCGTAAAACACGTGCTTGCCGCCTGGGCCGGCATGACGATGCACGTTGAAATCCACATCACCATCGGCAGAGAACTTCCAAACGACCGATTGTTTTGCGGTCACATCCGCACAGACCTCAAGAATCTTCTTCGGCTTCACGGTGTGTGAATTCGAGTAATTGGCCCCCGTCCACGACACGACTTCCGAATGTGAAAAGGCCGACGCGATGAAGAGGGGAGCGACGAGTATGAGGGGGCGAAGGCTGAGTTTCACAGGCGATTGGTCTTGGTCCGAGGAGAGATACCGAGGATTATGCAGCGCGTTGTGTCGCGGTACGCGGCTGGCAAAGTTTGCTTAACCGTCGTTCAGATACAGACGCTTATGAACGCGATTGAATACGTGGCCTTCGGCGTTTGAATCGCCGCATTCGGCGGGATTGCTCTCGAATCCCATGTGGCTTGAGTACGCAAAACCGCCCGCATCGTCGATACGAATCCAGGCGTTGATGATCCAACGACCGAACTTTGTCGCGACGTAGTGGGTGTGAGCAACGACGCGGTGCAACCCCGATTTGCTGTCGAAATCGGATCGCAAAAAACTTGAGATGCGCGCCGACCCGGCCACGAATACCGCCGTGGGCGCACAGCGATTGACACCCAGCAAATTGCCTATTCGCTTCGACCGACACCCAACTACAAACGACGGTTTTTCCTGTGCTGAGCGATTCGGGTATTTCGTCGGCGAAAGGCCCGCCCCTAATCGCGGTGGTGTTGCGAACGCCGGTGAGTTCATTGAGCAGCGCGCGCACTGCATCGGCAACGGCAATCAACTCAGGGCGAGTGAACGGAGTTCTTGTTTCTTTTTGTGGGGGCTTGGTCGTTGAAATGCGTAGCGCGCTGGGCTACGCACCTTATCCGCAAAGGCTCCACATCGTGACGTTACAAGCCTAACCACGCTCCCAGCGCCACAAACTCAGCTTGATCAAAAACAACAAATCCTTGTTTTAGGCCAATACGTTCGAGCTTAGCTTGGCCCTCGGCGCTTTCGCTGAGTTCGAGGAAGTAGTTTTTCAAAATGTCCAACGATTCTTTGCTTATCGTGTTGGAGACGATCACGTTCTTGATCGGTACGCTTCTTGACGTGGTCAATACTCTACCGCCGCGGGTCACCCATTCCTTCACCACGGCCTCGGATGCGGTTCCCGCTACATCAACAAATCCGTTCTCGACCATAAACGGAATTGAATCCTGAAAACGCGTGAACTTGAGCGTTGGCGCGCTAGTTTTTGCCGAAGCCGCCGCATCGCGTAACGTCGCACGGATCAGCCATGCGGTGATGGAGTTGGTGTCGGGTGAGCCAATGGGCTTGTTCCCTGTCGCGAGCAACTTACCCAATTCCTCGGGTGTCTTTGGTTGTGCATTCATCTTCGTCAAAAAAGAGGCTTTGTAGCCCACGTGCGCCTTCGAAACCGCCGCGAGCGTGTACGTGCCTCGCTTCACTGGCGCGATGGCGATGTGCGAAGGATGAATGAATGCGATGTCGTAGGCTTTTGCGTTGAGATCTTTTTCGAGTGTGGCGTAATCGCTTACCACGTCGAGGCGTACCCTAGCCCTCAACAAGCGAGCCAGATCATCGGTGATCGCTTTGTAGTTTTGTCGCGTCACCTCACTGCCAGTGCGATACGTCACACCTTCATTGACCGCAAACACTAGCGTTTGCGTATTTGGCTGAGCGTGGCTCACGGCCGCAAAGACCGCCGCAGCAGCCGCCATAAGAACATTTCTTGTATTCATCGTAATTCCCCAAGATTTAAGATGTAACACCGGTCATGACTCGGCGCGACTTTTCAGGCCGCGTCGGACGAAGACGATTGCTGAGTAGCGATTAGTCTTTTCGCTAAGTCCTTATCTACTCTGGCATCGTCGGTCTTGTGTATTGTCTCTGCGAACTCGTGATATGCCACTGGCATCGTTTCGCGTATCTGTAAAGATCGCACTACCAACACCCGATTCGTGTTTGCGAGTGGCTCACGCAGGTCGCAATCTCTACGCAACCAACAGGTAGATTACCGTCGCTAGAGAGCGATTGCAGGGCTACGATTGCGCCCGCAGAATCAACGCCCACCAAACACGAAATAACGTTGTCGCACGAGATAAACCATCGCGCATTTGCTCGGACGACAATTCATTTGTGATCGCCGTAGTTCCGCCGATACGGACGATCTCATTCAGCAGCGCGCGCATGCTTTCGGCGTCGTCGGCGTGGGCAGGCCGAACGGCAATCGGGGCGTTCAGTGTCTTAATGGTGTGCTCTTAACTGCCGTTGGGCGCTAAGGCGCTATACAACCCGAAAGATGGCTTTGAGCTCGCTTGTCAAAGCTCATCATCCCGCTGCAACCGTGAACGAGGTAGAGCGAATGAAACAAGCATTCAGCGAAATCCACGTTCTTTGATTCATAGCTTTCGAGCGCCCATTCGACTGCGGTTTCATCGATGATCTCGAGATCGTGCAGTTCTAGCAGCCCTCGCAACAAAGCGACCGTTGTGGGCTTGTTCGAGCCTTCGCGGGAGCGGAGCACCCATTCCAATTCCAGAAACATAGGTGCGCAAATCACAAGGCGCTCCCCGGCAGCGACGGCACGCCGTATTGCCTTTCGCGCGGCAGGTGATTGCGCTACATCATCGTCGAGCAGAAATCGAGCGAGAACGTTGGTATCAGGACCAATCATTTTTTCGACTTAGCGCTTCGCCCTTTATTCGGCGCGGGCAGTTTCCACGCTCCCGCGAGATCGACGATGCTTTTCGTTTTTGCGCGCATGATCACAGTGCGATCCGGCAGCAACGTGAAGTTAAGCTCGTCCGATGCCTGCAAACCCAACGCATCGCGAATATCCTTCGGAATCGTCGTTTGGCCTTTGCTGGTGAGAGTGGCGGTGGACATAGCATTCCTTACGAATCGTTCATATGTAAGGATTATACGATGCGAGTTGCAGAGCGTAGCCCGCGTGCTCGCATCCGGGTTTCCGTATCGCTCGTAGCCGCGATGAAGTGAAACGGAATCGAGGCATTTGTCGGCGTCCCTCTCCCTCTGGGAGAGGTGGCGGCGCAGCCGCCGGTGAGGGAGGTCGCCGTTTTCGTCTTCGTCGAGCTCTTGGCGTTTCGAACCGCTTTTTCCCTCACCCAATCCCCGTATCGTGTACGGGGCTAAAGGCGCATTGACCTCTCCCAGAGGGAGAGGCGGCGTCATGCGCTTCGCGCGTATCGTTCACAAGGTGCGATGGGATCGCACCCTACGACGCTGTGTCGAGAAAAACGCTCTCAACACAACAACCTACAGCCTAATCGACTTCGGTGGACGTGGCGGAAGGCTCGAGCACCTCGTCCTCGTCGATCGGCACGTGATGCGTGATGCTGTTGCGAATGAATTGCTTTTCGTAATGGCGATTCCGTCGGTTCTTTTTAGCCGCCGCACGCTGGCTATTGCGTTTGTCGTAAACGATCTCGTTCAAGCGCCCTAAGTCACTGAGGTTGCTGATGGCGTTCGGCGAATTGCGTTGCGGCATGTTAGGAAAGCGGTTGGTCGCGGAATTCAGCGGTTTTTCGTGGTGGGTCGCAGGGTGCAATCCTATCGCACCCAAATTGATACAAATCGCGACCATAGGAGCGATTTGGTCAAATTCAAATCGAACCAAAGGTCGCATCCTCCTACGCGTTATGAACTCAGCGATGGCGCGCGACGTCGATTTGTTTTGCAACGTGAATTTCGAGAGCGGCACGCGAACATTTCAAATCGAGAGCGCGCATGTACGAGCGATCCTGCTAAGTAATTATCACGAATCGCAGGGTGCGTTTTCAACGCACCCAAGTTGATACGAGTCAACGTTGGCTGAAGAGATGCGCGTCGCGCGGGTGGTTACGAACGGTGCGTTAAAACGCACCCTACGAATTGCGTTTCACCGATGCGAATACGCACCTTACGCGTTACTATCAAAAACAATAGTTACAGCTGTTGATTAGGTGCGTTATGTTCACCGCGTCTTTGCTCTCAGCTAAGTTTTATGCCTCGAACTGAAAAAGTACTCTCCGTTTTCCTAGCGTCGCCGTCCGACGTGCAGACCGAACGAGAAATCGTCGTGCAGGTCATTAACGAGCTGAATGCATCGTGGAGTACGCAGCTGGGGCTGCGGATGGATTTAATCCGATGGGAAACGCACGTTCATCCTGGACTAGGTAGCGATCCACAATCTGTAGTTAACAGCCAAATCACACCTGATTTTGACCTGTTCATTGGGGTAATGTGGCATCGTTTCGGGACGCCGACTCAACGTGCCGCGTCTGGAACACTCGAGGAGTTTCAATTGGCGAAAAAGCGATGGGAACAATCGCCGTCGACTTTGGACATCATGTTTTATTTCAAGGACGAGCCTGTCGCTCCGCACACCCTGGATATCGCGCAACTTGACCAGGTTCAGAAGTTTCGAAAAGAGTTAGGTGCGACTGCTATCTACTCGACTTTTTTGTCAATCGACGAATTCGAACGGAAAGTCAGAAACCACTTGTCTCTCTGGGCACAAAAGTGGGGTCTCCAAGCCATCGCGGGAAGTAGCTCTTTGCCGAATCTTAGCGTGGTTGCAGTAGATGGGCGGGGTAGCGATTCAACAGGAGAATTGCTTGAGTTAGGAATGCTCGAATGTAGCGAACGATTCGAAAAAGACTTCGCGCGAATCGTTGGAGTCATGAGTGAGTTGTCGAGCGACACCTCGGCGCTTGGCGAAAAAACTAACGCACACACGGCACGTATTGCGAGAATAAAACGCGAGGACAGCGGTAACCGCGAGTTGATAAGGCTAGCTCTCCGCGACGCGGCAAATGATCTGCAAGACTACGCAAAATCGCTGGACGAACAGACGTCGGTACTTTCAGAAACGGCAGACGACGCCTTAGCGACTATGAAACGTGTGATTATGTTGTGGCCGTCTTTTTTTGACGAACATAGCACCAACGAAATTGCTAGTGCTCAAACGACTCGAGATGCAATAGAAACACTTCGAGACACAATCGATGAAACAAGAAAGTCGATGACAAGTTTCCGGGACAGCGTAGACGGAACTCCGCCTTTGTCTACCGACATCATAAAAGCGAAAGGTCGCGCGTACGACGCACTGAGCGCTCACATCAAATTTTTGACGAGCTTTGAGTCGGATTTGCGCAGTCGCGCCGATGAACTCGGCGAAGTCATCGACAAGCATTTAGCCGCCGTAACTCCGGCTGGCGCAGCGCCCTATCCGACCGGGAATTAACTGTGACCGAACCCCATCCCCCTCCTAGCCTCCCCCTTGAAGGGGGAGGAACATCGCGCGTTACGCCGCTGCTGCGGGATTCCTAAGCTTCACATGCAACTCCCGCAACTGCTTCTCGGTAACAGGTGTCGGCGCATCCACCATCAAATCCTGCCCACGCTGTGTTTTCGGGAACGCGATCACGTCGCGGATTGATTCGGCTTCGCACATCATGGTGACGATGCGGTCTAGGCCGAAGGCGATGCCTGCATGCGGCGGCGCGCCGTATTGCAGCGCGTCGAGCAGGAAGCCGAATTTGGCGCGTTGATCTTCCTCACTGATGCCGAGCGTGGCGAATTGTTTGGCTTGCAGTTCGGGGCGATGGATACGCACAGAGCCGCCGCCTAATTCCCAGCCGTTCATGGCGACGTCGTAGGCTTTGGCGAGCACTTGGCTTGGGTCGGTGTCGAGCAGTGGCCAGTGATCGTCTTTGGGGCTCGTGAAGGGGTGATGCGCGGCAACGTAGCGCTTGTTTTCTTCGTCGTATTCGTAGCAAGGGAAATCGACGACCCAGCACGGTTTGAAGCCTGCTTCGAAGAAACCGAGTTCCTTGCCGTGTTGCAAACCGATTTTCGAGCGCAATGCGCCAATCGCGTCGTTAACCACTTTCTTTTTGTCAGCGCCGAAGAAGAGGATGTCGCCGTTTTGCGCGCCGCTCTTCTCGATGATCGCTTTGATCGAATCGGGCGTCAGGAATTTCACGATTGGGCTTTGCAGGCCTTCGTCGTTCAGCTTCGTGACGTCGTTCACTTTGATCCAGGCTAGACCTTTCGCGCCGTAGATCGCAACGAACGCGGTGTAGTCGTCAATCTCTTTACGGGAAAGCTTCGCGCCGCCCGGAACGCGCAGGGCAACAACGCGACCATCTTTCATGTCGGCCGCACCACGAAACACCTTGAAGTCCACGGTTTTCATGACATCCGTCAATTCGGTGAATTCAAGTTTCACGCGAAGGTCTGGCTTGTCACTGCCGTATTTGCCCATCGCTTCTGCGTAAGGAAGGCGAGGGAAATCAGGCAGATCAACGCCCAAGCCCTTCTTCCACAAATGCTTGATGAGGCCTTCCATCATGTCTTGCACTTCGCGCTCGCCCAAGAACGATGTTTCGATATCGATCTGGGTGAATTCGGGCTGACGATCCGCGCGCAAATCTTCGTCGCGGAAGCACTTCACGATTTGGTAGTAGCGATCAAAACCCGCGACCATCAAGAGCTGCTTGAAGAGCTGTGGCGATTGCGGCAGCGCGTAGAACTGGCCGTCATGAATGCGCGAAGGCACGAGGAATTCGCGCGCGCCTTCGGGCGTGCTCTTGTAAAGGAACGGCGTTTCGATATCCACGAAGCCACGCTCGTTCAGGTACTCGCGCGCCGCGGCGCTCACACGCGCACGCAGGAGCAGGTTTTTCGCCATTTGCGGGCGACGCAGATCGAGGTAGCGATATTGCAAACGTACTTCTTCGTTCACCGTCGACTCGTCCATCATGAACGGCGGCGTAAGCGATGCGTTGTAAATCTCAATCTCGTGCGCGAAGACTTCGATCTCGCCTGAGACCATGTCTTTGTTCTCAGTGCCTGCGGGGCGTGCGCGAACTTTGCCGACGACCTTGATGCAGAACTCGTTACGAAGCGTTTCGGCGAGTTTGAATGCGTCCGGACGATCCGGATCGATCACGATTTGGGCGATGCCTTCGCGATCACGCAGATCAACGAAGATCACGCCGCCGTGGTCGCGACGACGATGCACCCAGCCGGTGAGGGTGACGATTTGATCGAGATATTGTTTGCTGACTAAGCCTGTGTAGGTGGTACGCATGATTTACTTTCTATAACGGTACGCTCTGTTCTGTCATCCCCGTCCCCGCCTTCGCGGGGATATACCTTCGGGCGGGGACCCAGCCCCCGAAAACGTGGCATCTATTGCAAAGTCGGTATGGCTTTGCCAAATGCCCGGTCTGGGTCCGCGCCCGGCGCTGGTGCCGCCCTAACGGACGGCGGGGATGACAATAGGGAGAAGAACGCACAAATGTGAATCAACGCAACGATTTTCTAACCGTTACGGCTTCACTGAAAAGGGACTTGATGGGCGGCTTTCGTTGATGACTCAGGCGCCGCCGACCTGGTCACGGATTGGTATTCGGGGAATCCGGAGGCTTTGGCCCGTTCGCCCAACGAGCCAGCTCGCCCGTGGTAAGAACGGGCGGTGGTGCGACGCCCAGTGAGATTACATACTTAAGCGCTTGCTCGACAGTCATGTCGAGTTCTTCGACTTGCGTGCGATGCACAAGCAGCATGTAGCCTGACGTGGGTACCGGGACGGTTGGCACATAAAGCGTAAGGTAGTCGCCAGGCAATCGTTGCGCCATCTCTCCGTGGAGTGTGGTTGTGGTTACAAACGCAATCGTTTTAAGGCCGGCGCGAGGGAATTCGATCAACACCGCTTTGCGAAAGGCTTGTCCCGAATCGGAAAGCACGGGATCGCTGATTTGCTTCACTGATTTGTAGATCGCGCCGACAACGGGGATTCGCTGCAGCGTTTGGCTCCACCAGTTTAGGATTTGCTTACCGATTACATTTTTGCCAACGGTGGATGCGATTGCACCTGTAAAAAGCACGAGCAGAAACGCAAACACGACACCGAGCCCAGGAATCTTGCTGCCATGCCAAGTCGGCCGCCAGACTTCCGGGAGAAGCAGGATCGACTGATCAAGCGTTGTGATCAAAAAATGCAAAACCCAGACCGTGACGCCAATTGGCACCAACACTAAGAGTCCGGCGAGAATGAATTTTTTGATCACGTGAGCTTGTTTAGGACGAATCAGCCAGCGTTTACCGCTGGGGCTGCTGCGGGTGCGGGCGCAGGTGAAGGTGCCGGTGCAGCAGCCGGTGCAGCCGCACCATTTGACGCGGGCGACGTGCTTGAATCTGCAGGAGTCGGGGTATCTCCCGATTTCTTGGCATCTCCTGCTGGTTTTTGGCTTCCATTACGAAAGTCAGTCACATACCAACCAGAGCCCTTGAGCGCGAAACCTGCGGCGGAAATTTTTTTCACGTAGTTCGCCTTACCGCACGCTGGGCAAGTGGCGAGCGGTGCGTCGGCGAGCTTTTGCATGTGTTCGCCCTGATGTCCGCAATCAGGGCACGCATATTCATAAATCGGCATGGCGCTGCGAAAAAGAAAAGGGTGAAGAAAACCGGTGAAAAGCGATGGCGACCCCGTCGCTACTCACCGCGAAGCCCTCAATTATAGGGTGAGTCGCACGCGCTTTTTTGCAGTGCGGCAAACCATGGAACGACGCATCACCCGGGGGCACCATGCGCGATTTCGTCACCATCAGTGTCGCTGTGCAAAAGCAGATCGTTGCCCGCACAGGATGAGTCGCGGGTCGCGTGGGACGATCTGCGGATAACGAGCTTTCCGCGTTCACTGAAGCCCCGTATGATTCAACCCAATCGACGAAATCAGCGCACACAAAGCAAGCACACAACGAAGCGAAAAATTACTATGACGATGTACTACCTTTGGTGGATTGCTGCGGCGATTCTGGTTGGCGTAGAAATGATGACCGGCACCTTCTATCTCCTGGTGCTCGCAGTGGCTGCCGCTGCCGCTGGCGTGCTTGCGTTCGCTGGCCTGGATTTCTGGTGGCAAGTCGCGGGCTCCGCGCTCGTTGCGGTCGTTGGCACGTATCTTTTGCACGAATGGAAGAAGAAAAACGCGACGCAGCCGAAGCTTTCTGCGAATTTGGACGTAGGGCAACGTGTTCGCGTGACTGAATGGCGTGACGACGGTAGCGCGCGCGTCACTTATCGAGGCGCCCAGTGGGATGCGGTGATGGAATCCGAAATGACACCGAAGCGCGATCAAATGGTGATCGTCGCTATGCGCGGCTCGCAGCTCGTGCTCGGCCCACTGCCGCAGTAGCGTGGACGACGTAGTGATTACACACGCGTTTACGTCTTTACTCGTATGAGCCTGCAACCTAACCCCCCGAAATCACCGCTCGACGCGCTGATGCGCGAGGCTGCCAAGCAAATGGAGAAAAAGCTGGGCGAGTGGCAAACACAGGCGGGCGGAAAAACGACTGCCTCTGGCGGAGCAGAGCTTGCCAAGGCGCGAGAGAAGCTTCGTGCGCTCGCGACCGGTAACTCGGGCGGCGGCGGCGCGGATGGCATGGGGGTTGGCGGCAACATGTCGCCGCCGCCTCCGCCTGAGCCGCCGAAGAAGTCTTCGCTCGGCGAAACGGGCTCGCAAAAGTTTTTCAAGTGGATGATCGGAATCGGTATCACCCTATTTACGCTGAGTTTGGTCGGCGATATTGTCAAGAGCATCTTCCGGGGTATTTGGCGTCAGAGCCAGAATCAATCGGGCAGTGCGATTCAGAGTTTGCAGGGATTTAACTGGGAGAGTGTGATGAGTGGCTTCTTTAGTACGTTGGTACCGATTGCGATTTTTATCGTCGCGATCATTTTCGTCGTCAAGGCGATTCGCGTGGTGCCACAACAGCGCGCGTTCGTCATCGAGCGCCTCGGACGCTTTCATGCGGTTCTCGAGCCGGGGCTTCGTTTCACGATTCCCTTTGTAGATCGCATTTCTGCGAAACACGATTTGCGCGAGGTGCCGCTCGACGTGCCTTCGCAGGTGTGCATCACGCGAGACAACACGCAGCTTCAAGTGGATGGCGTGCTTTACTACCAAATCACCGACCCGAAGCTCGCGACGTATGGCTCGTCTAACTACATCGCTGCAATCACCCAGCTTTCGCAAACCACGTTGCGCAGCGTCATCGGTAAGCTCGAACTCGACAAGACCTTTGAAGAGCGCGACATGATCAACCACGCCATTGTGAATTCGCTGGATGAGGCCGCGATGAACTGGGGCGTGAAAGTGTTGCGCTACGAGATTAAAGATTTGACGCCGCCGAAAGAAATTCTGCACGCGATGCAAGCTCAGATTACTGCCGAGCGTGAGAAGCGCGCTTTGATTGCGGCGTCCGAAGGTCGCAAGCAAGAGCAAATCAACATCGCAATGGGTCAGAAAGAAGCCGCGATTGCGAAGTCCGAAGGCGACAAGATTTCCGACATCAATCAAGCGCAAGGTGAAGCCGCAGCGATTCTCGCGAAAGCTGAAGCCAATGCGGAAGCGATTCGCAAGATTGCGATGGCCATTGAGTCACAAGGCGGTTTGCAAGCGGTGAACTTGAAAGTGGCGGAGCAATATGTTGCAGCGCTTTCGAACATCGCGCGCGAAGGCAACACCATTGTCGTGCCGCAAAATTTGACAGACATTGCAAGCCTTGTAACCACTGCGACGAGCGTGTTGAAGGCGACGAAATAGTTTTCACGCGTCGACCCGTTGAAACCCGCCGCAAAGGGCGCAGAAAGGAAGCTTCGATGAAGGCAGCAAAACGTTTCTCTATTGCAGCGATTGCATCAATCGCTGCGCTCTCGCTCGTGGCATGCGAAGAGGTGACGATCAAAGTCGGTCACAAAAACGGCGTGAAAGGCAGCGGTGTTTCGGCAACTGAAACGCGGGCGATGTCCGAATTCACGGGGGTCGAACTCGCGGGCGTGGGTAAGCTCTTGCTGAAAGTGGGCGAGGGCACGACGTATTCGGTGAAGTTGACGGGTGACGATAACTTGCTGCCCTTCATCGAGACCGTAGTCACCGGAAATACGCTCTCGATTCGCCCCAAGGACTCGATCTCGCTCAGTAACAGCGTGGGCTTCACCTACGAAGTCACTGCGCCAAAGATTGAAAAAATCGAATCGAGCGGTGCGGCCTCGGTGGAGGGATCGGGCTTTCGTGGCGGTAAGTTGGCGTTGGATGTTTCCGGCGTAGGCAGCGTAAAACTTGCCGGACGAGTCGATGAATTCCGCGCCGACCTTTCCGGCGCTGGCAGCCTTAATTCTTCAGAGCTCATTGCAAACGATGTGCGAGTCGAGTTGTCTGGCGTTGGGAGTGCAGACGTGCAGGCTAACCAGCGAATGCGTGGCAGCGTGAGCGGTCTCGGTTCGATCAATTGGCGTGGCGATGCAACCGACGTGAAGACCGATGTGTCCGGGCTGGGCAGTGTGCGCAAATCGGGCGAATCAAAGAAAACTGCGGACACCAAAGTCAATGTTTGATTTTGCACAGGCGCTGCGCGCGTTTGCACAACGGCACGTTGTTTTGATCGTTCTGATCGCTTTGGCGATTGTTTTCTACGCGATCGGATTCAAGAAAGGATCGATGATCGCGTTCGCGCTCGGGTTTCTGTTTGAGCTTGGTTTTTGGGCGAGGCTTTTTCGTTCGGATCGGCGCAAATGATGGGCGCGCTGGTCACTGCAAATGGCGCGATTCAGCCTTTTTGATCGTACGACTTAAAGCGGACCACTTCGCTACTGCGGAGCGCCTTGTGTTTGGTGCCTCGACCTGTCACGCGTTTGCGCCAACGCTCGAAGCTTGATCGCGTGAGTGCACCGCGCATCAGCGCGACCACTGCCGATTCGTTGAGTTGAAATTGCACTTCGATCGCTTCAAACGGGGTTCGATCTTCCCAGGCCATTTGAATTACTCGGTCACGCTCTGCGTCGGTCAACATGAAATAAATGAAAACGAGGAATGGGGGCCGCGGGCCCGACGTGCGAAGCTCTCGTTACGAGGGCGTCACCCGATTTTCTCTTGTTTCGCTCCGCCTCACTCCGGGCCTCATCGGTGCGCAGGTCGCCCTTGTGGCTATAATTTGAGATTCGCAGAGACATAGCTCAGTTGGTTAGAGCACCACCTTGACATGGTGGGGGTCGTTGGTTCGAATCCAATTGTCTCTACCAGTTTCAACAACCGTTTACCAATAAGGGATGCCGAAGAATGCCGCGAACTCGTACCACGACAGGAGTTTTTTCCCGCCGAGGTTGATTCGTTTGCGGTTGCGCGTTCATGCGTAACGGTTCAAAAGAAAAGCAGCTTCGGCTGCTTTTTTTATTCCTCTCTCCCACCGCGTGTGAGAGGTGACACAAAGTCCGCTGAGAGAGAAAAGTCATGATTCAAGTCACACTCCCCGACGGCTCCGTCCGTTCTTTTGAAAAACCCGTCTCCGTTGGCGAGGTCGCCGCGAACATCGGTGCCGGACTCGCGAAAGCCGCGCTCGCAGGCAAAGTTGATGGGAAACTCGTAGATACAAGCCACATCATCAATACGCCAGTTAACCTGGGCATCGTGACTGAAAAAGATAAAGACGGTTTAGAGGTTATTCGGCACTCTACCGCTCATCTTTTGGCTTATGCGGTGAAAGAGTTGTTCCCTGAGGCGCAAGTCACGATCGGCCCCGTGATCGAAGACGGTTTCTATTACGACTTTTCGTACAAGCGCCCGTTCACGCCGGAAGACCTTGCCAAGATCGAAGCGAAGATGGCAGAACTCGCGAAGAAGGACGAAAAGGTCGAGCGCAAAGTGTTGCCACGCGACGAAGCGGTTGCGTATTTCAAAGGCATCGGCGAAGCGTACAAGGCCGAAATCATCGCAAGCATTCCGTCGAACGAGGACGTTTCGCTCTACAGCGAAGGCGCGTTCACGGATTTGTGTCGTGGGCCACACGTGCCGTCTACTGGCAAGCTAAAGCATTTCAAATTGATGAAAGTCGCAGGCGCGTACTGGCGTGGCGATCATCGCAATGAGATGCTGACGCGTATTTACGGCACTGCGTGGGCGAAGAAAGAAGACCTCGAACAGTATCTCTTCCGTCTTGAAGAAGCCGAGAAGCGCGATCATCGAAAAATTGGCCGATTGCTCGATCTCTTCCACGTGCAAGATGAAGCGCCGGGTATGGTGTTTTGGCATCCGAACGGCTGGCGCGTCTGGCAGGTGGTTGAGCAGTACATGAGGAAGGTTTACGAGAACAACGGCTATCAGGAAGTGAAAGGCCCGCAAATTCTCGACCGTACGTTGTGGGAGAAATCCGGGCATTGGGAGAACTACAAAGACAACATGTTCACCACGGAATCGGAGAAGCGCACGTACGCGGTGAAGCCGATGAACTGCCCCGGCCATCTTCAGATTTACAACGCGGGGCTGCATTCGTACAAAGAGCTTCCGCTTCGTTACGGTGAATTTGGCTCGTGTCATCGCAACGAATCGAGCGGCTCGCTGCACGGCATCATGCGCGTGCGTGGGTTCACGCAAGACGACGGCCACATTTTTTGCACAGAAGACCAGATTCAGTCCGAATGTGTCGCGTTTAACGAACTGCTCAAGAAGGTCTACGCTGATTTCGGGTTCACCGACATCATCTACAAGATTTCCACCCGTCCGGAAAAGCGCGTGGGATCGGACGAGGTGTGGGATAAAGCGGAACACGCGTTGAAATCTGCGCTCGATTCGGTGGGGGCGCCTTGGGAAGAGCTCAAAGGCGAGGGCGCGTTCTACGGTCCAAAGATTGAATATTCGCTCAAAGACGCGTTAGGTCGCGTCTGGCAGTGCGGAACGATGCAAGTTGACTTCAACATGCCGCAGCGCCTAGGCGCGGAATATGTTGGGGAAGACAACAGTCGCCGTCATCCTGTCATGCTGCATCGCGCGATTTTGGGCTCCCTGGAGCGTTTCATTGGGATCTTGATCGAAAACTACGCGGGTGCGCTACCGCTCTGGCTTGCGCCGCGCCAGCTGGCGGTGGCATCGATCACGTCGGAACAGAACGAATACGTCGAGGGCGTCGTGCAACGGCTCAAAGCGGCCGGACTTCGTGCGGAGTCAGACTTGAGGGCAGACAAGATATCCTATAAAATCCGGGAGTTAAGCCTACAAAAGCTCCCGTACATTGCTGTATGTGGCGCAAAAGAGGCTGAAGCGGGCACTGTCGCAGTACGCGGCCGCGGAAACGTCGATCTCGGCGTGATGTCGGTTGAAAAGTTCATCGAACTCTGCGTTTCCGAAAATAAACCGGGTGCCCACCTTGCTGCGTAAACGCACGTAATTACATATTGGAGTTGTCACATAGCCGATAAAGAAAATCGAATCAACCGTGAGATCACCGCTCCCGAGGTTCGACTGATAGATAAAGACGGTGAGCAGGCCGGCATCAAAACGCTTCGCGAAGCGCTTGCGATGGCCGAAGACGCTGAGCTTGATCTGGTGGAAATCGCGCCAACCGCGCAACCGCCAGTGTGCAGGATCATGGACTTTGGAAAGTTCAAGTTCCAGGAAGCTAAGCGACTGTCGGAGGCAAAGTCGAAGCAAAAGCAGATTGAAATTAAAGAGATCAAACTGCGACCGCAAACCGACGAGCACGACTATCAGATCAAGATGCGAAAGATTCGCGAGTTCGTAGCCGAAGGCGATAAGGTGAAAATCACTTTGCGTTTCCGGGGCCGCGAAATGGCGCATCAAGAATTTGGTGTAAGACAACTCGAGCGTATCCGCGCGGACACCGACGAAATTTGTGTCGTCGAGCAATGGCCGCGCCTCGAAGGCAGACTCATGGTGATGATGCTTGCCGCGAAAAAGAAAGCGGTTCCTACAGGCGGAAAAGACGCCAGTAAGAAACCTACCGAATCGACGTCTGCGGGCAAGCCTGCGGAAGTCAAACCAGTGGCGGCGAAAGCAGCCGCGTAGTGCAGAAGCACCCCTCGCGGGGTAAATACAGCGAGCCTGGGGCTCCAAAGAGTGTCGTGTAGTGCGGCACCGCCTCGGCTAGCAACATAAAAGGAATAGGCACATGCCTAAGATGAAAACCAAAAAGGCCGCGTCAAAGCGGCTGAAGGCGCGTAAAAGCGGCAGCATCAAGCGCGCCCACGCGACCAAGCGTCACATCCTCACGAAGCGCACGACGAAAAACAAGCGTCAGCTTCGTGGCACGTTAACCATTCACGTGAGCGATGAAGGCCGTGTGGCCAAAATGCTCCCGTACGCGTAAGGAGGGATTGAAAGATGCCTCGCGTAAAACGTGGTGTAACAGCCCGCGCTCGTCACAAGAAAATGATCGCGATGGCCAAAGGCTATCGTGGTCGTCGTAACAATGTTTATCGTGTTGCCAAGCAAGCCGTCATGCGCGCTGGCCAGTACGCATACCGTGATCGTCGCAATAAGAAGCGCGATTTCCGTGCGCTCTGGATCACGCGTATCAACGCAGCAGCTCGCGAATGCGGCATGAAGTATTCAACCTTCATGGGCGCACTCAAGAAGGCAATGATCGAGATCGATCGTAAAGTGCTCTCAGACATGGCCGTTTTCGACATGCCTGCGTTTAGCGCGCTCGTAGAGCGCGTGAAGAAGGCGTAAGCCTCCCACTTTACCGCTCTAGAGCAACCCAAAAAAGGGAGGCGTAAGCCTCCTTTTTCTTTTTCTGGTAGTCGGTCTTAATGTTTGTCATTCCCGCGAAAGCGGGAACCCACACTTAGCGTCATGGTGATGTTGAGCTGCGGGATAAAGTATGTTCCCGCTTTCGCGGGAATGACAGAAGAGAGTAGTCGATGAACAAAGTCGAATCAACGCAACGCGCAGCACCTGAGAGCATGGTTCCTGTTGGAGTAGTACCCACGACCATTGTCCAGGCTGCGATGTCAGACTTCCAAGCTTGTACAACTCACGCTGCACTCGAGAACGCAAAATCGCGATATCTAGGAAAAAGTGGCCTTATTACTGAGCGGCTCAAGGGCCTAAGCGAGCTTACGCCGGAACACAAGAAAGTTCACGGTGCGGAGATCAATCGAGATAAGGACTCCATCGAGGCTGCATACAAATCGCGTCGCGGTGAGCTTGAAACCGAAGCGTTGAACGCGAAGCTCGCAGCGGAATCCATCGACGTCACTCTACCCGGACGTGGTCGCGGCACGGGCGGTATTCATCCGGTGATTCAAACGTGGCAGCGCTGCGAAGAGATCTTCGGCTCGATTGGCTTTGACGTGGCGGACGGCCCTGAGATCGAAGCCGATTGGTACAACTTCACCGCGCTCAATAACCCGCCGAACCATCCCGCGCGTTCGATGCAAGACACGTTCTATGTCGATATGAACGGCACCGATGGTTTGCCGCTCTTGCTGCGCACGCACACCTCGCCCATGCAGGTGCGCTACGCGAAGATGCATGCCGACGACTTAACGAACAACGGCAAACCCATCAAGGTGATCGCGCCAGGGCGCACCTATCGCGTCGATAGTGACGCGACGCATTCGCCGATGTTTCATCAGATTGAAGGTTTGTGGATCGACGAAAACATTTCGTTCGCCGACCTGAAGGGCGTGTACACGGATTTTCTGCGCCGCTTCTTCGAAACCGACGCGCTGCAAGTGCGCTTCCGCCCGAGCTATTTTCCGTTCACGGAGCCCTCCGCTGAAATCGACATGAAGTTCGACTCGGGACCACTCAAAGGGCGTTGGCTCGAGATTTCCGGCTCGGGGCAAGTGCATCCATCGGTCGTTAAGAACTTCGGACTCGATCCTGAACGCTTCATCGGTTTTGCGTTTGGTTCGGGGCTTGAACGCCTCACGATGTTGAAACACGGTATTGGCGATTTGCGATTGTTCTTTGAGGGCGATTTGCGGTTCCTGAAACAGTTTGCTTAGCTTTTGTTGTCATCCCCGCGAAGGCGGGGACCCAGTCCCTGACAAGTGAAACTCAAGAATCGTGTTTTGGTAAACGCAAAGTCCCGGTCTGGGTCCCCGCCTTCGCGGGGATGACGGCACGTTATGTTGGCTTGGCTCTCCATTGAAGCTCCATCGAAATCGAACTTATGAAATTCTCCGAATCCTGGCTCCGTAGTTTTTGCAACCCGTCGATGACGACGGATGAACTCGCGCACGCGCTCACCATGGCGGGGCTTGAGGTGGAAGAGGTGAAGCCTGCCGCGCCCCCGTTCACCAAGATCGTCGTCGGCGAAATCATCTCGCGGGAAAAGCATCCGAATGCGGATCGTTTGTCGGTTTGCATGGTGAACGTCGGCTCACATTCCGCGGCACCGTTGCAGATCGTCTGCGGCGCGCCAAACGCACGTGCGGGCATTCGCATTCCTTGCGCGTTGGTGGGGGCCGAGCTGCCGCCCGATGCGGAGGGCAAACCGTTCGTGATCAAACAAGCGAAGATGCGCAGCGTTGAATCGAACGGCATGCTTTGCAGCTCGAAAGAGTTGGGCATTTCGGAAGCCAGCGAAGGCTTGCTTGAGCTGCCGCTCGACGCGCCGGTCGGTGCCGATATTCGTGAATACATGAAGCTCAACGATGCGGTGTTCGAGGTCAAACTCACCCCGAACAAAGCGGATTGCTTAAGCGTTTACGGCGTTGCTCGCGAAGTCCACGCGATCACGGGTGCGTCGCTTGCCGCAGCGCCCGCCCGCGAGGTGAAGGTCACGTTGAAAGACGTGCTCCGAGCGAAAGTATCCGCTGCGGATCTTTGCGGTCGGTTCGCTGGACGAATTATTCGTGGCGTGAATGCTAAAGCTGACACACCAGCTTGGATGCGAGAACGCCTGGAGCGGGCGGGGCAGCGGTCTATTTCGGCACTTGTCGATATCTCGAATTATGTGATGCTTGAGCTCGGTCGCCCGACCCATGTGTTCGATCTCGATAAAGTCCATGGCAGCTTGGACGTTCGCTGGGCGAAAAAAGGTGAAACGCTGAAGCTGCTGAACGGAAACACCGTTGAACTCGACGAGCAAGTTGGCGTAATCGCAGACGATAGCGGCGTTGAATCGCTCGCTGGCATTATGGGCGGTGATTCGACCGCGGTTAATCTCGAAACGACGAAGAACGTCTATGTCGAGGCGGCGTTCTGGCATCCGGCAGCGATCCAAGGCCGTTCGCGTCGATTCAATTTTTCTACCGACGCGGGACATCGTTTCGAGCGTGGCGTTGACTGGGAAACGATCCCGCAACACATCGATTACATCAGTGCGCTGATCCTCGAAATCTGCGGCGGCGAAGCAGGGCCGATTGACGATCAAACGGTCAGTGTGCCAGCTCGTAATGCGGTGACCCTGCGCATCGCGCGTGCCCAGAAGGTGATCGGCGTTGCGGTTTCAGCCGACGAAATGTCTGCGATCTTCACGCGGCTCGGTCTCCGGCACACCCGCGACGCAGATAAATTCACCGTCACTCCGCCGAGCTACCGTTTCGACATCGAAATTGAAGAAGACCTGATCGAGGAAATCGCACGGATTTATGGGTTCGACAACATCCCTGCGTTGCCGCCGCTCGCACGCGCGGCCATGCGCGCAGAGCCGACCGACCGTCGCTCACTTCACGATCTTCGCGGCGCGATTGCCGCTAAAGACTATTTTGAGGTGATCAACTACAGCTTCGTTGACGAGTCGTGGGAAAAGGAAATTGTCGGTAACGTCAATCCAATTCGACTGTTAAACCCGATCGCGAGCCAGATGGCGGTGATGCGCTCATCGTTGATTCCGGGCTTGCTTGCAAACGTTGCGCACAATCTCAAACACAAGGCGGCGCGAGTTCGAGTGTTTGAGCTTGGCAAGGTATTCATGCGTGACTCGTCTGCGCAAGACGGTAAGCTTGGGATATCCGGTGTGTCACAACCCTTGATGCTCGGCGGTGTTGCATGGGGAGGGGCTGCGTCTGAGCAGTGGGGCGAGCGTGAGCGTACGGTCGACTTTTTCGATGGGAAGTCAGACTTGCAGGCAGTGATCCCAGGTTTGGTTTGCGTGAAAGCAACACATCCGCTCTTGCATCCAGGTCGCTCAGCCAGAATAACTCTCAATGGCCAGCACGCCGGATGGCTCGGTGAGCTACATCCAAGACATCTAAAGGCATTCGACTTGGATAGCGCACCGATCGTGTTTGAAGTAATGGCCTCTGTCGCCCAACTTAAAAAGGGCGTCGCGGTTGAAGTTGTCGCAAAGACGCCGCTCGTCCGCCGCGATGTAGCGCTTGTCGTCGAACAATCAGTCGAATCTGATGCCTTGATCCAGAGCCTTCATCAAGCTGCAGGCCCGGTAATTCGGTCGATTGACGTTTTTGACGTGTATCGAGGTGCGAACTTGCCGCCTGACAGAAAAAGCGTTGCAATTCGGGTACTTATGCAAGATACTGAACGTACTTTAGAAGACTCGCAGATCGACGCCACAATGAAAAAGTTGGTGGTGCGTGCCGAGGAAGCGTTTGGGGCAACGCTTAGAACCTAGAACAATTTACAAATCACAATGGCCGATTCGGTAACCAAAGCGGAACTCGCAGACGCACTCTTCGAACGTTTGGGACTTAACAAACGCGAAGCAAAAGACATGGTCGATTGCTTTTTTGAAGAGGTGCGCGAAGCATTGGAGCGCGGGGAAGACGTCAAGTTATCTGGCTTCGGTATGTTCAACCTTCGCACCAAATCCCCCCGGCCTGGGCGCAACCCGAAAACGGGTGAAGAAATTCCCATCACCGCGCGACGTGTTGTCACCTTTCACGCCAGCAACAAACTCAAAGCGCAGATAGACGCCGCGTATGCCGAGCGAGACCACGCTGACCGCTGAGCTCCCGCCGATTCCGGCGAAACGCTACTTCACCATTGGTGAGGTGAGTGAGCTCTGCCTGGTAAAGCCGCATGTGCTGCGTTACTGGGAACAAGAATTTGCGCAGCTGCGCCCAGTCAAGCGTCGCGGCAACCGCCGTTACTACCAACACCACGAGGTATTACTCGTGCGTCGGATCCGTGATCTGCTCTACGGGCAGGGCTTTACGATCATTGGCGCACGCGGCAAACTTGACCAAGAATCCAATGGCGATGGCGTGCAGCCAGCGCTACGCAAACGCGGCTTTGCAGCAGCAGTTGAAACAAACGCCGCTTCGGCTTCCGCTACTGCCTCTGCTCCTGCTTCTGCGACGGGTCTGACGCTTAGCGCCGAAGACGCCGATGACATTCGCAAATCGTTGTTAGAGATTGCCGCGCTGTTGACCCCTAGCGCCCCGAAACGCTGAATCGCGTTTCTCCGCGCGAAAGCAATCCTTCAGTGCGTCAAACGTCGCATCCGCGCGATGAGACCTTTCAAATCTTCAGGGCAAGTGCCGCAAGTCTTGGCCCTAAGCGGTTTGTAGATATTCTCTTCAGGTCGAGCACGGGCGTCGATCGCGCTAGAATTTAGAGCTTCGGTGTGTGGCGCAGCCTGGTAGCGCACTTGCATGGGGTGCAAGGGGTCGCAAGTTCGAATCTTGTCACACCGACCATATTTCAATAGGGCTAGAACATGAAACCGTGTCTAGCCCTTTTTTGTTTTTATGGGGGGTTAGCCCGCATTCAGCGTCGATTTCAGTGCCTAAGCTGATGAATCGACGCTGTCGGATGTTGTTGTTAGAACGACGTGCCGCAACGGGCGTTGACGTGTGCTCGGATTGCAGCCGCAGCCGTGTACGACGCGCCCTGCGGAATCGAAACATTACTGAGTAGACCCGCGTCCGGGACTGAAAGCATCAAGCGAAGCAGCACTAGCGCGTCACCTGTGGGCGAGGGCGCGAGCGCTGGGCGACGGAACACGTCGTACGCCGCAGCGTTCCCGACGAACGTTTCCACCGCCAGCGCATCGGCGCGCCCCGAGCCGAGCGGCACGCCGGCGATCAGACCAGGGCCACGGAAGCCGAGCAGATAGCGCATCAGCAAAACAGCGTCGGCTGAAGCCGTGACTGCATTGTCGCCGTTGACGTCGAGAGAGCACGTCGGCGCACAGGTTCCCGCGCCCGCAGCGCACGTTCCTGCAGGGCGAGCGGCTGAAAGCTTTAAGCCGGCAGTGAGGCTCGCGGTATTGCTCGAGAACTGAGTAAAGTTCGTGCCCGCGTTGGCAGCTTGAACACCGACGGTAGCCGAGGCTCCGCTCGCGAACGCACCCGATCCAGCGAGGGCGTAGACGTACTCAAAGTTTTCTGAGTTCTCACGGAAATAGACTGCGAAATTCGTGTCCGGCGCACTGGCGACGGCCCCAGATACGAAATGCTTCGCGCGCCACTCAAGCTTCCACACGCGGTTTGGCGCAACGCCCGTTACCTCGCTGTAGACGCCGCCGCCCGTTGTAATAGTCGTGCGCATGTCGAGGTCGTCCCAATAAGGAAAGAGCGTCGGCGTGGCCGAGCCGAACGTCGCGGCGGGTAAATTACCATTGGTCAGGCTCGATGTGCCACCGGAGCCCACGAGCTGTATCGTTCCGTTGGTGCTGATTCGAATGGTACTGGCCGACGCGATATTTGTTCCGTAAACCGAGAACGCGAAGGGGGATGTGACCGATACGATCGCATCGTCGTCCTGAGACGCGGCGACTAGCGTTCCACCGGTAGAAATGGTGGCACCACTGGACTGCGTGAACACGTAGTTCGGATTAGGTGGCGTACCCACTGTGCGTGAGAATGTGGCGCTGGTCGGAGACGTGCCGCCCGCAAACGCGATTGTTTGTGTAAAGCTGATCGTGCTTCCACATGCAACCGACGACGCGGTACTCACCTTGTAGTTCACGAGATTATTGCCGCTCGCCCCAGCCGCGAGGTTCGCATAGGCGCTGTTATCAAGCACGACTTGCACGCCTGGTGTCGAGGAGGCGAGCGTCGCACTAATTGCAGAGGCCGCTAGCGTTCCCTCATTCGAGAGCGAGACCTGAATGTCGTTGCATTCGTTCGGTTCAATGATGGCGTTACCGGTCGGAACCGACGTCGTGGCGGTGGCGAGAACGGCGCGATCTGAGCCGGGAACGCCGTTGTAGATCACGAGCGCGTAGTCCTGATTGTTTCCAACGACCGTTGGATCGGCTTGGCCAGCGATGTTGGTCGCTCGCACGGTGACAACAACTTCGGTGCCAACGGGAAGCCCCGCCGGAATGAACACGCTCTCCATGTTGTTTCGGATGTCGGCGGTGCCGCCGGTTGCTGAGTTTGCCCCCGAAAATACGTTGCCCAGATAGAGATTGCCCCCGACCGTAACGCGAAGATCAAGGTTGTTTACGTAGGCGTTGCCCGTGGTCGAGCCAGGCGCGTCAGTGTAGGCGAGCGTAATGCGAAGCGGGGCAGTAGCGCTCGCGACCGTGGCGAACACCGTACGACCTTGCCCTGTGGCGGTGAATCGATCGCTCGCAACTTGATCACGAATGATGCGTTGCACACCATCGAACGCGCGGCCCAGGTTGACCAGGCCCATCCCTTGGCTGTTCGACGGAAGCGAATCGTTGGCGCTCACGCCGTCCATATGACTTGCCGAATTCGCGAGGTAGGCTTTGACGAGCGCGGGGCTCGGAGCGGTCGGGCCGGCTGGCGTTCGATGCGAGGCGAGGTAGGCAGGGTTGTTGATAAATTGTTGGTAGACGAGTGCAGCCGCGCCAGCAACCGCTGGCGTCGAATGGCTGGTCCCAGAGGAGGTCGTGTACCAGCGTTGCGCTGGAATGGTGGGAAAGAAGTTTGTCGCACTGCCCGCCGTTCCGCTTCCCGGCAACCCGCAAACGCCATCGGCGCGAAACGTCGCGTCTGCCGTACCCAGATTGTCGGCGGGCGCTAGCGCATCGGCGGTCGCCGATACAAACGACACGCCAGTGATGTGTGTTCCTGGAGCCACCATATCAGGCTTGACCCGCCCGTCTGCGGTTGGCCCACGCGACGAAAATCCGACCATGTCGTTGGCGTTATCAGCGCCCGTGTCGTCGATCATGCAGCCATCCTCGCCAGTCGTGTTGCCGGTGTTTCCTCCGTTAGAAACCGCATGCGAATGGACGTTCTCACCCGCGCCTACCGTAATGACATTTTTGGCAGAGCCGGGGCTGCCAATCGTGTTTAAGCCGGGACCGGCGTTGCCTGCTGAGAACAGCACCAGCATCGGTTGGTTACCCGCGGTTCCGCTCTGCGCGTCGCGCACCAGAATGTCGTAGGTTTGAGCGTCCGCGGTGTAGGCACCTGCCGCATTTGAGCCCCAGCTATTCGTGTTGATGCGCGTACCGCTCGCGTATCCCGCACTCAACATCGCGGGGTATGACGGGCTCGTAAACGCCGCGTCAAAGATCACTGAGTTCGCGAGACGAACGAACGGCGCTACCCCTAAACCGTAGCGAAATCCTTGCGGGTCGCGATGCACGCGTGTTCCCGTTAAGTCGAAGCTATCCGGTACGTAGCCGCCGACGATACTCATATTGAGCTGGCCGTGACCGCTTCGTCCAAGGCCAAGATCGGCGGTGGCACCCGTTCCCCAACGACTCTTGTATGCGAACCGTGACGCGTTTGCCTTCGACCCCGACTCATAAAACGCGAAGTGCCGTGCGGGTACTGGGCCGACGTTTGAGTTTTGCGCGATGGTTCCTGGGTCTGACGCGCCAGGGTTGCGATCAGCGCCATCGTCGGTCACGTCGACAATGAAATTGGATGCGTTGAACTGTGCCTGTGTGAATCCCCAGTTAGCCAACTGCGTCAGATAGTTTCCTGCATTAGGGGTGATCGGAGAACTCGCACTCACGTTGCGCGCCATGATCATGTTTTGCCGCTCATCGTGTTTTACCGGTTCGATGTATCGCGCTATAGAGACGATGTCGGGACGCTTGGCCACATCCGCGAGTGAAAGCTCAGGCATCTGCACCACGAGGTTGACGTAGTGAAGTATTTCGTAGCGGGAAACGATGGTGCCGCCCGCAGTCGCCGCAGCGATTTGTGCCTCTGTGATGGTGTTCGTTTCAGGATCGTTGACGAGCTGGATCGTGTATTTCGGAGCGCCGGGGGCAGCCGCGACGACGACCCCGGATTTCGTAACAACAACAGGCGCAGGTCGAAACACGTCGGGCTGCAATTTGTGCTCTGAAAGGTAAGCGGCATCCCACTGCGCGAGTGACTGGTTGGTTAGCTCAGAGACGCCTGCCCGCGCCCGCTGATCGCCATAAACGAGATATGCGTTAGCTGGAATTGCTGCGATCACTCGCACCCCCGTCGCTTCTAGCGCGGCGAACCACTCTGGCTTGATGGGGCCCGGAAACTGGACCAGGTGCAGTTGTCGATCGCTGCCAGTCTCAGCGGACTTGCGGCTGATGGCTCGCGCGGTAGATGTGGTGGTGTCGATTACCCCCGCGTTAAGATGCAACAAGTTTTGCGCATCCGCATTCTGTGCCGTTCCCGAAGCGATCATTCGATCAGCCGCAGCGCGCGGAAGTTCAGCAAGCTTGAAGCCGCCGTAATCGTAGATTTTCGCAGCCGCGAGCGTTGCAGCATCGATCTGAGTCGTGCCTTCTAGGAGGACTTTGTGGCGGCCGCTTTGGCTGCGGTAGTTCGCGGTGTCCAACGAATACTGAGCCTGATCAGGGCGTGTCTCCAGCTTCTCGTTCGCACTCGCGTGCTGCGAAACTGCAAACACTGCAACGAGTGCACTAACGGCTAACCCTCGCGCTAGTGCGATGGTTCGATTCGAAAAAATCATGCTATCCCCCGGTGAGTCGTTCGCTTGCTCGCGTGTCGCGTGGACAAGTATTTGACAATGTCGTAACGCTATCAGACGAATCAGGTCTACGCCTAGAAACCGCTAGCCATCGCCTTAAAAAAGCTGACACTAGCCGCCACAGCACGTGTCATACCGCATCGATGCACCATCGCTGCGCGTGGGAAGACGAATGGGTGGAAGTGTTTACGACAACAACGCTTAAATGCCAATTTACCGCGACTAGCGAGTGGAAAAGCACGCAAATGATAATAAAGATTAATCATCGTATCCCCGATTAAACTAGGGCTACGTTCAAAGCGTTGTTAGTGGGATATTTTTTCAGCGGACGACGTTTTCGCCAGCTGGATGCCCACCGCGATAAGCGCGACTGTAACGGCTGGAATGGCCGTGTAGTTCACCATCTCCCATCCTTTGGCATTGACCAAAAAGCCCGCACTCGATGAGGATACGGCCATCGTTGCGAAAACAAGCATGTCGTTAAACCCCTGAACCCGCGTTTTTTCATGCGGTTCGTAGGTTTCTGTGAGTAGCGCGGTGCCGCCTATAAACATGAAATTCCAGCCAATACCTAGGACGACGAGCCCGAACCAAAAATGAGCGACGGTGACGCCGGACAGGTTGATCGCGACGGCAGCGAAATTGAGCAGAGTTCCAGCGGCGATCACGATAAGTGCACCAAATCTTTTTATTAGATCGCCGGTAAAAAAGCTCGGCAAAAACATCCCCACCACGTGCCATTCGAGAACGAATACGCCTTCTTTAAATGGATGTCCGCAAAAGCTCATCGCAAGCGGCGTGGCGACCATCAACAAGTTCATCACGCCGTAGCCAAGCGCGGCGGCGGTCACGGCAACGATGAATTTCGGTTGCTTCGCGATTTGCGACAAAGGTCGCACCGGTTTGTCGATGGTCATTGCAACAATCGGAGGCAATTGCAAACGTGATTGCAACGCAAGTGAGAGCACGGCGAACGCGACAAGCGAAAGATACGTGCCGGCGTATGTCACCGAAAGCCAATCCTTTGTGAGCTTCGAGCTCTCAGGCCCCAGCAACCCGCCCACGATACCGCCCGCAAGCACGAGCGAAATCGCGCGCGCTTTGTTGTCGCCGTCCACTGCGTCTGCAGCCGCGAAACGATAGAGTGCCCCGGTCGCGTTGTAGCAACCGATGAAGAATGTGCCGAGGCATACACCCCAAAACGATTTCATCGACACCGCAATCGCCGCGATCACAGCGCCCAAGATCGCCAACAAACTGCCGTGCATGAACCCCGAGCGACGCCCGACTTTGCGCATCCAAGCGGAGGCCGGCATCGCGGAAACCGCCGATCCGACAACGTAGGTCATAGCGGGCAAGGTCGCCAACATCTTATTCTCGGCCAGCATGTACCCCACGAGCGCGTTCACCGCCATTAGGATCACGGTATTGGTGAGCAGAAGCGCCTGGCAAAGCGAGAGAAGGAGGACGGTGCGGCGGTGATCGGGGGAAAGCGGCATCCCCTGATTGTAGGTACGCGTGCTATCGCCACTAGGCGTCAGTGGCGGGTTACAGGGCCCCCGAATTGCTATCACAACATCTGCAGTGACAGCGCACTGGCCTTGTAGGTTTTTGACCGACCGAGGCAAACGTGATGGTCCCTACCCGTCCAGGTGTTTTCAACAGGAGGGAGCTCAGATATAACTTACGCACCACAAAACAACGTATCAAGGGGTTTCTTATGAATCGAATGATTTCCCAGCTCGCGGCAGCATGGATTTGCATTGCTGTCACAATGACTGCGTACAGCGCGACTTTGCTGGTCGATTCGCTTGCCGACGACGTGTTCCCAAATCATCTCGGGCAGCTTTTTGATGCCGCCGGGAATCCCGTGGTTCTCACGTCGCAAAAATGCACGCTCAGAATGGCGACGGTTGCGAGCAACATCGATGCGCGGGTAGGCAATCTCGACAATACGTCGACGACGTTTTACGGTTGCGACGCGCAGGTCACAACGCCAGCGACAACCTTTAACTCGGGCGGCGGCGACGTTATCAATTTCGCGGCCGCGACCGCGGGTGGAACGATCAATCTCAATTCCAACAAAGGGATGGATATCGACGGCGCTGGCGAGACGTTCGTGATGCTTTGGTTCACCGGGCCGATTTCGCTCGATGGCTCCGCGGGCTCTAGCTCACGCATCACGCTGGACGCTGCGGCCACACCGACGACGAACCGTCGCATCATGCGCTTTCAGGAAAGCAGCACGAATCGGTTCACCGCCGGTACATCCGCTTGGGCGCAAGTGCTGAGCATGAATTTGCGAAACGCACGAATGGAGGGCGCAGGCGGCTGCGTTTTTTCGAACGAGAGCGTTCGATTCACAGACGTCGAATTTTCAAATTGTGAATCCGCCGTTAGCGGCATCGCTGGCGCGCTCTACGTCGCCGCATCGGACAACGCGTCGACAAGTTTTCGCCCCAACGTGCGCTTGTCGCGCGTAACCTTTAAGAACAACCGTGCCTTCAATACTGGGAACACCGCTCAGGGCGGCGCGTTTTTGCTAGGAGCCAACAACGCGCGCGCGGGGCACGTCTCGTTTACCGATGTCACCGTAGGCGGCGCGCAGGTGGGCGATGGCAATATTGCAACCGGTCAATATGGCGGCGGATTGATCGTCAACGCTGAGTCCGTGTCGATCACAAATTCGCGTTTCGAAAACAACATGGCGCTCAGTGGGAACGCGGGTGCGCTGTTGATCACTGGAACGCTTAGCAGCGCTGTCACCATCATCGACACCACCTTTACGAAAAACACGGCGAATGGACAAATCGGCGCGTTGTGGGTGCAAAACAACGGCACGTCATCAGTGCTATTGCGACGCGTGAATGTCACGCAGAATACCGCGCAGTCGATTGGCGGTATGCGGTTGAACGGTAATTCCGGGAACGTCGATTTGACGGGTGTGAACGTGACTGATAACACTGCAACTTCAAGTGTCGGCGGAGCTCAATTCGACTCAAACTCATCCGTTGGGACTGTGCGAATCGTCGACTCGCAGTTCTCGGGTAATAGCGTAAGCGCCGGTAGCGTGGGTGGTCTACTCATGCAGTCGCAAGGCGGCCCTACGACGCTGACGCGCGTGAAGATTCAAAACAACAGCATCAGCAAAGGCGCAACGAACTACGCTGGAAACGCAGGCGCTGGATTTTTCAACAACGTGAACCTGACATTGCAGGACAGTGAAATTTCAGGCAACACGTCAGATTTCCACATTGGCGCGTTTGGTGTTTCAGCAAGTTTCTTGCCTTATGACAGCAATGGAAATCCCGTAGCGATTTTGCCGCCGACCAACAATCGATTCACGCTTGAGCGAACTACGGTGAGCGGCAACAGCACTACCGCGCCAAGCAATCAGGGATTCGCGACGATTTACGTGACCACACCTGGCATCTATACCTTCGTGAGTTCCACGATTACTGGAAACAGTAACACGGGATGTGGCGGCGGCTTGAATTTCGACGGCTTTAATCCGAGCGCCCAAACGAACTCGATGCAGGTGCAGATTTACAACTCAACAATTGCAAGAAACACCGGGCAGTGCAGCGAAGCGCTTGCTGTAGGCGCATTCAATGCTGCGAATCCATCAACGCCTGCCGTGTTCAATGGCTCCGTAACAATCGATAGCAGTATTTTTGGCGGCCGAGCATTTCCTCCGCCCACCTCGGTTTTTGACGCTGCAAGCGGCGTGTCCATTTCCGCCAGCGCAAGTTTGTTTGAAAGTAGCAATTCGCCGACAGTAACGGCAAGTTGCGGCACCAGCGGCATCATCTGCAATCAGGACGCGAAGTTGGGGCCGCTCATTCAAAACGGCGGTGCAACGAGAACGCTTGGACTGCTGGTCGGGTCGCCCGCGCGCGACACTGGCGCAAACGCTTACGCAACTACCATCGACCAACGCATGGCTGCGCGCATGCAAGGCAGTGCTCCCGATATGGGCGCATTTGAGGCAACGCCAATCGTTGCGACCGCATGCTCGCTCGACATGGACGGCGCGGGCGGTGTCCAAGCGACAAAGGAAGGCCTTGTGCTTCTGCGCTCCATGCTTGGCATGAGTGACGTTTACGCTGTGCTGGGAACCGGTATTACGCAACCGCAGTGGAGCGCTGTAAAGGCCAATTTAAACGCCAATTGCGGCACAGCCGGAAGCTTCGCGCCGTAACGCGATGCGGTAAATTCGTCCCGATGCGCGATGCCGCACATGCGGCACCGCGCTCGCGATTGCGCAGCGTTTTGTCTTTCTATTGATTCGGCGCGACGTGACGGTCATCGCTTTGTTCGTTGTGAACCTATCGAACGAAGAGTACGGTAGAGGACAAACGCTGCTACGCCAATAAGCGAGACAAAACTTCGATGGCGCGCGCCTATTTTTCTCAAATTTCCTCACCACAATAAATCGTGTACCTGCTGGTGAAAAGGGCCGTTTATCGATTTAAGTGAATCATCGAAAAACCAAAAATCACAACGCAAACCTCGATTTCGATGAGCGAAAAGGTTCAAGGGCCGCCGCCGCGCTTTGCTCTTCGACAGCGACCTGCGTTTCATCGCGCGTCCCAAATACTCAATCGCGTTTCGGCTGTTCACCCCTCCCTTTGATCTAGTGCATTCGCGCATCGGCTCGACGACAATCAGCGTAGGTGCGCGACGAACGACTGCGCTCGCGGTAAGCGCAAAGCAACGCGAAAACGAAGAAGAGGGGTGGTGGGCTTATGAATCGAGGGATTATTTCGCCAAACGCCGCGCGTGCGCCGCACGTTTCGACTGCGATGTGGAATGCGCCCCGTCGATTCGCTAACGCGTTGGCCTCGGTAGGCGCACTGCTGCTTACGACGAACGCGTTCGCGCAAGTACCACCGCCCACCAATTGCACCGGCCCGGGCGGCGTGCTTTCCGCCGATGGTTTCACTTGCACATTCACGGTCACTACAAATGGTGACAGCGTCAATACCAGTGACCCAAACAACTACATCTCCCTCGCTGGGAGCTTGCGTCGCGCGATTCTCGATGCAAATGCCTGGGGAAATTACGCGAATCGGCAGTCGGAGAATTCACAATACAAATCGGTGATCGAATTTGCGCCTGCGCTCGCCGGGGCAACCATTTCGATCATTTTTGGCTTGCCGCTTATTCACAGCAATCTGTCGATCATCGGTCCGGTGGGAAAGATCACTGTCGATGGTCGCGGTTCTAATCGATGCTTGTTTATCTCAGGCTTACCCGTTGCAGGATCGGGCCCAAGTATCAGCCCCAATGACGGCTCACCGCAGGGCGTCTCCGTCGCGCTCGGGGGCCTGACCCTTCAAAACTGCAGAGCGCTCTCGGGTAACGGTAGTGGCGTGGGCTTGGCCGCTGGTGCCGCAGTTTTTGTGAACAGAAATGCATCGGTGCGACTCGCTGAGGTGTCCATCAATGCGGGAGCATTAATGGTGGGTGGTGTGTCATCCCCCATCACCGGAGTTGGAGGCGGCGGTTTGGGCGGCAATGCGGCAGATGGCGGCGGCGGCGGTGGTCTGTCGTCAAATAGTCAGGGGAGCGCCTCTGGCGCAGGTATCGGTGGCGCGGGCTCGAGCGGCACCAACGCAGCGGGCGGGGGCTTCGGCGGCTTCGGAGTCGGCGCGATTAGCGCGCGGCAAGGATTTCCGCAGGCCGTTGGCGGTGGCGGCCTCAACGGTGGTGGAGCGACAGCGGGTGGTCGACCGGGGCATGGCTCCGGGCAAGGAGGCAACAACTCTGGTTTCGCCAGTGCTGGGGGTGGGATTGGTGGTGCTGGTTATGGCGGCGTTGGAGGCGGCTCAAGTGGCGGAGCCGCAGGATTTGGAGGTGGGTCATCTGGGCTGACTGGCCGGGGAGGGTTTGGTGGCGGCGGAAGTGGCTTCGGCACTCTCGGTGGGCACGGTGGCTTTGGTGGCGGGGGTGGCTGGGGTGGGGGTGGCGGAAGCAGAGGTGGGAACGGCGGTTTTGGTGCAGGTTCGGGATCGAGCACGATCACTGCTGGCACACCGGGCTTCGGGGCGGCGGGTCAACGTGGCGCAGAGATGGGCGCGGGTATTTTCGTCGTGAACGGTGCAACGATCACCGTTTCCGGAAATTCATCGTTGAGTGGTGGCGCATTTTCGGGTGAGTACTACGTCGCCTCTGCGCTCGGCAAAGGCATGTTCCTGCAAGGCAACGGCACGTTCACTTACGCGCCCGCCGTGAGCGAAACGCAGGCGATCTCCGACGACATCGCCGATCAATGGGGCTCGTGGCCAACGCTCGGAATCACTGCAGACTCAACCTACGCCACGGGCGGTCCGTACAACGGCACCGATTGGAGCTACACCGCGAAAGCCTCGTGGTCGATCGTGAAAAACGGCGCGGGCACGACCACACTGTCCGGCGCGAATACGTTCAGCGGCGCGGGCAACGCGATCAACGGCGGCGTACTCGAAGCCGATCACGTGAACGCACTGGGTTACGGCAGTTGGACGAATTCGGGCGGCACGCTTACCGTGAAAGCGCCTTCAGCGGTCACGTTGCGCGTTTTGCAAATCGGCGAATCGGCCGCGCTCGCCTACATGCCAGCCGCCGTGTTCACGCAGACGGCGGGCGGTACATTGCGCTTCGAACGCGAGGATCGCGGCTCTGGTTGTGCGCGCTCGCAATTGAACATTCGCAACCGCGCCAATTTCGGCGGCACGGTGCATTTTCATTTCGGCGCAGGCTGCGTCACAACCGCACGAACGACTTACATCAACGCGCCAAAAGGTCCGGGAAACACCGCCACCTCCGGCCTCGATTTCGGTGGCGCAAATTCGTTTGCAAACGTCACCTGGTCTGGGCTTGCTGCGAATCAAGCAGTGCGTGTTACCTACGACAATTCGAACGCACAAGCCGCGTTCTTCGCGCGCGTCGGCACGCAATGCGCCGCCGGAACGTATTCGGGCACTGGCCTAAACATCGATGCCGCGCTCGGAACGATTACGTGCACGCAAGCGTCACCCGGAAATTTTGTTCCAATCGCAGGCGCGACGGCGCAAACGGTCTGTCCGCCGGGATCGTATTCCGCGACTGCGGGCGCGACCTCATGCACGCCTGCGTCTGCTGGATATTACGTTGACGCTCCAGGTGCCATCGCGCAAACAGCCTGCGGCGTTGGCACGTATCAGCCGAACACGGGCCAAACGTCCTGCTTGTTCGCAGGGCTCGGTCATTTCGTTAACGTGACGGCGGCAACGTCGCAAACGCCCTGCGTGCCCGGTCAATTTCAAAGCCAAACCGGGCAAACAAGTTGCATCCTTGCGGTGATTGGCAGCTTCGCTGCTGGCCCCGCAGCGACAGCGCAAACCCTTTGCGCAGCAGGGTCGTTCTCTGCTGCGCCTGGGGCGTCGCAATGCACGCTTGCGGCTGCAGGGAACTTCGTTCCTAACGTGGGTGCGTCGATGCAAAGTGCTTGCGCGCCGGGCAACTATCAGCCGAGTACCGGACAGTCCAGCTGCATTGCGGCAAGCCCCGGAAACTTCGTGCAAAACAGCGGCGCAATCGCGCAAACGCCTTGCGCACCCGGGCAATATCAAGATGAGCCGGGGCGCAGCGCGTGCAAGTTGGCTGCCGCAGGTTTCTTTGCCACTGGTCCAGCCGCGACGGCACAAACGCCGTGCGCAGTCGGTTTCTTCTCCTCGATGGCAGGCAGCGCGCAATGCACGGCCGCTTCGATTGGTTTCTTCGTCGCGACTATTGCGGCCACGTCGCAAACCGCGTGCGCGGCGGGATTCAGCTCCACGGTCGGAAGCGGCGGATGCAGCGGTTTACTCAACATCGATTTCAGCGACGCGCCGGATACCTACAGCGCCTTGATTGATGGTTTCATTTTGATGCGGCATTTGCGCGGCGTGAGCGGCACCGCTCTAACGGTTGGCGCAGTGGGCACCAATCCGCGTCGCGACGCCGCACTTGCGAGCGCGTTTGTTTCCGGCAACCTCGCACGCTATGACGTGGATGGTGATGGCCAGACGCTGGCGACGAGCGACGCCGTGCTGATCGTTCGCTACCTGCTCGGTTTGCGCGGCGTCTCGCTCACCGGCGGCGCGAATCTGGGCACTAGAACGCCGGAGCAAATCGAAGCGGCGATTCTGGCGTTGATGCCGTAGGCGTTGAGCCGGATTGCCCCTTCACGCTGGGAGAAGGTGGCGCGAAGCGACGGGTGAGGGCGCGTGGAATCCGCGTGTGTCCCCTCACCCGCGCCTTTGGCGCAGGCTCCCCCTGAAGTTGAGGCGACCCAATCGGCGAACCTGTCGCCTAACCTATGAAATTTCAAACACTTGCTTCAAATAAGCAAGATAGCTCGCGTCATCGCACATCGTTTTTGCAGGGGTGTCGGAAAGTTTTGCGACGGGTTGGCCATTGCACTTCACCATCTTTAAGACGATTTGCAGCGGTGTGTAGCCGAGATCGTTGGTGAGATTGGTACCGATGCCGAACGCGGTGCGTGCGCGGCCTTGGAAGTGTTTTGCGAGTTCGATCGCGCGCGGAAAACTTAATCCGTCACTGAACACGAGCGTTTTGGTTTTCGGATCGACGCGGTTTGCGAGGTAGTGGCTGATGATCGCTTCGCCCCATGCGACGGGCTCGCCGCTGTCATGGCGCGCGCCATCGAAGAGCTTGCAGAAGTACATGTCGAAATCTCGCATGAAGGCTTTCAGGCCTGCCACGTCAGACAGTGCGATACCTAGGTCGCCGCGATACTCGTCGGCCCATTTTTGAAACGACCAGCGCTGCGAGTCACGCAGGCGCGGTCCGAGCGCTTGGGCGGCTTGCAGCCATTCGTGCGCCATCGTGCCCACAGCGAGCAAGCCGAGCTCCTTCGCAAAAAAAACGTTACTCGTACCGACGAACTGATCCGGTAGCGTCTGTTTTACCGCGCTCAGCACTTCTCGCTGCCACTCGTGTGAGAAACGTCGACGAGTGCCGTAGTCGGCGAACGAAAACGCAAGCTCGGGTGACTGCGCCTGAACAAGGCGAATTTTCTCCGTCAGGCGCGAGCGTCCCTCATCGAAGTCGGGTTCGGGCTGTGTGACGCGAAAGTAAGTTTCGTTGACGATGGCGAGTACGGGTATTTCAAAAAGAATCGTATGCAGCCACGCGCCCTTGATTTCAATTTCGAGATCGTCGCCATTGGCTCGCGCAACAATATGCCGCCGATTGAAGTGAAAGAGGGCGAGAAAGTCGACGAAATCGCTCTTGATGTAGCGCAGTCCGCGCAGGTAGGCGAGCTCGTCCTCGGTGAATCGAAGCGAGCAAAGCGCGTCGAGTTCTGCGTTTACTCGATCAACGAGGGGCGCGAGCGCCAAACCAGGGTTTCGACATTTGAATCGGTACTCGACGAGCGCCCCAGGAAACTGATGCAGCACCGCTTGCATCATGGTGAACTTATAGAGGTCGGTGTCGAGCAGAGAGCGGATGATCACGAGGCGAGTTCACGCAAATGCGGAACAGGTAAACGGCTACGCCCCGAAGTTTAGGCGTTGGTGCCTTGCAGTAGACGCAGAGGCTTGATTGCGATTTTAAAAATGCGCTTTTATCGCAAGTAAAATAAGGGCTAGGCAGCGTATTAAATATTTATCGGTTAGCAAGAAAATAATGGCTACGGCTGCAGCCAAATTGCATAAATCGGATTTAGGAGAGACTATCTTCGTTCTGGACTGGATTTGCTGCAGCACTCACTTGATGCGCCCATTCGCGATACCTGTGAGTGGGCAATTCCGCAGCCGATTTGCTCGTTAACCTATTGGCATGTCAATGTCATACGATAATAGCGGCGTGTTAGCTGGATTCGCCAATGTATTGAGGCGGGGAGATGCAGCATCGGGGGAGCTTTCGTGAGACGCCAAATGATGAGATTGAACAATTATTTGAACACCGCGCTCGTGAGCCCTTCGCTGGCGATGATTGTCGCGGCGGCCGCATTTGCGGTAAGTGGCGCATTTGGGGCGAGCAGCGCTTTTGCGCAAAGCGCCTCTCGCGTTTCGCCGGAAGCAGCATCAGCTGAGACTGCAGCGCCTCCGCGGTTGCTTCGCTTTGAGAGTCGCACCACATCCATGCGAAGTGAGAAGCGCGCAGCGCGCTCAGCGATGTTGCGTGAAGCAGCATCAGCTGAGACTGCAGCGCCTCCGCGGTTGCTTCGCTTTGAGAGTCGCACCACATCCATGCGAAGTGAGAAGCGCGCAGCGCGCTCAGCGATGTTGCGTGATCGCGAGTTGCCGCCTGATGCAATGTTCGCGGAGCTCGATTGGGTGGCGTTACAGAACGCAAAACTCGGGGCTGCGTTGGTACTGGAAATACCTGGTCGTACACCGCGGGTTTTTGTCATCGAAAAGATCCTCGACTTACCCACGGGTGGAAATCTTTGGCAAGGGCGCACTACAAGCGCTGTTGACCGGGTTGGCTCCGCGCAGCGTGCTTATCTCGCTGTGGTCGATGGTGCCGTGAGTGGCTACATCGATCTCGGTGAGACACAAATTGAGCTTGTGAACGTCTCTTCGTCGTCGTCGTCGTCGTCGTCGTCGGCGTCGGCGTCGTCGGCGGCGGGAAGCGGAGCTCAGGTCATCGTCCTTGACTATGCCGCCTTGGGTATGAGTCGCGCCGTGAGCGTGATCGACGATGCGATAGCAACCCCACCCCTCGAGCGCTGGACGGCCGAACAACGGCGCGACGGCGAGGCTGCGCTCGCGCGATTCGAGTCGTTGCAGGGGATTGAAAAGGCTGCACCGTCTCCGCAATCCACGGTAGATCTGCTGATTGCATACACGAGCGGCATGGTGACGCGGCACGGCAGTACTGCAGCGGTGCAGGCGCGATTGGCAACGCTTGTGCAGTGGGCAAACACCGCGTTTGCCAACAGCGACGTTGCCATTACGCTACGACTCGTCCATTCGCTCGAGGTGACCTACCCGAATAGCGGCCCCAATGGGACGGCCTTGAATGAGCTTACCGGATCAAACGGTTCAGGCGCGGTGACAATCCCCGCGTCGCTCGCAGGTATCGCTGCGCTGCGAAACACGTATGGAGCCGATCTTGTTGCGTTGATGCGTCCGTACGATCAAAGCACCCACGGCGGCTGCGGTATTGCCTGGATCGGTGGGTCCAACCTGAGCGACATCTCGAATTCCGCCGCGTTCGGGTATTCGGTATCGAGCGACGGTAACGATGTCGGGGGTAGCGCCTTTTTCTGTCTCATCGGAACGCTCGCTCATGAGCTTGGCCATAACTTCGGGCTGCAACACAATCGCGCGAATGCCGGCTCGATCGGTGCCACTCGCTACGCGTATGGCTATAGTGTGCCGAACTCGAACGTGGGCGACGTTATGTCCTACGCAAACCAAGATGCCCAGGCCTTCGCCAACCCGGCGCTCGGCTGTACGGGTGCCAGTTGTACGATCGGCGGCGCTGGCGCGGCCTTGGGCATCGCCGCAGACGGCCCCGTCGAAGCCTGTATTGCGCTCGGTACAGGATGCGCGGCGAACCAGAGTGCACTGTGCAATGGAAACTCGCAGTGCGCGGATGCGTCGCGCGCGCTTAACTTCGTTCGCGTGAAAGTCGCGCAATTCAGAGCTGCACAGGTGGCTTCAGCGGTCACCATCTCTGGCACCACCAATGCGCCCGATGGCACCGCTCTATGCGCAAACCCGCCGGCAGGGGTGAGCTGCAGTACGGTCACGGGTGGCGCCTATTCTTGCTCAGTGCCGAGCGGATGGGTTGGCTGGTTGCACTTGCAGGCCGGGAACAACAATCGTGTCGTAGCCCGCCAATATGTTGGGGGTGTGACAAGTTCACAGGCTAGTCAGAATTTCGCGGTGACGAGTGCTGCATCACTGGCCTGTCATCTCGATATCGACAACGATGGGCGCTTTATCGCGAGCGTTGACGGTGTGATGGTGCTTCGCCGCATGATGGGGACGAGCGGTGGCGCTGCGACTGTGGCCTCAACACAGGCCTGCGCGCAGCGCACAAGCCAGAGCGATATGGCGGCTTATCTCGCGCAGCGCAATTACGATTTTGATGGGAACGGAAACGGCGCGAGCGTCGCCCGCGAGGGGCTCGTGCTGCTAAGACTGATGCTCGGCCTGTCCGGAACGCAGGCGGTGGCGGGCACGGGCTACAGCTGGCCCACAGTTCAGGCACAAATCAATGCTGCGTGCGGCACCAGCTTTTAGCGCATTCTTGAACACGGAGTTTGGGCTCATGATGCCACGCCAGGTTCATCGCGGAAGCGCTAAGGTACTCCGTCGGTGCCAACTGCTTCCCGGTTGGCGCGCGCTCACCGCTTGCCTCGGCAATTCGCAAAGTGGGTGCATCGCGCCACCGCCTCCGCCAATGCGATGAGCCGCTTTTCACATTGCAAACGATCAATTTACGGCTCGCGTCGTTAACATTCAAAGTATGAGTCTTTTCAACGCCTTACGACGTCGTGTGTTTTTCCGTCATTGCGCTCATTGGGCTCGGCAAGCGGTCGCAATTCTCGCGAGTGTCCTCGCTGCATCCTACGGGTTCGCTGCAGCGAATACAGACCCGGAGAGGGCGTCTGGCGTCATCGTTCGCTTCAATACCGAGGCGACGAGCAAAAGACCCGAGCTCGCCGATGCGATGCGGCGTGCGTCAACACTTTCTAGAGCGGCGGCGGCTTCGCCCTCACCAGCGCTCGAGCTTCGCTTCGCGCGTCAACTGGCAAATCAGGCAGAGCTTTACCGCTTTGAGGGGCCGGTCTCGCTCAACGAGGCCAGGGATGTGGCCGCGCGCATCGCTCTTTTGCCGGGCGTTTTGTATGCGGCTCCGAACCGCGTAATGCGTAATCAGGACGTGCCGGTGGATGCCGAGTATCCTCTGCAGTGGGGATATCGACTGAGCGCGACTGAACAGGGCGGCAACTTTGAAGCGGCCTGGGACATTACCAAAGGCAGCCCCTCGCAAACGATTGGCGTCGTCGATTCGGGGGTCGCTAAAAGGCACCCCGAGCTTGCCGGCCAGCTTCGTCGTTCGCCGCAGTTCCCCAACGGAGGCTATGATTTTTTTCAGCTCGCGAGCGCGACTCCGCCTCTGCTTCGAGATAACGACCCCGAACAATCGGACAGCAGCTGCGGTCATGGCAGTCATGTCGCTGGGACAATCGCCGCACAAACGGCTTTCTCCGCAACCGGGAACCCAGACGGTGTCGCCGGTGGCGGACCCGATTCACGCGTTCAAATGGCTCGCGCGCTCGATTTGATTGGTGACGAGGCAGATGTAATCGATGCCATGCTGTGGCTCGGGGGGCTGCCCGTCTCAGGGGTGGCCGATAACCCAACGCCTGCGAGCGTTATCAATATGAGTCTCGGCGGAAACGGTCCGTGCGGCCCCGCGTACGCGGACGCGATTGCGCAGCTCGGTGCTCGCGGCGTGATCGTCGTCGCGGCGGCTGGTAACACTTCCAGCAATGTGAGTGGCTTTGCACCGGCAAGCTGCCGTGGTGTCGTGGCGGTTGCAGCGTCTGAGGTGAGTGGAAACCTGGCCTCTTATTCCAATTTCGGCGGGAAGGTCACAATCACCGCGCCCGGAAGCTCGATTTACTCGACCGGCGGGAGCGATGGCGCAAATTGCTACAAAAGCGGCACATCAATGGCCGCACCACACGTGACTGCCGCGATTGCGTTAGCGCAGACGGTATCGCCAAACATGTCGACGAGCCAAACGCTACTCGCCGTTCGCTCGTCGGCAAGGCCGTTTCCTCCGTTGAGCAATTGCACGCTACTTGAGTGCGGCGCAGGATTGCTCGACGCGAAGCGGCTCCTAGATCGTGTATCGCCAGACGCTGCCACGACCATTGGTTGGAACGCGAGCGACGAAAACGTTCGCGAAAACGACGGTGAAGTTGCGTTCACACTTTCCCGAATCGGTAGCGCCTCAGCAGGCGTGAGCGTGAACGTTACCGCGCTGAACAATACAGCGGTGCAGGGTGTTGATTTCGGCACGCCAAACCCTTCAGTGGTGACCTGGGGGGCGGGTCAACGTGATGATCGTACTGTCCGCGTGCCGATCATTTCGCGCCCTGGCGAGCAGGGGGGGCGCGGTTTTCAGGTGACCTTAAGCAGTGCCTCGGCCGGCGCTCAATTGATGTCACCCACGTCGGTCTCGGTGAATATCGCGGAAGTGGACTGTAACGTGGTGACTGATTTATCGATGGGCGACACGGTCACGGGCTTACTCGGGAGTTCGAGCCAAGCGTACTGCCGTGGCGGGGTGCGCGGGGCCAGCTTCAACACCATTCGCTACCGTTTCACGGCGTCGGCAGGGACTCGCGTAACCATCATGATGAACAGCACGACGTCTGCGCCTGCAGTTCTTGACCCGTACGTTTACTTGCTTGATTCAAACCTGCGCATCCTTGCGGAAAACGACGACGTCGTGAACGGTGTGGTCCGGAATTCTTTGATTGAACAGTTTGCGGTTCCCGCAGACGGGACCTACTACATCGATGCCACGACTTGGAGTCCGACTCAGGATGCGATTGGATCTTTCCAACTCTCGCTCTTTAACTGCGGTCCGTACAGAGCTACAAGCAGCTGCAATTTAGATATCGACAATGACGGTTATTTCGGTTTAACCGACGGTATCGTTGGGCTACGTGCACTACTCGGCTTCACCTCAGACGCCCTCACCGATGGGGTGCGTTTTCGCGCATGCGCGTCGAGGCGAAATGCTGCAGAGATATTGCCGTTCGTTGCGCAGCAAGCGAGTCCTGCAGGCGGGCCGCTCAGCAAGCCTTTCGATTTCGATGGAGATGACGCTGTTTCTGCCGCAACCGACGGGCTCTTGCTGGTGAGGCTCGGCCTCGGGATGTCGCTTACGCAGGCAATTTCGGGCACGATTGCGCCCGGCGCCAATCGCGCTAGCGAACCTGCGATTCGAGCGTATCTATCGAATCAGTGCGCATTGACGCTTCCTTAGTCGTGCCGATGGTGTGCGTTTGATCGAGCGTTGTTGCGCTCGCCCTGGCGAGACCTCTGGTGTCAGATGACGACAAATCGCTTTGCTCTAGGCTTGCTTTCGGCGGGCGGAAGCTGCATGCGAAGCTAAAAAGAATCGTCGCAATGACCGCGAGCGCCGGAATGCGGGCGGGGAAATCAAGGTTTGCGTGCAGCGCGAATCCGAGTGCGCCTAAAAAATAAGCGCCAAGCGTAGGATGCCACGACGATCGATGCCAGGCAGTCGCCACGCGAATTGCAGCAACGCCAATCAAGATGAGCGCGACCACCCCGAACAGCCCCGCCTCAAAAAGTAGTTGTAGGACGTCGTTATGGGCATGCTCGATAAATCCCGGGAGTGATTGCGGCTGAAATGCGGGGAATGCAACCGCGTAGCTCCCGATCCCGCTTCCGAGCGGGAAAAGCGCGATGGCCCCACTCAGCGTCGCCTCATACATTAAAAGGCGCGCGGAAAAGCTTCCGGATGCACCCGAGTCAGCGACTGCAGCAAAGAACGACTCCGAAGTGCCAAGCGCAATTGCCAACAGAACAAACGCGGCGCCGCCAGCAGCGAGCGCTTTACGGCGGTTTTTACCGCGTTTTGCAGCGCGGGAGAGTTCCACCGTAATCGCTGCGATCAGTACCACCATGACCGCTGCGATGCCGCTCCGGGAGAGTGTCGCGGCACATGCGAGAACCATCGAGACTGTCACAACTGTCCAAAGCGCGAAAAATAGGCGACGATGATCGTAACGCAGCGAGGTATTCGCGATGGCTTGGGATGCCTGCAATACAGCGAACGGTACCAACAGAACGAATAGCGTCGCGAGATGGTTTTTGTTCACGAATGTGCCCGCAGCGCGCACGTGCCCAACATAGCCGAGCGTAAATGCTGAGGCCCCACGAAACGCGACCTGTGCGACGCCTAAGAGCGCCTGTATTAACGCAATCGCGACCAAGAAGACCAACAACTTGAATCGCATCGCTTCAGGGAGCGCCATCGCACTCAGCCCAATCGCGAGGCAACTCAAGAGAAGCACAATGCTTTGAAATCCATTGTCAGGCGCAAGCGTCACCGGCAGGCTCGTCGCGCCAATCGCGGGGGAAGACAAGCTCTCAATGACGGCTCCGTATCTCGCATGACCTGGCAGCCCAAGCCACGCGTCGAGACCGATAGGTATGGCGCTGAAAACGGCGAATAGTGCGAGAACCCCTAGCGCCCCCAACCAAGCTTTCGCGCTTGTGGGTAGCGCTTCAGCTTCGTGTTCGCTAAAAAACTGCCGCGCAAGCACCGATGAGAATGCAATCACAGCGCACGCAGCGATAAACCACATGGCTCTGTCGCTGTTGCCGCCGCGATCGAAAACACTCAGTGAGGCCGCGCCAAGCGCGCAGAAAGCAATCCACAGAAATACGTCGGATGGAGAGGGCTCCTCCGTCCGCACCCGCCGGCCGCGCTGCGGCATTAGTTCGGGCTAACGTTCCGTCGATCCCGGCTGTAAATGTAGGCACCTAAGCCTACCGCGCCGCCCGTGCCGATAATGGCGGTAGTTGGGAAAGTGGCCGGCGCAACGACAGCGGGCACGGCTACCGCAGGGGGCACAACCACCGAGACAGGTGCCGCAGGCGGCGCAACGACTGGCGCCGCTGGTGGTGCTACGACCGGTGCTACGGGAGGCGGAACGGGGGGTGTTGCGGCGGCCACAGGAGGTATTCCGCAGATCAAGCCCTGGCCTTCCACGCGAACTACCACCCGCCGATTGGGTTGCAAACAGTCGGCAAGTGCTGCCATGTCAGCTGCGGTGGCGCTGCCTTGCTCGACTCCGCCTGACGTCAGCTTGCTGCCGCGCGGGTACACGCAACTTGTTTTGACGGGGGCGGTGTGGCCAAACCCGATCGCCTCCAGTGAATACGATTTTCCGAATCGCGAAGAGAGGTAATCGCGCACCGTTACGGCACGGGCAAGGCTCAAGCGATCGTTGTACTTCTCGTCTCGCGTGCTGTTGGTGATGTCGGCGTGACCTTCCACCACGACTCGCTCGACGCCACTGCACTCTGCGTCGACTTTACGAGCGAGTTCGTCGAGTGCCTTGCGGCCATCGGCGAGGGTATCGGCGAGCGCGAATTTATTGTGAGGAAAGAGGGTGCTTGCGTCTATGGTGACGGTGCTTCGGCGGGTCGCGGGAACTACCGCTGGAGCAATCTGCGCTCCGCTTACCATTTGTGTGCGCACGCCTTCCACTGCGGCGCGCGCGGCATCGCAGCCTGCTGTGGAGGGCTGTGTCCAACGCTGGTTGGCGGTGAGTGTGATGTCGCAACCCGGTGCCACGACAATCGTCGCGCTCCCGGTTGAAGTCGTGAGCACGCGGGTGCCCGTGGGCAGTTGCATGCCGTTCGACGCGGACCGCAAACCTGTCGCCCCGCTCACCAACACGTTACCAGAGACATTTTTCAGTGCCGCACTATCGGCGATTGAAGCCAATCCGATTGCACACAGCAGCGCGGCGGTGCTTGCTGAGATTCTGGTTATTTTTTGCATAGATGTGAGCGTCCCTGGATACAACTTCAAGTGTAAGTGCCCGAGCGAACTAAGACAAGAATTTGCACCTGGCCCGCACGATAAACAGCGTAAATTGCAGTGAAACCGTTGCTTTACGGCGTATCACTACTAAAGCTAATGACAACGTCATCGAGAGCGACTCGACCGTTGGCGCCCAATGTTTTCCAATTTGAGCGGGTCGACTCTAGCGAGAGCTGTTGCGCATGGCAATCGCCAGGGACGATCACAGCTTGGGAGACAAGCGCCCAGTCGTTGGCAGAACCGCCTGCGACCTGGGGCGTGATCCGGTCCCCGGCGGCCGTGTTGAGCTCGGCGCCGCCGACACAACGCATTGCCAGACGAAAACGGTGAGGGACCACTTGTGATGTGTCTCGAATGCGATAGCTCAGCACGTAACGTCCGCGCGGAAGCGCGGTCATCGTCGTGGCAATATCCGATTTGATAGGTCGGCCGTTGAGCTCGACCTCAAGGTAGCGGTTTGCGACGCCATCAATCGTTTCGCGCTTTACACGCACAACATACCCATCTCGAAAATCGCCGCCAGCTCCGAGTTTCCAGTCAAAGGGCTCGTTTTCGATAGCCCTAGAAAAGTCTCCATTGAAGACGTTTGGGATATCGACGGACTGGGTAGGGCGCTTACGCAGAATTCGATCAATCCATAAACCGTAAACAATCGCAAATTCCGGGCTACGCAGCGATGCTGCTCGCAAGCACTCAAAACTTCGATTGGACAGAACATCGGCTGCTGAAGCGAGCGTGGCAAGCTGCAGCTTTTGAGCGAGCGGCGCGTTGCTTTGGCAGATCGTAAAAACTAATTCGTCGAGCAGCGGCGAGCGCGTGGATTGCCAGCGCTCAATCGTCTTCTCCCAAACCGGCGAGGTCGCTAGATTCGACAACGCTTTGACGATATCCGGTCGTGCCATGCCATCGATCTCAGCGAGTCGCTCCCCTGCCGCTATCGCTGCGTCGGCGTCGCCTGTTTGCAGGCCTCGAAAGATGGCGAGTCGCAACACATCTGGACTTAACGGCGCAAGTGTTGTTGCGGCGTTGAGTGCGACTTTAGTAGCCTGCGTCGGCGGCAAGTTTGCTGCCGCACCCTCTGCGGCGAGGGCGAGGTGTCCTGCAGCGTCGAATGGGGAGCGCAACACGTACTCGCGAAGCGCACCGGCCTGCGTGGCGCTGTGTGCGTCTCCTCGCGTTGATCGACTTTCACGCAAGAACCACATGGAAGCGAGCAGCGAAATAAGCAAAGCGAGTCCGACCCACCGCATCGCCGAGCCCTCGTGGTTACTTTTGGTCTTCAAGCCACTGGCGTGAGCTCCGTCGTGCGTTTTGACAGTTTGTCCTACGTCGTTGCGCGGGCCAGGTTCATCAGCTTTCATGGCAATCCACAATCGGCGTAAAGAACGCGCGCGAGCTCAAGCGGACACAATTCCGGTGCATTATCGATTGAGGGAGTCGACTCGGCGACTGGCGTGCCGCATTGCAGCGGGCGTACAGGGAGAGCAGAGGACACATGCGACTGCGCCTAAATGGGGTGCGAGGACCATCGGGTCAGCACTGGCTTTCCGCTTTGAATGTTGAGCGCACCTTGCACAAACATTTGTTGTCGAGAGACGGATCCATCGTTGGCAGTCATTGAGATTTCAATCTGACCCGCGAAGGTAGGCGGTCCGTTCACCGGGCGAAACCGGTCCACCTTCACGAAGCGCACTTCGCGACGCTTCGTCGCTTCAAACACCTGCGTGAAATCGTTCAAAATCTTGCTGCGTCCCGCCACCTCTGTCGAAAAAAGGCGAGCAAATCGCTCCGATTGTCCTGCCTCAATCGACTCCGAAAGCAGCACTAAGAACTCATCCACAATGAATGTTGACTGCGGCACGGGCGCCTTTTCAAGCGATCTGTCCGAAAGTGGCTCTGAGGCGCTTCGCGTCCCCACAGGCTGCCTGAGCTGGGCGGCCTGCTGCGAGGTACGATCAGATGTCGAGTCGCGATTTGATGTCGCGTCGCTCGCCACTAACGAAAGGGTCGGGCTTGGGCTCAGCGCTACAGCAGACACAGGAGGCGTCGTCGGCGCGACTGGTGGCAGCGAGGGCACCGCCGCAGCGTACGCTGGCGAGTCGTTTTTACGAGGTTCGGTGTGCGAAAGCGTTTGCGTTTCACGCAAACTCACACCGTCGCTTCGTGGTTTCGCCACCACGATTTCGGGGTGCTTTGGCGGCGCACTTAAGTTGAGCAATAGCACCGAGACCGAGAGAAAAAGTGCCGCAGCCCCCCAAACGAGCATATTCCGTGATCGCAGCCAGCCAAACCGGGACGCCGTGTCTTGCGTATCCGTGCGGGCGACGCGTACCTCCTCGCGGGGATAGTTGACAGCGGTCCCGACCGGGTCGACAAGCGACTCATCGTAGGCTTTTCTCCGCACCTCATCGTACAAAGTTTCGTACGCAAGATTTACCTGTACCGCTGCGTCAAGCGGGAAATCCTCTGGTCGCACGTCCGGGTGCACCATTGCAATCAAACGCCGATAGTGATCTCGTACCTGCTCACTGGATGCGTCCCGCGTCAGTCCAAGGAGCGCGTAGTAGTTGCGACTGCTGCGCAACTGGCTACGGGCGATGTACCAAGCCGCGAGCTCTCGTAGCGTCTTCTCAGTACCTTTCGAGCTGACCTGAATAGATGAATCTGGGCTCAACGCTGCTTCGGAAGTGGGCTTATTCGCCGCAAGCTGAAGGATTGCTAAACCCACGCTCGAATCCGAGACCACAGGCAATACCTCACCGCGCAGCGATTTACGATACGCAGCGCGAAGGTCGTTCGGGAGACTCTCTACAGTGAGCAGCAATTGTGCACCTCAACCCAAGATGGTTGGCCGCAAGGGGAATTCATCGTCGCACGACCTTACAGCTTAATTACGCGGTCTTTATGAGTTCGGGCTTGTCGCCGTAGTAGTAGAACTGCTGCTCGTAGCCATACATCGCGAGTTCACTACCGAGCTTCGTAAGAACGGCCCCAATAGGTACCCGACCCGCCTGGCGCAGGCGGCGAACCGCGTTACGAATCGCGGCCTTTCGCGTCTTCGCGCTTTCCACTACGAATAGCGCAGCGTCGACGCGGTTACAAAGGATGATTGAGTCAGCAATCCCAAGAATAGGTGGGCCGTCAAAAATAATGTGATCGAAGTTTGTCGCCGTCGGGTCAATTAGGCGCGCTAAGTTGTCTCCACTTAGCAGTTCAGCAGGATTGGGTGGGATCGGGCCGCCGGTGATCACGTACAAGTTCGCGAACTTTGTTTTGCGGGTCACCGAAATCGGGTCAAGATTCGATGAGAGGATGTTGGAAAGCCCGCTCTCGTGATCCATTCCAAGCATGCGGTGCATCGTCGGATTACGCATATCCGCATCCACCAGCAGAACACGCCGCCCCATTTGAGCAAGGGCGGCAGCGATCGAAAACGCCGAAGTCGATTTACCCTCGTTTTTAGTGCAACTGGTTACCACCAACGTCCGCGGCGCGCCCCTCGCCGTCGAAAACTGTAGGGCTGTGCGTACTGAGCGGTACGCCTCGGCGAGCGCGGATCGCGGGTCCTCGGTCGCTTGCTGAGCGGCCGTTGCCTTCGTCACGCTTACGCGAGGAATAACACCGAGTAGCGGCATGCCCGTGAAGCGTTCAACCTCATCAGGAAACTTGATCGAGTCATCCATGTACTCGATGACAAACGCGAGAGCCAGACCCGCCATGATCCCGAGCAGCAGGCCAGTCATCACGCCACGCATTACATCGGGGCGAAATGGGAATAGAGGTGTTTGTGCTCGATCTACGATGGCGACGTTGTTGGTGTTCGATTGCGAGGTAATCGCGAGTTCTTTCGACCGCTGCAAAAGGCCAGCGTACATCTCGCGGTTCGTGTCAACCTCGCGCTTCAAAATGCCATAGCGAATTCCTTGATCTTGAGACTCTAAGATGTTTCGCTTCGATGTTTCAACGCGACTGCGCAGGCGCTCCTCTTGCGCCTTAGCGGAATCTAGCGCCGCCTTTGCGTTCACCTCGACACTGGAGGTAACCGTCTTGATCTCGTCTTGAATGCGACGCTCGGCGTTATCAAGCTGCGCCTGTAAGGCCTGCATTCGAGGGTGGGTCGATTTGTACGTTCTGAGCTGATCTTGGTATTCAAGCTCGAGCTTTGCTTTATTTTCCTTAAACGCGGCGAGCGCTCTGTTTTCCAGCAACTCTTTCGCCGACGACGACGAGCGCCGCGCCTCATCGTAGTTCGCTTCCGCCTTGATGCGCTCGCGTTCGGCTGCGGCTAGCGCTGCTGAAAAGTCAGAAAAGTTTTGAGCCGCTGGGTTCGACTTTTCCTCAACGTTGAGAATTTGCTTCTGCTTTGTGTAAGAAATCAGGGTGTTTTCCGACTCTTCGAGTCGAGACTTGGCCCGAGTGAGCTCCGTTTCGAGAAACTTTCTTGCGTACGCCGATGCGTCCACCTTTCGATCAAGATTTGACGCGATGTATGCGTCCGCCCACGTATTGGCCATTCGCGCAGCTAGATCTGGGTCGGCTCCGATGACGTTGATACGAACCAGCTTTGTGCCAGCCACTGGCGCGACCGACATCGATCCGCGCAGGCCGGCGAGCACGGATTCACGGTCAAGTACCTGGCGATCTTTGACCGAGGGCTCGCTACGCTTGCGCAGCGTGGTCATGATGCGACCGATCCAATCATCGCGCTTCGCCGCGCTCTCGGGGGTGTCAGCGCCTTGCGGATCGGCTTGAGTCGGTCGCCCGGAGCGGTCGATATCGAGGTTTAGCGTCTCCATGACGCGCTCTGCAAGTTGTCGGCTTCGGATCAGCTCTAGCTGCGTTTGTAAAAACGAGCCGTCGTCGTAGAAGTCCTCGGTGGTGCCGCGAGCATCCTTGTAATCCACGACGCGCTGTGCACTGCGGTCGATCTGCAGGGTTGTGGACGCTTGATAGAGCGGCGTTTCCATCAGCGTACGAATGGTCAAGTAGGCTACACCAAGCAGCGTACAAGCCAGAATCCACCATTTGCGTTTCCAGACGATTCGGATGAGGTCGCGTAGGTGAAGCGAATCGTCGAGATCGGTATTGAGCTGGTTGGGGGCGGCGTAAACCGCGAGTGGATTCGCGTTATGTGGAACAAGGGCTCCGCCTGCTGGCTGCGGCGAATTCTGCGGTGGATTCAAAACTACTCCGTGTAACTTTTAGTGTCTTTATTTTTTTGCGTTAAGCGCAGAAGCCGTTACGGCCCCCCCAGCGCCTAGCGGATAAATGCGAACGGGTTGAAAACAGAAAGAATGTCCGAGAAAACAGAGTCTCGGATTGCTGCGCGTGTTTTCGAACGATTCACAACGATCAAATCGTCATTCATGATCCGGGGATCTTCTGCTTCGCCGACGCGAATCTTTTCAACGTCGTAGGTAAGCGTCTCTTGTTTACCGTCCGTTTGCATCCGAAAGACCTTCACGTTTGTGAGATCGCCGAGATTGCCCTGACCGCCAGCAAGCGCGATTGCCCGAAGCAGTGTGGTGGGGCCCTGAAGCGGGAACACACCAGGTTTACTCACCGCGCCTTCTACGGTGAAGCGGGAGCTGATCGCTTCCTTCACGAAGACGGTGACCTGTGGGTTCTGCAGGTATTGTTCCGACAATCGGTCGGCGATCAAGCGTTCGAGTTGAATTGAGGTGAGCCCGATAGCCATGACCGTGCCGACGAGCGGCAGGCTCACATTGCCTTGAGAGTTGACGCGAACGGTACGCGTGAGTTCCGCTTGGCCATAGACCGAAATGTCGAGCAGGTCTTGATTGCCGATCTTGTATTCATCAAGCACGGCGGCTGGAAGCCGTATCTGCGTGGCTTCACTGGCGCTTCCCGATGGAGCGCGCGCGGGCGACGGCTGGGCAGACAATGACCCGGCGCACGCAGCGAGAGACGCGATCACGATCGATCTAGCAAGCAAACACAACCATGGCTTCATAGCTTCCTCTGCGATGGATTGCATCAATCCGGTGAAGTCAGGCCGCGCCGCGGCCCAATACTTTCCCTATTATCGCGCGAAGCGCACTTGGTGTGGAGCGCACCTGATGGGCGGGCGGACGCGCGTCGGCTGAGATGGCCAGATTGTTCAGGACAAGGTTGGGACGCGTTTCCACCATCGCTGCGGCTTCGACGGCACCTACCAGCGCCTCGGCGCGTTTCCGCGCGGCGGCGATGACTGGGGCTCGGCGCCCAGTGGTGTGGCCGTCAGATGCGATGACGTCGCACCAACCCTCGCCGATGAGTTGCTCCGAGAAGCGCATTGCGGCTGGTCCGAAACTTCCGAGAAGCGCGCCGCTGGTCACTTGTAACCAGGCGCCGCTGCGCGCAATCGAGAAGAAATCGGCGGTGTGTTGGCCGTACCAAGACAGCCGTTCGGGATGGGTAATGATGGGCGTGATCCCGTCAGAAATCAGGCGAAACACTGACTCAGTAAATCGCGGGGGTCGAACATGATGCGATGGCTCAAGCAACAAATAGCGGCTGCCGCCTAACAGCGGAATGCGGCCACTTTCGATTCCGGCGTTGATCTCGGGCACAAGGTGAACGTCGGCCCCAAAGTTGAGCGAAAGAGATATGCCTTTGTCATTGAGGATGAGTTGCAAATTTGCAACGTGACGTTTGATGTTTTCTGCCGTGTTCTCGTAGAGGCCCGGGTAGATATGGGGCGTACAAAATGTTGTTTTGATGCCGTCCGCTGCAGCCATTTTTGCCATGTTGATGCTGCCTTCAAGCGACGTTGGACCGTCGTCAATTCCTGGCAGCATGTGACAATGCAAGTCAATCACGAGCGTGGCTCGCTAATCGCTGGGTGTGAGAACACGTAGAGCACATTTCAATGAAGCATCGCGAGGGTGTGTGAGCGAAAAAACGGGCGTCAATCAGGGGAAGGCGCATTCGCAATCTTTCGCCGTTTGTATTGCCCTTTTATTGTGGCGGGTTAAAGCTGATCGTGCGCGGTGAGTAGAGCGATCACGACAGGCATGTCGGTCACCCGATCACGCGGGATGATAGGCGAAGTTTATTGGGCAATGCACCTTAAAAAAATCAAAATATGCGCATGACTGATCCGTGGGCAGCACATCGCGCTGCAATCTCTATTGAAGAGGGGGGAAGCGTCGTACATGCGCTTGGTGAACTGCTTCGGTGTCATGACAACGACATGGAAAACGTAATTTCTTTTCTCACCTGGCACGGGCTTTGTGGGCTCTGGAGCGAGGCGCTTTTGGCGCACCGAGGTGCTTCCAAAAATGATGGGTGGCACCACGACGCGGCGCTCAACGGACTGCACGACCGACTCTCGAATTTGCAACGACAGCAATTCGCACATCAGCTTCTGCAAGATGCCGTGATGAAGCCAGCAAGCCGCGCGCTCGATCAAGCGTCTGTGCCGTATGTTTGGCTCAAAGCGGCGGCCGTTCGCGGTGAACTTTACCCACGCCCAGGGCTACGTCCTTCAACGGATCTTGATTTACTGGTTGCGCCAATCGACCGAGAGCGTGCTGTTCGTGCACTCGTCTCCGTGGGCGCAGTGTGCGTTGGGCCAGAAAGTTTCTCGTCGCACGAACAAGTCTTGCGGCATGGTTCGGTAGACCTTGATCTGCACTGGCATGTGCTCGCACCAGGACGCCTGCGTCCCGGCGTCACTGAAGACATCCTGCGCGACCGTGTAGTTACGGCCAGCGGTGCGCGGCCGAGCCATTCGCACTTGCTCGCGCTCGCGCTCATCCACCCCGCTTTTGCGAAGCACGTATGTAGTCGCTACATGGGGCTAAACCGAGTGGCAGACACGTTGCGTATGCTTCGGCTGTGGAGTATTGAGGTAGAAGAGTTGATACAAGTTACAAAACGTTGGGGCGGCTTTACGGCGGCTAAAGCGAGTATTTATTGGTTATCGAAAATAAGTGAAATGGTCCGCTTGTCCCAATTAAACATGGCTTTCAATAGAGAAGCTAGCAAAGCGCGTGACAAATTCCTTGCCCGCAGAATCGACCAAAACTGGCCGGATCAGTGGGTTGATCGTTCGACGGCAATACTCGGCTTGACTTTTTCAGTGTGGCTGCAAGATTCGCCCAGCGACGCACTGCGCGCGGTTTGGGCGCGGGGCGCTCGTGCGCGGCATTCGATGACGAAGGCGAGTGCCCTCCTATGAGCGATTTCATTCAGGCGCTCATTGGTTTTGCGCGCCCGCATCGCCGCGCTATTGCGATTGGCGCTGCGTTTTTGGTAGCGGAGGCGTTGCTCGGGTTGCTATTGCCGTGGCTCGGCGGGCGCTTTGTCGACACCGTGTTTTCAGGCGTCACCCGCGGTGGATGGTCATTCACGATGATTCTGCTCGCAGTCGCCGCGCTCATTAGCTTCCAAACGGTTCTATCGGTAGTGGGCGGCTACATCGCTGCGAAACGGGCGGTATTGATATCTGCGGATATCCGACGCCGAACGTACGACCATCTTCAGTCGCTGCCGCTTGGCTATTTCCAAGCGCGGCGCCATGGCGAAATTCTCTCTGTGCTCACCAATGATGTGGCGGTCGTGAGTTACTACTTGAGCGGCTCAGTAGTGGGCATTTTGCCGGCGGTGGTCACCGGGGTTGGCTCGCTTGTATTGATGCTCTCAATCGATCCTTGGATGGCGCTTGCTGCCGCCACGGCGATTCCGCTCTTCTACGTGCTCATCAAACTGGTAGGGCGTGGCATTCGACCGCTGTCAGTGCAGCTGCAGGATGCCTGGGCCAAGAGCTTCGCCCTCGAAGAGGAAAACACCGCGTTGCTCCCGGCCATCAAATCCTTCGTTCGCGAACCGATCGAAACCGATCGTCACCGGGAACGAATCAATCGCGTGGTGGACCTTACGCTTAAGCAGCAGTGGCGAGAAACGGCAATTGGTCCTGGCATGGCGTGGGCCGCGGCCATGGGCATGCTCGCGATTTTGTGGGTCGCCGGTGAACGGATCGTGGGCGGCGAAATGGGCAAAGGCGCCCTGGTGTCGTTTTTGCTCTACACCGCGCTTTTGACGCGTCCGGTGAGCTCGATGGCCTCGCTTTATGCACAAACGCAACATGCACGAGCGGCCATGGATCGCGTTCAGGGGCTCTACTCTGAGGCCTCCGAAGACTACGGTGAAGATCGACCTGCACTTTCCCTGCGCGGCGGCGAAATCGAGTTTCGTGACATAACCTTTGCCTACCCAAACCGCGAACCCGTGCTCAGGCAGTTCTCGCTCAGCGTTCCCGCACGGCAAACGCTAGCGATTACGGGCGACAACGGCGTGGGGAAATCAACGCTGATCTCGCTACTCTTGCGGATCAACGTACCGAGCAGCGGGCAGATTCTTGTCGATGGACAAAATCTGGATTCGGTGTCTTTGCGCTCGATCCGTCAATCGGTCGGATACGTGTCGCAGAACATTTTTCTGCTGAACGGCAGCGTGCGCGACAACATCGCCTTCGGCGCACCCAGCGCAACCGACGAGCAAATCCAGAACGCCGCGCGACTTGCGCAGGCCGCAACTTTTATCGATCAATTGCCCGAGCAGATGGAAACCATCATCGGTGACCATGGCGTGAAGCTCTCTGGCGGGCAACGGCAGCGACTCGCGCTGGCGCGGGCGCTGCTGGTTGATCCACCCATTTTGGTGCTCGACGAAGCCACTGCGATGTTCGATCCTGAGGCCGAACTGAGTTTCCTACATGAGTGCGCCGATGCGCTACGCACGAGAACTGTGTTGCTCATCACGCATCGCCCAGCAAGCCTTCGTTTGGCTGATCGCATCATCCGCCTAGATGCTGCCTTGAGTGGCCAGACGCCTCGTGTTGCGCTTGTGCCGCATCCGCCGTAGGCAAGTGGTGGACGGGTGTGGATCACCCACTCACGCGTGTGCAAGAATTCAGGGCTAGAGGGTTTACAGCAAAAAATATGAGCGGTATTTGGGCACAAAAAATTGAGCTTTCCGAGGACGTTTTGCACCAAGAGCTGAGCGGTGAGACGGTACTTTTGAATCTCAAAACGGAGCATTACTTCGGACTCGATCCCGTCGGCACACGAATTTGGCAAGTGCTCGGCGAGACCGCAAGCGCCGAAACGGTCATCGCCCGACTCCTCGACGAATACGAAGTGGACGAACCCACCCTCCGAGCAGACGTTGAGCGTTTGATCGACGAACTTGCAAAAGCCGGTTTGTTGCGTTTCGCGCAGGCCGAAGCCGCGTAGCCGAGCAATGCTTAAAACGGCGCTGAGTTTTAATCGGGCGCAATGGCGTCATTTCGGTGCGGCGCTTGTGCTGTTGCCGCGTATCGACCTCAGGCTACGACGGCTGGGCTACGCAGCGACCCGCGAATGGATTGATTCAGAAGCAGCAAAAGCCTTCAAGCCGTTGGTTTCACCGGACGAGATGGCGTTTTGTCGCGAAACCGCTGTTGCGGTGAGCGTGGCGGGTCGCCGCACGCTTTGGCGAACGTCCTGCCTGCGCCAAGCACTTGCGCTTCGCTATTTTCTTGGCCGTCGCGGTATTGAAACCGAGTTGCGTATCGGCGTTCGCGGCGGGCAGGGCGAGTTTGCGGCCCACGCATGGGTCGAAAAAAATGGCGCAGTGTTAATCGGCGGCGAGTACGCGGGCGAACGCTACGTCGCGCTAACTTAGGCGCTTCGGCGCAAACGGAAACCAGGTATGTCCTACGCCGACCTCAATGGCCAGCGAACCATGGCGTTTGATAACGTCCGCAATGAGTTTTATGAGGCCGCGATCAAGAAAGTCGTCACGCCCGACTCCGTTGTACTTGACTTAGGCTCGGGCCTCGGCGTACATGCGCTCATGGCTGCAAGAGCCGGGGCTCGCCGCGTCTTCATGGTGGAACCAGAAAACGTCGTTCACTGCGCTAAAGAAATCGCAAAACACAACGGCTACGGCGATCGCATCGAAGCGTTTCAAGGGCGCATCGAAGAGGTAGAACTCCCCGAAAAGGTTGATGTCATTATCTCCGTGTTCACCGGAAATCTGTTGTACAGCGAGGATTTGCTGCCGTCGCTCTATTTCGCCCGCGATAAATGGCTTAAGCCAGGCGGAAGGCTAGTTCCCGACGGAGCAGAGCTCATGCTCGCGCCCATTTCGATTGAGAAAACATTCGAAGAAAACGTGGCGATCTGGTCAAAACCGCATCGCGGATTCGACTATTCGCCGTTACGGCGATATGCCTCGAACGGCTTTTTGAACGACCGCAGTAAGAATGCCAGCGGCGAATTGCTTGCGCCGGGGCAAGTGATCGCGAGCGCCGATTTCTACACCGCGCAAGAAACGAACCTCGACGCCACCACCACATTTCAAATTGAAAAATCCGGAACCTGCCACGGCCTGCATGCCTGGATTCGCATTCACCTGGGCGACGAATGGGCGGCAACCGGGCCCATTCAAGCGCCGATGCATTGGACACCCACTACCTTCGCGCTGGATCCACCGCTCGCACTCGCGGAATCGGCGCTGCTCGAAACTCGGCTACGGCGTCCCCCGTTCGGCGAGTGGACGTGGGCAGTTAGCTCGGGCACTGCGCGCGCGCAGCATTCGACTTTTTTATCCACACCTATTTTGCCTTCGACCTTGAGAAACCGATCTGAGCGCGGCGCCCCCACCTTATCTGAGCGCGGTTTAGCAACAAAATTCGTACTCGAGCGACTCGACGGAAAAACGCTGAATTCCGAGCATAGCGACGCAGTCGCCAAAACTTTTCCAACACTTTTTTCGAGCTCTGCGGAGGCTACAAAGTTTGTTGTCGCGCTCGCGGGCCGCTTCGGCGCTTAGCCCGCGCGGAAACGGTAATGAGCGGTATCTGCGGGGTTTTGGCATTGGGGAGCGAGCGCGGGGATCGAGAATGTTTCGCAACGGGGCTCTGCGACCATCTCGTTCGAGAACTCCTCTGTATGGGGCGCGACGGGTCAAATCGCTGGGCTGAAGAGGATGTATCGCTCGGCCATGTCATGTTGCGTGAGACTCCTGAGTCGGCGAGCGAGAGCCAACCGCTTTTGAGCAGCGACGATCGGTTGGTGATGGTGTTTGACGGTCGCATCGATAATCGACCTGCGCTTTTTTCGCTGATCGAAGAATCGGTCGCAATCGTTCCGCGAAACTGCTCTGACGCCGAACTCGCGCTCCGTGTTTATCAAGTGCTTGGCAACGCGACGCCAACCAAATTGCTTGGTGATTTTGCGTTCGCAGTATGGAATAGAGCTGAACGGTCTCTCTTTCTCGCGCGTGATCCGGTAGGAGGACGACTGCTTTATTTTGTCCAGACTAAGGACTACTTCGCGTTCGCGTCCCGCGACGAGGCACTCCTCGCTCTGCCGGGAATTACATCGGCACCGAACTACGAGTTGGTACTTCACGCGTTCGCCCCGCCAATCCCAAAGCCGTCCCAGTCAATGCGCGGGTGGTATCGTGACATCATGCGTTTTCCTTTTGGGCACGTCGCTGAAATCAAGGCGGGTAGCCCATCCCTCAGGCTGTGGCGCTACCCTCCCTGGTGCCCTGTTGAGAGCACTTATCCCAGCACCTTTGAGGAGGCGGTAAAGGCTGTCGCAGAACTGCTCGCGCTGGCCACCGCAGATCGCATGCGCGCCTGCAACATACCTGCCATGCTCATGAGTGGCGGTATCGATTCGGCCTCTGTGATCGCTGCGATGCGCGAGGTCATCCCCGCAACGCCTACATCTGAAAAGTCGCGTATCGTCGGTTTGTCGCTAGTCGACGAGGGTAATGAATGCTGTGTCGAGACGGCTGCAATTGTGCATTTGCACGAGCACTTTCATACCGAGCCCATCTTTGTGTCCACTAGAGCCTCGGTTGGAGCGCAGCTCAAGGCGCATCTGATGCAGCAGTTTTTCGACCGTGCGCACCCACAGGACAACAGCAACGTGACCCTATTTCCGTTGTTTCTTAGAGCACGGGAACAAGGGCTCACCAGCGTGCTCACAGGCGCAGGCGGCGATATCGTTTCTGATCGCACCGGAGCTGCGGTTGCTGGCGTGTGGCGTAGCCACGGACTGTGGCAAGCCTGGAACATGGCGCGTGCATTGAGCCGCAACAACGTCTATTTGCGCGAGACGCCTAGCAGCCGGATTTTCTTGCAGGGCTGCCGCGGGCGAATCGCTACTTGGATTCCTCGGTGGCTTAAGCGTGTACTGCGCTGGTTTGCCTCGCGTCCGATCGTTGAGAGAAACCCGTTTTTCGACAGGAAAGCGCTCCTGCGGTTGCTTGATGCACGCGAAAGTGGCCCAGGCACGATGCACTACCTCGGGGCCGAGCCTTCGAGTCCAGAATCCGCGTCTAATAGCGCGCGCCGTCAGATGCTGCGTGCAGTTGGCGAAGGCCAGGATATGTTGCAACACGCTGCGTCTCGTTATGGCATCACGGCTTCGGATGTGTGGAGCGACCTCCGTTTGATCAATTTCTTCCTGCGGCTGCCACTCGCGCTATCTTGTAACGATGGCTGGACGAAAGCGCCGGTACGCGCGTTCTTGACCCGCAGCGGCGTGAAAACCCGCGTAGCCTACAGGCTTGGGAAGGAACACATCGGTAGCGATCTTTTACGCCCGCTGCAACCCGCAATTCGGGCGTTCTCCGAATCGGTGCTTACAAAAGTTGGTCCGCTGGGCGTGATTGACGCCAAGCGCCTCGAGACTTACTTCGCCGCGCGCGAAAGCATCACAAATCTTCCTAGCTCACCGGCGGACGACGCAGCTGAAGACTTGGTCGACGCTACTGCCGCTGTGGCATTTGCAGCTTGGGTGTTGCGAACGTGATGCTGTGGAATTGGCTACACCGTCTGCCTTGGCGCCTGCGCAATCGAAGAGTTCGATCGACGTGGGCCTTGTTACAGGCTCTAGTGGTAAAAAGTAGGTGCGATTCTCGCGGAGGCTCAAAATATTATGCAAAACATTACAAAGCAAGCGTCACAATTGGTACGCGGAAAGCTGTCTTACGTTGCTCCGACACTGCTGCGGCACGGGAGTGTGTCAATGCTGACGTGTTCGGGATCGAGCGGGGGTAATGAGGTTATGAATACCTCCACGTGTCCCAACCCCACGAAAAAAATGCTCGGAGCCGACGGGAACTGTAGCGCAACCTAACGGGTTGCGCCTCCGTCGATCTGCTCCCGCGCGGTGGCCTGACTGTGGCGCGGTTGTCTTCTAATTCAACCAGGTCAAATCCTGCTGATGCTCTTCGTTAATACGTATTTGCGAGGGCAAAACAATTTGGCAGATGCGCTGTTCGCTTTTGCTACTCAAAATGAGCGTGAATTCGATCTAGCGCGAATTGCGGCTTCCCACGGGGCGATTGACGTAGGGACCCGGAATTCGAGAGTTTTGCGGCGTTGGGCTGAAACAAGCCAAGCCGAAGAGTTTGGGCATTTAGTGCTCGAAACAGCGCAAGAAGTCATCTCCTCAATGGGACTCGTTAACTCGACTGTGAGTGACGTTGAGCTGGAGATGGCGCAGCACGGCGATGGTGGTTTTTATCGCCGCCATATCGATACCCTCACGGGTACGCATCGAGATAGCGCCGCCCGGGTTCTGTCTTGCGTTTACTACTTCCACGCGCCGCAGAAGCGTTTTACGGGTGGCAACCTACGGCTATTCCCATTGCCCCTGAGCAGGGGATCACAGGAGCCCTTCGAGATCGAGCCAGTGCACAATAGATTGGTGGTTTTCCCATCTTGGATGCCACACGAAGTGATGCCGACGCGCGTCCCTAGCCAGCGGTTCGAACACTCGCGCTTCTCGATCAACTGTTGGCTCTACGGACATCGGTAGCGCTCATCGCGAGCTCGCGCGTTGGCGTTCGCGCGGCTGCTGTGTTGTCACTGAGTGCGGCGTCACGGTGTGGAGATAGGCTAACCACAGGCACGCTGCGAGCGCCGCCTCGCTGGAGGAGAACGTCGCGGCGGCAGCGGGGTTGAACCTCATTTGCGGCGTCTGCTTGAAACGCAACATTTGCTGAAGCCGTTTTTTTCGCGTGCCCTCTGACTAATCTGTCGAAATTCTCACGTCGTCAAAGGTAGCCTTCACTACGCTATGATCCATTTGAGTGATGCGCTGCGCATAGCGATCCTTGCTACGCCACATAGAAGAAAAACGCATGTCCGACCGAGATAAGACGATTTGGGTTCATCACGCGCACGGGCTGCGCATCGTTGCTGACTTCCAGATCAGTGAGGGTCAGGCGGTGCGTTGCGACGGCGAGGTGCACAGGAGCAGGGCCGGGGACGTTGTGTTGCGAAAAGTCTCCGCAAAACGACTACCGATCCCGACGCGTGGCGAATGGAACGTAAGAAACTCAGGCGGCATCTCGGTTGCGCTCGGACACTACGGCACCTTGCTGCACTCCTATTGTGGCTCAGCGGCGCTAATTCCGCCGGATGTTGTGGACGTTGAGAACGCAGAGATTTTGGTCTCGCGCGGGAAGTCAATTTCGACGACACGGTTTAATCACACAATCCTGCATGCGTTTATCCCGCAAATACTCGCGCTTCGCGATGAGGTCGTGCTGCATTCGACCTCGGTAATTATTGACGGGCGCTGCTATTTGTTCGCGGGCGATAGTGGTATGGGCAAATCAACGCTTGCGGCGGGATTTGCTAGGCTCGGGCACACCATCTTCTCCGAGGATATCGCTCGGCTTGAGTTTGCGCACCAGCGTCGCCCGGTCGCGTTCCCAAGCTATCCAGGCGTGCGGCTGCGAGGGAACAGTTTTCTGTTACCCGCCGATTTGCGGACCAACGAGGTCGGTCGGTTTGGTTTGCCGAAATTTCGTGTCAACGCCGAAACTTCGATTGCACAAGAACTGCCAACTCCGGTGCACGCGATTTTCTTCCTTAGGCTAGGAACTACGCTTCGACCAAAAATCGTTCGGTTGAGCCCGATGCAGGCAATCAAGCCCTACCTCAAAGCCAGCTTCTTACTTGCGTTTCCCAAAGCTACCCGAGCGAGGATCGCGTTCGCGCAAACGGTGAAGCTCGCCAGCGCGATCCCAGCGTTCAGTTTGAGTTACAAACGATCTGCTCCACATTTTGGGGAGTTGTTGGAAACGCTCGTGGAAAGCGCGAAGCGCGTTTAATGGCTTAACCAGTGGTTGGTTTTGAGATTTCATGCGCGCAAGCATCGTCCGAAAGGGTCTTTTGAGTGGGCGCTAACGTAAACACGCAATCCAGCGCCGAGAGCGCGGGGCTGATGAGCTCGGAAGCTGACTGCGCTTTGCTGGTTGCAGAAATCGGGCGCGCCTACGATGCGCTGCCCTACGCGTCTGGCGCCTTCGCGTGCACTCACCCCAACCGCCTGGGTGCGATCGGCTACTTGCATGGATTGAACTGCGCAAAGCCCTCTGCATGCCGGGTGCTTGAAATCGGGTGTGCGTCAGGCGGTAATCTCCTGCCTATCGCGCTGAACTACCCGGCGAGTGAATTTGTAGGCGTTGACTTATCTTCCGCACATATCGCCGAAGCGCGCAGGGCAGTAGACGAGCTTGCGATAAAAAACGTGCGTTTGATTCGAGCTGACATTCGAGCGCTGCCTCAGGACGTGGGGCGCTTCGACTACATCATTTGCCACGGTGTCTACAGCTGGGTCCCGAGTGAGGTGCGTCAAAGTATTTTGAAGCTTTGTGGCGAGCGGTTGGCAGCTGGCGGGGTCGCGTACATCAGTTTCAACACCTATCCGGGCTGGCACAAACACGATCGGCTTCGTCGACTCGTTGACTGCGTCGTTAAGGGGCAAGTGACGGACCCAATCGCAGCCGTTGAAAGAGCCAAGGATTGGCTCCGGAAATTGCCGACTGGAAAATCATCCGATCCTAGAAGCAACTGGATGGACAACGCGCTGCAAGAATCCATACGCGCTTTTTTGAGTGCCTCCCCTGAGTATCTATATCACGAGTACTTGAATCGGGTTAATGAGCCCGAGCAAATTTCTAGCTTTTTGAGGCAAGCGCGTTCGCATGAGCTCCACTACATCAACCACGCCGATTGGAGCTATGCCGCTCAAGCCGAACGCGCGGTGGCAGAAGCGAATGTCGAATCGCTTGGCTTGAGCCGCGACGCGCTTGAGACACTCGTAGATGACTTGCTATGCACACAATTTCGCTGCACGGTGCTTTGCCGCGTTGACGAGACCATAACCGAACGTCCTTTACTAGATCGGCTCGACGAATTGTGGGTCGCGTGTAGATTTTCGCTTTTGTCGACCGATGCTCAAAGCGACGATCTAGCCAAGCCATCGCCAGCATCGCTAAGCATTGAGCGCAACGGCCAGGTGACGCGACTCATGCTTCCGGCGGCAATTGACGTCGTTCAACAAATATGGCGTGCGCGCCCCGAGTATCGAAATGTTGCGAGCATTATTCAAGTTGCAAACCAGCATACGCTGGGACCAACGGTCACCCACGCGATTCGACACAGCGTTCTAATGCTCACCAAGGCCAACGCTCTTGACCTGGTCATGGAACCGTTTCGAATCAGTTCATGTCTGTCGCGGCCCCCGAAACTCGACCCCTGGGCCTCGTATCAGCTTAGAGCTGGCGCGAGACACGTGTCTGGGATTAGTCATGAGGAACTGCAGCTCAATGAAGCCTGGCTCGAAAGTTCGCCAACGAACCGCGCGTTGGGCCCTCTCTCTGAGATGCTTTCTCGCATTGCACAGCAACTTAATGCAGATTCCGCCGTTGACGGCTTGATCACCTCCGAGTCGCAAGCGTCGTTCACTGCGCTTCAGCGGAGAGAACTACAGATTCTTCGTTCGCTTCACACTGCGGGTGTTGTCACGTGAGGGGTAGAGTACGACCGCACCGCACTGAACAAGCGGATAGTCGGGCCACAAACGTTGATCCATCGGATTCCCCAAAACCTCCATATCACTTCGCCGGGCTGATATGTCTCTGACCGCATTTGTAGTTCGACTATCGCTCCCAGCTTTAGCTTGCACGGCGAGCCACCGAGCCGTCTCTGCGTTTCTCGAAAAGCTCGCTGAACAAAAAGCGTCGCAAATCGATGTTGGTTTTGCGAGAATCGACTATGCGTCGGTTTACTCGAACCGCAGCGAGCCCGCGATTGCTTTCTGCCCTGATCCTCAAGACCCCTTACTGTCCCGCACCCTCGTGTTTGATGGGTGGCTCGAAAATCGCGAAGAGTTGATTGCTCAGCTCTCCGTGCTCGATGCAACGCCGGAGAGCAGCGACCCTGAACTCGTACTCAAATGCATCGAGCGATGGGGAACAGCTGCGCCAAAGCACCTGTACGGCGAGTACTCGTTCGTCTGCGTTGAGAAATCGCAGCATAGCGATGTGCCGGAAGTATTTGCAGTGCGCGACAAGGTTGGCATACGACCGCTTTTTTTTGCGACCATCGACGGTGCGATAGCGATCAGTAATTTTCCAGGCGCGCTATCGGTCATTCCGTGGGTAGGCAGCGAGATCAATGAGGGCTATGCGGCAGAGTTCTTGTGCGCGGACGTAAATTCCATCGATGAGACGTTGTACAAGCACGTGCGACGGTTACGTGGCGGCTGTTTTTTTCGTTCTACCCTGCGTTCGTCGGTTACTCCGAAACGATATTGGTATCCGCCCTCCCACGTAACGATGTCAGACGCGCCTCGAGCTGCGGTTGCTCTTCGAAAACGCCTGGATCACGTGGTTGGCAGCGCCTTGCGCGCTCCGGGGCTGGTCGGGGTGCAGATGAGTGGCGGAATAGATTCGTCGAGTGTCGCGTGTGTAGTGGCGGGGCTCGTCGACGCCGGCGCGATAAACGCTGCTCGGGTGCGCGGTATGTCCCAGATCTACCCCGGTCTGCCTTGCGATGAAACAGCCTATATCGAAGCACTTGAGACCGTACTCCCGTTTGACGTGCAAAAGCTCAAGCCCACGTACGCGGACGCTGCGTTGCTCGACAGTTGGAGCGAGCGATTGCGCCACCCGGTGTTTTCTTTCGCCAGCACAGCCTCGCTACTGCACGACAGGCATCATCGCAATTTAGGCGGTGGTGTCGTCGTTACAGGCGAGGGGGGTGACGAGCTATTTCAGCCAACCTCGCGCTCGCTCTTCGCTTTGAGCTCTCTCGGACATTTATCCATCGCGGTCCGGCATGTGCGTCAAACATATGATTTTTTTTCGGGCCGGGTCAACGCCCGTGGTGCGATCGCGCTAACGCTCGAATCGGTCGCTCCCGCGTACTTTCGGAATGTACTGAGGCGCATGCAGAGGCTTCGGAAAAACTGGAAGCCGTCGGTCGACGCCGCGTGGGCGGAAAGAGTGAAGCTCCGCCGTAGGCTCGATCGCTTGCGCGTGAGCGGCGCCGCGCGAACGCTCGCTGTTGAACTCGCGCTCACGGGCGGCGCGCATTACGCGTTAGAACACATGTACGAGTCTAATTTCGTTCGCGGGATCGAGAAACGCTGTCCGTTACTCTCGGCCAGTATCCTCGAATTCGTTAACCAGCTGCCGCTCGAGTTGATGGACTCTCCGACCGGCAGAAGCCGACAACTTTTGCGCGAAAGCGTACGCGAGCGCCTCCCGGCGCTAATTCGCGATCGTATGCACAAATCCGAGTTCACCGCCTCGGTGCTCCCGGCCCTCGTGGAGCTTGCCACTCAGCGCTTCGGAAGAAACTTCGTTCGTCCGCCGCTTGGCAAGGCCGGGCGATCGTCGTTAAGTGCGACCGCAAATCGTTACGTATGGCAGCTAGATGCTGCTCAGGCTTACCGAGCGTGGCTTACTGCAATCGGTCAATCCGACAGCTAATGTGACTCGTTGTTGATGCAAGCTTCCCGGGGTTAACCGCGAAGTCGCGGAAATCGCTTGCATGTAAGACTTCGTGTTGCTATTATCTGTGCGGGTATGTGTTAACCTGACCTTGAGGTGGATCAATATGAAAATTAAACAAATTTACGGCGCGCCAACTGTCACAGCACTGGGTTCATTGAGTGGGCTCACTCGTGCAACGAACATGGGGCCCTACTGCGATCAAGTTGTTGGGGTTCTTGCGCCCAACAGCATTGTTCAGATGAGTGGAACCTGCAATACAGTTCCAAACAACTAGTCAGCGCAGTATTTTTCGCAATAGAGTAATGGCACCCGAATGGGTGCCATTATTTTTTGTAGGTTGGGAATGCTGATAGAACGCTTTGGTCGGCGATCCCGCGACACGCAACAATGCGAAGAGCGCTTTTGTGCTGCGCAAACGGAGCAAATTCCGCACCCAGACGGCACGTCGGGTATCCGGATGCGCCTCGGGTTCTGCTAGAAGATCACGGCATACCGCTTTAGTTGGAAGTCTTGCTGGCTTCCGAAGCGTCAAAAGTTTCGCAATGACGTCGTCATTGGCGAGGCCGGCTTTAATCGTCGGCGTCGGGGGCGACGCTAATGTACGTGGCGCCCTGTGCTCTTCGCTGGATAGGGTTAGTCTCAAGTAATCAACGCTCGCCTTCATCTCTACCCGGTGGGATCCAGCGACATTTGCTTCCGCCACGAGACTGCATGCGCTGGGCGTGAGCGCAACGATTTTCCTGCCGAAAACTGAAGTGTTTTGCGTGTCTTCCGCAAGCTCCAACCTGTTCGCCGCTGCATCAAGCCACTCGTTGGCGACCTTCCAGTGCAAATCTACCTCCAGCGCACCGTTGAGCGACCTGAACGACACCTGTCTCATCGTCGCCAGCGCCGTGGGGTCTTGCAGCCACTCAGTCGCGAATTCGCAGGTGTATCCTGCGGAAACAAGGATTAGTCCCGCGTCATACGCATCGGCTGGGGACACAAGCAGGTCAATGTCACGTACATCTCGCAAGTCGGCATCCCCATAACAGAGAAGCGACAGTGGCGCGCCTTTGAGGAGTGTGGCGTATACGCCGTGTTTGTGCAGGCGATCACATAAGTCAATTGCCGCGAGTCCAATCACCCGGTTCCACCTTCGTCTCAGCGCGGACTTCGCGTTCATCGCGTCCAATACGCTTTTTTCGCACCCGAGGGAGTCAATCGAAAGCCGATGCGTGATCCACGTGAGCATCACTTCGTTGTCTGCCGCCTCGGCTAGCGCTTCCCACTCGGCTTTTTCCCATGACGCAAAGAGCGGGCGCAGGTCAGCGGCCGCTCCGTAACCGGGCGCCACGGCGAGCATGAATAAACCCAGCCGCGCCTCGCTCACGACAAACCCATAGCGTTTTCCGATGCGTTCGGCGACCACATGAATTCGCTCGTTTGCTTCGTTCGATATTGCTTCAACTGCGTTCATGCGCTCGTCGTTTCTCCGGGCTTCGCCGAGTGTAAGCGTCGCCAACAACACGCCACGCGTCATAAGCGCGGCGCTTGATAGACTTCATCCTGACATTTTGCCTTGGATTCATGTGTGATTCTGCTTACCGGTGCGCTTGGCTTCTGTGGTTATCACGTCTGGTCCCGGCTTGCCTCGAATCCAAGTGTGGTGGTGGGGGTAGATTCGATTTCTGAGTATTACTCGCCGTCGCTGAAGCGGGCGAGGCTCGAAAGCCTGCTCGCCACGACGCCGGCGATATTCGAAGCGCTTGACACGAGCGACAGTCAAGCTGTTCGCGCGCTCTTCCATCAACATCCAATAACCACAGTCATCCACCTCGCCGCTCAACCTGGCGTGCGTCATTCTCTTACGCACCCTGAGGACTACATTCAGTCAAACCTAGTTGGGTTTGCGAACGTGTTGGAGGCGTGTCGCCAAGCGAAGGTCAAGCACCTCATCTACGCGAGTAGTTCGTCTGTCTACGGGGCGAACACGAAAACGCCGTTCTCCGAGCGTGATTCCGTGGATCACCCGGTCAGCCTTTATGCGGCGACGAAAAAAGCCAATGAACTGATGGCGCATTCGTACTCCCATTTGTACGGGCTTCCGACCACAGGGCTTCGTTTCTTTACGGTTTACGGGCCTTGGGGGCGCCCAGATATGGCGCCTTGGTTGTTTACTGATGCCATCATGCAAGGAAAACCAATCAACGTCTTCAACAATGGGGACTTAGTGCGAGATTTCACCTACGTTGAGGATGTGGCCGAGTGCGTCGTTCGGTTGATCGATAAGCCACCGGTCGCAAATCCCGGCTACGACCACGCGAATCCACGTGCGGATCAAAGCGCGGCTCCCTATCGTGTGCTAAACGTGGGTAATGAGCGGCCCGTGAAGCTCATGGATTTCATTCAGGAGCTGGAAGCTGCGCTTGGCAAAAAAGCCATCGTCAATTTTCAACCGATGCAAGCAGGGGATGTTCATCGCACAGAGGCGGATGTCTCCGAGCTACGTAAAGTGATCGACTACGCGCCGTCGACACCGCTAAGCGAGGGGCTGGCAAAATGGGCATATTGGTACAAGAGCTACCACGGCATTCAATAAAAAACAATTAAGCGCCCAATTTTCAACAGGGCGAAACGCATGAAAAATTACGAATCGACTAAACGTGTTTTGGTCACGGGCGGCGCAGGATTTCTCGGTTCTCACCTTTGTGATCGTCTTCTTGAAGACGGTCACGAGGTGGTGTGCGCCGACAACTTGTTCACTGGAACGAAGCGAAACATCGCTCATCTGCGTGAGCATCCACGATTTGAATTTGTTCGGCACGATGTGACGTTTCCGCTCTACATTGAAGTGGACGAGATTTTCAATCTCGCTTGTCCTGCGTCGCCGGTTCATTATCAACACGACCCGGTTCAAACGACAAAAACGTCGGTGCACGGTGCAATCAACATGCTGGGCCTTGCTAAACGGGTCAACGCGCGCATTTTTCAGGCCTCGACGAGCGAGGTGTACGGCGATCCTTCAGTGCATCCGCAAACGGAAGGCTACTGGGGCAACGTAAATCCGATCGGCATTCGCTCGTGCTACGACGAAGGCAAGCGCTGCGCGGAGACCTTGTTTTTCGATTACCACCGACAGCATCAGCTCGACATCAAAGTCGCGCGGATTTTCAATACGTATGGCCCGCGCATGCATCCGAACGATGGGCGCGTGGTGTCGAACTTCATTGTCCAGGCACTTAAAGGTGAGTCAATCACCATTTACGGTGATGGTCGGCAGACGCGCTCGTTCTGCTACGTCGATGACCTCATCGAAGGTTTCGTCCGCTTGATGAATTCTGAGCCGGGATTCACCGGTCCCGTCAATCTTGGCAATCCAGGTGAATTCACGATTCGTCAGCTCGCCGAAATCGTCATCGAGCTCACCGGATCCAAATCCACGTTGATTGAAAAGCCGCTGCCGTCAGATGATCCGATGCAGCGTCGCCCTGATATTTCGCTCGCCCAATCAACGCTTGGCTGGACGCCGCAAATCGCCCTGCGCCAGGGCCTCGAAAAAACCATTGCCTACTTCGATTGCTTACTGCGCGAGAGCGCTTAATCGGCGTGTTGATTTGCCTGATTGAAAGACTGCGCTGATGTGTGGCATCGCGGGTGCCTTCGCGTTCGCGTCTGAGCGCGCCGCCATTGATCGGGCGGCACTCAAGCGTGTGGGCGATGCGATGCAGCGACGCGGCCCCGATGGAGAGGGGCTTTGGTTTGCGGATGCCGTGCCCGTGGGGCTTGCTCATCGTCGCCTCGCGATCATCGATTTGTCGGATCGCGCGCTGCAGCCAATGCATTCGCACGACGGTCGCTATACGATCGTTTTTAACGGTGAAATCTACAACTTCGCGGCATTGAAGCGGGAGCTCGAACACGCGGGCCTCGCTTTCACCACAACCTCCGATACCGAAGTGTTGCTCGCCCTGTTTGCACGCGAGGGCACGGCAATGCTGCCAAAATTGCGAGGCATGTTTGCCTTTGCGATCTGGGATCACACAGCGCGTGCGCTCACGCTTGCGCGCGACACCTTTGGCATTAAGCCGCTCTACTATCGAGTGGATCGCGGGGCGATTTGGTTCGCATCACAAGTTCGCGCGCTTCTGGAAAGCACCACCGAACGCGCACCTGAACCAGCGGCGCAGGCGGGCTATCTGCTTTGGGGCTCCGTGCCCGAACCGTGGACGATGTTTCGCGGCGTATTTGCCCTGCCACCTGGCCACTTTCTGCGCGTGAGCGAAGAGGGCGTTGGCGTCGCAACGCCATTTCAAACTGTCAATTCGTTACTTCGCGACGCAGAACGTGAACGCATCGATGCCGATGCCGCGTCGGCGCTCGACGAAGTCGTCGCTGCCGTTCACGATTCGGTGCGAGCGCATCACGTGGCAGACGTGCCAGTCGGCGTGTTTCTCTCAGCGGGGCTTGATTCCGCGATGCTTATGTCGGCGTCGGCTGAGTTACGTGCTGAAATGCCGAACGCCGATGCTCCACATGCGCTCACGCTTGGCTTCGATGTTTACGCAGGCACAGCGTCCGATGAATCGACGCTCGCCCGCGAAATCGCACGAATCACGAAAGCAAATCACCATCTGCAAACCGTCTCGCAGAGTGACTTTGTAACGCAGCGAGATTCGTTCTTCGCAGCGATGGATCAGCCGACGATTGACGGCATCAACACTTGGTTTGTCTCGAACGTTGCGAAGAATAACTCAGTCAAGGTAGCCCTTTCTGGACTAGGGGGAGACGAGATATTTGCCTCCTACCCAAGTTTTAGAGAAATTCCACGCGTAGCCCAAAGCTTACGGTTTTTTAGCAATCAAGGTGCTATCGGGACGAGTATCCGCAAAGCGTCTGCGCCACTCATCAAAAAGTGGACATCACCGAAGTACGCGAGTCTGTTTGAGTACGGCGGCAGCTTTGAAGGCGCGTACATGCTGCGTCGTGCGCTGCACATGCCGTGGGAAATTGCTGCGATTTTGGGAGACGAGGTTGCGAGCGACGGGCTGCGGCGTCTCGATTCGCTCACACAACTTCAATCCGCTTTCGCCGGGATCGAAACGCCACGCCTTCGCGTTTCAGCGCTCGAAATGCAGTGGTACATGCGAAACCAGTTGCTCCGCGATGCCGATTGGGCGGGCATGGCGCAATCAATCGAAATTCGTGTCCCATTTGTCGACACGGTGTTCGTTCGCCGTGCGGCATCCGTATTCGCATCGTATCCGCAGATTACAAAGGCGCAAGTCGCTCAAGCGGTCGCGTCCCGTTTGCCTTCAACCGTGCTCAATCGGCCGAAAACGGGATTTACGGTGCCTGTACGCGAGTGGTTGGGCGTCAGCGAGCCGACAAAGGCCACACCCGCGGCCGCACGCGGTTTGCGCGGCTGGGCGCGTGCCACCGAGCGCGCGTATCAGCGTTCAACGGCTGCTGCGCACTCGCTCGTGAGCGAGGCGAGATGAGCCTGCGAAAGCGCGTCCTCGTTTCAACCATCGCTGCGCGCAGCGGCGGCGTGCCCGTGATGACTGGGTTCGCAGTTGAAACGCTACGCGCGATGGGCTTCGAACCTGTAATCGCATACTACGAGCCCTACAGCCAGAGCCCGAAACTCTCGGTGCCGACGCTCGCGCTGGGTCGCCGCCGACCCGGTGCGGTTTTGGGTGAGCCGATGTTTGGCTGCGAGACGCATGCAATGGGAGCCTGGCTGCCAGAATTCGAGTTCACCACTTACGGACTTACGCCACAGTGGCGGGCGCTGATTGAGAGTTGCGCTCATCACATCGCCGTGTCTGGCAACGTGCTCGCCGCGCGTCCGCTCGTGCTTGCGGGCAAAAAACCGCTCGCATGGATCGCAACAGATTGGCATGGCGATCGCGTGAATCGAGTGCAAACATTTGGCGTGCCTCGCCGAGTGATTGATCGCTGTTTAGTCGATCCGCTCACGTCCCGCGTCGAGCGGGACTTGCTGCGCAAGGTGTATCCGCTGGCGTTGAGCCGCCACACTGCAACCCAACTCGAATCTATCGGCGGTTTGCGCGATATACCGATTTGCCCCACGCCGATCGACACGGATCTGTTCAAGCCAGCACCGGACTTGGTTCAGCCTGGGCATATTGTATTCTCAGGTCGGCTCGATGATCCGCGAAAAAATGTAGCGCTTCTCATCGAATCTGTCTTGCGGTTGCGTGCTAGCGGATTGAGCGTTCGCGCGACGCTGCTCGGCGGGCACGCTGACGGAGTCGCCGCGTTGAGTGGGTTGCGTGCGCAGGATCATGCGATGTTCACAACGCTTGCGTATGCCGATAAACACCGCGTGGCTGAAGTGCTCCGTACCTGCGATGTATTTGTAGTGCCCTCGCACCAAGAGGGGCTTTGTATTTCAGCGCTTGAGGCTATGGCGAGCGGTGCGCCTGTCGTTTCCACGCGCTGTGGTGGCCCCGAGGAGTATGTGATTCCGGGCGAAACCGGCCAACTTGTTGGGTTTTCAGCAGCAGAGATGGCAACAGCCATTGAAGCGATCGTCAGTCGCCGTGCGCAACGCACCGCGATGTCTCAGCACGCAATCAATACGGTGGCGAAAGGTTATTCCTTCAGCGTGGCCCGACAGCGTTTGGTCGCCGCAATTTCGTCGAAATTTGGTTAATGCAGCGTCCACCAAGCCCAGGCGCGGCGCAAGTCGGCTGTGCTGAAGGCCAAGCTCGTCGAAATGCAGGCAAAATACAGGTTGGGGATTGAGCGGTTTTGATGAGGCACAGTGAAAAAAATATTGATTACCGGGGGCGCTGGTTTTATCGGTGTAAACAGCGCGAAGCATTTCGTAGACCGCGGTTGGGATGTCACGCTTGTAGACAACCTGTCTCGCCGAGGCACTGAAGACAATCTCAGCTGGCTGCAATCGCAATCCAATGTCTCGTTCAATCGCGCGGATATTCGAGACGAAGCATCGATGCGAAATGTTATAGGTTCGGTTCGCCCAGATGTGGTGCTGCACCTCGCAGCGCAAGTCGCGGTGACCACCTCGGTTACCAATCCGCGCGAAGATTTTGAGATTAACGCGCTCGGCACCTTCAATGTGCTGGAAGCGATTCGCCAGGATTCGCCGGAATCGTTTTTCATCTTTGCCTCCACCAACAAGGTGTACGGCAAGATGCACGACGTGCCGGTGATCGAGCGAAATGGTCGCTACGAATACGAGCATCTGGTGACAGGTGTGCCAGAAACACAAACGCTTGATTTTCACTCGCCCTACGGCTGCTCGAAAGGTGTCGCTGATCAGTACACCATCGACTACAGCCGGATCTACGGCCTAAAAACCGTTGCACTTCGTCAGAGCTGCATCTACGGAACGCGCCAGTTTGGTATCGAAGATCAAGGCTGGGTGGCATGGTTCACCATTGCGGCAGTACTCGGCAAAACCATCACGATCTACGGCGACGGCAAACAAATCCGCGATGTGCTTCACGTGTCTGACCTCGCGCGCGCCTACGAAGCCGCCTATGAGCATCGCGATACCGTGTCAGGGCGCGCGCTCAATATCGGTGGCGGTCCGTCGAATACGATGTCATTGATTGAATTACTCGCTTACCTACAAGAAGAACTCAAGATCAAGATTCCGCTCAAGTGGGACGAATGGCGTCCGGGCGATCAGCCTGTATTCGTTTGCGATCTCGGTGCTGCGAACAAAGCGCTCAACTGGGCACCGCAAATCTCCGTTCGCGAGGGGGTGAAACACCTGAGCCAATGGGTAGCGAGCAATCGAGCATTGTTTCATTGGTTGGCGTAGCCCGGGTTGTCGATGAACCATCATCGAACACTCTTGGATTTCACCACCCGCGCGTTCGTAGTTGCGCACCGCGAGGATACGTCCGCACTAGAGGCCACGCTTAGTAGATCTGGGTTTTCAGCGCAGGTTCAACGAGGACCGTACTCCCCACGGGAGGCGGCGTGGAGCTCCGCGATGAAGTGTTTTGCGAATCACGCCAACGTCTGGCGCACGCTCAGCACTGACCCGGATGCTTGGGCGGTCGTCGTGGAAGCGGATTTCGTTCCAGTCGTTAACTTCGGCACGCTCAGCGCCCCGCTGCCGTTTGTAGATGATGATTCGGTTGGATTTGCATGGCTTTATTCCGCCGGATCCATCTTGTATGGCTTTTGTGAGTTTGGATTTCCACATGGGCATGGCAACACCACCGTTGCCTATCTACTCAAAGGTAAGGTCGCAGCCCAGCTACTCGAATTTTTTGATCGACATGTGCTGGCTAATACGGACGGGCGCTATTCCGGTTGGGAGACTCAACTCGGCATATTTCTCAGAAGAGAGCGCGGGGTGTTGAACTACATTCCAACCTACCAATTGGGCGAGCACGGGGGCATCCCGCAGGCTGAGCACGCAAAAAACGGCGTCAGGTCATGGCATCAAGCGGACATTCTCTGCGCTCGGCTAGCGTTCGCTCCGCTCTACGCACGCGGTAGCGCTATACGATATCGCGCCTACCGGCTGCGCTCCTGGTTGCGCGGCTGGCTGAGGCTCGCTACAGGAAAATTCTTTGATCCGCGCTACATCAATTCAAATACGAGTCGCGGCCGCCTCTACATGGTTTGGTTCAGTATGTCGAGGCTGCTGCGCTTGACCGGCAGGAGCCCTCGGTTAGCTCAGCCGAAACAGTCGGAGGCCGTCTGAACTTCACTTTCCCGAGTTCCCGCTCAGCCGGTCGCCGCCCATCGACGGAGAAGCGCACTCGCGCAATTCTCCTCTGCACATGCGTCGCGAGTGTGCATTGCGCGCGCCATGCACCAACGATCCAGCGGTTGGTGCGCGCTGAACTACGATTTCGCGCGGGTGACATCTTCAACCCCTGGGCAACCTGGCGTCCACACCACGCGCATACGGTCCGCGGTTGTAGCCCAGCCTCGACTAAATAGCCATGTCCAACCATCTTCCCGATCAGCTCACTATCATCCAGCCCCGAAGCGGCTGGCACATGCTCAATTTCCGGGAGCTCTGGGCGTATCGCGAGCTGCTCTGGGTACTCACGATGCGTGACATCAAGGTTCGCTACAAGCAAACAGTGCTCGGCGCGAGCTGGGCAATCATCCGCCCCGTGCTCACGATGGTAATTTTTAGCGTGGTCTTTGGCCAGCTTGCCAAACTGCCGTCCGATGGCTTTCCGTATCCGGTGTTCGTCTATGCGGGGTTGCTGCCGTGGACTTTTTTTTCCGGCGCGATCTCAACATCGGGTCAATCGCTGGTGGGTTCCGCTAACCTTGTAAGTAAGGTCTATTTTCCGCGGCTCATCATTCCGCTTTCATCTGTCGGCGCAGGGCTCATCGACCTGATGATTTCGACGGCGGTCTTGCTCTCGTTGATGATCTGGTTCGGTGTACCCCTTACATTGAATCTGCTGGCTGCACCGCTCTTGTTAATCGGCGTCGTCTTCGCGGCGCTTGGCGTTGGAACCTTGCTGTCCGCGCTCACGGTCGCCTATCGCGATTTCACCCATCTCACGCCATTTATGGTGCAAATTTGGCTCTACATCACGCCAGTAATTTACCCGGTTTCGATGGTGCCGAAAGATTGGCAATGGGTCATGTTTCTGAACCCAATGACAGGGCTGGTTGAAGCGTTTCGCGCTGCGTTCTTAGGTAAAGCTTTTGATGTTGGCGGCATCGCCCTCTCATTCGCGGTGGCGGTGACGATATTTGCGATCGGCGTTGCATACTTCGAACGAGTTGAGCGGCGCTTCGCAGACATTATTTAGCTATTTTTCGCTTGTCGTTCCGGAATAGGGGCAAGCGATCCGAAAAACAGAAAGTCATTAATTGAATTTCTGCCACCAAGTCCCAACGAAAGCCTCGGTTTATAAAAAGTGTTGCCAGCAGTAAAAGTCGAAAATCTGTGGAAGGAGTATGTCGTCGGGCAGAGCCAGGATCGACACACGACCTTCTACGACACCCTGGCGAGCGCGCTAAAAGCCCCGTTTCGGAAGCGCGACGAAACAATCGCAGACCCCACAAAGTTTTGGGCGCTTAACGACGTAGGTTTTGAAGTTCAACCGGGCGAGGTCGTCGGCATCATCGGTCGCAACGGCGCAGGCAAGAGCACCCTTCTCAAAGTTCTGAGCCGCATCACCGCGCCCACCAAAGGCCGTGTCGAAGTGCGCGGCAGACTCGCAAGCCTACTCGAAGTCGGCACCGGGTTCCATGGCGAACTCTCGGGTCGCGAAAACATTTTTCTGAACGGCGCCATTCTCGGCATGTCGCGAAAAGACATCGCGAAGAAATTTGATGAAATCGTCGCTTTTGCAGAAGTCGAAAAGTTTATTGACACGCCGGTGAAGCGCTATTCCAGCGGTATGTACGTGAGGCTTGCGTTCGCGGTGGCTGCGCATTTGGAAAGTGATGTCTTGATCGTTGACGAGGTGCTCTCGGTCGGTGACAGCGCATTTCAAGAAAAGTGCATGGCAAGGATGGGGGATTTGTCTCACGGCGGGCGTACCGTTCTATTCGTAAGTCACAACCATGCGGCGATGGCAAAGCTCTGTCACCGAGGTATTGTGTTGCACGGCGGACGTCGCGTGTACGACGGCAAAATCGCGGAGGCTTTGAATGAATACAGCCGATCCATGCGCGCCGCTGACGTCGGGCTAACGGCTGCCCTAAGTGGTGACTTGCGTCACACTGTCACCTTCCAGAGGGTAACTGTCAACGACGAGGTGATGGCACCGTCGAGTCCGATATCACCATTGCAACCTATAGTTTTGACGCTGCGCGCGGCTACATCGAGCGCACTCGAAGATTTTCGCGTGACGTTTTGCATCACAAAACACGGTGATACTGTGTTGGGAATGCATGATGCGCTCGCACCGAATACGCAACCTGTGGGCGAGTTTCAATCTACCGTAGTTATCCCGTCGCTCACCCTGGCGCCCGGAGATTACAGCCTCGATTTGAATGCGTACTCGAATCGCAATGGACGATGGATGTTCGCGAAGGGGATCGCAGAATTTACTATTGCATTGGAGTGGCATGAGGGGTACGAGCCGTCGCACGCTATGGGCGTATTCAATTTATCGAGCCCAGGGAGTCGAATTCAACTCGACGCGCGAATCGGATGAAGTCGCCCTCGATTGTTGCCCGAGTCAAGTCATTGCTACGCGCCATTCGACTCCTGAGTCATCCCGCAGCGACTGACGCGCTTGCACAAGAGCTCGAATCGCTACGGCAAATTGTTGCGCTCCGTGAGCGTAGCCCGACCTGTCGCATCGCAGACGGCGTCGTCTTTCACAGCGACGCTGCGAGATCGGTTGTCTGTGGGGACGACGTGCGGATTTCGGCGGGTGTGGTCTTCGGTTGCTATCGGAAAGAGGCTGAACCGCCTTCGGTCGTCCTCGGTGACCGAACCTACGTCGGTGAGTTCTGCAATTTTCGAACGTCACCGGGAACCCACATACGCGTTGGCCACGATGTACTGATCGCGCAGGGCTGTTCACTGGTCGCATCAAATCATCAAACGAGCGGAGGTGGACCGGTTGCCTCGAATGGCATGGACCACAGGCGTATCAACGTAGAGATTGGGGACGGTGCGTGGTTGGGGGCTGGTGTCGTCGTTCTACCCGGCGTGCGCGTTGGCGCGGGCGCAGTTGTAGGGGCCAACAGTGTGGTGACGATTAACGTACCGAATCGCGAAATTTGGGCAGGTGTACCTGCACGCAAGATCGGCGTACGTGGCGGGCTCTCGTGACCAAGGTCCTCATCGTTGCGCCCTCGGCGTATCCACTCGGAGGCGTCGCCACCTGGATCGACTATTTGGTGCGTGGGCTAGTCGCACGCGGCTGGGCCGTCACGGTGGGGCTCACAGCCGGTCGCTTTCACAATGTGGAGGCCTATCTGGAGCAGCATCCCGGTTTGCCGTGCGTTGAAATTTTCAACCCAACGGGTACGCGTGAGGGGCGAATACGGGCACTGATGCGAACCATCATTGCAACGCGCGCGCAAGTTGTAATGGGCGTGAATATTATCGACACGTATGAAGCTGTAAATCGATTACGCGTCGAGGATCACGCGTGTGGCGTGCGTTCTCTCATGACGATTCATGGCATACAGCCAGATTATTTTGAGGATGTGCTGCGCGAGAGCAGGGTACTGGATGGCGTCGTTTGTACGAATCGGTTGGCGGTCGAGTTCGCGCGGAGGTCGGGCGTTGCATCCGAACGGGTTCACTACGCTCAGTACGGCGTGCCTCAAATTGCTGAGCCACGGCGGCTTGCACCCGATAGCAAACAAGCCGCCCTACGTCTTGCGTACGTCGGAAGGTTTGAAAGTTGGCAGAAGCGCGTATTTGATCTGCTTCCGATCTGCAATGGTCTTGTCGAGCGGGGTGTTTCGTTTCAGCTAATCATGGCTGGCGCGGGACCGGACGAATCCGAACTCCGCCAAAAGCTCAGCGACCATACACACGCGGGGCGTGTGCTCTGGCTTGGCAGCGTCCCTGCGCAAGACATGACCGCTAAGGTTTATCGGCAAGCTGATATCTTGATTAATCCATCTCTGTGGGAGACAGGACCCATTGTGGTTTGGGAGGCGATGGCACATGGCCTTGCTGTGGTTTCATCACGCTATGTTGGGTCAGGACGCGAGGCTGCCCTTGTGGATGGCGTGAATTGCATGTTGTACGACGTGGGCAATATTGAGCATGCGGTTTCGAGCATTGCTGCACTAGCAGACAACTCACTACGACTGCGGCTTATTTCCGCAGGTTTTGATCTCCTAAAACTGCGTTACAACCAAGAGGCTTCAGTGTTCGCCTGGGAGACCGCGATCAATCGGGTGCTCGCGCAGCCGCCCGTACCCGCCTTCTGCGCGAACCCTCAATCCAGTGCTGGACGGCTTGACCGCGTGCTGGGGGTGCGTTTTGCGGAAAGCGTTCGCCGGGTCTTACGGCGCAAATTTGAGCATGACGAACCAGGCGGGGAGTGGCCGCATTCTTACGGTGCGCGCCGATTCAACGAAGCGCAGTTTTGGCAGGAAGCAAGCCAGATGGACGCGAGTGTCGGCGAAACGGTGTTTAGATCATGAACATCGGTAACTTGCCGGAGATTGATGGGCGCGCTTATCGCCTCGCCTTGAACACCCAAAGAAAGGTGGCGCGCGCTTATGAGTAAGTGTGACTCCCAGGTAACTTTTTTTACCGCTTCAATGGGAACAAAGTGGACGGCGTATTCGCAAGCGCTTCTTGAAACAAAGTTTCCGGCTGCGAAACGCGTGTTGGTCGATGGTAGCCGTGACTGGGACCCGCTTTGCTTCGTTCAGGTCTGCGAAAGCGCGGGGACGGCGTACACAGTGCTTGTAGACGAAGACTGCTTCATCCTTGATTCCGCGCAACTTGATTCGATGATCGAATATTTGAATGAGAATCAAGACATAAGTCTGCTTGGTACGCCCGACGGTGGAACTTTTCATCGACATTACAACCCGTTTGCTTGCAACACCTTCTTTTTGATCGTTCGCAACAGCATAGTGCGCGGGGTTAGCGCGGAGCCAAACTGGCGCGAGCTGACCTTTGAAGACCTTGCGCCCCCGGCTGACCGCGCGCACTTAGCGCAATTGGATGCATCACGCTTGAACACTAATCTGCATGAGCCGTATTACCCGTTCTTTTGGTGGGTACGTAAAAGCGGCGGACGTACGTGTTTTGTTCTGCCGAGCGTGGGCGCGGACACACTGGGTTCCGTGATCCATTGGCGGAATGCGCCCCGCCCGCTCCTTATTCACATGTGGTGGCTTCGCCAGTGGTTTGTCAACGATATCGAACCCTACCTCGGCGTTAGCAATCGCAGCAGATATGACGCGCTGGAGCGGAATTGGTTGCGATACGAGTTTGGCTCTCTGCCCGCAACGTGCGTGCTTCTCAGTTGGAGACTCCGGATGTTTTCGAGACGGTTGCGGTCTCGAGCGTCGCGGTTGACTTTCTCATTAACAAAACGGGCACATAGGAATGGTTCAAACCATGTCTGATTCAACCCGTCGACAAAACATTCTGGTGACTGGCGGAGCGGGCTACATCGGTATCCATACTGTTGTTGCCCTCGCGCGAGCTGGGTTTGTTCCCCACGTGTTGGACAACTTCTCCAATTCGTCCCGATCAAACCTTGTTCGAGCGCAGGAGATTATCGGGTCGGTCATCCCTGTGCATGAAGTGGACGTACGTTCACAAAAGCAGCTGCAGGCGGTGTTATCGTCGACCAACTTTGACGCTGTAGTGCACTTAGCCGGGCTCAAAGTGATCTCTGACTCACAAGCTCGCCCAACCGAATACTTCGACGTAAATGTATCGGGCAGCATTTCGCTCTTGAGAGCAATGGAACTTCACCACGTCAAACGCTTCGTTTTTTCTTCCTCTGCTTCGGTGTACGGTACCGAAAACACAATGCCAGTAGCGGAAACCGGTGTTTTGTCGCCTCAGCATCCGTATGGGCAAACCAAATGTGTCGTGGAACAGCTTTTGGCCTCCCTCGCTCATGCGGATCGGACGTGGGCGATTGCAGCGCTCAGATACTTCAACCCAGTGGGAGCGCACGAATCAGCGCTGATCGGCGAAACAACTCAGTCGAGGCCCACCAACTTGATGCCAGCAGTTGTGAGGGCGGCACTCCGCAGTGGTGAGCCTGTCGAAATATTTGGAAACGACTTCCCTACGCCGGATGGAAGCGGGGTACGTGACTTCATTCATGTAATGGATCTAGCCGAAGGGCACGTTGCAGCACTCAGATACCTTTGTCGTCCCGGCGTTGAGCCCTACAGTGTGGTGAATCTCGGTACGGGGCGCGGAACTTCGGTCTTGCAGCTCCTTGGCGTCATGGGCGAGGTTGCAGGGCATCCAATTGCGCATGTCATACGCGATCGACGCAGCGGTGACGTTGCTGAATCCTACGCAGACGTGACGCTGGCCGAGGCTTTGCTCGAATGGCGTGCCACAAGAACGGTTGATGACATGTGCGAATCAGCCTTGCGATGGGGGAAGCGCAGTGCACAGGCGCTTGACGGGTGACGTCGATGATTGTCGCGTTTCGAAGAATTGCCGGGGTGATTCTGTTCGATCTACCGCGTTACATTCGCGCGCTTGCGACGGGTAAACGCGGCTATTTGCGTGTGCGCAACCGCGCGGAACGGCTTGTTCCAGCGCGGTCTCATCATGGCGTGCGCTGTGATTGGCGATGGACATCCGAACTATTCGCCACAAACGTGTTCCCTCCCTTGGGGCGCTGGCTCGTTCGACGGGCGCTCGCCGATCATCCGATCGGCCGCAACGACCCAGCGGCACGCGATTCGATCACGTCTGGTGTGCCGAAAGTTTCTTTCATCATCGGACATCGTGGGGTAACTCGAGTGCCGCTGCTGCTGAAAACGTTGGAGTCAGTGCGCGCGCAGCGCGGTGCTTCGGTCGAGTGCGTAGTCGTTGAACAGGACGATTCCCCCAAGTTAACTGGAAAGTTACCTAGCTGGGTCAAATACGTATTTTCGGAGTCACCGAAACAGGCTGCGTATGCTCGGTCAAAGGCGTTCAACGTGGGCGCAGCGAACGCCTCCGGCGCTCTACTTGTTCTCCACGATAACGATCTTTTGGTGCCCGAAGACTACGCGGCGGAGGCTTTATTAAGACAAGCGGAGGGCTACGAAGTTATCAACTTAAAGCGCTTCATCTTCTACGCCTCGGAGCGAGATACTGAAAGGGTCATCGCCAGCAGACTCGCTCTGACCGAGCTTTCGCCGGAGTCCGTGATGCAGAATGCGTTGGGCGGAGGCAGTATCGCGATTACCGCAAAGGCTTACTTCGAGATTGGCGGTATGGATGAGGCCTTTATTGGTTGGGGCGGCGAAGATAACGAGTTTTGGGATCGCGCGATCACGAGGAAGGTATGGCAATTTGGTTATCTTTCGCTGGTACATCTATGGCATCCGTCTCAACCGATGAAATACGACCCTAACAACCCTACGTTGGTGCTCTTCAATCAATTGATGGCGATTCCCGCTGCCGAACGTATCGCGATCCTGCGGTTGCGCCGCGCGCTTCAGCCTGCAGATTGCTAAACCATGGCGCTGAGTTGATATGTGCGGCATAGCAGGTTGGAGTTTTCCGAAGGGCGCTGCGCCGCCGATGGCTGCGCTTAAACGCATCGCGCATTCGCTTGCGCATCGCGGGCCGGATGGTGCGGGGTTCTACGAACGCGCGAACGAGGGGATTGCCCTCGCACATCGCCGCTTAAGTATTATTGATTTGAGCGATGCCAGCCGCCAGCCGATGCTTGCGCTCGACGGAAAGGTTGCGCTTTCTTACAACGGTGAGCTCTATAACTTTCGCGATTTGCGCGCCGAACTCGAAGCGCGTGGCGCAACGTTCACGACGACAGGCGACACGGAGGTCGTCTTAAAGGCGTATCTCGAGTGGGGCATCGATTGCTTGAATCGATTCGCTGGCATGTTTGCGATTGCGCTTTGGGATGAGCGCAGCCACACGCTGCATCTGGCGCGCGATGCGATGGGAATCAAGCCGCTTTATTGGATCGAAAAAAGCGGCGGCATTGCATTTGCCTCTGAGGCGCGGTCCCTCCGATTTATTCCAGGCGCTGCCCTAACTCTGCGAGAACATGGCGTCGCGCAGTATCTTGAATTTGGCTATGTGATTGACGAGGATCGGACGATCTTCGAATCCGTTCGTAAGCTCGCGCCGGGGACACGGCTTTCAATTCGGGAAGGAAAAATTATCGAGCGCGCACGTTTCTTCGAAGCAGGCGTACGCCCCCTTGAGATTGCAGATTTTGACGAGAAAGCGCGTGAACTAAGTGGGCTCTTGAGCCGTGTCGTGGACGAGCATCTAATTGCAGATGTGCCAGTTGCGATACTTCTTTCGGGTGGCCTTGATTCGAGCGTGATCGCCGCATTGGCCGGGAAGCGTGCGAAGGTCCAAGCGCTGACGATGGCGTTTGACGGGGCATCGCTCGATGAACGCCCCTTTGCAGCAAAGGTTGCAAACCATATTAGCGCATCTTTCAAAGAGATTTCGATCGCGCCGTCGGATTTGATCGTGGAGCTTAAGCAGCATGCAGCTATGTTCGACGATCTCTTTGCGGACTTGGGCACGATTACCAGTCGGCTGCTATATCGGAAGTGTAGAGAATTCGGCTACAAAGTCGTTTTAGTCGGGGAAGGGGCGGATGAGCTATTCGGTGGATACGACATATTCCAGGTGCCAGAAACGCTTTCCTCCTGGGCAAAATTTCGACTTTATCAACGCTACGCTGGGCGACGCCATGGCAGCTGCAGAGCGTTGTTTGCTGGGCTATTTGGCGAGTATTTGTCGCAAACTTCGGACGCCTTCGATGCGGTTCGTCTGTTTGAATCGCGAAGGCAGCTGCCAAACCAATATGTGATGAAGGTGGATAAAGCCAGTATGGCCGAAAGCGTTGAAGCGCGCGCGCCTTACTTGGACCGACGCATCGCTGAATTCGCTTACGGCCTGCCCCGTGCCGCGCTGATGCAGGGCGATCAAAACAAGCTGATCTTACGAAAAGTGGCGGCGCTTGACGACCTTCTCCCATCGACTATCAGTACTCGGGTGAAGTATGGCGCACCGCTAGACGCCAACTGGATGGATTCGGATGCGAGCATCCGCGCGCTCGCGCGTGCCAGACTGTTCGCCGACGGCAGCATGACGGAGCGCTACGGGCTGCGGGGTGCGATGAGCGAGTACCTGATTGATCGCAAGAGTGGGCAGCGCTGGCCCGGCGCGCTTTCTATCTATCGTGGCTTGGCTTGGCGCTTACTGCTCATGGAATTATGGTCAGATTCGGTGTTGCGTGCGCCGACGACCACCGAGTTGCTTGATCCGATTGAGCTTACAGGGGACAAACTCGTTGCCTCGAAGTCGGCAAGCGACGTCGCGCGTATTGCAACTGTCAACACTGGGGAAAACAATTCCGCAGGAGCCTCAAACAACGCGCGAGCAGACGCTGAAATCATTCCTGGACTGGTGTCCACCATCATTCCCGTGTTCAACCGCGCTGAGATGTTGAAGCGAGCGGTTGAAAGCGTGTTGGCACAGACCTATCGCCCCATCGAAATCATCATCATTGACGATGGTTCGACCGACGACACGCCAAGAGCGATTGCGGAGTTGACCCTTGCGCACCCCGATATTGTGCGCGGATTCACTCAGCGAAACTCAGGCCCAGGGCGAGCGAGGCAGTTCGGGATCGAGCATTCACGCGGCGAGTTTGTTCAGTTTCTTGACAGCGACGACCGCTACTTACCAGAGAAAACCGCATTGCAAGTCGCGGCCCTGCGGGAGCATGCAACTGCGGAAATCGCGTACGGACGAGTTTTCGCGGTAGGCGGAGCTGGTGAGCGTTTGCCTGACACCGCGCACCGCACGCACGAGCGGCACGACGCGGTTTTCCCTGCACTCCTAGCGGGCAGAATTTGGCCGACCAATGTCCCGATGTATCGACACTCCGCGCTCGCCCGCATCGGAGCCTGGCCGAGTACGCGGCAGATGGAGGACGTGCGGTTTGATGCTCAAGCCGGTGCGGCGCGAGTTAAGCTCGCCTATGTTGATCAGTTCGTCGCCGAACTCTGGATGCACGAGGGCGAGCATCTGGGCGTCGCGTGGCGTCGGGATCCGAAAGCTCACGCGGAACGTGTGGATGCGCTGCTGGAGGTTTTGGCACGCGCGCGTGCGGCTGGTGTTTCAGTGCGCGAACCCGAATTCCAACATTTCTGCAGAACACTTTTTCTTGAGGCGCGATGGGCCGCTCGAGCAGGACTTGGGGATGAGGCCCGCGCACTGCTCAGCGCTGCCGCGTCGCACGCGACCCAACGGCGGTGGCAATATGCGACGTTCCGAGCGGCCGGACGTTTGCTTGGCTGGCGTTTTGCGGGGCTGACGGTGGCGTTTACGGAGCGAATGCGGCTGCCGTAACTCATCTGCTAATGTAAATCGGCGAAAATAGCGGAAACGAGCGGAAAGTAATCGAATTTCCGCATTGGATGTACTTCGCGAAGAGGGTGGCGTGAGCAATCAAGAAAACAGCGGCCTGCAGGTATCTGTAGTGATGGCCGTGTTCAATGGCGAACGAACGCTTGAAGCTACGTTAGCAAGCGTGCTCACCCAGACGGGATGTAGGTTTGAATTCGTCGTCGTCGATGATGGGTCTTTCGACGGCACTCCAGCGATTCTGGACAGATTCGCGGCGGCCGATGATCGCCTGCGTGTTGTTCGCCAGTCAAACGCGGGGCTGACGAAAGCCCTAGTTCGCGGTTGTGAGCGCGCGCGTGCGCCCTACATCGCACGACAAGATTGCGGCGATCTGAGCCTGCCAGGGCGCCTTGAATTGCAGCACAAATTACTCGAAGGTAGCGGCGCTGCGATGGTCGCAGGTGGCGTTGCAATCGTTGCGCCCGACGGAGAGCTCATTCGTAATCTCACCATCGCCGACCAGCGATTACGCGACGGCCTCAAAGCCGAGCGGCTTGACGCCTTGATTGGCCCTCCGCATCACGGCGCGACCATGTTTCGCACGGATGTCTATAACGCGGTGGGCGGCTATCGCGCTGCGTTTCCCGTCGCGCAAGACATCGATCTCTGGCTTCGGATGATCGAGCGCGGTGACTGCTTGGGCATGGAACAAGTGGTCTACACGGCCGCGCTAGAGCAGGGCAGCATTAGTGACCTGCGCCGCGATCGACAAATTTCTAGCGCAGAACTCGCGATCGAATGCGCAATAGCGAGGCGAGCGTCGGGTGACGATGCGATGATCCTCGCGCAGCGTGACAATCGCGTATCCGCGTCGGCAAGCGCCTCGCACCGGAACGTGCGAGCGGCCCGGTCTAGCTTCAATTACTTTGTTGGCTCCTGCCTCAAGGGACAGGATCCGCGCGCTGCGCGCAAGTATTTTTGGCGGGCGCTGCGCGCTGATCCGCTGCATTTGCGCGCGCTCGTTCGCGTGATTGGGCTCTAGCCTCATGAAGCGGCCTGTCTACGACGCCAACTGGACTGACGAAGTGAAAGCGTTGTACGCGCACGACATGCGAGAGATGTGGGATCAGAAGATTGCTCGCCACGTCTGGAACCAGTATCACAACCAGATCGAGACCTACTTGGCGTTCGCAAAAGGCGAGAAGCTGCGGGTTCTTGATGTTGGTTGCGCACAGGGAACGCTCGCGCTCTTACTGGCGGAGCGCGGACATCAAGTCGTGGCAGTCGATCTTCGCGCTGATTTCCTTCGCTATGCAAAAACGCGATACGAGCTGGGGCAAATCGAATTCGTTCGAGCCGATGTGCTCAAAGATGAAATCAGCGGCACATTTGACCTCGTTTTCGCAAATCAGATCGTGGAACACTTGGTTTATCCGCGTCGGTTACTTTCCGCTTTGCGGCGTCGCCTAGCAAGCGGCGGGCGATTGGTGATGACGACACCGAACGCAGACTACTTTCGCTCGCGACTCCCAACTTTTTCGCAGCTCGGTGATGCGGCGAATTTTGAGCACCTGCAAAACAGTGCAGACGGGGATGGACATTTCTACGCCTACACCGCAGAGGAGCTAGTTCAAGAATTTGTCGCCGCCGGCTTCAGCGACGTGACACATCGATTTTTTGAAACACCGTTAATTAGTGGGCATGTCAAGCTGCGACACCTGCATCGCGTGCTACCCGCTACCGTGTTGGCGGGCGGTGAACGTCTACTAGAGAGATTTCCCTCGGTCTGCCGAAAGATCGGTCACCAACTCCTTGTCACTGCGACCCATCGGGAGAGTACGCTGTGATGAGTAGCGCGCTCGAGCGGTTTCTAGACGGATACCTCAATGTAGTTATCGAGCGTTTGCGTGCGCGTTGTCTGGCGCTACGCGGCGCGCACGTTGGTGCGAAAACTCGCCTCGAATCGCGCGTAAGCGTAAAAAGACCCACCCGTCTCACGTTTGGCAAGCACTGTAGGATCGAATCCTATGCTTTTTTTAAGATCGAAGATGATCGCGCGCGTGTCGAGCTTGGGGATTACGTGTTCGTCGGCCGTGGCGTTGAGTTCGATGCGACTGTTCATCTCTCAATCGGAGCGCATAGCTTGATCGCCCCGGGTTGCTTCATTACAGATCATGCACACAACATTGCAGCGCGAACAACTATCGATTCGCAAGGCTGCTCATCGGCTCCGACCCGAATCGGAAAGGACGTCTGGATTGGCGCACGCGCGGTTGTCCTTGCAGGCGTAAATATCGGCGATGGGGCTGTGGTCGGTGCGGGTGCAGTGGTGACCCGCGATATAGCGGCAAATGCGATCGCAGTCGGGGTCCCAGCGCGTGTTATTGGGTATCGGCAATGACGATGAGCGCGATTTCAATTGCGATCCCGACGTATCGGCGCGAGCAGACGCTTCTCGATACGCTCGATTCGCTCCTTGCACTAGCGGAACGGGCGATCGAGATTTTGGTGTTAGACCAAAGTGAACGCCACGAAACTCATGTCCAAGAAAAGCTTGCCGCGCTGCACTTGGCTGGGGATATTCGCTGGCTGCGTCTGGAAACGCCCTCCATCCCGAAAGCGATGAATACCGCGCTCATTGAAGCCAGGGCGCCGCTCGTCCTCTTTCTTGACGATGACATCATTCCGGAGGAAAGGTTAGTCTTGGCTCATTTGGATGCGCATCGCCGATCGCCTGGTGTGTTGGTTGCTGGACGGGTAATCCAGCCGTGGAATGAGGATAAAGATTATTCGGCGGACACACACTTTCACTTCGCGTGTTTAATGCCGCAAAAAATCACGGAATTTATGGGGGGTAATTTTTCGGTGAGCGTATCCCAAGCCCTTTTCCTCGGGGGATTTGATGAGAATTTCGTAAAGGTTGCGTATCGATTTGAGGCCGAGTTTGCCTACCGGTGGATCGCAAGCGGCCGCCAGATTTGCTATGAACCGGACGCTGTTATCCATCATTTAAAGGTTTCGGCGGGTGGTACGCGTACATTCGGCGAACACCTCTCTACTGTAAGGCCCGATCACGCCGTGGGCGCTTATTACTTCACTCTCTGCACCCGATCAGGTGCACGGCGCGTTTCAGAGGTGTTGCAACGGTTTGTGTCCTCTGTCCGTACCAGGCATCATCTGCGCCGCCCCTGGTGGATCCCGCTCACGCTATTTGCTGAATTGCGCGGTTTTGGTTGGGCCGTCGCGCTTGCAGCGCGTGGCCCGAGCTATGCACGCCGACGCGGTAGCGGGGAGACAAACCCATGATGTTGCTCGGACTTTCATTGCTAGCGTGTGCGCTGCTCGGCGCGTTTTTCAATTGGCGTGCAACTTTTCTATTCTGCGTAGCAGTGGGTCTCTTGCAGGATCCGCTACGCAAGCTTACGCCCGGAGCACCGGTGTTTTTTGTGGGCTTTGTAGCCGCCGCACTGGCGGCGGGCTGGCTCGGGGCGATGAGTGCAAGAGTTCGGCTTTCGCCGACGGTAATCTACGGTTGGCGTAAAGGCCTTGCAGCGCCGTTTTCGCTTTTCTGCATCGTATTAGCAGTGCAGGCGCTGGTCAGCTACTACCGCTTTCAGAACATCTTCTTCCCAGTGATTGGCGGTGTGTTCTACATCGCGCCGATTGTCGCGATTGTGTTCGCGCATCAGATTGCGGTGAAAATAGGCACGCCTGGTGTTCGCAAGTGGATGTGGTTTTACGTTGCATGCTCGCTCATTTGGTTTGTCAGTATCTACTTTGATGCGATTGGTGTTCGCATGCCAGTTCTGGGAGAAGTGGGCGTGGGGCAAATCATCTACAACGTCGGTGCACCTTCGAAGGCAAACGCTGGGTTCTATCGCGCTGCGGAAATCGCAGCTTGGCATGTTGCGACTGTTTCATGCTTCTTGTTTATCTTGTTGAACGGTCGCAAGCTCTCAGTCTTCAAGTCCGTGTGCGTGATCGCAGTCGTCATCTTTTTGCTGTACATCGGCCTGTCGACCGGGCGACGCAAGATGCTCGTGCAAGTTGTGATCTTTGCAAGCGTGTTTCTTTTTTTCTTTGCTTGGTTTCTTAAGGGTAAGGCAAAGCTTGCAATGGTGACTGCCATCTTTGCCGCCGTTGGGATCGCGACTGTGATGGCAGCCCTTGAGCCAGACAGCATTGAAGCGGAATCTCAGTATTCGACGCGTACCGCCGAAACGGGTGGGTCAAAGTTTGAGGCCTGGAAAGATCGCGGACTCACCGTGTTCGAATCGATACCAGAGCGCTTTCAGCAGCTTGGTTACATACCAGTGTTTTCGGCCGTTCGCGACTTCGGGTTTTTAGGTGCAGGGCTCGGTGCAGGCGGTCAGGGCTTGCAGCATTTTGGTGGAGGCATGGACCTTGTTGGTGGAACAGCCGAGGGCGGCTTGGGCAAGTTGGCCCTCGACCTCGGTTTAATCGGGCTCGCCGTCTTCATTTGGCTCGGTGTCGTAGTTGTCAGATTGATCTGGCAGCGCTTGGCTGTGCTTGCGCAGACGTCGCGACCGCACGCATCCCTTGCGTTTGGCTTCACCGCGATCCTGGTCGCGAATGTGGCTACGTTTTCAGTGGCAACCCAAGCCTATGGCGATGTGTTCATATTGATTATCCTTGGGACCTCGATCGGCGTAATCCTTGCGCTGCCAGCGATTGCTGCCAACGAACTGGGTGTCTCTCAGGGGATCGCGAACATCACCCAAGGTCAACTACCCGCAGCTCAGACGTGGGGCGCTCAGCATACGCCGGTGATCGCGGCGGAGCTTACGAGGCCGCGTCCAAGCGCCCCGCCGCACCATCCGTTCGGCAAGTAGTTGGAACCGCACGTAGTCCGTTCCGGGGCCGAAACCAGTATGCGAATTCAATCGACGGCGAAGCGAACGCGCGTGTGCTTCATCACGACGCATCCGATTCAGTACATGGCCCCATGGTTCCGCGAACTTGCAGCACACCCTGAAATCGACCTCCACGTCGTATTCTTGCGCCACCTTTCTGAATCAGTGCAAGGCACTGGCTTCGGAACAGCTTTTACGTGGGATGTGCCGTTACTGGAAGGCTACAGTAATGAATCATTCGATTTGACGTCTAGCGTTTCGCACGTTTTTCCCCTGATGAAAAGGCTTTTACGCTTTTTTGCCGAACATGACCCACAGCTGGTGATCGTGACCGGATGGAACGAACCCTTGCTGGTTGCCGCGCAACTTGTCACCAAACTTTCCGGGCGGACGCTCGTTGTTCGGGGCGAATCCAATTCGCTGCGCCCGCGTGGTCCCGTCGTGCGCGTTTTGCACCGAATGCTGCTGAAGCTTCCGCTTGGCTTCCTGTCGATCGGTGAAAAGAATCGGGCGTTCTATCGCGAAAACGGCGTCGCGGATGAGCGAATCTTCACGGGTGCGTATTTTGTAGAAACGGATCGAATGCTTGCCATGGCGCAAGCGCACCGACACGAACGTCGACTGCTCCGCGAAGCACGGGGCTTCAGCGACGAGGATGTCGTGCTGCTCTTCTGCGGAAAACACGTGCCGTTTAAGCGGCCGCAACTGTTACTTGACGCTGCGGCAAAGATGAGAGAGCGCGGCGCGAAGGTCAAGGTGATCTACGCTGGTTCCGGTGAGCTCACCGACACGCTTCGCGCGGCGGCGAGAGCACTCAATGTGCCAACCCACTTCGAGGGTTTTTTGAATCAAACCGAATTGTGGCGCGCCTACTTAAGCGCCGACGTGTTTGTGCTTCCTTCCGACAATGGAGAAACTTGGGGCTTGGTCGTCAACGAAGCAATGCTTTTCGGACTGCCCGTCCTGGTATCAAACGAAGTAGGCTCCCGCTACGACTTGGTGGTAGACGGTGTGACCGGATATGGTTTTGAACCGAACGCAGACGCGCTCGCCGATGCAGCACAGCCGCTCCTCCTCAATTCCGAATTGAGAAGATCAATGGGTGAGCGCGGGCGGGAGAGAGTCAAGTCGCTTTATTCCTCTCACGTTGCGACCGATGGTTTGCTTCAAGCGGTAAAGCGGCTTTGCGGATGAAAATATTGCACGTCATTCCGTCGCTTTCGTGGGTACACGGCGGTCCGAGCCAAGCGATTCGCACGATGGAGCGCGCGCTCAGTGCCCAAGGCGTTGACATGCAGGTTGCCACGACCGACGATGATGGACGCGGGAAGCGAATCGAGCGTGAGTTCGGTGTGCCACTGCAAGAGGAAGGCAGCGTTCGCATCTATTTTCGGAAACGTGTTGAGTTTTATTGCATCGCGCCAGGCATGATTTCGTGGCTATGGCGAAACGTTAGCAACTATGACTGCGTTCACGTTCATGCGTTGTTCTCATTTACAAGTTCGGCCGCAGCGCTCATCGCACGTGCTCGGGGCGTGCCCTACATTGTGCGCCCACTCGGAGTGTTGAACCAGTATGCGATTAGCGATGGTAAGTTTGGTTTGCGGCAACTGTCGTTGCACTTTTTGGAGCGCCCCATCCTTCGCCGAGCTGCATTGGTTCACTGTACGAGCGCGCAAGAGGTGGAGGATGTTCGCGCGGTAGAAGCGGCATCCAAGTGCGTGGTCCGTGCGCTAGCGATTGATCTTCCGGTGCTTGATCGCGCGAGCGTTCGCGCCGAAGGTCAATTCAATGTGCTTTACCTCTCGCGACTGGATCCCAAGAAGAATGTAGAAAGCCTCTTGAGCGCGTGGCGCGATGTCGTAGCTCGCATTCCTACGGCCCGCCTCAAAATTGCGGGGAGTGGCGATGGAGCGTACGTCGAAAAGCTTCGCGCCGCAGCGGGCGCGCTCGGCATCGAAGCGTCGGTCGAGTGGGCGGGGCACGTCTCGGGCGACGTCAAATCTGCATGCTTTCGCGAGGCCGACGTGTTCGTCCTGCCGTCGTTTGCGGAGAACTTCGGGATCGCCGTCGCCGAGGCACTTTCGTACGCTCTTCCCTGCGTCGTTGCGCGGGGAGTTGCGCTTTCTGATGAAGTTGCCGCGCAAGGTGCCGGGCTGAGGGTGGAGCCGACTGCTGATGCGATTTCGACCGCGCTTATTCAGGCCCTTACCGATCTAGTATGGCGAGCCAAGGCGTCGCTTGCTGCACGGCAACTCGCTGAAACAAATTTCTCTGTAGAAGCGCTGGGCGTGGGGTTGGTGGAAATGTATCGAAGCGCCCGTGAAGGCAGCGGCTGATTTCTACGTATCCAGCACGAATGAGCATCGAGAACGCACTGAGCGCCGAATGACGCGTAGCGCTACATCGCTCTAACCATTGCAAGCGACGAATCCCCCCAAGGCAGTCTATAAATCGAACTATGAAACGTGTACTTGTCACCGGCGGCGCGGGCTATATCGGTAGCCATACTTGTAAAGCGCTCGCTACAGCAGGGTTTGAGCCCATCGTGTTTGACGATCTGTCAACCGGATTCGAGCGACTGGTACGCTGGGGGCCGCTTGTGCGCGGCGATATCGCCGATGCGGCGGCGTTGAACGCAGCGTTTGGAAAATACCGTCCGTTTGCGGTCATCCATTTCGCTGGACGGATTGCGGTGGGCGAGTCGGTCGTCGCGCCGTGGCTCCACTACGGCCCGAATGTGGCGGGAACCATTGCCCTATTGAACGCGATGCGTGAAAACGCGGTGAATCACCTTGTATTTTCAAGCTCTGCCGCGGTGTACGGCGTGCCCGAAAGCTCGCCCGTGCATGAATCCGCGCCAAAGCGCCCGCTGAGCCCTTACGGCCACTCGAAACGGTTTGCGGAGCAAATGATTGGCGACTACTGCGCCGCGAGCGCGATCAAAAGCGTGTGTCTTCGCTATTTCAATGCGGCGGGTGCAGATGCCGACGCAGAGACGGGCGAGCTACACGATCCGGAGACTCACTTAATCCCGCTCGCGTTCGACGCACTACTAGGTAAGCGCGAACAGCTCACGGTGAATGGCGATGACTACGACACCGCCGACGGCACTTGCGTACGGGACTACATTCACGTCACGGATCTTGCGCGCGCTCATGTTGACGCTCTTAATTTCTGTATGCAAAGCGAGGCGAGCGCGAGCGCGTTTAACGTGGGAACGGGCCATGGCTATTCCGTGCGTGAAGTGCTCAATGCGATTAATGTGGTGACGGGCCGGCCTGTGCCGCATTCCATCGGCCCGCGGCGAGCGGGCGACCCCGCTCACTTGGTGGCCGATGCCAACGCCGCTAAAGGCGCTCTGGGTTGGACACCAATCCATTCAAGTCTGCAAGAGATCATTAGCAGCGCGTGGCGATGGCATCAGCGTGAACGCGGATTGCTCGCGAGTGAGTCAACGCAATGAGCCGAATCTCTGCAGTCATCCTTTGCCACAACGAGTTGCCCAATATTCGCTACTGTCTCGAGAGTGTGAAAGGGTGGGCGGACGTTTACGTCGTAGATTCAGGCAGTACGGACGGCACGCTCGCTATTTGCGCTGAGTACACGCCGCATGTGTTTCATCATCCCTATGAAAATCACGCTTCGCAGTGGAACTGGGCCCTCGAAAACCTGCCGCTGACGAACGATTGGGTGCTCGCGTTAGACGCGGATTTCGTAGTTACGCCACAACTGCGTAAGCAGCTTGAGAACGAACTCGCATCCGTCAAAGCGGGCGTTGATGGCATTTATGTCAAGCACGACTATGTGTTTGGAGGCGGCCCCATTCGATTTGGTGGTACCAAGCAATATTGGTTGCGGGTGATTCGGCGCGGCGCGGCCCGCCCCGATCTGAGTGATTTGGTTGATTTCAGGTTTAACGTAGATGGCACCACCACACAGTGGAGCGGTGCCGTCGTTGAATACAACCGGCATGATGACGACATCACGGTGTGGACACGCAAGCAAGATAAATTTTCGTTGCGCCTCGCGGTGGAAGAGGAGTCACGTCGTCGCGGACTAGTCGCCTGGGAAGGCAAACCCGAACTACTCGGCAATCCCGATCAACGATTCATGCGCCTGCGGGATCTGTGGCTCAAATTGCCGCTGTTCTTGCGGCCCTGCATTTACTTTTTCTATCGCTACGTGCTGATGCTGGGCTTCTTGGACGGTCGCGCTGGTTTTTTATACGCAGCTCTGCAAGGCTTCTGGCTCCGCTTGATGGTGGATTGGAAAATTTGGCGAATCCGCGATGCGTCGCTCAGCAATGAACAACTGGTTAGATTGAAAGACGCGATGTTTACGACTCGCGATGGCGAAGTCGGTGCGCTACTTAAGCGGGTGCGCAGCAGCCGCGACGTAAGCAACGGTAGCAACGGAAGCAACGAAAATAACAACCTATGAGCACAATCCTTGGCATTAACGCGTTCCATGGCGATTCCGCTGCCTGTTTGATCATCGACGGCAAGCTCGTCGCTGCGGCAGAAGAGGAGCGATTCCGGCGGATCAAACACTGGGCTGGATTTCCATCGCAGGCGATTGCGTGGTGTCTAGAAAACTCCGGGCTGCAGCTCTCCGATGTGGATCACGTTGCGATCAATCAAGATTCGAGTGCGAATCTTGGGAAGAAGGTTGCGTATACGTTGCTGAAGCGTCCTGATCTGAGCTTGGTGCTTGATCGAATCCGCAACAAGCGCGAGCGGGACGGCATCGATACGCATCTTGCACGCGCGTTTCCGGATCAAGTTTTCGGAGGAAAACTGCATGCGGTGGAGCATCATGTTGCGCATCTTTCGTCTGCGTTTCATGTTTCTCCGTTTGATGAGGCGGTCGTCGTCTCGGTCGACGGATTTGGCGATTTCGCGAGCGCCGCTTGGGGCTTCGGTAGCGGCACCAAGATCGAGGTCGATGAGCGTGTCTATTTCCCGCACTCGCTGGGCATCTTCTACCAAGCCTTGACGCAGTATTTGGGGTTCCCGAACTACGGCGACGAATACAAAGTGATGGGACTGGCTCCCTACGGAAAGCCCGAATTTCTTGGGGCAATGCGGAAGATAGTGAATTTAGAGAGTAACGGTGAATTTTCTCTCTCACCCCAATATTTCCGGCACATTAAAGAAAAAGTTGAATACGAATGGGAGAACGGCTCTCCCTCCGTGGGGCAGCTCTTTACGCCAGCGTTGGAATCGCTCTTAGGCCCTGCGCGGAAGAAAGACGATCCACTTGAACAAAAGCACAAAGACATCGCGCGATCTGTGCAGGCGATGTATGAAGAGGCGTTCTTCAACCTATTGAACGCGCTTCACAAAAAGCACGGTGGAGACGCGGTGTGCGTCGCAGGCGGTTGCGGCATGAATTCCGTCGCCAACGGCAAGATCACGCTCAATACTCCGTTCAAACGCGTTTATGTGCAGTCGGCAGCGGGCGACGCCGGTGGTGCCATCGGGGCCGCGTATTCTGTGCATCATTCGCTCGGTGGAACGCGCGCGGAGCCCATGCTTCACGCCTATCTTGGACCAGGTTGCGACGCGGCGGAAATTGACGCCTTGCTCACTGCACGCAAGAGCGAAATCGCGGAAGCGGGCTGTACGGTTGCACGCATTGACGACGAGGGCGCGCTCTGCGCTCAAACCGCGACGGCCATTTCCGAAGGAAAGGTCGTCGGTTGGTTCCAGGGGCGGATGGAGTGGGGGCCACGCGCGCTCGGCAATCGCTCGATTCTGGGCGATCCGCGCCGCGCTGATATGAAAGACATTCTGAACCTGAAAATTAAGCGGCGCGAATCGTTTCGACCATTCGCGCCCTCGGTGCTGCGGGAGGCGGTTCCTGAGTGGTTCGAGCTCGATGGTGATGTACCTTTTATGATGCAGGTCTATCCCATCCGTGCCGAGAAACACGCCGCGATTCCAGCGGTCACCCACGTCGATGGTTCGGGGCGCTTACAGACTGTGGACGCGGCCACCAACCCGCGCTACTACCGTTTAATCTCTGAATTCAAAGCGCTGACCGGCGTGCCGATGGTGCTCAATACATCGTTCAACGAGAACGAGCCGGTGGTTTGTAAGCCGGTTGAGGCGCTCGATTGTTTCTTGCGAACAAAGATGGATTTGCTGGTGTTAGGTGACTTTATCGTGGTTCGTAACCCGCCGGCGAGGCCAGGTTGATAAGTCAAGTTCGCAAACACGCAGTTGGCGCATTTCTATTGGCTGCTCTGGTCGCAAGTGTTAGCCGGTTGTACGTTGGCGACTCAACATCGGATGACGCTTACATCTACATGCGTTATGCCGACAATTACCTGTTGAGTGGTGTTGCTACTTTCAATCTTGGTGAGCGTTCGCACGGCATTACGAGTGTGCTTTGGTTCGTCATTGGCGCATTAACTGCGCAAGTCGCTGGCAACACGATCGAAGTCTGGAAATACCTTTCGCTTTCGTTTTATTTTGTATTTTCTTTCTCGCTCGCTTTGCTTTATTTGACAATCGCCAAAAGCGCGCTTGTAGCGATACTGGCGGCGGTTCTCGTGCTCTTCGATCCCTTCACGTTTCGCTGGTCTTCAACAGGTATGGAGAATGCGCTTGTCGCGATCTCTATTCTCCTTGTCGTCGTATTGTTGATTTACAGAAGAGTTACGGCCGCCGTATTCGCTTGTGCGTTGCTGCCTTTGGTGAGGCCCGAGCTTGCGGTCTGGGGCGCGGTCACTGCTACGACTGCCGCATGGTGGATGAACGAACGACGTGAGCGAGTTGCAACGTTGGCATTGGTCTACCTAATCGGAATAGTGGCGAGTGTGGCGGTTAATGTTGCGCTTTTTGACGCACTTCATCCGCAAACCGCAGCGGCCAAAGCGCTTGTGCTTAAGCAATTAGATCCTGCGTATGCGTTGGTACAAATGCTACTTATCGGAACGGTGGTCGCGGCGCTACCGCTAGCGGTCGTTACTTACTTTGCGCGCCGCGTGCGAGGTTCCGCGAATGAGCTCGTTCCAATGCTTCTTCTGCTGGGAACGCTGGCTTACACCCTCTTTGTCTTTTTATATGCGGCGCATAAAAACCATCTGGTCAGCACCCGGTATTCGACCGCTTACGTATTGCCGCTCACACTGGTGGGGCTCGCGTACGCTGTAACGCGCGTTGAAATCACACGCCAGGCAGTGTCAGTTTTGGCAGTTGGGGTTGTTCTTCAAGCAACAGTGGCCTCGGCCGTACTTCTTAGAACTTTCCCTGGCACGAGAACGGCTGAAGGGCGCGACATAGCGACATTCGTCAGCCAATGTATTGACCCCTTGCCTGCGAGCGCGAAAATTGCAACGACCGAAGTTGGCGCGATTGCTCACTTCTCGGACAAGTACATTGTCGACCTAGTTGGTCTAACCGACGAAAAGACCCTGCAATATCTTCGAACACACGAGGTCGAACGCGCTGATCGGGTAGCGAAGCTGCTAGCGTTTCGGCAGGCGACGCATTACATCGATCCAATGGCAAGCGATGAAAACGCCTCGCGACGAGTCGGACTGCCGATGGTTGCCGTATGCCGGGGCTTGGTTGGCCGCAACAACGTCTCTTCAGGTGAAACGGCCACCAATTGGGTGCTGTACGAGTTAGGGCGTCCGTGAAGATTTCTGTAGTTACAGCCGTCTTCAACAATGCAGCGACGATTCGCGATGCGCTTGAGTCAACGCTTTCTCAGCGCTACCCAAATGTTGAGTTGGTGGTTGTCGACGGCGGTTCTACCGATGGAACGCAGAAAATTATTGAAGCCTACCGCGACCGTATCGCAACGTACGTGAGTGAGCCCGATCGCGGTATTTACGACGCGTTGAACAAAGGTGTGCGGCTCGCGACAGGTGACGTCATTGGTTTTTTGCACTCGGATGATTTATTCGCCGACACCGAGGCGTTGAGCCGGGTGACCGAGGTGATGCGTGAGCCCAACGTCGACGCGTGTTACGGCGATCTGAACTATGTTCGCAAAGAAGCGCCGCATGCCATTGTTCGTGCGTGGGCTGCTGGTGACTTCACGCGCGGCAAACTCAGACGCGGCTGGATGCCGCCGCATCCAACGCTCTACGTGCGACGCGAGGTCTATGCAGGCGTTGGCGAATTCAATACGCGCTATCGTATCGCCGCTGACTACGATTGGATGCTCCGAGTGTTGCAGCAAACTGAGCGAGTCCGCTATGTAAAGCGAGTACAGGTGCTCATGCGTGTGGGCGGAGCAAGCAATCGTTCACTGAAAAATATCATTAGAAAGTCAACCGAAGACTATCGTGCGCTTCGGTCAAACGGATTCGGCGCTTTTGCAGCTGTCTTCGCGCTTGCGGGAAAGAATATTGGAAAATTACCGCAGTTTTTGTTTGCAAGACGCGGCGCGCGCGCGAGAAATCCATGAACGTTCTCATCGCCGGAATTACGGGACAAGACGGTGCGTACTTAGCGCAGCGTTTGCTCGCGCGCGGCGATGAGGTGATCGGTACCACGCGCGACGCCGCGACCTGCGACCTGTCACGGCTCGACCGTTTGGGTGTTACCGGGCAAGTTCGCGTGGTCTCCATGCTGCCCGCAGATTATCGAAGTGTGTTGCGTACTATTTCTGAAGCGAAGCCTCGTGAAATTTATTTCTTAGCGGGACAGACCTCTGTCGGCCTTTCGTTCGATCAGCCAGTGGAGGCGATTGAGAGTATCGCAACAGGCATTCTCAATATTCTTGAGGCAATACGCTTTCTCGATCCGTCGATTCGGCTATTCAATGCGGGCTCGAGCGAGTGTTTTGGTGATACGGGGCGGGTCGCTGCTACTGAGCTGACGCCATTTCGCCCGCTGAGCCCGTACGCGGTCGCCAAAGCAACTGCTCATAATCTGGTCGCGAATTACCGAATCGCGTACAACCTATTCGCATGCACGGGCATCTTGTTTAATCACGAGTCACCCCTTCGGCCCACACGTTTTGTTACCCAGAAAATCGTTCAAGGTGCGCGTGAAATCGCTGCGGGTAAGCGCAAAAGTCTGTCGCTTGGAAACCTCGACATTTCGCGCGATTGGGGATGGGCACCCGAGTACGTCGATGCTATGGCGCTGATGCTTTCTGCCGACGCGCCCGAAGACTTTGTGATCGCCACGGGCCGCACCGTGTCACTTTCTTACTTTGTCGAAAAAACGTTTGCGCACTTCGACATTGATTGGCGCGAATGCGTTGTCACGGACGCGTCATTAAAGCGGCCTTCCGACATTTCGTTCGGTGCTGGCGATCCGTCACTGATCGCCGCGCGGTTAGGGTGGAAAGCGCAAGTCGATGTCGATGGCGTGATCGCGAGAATGTGCAAAATTGAGTAATACGCTCGAGCACCGGGCTACAGTCAGGCAGATGATTTAGACCTTGATGCGTGCTGAAAGCAGCGTGCTGGGGGAACAGAGGAACAAATTGAAAAAAGCACTGATTACAGGCATTACCGGACAAGATGGCGCCTATCTGGCTGAGCTGCTTCTCACGAAGGGTTACGAGGTTCATGGCATCAAACGCCGAGCCTCATCGTTCAACACCGAGCGAATTGATCACCTCTACCAAGACCCACACATTGACGGTCGTCGCCTGCATCTGCACTATGGGGATTTGGCGGACGGTGCGAATCTAACGCGCATTGTTGAACAAGTGCAGCCCGATGAGGTTTACAACCTGGGCGCACAGAGTCACGTGCAGGTGTCGTTCGAGCTGCCTGAGTACACGGCCGATGTAGACGGGCTTGGCGCGCTGCGCTTGTTGGAAGCGATTCGTATGCTCGGGCTCAATCAGAAAACACGCTTCTATCAAGCGTCAACCTCGGAGCTTTTCGGGAAGGTGATGGAGATCCCGCAGACCGAAAAGACGCCGTTTTATCCTCGCTCGCCTTATGGTGTTGCGAAGTTGTACGCGTACTGGATTACGGTGAATTACCGCGAGTCGTACGGCATGTACGCGTGTAACGGCATTCTCTTCAATCACGAATCTCCGCTTCGCGGCGAGACATTCGTGACTCGCAAGATCACGCGGGGGATCGCTCGCGCCTTCGTCGGGCTCGAGCCGACGTTGCATCTAGGCAATCTCGATGCGCTCCGCGATTGGGGACATGCGCGTGATTACGTTGAAATGCAGTGGCTCATGTTGCAGCAAAATGTTGCTGAGGATTTTGTGATCGCCACGGGTAAACAGTATTCGGTACGCGATTTCGTGACGCTCACGGCGCGCGAGCTCGGCGTAGAAATTGAGTGGCGTGGTAGCGGAGTTGACGAGGTTGGGCTCGTCGCCGGCGCTCCTGCGGAAAGTGCGCTTAAAGTCGGACAAAACCTAGTGGCCGTCGACCCTCGTTACTTCCGACCTGCAGAGGTAGAAACTTTATTGGGAGATCCCACGTACGCCAAGACGAAACTGGGCTGGGTGCCTAAAACAACATTCCACGAGATGGTGTCAGAAATGGTGCTTGCCGACAGAAACGCTGCGCAACGCGAGAAAATGCTTATCGCGGCTGGTTACCAAAATGTGCGTTAACGAGCGTATCGAAGCAGCGCATGTTTGATCTCGCAAAGAAGATTTTTGTCGCAGGACATCGGGGCTTGGTCGGCTCTGCTGTAGTGCGAGCGCTTGAGGTTGAAGGCGCACGTCAACTCGTTCTTAAACCTCGGCAGGCGCTAGACCTGATCGACGCGGCGGCGGTTGAGCGCTTTTTTGAAACCGAAAAACCTGCGTACGTCATTCTTGCCGCTGCGAAAGTCGGTGGGATCAAAGCCAATGATTCCTATCCAGCCGAATTTCTCCGCGACAATTTGGCGATCCAAACCAACGTGATCCACAGCGCATGGAAGCACGGCGTTGAGAAGCTTTGCTTCCTGGGCTCCTCATGCATTTATCCCAAGCTTGCACCGCAGCCGCTGCGTGAAGACGCGCTCCTTACCGGCCCACTTGAGCCCACCAACGAGTGGTACGCGATTGCAAAGATTGCCGGAATCAAGATGTGCCAGGCGTATCGAAAGCAATATGGCTTTAACGCGATCAGCGCGATGCCGACCAATCTGTATGGGCCGAACGATAACTTCGATCTCCAGAATTCACACGTGCTGCCCGCGTTGATTCGTCGCTTTCACGAAGCAAAGGAGCGCGGAGATAAAAGCGTGACGATTTGGGGAACCGGCAGCCCGCTTCGCGAGTTTCTTCACGTTGATGACATGGCGCAGGCAGTTGTGTTTTTGATGAAGCAGTACGACGGCTACGACCACGTCAACGTCGGATGTGGTGAGGATCTTTCGATTCTTGAGCTCTCAAAAAAGGTGGCGAGTGCGGTCGGATTTCGCGGCGAAATCCTCACTGACCCTAGTAAACCTGATGGCACACCACGAAAACTCATGGATGTTTCGCGCCTTACCAGCATGGGATGGGCGCCGAAAGTTGCTTTCGATCAAGGCATTGCCGATACCTATCGTTGGTATCTGCAGCATGCCGAGACCGTGCGCGCGGCTTAAGCCGCCCTAGCAGCAGGACTCCGTTTCAAAATCATGCAAACCGCGCTTCACTACGCCTCGAAATTGTTTGCATACGCACTGAGTCCGCTTGCGTGGGTCGCCGCGCTGTTGGTGATTGGCGTCGGGCTGATGCTACTGCGGCCACATCGGGCAGTGATCTGGGCGCGCGGGTTCTGTGCTTGCGCTCTCGTGCTGTTGTTGTTTCTAGGTTGGCAAAACCCATCCAATTACTTGCTTCGCCAGCTAGAGGATCAGTACAGCGCGCCAACTGGCGACCTTTCGGCGTACCACGGGATGATTGTGTTGGGGGGCGCATTTGGCGGATTCGATGGCCGAGCCCACTCACAGATTTCGTTGGGGTGCGCGGGCGAAAGAGTTGTGATCCCAGTACCGCTGATGTCTGAGTACCCGGCGATGCGTCTCCACTTTACGGGCGGCAGCGCCGCCGTCCTCACTGAGCGTGCCTCGGAGGCAGATGTCGCGGAGAATTACTTCCGTCGCATGGGGGTCGAGATGACGCGAACCAGTTTCGAGCGGCGCTCGCGAAACACGTTCGAAAACGCGGTGAACTCATTCGAACAGCTCAACCTGACGGGTGAGGCGGTGAAACCTTGGTTGCTCGTCACGTCGGCCACGCACATGCCACGTGCGATTGCCACGTTCCGCAAGGCAGGGATAAATGTGACGGCTTATCCTGTCGACTACCAGTCGGCGGCAGGCGAGCTACCGTTTACGTACTCGCTCGAAGCTGGGGCGCATGATTACGCGATCTGGCTACGCGAGCGGGTGGGTGGACTGGTTTATTCGCTTTTGGATCGAAGCTGAGAGCGCCATCGTCTCGTTTTCGGTGGCGTTAGCTTGCTGCCACACCGAAGCGCGGGGCGTCAGCTCGCGACCTCAGCGACGAAGTGACGTGTACGAGGTGATTTTTTGCTCGCTCAGGCCTATCCAACGAAGTAAACCGAGTCGCATCAATAGTTGGCACACCGAAACGAAAGGCTTCGATCCGAGCACGTAGTTGCGAAAAATTGGGCGGAGCCAAAAATGTAGTGGATTCCACCACGGGACCACCCACCACGTTGCCGCGTGCCCCAAATGCCAACGAACCCACACCCTGTACCAGGGGCGGTAGCAAGCGTGGAAATTCGCCACCTCCCAGGGCTTAGGGTTATCGACAAAGTGAAGTATCGTCATCGCAGGTTGCCAACGACCGTGCCTCACTAGAAAGTTGTAGCGCTCATCGAGCCAATGGATGTCACCGCACAATACTTGGTTGAGCGAGGTCTGGTCACAAAACCGCATAGCGCCCGCGTGACGATCAAGATGTTCCAGTATTTTGGCCTCCACGTTTCGTGCGCGCCACGCATCGAGGTCAATCAGCATTACCCCTGAGTTAAAGTACGGAGCGCTGCGCTCTTCTTCTGTGAGGATTACCGAGTGAGGCTGATCGTTCGCCCTCACCTTGATGAACGGATCCACAACTGCGCCGGCAGTACATCCTGCGAGGTCAGTACGCCACAAAGGGCCAAGAGCACTGCACACACACGTGTCAACATCAAGATAAATGGCTCGTGACTCGTCTGCCAGGAGCCGTGCAAGCATCACCCGTGCGTAGGGTGCGCTGCTTCCCGACATTTTTCGGTTTCGAGCGAACGTTCCAGCGTGCTTAAACGGTGCAACGCGGAGCTCAAGATTCGGCATTCTCGTGCTGCTCAAGCGAGAAAGGTGCTTTAGCTGTTGTGCGCGAAGACCGCAATCAAGCACGTATATCCTAGCGGCTTCGTTCGCGTCTAGCTGCTCGTAGACGCTCGCAATTGTTGTCAGTAAGCCCACGAAGTACCTGGCGTCTGAGGCGCAGGCGACGACGATCGTTGTGCTTTTCGCGCATGGCTCGCGCGAGGGCTGACTTTGGGTTTCTGAGATCAAGATACTCGAATCAAAAAACGATGGATTAACTGCTCCGCTGCGTGATCCTTTACCTAGCTGCGACGAAGCTGCGCGTCGTGTACGTTAACTGGGCGGTTGTGAGGGTTCAAACAGCGCGAGGTGACTTCTCAGCCGCGCCTCGCTAACAGCAGGTATGAAGCGATAAATTTTGGCTCGAAGCGCTACGCGACACGCCCACTCATGCAGTTTTGATCCACGAACGAACTGCCATAGCACCGGGCGCGCCCAGAATGCGGGCGAAAGCGCGTAGGTCGGAAAACGACGAACGAGCAGTATCCAATTTCGATGCCAAAGCGTGTGCGCCTCGTGATAGAGGAAAGCATGCCAAGGCTTCGTGGCTCCGACCATGTGATAAATGGCGCGCCCGTCAAAGAGTACCGCTTGGTCAACTCGAAAGTCGTGGTTCTGTGCAGGAAGCACGAGAAAATTCATCGAACTATGGAGCCAAGCCACATGACCGCGCAAAAGGCGGTTCAATGCGGTCTGGTCCCATAGCTTGCATTTTGCTCCATGCTCGCTTAAGTAGTTAAGCACAACTTGCTCGAATGAAGAGCGACGCCAGAAGTCCAAATCCACGATCAATACGCCACTATTGAAGTAATGAACGAGATCATCGCCGAGCTCGGGCTGCGAGTGAGTGAGACAATCATCCGCAAGCGTCTGAAAGTGAGGATCCCTTACTGCACCGAGGAGGCGCCCACCCAAATCGACGTTCCAAAGCTCGTCGAGCGGGCGATTTACGACGATGTCTACGTCCAAATAAATTACACGCTCCACGTCGGGCAAGAACGATCCCATTAGCAATCGCGCGTAGCACGCAGTGCTGCCAGACATTTTTCGAGCCCCTTCGATTTCCCGAGGTACGTTCAGGGATCGTAGGTCGAGCGAAATTTGGGGAGGAAAGCGTCTCGCTAGCCTGCGGACTTCTTGAACGCCGTAGGCGGTAAGCCCTGCGTTGATGACGTGGAGCGTCGTGTGTCTATCGGTGGGCGCAAACTTAGCGGCGCTAGCAAGCGTTACAAGGAGCCCGCGAACGTATCGCTGGTCGCTTGCGAGCAGGACGTGTAAATCCGACTGTATTACCCGAGTACCGGCGAGACCGCGTTCGTCGCGAAGATTATTCAATGGTTCCATCGGTCGACTTAGGTCGCGTCTTTCAGGAGGAACCAATCGCGTAGTAAATCGCGCGGTGTCGCGACACAAAATTTCATAGGACTCCGCATATACGCTTGATGTGATGCCATGCGCGCGGATGCTGGGTTTTGATAGAACTTCGTACCCGTCGGAAGACCAGTGATCGAGCGAGCCGGTGGGAGAGATAGTTATTCACGAGACATTGTTGTGTGGACAGCAGAGTGTTCCGCAGAATTTTTCTAAGCTCGTAACCGCTAGGCTGCCCGATCAAAACTGTATCCCACGCGCCGCCGGCTGTTTGAACAGTCTTCGCGTTCGCCAACGCCTTCAATAGCTCGTCGCGATACTTGTATGCGTACGTTCGCCCGTCAATTGTTTCAACCACCAAAGAAACACAGTTTGTTGTCATCTATAGCTCACCAGACAAGTAGGCGATGGACGGGAATTGCCGAGCCTCGACGCGCACTGATCGAATATGTTCAGCGACGAAGCGTTCGCGATTGAGGTTGTGAGTCTTCCAATGCCGAAAGGGACCGACAAGCATTGGCGTGAGGGCGTCGAGGCACGTGACCTCACTTCCTCGCGGGAGCACCCAGTGCCGATCGTTGATACCACCGTACTCTTCTCCGCTAGGCGTCCATAGATATTGCGGCTGTAGCAGGTCAAGCGGCGGGTGATTGCCCAGCCACCGCAAATCCGTTCGAGACACCAACACGCGCTCGTAGGCGTCAAAGTCAAATCGAACCATGCGCAGCCACTGAGCTAGCTTCCAAAAGTTAAACAACTGGTGCGTACCCGCTCCGAGCCGATTTCCGATTCCGCCCAGCCAGTTCCCGGCCACCTCCGCTCTCTCCCTCCATTTGGGCTTGACCCCGAGCTCGAGACTGAGGCGATCAAAAACCAGATCGTAATTCTGCTCACGCGAATCGTAAGTTGCGTCGTAGACAGTCGCACCGATTGATGCGCACTCGCGGCGAAGCAACTCGAGGGGCTCTGGCGAGCTCACCATACACACAACCACATCCGCGTTCAATGGTTGGATGAGGTGGCGAATGAGTGACTCTCGCGTAGCATCAAAGCCGCGAAAGGTCCCCACAAAACAAATCAGGGACTTGCCGACGAGGCGAGTATTGTTGAATCTCATCATTAGACGCTTCAAATCCATGAAAGCAGGCGCCTACGATGGCTTTTTGCCAGGTCAGCCGCGTCTCGTATCGAGCCAACCTGACGCAGCTGATCCAGCAATCCGAGTGGCCTATGCATTGTGCGTTGTCGCGCGGCGAGTGCGCAGCATTGCTGCGCAATCCAAGCGAAAAGATTTTCTTTGGCGAAGAAGCGTTGCCATGTAGCCTTCGCGGTGTGCGCTAGAGACTCCCACTCAGATTCTCGCGCGTCAAGCAGCGCGGGAATCTGTTCGATGTCAACCTCCCGCACGAATATCGCAAAAGTCTGCCAATCGATCCCGCTGGGTGCTAACCAATCGTCAGACACGATGACAGGAACACGACCGACCCGCATTGCCTCGTATATTCGCCAGCTTGATGTCCCTATGCCACGGGGACATAGTATGAACTTGGAATTAGAAAGTGTTCGAACGTACTCCTCGTCACTTTCTGATTGCCCCGAGTGGCGGTCAAGCAGTAACGCATTTGGGTGCTCTAGTTCCAAGATACGCGATCTTACCCGCGGCGCGTTCGCGACCCGCCCGACAAACGAGAACAAATATTCGGGGTCGGCAGAAATTAGATCTTCACGCTCCAGCAGCACGTTGTCGCACACACGGATGTAGGGTAGCCCCAAGAGTCCACCTGCCGCTGCATCGTCACGTTTTGCGCACGCATACAGGCCCGGAATCACCGGTTTCGGTAGGTCCAGAAAATCTAATACGAAGCTTTTGTGCGCGTAGGCTTTGTACAGCGGGGAGTACATCACGTCAGTTTGGAAGCGGCATCCTGACTCAACGAAAATCAGGGCGTCGGCCTCGTCGGGGCTCGACGCCAGCGACGCCTGAACGTGCTTGTTTGCCCAGGCGGCCTGCATCACCCGAAGAAAGTTGGCATGAGCCCACGGATAAACCGGGTCAGGCCTAGCCGTCGTGGTGACGAACAGCCTGCAGCCCTGCACAATACTCTGCGCAGCTAATCGCACTTCCTGCCCATCGGTGCCTGCTCGATGCTGGCGCGTGAATCGCCCATCTCAGTCTTTTCCAAACAAGTCGCGCGTGAAGACTTTTTCTGCTACGTCAGTCAATTCTGGGGAATGTCTGTTTGCGACGATCACGTCAGAGTTGCGTTTAAAGGAATCAAGGTCGTGCGTGACGTGTGAGTTGAAGAAATGAGGCTCCATCATTTCCGGCTCGTAGATGACTACTTCAATCCCCTTCGCCTTGATCCGCTTCATGATGCCTTGAATCGACGACGCGCGGAAATTATCCGAGCCGGCTTTCATGATGAGTCGGTAAACACCCACGATCCGTGGTTTCTTTGCAATGATGGAATCGGCGATGAAATCCTTACGCGTGGTGTTCGCCTCCACGATTGCGCGGATTAAGTTCTGCGGCACCGCGTTGTAATTCGCAAGCAACTGCTTTGTGTCTTTGGGTAAGCAGTAGCCGCCATATCCGAACGACGGATTGTTATAGTGGTGGCCAATACGTGGATCACCACATACGCCCTCGATGATTTGCTTGCTGTCGAGTCCGTGAATGGCGGAATACGTGTCGAGTTCGTTAAAGTAAGCGACTCGCATTGCAAGATAAGTATTCGCGAAAAGCTTGATGGCTTCGGCTTCAGTCGAGCCAGTGAAGAGGGTGGGCGCGTCTTTCTTAATCGCACCTTGACGGAGGAGACCAGCAAATACCCTCGCACGTTCGGAATCTTCGCCAATAATCACGCGCGATGGATACAAGTTATCGCGAAGCGCAGAGCCTTCGCGGAGAAATTCGGGTGAGAAAATTATGTTCTCAGAGCCTAGCTTTTTGCGCAGCCCGACGGTGTATCCAACCGGAATAGTTGACTTGATCACAATCGTCGCATCAGGATTGACGGCGATAACCTTCTTGCAAACCGATTCAACCGATGCGGTGTTGAAAAAGTTGGTTTCTGGATCGTAGTCAGTAGGGGTTGCAACAATCACAAACTTCGCGTTTTGGTAGGCGGCATCGGCATCTACAGTTGCCTGCAGGTTTAACGCGCGCGTTGCGAGGTAATCCTCCATTTCCGCGTCTACGATCGGTAGACGTTTCGCATTTAGAAGGTTTACTTTTTCAGGGACGATGTCGACCGCCACCACTTCATTATGTTGGGCGAGTAAAACTGCGTTTGAAAGTCCTACGTATCCGGTTCCTGCAACTGCGATCTTCAAAGGGGCCTTAGATATTTAGTAAAAGAAGTACGACGCCGAATCTGGCTGAACGAAGCCGAGCCAGAGAGATTGAGCGCTCAGCGGGAGTGTAGCCACGCGGTGAACATAGGCCCAACTTCTTGGTGCGACATCGCGAGGTCAACAGTCGCCTGGAGGAAGCCGATTTTGCTTCCGCAATCGTAGCGAGTTCCGTCGTACCGATACGCAAAGACGCTTTCCTTGGTAAGCAGTCGCGCAATTCCATCGGTTAACTGAATTTCGCCACCCACACCGCGGTCGCCCGCTGCGATTTCCTCAAATATTTGCGAGGTGAGCAGATATCGACCGGCCACCGCAAGTGTTGAAGGGGCGACTAAGGGATCGGGCTTTTCGACGATTCCGGACATTCGCGAGATGCGCGAATCAAGCGCTTCTGCAACGACGATGCCGTAGCTCCTTGTTTGTTCGCGCGGCACGTCTTGTACCGCGATCACGCTTCCTCGATGCAACTCGTATTGCTTGACCATTTGGGCGAGTACGGATGGCGACCCGATCATCAAATCGTCTGCCAGGAGCACCGCGAAAGGTTCGTCACCCACCAGTTGTTTGGCGCAGAGCACCGCGTGACCCAAGCCCAGCGCACGCGCTTGCCGAACAAACACGCATTCCATGTCGTCCGGTTTCACGCGTTGCACGAGCGCGAGAAGCTCACGCTTCGCCTGATTCTCGAGCTCGTTCTCGAGCTCGTACGCTGTGTCGAAGTGATCTTCTATCGCTCGCTTGGTGCGTCCGGTGACGAAAATCATCTGGCGGATGCCCGCTTCGTAGGCTTCCTCGACGGCGTACTGAATCAGTGGCTTGTCCACCACGGGAAGCATTTCTTTAGGCATTGCCTTTGTGGCGGGCAAGAAGCGGGTGCCTAGACCTGCAACGGGGAATACAGCTTTACGGATTGGATGCATGATTCAAAGGAGGCGGTGGCAAGTCGTCGATTCAACGGGTTAGTGCGGGATCGCCCGAGCGTGCGAAAAACCGAGACGTCATGTGAGCTGCGGTAGTGCCTGTCGCAGCAGGACAGTGCTTCTTGGTTTGCTTGGCAAGGCTCTTTTACGCCCGGCGTCAGAGGCCACGCGCCGATGGCGCAGATTCCTCTTCGGACACCGCGCCACACTGGGCCATGAGGGCGAACCAAATCAACGAATAAAGCACTGCAAATAAGACGCAAAGAGCGATGAGGTGATGCGCACTGCTCGCGAAGAAGTATGCGAACCAAGCAAATGTTGCCGCGACGGCGACGATACCTGCGGCGGCCATGGCATTTGCTTTGAGACCGAACGAACGAGATAACACCCGCGCCAACAGCGAGTGCAAGTGTTCGGCGTCGGGCGACATGATCGGACGCCGCTGGAGTGCACGCCGCAAGATCGCGAACGTAGTGTCGGTAAACGGATAGAGCACCGCAATAAACGCGAGCCAAGGGGTCACGTTAGCGTTGCGCGCCGCTAGCCAGATTGCGAGCAGCGAAATTGCAGTGCCGAGCAGGTACGCTCCACTGTCGCCCGCGAAAACGCGCGCTTTGGGGAAGTTCCAAAACAAGAAACCAATCGTTGCGCCGGCGAGTGCGGCCGAGAAGACCGCGACGTACATGTCGCCGTGGCGCATTGCAACCGCGCCGATCAGTACTGCGCCCACCGTCGCGAGTCCGCCAAGCAAGCCGTTAAGACCATCTGACAAATTAAACGCGTGAGCGACTCCGCCTACGCAAAAAAGCGTCAAGAAAAAAGGCGCTAGCGGCAGCGCGGCAAGCATCACATCAAGAAATGGCATGTCAAAGCGGACGACTGCGGCACCGCAGTAAACGTATGCGATGCCCGCAGCGATGAACGTTGCGATCAAGCGTAGCCATGGGCCGACCAAGCGGGTGAGGTCCTCCCACAACCCTACAAGAAGCGGCACACTCAGCGCGACGATGACGCCGATGGGTGACGGCAGTCTTTCTCCCAGAACGGTCGCGAACTTAATATCAACCAGACTCACGAAAAGCCCGGCAGCAACCGCGAGCCCACCGATTCGAGGGATAGGCGACAGGTGCAATTTCTGCGGTCCGCTCCCGGGGTGATCTGCGCTCCAGCGAGAATGCCATTTCGCGGTGAACACAACGAGTGCGCCCGTACAAAAACTCACGGCACACGCGAGTGAAAACGCAAGATAAATTTCTGCCATACCCCTCGGACGGTAGCTGTCCGACGGGGCCCGATGAGCCAGCTAGACGCTACGAAATAATTCTCTCGGCTCGATTGTTGCACGTATCGCCATGAGCTAAGCTGAATAGACCCTGCGTCGAGTTTCCCAATGTTGCAGCGCAACCACAGCGTGCCGGTGTTTTTTCGTCGGAAGGCCGCTTAGGGAGACGCTGAACCAGTCATGCGCGACGGAGCGAATGTTGCCGAGCCACAGCAAAGCATCGTCGGGTTTGGGCGATCTGAAACCCAAAATTCTTCAACACTGGCTCGCTATGCGCCAGACTCCCAGGCTTCCAGCTCATTCCAATCCACCGCGCGCTGTCTTATGCGTGCCTACTCAGCGTGTCGTTAGCTCGCGAGAATGGGTACGACAGCCAGAGCGCGCCACTCGTGCCCCACGATTACGCAGTTGACGATTTCTGCAGGCTCCCCATTGCTCTGCGCGATCTCCATGCCCGGCTCAATCGCCGGCTCGAGCGGAACACTTAATAGCGCCGGCTCTCTCTTGACCGCTCCGCGATAATGGGCCCGCGCCACGACCTCTTGTCCTGGATAGCAACCCTTCGAAAAACTGACGCCTGGTGCGGGTTGGAGTCGATCCATGCCGAGCATTTGCGGCACAAAGCGCTCGTTAGTCGCCGCGACGACTTCCGGCTGCTTCGCCTCGATTCCACGCAAGTCCCAGGTGTTAAGGTTTTCTTGGGTCGCACTCGGAATTTGGCGCAAAGTATCGACATCAATATCGATCCAGCGGTCGTGGCCAAGGGCGAGGCGCACGCCAGGGCGCGCGAGCTGCCGAGCGGGCTCTGTCAGATGGAACACCAACGCGAACCGATCCGACCGCTCGATAAGGACCTTCGCGCGCAGACGAAACATCGTGAGACGCTTAACCAGAAACTCACATACGCTCGAATGCACGACCGCCGCGTAAAGATTTTCATCAAGCCGCGCGAGGGCGAAGGTCGCGTGCAGTCGGCCCTTCGCGTTGCAATAGCCCTGCCATTGCCAGCTGCCGATCACCAACTGGGCTACATCGTTGGTGAGCTGCGACTGCAGAAAATTCTTGGCATCGACGCCATCGAAGGTGATGAGCTGGTGGTTCGGGGCAAGAAAATGGTCAGACATAGGGCGAACTCAGGGACTTAGAACGGAGGGGAAGGTAGGGCGCGGACGTTTGAATTGCAACTGCGCGCACTTAATGGCTTACACGCTGCAGCGCTTATAAACTTGGACTAAACGCTGATTGTTGTTTTTATGATCTACAGAAAATTAATGTCTAGCCCTCAAAAACGCCGGCTTCTATTCAATTAGCCATTGCGAACCGCAAACATCTGATAGTTCGGATAAGCATCGCTTGGAAACGCTATAATCGAAGGCTGTCCTAAATTTTTTGGACAAATCCACACACTCGTGATGCCTGATGGGTGTTGCATGCTAGTTGAAAGACGGCGTTGTGACGAGCACGAGTGGCGGTTTAACCCACCAGAGGAAAACTCAATGTCTGCAACTATGCGCCAGATGTTGGAGGCCGGCGTTCATTTCGGCCACCAAACACGTTTCTGGAACCCAAAGATGGCACCGTTTATTTTCGGTGCTCGCAACAAGATTCACATCGTCAACCTCGAGAAGACGATGGAGCAATACAACGCGGCGATGACTTATGTTCGTCGCATGGCTCAAAACCGCGGCAACATCCTTTTCGTTGCTACGAAGCGTCAAGCTCGCGAAATCATCGCCGAGCAAGCGCAACGCGCGGGAATGCCCTTCGTCGATCACCGTTGGCTGGGCGGCATGCTCACCAACTTCAAGACGGTAAAAACGTCGATCAAGCGCCTTAAAGAGCTCGAAGCGATGGCCACCGACGGCACGCTCGACCGCATGAGTAAGCGCGAAGCCCTCACGCTGCGTCGTGAATACGACAAGCTAATGACATCGATGGGCGGCATCAAAGATATGACAGCGCTGCCCGACGCGATGTTTGTGATCGACGTTGGCTACCAGAAGATTGCTGTTCAAGAAGCTAACAAGCTTGGCATTCCAGTGATCGGCGTGGTTGATACAAACCACTCGCCAGACGGCATTGATTACGTGATTCCTGGCAACGATGACTCAGCAAAAGCAATCGCGCTTTATGCGCGCGGCGTTGCCGATGCGATCCTCGAAGGCAAGGCTCACGCAGTTCGTGAAATCGTCAAAGAGCAAACCGAGGAAGTGATCGAAGTCGATCCTGCTGATCTCGAAGCCAAGCAATAAGCGCTGGCCCGTTCGAAGCAAGGGGTCGTGAATCGACCCCTTTTGCTTTTTAAATGAAGAAATTTTTGAGATGCGCAATAACGCACCTCGCGTATGGAGAAGAACATGGCAGAAGTCACTGCAAGCATGGTTAAAGAGCTTCGCGAAATGACCGGTCTCGGCATGATGGAGTGCAAAAAAGCGCTCACCGAAGCCGATGGCGACATGAAAAAAGCCGAAGAGCTGCTGCGCATCAAATCGGGCGCCAAGGCGCTCAAAGCGGCATCGCGTCAGGCGGCCGAAGGCACCGTTGGCGTGTATCTCTCGGCTGACGGCAGCAAAGGTGCGTTGGTCGAGTTCAATTCGGAAACTGATTTCGCGTCAAAAAACGCTGACTTCCTAGGTCTCGCAGCTGCGCTCGCGAAAAACGTCGCTGAGAACAATCCCGCTGATGTCGCCGCGCTGATGGAAACGATGATTGACGGCGAGAAGGCCGAAGCGAAGCGTGCTGCGCTCGTGCAAAAGATCGGTGAGAACATGAATGCGCGCCGCTTTGCACGCATCGCGTCAAACACCGTCGCGAGCTATGTTCACGGCGGTGGTCGTATCGGCGTGTTGGTTGAGTACACCGGCAGCGTAGACATCGCTCGCGACGTGGCGATGCATCTCGCCGCATCGGTGGCGTCAACTCGCGCTGTGTGCGTGTCGAAAGAGCAAGTGCCCGCCGAGCTGATCGAGAACGAGCGCAAAATCTTCTCAGCACAAGCCGCCGAATCTGGCAAGCCTGCAGATATCGTTGCGAAAATGGTTGAAGGCCGCATCAACAAGTATCTTGCTGAAGTAACGTTGTTGGGTCAGCCTTTCGTGAAAGATCCTGAGCAAACCGTTGAAAAGGTGCTCAAGGCCGCGAATACGACGGTGCACAGCTTCCAGCTTTACGTCGTAGGCGAGGGTATCGAAAAGAAAGTCGTGGACTATGCTGCTGAAGTGGCGGCAGCAGCTGCCGGGCTGTAAGTTCGCTCAGCGCACGATCGGGAAAGGACGCTTCGGCGTCCTTTTTTTGTTGTTTAACGCTGCAAGATCCCCGGACGCTGAGTATTCAACGCGACTTCGCTTTCTGCGCGCGAAGTTTGCTGCGCTTGCACACGCGCTGATCGATGACCTAGCCGCGTTCACGCGCTAAAATTCTAGGTTATGTCGAGCGCGCCCACTACTGCCTACAAACGAATTTTGGTCAAACTCTCCGGCGAAGCGCTGATGGGGGAAGACGCCTACGGGATCAATCCCGAAGTCATCGATCGAATTGTTAACGAGATCAAAGACGTGCACAGGATGGGCGTCGAAATCGCTATAGTGATCGGCGGCGGTAACATTTTTCGTGGAATCGCACCGAGTGCGGTGGGCATGGATCGCGCGACGGCGGACTATATGGGAATGCTTGCGACAGTGATGAACGCGCTTGCCCTGGCAGACGCGATGCGCCGCGCGGGGCTCGCGGCGCGGGTGCAATCTGCGCTTCGAATTGATTCGGTGGCCGAACCCTACATTCGTGGCAAAGCGCTGCGGTATTTGGAAGAGGGCAAGATCGTCGTGTTCGCAGCGGGCACAGGCAACCCGTTCTTCACCACCGATACCGGCGCAGCACTGCGTGGGCGCGAGATCAATGCCGACTTAGTGCTGAAGGCAACCAAGGTTGATGGTGTGTACACCGCTGACCCGATGAAAGACAAAACAGCGACGCGCTATTCGAAACTTACCTTTGATGAGGCCATCGTGCGCAATTTGAAGGTGATGGACGCTACCGCACTCGCGCTATGCCGCGATCAAAATTTGCGGCTCAATGTATTTTCCATTTTCAAACCGGGCGCGCTCAAGCGCGTCGTATGCGGCGAAGATGAGGGTACAACTGTAACCTGCTAGCCCATATAAATATTCGGGTAGCAGTAAAAAAGCGTAACTATCGAGGCTTCAGCGCGTCTGAATAGCGCTTGTAGCGGCCAGCGAAGGAGAATAACGATGATTGCAGACACCAAGAAAAGTGCCGAAACGAGAATGTCGAAAGCGCTCGAAGCGCTGAAAAACAACTTTGCAAAAGTACGCACTGGGCGCGCGCATTCGGGAATGCTCGACACGGTTCACGTGGAGTATTACGGTGCGATGACGCCGATTAACGGCGTGGCTAATGTGACGCTGCTCGACGCGCGCACGATTGGTGTTCAGCCGTTCGAAAAGAAGATGATCCAGGCAATTGAAAAGGCCATTCGCGAGGCCGATCTTGGATTAAATCCGTCTGTGAATAGCGACATCATTCGCGTGCCGATGCCGATGATGAGCGAAGAGCGCCGCAAAGAATTGGTAAAGCTCGTCAAAGGCGAGGCTGAAGATGCTCGGGTTGCCGTGCGCAATGTGCGCCGCGACGCCAACAACACTTTCAAAGACGCACTCAAGAAAAAAGAGATTTCCGAGGACGAGGAGCGTCGTGCGCAAGACGAAGTGCAAAAAATGACCGACAACACGATCAAAGAGATCGACAAAATGTTTGCGGTCAAAGAAGCCGAGCTGATGTCGGTTTAGGCCGGCGCTTACGCCAATTTTCAAGTCAGCCGTGTCGACGAATCTAGCTGCGCCGCGCCATGTTGTCGTCGTTATGGACGGCAATGGCCGCTGGGCGCAGAAGCGATTTTTGCCGCGTGTTGCGGGCCATCGCCAAGGCGTCGAGGCTGTGCGCACGCTGCTGCGTTCAGCTGCAAAGCACGGTGTTACACATCTGACAGTATTTGCGTTCAGCAGCGAGAACTGGAAGCGCCCTCACGACGAAGTTTCGTATCTGATGGAGCTATTCTTCAAGGCGCTTCGTGAAGAGATTCAGAAGCTTCACGAAAATGGTATTCGTTTTCGGGCGATCGGTGATCTTTCTGCGTTGTCAGTGGAGATCCAAGCGCTTATCGCCAACGCCGAGGCGTTGACCGCTGGCAATATCGGGCAGACCTTCAACGTTGCGGTCAATTACGGAGGTCGCTGGGATATCGAGCGAGCGGTGGCACGTGCGGCGATCTCAGGAAATGCGAGCGAATTCGCCAAACATCTCGCATTCGCCGATCAACCCGATCCCGACTTGTTCATTCGCACCGGCGGCGAGCGACGCATCAGTAATTTTCTGCTTTGGCAGATTGCCTACACAGAGCTCTATTTCACAGATGTGTTGTGGCCCGATTTCGGTGAAGCAGAATTCGACGCCGCCGTACAGTGGTTTGCCAACCGCGAACGGCGGTTTGGTCAAACGGGTGAGCAAGTCCGCGGTGTGGCGCGCAGCGTGTCTGCGATAAAGGCGTAGCGTTGAACTCGCCGGGGTCAGCACCAGTGAAGAAGTCGGATTTACCTGTTCGTTTGGCAACGGCGCTCGTTCTGGCTGCTGTCGTAATCGCCGATCTTTTTGTCGGAAGCGTTATCTTGTGGGCGGCACTGGTTACCGTGTTCTGCGTCGCGGCTGCATGGGAAGGCGCTCGCCTGGCGGCCAAGCCTGCAGTGGTTTTGCAACTGGCACTTACGATCGCAGCGATTAGTTTCGTCGGATTTAGCCTCAGCGAGGGCGCGGGCTCGGGATTGACGCTAACGCTTGTACTGGTCGCGGTGACCGTGTTTTGGGTCGCTATTGCGCCGCTGCAACTTTCTCGCCGATTGATCGATATTTCTTCGGTATCAGGGCGCGTGATCTTCGCCGTACTGATCGCAGCAGCGTGGCTTGCAGCGGTCGCACTTTATCGGGTGAGCGTGTGGCACTTAGTGGCGGTGGTTGTGTTGACGATCGTGGCCGACGTTGCCGCCTACTTCTTCGGGCGCAAGTTCGGGCGCGTGAAATTGGCACCGGCGATTAGCCCAGGAAAATCACGCGAAGGTGCGCTCGCTGGCGTGGTCGCTGCAGGCCTTTGGGCGGTCGGAGCTAGTTGGTATTTAGGCATCACCTCGAATTTCGTCGTTTTAGTGGCCAGCGCCCTTTTCGGTGGTGCGTTGGGTGCGTTGGCTGTTGTAGGTGATCTGTGGGAATCCCAGCTGAAACGACAAGCGGGCGCGAAGGATTCAAGTCAGCTGTTGCCCGGGCACGGCGGCGTGCTTGATCGGATTGACGCGCATTTGGCGGTGTTACCTGTTGCCACGCTGATGCTCAGTTTCCTGGTTCCGATGTGGAAATAGCAGTGTTGAAGCACGTCGTAATTCTTGGCGCGACCGGCTCCATCGGCGACAGCACGCTCAAGGTGCTTCGCCAACATCGCGACAAATTTAGCGTGCTCGCGCTCGCCGCGAATGCGAATTGGCAGGCCATGCTGCCGCTCATCGCGGAATTTGAACCCGAGGTAGTGGCGATGAGTGATGCTGACGCAGCCGTGCAACTGCGTGCCGCAATGTCACGACATCATCCGCTGGTTCGCGTCGAGGTTGGCCCTGATGCGGTGGTGGGATGTGCGGCGATGGCGCGCGCAGATGTCGTCGTTGCCGGCATCTCTGGGTTTGCTGGCCTACCCTCTACCTGGGCCGCGGTAGAGGCAGGCAAAACCGTACTGCTCGCGAATAAAGAAGCCTTGGTGGCGGCTGGCGATTTGCTGCTAAAGCTCGCCCAGGAAACGGGCGCACGCGTGCTTCCCATCGACAGTGAGCACAACGCCGTGTATCAGTGCGCTAACGGGATGAACTGCGAGCCGGACCGCGTTCGCGCCATCACACTTACCGCGTCTGGCGGCCCGTTTCGCACACGTGCGCTTGACTCGTTCGAGACGATCACGCCGGAGGAAGCATGTAAGCACCCGACGTGGGATATGGGTCGAAAAATCTCGGTTGATTCGGCGACTTTGATGAATAAAGGCCTCGAAGTGATCGAGGCAGCGCTCCTCTTTCGCCGGTCTGCCGACGATGTACATGTCCTGATCCACCCGACGAGTTCGGTTCATGCGGTGGTCGAAATGGTTGATGGTTCGATGCTCTCGCATATCGGGCCGTCAGACATGCAAGTTCCGATTGCGCACGCGCTTGCGGTTGCGCACGGCGAGCTCGCGCGCTTGCCGCTGTCGGTTGAACGTTTCTCTCTAGCGCGGGTCGGACGGTTAGAGTTTTTTGAGGTTGACCCCATTCGTTATCCAGCGCTTCCTCTCGCCTACGCTGCATTGCGCGCTGGTCAACGCGAATGCCTTGTTTTGAACGCAGCCAATGAAGTCGCAGTCGCTGCGTTTCTTAATCAGGCGATTTCCTTTACAAAGATCGTGCCAATCGTTGAGCGCGCGCTTGAAGACGCGCGCGGTCCCGCGCCGAGCTCGCTGTTCGATGTGTTTGAGCTTGATCGCGAAACGCGCGAGCGCACCGCGCGATGGCTCGATCAATCAGCGCTCGACCTAAATGGGACAATGGCCGCATGAGTTTCTTTGGCAGTGCACTGATCGGATTCTTGCTCGCCGTGGCGATCCTCGTCACGGTGCATGAATTCGGCCACTATCTCGCGGCGCGTTGGCTTGGCGTGCGCGTCCTTCGTTTTTCAGTGGGTTTTGGCCCGGTGCTTCTGCGCTGGAAGGGTAAGCGCAGTATTTTCAAAGGTGACGAATTTGCAGTGTCCGCGATTCCGCTCGGCGGCTATGTTCGCATGCTCGACACCCGCGACACCGATGTTGGTGTTCTCACGCCTGAGGCAGAGCGCGAGGCCTTTGATCGGCAAGTGCTGTGGAAACGCTCCGTCATTGTTGCTGCGGGGCCCTTTGCCAATTTTTTGTTGGCAGTGCTCTTGTACGCGGCCGCAATCGCGTGGCCTGAGCGCGCGCTTGCGCCGGTGGTCGCCGCGCCCCGCGCAGACACAGCCGCTTCAGCAGCGGGACTGCGCGGTGGTGAGCTCATTACCCAAATTGCGGGACGCGATATCTACAACTGGGATGACGTTCGTTGGCAGTTGCTTTCGCACATGTTCGACGATCAGCTGACGTTGGTTGTGCGCGATCAAGGGCGTGAGCGAGAGCTGGTCCTCGCGCGTGCGCCACGCGCGGCGGGCGAAGACCCTACGGGGCGGCGCGTGCTTGGGTGGGGCGTCGGGATTTTCCAACCGGCGGTAATCGGCAGCGTGGTGGCGGACGGCCCAGGTGCTCGCGCAGGCTTGCAAGCGGGTGACCGCATTTTGAGCGTGGACGATCGCAAAGTTGGCGAGTGGTTTGAGCTCACGCAACTAATTCAGGCGGCGGCTAATCGTGAGGTGCGTCTAGTCGTCGAGCGCTCGGGGGCGACCCGCATGATCAATGTGACACCGCGTGCGGTTAAGTCGGGTAACCGCGAGATCGGCAGACTTGAGGTAACGCCGCCTAACTTATTTGACGAGGGCTCAAACGCGCTCGCGACTGACAGGCGTGGCTTCGCGAGCGCGTTTGTAGAAGGGGCCGCGCGTTCGTGGGAGGCAACCGCACTCACCGTTCGGGTGCTTTGGGGCATGGTTTCAGGTGAGGTGTCATTGCGCCAGGTCTCCGGTCCGCTGTCCATGGCAGAGGGTGCGGGTGTGACGCTTAAACAGGGCGTGACGGCGTTTTTATTCTTTCTCGCCATCGTGAGTATCTCGATTGGCGTCCTTAACCTGCTTCCGATCCCAATGCTGGACGGCGGACAGTTGCTATATCATCTCTTCGAAGCCATTAAAGGGTCGCCGCCGTCGGAGCGCGCGCTCATCATCGGGCAGCGAATCGGCATTGGATTCGTCACCTCGCTCACCGCGCTCGCGCTCTACAACGACTTTCATCGCATCTTCTCGTGACTCGTTCCATTTCCCGAACTCCTATTTCCCGACCGCGCTTCCATACGTTGGCCCACGCACTTCTCGTCGCGGGCGTGCTCAGTGCGTCGGCGCTCGTTGTTGCCCAAGAAGCGTTCGTCGTACGTGATATCCGCGTCGAAGGCTTGCAGCGCACCGATCCGGGCACTGTTTTTAACTATCTCGGCGTCAAAGTGGGTGACCGTTTCGATCAAGCGGCCGCCTCGAAGGCCATCAAAACGCTCTACGAAACCGGCTTCTTCCGCGACGTTCGAGTTGAGGCGCAAGACGGCGTATTGATCGTGTCGGTGGTCGAGCGACCCACCGTCGCTGCGATCAACATTAGCGGCGCGCGTGAGTTCGATTCGGACACGCTCAAAAAGGCATTGCGCGACGCTGGGCTCTCAGAAGGAAAAATCCTTGATCGCACGATTCTGGATCGTGCCGAGCAAGAGATTAAGAAACAGTATTTGTCGCGCGGGCGATACGACGTCGAAGTGACCACGACGCTTACCCCGCTCGAGCGAAACCGCACGTCCATTGCGATTGAGGTGAAAGAAGGTGAGGTTGCTCGCATCGAGTCGATCAACATCATCGGCGCGAGTGCATTCACGGAGAAAGTGCTCTTGGAGCAAATGCAGCTGTCCACAGGCGGCTGGTTCTCTTGGTATACAAAAGATGACCAATACTCGCGGCAAAAACTCTCGGCTGATTTAGAGGCTGTACGCGCGTATTACACGAATCGAGGGTTTCTCGAGTTCAACGTGGAATCCACGCAGGTTTCGCTCTCGCCGGATCGCACCAAAGTATTCATCACCGTTAATATCAGCGAGGGCGCGAAATTTACGGTATCGGGTGTTTCGCTGTCTGGCGAACTTCTGCTGCCCGAGGGTGAGCTTCGCGCGCTGATTCCGGTCAAGTCTGGAGACGTGTTCAATCGCACGCGCTTGGCTGATGGCGCAAAGTCAATCAGCGACCGCTTGGGACGAGAAGGTTACGCATTTGCAAGCGTTAATACAGTGCCAGAAATTGATCGCGCCAACCAAACGGTTGCCTTCAATTACGTCATTGATCCGGGCCGACGGGTGTATGTTCGCCGAATCAACGTCGCAGGTAACGTACAGACGCGCGACGAAGTGATTCGTCGCGAGATGCGACAGCTTGAGGCGTCTTGGTATGACCAAGCCAAAATTCAGCGCTCGAAAATTCGTCTTGATCGCCTCGGTTTCTTCGAAGAAGTCACCATGGATAACCAGGCCGTGGCCGGTTCAAACGATCAGATCGATGTAGACGTTACCGTCAAAGAGAAAAATACTGGCACGATCAACGCAGGCGCTGGCTACTCGAGCTCGGAGAAACTCGTTCTCTCCGCATCGTTGTCGCAAAACAACGTGTTGGGAACAGGCAACGCGCTTGCCGTTCAGGTGAACACCAGTCGAGCGTCGAAAACAGCAGTAATCGCGTATTCAAATCCCTACTGGACGGCAGATGGCGTGAGCCGCGGCTTTGATGTTTACCGCCGCACCTATGACCCGACTTCCACGGGTGGTGGCAGCTACATTCTCGAAACGTTTGGCTCAGGCGTACGCTTCGGGATTCCGATTAGCGAGACTGACTCGGTCAGCCTTGGCGTGTCCGGTGAACATTCAAAGCTGACTCTCAGTCCCGGTATCAGCCCGCTGCGTTTCTTCGATTACCAGAAAGAGTTTGGTAGCAGTACCAACACATTTAAGGTGCAGAGCGGCTGGGCGCGCGATACCCGGGACAGTATCGATTACCCAACGCGCGGTTGGTTCCAAAGCGTCAGCGTGGAGTCCACGCTGCCCGTTACCAACATCAAGTACTACAAGATCAATTACCAGGCGCAGTATTTCCTGCCGCTCTTCGCGGGGCTTGTGTACGGCGCCAATCTCGAGATGGGCTTCGGTAACGGCTACGGTGGTAGTTCGTTGCCTTTCTTCCAGAATTACTATGGCGGCGGCGTTGGGTCGGTACGAACCTACGATACCAACTCGCTGGGCCCGAAGGAGTCTGTCACTACGACAAACCGTAATCCCGACGGCACCGAAACGCTGGTCACGCGTTTCAACGGAAGCGCACTCGGTGGCCGCCGCAAATTCACAATCAACAACGAGATTTTGTTCCCGTTCCCTGGGGCAAAAAACACGCGCGACGTACGCGGCAGCGTGTTCTTTGACGCAGGTCAAATCTATGATCGTGGCGATCCGCTCCAAAAGGATAACGAGCGTTTCCATTTCTCGGCGGGCATCGCGCTCGCTTGGAAGTCGCCGATCGGTGCGTTGAAATTCAGCTACGGTGTTCCACTCGGAAAGAAGCCTGACGATAAAATTCAACGCTTCCAGTTCCAAGTCGGAACCTTGTTCTAGGCCAACTGATTATGGGTGCTTCAACTCGGTGCAGCGCATTGAGCGCTTTCACTGCGCGCTGGCTGGCATTGCTCGCGGCGTCGGTGTTTTTGGTTCCGGCTCTCGTGAGCGCGCAATCGCCTGCGGCGGTGGGCACGGCGAGCCCGGGGGCTCGTTCAGGCGATCTGAAAATCGGTTTCGTCAATACAGAAAAGCTCTTGCGGGAGTCCGTGCCCGCCCAGCGTGCGCTGAAGAAGCTCGAGCGCGAATTTGCTACCCGTCAAGCCGAGGTTGAGAAGCTTGCGAAGCGATTCCGAGACGCCACCGCCGCATTTGACAAAGATCAACTTTCAATTTCCGACGAGGCGCGGCGCACGCGTCAACGCGAACTCGAGGTGTTAAGCCGCGATGTTCAGCGTGCGCAGCGCGAGCTGCGTGAAGACGAAAATCTTCGGAAAAATGAAGAATTGACGCAATTGCAGGAAAGAGCACAGCGCGCGATCGAAAAAATCGCGGCGACTGAGAAGTTCGATTTGATTCTCCAGGAAGCGGTGTTTTTCCACCCACGCATCGACATCACTGATCGCGTGCTCAAGGCGCTCGCCGAGTAATCATTATGGGCCGATCACTTGCGTCACCGGAGTCGGTTGGCGCGTTGGCCGCACGAATCGGCGCAGAAATCAGGGGTGACGCGAACACGCAAATCGTGTCCGTGGCCAGCTTGACTGGTGCGTCAATTGGCGAGCTTAGTTTTTTTTCGGATAAAAAATTTGCTTCGGTGCTCGCGTCGACGAACGCAAGTGCCGTGATCGCACCGGCAATCGCCAAGCTCCCGGAGCGCTGTGTACATCTTGTGCATGCAAATCCGCATCAAGCATTTGCTACTTTGTTGGCACAACTTTTCCCAGAAACTGCCGACTTTAACGGGGCAACGCTCTCAAGTGAGGTGCTAGCGAAAATGGGGTTAAACCGCGTTTTTATTCACAACAGTTCGACTGTTGGCGCGAAAAGTTGTATCGGTGAAGGCACGGTGATTCACGCAGGTGTCCGCATAGGAAACAACGTCCGAATCGGCGCGGATTGCGTGCTTTACCCAAACGTTGTGGTGCGCGATGGCGTAGTGATCGGCGACCGCTGCATTTTTCAGCCTGGCGCGGTGATTGGAAGCGACGGCTTTGGCTTTCAGCCGACCGCTTCGGGCTGGATGAAGGTTCCTCAGGTGGGGACCGTAATCATTGGGAATGATGTGGAGATCGGCGCAAACACGAGCATAGATCGGGGCGCGATCGAAGATACCGTGATCGGCGATGGGGTGAAGATAGACAACCTTGTCCAGATCGCGCACAACGTTCGCATTGGAGAGCACACTGCTATCGCAGGTTGTGCAGGGGTGGCCGGTAGCGCGATCATTGGCAAGCGCTGCATGATTGGCGGCGCGGCTCGAATCATCGGCCATCTTGAAATCGCTGATGATGTGATTGTTTCAGGCGGTACGTTGGTTGCCGACTCGATCCGTGAGAAGGGGCGCTACACCGGCGTGTTCCCGACCACTTCACATCGAGACTGGATGCGGCTCGCAGCTGGACTTCGGCGTAGCGTTCGCGCGGCGCGCAATACAAACCAAGACGGCAAAGACGAGACAGTGGGAACCGAATGAGCGACGCGAACAGCCCAAAAAACACAATGACGCTAGACATCGCCCGCATACGCGCGCTGTTGCCGCATCGCTATCCATTCCTCTTAGTGGATCGTGTCACTGAAATCGAGCTAGGGAAGCGAATCGTCGCGCTAAAAAACGTGACGGTGAACGAACCGTTTTTCAACGGGCATTTCCCCACTGCGCCCGTGATGCCGGGCGTGCTCATCATCGAAGCGCTAGCTCAAGCGGCAGCCATACTTGCCTTCGAATCGGATAAAGCAGTCGGCGAGGGTACTCAACGTGTGGTCTACCTGGCAGGCATCGACGATGCGCGATTTAAGAAGCCCGTTGTGCCTGGCGACCAACTCGTGCTTCACGTAGAAATTGAACGCATCGTGAAAAACATTGGCAAGTTCAAAACAACCGCGACGGTGGACGGCAAGCTCGTCGCCGCCGCGACGCTCATCGCCGCGCTGCAACCGAGCCCACCGCAAGCAAGCGCAGCGGAGTAGAGCGGTGGCGCGCATTCATCCAACAGCAATCGTCGCGTCTTCGGCGGAACTCGCGTCTGACGTCGAGGTTGGGCCGTTTTCGACGGTCGGCGAACACGTGCGTATCGGCGCGGGTTCGAAACTTGTCTCGCACGTTGTGATTGACGGGCACACGACGATCGGTGAACGAAATACTTTTTTCCCGTTTTCGTCGATTGGCCTTGCCCCGCAAGATAAGAAGTACGCTGGCGAGCCGACCCGCGTTGTAATCGGCAACGACAACGTCTTTCGCGAAAGTTGCACCATTCATCGCGGTACGGCTCAAGATAACGGCGTGACGACGTTGGGTTCGAGAATTCTCGTGATGGCCTACGCGCACGTTGCGCATGATTGCCTCGTGGGTGATGATGTGATCCTTGCGAACGCGGCAACACTTGCCGGGCACGTGCAGGTCGGTGCGTTTGCAATCATTGGTGGTCTCGCCGGAGTGCATCAGTTCTGTCGCGTTGGTCAGCATGCGATGATCGGCGGCTGCGCCTGCGTCACGCAAGATGTTGCACCGTACGTGCTCGGGCATGGTAATCCGTTTTCAGTCAGTAGCGTGAATCTCGAAGGCTTGAAGCGGCGTGGATTCGATGCCGATGCAGTAGCTGCGGTTCGCGATGCGCACAAAATCGTGTGGCGCTCAGGACATGTTCTGGCGGAAGCAAGAGTGCATCTACTCGCGCTTCATGATGCATCCAGCGCATCTGCGCAAGCCGCATTAAAACCACTGATTGATTTTCTCGCGGTCAGCGGACGCGGCCTCGCGCGATGACTCGGCGAGTGGTAATCGTCGCTGGAGAAACCTCCGGCGACCAATTGGCTGCGCATCTGGTTGAAGACGTGCGCGCGCTCGACCCCGCGGTCGAGTTCTACGGTGTGTGCGGCCCGAAGATGCGCGCTGCAGGCGTCGTGCAGTGGTTCGATCACGAAACGCTTGCGGTGCGCGGCTACGCAGAAGTCTTGTCGTCGCTGCCGCGCATCCTGCGCCTAAAACGCGAACTTCTCGCAAAAGTGAGTGAGCTCAATCCCACGCTCTACATTGGCGTGGATGCGCCTGACTTTAATTTGCGAATCGAGCGCGAAGTGAAATCGCGCGGCGTGCGGACGATGCACTATGTGTGTCCGTCATTTTGGGCATGGCGTCCAAAGCGTGCGGCACGTTTCCACGAAGCGATTGATCGCATGCTTTGTGTGTTTCCGTTTGAACCTGCACTGCTTGAACCGCATCGCGTGAGCGCGCGGTTCGTCGGGCATCCGCTCGCGCGCGCAATCCCGCCTGCAGACGTCTCAAAGTTTGAACTACGTAAAAGCATCTCCCGATTCAAAGACGACGCGGTCGTTGGTGAGCTGATCGCGGTGTTACCCGGGTCTCGCGTGAGCGAGCTGAACTATCACGCAGAACTTTTCGTGAACGCCATCGAAATCGTTGCGCGTGAACGCCCGAACGCTCGTTTTTTGGTGCCGCTTGTGAACCGAGAAACGCGCGCGATTTTCGAAACAGCGCTTTGGTCTCATGGCGCATCGCTGGTTGAGCGTGTCGATTTACTCTTCGGGCATGCTGATTTTGCGCTGCGTGCTGCAGACGTCGGTTTGATCGCCTCGGGCACGGCAAGTCTTGAGGCGGCGATGCACGGCTGCCCGCATGTCGTGACCTACCGGATCAGCGCGCTCACACACGCGATCGTGAAGCGCAAGCTTCTGCTGCCCTATGTCTCACTACCGAACATTCTTGAGAAAGAGTTCTTGGTGCCGGAGCTGCTGCAGAAAGCGGCCACCGCAGACGCGCTGGCGAAGGCGCTGCTTGAGTTGTTGATGTCGAACGAGACGCGCCAACGGATGACAGAGCGATTCGCGGCCATCCGGGCGCGGTTGCAAGCGCCCGAGCCACACGCATCAGGCCGCGCCGTATTGGAGATGCTGGGCGAATCCAGCACCTAGACGGTAAATCAAGTTTCAACAGGGCGAATTCACGAATCTATTTGCGATCAAGTTATCAAATAATACGTCGTAAGCCCTAATTAAATATGAGGTCAGCGTCCAATGTTGTGCGGAATCGATGAAGCAGGACGCGGACCGCTGGCGGGGCCGGTGTACGTTGCCGCTGTCGTCCTCGGCGAAGGCGGGCGCGCGATTGCAGGAATCAACGATTCGAAGAAACTTACCGAGAAGAAGCGCGATGAACTTGCTTTGCTCATTAAGGCTGAGGCAGTTGCGTGGGCCATTGTGGCGGTGGACGAAGCCACGATCGATGCGATCAATATTCTGCAGGCGACGCTTCGCGGCATGTATCTGGCATACGATCAGATTCGATGGCAACACATGCCGCCTGCGCACGTAAATGAGATCGTGATTGATGGCACGCAACTTCCGCGCGATCTCATCGCACGCTGCGCGAAAGAGCGCACGCGTTTAGTCGCACTACCCAAAGCCGACGGAAATTATCTTGACGTGGGCGCGGCATCAATTCTCGCCAAAACTGCGCGCGATCATCACATGCTCGAAATGGATTCTCGATTCCCAGGCTACGGATTCGCAGAACACAAAGGGTACGGAACAGCTGCACACATGGCTGCCATCGAGCGGCTCGGACCCTGTGCTATTCATCGCAAAAGTTTCGCGCCCATTGCGCAGTACAAACTGCTATAGAGCCGCTTGACTGGTGCAGTTCTGAGTAGAGCGTGTGCGCAGGTAGCTGTCGTGGGTCTACGGTTCGAGCGCGCGGAACTTGCTCGAGTGAAACACGAGCGGCTCGCCACCGAAACTCTGACAACGAAGCACTTCACCGATAAAGAGTTCGTGATCGCCAACGCGAAAGTCATTCACTTTCTTACAAACGAAATTCGCGACCGCGTGGGCGATGAGCGGTGGTTCGTTGGCTGAGACGATGAGATCCACGCCTTCGAAGCGATCGGCGGCGCGTGAGCTGAACTGACGAGCCAAGTGCTCTTGTTCTGCGCTCAACACGCTGACGCTAAAGCGGGCTGCATTGACGAAGACGCGATGCAGCCCGGAGTTCAAACGCAAACTCCACTGCACGAGCGGCGGATCAAGAGACACCGAACCAAACGAATTCGCGGTCATACCCACGAGTGCGCCCTGATCATCGAGCGCTGTGATGACCGTTACCCCCGTTGCAAACGCGCCGAATGCGGCTCGCAGCGCGAGCGGGTCAAGCAACTTTGAAGGGGTGTGGGGGGCGGGAGAAAAAGACACTTGTTTTTTTATTGTTTGCCTGCGCCGAAATTGCGGCGGGTGTATGGCTTGGGAGCAAGGGAGATACCTGCGACCCCGTCACAAACGTTAACACACGTATTTGAGGCTGGTCGCTGGGAAATACAACGGTTCGAATTGAAGTTGGCGGATTAGACGAGTGCGCTGCTCTTGCCGCGTCAATCGGCTAAAGTTTTGGCTGCACAGCATGTGCATGCAAGCTTGCCAATGGACGCCTCACACTCATCCCTTCCTCATGTTGTTGTTATCGGCGGCGGTTTCGCAGGGCTCTGGTGCACCCGCGCGCTGGCACGCGATGCCGTTCGCATCACACTGATTGATCGAACGAATCATCACCTGTTTCAACCGCTGCTCTATCAGGTCGCAACCGCGGGCCTCTCGAGCCCGGACATTGCGGCGCCGTTACGCCATATCCTTCGTCGCCAGAGAAATGTTGAGGTCAGGCTAGGTGAAGTCGTTGGCATCGACCCGGTGAACCGCTCGGTAAAGCTCGCCGACGGTACGCCGGTTGGGTATGACTATTTGCTGGTTGCGAGCGGTGCGACACACTCGTATTTTGGTCACGATGAATGGGCAAGCGTCGCGCCCGGGCTCAAAACGCTCGACGATGCGCTTGCCATTCGCCGCCGCGTGCTCACCGCTTTTGAGCGTGCAGAGTCGGCGAGCTCAGAAGAAGAGCGCGATGCGTGGCTTAGTTTCGTCATTGTTGGGGGCGGCCCCACGGGCGTTGAGCTTGCGGGGACGCTTGCCGAGATTGCCCGCCATACTCTGAAGCGAGAATTCCGACACATCGATCCTGCGCGCGCAACGGTTCGCCTCATCGAAGCTGGGCCGCGCGTGTTGGCATCCTTTCCGGAGTCGCTTTCAGAAAAAGCACGCGCCCAGCTTGCCCGCCTCGGCGTCACGGTGCTCACCGGTGCACCGGTCAAGGCCATTGACGCAGCCGGCGTGGAGGTCGGCGAGACGCGTATCGCGAGCAAAACAGTGCTCTGGGCCGCAGGAGTCGCCGCGTCTACGCTTGGCGCGGAGCTCGCTCGTACATTTAGCGTGGACTTGGATCGCGCGGGGCGCGTCAAGGTGAAGCCCGATCTTTCCGTCGATGTGGAGTCGCGGGTGTATGTTGCTGGGGATCTCGCCCACATTGCGGATGGGGCTCGCATGGTGCCCGGCGTCGCGCCCGCTGCGAAGCAAATGGGCGCCTACGTGGCCAATGCGATCCGCGCCTCGCTACGTGCCGAACGGCCTCAGCCATTTAAGTACCAAGATTTCGGCAATCTGGCGACGATTGGGCGGCTCGCAGCCATTGTTGATTTGCGTGGACTGAAGTTCTCCGGGCCACTCGCGTGGGCGTTCTGGCTTTTAGCTCACGTGTTCTTCCTCATCGGATTTCGCAACCGGCTTGTGGTGATGCTCAACTGGGCCTGGTCGTATTGGACCTATCAGCGCAGCGCAAGAATCATCTTAGGAGGCGATTCGCCTCGGCCCGACAGAAATAGCTAAGTGGGTTGGACGAAAAAGTTCCGTTTTGTTGGACAAACCGGAAAACAACTGCTATTCACTGTTGGTCTCCAGTTTTTAAGGGCTACAGCATGATGAATGAGATTAACGATATCAATCGTTTAACGAGTCTAGTCTTTACTTTACAAGTTGTTGATGTATTTCACTGAGTAGTTATTCGGGTTTCTCCTACAATCCGCAACATGGCTGAAGTACATACGTCGATCCAACTCGTTTTTCTTGCGCGGCTTCGTGAGCGGTTTGGTGTGGCACGAGAAACTTTGTCATTGGACAGCAGCGAAATCTCAGTTGCCAGTTTGCTCGCTAAATTACGCTCTCGCGACTCCGTGTTCGCAGATGAGCTGGCAGAGGGGCGCGCCTACCGAGTTGCGGTGAATCACACTGTCGTTGGCGGCGAACATTCGGTTCGCGCCGGTGACGAGGTCGCAATCTTCCCGCCTGTCACCGGCGGATAACCCTCGCTCACTACAGTTTCATTTCAATACGTGTTTGCGCGCTTCCGTACCGAGCGCTACAACGCTACGCTTCGTCTATGGCTGCGTACATTAGAGTTCAGACTGAAGACTTCAATATTTCGGAGGAGATCGCGACGCTGCGCGCTCGTAATCCGCGCGTAGGTGCCGTTGCCTCGTTCATGGGATGCGTTCGTGACATGAACGAAGGCGATAGCGTGAAGCTCATGTATCTGGAACATTACCCCGGGATGACGGAGCGCGAGCTAGAGCGCATCTCTGCAGACGCCGCATCGCGCTGGAGCATCTTTGACACGCTGATCGTGCACCGTGTGGGTGAGTTGCGCCCGCTTGACCAAATTGTTCTCGTGATCGCGACCAGTGCGCATCGGGGCGATGCGTTCGCGGCATGCGAGTTCATGATGGATTATTTGAAAACCCAGGCCCCGTTTTGGAAACGTGAGTCAACCGTCGATGGCGAACGTTGGGTTGAGGCACGTGCGAGCGACGACATCGCCGCAAAGCGTTGGCAATCCGCCGAAACGCAGACTCCATCACACGCAGGCTGAAGCCATGCCGTTGGGCCGCTGTTGGCTCGTTGCGAGTGGATGGTTGGTTAGCGGTTTCTAGTTTGGATCTCACGCTTCCGGCATTATGCAATCGTCGCTAACTTCGATTGCGGCGCGGCGTCACATTTGGAGGCGACCCACATGACAGTGATTACGATTGCTCTGGTAGGGCTCGACTGGGGTTCGAGTCAGCTTCGCGCATACGCATTCGACGCGAACGGACGTGTCGTCGCGAAGCGAAATAGCGCCGCTGGCGCGATGAAGTTGCAGTCGCCGCAAGCGTTTCGCGAAGCGCTCTATGAGCTGGTTGATCAAGACGCGCAATGGTGTCGCGCGCCTCGCATCGCGTGCGGGATGGTGGGCGCACGTGGTGCTTGGGTGGAGGCCGGTTATTGCGCCGTGGGCGCAGACGTCGCTCAGATTGCAGAGCACTTGAGCGTGATCGAATTCTCCGACGTGCCGCCATTGTGGGTGGTTCCTGGTATCGCGTCCCTTGCGCCTGATGTTATGCGCGGCGAAGAAACGCAACTGCTTGGTGCAGGGATCACGGACGGCGTCGTCGTGCTTCCGGGTACGCACAGTAAGTGGGCAGTAATTTCTGGAGGCACGATTGCTTCGTTTACCACCTACTTCACAGGTGAGATGAACGCACTGATTCGCACGCAAAGCACCGTGGGCAGAGTTCTTTCGCAGAATGCTCAGATCAACGACGCAGCGTTGGACCGCGGTATCGCGATGGCTCGCTCGCAGATGAGTTGGCTCACGACACTGTTCTCGTTTCGCGCTCGTGCGGTCGCCCAAGGCGCCGACGCTCAATTACTCTCTAACGAATTCTCCGCATGGCTTATCGCGACAGAGCTCCTCCACGCGCTTCCAGAGACGCGCATGTATCGGGAAATTTTCATAGTGGGGTCTGAGCAGCTATCCGATTGGTATGCAGCCATTGCGCAGCGCTTGGATGTTCCAGCGCACAAGCTAGATTCGGATCAGTGCGTCACCGCAGGCCTTTGGCGCTTGGCTTTGGCGAAGGCACTGGTGTAGCTTCCGCAAGCGTCACAAGTCTGAAGTAGAGACGACGAATTAGGTTGAGCGCTCAACCGAAGCGCAAGAAACCCCCTTATGCAGTCGCGACGCTTTTCACTAACATCGGCATATGCCTCAACATCGTCTCTCTAAGCTCTTCGCGCCGCAATCGATCGTAGTCGTCGGCGCGTCCGAACGCGAAGGCAGTCTCGGCAGAGCGCTGTGGGAGCGTGTTCATGCGAGTTACCCAGAGCCTCATCAACGCTACTCTGGACGAGTTTACGCAGTCAATCCAAAACACTCAAAGGTATTTTCAGAGAGCGCCTATAAAAGAGTCAGTGAGTTGCCGGAGCGGGTTGACCTTGCGCTGATTTGCGCGCCAGCGCGCAGCGTCCCACAAATCATTCGTGAATGCGGAGGAGCGGGCTGTGGATATGCGCTGGTGCTTTCCCACGGTTTCACGGGTAGCCCAGAAGCGCAAACACTTGCTGATGCGCTTCGCGTCGCAGCTGCGGAATCTCGCGTGAGAGTGGTGGGGCCAAACGCGCGGGGCATGTTGCGACCGAGGTTATCGCTCGATGCGTCAACAATGACAGGAGTCGAGCAATTGCCGCTCGATGGGTCACTCGGCGTACTTTCGCAATCGGGGGCGTGGCTGTCCATCTTGCGCGATTTCGCAACTGGGTCGGCGATTGGTTTTTCAAGCGTGCTCGCACTGGGCGATGCACTCGATCTTGATTTCGGCGAGTTGCTTGAATTTTTCGCTTTTGACGCAGCAACAACCGATGTACTGCTCTATGTCGAAGACGTTCGCAATGCCCAATCATTCATGTCGGGCGTGCGCCAGCTTTCACGAGCCAAGCCAGTCGTAGTGCTGAAAAGCGATCGAGGCGATTCTGCTCGCCAAACTAACCGAACGCATGCCAGCGCATTGCTTCGGCATGATCGTGTATGCGATGCCGCTATTGCGCGTGCGGGCGCCGTGAGGGTGGATACCTCCATGCAGATGGTATCGACCGCGCGCTTGCTCTCCGGGCATCGCGCTCGCTCGCTGAATCGAATCGCAATCGTCACCAATGGTCGTGGCCCCGGCGTCGTTGCGCTTGATGCAGTGCAGAGAAAGGGGTTGCACACAGCCACATTATCGGAATTGCTGCGAGCGAAATTGCTTGAGCGCTTACCTGACTACGCAGCCGTCTCCAATCCAATTGATCTTGCTGGCGATGCCAGCGCGCAGCGCTATCGGGACACGCTGCAAGCGCTTTACGATGATTCGTCGATTGATGTTTGCGTTGTCTTGTTCTCGCCGCAAGCACTGCTCACGTCAGACGGCTTGGTTGATGTGCTCCTTGATCTGCAGGCGAATCACCCACAATGGAAACAGAAAACCACGCTCGCTGTCTTGGGGGGCGGTCTTAGCGTTCACCGCGCTCGGCAACGACTCGACGCGGCTCGCATCCCGCAGTTTCTGAGCCCTGAGAATGCGATTGATGCCGTTGGATTTCTCGATACGTTTGCGCGCAATCAATCCTTGCTGCGGCAAATTCCCGAACAAAGCGTCGATGGATTTAGCCCGAACATTGAGGTCGCGCGCGAAGTGTTTGACCATGTCTGGGGAGAAGGGCGCTCGCAGCTCTTTGCTCACGAGGCCTTCCGACTATTGAGCGCATTCGGCATATCGATCGCAGAGACGCATCTCGCACAAACTCCCGCTGAGTGCGTTGCTGCTGCAGAAGAGCTCGGCTTTCCTGTGGTGCTCAAAATTGTCTCGCCAGATATCAGCAGTAAGTCGGGTGTGGGCGGCGTGCGTCTGAATTTGCGGGATGCGAAGTCAGTACGTGCGGCCGCAAAATCCATTTTTCTTGAGGTAAAAGTCCGCGCGCCGGATGCGAAAGTGATTGGACTTGAGGTACAGCCCTATTTGCAGCATCGAGCGCAGCGCGAGCTCTACGTCGGGCTTGCGTGCGATCCCACATTTGGTACGACGCTCGCATTCGGTAGTGGCGGGTTGAGCGTGCAGCAGGTCGATGACATCGCCTTCGAGTTGCCGCCCGTGAATGATGTGCTGGTAACAAACCTCATCGAGCGTACGCGGGTGTCGCGTTTGCTCAACGCCTACAGTAACGTGCCCGCGATTGATCGTGCTGCACTCTCCACGCTGCTTTTGCGCTTTTCGTCGCTCGCTTGCGCATGCCCCGAGATTCTTGCATGTGATCTGAATCCGGTGGTGGCCCACGAAGGCGGTGTGTTGGCGGTGGATGCTCGTATCGTATTGCGATCACGGTCCGAGGCAGAGGCTATTCGGGCGCGCGGGCGGTATGCGCATCTTGCGGTGTATCCCTATCCGCGCGAGCTCGAAGAGCGCGTGAGTTTGAAAGAGGGCGACACCCTGCTTATTCGCCCTATCCAGCCCGAAGACGCTGATCGAGAGCGACGCTTTGTGAGCCGACTTTCACCCGAGACGCTCTATCTGCGTTTCATGATGCCGATCAAGGAGCTCTCGCAAGCCATGATTGAGCGCTTCACGCAGATCGACTACGGCCGCGAGCTTGCACTCGTTGGTGTGTCTGGCGAGGATCTTCGTGGGCGCGGTGAAGAAAGCGAGATTCGCGGCGTCGCGCGCATCACGCCTACAACGCACCCAGAGCGCTGCGAATTCGCAATCGTTGTCGAAGAATCGATGCAGGGCAGTGGACTGGCGCGAGCGCTCATGCATCGCTTGATTGATGCAGCCCGTCAACGGGGCTATCGCGAGATGGAAGGCGTTGTACTCCGCGAGAATCCCCGCATGCTCAAGTTTTGCGAGTCGCTCGGATTCACCGTTAAGCCGAGCCCCGACGATCCTGCGGAGCGTGTGGCGATCAAATCACTCAGCTGAACGGCAACTCTCAACGGTTGCGGCTCAATTGAATGACTGCGCTTCGCCTTAAAAAACTGATGACCTGCGCACCTAACGGGTGGCGCTCCCGCGCAATGCACGCGCGCTCGGAAGCGCTCGCACGAGCTTGCGAAGCGCACTCGCGGCGCGCGGGCCTCCTTTTTCGTCCTGTTGTACGACGCGTGCGAAGCGATTACTCTCATAGTCGCTAATGAACGTCTGGAAATGCTGAGCATGCTGGGGCCAGCGAATGCTCGCTCGCAAGAGCGCCTGCTTTACCGTTTCATGCGGAGCTACGGGTAACCCGGCCTTCACGAGCCTTTTGCGCAACACGTGCCATGCTTGAACGTTGCCGTCTAAGGCGCGCTCTTGGCTACGACGGGCGAGCCACCAACCGAGCGCAACCACTGCGCCACTCAGGCTGACGGCAATCAGCATCCAGCCAATGGCTGCGATCGGGTTCATATTGCCTAGCCCCAAATCTCGCATGAGCTCGCGTTGGCGTTCACGATCAAACCCGATCACCCATTTGGTGTAGCTGAACGTCAGGTTTTCCCAGGCAGCGACGAGTCTATCCGTCTCGAACCAGCGCTTCGCGTTTACAAGAAGCGCCTCTGTTTCGGGCAGTGCAGCAGAAATTCCAAATTCGACGCGATTTGGGGCGACCGCTGCAGTGGGGTCCACGCGCGTCCACATGCCGTCAATTTGCACTTCAATCCATGCGTGGGCATCGCTTTGGCGCACGATCATGTAGCCGTTTGGATTCCATTCGCCGCCTTGGTAGCCGGTCACTACGCGCGCGGGGATGCCGCTTGCGCGCAGGACGAAGACGCTTGCCCCCGCAAAGTGCTCACAGAAGCCTCGCCGTCCCTCAAACAAAAATTTGTCGATAGCAAGCGCGCGGTTTTGGTTGTAGAGCGGCGGGTTTAGCGTGTAGAAAAACTGTTCTTGATTGAAAAACGCCAGTAGCGCCTGAACGCGAGCACGCGGTTCCGGATACTGCTCGCGTAACGCGCGAGCAAATTCACGTGTTCGAGGGTTGATTCCAGGCTGCGCTGTGTTGGTCTCACTATCTTGCCTCTGTGAGGCGCGCGCGGGATAGGACGCGCGAGGCAGCGATTGAACGCGGTAAGCCGTCGCACCATTCGGTATACGGCGAAGCCCGAGCTGTTGGGCGCTGCTCAGGAATACCGAGTTTTCGATGGCCGGTCCGGTTGGAAACGCTAGCGGTAGATCTAGCGTCGGTAGCCAGCGCGTGTCGGCGCGGTCCAGCGTGACCTGATAAACCAGAGAGTCTCGTTGAATCTCTTCTGGTGTGAACGCAATGAATTCGCCGCGTTCGCCAATATCGCCGGTGCTCCAGCGCGTGCCGTCAAACTGCCTTAGGACCGGGCCGCGCCAATAAAGATCGCTTCGCGCCGGACGGCGCGTGCCTTCAAATTCGACGCGAAACGCAATCTCGCGTGATTGAATGAGCTGAGCGATTTCGCCAGGCTGCATTTCCTCGGAGAGCCCCGTGCGTGCGGTGGATGTATCTCGCATGCCCCAAAGTGGCGCGGCGGCGCGCGGGAATAATACAAAGAGCATTGCTGCCAGGGGAATGCCCATCAGCGTATGAATGCTTGATTGCTTTATGTGGCCCCAGAGCGATGCGCCGTCGCGTTCGTCGCGTGGCGAATCGAAGAGGCGGAGCGCGGTAATGTAGGCAATGACGATAAAGGGCAAGGTGAGCGCGGCTCCTAAACCCAAGTTCTCGAAAAAGCTTGCGACGTAGAGCACCAGCCCGAGTCCCCACACCCACATGTAGTCGCGCGAACTTCGTGCTTCGACAAGCTTGAGCGGGCCAAAGAGAAAGAGGAGCGCGATCCCGGAATCGCGTCCGATCCATTTGCCGTAACTTAAAAAAACCAAGACGCCTGCGCCAAGCGTCAGCAACAAAAGCGCCACCCGCCAGACGAAACGCGTCGGCGCTTCGCTCACGATAAGCGCGAGTAAGCTTGCCCCGAAGCCTGCGGCGAGGATGGTCGTGTTGAGCGCCGTGACATGGGTGAGCTGCGAAAGCACGAGCGCGAGCCACAGAAATCGACGGGCGCGCAGGTCAGGGTGGCGGATGCCCTCTCTGTTAACTGCAGTGAGGCGGCGTTGTCCCGCGCTTTCGAAACCGAAGAAACGGATAGCCCGATCGCGCACGGACAGTGAATCGGAAAGAGCGTTACGCGCGGACACCGGCCACCTCGCTAAGCGGTTTGGGATAGGTTGCGAGCATCGCGAGCGCCTCCATGTGGTGAGGCGCACTGTCGGCAAGCGGCAGTGCACCCGTGGGCATTGAGAGCGAGAAGGCAACGTTTTCGTTCCGCGCGCGATCAATCCATGCGGCCATACGTGAAAGCCGGGCTTCGGTGTCCGTGAGGCTGATCGCGTCCCAGCGTAGATCGACTTCGCCGCGCTGACCAGCTTCGCCCGTTCGGGTGTACCACTCGCCAGATTTCGCCACCTGTTTCCACGCAACGCGCTTCAACGAGTCGCCCGGCACGTATTCGCGCAAACTATCGGGATCATGCGCAACATCGGCTTTTGCGGCTGTTTTTGCATCGTCGCCGAGCGCGTGCGGCAATTCGGGATAGGGCATTTCGGGGGCAGGCTCTACAAGCGCGACCCATTCGAAATGTACGTAGCTCCACGCTCGGATGATGCCGTACGGTGCGCGCGACTCGATCTGGATCCGTCCGAGTGGGATAATGCCACGTCGCGCGGCTTTGACGTCGATGCTGTAGACGGCTTGCTGATCGGCCTGCAGACGTAGTCTCAGCGCACGTTTGAGCAATTCGCGAACTGCTTTGCCACTGAGCTTGACGAGTTTGCCGTGCGGCGCTGACGGCTCAGCGTTGGTGCGCGTAAGGGTGATGCCTTCCCGCATCCGCTCGGGCGACGAAATCGCGAGCGAGAAGCTAAGCGTCTCCCCAACAATTGCGCGCGGTGACTGACCCGCGCGGATGCGAAGCCCACGTAGGTTGCGGTAGGTCGCGTGCAAGGCGACTTGCAACAGGCCGCCGAGAAGAAATGAAACGACATACGCGAGCGAGAGCTGGTAGTTCACACCGACGAGGAGCAGGATGATCGCGATTGCGATGACGCCGAGACCGCGCAGCGTAGGGAGCACGTAGATTCGGTTTTGGACGAGCTCAACCTCATCCGCCGAAATGGCGCGGTGTGCGAACGCCGAACTCCACTTATCGCGCTGTCGATCAAACCACGATTTATTAGGGGCGAGCGGCGAATTTACGACGTTTTCGGTCATGTAATTACCCGCTAGGGCGCCCCGACGCTTACGAGGATTGCTTGCGCGAGCTGCCCTGCCTTTTGCAAACTGTCATGACTTGCGCCTAAACGATGGCTCACAACTGCGGCCCATACCGCTTGAATATCGTCAGGTAAAACATGATCCCGACCCGATTGCAGCGCGAACGCCCGAGCGGCGCGCAGTAGCGCGAGTCCGGCGCGTGGAGACAGCGGGCGTGTGGATCCGGTGCGGCTTGCGGCGAGGAGCTGCTGCGCGTAGATAAGAATTGGCTCGGCAATGTGAATTTTGTCGATCGCCTGTTGCAGTTTGGTGAGGGCGTCGCCGGTCAGTACCGGTTTCGCGTTGATCGCCTCGTTTCTGCGGTCGCCACCGCGCAATAAATCCAGTTCCGCTTTTGCGCTCGGAAACCCAATGGTCAGCCGCATCATGAAGCGATCCATCTGCGATTCGGGCAGCGGCGATACGCCCACTTGGTCCATCGGATTCTGCGTCGCGATCACAAAAAAGGGCGACGGCAACGGTCGGCTCACGCCGTCAACGCTGACTTGCCGCTCTTCCATCGCTTCTAGCAGTGCACTTTGAGTCTTCGAGGGCGCGCGATTGAGCTCATCGGCCAGCAACACCTGCGAAAAAATGGGACCCGGTGTAAATCGCATGGATTGCGCTGTTGCATCCCAGATCGATAGGCCAAGCAGGTCGGAAGGCAACAAGTCGTTGGTGCAAGGTACCTTTGTGTATTGCAGGCCAAACGTCTTCGCCAGCGCGACTGCGAGCGTCGATTTTCCGAGGCCAGGCGCGTCTTCAATCAGCAGATGTCCTTGCGCGAGAAGGCAGGTGATGGCAAGGCGGGTAACCTCAGATTTGCCCAGTACAATCGAATCGAGTTGGCGGTGAATGTCAGCGAGCAATTGGGTCGCGACGAAGAGAGGCGGAGATGCAGTCACAAAACGCTTTCGAAAATTTCAGCGCGGGGGAATCAGACGACGACGCGTGCCATGAGCGTCGGGAGTTCATGATCGCGTGTTCGTCCTCCCTGTTGGCATCAATTGCGGTGTCCCCTGTATTGGCAAACGTGGCATCCGCATCAAGCCAGACGAAACAGCCTTCGACCGTTAAGCGCTATCAAAACGTGATCTTATCGGATGCGAACGGGCTCGCCTTTAGGGCTTCCACGCTAAAGCCACGTATCAATTACTTGTTTCATTATCCGTTCGCATCGACGCCGTGTTTGCTGATTGACTTGGGTCGGGATGTTGGCGGGGCGGGCAAAAAGCGATCAATCGTCGCTTTCTCTGCGATTTGTTCTCACAAATTGGCCTATCCGGCGAAAGAGGTCAGTTTCATTCGGTTTCAAGCGCAGGCCTCGGCGAAGAGCGAGGCTGATCGCATTCACTGTTGCGCCGATCACTCGGTATATGACCCGGCCGCGCAAGCCAAAGTGTTGTCCGGACCCGCGCCGGTTGCCCTTGCGGCAATCGCGCTTGAATACGATGCGAAAGCGGATTCGTTGAGAGCAGTCGGCACTGCGGGTGTGGAGCAGTTTGATGCGTTTTTCGCGAAGTATGATTTCAAACTTTCGCTCGAGTACGGTGCTCGGGTTCGAGACGTCGTGAACAAAACTGCGCGCCTTCAAGAGCTTACCCAGTATTGCCGTAACGTGGCGCAGTGCTGACCTGGCTGAATCGCGGCGATCCTTTTCCCGCGCTTAACGTCGCGCTGGATGAGCCCAACGGGCTACTTTGCGCAAGTATGGAGTTAAACGCTTCGCGCGTGCTCGCCGCCTATGAGCGGGGTATTTTTCCTTGGTACAGTGACGGGCAACCCGTGCTGTGGTGGAGCCCCGATCCACGCATGGTGTTGCTTCCAAACAACTTCAAGCTCCATCGCAGCCTGAGGAAAGTGCTTCGCAATGCGGCGTACGAGCTGCGCGTAGATACGTGTTTCGAAGCCGTGATGCGCGCCTGCGCAGAGCCGCGACCTGAACAAGACGGCACTTGGATCAGCGAGGAGATCATTGCCGCTTATTGCGAAATTCATCGAGCGGGCTACGCGCATTCAGTTGAGACTTGGGTTGGCGGCGAACTGGTAGGGGGGCTCTACGGCATTGCGCTGGGTCGCGTTTTTTTTGGTGAGAGCATGTTCATGCGCCAAACCGATGCATCAAAGATCGCTTTCGCCCACCTTGTTGCACAACTCACTCGCTGGGGCTTTGAGCTAATCGACTGCCAACAGGAAACGCGGCACTTGGCGAGCTTTGGCGCGTCGCCCATTTCGCGTGCTGATTTTGCAGAACGCCTGGGACGGTTGGTACACTCAGATGCATTGGTTTCGCGAACAGGCACGTGGAAGTTTGACGATGACTTGCGAGTGGATTTTGTGCATTCAGCCGCACGACCCGAATCTGTATCTTCATCCTCTAGCGACGAGATCGCTAAGGCGGGCTCATGAGTAGTCCACGTGAACTAGCTCGGGTTCCGTGGCAGGCCCTGCAGTTTTATTCCACCGCGCCTTACCCCTGTAGCTACCTTTCGGATCATGTGGCACGCTCGCAGGTGGCGACGCCCGGACACCTGATTGATTCGCAGGTGTACAGCGAGCTTTTGCGCGTGGGATTTCGCCGCAGCGGAACCTTTGTCTATCGTCCGCATTGCGATGGCTGCAACGCGTGCACCCCCTTACGCGTGCCTGTGCAGGCCTTCAAGGCGACGCGCAGCCAAAAGCGTGCATGGCAGCGCCACAGGCACGCGCTCAGCGTACGCTTCGTGGCCCTCGAATACCGCGCAGAACACTACGAGCTTTACTTGCGCTATCAACGCTTACGCCATCAAGGCGGTGGCATGGATCGAGACAGCCGAGAGCAGTATCAACATTTCTTACTGCAAAGCCATGTTGACACGTTGCTCGCTGAATTTCGCGATGATCACGGTCGGCTCGTGATGGTGAGTTTGATCGACGTATTGAGCGATGGCCTATCAGCGGTTTACACCTTCTATGATCCGTCGATCAAAGGCAGCCTCGGCACCTTCGGTGTGATGTGGCAAATCGAGCTCGCTCGCGCTCATAACTTGCCCTATCTCTACTTGGGCTACTGGATTTCCGAGAGCAGCAAAATGTCCTACAAGGCAGAATTCGCGCCCTTCGAGAAACTCACTAAGCAAGGCTGGCTTCGATCCGACGTGACATCGCCGCCCGCTGAGCCGCACCCCGCGAGCTAAATCGATACCTCGTCGGTTACCCGGCGCGAGATATCCATCCCGCTCAACCAGGCGGCTTCAACGCCACCGGGCACCGCCTTGTGCTGCATACTCAACCAATCGCCGCACATGCCGAGGCCGATTTCGGCATCCCAATACGAGTGGGTTTGTGAAAGCGGCTCCGTGACAGGCTGGACAGCGCGCCTCTTTGCGTGAGCGTAGCGCCACCGGTGCACCTGAAACGCACTCGCTGTTGCCGCTGAGATCTCGCGGAACTCGGCTAAGAGCGTGTCTGCAACCCGATCGCTTTGCGCCTCAATATGGGCGTCGCTCCATGCGTCAGATGCGTGCAATAACCACACTTCATCAGCGGGACGCGCAGGCTTTGACGCTTCGCGTACCGCGAGCGCGAGGGGCGAGTCGCTCAACTCAAGCAGGTCTTCGGTGACCTCAACGCGCGACTCAAATCGGGCGATCACAGCCCAGGTGCCGCTCATCGGAATGGCGTGTGCGATCTCCATGGCGCGTTTTGCATGCGAAGCAATAGATTGCTCAGGCGATTCTGCGCCCGTGATCGTTGAAAGCAGACGGCTTGCCTGAGGCGCGGGTAGCGCAAGGATTACGCCGTCGAATTGCTCAGGATGCCATCCTGCTTCAGCGCTGTGAAGCCGCCACGCCTGGTGCTCGCGCTGAAGCGTGTCAATCGTCGTCGAGCTGTAAATAGCGCGTGGCAGCGATGCCGCTAGGCTTCGCGCTGGCGCGGTCATGGTTTGAGTGCCTACCCAGAGCTCGTTCGCCGTGCCGGTCGGCCGCCAGCGCGCTGCAAGGTCGAGCTTTTCCCAACGCGCTACTTCAGCCCTGAATGATGCGGTTGCCGCAGCGAATGCCGGAGCCCCATGGTCACATTGCCAAATCGGCGCTCTAGATGCCGCGAGTGACGCGTCTGGAGACATCCCGGACCGCCGGGTTGCCATCCGCCCCCCAACACCGCGCGACTTCTCGAAAACATCCACGTATACGCCGCGAGCGCTAAGCTCGGCCGCCGCCGTCAACCCGGCGAGACCGGCACCGATCACCGCGAAACGGAATGAGGATTGAATCATCTGAAACGACAGCGCGCGTTTTCCATCAACAACCTGGTGAGCGTGCGGGCGACCGATGAGGTAGGAGGGGAAAGAGGGTGGTGGACGGTACTGGGATCGAACCAGTGACCCCTGCCGTGTGAAGGCAGTGCTCTACCGCTGAGCTAACCGTCCGCTCGAGTCCACGGTGACCTTACAAGTGGTACGGTGGATCCATTTTGAAATTCTAGCAGCGCTCCGAGCGGGCAGCGGCGCGCGAGGCAGAGATAAAACCCGGCGTCGCTGGGGGCGGCTGCGGGCGTTGCGGGCGATATTTGCACAGGCTGTCGCGTTTCGCTGCAGAATGGCGTCCTCACTTCAGAAGGTGCTTGCTCCGCGCTGCTACCCAGGGGCGGCGACCGCTGTTCTGAGATTGTTTAGTTTCAGCCCAAATCGCGGTTTCGCGGTCGCTGTTTTTCGAGTGGAGGCGCGTTGGGTATGCTTTCACCACCTTATCTGGAATAGGGCAATGCGAGATTTGACGACCCTTTGGCACAAAGCAATCGAAGCGGCTGCGATGTCTCGCGAAACAACAGGGATTAAAGCGCCCCAGAAAGCTGCGTCAGGATGACTACCGAGCTCGACGAAGACCAAACACTTGCTCGCGCGAGTAGCGATAGCGAGGCGAAGGCCATGCTCGCACAGATAGCCACTGGCGATCAGCAGGCGATGATTCGGTTCTACAAAGCCTTCGAGTCGCGCGTGTATGCGTTCGCGATGCGCCGCCTCTCCAATCCAGAGGAAGCAGAATCGGTGGTCGTTGAAACCATGTATGAAGTTTGGAAAGTTGCAAAAAACTTCAAAGGTGAGAGTCGAGCCGAGACTTGGCTGCTCGGCATCGCAAAGTACAAGTCGCTCGATAAGCTTCGCGCGCGCGACACCGAGACCGACGACATCGACGATCACGCTGAAACGCTCGCCGATGAAACGCCTGGCGTGGAGCAGCTCGCTTACGCCAAAGAGCGTGCGCACGCGCTCTCAGACTGCGTGCAGGAGCTACCCAAGGATCAAAGCGAAGCGCTCCACCTCGTTTACTTCGAAGGCATGAGCGTGGAGGAGGTGAGCGAAATCCAGTCCATCCCTGGCGGCACGGTGAAAACGCGCCTTTTTCACGCCCGAAAAAAGCTCAAGGACTGTTTAGAGCGAAATTCAATCGAAATTTGACCGAACGATTGAACCAAACGTCGGCGAACAACGACACACCTGCAACTAGACCCGTTCTCAAGAATCATCATGGCCAGCATCTCCCTCGAAGACTTCCAGCGCCGCACCGAACAAATCCCCTTTTTGCTCAACGGCACGTTGCCCGCAGATGAGCGAAACGCCCTTAAAGCGGCCATCGCGGCCGACCCGGCGCTCGCTCGTGAACTGGAGCTTCACAAACGAATCCGCGAGGCCGTGAGCCAAAGTGCGGCTGTGCCAGCGCGCTCGTCGTTGCCGCAGTTTCTCAATCGTCTCGCAGCCGAATCGCAGCGGGAGGTAAATCGTTCCAGCGAGAACGTCGCTACCCTCGAGCGAAAAGTCACGCCGCTGTCGCAAGAGCTTCGCAGTCGCCGCGGCTGGAAAGTGGCGTTTGCATTGGCCGCAAGCTTGGTTGTGATCCAGGCTGCGATGCTCGCGCCGTTTCTCAAACAAGCCTCACCTACGCTCGAACCTCTTTCGGGTGCGTCGAGCGTGCCAGCGGCGGCGAATCTGCAGCTCACCTTTAAGCCCGAAGCGACAGAGAAGCAAATCCGCGAGCTGCTGCGTGCAAACGGCATTGAAATTGTGGCTGGGCCATCCGCGTTGGGCGTTTACTCCGCACGTGCGCAAGATGCGAACGCGGCTGTGAAGGCAATCGCCGCGAATTCTCTGGTCGTTGAAAGTGCTTCAGCTATTTCGGTTAAGCCCTGAATTAACTGGGGCTTGAGGAAAGATTGTTAAATGATCAGGAAGGCGTTTTTTTCGAGCCGCCCCCCCGTTAAAAAGCTCATCCTTGCACTGAGTTCAACGGGGTGGTTATTCTCTGGCAATGCCCTCGCCGCGACGACCGCGCCGCCGCCGCCTCCAAGCTCGCCGCCACTCTATGCCCCAGGCGTTGACGCGTTGGCACGAGCTGCGGCGCAATCATCCTCGGCGCAAGCCCAGGCCGCGCTGGCCGAACGATGCAAAGCGCTGCTCGCTGCTGGCCGTGCCGTGTCGCAGATGCCTCCCGAGTGCAAACCATATTTGCCAACTGTGCCAACTGCGTCGGGCGCGCCGCGTCCGACCCTAGTCGTTCCGCCTTCGCTCTTTGCGTACACGCCTGCGGTGAGCGCGCTCAGGCCACCGAGTGCGGCACCCACGCCCGTTCCCCCGAGCGCTTCGCCGATGCTACCGTCCGATCTTCCTTCGCTCAAGAAATACTGCGAGGCCTTGCTCGCGCGCGGCGCTGCGTACGCGCAACTCCCAGCAGAGTGTCGCCGCGTGCTCCCCGATCCGGGAAACACCTCGCCGCCCGTGCCACCTGCGGGAGCGGTGCCAATGTGTCCCGACCCGACCGTGTTTACCCATGTGCGGATGATTCCCTGCCCGCCCGCGCCGGCGCCCTCCGGGCAACGCAGCACGCCGAACCCGCCCGCGCCGCCCTCGGGCCCGACCACCCGCCCTCCGGGACCTGCACCCGCGCCCGCCCCAACCGCAACGCCAACGCCCCCGCCGCCCGTAACGCGTCCGCCAGCATCGGCGACGCCGCCTGCGCCCGTTCAGCCACCTCCACCCGCACCCGCACCCGCACCAGAGCCCGCGCCGCCCGCCCCAATTGCCACGCCCGCGCCGATTGCGCCTGCGCCCGCACCGCCACCGCCGCCGCCGATGGTCCGCGGGGCCGCGTCGCAAATTCCGATGGGGGGTGGCAGTGCCGGCGTATCGCCGTTGTCGCTGCCGCCGCCGCGACCGCCGACGCCGCCATCCGCCCCTGCCGCCGCACCTGTAGCGACGGCTGATGCGAATGACTACGAAGCGGGTGAAGTGGTTGTCTTCGCGCCTTTCGCGCAAGCTGCGATCGGTGCGCTAGACGTGATCGCAAACGCTGGTGGCACTGTGTTGTTACAAGAGAATCTTGCTGCGCTCGAAGGGCTTCTACTTCGCGTTCGCGCAAATGACGGCGACGCGGTTCGACTCGCGCAAGTGCTCCGCGCGCAGCTACCGCAAGCAGCGGTCGACTTGCATGGCCGACTCTTTCTTTTTCCGCTTTCTGGCGCGGCGGGGCCGGGGGGCGCGCCGCGGCATTACGCAAGAGCGATGCTGCAATTTCCGTCAACGCCGCCATCGCTCCTTCGAGAAATGCGCGTGGGAATCATTGATTCTGGCGTCGAACGCGTTGGCGCGCTTCGAAATGGCGTGGCCGGTGAACGAAGCTTCCTGCCCAAAGAGCAGTCGCCCGCGGACAGCGTGCACGGCACAGCGGTCGCCTCCCTCATCGCCGGGCAAGATGACCGCGCTGGGTTTTCTGGGGCTGCTCCCGGTGCCAAATTGTTCGTCGCGCGGGCAATGAGCAATTTGCCAGACGGACGAAGCTACACCAATGCGGTGTCGGTGTTGCAGGCGCTTAACTGGCTCGCCAGCGAACGTGTGCCCATCGTGAATATGAGCTTGGGCGGCAAGGGCGATGCCACGCTCGCGCTCGGAATCGCGCAAGCGATTCGAAAGGGCATGACGGTTGTCGCTGCTGCCGGTAACGGCGGACCGAGCGCGGCGGCCTCGTTTCCAGCCGCCTTGCCAAACGTGATTGCGGTGACCGCCGTGGATGTTGAATCGAAGCTTTACAAAGACGCCAATCGCGGGGATTACGTGATGGTGGCGGCGCCGGGCGTGGATGTTTGGGCACCCCAGCGAGACGGCAGCGGCAACTACGTTTCAGGCACCTCATTTGCCTCGGCTTGGGTGAGCGGCGCGGTTGCGTATGCGATTGCCAGCGCAACTGTTTCCGATGCGTCCACCGGCGCTCGTTTGGGGGATGCGCTTTGTCGCTCTAGCCGCGATCTAGGCAAGGGCGGGCGCGATACGGAATATGGCTGCGGCTTGCTACAGGTGGGTGCGCTCTTAGACGCTGTGAAAACTTCTAAATAGCTTTCGCGCTACTCGCATTCGTTCACTCGGGCTAGCGCGATAAAAACATACTTTTCAAGGAAAAGTATTTTGTTCGCTTAGCCCCCATTCAACGGGCGTAAGCAACGATAAGATACAGGTCAACGCCTACTACCCGATGTATCTTGCGATCCATTCGCGATCAATTTTGTGTTTCCAGCGCCAGGCCCAGCCGCCCGAGAGAGCAAAGCCGTTGCGCGCTGCGATTGCGCGCTTGTCTCCAAGCGAGATGAGCGAAAGCGCGTCGGGCTTGTGCTCGTACGTTGAAAGCTCTCCGCCTCTCACCGCGCGGCGTAAATTCTCGTAGAGTACCGGACCCTGCCGCACCGCGAAAACGCCCGCCTTCGGAATGTCCACTTTCGGGTTCGACGCGCAATCCCCTGCCGCAAAAATGTTTTTGTGGCTGCGCGATTGCAAACCGCTATTTACGGAAATACTACCGTCATCTGTCTTGCTAATTTCGATTTCTGCGAGCAGCGGTGCCGGTGCGTAGCCTGTTGCAAGAATTGTTAATTGGCTGGGAACGAAGTCACCCGTTTCGAGCACCAGCCTTGTGGGTTCAACGGCGCGCACAGGCGATTGCTCGCTCACCTGCACGCGAAGCGATTTACATGCGGCCAGTGCCGTGCGGCGTGCGCTAGCGGGAAAGCCAGGAAGCAAATCGGTCGCGCTGACGATACCAATTCGCTTCTCCGGAGTACCGCGCCAGCGATATGCCAGCGCAAGTGCGACTTCAAGCGCCGCCGCCCCACCGCCTACGATTTGGATGTTGAGGCCTGATGAACGAATTGCATCGCGCTCGTTGATGGCAGCGAAAAGCACATCTACGGGACGCACGGGAACGACGTACGACCCGGGCGTAGTGGGCAAAGGGAAGGACACGCTGCCGATATCAAAAGACGCGACGTCATAAAAATGGCGATCACCAACAGACGTGTAAACGCGTTGCAGCGCGGGATCGACTTGAGTGACTGCTGCCTCGATGAAGCGCACACGGGCTTTCTGACAGAGCGCCCAGAGATTGACCTTTGCGTCGTTTGCTGGGTAGTGACCCGCGAGCACGCCGGGCACCATGCCCGAATACCAAACGCTGGGACTAGGATCGAGCAGTGCAACGTCGGTGTCGGGAAAGGGTTTTTCGGCGAGCCGACGCAGCACCTCTACGTGCGCATGACCGCCGCCCACCAGCAACAGCGTCTTTTTGTCGCTCATCGGCGGAAATCCTCCGCACGCAGCATAAAAACGCCGTCCTCGGTTCCGTTGGTTGAAATCCAGGTGAAGGGGAGATGCGGAAACGCTGCTTCAACAAGGAACCGGTTGTGTCCGATGTCCACGAAGAGCATACCGTTCGGCGTGAGTCGCGAAGGCGCCTCCGCGAGCAAGCGGTGCAACACATCGCACCCGTCTAAACCTGCGGCTAGCGCGAGCGCTGGTTCACGCTCGAATTCGGGCGGCAGCGCCTCCATGCTGTCATCTGTAACGTAGGGAGGATTGGAAACGATCACGTCGAACTGAGCGTCCGACCAGGGCGCGAAGAGATCGCCTTCTCGAAGCTCAATGACATCGCTCAAATCGTGTGCATCGATGTTTTCAGCGGCAACCTCAAGCGCTTCGGCAGAGATATCGCTTGCGTAGACGAGCGAATTTTCAAGCTCCTGCGCGGCGATGATCGCGAGGCATCCTGAGCCCGTACATAAATCTAGTACGGTTAAGTTTGGATGGCGATCCGCGAGCCAAGGTGAGAGCCCCTTAACGAGCAACTCACCCAAATAAGAACGCGGAATCAACACCGACTCATTCACCAAAAAGCGATAACCGCATTGCTCCGTGAACCCGAGCACATAAGCGCTTGGCACGCGTTCAACACAGCGCCGTTTGAGCATCTCGAAGAGCGCAACTTTTTCCGAGTTTGTCACTGCGTACGCTTTGAAGGAGTCGAATGCATCAAGTGGCAGGTTTAATGCGCCAAGCACAAGAAAGCTCGCGTCATCGGCCGGGCCCAGCGTGCCTTGGCCGTACTCAGCCCCGGCCGTCTTGAGCTGGGTGAACGCAAAGCGCCACCAATCGCCGATCGTCGCGAGCTCGGCGGGCGGCGACGTCGGGAAATCCAATCGGGTCATCGAGCAGTTTCGGCGGTGCGAGCGTTGTTAAGTTCGAAGGCGTCGAAGTTTGCGACGAAGCTGGAGCGGTCACGCGAAGTTGCGTTGACCTGCGATTGCTGAGACTGGTTGATGATCCAGGCCAAATTGGTCGGCGAGTCCGCCGCCTGCAACGCATCATCGTAAGAGATCGAGCCGCCCAAGTAGAGCTTTGCGAGCGCTTGTTCAAAGGTGCAAGAGCCTTGAGTGAGGCTCTGCTCCATCGCCTCTTTAACGCGAGATAAGTCACCTTGCGCGATCATGTCGGCAACGAGCTTCGTGTTAATCATGACTTCAACCGCAGGCTGCAGCGAGCCTTGCTTGTTGCGCACGAGTCGCTGTCCGATGATGGCTTTCAGGCCGTATGACAAGTCGGCGAGTAGACCACTGCGTGCCTCTTGCGGATACATGTTGACGATGCGCGAAAGGGCGTGGTAGCTGTTGGTCGCGTGCAAGGTGGCAAGGCACAGGTTTCCGGTGAGCGCGTGTGTGAGCGCGTGTTGCATCACGTCCCGGGTACGGATCTCACCGATTAGCAGCAAATCTGGTGCTTCGCGAAGCGCGTTAGCGAGCGCGTTATCGTAGCTTTTGGTGTCGTGCCCGACTTCGCGTTGGTTCACGACGCAACGTTTGTGGCGGAAGAGGTATTCGATCGGGTCCTCCATCGTCAGGATGTGGCCCGTCGTGTGGGTATTCCGATGATCGATCATTGCTGCGAGCGACGTAGACTTGCCTGACCCAGTTGAGCCGACCATCAGAATCAGGCCCCGTCTTTCTGTTGCTAAATCAAGCAACACCGGCGGCAACTTGAGCGACTCAAATGACGGAATCTTGCTTCGAATGTAGCGAACCACCATTGACACGGCGCCGCGCTGGCGAAGAATGTTGACGCGAAAATTGCCATACTCTGGCTCAATGTGCGAAAGGTTCATTTCCCAATCGCGTTCAAACCGTTCAATCTCATCTTCGCTCATCACTTCGTAAGCGATCTTTTTGGCGGTGGGCGCGTCGATCACCTGAGTCGAAACTGGCATCGTTTCGTTGTTCACTTTCATGTGAATCGGCGCGCCAGCTGAGATAAAGAGGTCGGAGGCCTCGCGCTCGGCCATCAGTTGCAGGAGTCGGGTGAGATACATAGCAGGCGGCGCGGGGCCGTTAACGGCAGATAATGCTGAGAGAATAACGACTTACGCGCTACAGCTCAAGTGAAGCAATCGATTGTCATAAGCAATCGGTCGGCGCTAGATCGAATCGAAGACAGGAAGACTATGTTTGCGGTTATCGGCGGAAGCGGGGTTGTGGGCTCCACACTGATGAAGATCGAGCGACGTCAAATCGCTCGCACCCCTTATGGCGAGCCGTCTGGGCCCCTCAATTTCGCGACGATTGGCGGCAAAGACGCGATTTTTCTCGCGCGCCATGGACCCGGCCATATCCACCCGCCTCACAAAGTAAATTACCGTGCAAACCTTTGGGCTTTGCGGGAAGCAGGCGCAAAAGTTGTAATCTCCCTTGCGGCCGTGGGTGGCATTTCCCCTTTATGCGGCCCGGGGGCGATCGTAGTTCCTGATCAGATCATTGATTACACCTACGGCCGCGAGCACACGTACTTTGACGGCGGCGATAAACAGGTGCACCACATCGACTTTACGCTGCCGTACGACAGCGAGCTTCGTAGCGCGCTTCTCGCTGCAGCACAATCGGTCGGAGAATCGGTCGTGTCCACTGGCGTTTATGCTGCCACGCAGGGCCCACGCCTTGAGTCAGCCGCAGAAATCAGCCGAATCGCGGGCGACGGCGGTACGCTGGTGGGCATGACGGGCATGCCAGAGGCCGCCTTGGCGCGTGAACTCGAACTTCCGTACGCGCACATCTGCGTGGTGTCGAACTGGGCGGCCGGGCGCGGTAACAGCACCGAAACCATTTCACATTCCGCCATCGAAGCCACGATGCGGGCATCGATTGATCGGGTGGCGAAAATTGTCGATGCTTACGCACGGGCGCTGTAGCCCAGCGCGCTTTCACCGCTCGCCGAAGCGTTCCAACCGTCCCCCTCGTTCAAACCCCACGTTGTCCTATGGCTATCCAAGAAATTCTAAGAATGGGCGACCCGCGCCTGCTGCGCGTGGCGGAGCCGGTCGGTAACGAGCTATTCGCGTCTGGCGAAATCAGCGCTTTGGTGCGCGATCTCCTTGACACGATGAAAGCTGCGAACGGCGCAGGCATCGCCGCACCTCAAATTGGCGTCAATCTGCGCATCGTCATTTTTGGGGGGACTGGAAAGAATCCTCGCTATCCCGATGCGCCAGAAATTCCGTTCACCGTGTTGTGTAACCCGGAAATCGAGTTTCTTGGCGACGAAAAAGAAGCGGGTTGGGAGGGATGCCTTTCGGTGCCGGGGTTGCGCGGTGAAGTGCCTCGATTTGCGCGGCTTCGCTATCGCGGGCTAGACCAACACGGCACGCCGTTTGAACGCACGGTCGATGGTTTTCACGCGCGTGTCGTGCAGCACGAGTGCGATCACCTTGACGGCGTTTTGTATCCCCGCCGGATCGAGGATCTCTCCAAGTTCGGCTTCACCGATATCCTTTTCCCTTCGCTCGCGCCCGCGAGCGATGATTAGGGCCGGAGGCTGGTTTAGTTTCTTTCCGTCCGCAACCAGAAATAAGACTTAGCCCACATCGAATAAGGCGAATCGCAAGAAAGCTACTTGGCTAAGCAGCGCCAACGAGCACCTTCACATGCTCGCCAACGCTTCGCGACAGCGCGTGAAGGTCGTAGCCACCTTCAAGTGTTGAGACGATGCGGCCCTGGCAATGGCGGTCTGCGACGGCAACCAGCGTTTGGGTGATCCAGCGATAGTCGCTCTCGGTCCAGCCGAGCATCGCGAGCGGATCATCGCGGTGTGCATCAAAGCCTGCAGAAATCACCATCAGTTCCGGCGCGAACGCATTCAGCGCGGGCAACCATTCGTTGGTGACGGCATCGCGCATCGCATCGCCCTTGGAATACGGATCAAGCGGCACATTCACCGATTTAGCAGACAACGGTTTGATTCCGTTGCCCGGATAGATTGAATGTTGAAACGTGGACACCATCAAAACGCGTCCGGCATCACATTCCGCCGCCAAAATTTCTTCAGTACCGTTGCCGTGGTGCACGTCGAAATCAACGACCGCAACGCGTGACAGACCGTGCGCCTCGAGCGCGTGCATCACGGCGATTGCCGCATTGTTCAAGAAGCAAAAGCCCATCGCATTCGCGCGTTCCGCGTGATGTCCGGGCGGGCGAATGTTGCAAAACGCGCGGGTCGCTGCGCCGCGCATGATCATGTCTACCGCGCCAACAGCCGCGCCCGCCGCGTGAAGCGCCGCGCCAAACGTATGCGGATTGAGTGTGGTGTCGCCATCAAGTGGCATGTAGCCTTGAATGGGCGAGGCGTGCTCCAGCTCGGCAACCAGTTGCTTGGTGTGCGCGCGAAGAATCGCTTCGGGAGGCGCCGCTTCGGCGGTCACGGGCAACATGAAATCAAGCAGCCCGTGAGCGCGTAAGAAATCATCGATCACACGAACCCGATCCGGGCATTCTGGATGGCCGGGGCCCATCTCGTGCTTGAGTGACAACGGGTGCGTGAAGTAGGCAACAGTCATCCATGAAGCGTAGCACTGGGCGCGAACGCAGAGCGAACTACCCAATGAAAAACGGCTCCTATCGGAGCCGTTTTGTCGTCACCGATTGCGCTAACGGGTAGCGCTTTCTGGAGTTACACGCGCTTGCGGAACTCGTCGGTGCGGGTGTCGATTTCGATCATGTCGCCGGTATTGACAAACGCTGGAACCGGGATCTCATAGCCCGTACCTTTCAGGCGCGCAGGCTTCATGACTTTGCCCGACGTATCGCCGCGAACCGCCGGCTCGGTGTACTCAACTTCGCGCACGAGCGAGGTTGGCAGCTCAATGCCGATTGCCTTGCCGTCGTAGAAAGTCACCTCGCATGGCATTGCATCTTGCAGATACTTCAGCGCATCGGCCATCGTATCTGGCTCGATTTCGTACTGGTTGTATTCCGCGTCCATGAACACGTACATCGGATCCGAGAAGTAGCTGTAAGTCACTTCTTTTTTCTCGAGCACGATGACTTCAAAACGCTCATCGGCTTTGAAAACCGTTTCCGTACCGCCTGCAGTCAGCAGGTTTTTGAGTTTCGCTTTGACGACCGCTGCGTTGCGGCCACCCTTGCTGTATTCAGCTTTCATGATGACCATCGGGTCGTTACCGATCATGATCACATTGCCGGCGCGGAGTTCTTGTGCGGTTTTCATAATGGATTCGAGGCGCGTTGCGCTTACTTTTTCGTGGGTGCGGTTGAGATCGCGATGACGGCCAAGTTAACAATAAGGTGGCGAGAACGCGGATCGAATGGCTTGCATGCAGCAAATACAGCTGCAAATAAAGCAAAGCTTTTGATTTTAGCCCAGATTTCGGGCGATTCCAACTAGAGCGTATCGACGCTCTTTTAACCAGCGGCGCTACAAATGTGTGGCAATCGACACATGGCGCGCTGCGAAAATCGGGACGATTGGGTGATCGAGCAGCCCGTTAATGCTGCTAAGCCTTCTCAACTTGCTAGTGCTGCGCTGGGTTGTCGTGAACGCTCCGTGTCGGCGTGGAGAGGAATCTAGCGGTCTTTTTCTAAACGCTTTTCCGACACAAATTGCATCAAGCGCGTCGCTAAATCTTCGCTTGCGAGTAGCGCTCGTTGCCAACTGAGTGCATGTTGTTGCAGCGCCGGTAAAGCGCCTATAAAGTCGTGAAAAGCGTGCGCGAGATCGGGCTCGCTCTCGGGATCAACGAACGCGTGTGCTGCGCGGCGGTAGGTGTTCGAAAGCTCATTCGGCATCGCAACGCAATATCGATCTAGCCATGCGTCGAGCTTGTTGATATGGGCGCGATCATCGGTCGGGTAAATGTGCCAAAGCATCGGTTTCCCAGCGAGCTGCGCTCGTACGAACGAATCTTCACCGCGCACCAAAAGCAGGTCAAATGCAGCCAGAAGCCGGTCGAACTCGGTTTGCGGGACAGGGCTAAGTTGTACCCACTCGAAATCGTGGGAATCGAGTCTCGCGGCAAGGAAAAATGTGGCTGCATCGAACGCTCGCGCGAGCGCGGCGACGGGTGCCTGCGCGTAGGTGAAGCTGAACACGCGCGGTCGCTGCGTTGACGACTCGGCGCTGTGGGCTCGCTCTTTGTGATTCAAAGACGTCAGGGAGATCGCCGAAGCGGGGGCATCTTTCCGTTCGGTCGGATCAACCGAGCGAACAGACTTTTCAACGATCACGCCGCCACTTTGCGGGCTAAAACCCGGTACGAAAAAGTATTTAGTGAGCGGCAGTTTGCGGTGCGGTGACGGCAAGCCGTGAACCCCATCAACCCATTTTTCCGCGCTCAAGTATTCAAGATTGATCCACACCGGTTGAGGCGAGCGTTGAGCCATCGATTCGACATACTCGGCAGGCGGATCACACGCGAAAACCTCTATCACTAGATCGCAGTCACAGCGCGCCCCTCGCGACTCAAACGTTGCCCAGTATTCAATCGCGATGTCTTCATAGCGCTGCTCACTCAAGTCGCGGTTCACCCGTGGCTCAATTGTCGAAAAGGGCGCTATATCGTCAACGATCAGTCGCACTTCTGCGCCGTATTCATCGCGAAGCTGCCGAGCCAGTCGCCAGCAAACGCCGAGATCACCCCAGTTGTCGATCACGCGGCAGAAGAGGTCGACCGCGAGCGCGCCAATCGGCGACGGTCGGTCTGCAGCGGTCAGTTGAAGGGGAACAGTCATCAAATGCCAGTGTAGTTTTTATGGGTTTTGAGAGACCGCGTGTCCCGATTCCGTCTGGAAATACGTCCATTCCACCGGTGAGCGTGAAAAACTATTCGCTAAAGGTGCGTGCGTACAACATATATTGTTATCGCAACGTATTTGTTGGTGTCCAGTCGTAATTATTTTTATAATGAAAAATGTAAAAAATAGCGGAAAGCGCGGAATACTAAAGGGAAATAGGCGCAAGGCCATTTTCCGCAGCCTCAGCGATTCGCCTACGCACGGCCGAGTTACGCCACCGCTGCTCTCGGTCAATCCAGCATCGCTTCGATGCGCGCTTCGTGGTGTTGCACTGTTGTCGTCCCTCGCCGCGGCCGGCATGGGGCATGCGCTCACCGACGAAGAGGTGCTCGCCCAGTTTGCCCGCGCCACTGACTTGCCGTTGCCGCAGGTGGTGCAAAGCGCGGGCGGTCCAACGCAGCTCGTATGGAACACGACACTTGACCTCTCCGTCTATCGAAACACGCAGAGTGGCGGGGCGGTGCTCAACCCGAACGCGGGTGGCACGCTGCATCGAGGCGTGCTCTCCAGCGATTACCGTCGGGTCAGCGAAGGCGACGTGACCACTTGGGCGAGCACACAGCTCACTCAGACCAATGATCTGACCTCACAGCGCCACAAGTTTTTAACCAACAAAGTACAGATCGGCTATTCCCGCCCGGGATTCGTCGGCGCGATTGGCGATCTCGCCGTGTCGCACTCAAACCTCAGCACCAATTTGCCGATTCGCGGTGCGCAGGCACAGTCATATTTCGGTCCGGTTGTTGCCTCCGCCGCCGCAGGTTTGTTTGTTGAGGATTGGAAGTCGGCGTTTGATAAAGGCGTACGTACCGCATACCCGCGCGAAGCCTACGCTTTCAAGTTGGCAAGCGCACCTAACGTGTTAGATGTGGTAGCCGCGGGGCTTGATGTGTACGCAACGGTGCAGAGTTTTTCTGATCAGCCAACCTCGACCGCGAGATCGCCGCTCATCCTGAATCCGCTGAATGGGGCAAAAGGGGCAAGCGCGTCTTTCGGCGCAGCTTACAAGCGCGACAAATTTGGTGCGAACGTTGAGTTTGCAAAGAGCCGTTTTGATGAAGAAGGACGGGCACGCCTGAGAGATGACGCGCTCATGGGCGATGTATCCTGGCAAGGCGATCCCGTATCCATCAGGTTGGGCCACCACAACATCGGCGAAAGCTACTCAACGCTCTCCACGATCGCGCCGGGCACTCGCGAAACGTTCGGCAACATCGCCTGGCGCGTGACGCCGGAATTCAGTGCCACGCTCGACGCGCGGCAGTCGCGCTACACGCCGAATTCGCGCACTGCGATCATTCCGCCGCCACCGCCGTTGCCGAATGTGCCGCCCGATCCCTTTGCGCCGCCGATCCCGGCGATCGTGCAGCCACCGAAGGTGGTCACCGACAGCGAATCGGGATCGCTTAGTTTTTCTTATGCACCGGCCGCCATTCAAGGATTTAACACGTCGCTCACCCTGGGCCGCGCCAAGACAGAGCAGGTCGGACTCGACGTGCGCACGCAAAGTGATAACGCCTCACTTAACGTGAACTATGCGATTTCAGGCTGGAACACGAGCGTGAATCTCACTCACATGAAGAACGACACGTTTGCCGTCAACGCAAATTCTGCGAAGACCACGGGGGCCACAGTGAACCTCGGCAAGAGTTTCGCCGACTCAACCGGACAACGGTCGGTGAACACAATGGTGACGTACATGAAGCAATGGCAAGACAACTCAGCAAACGCTTTCCAGCCAGCATCTAAGGGATGGAATGATCGCGTGATGCTCGTGCTTGGTTTGAACTGGGTCAATGTTGGGATGCTGAATGCCTCCGCCTACTTAGGGCACTTGAAGGATCCTCTCTCAGGGGCCATCGGCAAGCAGGAGGGGGCGCAGCTCGATCTCACTTGGACGATCAATCCGAAGTGGAATCTGCGCGCTTTCGGCCGCGAAAACCGCAACTGGACGGCACTCGTGCCGCAGGCGTACAAAGACCGAAGCATCGGCGCGTCGATTGTCGGCACGTTCTAAGGGGGAGAGCCATGAGAAAACAAATTATCAAAAAACTCCATGCGCTAACGCCATACTATATTGGGGCATCAGCACGGTTTATTAAGATTTCGGTAGTGTCACTGACTATTGTTCTCGCCCAATTGAATTGGGCGCAGGTGACTGTTCCTGGCAGCAAAGAAGAACGAGAAACTGACGCTAAAGCGCTATCTGCAAAAACTTCTGAAAAGCCCGCCACGCCGGCTGATCGCGCGTTGGTAGAGGCGCAACTGCAAGCCTTGGTTGATGCTTACGAGCGCGGCGATATCGGCTTTTTCCAGGCAAAGATCGATCCGTCGATGCCGGGTTACAGCCGCGTACTCGATTCAATGCGTCGCGATGCCGCCGCACAAACGCGCCCACGCTTGCTCTTTACCGATCAAACTTGGAGCATCGGCCCCAATGTCGCCATGTTGCAAGCGCGTTTTCAAAAGCGCTATTTCGACGCGCGGAACCTAAACCCGGAATTGATTGAGGGCCGTTTGGTCATGCTGCTTTCGCGAGATGGTGATCTCTGGCGTTTGTCGGCCGTGACAGGAGACAACCCCTTCGAATCGAAGACCCTAGCGCCGTGCGTAACGGGTTCGATTCGGTTGATCTCGCCACCGAATTCGAACGCAGAGCCGTTCTTTATCGAAGTGAATGATGCAGACCTTGCTGGAGTGCCTTCGATTCAGGCGGACATCTTGACAGATCGGGGTGATCGTGAGTTTGTCACGCTGGCTGCGCTCAACCCGAACGGCTTGTTTCGCGCACAAGTAAACGCGCGTCGTTTGACCCTGCAGGGCACCGCGGTTCCGGGTAACGGAAGTGTCGATTTGATCGGCGACGCTGTCGTTACGGCGCGCTATGCCGATCAATGCATTGCGGTCACGCGTACGCAGCAGATCGTGACGGCAAACGACACTCGCCGCGATGCTGGCGTCCTCGGGCAGCTTGCTTGCCGCCTCGGCGGTAACGCAACGTTTGTCTCACTCGCGAGCGCATCGGCGAACGGCCCGACGGCGACGCCGATTACCGTTGAACTTTTCGATCCGGATCTCGCGGGTCTGCCGTCAATCGACGTGCTCTTACGCAGTGCATCGGGCGACGTCGAATCCGTTACTCTCGGCGCGAATGGCAATCAGGGCCGCTTCCTCAATTTGAGCGTGAACGTACGTGCCGCAAGTTCTCTTGCGCCGACGCCCCGCAACGGTGTGCTCGAGCTCGGCGGAGCGACTACGCTTTCTGTGGAATACGTTGACCAACGCTCAGGCGTTGTAGGGCGCACCCAGACAGTTAGCAGTGATTGTGGAGCGATTCCGAGCGGGTATCAGACCGCGCAGCTATCGTGTTCCGCGAACACGACGCTAAACGATCTCGCAAACTTCGTCCGGCAATCCCGCGCAGTGCCCGCACAAATTTCCGTGAATGATCCTGACCTTGCGCTTTCTAACCCGGCGTTCGTGAATGTCAGCGTACGCAATTCGCTAGGAGACGTGGAAACCGTTCGTCTCGACGCGCAAGGGCTAGGGCGCTACGGCGCCAACGCAATCCTGATGAGCGCTACGACGCCCGTTCCAGGCGATGGAAGTCTCAGTTTCAATCAAGCGGGATCGATTTCAGTCGACTACGTGGATACGACCACGGCATCAGGAGCGACGCAAACGCTGTCGCAGTCGTGCGGCAGCGTGACGCCTGGGTTCACGCTCGCAACGCTAAGCATTGCATTCCCTGGCGTCAACACAGGCGTACCCTACCAGTTCAGTCCGGGTGCGGTGAACGTGGCGTGTTCGATCGTGGTCGTTGACCCTGAACGTACAGGTCCGTCAGTGAGCGTATCGCTCAGCGCAACGCGTATCCAGACGGGGCAAGTCGATACCGAAACCCTCACACTTCCGCAAACAGCGCCGGGCCGCTATGAACTATCGACGTGCCCCGTGGCAGGCTATGTCGTCAGCAGCGCGAGTGCAGCTGCCGCGATTTATGTGCCCGTACCTGGCAATAACGTCATCAATTTGGGCGGCGGCGCAACCAGCATTTCGGTGAGCTACACCGACAACACCGCACCTAGCGGCGGCAGTCAAAACGTCTCTCGCACCGTCACTGTGAATAACTAACTTTGCGTCGTTCTCGGTGGACGTTGTAGGAGTGTGAAGAAGCAATGCTTGTCTTCGCGCTAACTGAAACGCTGCGCTCCGCGACCTGTTCTTTGCGGCAAACGCGCAGCGGCTATTGAGCTGTACTTTTCAATCTCGTTCACCCCATTTTCTTCGAAAGCGGCACCATGAAACATCTCACTTCGTCATCGCGTAGTCTCCGGTTCACTATCACCGCGATTGCCGCGACCGTTGTCATCGCAACCCAGAGCGCCGCGCAGATCACCGCGCCTAACGCCGGAACGATTGGCAAAGCGCCAGCGGGTTTGGGGCAAATCGTTGCCTGTCCAGCAACGATCACGGTGGCTGCAACCAATGCACCGTCGCCCTGGTACCCGAGCGCCAATCAAATGACGATCGAAAGCGCATCACTGAGCCAACAGCCGCCCGCAACCCAACAGATGATTTGTAATTACGTTGCCGGTGCGCTGAAGTGGGGCATCGGTCGCCCGATTCAACCCTCGTTCAAGTCCTGCCTCCCTACCGGAACGCAGTTCATCTGTACTAAGCCGTAGGCGACGTAGTGATTCGAAGCCGAACTGGGTTGCCTCATGGTCCTAGCTCGACGGACATTCGACTGCTTTTTTTTAAGGACGGAACGATGTCTTAAGGCGACGTAAAGCCGTCGCCTATAAGATTTTGTCTTCGGTCGAAGCAAGACCGAGGAGCGAGTAGCGCGCCGATTGAGGTGTCTGTGCCGGTCAATCGGTGGTTACGCGCAGTGGAATGTCGCCCCTGCGTGAAAAGCTAGGCCGATGCAACCAATGCGTCAAGCTTTCTTGAATCGGCTGCGAAGAGTCGAATGCCTTCGGCGAGCTTCTCCGTTGCCATTGCATCATCGTTGAGTGAATAGCGGAACGCAGCCTCGTCGGTGCGAAGTTTGATGAGCGTGTCTTGTGTGACCTTCACTGGCAAAAGCTTTCGCTCCACCGGCTCGTTCATTGATTGGAGTTGGTTCAGCAATTCGGGTGAAATCGTCAACAAATCGCAGCCCGCAAGCGCGAGTATTTGCCGCACGTTTCGGAAGCTCGCACCCATGACTTCGGTTTTGTAGCCGTAGTTTTTGAAATAGCTGTAGATGTAGCGCACCGATTGCACACCGGGATCGTCTTCGGCGCTGAATTCCTTGCCGTCGCGCTTTTTGTACCAATCAAGAATTCGCCCGACGAACGGCGAGATCAACGTGATGCCGCCCTCAGCACACGCAGCCGCCTGAACTGGCGAAAAGAGCAGGGTCAGGTTGCAATGAATGCCCTCTTTTTCAAGCACGCTTGCGGCTTGAATACCCTCCCAGGTAGACGCAATTTTTATGAGAATCCGCTTGCGATCAATGCCCGCGTTTTCGTAGAGCCGAATGAGCTCGCGCGCCTTCGTGATGGTTGCCTGGGTGTCAAATGAGAGCCGCGCATCAACCTCGGTAGAGACGCGACCTGGCACGATCTTCAGAATCTCTAGGCCGAAGCGAACGAGCACTTGGTCGATGACCGCTTCGACAGATTTATTGGCGTGGGCCGCTACCGTTTCCAGAAACAGCGGTTTGTACGCATCCTGCTGTACTGCTTTCAAAATGAGCGACGGGTTGGTTGTGGCATCGCGCGGTGTGTAGGCGCGCATGGCGTTGAAATCACCCGTGTCCGCAACGACGATTGTGAATTGTTTAAGTTGATCGAGTGTGTTCATAATCGTGCGCCAATACAGTGAGCGAGTAGGGCAAAGACATCTAAGCGGAAGTTTCAGCTTTCAACTCGTGCTCCAGCGATGAGGGCGAAGCACGCAACTCAAATTGTCTCAAACTGCTGAGCGCGCCTCACCGCGACCCCAGGCAAGGATTTCGGCAGTGGAGCCATCAAACGATGCGTCACCCGACGCACTGGCAACTTGCTTTGCGAGCAACTTCCCGTACTCAACACCAAACTGATCGAACGGATTGATTTCATTGAGTAGCGCTTCCACAAAGACGCTCGCCTCATAGTGTGCGAGTAGTTGGCCGAGCGCGTAAGGAGAAAGCGTAGAGAGGCCGATAAAGGTATTCGGTCGCTGGCCGGTGGTTCGCTTGTGCGCGCCGAGCGGGTCTGAAGCCTCGGGCTCGAATCCGAATGCGAGCGCGCGCGCTTGCGCGACGGCATTTTCAAAGAGCGCGATTGCGCCCGGATCTGCGCTTGGCCGGATCGCGATGATGTCGACCGCCGCGCCTTCAGGATGCTGATGAAGCCACTGGAAATAGGCGTGTTGTGCGGCTGTTCCCACGGTTCCCCAGATCGCGGCACATGGATCGGACGCTATCGCCTCGCCGCGCACGTTTACGCGTTTGCCGTTGCTCTCCATTACGAGCTGCTGCAAATACTCCGCGAGCCGACGCAGGCCCCACGCATACGGCACGATCACCTGACTGGTAAGCCCCAGCGTGTTGCGGTTGTACTGGCGCGCAATCGCTGCGATATAGGGTGAGCTCTCAAACGCATGGTTTGCAAGCACGCGCTGATCAAGGGCGTGCGCTCCAGCAAGCATCTGATCGACTGGCGCGTTCCCATAGGCTACGCGTAGCGGCAGATTGATTGATGACCAGATCGAATAGCGGCCGCCTACTGATTCGGCAAATGCCGAGATATTGCCGGGCGCGATGCCGTAGGCCTGTGCTCGCTCAGCGTTAGCCGTTGTCGCAAACAAGTTTGATGTCGCGTGTGCGCCAAGCCACTGCTTCGCGCGATCGCCGGTGTTCAACGTTTCGAGCGTGGTGAATGATTTTGATGCGAGCACGAAAGCGGTGGTGGCAGGGTCGAGATCACTCGTTGCCTCGTGCCACTCCGCGGGATCCAGCCCCGCGCAAAAGCGAAGCGAAACCCGAGTGTGCAAGAGCGCGGCACGAAACGCATCATCCGCGAGCCGCAAGCCAAGATCGGAGCCACCAATGCCGACATTCACAATCGTGCGAATACCGCGCTCTGCGATCTGGTCAGCCAGCACGCGCAGCGAGGTATGGTCAGTGCCGTTCGGCGCGCGTTCGCGCATGTGGGTTGCGGCGCGCCCTTCGGTCACGTTGGTGACGTTGCCGCGGGCAAGCGCCTGAAACTGTTTGATTGCGCCATGCGCGGTAAGCGTTTTGCGAGCGGCTGCCAGCGCATTTGCATTGATGGTTTGCTTCGCGAAATCGAAAAACAGGGTATCAGTATCTGCCATAGAGTGACGACTTATAAGGGGCTAGGCGGCACAAAAATAGACGTAGCGTTCTTGCAAATACTGCGTGTCTCGCCCTGTATCAATGCGCGCAAAGTATCGAAAGCTAGTTTTTTAGTGTTTTCTTTGTGGTTTTACTACAGATTTGGCGAAACGCTGCTACGATTGCGATGAATTCTTCAAAAATAAATCATGAACGAAACGTTTGACCTCGTAATTTTTGGCGGCACAGGCGATCTCGCGCTGCGCAAACTCTATCCCGCGCTCTACCTCGCTGAAACCGACGGCAACTTGCACGCAGGCGGCCGCATCATCGCAGCCGCACGTCAACAACTTGACGACGCACAGTTTCGCGCAAAGGTGAGCGAAGCGTTAAAGCGCTTTTTGCCCGAGAAATACGATGAAGCGCTGGTGACCAGGTTTCTTGCGCGACTCACGTATTTCCCCCTTGATGTGAATAACCACGCGCAGTATGCGCAGATGAAACGTTCGCTCGACGAGCGTGTAAGCCATACGGTGTTCTATCTCTCCGTCGGCCCGTCGCTCTTCCCTGCAATCATTGGCGGCCTACAAGCAGCGGGCTTGAACACGCCGGAAACGCGAATCGTGCTCGAAAAGCCGCTCGGTCGCGATCTCAAAAGTTCGCGTGAAATTAACGAAGTAGTGCTCAAAGCATTTGCGGAATCGCAGGTGTATCGAATCGACCACTACCTCGGCAAAGAGACCGTACAAAACTTGTTAGCGCTACGGTTTGGTAACACGTTGCTTGAGCCGTTATGGAATCGCACCTGGGTGCGCGATGTGCAAATCACCATCGCAGAAACTGTGGGCGTTGAAACGCGTGGCGAGTTTTACGACAACACAGGCGCATTCCGTGACATGGTGCAAAACCACATGCTCAACCTGCTTTGCATCGTTGCGATGGAGCCACCGTCGAGCCTTGATCCGGATGCCGTTCGCGATGAGAAATTGCAGGTGGTGCGCAGCTTGAAGCCTTGGACTGCTGAGTCGCTTCGTGAACACATTGTGCGCGGCCAATATCGCGGCGGAACGCTAGCTGGCCAAAGCGTGCCCGCCTATGCGAGCGAAGAGGGCGTGCCGAAGGATTCGATCACCGAGACTTACGTCGCGCTGCGCGCAGAAATCGCGAACTGGCGCTGGGCCGGTGTGCCCTTCTTTTTGCGCACTGGCAAGCGCATGGCAGAGCGCCGCGCGGAAGTAGTGATCAACTTCAAAGCGCCACCGCATTCAATCTTTCCGGGTGCGCTCAATCCCAATCGTATGGTGATCACGCTGCAGCCCGATGAAAACGTGCGCCTCTACACGATGGCGAAAGCCCCAGGCGATGGCATGCGCGTGCGCGAAGTCCATCTTGATCTCGATTTCAAAGATTTCTTCCGCGAGCGTCGACAAGATGCCTACGAGCGCTTGCTCCTCGACGTCTTGCGCGGCAACCCTACGCTATTTATGCGTAACGACGAAGCGGATGCCGCGTGGCGCTGGGTGCAGCCCGTGCTCGATCATTGGCAGCATGACGCGATTGCGCCCATCGGCTATACCGCGGGCACATGGGGCCCCCCAGCCGCAAGCCGGCTCACTGCGAAAGAGGGCACGGCTTGGCACGAAGAAACCAGTGTTTAGCCACGCGCGCTAATCACACATAAATCTAAGGAGGATCGCGATGAAGAGTCCCGCCAAAATCAAGGTGGTCGAAACGAAAGAAAGCTCGCACGAGGGCGATGCGCTCTTATCGCGCATCACTGCAGTACGGCTCAATCTCCGTCCGAGCGAGCAGCGCGTTGCGAGCTTTGTGTTGGGCCAGCCAAACCGTGTAGCGCACATGGCAATCGCCGAGCTTGCCGAGGCCGTTGGCGTCACCGATCCCACGATCGCCCGCTTTTGTCAGGGGCTTGGCTTCACGGGGTTCAAAGCGTTCAAGGTAGCGCTCGCGAAAAGCCTCGCCACGGGCGTGCCCTATGTGCACACCGATGTATCGCCGCAAGACGCAGCGCCCGAAGTCATCGCGAAAGTGTTTGATCGCTCGATCGCCACACTCATTTCGATTCGCAATCAAGTCGACCCCAAACTCTTCGAGCGCGCAACCGATGCGCTTGCACGCGCCCGAAGAATCGAGTTTTACGGCGTCGGCAACTCAGGCATTGTCGCGCTCGATGCGCAACACAAATTTTTCTTGATGGGCATGCACACGGTTGCCTATAACGATCCCCATTGGCAAGTGCAATCCGCAGCGCTTCTCACCAGCGAAGACGTCGTGGTGGCCATCTCTCGCACCGGCCGCACGCGCGACATGATCCAAACCTGTGAACTCGCACAACGCGCAGGCGCCACCGTGATCGCCGTCACCGCGCGCGCATCGCTCCTAGCAAAACTAGCCGACATCGCACTCGCCGTCGACGTCGAAGAAGACCCGGACGTCTATTCCCCCATGGTCGGCCGCTTAGCCCAACTCGCCCTAGTCGACGCACTATCCGTCTCCGTCGCGCTAAAGCTCGGCCCCGAGCTGCAGGAGACGCTACGCAAAGCCAAAGAGACACTTATCGCGAAACGGGAGAAAGAGGGCGAGATGCTTACGCCGCTGACGTTTGCTGCACGGTCGAGGTGGGTGTAGGTCTCCGAACGCGGTCAACTGGCTGTCTCTTTCATTTCGACACTCCGAGCAAAACGCATGAATGCTGGAACGCTGCGTGGCGTCTTAGGCGCGCGGGATGGCAACCCGAGCAACAGCGGCAGGAGCGAATGCGCCGTGTACTGCGACGGTGACCTCTATTGGCACGATTTACAAAGCGGTGTGGCGTTGGGATTCTGATCCGTTTGGAACGAGTCTCGACAATTCAAAGCCGACTGAGAATCCGCAGATCATCACGGGGACGCAAACCGTGCAACAGGCGGGGACGTTCAAACAGAACTTGCGGTTTCCGGGGCAGCTTGCGGATGGTGAGTCGGCGAAGTATTACAACTACTTCAGGGATTACGATTCGTCAATCGGGCGGTACTCGACTAGTGATCCGATTGGATTAGCGGGCGGCATTAACTCATTTGCTTACGTAAAAAATCAACCAGGACACTTTACAGATCCGTTGGGATTGTTCGAGCCCAGCGACGGAGGCGGCGGAATTGACGGAAGTGGTAGATGCGGTCTTGTTGCAGACATTTCTTTAGGCTGGCGGGTGATTTCGCCACTACCACCGGTAAACACGCGGCTCTGTGTTTACAAATGTGGACCGCCAAACACTTGCGGTCCAGCTGAGCAGTATTTCAGTCGCATAGTAGAACGTTGGTATCCTCCGTACAAATGCCCCCGATGGATGGCGCCATGAATTACCTGAAAAACATCGTATTGGCGGAAGGCGCAAGAGCGCAACTCGAACGTCTTGTTTCTAGCTCGGATGTTAAAGAACCTGTCATTACCTTTTTTGTCGTTCACGACGGACCAACTGACGCAGGTTTTGGGCGCATGTACGCGGAGGGCATGTCGGAAAAAGCGTTGGAACAAATCGCGAGGCAAGCGATCGGAAGATATGCGCCTCTAGAGGGTCTCCTTATGGCGGATGTCGTCGAGAAAGGTGAACTCGATCCGACGCACACGCAAGAAATTGACGGTCTTCGTTTTGCGATTGCCGGGATTCAGAGTTTGCACAACGCTCTTGTAACCATCCACTTAGCGGACAAAGGCTATGTCCTTCTCGCAGAAGATGGTAGACAGCTACTTCCTCGCCCGCGTGTTGATTGAACGGGATGAGGAGTCAGTGCGCTAGTCTGGCTTGAGGAACTAAACCCAGCGTTCGTCGGGCTACACGATGATTTGCGTTTATTTCAACAATTACACTGATTTCGTCGATGCCCTCATTAAATCGTCAGATGGCGAATTGCGCTGACATAACCTCAACCCACAATCCCGCGTCGCGCACATGAGGTGTTCGCGTGCTCGCAAACTCCCGTTTGCATGCGCACGTGCGCGCGTACACGTGAAACCGCATCGTGAGCTTGTCCTGAGCCTGACGAAGGATCATTCCCTGCAAGCCGAGGCAACCCACATCGCTCGCGCCGTCGCGAGCGCGATTTTCTAGTCGATGCGACATTCACTCGGTTTCGATTTAAATTACGGCAATGCCGTACAATTGATTGATGTTGACCGTCGCGGAAACTGACACTTTCATTCGATACGCCGCATCGGTTTGGACGGATGAAGAGCGCTCCGAATTCGTGACTTGGATTGCCAACAATCCGTTGTCTGGTGACGTGATTCCGGGCACGGGCGGGTTGCGCAAAGTACGCTACACACGTCAAGGCACTGGAAAGCGCGGTGGCGCGCGAATCATTTATTTCAATGTGCTTGAAGATGGCGAGATTTGGTTGTTGATCGTTTACAGCAAAGCGAAATTCGATAACTTACCGATTGCATTTCTTAAGCAATTGAAGGCCGCGGCCTTGGGAGACTGATGATGGCGAAGACGAAACTTGATCCCGAAATGAAACAGTTTCAAGCCGATTTATTGAAGTCGGTGCAGGAGATGAAGACGGGGCGCGCTGCGCGAAAAACGGTCGTATCTGTCACGCGAGCTTCGGAAGCGCGAACCCGTGTTGGTTTGACACAAGCGGAATTCGCCAAACTGCTCGGCGTGTCGGTGCGCACGTTGCAAGATTGGGAGCAGGGGCGCCGTGAGCCGACGGGAGCGGCGCAAACGTTGTTGCGCGTTGCGGAGCAACACCCGCGTGTGTTGCGCGGGCTGGCGGCGCTTTAGTTTGCAAGGAACATCGCTCGCGCATCCGCGCTCGCGATCTCAAGTGATCGCACTTCGCTTTGCTGCGTGCTTCACGGATTTCACGTTGCAATGAACTTGGTTCATAACAACACCCGCGCTTCGTCCATCATGCGAAGGAACTTGCTACCGCGCTGTTCGCGCAGAACTCATTCCAGACCGATTGCGTCAAAAACAGTGCCCCGCACTGTTTTTGACGCAATCGCCAGCGGCAACACGCTCACCGAGAGCGCAGCCCTTGCAACGATGAATCCCGCCACAGGGCAAATGAACCCCACCGGCACCACGCAAGCGCTCGCCTACACGTATGACGCGAAGAACCGACTGAGCCGGGCGCAGATTGGCGCGAACGCGGCGGACTTTGTGAGTTACAAAATCAACGCACTCGGACAACGAGTTCAGAAGACGGGCGCAGGGCTTTACGCCTTCAACTCAAGCCTCACGATTGATGCGGCAACGGGTTTGTCACCGCTTGCGCGAACGATCAATTTCAACGCGAGATACGTTTACGACGAGCAAGGACGCTTGATTGGCGAGTACGCGCCAGATGGAAAACTTATCAGCGAAACGGTGTACTTCAACGACCTACCGATTGCAACGCTCAGACCGAAAGGCGCAAACGCGGGAACGCCGCTCGGACAAAGCGGAACAACGACGGGTAACCCGAGCAATGGTGCAACGGCGGCGAATGCGAACAACGTTGGGAATAACTCAACGACGAATCGTGTGAATGTTGAAATCTTCTACGTTCACGCCGATCATCTGGGCACGCCGCGAACGGTGACGCGTTCAACCATTGCGACGGGAGCGAATGCGCCGAGTAGCGCGACGGCGAGTTCTCCTGGTGCGGTAAACAAGGCCGTATGGCGTTGGGATTCTGATCCGTTTGGAACGAGTCTAGACAATTCAAAGCCGATTGAGAATCCGCAGATCATTAGCGGGACGGCAACGGTGCAACAGGCGGGGTCGTTCAAACAGAACTTGAGATTCCCGGGGCAGCTTGCGGATGGGGAATCTGCGAAGTATTACAACTACTTCAGGGATTACGATTCATCAGTTGGGCGGTATTTGAAGAGTGACCCTATCGGGCTAGGTGGTGGAATAAACACCTTTGGGTATACGAAAGCCAATCCGATACATTACCGAGATGTCACAGGGCTCACGGCGGAGAAACCGCCAAATTGCCGTGATGGAAATTGCACGGTGCCTATGTGCCCGTCGCCGAGTGGACCAGTGCCGTGCCCTGAGCCACCCAAAGTACCTCCGAAGTTACCTCCTTCGACCAAATGTCACTGGCTAGTTGAAAAGGTTTTTGGTGGATGTACGTGCGCTGACACCAGTGTCAGTTTAGTCTCGTGTTTGGGGTGCTGCTCCACAGTTGGAGGCTACTTTCGCTCCGGCGGTAGCGCTTGCGCCGTGAGATGTAACGATAAGTATCCGACTGATCCTGACGGACCCTTGCCGGACGTCGCTTGTCGGCAACGCTATGGATCGTGGGGGAGAGCTTGATGAGGAGGTTTGTTCGATGGTTACTACTGATAGTCGCCGTCGTGTTGGTGGTCGCGATCACTTTGCCAGCTTTTCACGGACTCAAAACTAGTGCCACAGTTAACTCACCGACCCTGCTAGTACAGTCTGCTTTGCTGTTAGCAATTGCCATAGTAGCTGGAGCAGGTATTGTGTTGAGTGCCCTATCGCCGACTTTTCTAGCTGAGAGCGGGATTCTGAAAAACAGCACGGTGTGTGCCGCGTATGCGCTACCTGGAGTGGATCTTTACGCACACATTACAGGTAACTTGGGAGCAGCTATCGGCGGCCATATGTTAACGTCATTTGTTGTTGGAAGCGCTTTGGCGCTAGCGATTGCGAGCGCTTGGATTGAATGGTTTAGGCGAGCGCGGTAGCCACTCCTATCCAAGCCCGCTAGGCTGAGCTAAAGAACAGAACCCTGCGTTCGTGAAGCTACACGATGATTTACGTTGTTTTCAATAACCACACAAAATTCATCGACGCCCCTATTAAATCTGCAGACGGCGAATCGCGCTGATATGACCTCAACCCATGACTGCACGTCGCCCATGAGTTGTTCGCGCGCTCGCACACTTCCGACTGCATGCGCACGCGGATGTCTGGATATGGGCGCACACGTGAAACCCCATGGCGAGCGTGCCCTGAGCCTGACGAAGGATCATCCCGAGCAAGCCGAGGCAACCCACATCGCTCGCGCCTGCGCGAGCGCGATTTTCTAGTTGATGCGACATTCACTCGGTTTCGATTTAAATTACGGCAATGCCGTACAATTGATTGATGTTGACCGTCGCGAAAACTGACACTTTCATTCGATACGCCGCATCGGTTTGGACGGATGAAGAGCGCTCCGAATTCGTGACTTGGATTGCCAACAATCCGTTGTCTGGTGACGTGATTCCGGGCACGGGCGGGTTGCGCAAAGTACGCTACACACGTCAAGGCACTGGAAAGCGCGGTGGCGCGCGAATCATTTATTTCAATGTGCTTGAAGATGGCGAGATTTGGTTGTTGATCGTTTACAGCAAAGCGAAATTCGATAACTTACCGATTGCATTTCTTAAGCAATTGAAGGCCGCGGCCTTGGGAGACTGATGATGGCGAAGACGAAACTTGATCCCGAAATGAAACAGTTTCAAGCCGATTTATTGAAGTCGGTGCAGGAGATGAAGACGGGGCGCGCTGCGCGAAAAACGGTCGTATCTGTCACGCGAGCTTCGGAAGCGCGAACCCGTGTTGGTTTGACACAAGCGGAATTCGCCAAACTGCTCGGCGTGTCGGTGCGCACGTTGCAAGATTGGGAGCAGGGGCGCCGTGAGCCGACGGGAGCGGCGCAAACGTTGTTGCGCGTTGCGGAGCAACACCCGCGTGTGTTGCGCGGGCTGGCGGCGCTTTAGTTTGCAAGGAACATCGCTCGCGCATCCGCGCTCGCGATCTCAAGTGATCGCTTCGCTTGCGGACGTTCGGCCGCAATGGACGCGCCACATAAAAGCGCCCGAGGTTCATCCGCAGCTCCGAGCCGGCTTCTGCGAGTAAGGTGGAGTGGTGTCAGCTTCTCCTGCAAGGCGCTGTCTACGGTAACGCTAGCCCTTTAACCACTCTGCCAACTGCTCGTAGTACCCCTCGGGTAATTGATGACCAGACACGAAGCGCAGGTGCTTTTTGTCCTGTCCGGGAAGCGCGTCGAAGAGGGCTTGGTTTTGTTTTGCGCTGGCGTGATCGTCCTCGTCTGCCGTTAGTAGCCAAACGCGTTTGCCTTGAAGCCCCGTCAAAAAATTACTTGGCGAGACGGCTGCGACGTTATTGCCCAGATGTGGGGGCACCATCGCGGCGACCGTGCGCACTCGCTCATCGAGCCCAGCCAGCAGCAGTGCGCAATGTGCGCCCATGCTGTAGCCCGTCGCTAGGATGCGTTTAGCGTCCAAGTGCGGTTGTTTCACTAGCCAGTCAAGCAACACGCGATGATCGCGTACGGTGTCGATGATCATCTGCTCGTAGGGTTGGCGCTTTCCTAGCCAGTGGATGTCGCGCAAAATGCCTTTTGCAGGGTGCGGCTGGCCGAGTGGCCGACGCTGACCGTGTAAGCGCGCATCAATGGCCACGACCGCATAGCCTTGCTTCAAGGCCATCTCGGTGATGCGATGCGTTTGTTCGAACGTGGGTCTACCGTTCAGTTCTGCTTGCCACCAGCGCATGTGGCTGCGGCCCATCGCATGCAAGCCAACTAGCACGGGGAAGGGCTGCGCCGCCTGCGTCGGATCGCTGGGATACACGATGCGGCCTTCAAACAATTCGCCATCGAAGCCGCGCATTCGGAAGTTGACGGAGTGCTCGTTTCCGGGCGTGAACTCTTCTTTGTGGGCATAGCGCGCCTGGAGCTCAGCGGGGGTGACGGTATAGGGCTTGAGCCACAGGAAATGCCAGACACCTGCCGCAATCGCGGCCAAGATTATGAGGATTCCTATGGCGATGCGCGCTCTTCTGTATTTCATCTTGACACTCCGGGATTGAATCAGAGGCCGTACCTTATTGACGGTGTGTCAAGACAAGATCAAGATGATCGAAACACGTACTTTCGCGCTGCGCGTGTAGTTTCAAAACGTGATGCGTTAGTCACGAAATCGGCAATGCGCGAGGCTCTCGTTGCCTCTCACGCAAGCGCAGGCGCAGAAAGCAAGCGCTCTATGTCGGCCTCGGTGTTGTATCCCTGCACTGAGAGACGCACAAACACTTGGTCGCGATGGGTCGTGACCGCGATTTCGATGCCGCTTTCTTCAAAGAGGCGCTGCCGCAGCCGTAGCGCATCGGTGTTTGGCACGGGAATACATACCATTTGCGCCCAGTCGGCGTCTATTGCGATTGGTGGGAGACCCGTGCGTTGCGTGAGTGTGTCGTGCGCATGTCGCGCAAGTACGTGGCAGTTAGCCCGAACGTTTTCCCACGCGTGATCTGCTTGAAATTGGAGCGCCGCTTCAACTGCGAGCCATGCGGAGTAGTCTCTTGTGCCTTGCCACTGCATCCTTCGCTCAAATTCGGTGCTTCCTAAAAATACCTTCGCTTCGGGGTGTTCGGCGATACCGTCTACATAGCCCCAGCTGATAACGGTTGCATCGAGCGAGGCGTGGTGTTCCGGGCGCGAATGCAAAAAAGCCGAGCCTTTCGGCGCGCATTGCCACTTGTGGCAATTACCTGTGTAGAAATCTGCGCCGATAGTGGCGAGATCAACAGCGATTTGTCCAGGTGCGTGCGCGCCATCGATCAGCGTAAGAATTCCGCGCGCGCGGGCTGCGGCACAAATTTCAGCGACGGGAAGAATGAGCGCGGTGGTTGATGTAATGTGGCTCAAAAAAATCATGCGAGTGCGCGGCGTGATTGCGGCGATGAGTCGTTCGATCACCTGCGCCTGACGATATGGCAGGTTGATCGGAACGCGCCGATAAATTGCTCCATGTGGCGCGCAAGCCCGAGCAAAGACCGCATCGCAAGCGCCATACTCAAGATCAGTGGTGAGGACTTCATCTCCAGGTTCAAGCGCGAGCGACTGAGCAACCATATTGACGCCCGTGGTCGCATTGGTGACAAACATCAGATCGTCCGCACATGCGCCAAGCGCGCTGGCGAGCGTGCTCCTCGCTCGATAGAGCAAGTTAACTGCACGTCGGCTCAGAAATTCAACGGGATTTCTCTCCATTTCGAGCTGCCACGCTTGCTGCGCAGCTATCACGACTTGTGGGCAAGCGCCAAATGAGCCGTGATTGAGGAAAACGACGTTAGGGTCAAGCAGGAAGTGGTGACGCATTGAAATAGTCGGCGCTGCCGTCGTGTATTTAGTGACAGTTTGTTTGCCAAGCGTAAACTAGAGATTGTTTTTGAAATTTCGCTGAGCGAGCATTGGCAAACGATCCAAATCCCACCGAACCGCCGTTCGTCGAACTTGATGACGGCAAAGACGCCGTGCGTGAGGCGCGCGCGGCGCAAAAGCTGAAACTCCGCCGTCGCGGCATGTACGCTATCCCAAGTCTCTTCACGCTCGGCTGTTTGTTTTTTGGGTTCTTCGGTATCGTGCAGGCGATGAATCTGCGCTTTGACTATGCCGCAATGTCGATTTTCGCGGCGATGATCATGGATTCGTTGGACGGCCGTGTTGCACGCATGACGGGCACGCAAACGGCATTTGGCGCTGAGCTGGATTCGCTCGCGGACATGGTGTCCTTCGGCGCAGCGCCTGCGCTCATCGTTTACGAATGGAGTTTGCGTACGTTGCCATCGAATCGTTTGGCGATGGCCGTGGCATTTGTTTATGCGGCGTGCGCGGCGTTGCGTTTAGCGCGTTTTAATGTGCAGATTGGCACGATCGATAAGCGTTACTTCAATGGCCTGCCCTCACCCGCCGCGGCGGCGTTAGTCGCCGGATTTGTATGGCTCATCGACGATCATGGAATTGATGGCAAAACCGTAGCCTGGTGGGCGCTCGTGGTGACGCTTGCGGCGGGTATCTCGATGGTCACCACCGCGAAGTTTTACAGCTTTAAATCTATGAGTAAGCGGGCCGTGTCGTTTACTGCGCTGGCGGCCATCGCGTTCGGGATTGGCGTTGCCGTTGCGGAGCCCGCGATCGCGCTGTTCGCGCTATTCGTGTGCTATCTGGCGTCCGGCTACATTGTGTGGGGCTATCACGCATTCACTGGCAAACCGCTTTCGCCACCGACCGCTGGCCAAAGCAGCGACACGAAGCGCTAGCCGACGCAACCGCCATTCCACGCGGGCTCGGTTTGCGCGACGCAACAATCCGCGATATAGTTCGAAGATGACGTTAGTGCAGCCTCAACAAAGCATGTTCGCGATCACCGCACTCGGCGGTGGTTCGCTGATTCCGCTTACGCTGCGCAATCTGGCGCTCGCGGTGCGCCGCTCGCTTCTAAACCTGCTGCTAGCGACTGCCTGCCTAAGTCTGCGCTAGCAGTACTCGCAGCCAATCCCTCAATCCGTTCGAGCCCGTCAGATTCACGCCTCTCGCGCGTGTTGCTCGAACGAGAAGCTCCAAGCGAAGCCTGACGTCTCACTTGACTGTCATTGAAGGTGCATCACGATGCCAATGTTGAACAATCCCTCTGAAAAGTATGCTGCGTACAAACCCTTTGCGTTTGCTGATCGCACGTGGCCAAATAAAACGATCACCAAACCGCCGATCTGGCTCGCCACGGATTTGCGCGATGGCAACCAGTCGCTGATTGAGCCGATGGATGTAGAGCGCAAAAAGAAAATGTTTGCGCTGAACGTACGAGTTGGGATCAAAGAAATCGAAGTGGGGTTTCCGTCTGCTTCGCAAACCGATTTTGATTTCGTGCGCTTCTTGATCGAGCAGAAGCAAATCCCTGATGATGTATGGATCCAGGTGCTTTCACCTGCACGTGAGGCGTTTATCGAGAAGACTTTCGAATCGCTGAAGGGCGCAAAGCGCGCGATCTTTCATCTTTATCACGCCACCGCGCCTGTCATGCGAAACGTCGTGTTTGGATTGTCGCAAGACGAAGTGATCGCGCAAATGACGATTCCACATGTGCGTCAGGTAAAGGCGCTGATGAAGCAGCACCCGGAAACCGCCTGGCGCTTCGAGTTTTCGCCGGAGATGTTTTCGAACACTGAGATGGATTTTGTTAAGCGCGTGATCGATACGGTGGTCGATGAGTTTGGCGCGACAGCGGATAACAAGGTCATCATCAATTTGCCCACGACTGTAGAGAACGTGACGCCCAATTGCTACGCGGATCAGATTGAGTGGATCGCGCGCAATGTGAAGCATCGCGAGGCCATCCTCATTTCGCTCCACCCGCACAATGATCGCGGCACGGGAACCGCTGCGGCCGAGCTTGCGTTGATGGCGGGTGCGGACCGCGTAGAAGGCTGCTTGTTTGGCAACGGTGAGCGCACGGGTAACGTTGATATCGTGAACCTCGCGCTCAATATGTATTCGCAGGGATTGCATCCTAACCTTGATTTCAGCGACATTGACGAGATCAAGAGAACGGTGGAGTACTGCAACCAAATTCCTGTGCATCCGCGCCATCCGTATGCGGGGGACTTGGTTTACACGAGCTTCTCAGGCTCTCACCAAGACGCGATCAAAAAAGCGTTTGCAAACCGCGAGCAGCAGGTTGCAAAAAATCCACACACGATTTGGGATATGCCCTACCTGCCAATTGACCCGATGGATGTGGGCCGCAGTTATGAGGCAATCATTCGCGTGAATTCGCAATCGGGCAAGGGTGGCATCAGCTATCTTCTGCAAAGCGAATACGGTGTAGACCTGCCGCGCCGCATGCAAATCGAGTTTTCGCAAGTCGTTCAGCAGGTGATGGACACCACAGGCAAAGAAATGACTGCGGATGACATCTGGAACATCTTCGATAGCGAATACCTTTCGCGCGGCATGCCCTACAAATACATTGCGCACAAACTCGCTGAGGATTCGTCGAAGCCTGAGGCGGTGGAGGTGTCGACCGACGTGAGCGTGTATGGGGCGAAGCACAGTGCAAAGGGCATTGGCAATGGGCCGATCGATGCGTTTGTGGCGGCGATTGCCGAGGAAATTCACGCGCCAGTGAAGGTGATGGATTACCACGAGCACTCCATCGGTCAAGGCGCAAACGCAACGGCGATCACCTACATCGAAATGCGTGTAGGGGACGGCCCAACGCTGCATGGCGTCGGCATGGACTCAAACATCGTTACTGCATCGTTCAAAGCGATTCTGAGTGGGCTCAATCGCGATGCCGCACGGATGACCAACACAGCGGCGGCGGCACACGCTGGCAAATAGATCAGCTATCACGTGCTAGCCCCAATTCAATATGGGCTAGCTTTCGTAAAAATAATTTGTCGAAATAAGCTGTTTTGATGCTTCGGCCCTGCTTGAAGTTTGGCCAGCGTGAAGTTGTTGTTATTTTTCGGTGAGGCTGATGTCGCCAAATCTGGCCGACGCGGTTTCACCGGTGTTGTCTGTGTCAACCATGATTGCGATTCCAGAGATACGTGTCGGTTCGTCGCCGAACGCACGCTTGTAATCCGAATAAACGTCGCGCTCGAAGTTCCTCCACTTTCCGACAGATGCCGGATCTGCATCGACCACGATTTTCTTTACACGCGCCGTGAACGGGCTCGCGATGACCTCATTCAACTTCGCTTTGTGGGTGAAGACATAAGCGAGCGCTGCGCGAGGCGGAATCTCGCCATAAAGTGATTTAAACACCGCGTTTTCTGCGCGCTCACGGAACGTGGAACGCGCTGGATCGCTAGCGAAGGTGACGTAAACACGCGCTACATAGTCATCGCCATCTTTTGTGCGCGGATCGCTGGATTCGATCAAGTTGCCTACTTTCCACTGCCAGCGCAGTTGATGCATCTGCTTTGTGTCCACATCCAGGCGAATGCCGAGCGCTGCCGCAGCGCTCTGCGCTTTCGCCTCCACGACGACGCGTTGTGTTTCGGCGTCCATGACTGCCGCGTATTGAGTTGTTTTTCGAACACCGCGCAGAGGCTGAAACGTCCACGCGGAGAGTTCCGCACCCGGCTTGACGGATGAAAAGAGGGGGATAACGGCGCTCGTAAACTTTGGCGGTTGCGTTGATAAAAGCGTCGCGGTGTTTGCAGCGCCGGGCGCTGAACCGGGAACGTTTGGCCCTCCCTCGGACGCAAACAAGCGCGAGGTTGGCAACGAAGCACCGACAATAATTGCCACCCACACGAAAGAAGCTTTTCTCTGCATGACGAAATCATCTCACGAACGCCCGCTTGGGATGCGCTACCCTGTGTGACGTCACCTGCGCGAATCCAAATCGCTACCTGCGATCGTTCAGATTCCAGTCATAATCAAGATAGGCGATCGCTAGCTTGCCCGAACGAATTTCACTTCGAACAGCGGCGTCGTCCGTTAGAGCATCAGCGTATTTCGCGAGCGTAGTTTCAAGCGAATTGAACCCTTTGTGCCCTTTGGTGAAGTCTTTCTTATACCAATCGAAAATCTTGCTCACTTCAAGTTTCTTCGTTTCCGCGTTGTAGCGATTGCGCGAGCGATCCGAGAAGAAGCGGCGCATGCCATCGTCGAGCTGACTATCTAGTTTCTCAGCGGTGAACGACTCGTTTCGCAACATCGGACAGCCGATCGAAGCGCAGACGACGGCCACGTGAATACGCGGATCATTGAAGACGCCCTCCGCGCGGATCATGTCGTGTTCAACGTTATCAAGTGTGAGCTCGCGCCCGAAGAGCTTGACGAACTTGATCGACCACGGCTTCGTGAACGTACCGCCAAGCTCCCGAATTGATTTCAAGTTCGGATATTTTGTGAGGATGAGTTCAATCGTCGCCGCGTTATAGACGTTGATCAGAAACGCAAGCTGCTGCGGTTTATTCCACGCGTTGTAGTTTGCTTCGGGAACGGCAGCGGCCGAATCTAGGTACTGCTTCAAGAGCGCGCGATCTTGTGCGAATCCGCGGTATGAGACTTGCGACGCATTGCCATTGGAAATGTAGGTGACATGCTTCTTAAGGAGTTCATCCCACGCGCGGTGAGCGTGATCAAACTGCGCGAAAACAGTCGCAGATGTGAATGCAGCGAATAATGCGAGAAACTTCAGAAAATAATTCATTATGAACGCTCCCAAGCGTGGAATTTCTTGACCCATTCGAGGAGTTTCGTGGGTTGATGGTTACGCTTCCAAACGCCTGCAGCAAATTTGTTTGCCTCCCCGAGCGTCGGGTATGTATGAATCGTGCCGAGAATCTTGTTGAGCCCGATCCCGTACTTCATTGCGGTCACATACTCGACCAAGATGTCGCCCGCGTGATCGCCAACAATGGTTGCGCCCAGAATCGTGTCTTTGCCAGGTATGGTGATAACTTTTACAAAGCCATGCGCTTCGCTATCGGCAATCGCGCGATCAAGATCGTCGATACCGTACACCGTTACTTCATGCGGAATGTTTTTCTCTTTGGCTTCTGATTCCGATAGGCCCACGCGCGCCACTTCCGGATCGGTAAACGTCGCCCACGGGATCACGCGGTAATCCGCTTTAAATTTCTTGAAGCGACCGAAGAGGGCGTTCACCGCCGCGAACCACGCTTGATGTGCGGCGGTGTGCGTGAATTGATACGGACCTGCCACGTCGCCACAAGCAAAGATGTTCGGGAAAATCGTTTGCAAATAGTCGTTCGTCTCAATCGTTTTATTCTGACGCGTGGGAATGCCGAGCTCTTCCAGACCGAAGCCCGTGACGTTCGCGGTGCGGCCGACGGCGACGAGGATTTCGTCGAAGGCGATGCGAACATCTTTGCCTTCAAATTCGCAAATCAGGATCTTCTCGCCGTTCTCAACGATGACTTGCTTCGCTTTATGCCCCGTGAGCACAGCGACGCCTTCTTCTTTGAAGCGCTTGGTAACGATGTCCGAAACTTCCGGGTCTTCGCGAATCAGAATGCGTGGCATCATTTCGACTTGCGACACTTTCGCTCCGAAGCGCGCAAAGCATTGCGTAAGCTCAGAGCCAATCGGTCCGCCACCTAACACCACCAAACGCTTCGGCAGTTCGCGCAAATTCCAAACGGTATCGCTCGTCAAGTAACCGGCTTCTTTCAACCCTGGAATCGGCGGCACAAACGGGCGCGCGCCCGAAGCGATCACGATGTTTTTTGTCGTTAGCGTTTTCTTCGAGCCGTCTTCGAGCACGACGTCAACTGTCCACGGCGAGGTAATCGTCGCGCTACCCGTCACGCAATCAACGCCGAGTGAGGTGTAGCGTTCGATCGAATCATGCGGCTCGATCTCGCCGATCACGCGATGCACGCGATCCATCACCTGACCGAAATTCCACGTTGCGCTTGCGCTCTCAAACCCGAATTCTTTAGCGCGTGACATGTGCGACAAGAGCTTCGCAGACCTAATCAGCGCTTTCGATGGGACACAGCCTGTATTAAGGCAATCACCGCCCATTTTGTGTTTTTCGACTAATGTGACTTTCGCCTTCACTGCCGCAGCTATATAGGACGTGAAAAGTCCTGCTGATCCAGCGCCGATCACCACGACGTTGTTGTCGAACGACTTTGGTTTCAAGTGAGCCCACTTCGCGTAGACCTTACGACCTTGTAGCCAGTCGAGCACTTTCTTCGCAATGATCGGGAAAATACCCAACAGCGCAAAAGAGCCGAGGATGGCCGGCGACAAGATGCCCTTGAGCGACGTGATTTGCGCAAGCTGCGTTCCCGCGTTCACAAACACGGCGGTGCCAGCCAGCATGCCAATCTGACTTACCCAATAAAACGGCAACGTCTTGATCGGCGTGAGCCCCATCACGAGGTTCACCACGAAGAACGGGAAGAGGGGTACCAGACGCAGTGCGAATAAATAAAACGGCCCGTCTTTTGCAACGCCTTCGTTAATTGGCTTCAGCCGCTCGCCGAACTTCGACTGCACGTAGTCTCGCAGCAAGAACCGCGACGAGAGAAACGCAAGCGTTGCGCCAATCGTCGAGGCGAACGAAACGATCAACAGCCCCTGCCAGAACCCGAAAATCGCGCCCGCCACGAGGGTCAAAATCGCAGCCCCCGGCAGCGAAAACGCGGCGACCGCGACGTAGGTGCCGAAAAAGAGGAGCGCGCTTTGCAGCGGATTTGCCGCGACATGAGCGGCGAGCGTTGCTTGCTGCGCCTTAAAGTAATCGAGCGTTAAAAATCGCCCGAGGTCGAAGGTGAAAAACGCAACGAGCGCGGCCACGATCAGCGCGACAATCACAATTTTCGATTTCATTTTGCCGCCTTCGCTATTTGCCTGTCTTGGTTCAATTCGGACACGTTCGCAAGAAAGTTACACGGAATTCACCGCGACGAATGTCACGAGCTCACTCCAAATTAGCCCGCAACAGCCAATCGCGGCATTTTTTGTGGCGATTCGGCGTTCACCATTGCCTTCCCACCTGACTGGGTAGGGTCAAACTTGCTCTGTGAATCATACGCTTCGTGTCATGGGCTTTTGGGGAAGGGTATGTCAGCAAGCGATGAAGCGCGAGTCAGCATGCGGTGATCGAGCGCGCCTGGTGCGCATGCCTATTCGCCACAAATTTGCCGCACAAACCCGCGCCGCACTGCTTCCGCGGGCTCAACAGTGTTTCCAAGACAAGAAACCGCCGGTATGCTCGCAAGAGGCATCTCTGGGGGTTAGAGCTGTGATTGCGCAATCGCTGAGGTTTGGCGACGCCGACCTGCACGTCGAAACTGCAACTGTTATGTTCGTTGACATCGTCGAATCGGCGATGTTGATCGAAGCAGATGAACTCACTGCTGTCCGCCGTTTCATCGGTCTCATTCAACGCTGCAGCATAGAGGCGGCTTCGTTTGGCGGAAGCGTGCTCGAGCGGCGTGGTGACGGCATGCTGATTCGATTTGCAGGCGCGCGAGATGCCTGTGCCTTCGCGATTCGCTGCCACGCGCTTGCTAAGGAGGAAAGCTGGATTGCCGCGGATCTTTTGCCAATTCAGTTCCGAATCGGTATCAACGAAGATGCGGTAATCACCGATGGCGAAGCGTTGTTTGGAGCCGCGTTGAACCGAGCGGCTCGGGTCGCCGCCCTCGCGCTTCCAGGTACGACACAAGTTGTCCAACGTGTTCGGGAACAATTGACTGAAGGCATCGACGGACGATTCGAAGATTTTGGGTTCGCCCACGTGAAGCATGAACGCTTGCCGATACGAACGTTTGCGGTACGACCGACCGATGAGATAGTGTGCGCGCCGCCCGCCACAGCGTTCGAGGATCTCCGGGCAAGGATCGCTGTGTTGCCACCCGAGATCGTGGCAGGCGGTAGCGGAGATCTGCGCTTGCGGCAGGTCTACTGCAATTCCCTGGTATCGCTGCTGTCCCGCTCGCTCGCGCTCCGCGTTGTAAGTAAAGAGACAATGTCCGCATTGATTGGTCGTGCAAATGCGATTGACCTCGCGCGTGATTCTTTGCGATGCGAATACATCGTCAGCTCACAAATGGCAATCAGCGCTAGCACTTGTGTGCTTCATGTGCAATTACACGGCAGTCAGCCGCGGGCAGTTCTTTGGCAATGCAGCTTTAACGTTTCGATTGCTGCGTTACTCGAGCCCGATTGTGTCGCTGTTGCGGAGGTCGCCGCAAAAGCGCTCGATTTCGCAGCAGCTCAGCAGCTGATCCGCTTGAACTACGAGCGGCTACCCAATATTGAAAGCCAAGGGCTTTTGCTGGCAGGAGTGGGGCTTCTCCACCGTCAACACAAGGTGGATTTTGAGAAAGCAAAAGAAATCTTCGAGCATCTCGCAGAGCGACACCCTAAGAATCCACTTCCCTACACATGGCTCGCAGCGTGGCGCGTTTTTAACGTGACGCAGAGTTGGTTCAACGACTTTGAAACTGAATCGAGAATCGCAGTAAGCTATGCGGAGCGAGCGCTTGATTTGAATGCTGAAGCGCCCCTGGCACACAGCGTACGCGGACTGGTTGCGACCAACTTTGAGCGTCAGTTCGACGTCGCTGAACGCCATTTTGAAAGCGCCCTCAAGGTCGATGACTGCGATGCGATGGCCTGGCTTCATCGCGGAGTTTCCAACGCATTTATTGGGGACGGGGACGTTGCTGTGAAGTACACCACCGAAGCGCGTCGATTGTCGCCGCTGGATCCGTGGCGCTATTACTTCGATTCCCTGGCGGCAAGCGCCGCGTTCGCAGCCGCCGACTACAAGCTTGCGGTCGAGTGTGGCCTCGCTTCATTGCGCGCTAACCGATTTCATCTCTCGACCCTGCGTGTCCTGGCGATGTCATACGCTGAGTTGGGCGACCAAAAAGCTGCTTGCGCCTATTTGGAACGTGTACTTGTGGCAGAACCAACACTCACCGTTTCGCGCTATCTCCAGCGAAGCCCTTCAGCGGGTAGCCCGATGGCAATGAAATGCGCGAATGCGCTCCGCAAGGCGGGTCTGACCGAATGACGCTTCACAATTTATCGAGGGGATCGCAATGCTCAATGGTTTTAACGGCTTCAACGGGTTCAATGGTTTCAATGGATTTAACGGCTTCAATGGATTCAACGGATTCAACGGATTTAACGGGTTCAATGGCTTCAATGGATCGGGTCCTGTAAGCGCGGGTTTTTCGCTAACAAACTCTGGTTCACTTGCTGCGGCCCTGATTCAGACAACCGCTGCCACAGTGAGCGCGGCAGAAGCAAATGATCTTGCTTTGCGTGGATTTGGATCAGTGTGGGCACCCGTTGATGGTGCGCCGCCCGAGCCTCGCAAGCTTGGCGATATGGACAAACTTCGGCAGCGAGATGCGCTCACGCGCTCCCACCTCGCCACACTGGAATTGACAAGTTGCGTCGGGTTTGCCCCAAGAGTTGGTGCATCGCAAAACGCTCCGTGTCCTTGCGCGATACTGCTAAGAGAAAATCCAGCAAGCGCGGCAGTTGAGTGGGTGTTAATTTCCGCGCCGTCCATCGACTTTTTTTCTGGGCGGCACACTATCGGCCGCTCAGATCGAAAGATCTGTGAACTGGACCGAGTATTCGCGTGGTCGCGCCAACGTAACGATCGGATCGGCGAGATACTCACCCAAATGCCGCCACAGTTTGCCTACTGGTCTACGATGCTCGGCATCTCGCCAGAAGTCGCTCCGCGCTTTTATGAGTTGCTCGCAATATCGCTGAATTTTGCGATGCTCCTGACGCAGCAGCTTAAGTTTCATCTCGACGTTCCGCGTCCCGTTGAAATGTCGCCCCTGGTTCAGCCGATCATCACCACGCCGTCGTATAGCACCTTTCCGAGCGGTCATGCAGTTGAGGCCTATGTATTCGCGCTTATCGCATCAAAGTTGTTCTCGCAGGCGTTGGAGTCCCGCACCGACAACGTAAAGCGGGTGTTGTTTAGGTTCGCTCGCCGTGTCGCCGAGAATCGTGTTGTGGCGGGTCTCCATTTTCCGATTGATGCGTTGCCTTCTTACGTGCTCGCCGAAGCCGTATCGGAATTGATCTTCGCCCGCGCAGCGATGGACCCAACAGCCACAGTAGATCGGCATCACTTCGAAGGCAAACGCCTTGAGGTCTCGCACGAAGTTGATCCAGCTTCGGTGTATTCAACCGACTGGTCAGCGTTCGCGGGTGGGCAGAAGCAAATCGCGAGTCGAGCTCGATTATTTGATTGCGTGGAGAAGAGTTCAGTGCTGAGGTTCCTATACGGAGAGGCGTTGAAAGAAATTCGTTTTAAATGTCAACCGAATCAGCGCTAAAGCGAGGCTTTCATGTGGCAAGCGATAAATGCAACTGAGGCGTCGGACCTGCACATTGAGTGGAACGCAAAAAAAAGGCTAGAGGGCCGCGATCCCTATTTCGTTTGGGCAGACTTGACGCGATTGCGCGGGCTAGTTGCACAAAATCAAGATCGTGCCGGGTATGTCTCACTCAGTTTTCCAGTCTCGAACGGCGTTGAGTGCGTCGCAGGTGAGGAAGCTGGAAAAGAAGACGAGGCGATTAGGCAAACGAAAACCCGCAGGCGAGTAGGCCTCCTGATCGAACGTGACGCGTCGATCGATGACGTACCCGCAACACTTGACGGCGTCACGCGTTGCGGGCTTTATTTGCCCACCGATCCATTCTTCACTGCCGAGCTAAATTGGGAACATAACCTGCACGTCTTCGATAACGCGCTTCGACACGGCGGCATTGAGGGGTGGGGCAGCTTCGAGATCGGGAGTGCTGTCTACACCGATGCAGAATTGCAACTGCAGGTCGGTTTCGATGTAGGTGCAACCCCTCCAAATTTTCCGCCGCTACAAGTTCCAAAGAGCTATCTCGAAAACAAAGCTCACCGTTCTGAAGAGTCTATCGGGGACGAATTTATTGTGGTGATTGATCACGGCTGTGCATTTGCTCAGCCCGCTTTTCTGCACCCGGATGGCAAGACGCGCGTGGCCTTTCTCTGGGATCAAGATAGGCGTCGAACTGGACAGGCAAACGCGCGAAACAGCGTCTGGCGACCGGTGAAGGGGCAGTTTGACCAATTTGTATACGGTGCGGAACTCACCAGCGATGACATTGACAAACTCTCAGCGAAACACAAAGACCGTTCGACGGGGGTTATTGATGAAAGTAGCGTGTACGAAGAACTTGTATACGACGTGATGCGGCAGGGAAGTTCACATGGCACGCATGTAATGAGTCTCGCCGCGGGATGGCCAAACCCGATCAATGCGTCTGCAACCATTGGGCCGCGTGACCGCGCAGGCAATGCAAAAATCATTTTTGTACAGCTCCCGAGAGACGCCGTCGCGGATACGTCGGGCGCGTCAATGAATGTTGCAGTACTTGATGCGCTTGCTTATGTGCGTTTGCGCACTAAGCCGAATGATCGCGTCACGATCTGCTTGAGCTACGGCTCGTTCAGTGGTGGACACACGGGACGATCACGACTTGATCGGGCAATTAACCATATGCTGAAGGAACACGCAGGCAGATGGAAGCTATTTGTTGCTGCTGGAAATGCGTACGAGGCCGCGTGTCACGCGTCTCAAGACATTTCCGCTGAGCGACCGGGCAGATTTCAGGTGGCGATTGACCCCGACTGCCGTATGGAAACATTTATTGAGCTGTGGGCAGCTGGGCTCAATGAGTTCAGCGTACGTATAAGGCCGCCAAATTGTGGCGATTTCCTGGAGTCTGTTGGGCCAAATCAAGCATCGGTATGGACGGCCCCAGGTTGGCCAGGCACCGAGAGCGCGAAAGTGTCTCCGGGACTCTGCGTTGTGAATGTGCGCAACTGTATCCCGCCGGATGAATGTTCGAGCGGGCAGCAATCGATGCTGGTCGCGATCGCGCCGACTCACCACCCGCAATTCACCTCACGCCCACTTACGCCATCGGTGACAGTGCCAGTTGCGCAAGAACGCTGTCAAATCAATGCGCGTGAGGCGCGACTTGCCGCGGTGGCCGCGCCGGCGGGTGTTTGGACGATCGAGGTTTCGACCAATTCCGAAGCACCGGTTGACGTACGCGCATGGATTGAACGCGACGATCTGGTTATTGGCGAGTTGCGAAAGGGCCAGCAGGCGCGGTTCGTCGAGGATCACTTGCACGACCCTCAATCCGCCTACCCGCAAGCTTCAGCGTTGAAGCGTCGAGGTGGCGCCAGTGGTCTGAGCGCAAATCCCGCAGTCAGCTCGATTGGCGCTGCGGTAGCGGCACCGCTGTCATCGAGGCACGATTTGCATGTGTCACCCAGCGGAGGATCGGCTATCTCGCGGTATTCGTCGGTCGGCTATCCAGCAGTTGCCTCCCTATACAGATCATCTCCTAGCGCGTACGATGTAGCCGACGAGTCTTTCGCGATGCCTGGTGTCCTCGCGGCGGGCAATCGATCGCTTAGCGTTAGTCGCCGAAACGGCACGAGCGTATCGACCCCCATTGCCGCACGCCGCTACGTAAATCGGGAAATGCCAAGCGAGCTGGCATTATTTCGCGTTGGCCTGCTTGGCCCGCTCGACGAGGCAGGGGCGGCGATCCCGCAGGATTCTCGCGTTAATTCGCGGGTTCTCAGTTACGGGGATGACGTCCGGTGAACACGGCTGAGCGGGGATCGGCAAGACTAACGATTCGGCAGCTTGCGGGCTTGGGCTTGCCAGCGGCGGTTGCGCTGCCGCCACTGCTTTCTGCGCTTAAGCATTTAGTTCGCAGCAGCCATGCAGCGTTTTTCTATTGCGACGCCCAAGGCCACATGACCAACATGTATGCTGAGCGGATGCTGCCACCGGAAACGATGTCACGCTACTACGAACGGCATTATCGCGCCGACACGCACGCTTTCTCGAAGGCATATCTTGCCCGTGTCTGCGCTAGCGATCCAGTCTCTAGGCGAACGGTTTCAAGCACAGAAAAGCAGACGGAATACTACAAAGACGTCCTCGCGGTGTTAGGCGTCGAGCACATCCTGTACGGGATTGTTCGTTCTAGCAGCGCTCAACGCGAGGCGATCGGCCAACTAAGCCTCTATCGGAGTACAGATGATCCACCGTTCAATGAGGCGGATTCCCAATCTTTGCGAGATGTACTCCACTACATGTCGAGAGCGCTCGGAGAATCGAGTTTCGCTCCTGCCAAAATTTCGGCGGAACAGACAGCAGAGGAGGCGATGGCCGTGCTCGACGCCAGCGGTCAAGTCCTTTATTCAGACGCCGATTGGCTACGTCTGGTACGACTCGCGCGAGGTGATCGAATCGTACCCGGGAACGCGCACGAAGAACCACGCGCGCTCCGAGACTTCCTCCAAGGCGTCGTGCAAGCGACACGGAGCTCACCAAACGTTCTACATCTTATCGACTCGCCTTGGGGGCGGTTTGCTTTTCGTCAGCATACGCTTGATGCAGCGGGTGGTGGAACGGCGCAAGCGCTGATTGTTTCGCGCCTTGCAAGCGATCCGATTCGTTTGACCGAAGGTGCGTCGCGGCTCGAGCTATCACCGCAACAGAGAGAAGTAGCGCTAATGATTGCGCTGGGTCATACCAACGCGGAGATCGCCGCAAAACTTGACGTCTCTGTGAATACAGCAGGCTACCATGTGAAACAAGTGTTTGCGAAGCTCGATGTGCATGATCGTAGCGATGTTGCACGCGTACTTCGCCGCGCGTAATCGACGCGCTAAAACAACTCGCATCTACGCCTTATCCTGAAGCGTTCGGCTGTGCGCTCGTCCCAATCCGAATTGATCGCCTGACACGACTGTAGGTTTGTTTGCGACTGAACACGTTATTCCTATCCAGCAGTACGCCGTAAGCGCTTTGGACCAGAGCACCGCACTCAAGCGCAAAGCAGGCACGGTGAGCCGTGACTTTCGCTTGCGAAATAAACTCGAGAATACCGTATCGACATCGATAGGTATGTGAACGATGAAGTCGCGTATCCAGGATTTTTACCAATACGGTGGGTCACGCTGCGTGCGCCTGTTACTCGTGCGCAACGTCAAGACGCTAGATTGATCGCGGAGCGATCAACGCTATTGCAACTTTGCATCACGGGCTAGCTTCGAACTGAGATACGCTTCGTGGCATGACGCATGACAGCTTTGCATTCAACACCAATACAACGTTTGGTGGGTTTCTCAACGCACCCGCACCGAGCCAAGGCGCAGCGACTGCGCCCTTTGCGATCGCCGGGATCGCGTGGGATGGCTCCGTGACCAATCGCCCGGGTGCACGGTTTGGTCCGTACCAGATTCGCCGTGCGAGCCACATGCTATGCGACGGCATCCACCCACATTTCGAGACGGCTGCCCAACCCGGAACGCTAGTGGATTACGGAGATTTAGCGCTTCCGAACACCTCACTAGACGCGATGCGTGCGGCGCTTCTCCCTCGTGCGATGGCGCTCGTAGCGAAGCATCACATGCTGTGGCTCGGCGGTGATCATTCCATCACGCTGCCATTGCTGCGCGCGTATCGCAAGCACTTCGGAAAGCCGCTTGCGCTCGTGCATTTCGACGCGCACTGTGACACGTGGAGAGATCATTTCGGTGAGCCGTCGGGCCACGGCACATGGACCTACGAGGCCATTGCCGAAGGCTTGGTGGATCCTCGCCTCGTGACGCAGATCGGGATTCGGTCCGCGGGGAAGAAAGAGGCCCGCGAATACGTGACTCGGCAGGGGGGGCGAGTGTTTAACGCGCGCGAGCTGCGTGGGTGGGAAAACGCGGTCCAGTTGAGCGGCGTAATTGACAATGTGCGTGCTCGGGTGGGCAGTGCGCCGGTGTATCTCTCGCTGGACATTGATTGCCTTGATCCTGCGTTCGCGCCTGGCACTGGGACGCCTGAGCCGGGCGGGATGACAACCAACCAAGTGCTCACATTGCTTGAGGCCTGGCACGATTTGAATTGGATTGGCATGGACTGCTGCGAAGTGTCGCCGCCCTACGATCACGCCGAGCTTACCAGCAACGCAGCCGCTGTTTTTGTGTGGACATATCTCTCGCATCGACTGCTGACGCTGAGGTGAATTAGGCGCAGTTCGGTCCATGTGTAGGTGACTAAAGAAACAAAAGAAAACGCCTCCGAGCCCAGTATTTAGGCGGGCAAAAAGGAAAAATAAGAACCAATCGACTTTGTTCGCTTTAGCCGCATAGCCGTTACTTCATAAAGGATGCAGTGATTTGTGGCTATTTCATTTTTCCTCCGTTATTCCGTTCCTGCATGAGCGTCTTAGAATGCGTGTATGGAACTGAAATGGGTAGAAGACTTCCTGCAGCTGGCAGAGACCGGCAGTTTTTCGAGGGCCGCAGAACTTCGTTACGTCACGCAACCGGCGTTTTCGCGTCGGATTCGCGCACTGGAGCAATGGCTCGGTGCCGAGCTGATTGATCGGACTAGTTATCCGACCAAGCTCACCAAAGCAGGCGAACAGTTCCGCGAGCGCGCCGCCGAAATCGTGCGGCAATCGATGGACGCACGTGCGATCGCGCGTGGCCTGCAAAGCGCGCCGACGGACACGATTTTGTTTGCCGCGCCGCATACCTTGTCGCTCACGTTCTTCCCGCTGTGGATGAATACGCTTTCGAAGAAGCTCGGGCGCGTGAAGGCCAAGTTAAACGCGGTAAACGTGCATGACGCGGTGATGAGTTTGGTGGAAGGCAACTGCGATTTGCTGCTCTGCTATCACCATCCGAATCAGCCGGTGCAGCTTGACGCCTCGCGCTACGAGATGATCGTGCTCGGCACAGAAACGATTGCGCCGTTTTCGAAGACCGATAGCGAAGGCCGAGCGCTGTTCGCATTGCCGGGCAGCGAACCGCGAAAAATTCCCTATCTCTCGTACACACCGGCGGCGTACCTCGGTCGCATGGTTGAATTAATTCTTCAGCAAGCGCCGGTGCGCGCGCATCTCGATTGCGTGTACGAAAACGACATGTCGGAAGCCCTCAAAGTGATGGCGCTGGAAGGCCACGGTCTCGCATGGTTGCCCGAGAGCGCGGTCGCTCGCGAAGTGAAAGCCAAGCGCATTGCGCGTTGTGGTGACGCCCACTGGACGGGCACGATGGAGGTTCGCCTCTACCGCGAACGCGGCGCGCAGCGCGAAGTCGTCGATGCGGTTTGGAATGCAGCGCTGGCGAAGTGACGCTTCGCATCGTCGTGTAGGCGCGGGCTTGACCGCGCTTTGCCCTTAAACCTTCGCGCACGGCCCGCTGTGATTACAACCCTCACCGCCATCGCTCTCGGCGCCATCCTCGGCGCGTGGTCACGTTATGGTCTTTCGCTGTGGTTGAACGGCAAATCCTGGCTCCCGTTGGGCACGTTCGCGGCCAACGCCATCGGCGGCTTGCTTGTTGGTATCGCGCTCGCGTATTTCGCCGCGAAGCCGGACATCTCGCCGCAATGGCGCATGTTCTTCGTCACCGGTTTTCTCGGCGCGCTCACCACGTTTTCCACGTTTAGCGCTGAAGTCACAACGCTCATGATGAACGGCGCGATACTGCGTGGCATTGCGTTGGCTGCGCTGCATTTGATTGCTTCGCTCCTACTTACCGCCGTTGGCATCTACGTGTACCGCGCGATTGCGTAGCACCTACTTGTGGGAGCGCGCTTGCGCGCGAAACGATGTTCGCTTACTAAACACACGCTGCTTAGAGCAACAAACGCCCGACAACATGCTGTCATCCCCGTCCCCGCCTACGCGGGGATAAACCTTCTGGCGCGGACCCAGAGCGTGCCACAAGGCGTCGCGCTGCTAGCCCTTGACCATGAAAGTTCTTGTTCCGCGAAGCAGTACGATCAACGACATCTTGTCATCTCAGATTTCCCGGTCTGGGTCCCCGCCTTCGCGGGGATGACAGGTCATAATCATCGCTGCAAATACAAAGCACCGAGGCTACAAACATGACCCACGTAATCCGCTTCCACCAAACCGGTACGCCCGACGTCCTCAAATACGAAACCATCGATCTGCCGTTCCCAGGCGTGGGTGAAGCCCGCGTCCGCCATAGCGCGATCGGCGTGAACTTTATCGACACCTATCACCGCACCGGCCTCTACCCCATGCCGTTGCCGTCGGGCATCGGCAAAGAAGGCGCGGGCATCGTCGAAGCGGTGGGCGAGGGCGTCACTGAAGTTGCCCCCGGTGATCGCGTTGTGTATTGCGACGGTCCGCTCGGCAGCTATTCGAGCGAAAGGAACATCGCCGCGAAATTCCTTGTGAAGCTGCCGCAACACGTGAGCGAACAACACATCGCCGCCGGATTCCTGCGCGCGATGACGGTTGAATATTTGTTCAATCGAACGAAGAAGCTGCAAAACGGCGACACGATTTTGTTTCACGCGGCCGCAGGTGGCGTCGGCCTCATCGCCGCACAATGGGCGCGCGCGATCGGCGTCAACATGATTGGCACAGTAAGCAGCGCCGACAAGGCCCAGCTCGCGCTCGACGCAGGGTGCACGCAGGTGATCAATTACAAAACGGAGAACTTCGCAGAGCGCGTGAAAGAACTCACTGGCGGAAAGAAGGTGCCCGTGGTTTACGACGGCGTCGGCAAAGACACGTGGCTCGGCTCGCTAGACAGCCTGCAACCGCTCGGCCTATTGGTGAGCTTCGGTAACGCCTCCGGCCCCGTCACCGGCGTGGATCTAGGCATCCTCGCGCAAAAGGGCTCGCTCTACGTCACTCGCCAAACCCTCATGGCCTACACCGCGAACCGCGCCACGATGCTTGAGATGGCCGCGAATGTGTTTGACATGATGAAAGACGGGAAACTGGATTTGGCTGCTCGCCAGACCTACTCACTCGCGGACGCTGCGCAGGCGCATCGGGATCTTGAAGCGCGGAAGACGGTGGGTGGGGTTATTTTGGTGGCTTGAAGCGCGGCAGAGTCACAAGCGATACGGTAATAGCTTTGGAGGTAACGTCGTGTGGATGTGAAAGTCATAGCCGCTTTGATTGGCGTCGTAGCGGGTGGTGCAGGCTATTGGGTGACCACGTTCTGGATGAAACCGATAGTCAACTACATCGAATTGCGGAGCAAAGTAGCGGCGGATCTCATCTACTACGCGCAGGTCGTTAGCGCGGAGGGTCTAAAACAACGTATGCAAGAACTTTACGAAGAACGTGTCCTTGCAAACCGAAGACATTCAGCCGATCTCGCCGCGTGCACTTTGGAACTCCCGTTCTGGTATCGGTGGTATTTGCGTAGTCGCGGATGTTCGCCGAACGAGGCGGTTCGTAACTTGATTGGGCTCTCTAACGCGACGGATTATGACGATGCCGAGAAGCGGATTGGCAAAATAAAAGTCGCGCTGGGTCTGAAGAACTTCGAAAACGTCTAGCAAGGTAGATCGGATACGCGGCAACGAATCATCGCTTCAACAACATGAACAAAAGCGAGAACCAAAGAGAATCGAACGAGCACGATTCGTGTGAGTTTGCGAATCTCGTGGTGATCGGCATCATGTATTGGCTTGCTGGATGCTTGTTCGCGGGCGTCTTCACTTACATCGGTGCGGAACGGCTGGCCAAGGGCGGTATGGAGCTCGCTGGGTTGATGCTCTTCACGATACCGATTACAGGCGCTGCCAGCGCAGTTGCGCTCCGTCTGCTCGTAGCTGCGTCTTACGAAGCGCGCTGGACGCGTTCGTATCGCGTAACGTTTGTCGGAATTGCGCTCGCAATATTGACCGGCGTTGTTTGGTTCTCCCACGCATTCGACTCTTTTTCGCCAACACCCCAGCCGGTCGGAATGCAGCGAGCAAGGTAGGTCGAATACGCGAGGCGCCATTGGCGATCAATGTGCGCAAACGCCGACGATGGATAGCGCTTTGCGCATCCACGCTATAAGTCACTATCGATATTCGATTCGTAGGGTGCAATCTGATTGCACCTCGTGACCGATACGCGCGAAGCGCACTTGCTCAATCAAACTTGGTCGGTACCAATTTGGGTGCAATGAGATTGCACCCTACGTCCCCCACGGATTCAGGAGCGCAACACTAGTTCCTTCGAAATCGCCAACATCGCGCGTCACCAGAGTCATGCGGTGCACGAGCGCTGTTGCTGCGATGAATCCATCGCGATAGGGGCGGATGGATTCGGCGTTGATCTCTGCGCACTTCTTTGCAATCGCTGCATCGACGACAAGCGTTCGTTCGGCAAACGTCGGGATGACATGATCGACAAACCATTTGCGGAGAAGCGCGCCTTGCGTGGCGTCTTTTTTCTCCATCAGCAAGATACCAAGTTCGATTTCTTGCAGCGTGATGACGGAGATGAACAGATCGTTCGCGTCAACAGATATCGACCATTTTGCGACGTTCTTGTCTGCTTTTCCCGCTTTGACTTTTCGCAGCTCGGAGACGACGTTGGTATCGAGCAAAAACATCGACGCGTCACTTCAATTTCGCCGCAACTGCTTTCTCGCGGATCTTCGGAATGACGAAGTCGATGTCAGCGACGTCGGGCGACGCTAGTAGGTCGGTAATGCTTTCGCGCTGGCCCGTAAGCCGTTTGTATTCTTCGATGGAAAGCAGCACGTGCGCAGGACGACCGCGATCAGTAATGATGACGGGGCCGTTGAGCGATGCGGCTTTGGCGCGGCTTGCGTCTTGATTAAATTCGCGACTGGATAGCGTGATCAAGATTGCACCTCGTTTTAGTAGAAACGTCAAAACGCTAGCCAATTGTAGCAACGTTTCTACTTTTGCAGTTTTCACTTATCTACCGACCCCGAAAGCGCGTTCAAGCCCGCGCCTACAAGCTTCACCTACAGCCTGCGCAACTCTTCAATCACATCACTCGCCACCGCGCGCTTGATGCCTCGCGACTTCATTTGATCGGCGGCTGCGCCGTGAAGCGCGACGCTGATTCGAGACGCGTCAAATGGCGCGTAGCCTTGAGCCAATAGCGCGCCAATCATGCCGGCGAGCACGTCGCCCGTGCCAGCCGTGGCGAGGAGGGCGTTGCCAATGGTGTTGATGGAGGTCGCAGCGCCGTCATCTACAACGGTGCCGGCTCCTTTAAGCGCGACGATGCCGCGGTAGCCTTTGGCCAAATCGCGCGCGGCGCGGATGCGATCATTTTGAACAGATGACGTCGAAGCGCCGAGCAAGCGCGCGGCTTCCGCGGGATGCGGCGTCAAGATCGTTGCTGCGTTTCGTGCGGCGCGTTGTTGAACGAGCGTTGCGAGCTCCGCTGATTCGGCGATGAGGTTCAGCGCGTCGGCATCGATCACGAGCGGAAGGTCTCGCATCAAATGCGCTTTGAGCACACGCACCGCGTTTCCCGAAACGCCCATGCCGCAGCCAACCACGAGCGCGGTGCATTCGTCGTTCGCCAAATCGCTGGCGGAGCGCATCATCACTTCCGGCATTTGTGGATCAACTTGCGGGTGAGGCTCAGCCATCCAGCCGACTTTGACTTTGCCCGCGCCCATCCGCATCGCCGCGCGACTTGCAAGGAGCGCCGCTCCCCGCATGCCGTTTGCGCCGCCGATGATTGCGAGCGTGCCGTTTGTGCCTTTGTGTGCGTTTGCGCGCGTGGGGCGCATGAGGGCGCGCGCATCGTCTGCGTTGAAGCTCGTCATCGAATGCGCGACGACGCAAGCATCAAGATCGAGGGACGCCAAATGCAGCTCACCGACGTGATCAAGCGCCGCGCCGGTTAGGAGCCCAGGCTTTAGAGCGATGAAGGTGAGGGTGTGATCTGCGTCGATCGCGGTATCGCCCACGAGCGCGCCGGTGTCGCCGGAAACGCCGCTGGGGATGTCAAGCGCGAGCACTTTTGTACCGTGCTCACGATGCTTGTTCGAAGTGCGTATTATCTCTGCGACGCCCGTCTCAATTGGGCGAGATAGTCCAATACCAAATAAACCGTCTACAATCCAATCTGGCCGCTTGCCCTCAATAAATGAAGCATTAACAACGATTGACGTTGAAAACTCATGAACGCGTGACCACGCCGCTTTCGCATCCTGTCCGAATTTTTCCGGGTTTCCGCACATCACAAGCGTTGGTTGGTAGCCCGCCGACGCAAGCTCCGCGGCGCAGGCTAGCGCATCACCGCCATTGTTTCCTGGCCCTACCAGCAGCGTGATGCGGGCATCCGGACTCGTGCGCGCGCGAAGAAACTCGAACGCCGCACGCCCGGCGCGGCGCATCATATCGACGTTCGCGTGTCGCGCTTCGACAGCGCGCACCTCTGCGCTCGTGAGCACTGGCGAGCCGCGCGGCGGCGATGGCATTGAGTTTTTGGGGAGCGACCTAAAATTCAACTCATTCATTGTTGAGAGATTAGCGCAGATGTCCACCAAAGCCGAAGCCGCCAAAAAAGCCGCCGAAAAAGAAGCTCAAAACTGGGGTGTTGCCGATGGCGAACCCGTGCCGGTGACGATTCTGACGGGCTTTCTCGGTGCGGGCAAAACGACGCTCTTGAACCGAATTCTTAAGGAAAATCACGGTGAGAAAATCGCGGTGATCGAGAACGAATTCGGCGAAGAGGGCGTGGATAACGAAATTCTTGCTGACACCAAAGAGCAAATCGTTGAGATGAATAACGGCTGCATCTGTTGCACCGTTCGCGGCGATCTGATTCGAATTCTCAACAATCTCTACAAGCGCCGTGCGAAAGGCGAACTCAAATTTGATCGCGTGATGATCGAGACGACGGGCATGGCCGATCCAGCGCCAGTCGCACAAACATTCTTCGCTGACGAGAAAGTGAATGAGCGATATTTGCTCGACGCGGTGATCACTGTGGTTGACGCAAAGCACGGCGTGAAACAACTCGAAGAATTCACCGAAGCGCAGCAACAGGCGGCGTTTGCGGATCGATTGCTCGTATCAAAAACCGATCAAACGAGTGAAGAAGAAACACAGAAGTTGATGGAGCGCTTGCGCAAGTTCAATGTGCGCGCCCCGATCAAGAAAGTGCACTTTGGCGAAACGCCGATCAAAGAGTTGCTCGATATTCGCGGATTCAATTTGAACGCGATTCTTGAGATCCAACCGGATTTCTTGACGAATGACGATCACGAACACCACGACGAAGTTCACAGCTTCTACATCAAGAGCGAACGCCCACTCGACGTGCGCAAAGTGGATCGCTACATCAGCTCGCTCATCAATTTGTACGGCGAACAAATGCTTCGCTACAAAGGCATTTTGAACATCAAGGGCGAACCGCGTCGCGTCGTTTTCCAAGGCGTACACATGATGGCAGGCTTCGATTTCGCGAGCGAGTGGAAAGAAGACCAAAAGCGCGAAAGCACAGTCGTCTTCATCGGCCGCAAACTGCCTGAAGCGCTTTTCCGCGAGCTCTTCGAGGATTGCTACGCGACTGAAGCTACGCCGGATGACGTGAAGGCGTATGCGGCGGGGAGTGTTGCTGGGTGATTGCGCGCTCGAACGGCTTTGTGAGAACACAGTTCGCGTAGAGGCGGCAATCACTGAAGCGGACTCTAGGCTTAAGGCGACCGTGGTCGCACGACTCGCCTTCCTCGGGTTCCGCGTCGTCTAGGAGCCGCGGCTCTCGTTGTAAGCCGTGTATATCCGACGCGCGACCTCTTCCGGCGTAATCATCGATGTATCGACCACCAGGTCGTAATTTTTGTGATTTCGCAGCTCCACACCGTAGAGATTGCCAAAGCGCTCTTGCTCGAGTTTTTGGCGAGATAGGTTGTTTTCGATCGCTGCCTCAACGGACGCGTGAGTTTCCTCAGCACGAGCAGCATTAAACACACGCTCCCCAGCGATTCCAGGCGAGACGGTCAAAAACACCTTAAACGCCTGTGGAATGAAATGCCACGCTAGCCTTGAATCCATAATGAACTGATCGCGAGTCTTGCCCAGTTCAATCGTGCCCTGATCGATTTGGTCATCGACCGAACGATCCTTGGCGGAGCGCTCGTTGAGCTCTAGCGTTGTGATGCCGAGCTTGGTCGCAATGCTGCGCTGAATGCTGCCTGTGGAGAGCAACTCGAAACCCGTGAGCTGCGCGAGCAACTTCCCAACGGCCGATTTGCCGCTACCAATGTCTCCCGAGAGCGTGATAATTGCTTTTTTCATGAGCCTGCTATTTTGGCGCATTGCAGCGTCGGCGGATGCGATTTGAGCCGCTCCAGAGGACACATGCGCAACTTTGAATGCGACTGAAGTCAACGCGGGTAACAATAAAGTGAAGCGAAAGCCGCCACTGAACTTGACTTTTCGCGTTTGAGTATCTGCACACGTGTGGCGCGCTCTTCGGATCGCATCAGCGCGGGACAGACCGAGGATTTCGTGTCGAGCCAAGTAAAGAATTCAACATGCGAATCGGTTGGTTCTTAGCTGGCCGCCACACAGCCCCGTTGGTGATTGCGTCGCACCGCAGCTTGGATCAAGCTTGCGAGTCGCGGTCAAGGAATCGTTGAGAGAATGTTGAGGACTTCTTCAACGCGTCGCTTAACCGTAGAGTCTGACTTGGCCTGCGCGATTCGATATGCAAGCCCTCGGCGTTTTCCGGGACTGAGATTTCGCCAAGCCATCTGCAATTGGGGCCTCGCGACAAGTGCATGCTCCAGTGCAAGCGGTACATCGACACGATCTTGATCGTCTATCACGAATCTCATTACCAGTAGGTCGCCTATGCGTGCGCCACTGCCCTTCCGCACGGCGGCTGAAACGATGAAGTAGTGACGGCCGTCGCCGCTGGGCATCCATGCACCTGCCACAGGAATGTCAGCGATTTCGCCACGGACGCGCAGGCGCGGGTAATCGCGCAGCGGCAGTTCCCTGGCTAAGCGCGTCGGTAGAAACAGCACCTGATACCAAATCACGCGCGATTTGCCGACGCCGTGCCTAGTAAGAGGCGCTTCGATTTCGTGCGTGTAAAACGACATTGCTTTTTGATCTATCCGCGCATCAGGTGACTGCTCAGGCAGTCGGATTGACCGGGTTACCGACGTAGGTCAGGAATGGCGGTTCGGAGTAGCGCTTCAAGCCTTGGAGATCCTTCAAGTGCATCTTGCGAGTCCAACGCACGACGCCCGCAACGCGGAGGATTACGTTAAAGGGCCGGGACAGCGTATTCTCGAAGCTCAAACGCACCTCAGTACGATTTGCGCTCAATGGCACGAAGTCGAATCGCAACCGGGGTTTCTGCGGCGGGCCTTTACTAAACAGGGCTAGTTCGACGGCTCGCCCATCAATTAGGCGCGTGACTTCCTGGTGTCCAAAGCGCTTTCCCTTAGAGAAAAAGACAGTCCTAGCGCCGACCTCGCCGTCTCGGTTTTCACACGAGCAGGTCGCCCCGGTCTCGCTGGGCCACGCTGACCACTCCATCAGGCGAGCCTGTAGTCGAGTGTTGTCGTACAGCTTTTCCGGCGCCGCATCAATAATGAGAGCCTCGGTATAGCTAACCTTGGTGGGCATGCGCCAAATGAGTAACGCTAGCGCGATCACTAACGTAACGAGCAGAACGATGGACGCGACTGTTACAGGCATACACAAAAACTCCGTAATAAGAAAAAGTCGCCCACAGCCAGGCAGGCGATGTATTCTACTCATCAAGTATCTTGATCGTCAAACAATACTGGAGACGCAATGACCGACCTCGGAAACCAACAAAGCCCCGCTGCAAAGGTGTCGAGACGACAGACCGAAGGGGGTGACATCGTCGGAGCCTGCCGACGCCTTCACGCCGCAATTGATCGCTTAGACGAGTTTGCAGCAAACGTGGCGGGCGTGAGCCGCAGCGATTTACGATGCCTGAACCTGCTTGAGTTTGGACCTTTGCGGGCTACAACCATCGCAGAACAGCTAAACCTCGCAACGGGCAGCGTGACCGCCCTTATCGACCGCCTCGAGGCGAAGTCCCTAGTGACGCGCGTTCGAGAGGGGAGCGACCGTAGGGTTGTAAAGGTAAAGGCCACCGAAAAGGTGTTCGAGCTGATTGGTCCAGTCTACCTAGGCTTTTCCAATGAGCTCCGGCAGCTGATCAAAACCTATCCTCTCGCCCGGCAGCGCTTGGCGGTACAGCACTTAATCGATGTAGCTAAGACGTGCGAACAGGAGTTGGTCAAACGCAACACGATGTCTGGATGAGCGTCGTCGCATCTTGACACGCCGCAGAGTAATTGTGTCGGCAAGATTCGCTAGAGCGGCGTTTGCGGGTTGGCATCTGCTCGCTCAAACCGAGCGTTCAACGCTCTCGTGATCGCACTAAATTTTGCTGGCCGCGATTTTTTTGCGCCGGAACGCCGACAAAATCGAGTAACGTCGGCTTTGCCTTACTCTTCACCCCTGTTTTCGCAAAGTAAGTTGCGGATGCTGCTAGCGATGAGTCTCCTTTTGACTCGGTGCTAACCAGATAGACCGGGATCAACGTCGCTTTGGCTGGCGAATCGATAGCGTGGATACAGCGCGGTCAAGCCCGCGCCCAAAAGGTGCTGAGCGAAAGCTACTTCGCCCGCTTATCGACCACTCGCTTCGCCTTACCCAAACTGCGCTCAATCCCGCCTGGCGCTACCAGCTCGACTTTTGCGCTGACGCCGATCAGTTCTTTCATTCGATGTGCGAGCGTCTCTGCTGCGCGATTGCGCGCCTCGGCACCTACGCCTGCGAGATCGGGAGCAACTTCAACGCGCACGGTCAGTTCGTCCAAATGGTTCGGGCGCGTAATCTCGCACAGGTAATGCGGCGCGAGCTCCGGTTGTTTAAGGATCAGCTCTTCGATTTGCGTGGGGAACACGTTGACGCCGCGAATGATCATCATGTCGTCGCTGCGGCCGGTGATTTTCGCCATGCGGCGCATGCTGCGCGAGGTGGGCGGGAGCAGGCGAGTGAGATCGCGAGTCCGGTAGCGGATCACTGGCATCGCTTCTTTGGAAAGGCTCGTGAACACCAGCTCGCCTTCGCTGCCATCGGGCAGCACGTCACCGGTGTTGGGATCAATGATTTCGGGGTAGAAGTGATCTTCCCAAATCACGGGGCCGTCTTTGCTCTCGATGCATTCGTTGGCAACGCCTGGGCCCATCACTTCCGAAAGGCCGTAAATATCGACGGCGTCGATACCCATGCGCTTTTCGATGTCGAGCCGCATCGCATGGGTCCACGGCTCCGCGCCAAAGATTCCGATTTTTAGCGACGATGCCGCGGGATCAAGCCCTTGTTTGGCGAATTCTTCCGCGAGCGCAAGGCAATAGCTCGGCGTCACCATGATGACATCGGGCTTGAAATCAGTGATGAGCTGCACTTGCTTTTCGCTCTGTCCGCCGCTCATCGGAATCACTGTGCAGCCTAATCGTTCAACGCCGTAATGCGCGCCTAGTCCGCCTGTGAAGAGGCCGTAGCCATAGGCCACGTGCACGATATCGCCGGGTTCACCACCGGATGCGCGAATGCTGCGAGCCATCAAATCGGCCCACGTATCGATGTCATTTTTCGTATAGCCGACGACCGTTGGTTTGCCAGTGGTTCCGCTCGATGCATGTACGCGCGAGATTTGGGTGCGCGGCACGGCGAACATGCCGAACGGGTAATTGGCGCGAAGATCGTGCTTCGTAGTGAAGGGGAATTTCGCCAGATCGGAGAGCGTTTTACAGTCGCTCGGGTGGACGCCTTTGACATCGAAGGCCGCTTTGTAATGCGGCACGTTGTCATAGGCGTGCTGCAAGCTCCATTGCAGGCGCTTAAGCTGGAGCGCAGCGATTTCATCGCGAGACGCACGCTCGATCGCGTGAAGCGGAGTAGGGGATTTTGTTGGCATCGCTAGTCGCTATTTCTGAATCACTTCGCCTTGAATGCGTGCGCTTTTCCCTCGGAAGAGCGCAATCACATCGCCATTTTGATTAGTCAATTTCACGTCGTAAACGCCGCTGCGTCCGCGAAGCGTTTGTTCAACACACATTGCAACCAGCGTGTCGCCCAATTTCGCGGGCGCGAGCAGCTCAATCGAGAATCCGCTTGCGACAGTCGTCGCGTTGTAGCTATTACACCCGTAGGCGAATGCCGTATCGCAGAGCAGCGCCATGTAGCCGCCGTGGCAAATGTTGTGGCCGTTGACCATATCTTGCCGCACAACCATCGAAACGGTTGCAGAACCAAGTGCCACTTGCTCGATCTTGATGCCTAGCGCATGCGCGACGTGATCGCGAGAAAACATCGCATCGGCAACATCCTGCGGTGATGGCTGCGCCTCACTCGCCATGGAAGCTCCCGCCCGACCATACTTTGCGCTGCAGCAAGAGTGACTGACGGTAGCGATCGTCGCCAATGTGGCTTTGCAGATTCACGAGGATGGCGTTGATGAGCGTGAGGCCCAAGCGATCGGCGGTTTCGAGCGGACCTTCGGGATGATTCACTCCGAGCCGCATCGCCGTATCCACACCTGCCGCATCGGCGACACCCTGCAGAACCGCGTCCGCGCCTTCATTGGCAAGCATCGCGAGCGTGCGCGCAACGATCATCCCCGGGACGTCGTCGATCACCGAAACCTCAATCCCAAGCGCGCGGAAGAGGCCGACGGCATCGGCGAGTGCTGCGGTGGTGGTTTCCTCACCTCGCGCAAGCGCAACCCGCTTCGTGATCGCGAAATCGCGCGCGAGATCGAGCGTGACCACGTTTGTAAGCTCTTCTTCAAACGCGAGCTGGGTGGCTGAACATCCGTCGGTGAGACAAACGGTTGCGTTGCCGACGCGAATCCTTCCCGCACCCAGCGGATCTTCTTCCTTGCGGGATTGCACCTTGATACCTGCTGCCTTGATCCGCTCCACCAAAGGATCCAGGGCCTCCGACTCGGAAAGATATTGAATCAACGTAGGAGCTGGACCGAACGGACTGCCCGGTGCGGTTGGAACGCCGGCGGGATAGCTGTAAAAGCCGCGCCCGGATTTGCGGCCGAGCAATCCGCCCGCGACCATTTCCTCTTGCGTCACGCTCGGTCGATAGCGCGAATCTTGGTAGTAAGCGTTCCACACGCTCTTCGTCACCATCAAATTCACGTCAAGGCCGATCAAATCAAGCAGCTCGAATGCGCCCATCTTGAAGCCGCCCGCTTCGCGCAGCACGAGGTCAATGGTCGCAATATCAGCGCCGCCGGATTCGAGAACGCGAAACGCTTCGCCGTAGAACGGCCTGGCCACGCGGTTCACGATAAAGCCGGGCGAGCTTTTGCAGCGAACCGGCGTCTTCTTCCAAGCAAGCGATGCCGCCTCAACGCGGTCCATTGTCGTCGCAGAGGTCAACTGTCCGGCGACCACTTCCACTAAGGGCAGAATCGGCGCGGGATTAAAGAAATGCATGCCGACCACGTTGTCCGGGCGCTTCATGCCGTTAGCGATGGCGGTGATCGAAATGGAGGAGGTATTGGTTGCAAAAACCGTTTCATCGCCACAAATGGTTTCGAGTGATCGAAACAATTGCCGCTTTGCATCCAAGTCTTCAACAATCGCCTCAACGACCAAATCGCAATCGTGAAAATCACTCATGTCCGGCGCGGCGCGCATCCGTGCGGCCGAGTTGGTCGCGTCTTCCGGCGTCAGTTTCCCTTTGCTGGCGAGCGTTTTCAGCGCTTCGGTGTTCCGCTGAATCGCGGCATGAGCCGCACCTTCGCGGGCATCGAAGAGCTTCACCATGCAGCCGCCTTGGGCCGCGACTTGCGCAATGCCCGCCCCCATCGTGCCCGCGCCGATGACGCCTACGGTTTGAAATAAAGTCGCGGAATCAGCAAGGGACATGTGTTCGAGCAGAGGAAAAAGAAGTCCGAGCGATGCTAGCGCACCCAAATTGACAGATTTGCAACTCGACTCAGGAGTTGAAAACCACGCTAGCTTGATGAAGACTGGCTTGATCGAGCGAGGAATCTTCTATCGATACGGCCCAGCGAAATCCGTACAAATTGAAAGCTCGTTTCGAATGCTCGCTCGCGTTTTGATTTGCGCTCCGAACATAAAATGATGGGGTGATTGCATTATTCCAAGCTGCGTCAAAAGTCGTTGTTAAAGGGGCTAGCCGCTCATTCGAGTGCTTGTCAATAATCAAAATTAATTCATGCTAGCCCCATTGAAATATGACTTCTAGCCTTTTTGCCAATTCTAGTACTGCGCCAGTCATCACGATTGATGGACCGGTGGCATCGGGCAAAGGCACGGTGGCGCGCGCGCTGGCAACGAAGCTTGGATTTCATTTGCTCGATTCTGGCGCGATCTACCGTTCTCACGCACTTGCTTGTATGGATCGAGGAATAAAAATAAATGAAATCAATTTACTAGAGATTGAAGCTAAAGCACTTTCTCTAGAATTTCGCGACCAAACAGTCTGGCTTGATGGGCGCGATGCGACGGATTTGATTCGTGCCGAGGCGGTCGGAATGGCGGCCTCAGCCATTTCCGCAATTCCGGAAGTCCGCGCCGCACTGCTCGAACGGCAACGTGCGTTCGCCGCCGCGCCGGGGCTCGTCGCTGACGGACGCGACATGGGCACGGTTGTTTTTCCACACGCGGCACTGAAGGTGTATCTCACGGCGACAGCGGAGGTGCGCGGACAACGACGCAGTCGCCAGCTCGACAATGCAGCGCCGAATGCGGGTTCGAATGCGAACCCGAATGCGGCGCTTGAGCAAGTGATCAGTCAAATTCGCCAACGGGATTTGCAGGACAAGTCGCGCGCAACTGCACCGCTCAAGCCGGCCGCAGATGCCGTCGTGCTTGATAACGCCGGGCAAGACAAACACGAGACCGTTGAGGCGATCTTGCGGCTCTGGTCCTTGCGAAGCGGTTGAGCCAAAGCAAAAGTTCTGCGTGAGATCGCTCGCGGAGGATCGCCAAACGTAGCTTTCGCTGGCTGCGCGATAGGATCAGAGCGCGGCCAAGCCCGCGCCTTCAGGCTGACTAGGTTTATCTGCAGCATTTTCCGGATAGTTGCGCGTGTAAATTGCGCTGCTTAGGTCGAAAGTCTCTGCTTGCCTAAGTTGATCAAGCGTATTTTCAACTGGGACTAGACGTGTATTGACTCGTATATCGACAACAAAAATAAATTCGTCTACGCCCTTTTTGAAATGGAGTCTAGAGACTTTTTTACTTCGATTTTGCGATGTCGTCTCGCTTCCGTCCAAATTGCAACGCTACCGATCAAATTGTGTTTTCACGGATTCGCTAAACGTTTGATTGGCAAGGGAAATTCTCGTACAATACATGGCTCGCTCTCGCGAACCGTTAGGGCTTTGCTCCGCGATTCACGGTTGGAATGTGTAGCCCCATGATCCCGCTCTGGCGAGATTCATAGCTGCGGCAAGAAACGCAGGCTCAAATCGAACCTCGTTTTCGCCAATACCAGCACACGTTTTGACTGACCCGACCTGCGAGGAAGAGTAGCGATAGACCGACGCGTTTCGTACTGAATCGAGTCCGATTACGTTACAGGTGTTCTCGTTGTTCGTCGTTTACTTTTTTATCAACCCCAACCTCTACGTCATCGCAATTTCGCAATGAAGAGAGCTTTTGAAAGTTATTAATGTCTACAGCAACTGAATCCTTCGCCTCAATGTTCGAGGAATCCCTCGGCCGCCAAGAAATGCGTTTGGGCGAAGTCATCACCGCTGAGGTGGTGCGTGTTGATCGCGATATCGTCGTCGTCAACGCAGGTCTCAAATCGGAAGCGTATGTTCCGATTGAAGAATTCAAAAATGATCGCGGCGAAATCGAAGTCAAAGCAGGCGACTTCATTCAAGTAGCGATCGAATCCGTTGAAAACGGTTTCGGCGAAACCAAGCTCTCGCGCGACAAGGCGAAGCGTCTCGCATCGTGGTACTTCCTCGAGAACGCGATGAACGCGGGCGACATCGTCAGCGGCTTGGTCGTTGGCAAAGTCAAGGGTGGTTTGACGGTGATGACGCACGGCGTTCGCGCGTTCCTCCCGGGCTCGCTCGTAGATATGCGCCCCATCAAAGACACATCGCCCTACGAAGGCAAAGAGCTCGACTTCAAAGTCATCAAGCTCGACAAGAAGCGCAACAACGTGGTTGTGTCGCGCCGCGCGGTGCTCGAAGTGTCGATGGGCGCAGAGCGTGAGAAGCTTCTCTCCACGCTCGCCGAAGGCTCAACCGTTACCGGAACCGTTAAGAACATCACCGATTACGGCGCGTTCGTTGACTTGGGCGGTATCGACGGCTTGCTCCACATCACCGATCTGGCATGGCGTCGCGTCAAGCACCCATCGGAAGTGCTCACCGTGGGTCAAGAAGTTACGGCGAAAGTGCTCAAGTTCGATCAAGACAAGAACCGTGTTTCGCTCGGCCTCAAGCAATTGGGCGACGATCCGTGGGTCGGTCTTGCCCGTCGCTATCCGGCCGGTACACGTCTGTTCGGTAAAGTCACCAACATCACCGACTACGGTGCATTCGTTGAGATCGATTCCGGTATCGAAGGCTTGGTACACGTCTCCGAAATGGATTGGACCAACAAGAACGTTGCTCCAAGCAAAGTGGTTTCGCTCGGCGACGAGGTAGAAGTGATGATCCTCGAGATCGACGAAGATCGTCGTCGTATCTCGCTTGGTATCAAACAGTGCCAGCCAAATCCGTGGGAAGAGTTCGCAGCGAACCACAAGAAGGGCGACAAAGTCTCTGGCGCGATCAAATCGATCACCGATTTCGGCGTGTTCATTGGTCTCCCAGGCGGCATCGACGGCCTCATTCACCTCTCCGATCTGTCTTGGAGCGTTCCTGGCGAAACCGCAGTGCGCGATTTCAAGAAGGGGCAAGAAGTGGAAGCCGCTGTTCTCGGAATCGACACCGAGCGCGAGCGTATTTCGCTGGGTATCAAGCAGCTTGATGGTGATCCATTCAGCAACTTCACCGCAATGAACGACAAAGGCGCAATCGTCAAGGGCGTGGTCAAGTCGGTTGATGCGAAGGGTGCTGTGATTGGCTTCGACGGCGACGTTGAAGGCTACCTGCGTGCCTCTGAAATCGCACGTGAGCGCGTGGAAGACGCTTCGACTCGCTTGAAAGAGGGCGAAGAGGTTGAGGTCATGATCATCAATGTTGATCGCAAAACGCGCAGCATTTCGCTGTCGATCAAAGCGAAAGACTCCGCTGAGGAAGCCGAAGCGATTCGCACTCACGCGAAAGATGACGCGTCAGCAAGCAGCGGTTTGGCCGGCTTGGGTGCGTTGCTCAAAGCGAAGCAGACGAAGAGCGAGTAATTGCGATTCGATAGGCTGCCCATGACAGATTTCTGTCGGAAGCAGCCGGAAGAGGGCAGCGATGCCCTCGTTTCTTGGTGGTCTGGTTGCGATCATGTAATCGGATCACAAAGAAACGAATAAGCTGGAAATGGAAGGCCGTTCGGAGGCGAGGTGAAATGCGATCAGTTGTGCGCGCACAGCGACGCCAGGCCTTTGAAACGAACAGTGATCGAGTCGACTGACGATTTATCGAGGGAGTATTGCACGTGACACGCTCATCGCTCATCGCTCGACTTACCGAGAGATTTCCTCATCTAATGGCTCGCGATACCGAAATCGCGGTGCGATTGATTCTTGAGGCGGTGAGCGATGCACTAGCCACCGGTTCACGCGTGGAAGTGCGCGGCTTTGGCAGCTTTGCCTTGTCTCATCGACCGCCCCGGGTGGGACGCAATCCGAAATCTGGCGAACAGGTTACGGTGCCGGCCAAACACGTGCCGCACTTCAAGCCCGGTAAAGAGCTTCGCGAACGCGTCGATGCACAAGCCGCCGAGGCCGAAGCCGCGCGTCGATAGTCGGAAAGGTCGATAGACTCCCGTCATGGATGTCGAGATTTGGTGGCTGCTGGCCGGCGCGATACTTTTCTTTGCGATGGGCTGGTTGGCCGCACGGGTTGACCTTCGCCATGTGATGCGCGATGCGCGTGCGCTACCGAGCGCCTATTTCCGCGGATTGAACTATTTGCTTCGGCAAGAGCACGATAAAGCAGTGGAAAGCTTCGTCGATGTTTCGAAGCGTGACCCGCACGCACTCGATCTTCAGCTTGCATTGGGGAGCCTGTTCCGGCGGCAAGGTCGGCTGGCCGATGCCACGGCGATTCACCAGTCATTGGTGGATCGCCATGATCTACCGAAAGACAAACGTGAGCTCGCGGTGTTCGAGCTCGCGCAGGATTTCCACGCTGCTGGACTCTTTGATCGCGCCGAAGCGCACTACGAATCGCTTACCAACACGCCGCTTGAACCCGAGGCGCTCACCAAACTTGCTGCCGTTCTCGAACAAGAAAAAGACTGGCCCAAGGTGATCGCGGTACGTAGCCGGATCGAAACACTAAGCCGTGAACCACAAGGAAAATTGATCGCTCAGTGTTACTGCGAGCTCGCCGACGTCGCCCTTGCGAAAAACGACGTCGCTGGCGTTGAAGCGAATGTGACAAAGGCGCTTGAATTCAATCGCAACAGCGGTCGCGCGAAGTTGCTTGCATTCCGCGCACACGTTCGCGCTGGTCAGCGTGGCCCCGCACGATTGGCGCTCGAAGAGCTTTCACGAATCCAGCCCGAATTGCTGCCGCTCATATCCGACGAGGTTGTTGGGCTCTGGCAGGAAGAAGATCCACGCGTTGCTGTTGAACAACTTGCCGCCGCGCAACGATCTGCGCCGTCTAGTATCGGATTAAGTAAGCTTATCGACGCGAGTGCAAAAATTGAAGGTAGCCCAAAAGCACTGGGGCGTTTGCGGGCAGAGCTGCAGCGTAATCCGTCTGCTCGGGAGGTCGCGAAGCTGCTCGACATGGAGGCGGACGGCAGAGACGAGGGCGCTGGCCCCCTACTTCGTGAGGCCTCCGATCTTCTACGGCGTGCCACAGAAAAAACGCCGGGCTACCACTGCAGTCATTGCGGCTTCCGTGCGCCGCGCTACTACTGGAAGTGTCCTGGCTGCAACCATTGGGAATCCTTTCGGGCCACGCCACTCGGCTAAACTTCATGTGTTACGTTGAAAAATAACCGTAACACTCTGAATTAATTAGATAAAAAATTGGCCTCAAGCAAAAAAACCTCCTACGTTTGCCGTGAATGTGGCGAGACCTCGTTGCAATGGCAGGGGCGTTGTGCTGCATGCGGAAACTGGAATTCGTTCGAGGAAATTGCGTTATCAAAAACTGCGCAGGCTTCACGCGCGCCCGCGGGAAATCGCTCTCTCACACAAGGATCTACCGCTATCCTGAGCCTTGCGGAGGTCAAGGTTGAAGACACCGTGCGCTGGCCGACGGGGTCAGTTGAACTTGATCGCGCGTTGGGCGGCGGGTTGGTTCCGGGTGCCGTGGTTCTCATCGGGGGCGATCCCGGCATCGGGAAATCAACCCTCACGCTGCAGGTGGTTTCGGCGATTGCCGAACAGCGTCGCGCCGTGTACGTGACAGGTGAAGAATCGGCCGCTCAAGTGGCCGCACGAGCGCAGCGACTCGACCTTGCGCTGGCGCCAATCCGAGTGTTGGCCGAAACGAACCTAGAGGCGATATTCGATTTGATTTCGAAAGACCGTCCGCAGGTCGTCGTCATCGATTCCATTCAGACGCTCTACAGCGATGCCTACAGCTCCGCGCCTGGCTCAGTGGTTCAGGTACGCGAGTGTGCTGCCGACTTGATTCGATACGCAAAGGCGAACGGCGTCTCGGTGTTAATTGTTGGGCATGTCACGAAAGAGGGCACCATCGCCGGGCCACGCGTTCTCGAACACTTGGTGGACACCGTAATTTATTTCGAAGGCGAAGCGGGCTCTAGCATTCGAATCATCCGCGCGCTCAAGAATCGCTTTGGGGCGAGCAACGAGATTGGCGTGTTTAGCATGACCGAAAACGGGCTTCGTGCAGTCGCCAATCCGTCAGTTCTGTTTCTGCACAACACTCAATCATTGAGCGCCGGAAACGTTGTTTTTCCGGCGATTGAAGGGTCGCGCCCGCTACTTGTGCAGATTCAGGCCCTAGTCGACCGCACGGCCGGCAATCCGAGGCGCGTTTGCAACGGCGTGGATGCACAGCGGCTCGCCATGCTGTTGGCTGTGATGAATCGCCATCTCGGAAGCCAACTGAGCGGATTTGATGTTTTCGTGAATGTGGTCGGCGGTATTTCCGTAGATGAACCAGCGGCTGATCTGGCGATCATCGCCGCGATTTGGTCTTCGCTCACCGGGCGAGTCTTGCCGAGCCAACAAGTGCTCTTTGGAGAGATCGGGCTCGGTGGCGAAATCCGTCCGGTCGTGGGGGCGGCTATCCGCATCGGTGAAGCAGAAAAGCTCGGATTCGAAAGCGTTATTTGCGGCGACCTGGGAAAGACGTTGCGAACGCGCGCGGGCCTCAAGCTGCAAACGGCGGCGCGCGTTGATGCCGCAATTGAGCTGCTTCGTGCTTAGGACCAAATCGAGCGCTGATCCGATTGTGTCGAGAATTTATATTATGTTAAATTAAATGGAATTGCGGTATTCGAGGCACCACCGTAATCGCAGCATCGCGCGCTTTGTAAAACAGCATCATCGCGACGTGTTCGCTAATCAGCGAAAATCCACGTAATGAATTCGTCATCGCTCTCCGCATCGGTGTCGGCGCTACGCGCCGGAGACTTTGCCGCCGCCCTCCCGCTTCTCAATCACGATGATTGGGCCCGACTTGAAGCCCAATTCTGGAACGCGTCACATCCGCTATCCGATCAGGCGCGCGCCGCTTACACTGAATATCAGCTTCATGCCAACACGATTTGGCAGAGAATTGGCGCGGGGAGCGCTCGGCCACTCTCCGTTTTCCGCTCAACACTCTCAACACGCCTTGGTATCGAGACCGCGCTGCGTGTATTAGGTCGCATTTTCGCGGGTTGTAATCTTGCCTACGCGCCCACGCCTCCCGGCTTCTGGCGAACGGTTTACTCAATTACAGGTTTCACAGTTTCGCAGTGTCGTGACGGAAATGAGTTGGAGTATCAATTCGCGCGTAACCTGTGTTTACAACTTTGGCTCATGGCTTGGTTGAACCCGTTGTCACTCGTGGCCGGTCGGTTACCGGTCGCGGTGCGTTTAGTGGGGCTGCTTTCAAAAAGCTGCAGCTACTCGCTCGCGCCGCCCACCCATGCGGGCTCCGGGTTAGCGGCAGCCGATTTGATGGACGATAAACCCCCCTCCCCGTTCGGGCGTCTTGGCGTTGACTGGGCACCACAGCTGCCACTCTATGTGAACGCACAAAGCGCCGCCTATGCGATTCAGGAGCTACAAGGCAGCGTAGCCGAGCGTCGGCAAGGCGATATGTACGAAGCGCTGCTCGGCGCCGGGCGATTAGCCGGTTTGAGCGCGCCGGAGGTCGCGGACTTCGTGAAACGCGCCCTACGCGAGTTCGGCCAAACACACTCGCGCGCGATACCGCGCATCGCCGCAAGCGGCGTCATCACGTCAACCTTCGGCCTGATCGACGTGTGGAATGCGCTTCAGGAGAATCTGCCCGAATCCCCCGAGGGAGAGAAAGTCGGGTACGAGGTATTAGAGGCAAGCGTTGTTAATCACAGCGAAGGCGGCTTCCTACTGCGCTATCGCCCGCAAAGGCCCACATTGAGATCGGGTTCGTTGATGGCGTTGCGGACGAAACAGTCTGAGCCCTGGGCGCTTTGTGCGATTCGCTGGCTTCAAGACAATGGCAGAGACGTGCTCGTTGGCGTTGAAGTCATCAATAATTTTCCTGAACCGATACTGGCCTCCATTGAATCTTTAGACAAAGATCAAACGCCGATCATAAGTTTTGAACAGGATGGGAATCTAGTATTGTTCGCCGCCCTTGAAATGAGTGAATCCTCCGGCGTTTGCCAACTTGCAGTGCGGGATGAGATTTGGGTAGCGTCGGCAGTACGCGAAATGGGTGAGGATTGGGAATCGCGTGTTGTTTTAGATCGAGTAGCCGCGTTGAGGGAAGCGAGGTAGTGACTCTGGAGGCGCGATTACATCGTGGTTGTTCACGAGGATGCCAGCCTTAACGTCTTTCTTGCAGCGACGAGTGCAACCAAACTTCTAGGTCTGTCCGGATGCTAGTAGGTATCTGACCACTTTGGGTGGCTCGTATCAAATGTTCACGCGCGCGCGCTGGCGAGCCAACGTGGTCCCAGTAGTGAGCGAGTAAGACCCTCGGCTTCCAGCTGTAAGACCCAGCGTCGTAGCCGAGTGTCAATGTCGGTGTTGGACACCTTAGTGCCGCAAGCGCAAGCGCTCTGGCCTCGCTTACTTGTCCTTGACGTAGCGCTATTTCGCTCAGGGCGCATAGTGGTTCAGCTCGGGCTGCGTTTGACTCTTTTAGTAAACGCTCTGCGAGCTCCGCATAGGAAGGCGCAAGTGCTGCGTGTTCGCGAGCGACTCGCAACTGCCCCCAGAGCGCTTGAAATCGCTGTTCGGACGATGTCGAAGCGTCGTACGCCAAGCGAAAGGCATCTAGCGCTGCGACCGATTCTGCGCGCGACTCGTACGTTCTAGCAAGGTAAAAGTATTTCCAAAACTCGTCCCGTGCTTCGGCGGCTTGCTTCCATAGGATTTGGACATCATGTTCAAGCGTCGGGTCACGATGCCGTCGGTTCCCGTCGCTCCCGTAGGTTATCGATGCGCCTGGAAGAACGGAGATATCCTGAATCGCGAGTGCTCCGAGTGTCTCGTGAATTTGCCCCATCCAATGCATTTGAACGTTCACGCGCGCAGCTGCAATTTTTAGGAAGTTGTACTCATTTACTGCAGCGTACCAACACACTACCGTTTGAGCCGACGCAAGAAACTCGCGTAAGTTAGTTCTTGACAACAGTAGGCTCTCATCAGCATCTATAAAAAGCGCCCATGCATCTGCGTGGTTGAGCGTTGAAGTTACCGTCCGGCACAACTCAAGTGCTTGATTACGGTGTAGTGCGAAGTCGCCGGTCCACTTTTGCTGTTCGAATTTCCCGGGCAAATCCGCAAGAGCGGATCGAGCGGCAGAAAGTGTTCCGTCACGACTGCCAGTATCGATAATCGCGAAGCAGTCCACCGCTCCCTTAACGCTTTCGATGCATCGCTTGATCGTCGGCGCCTCGTCGCGGACGATCATCGTCAGGCAAATCGTCGTCAAGTTAGGTTCTCACGTTTCGTCGGATTCGAACGGTCATTCGTCGGCATATCTGGCGTCTGCTCGCTTGCGTGAGCCTATACTGCGGGCCGTAATGAATGTAATGCGAGTTTTATGAACAACTCTAGATTTGTAGGCGCAATCTTTTTGATCGCAACCAGTGTGAGTGCTGCAGCAACGAAGCCAGATTCGCCGCAGGCTCAGTCGGACAATAAGTGTTCCACCGTTCTGGGACGACAGCAGGCGCCGGAGTTTTGTTCGCAACGCGATCGGCAACAATCAACCTCCGCTGGCGTGCGCACCGTGAACACAAGTCTGGCAGGCAAAGGCGTACCTTCCGCGCCCCAATTCAGTCTGAGTAAGCCGACTGATGGGGACCTCAAGTCCTCGCAGCAGGGTGGGCCAAAGTAGATTCATTCGCCGAAGTAGTTACCACTCTCACTTGCTCCAACACTCGGACACACTTTCCGACATGCTGGAGCGAGACTTTACTCCCAGCTGATCTACCGAGAGACTTCCACACTTTTTTGGAGTCCATCCCGTTTTCGGGTTTGCAGTAAGTGTGTACGTGGCCGCGTTTAAATTCGAAACCGCTATCGTGTACCACGCGTCCCCTTCTCGAGGCGCCTGCGCCAACGAGCTTGGGAGGGATGCTCCGACATAGGTTCCACGTTCGGTGAACCATCTCTCCATGTACTGGCTCGCTTCCAATATGACAGCTTTTGCGTCGTTGCGCCTAGCGCGTTCAACGTAGTCGGTGTATGACGGATAGGCTATAGCCGCGAGTATCCCGACGATCGCTATAACGATCATGAGCTCTATGAGGGTGAAGCCGCTGGAGCTACGTAAAGCCCCACGATTTGGGGCTTTTACGTTTACGTTAGCCTGTTTCACTGCACTAGTCTCCAGCTACGACGTCCGAGCACGTTGCGGAACTTGATTTCCGCTGCAGTGCTTCCTTTCGGCGTAAATGCCGTTGCAACATTTCCGCCCGTCACGGTCACCACACTGACTGGGTCTGCGAGACGGACCCCGGCAACCACGCGCCCGGAAACCTTATCAGAATCGTTGATGACGCCATCATTATTCGCATCGAACACCGATGACGCGGGCTCCGCTGCAGTAAAGGGGTTTAGCCCTAGAAGAGTGCCGTCTTGCGTTAGAACGCAAGGATCCGTGGAGTCGGCAACCAACGTCGAAATGAGCGAAACCCCAAAAACTGTAGCTGGGGCAGCAACTACGCGTTCCCCTGGCAACGTCAGATCGATTCTCCACCCCCGATCCGCACCCGCCCACCAGTTCCCAGCGGACGTGACAAAACGGTTTGTCCCGGAGTCTGTGAGCGTGGCCACCGCTAAATTGGAGCGTCCGAGGCCCGACCAACGCGAGCGGTCCCACACACCGTACAGTGATTGTGTGTCACGGTTTGCAGGATCAGTTGTTTCGAAGAATTTTCCAGTGCCAAACACAAGGATGTCTCCGCCCTCTACAAAAGGAACAATACTGGGTTCCGATGTAATAGGTTGACGCACGTTGGACCGATTTGCCGTAAACAAAGGGCTACCGTTATAAGCCACCTTAACGTTAGCTGCGGTATTTGTTTTGACGGTCGGCGCGAAGTCAAACTTCCACAAATTACCGTTCAGATCTCCAGCCCAAGCGGCGCGCGCGATACCGTTGGTTAGTGCAATTGCAGGCGATCCCAGTCCGTTTTTTACAGCTTGAGCAGGTACCGTCAAGTTCGCCGCAGTACCCAGCGACACTGCCGCTGGCGTCCCCGCTGCGAGATCTAACAAAAACATTCGTCCGACGGTTGTAGTGGTTGCCCCTGATACTCGCGCACTTTCATAGCCATTGGACACCGCGACAACCCACCGACCGTCGGCAAGCCTTACTACCTGCGGGCGTCCGAGAACAAATCCGAGATCCTCGTGTGTGAACTCCCAAAGGACCTGCGGAGAATTCGGATTAGTCACGTTTATAGCAACGAGCGCTTTGCCACCTGCGCCAAGCGCAGCGACTACAACTGTTTTCCAAGTACCGCCCCAATACGCGTCGGCGACGGCGATCTGCCCGTCAACGTAGTACCGGTGCGAGTAGCCGGGCTCGACGAGTCGATAAACCTCGGGCTGGAGTACGCGAGGAAGGTAAGCCCAACGCTCGTTACCGTTAGTACCGTCAAACGCGTGTAAGAACCCCGCGTTGGCGCCAACGTATACAGTCTGGCGACTACCCTTCGACGCGACAAACGCCGTGTAGCTCGCTGCCTCCGGCATGGACAAGAAATCTCCCCACCCGAAATCTGTCGGCCCCTGAAATGCGGGTGACGAGTTGACAATGTCGCCGAGTATGTTCTGTCGGTTTCTAAATGTCCCCCCACGCCGGATTTCGCGATTCCGCGCGCCAAGCAAATAGAGAGCTACTTGGTCCGCAGCTTCATTTAGCCGCTGCGTGGCGCTAGCGGTCGTCCCAAGGGTGGTAGTCAGATAAGTAGCTAGCAACGTCTGGACGCTCGCGGGAGCAAGCGCTGTACGAAGAGTCGTGTCGAGATTTGAGGGCAAGAATCGCGCGGTTAAGTCCGTACCGATTGGCGTGTAAACGACGCGAGTGGACGTTTTGTTGGTCGGATCAACCGTACCGAAACTTGAATTTGAAACCGACCACCAAGGCGTGAACGTATTCGTCGCGATATCGTACTTGCGTGCATCTAATGAGCCTTCCCAAATAAGAGAGCCTGCAACAACGCCAGTGTCACCAGTGACCTCGTCTGCAGCTGTCAGACGCCGTGTTTTAAAACCAGGAAGATAAATTCCGCTCTCAGACCGAAGCGAGCTGCCGCTCACTGCTGCGGTTGTAGTTGGTGCCGAATCGTTCTGTATTTGCTGGAACGCATTGTTAAGTTGCTCGCGAAGCCTCAGGGGGTCGTTAACAAAAAAGTAACCAGGCACGGTTTGAATTCCACCGCGAGTCTGCTCTGCTGCCGGCGTAAAGAGTCCGTCTGTAGAGACGCCAGGACCACCCCATTTTGCCGCATAGAACAACGGATCTCGCGGAATGTTCGCGTCTACCGCGCTACTAGACGCGGTGGCAATCGAAAAGGTGCGGTCATAGTTAAAGGCTAGTCCATTTGCGCATTTGCCGGACCCCGTAGAGTTTGCCGCGTCGTCCAACGGTGAATAGTTGCACCCGCCGTCAACATCGCGCACGCCAAGATACGACCCATCTTGGGTGGTGCCGGAAATCACAAAACCCATATGCTGGTCAATGCAACCCGCCGCGTATTGCGACTCGATCCTTATGCGTAGTTGGTTCGCGGCTGTGACTTCAAAGGTGTACATCGCGATTGCGTCCATATCGCTATCTGTACCTTCTATATTGTCCTCGTAACTCACCCGGAATCGTCCTGACGCTCGTCCGCCATTGACGGCGGGGTCCGCCGCGAACCCAGGAAGGTTAACGATTCGGTCGATGAAAAAAGCTGCAATCCGATTCTGCATTGGGCTTGTGGTGCCTACGCGGAAGTCACCAAAATTACAGCCGCCGACGCTCTGTGCGAAGGGGATGAGCGATACATTCGTGCCGCCTACACCGAAAGAGAGTTTCGGCAGCGGGGCGGAGAGCGCAATTGAGTATTGAGTTACGTTCTGCGGATCACGCGCGGCATTTACGTCTACCGTGCGTCCATATCGCGCAACTGAGGCGGAGTAGTAACTACCCTCACGTGTTGGTTCGCCAGGTGCCAGCCCACGTATTCTTCCAAGTGAGGTCACCGTCTTCAGCGAAGGCGTTCTATCACTAGTCGGCGTATTGTCAAGACTTTCGCCGATGAAGTACCGCCCCGAAATACCTTCCGCAGCGGAGATACTTGACGCGATACTCGCAACGTTTAAACCAGACAGACTAGAAGGTGAACTAGGGGCAGTAAATGTTCCGAAAGCCGTCCCTGGTAACTGATCGCTGTCATAACTCGGATATACGTCACTGAAAACCATCTGTATAGGTTTCGCGCAGTACGGAAAGCCGCCTGAGGTAGCGTCGCGGTACGGGTTTGTCCAAGCTACCTTGCGTAAGCCGAGTGCGTTGTCAACCGAGCCGGACACTGTGTAGTCGAAAACAGAAGTGGGACCCGTTCCACCACCAAAATATCGAATACCTTCGTACATCATTTCAGCAGTTGGACTGCCGAAATCCTTGCAGTTTCCAGCGAGACAGCCGCCTGGATAACCTGGCGACCACTGTGCAATTCGAAAACGATCCAAGTGGTAGACGATCCCCTCAGCTGATGAGTTAAAGGTCCCGTTCGCATTCACCTCGCTGTCAAAGTAACTGATGTTTCTTCGCAGCACGCCGCCAGCGCGCTGGTTCTGATACGACCCAGAGAGCAGCCCGAACGCGATTGCTCTATTTTCTCCATAGTCATGCAACACGCCCGTCGGCTTATAAGTCGTGACCCCGCCTGAATCGTAGCGCTTGCATTCCGCTTCCAACGAGAGTCCAGAGACGCACGCCTCGACTCGAACAATGTAGTCTGTTGGCGTTACGGACGCACCGGAACCATCCAAAACCCCATCTGCGACAGGGCCCTCTTTCGCCACCCAGTTCCAGATGCGCTCGGTCCGATTCGTCAAGACACGGAGCAGAGGTTCACTTGTTCCGTTTCGAGTTGTGTTTGCAAAGAAGTGGCGGGTGCCTGTGGTGGGTTGCGCGAGCGGCGTGTAGTCAGCAATTCGGTACCCATCAACGCTAGCGTCGTACTCGCGTCCCCAAGTATGGAGGTCCTGCGGGATGTACTGTCGCTGGAGCACGGTCCGAGTCGGCGTGTCGACCACCCTCATTCCACCGTACAAGACCCTCCTCAATGCATCGATTCGAGACGTAGTGAGATAGTTTAGAAAGTCCCCACTCCATGCGCCAGAGCAGCGCTTTGTAGGGGTGTCGCTCGTTGGTCGGAATACTGAATCTGCTGAAACGTAGGTATAGCACTTGAAAGAATCAAAGTAGCCATAGTATTGAATGTTTGGCTTGTACCCAACGTCGGTTTCGCCGTTTCCGTCGATATCTGTGTAGTCGTTGTACGCGGGGAAAGTCAACTTCTCATCTCGACCAACCGTCAGCAGAACCAGCGGCGCGACCGACTGAGTAGAGATAAGTGGCGCTTGTGACATCTGCGCCTGTACGTATAACGGGATGATTCCGCAGATCAGCGCGAACGCCGACGCAACGAGCGGGCCGCAGAAGTCTCCGAAGCGATTCTTAGGTAAGTTCATTTTGTGACTCAATTTGGAAACGTCCAGTATTGCTGGACGATGGACGAGGCGCCGGTAACCGAATCAGTGGACTTCGAGGACATCCGGGTGAATTGAAATTTGCACGCGCCAGGCCGACCAACGTTAACGTCGCAGCCTGCCAGTTCAGAAATACCAAAACTTTCAGTCACCGCGTTCACGGTCGAACTGCTTCGTGCGAGCGACGTAATCACTCTGGTATTAGTCCAAGCTGGCGAGCTTCGCAGATACGTTTGTTGGGCAGCGGAGGCGTTGAAACTCCTCCAATTAGGATCTGCCGCTGCCGGGGCGGAGACAACTGCAACCTGCGAGCCGAGCTTACTTTCCATTCGTGCCGAGGTAGATCGCAACGCCGCCTCGGCGTCTTGCATCGAGAGACTTTTAAAGTAAAGATTGCCCGCCATGCGCTCCTGCAACGACGTGCTTTTGAGGCTGGCGACAGCGACGAGGCTCAGCGCGGTGATGAGCAGTAATACGACCACGAGAGCGAAGCCCCCAGCGTTTCGCGAGTTAGACAGGGTCTGGCGGTTGGATTTCATGTTCTCGGATTGCGTAGCTGAACAACAAAAGTGCTGTTGAGACGAAGTTTTGAGTCGGTTACGCTAGTGTTGCCGATCGTCTGCGTAGTTGAGGACGTTCGGACATAGTTGTCATCAGATACAACGGTGACGTCGATTTGTATGCCACTGACGTCCGCCCACGCGCCCGCAGCGCTAATTTGCGCGGCGGTTTCTAGCGCTCCTCCGCGATTAGGTCGGAGATAACGAATTTGTAGACGCTCAACTCCCTCAACGACAACGTCAGTCGTGTCGTTCCACAGACCATTGTCACTTGGTGTCGCCGAATTTTGAGTTATTGCAACCCTGTGCAAACTTGGAACAGGCGTTCCATTCGAACCCGTTCCCATGCCCACAAAGTATGAAACGGGTTCAAATGTTGTTAAAGTCGAAAGTTCGTTGTAGTACTCAGCTTTGCGAAGAGTGTTTTGTTCATTGAAAACGTCGGTTGCGTTGTTCGCGTTGTTTTTGTTGAAGCCATTTCCGATATTGAATTCGAGCCCACCTCTCGATACCGTCGGCTTAATAATCTCTGCGTGCGAGCAATTAGCAATGATCATTGGACGCACGCGGTCATTTATCGTCACACCAGGCAACGGCGCATCGATTTTAACGGTCTTCTCGTCTTCGACCGGACCAGTGAGGTGACGGTAGTCGTCCCCGCCGCGTACTACGATGATGGTGTCGGTACCAGGGAGGCGCTTCGTCGATATCGCACTCGGCACCTGCCACCCTGCTCCGTCATCATAGCCGCGAATAACAGCACCGGGGTCAAACTCTCGAGACCGATTTGTTTGATCCTGATCTGTTTCAAGCCACGACGTATCGGCAGTCATAATCGGTTGCGAGGCAGTGATTCGCACGTTTGAGACGCCCAGATTTGTGTCGATAGTTGGCTTTACACAACCGAAGTGGCCTGCCATCAGCAGATCGCGGCTCAGAAGCGTGTACACCAACCGAGCGCTTTCTTGGAGCCGCGCCTGGTTATCCTGGACCCGGAACCCGTCTTTACCCTGGATGTAGACGTAAGTAACCCCAGCGAGGATCGCGAGCGCGAGCGCCATAGCGACCATCAATTCAACGAGGGTGACACCGCTGGAACCTGAGCGCTGACCGTGCCAGCCTTCGCGGAAAGAGTAAGGTTGTCTCATATTCTTGTTTTGGTCACGAATTCTGTCGGCGTTGCACTACCGCCGCGAACGTTTGACTCTGTCCAGCGGAGAGTGATGGTTACGTCTGAGCACCGAGTTACCGCGGGCAATTCGCACAATGACGCGTCGGTCGCAACAACTTCAATTCGCCCCTGTCCGCCTGGAAGCCTTGCAATCGCCGCTTTCCAGTCTCGCAGGTCTCTTTCCGCTTGTGTGGCGTCGGTAGTTGCGGTGCCCGTAAATGCGGTGACATAGCTGGACGCGTTTGTCGCGTTAGCGCGCATACGTTCAAGGATGTCAGACACGTACATCACGCCGCTGCTTCGTGTTTCAGCAACGCGATTAAGTTTTATCGCAGCAACTTGAGCGCCCGCGACACCTAGGAGGCCTATCGCGACGACAACCAGCGTCACGAGTATCTCGATGAGACTAAATCCGCGCGCGTTATTCAACCGGTGCTTTGGAATTCTTAAAGACATTAGCCGCAGCCTCCGCTGTCGTTGTCGGCTTTATCATCGACAGAGCGCACGCGTCCGGCCCAGCCAATACAGATCGCCTCTTTGGCCTGCTCCGCGCCATTGCGCCAGACAGAAACGGTAAACCCCGTGGCGCCACTCGCGCCAGTGAAAGTCGTAGCCCTACCAATTGCGTCGAAATGCACGACAAGCGCACGATCTGAATTCTGAATTGGATTCGAACCGCGGCGGCCGATGTTGACCTCGGACGCCTCGTAAGCTTCGCGTTGAGCGATCAGGGTTGTAGCGCTCCCCGCCGCAGCGTCGAACACGCCGCCGCGACTTGGGTCTACAAAAACCCGCCACCCGCCGTGAAGCGCGTCGGTTCCAGGTAGGACGGCGGCGAGCGTCACTGGAACGCCACGCTTCACCGCCTCAGATCTTGCAAGTGCAATCGCACTCATTAATTCGCTGGCTACCTGTTGGCGCTGCGAACGAACGAGAAAGCCCCCAAGGTTAGGTATGGCGATGGTTGCAAGAATTCCGATTACAACGAGTGTTATCAGAAGTTCGACAAGCGTGAACCCTCGGACCTTTTTTTGAAAAAAGGACGGACGTGTGGATAAAGAATGCATAGTTGTTATTTTCGCGACGATCCCACCAGCAACTTACACGCTCAGACGAGCGGCAGTGAGTCGCCGAAGACTGCGCGCAAGCGAAGGTACTTCTTGCAGCAAAGCTCGCCGATTAGGAAAGTCCCACAGGCAATTTGAACTCAACCATTTCGGACTCGCCGTTAGCGGTTATCAGCGCGGTAGCTTGCGACCGGGTCAACGACTCAATAACGCCTTGAACCAAGTGCTCGGGCGTTGATGCCCCGGCTGAGACCGCGACGCGTGCACCGCGCTGGATCCAATCGGCGCCGAGTTCTTCCGCAGAATCAATCAGATACGCTTTCGCGCCCTTTCGCTCGGCGACTTCGCGGAGTCGGTTGGCGTTGGAGCTGGCCTTAGAGCCCACGATAATGACCACGTCGGCATCCTCGGCGATTTCTTTGACGGCGTTTTGTCGGTTAGTGGTGGCGTAGCAGATGTCGTCTTTTCTGGGCGGGCGGATCTTTGGGAACGTGGCTTGCAGACAGGCGACGACTTTGGCGGTGTCGTCCACAGAAAGCGTGGTCTGCGTAACGAATGCGAGCTTTTCCTCGTTTTGGATCAAATTTGCGGCTTTTAGCGCGCGAACGTCATCCTCGTCTTCCACTAAATAGATGCCTTCGCTCGCCTGCCCCATGGTGCCTTCGACTTCGGGATGGCCCTCGTGGCCAATCATCACGATCTGGAAGCCTTCTTTGCGCAGTTTGGCCACTTCGACGTGAACCTTCGTCACTAGCGGGCAGGTCGCGTCAAATATTCGAAAGTTACGTACCTTCGCTTCGGCCTGAAGCGCTTTTGAAACGCCGTGAGCCGAAAAAATCACGACGGCGCCGCCGGGAAGCTCGGGAACGTCGTTTAAATCTTCCACGAAGATCGCGCCGCGAGCACGTAAGTCGTCCACGACAAATTTGTTGTGCACGACCTCGTGTCGCACGTAGACGGGCGCGCCAAATTTTTCTAACGCGCGCTCAACGATGAGGATTGCGCGATCCACGCCTGCACAGAACCCACGGGGGTTGGCGAGCGTGACTGATTTTGGATGAAAGGTCAGGGGAATGCTCTGTGGAACCATGGTGCAATTCTAAAAGTGTGGCGCAAAGCGACTCAAACTCCCCTCCCGAGGATTACCCTCGCCCGACAAACGGACCACGTGGGAGCGAGACTTGATTCGAGAGCCAAGGCCCAGGCGCGCACAGGGAGCGCTTCGCACACCACGCCGAAGCAGCAGCAAGACTACTTGTTTTCGCCGGGCTGCGAGCGCGGAAAAATCGCAGACCAAATCATGACGGCGGCACCGACCGTAATCGCGCTATCAGCAAGATTGAACGCCGGGTAGTAAAAGTTCCATGGCTCCCAGTAGATCAAGATGAAATCGATCACCTTTCCGAGCCAAATACGATCAATCACATTCCCAATCGCGCCGCCGACGATGAGCGTAAGCGCAAGGCGTACACGCGAATCTGGCTCTCGTTTCATCCAGCGTACACACCAGATCGAAACACCAATCGCGAGCGCGATGAAGAACCAGCGCTGCCAGCCCCCAGCGCTCGCGAGAAAGCTAAATGCGGCGCCTGTGTTGTAAGTGAGTATCCAATCAAAAAACGGCAGCACATTGACGCGTTCGAGGTAGGTGAACTGCGTGTGGAAGTAGAGTTTAGTAATTTGATCAAACGTGATGATGAGCACGATCAAAGCGATCGCGCGAGCGCGCACCGTCGCACTTACAATTTGAGTCGACTGCTCGGACGTAGAGTCACTTGTCATGAATATTCAGCTTCATTCTTTTAGTTCAGACTAAATGCAGGGAAGCGCTAGATAAAACAAAAGTCAACACGCTTCCTAAAACGCATCTCACCCTGATAAATTAAAGGTCGCAGCTGTTTAGTTGCAAGTCCTACGCATAGACGCGCTGCTCTCCGTCGCCGTACAGATTGCTGATGCAACGCCCGCAAATGCTCGGATGCGCCGCATTCCCGCCCACATCGGCTCTGTAATGCCAGCACCGTTCGCACTTTTGATGAGCACTTGGCGACACCTCTACGTTTAGCTCACTGCCCGGCTTGACCTCTACTCTCGACGTAATGAATACGAATTTCAGGTCGTCGCCGAGCCGCAGTAGCGCTGCGGCAAGCGGTTCTGGCGCGGAGATCACCACGTTTGCTTGAAGGCTCGAACCCACAGTGCCCTGCTCTCGCAATGATTCGATCGATTTGGTCACCGAGCCGCGCACCTCGCGAAGTGTTTGCCAAGTCTCCAACAGATTGCCATCTTCGCCGGGCACCACGTAGTCCCACGTCTCGAACAGCACGCTGGATTCATCGACCGTTTTGCCGGGATAAAGCGTTGCCCAGATCTCTTCGCACGTGAACGAAAGAATGGGCGCGAGCATCCGTACCAGTGTTTGCAAGATGTGATGCAGCGCGGTTTGCGCGGATCGCCGCGCGGGGCTTGTAGCACCGCAGGTGTAGAGACGATCTTTCAAAACGTCAAGATAGAAGCCGCCGAGATCCTCGCTGCAAAACACTTGAATCTTTTGCGTAACAGCATGAAATTCGTAGCGCGCATAGGCATCGCGGCACTCTCGTACGAGCTTACGTGTAAGCGCAAGCGCGTAGCGATCAAGTTCGCTCAATTGATCCGCCGCAACCAAGTCTTTCGACGCATCAAAATCTGCAGTGTTGGCAATCAAGAATCGCAGCGTATTTCGCATGCGTCGATAGGTATCGGCCACCCGCTTCAAAATTTCGTCTGAGAGCGCGAGCTCGCCAGAATAATCGGTAGCGGCGACCCAAAGCCTCAAAATGTCAGCGCCGAGCGTATCGCACACCTTTTGCGGTGCAACGACATTGCCGAGCGATTTGCTCATCTTTCGGCCGTTCTGATCCACAACAAAACCGTGCGTAAGCAGCTCGTTATAGGGCGCGCGGCCGTTAATCATGCAACTCGTGAGAAGGCTTGAGTGGAACCAACCGCGATGCTGGTCGGAGCCTTCGAGATACATGTCCGCCGGAAACTTTGATTGCTCAGGATGCGATCCACGAAGCACGGTTTCGTGTGTCGTTCCGGAGTCGAACCAAACGTCGAGCGTGTCCGGGTTTTTCACATAATCTTTCGCGTCGCTCCCGAGCAACTCGCTGACTTCGAGCGTTTGCCAAGCCTCAATGCCGCCCTGCTCCACTCGCTTTGCGACTGCTTCGAGCAGTTCGCTGGTACGCGGATGTAATTCGCCCGTTTCGCGATGAACCAAAAACGCCATTGGCACGCCCCACTGGCGTTGGCGCGACAGAGTCCAATCCGGCCGATTCGCGATCATCGCATGGAGCCTCGGTTTTCCCCACGCCGGGAAAAACTGGGTTGCTTCAACGGCGGCCAGCGCCGTTTCGCGCAACGAAGACGCGCCGGTTTTTGGCTTCACATCCATCCCAGCGAACCACTGGTTGGTGGCGCGGTAGATTACTGGTGTGCGATGCCGCCAACAGTGCATGTAGCTGTGTTGGAATTTCTCAGCTTTGAAAAGCGTGCCTTTCGATGCCATGTGCTCAACGATTTTGGGATTTGCGTCCCAAATCGAGAGTCCGCCAAACTCAGCAAGCGACGCGGCGTACTTGCCATCACCCAGGACCGGCGTTAAGACATCAGCATCCTTCATCCCGTACGCGCGGCATGAGAGGAAGTCTTCCACGCCGTAGGCAGGAGACGAATGCACGATCCCCGTACCGGTGTCGAGCGTGACGTACTCACCGAGGTAAACCGGTGATGGACGATCATAAAACGGGTGAGCAAAAGCAATCAGTTCAAGCGCCCTACCTTTGCATTCGGCAATCACTTTGCCCTCTAAGCCCCAGCGATCCATGCAAAACGCGACACGATCCTTGGCGAGCACGAGAAGTGGTCTCGCTGCATCGTTGGTTTCGACTAATGCGTAGTCAAAGTCAGGATGCAAGTTAAGCGCTTGGTTGGCAGGCAGCGTCCAAGGCGTGGTCGTCCAGATCACGATGAACCCAGTCGGGTGCGGCAACGCAGCCAGCCCAAACGCCTTCGCGAGTTTGTCGTGTTCGCGGAAAGCAAATCCGACGTCGACTGCAATGTCCGTTTTGTCTTGGTACTCGACCTCGGCTTCCGCGAGCGCAGATCCGCAATCGAAGCACCAATTCACCGGTTTTAGGCCGCGAAACACATAGCCCGCGTCGTAGATTTTGCGAAGTGCGCGAATCTCATCGGCTTCGTTACTTGGGTTCATCGTGAGGTAAGGGTTCTCCCACTCACCAAGCACCCCCAAGCGCATGAAATCCCTGCGCTGCTTCTCGATTTGTTCGTGTGCGTACGCGCGTGATTTAGCCTGGACTTCTTTCGCTGGAAGTCCTTTTCCGAACTTCTTTTCAATCTGAATTTCGATCGGCATCCCGTGACAATCCCAACCTGGCACGTAGGTCGCATCAAAGCCTGCCATCAACTTGGATTTGACGACGATGTCTTTCAGAATTTTGTTTACCGCATGGCCCACGTGAATATCGTTATTCGCATACGGCGGCCCGTCATGGAGCACCCAGCGGGGGCGTGAGGCCGCGGCGCGTCGAATCGCGTGATAAAGCTTTTTTTGGGTCCAATCGTCCACCCATTTCGGCTCGCGCTTTGCAAGGTCGCCGCGCATTGGAAACGGCGTATCCGGCAGATTGAGTGGATACTTTGATTCAGGTTTTTCAGCCTTAGCGGCTTTGGGTTCGGTTTGCATTGAAATATTGCGGCAAGTGAACGGGCCGAGCGCGGCCCAATAAAGCGGAGGGAGTCATCGCAAGCTTGAAGCGCTTCGTAATCGAAGCAAAACAACTACTTCGATCAACTTTAGGCGATGATTGGAGCGAAAGAACGCGTCGCGAACATCGACGACGTTTCGGCAGTTAGCCGCAAATTCGATAGTGGCGAGTTTGACGAGCCAAGGTTTTCACAGGGCAGCACTGTCCCATGCGGGTTGCAGCGGCTAGGCGCGCTTGAGTGGAGAAAACGGGTCGCATCTCACTATTCTCGTTGAAATAGCGATTTCCCCCAAACGACAAGGATCGCGGCGCTGGTGCAACGCGCGCTTCTTAAACTGACCGAACTACGCCGCAGCGGCACTGACGACTGCGCGATTGCGCCCGCTCTCCTTCGCGCGGTACATCGCCTGGTCGGCGAGCGAGAGCAACGTGTCAAGGTCACCCGGCGGAGAGCAAGCAATGCCGACGCTCGCCGTGACAAAGAGCTCGGCAGCAAGTTTTGCCCAGCTGTGTTCAAGCAGGTTGGTTCGAAATGCTTCGCACAGCGCGTTTGTCGCTCGTAGATCTGTGTCCTCTAGCACAACGACGAATTCCTCACCCCCCGTTCGCGCGATGAAATCTCCGCTTCGAAAGGTTGCGCGCAGGACGGCCGCCACCTCATTGAGCGTGCGATCTCCAATCAGGTGCCCGAATCGATCATTGATTGATTTGAATCGATCGATGTCGATCATCACAACCGACAGCGGGCTCGTGCTCTCGCGGGCACGTTCGACTGCCCGCGACATGCGCGCATCAAGCGCGCGTCGATTCGGTAGCCCAGTGAGGTCATCTTGTAGTGCAAGCTTCTGTAATGCTGCCGCACGTTTCGCCTGTTGGCGAGCAAGCTCATAGGCTTGTTCGATGCTGCGCCGCTTGTTTTCATCGGCTTCAAATCGCGTCACCATCAGTTCGGATTTAGCACGCAATTGTTCGATAGAACGGCGGCTTTCAAGGAGCCGAAATTGCTCAAGTTCAACGAGCGCTAATGAGTCGTTTCCAAGCGTGCGATACGCGATGTAGAGCGCAAAGTGCAGGCGCAGCTGCGTGGCGACATGCTCTTGGACTGTGGGGAGTGCGCGAATAGACACCAGCGTTTCAATCGCTCCAGCATAGTCACCGCGCGCAAGTAGAAGCTCCCCAAGGGAACACTTTACTCGTCCCTGAATAGCCCGGTATCCACGCGCCACGGCCTCGTCGAACACCGTGGACAGTAACGACTCTGCCTCGTCATACTGCTCTAGGTGAACCAACACCTCGCCCAAGTTTCCGCGAGTGAGCGTGAGGATGAATGCATCTTCAATGGTTGGGGCAAGCGCAACCGCCTCTTTCACTAGGGGATAGATCGAATGCAGGACGCGCTCCGCCTCTTCGCGATCCGTGATCGAGTCACGCATCGTGTAGAACTTGCCAATCAGCACGGCGCCCAGGTTGTTAAGTGACGTCACGAGCGGATAGGGCTCTTTGAATTCGCGCGCAAGCTCGAGTGCATTGCGCATGATTCGCTCAGCCTGCCAGGGGTCACCTGATCGCTCAAACACCCCCCCCAAGAGCGTCATGGCGATAATGCGACCGCGCATGTCGGCCTGCCCCTCCGCGATGCGGTAGCTTTCGGTGGCGAGATCAATCGCGAGCGTGAAGTCGCCGGTTTCGCACGCGCTAAACCCGGTCCAACGCAATACTTCTGAAAGGTGATTTGGCAGGGCAACGCGCCGCAGAAACGGCAACACCTCCACCCCAAAATTCGCAGATTCAGCAAGCCGTCCAGAGCGGTACATATAAAAACATCGTACATGGCCTGCAGCGGCCCGAGTCAAATCGTCGCATTGCTCGGCAAGCTCCCATGCTTCTGTGGAAAGCGAATACGCGTCTGCGACTGCCGCGGCCCCAGTCGCGCGAACTAAGAGCTCATATACGGCTCGGGCAATGTTGCTAGGCGGCAGCGAAATCGCGGGGTTCATGGACGCTCATTACCTCTTGGATCGCCTGGCAGCGCTCACGTTGCTGACAATTTTTGTCACCCTAAGACACAAACGGCTCGCCCGCCTTGCCTCGGTAAGCTATCCGAAGCAGGCGCGCTCGCGAGACAGACTCCCAAATTGGTGCGGTGCGCCCGAATTGAAACTGCCTTTGCGGAGGTTATCTAATCGTTCCGCTAGCGCACATTAGTTCCGTCTATAAGCGCTACTCAGCAAAATCTTTGCCAGGCCCAGCAAACATGCGGGCGTCATATGACGAACCCGTTGTCGCTGGCAGGCGAATCGCCACTAGAAACGGTGACGACGAGCAGCTCAGCGGGAATCGAACTCTGGGTGAGCGGCCGAGTGGTCAATTCGCGCTGCGAAATACGGTGCGAATTGCTGCTACGTCTTTGCTCATCTGCACAACAAGTGCGTCGATCGAGTCGAATTTGAGTTCATCGCGAATTCGCTGCACGAACTCTACAACAACGCGGCGACCGTAAAGCTCTCCCTTGAAGTCGAGCAAAAACACTTCCAACAGTGCGCGCCCCGCCTCCTTCACGGTCGGTCGCGTGCCCACGCTCGCAGCGCCGAGTATCGGCGCGCCGCCTGCAACGTCAACGCCATAGACGCGAACCGCGAAAATGCCGCGCAGTGGTAGCGGCTCCCACAGCGGAAGGTTGATCGTGGGGAATTCGAGTGTGCGCCCGAGCTTGTCACCGTGCGCCACTTTGCCGGAAATCCGGAATGGCCGCCCAAGGATCGCTGCCGCCGTCGTGCAATCGCCTTGGGCTAGCGCATCGCGTATGAGGGTCGATGAGAACCTAACATCCATTGCCTTCACTTCTGGCATGACATAGCACTCAATCCCGTTTGCCGCGCACCACGCATGAAGACGTTTCACATCACCGGCGCGATTGCGTCCGTAACGGAAATCCTCGCCGACGATGACCCATTTCCCATTGAGTCCGTCGCGAAGGACTCGCTCGCAAAACTCATCGGGCGCAAGTGTGGCCATCGCCGCGTTAAAGCGACCGAGTTGAATATGCGCGATACCGACAGCCCAGATGCACGCGAGCTTGTCTCTCGTACGCTGTAACCTCGTGGGGGGCGTTTTCCCCGTGTTGGCCGCGAAATATTCGCCAGGCATCGGCGCGAAAGTCAGCGCTGTTGGCAGCAACCCGCGCTGGGACGCAGCTTTCACGACCACCTCAAGCATCGCTTGATGGCCGCGATGAACGCCATCAAAGTTGCCAATGGTCACTGCAGTAGGACGATCTCTGAAGCGCTGTGGCGTGAGGTCGCGAGCCAGCGTGGGGCGAGTAGCAGAATGCACGTGCGCAGTAACTTTCGGGGAAACGTATTTTGGAATTGTAGGTCGCCTGAGGAGGCCACGATTCTGGGCACGCCGCCAGTTCGACGCAGCCGTAGCGGTTGCACGGCGCCTGCTAACGATAATCCGCGCGTCGCTACAACACTTGGAATTTGTTTAGCCGGGGAAAGTAGAGGGCTGCCTTCACTTCGCGCGCCGGCTCCATCGCCTTGAACAGCGCCACATACCGATTCATTTGCTGTCGATGCGGCTCCGCTTCGGCACGTGCTGAAAACTTGTAGTCCACGATCCAGCGTACGCCGTCTGCAGCAACAAACGTCCGGTCAACACGAAAGATTGAATTTGATCGCGGGCTGGCGGCGTTTTGCGTGGGTAAAACTTCCTCGTGAACCGCTGCCAGCGGCGCTTCGTCGGCACTTTCTATCTGATCGCCTGAATGAATGAACGCGAAGGTTGGGCTCGATTGCATATGCGCTAGGCAATCTCGAAGAATACTGACCGACTCGTCCACTTGCGCTGCAGGGCATCCGCAGTCTCGAAGGGCGCGCCTCACGTGTTGCTCTTCAAAATCGAAAGAGGTCTTTGCGGCACGCGCCCGTGCAAGCCCCTCGATGAGCTTGTGCCCCACAATGCCTAAGGCGATCTCCGTCTCACGCTCTGACGGCTCGCGATTTTTCCCCGGTGCTTCTACATCATGCGGGACATCCGTAAACGACTGCTCACGATTCTCACTGCGAACTAGCACTGCAGCGGCCGTCAAATCGTCAAATTGCGGCAAGTGATCGAGAGGAATACGAGAGAGTGAGCCCATCATGAATAAGCGCTTGGAGGCCACGTGAACGGTGTCAACCGTCTCGTCGCGAACTTCCGTTTGAGCCGAAGCAGTCGTATCGGAGACGTCAAGCAATCGAGCGAGCGACCCACGAGGATAGCCCGCGTCCGGGCGATGAGCGCTCGCAGAAATCCAGAGCCCCTCACGCGCACGCGTGACAGCGACATATAGAAGCCGTTTTGCCTCTTCCTCGCGAAGCGCGGCACCACGGTCGTTTACAAAATCAAAAACACTTCGATGAGACTTACGGCGCGCGTCTTTGGCGGCCACTAACAGCTGCGTTGCAGGTGCCGAAAAGTTCCGATTTGATTGATAACTTTGATCCAGTTTCCCATTTTTATTGGGCTTAGAACGCACAAAAGACCAAGTAATGAGTTGTCGATTATCGGCTGCCGTGCCCTTATTGAATTGGGGTAGAAACACGTAATCCCATTCCAAGCCTTTGGCTTTGTGAATGGTGAGAATCTCCACCGCGAGCGCACTCGCGGACGCCCCACCGATGTGTGTGGTGGCACGAGGCGCCACTGTGAAGCTACGATAACTTTTCGCTATTCGTGCTTCTAGAAGCGCGCGCGGTGGCAAAAACCCATCGGTACATACGTCGTCTAACAGCGAGAGATACGCCTCGACTTCATCTTTCAGATCAGCCGTGGGCACAAGCGCTCCGCCGCCGCAGTCCAGAAACACTTGAAACACACGATTCGCAAGCGTTTCCCTATTGCTTCCAGCAAAACTACGGGCAACAGCCGCTTGCGCGCCGATGAGCCGAACCCGATCCTCCTTTGAGAGGCGTTCGAGCAGACCAGTGTCGGCTACGCTTCGCGTGAAAAAACGTGGTGTCGCGAGCTCTGCAATAAACGAAAGCGCCTCCAATGACAGTCCGACGACTGGACTTCGCAGCCACGAATACCAAGAAAGCCGATCCTCGGCTTGCGACAGCACGTACGTCAGTGACACCAAGTCACGAATGAGTGATCGCTCGGTCCAAGGCGACATCTCTTGCGCGGTGAACGCGACCTGCCGCGCCTCAAGCGTGCGCATGACAGCATCGGCATGCTGGCGCGCGCGCACGATCACGGCAATACGCGCCTGCGCGGATACGGCCTGCAGCCGCACAATTTCGTCCGCAATCACTTCCGCCTCCGTGTCGGAATCGGTGTACGCAACAACGCCGTCCGCGCAATTGACTCGCGCTAATTCGCTTCCCTCGTCGCGCGTTGCGAGCGCGCGCGCAAACGCGACCACAGGTAAGTCAGCCCGCGTTGGCGCTTGCATAAACACGGGGTTGAGGGCCTCATTAACCCACTGGATGAGGTTAGGCCGTGATCGGTAATTCGCAACCAAGGTAAGTGGAAAAAGCGCAATGCGACGCAAACCCTGAGCCCACACCTCGGTAAAGATGCTGACGTCTGCATCGCGAAACGCGTAGATCGATTGCATCGGATCGCCAACGATGAAGAGCGTGTGGTCATCGCCCGGCGACCATGGATCAACCAAAGCTTCGAGCAAGCTGAGCTGCGACGGGTTGGTATCCTGAAATTCATCTACCAGGATGTGCGAAATCTTTGAATCGAGGCGCGAGAAGACTTCTTCTCGATGATTGCTAAGTGCCACTTTGGCAGCAATGGCGATACCCGAGAAGTCGGTGCTCGCGCGAGATCGCTCGACGAGCTGCAATTCCGCTGCCGCGATTTTGACTAGCCTTAGCGCGGCACGAAGCACCGCTTCTTGCCTTGCGATTGCCTGTAGATCGGGCAATCCGCGCGAGCGATGGAGCAACGACGCGAGCATGCCAGTCGCATCCACCTCACGCAACGCGGCGATCACCTCGGTCATCGTCGCCTTAGCCTCGCGCCTCTCGCTTTTTTGCTCAGTGCCGAGCCCACTTTCGGAGTCCTTCGGAAAGCCGTCGCGTACGTTGACGCTTTTTCGCCAGTCCCCTTTCTCGGTCAGCAAAAAATCTGCGAGCGACGTCCATTCGTCGACGGAAGCCAGCGCATCCGATGTGAGCGAGGCGCTAGTCAGCCCGCGAAGCGATTCCCGTTTGGCGGGATCAGTGACGTGCCCTTCTGCGTACGCCGCGAGCGCGCACACCCGCGCTGTTTCGGTGCTCGGCCATAAGACAACGAGCTCACCCAACTCTCGCTCAACGCTTGCTTTTATGGCGGCACGAAAGCTTGCGATCGCTTCATCCGAATCGTCAACGAAGCGATCAATCCAAAGGGCGCGCTTGGAAAGCAGCGTCGCAATCGACTCGATAACGGACTCGACACGATTATCAAGTGCGATGAGCAGTTGCTCCGCTGCATTCGCTGTCTCACGGTCTGACAGGTTGTCTGGATCAAGTAGCGCGCGTCGTGCGGCTTCTCGATAGCTTTCAGAGGCATCTTCTTCGAGGGAATAGAGCGCCGGATTGGGCGCATCAGCTTCGAGCGGCGCAAGTTTCGCGATACGCAGTGAAAACGCATCAAACGTATCAATATTGAGTTGGGATGGGCGATCCATGATCCGCCACCCGCATTGACGATCGCGCGCCAGCACCTCGCGTGCGAGTTGCCAGCGCTCGCGCGCCGGAGAGCTCGCGGGCTCCGCTGAATACGAGGCCTCCTCAAGCGCCTTGAGAACACGCGCGCGCATCTCCCCGGCTGCCTTTTTTGTAAAAGTTATGGCCAATACTTCGGTTGGCTTTTCAACTGTTGCGAGAAGGCGAAGCATTCGCTGCACCAAAAGCTCGGTTTTTCCCGAGCCCGCGGGCGCTTGCACAATGAAGGATTGCGCGGGATCCAGCGCACGCCTGCGAGCCGCCTGATCATCCCCAAGCGCCGGCTGCAGTGGCAACACTGAGGTCATTGCACCTCACCTTCGACGACATCGTCTGAATCGTTTGCGAGCGCTCGTAGCGCACGGCGGTCAACCAAACAGAAGCGGTCGAAATCGCAGGTGCGACAGGTGATCTCCCCATAGGCGGGGGCGATGCTAGCCTCGCCCGAAAGCAATTCGTTAGCAAGCCCTTCAAGCTGGCGCTGCCACTGGAGCTTGAGGGTTACCCAATCCGGCGGTGGATTTCGCGCGGTCCGGCTTGCTGCAAATCCGCTCGACTCACTTCCGAGCGATGTAAAGCCCTGCTCATCGTCGCTCACTTTCGCGAACGCCACAGCTGCAACGCCGTCCATTCCCAACGCCTGCGCGTAAAGCGGCAATTGGGGCAGCGTAAGTCGCTCGTCGTAGAGCTGCGCGCGCTGCACGCTCCCAGACTTGAAGTCAATCACCGCGTACGCGCTTTGGTTCGCATCGCTATCGGCATCACTCTGAGACAGCGCATCAAGTCGATCAATTCGCATCGAAAGACGCAAGCCGCTGATTTCGCTCTGAATCTTCTTTTCGACGTCCAACACGCGAAACGGATCGCGACGCGCTTCAAGCTCAATCACACTCGCGAACACTTTTTGTAGCCTGACTGACTCTGAATTCCATACGGCAGTCGGGATGTGCGGCAGCTCGCGACGTGATTCCTCGATTGACTCCTCTATCCAACCAGCGATCCCAGCGCGCATTCGATCAAAGTCGTTGTCCGTGCGCTTGAGCGCCTCACCGAGTCGCTGAGCCACTGCGTGAACAAGCTCGCCGCGCTGGAGCGGAGACAGGCCGCTTTGTGGGGCAGGCCACGGTTTCAGCCGGAGACGTCCCTCCGCGAATCCGCGGCGCGGGCAAAGCGCCTGAGCCTCAAATGCGCGCGTGCCGCGAGACTCGTCCTCTCGAAGCAGCCAGCGAGGCGCTTTCTCATCGTTCACGCGCTCAATTTCGACGACGGCGTGAATCCCTGGAACGTGGTCGACAGCATTAAACTCGCGCATGGGGAAGTCACGCCATAAAGGACTCCACTGCTGAGGCTCCCCGCCGCGCTCTTGCGGGATAGACGCTCGAATGTCGGCGCAGAGTCCTTGCCATCCCTGAAGTAATCGCAATGCTCGCGCTTCACATTCATCGCCGTCTGCAAGGCCTGCTCTTGCCGAACGTTGCCAAGCTGTGGAGAGAAACGGATTTGCGCGCTGTCGCTCAGGGAGTACTCGATCGGTGCTCCCGCAAAACCACATCGCATCAAACGGCACACCCGCAGCCTCAAGCAGACCCATCACCTGCAGCGGTGCATCGCTACCTTCAGGCTGAAACGCACTCTGATCCGTAATTTCGATGAGCTCCTGCTGCGCTTGAACGAGCGTTACCGCAGGCAGCCAGTCATCGAGCTCAATCCAAGTTTCGATGCTTTCCAAAAGCGACGCTCTAAGCTGGAAGGTGCCGGAATCGAGCGCGCTGTCACGCTCAGAAAGAGCATTGATCAGCTTCTCGAAAACAGAACTCCATTGCCCTCGACTAAGTCGCTCGCGCCGCAGACTGAACGCCCCCCGCGCTTGCGAGATTCGATCACGTATGGATCGCAGCGCAGGCACGTGCTCCGAACAAAACTCGTCTAGCGTGCATTGCGATACGCCGCGCTCGAGCAATTCCCGTTCGCGATACGAAATCGCGCGTAGCGAATCGCCTGTTCGTCCCCAGCGCGCATGACGCAATGCGGCGGAAACGATTTCCACAGGTATCGAACTTACAAGCGCACCCACGAGCGTGAACCCGGCTGCCGCCCACGGATGCTTCGATACCGGTAGACCGAGCGATAAGTTGTAATCGAGACGAGTAGCGCTGAGCGCTCTTTGCCACGCACTCCGTTCGCGCTGAAGCTCTGGAACAACGATGGCAATGCGTTGAGGATGTTTCGCGCTAACGTGATGTTGCAAGCGCTGCGTCGCCCACGCAATTGCGGCGCGGCGCTCTTCACGCTCGTTAGAAAACTGATGTCTGCTGAGGGAAGCGATCTCGGCGTTTGCTGTTTCGTCATTCCCCATGTAGCCCATATTGAAATGGGGCTCGCTTGTATAAGACGCTAGTTTCGACAAAAATGCTTCTTCAGCGCTTCTCCCAATAAAACTGGGCGTCGTGATGATATGTTCGTAAGGAACCATGCGCTCAACCCACTCAGACGCGTTGAGGTTGTTGAGAAGTTCCGCCGCGGTAATCGCTTGTTGTCTCTGCAGCGCGCTTGCAAACCGTCGCCGTGCTTCGCGATAGAGCTCACCATTGCTACTGAGTGAAATCCTGCTCATCGACGGCGAGTCAGCTGACGCAACGTGAAAATGCTCAAGCTGCCAGGCCTCTGCAAAACCAGCTGCCAAAGCCGCGCTTTCGGCAGACGTTGCGCCCGTGAGTTGTTGGGCAATGTGGCGCCAAAGTGCTTGTTCCACAACGGGAGCAATCAGGCTCCGAGGATCCTGATTCACACCAAACAACTGCGCTTCGCTCCACAGGCGCGCCGCATATCCGTTCAACGTGTCAAACGTTGGCAGCATCACCGCCGCTTTTCCCGCGGCACGCAGCGCCGCGTCGGCCCAGAGCGCTGCGAACGCACGTCGAGCGCGGTCGCTCGGTGTCAAGACCAGCGTTTTGGCAGGCGGCAGTGCGAGAAGTCGAGCCGAAACAAGGGACGATTGCGCGTTCACTCACGCATTGTAGGAAAGCGCAAAAGCTCGGTCACAGATGACGGTAACACTGAGCGAATATCGGCCGCTTCTTGGCACCGCGACACGGAGCCTAAGTCAGCGTCTCGCTCGATTTTCTTTCGCCGTAGGGCACGCTAGCGATCCAGCCCTCAATCGGGTCGGCGTAGGCCGGGATACCGTAGCGAACGTCACCCGCCTCGAAAGCATGCACGGATACTGCGGCTTGGATCGCGCAGAGCACTGCGTCAAGTGCATCACCACTACCGTCGGTCACGCAATGAGCGATCAGTTCAGGCGGAAGCGCAAGTTCAATTCCATGGTGTGACTTGCAGTAGAGCGGCAACGAAGAAAGTATGTCGTGGCGTGCTGCAACGCGGGCCGGAATTGCGCCCTCTTTTCCGTCTTTCTTGTAGCTCTTACGAGTGAGCATTCGCGCTAAATAGCCCGGGTAGGCCTCGAGCGCTACGCGTTGATCGCCGCTCGGTGCGGAAGGAATGACGCTTACGCCGCTCCAACACAAGCGCGCCGCGCCTTCATAGAACATTAAACCCACGGGTGGATTGACCAGCTTCATTGGCGAGGAAGAACCTGCGAGGCGATCACCCATCCGCTCGATATATCGCGCACCCATCGGACGCGACTCACGAACGCGATTGAGCGCAGACTTAAATTCCTCTTTGCCGATCAGTCGGACGTGTGCGATCAATGCGCGCCAGTCGCACGGCCAATTAAGCGTTTCAACGAGCTCGCGAGGAAGTCCAAACGGAAAATCAAAGCCACCGACCCAGGGGCCCGGGCGCTGCAAGAATGCATCAAACTCACCGAATGTTTTCAGGCGCTCGATTTCTGGCAGCTCAAGGTTCCTCCCGCGGAGCCGTCCGTGCGCGACAGTGATTGACTTCGATTTCGTGGGCGACGAAGTGAAATCAATGCCGTAGATGGTGTGTGTAGCCACGAGACAAGTCCTTTTGGACAGAGCGGAATGATTTTCACGCCACAGCCGGCGGAAATCTGACCGAAGCCAAGCGCGCGGTCATCGCACGCCAGACATGTGTGTACACGAAATGCCGCGTTCTCCCGCGCCTGCGTGAAAAACAAAAAAGCCACCTCGCGGTGGCTTAATCGTTTTGGCGTCCCCAAGGGGATTCGAACCCCTGTTACAACCGTGAAAGGGTCGTGTCCTAGGCCTCTAGACGATGGGGACCCTGTGTTACCTGCGTTCACAACTTTCGCTGCGAGCCTTGCCGTTTTGGTGGAGATAAGCGGGATCGAACCGCTGACCTCTACAATGCCATTGTAGCGCTCTCCCAGCTGAGCTATACCCCCAGACAAGACCAAAATTATAACGCGAAAAAAATGTTTCGTGCAACTCGCGGTTGGCAATTCAAGGAGCAATCACTCCAACGAAGTTTTCGCGATCACCGCATCTCGCGCTTGCACCGCATGGGGACCATGGCGAACTAGCGTGACTAAGCGGCGCCACTGATCGTCGCTCAATTCATCCCGGAACCTCACGAACAATTTTTTCGCAAGGGTCGGATGGTCTTTAACCCGAAGCGCAACAACATATGTGGTCGCGAAGCCCTGCCAGTGATAGCGGGGCTTCGCGTCGGGATCGAACAAGTCTCTCCCCGCAAGCGCGTGGCACCACTGATCGAATTCACTCGCGTCGATAGGCGCCACATTTGTACGGCGCACGCAGTTCAACGCGGCGAAAAGCGACGCCCCCGAGAGCGCTGCGCCACTCGCGTAGGCATGCGAAATTACTGAAAAAAGTGCCGCAATCGCAGAAAGAATCGCGACACCTGACCAGACGAGCTTTCGCAGCGGCATCGCGCTTGAGTCTACGTACTCGCGATCACGCGGCTTTTAACTTCGCGAGCATGAGCCACGTGTCAATTGCGGCGTCAGGATTGAGCGAAAGTGACTCGATTCCGCGATCGACCAACCATGCAGCGAGATCGGGATGATCGGATGGACCCTGCCCGCAGATACCGACATACTTCTTTTTTGCGAGGCACGCATCGATGGCAAATCCCAACATCTTTTTCACAGCCGGATTGCGCTCATCGAACGTTGCGGAAATTGGCCCGCCCGAATCACGATCAACTGCCAATGTGAGCTGCGTGAGGTCGTTAGACCCAATCGAGAAGCCGTCGAAATACTCCAGGAATTCGTCAGCCAAAATTGCATTGGACGGGACTTCGCACATCATGATCAAGCGCAGACCGTTTTTTCCTCGTTCCAGCCCGTTGGCTGCAAGCGTTTTCACAACCGCAGCCGCCTCGTCGGGCGTTCGAACAAACGGGATCATGACTTCGACATTGGTCAAGCCCATCGTGTCGCGCACATAGCGCATGGCTTCGCATTCAAGCGCGAAGCATTCTGCGAACTCGGGCGCAACATAGCGAGACGCGCCACGGAATCCAAGCATCGGATTCTCTTCATGAGGCTCATACGCCTCGCCCCCCAGCAAATTTGCGTACTCGTTTGATTTGAAATCGCTCATGCGTACGATTACTGGTCGCGGCGCGAACGCCGCAGCGATCGTTGCGATACCTTCGGCAAGACGTTGCACAAAATACTCACGCGGAGTTGCGTAACCGTGCATTTTTTCAGCGATTTTCTTTTGCAAATCCGGTGCAAGGCGATCAAACTCGAGAAGCGCGCGTGGGTGAACACCGATCTGGCGATTGATAATGAACTCGAGTCGCGCGAGTCCCACGCCGTGGTTCGGTACTTGCGAAAACTCAAACGCGAGATCCGGGTTGGCGACGTTTAGCATCACCTTGGTCGGCGCGGGCGGCATATTGTCGAGCTGCACTTCGGTGCGCTCGAAACCAAGCTTGCCTTGATAAATCTTGCCGGTATCGCCTTCGGCACAACTGACAGTGACCACGTCGCCGGTGGCGAGTAGCGAGGTCGCGTCGCCGCAACCCACCACCGCCGGAATTCCAAGTTCTCGCGCGATGATCGCGGCATGACAGGTGCGCCCACCTCGGTTCGTGACAATCGCACTTGCCCGCTTCATGACGGGCTCCCAATCAGGATCGGTCATGTCGGCAACGAGCACATCGCCGTCTTGCACGATGTCCATTTCTGCAGCGATTTTGACGATCTTGACGGCGCCTTGGCCAATCTTCTGGCCGATTGCACGGCCGCTGGCGACTACCGCGCCTGTCGTGGTCATTCGGTACCGAACCAGCGAGCGCCCCGCCTGTTCGCGGGACTTCACTGTTTCCGGACGCGCCTGCAGGATGTAGATCTTGCCAGTGGTGCCGTCTTTGCCCCATTCGATGTCCATCGGGCGACCGTAGTGTTCCTCGATAAGAAGCGCGTAGCGCGCAAGCGTCTCAACGTCAGCGTCGGTGAGCGAAAAGCGGTGACGATCTTGAAGTGCAACGTCGAGCGTTTGCGTTGATTTGCCTGCAGTTGCTTCAGTGCTAAACACCATTTTCTGTGCTTTGCTGCCGAGCGTTCGCCGCAGAATCGCTGGGCGATTTGCACGAAGTGTTTGCTTGTGGACGTAGAACTCATCGGGATTAACCGCGCCTTGCACGACCATTTCGCCAAGCCCGTAACTGGAGGTCACGAATACGGCGTCGCGGAAGCCGGACTCAGTATCGAGCGTGAACATGACCCCTGCAGCACCGGTATCAGAGCGCACCATCTGCTGGATGCCAGCAGACAATGCAACAGGCATATCGGAATAGCCAGTGTGCACGCGGTAAGCGATTGCACGATCGTTGTAGAGGCTCGCAAATACGCGGCGTACGGCATCAAGAATCGCGGGCACGCCAACGATATTGAGATAAGTTTCCTGCTGACCAGCGAAACTCGCGTCCGGCATGTCTTCAGCAGTGGCGGACGAGCGAACTGCCCAGCTGATCTGCGAACCGGCGGCTGCTTCTAATGCGCCAACAGCTTCGACGATATTCGCCTCAAGATCCAGGGGCAAGGGCGCTGATTCGATCCATGATCGAATTTCGCGACCGGCAGCAGTGAGCGCCCCGACATTATTGACGTCTAGCCCCGAAAGTCGTTCTACGATTCGTTCGGTAAGGCGGTTCGCGCCCAGAAAATCGCGGAATGCGTCAGCGCTGGTGGCGACGCCGCCGGGAACCTGTACGCCTTTTGACGAGAGATTGCCCAGCAGTTCGCCGAGCGAGGCATTTTTTCCGCCAAATTCACCCACATCGTGCATTCGTAGGTCGTCAAGCCAACGGACAAGACGGGTATCGAGCTTCGAAGCGGTGCGCGGCATGTAGTCCCCAGTAGTTGCACTATTTCGCGAATTCTAGCGATGATTACGCAGAATTGTTGCGACGCACAAAAACCTACTTCGGCTCAGCCTCGTCGCTCACAGCAGACTTGAGTTTCGAATACAAGTCAGGGTGCTGGGCTTTTAAGAAGGAGATGATCTCTAGATCTTCTTTGCGCACAGTCGAGATGTCCACGCCTTCTACATGGACAAGCCGCAGCAGCTCGGTGACCGGTCGGGGCATCTCGCGCCCGGCCTCATACCGCGACCCACCGCTTTGGGTGACACCAATTTTTTGCCAGAACTCGTCCTGATTTAAGCCAAGCTTCTGGCGAATTTCACGCGGGTTTCTAATTTTTTCGAAAAGTCCCATTGCTCACTCTCACCTGAGTACTTTCGTCGTTGCTCGTTGTGAGCTTCCGACGCTAACACTCCAGTCTCAGATTTGTAGATAGCATAACAGCCGTTGCAGGAATCCTTACGAAATCGTCCCCAATAGAGCTCACCCTCGCGATATGCACCACGCGGACCTACACCTACACACCACAGCCAGCGATGGCGCATGGAGCGCGCAGGAAGTTCTGCGAGTTGCGGCTGCGCGCGGCGTTTCACTGCTCGCCATCACCGATCACGACGAGACACGAAGCACAGCAGAAGCGCGGCACTGGGCGCAACACCTCGGCATCACCTACGTCGCTGGGATTGAAATCTCAACGGTTTGGCGGGGCGTCGACTTACACCTTGTTGGGCTCAATATCGACACTGAACACGTCGCGATAACGAGCGTGGTGTCCGATGCAAAGCGCATGCGGGAGGCGCGCGGTCGCGCGATGGGGGATGCGCTTGAGCGCGAGGGCATCAACGACGTCTACGCGAGCGCGCTTAAATACTCGGAGTCGCCGGAGAATCTCTCCCGCACCCACTTTGCGCGGGTACTCGTTGAGCGCGGCATCTGTTCGCACACGGGCGAGGTGTTCACGCGCTTCATGAAGCCTGGAAAACCGGGCTACGTGCCCACCGAATGGATATCGCTTGAGCGCGCGATTTCGGCAATCCGCGCCTCTGGCGGCGACGCCGTGCTCGCGCATCCGGCGCGCTACGATTTGCAATGGGTCGGTGGGATGCCGGGTTTGCTTGCAGACTTTTGCGAACTCGGCGGAAGCGGGATTGAAGTGTTTTGCGCCGCGCACACCCCGGCAGAGTGGTCGGTTTACGCAGCGTATTGCCGACGCTTTGGGCTAAGAGCCTCGCTCGGCTCTGATTTTCATTCGCCGAAGGAAAGTCGGCTCGCGATCGGCGATTTGCCGCGCTTGCCTGGAAGTTTGACGCCCATTTGGGCTGATTGGGACATTGCTCATGCCTAACCGTCGCGCGGTTTTTTATGTTTCAGACCGAACCGGGATCACCGCAGAGGCTCTCGGGAATTCGCTGCTTACACAGTTTGATGCGTTCGAGTTCAAGAAGACAACCATCCCGTTTGTTGACTCTATGGAAGCAGCAGACAGGACGGTTGCGCATATCAATGCCACAGCTGCAAGCGAACAACACCGCCCGATTGTGATCAGCTCAATCGTGGATGAGGCAATCAGCGCCCGCATCCGCGAATGCAACGCGCGCGTACTCGATTTTTTTCAAGTGTTTATCGCGCCGCTCGAACAGGAACTCGGCGTGAAGAGTGCGCATGCGGCAGGGCGATCACACGGCTTGCGCAATTCTCAGGAATACTTCTCACGCATCGAAGCCATTAACTTCACGCTTGCGCACGACGATGGGCAATCCACAAAAGAGCTCGGCCGCGCACAAGTGATCCTCGTGGGGGTGTCGCGGTGCGGAAAAACGCCTACGTCGCTCTATTTGGGCTTGCAGTGCGGCATTCGTTGCGCGAATTTCCCGCTTACCCCCGATGATTTTGAACGTGGCGCGCTTCCCGATTCGCTTCTGCCCTATCGCGACAAGCTCTTCGGTCTGACCATCGCTTCGGATCGGCTGCAGGCAATTCGCCAGGAAAGACGACCCGACTCCACCTATTCAAGCGCAGAACAATGTCGGCGCGAAGTTCAGGCTGCCGAGCGGCTCATGGAAGACGCCAATGTCCCGATGCTCAATACATCGACAAAGTCAATCGAGGAGCTTGCCACCACGATTCTTATGCAGCGCGGGCTGGATCGGCATATATTCTGATCTCCAACGTTAATGTGGGCGAGCACTAAATTTCATCCGAAAGCGATCGTGTCGGGAAAATGACGGTTGCCACGCAACCTACGGCGTTAGACGGAAGACTTTCAAAATTTCCATCGCTGCGATTGGTAAGCGAGAGTTCGGCAGAAATCTTCACACAAATATCGCGACAAATGACAAGGCCGAGCCCCGTGCCTGTCGTGCGGTTTCCAGTTGCAAACGGTTCAAACAAACGCTTTCGCTGATCGACGCCAATTCCCTGCCCCGAATCCCAGACGTGCAGAATCCGCGCCGCGTCTGTGACTTCGATCACGAAGCCGACCGCGCCCGCTTCTGGCGTGTGAGCGATGGCGTTGCTCAGCAGATTTCGAAGCAGCTCCCGCAACAGCCAATCCGCACCGCGAACCGGTTGCATCACTTCTACCGCCCCATCCAGCGAAAAATCGAGGTGTTTGGCCGTCAAAAGCGGAGAGCATTCAACGACGATATCTCGGCACACGGCCACTAAATCGGTCGCGATGTAATTCGACGATGCGTCTACCCGATCGCCACCCAGCTCGGCGACCTTCGCGAGTGACAACATTTGATTCGCAACGCGCGTCGCACGATTCACCGAGTCTTCGATTTCAGAAAGCGCCTGGTACGGTTCGACCAATCCCTCTCGCGCGTTCTGCACTTGGACTTTCAGCACGGCTAAAGGCGTTCGCAGCTGGTGTGAGGCGTCCCGAACAAAGCGCTGCCGGTTGTCGAGCAAGCCGCGCAATCGCAGCATCACTTCGTTGAGCGCCTCAACCACGGGCACAACCTCAACGCTTGTCTTAGCCGACACGGGTTCGAGCGACTCCGGCTCTCGCGAGCGAATCTCTTCACGCAGCCGACGTAGCGGCTCAAGACCACGGCCAACGATGAGCCACGCAGTGAGGCCGAGCAGTATCAACATCGCAACTTGGCGATACACCGACTGACGAATCGTTTGCCGCGCCACTTGCCGGCGCAATTCGAGCGTTTCGGCGACCTGCACGGTGGCCATTTTGTATTCATCGCCCACACCCACGGGCTGGAGGAGTGCCGCAACGCGCACCGGCTCGTTTTGAAAGGTGTCCTCGTAAAACGTCACCAGCGCCGCATAGGGCGTAGTGGTGCTGATCGTTCCTTGGAATGCCGGGAGATCCGCGTAACCCGAGACAAACTTGCCGTCGAAGTCGGCGACCCGATACACCATTCGGCTTCGCACATCGGCCTCAAATACTTCGAGCGCGGGATACGGCAGAGCAACGGTGACTTGTTGGTGCGCATAGCGGACGCCGTCGCCGATCGCACGCGCCGAAGCGAGCAACGTCCGATCGTAAGCCACATTGATTGCCGCGAGTGTGTCGCGATAGTGAAACCATGCGTCGAAGCCAAAGAAGAGCGCGACCGACGCGATGATCGGGAAGATCAATCGACGTCGAATCGATTGCCGTTGTGCCATCGCGGTTGGGGCTACGCCGTTAGTCGCGCTTCTCGCGCAACAAATAGCCCACGCCGCGAAGCGCAACCAACTCTACGCCGTACGCCGCAATTTTTTTTCGCAAGCGATACGCGACGACTTCAATCGCGTCGGGCTGCGCTTCCCTGCCATCGGCAAACACGGCCGCCCATAACCGCTCGCGCGTCACCGCATGTCCAGGACGTTCAAGAACCGCGATGAGTAACGCGATTTCTCGTTGAGACAGCTCTAGAGGCTCGCCGTCGCCGTAGCAGGTTCGGCTCTGCGCGTCCACGCGCAATCCGCCCAGGCCGCTTGGCAGCACTTCTTGGGTTACCTGCCCTCTTCGCAGTACCGCATGGATTCGCGCCTCAAGCTCATCGATATCAAATGGTTTGACGAGGTAGTCGTCGGCACCGGCCTTGAGTCCCGCAATACGATCACCCACGCTGCTGCGCGCTGTCAACACAACGATCGGCGTACTTCGCCCTGCTTCACGGAGCTTTTGAAGCACCTCCAGGCCGTCGGTTTCGGGCAACGAAAGATCTAGCACGATCACCGAGAACTTCTCTGTCATGGCGCGGTGAAGCGCCGTAACGCCATCGGTGGCCTGCGCCATCGTGAAGCCGCGCCTCGACAGTGCGAGTGCGAGCGCGGGCGCGAGCGCCGGATCGTCCTCTACGAGCAAGAGTCGAGGTTTGTCTTTAGCGTCTGATTGCATAAGTGGATTAAAAGGCCAACACGCGTTGCAAGCGACAGCGAGGTGACAGAACCGATACCTACATTGCGCGCTTACATCTCATTCTATGGTTGGAGGAAATATGAAAACTCGTTTTAGTGGCGCGCTGCGTCATGCGGCGGTGGCTGTTGCGTCTGTTGCGCTCGCGTCGCAAGGCTTTGCGCTCGATAACGTCAAGTTCATGATTGGCGCAAATCCAGGCGGCGGTTTTGATCAAACTGGCAGAAACCTTGGAAAAGCCATGGTCGAGGCTGGCGTTGCCAAATCTGTGCAGTACGAAAACAAGGGCGGCGCAGGTGGCACCATTGGCTTGGCGCAATTTGCGAATGCCAGCAAGGGCGACCCCAACGCGCTGATCGTTACGGGTGCCGTGATGGTCGGCGCCATTGTTCAAAACAAGCCGCCCGTGACGCTCGCGAACGCAACGCCTGTAGCGAGACTCTTCTACGAATACAACGTGTTCGTGGTGCCCGCCAACTCGCCACTTAAATCGATGAAGGATGTGGTTGAGATGCTCAAAAAAGACCCGGGCAGCGTGAAATGGGGCGGCGGTTCACGCGGCTCCGTTGATCACATCTCGGTGGCGATGATCGCAAAAGACGCAGGCGTTGATCCTTCAAAGATTAACTACGTGCCGTTTCAGGGCGGTGGCGAAGCGTCTGCAGCAATTCTCGGCGGTCATGTCACTGTGGGAACCTCGGGCTACTCAGAGATGCAGCAATTCATCAAGAGCGGCAAGATGCGCGCGCTGGCAGTGACGTCGGGCAGCAAATTGCCAGGCGAACCCGTACCAACGCTCAAAGAGCAAGGCGTGAACGTTGAAATCGGTAACTGGCGCGGCGTGTATGGCGCCCCCGGCATCACTGAAGCACAGCGTAAGGCCCTTGCCGATGCCGTCGTTGCAGCGAGCAAGCAAAAGTCCTGGACTGACGCCTTGGCTTCGAACGACTGGTTCCCAGCCGTGCTTACCGGTGAAGAATTCGCCAAATTCGTAGATGGCGAACACAAGCGCATCGAAGAATCGATGAAGGCCGTTGGGATGGTGAAGTAAAGCGCGCTGCAGCACAAAAATGCTGCAGTCCGCGCGATTGAATATGGGCTAGATTTCGATAAATTGATTTATCGGATTCGCAATAATCCGAAGCTAGCCCAATAAAAACAAAGTCTATCTGCATAAAGCTATAGACGTAAAAATACAGGGAGGACGTGATGCTCAAGCATCCGGTGCAACTCGCAATTGCGATCGCATTCCTCGCACTCGCAGCGGTTTTTGCGATGGGTGCGAGCCAGCTACCTAGCGATGGCGGCTACGCCGGCGTGGGTTCTTCCTTCGTGCCGTGGGTGGTCAGCGCGTTTTTGGGCGTCATTGGCCTATTGCTCGCCTACCAGGCGGTCACCACCGGATTTCGAAGCCTTGATGCAGGCGACGCCATCGGCAGCGCTGACCGCCGCGGCGCGCTTTGGGTTTCAGCAGGTATCCTGCTTATGGCAGCACTCATCACGCGAATCGGATTCGTCCCTGCCGCAACCATTTTGTTTGTCTGCGCCGCGCGCGGATTTGGCTCGGTGCGCCCCGTGCGAGACATTGCTATTGGCGCGTTCATCTCGTTTCCAGTCTTTTGGCTGTTTACGCTCGTATTAGACGTGAACCTACCGAGACTCATCAACGACTGGCTGTGAGGCAGCTCGCCGACTCGCCCGCGCTTGATACGCAATCTTCCGTAAAGGGAACACCATGATCGAGACCTGGAATCTGCTGCTCGGCGGCTTTGCAACGGCGATTCAGCCCGCCAATTTGATGTGGGCCTTTATTGGCTGCGTTCTCGGCACTGCCATCGGCGTCCTGCCTGGGATTGGTCCCGCACTGACCGTCGCCATGCTGCTCCCAATCACAGCAAAAGTAGATCCGTCAGGTGCGCTCATCATGCTCTGCGGTGTTTATTACGGTGCGGCCTACGGCGGCTCCACGACCTCGATCTTGATGAATACGCCGGGTGAAAGCTCCTCCATCATGACCGCGTTGGAGGGCAACACGATGGCAAAACACGGTCGCGCGGGCCCCGCACTTGCCACGGCAGCTATCGGCTCATTCATCGCCGGAACCATTGGCGTTCTACTACTCACGTTGTTCGCCCCCTTGGTCGCCGACTTTGCGCTCAAATTCGGGCCCGCAGAGTTTTTCTCTCTCATGGTGCTCGCGTTTGTGACTGTTTCATCGGTGCTCGGTGCCTCGATGGTGCGCGGCCTCGCGTCACTCTCACTGGGCTTAGCGATCGGTCTGGTTGGCATGGACGCAATCGCCGGTATTCCGCGATACACGGGCAATGTGCCCGAATTCATCGATGGGATCGAATTTGTGCTGGTCGCCGTCGGGTTATTCGCGGTGGGCGAGGCGCTCTACAACGTACTTTTCGAGCCAAAAACGGATCCCGGTACACGCAACAAGCTGAGCTCCATCTGGATGACGCGCGATGACTGGAAGCGCTCCTGGCCGGCTTGGCTGCGCGGGACGGCGATCGGCTTTCCGTTCGGGTCGGTCCCTGCGGGCGGCGCTGAAATCCCCACGTTTCTTTCGTACTCTACCGAGCGAAAACTCAGCAAGCACCCGAAAGATTTTTCTAGCGAAGGCGGCAAAGGCGCCATCGAAGGCGTAGCAGGCCCCGAGGCAGCGAATAACGCCAACGCGGCAGGCGCACTCGTTCCACTGCTCACATTGGGCATTCCGACGTCTGCAACTGCGGCAATTCTTATCGGCGCATTTCAAAACTACAACATTCAACCCGGCCCCCTCCTCTTTCAAACCAGCGGCCCGCTCGTTTGGGGACTGATCGCGTCGCTCTACATCGGCAATTTGATGCTGCTGGTATTGAACCTTCCGCTCGTAGGGATGTGGGCGCGCCTGCTCACCATTCCGAAACCGCAGCTCTATGCAGGCATTCTCGTATTCGCGAGCATTGGCGTCTACGGCATGCGACAGAGCTCGTTCGATCTGTTCTTGATGTATGTGATCGGCGTGATTGGCGTCATCATGCGACGCTTCGATTTCCCAGTCGCACCGGTCATTGTAGGGATGATTCTCGGGCCGATGAGCGAGAAACAGTTGCGAAACGCACTCTCCATTTCGCAGGGCGATTGGCTGATTTTTTTCAAGCAACCGATTGCCTGCACGTTCATGGTTCTCACGATTCTCGTGATGTTCGTACCGATGATTTTGCGCAAGCGGGGCGTGCGGCTCTCTGAAGACGATTAGAGAAGCGCTATCCGATAAAAATCGGATCGCACGCTACCGCGCTACGTTCAGTAGCGCGAGTAGCGCGGCTTCATCGAGCACTTCGATCCCGAGCTCACGTGCTTTTTCAAGCTTGCTGCCTGCCTCCGTGCCAGCGACGACAAAGCTTGTTTTCTTCGAGACGGAGCCCGAGACTTTGCCACCGGCCGCCTCAATGAGCGCGCCCGCTTCGTCCCGCGAGAGCGTAGGCAGCGTGCCGGTGAGCACAAATGTTTTGCCTGAGGCGGCAGTGAGAGCGGCGCTCTGCGACTGCGTTAGCGGCACTGTTGGCGAAATGCCTGCGGCGAAAAGCGCGTCAAGCGTTTCGAGATTGACGGGTTGCGCGAAGAATTCGTGGATTGACGCAGCGACGATTGGGCCAACATCAGCGACTTGCGTGAGCGCCTCAAGTGACGCCGAGCGCAGCGCTTCAATCGAGCCGAAATGCCTGGCGAGAGTTTTTGCCGTCGCTTCGCCGACATGTCGAATCCCGAGCGCATAAATCAGGCGATGCAATTCGCTCGCTTTGGACTTTTCAATTTCTAGCACGAGGTTATTCGCGCTCTTCTCGCCCATGCGTTCCATGTTGGAGAGCGTCGCCGCATCCACCGCATAAAGATCAGAAATGCGGCGGACGTGGCCTTGAGCGATCAATGCATCCGCGAGCTTGTCGCCGAGTCCCTCGATATTCATCGCCTTTCGCTGAACGAAATGCAACAGCGCGCCTTGGAGCTGCGCCTTACAGGCGAGCCCACCCGTGCAGCGCGCCACCGCCTCGTCCGCCTCGCGCACAATGTGCGATCCGCAAATCGGACACGCGCTTGGCATCACGAACGGCATGCGCCGCTCATGCCTGTCTTCGGGAACAACACGAACCACTTGCGGAATCACGTCGCCTGCGCGCCGAACGATCACGCGATCACCGGGGCGCACATCGAGCCGCATAACTTCATCAAAATTGTGGAGCGTCGCGTTGGAGACCGTGACACCACCCACCATCACAGGCGAAAGTCGCGCGACAGGTGTGATCGCACCGGTCCGTCCGACTTGGACCTCGATGCCCTCAACCGTCGTCGCCATTTCTTCAGGCGGATATTTGTGTGCTACGGCCCAGCGCGGCTCGCGCGTGACCCAACCGAGTTCCTGCTGCAGCGCGCGATCATCAACTTTGTAGACGACGCCATCGATATCAAAATCAAGTGAGTCGCGCAGCGAAAGAATCTCCGCGTGAAAGCGAACGAGTGCATCCGCTCCCTCGGCTGTTCGCGCGTGAGCATCAACTAGAAAACCGAACGATTCGAGGGCGGCGATAAGCTCGGTTTGCGTTGTGGGCTCAGTCCAAACTGAATGTGAACCTATTGCGTAGGCGAAGAACGACAGCGGTCGCGAAGCGGTGACCTTGGCGTCTAACTGACGCAAACTGCCTGCGGCCCCATTGCGCGGATTCACCAAAGTTTGCGCACTGCTCGCACGCGCGCGCTCGTTAAACGCTTCGAACGCGGAACGCTTCATGTACACCTCACCGCGAATTTCAATCGCGGCGGGTGCTTTGCCATTCAGTCGATGCGGAATCTCCGAGATCGTTTTTACGTTCGCCGTAACGTCTTCGCCGAGCTCTCCATCACCACGCGTTGCCGCCTGCACTAGGAGACCACGCTCGTAGCGCAACGAGAGCGCGAGACCATCGAACTTAAGCTCCGCACGATAGCGAACAGGCGGATCGACGTCTGTTAGTTTGAGTTCCTTTCGGATGCGCTTGTCAAAGTTTCGGGCGCCATCCGAGCTTGAATCTGTCTCAGTTCGGATCGAGAGCATCGGTACGCCATGACGAACTGGCGAAAAGGTTTCGGTCGCTCGCCCCGCGACGCGTTTTGTGGGCGAATCAGTGCGCACCAGCTCAGGGTAAGACGTCTCCAATTCGACCAACTCACGATAAAGACTATCGTACTCAGCGTCCGTCAGAATTGGGCGATCCAACTCATAATAAGCTGTATCAGCTTCGTTTATTTCTTGAACCAGGTCCTGATAGCGCTTAGCTTTTTCGATTGAGGCTGTAATCACAACTCGTTGCCGTTCAACAGGGAAAGCTAGCGAAAGAGCGCTCGCGCAGCGGGCGAGCCGCACTCAATGCCAGCCTCAGCCAGCGCAGCGCTCCCAGCAACCACCTCTTCGCGCAGGGCGGTGAACTCGGTGTCGCCAACCACTGCACCGCCGCTATCTTTGATTTCCGCCTCAAGCAATCGGGCGAGCGCACGGAGCGTCTGCCGATACACGTCGAAGCGCGCAATGGGATGCTCGACGTTTGACGCTTCAAACACCAAGCGCAGCGCGGTGACGTTTTCGGTGCGCAACCGTTCTGGGCTGAAAGATCGTTCAAAGCCATCGACGGCGGAGAAGATGGGGGATTCGCTTTCCACTTCGAAATACACAAATCGTCCATCGGCCTGCAATCGAAAACCATTGGCTTCGAGCGTGCCGCGAAGGCGCGTACCCGACCAAGCGCCGGAGTCCTTGCGCACGAGATAGAGCACGCAAATGACATCCGCTGCGGCTAGAAACTGATCGAGCTCATGCGCCCGTTCCCCAACCCCTAGGTCACCGCCAAACGTCACATCGAACTCGCGACGATCACAGACTGCGGTGATCGAGCGCTTCCACTCAATTGCGTCTCGGTCCGATAGGGGGCCCGCGCGTGATGCAATCGGTAATGCCAAACAGAGCGATTGCACTGCACCGCCGTCCCTAATCTCTTCGATTTCTTCCCACGCGCTCACTCGGAACACGCGCCCCCACGCAAGGGTGCGCTCGGCGACGTCAACAAACTCTTCGCAGTCGATGGCGTGGCCATCTCGCGCGGTGACCACGGCGAACACATTGAGCCGCTCGTCAATCGGAAGTGCAGTAACGGGCGCGACTGTTTTCGGTGCGAGCATCGCCGCTGATTGCGATGTTGTTGGCAGCAGCGCAGGGGCCGGAGTCTCGCGCTCAAACTCAGCGTGCTTAACGTCGAGCACGGCGGGTGCCTTACCCTCAGCGGCATTTGGCGCGCTGGTCGCGTGAGCGGGAGCTTTCTGCGGCGCACTCAAATCGCTCCGGTAAAGCGTTTCAAGTTCTGCCACCTCGAGGTGTCCGAATGTAGGTTCCGCGCGCGCTTCGACGCGCGCTCGCGCGTCATCGGCGGAGTCTGCCTTGACGTTCGGCGTTGTCTGACTGTGGAGCGGTGAGGTCGCGACAGCATCTGTCGTCCGGCTTGCCTCGCTAGGGGTCGTTTTTCGCGCGGTGCGGCTACCGCGCCATGATTGCCACCACATCCATGCGGCAAACAGCGCGATGACGAGCACGCTCACACCAATCAATCCGGCTTGCAAAGAATTCACGTCCTCGCGCTCCTAGCTGTGTGAGGGATTCGTGCGCGCATCAACTAAGCTGCCTCAGCCATACGCAACGCTTGCGAAACGTCGACGCCCACGATTCGCGAAACGCCTGGCTCATTCATCGTGACACCAATAAGCTGCTCCGCCATTTCCATTGCAATCTTGTTGTGCGAGATAAAGAGGAATTGGGTCGCGCTCGACATTTCGCGAACCAGCTTACAGAAGCGCTCCGTGTTCGGATCATCAAGGGGCGCGTCCACCTCGTCTAGCAAGCAGAATGGCGCAGGGTTGAGCTGGAAAAGCGCGAACACCAACGCCGTCGCCGTGAGCGCTTTCTCGCCACCCGAGAGCAAATGGATCGATGAATTCCGCTTGCCCGGCGGTTGCGCCACCACCTGGATGCCCGCATCGAGAATTTCGTCACCGGTGAGCACCAATTTCGCCTGTCCGCCGCCAAAGAGCGTCGGGAAAAGCCGACCAAACTGGGCATTCACCTTGTCATAGGTTTCTTGCAACAAGGCACGGGTCTCACGATCAATTTTTCGAATCGCGTCTTCGAGTGTGTTCACAGCATCGTTTAAGTCGCCGGCTTGCGCGTCGAGGTACTGTTTGCGTTCTGCCGCCTGCGACAGTTCGTCGAGCGCCGCGAGGTTTACCGCGCCAAGCTGAGTGATGTCTGCGTCCAGTTGAACGATTCTCCGCTGCAATTCGGCGACGCGCGGCGCGCGGGTGAGCGCATCTTCGAGCCACGCTGGTTCAAACTGAAGCGCTTCGAGTTGCTCAACGGCCTGCTGTAGATTCGCCTCCGCAGACGCCTGCTTGACGCGAGCGTCCTCGATTTTCTTTCGAATCGGATCAAGCTCGCGCTCAATAAGGAGCCGACGCTCTTCGACTTCGCGCTGCGTGGTGTTCGCCGCCTCAACCTCGTCGCGTGCGAGCTTTAGTGCCGCTTCGCGCTCGGTTCGCGTATTGAGCAGTGCCTGCAGCGAGGATTCGATCGGGGTAAGCAAAATGCTCGACTGCTGTTCGCGCAAGCGCGCAATTTCAGTTTGCAGATCGGCCGCTTGCTGGCGCGTCGCCTCGACCTGGCGTTTGAGCGATTGCACCTTTTCCGTAGCGCTTCGCTCAGCGTACATCAGGTCGCGCAGCGAAATCTCAGCAGCACGCAGCGCTTCACGCGCCTTTACAAGCGCAACGTCAGCTTCGTTACGCACGCCGCGCTTAATTTCTCGCTCACTGTGTGCGTCTTGCTTTTTGCCTTCGATGAGCGCGTGCGCCTCGATTTGCTCCTGGACAACGGCGAGGTCTGATTCGCGCTGAACTTGGATGTCGGCTACCTCGGCATCGATCGCCAGCACGCGTGCGTTGGCTGCTTTTCGAGACTGCTCGAGCTGCATGCGCTCGATGGTGAGGTCCTGGACGCGGCGCTGAATGCTCGCAATCGCGGAGCGGCGTTGCTGCGCTTCGATGCGAGCGTTTTGATAGCGACGTTCGGCATCGTTAAACGCTTGCGACGCGGCCTTGTGCGATTCTGTCGCCGAACTTACTTTGCCCGAGAGCTCCTCGAGTTCGCGACGACGTGCCAGTGCGCCATGAACGGCTTCGTCTGGCGCGAAGTAGGTGGTTGAGTTCGAGGTGACGACGTGCCCTTGGCGCGTGACAATGGATTGTCCGGCGCTGAGCTGTGAGCGACGATGCAATGCCTCATCAAGCGATTCGGCAGTGAAAACGCCGTGAAGCCACATAGAAAGCGCGGCTCGAACATGCGATTCCGCGCTTGAAACTTTAGCGAGCAATGCGGCGGGGTCGGTTGCCGATGCAGCACTCGCTTCAACGTGCCCCGCGCTCACCAAAGTCAAGCGAGAGGGTGGCGTGCCCCACGTGGCGGCCCCCTGCAAATCTTTGGTAAACGCTGCGTTGAGGCGGTCACGCAAGAGCGCCTCAAGCGCATCTTCCCAGCCGGCATCAACCTTCAGAAGCGACCAGAAACGCGTATCGCCCACGCCTTTTGCGCGCAGCCAATCCGCAATGGCGCCTTCGCCGCCATGATCGAACTTTGCTTGCTCGGCGGCAATAAATTTTTGGCGGTTTTGCACATCGGCCAAGGTGCGGGCTGCGCTTTCCATCGCTTCGCGTAAGCGCTCGCGATCGCCCTCTGAAGACTCAGCGATTGCCTCGGCTTCAGCGACAGCCTCTTCTGACGCCACGAGCTCGGCAGTTTCGCTTTCAAGGGCCTCGGTGATGCCATCGAAATCGAGCTGACCGGGCGCGTTGATTGAGGATCGCTCCTGCTGCAGACGCTGGACGCGCATGTCGAGCTGCGCGATTGCCTTCTCGGCGGCTGTTTTTTTGAGTCCGACAATTTGCGCCTCGCCATCGAGTGCGGCGATTGCTTGCTGCACATCAGCCAAGGCCGTGGCAGCGGTGCGAAGTGCCGTCTCTGCAATCGGCAGCGAAGCGGTAGCGCTCTCAACGAGTTCTTGTTGGTGCTCAAGCTTTGCAGCGGCTTCGGCGGAGCCCTCTTCAGCCGCACCAATCGCGTCGCCCAGGCGAACGAGTTCTTCGTCGCACCAAACGCGCTTTGCCTCGCGGGCTTCGAGCTCGGCCGCGACACGCTGCGCGCGATCTCGCTCGTAATGAATCTGCTGCTCAATCCGGCTTACCTCGGAATTGATTTCGTAGAACGCGCCCTGCGCTTTGTGTTGCGCTTCGTTTTTGGTGAAAACGTCTTGCCGCAGCCCTTCAATCTCGGTGGCGATGCGTTGAAGCTCGGTTTCCTTTGCGATGAACTCGGTTTCGTTCTCGGAGAGCACGCGTGTCGAGTTGTCGCGCTGTTTCGTCGCGTCATCGCGGCGAAGGGCATAAAGCACGACTTGTGACTCTGTTTTCTCTTTGGCGAGCTCTCTGTAGCGCGACGCGACTTTGGCTTGAACTTCCAAGCGCTCAACCTGAGACGTGAGCTCGGTCTGAATGTCACTGACACGGGCAAGATTTTCACGAGTGTCGGCAAGGCGCGATTCGGTTTCTTTGCGGCGCTCCTTGTAGCGCGACACACCCGCAGCTTCTTCAAGGAAAACACGCAATTCCTCGGGTTTTGCTTCAATAATCCGCGAAATCATCCCTTGCCCGATTACCGCGTAAGCCCTAGGTCCTAGGCCGGTTCCGAGAAAAACATCGAGAATATCGCGACGGCGCACCGGCTGATTATTGATGTAGTAGCTGGAGCCCACATCACGTTGCAGTACCCGCTTGACGGAAAGCTCAGCGTATTGGCTCCACTGCCCGGCCGCACGGCCCGATGCGTTATCAAAAATGAGCTCCACGCTTGCGCGGGCGACGGGCTTTCGCTCGCCTGCTCCATTGAAAATCACGTCGTCCATCGATTCGCCGCGGAGCTCTGATGCTTTGCTTTCGCCCAGCACCCAGCGAACGGCGTCGATCACGTTAGATTTTCCGCATCCGTTCGGGCCTACGATGCCCACCAGTTGGCCTGGCAGCGAAATAGTGGTGGGGTCAACGAATGATTTGAAACCGGCAAGCTTGATCGAAGTAAGTCGCATGCTCTTCTACGTGGCCCTTTCTTGTGGCCGCTCCCTGCTTGCGAGCCGCGCAAAAGCGCCGCACACAAACGTCATCTATCTGCGTCTCGAGCTTAAGGCGCAGCGTTTTGCCGCGCCGTGTTTGCGTGAGACATAAAATCGTCTGATTATAGTTTTCAGCGACGTGCACCCCGCCGTCCGACTTTGGCGTCGTTTGTCGCTACATCCCGACCCAACGATGCCGGCTTGTTCGAATATGAAGAAAAAAACTACACCTGCGGCCACTGAGCCCACCAACGCATCGTTTAGCGAGCGCGCGCCGTCGCGTCCCAGCGCTCCAAAATCAGAATTTGGTGGCGAACTCGATACGTTTGTTAACTCACATCCTGACCGAGATTACCTGATTCACATACAGGTGCCGGAATTCACGTGCCACTGCCCGCTAACTGGGCAGCCGGACTTCGCACACATCACGATTGACTACATCCCGGATAAGCGCTGCATCGAGCTTAAAGCGTTGAAGATGTATATGTGGGGATTTCGCGATACCGGCGCGTTCCACGAGAAGGTCACCAACGACATCTGCGACACGCTCGCCAAAGCAATCAAACCCCGCTTCATGCGCGTCACGGGCCGCTGGAATGTCCGTGGTGGCGTGTATACGAACGTTATCGCGGAACATCGCATGAAGTCGTGGAAGCCGCAGCCGAAAGTTGACCTCAACAGCTTCGGCCTCGCCAATCCCGCAGCAGTTTAGACGACACCCGTCTCAGAAAACCCGATGCACGAGGCCTCGAAAGACACGATTCAGCCATGAAACTTCTTCCCGTGATCCTCTGCGGCGGTGCGGGCACGCGCCTGTGGCCACTCTCTCGCGAGCTATCGCCTAAGCCGTTTGTCCATCTTCCGGACGGCGAAACGCTCTTCGCCAAGACGCTTGCGCGTTGCGCAGCGGTGGCGAATGCGCTCGCTCCCGTGGTGGTAACGCATAAAGACCACGCGCATCTGGCCCGACATGCCGCTAAAGAGGCGGGGTTTTCGGCGCCGCAAATGCTGATCGAGCCCATCGCGCGCAACACCGCTGCCGCCGTGGCGATCGCAGCAGTGCATGCGAAAGAAACGCATGGTGACGACGTTGCACTTTTCATTTTGACGTCAGACCATCTCATCGCACCGATCACGCAATTTGCGGAAGCAGCAGAAACGGCGCGGCTAACCGCAATGACTGGCAAGCTCGTGACGTTCGGTATCACGCCAACGCGCCCAGAAACCGGCTACGGCTACGTCGAGGCGGGCGAAGCACTCCCCACCGGGGCACGGCGCGTAAATCGCTTCGTCGAAAAGCCGAAGCTCGAAGTCGCGAAAGAATACGTGTCGAGTGGCCGATTCTTTTGGAATTCCGGCATGTTTGTTTTGCCGGTCGGGCAGCTCATCGCAGAGATGCAGCGACATTGTCCTGAGGTTCTAAGTGCATCGCTCCACGCTTACCAACCCGCTTCAGTCGGGGCTAGCGACATTTTTATTGACCAGTCTCCTTATGCAAATTCACCCTCTATATCGTTTGATTATGCGGTGATGGAGAAAAGCGCTGAGGTTGCGCTGGTGCCCGCGAGCTTCGCGTGGAGCGACATCGGATCGTGGAACGCGTTTGCCGAGATGTTGCCCGCTGATGACACCGAGTCACGCGTGTACACCGCGCCGCTCGACCCCGGGCGAAGCCGCGCTGGTGTCGCCCCGCGCGTGATCGCGCACGACAGCGCGCGCACCTATGTGCATACGAGCGGACGCTTGATTGCCACACTGGGGGTCAGCGACCTCACGATCGTCGACACAGAAGACGCGCTTTTAATCGCGGCCAACGACCGTGCGCAAGACGTGAAACACATTGTCGATGCACTCAAAAAAGAAGGCAGCGAACTCGCAAGACTGCCGCTCGTCGTCCGGCGTCCGTGGGGCACCTACGAGATTCTGAACGACGAGCCTGGTGTGAAAGTAAAGCGAATCGTGGTTCACCCCGGTGCATCGATCTCATTGCAGTTGCACCGTCATCGCGCAGAGCACTGGACCGTTGTCGCGGGCGTTGGTGAGATCGAGATCGACGACAAAAAGATCGCAGCAACGCGCAACACCACTGCATTTATCCCACTGGGTGCAAAGCATCGCATACGCAATACCGGCAACGAGGACATCGTCTTCATTGAAGTGCAAACCGGCGACAAGCTCGTGGAGGAAGACATCCAACGCTTCGAAGACCAGTACGGGCGGGCTTAGCGCAGGCTCGCCGGGTTGAAGCGACATAGCGCAAAGTCGAAAAGACGCGTTTTTGTATTGCGTCTAGACAGCAACACTACGCGAATCAACGACAAGCACTACCTGTACCGGCCAGGGACAGGCGCTAGCGTTGGCGGCGCTTGAGCCAATAGGCGAGCGACCACACCGATGAGGCATACATCCGAGAGCGGTTGTAGCGCGTGATCACGTAGAAATTCTCGAACGCCATCCAGTATTCGTTGCTGCCGTCGGGACGATCAAGTGAAATCAGCCCGACCGACGCATCGTCTGGCGGCAATTCCACTCCGGCATCTGCTCGAGAGATCTTTACTCCCTGCTCTTTCCACCAAGAAAGCGGTTTGCGGTCGGTAAGTCCACCATTGAATAGCTTTTGCAGCTCATCGCTCGGTGTGTCAACGGGCAGCATCACTACACCGCCTCGCTGCCAACCGTGCCCCGCGAGAAACGCCGCCACCGAGCCCACAATGTCTTCGCGCGAATTCCACAAATCGACGCGACCACTTCCATCGAAATCCACCGCCCAGCGCCGCCAGCTTCCCGGCATGAACTGCGGCCACCCCATCGCTCCGGCGAACGATCCCTTCGCTTCAAGAGGAGATTTACCGAGCTCCTTGCTGAGGATTAGGAATTCCTTTAACTCGCTGCGAAAGAATTCCGCACGTCGCGGGTAATCGAACGCGAGTGTGGCGAGCGCGTCCAAGACGCGCGTGTTGCCAGTGATTCGGCCAAAGATGGTTTCCACGCCCACGATGGCAGTGATGACTTCAAGTGGCACGCCGTAAACGTTCTGTGCACGCTTCAGCGCGCTTCGATTCGCTTGGATGAACTCGACCGCACGCTGTGGACGGTCACCGCCGATATGACGAGGCCAGTACACGTGCCATGGCGTCGGCGCACGAATTGGGGCATCCATCAAAGTAATCACGTTATCCAGCCGCTTTACGTTTGCGAAAACTGCGTCCAGCGCGTTTGCCTCATAGAACTGCTCAGCGACGAGCTCAGCGCGGAGTTTTTGGTACTCCTCGCGCTGCAGATAATCCTGCGCGTAACCAAACGATGAAAGCGCCCAGCACGCAAGGCAAAATAGCAATCGAAAAATCATTGCTGAATCATAACCAGATGCTCTATTCCCTTGCCCGCCCGATCCTTTTTTGTGCCGACCCAGAAACCGCGCATCACTTGGCGTTCGCAGCACTTGATACGCAGGCTAAGCTCGGGCTTGCGCGCGCGTGGGTTGGCGTAGTGCCAAAGAAGCCTGTGCAAGTGATGGGGATCGATTTTCCAAACCCGATCGGACTTGCCGCAGGTCTCGACAAGAACGCAGAGCATCTCGATGGGCTTGCCCAACTCGGCTTCGGTTTCATCGAGGTTGGCACGCTCACACCGCAACCTCAGCCGGGTAATCCACAGCCTCGCATGTTTCGCTTGGTTGAGCATGAGGCGCTCATCAATCGCCTAGGTTTTAACAATCGTGGAGTCGCTGACGCGCTGCCGCGGCTGACTGCGCGCTCCATCAAGGTTCCGGTCGGTGTGAACATTGGCAAAAATGCCGTTACTCCGATTGAACGCGCGACTGATGACTACTTATCGGCATTGCGCTCGGTCTACGCAGTGGCTGACTACATTACGGTCAACATCTCGTCGCCAAACACTAAAAATCTGCGCGACTTGCAAGCAAGTAAAGCGGTTGCGAAACTTGTAAAAACGCTCGTTAAGGAGCGTGACCTTCTAGCCAAAAGTCGTGGCAGACGAGTTCCGCTGGCCGTGAAAATCGCGCCCGACTTGAACGACGACGATCTCATTGATACCGTACACGCCATTTGCGCAAATGGTGCCGATGCCATCATTTCTAGCAACACAACCCTTTCGCGAAGCGACGTCGAATCGCACCCGCACGCAAACGAAGCTGGGGGCCTGAGCGGTGCGCCACTGACCGCGCGTGCTGACCGTGTACTAGAGCGCGTGGTGAAGGCTGCGGAGAGCGTGCCCGTGATCGGGGTGGGCGGCGTCATGCGCGTTGAAGACGCGCAAAGAAAGCTAGATTTGGGCGCAAAGCTCGTACAGATCTACACCGGCATGCTCTATCGTGGGCCAGGTTTTGTTGGCGAATTGGTTCGCGGAATTCGCCTGTAAACGGCGCTACGCATCCTCGGACTGGAACATCCCAGCAAGCGCACGATCAACGATAGGTTCAGACTCGATCAAACGCGCTTTGTCGGTGCGGAACCATTCGGCGAGCTCGCCAGGCGAGAGCGAGGCGGCCTTTCGCCCGTGTCGTGTGGTGAACAAATACGTGGTTGCTTGTGGGCTGATCCAAGCGAGCTTGGCGTAGGTAAGCGCGCCCTTATCGTCGCTAATCTCGATCCACTGATTGCGCTCAATACGCTTCACAATCTCGTTGAACGGATCAAAGTCTTCGCTTTCCACAACTTCTGGCATCGGCTCAGGCTCGACATAGGCAGGCTTATTGCCCTTCAACAAACCAGAGTGAACTTCGAAAAGCCGATCAAAGAATGGGTTCAGTGCGTCATCCGAAAGCGACTTCAGCGAAGTGCGCAGCCGCTTGACGAGCGATGGCAGGCGCTGCCCCAGCTGCACCCGCTCCGCGGCGTGCTCTTTCGGCGCAACGCTCCAAATCAGCTCATCAAGCGCCGTGACAGCCTGTTCGTACTTTTTACTGTCCTTGCCATCTTCCAGAAGCGCATCCTGCAGATGCGGCTGCCAGGCGACTTCGATAAATTCCCGCACTGGCTCCGGTAAGGCGTGTTGGGCGATACGCGTTTCCACCGCCTCTTTAGCGGTTTGCAGCGCAACAAAGTGGCGATCTGCGGTTTCGGCCTCTTTCGTCTCGGCTTCGATTGCAGGTTGTGCATCGAGTTCGAGCTCACCGATAAATTGCTCGACCTCAACCAGTGCGGCCGTGAAGACACCTAAATCGTCGGTGAAATCTTTGTTAACCTGATCAACGATTTCGCGAATCTTTTTGTAGACGGAGTCATCTGGACCCTCCTCGGGATTCCAGCCGATGCCTAAGTCAGCTAAGCGATTAAGAAGCTGGCGCCCGGGATGATTCTTTCGGGAAAAAAACCCGCGATCTACCATCGCGCCCTTGAGCATCGGGATCTGCAAGCGGCCGAGCAAGACCTTGATCTCGTCTCGAAGTTCGCGACGTGCGAATACAAACTCAAAAAGCATCGCCACCAATTCGGTGGTTGTCGCGTCGAGCACAGAAATATCGCCTGACGCATAGCCCGGCACGACTTCTCGCAACACCGAAGCTCTAGGCGGCGCAATGCCCATGCCAATCGGCATCACGGCCGGTGTGGCCGCTTGAAGCGCCGTGAGTGTGGTGATGAGGTTACGGTCGTAGCTTTGGGTGATGGGGGAGCGGAAATTTCCATCAGCACCGAATCCAAGCGCCGAGCTCACTTGGAGTGCTTCTTTTCCCGCCAACATCGCGGCCAATGAGGGGTCAGCTGCAACGGGTCCACCCGCGATACCGGGAACCACCGACTGAAGACGTTGAACTAGGCCGATAAGGTTATTGGCAAGCATCTGCATCGGCTGCATGTCGCCCATCTGAGCCGATGAAAGCGCATCGTTGACCGCTGCTGTGCTCATGGACGCGTCGCCGCCAGTCAACGCGCTAGAAGCGTTCTGCGATACCGCCCCGCCCATTGCCGAGGCTGCAGCCGCAGCCGCAGCCGCAGCGCCCCCACCACCAACACTTTGGGCGCGGTGCTGCGGAACGTTCACGCCACCGTCCACCAGGAAGCGATTCAGGTCGGCGTACACGTCTCTGAATCCGAGCCCACCCATTAGGGTGAGCCCGCGCAGCCACGTGACGCGCATGTCGCCGTCGTCGGTGATTGACTGCATCGCATCAAGCAGGGCACCGATGACTGAAACCGGACCAAACACGTTCTCAGCGAGTGTTAGGGAGCCGTCTCCGTGCAGCACGGCGATCCGTTGATGGAATGGTGGTAGGTCCCCTAGCGCTGAACTCTCGATCGATTTAGCGAGCGAGCGCGCAGACACTACTTCATCGAGCACTTCAACGCTCTGGAGCTTAAGCTCCCCTGATTGAGTTGGCGGCCCACTAATTTCCGGAGGCACTTTGCCACTCAGGCGATCTTGCAAAGAAGCGGAGAAGTTCTCAGAGAGGCTCGCGCGCTCACGTTGCAGAACTGAGCGCGCCTCCATCAAACCACTGACAACCTTGGGTTCGAAGGACTTCGATGCATTTTCGATCAATACCTCGGCGAGCCGATCAAACGCGGTCGCAAGCTGCAAGCGCGCGCGATGCAGCATCAGGTCGCGGCAACCGCCAAGGAGTACCTTGCGTCGCTCGGCCGACAGAGGTTGTTGATTCATTCCCTACCCAATCCCGTGTTGCGTCGGCCTGCGGCGGAAAATGCCCCGAGAAGCCAACTGCTGATTGTCGTTATTTTAAGAATCTAGCACAACAAATTGTGCCAACTCGTTCAAAACTCACGAAAAAACAAGGCGATGGAGTACAAAAACATCGCCCGCAACAGCCTATCCCAGCCAATCGGTGATGCCGCTCGCTGCGAACGAGTGCCATCACCGAGTAAGCTCGGCCCAGCGTTTCTCAAGGCGCTTCGCAGAAACGGGAAACGGCGTTTTAAGCTCTTGTGCAAAAAGCGATACGTTGAGTTCCTCAATCAACCAGCGAAACTCTCGTAAGTCGGCCGACGCGGTAACGCCGACACGATCCATCTCCGCGCGCCATTGCTGCCAAAACCCTACCAATAACGGGGCATGGCGAACCTCTCGCTCGGGCATTTCGCCAAATTTCGCAAGGCGGCGTGCAAGCGCGCGCAGGAATCGCGGAATGTGCTGAAGCTGTGCCCACGGCGTCAGCAACATAAATCCTGGGTACAAGAGCCGCTCACGCCATTGTTGAAGCACGTGAACGACTTGCTTCGCGCGTGGACCGGCCCGATGCAGATCGGCCTGCAGCGAAGCGTAGGCCTCGCCAATGGACACCAGCGCACGCCCAAGTGCATCGGCAACGACCGGTATTCGCTGTTTCGCCCGCCCAACTTGATCGCGAAACGATTTCTCATCGCGCGGAAGCTCGTCGTCACCGATGAACGCACGATCCAGTAAGCAGGCAATGAAATCTTGCAGCAACGCATCGGTGGCAATCGCAGTCTTCAACTGCAAAGCGACCTGATTGAAGCTAGCAGGGCCTTTTTCCCAGTTTCTCAGCTGCGCCTTAAGCTCAAAGCTCATCAAACGGACAACACCTTTTCGATGCGCCGCCCGCGCCTCTTCTTCCGTTTCAAAAAGTTTGACAGATACGCTAGCGCCCTCATCAACGCACGCCGGATATGCTGAAAGATTTCTCCCCGCGCGCTTCACCGCAATGGAATCGGGCAATGTTCCCACCGTCCAACTCGTAATCCCGGACCTCTCAATTTCAGAGGTTGCGCCTCCCGCTGCGCCTTGAAACGCCATGCGCGCGGCTTGACCGAGCTCCTTTTGCAAGAGCGCTAAGTCGCGCCCCATCGCGACCTCGTTCCCATCGCCGTCCATCACGCGAAAATTGATCGTAAGATGCGCAGGCATCTCAACTCTCTCAAATGTGCTCGACGGCAATCTGAGCGAGAGGAAATCGCGAAGAAAATCAAGTATTGCCTCCCCGAGCGGTTTCTCGCGCGGCGTGGCGAGTTCGAGAAATGCGGTCACTGTGTCTGGAATCGGCTGCACGCGTCCACGCTCCGCCTTCGGCAATGCTTTGAGCAAAACGGCAATCTTCTCACGCCACAACCCGGGCACGAGCCAGCTTGCGAATCGATCTTCGATGGCATTGAGCAGCGGCAACGGCACCCGGGCAGTGACCCCGTCCATGACGTGTCCTGGCTCGAATCGATAGCTCAGGGGAACTTCAAAGTCTCCCAGCTTGAGCGTTTTGGGAAACTGCGCTTCCGTGACGGCCTCTGCACCGTGGCGCATGAGCATTTCCCGAGTGAAGTGGGCGACTTTTGTATTTTCTGCCGTCTTGTCCCAGTGCTCGAGGTCTTTGCGAGTTGAAACTGTATCTGGAACGTTTGCTTTGTAAAACGCAGCAAGCGTCTCTTCGCTCACCAGCACATCGTTGCGCCGCGCTTTATCTTCCAGCAGTTGAACTTCTTTAATTAGCCGCTGGTTGTATTGATAAAAAGACGCGCTCGTCTCTACCTCGCACATGGCGAGCGCTGCGCAAAAAATTTCGTGCGCCTCAACTGGGGCGATCCGCGAGTAGTTCACTCGGCGACGCGGCACCAAGGTAAGCCCGTACAACGAAACGCGCTCGCTTGCCACCACTTGACCCGACGCGTTATCCCACTTTGGCTCAAAATAATTTTTGGTAACCACATCGCCTGCGGCGGACTCGATCCAATCCGGTTCAATTTTCGCGAGCGTGCGGGCGTACAGTCTCGAAGTTTCGGCAAGCTCAGCCGCAACAAGCCACTTCAAGCTCTTTCGGTCGACGCCCGAACCGGGGAACGGATGAAACTTGATGCCTCGGGTGCCAAGATAGAAGTCGCCTTCGTCACTTTTCACGCCAACGTTGCCCAACAAACCGGGCAACAGCGCGCGATGAAAATTCTCGAATGGCGGCTCTTTTGAGAGCGCCGTTTCAACGTTCCAGCTCAGCTCTCGTAGCGTGTCCTTCAGCTGCGAGTGCAGGTCGCGCCACTCGCGCAACCGGAGCCAGTTCAAGAACTTTTCGCGGCACGCCTGAACTTGCTTCCGATGTCCGCCCTCTTCGCGAAGCTCATCAAAGAATTTCCAGACGTTGAGCAGCGAAAGGAAATCACTTTTCGCGTCTTTGAACCATTGATGCGCGCGATCCGCAGCGTCTTTTGCCTCAAACGGACGCTCGCGAGGATCAGGCACCGAAAGCGCAGCCGCGATGACCAATACCTCTGCGAGCACGTTCAATTTTTTTGCTTCGACCAACATGCGCCCGATCCGCGGATCAACGGGGATGCGCGCGAGCTCACGACCGATTGCCGTGAGTTCGTTCTCGCTGTCGAGGGCACCGAGTTCCTGCAAGAGCGCTATGCCGTCGGCGACAGCTCGGTTGCTCGGCGGTTCGATGAACGGAAAGGTCTGAACCGCGCCAAAACCAAGCGATGACAACCGCAAAATAACGCCTGCGAGGGAAGAGCGCAGAATTTCCGGATCGGTGAATTCGGAGCGCGCCTGGAAATCTTCTTCATCGTAGAGCCGGACGCACACACCCGGTCCCACCCGACCGCAGCGACCGCTACGCTGGTTTGCGCTAGCTTGCGAAATCTTCTCGATTTGCAGCATCTGCACTTTGTTTTTGACGCTGTAGCGATTCAGACGCGCGAGGCCCGTGTCGACGACGTAGCGGATACCCGGCACGGTCAGCGAAGTTTCCGCAACGTTGGTGGAAAGCACCACGCGCCGGCCGCTCGATCCCGAAAAAATCTTTTGTTGATCTTGTACCGAGAGCCGCGAAAAAAGCGGCAGGATTTCAGTCCCTGGCTTTAAACGACGACGCAAGATATCTTGGGTTTCGCGAATCTCGCGCTCACCTGGAAGAAAAACAAGCACATCGCCCGGACCGCGCAGCCAAAGCTCGTCGATCGCATCAGCAATCGCCTCCTCCAGCTTTTCCTCGTCATCTTCCTCGCTCTGTGTGGAGCGATAGAGAATCTCAACCGGATACGTACGACCCGAGACGTGAATCAATGGCGCAGGTTTGCCTTCGCGCGATTGAAAATGCAAGGCAAACCGCTCAGCATCAATCGTTGCCGAAGTAATGATGACTTTTATGTCTGGCCGCTTGGGAAGCAATTCCCGCAGATACCCCAACAAAAAATCAATGTTGAGCGACCGCTCATGCGCTTCGTCAATGATGATCGTGTCGTAAGCATTGAGGAATTTGTCGGTTTGCGTTTCGGCAAGCAGAATGCCATCAGTCATCAGCTTGATGAATCCATCCTGTGCACCTTTTTCGGTGAACCGAACTTTGTAGCCAACGCTCGCCCCCACCTCTTCGCCGAGCTCTTTTGCGATCCGTGTTGCAACGCTACTCGCAGCGATCCGGCGTGGTTGCGTGTGTCCAATCAAACCGAACTTACCTCGGCCAGCGGCGAGCGCGATCTTTGGCAACTGCGTCGTTTTGCCCGACCCTGTTTCGCCAGTCAACACAACGACTTGGTGATTTCGAATCAGCGACGCGATTTCGTCGGCGCGATCAGAGACCGGCAAGCCTTCGGTGTAGGTAATCGCAGGTGAGCGCTCCAGGCGCGCTTGGAAACGGGCCTCGGCACGCTCTACCTCCGCATTGATTTGGTCGGGCTTGAGTTGCTTTGCTTTACGCCGAATACGGTGAAAGTCTTGAAGCAACATGCGCCTCGGGTTGAGCGAAGGCGGGTTAATACGGCTGTCGGGGCGCAATTGGACGATTGGACGGTTGGACGGTTGGGCTGTTAGAGCATCGAAACGCCTTTGATTTTCGCATGCGAGTCTTGGAGCGTTAGCCTTGTTCGCGGGAAGGCAGTCTCGCAACGATTACGGCGTCGGTCATCTCGTTTTTTTGCTCAACCGCACGGCGCACAAGGTGGCGGAGGGGAGCACGTAGTGAAGCATAAAGAGATTTATCTACAACAATATCGTCGTAAACCATATTTAATTTGGTCTAGAGTCCTATATGCGAGAATGATGCTTTATCTATATTTTCACTTTCGTTACTGGTTTTATTGAGTTTCACAGAACTTTTTTATACCGGATTACTCGATTGATCCTCCGCTATTTGCGCCATTCAAGCGGTGTCTGCGTTCGGGTGTTTCCCTGCATACCTCGGCGCGGAAGTCGCTACACTCCTCGCGTCTTAATCACTTACAGACAACAACACATGAAACGTCTATTTACTATTGCCGCATTGTCTGCGGCGTTGATCGCTGCCGGCGTGCAAGCGGTGCCGTTCCGTTGGGCCACCACAGGTGATGCCCAAACGATGGATCCGCATTCGCAAAACGAGGGTTTGACCAACTCTGTGAACTCGCAGGTGTACGAATTCCTGATGATTCGCGGTAAAAATTTGAAGCTCGGGCCCGGGCTCGCGACTGAATGGAAACAAGTTGACGCGCTGACTTACCAGTTCAAGCTTCGCCCGAACGTGAAGTTTCATGACGGCGATACGTTTAATGCGGATGACGTGGTGTTCTCGATCAACCGCGCCAAGCACCCGAACTCCCAGGTGGCCGTATACGCTAACCAAGTTGGTACACCACGCAAAATTGATAATCTCACCGTTGAGTTCAAACTCGCTGAGCCGAATCCGATCTTCTACGATCACCTGAACTCGATCATGATTATGAGCAAGGAGTGGTCTGAAAAGAACAACGCCGCCACGCCGCTCGATTTCAAAAATAAGGAAGAGAAGTTCACATCGCTCAACGCGAACGGAACTGGCCCATTCCGCTTGGTTAGCCGCCAGCCTGACGTAAAGACGATCTGGAAGAAATTCGACGGCTGGTGGGGCAAGATGGAGGGCAACATCACCTCCGTCACCCACACTCCAATTAAGGCGGACGCCACTCGGGTCGCCGCGCTCATTTCTGGCGAGGTAGATTTCGTTCTCGATCCGCCGCCGCAAGACTTGGAGCGCCTGGAAAAAACTGCGTCGACCAAAGTCGTGAATGGCGTTGAGAATCGCGTGATCTTCATTGGTATGGATCAGGCGCGCGACGAGCTTCAATACTCAAACGTCAAAGGCAAGAACCCGTTCAAAGATAAGCGCGTTCGTCAGGCGATGTACCAGTCGATTGACATCGAAACGATCAAATCGCGCCTGATGCGCGGCCAGGCCTATCCAACCGGCGGCATCACCCCCTCACCGCTCGGCGCATTTAACGATCCTGCGATCGAGAAACGTCGTCCATTTGACGTCGCAGGCGCGAAGAAGTTAATGGCTGATGCCGGCTATGCCCAGGGCTTCGAGGTCACCATGCACTGCCCGAACAACCGCTACATCAACGACGAAAAAATCTGCCAGGCGCTCGCAGCAATGTGGGCTCAGATTGGTATCAAAGTGCGTGTCGATGCAACGCCGCGCGCGGTCTACTTCCCTCGCCTTGAAAAGCTCGATACGTCACTCTTCATGCTGGGCTGGGGCGGCGCAATCACCGATGCGGAAACAACGCTGACGCCCGTGCTTCGTAACCGCGGAGAAAAAGGTGTCGGCGCCTATAACTACGGTAACTACAAGAACGACAAACTTGATCGCGCTGCCGCCGCTTCTAGCAAAGAAACTGATCCGAAGAAACGCGAAGCGTTGATTAAAGAGGCGCTCCTTGCGCACAACGATGAGATCAATCATCTTCCGTTGCATCGTCAGGTGATCCCATGGGCAACCGCCAAAGGCGTTACCGTGACTCATCGCGCAGACAACTACCTGCAGTACGAGTGGATTTCGGTGAAGTAACCCAGCGAAAAGTGCGCGCACTTAAGCGCACGCGCCGCTAAATCAGGCCGCATAATGCGGCCTGATTCATTTGGAGCGTCGTTATGCGTATGCGTGTCGCTTGGTTCAACGTAGAGAATTTGTTTACACGCTACGCGTTTGCGGGCCCCGATGCCGATGGACTGCCTTACGACCGACAGGTGATTGCGGTGGGCGTGACTGCACTCGATCGTGGCGCGGGGAGTGAAGGTGAGGCAAACATCGCGCTCGCTGGCATGCAACGCGACAACACGGCTCGTGTGATCCTCGACATGATGCCAGACGTGCTGGGTGTTGCCGAAGTCGAAAATATCGAAGCGCTGCGAATCTTTAATCAGCAGTACCTCTCGCACTATTTCGACCGCATCTTTTTGATGGGTGGAAACGACGGGCGCGGAATCGATGTGGGCATTTGTGTGCGCAAAGGATTCGCAGCAAAAGTGCTCGGGGTTCGCACCCACGCGCACGAGACGCTGCAACCCGGGCAGAGTGTGCAGTGGGGCGTGGTGAGCGATGATTCCGGCCCCACCTATCTCGCACGAAATGCACTTTTTTCCCGCGACTGCCTTGAGCTGGATCTAGAGCTCAATGGCCGAGTAATTACTTTCATGGCGAACCATTTCAAAAGCCAGGCGAAGGGTTCGCGTCGCGATTTGCTGAGCCCTGATGAATGGCGACTGAGCCAGGCCTCGCGCGTTGCGGAGCTAGTCGCAGAAGCAACCCGAGCTGGAAAATTCCCCATCGTTTTCGGCGATCTAAACGTCGATGACGCGAACCCGCAACGCGGGCAGTCAATCGCGCCAGTGCTGAACTGCGGCTTGGTCGATCCGTTCGCGCAGCTCCCAGCGCAGGAGCGATGGACGCACTATTTCATGGTGGCACAAGAAGTCTCCCGCCTCGATTACATCCTGCACCCACCTGAGCTCAGAGTCGTAAGCAAAGAAATCAATCGGAAGGGCATTTCACTGAAGTGTCGCCAATACACGGGCGAGCGCTACGCAACCATTGGCTACGCACACAACGCGGCGAGCGATCACGCGGGGCTCGTTGTAGAGTTTGAAACGTAATCCATGCGGCCCTAAGCAAAGTTTGGAAGCCGAAATTGGGGTTTAGTCGCAATTTTTGTCAATTTGTCGCGGTCAGATTCGAAATGCGAAAGAATCCGGGTTGACCGAAGGTTATTGATTTTGGAGTGTTGACCCATGAATTATTGGAGACTTGCTGGAACCACCGGGCTCGTTGGAATGCTCGCTTCGCTGCTGATGTCCGGCAACGCAGCGGCCCAATCGACCGTGACCGTGGTGGAGTACATGAACACGCAGGCAAATCTGCGTTTCATCACAGGCCGCGCCGACGAGCAGACGTTGCTCGACAGCACGCCGGCGTTCAGGCGCACCGGATCGACGTTCTTGGCGCGCCCCGCGTCTGCCGCGAGCGGCAATTTTCAGCCCGTGTGTCGATATCGTATTCAACTTACGCCGAGTTACTCGACTCATTTCTATGGATTGCCGGCCGATTGCGCGATCGTTCAAGATGCCATCAACCGGGGGTTGGTGACCAACTTTTTCAGCGAAGGCCTCGATTTCGCTGTTGAACCTGCCGTGAATGGCGTGTGCCCGAGTGGCTCGCCGATTCCAGTCCGCCGCGCACTTCGCTTGGGCACGCCCGTTGAAGCTTCTAATCATCGCTATGCCACGACCACGGGTGACTATCAGGACGCATTGGTTCAGGGCTGGGCCGGCGAAAGCGTCGTCTTTTGCGTGGCCTCTGCCACCGCTGAAACACCGCGGGTAGATCTCTCGTCGAATCTTGGTAAGCTGAATTTTTGCGAGGCCCCACGCACGGGCGTGAGCCCAAGAACTGGCCAGGCGTATCCTGACGTGCAGGGCGTTCGCCAGGACGAAAAAGACTACATCCAAGCGTGGGTTGATCGCAGCTATCTTTGGTATCGCGAAGTGCCGAACCCATCGACGAACGACGGCGAATCAGTTGCGAGTTACTTTGCGAAGCTTAAGTCTCCAGCGATCGCTGTTGCGGGGGGATTGAAGGATCGTTTCAGCGGTACAACTTCGACAGCGTCGGTTGACAACACGAACGCCGGCGTTGTGTTTGGCTACGGCATCACTTGGTCCGCACAGTCAACGATACCGCCCCGCCGATTTGTGGCCTCTGTTGTCTCGCCCAATTCGCCGGCTGCAATTGCGGGCGTACGTCGCGGCGACTCGATCGTCAGCATTGACGGCGCTGATTTTGTGTTCGGTAACAACGTCTCGACGCTCAACCGCGGGTTGTCGCCGCCCGTCGTTGGTGAGTCGCACACCTTTGTACTGCAGCCGGCCGACGGATCAGCTAACAACACAGTCGTGCTGCAATCGGCGTCGCTACCGTTGGTATCAGTGCCGGTTTCAGGCGTCGTCAACACTCCGACTGGGAAGGTTGGCTACATCGCGTTCACCACGTTTAACTCGTTTACGGCCGAGAAAGCGATTGCCGACGCGGTAGCGGGCCTGGCGCCTCAGGGGATCAGCGATCTCGTGCTCGATCTTCGCTATAACGGCGGCGGCTACGTCTACATCTCCGCTCAAACCGGCTACATGATCGCTGGCCCTTCGCGCACGAATGGAAAAGCATTCGAGACGACGAAGAGCAACGACAAAAAGCCTTTTGGTCCCGATGACGTGTACCCGTTCTACAACGCTGGTTCCGGATTCCCAGGCGGGGTCGCGTCGGGCGCATCGTTACCCACGCTGAATCTGCCGCGCGTGTTCATCCTCACCACATCGCAAAGTTGTTCGGCGAGTGAGTCACTCATCAACGGCCTGCGCGGGATCGACGTCGAAGTCATTTTGATTGGCGGCAACACCTGTGGGAAGCCTTACGGGTTTATCGGACGCGATAACTGCGGAACCACCTATTACCCGATTCAGTTCACCGGCGTGAATCACAAAAACGAAGGTGACTTCATCACAGGCTTCGCTGCACGTTGTGCGGCGTCTGACGACCTCACCAAATCGCTCGGCGACCCGACTGAGCGCATGCTGGCGACCGCGCTCAACTTCCGGCAAACGGGGACTTGCGGCGCGGCCGCATCAGCCACCGAGTTACCCACACTGAAGGCAAGCGATCGCGACGCGTTCAATAACGGACTCGCGGATTTCCCAAGTCTGCAAGCGCAGTCTTTGAAGCTCTTGGTGCCGGGCGATACGCGCAGAGATGGTAATGGCGTCATCACGCCCCGCGTGCCGCTCGACTTGGAACAGACGTTCGGCGCTTCCCGCGCTCGTTGAGTCGGAGCCCTCGGAAGGTGGCGTACGCCGATTGCGTGCGCAGCGAAGAACCCCGCTCCGGCGGGGTTTTTTGTTACGGGTGAACCTAGGCAGGTCCAAATCCGTCGTCGCAGGGCGATTAAATCCCGCGACCTAGCTTAGCCTTCGGGCTTACGTTACGCGACCCCATTTTTAGAACTGCTGTTTCCACTATGACTGCCTACCCCAATCTCCTCAAGCCGCTCGATCTTGGCTTCACCACGCTCAAAAACCGCGTTCTTATGGGGTCGATGCATACCGGGTTGGAAGACAAAACCGACGACATTCCAAAGTTAGCGGCCTACTTTCGCGAGCGTGCTCGCGGTGAGGTGGCGCTGATGGTGACTGGCGGATACGCACCCAATATCGAAGGCTGGTTGTCTCCGTTCGGATCACGCATGGCCACCTCTTCCCTCGCCAAAAAGCATCGTCTTGTGACCGATGCGGTACACCAGGAAGGCGGGAAAATCGCGTTGCAGATTCTGCATGCGGGTCGGTACGGCTATTCGCCGCTGTCGGTCGCGCCATCCAAACTGAAATCGCCGATCACGCCGTTCACGCCGCGCGAGCTCTCCGTGCGTGGGATTGAGCGACAGATTCGCGCCTTCGTGCGGGCCTCAGTGCTTGCGCGTGAGGCTGGCTATGACGGCGTAGAAATCATGGGCTCCGAGGGCTATTTCATCAACGAATTTTTAGTGAGCTACACCAATCGGCGCACCGACGAATGGGGCGGGAGCTACGAAAATCGGATGCGCTTGCCAGTAGAAATCGTGCGTCGTGTGCGCGAAGCCGTTGGCGCAGACTTCATCATCATTTACCGCCTTTCGATGATCGATCTCATTCCGGGCGGAAGCAGTTGGGAGGAAGTGGTTCAGCTCGCAAAGGCGATTGAAAAAGCTGGTGCAACCATCATCAACACTGGAATTGGTTGGCACGAAGCCCGTGTACCAACGATTGCGACATCCGTGCCGCGCGCAGCCTGGAGCTGGCTCACCAAGAAGCTAAAGCCCGAGGTTTCGATCCCAGTGATCACCTCGAATCGCATCAACGTTCCAGAGGTTGCCGAACAGGTGCTCGCCGATGGGTGCGCCGACATGGTTTCGATGGCGCGGCCGTTCCTCGCCGATCCAGAGTTTGTGAAGAAAGCGCGCGAAGGACGTCGCGCCGAGATCAATGTGTGTATTGGCTGTAATCAAGCTTGTCTCGATCACATCTTTAATCAGAAACGCTCGTCATGCTTGGTCAACCCACGGGCGTGCCATGAAACGGAGCTCGTGTTTAAGCCGACTGAAAAGCGCCGAAAATTTGCAGTGATCGGTGCTGGCGCGGCGGGAATCGCTGCTGCGTCGGTACTCGCTGAGCGGGGGCACTCGGTCGATTTGTATGAAGCCGCAGACAAGATTGGTGGCCAACTCAACATGGCGGCGAGTATTCCGGGCAAAGAGGAGTTTCACGAAATGCTTAAGTATTTCGCGACTCGAATCAAATTGTCCGGTGCAAACTTGCATCTCAACACTCGCGCGAGTGCCGAACTCTTGAAAGACAAAGGCTACGAGGAGGTATTCCTCGCAAGTGGGGTGGCCCCACGCACGCCAACCATCCCAGGGCAGGATCACCCAAAAGTGCTCTCCTACATCGACGTCCTCGCCCACAGAAAACCCGTTGGCAAGCGTGTGGCGATCATCGGCGCGGGCGGTATCGGGTTTGACGTCGCGGAATTTCTCGCAAAGGGCTCTCATTCTCCGACGCTCGACCTACCGGCCTGGCTCGCCGAATGGGGCGTCATCTCTCCGGAGCTAAGCCCGGGTGGACTTGGCAAGCCATCCATTGAAGCGCCCGAGCGACAAATTACGTTACTGCAGCGTAAGCCAACAAAAATGGGGGCAGGACTCGGCAAGACGACTGGATGGATTCATCGTACTGAGCTTAAAACACGAGGCGTGGAGATGCTTGTGGGCGTCAACTACGAGCGAATTGACGATCTCGGCTTGCACATCACGTTCGGCGAAAAGCGCGAAAACGCAACCGTGATTGAGTGCGACCACGTCGTCATGTGCGCCGGACAAGAGCCGCAACGCGAACTGCAAGCGCCGCTTTCCGAAGCCGGGTTAAAGGTCACCCTAATCGGTGGCGCTGACGTCGCAAGTGAGCTCGACGCCAAGCGGGCGATTGACCAGGGCAGCCGAGTTGCGGCGGCTGTTGCGTGATTGGTTGCGCAGTCACGACAAGCGCTAGATTCAAACGCATTGCACTCCATTCGGTAGTGGCGATGCGCGGCCCAAACGCCTACTATTGCAACGATTAGGCGCTTGCGCGGGTTGCCAACGCTGCCCAACGTGTGCTCATAGCTTTCCAGAATTCCACAAAGGAGGACCCATGAAATTTACTCGCTCGCTCGGCCTTGCCGTGCTCGCAGCCGCCGTACTCACCGCGTGCGGCGGAAGCAGCAACGACGTGTCACCCGGCCCGATCATTGACTCGTCAATTCCAAACGCGCGCGGCACACTCGTAGCCAACCCGCCGCCGGTGCTCACCGCCTTCACCGCAGCAGAATACACCGCCGCGCTCAACGCATCGGCTTCGGGTCGAAGCCTGCTGCAGCTCGCTGGAACGCCGAAGTGTGGCATTAACTTCCATTACATGGAATACAACACCGTGGGTGGCGCAAACGAGCCAACTAACGCCACTGGCGGAATCATGGTACCAACCGGAACCGACGCAGCTTGTACGGGCGCGCGCCCTGTTCTGCTCTACGCGCACGGCACCACGATCGATCGCAACTACAACATTGCGAGCCCCGCAAACGGCGAAGCAGGGTTAGTTGCGGCGATGTATGCAGCACAAGGATTCATCGTTGTCGCCCCGAACTACGCGGGCTACGATGCGTCGCGCCTCACCTATCACCCTTACCTCAACGCAGAGCAGCAGTCGAACGATATGGTCGATGCGATGCGCGCCGCGAAGCGTGCATTCCCGAATATTGCGGCAAACGCGTCAGATAAGCTCGTGATCTCGGGCTATTCGCAAGGCGGTCACGTCGCAATGGCCACGGCTAAGGCGATTCAAGAGCGTTATTCGAGCGAGTTCAAGGTCACTGCGTTGGGCGGTATGTCCGGCCCGTATGCATTGACCAACACCTTGCAAACCGTGTTCGCAGGTGGCGTAAACGCGGGCGCAACGATCTTTTCGCCGCTGATTTTTACGAGCTGGCAAAAAGCGTACGGAAACCTCTACAGCGCGACGTCAGACGTTTATGAGGCACCGTTTGCAACCGGCATCGAAACGCTCCTGCCAAGCACGACGCTCAACACGACCACCGTGTTTACGACGGGCCGTTTGCCTACCAGACTCTTCGCGACGGGCGCGCTCGTTACGCAAGATCCCGCGTTGAACGCGTTGTTCGCGGCGGGTATCGGTACGCCAAACCTAATCAAGCAGAGCTACCGCCAAGCTGTGTTGAGCAATCCTTCGCATCCGGTGTTCACTGCCGCTGCGAAAAACGACTTGACAGGTTGGACGCCCGCGCGCCCTGTGGCGATGTGTATGGGTGCCGCTGACCCAACCGTGTTTGCGAGCAACACGTCGGTCGCTGCTACTGAATTCGGAAAGCGTGGCGTGAGCTCACTCGTAAGCGTGTTTAACGTCGAGGATGCAGCAACGGTCGGCCCGCAGGTTGCGGCCGCGTTCCAAGCTGCAAAAGCGGCGACCGCTGCCGATCCAAATGCACCCGGTGCGTCGCCAGCAGAAAAGGTCGTTCAGGCGTACCACGGTGGTCTCGTACCGCCGTTTTGTAACGCTGTGATTCGCGGCTACTTCCAGCAAGTGATCGCGTCAAATCGCTAGCTTGTAGCGACACATCGCTGCGTCAAGTTAAAACGGGCCTTCGGGCCCGTTTTTCTATCTATCGAGTATGCATGCCGTGCTGGTCTAGCCCGAGTAAATTGGTGGCCGGATAAAAAATCTTGATGCTCAATTGCCGCGTGCCCCGACTAGGCTACGAACCCGCTATGATTTTCGAAGTTGCTGCCATGCCGCGTAGTCAATCGGAGTGCACTCGCTCAGCCTGGCACAGCGCGTTGAAAAAGGAAAAAGAGGCCCCGTCTGGCTACCGCCAAAGAAATTGATCAGTTTCTCGCCTCGGTCGAGCGACGCGCGTTCAAACACGCCGCCTACACGACGAGAGATGACGACGCTGCGCTCGACATCGTTCAAGACTCCATGCTGAAGCTTGCCGACAACTACTCGGACAAGCCCCCCGGAGAGCTGCCGATGCTCTTTACCCGGATCTTGCAAAACACGATCCTGGATCACTTTCGTCGCACCAAAACACGAGCGCAGTACACCACCAATTTTTCTGACCTCGCCGGCAGCAACGCCGACGAGGACTTCGATCCGTTGGAAATCCTGGAAGCCGAAGACGGCGCCATTGGGCGCGACCAGCCGTTGGCTGCTCTCGAACAAGTGCAATCGATGGCGGCGATCGAAGAAGCGCTCACAAAATTGCCGGCTCGTCAACGCCAGGCATTTTTGTTGCGTTATTGGGAAGACCATGACACTGCCGAGACCGCCCAAATCATGGGTTGCTCGGAGGGAAGCGTGAAAACTCATTGCTCCCGCGCAGTTCAAGCCCTACAAGGGTTGCTGCGCCAGAAAGGAATCGCCCTATGAAAAAAGAACACACACACCTCCCGGATCACGAGGTCGATCAGGCGGGGAAGCGATTGCGGCCGTTTTTGGATAAAGCGGCGGCGGACGCCTCCCCGAGCGTCAGCGCGAATCTCGCCGCAGCGCGTGCGGCTGCCGTGGCTCGTGTAGCCGCGCTTGAAGCTGAGCGCTCAGCCGCTTCTACGGTTGTTGCCAACGGCTCGACGCTCGCGCTTAACGGCGGTGGCGTGCGTGAGCGATTCTCCGATTGGCGTTTCTGGGCCACGGGCATCGTTGTTGCCGGGCTGGTCGCCTCCTATGCGTTTAGCCAGTATCGTGAATCGAACGTCGCGCGTGAAGCCGCCGAAGTGGAACTCATGATCCTAGGCGATGATGTACCCGTCGACGCCCTGCTTGATAAGGGTTTCAGCAGCTACCTTCGTGAAGAAAATAAATAACACTTTCAATTAGTTATCGGCATATCTTCTAGTGTTTTCTCGAAAACTACTTGTTTCGTCTCGCTTCGCGTGTATCTGTGCAACAGTGGCTGTTGCGCTCACGATTGGTGCGCCGACGCTCGTGCACGCACAAAAGTGGAGTGAACTGAAACCAGACGAGCAAAAGGCTCTTGCTCCGATGCAGAAGGAGTGGGACAGCATGTCCGCGGAGCGCAAGAAGAAGTGGCGCGTGGTAGCCGAAAAACAGCAAACGCTCCCGCCCGAGCAGCGCGAACGCGTGCAACAGCGCATGGAAAACTGGAGCCGCCTCTCGCCCGATGAGCGCAAAAAAGCGCGCGCTGGTTACGAAGAGATCAAGCAGCTTCCGCCCGAAAAACGCGCTGTAGCCCCACAAAAATGGGACGAATACCGCAATCTCCCGCCCGAGAAACGGGAAGAATTGCGCAAAAAGGCTGTGGCGGAACGCGAAGCCGCAAAAAAGTAGCCTCTGAATCGTGGCGCGTCGCCCTAATCCACGCAGCGATTCCCAGAAGGCTTTGGCCGTCACAAGCGCGTTTGCTGCCCGTACGCCGCTTTATGGCTCACCGAACGACGTCGTCTCCACGATTCAAGAAGTGCTGCGATCAACTTCTCGCTAACATTTCTTGATGCAGTCCCCACCACCGCCCGTCGCCTCCCCTATCCAACAGCCTGCGGCTATCACGCAACGCGCAGGCCTCTGGCGGCGTTTTGGCGCGTTTGTCCACGAGTTACTCTTTCTCGTGGCTTACCTCTTCATTGTCGGCTTGGTCTTCGCGGCGTTTTCCGGCGAATCCATGCAAGCTGGCCGTCCACAGATATTGACTGGGCCGGTGGCCGTGTTGCAGCAGCTCTACTTGCTGGTCACGATCGGGGTGTATTTCGTGTTTTTTTGGACCCAAGGTCGCCGCACGCTCGCATTCAAAACCTGGCAGCTCCGCTTGGCAGACGCTGCGACCGGCGCACTGACACCGACGCGCAAGCAAGCCATCGTGCGCTACGTGGCCGCTTGGATCGGTCCGGCGCTTGCGCTGCTTGTGTTTACGCTGATCGGCGGGAAGAGTGGCCCGCTCTGGTTTATCGCCCTGATTTCGAACTTCGCCTGGGCAATCGTCGATCGAGATCGCCAGTTTCTGCATGACCGAATCGCCGGTACCCGCATCGTTTACGTGAAGGAATAGTCGCTCGCCACACTCGTGTGGACCTTCCTTGCGCTCGAACCTCTTTGCAGCGCCCAACCCGGAGCGAGCGACTGGAGAGCGACTCGATTTGGCGCATAACGGCTAATCTAGCGTAAACCCTATTTTAATTGGGCTAGATCGCTTTTATTGAACATTTTCGCTCTTTGCATTTATTGTCCTCTCGACCTTTTGAAACAAGCGGGCACAAGACATTTGTAAATCGGTGATTCCGTTGATCGATGGACTGAGGGCGTTCAGTAGAATTCGTTGTCAATAACTCTGCTGTCGTGACGTGCTCTGTGCGGGCTCCGTCGAACAGCTTCCCGAAGCGCCATGCGCAAATGGGTTCTCCCCGATTTTGTTGAAGACGTCTTGCCGCCCACCGCAGCCAAGATGGAGCAAACGCGACGTGCGTTGATCGACACCTTTTCGAAGAAAAGCTACGAATTCGTCAATCCGCCGCTGGTTGAGCATCTGGATGCACTTCTGACCGGCACCGGCAAAGATCTCGAGCACAACACGTTCAAGCTGATCGATCCGCTTTCCGGCAAGTTGCTTGGGGTTCGCCCCGACATTACGCCGCAGGTGGCGCGCATTGATGCAACCTATTTTCCCGATGACGCACCTCGCCGCTTTTGCTACGCGGGCGAAGTTCTACGCACCCAAGCCAGTCTCGGCGCGTCGCGCGCGTTGATGCAGGTGGGTGCGGAGCTCTTCGGCGAAGCCGACGTAAAGGGCGATATTGAGATCGTTCAGCTCATGATTGAGGCGGCTCGCGCGGCAAATGCCTCACCTCTTCTGCTTGATTGCGGGCACGTCGGCGTGTTCAAGGCGCTGGCGAAACATTTTGAACTGTCTGCAAAAGCGACCTCGCTCGTCGATGAAGCGCTTGCCGCGAAATCCTCAAGCGCGCTCGCAGACATGAAATCGTTGTCGGAGGAAGCCCGGAGCGCGTTCACCGCGCTCGCTAGCCTATTCGGCCCGGCCAAAACGGTGCTGCAGCGTGCACGCGCCGCGCTCCCGCGCAATGCGACCGTGAGCGGCGCGCTCGATCAACTCGAAGCCGTGTCAAGCGCAATTGAAGCAGCGGGTGCGCAATGCTCACTCGATCTCGCCGATTTGCCAGGGCTTGATTACCACACGGGTCTCGTGTTTGTTGCTTACATGCAAAACACCAGTCACGTCGTTGCTCGCGGTGGCCGCTACGACGGCGTCGGCGAATCGTTCACGCAAACTGGGAAAGGCCGCGCCGCCACAGGATTCTCGTTCGTTGACCTGCGCGCCTTAACGGAAGTGACGAGTGAGCAGTGATTTCTTGCTTGCGTCCTCGCGAACGCGGGGACCCAGGTCGAAACGTTTGCGTGTGGATCGACGCCGTTGAACCACTAACTTTTTCAGGGTCTGCGTCCCGCGTTCGCGAGGATGACAGAACCGCCCGCCTCCAAACTATTTAGAACTTCTGGATCAAACTATGCCACGTAACGTCGTCGTCATCGGCACCCAATGGGGTGACGAAGGTAAAGGAAAAATTGTCGATTGGCTCGCCGAACAAGTGCACGGGGTTGTGCGCTTCCAAGGCGGACACAATGCGGGCCACACGCTCGTAGTAAACGGCAAGAAAACGGTGCTGCGACTCATCCCCTCCGGGATGTTGCATCCGCATACGACGTGCTTCCTTGGTAATGGCGTGGTCGTGTCCCCGCCTGATCTCATGAAAGAGATTGGCGAGCTTGAGGCTGCTGGCGTCGAAGTGCGCTCGCGCTTGAAAATCGCTCACGCCTGCCCAGTCGTTGCCCCGTATCACGTGGCAGTCGATCAAGCGCGCGAAGCTAAACGTGGCGACGCGAAGATTGGCACCACCGGCCGCGGGATCGGCCCGACGTATGAAGACAAAGTCGCGCGTCGCGCGATCCGCTTGCACGATCTGCTTGAACCCTCGCTCGAAGCACGCTTAAAAGAAGTGATGGACTATCACAACTTTCAGTTGAAGCATTACCTCAACGCGCCCGAAGTCGATTTCAAACAAACCTACGACACCTTGGTCAAAGCGGGCGAGCAAATTGCGCCGATGCTCGCGGATGTTTCGCACTTACTTACCGAGGCCCGCCGTCACGGCAAACCGCTCTTGTTCGAAGGCGCGCAAGGTACGCTGCTCGACGTTGATAACGGCACCTACCCGTTCGTGACCTCTTCGAACTGCGTTTCCGGCGCAGCGGGTCCTGGTGCAGGCGTCGGCGCGCGCATGATCGATTACGTGCTGGGCATCACGAAGGCGTACACCACGCGTGTGGGCGCGGGGCCCTTCCCGACAGAGCTTTTCGACGACGTGGGCGCCGGGCTTGCGAAACGCGGGAACGAGTTCGGTAGCGTCACCGGACGCCCGCGTCGCTGCGGTTGGCTCGACATTCCGGCGCTCAAACGCAGTTTTGAAATCAACGGCGTTGACGGCATGGCCATCATGAAGTTAGACGTGCTCTCGGGCATGGATGAAATCAAGATTTGTACTGCCTACGAATTCCGTGGCGAAACGATTGATCGCTTGCCTTACGGTTCAGCGGCGGTCGCTGATTGCACACCAGTTTACGAAACGATGCCCGGCTGGAAAGAATCGGTGTTCGGCATTCGAAAATTTGAGCAACTGCCAATGAACGCGCAGAGCTACCTGAAGCGAATCGAAGCATTGACGGGCGTGCCGATCGCGCTCGTGTCCACCGGGTTCGAGCGCGATGACACCATCCTGATGCAGCATCCACTAAATTGATCAGGGGCCATGTCTGAGCGTTTGTTTTCGACGAAGCGGCTCGACGTGCGTCGCTGGCGCGACGACGATTTGCCGCATTTAGAGAGCGTTTATGGCGATAGCGATGCGATGCGCTACGTCGGCGACGGAGCGCCAATCACCCGCGAGGAGTGCGTCCACTGGCTCGGCGTTACAGCGCGAAACTTCGAAAAGCGTGGCTACGGCATGGCGGCGCTAGTCGAACAGGCTTCGAAAACCGTGATCGGATTTTGCGGACTCGTTCACCCGGGCCAGCAAACTGAGGTTGAAATCAAATACGCGCTTAAGCGCGCACACTGGGGATGTGGTTTCGCGACCGAGGCGGTCGCCGGCATGCTTGAATGGGGCGCTCGCGTTTTTGGTATGTCAAAGATCATCGCAACGACCGCACCTGAGAATTTCGCTTCGCACCGCGTATTGCTTAAATGCGGCATGAAAAAAGGCATACTTCGCGAAGACAAAGACGGCGAACAAACTCAACTTTTCATCTGGCGATCAGCGGCACCTATCGCCGAATCCATTACCGATCAAAAAAATGACTGACACCGGCCACCTCTACATCACCTGGGAAAAATACCATCGCTTGATCGAGCAACTCGCGCTCGTGGTACACGATTCAAATTGGGAATTCGATCACATCATTTGCATCGCACGCGGCGGCCTGCGCGTGGGGGATCAACTATCCCGGATCTTCGATAAGCCGCTCGCCATCATGAGCACGTCGAGCTATGTCGCGGAAGGCGGAACGGTTCGCGGAAAACTGCTGGTATCCGAGCACCTTACGATGACCTCCGCAACGCTCGGAGCGCGCGTGCTCGTGGTGGACGATATGGTCGATTCAGGGCACACACTGCACGTAGTGAAGGAGGAGCTTCCGCGGCGCTATGCACACCTCACCGAGGTGCGAACCGCTGTGATTTGGAAAAAAGGCATCTCGACCTTCCATCCTGACTACTTTGTCGACTACTTGCCAGCGAGCCCTTGGATTCATCAGCCGTTTGAGCACTACGACACGACCCGTCCCAGCGGCCTTTCGCGATAAAGTGCAGCCTTCGCGAGATCGCTACAACGCCTCTTTGACCCATGATTTTCGGCGCGTTGGTTGAGGTTATCGTTATTTACGCTTGGTATTAATGCTTGGCGCTCGCCCGTTCTGGGTGAGCCTTTTAAAACCGGGCTTAGTGGTTTGATTCCAGCGATGGATTGGCTATGCTTAGCGCTCGCTCCAACATCGTTCGGTGTCTATATGTTCAAGGCCGTTTCATTTTCGATCGCCGCGCTCGCAGCCTTGGTCTCCGTCCACGTTCACGCGGATCGTGCGCTTTGGTCTGATCTCGATTCGTCGAAGGCCCCCATGTCCGCTGAAAGGTTCACCCCAGCCACCACGGGCCGGACGCTTGCACTTCAGCACACTGCGCTCCTTGCAAAGCTGAGTGGCGCTCCCTCCGAGGCTGTTATTCGCGTGCCTGAAAGCAGCTTAGTGCTAGAGCTGCCCATGCCCGACGGAAGCTTTGACAGCTTCCGCATTGTTGAGACTGCCGTGATGGCGCCCGAACTTGCTGCGCGCTTCCCCCAAATTAAAACCTATCTCGCTCAAAGCATCTCCGATCCTGGCGTCACGGCGCGACTCGACACCACAACACTTGGCTTCCGTGCGCAGTTTTTGTCTTCAAAAGGCACGATCTACATCGAGCCGCTCGCGCGCGGGGACCTCAGCCGCTACATCGCCTTCAACAAGAAAGACGACACGGCTGAGCGCCCCCCGATGCGCTGTAACGTCACGGGCGAAGTGTTCAAATCGACACCAGAGGGCTTGCGCAAAAATGCGATTGAGCCGCTAGCAACCGGCGCGAACTTACGAACGTATCGGCTCGCAGTGGCAACCACCGGCGAATACGCCGCACAGTTTGGTGGGACCAAAGCCGATGCATTGAGCGGCATCGTGACTACGATGAATCGCGTGAATGGGATCTTTGAACGTGAAGCGGCGGTTCGTATGCAGCTGGTTGCGAATAACGATCTGGTGATTTTCACCAACGGCGCAACCGATCCTTACGACAACAACGACTCGCGCGCGATGCTCGGGCAGAATCAAACGACACTTACCTCCATCATTGGCGGCGCGAACTACGACATCGGTCACGTATTCACCACAGGGGGCGGTGGCGTCGCGAGTCTCGGATCCGTATGCAGCGCAACACGCAAGGGGCAAGGCGTCACTGGACTCCCGAACCCGCGCGGCGACTGGTTCGATGTCGATTTCGTATCGCACGAGATGGGGCACCAATTCAACGCCCCACATACGTTCAATAGCGAATCGAACAACTGTGGCAACAACAATCGCAGCAGCGGTAGCGCATACGAACCGGGAAGCGGCTCGACGATCATGAGCTACACCGGATCGTGCTCTCCCCACAACCTGCAACGCGACAGCGACGATCATTTCCACGGCGGCAGCCTCAACACCATTCACGCGTTCGTCGCGGGTAGCGGCAGCACGTGTGGCACCTTAAGCGCCACCGGGAACTCGCCGCCGACAATCTCTGCCCCTGCGAACAACACCGCCTACACCATCCCGTCTCGCACACCGTTCATGCTGACTGCCACCGCGGCTGACGCAAACAACGACACGCTGACTTACAACTGGGAACAATTGAATACTGGAGATGCCAACGTTGTGAACGTCCCGCTCTCGTTCTTTGACACCGGCAACAATCCAATCTTCCGCACATTTGCGCCATCGCGCAGCGCCACGCGTTATTTCCCAAGCTTGCGCTACATCTTGGATAACGCAAACGAACCGCCAGTGAATGCTCCATTGCTCGGCACTGCCTCCACTCCTTACTTCACGGGTGAAACCCTTCCCACGAGCAACCGAACACTAGCCTTCCAACTGATGGTGCGTGATAACCGCCCAGGTGGTGGTGGGACAGAAAAAGTAGCGGTGAACGTCACCGTAAACGCTGCCTCTGGCCCGTTCGCGGTCACCGTGCCCAACACCAACGTTTCTTGGGCGGCAGGTTCTAACCAAACTGTGACCTGGAACGTTGCAAATACATCCAGCGCCCCGGTCAGCGCGGGCAACGTTGAGATCGCGCTCTCGACAGATGGTGGATTCACATTTCCAACCATTCTCGCCGCGAGCGTGCCGAACAACGGCAGCGCGAACGTGTCGATTCCCGCCAACACGCCGAGCACCACGCGCGCCCGTATTCGCGTGATGGCGGTCGGCAATATCTTCTTCGATGTCAGCGACACGAACTTCACGATTACCGGAGCTAACACTGTTCCCACGATCACCGCTACCGGTACCGTCAGCGTTTCGCAAGGTGGTCCCTCGGCCACTGCGACTGTCGCCACCGTGAGTGACTCGCAAGATGCAGCAGGCTCACTTACCGTTTCAGCCTCACAAGTGCCGCAAGAGCTCAACGTAACGATCACAAACAGCGCGGGCAATATTTCGCTGACGGCCACGGCTCAATGCAGTCTGTATGCGCCTCTTTCGGGCACGAGCACGTACCCAATCCTGCTCACCGTCACCGATAGCGCGGGTGCCCAGTCCACGGCCTATGTGAACGTTTTAGTCAGCGCTAATTCGGTGCCAACGCTCGGGGCGTATAGCAACGTGATCATCGTACGCGGCACGACTGTGAGCGTGAATCCGGCAAGCTCGCCCGCAGACGGTAACAACAACGCCAACGCACCCACCGTTTCCGTGAGTAACCTTTCGGGAAGCGGCCCCGGCGGCAGTGTCACTGTCGCGGCGAACGGTAATGTGTCGATCGTGACCACCGCAACGACTGACATATCAACTTTCCCCATCCGCGTAAGCGTTGCCGATAGCTGCGGAGCCACGCGGATTCGCGATTTCACGGCTCGCGTCCTGCCACCCGGTGCCTATCTGGATCCTGCGGGTAGCCAACTCATCACTGGCAACGCGCTCGTCGAGCCGAACGAGTGCAATGAGCTGAACTTCTCCGTAGCGAACGTAGGCAATGCCTCCGCGACGGCGGTCAGCGCAACGCTTTCGAGCAGCGCGCCAGGTGTAAGCGTTACGCGCCCCGCTGCAACGTTTACCGATATCGCGACCGGTCAAACCAGAACCACCAGCGTGCCCTTCCAGTTCAGCACGACTAATTCCCTTGCGTGTGGAAGCTCGGCGAACTTTAACGTCACGGTGAACTACACGGGCGGCAACGCTCCACAATCATTCCCGCTGAGCTTCTTAGTCGGCACACCAAGCGTCGTGTTCACTCAAAATTTTGACGCCGTGACCGTACCCGCGCTGCCGGCCGGTTGGACAACCGCTCAATCCGGAACGCCGCCCGCAGTCTGGGCGAGCTCTACCACGAGCCCGTCTTCCGCTCCCATCGCAGTCTTCACCAATGGCGTCGCCACGGTTGCCTCGAACGATTTGATTTCGCCCCCGATTGCGCTCCCGGCTTCCAATACGGGCGCGTCAATCGAGTTCGCGCACACGTGGAACTTTGAGGCCGGCTACGACGGCGGTGTATTGGAAATCTCCACGAACGGCGGCTCGGCTTACAACGATGTGACTTCGCCAACGATCGGCGGCACCTTCGAATCGGGCGGATACAGCGGCACGATAGACCCGAGCTTCGGCAATCCGATCGCCGGACGCACCGCCTGGACGGGCAGCCAAGCCACGTACATTACGTCGGTGCTGCGGCTTCCTGCGTCATTGAACGGCCAAACCATTCGCTTGCGCTTCCGCGGCGGGTGGGATAACGACGTAGCGATTAGCGGTGTCAACTGGCGTGTTGACAATGTCGTCGTGCGCTCCGGTTTGCAATGCGCGGGACCCGGCGCTGGCGTGTGTGCTGCGGCCTCCTACGCCGTCGGCGGCACGGTCAGCGGGTTGACGGGCACCGGTCTCGTGTTGCAAAACAACGGCGGAAACAATCTTGCGGTGAACGCAAACGGCAGCTTTACCTTCACCTCCCCCGTAGCATCGGGTAGCCCGTACAACGTAACGGTTCTCACCCAGCCGAGTGGTCAAGCATGCACGGTTTCCAGCGGCAGCGGTACCGTCGGGAATGCGCCGGTCACGAGCGTCGCCGTCAGCTGCTCTAGCGGACCATTCTCGATTTCGACGACCGCCTCCCCTGCAGCGGCGGGCACGCTCAGTTGTTCGCCTAACCCCGTTGCGTTTGGCGGCAGCAGCACCTGCACAGCGACAGCTGCGCTGGGTTTTGCTTTCGGTAACTGGAGTGGCGACTGCTCAGGCGCGACCTGTTCATTGTCGAACGTTGTCGGTCCAAGGTCGGTGACCGCGAATTTCGTCGCGCTCCCGCTGCTCAACATTGATAACAGCGCTGCGCCGTCGGTATACGAGGCAGCGACTGACGGTTTGCTGCTAATGCGCTACTTACTCGGCCTGCGCGGTCCCGAGCTTGTCGCAGGTGCGCTTGGCAACGCAGCGCAAAGGAACGCTACGCAGATTGAGCTACACCTGCAAACCTATCTCGCCCGCTTTGACGTGGACGGCGACGGGCTTGTTCGCCCACAAACGGACGGACTGATGATTTACCGACGACTCTTGGGGCTCTCGGGCGCGGCGCTCACCGCTGGCGCAAAGAACTCCAGCCGGACCGATCTCGACATCGCGAATGCAATCGACGCGCTGAGACCTTAAAGCATCGAGATCGTAATAACGATACATCGCTAGTCCTTCTGTTAACTGGGCTAGCGAGTGTTTTTTGTTTTGTAGGTATACCCTGTATTGCCGCTATAACTCCCATTCAGAAACAGTTTCAGGCGCTACGCTGTTCGGTAACGGTCACGAGACAGCCGTCCCGCACGTGCCCTACCCGACCAGCAAAGTCGTGCCCCAGCTGCAGGCTTTTTGTACGAACCAGAACTAATTCGCGGCACGGCGGTCACATCCCATTAATTTGTTTTCCGCATCCTCGACGTGACTTCTGACCCTGGACGGTACAACTCAGTCGCCATCTTTCTTCATTGGTTACTTGCCATTGCAATTATTGGCTCACTTTGCGTGGGCCTCTACATGACCAACATCCCGATGTCGCCCACGCGGCTCAAGTTCTACAACTGGCACAAATGGGCGGGCATCATCATTCTTCTCCTCTCAGCGGCTCGGCTCTTGTGGCGACTTCTTCACATGCCGCCGCCGTTACCGAATTCAACCCCGTCCTGGCAGCAATGGGCTGCCCGCGCCGGTCATAGCGCGCTTTACGTTTTCTTCTTCGCGGTGCCACTGGCCGGTTGGGCCTACTCGAGCGCTGCTGGCTTTCCGATCGTATTGTTTGGTGTGATCCCGCTGCCTGACTGGGTTCCAAAGGATCGCGAGCTCGCCGAAGTTCTTAAGCCTATTCATCAATATCTTGCGTACGCACTCGCGGCAACGATCATTGTGCATGTCGCCGCCGCACTCAAACACCAGTTCATCGATCGCGACCGAATCCTCGCGAGAATGGGTCTCGGCAGCTAGCGAAACGAGGTATCAGGCGCAGATCACGCACCGCTTATTCGTTCAAAACTACTCACTCACTCTTCCGGTTCGCGCTCAAAAAATCTATCTCCCCGCTTTAATGAAATCCCTTATCCGCATCCTACTCGTCACCACCATGATCGCCGCCAGCGCTGGTGCGTCAGCGCAGCAAAAAATGGTCCCCGCCCAAAGTGAAATTGCGTTTATCAGCAAACAAATGGGCGTGCCTGTTGACGGTAAGTTCAAGAAGTTTGACGCGCAAATGAGCTTCGACCCAAAGTCCCCGCAAACGAGTAAGGTCTCGTTTACGGTGGATCTGTTGAGCGCCGACATTGGCAATGCGGAAACAGAACGAGAACTCAAAAAACCAGGATGGTTTGATAGTTCAAAGTTTCCTCAAGCGACCTTTACTTCGACAGCGATCAAGGGCCTCGGTGGCGGCAAATTCGAAGTTGCAGGGAAACTCTCGATCAAGGGCAACTCGCGGGATATCGTCGTTCCGGTAAGCGTTACTCAGGCGGCAGGCGTATCCACAGCGCGCGGCGAATTTACGCTCAAGCGCCTCGAATTCAAGATCGGCGACGGCGAGTGGAACGATGTCTCCATCGTTGCGAATGAGGTCGTCGTCAAATTCAAAATCGCGGTCACTGGGATGAACCCGCTCTAGACGACCAACAGTTTCACGCTCACGCGAGCATACGCGACCGCGTCCCTCTGCGCTCGCCTGGTAGAGATCCTTTTCCTCCTCACAACCCCTCTTCGGAGCTATCTATGAAACTAAAAACAGTCTTTGCAACGCTTGCAATTTCACTCGCGACAATCGCCGGTGCGCAAGACGCTGGCGTCAATCGCACTGCGCAAGGCACGTACAAAATCGAGCCGACTCACACATTTGTGACGTGGGAAGCCAAGCACTTTGGCGTATCCACCAGTCGCGGTCGTTTTGACAAGAAAGACGGCACGATTGAGATCGATGCAGTCGCAAAAAAAGGCAAGGCCGAAATCACCATCGATATGAAATCGATGAATACGGGCGTTGCGCCGTTTGACAAGCATCTCACCGGCAAGGATTTTTTCAACGCCGAAGAATTCCCGACAGCGACGTTCAAAGCGGACAACTTCAAATTCGACGGCGATCGCGTCACGGAAGTTGTCGGCACCCTCACAATGCTCGGCAAAACCAACCCTGTAACGCTGAAAGGCTCGCTCTTCGGCTGCTATATGAGCCCGATGATTCGCCGTCAGGTGTGCGGCGGCGACTTCGAAACAACGATCCAGAGATCGCAGTGGGGTATGAGCTACGGCGTGCCTGCAATCCCTGACAGCATCCGTCTGCTGATTCAGATTGAGGCAATTAAGCAGTAAGGCCCGCACGCTCTAAATAAAAAGCCGCCCGCTGGCGGCTTTTTTGATTCGATCTTCACCTTTTTACTGACGTGGAGTGCATCCAAATCGCCGGGCCGTGACTAGAGGCCACGGGCATTACCGGATGTGACTGCGGCGCGGTTTCCACGAATTCACCTCGTAAACCGCGCTACACCGATCGCAACCAATTTCCTACTGACCGAAAGACAAAATGGATCGTAGCACTTGCGACGATTAGCAAATTCTATTGGGACAAATCCGTCTTACGCATTTCTCCCTACCAGCTATTTTCATGCGCTAGTCCTTATTCAATATGAATTTGCCGCGTAAAGCTAGCTAGTTTGCAGTGAGTCAAACACGTCGAAATAGGTCGGAAATGTCTTGTTCACGCACTGCGGATCATTGATTCGCACAGGAACGCCGCGTTCACCCAGGCTCGCGAGTGAAAAACACATCGCAATCCGATGGTCGTCATACGTATCAATGGCAGCGTTCGCCGTCAGATGGGCGGGGGGCGTGATGGCAATGTAATCCGCGCCCTCTTCCACGGTGGCGCCGAGTTTTCGCAATTCCTTCGCCATCGCTGCAATACGGTCCGTTTCCTTCACCCGCCAACTGGCGATATTGGTGAGCTTGGTAGTGCCTTCTGCGAACAGAGCAGCAACGGCAAGGGTCATCGCTGCGTCTGGGATGTGATTCATATCCGCCTGAATGGCGTAAAGCTTTCCACTAAGGGGCGCACGCGCGATGATCGAATTTTCCTCGTGCGAAATTTGTGCGCCCATCTGCGCCATCGCATCGGCGAATTTCACGTCGCCTTGCAGCGCGTTTGGTCCGACGCCGTCGACTCGAACGGGCCCGCCACCAATAGCGGCCGCAGCGATGAAATACGACGCGCTGGAGGCATCGCCTTCGACCGCATAGCTGCCCGGAGAAACATAGTGCGCGGGCGGCACGATAAAGCGGTGCCAACCATAGCGCTCCACGCGAACGCCGAATTGCGCCATCATGGCGAGCGTGATTTCGATGTAGGGCTTACTGATCAGCTCGCCCAGCACTTCGATCGTAGCGGGCTTACCCTCGCGCGATGTCACCATCGGTAGCGCCATGAGAAGCCCCGTCAAAAACTGCGATGACACATCGCCACGAATCGGGATTGGCTGGTTAATTCGAATCGCGCCACCAGAAATGGTTAATGGAGGAAAGCCGGGGTTCTGCTGGTAGCCGATAACGGCGCCGATTTGCTGCAACGCATCAACCAAATCACCTATCGGGCGCTCGCGCATTCTAGGCACGCCATCCACTCCATAGCGCGCACCACTGCGCGCAGCGAGAGCGAGCGTAGCAACCAGTGAGCGCGCCGCAGTACCGGCATTTCCAACAAAGATTTCAGCTTCTGGCACGCTAAATTCGCCAGCGCAGCCTACCACCGAAAGCTCGCCACTCGGCGAGAGCGGGGAGCACGATACGCCGAGCGCGGCGAGTGCCCCGCGCATCACTTGCGTATCGTCAGAATCGAGTAAACCAGTCAGGGTGGTCGTGCCTTTCGCTAGCGCAGCCAACAACAATGCGCGGTTCGAGATGCTCTTAGACCCCGGCAGCCGAACGTTCCCGCCCACATGCGGACGATGCTTCAAGTCGATGTATTCCATCTCAGCATTCTACGAAGGGTAGTCGGAGGTGGTCGACGCGCGCCGCCTAGCGCATCGATCACCCAGGCCCACCGCTCGCGCGAAGCACTTGTGATACCTCCCTCACGTCCTACGATGGGCTGCTAATCCCGTGCACATCAACGCGACAACGAGAAGCACGTTGAACTCCATTCCATTTCGCCCGAGGCCAACAACAAACCACCCTGCTGGCGCGTGAACCAATGCGATACCCACAACGTAAATTACGGAAAACATGATCGCTACGGCTAGCGTGAACCGCCCCGCTGCAAACACGACTGACCCAACCATCTCGAAAATTGAAATAGCCCACGCGAGCGCGAGCGCGAACGGAATGCCGTGTGAATGCAGCCAAGCGCCAAATGGATCGATACCTCCATAAAGGAGCCGTGCCCAGCCATGCGCTGCGATGAGGCCAGCGACGGTAACGCGTAATGTGAGCCAGAGAATACGATCAGAAATCAAGGGCGCTCCCGAGGTTAAACCGATCAACCATAGCTCGAGTTTGTCGCGCGCACAAGACAAAGCTTTTTGCCGTCAGCATCGAACGTTGTAGCGGAACGCTGAATAAATCTTGCGCGACGGACGCGAACTTGCCGATCGATGGCAAAGCAGCGCCGGGCCTTGGCAAGCTGAACCCTCAAAATCCCTCAATGGGTTTCCGCCATGTCTCAAGGTTTCCGGGTTTCAGCTCAGCTCAATCCGTCGCGCGCTGCCTCGCGCAGACTCCTTAAGCGCGTCCAGAGGCCTACGGCGCAAAAATCGAAATGAACGCGGATACGGCGGCCGCTCAGCCGTCGTGACCCGCCCCAAACTTCGGCAAAGGTTCGCCATGCTCGATGTGGCGCTGCCATGCGTTCCGGGCAGCACTCGCGCGCACGTACGACGCCTCGATGGCTGCAACACCTTCTGGGGCGGGGTTGGCTAACCATGAATCGAATGCGCTTAGGCATGTGCGATACAGGTTGAGCTGTTCGCGCAGCGCGAGTCGGTTGGCAACGCTAATGTCGCGCCACATTTCGGGAGAGCCCCCCGCAATCCGAGTGAAATCTCGAAAGCCGCTCGCGGCGTAGTTGAAGTATTGATCTGCTCGCGGCATTTGCGAAAGCATATCAACGAGGGCAAATGCCAGCAGATGCGGCAAATGGCTCACTGCGGCAAACACATCGTCGTGTTCCACGGCGCTCATTTCATGAATTTCTGCGCCTGCGGTGCGCCACAGCTCCGCGATGGTGTCTGCTGCGCTTGGGATCGTTTCACCTTCACGACACAACACCACTTTACGCTTTTCATAGAGCGTTGCAAACGCCGCTTTCGCGCCTGTTTTTTCAGTGCCCGCAATGGGATGCGCAGGGACGAATTGCGGAAACGCTTCTGCAAGTGCGCCGCGCGCGGCAGCGATGACGTCTTGCTTCGTGCTGCCGCCATCGGTAATGATCGTTGAAGCACCTAGATGCGGTTTCATCGCCGCAAAAATCGTCGGCATTTGCGCCACCGGCGTTGCCACGAACACAACGTCCGCCTTTGCGGCCTCTTCGATTGATGCAATCGCGTCAATGATGCCGAGCGCGAGCGCTTCATCCAGATTTGCTTGCGAGCGACCGACGCCTACCACCTGCCTGACTGCATTTTTTGATTTCAGCGCGAGCGCAAGCGATCCGCCAATCAGTCCGACGCCAACAATGGCGAGGGTTCCTATCTGTTTCATCCGCTACACCACCGCAGCTGGATAAGAGCCAACCACCTTGAAGTAGCTCGACGCGGCCGCTACATCCGCCAGCGCTTCGGCGACGTGCGGCTCCGTGACATGCCCCTGAATGTCCACGAAAAAATAGTATTCCCACAGGCGATCGGGTGATGGGCGGGACTCAAGATGCGTCATTGAGACGCTATGTCGTTTAAGCGGTTCGAGAATATCGACGACTGCACCAGGCTTATTCGGTGCCGACAGAATCAAGCTCGTTTTATCTCGCCCCGAAGCACCCACGTCCTGCATCCCGAGCACCCAAAAGCGTGTGGTGTTGTTGGGCGAATCCTCGATATTGCGCGCAAGAATGGGCACGTTGTAGCGTTGCGCTGCGAGCGTGCCTGCAATGGCGGCACTACAGGGAGTTTCGGCGGCAAGACGCGCGGCTTCGGCGTTACTCGCAACGGGGATTCGCTGTGCGAGCGGAAGATGTCTCGCGAGCCAGTTCGCCGTTTGCGCAAGCGATTGCGAATGCGAATACACCTTGGTGATTTTGTCGAGCGCGTCTTCGCGACTCATCAGATTTTGCTGAACGCGGAAATCGATTTCCGCACACACCTTAAGCGGCGAGGAAATCGAGAGATCCAGCGTGCGCCCCACAAAGCCTTCGGTGGAATTCACCACCGGAACGACCGCATAGTTGGCGATCCCTGCTTCCACCACACGAAAGACTTCGTCAATGGTTGGATGCGGCTCAAACGTTGGCGCGGTACCGAAATGTTTCGCAGCGGCCGCGTGGCTAAATGTGCCCTCCGGGCCGAGAAATGCGATCACCAACGGCTGCTCAAGGGCCATGCAGTTGCTGATGACTTCGCGAAACACGCGAGCCACGGCATCGCCCGACAGTGGCCCCAAATTTTCGGCCTGCAAACGGCGCAAGATGGAGGCTTCGCGCTCCGGGCGATACAGCGGCGAACCTGGCGCTTTCACATGGCCCACTTCTTTGGCGATCGCAGCGCGTTCACTCAGTAACTTGAGTAACTGATCGTCAAGTGCATCAATTTTTTGGCGAAGATAGTTCAGATCGGGCATGGTCGGGACGCAGTGAAAAGTCGCTATTGAAACGGTACGGATGGAGTCTCTCGTCCGCACGTTATCGGCGCGGGCTTAACCGCGCTTAGTTGACGCACAACTGTGCAGCGAAGCGGCGTTAATTCCGGCCTCCGCCGGGCGCCGCCTACAAATATCTGTGGCTCTTTAGAGCGCCTCAAATTCTCTCATTGCCGCGACTAACGCCTCGACACCTTCAGTTGGCATCGCGTTATACAAGCTCGCGCGCATCCCGCCGCGAACGCGATGCCCCTTGAGCGACATCAGTCCGCGCGCCTCGCAGAACTTAACGAACGCAGCGTCGGTTTCCGCGTTTCCCGAATCGAAGACGACGTTCATGCGCGAACGATCCTCTTTCGCAACCGGCGCAACAAAGCGTTTCGACGCGTCAAGTGCGTCATAGAGCATTGATGAACGCACGATTGCGCGGCGCTCCATCGCCGCCAAGCCGCCTTCTTTTTTGATCCATTTGAGCGTGAGCGCGGTCACATAAATCGAGAACACCGGCGGTGTGTTGAAAAGCGATTTGTGCTTCGCCATGTGTGCGTAATGCCACACCGAGGGAATAGCTTTCGGTGCGCGATCCAGCAAATCGTCGCGTACGATCACAATCGTGACGCCTGCGGGGCCAATGTTTTTTTGCGCACCTGCATAGACCAGGCCCACGCCGTCGAAATCAATCGATCGTGAGAGAAAGTGAGACGACGCATCAACAACCAGCGGTGCGGGCAGGTCTTTCGGCAAGACATGCGTTTCATTGCCGTACACCGTTTCGTTGGAGCACAGGTATAAATAGCTCCACGCTGCCGGCACCGCTACATCTGGGCGAGCGTTCATTTTTATGTATTTTTCAACTAATTCGCAATTTATCTTTGTTGCCCGGGTAAACCGGTCTTTTTCACTTGAAGCTAATACATCGACCTGACCAAACTTTGCCCCCTCTTCCGCCGCGCTTTTTGACCATCCGCCTGACACCGCATAGCCCGCACGCTCGCCGGCACGCAATAAATTCATCGGCACGCATGCGAACTGCCCCCAAGCGCCGCCCTGCATGAAGAGCACACGATAGTTGGACGGGATCGCCAGCAGATCACGCAAGTCCTGCTCTGCCTCATCGATCAGCGCTTCAAACGCTTTGCCGCGATGCGAAACCTCCATCACACTCGCTCCCTGGCCGACACCGTGCGAGTGCCACTCCGGCAAATCAGCTCTGACTTGATCGATGACCTCGGGCGGCAGCATGGCAGGGCCAGGAGAGAAGTTGTAAGTGGTGGTCATCGGCGGTTGAGATGTGCAACCCGCACGAATCGATGTTCGCGCGAGTGACGAGTGACGTTAGCGAAACATTATCTTAACTCGCAGCGCTCTCTCCACGCATCTGCATGCCGCCTACACGACATGCGGCATCAGCGCTACGCGCCAAACATGCGCTCCATCGCTTTGCGCACCTTGTACGCGTCAGTCGATTGATCAATCGCAACGTCATCCCACGTCAGGCTCTGCCCAGCACGCACGGGGCGCACGACTTTCACTTGGTGCGCAAGGCCAAGCGGCAGGCCACCTATCGCCGCTGATTTCGTTGCGGGCAGTAGCTTTCCCCACACGGTGTATCCGCCTTCGCCATCGAGCGTTTCGCCAACAGCGAGATCTCGTTTTGCGGTAGCCACCACGTCGGCATTCCACGCGGTCGCAACACCCGTGGGCTCACCGCGAAGCGCAACACTCGCCACACTCACCCCGACTTCGAGCCCGATTAAATGCCAGCGCTTATAAAGCGTGAAATAGCGACCGCTCGGATCAGTGTGTGCGTTGTATTCCTCGAAGCAATTTTTGATGTAATCCGTTTCCGCTTCCACCGTCACCCACACGCCCATACGAATGTCGTAAGGAATTTTTCGACCATCAGTTTCGAGCGAAGAGATTACTTCGACCATACCCTTCTTTTCGAGAACGCCGCCTTCGCTTTTTGGACGAGTCACGAACGGAATATCGTCCACGCTCGCAGGCGGGTAAAGCAGGCCGTTGCTCGGCACCGCGAGACCCGTCGCGTTCGACACCGCAGTGCTTTCGATCGACGGTTTCGATCCATCCAAAAAACTGTTGAACATTTTCGGATTGAGACCGCCGCGCGCGGCTTGCTCCAGCGTGAGCCCGTAGTAGCCCCACACCGTGTCTGGTGTGCTCTGCGCAAAGTGCGGCAGCCATTTGTGGCCGCGTCCCGCGGCAACCACCGGAAATCCGCAGGTGCGCGCCCAATCCACCAAATCGCAAATCAGTGCGGGCTGATCGCCAAACGCCATTGAGTACACAACGTTTTTTTCTGTGGCCTTCCTCGCAAGCAGCGGCCCGCAAAATGCATCCGCTTCAACGGTCACATTCACCACATGCTTGCCGTGATCAAACGCAGCAAGGCAGTGCTCGACCGCTGCGATAGGATTGCCCGTGCATTCGACGATCACATCTATCGCCGGATGCGAAACCAGCGCACGCCAATCGTCCAAGATGAAGGTGGTTCCCTGCTTGATCGCATCGTCCAGCGAGCTTGCGATCGTACGCTCGCGCTCCCAGCCAACGCGTGCAAGGTTCGTACGCGCTGCCTCCGGGCTCAAATCCGCGATCCCCACCAAATGCACGCCCGGCGTGCGCGGCACTTGTGCAAGGTACATCGAACCAAACTTGCCCGCGCCGATCAATCCGATACGAATAGGCCTATTCTCGGCCGCGCGACGCTGAAGTTTTGTGTAGAGATTCATTGGGATAAGACGTGGTGGATTTAGCTAGGGAGTGTCAGCCCTAGTTTCGCTTATGACCGCGGCTCGGTGCTACAAACATTCCGAAAGCGCATCGGAAAGCACGAGCAGATCGTTTGCATCGTTGTACACATGCGGCGATACTCGGATCGAGCTGCCGCGCACCGACACATGAATCTTTCGCTCAGCGAGCGCTGCGCGACACGCTTCCGTATTTGCACCCTGGGGGAGTTTCAGACCGAAAATGTTTGCCGCGCGTTCGGGCTCGTCGGTAACCTCGAAGCCCATCGCGCGAACACGTTCAACGAACTCACGCTCGATATCGAGCAGGTATTCGCGAATACGCACGGGCTGCCACTCGACCAGACATTGAACGCTCGCACCAAGCATTCCAATCAGCAATGGATTTGCGCGCAGACTCGTATCGAAGCGACGCATGCCGCGATCATATTCGTCTTGATAGTCAACGAGCCGTGCGAAGTTGTCGCTGCCTGCGCGCATGAGCCAGCTCTCTTCGAGCGGCTTCGCATTCGTGAATTTTTCGCTGAATACAGCGAAACCAAGGCCATAGTTCGAGAGCATTGATTTGTAGCTATGAACGATCAAGGCATCGGGTTGAATCGCTTCGCAATCGAATGGCATCGCGCCGACCGTCTGCGTCGCATCGATCACAAACAAGGCACCGACTTCGCGACAGCGGCGACCCACGCTCGCGAGATCGAACAAGGTGCCGTCAGTCCAGTGCGCCTGCTCGATGCTCACCATTGCAGTGCTCGGATCAATCGCATTCAAGATTGCTTCATTCCACAACGATGCGCGGCTTTGCCGTCCAGAGATTGACGTCGACCAAGGCGCGTCAGGCGCGACGACCGTTCGCAATTCGACGCCTATGTCTCGCCAATCGCGCCACGGATACACATTGCTCGGAAACTGCTCACCGAGCAACACGATGTTCTGTCCGCGCTTCGGCGTGAAGTTCTTCGCAACAATGGCCATGCCATGGGCGACGTTCGGTACAAACGCAATTCGCTCCTGATTCGAGTTGACAAGCGTTGCGAGCATTTCGCGAACGCGCTCGGCGGGTTCGAAAAAGTCACGCGGCGTGATCGAAACGGGAAACGCACGCGCCTTCAAAGCGGCTTCGCCCGCGCGCTGGGTGCGCAAAGGAAGCGGCCCCATGTAAGCGCTATTGAGCCAAATGTGACCTTCGGTGTTGGGGTCGATGTTGAAATCGTGGCGCTGGCAGACGAGAGGTTTTTGCAACGGAGAAGACTTTCTTGCAGGCGCGGGCTTGACCGCGCGGTTTCTACACCTCTCCCTTTGGGAGAGGTCGACGCGTAGCGACAGGTGAGAGAAAAGCGCGGTCAAGCCCGCGCCTACAAGTTACGTTTCGCGGCATTCACAATACTGCGAGCGTCCACCCCAAAGAATTCTCTCAACGCAGCACGCGTATCGCTACGACCAAAGCCATCTGTGCCGAGCGTTTTGTAGCGGCGGCCTTCCGGAACGTAGGCGCGGATGCTCTCGGGCACTAAGCGAACGTAGTCAGTGGCTGCAATGATCGGTCCGCTTGTTTGGGAAAGCAGCGCAGTGATGTGTGCCGATGTATCGCCCGCTTCCGCTTTCATGCCGTCGCGCGCGAGCTCGCTCCAACTCGTGATCGAGATCACGGTCGATGCGATCCCCTCCTCCGCAAGCGCATGAGCGGCCTTGATAACTTCGGTAAGGATTGCGCCGGAGCCGAGAAGCGTGACGCGCTGTTTCGCCTTCGTATCACCATAGTTACGAAATACATACGCCCCGCGAACTAAGTGTTCACGCGTCTTTTCATCGAAGTCGGGTTGCGCGTAGTTTTCGTTCATGAGCGTCACGTAATAGAAGACGTTCTTTTGTTCGACCATCATCTCGCGCATACCGTGATCGATGATGACAGCCAACTCCCCCGCAAACGCAGGGTCATACGCCTTGCAATTCGGAACCGTTGCCGCCCAGAGATGACTCGTGCCGTCTTGATGTTGCAAGCCTTCGCCACCGAGCGTGGTACGGCCCGACGTCGCGCCGAGCAAGAATCCGCGCGGCTGCTGATCGGCGGCCGCCCAAATCAAATCAGCCACACGCTGGAAGCCAAACATCGAGTAGTAGATGTAGAACGGCAACATGGCGAAACCATGCACGCTGTAGCTCGTCGCGGCCGCCGTCCACGATGAAATCGCACCCGCTTCGCTAATGCCTTCTTCAAGAATTTGGCCATCGAGCGCTTCGCGATAGGAAAGCACCGAGCCAATGTCTTCCGGCGCATAGCGCTGGCCCACGCTTGAATAGATTCCGACTTGCTTGAAGAGATTGGCCATTCCGAACGTGCGCGCTTCATCAGCAACGATCGGCACGATGCGCGGCCCGAGCGTTTTGTCTTTCAACAAATTTCCGAGCATGCGCACGAAGGCCATCGTCGTGCTCATCTCTTTGTTTTCTGGCGCGAGCGCAAACTGTGCAAAAGAAGCGAGTGTAGGCACGGGTAGTGCTTCAGACGCGGTTTCTCTTCGTGGGAGAAAGCCGCCTAGCTTCGCACGCCGGGCATGCAGGTATTGCATCTCAGCGCTTTCTTCGGCTGGTTTGTAGAACGCAAGTGAAGTCGTTTGCTCATCGCTGAGCGGAAGATTGAATCGGTTGCGGAATTCGAGTAGCGAAGTTTCGTCCAGCTTTTTCTGCGAATGTGTGGTCATCTTGCCTTGGCCCGCGCTGCCCATGCCGTAACCTTTTTTCGTATGTGCAAGGATCACAGTCGGTTGACCTGAGTGTTTCGCAGCGGCAGCGTAGGCCGCATAAATTTTCACGATGTCGTGACCGCCACGTTTCAGGCGATCGATTTGTTCATCGGTCATCCCTTGTGCAAGACGTGCGAGCGCTTCGTTCTGTCCGAAAAAGTTTTCACGGTTGTAGCGGCCGTCGTTAGCAGCGAAGGTCTGCATTTGCCCGTCGACGGTGTTCGCAAATGTTGAGAGCAACGCATTCGTTTCGTCGCGGGCGAAGAGCCCGTCCCAGTCCGATCCCCAGAGCAGTTTGATCACATTCCAGCCCGCGCCGCTGAAGAGCTTTTCCAACTCATCGATCACGCGACCGTTGCCGCGCACGGGGCCATCCAGCCGCTGCAAGTTGCAGTTGACCACCCAGATCAAGTTGTCGAGCCCCTCGCGTGCGGCAAGCGTGAGCGCGCTCATGCTCTCGGGTTCGTCCATTTCGCCATCGCCGAACACGCCCCAGACTTTGCGCCCGCTGCAATCGAGTAATTCGCGATGCGAGAGATAGCGCATGAAACGGGCGTGGTAAATCGAGCTGATCGGGCCGATGCCCATCGACCCGGTCGGGAATTGCCAAAAATCCGGCATCAAGTACGGATGCGGATAGCTAGCTAGGCCTTGCGCCCCGTTCTCCCGGGCGGAGAGCTCACGACGATAAAACTCAAGATCACGTTCTGTGAGCCTTCCCTCCAAATAGGCTCTGGCGTACACGCCCGGAGCGCTATGCGGTTGGAAAAACACCAAATCACCGCCGTGGGGTTCCTCAGTTGATTCGTTTCTCGCTTGAAAAAAATGGTTGAAGCCGACCTCAAACAAGTCTGCAGCACTTGCATAACTCGCGATATGTCCGCCAAGCTCACCGTACGCCGCATTCGCTTTAGCAACCATCGCAAGCGCGTTCCAGCGCATCAAGCTCGCAAGCTTCTCCTCGATGGCAATGTCGCCGGGAAAGCTCGGTTGGTCACGAACATCAATCGTGTTTTTGTAGGGCGTCGCAAGCTCCGGCTTCCACGCAATCCCGTTTGCACGCGTGTGCGCAACGAGCTGATCGAGCATGAAACGAGCGCGATCCTCGCCATACGCGGCGACCAGTGCATCGAGCGCGTCGCGCCATTCCTGCGTCTCTTGCGGGTCAAGGTCATTCGCGATCACCTGCGTTGTCATCAGCATGTTCAAAGCTCCACTCAAGTCCATCTCATTGTTGCCAGCTCACCTTGGAATATGCTTTCGCATACACTTCAAAGCTCCAATTCGCCAGCACTATCTGCCGATATCAAACACGCTTTCAGCACAATATGAACGCCCAATCCCTAGATGTGATCGATACGCGAATCCTGCGAGAACTTCAACGCGACGGCGCGCTTAGCAATGTTGAACTCGCTCGGCGCATTAACTTGTCGCCCTCGCCTTGTTTAGCGCGCGTGAAAGCACTCGAGGCCGCTGGCGTCATTGATCGTTACGTGGCAATCGCCAGTGCGCAGAAGCTCGGCCTGGGGCTCAACGTCTTCATCTCAATCAGCCTGAAAGAGCAAAGCAAGGCTGCGCTCGCAGAATTCGAGTCGCGAATCTCAGAACACGATGAAGTGATGGAGTGTTACCTGATGACGGGCGATAGCGACTATCTCATCCGCGTCGCGCTCGCCGACATTCAAGCGCTTGAGCGCTTCATCCTAGAAAAGCTTTCGCCGATTCCAGGCATCGAAAAAATTCGCACCAGCTTCACGCTCAAGCAAGTGCGCTACAAAACGGCATTGCCGTTACCCGGGCGATGATGCGCAACGCACTTGCTCGAAATTCTTCGTAACATCGCGCATCAACCCACCTCGACCTCACGCCATGCAATTTGCCGATCGCCTCAATAACGTTGAAACCTCTGCCATTCGCGAACTCTTCAAGCTCCTCGGAAAGCCCGGCATCATTAGCTTCGCGGGTGGGTTTCCGGACGCGGCGCTGTTCGATGTGGAAGGAATTTCGCTAGCTTCCCAGGCCGCACTTCAATCCGATCCGGGCGCGGCGCTGCAATATGGAGCAACCGAGGGCTATCAGCCGCTGCGCGAGGGTATCGCGACGCTCATGAGCGCAAAGGCCGCGCCGTTGAAGCCCGATGAACTGGTGGTCACCACCGGTTCGCAGCAGGCGCTTGATCTCATCGGAAAAACGATGATTTCGCCGGGCGACAAGGTCATCGTTGAGGCTCCCACGTTTCTGGCGACCATTCAGTGCTTCCGCTTGTACGGCGCGAACCTCATCAGCGCGCCCATTGATGAGAACGGCGTTAAAGTGGATGAGCTTGAACGACTGATCGTTGAACACAAACCGAAGCTCGTTTACTTGATTCCCACCTTTGGAAATCCGAGCGGCGGCATGCTCACGCTTGAACGCCGAAAGCGTGTGCTCGAAATTGCGGCAAAACACCATACGCTTATCGTGGAAGACGATCCCTACGGCGATCTCTATTTCAACCAGGCACCGCCACCGTCGATGCTCGCGCTCGCGTCACAAGTGCCAGGTTCGCGCGATTGGCTCGCGCACTGCGGATCGTTGAGCAAAGTGCTCTCGCCTGGATTGCGTGTGGGCTGGATGGTCGCGCCACCCGCCCTGCTCAGCAAAGCCGTCATGTGCAAACAATTTTCTGACGCACATACGAGCACTTTCGCGCAGGCGACGGCCGCGCAATACCTGGTCAGCGGACGCATGAAAGCCGCGCTTGACCGTGTGCGCACAACGTATGCAAAGCGCGCGTCGCTCATGTGCGATGAATTGACTGCGAAATTGGGGGACGCGGTCGCGTTCGACGCGCCGCACGGCGGCATGTTTGTGTGGTGCCGCCTCACCGGAGCTGGAGCACTTGGACGCGTGACGAACTCTGACGATTTTGCCAAACGCGCCATTGAAAAAGGCGTCGCCTTCGTGCCGGGTGCACCGTTCCACGCGACGAACCCGGATCGCGCAACGTTCCGCTTGAGTTTCGCTACGTCGAACGAAGAGAAAATCGTCGAAGGCGTCGCACGGTTATCTAAGGCACTAACCTAGCGGTCGTCGACGATGACTGAGTGAAATCGTGCGCGTCGCAGAAATGTTGCCCATAGAGCGACGTATCGAGCGCCGATTCCAAAGACGTAATTGATAGCCATCCGTCGACTGAGCGGTTGGACTAGGGCAAACAAACTCGCCCGCACAATTTAACCGACGCCAGCGGCGTCGCCCATCGCATCCGTCTAGCCGCGCTTACGACTGTGTAATCGCTTGCGAGTACCACCCATATCGCGATTCCAAAAAAACTGGAAGCGATGTCCAAATTCGCCGCGTAACTGCGTCTTATCGAGTAAGGCGTTGACCAACTGACTTCCGCGGGATTCGTGGACGCACGCGCGGTCGTTCGCATGCGTGATTTTCCGTGAGCTGCGGCTGTTTCGACTTTTCAACTCGCATTCATTGTTGTGGGGCTGGATTTCTATGGGTACGAAAATTTACTTTTTAGGCGCAAGCGACTACGTTCGCTTTGATCGAATCGACGACGGCGTTGATTCACCGAACAGTCAGCCGTTAAGGTTATCTGGGAATTGGCCCGGTCTCGCTGAGGCTGGATTTGGCCGCGATGTCGACACCGTTGTGAATTGGGGCAACGGAAAGCTTTTTTTCTTCAAGGGCGAGCACTACCTGCGCTACGACATCGCAAGCGACAAAGTTGATAGCCATCCGCGCACGATAGCTGACGGATGGCCCGCACTCTCACAAGCGGATTTCGATCGCGATATCGATCTTGCGCTAACGTGGCCAAACGGAAAGGCGTATTTCTTCAAAGGTAGCCGCTACGTTCGCTACGACATTTCGAGCGACACAGTGGATGTGCCGTCGCGAGAAATCGCCGATGGATGGCCTGGATTTGCGAACGCTGGCTTCGCAGCGGATCTCGACGCAGCGGTGCAATGGCACGACGGGAACGTCTACTTTTTCAAAGGCGAGCGATACCTTCGCTACTCGATCGCGGAAGATAACGTGGGTGATGGCTACCCGCGCTCAATTGCGGACAACTGGCGTGGCGTCGATGCGCTGTTGAGCGGCTCAAAATTGTGCGCTGTATTCGATTTGTTGGACCTAACACAAGAGATTTGGGTCGATGGTGTAGCGACGGTGAAAGCCACCAAGTATGGCCCCGCGTTTATCGGCGCGCCTTGGCGAGGCGTTTTGCACACAACCGAGGGCAGCACCGTTCAAGGTGCCATCGACGGCAGCTTTCGACCCAACAATTGGTGGCCCCATTTCACCGTCAATCTCGACACCGACGAGTATCTTCAGCACGTTCCGCTCAATGTGGGTTCGCGTGCGCTGTCCGACCATAACGTCAAAGCGAATGCAGCAAACTGCATACAGATAGAGATAGTCGGCTTTGCTGCGAAGTCTCCGCAGCGCAGCGCAGACGCGCTCGCAAAGCTTCGCAGCTTCATCTTGCAAATTCACGAGCACGTGCCGATCGCGTTTGAGACGTCGCGCAATTTCTTGGATGCGAGCGGTGTAAACCACACACCGGCCAATCGGATGAAGCCTGACGAATGGTATCGCTTCGCCGGCTGGTGTGGCCATCAACATGTGCCCAATGAATCGCATTGGGATCCCGGCGCGATCGACGCGGCGCAAGTGTTCAAAGCGTAGCGACCTGACAACGACGACGCCGTCGTTGCCGCAACCCCCTCTTCCCTGGATCTTCTGCACACTGTGCGAAGAACCGCCGTCTCTTCGAACCCTTAATTCTCAGGAGTATTGCTATGGCTAACGATCCCAAAGGCGACGTATACAGAATCTACGAACAGATTCGCAAACGCGCGTTCGGCGTGAGTGACGCAACGAGACCGCAGGAAGGATTCATCTTCTCGTTTCTGCCGACCGGACTCCCCATCAATCCCGAAGACTATCTCGATCCCTGGAAGCCCGATCTCAGCACAACAGGTGCGCCAGGTGGCACGCCAGCCCCCACCGCCGGGGTCGACCCTGCGTTGCTTGCGAAGATCACCAAACGACAGACGGCGCTGCAAAACCTAAGCATGTTCGTTGACAAGAAGTTGCAGCTCAACGGCACCGGAATGTCCGTTCCCTCGTCGACCAGGATCAGCCAAACCTGGAAGCTGATCCTTGATGGCGCAAATGCAGTGCCAATACCTGAAGCGACCGATCCACTGTTGAAAAAAAACCTCGAGGCGGCGACGAAACTTCTCATGAAGCCCGATCCAGAGGACGCGGAATCAGTCCTGGAGACGGGTGCATACACCCGCTATAAAGAATGCCGAAAGAAATACAACAAGGCGATTCAGGCGTACACCGCGCAGTATCAAGCTGCGGCAATGAACCCTGTGGCGTTGCAGACTTGGCCCGTCATTGGCCCCACCTACAAAGCCGATGTTGATAGCGCATGGGACGATTGGATCAATCTTGGCAAGAAAGATCAGATCGAAGGCGCACTGAATTTACTCGGCGCTCAAGGCAGCGATGCGGCAACGGCAGCAATTGCGGGTGCCAAGAAAAAATTCGAGCGCTGGCAAGTTGCGTGCGGAATGATTGCCGACACCGTGCCTTACGTCCAAGTAATGCCAAGTAACTGGTGCGATCCCAATGTTGAGCATGATGGCTGGACGCAGTATGGCTACGAGCAAACTGACACCGTCGAAGAGGTCTCAAGTGAAGCAACCAGCTGGGGCGTGAGCGGTAAAGTCGGTTTCGGTTTTTGGCACGCGAGTGCCAACGCTTCGGGCAGCAGCGAAAAGCAAACACGCGACTACACGTCGAACAAATTAGGCATCTCGATGAAGTACGCGTTGATCGACATTGAGCGGCCATGGCTTAACACCGTACTGCTGAATCTTGCAAACTGGTACATGGTGGGTTTCAAAAAGCACAGCATCTCAAACGGCACGCCAGGTCAACAAACGCCACAAGAAAACGAAGCGTTTTGGCTCCCAGCTATCCCGACGCAAATCTTGGTAATCAAAGAATTACGGATCAAAGCGGAAAACATCCACGAAAACATGGAGAAGAGCAAATCGCATATCGAAGCCGGAGGCAGCGTAGGTTGGGGGCCATTTTCTATCGGCGGAAACTACAGCAACGACAAATCGCACGGTAAACAAACCTATCACCAAGACGGTGAGTGGCTTGTCGTCGACGGCGTTCAAGTGGTGGGTTGGGTCAGTCAAGTACTCTCGAGCAGTCCGCATCTCGACGCACCAGGCATTGCGTAGGGCCTAGTGGTCGCACTCGCGCGCTGCGCAGTGCTCGTTCAACTGAAATCGACGATGAAAAGAGGTCCGCAATATGTCCGGCACATTGCTTAACGACGCGCTCGAAGAATTCTTTGTCAAGCAATTTCAATCGGCGCCTGCCAACGAGACACCAAGTAGCACCGCATCGGTCTTCGCGTTTGAACAGTTTCCGCTCGGTCTGGCTCCTGAGCAGTTCTACGCGCGCGAGGGCGATGCAACTTCGTTTAGCCGCGCCGCTGTCGACGAGTATTTCTCGATCTCCATTGCGGACTTTCCATCATCAATTGATGATGGTTTTCGTCAGCCATTATTGAACCCAATCAGTGACACCTATTTTTTCGAGCTATTGGGACCCGCTGCGTTTTGCAAAGACGCACAAGCAAGCGACGAGGCCAACATCGATGCGATGAATTGGTACGACACGGTGAAGAACGAAGGCAAAAAACGCTTCGAGCGCCTCAAGGTCGCGTCGGGCAGCGGCCTCGCGGTAACGCATTCGTCGACCGATTCGATACCGCCGAACTGGCTTGATCCCGGCACTGGAAGCTGGGTTCGTCATGAGCTTGTGGTCCGCAAAACTCAAGCGACGCAATCTCACCCAACGGTAACTGCGCCAGCAGCGTCGCCACAGGGTTCCGCGTATCGTTTCATGACGCTTAAGCGCACGCTAGATTCGACCGAACCCAGCAATCGCCCGTTGTTGATGGTACGCCAATACGATCAAACCGCACTCGCGGACATTACTCGCGCTGTTTCCATGCAACCGATTAGCGGCGAAGGTACGGCATCATCGCGATCGTTAGCAACCGCTGTGCGCGCCGCTGAATCGATGCCAATGCAGCTCGAGCCGGGCGCAGCAACGAATCGATTAGCAATGCGACGTGGACGCCCCGTTGTGAAGAAGAATTGGGCGCATCTGGCGACTCAAATCGATTGGCAACAACAGTTGGATGCACAACCGCTCGTGGTCGAGCCAACGCCGGTTACGCCAGCAGACGATGGCTTAACAGTCGAATTTTCGTATCAACTCGTTCAGATCAGGCGCCCCTGGCTATTCACACCGTTTCTGTTCAATCGCAATTGGTACGTTCAAGGCATGCGACGCGGCCAAATCGCCGATTTCGCAGCCGGAGGCAACGGACGGCTGTCGTGGATACCAAGCGCCATCGTGCTTGTGAAAGACGTCACGATTCGCGCAAACTGGACGAGCGAGGCGCAGGCCGCGCTTGCGCGAAGTTACGCCGTCGGTCCGTTCTTGTTGGGCGACAAGAAAACGATCACACGCGAATCGCTCACGATTTCTGGAATTCAGTGGATCGCATCGGTGAGCCAAGCTTTGCCGCAACTACCCCCACGGGACGACCCCGCGTTGCCCACTTAGCGACGTAGCGACCGTACTGGGAATCAAACACATTTAAGGAGAATCGATATGGCACGCATGACACCGCTCGAATTTGCTCAACGCTATCTCGCGCTCGACACATATATCTTCAAACAAACGCTACCCGCAAACACGCCGACTCCGAGCTACGTCCCACCGATCGGTTGGAACCAGCTGCGTGTAGACAACTATCGGCTTGGTGCATCGCAATGGGATGACAAGTTCTGGAACGAAAACATCAGCGCAAACTTTCGCGATCCTGTCACAGTGTGTGTGAAAACAATTTGGGGCGATGTGGTCGAGCATACCTTCACCAAAGCGAGCAGCGCCCGCCGACACTTTCATGCACCGTTCGTTGGAAAAGGTACACCCGAGCAAGCGCAAATTGCGATTCAACTTGTCTACAGATTTCGCCCGGTCACCACCTCGCTCGCGGAGTTTGTGGCGCGTAACTTTATTGGACTCGATTGCAATGGCTTCGTTGGAAACTACATCCAACGCGTGGTGCAAGAGCAGGATTGGCTGACGGCGGACAACGATCGTGATCCCGGGCCTACAACGTTTATCGACGATCTGGTGCGAAACCAAGGCACTGTACTGAAATCAATTGAAGACATTGGAGCGGACGGCACCTACGTGCTCGGCTGGTGCCGACCGGACGGTTCAATTCGCGATCCATCGCGCGAACACCCAACAGATTACGGACACATCATGATCAGCGAACCCAATACGCTAAAGCGCGACGCGAGTGGCTTGTCATTTGGTGTGACTGAAGCAACGGCAGCCGGTGAAGGCAAGCTGCGCCATTTGACGTACACCATACGTGACCAAGTCGTGCGAGCGCAGCATGGCAGCGTGTTTCGCGTTCAACGTGGTCCGGGGGGCTCAGAAATGGATGTGCGAATATCCCGCTTACGAGTCTGAATGCGACGACTAATTTGTGGCGTGAGCTTCGCCGCGATCATTTCGCTGATGTTGGGCGCGAGCTGCGTGCTGTGCTCCGCGCTCAACGCCGACTGCGCGCCCCCAACAAGGATCACTGATAAAAATACGCAGCTACAGCCCATTAATTTGGGGCTAAGGCTTGATTAAAGCAGAGCTCGAAAATTTAGTTTTCGAGCCGATAGCCCAATTAGAGTCGGTGTTAGCGAGCCTAGCTGGCGATGCCATCGAACTAAACCAACTCGCCCTGTGCGCCGGGTACGTCATCATCGTCCGCCTCTTCGATACGTTCAAGCATCGAGAGTTTTTCGCCTTCACCCAAGTTGATGAGCGTGACGCCTTGGGTTGAGCGGCCTGATTCGCGAATTGATTTGACCGTGGTGCGAATCAACACGCCACCCGTGGTAATGAGCATCACTTCGTCGCCCGGATTGACAAGCGTTGCAGCAACAACCTTGCCATTACGCGCCGATTGCTGAATCGCGATCATGCCTTTGGTGCCGCGACCATGACGCGTGTACTCGATGATCGGTGTGCGTTTGCCGAATCCATTTTCAGTCGCACACAAGACTTGTTGTGATTCGTTTTCAGCGACCAGCATCGCAATGATGCGCTGATCCTTATCGAGCATCATCCCGCGTACGCCGCGCGCGTTGCGTCCCATGCTGCGCACGTCGTTTTCGTCGAAGCGGACGGCCTTGCCGCTGTCAGCGAACAGCATCACGTCGTGCTTGCCATCAGTAAGCGCTGCGCCGATCAAGTAATCGCCGTCGTCCAAATCCACGGCGATGATGCCGGTTTTCTTCGGACGCGAGAAGTCTTCCAGCGAAGTTTTCTTCACGGTGCCCATGCTGGTTGCCATGAAGATGAATTTGTCCGGATCGAAGGTCTTGGTGGAAACAATCGCCGTGATTTTCTCCCGATCTTGGAGCGGGAATAGATTCACGATCGGCTTGCCACGCGAATTGCGGCCGCCTTCCGGCACTTCATACACCTTCAACCAGTACACGCGACCGCGATTGCTGAAGCAAAGGATATAGTCGTGCGTGTTCGCGATGAAGAGTTTCTCGACGAAATCTTCCTCTTTAGTTGCGGTAGCTTGTTTGCCACGACCGCCACGTTTTTGCGCACGGTATTCCTCAACCGGCTGCGCCTTGAAATAGCCGCCATGGGTGAGTGTCACCACCATGTCTTGCGGCTTGATGAGATCTTCAATTGAAGTCTCTTCAGCGTTGAGCACAATTTCCGATTTCCGCTCATCACCAAACTGCTTCTTGATGTCTTTCAATTCGCCCGAGATGATCGTTGTCACGCGCTCCGGCTTCGCCAAAATGTCGAGTAAATCTTGAACGGCCGCAATCACGTCTTTGTATTCGCTGAAGACTTTGTCGCTCTCCATCGCGGTCAAGCGTTGCAGGCGCATTTCCAAGATGGCTTTGGCTTGAATATCGGTTAAGCGATAACCGTCCTCTTTTACTTGCCAGGTGTACTCTGGGCCGATATCTGCAGGACGCAAGAAATCCGGACCGGCGCGCTGCACCATTTCTTTGACGAGCGGCGATTTCCAAAGCTTCGACGTCAACGCGGCTTGTGCTTCGTCGGGCGTTGCGCTCGCTTTGATCAGTTCGATGATCGGATCAACGTTTTCCAGCGATACGGCGAGGCCTTCGAGAATATGACCGCGCGCGCGCGCCTGCTTCAACTCAAACTGCGTGCGGCGCGTCACCACTTCGCGACGATGCAGGATGAACTGCTCGAGGAAGTCTTTCAGATTTAACACACGTGGGCGCTGATCGACCAGCGCCACCATGTTCATGCCGAAGCTGTCTTGTAGCTGTGTGTTTTTGTAGAGATTATTGAGAACGATGTCCGGAATTTCGCCGCGCTTCAACTCAATCACAACGCGCATGCCGGATTTGTCCGACTCGTCGCGCAAATCCGAAATCCCCTCAAGTCGCTTGTCGCGAACCAGCTCACCGATTTTTTGCAGCAGCGTTGACTTGTTGACCTGATACGGAATCTCGTCAACGATGATCGCCTGCCGATCAGTTTTGCCGATGCTCTCGAAGTGCGTTTTCGCGCGCATCACAACGCGGCCCCGGCCGGTGCGATAGCCCTGATGCACACCTTCTAGGCCGTAGATGTATCCACCGGTGGGGAAATCCGGCGCTTTGACCAGCTCGATTAGCTCTTCAATCGTCGCCTCGCCATTCTTCAGCAGCAAAAGCGTGGCGTCGATCACATCGCTTAAGTTGTGCGGCGGAATGTTGGTGGCCATGCCCACCGCGATCCCCGACGAGCCGTTGACCAACAAATTCGGGAACTTGGCGGGCAGAACGGTGGGTTCTTGCTCTTTACCATCGTAGTTCGGCTGGAAATCGACGGTTTCTTTTTCCAAGTCTCCGAGCATTTCGGACGTAATTTTTTGCAAGCGACACTCGGTGTAGCGCATCGCCGCCGCGTTATCGCCGTCGACGGAGCCGAAGTTGCCCTGACCGTCCACCAACTGATAGCGCATCGAAAAATTTTGCGCCATGCGAACCAAGGTGTCGTAAATCGAAGCGTCACCGTGCGGGTGAAACTTACCCATCACCTCGCCCACCACGCGCGCGCACTTCACATACGGGCGGTTATGAACGTTGTTGGTTTCATGCATCCCGAAGAGCACGCGGCGATGCACCGGCTTTAACCCATCGCGCACATCCGGAAGGGCGCGCCCCACGATCACGCTCATGGCGTAATCCAAATAAGAGGAGCGCATTTCGCTCTCAAGGCTGATTGGTAGGGTTTCTTTGGCGAATTGGTCCATTGTTTCCGCTGTATCTGGCTTGGAGACATCTCACGCGGTTCCCGCGCTGGCCTCTGTTGCCGGTAGACGACAAAATGCCGCGACGACAGCGCGGCAATGCTGTATTTTAGTCCAGTCCGTCGTTGCGCCCTCGCCACAAGAATTGGCTGAGTTCGCTGCAGCATCATCCTCAATTGCGCTCGAAAAAAGCACAGTGATATATTGGTGACGGAGGGGATTTTGTATCCACGAGCGCTGCAGCGTCGCGTGGACAAAGTCTCTGTGACATCGTCCGAAATGCCTAAAGGGGTAAATAATCAATGAAACTTCGCATCCTTGCCAGCGCTGTTACAGCGGCTGTGGTTGCGTTGTCGGGCGGCCAGGTGCTTGCGCAAGCAACACCCGGCAGCAGCGGCTACGTAATCTCCGCAACTGGTGACGCTAAAAACAATGTGGTTCGTAGCGGTCGCTACGGCACGAGCAACGCATCTTGCAACCTTTGCTGGCGCACCGGTTTCTGGACGCCCGCAATGGCAATTGCAGAGTGCGATCCTGACCTCGTGAAGAAGGCGGCTCCGCCACCACCGCCGCCTCCAGCCCCTGCGCCACCGCCGCCACCCGCTGCACCGGTCGCGCCGCCACCGCCGCCACCTGCACCACCAGCGCCACCGCCACCACCTCCTGCGCCATCCGTGCAGAAGATCACCATCGCATCGAAGGCCCTCTTCGATTTCGACAAAGCGGTGTTGAAGGCAGACGGCCAAGCGGTGCTTGACCGCGAGATCGTTGCTCGCATCAAAGAAGTGCAAAAGCTTGAGCTCGTCCTCGTCACCGGTCACACCGACCGCCTTGGCTCACAGCAATACAACCAGAAGCTTTCCGAGCGTCGCGCAACCGCGGTTGCGAACTACCTCGCAAGCAAAGGTGTTGCGAAAGACAAGATCGAAACGCTTGGTATGGGTAAAACCCAGCCAGTGCCGGGTGTTGTATGCGAGCAGAAGAACCGCAAGGAACTCATCGCATGCTTGCAGCCGCACCGTCGCGTTGAAGTCGAAGTTAAGGGCGAAATCGTTATCCGCCGCTAATTGCGCGCAGAAATCGATAAGTTCTTCGAAAAACCCGCTTCGGCGGGTTTTTTGTTGCGTTGTATATCTCGTTAAAATACTCAATTGAGTGGCTTTTTTTACCAGCGAATAGCGAGAAAAACTAAAAACTTGAGAACTACGCTAATGTGCTCGAAGCGCTCGATTTATAAGCGGCCACACGTAATTTTTTTCTTTTCGACACGACAGCGATCACGAAACAGCGCAGAATACTGGCTTCTTCACGACGAACGATTTCATGATCCGCGACGCAACCTTTCCGATTACGCTGATCGTTGGCGGTTTTGCATTACTCGCCTGGAATTTCGGCTGGATCCCAGACTGGAATACGCTTATCGCGCTCGCATTCGTGATTGCTGGCGCGGCGATCCTAGTTTTTGATGGTTTGACCAAGAAATCAATCGTCACCGGGCCCGTATTGATCTCGCTTGGAGCTGCTTGGTACGGCTATTTCGAACTTGGCTGGCGCTCGCGACTCATCATTCCGCTCCTGATGATCTTTGCTGGGCTCATGATGTTGATCGCGCGCTTTGCACCGCTCGCAGATTCAAAACAACATGGCGTGCTCGCGCCTCGCGAACGCAACGACCATACGTTTAAGTGAATCCAAGGCGACCAGACAACGTGTCGCCGAATGGCGACGGCCCGATCCGCTAAGCACATAGAATTCGCGTCATGGCAAAACAACACTATCTCGATTTTGAGCAGCCCATCGCGGAGCTACAGGCCCGCATTGACGAACTGACTGAACTGCACAACGGCGTCGATCAGCTCGACGTGTCCGATGAGCTGAAGAAGCTTCGCAAGAAATTGATCGAACTCAGTAAATCGATCTACGCGAAGCTAACACCTTGGCAGATTGCATTGGTTGCGCGCCACCCGCAGCGGCCGTACACTTTTGACTACGCGAACGGGCTGTTCTCTGAATTCGTCGAGCTTCACGGTGACCGTTCGTTCGCGGATGATCACGCAATCGTTGGCGGTTTCGCAAAGTTCAACGGTCGAAGCTGCATGGTCATCGGCCATCAAAAAGGTCGCGACACCAAAGAAAAGGTGCTACGTAACTGGGGAATGCCACGCCCGGAAGGCTACCGAAAGGCGCTTCGGCTGATGAAGTTAGCCGATAAGTTCGGATTACCCATCTTTACCTTCGTTGATACGCCCGGTGCCTATCCAGGCGTTGACGCGGAAGAGCGCGGACAATCGGAGGCTATTGGCCGTAACCTCTTCGAAATGGCGCAAATTCGCGTGCCGATCATCGTGACGATCATTGGCGAAGGTGGCTCCGGTGGCGCACTCGCCATCGCCGTCGGCGACACGACGATCATGTTGCAATATTCAACCTACTCGGTGATTTCGCCTGAAGGATGTGCCTCCATTCTGTGGAAAAGCGCAGAGCGCGCATCGGACGCGGCAGAAAGCCTGGGCATCACTGCAGCGCGACTAAAGGCACTCAATTTGATCGACTTCGTCGTACCTGAGCCCGCCGGCGGCGCTCATCGCGATCCCGTGGGCGTGATGGAGCAACTCAAACCGATCCTTGAGGCCGAGCTCGCACGTTTGTCTCCGCTCACCGCGACCGAGCGGATTGCGCAGCGTCGAGCGCGCCTCGCAGCCTACGGCCCGGTGAAGCTCGCGGCGTAGCGAAACGTTCATGCTCTTGCGCGCAGGCACGCGTGGAAACTGAAAAAGGGAATCTGCCCGCAGCGACAGACGCAGCAAAAAATGATGCGGCGGAACGGGTTCGCAAGGTAATTGCCGCATGGCTCGCATCCAGCTCCGAAGAGCTCTGCGTTGCGTTCTCGGGCGGTATCGATTCAAGCGTTTTGCTTCACGCGCTGCATACCGCCCTCGCCGAGCGCGGCGAGCTCAAGCGCCTATCGGCGCTTCACGTTCACCACGGCCTTCAAGCTAACGCCGATCACTGGCGCGCGCACTGTGCACGCGTTGCGAGCGCAGTTGGCATTACTTTTTACGCGTACGAAGCTCGCATCGATCGCAATGATTCGCGAGGCATTGAGGCCGCGGCGAGAGAGGCGCGCTACGCTATCTTCAAATCTCATCTAAATGCATACGCCCAGCAAAGACTACTGATCGCGCATCACGCGCGAGACCAAGCCGAGAGCGTGCTGCTGCAGCTGTTACGAGGCGCTGGCCCCTCGGGCTTGTCAGGTATGGCTGACGAAAGCGCGAAATGGTCGCGCCCCCTCCTCGATGCTGCCAAAGCCGATATCGATGCCTACCAAATCGTGCATCAAGTCGCGCACATTACCGATGACAGCAATACGGACACCCATTTCGCCCGAAACCGCTTGAGGGCGCGCGTTTGGCCCGCCTTAGTCGCAAACTTTCCCGCCGCCGAGGCGACCCTCGCGCGCGCGGCACGATGGCAGCAAGAAGCAAGCACGCTCGCCGATGCGCTTGCCGAGCTTGATTTCGCAGCCTGCAAATCGCTCTGGGGCGTGTCGATTTCGAAGTGGGCGCAGCTCAACAGCACGCGTCGTCGCAATGTGTTGCGATACTGGTGTTCGCGACTCGCGCTCCCCGCTCAGGGATCGGCCCGATTGTGCGAATGGGAACGACAAATCGAATCGTCGGGCACTGACAACTCGCTCGCGCTCTCTCATCGCTCGTTCGTCGGTTGCTTTCGTCGCTACCGCGATCATCTTTGCTACGTTGCGCCTGTTGAAACACCGGATTTGCAGTGGCGGTGTGAGTGGCGTGGCGAAACGCGATTGGCCTGGCCGCACGGTGTGTTCGTTGCGCTGCCTCGCGAAGGTGCGACGACCCCGTCGAAAGTTAATATTGTTTCGCAGATTTCACAAATTTTATTGGGACGAAACGCAATTTTTCGATATTGGCGGTCAACCGATTTATTTGAGTCTAGTCCCAATATAAAAGTCAATTCACTAAAAAAGTTGTTTCAAGAGCACGCGGTGCCCATTTGGCTTCGCGCAACTTGGCCGGTCCTGGAACTTGATGGTGAGATAGCCGCCGTACTCGGGCTCAAAATCGCTTCTGGGTTTCGTGCCCCGCCAGCAGCGGATTCCCGGGTCTCAGACGGCGCGAACCACGATGAACGCATCGCCTTGCGCTGGATTCCGCATGGTGCGCCAGACGGCGTTGTTTACGAGTGTGGACCCTTCTTGATCGCGCGGGAGACGCGCAGCATTTAAAGCGCCGTTCATAGTGTCGTTCAGTATGCCCCTCGGGCATGCGCTGGGAATGTTTTTCGTTTGTGCCCACACGCTCGGCGAGTCTGCGACGAAAAAACGTAGGGCACAGGCCTCGGTATCGTACGTTTCTGCGCGATCTCAGGCGCGTTTCCTAAAGTCGGCAGCAACGTGTCGTGCACCCGTCAGGCTACAAAGAAAGCACAGAAGCGCGGGCACCTGGTTGTCGTAATGCAATGTTTTCAAAGTGCAGTTTTCGACACAGTGACTCGCAACAACCCTGACAGCAAGCTGAAAAGCCGTCCCTAGAATTCGTGTCAACGCGCGTTTCGTGCGCAGCGTTCGCGTTCACAGACCGGATCAGGGCGACCCAAGTGCCGCCGCTGAACGCGACAACAAACCACACGCTTCCTCAAGGAGAGACAAGATGATTCGACGTTTGAGCCGCATTGCTGCGGTGACATTCGCAGCGGTTGCCGCAGCGGCCGCCTTTGCGTACCCCGATAAACCCGTGAGCGTGGTCGTTCCCTTCGCGGCTGGCGGCCCCACCGATGTGGTTGCGCGCTCGCTCGCGCAAGCCCTCGGCGCTCAGCTCAAGGGCTCGTTCGTGGTCGAAAACGTGGGTGGCGCCGGTGGCACCATCGGCGCGGGCAAAGTGGCGCGCGCTGCAGGCGACGGCTACACGCTGCTCTTTCACCACATCGGCATGTCGACTGCCCCGTCGCTCTACCGCAAGCTCGATTTCAAACCTACCGAGGATTTGATTCCGATCGGTGCCGTGGTTGACGTGCCGATGACGCTTATCGCCAAGCCGCAGATGGCTCAAGGTAGCGTCAAGGATTTGCTTGGGTACGTACGCGCGAACAAAGACAAGATCAACCTCGCAAATGCCGGCATTGGATCAGCGTCCCATTTGTGTGGCTTGCTGTTGCAAAACGCGCTTAAGACGGATGTCACCACCGTGCCTTTCCAGGGAACGGGCCCAGCGATGACCGCGCTCCTCGGCGGCCAGGTTGATCTCATGTGTGATCAGTCCACCAATACGACCGGGCAAATCAAAGGCGGCAAAGTCAAGGCCTATGCTGTGACAAGCAAGGGAAAACTTGCGAATTTCCCGGAGCTTCCCACGCTCGCCAGCGAGTTGCCAGGGTTTGAAGTGGGTGTTTGGCACATCCTCTACGCACCGAAAGGCACCCCTGCCGATGTGATCAAGAAACTGGAAGCTGGGTTGCAAGCAGCGATCAAAGACCCAGGTTTCGCGAGCAAGATGAAAGATCTCGGCGCGGAGATCATGCCAGCGGACAAGCAAACGTCAGCGGGCGCGAAAGCCCACCTCCAGGCCGAAATCGCCAAATGGAGCCCGATCATCCAGGCTGCTAAGGCGTACGCAGACTAATCGCGTTCCACCCAAGAAAACGGCACCTCACGGTGCCGTTTTTTTTTGGACGGCCAGCTAGGCCAGCGCCTGTTTTACAGGGGACTACGCATGCAAATCGCGCCTACTCGATGCAGCAAAGATCGCGTAGTTACCCCAGCCGGCGGCTGGCTTAATCGCAGATAGGTGAGCTCGACAAACGAGCGCTTATGGCAGGATCGAGCGCAATCTCGGCTTCAAGTGAACAGAGGACGGTAGGGCGCGATCAAACGCGCGCCTCGGTGCGTATGCACGTGCGCGCTTAAACGCGTGTGCACTAACGCGCGCCGGCGAGTGGGCTATTCGCCGCCGGTACCTGTTTGCTCAATCGCGACCGACTCATCATCACCGCCCTTTTCGAGCAGCTTGGTGAGGCAGCCAGCGCACGTAAACACCGTACGACCGGCGACTTTACGTGTTTTCCCGCCACGAATAATGGCGGGCTGCTTACAAGTTCCGCATAAGCGGGTCCAGCTTCCGGCTACAGAGCGCTTTCGAGGCGTAGCCGTTTGTTGGCGAAATTTAGCGATCTGGTTTGCGTCGAGAAAGCTCATCGTCACCCTGTGTTCCGCCAGTCTCCCTCCGAGCCACTTCACGTTCAGCCACCGGAAAACCCTGTATTCGAGAGCAATCCAAAGACGTGTTATAAAACTCGGTTACGCTGGCGTGCGTTTTCCAACAGCCGCAATTATGTCTCAAATTCGAACTTTTTTCCAGCGTCCACATCCTCACCGGCTCACCTCTCAGGCTTCGACATCTTCGCGCCAGCGGGGCGCGGCCTGGCTTCTCATCATCGGATTGATCGCGATTGCGCTCACGTCGCTCTACGCGCTCGTTGTCTGGAAGTGGAGCTATTCGAGCGGTGAGCGCGTCGGCATCGTGCAAAAGATTTCGAAAAAAGGCTGGGTTTGCAAAACCTGGGAGGGCGAGCTCAACATGGTGGTGCTGCCCGGCGGAATCCCCGAGAAATTTTTCTTTACGATCTGGGATGATGCAGTCGCAACTTCAATCAACAAAACGATCGGTAAGCGCGTAACGCTCCATTACGAGGAAAAGCTAGGCTTGCCCACCAGCTGCTTCGGTGACACTCGACACTACGTTACGAAGGTCCAGGTCCTCGAGCCTTAAGCGCGCGCCCCCGCTCTCGAGCTGAAGTGACGCTGTGCCTGAGTCGCTCGTAGTCTTCAGGCGTGTCGATGCCTGGCGGCAGCGCCTCGTCCACCACTCCTACAGCGATCCGATACCCATGCGCTAGCGCGCGCAGCTGCTCGAGCGATTCGAACCGCTCAATCGCCGGAATGCTCAGTTGTGGAAACGCGCGTAGAAATGCCGCGCGATACGCATAGAGACCGATGTGGCGATAGACCGGCATCTCTGGCGCGAGCTTGCTCACCCCATCGCGCCAACCATCACGATCATACGGAATCATCGCCCGCGAAAAATAAAGCGCGAAACCGTGTTCATCGAGTACACACTTCACGACATTCGCGCTGACCACTTCGGCAAGATCGCTGATCGGGTGGGCGAGCGTCGCGATACTTGCACGCTCGCGCTGCCGAAGCAAATCCGCTACACGAGACACTGCCGTCGGTGGAATCAGCGGCTCATCGCCCTGCACGTTAACGACGATCGTTTCATCGGCAAGTCCGAGTGCGCCGACCACTTCGCTGAGCCGATCTGTGCCTGTCGGATGATCGGCGCGTGTCATTAAGGCATCGACACCGTGTTCACGGCACGCAGTCACAATGCGCTCGTCATCGGTGGCAACCACCACGCGCGACGCCCCGGCGCTCTGCGCTTGTTCTGCCACACGCACCACCATGGGTTTGCCGCCAATATCAATCAGGGGTTTGCCAGGAAACCGCGTCGATCCAAACCGCGCCGGAACGATGGCAACAAACGAAGAATCACTCATGAAAAATCGGGGTCAGGGGTCGGTTTACACGCGGCCTATGCGCGGCGATTCAGCGCGTCGAGTTCAGCATCGCTTAACGTGCGGGCCTCTTCTTCGAGCATTACCGGAATGTCGTTGCGGATCGGGTAGGCCAATCGTGCAGATTTGGAGATGAGTTCAGACGCACTCTTGTCGTAGATAAGCGGCCCTTTCGTGACAGGGCATACGAGGATTTCAAGCAGTTTGGGATTCATGTTTCTTCGGAGCGGGCTCGTGTTGCGCGGCCTCGCCCTCTTCCAGTGATCGCATATCTAGGCGGTGGCCCGTAATTGCGCTTAGTTTATCGAGGAGCTTGCGCTTCGTTTGTGGCGCGAGGTGCACGCTCATGGGGACTACCCACATGTTGGATTGAGCGAAGGGTTTGCATTTCACCGCGTCTTTTTCTGTCATAAGAATCGGACGCGACTCCAAGGTCGCGAAATCATTCCACGAAAAATCGTGGTGATCGGCAAACGCGAGCAACTTTCCGTCGATGCCTTGGCGTTTGAGCGCATCGGCAAACTGCCGGGGGTTAGCGATACCCGCTGCGATGTAGGGGCGCGAATTGTTGAAGTGCAAGAGTGAAACAATCTTGCTGGGATCGGTAAGCAAGTAGGCCTTTTGCAGTTTACGCACGGCAACGTGATGATTGCCGTCCTTGTAGCCGCTACTCGGCGGGTTCCACGCGGTCGTAATGCGCAAATCGCACTCGCGCGCTCGCGAACGCGGCTCGCGCAACGGCCCGGCGGGGAGGAGCTCACCATTCCCATAGCCACGCTCCTGGCTGATCACTTCCACCTCAATATCGCGAAACAATCGATAGTGCTGAAGGCCGTCGTCGGCCACGATCACGTTCACGTCAGCGTGGCGTGCGAGCAGCTCGCGACAGGCCGCAACTCGATCCGCGCACACAACCACCGGCACGCCCAGCGCAGCGTGCAGTAACGGCTCATCGCCCACGGCTTTAGCGGAAGATTCTGGACGCACGAGGATAGGACGTTTCGGGCTCACGGGATAGCCGCGTGACACCACCCCGGGTCGATAGCCAAACTGCTGCAGGCAGCGCACGATTGATTGCACGACCGGTGTCTTGCCGGCGCCGCCGACGACGACGTTTCCCACCGCGATAACCGGCACGCCTACATGCTCCTGCTTACGCAACCCCTTGCGAAAGGCCCAGGTACGCACACGCCCCACCGCCCCGTAAACAAACGCAAGCGGACGCAGCATCACCACGCCGGCCCCCGCGCGGCTACGCCACCAGTTACCCTCAACCCACGAACGAATTCCCAAATCGAACCTCTCTCGACACTAAGACTCCGGTTCAACATCTATTGGGCGTAGACCACCCTTTTTGATACTATTGTTTTAAATCGAAATCAGGCGCTAGCCCTATTTAGATGGGGCTTGCGTAGCAAAAGTTATGTTCGGGAAATTCGCTGCGCGCGCCGCTTCCATCACATAGACAACGTCTTGATGTTTCGCATTCGCATCGGCGTTAATGATGATGACGGGATCGGTGGCACCTGCCGCCGCAGACTTCATCGCGTCGGCGAGTGACGCAACGCCCGTGAAGTTAAACACCTGTTGATTCACCGCGAAACGACCTTTGTCATCCACCCCTACTTGGATTTCCTTGGGACGTTGCGCTTGCTTCTCGGCCTCAGCCTCGGGCAGCGTGATTTTCAGTTCGGTGAACTTACTGTAGGTCGTCGACGCCATCAGAAAAATCAAGATCACAAGCAAGACATCGATCAACGGAATGAAGTTGATCTCGGGCTCTTCGCGGAATCGACCACGACGGAAGTTCATTGCAGGCCCTCATGCGACGAGCGTAAAACAACTGGCGAGCTTCGCAGCGTGTTGAGCCGCTTCAACGTCATACTCATTTGGCTCGATCGCCATGAAGAATGTCGACCATTCTCGTCGCCTGTTGCTCCATCTCGATCAGCAGCGAATCCACTTTGCCACGGAAATAGCGATAGAACATGAGCGCCGGAATCGCCACGATAATTCCCATCGCCGTGTTGTAGAGCGCCACCGAGATACCGCTCGCAAGCTGCGAAGGGTTAGTGCCTTGCGCGCTCTGCGCCCCGAAAATTTCAATCATGCCGATGATCGTGCCGAGCAGTCCCATTAGCGGGGCTGCCGCTGCAATCGTGCCAAGGGCATTCAAGAACCGTTCAAGGCCGTGTCCGACGACGCTACCGGTTTCTTCCAGCGCCTCCTTGACGACAGGGCGTGGCGCGCGAATATTGGCAAGCCCTGCCGCGAGCACTTGCCCGAGCGGGCCTTGACCGGCGGTCAGCGTCACCAATTCTTGGGTGAGCCCCTTTTTTCGGTACTCATCGATCACTTTATCCACGAGGCCTGGTGGAATCACTTGAGCTCGACGCAGCGACCAGCATCGCTCGATGATGAGCGCGAGCGCGACGATTGACATGAAGATCAGAGGCCAAATCGGCCAGCCTGCGGCTTTGATAATGTCCCACATAGGGTGCGCTTACCCGCGAAATCAATACAGCTTGCGAGTGTAACTGGCGAATGAGTCGGCGCGAAGGGCAGGCCGCAATTCGCGGCGCTCCCCGAGCGCTAACAGCGTCGCGGCAACGCGCAGACGATGCGACGCGTTTCGCCGCCAAGCACTTTCGCTAAGGTTTCCAACCGTCTTTCAACGTGACCGCGCGGTTAAAAACCAGCGCGCCCGGCTTCGACTCGACACGATCCGGCGTGAAATAGCCGTTACGTTCGAACTGGAAGCTCTGTCCAGCCTCCGCCTTGCGCAAGCTCGGCTCGCACCATGCGCTGACCTTCACTAGCGAATTCGGGTTCAAATAGTCTTTGTAGTCACCCGGTTGATCGTCGGGGTTTTCAACCGTAAACAAGCGATCGTAGAGCCGCACTTCCGCTTGTAGGCCGTCGCTCTTCGAAACCCAATGAATCGCGCCTTTGACGTTGCGACCGCCCGGCGTCCCGCTCTTGGTCGCCGGGTCGTAGCTCGCGTAGATTGTCGTGACTTTGCCGGTTGCGTCCTTCTCAAAACGCTCGCATTTGATGATGTAGCCGTAGCGCAATCGAACCTCGGCACCGGGTGCCAAGCGAAAGAAGCCTTTTGCGGGTGTTTCCATGAAGTCATCACGCTCAATGAACACTTCACGCGCAAACTGAAATGTTCGACGTCCCCTCGATTCGTCTTTGGGATGAACCGGCGCCGAGCACTCTTCGGTTTTTCCCTCGGGCCAGTTTTCGATGACCACGCGAATCGGATCGAGCACCACCATTGCGCGCGCGGCCACAGGATCAAGATCCTCACGAAGGGCGCCTTCGAGATCGGCCATATCAACCCACTGATGCGCTTTTGAGGCTCCCGTTCGCTCGGCGAACAATCGAATCGAGCCTGGGGTGTAGCCACGGCGACGCAATCCAGCAAGCGTCCAAAAGCGCGGATCATCCCATCCGTTTACCGCACCGGTCTCCACCAATTCGAGCAGCTTACGTTTGCTCATCACGGTGTAGTTGATGTTCAACCGCGCAAATTCGATCTGTTGCGGGCTGGGCGAAGGCAATTTGCCGCTCTCGACCAACCGCGCGAGCACCCAATCGTAGAGAGGGCGATGCGCCTCGAATTCGAGCGTGCAGATTGAATGCGTAATTCGCTCAATCGCGTCGGAAATGCAATGCGTGTAATCGTAGAGCGGGTAGACGCACCATTTGTTGCCCGTGCGCTGATGCTCTACGTGACGAATGCGATAGATCGCCGGGTCGCGCAAATTCATATTGGGCGACGCCATATCGATCTTCAAACGCAAGACGTGCGCCCCGTCGGCATGCTTTCCATCGCGCATCTCGCGGAAGAGCGTTAAGTTTTCATCGACGCTGCGATCACGAAACGGCGAGTTCACGCCCGGCTTCTCGAAGCTGCCACGATTGGCGCGCATCTCCTCGGCACTTTGTGAATCGACGTAAGCTAATCCACGCTCGATGAAATGCTCTGCAAACGCATAAAGCGTGTCGAAATAGTCGCTGGCGTGGAACAGATTGGGTTGGTAGGTGAAACCGAGCCACTCGACCATTTCCTTGATCGAGTTTTCGTAGATCACGTCTTCTTTGACGGGATTGGTGTCATCAAAACGCAGATGACACGCACCACCGTAATCCTTGGCGATGCCGAAGTTCACGCAGATCGATTTTGCGTGTCCGATGTGCAAAAAACCGTTCGGCTCGGGCGGGAAGCGGGTGATGACCTTTCCGCCGTGTTTGCCTGAAGCATTGTCCGCCTCGATGATTTGGCGTATGAAGTTCGAGACCACGGGGACGGCCGCTCGCGCACCTTTCTCGGTTGCATTCTTGGCTGGATTTGGTACGACAACGCGGCCTGTTTGCTGCAATCCACCCTGCCCGTCGGACATCGGTTCGGCATTTGGGCTTACAGGCTCGGTCACAGGTTTCATTGTGGATTGGACAGGCGCAGTTGTGCGAATGCAGCATTGTAACGCTCAGAAATACAGTGAACCGAATTCGCTAAGCGCTTGAAAAACATGGATTATTGGTGCGGCAGGAGCGCTCCTCGGAAATCTCTTCCACTTTCGGAGTTGCCCACAGAGCCTGTGGATAACCTTATTGATAACGTTCGTGATTCACACCAAACCCGCATCTAGCCGTGTGTTTGTGGGTTGCTCAGCGAAACGCAGTCAAAAAGTTTCTTGATATCAATGACTTAACTCGAACATGCTCGCATCTGGCGCTGTTGTTCAGTGGGCGTACCCCACAACAAGGCACCAGACGGCAAAAAACGCCGTGTCATGGACAAAGCCTAGTCGTCGTCCGAAAGCTCCTAGCTGCTTGGCTACCGCAGTCCGCTCAAATGCGCACCACGTTAGTGCCAGCCGAAACTGACGCGCTCGCTATAGTTCGGCTCGTGCAATCACCACCCAACTCTTCAGTAACCGTGGGCGAGCTTTTGTTCGCTGTGCGAAACGCGCTCGAACGCGAAATCCCCTTGCAATGGGTGACGGGCGAAATATCGGGCTTCAAGCGCGCGTCTTCGGGGCATTGCTACTTCGATTTGAAAGACGCGAACGCGCAAATCGCCTGCGCGCTTTATCGCAATCGCGCAGCGCTGGTGGGCTTTGAGCTCAGAGACGGTGCCCAAGTTGAGCTCCGCGTCCGTCCAACCATCTACGAGCCTCGCGGTAGCCTCCAATTCTCAGTGGAACAGGCGCGGCTCGCGGGCATTGGGCAACTCTACGAAGCCTTCATGCGGCTCAAGGCGAAGCTCGAATTTGAGGGATTATTCGATCCGAGTAAAAAACGGGCGCTACCCCCGATTCCACAACGAATTGGTCTCATAACCTCGAAGCAAGCGGCTGCTCTCGCCGACATGCTACGCGTGCTGAGAGATCGCTGGCCACGCGCAACAGTGATCGTCTACCCGGCCAGCGTGCAAGGGGTCAACGCGCCTGGCGAGCTGTTGCGCGCATTGTCCGCAGCCAATGCGCGACGCGAATGTGACGTTCTGGTGATTGGCCGTGGCGGCGGCAGCCTTGAGGATTTGTGGGCCTTCAACGACGAATCGTTGGTTCGTGCTGTTGCCAAAAGCGCGATTCCTATCGTGAGCGCAGTCGGACACGAAACCGACTTCACGCTGTGTGATTTCGCTGCCGACGTCCGCGCACCGACACCGACAGCGGCGGCGGCGCTCATCGTGCCCGAACGCCGCGCACTGTTCAGCCAGATCGATCAAATCGCCGTACGGTCGCGCCGCGCATTCGAGCGAATCCGCGAAACCCTCGATCAGCGCCTTGATCGTGCGCACGATCGATTGCGCAGCAGCGATCGCGCGCTCGCCGCCTGGCGCACACGCGTGATCGCAGCGGGGCATCGGCTTGAGCGCGCGATCAGCGCAGTGCCGCAGGCGCGTCGCGCGCGCATGGACGGCATTCATCTGCGTTTTAAATTGGCGCTTCGTGGCCGAGAAGGTTTGAGCGAGTCCCGTCTACGTCTTGATTCGGCGGCTACACGGGCCGCGTCGGCGATAGCCCAAAGAATCCAGCGCCAGCAGCTGCGATTCGACCGACTAGAACAAGCGCTGATGCATCTCAACCCACAAAACGTGCTTGATCGCGGATACGCCGTGCTTTTTGACCTGCGAGGACGGGAGATCACTGATGCGAGTCAGCTGACACAGGGCGCACTTTTTAGCGCACAGGTGAAACATGGCATTGTTGACGCGCAGGTGATTGCAACGAGAGTCGATGCCGATCAAAAGCCAGCTGCGTAGCGAGCGGCAGCTCCACGCGCGTCGCCGAAGCCCGGCGAGCTGAACGCAGCTGCCGACGCATTACGCTATTCGGCAGAGCGGCTGCCATCTCGGGAAACGCTGAACAACTCATGCACGACGCAGGCACTCTTGCCGATTTAGCGCAAAGCACAGTCGGCGTCGGGCGATCTGAAACCCCAAAATGCTTCAACACAACCCGCGATGCCGCTGAAATTTGGGCGTCGAGCTCATCCTAATCCGTGGCGCGCCGCATCATGCACACATATCCAGCGTTTCCCTAGGCTTTTCGATAGCGCCCGCGAGTTCACTGCAACCCGCGATGCAATCGCACAGCGCTTTACGACAAACGGTGCTTTTCACCCATTTCAATTGGACGGAAGGCGAGCCATTTATCGTATTGATTAGCCCTTCATTTAACGCTTGGCCGGTTATATAAAGGGCTAGCGCCGAATAGTCGTTATCCACTGCGATTCGCCGCCGCTATCCGCCAACGGCATTAGACGATCGCTAAAGGCTCGGGCACAATGAGTTGAGAAGCTAGCGCGCAAGGTTGCGCGCTTACTTTGCCAAAGGCGTTCCTTAGCCGTTTAGGCCGATAACCACCCAACGATGAAACCCCTCGTCCTACTCCCCGCTGACCACCGATACCTTGGCGGGTATCCGATGCATGTGCTTGGACAAAAATACGCCGACGCAGTCAGAGACCAGGCGCAGTGTCTACCGGTTGCACTGCCGACGTCGGGGAACGAAGATATCGACGCCTACCTTCAGATCGCCGACGGGGTCTTGCTCACGGGTTCACCGTCAAATGTGCATCCATCGCATTTCGGCCAAGACGTCCACAACGCCCTGTTACCGCATGATACTGCTCGCGATTCGGTTACGCTGCCGCTGATTCGTCGCTGCGTACAGCTCGGCATTCCCATGCTTGCCATCTGCCGCGGCTTACAGGAAGTTAACGTTGCACTCGGTGGATCACTTCATCAGGCCGTGCAGGACGTTCCCGGGCGAATGGATCATCGCGGCGCGCAGGGACGCACCGACGCCAGCAAAAATGAGGCGTATGCCCCCGCACACGTCGTTTCTGTCGAACCCAACTCTCACTTGCACAGGCTCGTCTCGAAGACCGAGCTCACAGTGAACTCGGTGCACGGGCAAGGTATCGACCGCCTGGCATCGGGCATCGCGGTGCAAGCGCGCGCGCCGGACGGCCAAATCGAAGCGATCACGATAAACGCGCATCGAGGATTCAATCTTGCCCTGCAATGGCATCCCGAATGGTGTGCGGCCGACAACGAAGACTCAATCAAAATTTTTGCTGCGTTCGGCGACGCTTGTCGGGCTTGGCAAAACCAAAAGCACTCACACGCTGTGATTGCTTCAAAAAGCGACCTTTTCAACTCACTTATAAAGGACTCTGCCTAGCGCATACCCATTTTCATGCGAGCACCGCGCGGACATCCAGGCGGTCGCCCAAGGAAATGCCAGCAGTTCATCTCGTTCTCAGCGCCACCGTAGTGGTGGTGCGGGAGCACGAGTTTCGAACCGTGCAGCGAGGAGTACGTAGTTATGAATACAAGCATCACCACCCCAAAGACGTTCGCTCAGCTAGAAAATTGGCTCAACGAACGAAATGTGACTGAAATCGAATGTCTCGTCCCTGATCTCACAGGAGTTGCGCGAGGCAAAATCCTCCCCCGCGAAAAGTTTACGGAAGACCGCGGTATGCGACTTCCAGAAGTCGTTGTTGCCGGCTCAGTGACGGGGAATTTCCCGCAAGAAGGCGCGTACTTCGACGTGATCTCTGCGGTCGACAAAGACATGCATTTGCGACCAGATCCCACTACGGTTCGTCTCGTTCCGTGGGCGACTGACCCGACTGCACAAATCATCCACGATTGCCACTATGCGAATGGCCGCACTGTGCCGTTCGCACCGCGTTCGGTTTTGAAGCACGTTGTCTCACTTTATGAAGCTGAAGGGCTGAGCCCCATCGTCGCGCCAGAGCTCGAGTTTTACTTGGTGGCGCGCAATACTGATCCTGACTTGCCCCTAAAAGCGCCGATCGGCCGTAGCGGTCGCGCTGAAACGTCGCGGCAGGCGTACTCCATCGATGCAGTCAACGAGTTTGATCCGCTATTTGAGGACATGTACGACTACTGCGACAAGATGAACCTGAACGTCGACACCTTGATTCACGAATTGGGAGCGGGCCAAATGGAGATCAACTTTTTCCATGCTGATCCGCTGTCGCTTGCCGATGAAGTGTTCTTCTTTAAGCGCACGGTGCGTGAGGCGGCAATGCGGCACAACATGTTCGCCACCTTCATGGCAAAGCCGATTGCTAACGAACCGGGCAGCGCCATGCATATCCACCAGAGCATTTTGAACAGTAAAACAAAGCAAAACATATTCAGCAAAAAAGACGGCTCGCCCTCGCCCGCGTTTTTTCACTACATCGGTGGTCTGCAGCGCTACCTTCCGGCAGCGACCGCCCTTGTTGCCCCCTACGTTAATAGCTACCGGCGACTTGCCAAATACACTGCGGCCCCGATCAATATTGAGTGGGGATACGACAATCGCACCGTCGGTATTCGCTCTCCGCTTTCTTCGCCCGAAGCGCGGCGCGTCGAAAATCGCGTGATCGGTTCAGACGCGAACCCGTACATTTCTATGGCGATGACGCTTGCTTGCGGCTATCTCGGCTTGAAGCAAAAATCGAAGCACAAGCCAGAGCTTAAAGGGGACGCATACAAAAGCCCGTATGCGTTGCCGCGGTCACTCGGCGAAGCGCTGGATTGGTTGCGCAATGAACCTGCACTCGCAGAAGTTCTCGGCAAAGAATTCATCACTGTCTACACCGAAGTGAAAGAAATCGAGTATTCAGAATTCATGCGCGTGATCTCGCCATGGGAGCGCGAGCATCTGTTGTTGCACGTCTAGCGCAACGATCCGCGCGGAAACGCGGGCTTGACCTCTAACGAAGCACCCCGCCGTCGGACCAAACTGTGTCGACCAATTCGCCCCTGGCCCACGCCCTAGATGCAAAGAAACGAGCCTATGAAAAACAAAACACAAGAACTCCGGGCGCTTGACAGCGCCCACTACATTCACCCCTTTACCAACACGGCCGCGCTCGCCAAAAAGGGAGCGCGAATCATCACCCGCGGCGAAGGTGTCTACATTTGGGACAGCGAAGGTCACAAAATATTTGATGCCATGAGCGGTCTTTGGTGTGTCAACGTGGGCTACGGACGGGAAGCGCTGGCCCGGGCAGCCTATCGCCAGCTCACGGAATTACCGTTCTACAACAGCTTTTTTCAGACTGCGAACGAACCTGCTATTCGGCTGGCAAAGCTGCTGACCGAAATCTCGCCGCCGAAGTTCAAGCATGTTTTCTTTACCGGCTCTGGCTCAGAAAGTAATGACACGATCGTGCGTCTCGTGCGCCACTATTGGACATGCCTTGGCAACCCGAACAAAAACGTAATCATCTCGCGCTGGAATGGCTACCACGGCTCCACGATGGCCGGCGCGTCATTGAGCGGCATGAAGGCAATGCACGAACAAGGCGGGCTCCCGATTCCAGACATCGAACATATTGAGCAGCCCTATTGGTTCGGCGTAGGTCGCGCAGCGAACCCGACCCTCACGCGAGACGAGTTCGGCGTCCATGCGGCACGTTGGCTAGAAGAGAAAATCGTAGCGATCGGACCTGAGCGTGTCGCCGCTTTCATCGGGGAGCCCGTACAAGGCGCGGGCGGTGTGATCATCCCGCCAAAGACGTATTGGCCCGAAATCCAACGCATCTGTAACAAGTACGGGATCCTATTGATTTCGGATGAAGTCATTTGCGGTTTTGGCCGCACGGGAAACTGGTGGGGCTGCGAAACAATGGGCTTCTCTCCGGACTTAATGGCGTTCGCCAAAGGCGTCACCAGCGGCTACGTGCCACTTGGCGGTGTCATGGTGAGCGACAAAGTCGCAGACGTTGTGATTCGCCATGGCGACTTCAATCATGGCTACACCTACTCTGGTCATCCCGTGGCCTGCGCTGTCGCCATCGAAAACATCAACATCATTCGCGGCGAAGCACTCGTTACGCAAATACGCGATGACTCGGGCGTTTATCTCAAAGCACAGTTTGAAGCGCTCGTCGATCATCCACTCGTCGGCGAAGCTGAAGCATGCGGGTTTATGGCCGGACTCGTGCTGGTTAAATCGAAATCGCCGCTCGAGATGTTTGATGCTGATCTGGAAGCGGGCATGGTGTGCCGTGCTCACTGCTTTGATAGCGGTCTCATCATGCGCGCGGTGGGTGATCGAATGATCATCGCGCCACCGCTGGTAACCACGAGAGCGCAGATTGATGAAATGATTGCATTGATCCGACACTGTCTAGATCTCACCTACGCGGACGTGAAAGCGCGCGGTTGGTTATGAGCTGTCTTTGTGCGGGCCTACAAGCGAACCGAGGCGTCTTCACACCATTTGGGCGAGATGCGTTACAAAAATGCGGCACGAACAGGCGGCACGAACAGGCGGCGCGAGAATGTGGCGATTAGCGCGTGAAGCGTTGCGAGGCACGGGTTGGCACCTCGCTTTAAACCACGCGAAAGCGCAAAGCTAGTGTGAACACGCCCTGAGGTAACGCTGAATAAGTCTCCGCCATTCGGCGCGCGACGGATCGGGAGGAGCTCGATGCCCGAAATCTGAAGCTGAGCGAGGCCGTGTTGAAGAATGTTGGGCGTTCAGATGGCTACAGTCCGTGGATTTGACGGGCGCGCGGGACTTGTTCAGCGTTTCCCTAACTGATGAGCGCCTTCACAAAATTGGGCAGTGCGAATACGGCTCGATGCATCGCGCCGTTGTAGAACTGCAAATCGCAAATGTTTCGTTCAACAATCCGTGCGTCAACTTCGGATTCGGTTAATGAGAGCGGGTCCGTTTCGCGCGATGCACACACCATGCCCCACCACGCTCCATAGAGCGGCACGTGCACGAGATACGGACGAACGATTGGAAACACGTCACGGAGTTTTTCCACGCTCTGCGCAAACCGCTCCGGATGGAAAAACGGCGAGCCGATGTGCAGGGCCAAGGTTCCTGCAGCTTGCAGGGCGCGATCACAATTTTCAAAGAAATCCACACTGTAGAGCGCCGCGGCGGGGCCCACGGGATCGGGCAAATCCATCACGATCACATCGAATTTTTCGCCGGTTTGGCGCAGGTACGCATAGCCGTCCCCGATGAGAATATCTACGCGCGGATCATCCAGCGCACCACGATGTACTGCTTGTAAGTGTTGACGCGCCGCATCCACCACGTCTGGGTCAAGCTCCGCGATTACCACCCGCTCAATCGATGCATACTTCAGGAGTTCCTCAGCGGAGCCTCCATCGCCACCGCCGATGACAAGTGCGCGACGAGGGCTGCGCTGCGTGATGAGCGCGGGATGCACAATGTTCTCATGATAAAAAAACTCGTCGCGCTCGCTGGTCATACTGGCCCCATCCAGCTGGAGAATTTTCCCGAGCGTAGGCGTTTGGTAGACCGCCATAGCTTGGTAGCGCGTTTTTTGTCGGGCTAACACCGCGGCAGACAAGAAATAGACTCCGGCCTCCGGCGTGAGCGCTTCGAAAACGCGAGGATCCGCTGGTTTGCTCATGGGCGACTAAGCCAATAATGTGACATGAGGCTCGCCAATTTCTCCACGCTCAATCTCTTTGATGACCGGGCGAGACGACAGAAACAACTCGACCAGCTCGCGAGCAAGGCCACGCGCTTTTTCAATATTGTTTTGCGTGTGGTTGCAGACATAGACGTCCATTGCCACCCGGTCTAATTCTGGCCACGTATGCAACGTCACGTGCGATTCAGCAAGAAGGGTGGCTAGCGTATAGCCGCCCCCTTCAAATTCGTAGGCGCGCTCCCCGACGACTGTGAGGCCAGAGCGCTCACAGAGTGAGCGAACCTGCTTGAGCGGATTAGCCGCAAATACCAGTAGGTCTCTTTCGCAGGCGCACTCGTACAGATCGCCGATAAGATGTAGTCCGTTCAATTGGATTCCTTGTTTGCGCTTCGCAAAACGCGTTTTTTCGTCGCGCTTACGACGCATGTACCACGTCAAGCCACGATGTTGCACGGTTTGCACTTACGCGCCGACGACGGCCTACTCGCCCGAGCCGCAACGAGTCGTTCGGGGCTTGACTCACGCGCTACCTGCGAAATTTTTTAACCACGATCATGAATCGTCCCGAAAAAAGCCACAACAACAGGGCTCTAAGGCCAGCAATGACGTGCGCTCGATCAAATGTTAACGCGGCACACACTTCAGTGCTAAACAAGTGTTTGGTTCATTTAGATCCGTCGTTCCAGCGTGACACCCAATCACGTCTGTCCGTGACTGCAGCGCAGCGACGATCAGCGCGCGGCGACGTACGACTTAATCTACGATTGACGCCGTGTGATCACAGTTGCTTGATGAGTCGTCGAAATAGCCAAGGCCCACTTTATGAATCCGTCAATTGATTTTCCAAAATGGCTTAGCGAGAACGCGCACTTGCTGAGGCCGCCGGTGGGGAACCAGCAGTTATGGAAAAACACTGATTTCATCGTTACCGTGGTTGGTGGGCCGAATCAACGCACCGACTTTCACGACGATCCGCTGGAAGAGTTTTTCTGGCAGTTCAAGGGAAACGCGTTTTTGAACATCATGGATCGCGGTAAACGCGATCGCATTGAGCTCAAAGAAGGCACGATGTATCTCCTGCCGCCGCATGTACGGCATTCACCGCAGCGACCTGAGCCTGAGTCGCGTTGCCTCGTGATCGAACGCACACGGCCAGAGGGCATGATCGACGGCTTCGAGTGGTATTGCCCAAAGTGCGATCACCTCGTTCATCGCGTTGAAGTGCAACTGAAAAGCATCGTTGATGATCTGCCCCCGCTCTTTAATGCGTTTTACGCAAGCGAATCGCTACGCACGTGTAAGCATTGCGGGCATGTCCATCCGGGTCGAGCGTAGGGCGCAATCTCATTTCGCCTTGTAAGCGCGCGCATCGGCTGCCGCAATTGGACTCATTTCAATCAATGGCGCAATGAGATTGCGCCCTACAAACACCGCAAAGCAACATGAATCAACGCTGTATCGACATCCACAGCCATTTCTTCCCGCGAAACGCGCCTGATTTCGCGGCGAAGTTCGGCGAATCCTCGGGGCCGTGGCCTACGCTCGAGCACAACGGCGACGGCACTGGCATGATGCTGCTCGGCGGAAAGCCGTTTCGACCGGTGCACTCGGCGCTGTGGGACCCGAAAGCCCGTGTCGCCGAACTCGATCGAAATAACGTTTCGCTGCAAATCGTTTGCGCGACGCCTGTAATGTTCGCGTACGGCGCTCCAGCGGAACAAGCGGCATATGTGGCCACGGCGTACAACGATCTGGCGATCGAATTTGCGAATGAAAGCGGCGGTCGCATCAAAGCGCTCGCGCAAGTGCCGCTACAGGATACCGATCTTGCTTGCAAGGAACTGACTCGTGCGATGCGCGCCGGATGCGTCGGTGTACAAATTGGTAACCACGTCGGCAATCGAGAGTTGGACGACGAAGGTATCGTGCGCTTCCTTGCGCATTGCGCGCATGAAGGCGCACCGGTCCTGGTGCATCCGTGGGACATGCTGGGTGGCGATCGATTGAAACGCTGGATGAGCGCGTGGACGGTGGCAATGCCGGCGGAGACGCAGCTCGGCATTATGTCGATGATCCTAGGTGGTGCGTTTGACAAGCTGCCGCGCGATTTGAAAGTTTGCTTCGCGCACGGCGGCGGGAGCTTTCCGTATCTGCTTGGACGCCTCGAGAACGCATGGCATCGTCGCGACATCGTACGCGGCGAATCGAGGCATCCGCCGTCGAAGTATTTGGATCGCTTCTACGTTGATTCAGCCGTGTTTGATCAGCGCGCGCTGCGACTCTTGATCGACACCATGAGCGCGGACAACATCATGGTGGGCTCAGATGCGCCGTTTCCGCTGGGCGAAGAAAACATTGGTCAGCTCATTCGCTCATCGCCCCATTGCGACAGCAACGCGAAGGAGAAAATGTTGCAAATCAACGCAGCACATTTTTTTGATTTAACCGTTATTAAATAAGGCGCGACTATTTGGAGTTTATTTACAGAAATAAGTATGCCAAAAACGTCGAAAAGTCGCGTCACAATCGAGTATCCGAACAATCCGCATGCGCGTGCGCATGTCAGCGTCCGCCGAAATACTTAGCTTCGCTTAAAAAATGCATGCGCCGCAATTGCGCGCTGATTTTTCTCTATTGAACGACCGCGTAAAGATCTCAAGTAAACCAACGAGCACACCATGATCGACTCAATTCAGTCGTTTTCCAAGAGCTACGCAGAAGCGCGTAGCAAGTTTCTTAGTGCCGCCGTAGACGCGGCGCTCGCTGTCGAATCGCACATTCATCCTCTGCGCGGACGCGACGGCGAGGAACTAGCGCTCGATGTCGTGCGAGAAGGACCGTTAGACGCCGAGCGCGTGCTCGTCGTTTCGAGCGCTTGCCACGGTGTGGAGGGCTATTGCGGCACCGGTGTCCAGGTAGCTGCGCTTCGCGATTCAGCGTGGCGAGACGCCGCGCGCGACGCGGGTGTTGCCGTGCTCTATCTGCACGCACTCAACCCCTATGGCTTCTCGCACTGGCGCCGCGTGACGAATGAAAACGTCGACCTTAATCGCAATTTTCACGACTTCTCGAAACCGTTGCCAGTGAACACCGCCTATCGAGAGTTGCACGCTCTGCTGCTTCCCGATCAATGGCCGCCGCGCGATGAGAATGTGAAAGCGACAGAGCGGTTCATTGCCGAACGCGGGATGCTTGCCTATCAGGCAGCGATTTCCGGCGGTCAGCACGAATTTCCGCAGGGCCTTTTTTTCGGCGGGCACGGGCCGACCTGGAGTAACGAGACGGTGCGTAAAGTGCTCCGACCGCAGTGCGCGAACGCAAAACGAATCGCTTGGATCGACTTGCACACCGGTCTCGGCCCAAACGGGCATGGCGAGCGCATCTACGCCGGACTCAATGATGCTGCGACCATTACCCGCGCGCGGCGCTGGTGGGATGGCGGCGGTGTAACGCCGGTCACGTCCACCTACGATGGCTCTTCGACTTCGGCACCACTCACGGGCTTGATGTGGTTTTCAGTCCATGATGAATGCCCGCATGCCGAGTACACCGGCATCGCGATGGAATACGGCACCCTGCCCCTGACGGACGTACTGCTCGCGCTACGCGCAGAGCAATGGCTGCAACTACATCCTGAAGCGTCCGCAGCACAGCGAAACGCAATCAAAGCACAACTCCTCGCGGCGTTTTATACCGATACCGATGAGTGGAAACACGCCGTCCTTCGCCAGGCACACGAGGCGATGCTGCAAGCGGTGAGGGGACTTAGCGAAATGTGACTGCCGTGGGATTTGTAGGCGCGGGCTTGACCGCGCTTTGCGTCGCGCCCCGAAGCGCGGTCAAGCCCGCGCCTACAGACGAACGCGATGGCCACTACGTGGCCGCCGCCACACGTACTGGCTTTTCTTGAAACAGCAGCGTGATCGTGTCACGCAGCCACTTGTTGGCATCGTCCTTTTGAACGCGCCGATGCCAAAACATGTTGACCTGAAACGAGAGGTCGGCAATCGGCGGTTTGCGCACTTCCAGCCCAAAGGGCGTCGCCGCTTCGAGCGCGAGCTTCTCAGGGACGGTGGCAATCAAATCGCTCTCGCGCAACACATACGGTACGGCAACGAAATGCGGCAGCTCAAGCGCGATGTTTCGCTTGATACCACGGCGTTGCATGATCGCTTCCACCTGCGCGTGACCCGTGCCTGCAGAGGTCACTACCGCGTGCTTCGCTTGCAGGAAGCGGGCGAGCGTGAGCGCGCCCTTTGCCAACGGGTTTGCGGCTGACATTAAACAACGATGGTGTTGCTCGAACAGGCGCTTTTGAAAAAAACCCGTACCGAGCTTGGGCAACCAGCCTAGCGCGAGATCAAGGTCACCGCTGGCAAGCTCACCCGCAACATCAATCTCGCTATTTCTTGCCGTCCCCAATCCGACGTTCGGTGCATGTTTCTCTAGGTGGTCCAACAAACGCGGCAGAAAATAGATTTCCCCGATGTCAGTCATCGCGATTCGGAAGCGACGCGCGCTTCGCTTTGCGTCGAACTGCGAACGCTGCTCAAGGGCGCGCTCAATGTTCTGCAACGATTCGCGAATGATCGGCGCCAACATCAGCGCGTAAGGCGTCGGCTGCATGCCGCGCGGCGAGCGTGTGAACAGCTCGTCGCCCAAGGCCGCGCGCAACCTTGCCAGCGCGTTGCTGAGCGCTGGCTGCGTAAGCCCAACGCGATCAGCTGCGGCAGAAACTTTGCGCACTTCCATGAGCGCCACAAACGTGCGCAAGAGATTCAAATCGAGCTTCATAGAACGCGCATTCTGATGCCTAATCAACATTCATACGGTCAATATTGTTACTCTTGTTTCCTATCTACTGCAAATAACGCTATTGCGACAAAATTCCATCGGAGCAGGCGACTGGACTGAGCGGCAGCGTATTGCGCGCATCCGACGCCAGCGCATAGGAGACACGCATGCAAAGTGCAGAATCAGTAGCGCCAGAACGGCGTCAGTCAAGCGCGCCACTGACTTGGTTTGAAGACGGCACGAGCCGCATTCCGTTTCGTGTTTACACCGAACCCGAATCGCACCAGCGAGAGCTTGAACGCTTTTTCTACAAGAATCACTGGTGCTATGTGGGGCTTGAAGCCGAAATTCCGAACGTGGGCGACTTCAAACGCACGGCGATTGGCGAGCGATCTGTCGTGATGTCGCGCGCGGAGGATGGTAGCGTTCAGGTGTTTGAGAACGTGTGCGCTCACCGTGGCATGCAATTTTGTCGCGAGCGACATGGCAATCGAAAGGATTTTGTGTGTCCGTATCACCAGTGGAGTTATTCGCTCAAGGGTGATTTGCAGGGCGTACCGTTCATACGCGGCGTGAAGCAAGACGGCAAAGTGAACGGCGGCATGCCGCCCGATTTCAAGAAGGAAGAACACGGTTTGACCAAGCTTCGCGTTGCAACGCGTGGCGGTGTCGTGTTTGCAACGTTCGATCACGCGATGGAATCGTTTGAGGATTTCGTGGGCGAAGCGGTGCTTCACTACTTTGATCGAATGTTCAACGGTCGCACATTGAAGATTCTTGGCTACAACCGTCAACGCATTCCGGGCAACTGGAAGTTGATGCAGGAGAACATTAAAGATCCGTATCACCCCGGATTGCTGCACACCTGGTTCGTGACCTTCGGACTTTGGCGGGCAGACAATAAATCCGAGCTCAAGATGGATCGCCATTTTCGACACGCATCGATGATTTCTACACGCGGTAATGCGCAAACTGCGAACGAGGTAAGCAAGGTTTCGAGCTTCAAGCAAACCATGCAACTGCACGACGCCCGCTTTCTGGATATCGTGCCTGAAGCATGGTGGAATGGCCCGACCGCTGTGATGACCACCCTCTTCCCGAGCGTGATCTTGCAGCAACAAGTCAATAGCGTTTCGACGCGCCATATTCAACCGCGTGGCAATGGCGAATTCGATTTTGTGTGGACGCATTTCGGCTATGACGACGATACGCCTGAGATGACTGAGCGGCGACTCCGCCAATCCAATCTTTTCGGACCGGCGGGATTTGTTTCAGCGGACGATGGTGAAGTGATCGAACTCTCACAGAAGGGGTTTGAGCAAAAACCCGAGCATCGCGCGCTCGCAGAGCTCGGCGGACGCGATGTCGGAGACACCGATCACATGGTGACGGAAACGCTGATTCGCGGGATGTATGCGTATTGGCGGAAGGTTATGGACGAATGAAACTCTCGCTACGCGCACAGGTTTCTTTTTGCGCACATTTACGCAGATTGCACGCCGATTTGCGCGGATTTTTCGTCAATAGAAATCTGCGTTAATCAGCGTTAGATCAGCGGTAATCTGCGTCAAAAAAACACCACAAAAAATGAACGAACAATTAGAGACGTACTTTGCTGTAACCCAGCTCCACGCGCGCTATGCGAGCGTCGTGGACGCGATCGATTGGGATGCGTGGTGTGAACTTTTCGTTGACGATTGCGTATATCGCATTCAGCCGCGAGAGAACTACGAACGCGGTTTTCCGCTGGCGACACTCTCATTCACAAGCAAGGGAATGCTCAAAGACCGTGCCTACGGCATTCGCGAAACGCTGTTTCACGATCCATACTACCAGCGCCATGTGATCGGCGCGCCGCTCATCCTTTCCTCAACCGAAGATCGAATTACGTGCGAATCGAGCTATGCAGTGTTTCGAACAAAACTTTCAGAGCTATCGACCGTGTTCAACGTCGGTCGCTACATCGACGAGATCGTGCGCACAGACGAAGGGCTCAAATTCAAATCGCGCCAATGCGTTTACGATAGCGAGATGATTCCGAATTCGATTATTTACCCGATATGAAAAGTGGTGTCTGTACCCGCTGGATGTCATTCCCGCGAACGCGGGAACCCACTGTTTACTACGCAGAAACGTTGTGAGTATCCACGCGCTCAGTCGCACGCATGGATTTGCGACTTCGCGCGAATGACAGTTTTTTGAATTAACTCAACAAGTCTATGACCACAGAAACCTGGACCGAAGTCGCCGTCGAATTCGACATCTCCGAAGATCAAATGACGCTCGGCGTCGAGCTGCCAGGTCAAGAGATCGCGCTCTATCGCGTCGAGGGTAAGGTGTACGCCACCGACGGCATTTGCTCACACGGGAACGCACGACTCTGCGATGGCTTTCTCGACGGCCACGAGATCGAATGCCCTCTACATCAAGGCAAGTTCGACGTGCGCGATGGGCGCGCGACATGCGCGCCAGCCACGGAAGACATCAAGAGCTATCCAGTGAAAATCGAAGGGAGTCGAGTGTTTGTTTGTCTCGATCCCGTGTAGCTCATGTCAATTACGAGCTAAATTGCCTAAATACCGTTTTAATTGGGCTAGAAGTCAATTATTGCGATAATCGTTACTGGTTATTTATGGCGCTTAGTCCTTCTGTTTCAGGCGATCGAGCGAATTCATGTGAGGGAACTCATTCGGTTTTTTTGACTTCCGCGTCGATCAACCGCACGTTCACACGGACGCGAATCGAGCCGCGAGACTCGCCGCACTATCCCGCAATAAGTTTTGGTCCGCGCCAACGGCAACAAATAGTGCGCCATGCTCAGCGAAATACTTCGCAAGCGCTTCATCGCCGATCAACACGCCCGGGGCTTTGCCACACTTCAAAATAACCTTGAACGCGTCAACCGTAGCCTTCACCACATCGGGGTGTTTTGGGTTGCCAAGATGCCCCATGGCAGCGGATAAGTCCCCTGGGCCGATGAACACGCCGTCGATGCCTGGCACACTCGCGATGGCCTCTAGATTGGCAATGCCCTCGAGCGTTTCAACCTGCACGAGTACGCAAATTTCCTCTTGCGCACGAACCGCGTAATCCTTCACGCGACCATAGTGGCTAGCACGCGGTGCGCCTGCGTAACCACGCACGCCAACAGGCGGATAGCTGCAATAGGAAACGGCATCGCGCGCTTCTTGTTCGGTTTGCACGTACGGAATGAGCACCGTCTGAACACCGACATCCAATAAGCGCTTCATCACCACCATGTCGTTCCAAGGCGGGCGAACGATCGGAGCCGTTTTGCTGCCCTTCATCGCTTGGAGCTGGCTCACGATGTGGGGCAGCTCGTTGGGCGAATGCTCCATATCGAGCAGCAACCAATCAAACCCACAATCCGCAAGAATTTCGGTTGAAATGTGGCTACATAAGTGCGACCACAAACCGATTTGCTGCTGTTTCGCTTTGATTGCGTGTTTGAAGTGATTGATGGGTAGATCCATATTTTTCGGTACACCACTGAATCGTTGATTTATTGCCGTACGAGGCAAGGCATCTTGTTATTGAACTTCCAATTCGGAATCAGATACTGCATCGCGATCGCATCGTCACGAACGCCGAGACCGTGTTGCAAGTAAAGCTGATGCGCGCGCTCCACTGACGCCATATCGAGCTCGATGCCGAGCCCAGGCTTCGTTGGCACACTAACGTATCCGTCCTTGATCTGGAGCGGCTCCTTGGTAAGGTATTCGCCGTCTTGCCAGATCCAATGCGTGTCGATCGCCGTGACTTTGCCCGGCGCAGCGGCAGCGCAATGCGTGAACATCGCAAGCGACACGTCGAAATGATTGTTCGAATGCGAGCCCCAAGTGAGGTCATACATCTGACAAAGTTGGGCAACGCGAACGGAGCCTTGTAAGGTCCAAAAATGCGGGTCGGCAAGCGGAATATCGACAGACTGCAACTGAATTGAGTGAGCCATCTCACGCCAATCGGTTGCCACCATGTTCGTCGCCGTTGGCAGCCCAGTCGCACGACGAAATTCAGCCATGACTTCACGGCCTGAGAACACGCCTTCAGCGCCACATGGATCCTCAGCGTACGCCATCGTCTCACGATGATCACGAAGCAAACGAATCGCGTCTTTGAGGTGCCAGCCGCCGTTAGGGTCTAGCGTCACGCGCGCATTCGGGAAGGCTTCGTGAAGCGCGATGATCGCCTCCACCTCTTCTTCACCACGGAATACGCCGCCCTTTAGTTTGAAGTCTTGAAATCCGTAGCGCTCGTTTGTAGCGCGTGCGAGTTTGACAATGGCCTCGGGCGTCGCCGCTTCCTCGTTACGCAAACGACACCACTCGTTGTCGGCATCAAGCTCGGCGCGATATCGCAAATCCGTGCGCTTGCGATCGCCGATGTAGAACAAATAGCCAAGCATCTGTACGCGTTCGCGTTGCTGCCCCTCGCCCAAAAGCGCAGCGACCGGTACGTTGAGATGTTGCCCAAGCAAATCAAGTAATGCACTCTCGACCGCTGTCACCGCATGAATGGCCACGCGCAGATCAAAGGTCTGCTGTCCGCGCCCACCGCTGTCGCGATCAGCAAACGCAGCGCGCATGCGATTGAGCACCGCGTTATACGCGCCAACGGGTTGACCGACGATCAATGACGCCGCATCTTCAACCGTCTTGCGAATCTTTTCACCACCAGGCACTTCACCCAAGCCTATGTGACCGCTCGAATCGGTCGCAATCACGATATTGCGAGTGAAGAATGGTCCGTGTGCGCCACTCAGGTTCAGCAACATGCTGTCGCGTCCGGCAACGGGCACGACGCGTAAATGGGTAATGACGGGAGATTGAGACATAACGAATATGTAGCGCTTTTTCGCTTACGATGCATCCGCGGCTATAAGTGGACCGAGTCGAGTGAAAAGTTTGACGCAGTCTCAAGCACTTTAATCAATGCAGAGTGATCCCAGTTCGCGCCGTCCTGAGCCACGCATGCGTTCATCATTTGCGCCACGCTTGCCGTATGCGGGAGCGACACACCTAGCGCGCGCGCGCCGTCCAGCGCAAGGCGGATGTCTTTTTGATGCAAGCCGATGCGAAAGCCTGGCGCGAACGTACGCTTAATCATGCGCTCGCCATGAACCTCCAAAATTCTGCTCGCAGCGAATCCCCCCATCAGCGCCTCGCGCACCTTGGCGGGATTTGCACCCGCTTTCGTAGCGAAGAGCAACGCCTCGGCGACTGCCTCGATCGTGAGTGCAACGATGATCTGGTTTGCTACTTTGCAAGTTTGTCCAGCACCGTTTTCGCCGACATGCGTGATGTTCTTTCCCATTAACGCGAAGAGCGGCTTTACGCGATCAAACGCGCTCGACTCGCCGCCCACCATGATGGTGAGCGTTGCAGCCTTGGCACCCACTTCGCCGCCGGATACTGGCGCATCGAGATAGTGTGCGCCGAGCTTCCTTACTTTGGCTGCGAATTCCTTTGTCTCGATGGGCGAGATTGAGCTCATGTCCACGATGATCTTCCCAGCAAGGGGCGCTTCGCACACGCCGTTTGCAGCAAATAGAACATCCTGAACTTGCGGCGTATCCGGAACCATGATGAAAACGATGTCGGCGGCGGCGGCGACGTCTCTGGCGCTATCGAGTACTGTCGCTCCCTTTTCGCGAAGTGAGGCTGGAAATTCGCCCTGGGTGTTTGCGTGGAGCTCATAGCCCGCGTCAATGAGATGCGCAGCCATGGGCGCGCCCATGATCCCTAAGCCGATAAATCCAATCTTCACTCGCGATCTCGCTTTCTTTTGTTCGTTTGTTAGGCCTGAGCCGGCATTGGTTTTCGCGCTCTCCGACCTCAGCAAAGACGCTCAGCTTGTCTTCACACTGCTTGTACAACGCGTTTGGCGTCGATCAAGGCGCGAAAGTCTTCGGCCGCCTGTCATTCGCTCGCACTGCAGTGATCTCTTATCGGATGTCGGACATCATATCATATTGCAGGGAGAACCCCTACGCGTCTAAGGCAGCATGCACGAAAGACATACAACCATCCGCCGACGCAGCCGAGCCAACTAACGAGAACTTATCCACCTAATTCGCGAGAATCGTGACCAACTCGTCTTTGGTGTCTGGATTGGTCCAGTATTTCTGAAGCAGCGGCTTCATTCGAGCCACGTAAGCGCCGTATTCAATGGGTCGATCGAACACTACGCCGGCCTTCCGAGCGACAAGCTTCGCTTCGTCCACCTGCTTAACCCAGAGCTCACGCATCTTTTTTGCGGATCTCTCACCTGCGGCGAGAAAAAGTTTTTGATCGTCGGCCGAGAGCTTGCGCCAGGCGCTCGAAGAAATCACAAGCGCTTCCGGCGTGATCACATGCTCAGTTTGAAAAAAGTAACGGGCGCTTTTGTAGTGCCCTGCTGAAACAAAGGACGGCAGGTTGTTTTCAGCACAATCGATTTTGCCTTCATCGAAAGCTGCCTTCACTTCTTTGTAGGGCACACCCATTGGAGTTGCTCCGAGAAGGGTGATCATCTCTTTGAATACCTCCGTCCCCTGCACTCGGATCCGAAGTCCCTTGAAATCGCGTGGCCCCGTTAACTGCTTGTTAGTGCAATAAAACGAACGCGCACCGCCGTCATACCAACCTAGAACAACGAACCCAGCCGCAACGAGCCGCTCCCGGAAGCGCGCCCCCAAGGCTCCGTCAAGATGCCTAAACATGTGCGCAGTGTCTTTAAACAGAAACGGCAGCGTGATGGCCTTCAGACTCGGTACCGCTTCCGTTAGCGGAGGCAAGCCGAACTCTCCCATATCGAGTTCCCCCGATTTGAGCATCGAGACCGCCTTCGGCTGATCGCCGAGCGTAGCATTCGAGAAAACCTGAACGGAGATTCGACCTCTAGTTTGCTCATCAATCTCCGCAGCAAAACTATCGAGTGCCACCGTCACCGGGTAGCCTTCCGGATGGATATTCCAAAGCCTGAGACGCACGGCTTGAGCGTTTTGCTGCGCTTGAGCGTGCACTGCAGGCAACGCAGCAAGCGCGCCTACGCAGGTAAACAATGCAAGAAAAAAATAGCAGGTCCTCGAAATCATGTTGTTCGGCCCTCCTTGAACGTAGTTGATCTACAGACACCCTAGTCACCATCAGTCCGCTTGCTGCGCTATTCGCAGAGCGCACGAGGATCCGCCCTTTCATATCGAGGGCTTTGTATTCGTTGCGAACACCAACTTGTGTTCGATGGCAACTCTCTCGCGAGCCGCGCTCGTGCCCGCGCCCGCATGTCCGCGCAGTCGTGTCGTGAGATCAGATGCGGATGAGAGCTGATAGAGATAGGGCACTCGCCACGTGGCGCTGGCGGAAATAATCGCTCCTGCGCTTGGCGGATCAACAGCCAACATACGCCATTGGCCATCGATCAATTGCACATTGTCACGGATGGCTAAGCGATCACCGCGTAACAAACGGAAAATTCTTGTGGAACCATGACGTTCTAAAATGAATGCGTTCGCCTCAGCGAAGATGCTCGAGCCGATGCCAACGCCAATTGAGTACCCGTAATCGTAATCAGCGCCTATGGTCGCCGTGTACAAATTGTTGTACACATGAACCTGTCCGTAACGAACACGTGGGGAGCGCTCTTTCACATTCTCAAACCAATTGTTGTGGAGTGTGACGCGCAAACGGCCCGCGTCGTCTTTCCGCGAGTCACTGTTACCGATCAAGAGCCCTTTGTCATGATCGCGAAAATGGCTATTCGAGATCGTGACTAAATCTGAGCCTCGGATTACGTCAACCAATCCGTCGTGAAACTGCATTGGCCGGTCCAGCAACGTTCTGTTCAGCCGATCAGGGCGGAGGCCATCGCTAAACGTACAAAAGTCGATCCAGACTCGGCGCGAATTCACCACGGAGATATTGTCGTAAGCCGCATTCCATTCGCCGTGACCGTTATCCGCTGGGTCCCACGCCGGAAAGTAATCGTACGCGTCCTCAAAAGCGAGATTACGAATGATCACGTTCTCAACATCGAGAAGCATCAAGCTACCGTTCTTCAATATCGCCTTTTCACCCACTCCCACCAACGTCGTGTTTGACCCTACGCGAATCAGCACCACTTTTTCTTGGTTCCGCGCAGACTGTTGTCGCGCAATCTCTTGCGAGCCTTCGGGCTTGCTTCTACCCCACGTGGCGGGCGAAAAAGCCGCAGCATACTTATCCCAGCTAAATGCAGGATCTTTGTAGTCGGATTCAGTGAGCGATAGGTTGGAATCATCGACGCTAAGGTCGATCACGCCATCAATACGAACAATCTTCGCTTCGTGCGCGAGAGCCTTGTCGTGAGCAGCAAGTGCCGCTACCAACTCGCGACGGTTACGCACGGTGTAGGTTCTCTGCATGCTGGCGAGAGCCCCGCCTGTCACGGGCTCAGCGTACCCCGCCCACCCAGCATCGGTCGTGTTTGACCGCGCAGCATTCGCTACTGCGCTCATGCTAGTTACGTTTTGTACGCCTCCGTCAACCACCGCGCAGGAGGATGCGAGCGTGGCACAAGTGATAAACAGCGCCCCTCGCGCTGATTTGAAATAGCGCGCGAGGATCTTCACTATAGAGACGCTAGGAACAGCGCGGTATTGCCGTTGCAATCCGAGGAATAGAGAATCGACTTCTCGTCGGGAGAAAACGAAGGATGTGGGTGCGTAAGCTGTCGGTCACCCTTGACAACGTCCCAAGACGTGTCGTGCCGCGCGACTTTTCTAGACGAACGATCACGCGTATCAAACACGTGCAAGTAGGGATTGGGTTCGACGATATGCGCTGAAGTATTGCTGACGTCGGCGGGCGTGTCGCAGCCATCCCCGACAATGAGCGTGCCGGTATGGTTACTCATCAGATGCGAGCAAGGGGGCATCGTGATAATAAGTTGATCATCAAGCGTCGTGGGATCGAGCGAGCGGATATAGCGATTCGGATCGCCTTCCTTGTAGGAAACGTAAATCATTTTTGAACCGTCGGGTACAAAAAATTCGTGCGTACAGCTTTCTCCGTGTTCATGCGGTTTGCCGCAGCGGATGTTGGTACCGTCTTCGTTGATGAACCACATCCGCGCATCGATCATGTCGTGCGGCCCTTCGTGACAAAACGCAACGGTGTTGTCATCACCCGGTCGATACAGTGGATGGCCGAGCCAGAGCTTTTCTTCATGAATAACGGTGCGCTCGCCACTTGCCAGATCGATACGAATCAAGCGGCAGCGCGGCTTCCGGAGAAACATCTCGCGGAATTTTTTCCAGTCAGACAGAGGGAACCAATCCTCCTTCGATATCTCGATGCCCACGAGCTTGGTGCATGCACTGTTAGCCACCCAAGTCCCGTAACTTACCCAATCGGCGGGTGACGTGTAAACAATCTCTTCGGCCAGTGAATCAAGGTGAACACGAATGAGCGAACGCCCTCCTCTTACCAGATAGAGCAATTTGTCATCGGGGCTGAGGAATCCGCCAAATGCGTTTTCACCGTCGCCTTCAGTGAGCTGCCGAGCTGTTTTCTCCGCGAAGTTGAGCATGTAGTAATTGCGACGCCCATCGAATTCACCCGCGAATAGCAACCTCGACCCATCGTTCGAAAAGCACTTTTGGTAGAAGTAATTTCGGTGGCAAACCACATCCTGAGGTGTGAGTTGCGTGACGGTTGCGCCAGTGTCGCGATCTGCGTACACGTTGAACTTCAACTCGTGAACTGTATTCTTTGGCATAGCTTTTTTTCGGTGAATCTAGGGCTTGTTCACGTTGCTAGGAACTGCTTACCGACACGCACTAGAGGCGTTGGAGAATGGTTGAACCTTGCTCGCTGAGCTGCTTTGCAGCTTCATCGGCGCTGATCTTTCCATAGCCGATTTGCTCAAACACTTCGCGCATGAATTTCTGAACACGGGGGTGCTCAAGCTGCGCGGCTGGGAGCGAAATCGCACCCGCTTTTTGCTGCGTTGAAATCCGCGCGTAGGCCTTGAGCTCTATCGGGCGAAGTCGATCTTCTTTTTGGAGCTGCTGGAATGCGCTCAACGATGCGGGCGTACCGCGCGACATGTCGATGATCCGAACTGCCTCTGGGTCAGTCAAAACAAAGTTGACAAACTTCGCTGCGAGTTCAGGATGTTTGCTACGTTTGGAGACAGCATAGACAAGCGATGATCGTCCAAACATGCCTGAATTTTTAGCGCCTGGTAGCGTGAGAAAGTCGCCGACATCAAGCTCTTGTCCCTTGCTCGGCAATGTGCTGCCAATGAGTCGAACTGTTGAATCCCAGGTGTACACACCAGCCCAGTTGCCATTCACCCAATCAGGCTGTTGCTCCACTGGCTTCTCAACGCCGCCTAGGCTAGCTCGATACGGCAGCGGCGTAACAATCTTCTCGTCTTGCAAACGCTTGTAAAACGCTGCCCAGTCTTTGAGCGCCGCCGCACTCATCGCAATTTTTCCTGTCTTCGGATCGATGTAGGGCGTGCCGTGTTTTTGGTATGCGTACGCGTGACTCAAAAGAATTAGATCGTAGAGATTGCCATCAAGCAGGTAGCCTTTGTCACCAACTTTCGCGCGAAATGCTTTACCAGCTGTAAAGAGCTCGTCCCAATTTTTTGGAGGCTGGACTCCCGCTTTAGCTAACGCCGACTTATTCCAGTAAAAGATCCTAGCTGCAAATCCAACGGGCATAGCGTTCAGTTTTCCGTTGATTGTGGTGAGCGCTAGGTCTTGATCTGTGAAGTCTGTCAACTTCATCGAGGCGGCGCTTTTACGTAGATCGTAGAAGCCGTCTCCGCCTTTGGAAAATGCTGACAACCAAGCCCAGTTGAGCTGCATCACGTCGGGCTCGTTACGACCCGCAATCTGGGTTGAAAGTCGCTCCTGATAACCCTGGAAGCCGGAGTACTCGGCCTTAATCTTTACGCCAGGATTTTTCGCTTCAAACAGCTTCGACGCCTTGAGCATTGCTTCGTGGCGCTCGCCGCCTCCCCACCAAGAGAAGCGCAATTCCTGCGCAGCGGCGTTTGCAAACATGCCCGCAGACACTAAGCTCGCGCACGCAAGCGCCGCAGACAATTTTTGAACAGAAAATTTCATGTGTATTCCTTCAACCCGACGCGTCGTTTAGTGCTGCCTTTTAAGATTGAACCCACCGGCTGCGTCGAACCAGTGCGCATGCGAAATCTCAAGGCCCACACGAAGACGGTCACCACGCTTTAACGACGCGAGCGCACCGCTTTGGCTCGCGGGAACACGACTGGTGATGGCCGTGCCCCCAACCTTGAAGTACGCGAATACTTCACTACCCATGTATTCGATGTGACTCAGCTCAGAATCAAGCCACATGACGCCAGTCGCATCACTTGCGTTGACAAGTACGTTCTCAGGACGCAATCCGAGCGTCACGGCGGCATCAGTCAGCGTAGACAAGCCTTGCCAGGAAAACGACGTGCTTGCCCCGAGAAGCTTGGCAGATGCCTGACCATCGGACACAGTCAAGCGCGCATCGAGCATATTCATCTCAGGCGAGCCGATGAAACCAGCAACGAAGGTGTTAGCAGGTTCGTTGTAGAGCATCGATGGCGTGTCGAACTGCTGAATACGCCCCTCTTTGAGGACACAAATGCGCTCACCCATAGTCATCGCTTCGACCTGATCATGTGTGACGTAAATCACGGTGCACGGCTGACCTGCTGTTTTTAATTGCTGATGCAACTCGGTAATTCGTACGCGCATCGAGGCGCGCAGCTTTGCATCAAGGTTTGATAGCGGCTCATCAAATAGGAAGACCTGCGGCTTCTTCACGATCGCACGCCCCACTGCAACGCGCTGCGACTGCCCACCGGAGAGCTGTCGCGGATATCGATCGAGAAGCGGCTCAATTTCCAAGAGTCTCGCGGCGTCGTTCACCCGTGCTTCAACCTCTGGTTTTGGCAATCCTTGGAGCTTCAACCCAAACGCGAGGTTGTCGCGAACTTTCATGTGCGGGTACAGCGCATAGTTTTGGAACACCATCGCAGCGCCGCGCTCTTTTGGGGGCAATCGATTCACCACTTTGTCGCCGATCACTAGCTCACCTGCGGTGATGCTTTCAAGGCCGGCCACCATTCTCAGCAACGTGCTTTTCGCGCAACCAGACGGTCCAACAAGTACGACGAATTCGCCGTCGTTGATCTTGAAGTCAATTTCGTGAACCGCTTTGAAGCCGTTTGGATAAACCTTCGCGATCTTATTCAGTGTGACACTTGCCATGTTGCTCGTTCCGTATAGTTTGCGTTAGGTTCAGCCCTTAAGGCCCGTACTCGCGACGCCGTCAACGAAGTGCCTCTGCGCAGCAAAGAACACCGCCACCGATGGCACTAATGCGAGTACCGAGATCGCAATTACGCTATTCCATTCAACCTCTTCTGTGGCACCAATACTCAGCTTCAACGCGAGCGACACGGGGTATTTCTCGACGCTTGAGAGATAAATCAGAGGGCCAATAAAGTCGTTCATCGTCCAGATAAATTGAAAGACGATGACAGAAATGATCGCCGGTTTAAGCAGGGGCACGATGATGTACCAAAGCATCTGGAGCGAATTGCAACCGTCCATCTGCGCCGCCTCTTCCATGTCACGCGGAATACCTCGTAAAAATTGCACAAGCATGAACACGAAGAAGGTGTCCGTCGCGAATGCAGACGGCAACACGAGCGGCGCGTATGAATCAATCATGTCAAATTGCTGAAACATGATGTATTGGGGAATGCGCAGCACAATTTGCGGCAGCATCATCGTGGCGACCATGATGGCAAAAAGTATCTTTTTGCCAAAAAAGTCAAAGCGCGCAAACGCATAAGCCACCAGCACGCAGGAAATCACCGTTACGATAATCCGCGGAATGACTATCAGGAATGAGTTCGCAAAATAGCGTGTGAATGTGTACTCGGTACTCGTCTTCCAGCCCTTGACATAGGGCTCCAGCTCGAATTTCGAAGGCCAGAATCCCACCTGCGTAAAGATTTCAGCATTGGTTTTGAAAGAAGCACCGATCAACCAGATGAGCGGGTAGAGCATTACCAAACCGACGGCAATCAAAAGGGCGTATCGGATGACAGCGTTGATCCGGTCTCTGCGGATCTGATATTGATCCACCGAGCTATCAAAATGGGGGGATCCCTGCGAGGCAACTGCGCTCATTTGCCCTCCTTTTCACCGGCGTAGTACACCCAGTACCTAGACGAATAGAAGGCAATTGCGCTCAGTGCGGCGACGAGGACAAACAAAACCCACGAAAGCGCGGTGCCATAGCCCAAATTGAATAGCTTGAAACTTTGCTCGTAGATGTAGAGCGAAAGTAAATAGGTTGAGTGCAGCGGGCCGCCCTCGGTCACCATATACGGGCCGTTAAATTCTTGAAACGCGTGAACGGTCTGCATCACGAGATTAAAGAAGATCACCGGTGTAATTAACGGCACTGTGATGCGAAAAAACACTGTCCCTTTGCCCGCGCCGTCCATCGCAGCTGCCTCGTATAGCGATTGCGGAACGTTTTGCAGCGCCGCTAGAAAGATCACCATCGATGAGCCGAATTGCCAGACGTTGAGGAGCACAATCGTCCACAGCGAGTACTGTTCGTTGGCGAGCCAAAGGATGGGGGTACCGCCCAGCGCCACAATGATTTGGTTAATCAAACCATCGCGAGAGAAGATAAAGCGCCACAAAATACTTACAGCGATGGAGCCACCGAGAATGGAAGGCAGATAAAAAGCAGAACGGAAAAAATTGATCCCACGCAACTTGAAGTTCAAGATTTGCGCAACCATGAGCGCAGCCGCTAGCCGCAGCGGAACGGTCAGCACCACGAACATCAGGGTTACGCTGAGTGACTTCGGGAAAAGCTTGTCCGTCGTGAAGATCTCACGATAGTTCTCAACACCGATGTATTTCGGCGGCTCAATCAGGTCGTATTGCGTGAAAGACAACGCGAACGACATCACGAACGGAAACAGCTTAAACAGTACGACCCCGATTACAAAGGGCAACACGTACATAAAACCAATACGTCGATTCTCATACACAGCGTTGCCCCCCCGTTTTGAGAGATCGCGCGCGCTGAGCGTGGCTGACACCACCTGCTACACGGCCATGAACCACACTCGCTCCTTATCTCGTCAGTGTCCGCCAAGCTTTTTTGTAGTTCGGACGACGAAACGAAATATAGCATACTTATAGGATGTCTGACATCTTACTATGCGCACTTCTCTATATTCAGGCTCACTCTATGCACACCACACGCCGACGCTGTTTCACCACACCCGCCGCGCTCGCAATGAGCTCCATCCTGGGCGGATGCGCCTGGCTGCCCACATCCGACGACACGCCCCGAGCCCGTTCGTGTACGAACGCTGTCGTGGATGAAAAATTCTCCGGTCCAGCAGGTGCGCTCATCCGTGGGGTTCCGTACTTTCGCACGCTACAACAGGCTTTAGACGCAGTCCCCGATCAACATGCGCATGGCGTTTGGCGCATTGCAATCCGCAAGGGACGCTATCGCGAGAAGCTTGAAATTCGAAAATCAAACGTTCATCTCATTGGCGAGGAGCGCGAATCCACCTTCATAAGTTTCGATGCGTATGCAGGGCAGACGCGTCCATCGGGCGTGGGAACATGGACGACCTACGGCTGCGCAACGCTTACGGTGCGTGCCCCCGGATTCGCAGCATCGAGCCTCACCATTGAGAACAGTTTTGACTATCTCTCGAATGATGCGAAGTCGCCCACCGATCCCAGCTACACGAATGATCCACAGGCAGTTGCGCTTATGCTCGCAAGCGGGTCCGACAAAGCGGTGCTGCGAAACGTGTCAATGACCGGATACCAAGACACCCTATTTGTCGATGCTGGACGCAGCTATTTCAGGGACTGTTGCGTAAGCGGAAATGTAGATTTCATTTTTGGCGCAGGACAGGCAGTGTTCGAAGCTTGTGAGATTGTGAGCCGACCACGGCGTAAGCCCAACGTTGCGCCACACGGATACGTCACGGCGCCAAGCACGCAGTTGCAAGAGCGCCACGGCCTTCTATTTCTGCATTGCAAACTTATTCGAGAAAACGCTCAAGTGCCCGCCAACTCGCATGCATTAGGACGCCCGTGGCATCCAGCCGTAACTTTCCCAGATGGTCGATATGCTGATCCAAACGCGGTCGGCAGTAGCGTTTTCATTGAGTGTTTCATGGATGACCATATCGCGGAGGTCGGCTGGTGGTCGATGACTGGGCTGCAGAAAAGCGGACCAACACGAACCGTCTTCTTACCCGAGGATTCACGCTTTTTTGAGTATCGCAGCCACGGACCAGGCGCATCAAAACCAGGAAACGTCAAGCGCCGACAGTTAAGCAGCGCCGACGCTGCTCGCTACACACTAGCCGATGTGTTCAGCGATTGGAAGCCCTAGAGGAGCGCTCAAATCGCTTGCTGGCACAAAGGGCCCTCTTGCGACTCGTTCGAAGCAAATACTGCGAGATCCACATTCATGGTCCCGCGTGAACGCCCAACGCAGGAAATGCAAGCGCCACCGCTAGGAATCGATACGCCTGACCGGCTAACGGCGAAGATACGTAGCGAGCGCGGGCACGTATATGTTGATCTCCTCTGCCATGATTTTTGCAAAAAGTGCCGCACCTTTTGCACCGAGATGCGTATAGTCGAATCGGGTTTTAACCCCATCCGGTACGGGCGCTTGAGGTCGCGGCTCCTCAGCAAGCGTATCTGCCTCCGTGCTGCCCATCGCCGCTACAGCCGCATAGCTTTTCGCATTCAAATCGATCACTGCGACCGACTTATCATGCGCAATCTTGATTACCGACTCAGCCCATGGGCGTAAATCATTCTGAAGCGTACCGTCCTTGAAGCTGCGACGCGTCAGTGGCGTCACTAAAACCGCCCGTCCGCCGCCCGTTTGGACCTCTTCCACGTAGCGAGAGATGTTGAGCGGAAACTCGGTTGCGAGATCGGTGGAGCGACCGAGTTTGCCAGGTTGGTCGTTGTGGCCAAATTGAATCAGCACAAATGACGTTCGCGGACTTCGGCTTGTTCGATTGTGGGAAAGAATCGTCTGCACGTTGTCCCACAAGCCCTCTGCGCGAAAGCTCTTTGAACTACGCCCGCCACGCGCCAAGTTGACACATTCCACCTCTACAGTAAAAAGTTTGCAGAGGGCATCACCATAGCCTGTTCGCGTTGCCAGAGTCGAGTCGCCCACCAGCACGACGCGCGCGGGTGCAACAGTTGCAATTGCGACCGATTGATTTTCATTCATTTTTTCTGCGCTCACCGTTGTTGAGACACCGAGGAGAAATGTCGCGATTGCGCCGGTAACGCCAAGAATGTTTCCGCATTTTTTCACTGGTTAGACTCCAAAAAAATACCGCGCTCCAGTCACCTGGAGCGCGGCGTTCATTTACCAACCTAGGCCGCCTGACTGACCTAGGCTCGCGCTAGAACTTATAGCGGAACCCCGCGAGGTATTCGCGGCCGGTGACGTTGTTCACTACAACGCCGTTTCGATCACGGCTCACAAATTGGTCGTTCGCTTGATTGGTAAGGTTCGCGCCCTCCAAAGTGAACTCAAGCTTGTCGTTCCATTTGTACGACATCGAAACATCAACGTTAAAGGTTTTGTTCTTGCCTTCAACATCGTTATTGTTTTGTCCAGGAACGCGCGTCAGGAATGCACTACGGTGGGTGCCCGTCACTCGCGCACTGAAACGACCGTTATCGTAATAGAGCGTGGCGCCGTACGAACGTGGCGACAAGTTCAGCAGGTCATCCGTGATGGTTGTATTGCTCGTTGGCGAAATCTGGTAGTTGATCCGACTTTTAACAAACGTGTAGTTCGCCTGAATTCCGAAGTTCTTAAATTCACCTGGCAGGAACGTAAACGGTTGCTGATAGTTAATCTCAAAGCCGTTAAGTTTGCCGCCGGGGGTATTGACTGGGGTCGTCACCTGGAACACTTCGCTGCCATTGAAGTTCGACGGCAGAAGCGAAAGCGGCAATCCCGTCTCACTGAACGGAACGTTCACACGCAAGTTTTGGATGTAAGTGTTGATATCTTTGTGGAACAAGCCCAAACCAAGGAGTGCATTCTTCCCAAAATACCACTCGAAGCTTGCATCAAGCGTCTTCGCGCGAAACGGCTTCAACAGCGGATTTCCACTGGTTACCGAAAGCGTACCAGTGGTGCTGATCGAACCGCCAGGGCTTAAAAAGCCGAGCTGCGGACGAGTCATTACCTTAGCGGCCGCCAATCGCACTACGAAATCTTTCGTCACGTCAATTGCAATATTTGCCGACGGCAGGAAATCATCGTAGGAGTGATCGACTGTCACGAGCGCACCGCCGCCTGCGGCTTGATAGCCGTACGCAGACACCTTTGTTTGAACGTAGCGAGCGCCGATGTTTCCGCGAACTTGTCGGTTAAACAGGCGTGCGTTGTAGTCCGCCATGAACCAGCCACCCGTGTCGGTCTCAGTCACGCCACGGTTGTTTCCTCGCGCGTTACCGTTGGTAATTGAGGACAAGGTGAAGTCCCCAGGGCCGCCTGCCGGACCGCTGATAATGCAATTGCAATAGATGTTGTAGGCCTGTGCAATCGCGTTCAAATTGGGAATCACCCACGACGTTGGCGTCCCAGCCGGAAGATTCAACCCGCGCCCGAAACCTGTCAGCGTTGTAGTTAAGCTCGCAACTGACGTACCTGCAGGCGGCGCGAAGACTGTGTCGTTCTGATTGACCCGGCGGAACTCATAAGTATCGAACGAGTATTTCTTAAAGTCGGGACCAAATTTAACCGTCCAGTTATCGTTAGCCTCCCAAGCCACGTTGAGTTGCGCGACATCATTGCGATTGTTCGAACCCTGGGGTCGAATCCGAATTTCACTTGCAGTGGTGTTGGCAATCGTACTCGGCTGTGTGCCCGATGCTACTGTAGGCACCGACACTAGCGTCAATACACCGCCTGGCTGGGTCACATCAAACGGGTACTTGATCGCGGGAAGTCTGTCGTTACCGCGAAAGTCGATCTCGTAGCCGTTCACGTTAAGCGCATCGAGCGTGGTCGTGGTCTGAATTGGGTTTCGGAACTTCGAGTCAGCGCGACCAAGCTTTGCAGTCAGCTTTAGCGTGTCTGAGAAGGAGTGTTCGAACGTAAGTGTCGGCTGCGTAAACTCTGTTGTGAGTTTGTCGAAGCGCGATTCCGCGCGAATATCAACGCCGTTGTACACACCACGCAGCAGCCCGCCGTTGGCTGCGTATTGAGCGGAAACAACGCTCGTTTGCGGTTTTCCGCCTTGCGCCGCAGTCCGGCTAAATGACAGGGCTTGAAGGAAGTCTTCTTGGCGTGTTGCATCGAGCTTCGAATACATCATGTCTAAGGTCAGCAGCGTTCCAGCGCGGGGGCGCCACTGAACGGAGCCCGTGAGGCCGAGCCGGTCTTGGTCGTGTGTCAGGCGCCCGTAGCGAGGAAGCCGCGGATGGAAGTTACTCGCGAGGCTCGCCTGGTTATACGCATCAGTGGCGGAGGTTGACGCAGGCAAACGCGCTACATTTTGCGCAGCGGGTCCGCACGTGGTGGTTGTTGACGTGCTTGGATTTGCAGTCAAGCCTTGCGGTGCGCACCACCCCCCGGATGAGGGGCCGTTGTCCCAGCGAACTGTGCTGAAGCCCTCTTCGAGCGTTTGACGCTGAGAGTAAGCTCCTGAAACTAGTGCGCCAAACGTTCCGTTCGCCCATGTGTTTGAAAGTAAGAATGCGGCGCGAGGCGCAGTCTTTTGCGATAGATCGTTGTAGCGCTCTTTGATTGAGAATGCGGCGCGGAATCCCTTGGAATCAAATGGGCGCGCGGTCTGGAGGTCTACGGTTGCGCCAAGCGATCCCTCATCGACATCCGCCGACGCGCTCTTACGAACCGTGATGGAGTTAAACAGTTCTGCTGCGAAAACGTTGAAGTCGAAGCCGCGTGAACGGTTATTTCCGCCGGAGCTATCAGTGCCGCCCGTGGTAGCGAGCCCCTCGATTCCGTTGATTCGAACACGTGTGAAATCCAAGCCCAAACCGCGAACAGTAATGTTCCGACCCTCACCCGCATCCCGATCAATCACTACGCCCGGAATACGTTGGAGCGATTCAGCAAGGTTGGTATCCGGGAACTTGCCAATGTCTTCGGCCTTGATGACATCGACGATACCCGTCTCTTCACGCTTTGCATTCATCGCACTTTCAAGCGATGCGCGAAATCCGGTTACAACGATCGCCTCAACCTTACTCGGCTGCACGGCCGCATCAGCACCTGAGTTAGGGGGTGTATTTGCTGCGCTCGGAGTCGTTGGTGTTGTTGGCGCCGATGGTGCAGTGGCTTGTTGCGCTGAGGCTTGCCCCCACGCGATTAAAAGTCCGAGGGCGAGCGGCGACAAGCGCAGCGAATGGGGTCTACTCACGGGGCGATCCTCCTATGTTGATGCCTTATGTTTCGTGCTTCCTAAGAGCGCTGTGATGCAACGTGTTAGCCATCACGGTCGTCGCCACCGCGAGCGGAAAACAGCATCGGCTGTTCTGCCTTGCCTTGTTTCCACTCACGTAGCGTTCGCCCTCAACGGCGACCGTCCTCCAGTAGCGTGCACCACAGCCCAACTCTCGTAGCCGAGCATAGCATAGTCATCATACATCTTACAACTGATAACCGATGAATACTGTCGTTTAACGGCGACATGTGTGCGGTATCGATGTTCATCCGCGGTGAATTCATTCGAAGGAATCAGAGGACAAACCACACGTAGCCCATCCCCTTTCTAAACGGACGATGGTCTGTCGATTGAATCGAGAGCTCTGAATAGCGCTGACGGGCACGCCTACGTTGGACGGGCTGCGCGTCTCAAGTTTGGGAGTTTTCCGCTGGAGTGATGTGGTGTCCACGGGTTTAGTGAACGTCGCAAACAATACGCTCACACGTCACCGAGCGCCTCTGCTAGTCATCGTGGGACGGAGCCGCGCAGGCATCCGCTAGACGCCGCTCACGGTCATACTTAGCCGAAGCGAAACGTCACATTAGATTTTGAGAGGGTCTGGCGCGCAAAGCCTCAGCATCCGGGGCCGGATGTCTGAGCCCGTGCCGGGCTCGACTATTTCGTGGCGCTAGCGGCAGCTGCGTCCGCCTCTGCGGCGCGACGAAGTCGCTCACGGCTGTTGATAAGATGCAAACGCATCGCAGCTCTCGCGGACTCTGTGTCTCCGCGCGCAATTGCATCACAGATCTCTCTATGCTCTCGATTGACGCGCTCTAAGTAAGCCAGCTTGTCTTCCATGACAATTTTTGGTGAGTTGAGCCGCGCTCGAGGGATCACCGTGGTGCCTAGGTGTCGCATCAAACTATAGAAATGCGGGTTCTGTGTTGCTTCGGCAATTGCGAGATGGAACTTGAAGTCTGCGTCAACGGTGTCAACGTCACCGCGCGCACTTTCTTCGAACTCCTTAAGCGCCTGGTACATCTGCGCGACTTGAGCGTCGGTTCGCCTGGCCGCAGCTAACCCAGCCGTTTCTGTTTCAAGACTTGCCCGCAATTCCAATAGATGCAACACATCCAAAATCGTTTCAATCTCAGCGGGCGAGATATTGAAGCCTGTGTCCCGAGGCAGCTCCTCTGTGACAAAGCTTCCAATACCATGACGCGTAATGACGAGTCCCGCCTGCTGTAGCCTTGACAGCGTTTCGCGCACAACGGTTCGACTCACACCGTGTTCCAACATCAATTCAGATTCGGTGGGCATTCGCCCGCCGAGGGCGTAGTGGCCGGTGCGAATCCTCTCGTCCATCAAAACAAGTAAATCTTGCGCAAGACTTCGTCTGGGCGGGCGCGCTGCGGTGATAACTGACATATCCGTTTGATCTTTTCGTCGCTTGGGTGACGGCGTGTATGCGCTTGATTATCGTTGGTCCAGGCGGCTGCAATGTCGTAGACGCGTTGAGCGCCTCCGCCGCAAGTTGTTGTATGATATCGGACAATTAGGAGGCTCGGATGAAGTTGAAGCGGATTCTGCTGACCGGTGCGGGCGGCAGCCTTGGAAAAGTCTTGAGACCCAGGCTCGCAAAATACGCGGAGATTGTTCGTATTTCCGATGTGATCCCGCTTGTAGCTGAGATATCAGGCGAGGAAATTGATCAATCCGATCTTGGCAATTTTGAAGCCGTAGCCCATATGATAGCGGGGGTCGATATGATCATCCACTTGGGGGGTATGTCGCTTGATGGCCCCTTCGAACCCATCCTCAACGCCAATATTCGCGGCGTTTACAACCTGTATGAGGCATCGCGGATTGCGGGCGTGAAGCGTATTATTTTTGCAAGTTCAAACCATGTGATCGGCTTTCACAAGCAAGCTGACCTGCTCGACGAAAGCGCGCCGATGCGTCCGGACGGTAACTACGGCGTGAGCAAAGCGTTTGGCGAATTGCTATCCCGCTTCTATTTCGACAGATACGGCTTTGAGTCGGTGTGCATCCGGATCGGCTCATCGTTCCCTAAAGCGCTTGACCGACGTATGTTGAGCACTTGGCTTAGCTACGATGACCTCGAAGCCTTGATCGCACGCTGTATCGCCGCCCCTAAGGTCGGACATACGGTCGTCTATGGCGCGTCAGATAACTCACCGCGCTGGTGGGATAACAGTCACGCAAGTTTTCTTGGCTGGCAGCCAGCCGATTCGTCAGAGCAGTTCCGCGACGAAGTGATGAAAACACCGCCACTTGACCCCGCCGATCCAGCCGCGATCTACCAAGGCGGTGGCTTCGTGAAGTTTGGTCCGTACCCGCCGAAGTAGCGACGCGTCGATGAGCACTCCTGAACTGGTCTACGAAAAACCTTGCGCCGTCGGCGAGTCTCCCGTTTGGGATCATCAAGCGGGAGCGCTTTGGTGGGTGGACATCGTGTTCAAAACGATCCATCGGTGGGAGATGCGCAGTGGCGAGCATCAATCGTGGCTGCTGCCGGAAATGGTCGGATCGATCGCGTTGGGTCTCGACGGCTCGGTAGTTGCGGCGCAAGAGACTGCCATCGAACGCCTTGAACTCCTGGCAGGAGGTGATATCCGGTCAATTAGCAAGACCCCAGTGGAGCACGCCATTCCGGGAATGCGGTGTAACGATGGGCGATGCGATCCGCGCGGGCGTTTTGTATGCAGCACAATGTTCAGCGATATGTCTGCTGGCAAGTCAGTTGGCGCGTTTCTGAGTCTGAAAGGCAACCGCATCGAGCGATTTTTTGAACCTTCGGTTATCGTTGGAAATGGCCTGGCGTTCTCATTGGATGGGCGGAGCATGTACGTATCCGATTCCCATCCTTCCGTTCAAACCGTATGGGTGTGCGACTATGACCTCGGCACCGGGTACGCCTCACGCCCACGGGTGTTTGCCGACTTCAAAGCGCTCAATGGGCGCCCAGACGGCGCCGCAATTGACGCCGACGGCTGCTACTGGATCTGCGCAAACGACGGCGGAGCGGTCTACCGATTTACGCCAGGTGGGAAGCTGGACCGCAGCGTTCCACTTCCGGTAAAAAAACCGTCCATGTGCGCATTTGGTGGCGCAAACTTCGACACACTGTTTGTTACCAGCATTCGGCCAGACGGCATTGATCTCTCAGATCAACCACTTGCCGGTTGCGTTTTTGCGGTTAACCCAGGAGTCAAGGGGCGCGAAGAACCAAAATTCGCAACCTAGCACTCGAGTATTTGCGAGCGCACGTCACATCAGTCATCGACAATTTTTTGATTCATTTAAAGGAGGCAACAGATGAAACAATTACCCATCACGTTAAAAACGCGCCAACTCGCCGCGCTGATCTTTGGATCGCTGGCGCTGAGTGTGAGCGCCCAAACGATGAAGGCGGCCGACGTTCACCCGGCCGGTTACCCTACCGTCGTCGCGGTAGAGAACATGGGCAAGAAGCTTGACGCAGCGACACAAGGCCGCATCAAGTTCCAGATGTTCCCAGGCAGCGTGCTCGGTGGCGAAAAAGAAATGATCGAACAGACGCAAGTCGGTGCGATCCAAATTCTGCGCACCTCGCTAGGCCCCGTCGGTCCAGTGGTGCCGGAAGTGAACGTGTTCAACATGCCGTTTGTGTTCCGCGATATCGCGCACATGCGTGCTGTCATCGACGGGCCGATTGGCCAGGATCTGCTCGACAAGTTAACTGCTTCGTCAGCTCGTCTAGTGGGCTTGGCATGGATGGACGGCGGATCGCGTAGCCTCTATACGAAAAAGCCAGTACGTAAGCCGGAAGACCTCAAAGGTCAAAAGGTTCGCATGATGGGCAACCCCCTCTTCGTTGACACCATGAACGCGATGGGTGGAAACGGTATCTCCATGGGTTACGGCGAGGTGTTTACCGCGCTACAAACCGGTGTGATCGATGGCGCAGAAAACAATCCACCAAGCCTCTTCACCGCGAATCACTTCAAAGCGGGCGCGAAGTACTACACGCAAACAAATCACCTTATCATCCCTGAGATTTTGGTGATGTCGAAAGTGGCGTGGGACAAGCTCTCGCCTGCTGACCAAGCGCTGGTGAAGCGTATGGGTCGTGAAGCGCAGATGGAGCAGCGCAAGTTGTGGGATGCCGCAGTGGCCGACTACACCACGAAGTTGAAGGCCGAGGGTGTGGAGTTCATCAACATCGACAACAAGCCATTTTTCGATGCAACCGCACCGGTGCGTGCGAAGTACGGCGCAAACTACGCAGATTTGATGAAGCGTATCGCGGACGTTAAGTAACGAATCCGTCCGTCAACGCTACGACTGCCATAAAGCCGCGGTCGTAGCGTTTTTTCTATCTGCTCTCGCCTGCCTCGCCGATGAAAACAAGCTTCGTCTCCTTTCTCGACCGCCTCTACCTTTTCTGTATTTGGGCAGCGGGCATCGCTATTACCGGTATGTCGCTCATCATCCCCTGGGGGGTGTTCACACGCTATGTGCTCGGTACAGGCTCGCAGTGGCCGGAACCCATCGCAATCCTACTGATGATGGTGTTCACCTTTATCGGTGCCGCCGCCGCGTATCGCGCTAACGCCCACATCGCAGTCACGATGCTCACTGATCGATTGCCGGTTACGGGAGAGACGTTCTGCGCGTGGGTTGTTGATGGCCTGATGTTGCTCGCCTGCGGATTCGTCGCATACTACGGCACGAAACTCTCTATCGGCACGATGCAACAGTCGGTGAGCGAGCTACCCTGGCTCCCCGTAGGCGTAACCTACGCATCGCTCCCCATCGGCGCTGCAATCACGATCTTGTTTGTGCTCGAACGCCGATTCATCGGCTCGCAAGCCCATCGCAAATTGATGCGCTTTGAAGATGACAGCGTACCGGCTGAGGGGGCCCACTAATGGACGCCTTCGTACTCATCGGCAGTTTTGTTGTTCTCATGATGATCGGCGTACCGGTCGCGTATGCGCTCGGGCTCGCAGCCCTCGTTGGCGCGCTTTGGATCGATATCCCGCTTGACGCGGTGATGATTCAGATCGCCGCGGGCGTCAACAAGTTTTCCTTGCTCGCCATTCCGTTTTTTGTGCTCGCAGGCGCGATCATGGCGGAAGGCGGCATGGCGCGGCGCTTGGTCGCGTTCGCGGGTGTGCTGGTGGGCTTTATTCGAGGCGGTTTGTCGCTCGTCAACATCTTGGCGTCAACTTTTTTCGGTGCAATTTCCGGTTCGTCGGTCGCGGATACCGCGTCGATTGGCTCAGTATTAATCCCGGAGATGGAGAAAAAAGGCTATCCCCGTCCGTTCGCCACGGCAGTCACGATCAGCGGTTCGGTTCAGGCGATCCTGATCCCGCCGAGCCATAACGCGGTACTTTATTCGTTAGCGGCGGGCGGTTCTGTATCGATCGCAGCGCTCTTCATGGCGGGCGTATTGCCGGGGCTTTTGATGGGGCTCACGTTAGCGATCCTGTGCCTCTACAAGGCGCACAAACATGGCTTCCCTAAGGGTGAGCCCATCCCGATGACACAGGCGCTGAAAATCACCGTCGAGGCGCTGTGGGGGCTGATGACAATGGTCATCATCTTGGGTGGGATTCTTTCTGGGGTGTTCACGGCAAACGAATCGGCATCGATTGCGGTCGTCTGGGCCTTCTTCGTCACGATGTTTATTTATCGCGACTACAAATGGCGGGACCTACCGAAATTGATGCATCGCACAGTGAAAACCGTCACGATCGTCATGATCCTGATCGGCTTCGCGGCGGCATTCGGCTACATGATGACGTTGATGCAGATTCCGTTGAAAGTGACCGCTTTCCTGACCGAATTTTCGGATAACAAATACGTCATCCTCATGCTCATCAACGTGCTCCTTCTCTTCCTGGGCACGCTCATGGATATGTCACCACTCATCCTGATTCTGACGCCGATCTTGCTACCGGTGGTTAAAGTGCTTGGCGTCGATCCGGTTCACTTCGGCATGATCATGATGGTGAACTTAGGCATCGGCCTGATTACGCCGCCCGTGGGCTCCGTGCTTTTCGTTGGCAGTGCGATATCGAAATTGAAAATAGGCGTTATCACCAAAGCGATGATGCCGTTCTTCGTGGCGTTGTTCATCGTTCTATTGATGGTGACGTATTTGCCGTGGCTGTCGCTCTGGCTGCCGAATTTAATGGGCCTTTAGCTCGTATTAGGCGCATAAGGTGCGTTCGGCGCATTGCGTGCGTCGGGCCCGCGGAGCGCGCTGACGCGCTAGACGCGCCCTATTCACTTAAGGGTTTCTTACGTTCCCTATCAACGCGTTTCCGTTAAATTACGCGTTAGATCATTTTCAAGGAGGAACAATGAAACGCACTCTTATCGCAGCGGCCCTCGCCCTTAGCTTGTCTGCCGTCGCATCTGCGCAGCTAAAAATTGGCTTCGTGGGAGAGCTGTCTGGGCCGCAAGCACCGCTCGGACAGGATCAATACGACGCGCTGATGCTCCTGATCGAGCAAAACGGCGGAAAGCTCGGCGGTGTCCCGGTACAGGTCATCAAAGAAGACTCCCAACTCAAGCCAGACGTCGCCAACCAGGTCGTCGATAAGCTGCTCGATAAAGATAAGGTCCAAATCATCACCGGCGTCACGTTTTCGAACATCATGATGGCGGTGCATAAAAAGATCACGGACAAGGGCGTCTTCCTGATCGGCTCAAATGCGGGTCCATCTCCGATTGCGGGCGCACAGTGCTCGCCCTACTTTTTCTCTACGTCGTGGCAGAACGATAACCAAGCCGAAGTCGTTGGAAAATATGCAAGCGACAAGGGCTACAAAAACGTGATCGCGATGGCACCCAACTACCAGGCGGGCAAGGATTTCATCGCTGGCTTTAAGCGCACGTACAAAGGCGGCACGGTCATCGACGAGATTTACACGCCGCTCAACCAGCAAGATTTTTCTGCGGAGCTCGCGCAAGTGGCCTCGAAAAAGCCAGACGCGCTCTACGTGTTTTACCCAGGCGGTTTGGGTGTGAATTTCGTGAAGCAATTTCAGCAAGCGGGATTGAATAAGTCGATCACTGTGATGTCAGCCTCAACCGTTGACGGAACTACGCTGCCCGCGCTTCGCGACGCGGCGCTTGGCTGGCTCTCAGGCACGTTCTGGGGCCCTGACTTCCCGAACGACGCGAACCAAAAGTTCGTTGCGGCTTTCGAGAAGAAGTACAACCGTATTCCGTCGCAATACGCCGCGCAAAGCTACGACGCCGCGCAACTGCTCGACAGCGCCATTCGCAAGGTGGGCGGGAAAGTTGACAACAAAAAAGCGCTCCACGCGGCGCTCAAGGCGGCAGACTTCAAATCAATTCGTGGCAACTTCAAGTTCAATGCAAACCAGTTCCCGATTCAAGACATGTATGTGTTCGATGTGGCGAAAGACAGCAAGGGACGCGTGAGCTTGCGCACGGTATCGAAGCCGTTGACGAATCACCAAGATTCGTACGTCGGTCAGTGCAACATGAAGCCGATCTAAGTCGCGCTGAAGTCGAAGAATGAGCCCGCGAAGGGCTCATTTTTTTACGATGAAACTCATCCGAAATTTCGTTAACGGCGAATTCGTTACGACGCATGGCGCGCGCTTCGCCAAAGTTTCCCCGGTGACGGGAGAAATCGTCGCCGAGATCGAATCCGCCGACGAAGCGCTGGTGAATAGCGCTGTTAGCGCTGCGTCCGCCGCTTTGTCAGGACAATGGTCTCGTTTTTCTGTTTCTCAACGAACTGCATTACTTCAAGCTATCGCCGCTGAAATTGGGCGTAAAAGCAAAGAGTTTATCGACGCAGAGATCGCCGATACGGGCAAGCCTTACGCGCTCGCGAGCACGCTCGACGTGCCGCGCGGCGCTGCCAATTTCCTTGCGTTCTCTGATCTCATGCAGCGCACGCCTCAGGAAACCTGGACCACAGAAACCCCCGATGGACGCGGCGCGATCAACACCGTGACCTACGCGCCTAAGGGCGTGATCGCGGTCATCTGCCCGTGGAATCTTCCGCTTTTGCTGATGACCTGGAAAGTCGCCCCTGCGCTCGCATGCGGCAACACCGTCGTGGTGAAACCATCGGAAGAATCGCCTGGCACGGCAACTCTTCTGGCGGAGGTGATGAACGCGGTGGGCGTTCCCCCCGGCGTCTACAACGTCGTGCATGGACACGGCCCGAAGGCGACGGGCGAATTCCTGACCCAACATCCCGGCGTCCACGCGATCACGTTTACGGGCGAGAGCAAAACGGGCGAAGCGATCATGAAAAACGCTGCCAAGGGGTTGCGCGATGTGTCGTTTGAGCTCGGCGGGAAAAATGCTGGGATCGTCTTCGCCGACTGCGATTTCGACGCGGCGGTTGAAGGAATCGCGCGAGCAACGTTTTTGAACTGCGGCCAGGTGTGTCTCGGCACGGAGCGCGTCTACGTTGAGCGCCCGATCTTCGAGAGATTCGTGACGGCGCTCGCAGCGAAGGCGCGATCACTGAAGCCCGGTGATCCGTACGCGTCTGACACGACGATTGGCCCGCTCATCAGCCGTGAACACCGCGAGAAAGTGCTTTCGTATTTCGCGAAAGCCACGGCGGATGGCGCGACGTGCCACGCCGGTGGAGGTATTCCAAGTCTTCCGGAAAACTACGCCAATGGCGCTTGGATTGAGCCGACCGTGTGGACCGGACTTCCAGAAACCTCAGCCGTGATCCGCGAGGAAATTTTCGGCCCCTGTTGCCACGTTGCACCCTTTGATTCCGAGGAAGAAGCGATTACCCGTGCCAACGATTCGCCGTACGGGTTGGCGACGAGCATTTGGACGCAAGACGTGTCGCGTGCCAATCGCGTGGCCCGCCGCATCCGCGTTGGGATCGCCTGGGTGAATTCGTGGTTCTTGCGCGATCTTCGCACGCCGTTCGGGGGCGCGGGAATCTCTGGCATCGGTCGGGAAGGCGGCAGCCATTCACTCGCCTTCTACACAGAAATGCGCAATGTTTGCGTCAAACTTTGAACACTGATCGTTCTCCGCTTCGTTTAGCGGCGTCGGGCGGACGTGACGTGATCGCGCACAATAAAACGTGTTTCGGCCAAAAATTTCGACTCAAGGCCGCCTGAGAACGAAAATTCGAGTCAAATTTTGCTGAAAATCGCTCAAATCACGCACTATTATTCATTTTGACACCCGTAGAACCGACTTCCCCGAGAGGCTAAACCGGCGCATGACACTGCAACTGACTCTTTCGCAGCTGATGAACGGTCTCCAGCTCGGTGTACTGCTCTTTCTGCTGGCCGCCGGTTTGACGCTTGTATTCGGCATCATGAGCTTCGTGAACTTGGCGCACGGCTCCCTCTACATGCTAGGCGCGTATTTCGGCGCGGCGGCATTCGCCAAAACAGACTCATTCACACTCGCCCTCCTCGCTGCAGTGCTTGGCGCTGGCGTCGTTGGCTTGCTTCTGGATCGCTTCGCCCTCACCAAACTCTACACCCGGGATCACCTAGACCAAGTGCTCGCCACCTTCGGTCTCATCTTGTTTTTCAACGAATTGATCCGAATCGTCTGGGGGCCGGGCTCAATCTTCATGCAGGTGCCCGACGCGTTATCGAACACCGTCGAGATCGCGGGCTTTACCTATCCGGCGTATCGATTCGCCATCATCGGCGCAGGATTATTGGTCGCGTTGGGCCTTTACTTGTTGATCCAAAAAACGCGCGTTGGGATGCTCATCCGCGCGGGCGCGACGCACCCGCACATGGTCGCCTCCTTGGGCGTGAACATTAAGTGGTTGAACACGCTCGTGTTTGCATTGGGTGCTGCGCTGGCGGGACTCGCTGGCGTGATGGCGGGGCCTATCGTCTCAGTGCAACCTGGCATGGGCGAGCCGGTGTTGATCTTGACCTTGGTGGTCATCATCATTGGTGGCCTAGGCTCAATTCGCGGTGCGTTTTATGCAGCATTGATTGTTGGCGTGGTCGACACGCTCGGGCGCGCTTTCATGCCCACCCTCATGCGCAGCATTTTCGAACGAAACACCGCGGATGCCGCCGGACCCGCCATTGCGTCGATGCTGATCTATCTGCTCATGGCCTTGGTGCTCGCTTTCAAACCGCAAGGGCTCTTCCCAACGAGTGCCGGAGCGACGCGATGAATCTGTTTCCTACCTCCGTCCACTGGCGCGCGCCGCGCACCATCGTCGCAATCATCGTTCTTGCGGCCTTCGTGCTTCTGCCGTTTGCAGTGGGCAGCGAAGGCGACTTTTATGTGAAATTTGCCACGCGAGTACTGATCTACGCCCTCGCCGCCATCGGCTTGAACTTCATTTTGGGTTTTGGCGGAATGGTGAGCCTTGGGCACGCGATGTACATCATGCTGGGCGCCTATTGCGTAGGCATTCCAATGCACCACGAAATCACCTCTGGCTGGGCACATCTTGCATTCGCAATCGCGCTCACTGCGGTATTGGCAACCGTCGTCGGCGCAGTCGCATTGCGCACGACTGGCATCGCGTTCATCATGATCACGCTTGCGTTCGCGCAAATGCTTTTCTTTGTTGCCGTAAGCCTTAAGGAATACGGAGGAGATGATGGGCTGACGATCGCGGCGCGGAGCAATTTCGGTCTCTTCGATATCGCGAGCAACGTCTCGCTGTATTACCTCGCGTTCTCTGCGGTATTGCTCGCGCTCTATCTTTCATGGCGTGCTGTTCTCTCGCCATTCGGTTTGATTCTGCGTGGCAGCAAAGCGAATTCACGTCGCGCACTCGCGCTGGGTCATCCAATACTTCGCTACCAGTTGGTCGCGTATGTGCTCTCAGCGCTCGTTTGCGCGGTTGCAGGCGTGTTGCTTGCAAACCTCACACAGTTTGCCTCACCCTCTTACGGCGCGTGGACGCTTTCGGGCGAGCTCATCGTGATCGTGATCTTGGGCGGTCTCGGCACCGTGTTCGGCCCGCTTGTCGGCGCGGTGTGTTTACTCGTTCTGGAAGAAATCTTGCCGACGCTCGTCGAGGCGACTTTCCCGGATTACAAAAGCAACTGGATGCTTCTGCTTGGCCTCTTCATTTTCTTCGTGGCGTTGCTGCTCAAACGCGGCGTATTTGGATCGCTTCGCGGAGGTGCGAAATGAGCGCACTCGTCACCACCAGCCTCGTGAAGCGCTTCGGCGGCGTACAAGCCACAGACAATGTGTCGCTCACCGTTGAGAGCGGTCAACTGCACGCGATCATCGGCCCCAACGGCGCAGGCAAAAGCACGCTGATCGGGCAACTCGCAGGCGAGATCAAGCCGGATGCAGGACGCGTCGAGCTATTCGGAAACGACGTAACAGCTCAGTCGGTCGTCGCCCGGGCCAACATGGGCTTGGCACGCACTTATCAGATTACTCAACTGGCTAAAGAATTTACTGCGCTCGACAACGTTCTATTGGCAGCAAACGCGAAAGTTTCAAGTAATTTTCGGTTTTGGGCGAACGCCCATGCCGACACCCACGCGGTCAACCAGTCACTCGCGGCGCTTGCGAAAGTCGGCTTGCTCGACGCGAAAGATCGCACCGTAGGCGAGCTAGGCCACGGCGAACAACGCCAGTTGGAAATCGCGACGGCGCTCGCAACCGAACCGAAAGTGCTCCTCTTGGATGAGCCCCTCGCCGGCATGAGCCAAGGCGAATCAGCCGCCATGATCGCGCTGTTGAAATCGTTCAAAGGCCGCTACCCGATGCTGCTCGTTGAGCATGACATGGATGCCGTGTTCCAACTCGCCGATTGCGTGAGCGTGCTCGTCTACGGTCGCATTATCGCCACCGGCACGCCGGAGGAAATTCGAAGCAACGCCGATGTTCGTGCGGCCTATCTCGGCGATGAGGTGAACGCATGAGCGTCTTGCTTGAAGCGAAAGAACTGTGCGCGGGCTACGGCACGAGCCAAGTGCTGTTTGACGTGAACTTGACCATCCGCGAAGGCGAAGTAGCAACGCTTCTGGGTCGTAACGGAATGGGCAAGAGCACGCTGATCAAATGCCTAACGGGCTGGCTCGCTCCGACGAGCGGCAGTGTTCAGTTCGCAGGAAAGATTGTCACCGGTGCGCCGTCCCACGTGATCGGCAAACTTGGCTTCGGCCTTGTGCCCGAGGGGCGTCAAATTTTTCCGACGCTGACGGTGCGCGAAAATCTGCTCGCCACGGCATCCTCACAAAACGGCAAGGCGTGGAACGTTGAACGCGTCGTCGCATTCTTTCCGCGCCTCGGCGAGCGTATCAATCAGATGGGCGGCACGCTGTCCGGCGGCGAACAGCAGATGCTCGCCATTGGCCGCGCGCTGATGACCAATCCACGCTTGCTCGTGCTCGATGAAGCCACCGAAGGACTCGCGCCGCTCATCCGCGCCGACATCTGGCGTGCGCTCGGCGAACTCAAGCGCGAAAAACTCGCGATGCTCGTGATCGATAAAGATTTGAAAGCCCTGCTCCCGCTCGCCGATCATCACACCGGACTTGAGAAGGGCCGTGTTGCGATTGCGGGAACGTCAAAAGAGCTCGAAGCGCAACATGAAAGGTTGCATGCTTTGATCGGGGTGTAGCAACTAGGCTTTTGAAATGACCGCAAGAACAAACTACATATTTGTTGATCACGAGAACGTATCACTTGCTGACACCGATGCACTGAATCAAGAGCACATTCGCTTGCTTGTTTTCATCGGCGCTAACCAAAAGCGAATTGACATCGACGCAGTTGAGGCGATACACAAACTCGGGCAACGCGCCCAATACGTCCGCGTTTCGGCGAACGGAGCAAATGCGCTCGACTTTCATATTGCCTTTTACGTTGGAAGGCTCGCTCAACAGGACGAGAGAGGCTATTTCCACATCATTTCAAAAGATAAGGGCTACGATCCGCTAATTGCGCATCTAGCATCACAGGAAATTCAGGCCGAGCGTATTGATTCAATCGCATTGATCGACTTCGTCAAGGCAACAAAAAATGAAGCGCCACAAGGCGCCTCAAAAGATGCTCAACAGCGCACTACAGAGAAGCCCGAAGAAAAACTTAGATCAGCAACTGGAACTAAGGTTAAGGCGGCGCTACAGCAAGCGCGAAAGTACTTCGATGAGTATCTTTGTGCCGAAAACACATCGAAGCCGAGCAAGCGATCGACACTTAAATCATCCATCCACTCTTTCTTCAGAAAAGAGCTAGACACCTCGCAGGTGGATCGCATCATTTTGGGGCTTCAAACAAAAGGATGTCTGCGTTTCGAAGGCGAGAAAACAGTCTGGCTTATCGCGAAACCTGACCGCTGAAAGCGTGGAAGCGTATCGGTTTCCATTGGCGAGACTACTCACGGTCATCCCCGCGAAGGCGGGGACCCAATCCGAGTAAACCATCGTAGTCAGCATCGCGCGCTATTCTTCCCGGGAGACGTCCGGGTCTGGGTTCCCGCCTTCGCGGGAATGACAGGGTACAGATGTCGCTCACTTGATCGACGCGGGCGAGGCGCAGCATCTCGTACCATTCACCCATGCCCCGCCTCGAAATCCCACCGACCGAATACGAGATGACCGCGATTCGCGCGCAGGGTGCGGGTGGGCAGAACGTGAACAAGGTGTCGTCTGCCATTCAATTGCGTTTTGATGTACACGCCTCAAGTTTGTCCGCCGGCGTGAAGGCGCGATTGCTTGCGCTCTCCGATTCGCGGATGACTGATGATGGCGTTTTTGTGATCAAAGCCCAAACGCAGCGCACGCAAGAGGCGAACAAGCGGGATGCGATTGAACGGCTGCGTGAGTTAGTGCAAAGCGTCGCAGTCGCGCCGCGCACGCGCTACGCGACGCGCCCGACGCTCGCATCAAAGCAGCGACGTTTGGAGAGTAAGTCGATTCGCGGGCAGACGAAGGCGCTGCGCGGCAAGGTGGATGACTGATCGCGGCATGCACCACGTCGTAGAGCGCAATCTCATTGCGCCGTGTTGAACGCACAAACAGTCATCAAGCTAGAAGCTGCGCTTCGAGCGCGGCTTGCACGAGGCGCAATGAGAAAGACCTCTGCACAACGTAGCGAGAGCCGGTCAGACGAGGAAAAAATTTGCGAAAACACCGGAGCGTACGTAGGTACGTGAGGATTTTTCGCGAATTTTTGACGAAGTATCACCGGCTCGCAGTAGTTGTGCAGAGGTCTTTGAGATTGCGCCCTGCGTTTTACCGACCTCGTCCGCCGCCGCGCGAATTACCACGGCTTTGACCGCCGCTTGCTGGGCGCGGTGCGCTCGCGCCCGTACGCGGGGGCGAAGATGCGCCGCCACGCGGAGGAGCTGCGGACGCGCCACCGCGCGGCGCAGCCGAACCACCACGAGGCGCAGAGCCGCCACCACCACTGCGTCCGCCACCGCCACCGGGGCGACCACGCGGTGCAGGTCGGCCGCCTCGCGCTTGCCACTCGGCGTCGCGCGCTTCCGAGCTCGGCGCGACGGGGTCGGCCATCTTGCTTGGATCAAACCCGTCAATCTTGATTTTTGGGATGGATTGCTTGGTGAATTTCTCGATGTCTTTCAACAGCGGCAACTCTTCAGCCATGACCAGCGACATCGCCTCGCCGGTGGCGCCTGCACGGCCCGTGCGACCGATGCGATGCACGTAATCTTCGGGCACATTCGGCAATTCGTAATTCACGACGTGCGGCAATTGATCGATATCGATCCCGCGGGCTGCGATGTCGGTCGCAACCAACACTTGCAATGTGTTCGTTTTGAACTCAGCAAGCGCTTTGGTGCGCGCTCCTTGGCTCTTATTGCCGTGAATCGCCATCGCCGGGATGCCAGACTTGGTGAGCTGTTCCGATAGGCGGTTTGCGCCGTGCTTGGTGCGCGTGAAGACGAGCACTTGGAACCACTGCCGCTCTTTAATGAGATGAATCAAGAGCTTCGCTTTGGCCGATTTATCAACGAGCACGACCGATTGATCAACCACTTCAATGGTTGTGTTCCGACGCGCCACTTCGATCATGCGCGGATTGTTCAGCAAGCGATCCGTAAGCGCCTTGATCTCGTCAGAGAACGTTGCGCTAAAGAGCAAGTTCTGGCGCTTCGGCGGCAACACCGCGAGCACTTTTTTGATGTCGTGAATGAAGCCCATGTCGAGCATGCGATCGGCTTCATCGAGCACGAGGATCTGCACCGCCGAGAGATCAATCGCGCGCTGCTGGTGCAGATCGAGTAGACGCCCCGGCGTCGCAACCACGATGTCAACGCCGCGACGCATCGCGGTAATCTGCGGGTTGATATTCACGCCACCGAAGATGCACGTTGACGTCAGCGGCAAAAACTTGCCGTAGATACGAACGCTCTCTTCCACCTGCGCAGCAAGTTCACGCGTAGGCGCGAGGATGAGCGCGCGGGGGAGCGTTGCGTTGCCGCGCTTGGCTTGAGGCAATTGCATCAAGCGCTGCAGCATCGGCAGCACGAAGCCGGCGGTTTTTCCGGTGCCAGTTTGTGCACCGCCGAGCAAATCTCCGCCGTCGAGTACAGCCGGAATGCCTTGCCGCTGAATTGGCGTTGGGCTGCTGTAGCCATGCGCCAACACAGCGCGAACGAGCTCGTCACGCAGTCCGAGCGCGGCAAAGCCTTCATCGACGGTGGCGGGTGTCACCGAGTGCTCGGCACGATCAGCCGCGCGAGTAATCGGCGTGAGCTCTCCGTCAATGTGAGCTGTGGCTGCGTGTGCGGGTGCAGCAGGATTACTTGCAACTACCTCATTGAAAGGTCTATTGCTTTGGGACAAACGCGCATTAGTCGCTATTGTTGACTGTTGACCTGATTGGCCCTTTGCCCCATTCGGCGCTTGGTCTAAACGGCGAACTTGTTGTTGTGATGGCGACTTGTGCGCCGCAGGCGCACGCGCTTGCGGCGTGTCGTCCATCCAGTTTCTGATTTGTTTGGGCGGTGCAGCGAAAAGTGCAGAGGGTGCCGACTGATGGGCGCGCCCAGCGCCAGGGGTTGAGCCCGACGGCTGGCGCCTTTGTGCGTTGGTGGCGCTTGTGCCAGGTGTAGGCGCTGCAGAATGTTTAGGCAATGGCGAGCGAGGATGGCGAGCGCCGCCCCCGCGAGAGGAATTTTGATTCATTTAAGGTTTTGAAAGCGCATGCTGCGCTTGTGATTGAGTGTCTCGCGAGCGCCACATTGCAGCAGCTCGGACGCACTTCAAGGGGCCGTGCGTTGACCCGGGGAGTTTCGCGCTCTGTGCTGGTCAGCAGTAAGCGCAAAACGAAGATGGTGCCGATTGTCGGGATTGAACTGACGACCTACCGCTTACAAGGCGGTTGCTCTACCACTGAGCTAAATCGGCGAATTAGATATTTTACTTGACGACAGTAAGTGTCGGCTTAGGTTTGGTGCTCGAACCAGCTGTAGGAGCGACATTTGTTACGACGGTTTCAGTAGCGATTGGCGCGACGCTCGGGTTCACTGCAGCGAGCGATGGCGCGGCGGCTGGACTACCTTCGTTCGATTCGGCGGTTGCAGCTTCGATGTCAACCTGGAAGCCCATGCCGTAGCCGGTTTCCTTCGCGAAAATACCGACAACCGCGGCGAACGGAACGGCGATCTCTTGCGAAACGCCGTTGAAGCGCGCGTTAAACAAAGTCCACTCGTTATCCATGGTGAGCTTATGTGTGGCAAGTGGCGAGACATTCAAAATGATCTCGCCGTCTTTCACATAGTCCATCGGGACTTTAGTTTTGTCGCTCACCCGCACGGCGAGAAACGGCGTGTAGCCCTGATCTACACACCACTCGTAGAGGGCGCGCACAAGATAGGGTTTGGCCGATTGCTCGCTCACGTTAGCTCAATCCGAACTAGCGACGCATACCGCGTTCAGCGGGCGTTAACGCATCGATGAAGCCTTGGCGAGAGAAGAGACGCTCCGCGTACTTAAGCACCGGCGCGGCAGCCTTCGGCAGCTCGATCTCGTAATGGGTCAAACGCCACAAAAGCGGCGCGAGGGCTACATCAAGCATCGAATACTCGTCTCCGAGCATGTGCTTCTGCTTGTTGAACACGACGGAAATTTCGGTGAGGCGATCACGGATCGCGGCGCGTGCCTTCTCGGGGCTTTTCGGCGCTTTTTTCTCAAGCTCTTCCACGTGAACAAATATTTCGCGATGAAAGCGATGCAAGAAAAGCCTTGCACGACCGCGCGTTGCGGGATCCGCCGGCATCAATTGCGGATGCGGGAATCGCTCATCGATGTATTCATTGATGATGTTTGATTCGTGAAGGATCAAATCACGCTCTACAAGCACAGGCACCGTGTTGTAAGGATTCATCGTCGCCAAATCCTCGGGCTTGTGGTCGAGGTCAACGTCGATGATTTGGAAATCCATGCCCTTTTCGTGAAGGACAATGCGGCACTGGTGACTGAACGGATCAGTCGTGCCCGAGTAGAGGGTCATCATAGTAAGGGTACCGGTAACAGGGTTCAAAAGGCAGACAAACGAGCGACATGCGCAGCTGCGGCGTAATCAACACCGCAACGGCGCATTCGAGCTGCCTGCTTAGGTGACGTCTTTCCAGTATTCCTTTTTGAGCCAAACCGCAGCTGCCAAAAGAATCGAAAGTAGGAACATCACAAGGATGCCAATTTGGACGCGTTTAGCTTTGTGTGGCTCGGCGACGAAATCCATAAAGTTCACGAGATCGGCAATAGCCACGTCGTACTGAGTCGGCGTGAGTTTGCCGTCGGTTGCTGGCACGATTGAGCGCACGATGTAGTGATGCTCCTCCTTGCCGTCTTTCTTTTCGACGTGATGCTCAAAAGAACTCATCGTGTCCGCGGCGATGAAGGCTGCGCGTGCTTGGCCCTCTGCTTCGCCCTTGGTCTTGATGTCTTTGCCATCCACTTTGAACACTTGTTCACGAACGGTCGGGACACCTGACATCTCAGCGAGCACGTGCGGCATGCCGATGTTCGGCGAGATCATGTTGTTCCAACCGGTCTCGCGTTTATCGTCACGGTAGAAGCCACGCATGTACGCCGCCAGACGCTCAGTCGTGTAACTGCGGGCCATCACCGAAAGATCCGGCGGAACGGCACCGAACCATTCTTTCGCATCTTTTGGATTGATCGACGCCTTCATCGTGTCGCCGATCTTGTCCGTCGTAAACATCAAGTTTTGCTTGATTTGCTCAGGCGTGAGCTTGATGTCGGTGAGTCGGTTGTAGCGCATGTACTGTGCGCTGTGGCAATTCAAGCAGTGGTTCACAAACAAGCGTGCACCACGTTGAAGTGATTCCGCGTCAACGCGACTTGCAGTGGGCCCCACTATTTTGACTTCAGGACCGCCAGCAGCCATCGCGGTAGGCGCGACAGCCGCGAGGGCTAGCGCCGCAAAGGCGCTCGAAACCAACTTATTCAATTTCACGAACTATTCCCCCGCAGCTGGTACAGCTTTGACATCATCACCGTAGGTAACGCGTGACGGCACTGGCTTCGTTTTGTCAGCAGCTGAATACCAAGGCATCAAAAAGAAGAACGCAAAGTAGAGCACCGTACACAGGCGTGCCACCCAAGTAGCCCGATCCTTCGTGTCAAGGAAACTCGCCCATTCACCAAACTGACCCCACACCGTTGTTGGCTTCACGCCGAGATAGCCGAGGATCAGGAAACACGCGATGAAGATGGTGAACCAGGTTTTCCACTGCGTGCCGCGGTAACGAATCGATCTCACAGTGCTGCGATCGAGCCACGGCAGCGCAAAAAAGATAAGCGTTGACAAGCCCATCGCGATCACGCCAGGAAACTGCGAACCAAACATTGGCGGCACAGCGCGTAAGATGGAATAAAACGGCGTGAAGTACCACACTGGGGCGATGTGATCCGGCGTTTTCAGCGGATCAGCCGGCACAAAGTTGTTGTATTCGAGGAAGTAGCCGCCCATTTCCGGTGCGAAGAACACGATCGCCGAGAAGATCATCAGGAAGACGACCACGCCCACGATGTCTTTCACCGTGTAATACGGATGGAACGGAATGCCGTCTGCTGGCGCGTCTTTCGACCAGCGATTGCCCTTCGGGCCTTGCTTGATTTCTACGCCATCCGGATTGTTGGAGCCCACTTCATGCAGCGCGATGATGTGCGCAGCAACAAGTCCGAGCAGCACAAGCGGCAATGCGATCACATGGAACGCGAAGAAGCGGTTCAGCGTTGCATCGCCCACAGCGTAATCGCCGCGAATCCACACCGCCAAATCAGGCCCAATGAACGGCACCGCCGCAAACAAGTTCACGATCACCTGCGCGCCCCAGAAGCTCATTTGCCCCCACGGAAGTAGGTAGCCAAAGAACGCCTCGGCCATCAAGCAAAGGTAGATCAAGCAGCCGAATATCCAGATCAATTCGCGTGGTTTGCGATAGCTGCCATACATCAGGCCGCGACACATATGCAAATAAACCACGACGAAGAACATCGAAGCGCCAGTGGAATGCATATAGCGGATGAGCCAACCGTAGTCGACGTCGCGCATGATGTATTCGACGGACCCGAACGCGTAATTCGCATCGGGCTTGTAGTTCATCGTGAGGAAAATACCAGTAACGATTTGCAGTACCAATACCAGCATCGCGAGCGAGCCGAAGTAGTACCAAAAGTTAAAGTTTTTTGGCGCGTAATACTCGGTGAGATGCTCTTTCATCAAACCAGTGACAGGGAACCGCTCATCGACCCAGCGCATCACTGGGTTGGTGAACATAGAGGGTTGTTTGGAAGCCATCGCAACTACTCCTTAAGCTTCTTTACCATCGGGCGTGATGCCAATCACAAGTTTGGTGCCATCGATTTTGTGATCGGGCACAGGCAAATTGGTGGGCGCGGGCGAGCCGGTGTATACGCGGCCGGCGACGTCGAACTTTGAGCCGTGGCACGGACAGTAAAAGCCGCCCAGCCAATCGTTCCCAAGTTCACCGGGGGTTAGGCGCGAAACAGGCGAGCAGCCGAGATGAGTGCAAACACCTTCCATAACGACCAATTCAGGACTGATAGATCGCGTTTTTGGGTCAACATAAGCGGGCTGCTTTGATCCCGCTGACATTGGATCGGCGAGCTGCGACGCTGGAATCTGCGAGAGCGAAGCAATCTGTTCGGGCGTACGCTTCATCACCCACACGACTTTTCCGCGCCACTCGACGTTTACCTTCTCACCCGGTTTTAGGTTCGAAATATCGACTTCAACCGGCGCGCCTGCAGCCTTCGCGCGCTCCGACGGCGTCATCGAGGTGACAAAGGGCGCGACAGCGGCGGCTCCGAGCATCGCGCCAGGCACGGCGGCGGTTGCGATTGCGGCGCGACGCCGCGATTGATTGACTGGTTCGCTCATTGGCTTCCCGTGATTCCTGCTAAGGCGTAACTTGTTGATTTGCCGCGATTTATTTTGCGCCGCGACTCCCGAAAACGGTCTGCATCAATAGGCAATCCGCAAAGGCGCTTAGGACAAACTTCTCGATTTTAGCCGAGTGGCAAATGATTCGAGGGTTTTTGATCTGCACGAATGATAGAGAAAACAAACGGCATAGCGCAAATTGCGACTATTGCGTTAAGCCTTATATAAATTGGGCCACACGACAAATTAAACAAATATCACTAATAGCCGGTTTTTAAATTCGAACCTTATATAAAATAGATCCACAGCAAAGTGCCACTATAGAATACACAAACGCACGCTGCGTACAAAGCGCGTTTGTGACCTATTCGCCGTTTCCACGCGCAACATGGTTTATCCTCGCAGTTATTGCGGCGCAACATAAAAACGACGTGAGCCCGAGCCGCAACGAGCGCTTGCGTGACATTTCTGAGAGCATCCTCATGGCCCTACGCGTTGGCCTCGTCGGTTGGCGAGGCATGGTTGGTTCCGTGCTCATGCAGCGCATGAGCGCTGAGCGCGATTTCGACTCGATTGAAACTACTTTTTTCAGCACATCCACCGCGGGCAAACCTGCGCCCAAAATTGACGGCTGCAAGGTGTTTGATCCCGTTTTGCAAGACGGCAACGACGTTTCAAAATTGAAAACGCAGGACGTGATCATCACCTGCCAAGGCGGTGATTACACGAAAGAAATTTACAAGCCACTGCGCGATGCCGGTTGGAAAGGTCACTGGATCGACGCATCCAAAATTTTGCGCATGAATGATGATTCGATCATCATTCTTGATCCGGTGAACATGCCGGTCATCAAGACTGCGCTTTCAAAGGGCATCACCAACTGCATCGGCGGTAACTGCACCGTGAGCTGCATGTTGATGGGCGTGGGTGCGCTCTACAAAGCCGGACTCGTCGAATGGATGCAAACCTCTACGTACCAAGCGGCCTCTGGCGGCGGTGCACCGAACATGCGCGAACTCCTCACGCAGTACGGCGCGCTTCACGCCGAAGTCAAAGACTTGCTCAACGATCCTGCCAGCGCCATCCTCGAAATCGATCGCAAGGTGACCGGTAAGCAGCGCGGGTTTACGCCCGAGGAAACCGCCAACTTCCGCGGCGTACCGCTCGGCGGCAATTTAATCCCTTGGATCGACGCCGATCGCGGCGACGGCACCAGCCTCGAAGAATGGAAAGGCGGCGCGGAGACCAACAAAATCATGGGGCTCGGCAAGATGTTTGGTACACCCGAAATCCCTATTGATTCCACTTGCGTTCGCATCGGCTCCATGCGCTGTCACGCGCAATCACTCACGTTCAAGCTTAAAAAGAACGTGCCGCTTGCCGACATCGAAGACATGATCAAAAACGACAACCCGTGGGTGAAATACGTCCCTAACGAGCGCGTCGCCACCGAAACCCAACTCACCGCCAAAGAAGTTGCGGGCACCATGACGATCCCAGTTGGCCGCGTCCGCAAACTCGCGATGGGCCCGGAATACCTCGGCGCATTCACTATCGGCGATCAACTGCTCTGGGGCGCGGCAGAGCCGCTGCGGCGCATGTTGCGGATTATTCAGGGGGATATTGCGTAGAGCGTTGCGATTGATGTTGTGGGGCTGGTTCTACCCCGAGCGAGTGGGTATAACCGAGCCTTCGAAGCGAAATCAGTGACTTGCGAACGAAAAACACGAACACGCAAATGCGCTGATAGAAAGTTGTGCTTGCTCAGCGCGTCTGATTGTCAATGGGCCTCAAGTCAAAGGAAACGGCCGCGTCGGCAACAAACGTGTATACATTGATGGTTAGGCGCACGCTCATTGCATGCAACGTACAAGCGCATCGCGCCCAATTGCTCTCAATCAACGTGAACTATTTTTCGTGGGTTTTCGCAGAGATCGGCAGACCCCCTTGCGCGCAACGCGCTGGCGTCGTAGGGATGGGTGCGCCGGATTATGCAGCTGTAAGTCTGGTTAAGATCTGCAAGCAGGCTCCTTCTGTAGGAGCCCTCCCATTGCGGGTGCATCAGGGCAGGTTCACCGCGATTGGAGACCTCCGTGGCTTGTCGGGTGCAGGCGCCGAGATCAAGCGTAAATACGGTCTTGGCGCATGCATGCTGGATCGGCTCATGGACGATGCCAGTCGCTTTGGTTACCAGCGGCTCTGCCGCGAACGCACCCCATTCATGAGATCGGCACATCGCGCGTATGAGGCTGCGGGGTTCGTCGAACGCGCCCCTACCCGGAGGACTAAGTTGCAGAAGCCGTTCTGGGGCGATGGGGGTCTATGGAAATCAATCTCGGGCTACACGATGAAGCCCAACCCTTCGATTAACCTAAGCCGCTGGAGCAAGCGTAGTATGCCCAGCGTGAGCCACGCTGTAACGCTTCTAAGTCCGGGCATTCAACACCTTTGTCTGTGGGCAGGGTAGCGTAAACGTGAGGCCAGAAAAATTGACTAACTCATGACCAATGCCACCGAACCGTATTGGAACCCGATGGTTCCCGAATTGATCGTCGCTTCCGTTGAGCGATCACTCGTCTTTTACAAAGCTGCGGGCTTTTCGGTGAGATTCCAGCGCACCGACCCACAGTTCGCCTACTTGGAACTTGGAAATGCCCAGCTCATGCTGGAGCAGCAGCACAGTCAGGGCTGGACCATCGAACCGCTCGACCGCCCGTTGGGAAGAGGCGTGAACTTCCAAATCGAAGTACCCGACGCTGAAGCAGTGCTCAATAACCTCGAAGCACTCAACGCGCCGATCTTTCGCTCGTTGAAAGACACTTGGTACCAAGTCTCCCCGGGACGTGAAGAAGGGCAGCGTGAGTTTCTCGCGCAGGATCCGGATGGATACCTCATGCGATTCGCTCAGTATCTTGGGACGCGCATCGCCGCCTAACTATACCCTCGCTCGAGCTCACCCGGAAAGATAGCCGTTGAACCCCACCCGATCTCGTATGCTCGTCAACCTCCGGGAGTCGCTGCTTGCCTTGCAAGAACGAGATCTCTCTATCCGCGCCGATCTTGAAGCAGATGGTTCGCTCTTTATGGGCTATCACCCTCGCATGGAGGCTGTGCACCGAGAGAACGCTCGTCAACTTCGGACGCTGATCGACCAGTTCGGGTGGCCGCACGCGGGGATCGCTGGAGAAGATGGTGCCGAAGCCGCGTGGCTCATTGCCCAGCACGCAATCGCAGAACCGGCCTTCATGCGAAGCTGTCGGGAATTGCTTGCTTCGGAAATTGCTTCTGGTCGAGTACTGGAATGGCAGTATGCGTACCTCGATGACCGGATCAAGGTCTTCGAAGGGAAGCCGCAGCGATTCGGTACGCAGCTGGAGGTCACGCCCACGGGGCCAATGGTGTGTGAGGTTGAGGAGCCTGAGTTCCTGAATCAACGCCGCGAGAAAGCTGGCCTCGAGCCGCTGGAACGTCGTTTGGCAGCTTTCGCTACGTCGCCGCGGCCATCGGTGGAGGATTACCAGGCGCGCAAAGCACAGGAAGCGGCGTGGCGCATCGAAGTCGGCTGGTCGACAGACAGCGACATTTAACCAGTCGTTCGCTCGGTTCACCCGCCCCAAGCTCGCCGTTTAAGTCGAGCGCAAACTCGCCACCTTTGGGTTAAGGCGGAAAAAGCCTCGACAACGCGCGGCTGCCCGGTGATTGCTCGGCAGCTTCTCGAACATGGGATCAAGATCGGTGCAGAGTGTTGCGAACGCTGCGACTCGCATCGCCGTTGCCTCCTCGATAGAGTTCGCGTCGCGAACCTCACGCCAGCGCAACTCAATACGATTCGAACACAACTTCGCGTTTCCACAGCACGCCCTGAGCCAACGCTTTCAATGGCCCTTGCGGCGACCAAATCTGTGAAACAGCTTCATTGGGCGTAACCCGGTAGAGAAACACTATCGTAGACGTGCTAATTCTCGTAATCGCTCACGTTCAAGCTCAAAAAGTACGTGCTGCACGCTAACATCGAAAACACAGTCGAAAACGAAATCTCACGGGTGACATCCGTCCCCGACGAGCGCGTCGCCACCGAAACCCAACCCACCGCCAAAGAAGTTGCAGGCACAATGATGATCCCCGTCGGCCGCGTCCGAAAACTCGCGATGAGAACGGAATACCTAGGCGCATTCACCATCGGCGATCAACTGCTCTGGGGTGCAGCGCAGCACGCTGCAGATCACAGGAGGCGTAGCCTATGTCGCGTACGCACAGCTGGGTCGCGTCATTGACACACCACCAAAAAAGATAGTCCTCGCGTGGCTGTGAAACAGTCGGGGCGAGCACCGGCCGGGTCTCCTGCCAGGGGTCGCCGCCTCTGTCACCAAGCGTTGACGCACCTACTTTTGAAAGGTAGCGCGCCGCAGCGGCGTGCAAGATGCGTCGTGAGCGGGTACGCTTGCCTCCTGCGTGCTCGCGAGTTGTTCGCGAACTAGGTTTGTATACCGCCCACTGGGGGCGATTTCCTCCACAATGCCATCTGCGGCTATTACCGCGAAGATCTTTTGTTTCCGACTGCAAAATCTAAGATGAAGTTACCCGTCTTCTCGAAGTCATGAAGATAATAATCCCGGCGATTTCGATTCTCGCCATCACGCTCGCCATCGGTCGATGGAGCGGAATAACGATTGATCGACAAACGAGGGATGTAGTCGCGATTGCAGGAATACATCCCCTCTCGGGTGTACTCTCGTCGCTTGGCATATTGCTATGGTGTAGCGCCGCGTCGGTGTCCATGTTCGTTGCACTCTGCATTCGGGAGAACCTTGCGCGCCATGTTTTTTATTTCGCTCTAAGCTCCGCGTTACTGTCGGGTTGGCTCATGCTCGATGACTTATTTTTGATTCACGAGGATTTAGCGAATCGGTATCTTGGAATTGGTGAAAAATCCGTTCTTGCAGCGCTAGGGACTTTTGTTTTCGCGTACCTCGTCGCATTTAGCCGGACGATCCTCCGGACCAACTACTCCAATCTTGCCATCGCATTTGTATTTTTGGCGGCCTCCGTAGTTATTGACGTTCTGCTTGAAAAATGGGTAGAGCGGCTTGGCCCATGGACGGTTTTTGTCGAGGATGGGTTAAAGTGGATTGGCATTTGTTTCTGGTGCGCCTATCACGCGGCCACCGCGCGCCAATTGCTTGCCGAATCTTGCTTGGCATCAACCCGCGCTGCAACAAATCGTGCCGGTCCGTGAAATGACCGCTGCCGTTACCCGGACTGCTGTGCCACTGATTACTGCCTCGGAGCGGGTAGACATGGACATATGCGTTGTTGATGTGCCTGGGTCGGGAGCGCAATCATTTTCGAAAGCCATCGACCGCCCCTAGGCTTTCATCGCGACATGCGAGGCCGGTCGTGAAGCACATTTGCGCGGCAAATCCAATAATCGGCGCTAGCTAAAGGTTGCAGCAGGAAAAACGAGCCAGAGAAGCGAACGATGGGGTTGATATGTCTTCCAAACCGGATTGCGATGCCGCCGTGCGATCTAAATGCTTCATACCGGTAGGCGACGCTGGTTTCACGGTGCGGGGAGCGGTTGCGCTGTACTTTTCAAAACGCGAATGGCAGCGAAGCAGTAAAGCGCTTTAAGCGACAGATACCGTGAGACCAGCTCGTCGGCCGTAAATGCGGATTAGTTTCGCCGCAATACGCGGTAGAGAAATACGATCGTCGATGCGAGGATGTTCACTTGACCGTCAGTCAACACCCTTTTGTTTTTCAGCCGACTCACCGCGGCTGAAACTTGCTCGAAGTGGGCCTCGGTCGGCGCACCGAACGGTTTCGGAATGTGCACAAATTCAATGCCCTGTGTTGCAAGCAGCCCCGTTTCGTTCTTCACGGCATCGGGTACCGACAGAGGCGCAAGGTAGATCATCGCATCGACGCCGTCTTTCGCGAGCACCGAAAGCGAGGCAGCCGTGGGCTGACCGGATGTACTAGATTGGGCTCGGTGGTTACGACATTCGTCGTAATTAGCGCCAATGCGGGTGCGCCTATAGGAAACGTGAACGCCGAAACGAGTGTGGCGATTTTGCTGCGTAGAGAAATAACGATCATCGCGACGTAATTCGACAACCTAGACATCTATGTCGAAGCGAAGCGTCTTCGCTTGCTGCATTTTTTGCTCGCGTCACCTTGCACGGTGACACGAGCTCGTTCGTACCGTATTAGCCCGCCGACTTCGCCTTAGGCCGAAACGCGTTACGGCAACTCGCTGCCGCTGGATCATTGCTGGGAATCTTTTCGCAAATGCGGTCAAGATCGGTCCGAAGTGTTGCGAGCGCTGCGCGGCGTGCATCGGTGCTCGCCCATTGATCGAGCGCGGTGCCGACCCGCTCAAGTGAGCGTAGGCTTCTCTCATAAAACGCGTCTGGTGCCGCTTGCGCGTCGCCGAGCACGCTCTTGGTCGCGGCAACGATTCGCGCGGTGTCTTGTGGCGCATCCGCGAGCAAAACGCGCACGTAGAGGCCACCCCACTGCAAGCGCGTGGCGGGCCCCTCGCCTTTTTCGTACGCCTGCTGTGCGTAGGCGATGGCTGCGGCCTTGTCGCCACGTTTCTTTGCGTTCTCCGAAAGGTCAGACAAGAAATAGTGCGGCGCAATTGCTTTTGCCACTTCCGCTTTTAGCAAGGCATCGGACTCATCGAGCAGCCCGACTTCGCGCAGCACAAACGCAGCAACCGACATCGTGGCCTGACGTGTCATCCGGTCATTCGTTTGCGTGTCGGCGGCTTTCACCACGTCCCGCGCTTGCGCGACGAGTGCGGCGGGATACTTGGGCGCGGCGCTCGTTTCGCCAGCCTTCACTTCTGGCGCATCGAGTGCGGCGAGACGAATCTTCCCCACCATCGCTGCGAGCCGATCCGCGTGTGTAGATTGCGAATTCTTGATCACCGCTTCAAGCGCGGCATTGAAATTGTTTTGCAACGATGTGCGGCGTGGAGAGCCCGCCTCAGACGCGTAGCGTGTGAGATCGCCCGCGCGCCAACTCAGGACATCGAAATTCTCTCGTACGCCCGATGCATCCGCGAGCAATCGCGTCAACTGCGCATGCGCGACACTCTGCTCCGATGCGCTTGCATTCGTCTTCTCGCGCGCAGCACGCGCGGCCGCAATCGCGAGCGCTTTCAACTGCAATCGCGCCGCGACTTTCGGCTGCGTACTAGCTGCACGTTGCGCGAGTTTTTGCAGCGTGTCGGCGCGGTTTTTCTCTGCGACCACGCGATCTTGATCGGTCTCCCAGCTATAAAACGTGAGCAAATCCCATTCGTCAGCGGAAAGCGCATCGCCCGCGAGCGCGCTCGCGAGGAGTTGCTTCACGGGACGCGTTGCCTTCGCACCAAGCGCCATCAATCGCATGTATTTCGCGGGCTCTACTTCGCCGGGCAGTCGCGTAATCTCGCGTCCATCGGGCGCGAAGACGATGGAGGTCGGATAAGCGGTCACGCCGTATTGCGCGCCAAGACGTTGCGCCCCTGGCGAATCGCCATCGATGTAGAGTGGCACAAATGATTTGCTCGCCTCAACGAAATCAGCTCGCGTGAAAATCGTCGATTTCACTTGATTGCACGGCGGGCACCATTTCGCCGTCCAAAACAAGAAAACAGGTTTGTTTTCCGTTCGCGCGCGCGCGAACGCCGCGCTTGCGTCGCCCTTCTCTGGCGTTACCCACGCGATGCTGGAGGCAGCTTTGGCCGAAACCGTTGCCGTTGCTGTCGTACTTGCGGTTATCGAAACGCCAGCGAGGACGGCAAACGCAACAGCACTACCGATAAAGCGAATTTGATTCGAAGCGATTGGCGAGGAATTGGATTTCATTGTTGTGCGCGATTCGTGTGCTGGGATGTGTTGAGTAACACTCTAAGTTTGCCCGGATTGTGGCGTGGCCCACTTGATCACAGCGAAGGTTAAACCCAGTGCAAGGATGGTGTCTAGAAACGTGGTGTAGAAGAGCCACGCATCCGTGGAAACTACCTTGGCAACGCCGAAATTGAGCGCCGCCATCACCACCCCCACCATACCAATCCCGAGCGTTAGTCGACCTGGCGACGTATCGGGATGCGGCATGTAGCGCACGAGTCTGCGCCCGAGGTAGCGCCCACCGAACGCGCCATCGGTAAGAAAGATTCCGGCAGTAAGGAGACCGAGAATCGTGCTTCGCATCTTGACCATTTCGTCGTCTTGAAATGCGAGTGCGAAACCCGCCGTTACCAGCGACATGATGATGCCAAACGTTGCAAGCCCACCCATCAAATCGATGCGTGTCATGCGCTGAATGATCCAACCCACGATGCCCGCGCCCGCGGACACCAGCGCCGCGGTAGTGAGGTTGGTCATCTTGGCGACAACGAAGAATAAAAGCGCAATGAACACGTCAAAAAGAAGCGATGGTTTGTTGCGCTTAAATTGCTCTCTCTGCCGATCTTCCTCGGCGCGGTCACGCTCGATCATTTCTGGCGACAGCGCCTCACCGGGCGCGAGCGTTCGCCCCATCGAGGGCGGCCATTGGATAGTTTGGCCGGGCGCGCTTTCAAACACCAAACGCCCGTCGATCCGCACTGCAATTTGCGTTTTGAACCAGCCGACATACCCGGATTCAATGTCTAGCCGTCGCCCGTCGGGCAACACGTGGGCGAGATGATTATTACGAAATACGCGTTTCCCTTTGTATAGGTAAACATCGCGTGCTTGCTCTACGCCGTCGATCTCAAGAATGGAGGTGAGATCTTCGAGAGTGGCGATGGTGGTGACGAGGCCGTTCACGCCCTCAACGCTGAACGGTCGTTTGTAAGTCCAAATCTTCATGGACAGAATTATCGCGAGAGTCGCCCTGTTCACGAGGCGCTCCGCGACGAACGACGAGCAGGTTTCAAGCTTCTAACGGGTGGCAGTCGTCAAAGCTTACTTCTTTCTCTTCCTACTGCAGAATGGAATGGGACTAGATGAGATTTATCGACTTAATCGTTTTAAAGAAGAATGCTCTTTTAGCCCCAATCAAGAAACGGCTTGATGCTGTAAGCCGCAAACTTCTCAAAGCGGAGAATCGATGTCAATGAACTCGCTGGTCACTTTGAATTTGGCGGCAAGATGCTCGCCTAGGCGTCGCGGACCGTCGCGCTCGCTCGCGTGATGACCGACGGTGATGAGTGTGACGTTGCTTTCGCGAGCCACATGAATGTGGTGCTCAGAGATCTCGCCCGTGATGAAGGCTTCTGCACCAGCGTCAATCGCGTCGCGCAAGAGCGAACCACCCGCGCCTGTGCACCAGGCAATTTTTTGCACGTTGCCGACCGAGCTTGTGTAGAGGGCAACCCGATTGCCGAAATGTCGCGCACAAAACGCCGCGAGCACCGCCGGACGAACGGGAATGCCGTTTCCCAGTTGCCCATAGAGCACTAAATCGGCTTCACCCGTTGCTCCCATCACAGTAAGCCCCAAGCGTCGTGCGAGCTGCGCGTTATTGCCCACCTCCGCGTGGGCATCGAGCGGAAGGTGAAAAGCAAACAAATTAATGTTTTTGGAAAGAAGATGCGCGATGCGCTTTCGATGGAAGCCAACGATTCGTGGATCGTCGCCCTTCCAAAATAGCCCATGATGGACAAGGATCGTATCGGCGTGCGCCGCTATAGCCGCCTCAATCAACCCTTCGTTCGCGGTGACGCCGGTAACGATCTTGTGAACAAGCGGCGAGCCCTCAACTTGCAATCCGTTGGGGGCGACATCCTTGAAGCAGCGAACGTCTAGGAACTCGCTGAGGTAGCGCGCCAAAACGTCTCGGTTCACTGCATTGGGTCGTGGAAGGTGGGCGTCAGCGTGTTGCATAAAATTTGTGGATTCCGCGTCGCGCATATCCCCTCCTCCAAAATTGCGGTTGCGCCCCGCGATCGCAAAATGCCTTTGGGCGAACACTTCCGGATGGTGTCTTTATGTTGAAGCGATTATGGCTCGTTTTTGCACAGGTCTGCACTGTGTGCTTGGCCGCGCTCTTTACAGTGAGTACGTTGCGTCCCGATTTGCTGAATCGAAGCGCGCCAACCCCGCCTAGCGCCGCCTTGCCGCTGCCTCCAGCGAACTCGCAAACAGCGCCGGTGGTGAGCAATGCCAACGTCGTCGCCGCGGCGGGCCTCAGCGATGCGGCCAAGCGCGCGCTACCTTCGGTGGTGAAGATCGCTACCAGTGCGGAGCGGCGCTTCCGTCATCCGTTGATGGAAGATCCAATGTTTGAGCGATTCTTCGGACGTGATCGTCAGATGCGTGAAAGCCAGCCGCTCACCGGCCAGGGCTCCGGCGTCATCGTTCGTGCAGATGGCTACATCCTAACCAACAATCATGTGGTTGAAGGCGCGGAAAAGATTCAGGTCGAGTTGTACGATAAGCGCGTTTTCGCCGCAAAGAAGATTGGCGTTGATCCGGAAAGCGATCTTGCGGTAATCAAAATTGAAGCGACGGAGTTGCCTGCGCTTGCCTTCGATGATTCAGAAAAGCTTTCGCCGGGTGACTTTGTCCTGGCGATTGGAAATCCGTTTGGTGTGTTTGGTAACAGCGTAACGATGGGCATCGTGAGCGCGTTGGGGCGCACGCAAATCGGAGATGGATCTCCGTTTGAAAGCTTCATCCAAACCGATGCCGCGATCAATCAGGGCAATTCTGGCGGTGCGCTGGTGAACGCGAGTGGAAATCTAGTGGGAATCAACACGAGCATCTTCACTCGTACCGGCGACTTTTCGGGCATTGGATTCGCAATCCCCACCACCATCGCGAAACCGATCCTGGAACAGTTGATCGCAAACGGCGAAGTTCGGCGTGGGTATTTGGGCGCAACGTTGGGTTCGATTACGCCTGAACTTAAAGAGCGCCTTTCACTTCGCGACAGCAAAGGCGCGTTCGTCGCCGCTGTGCTTGATGACGGCCCCGGCGCACGTGGCGGTGTACGCCCGAATGACGTGATTATTGAAATCAATGGTCGCGCGGTGACGGATCGCACAGACGCGATCAACGTGATCGCCAGCACGCCGCCCGAGCGCACCATTTCATTGAAGCTCCTCCGCGGAAGTGACACCAAAGAGGTGTCGGTGACTCTAGGAAAACGACCGACGGTGACGCGCACTCGGACGCAGCGCTAAAAGCGCGCGAATTACGCTCATCGTTTGTCGGTTACAGCGCAATTCGCGCCAGTCGAACATCGCGAGCTTACGCTTCGACTTTCTTCTCGCGCGGCTTGATCAGTGCGCTGATCCAGATCCCCACTTCGTAGAGGATCACGAGCGGAATCGCGAGGAAAAGTTGTGAGAGCACATCAGGCGGCGTAACCACCGCAGCGATGACGAACGCGGCAACAATGAAGTAGCCACGAAATTCTTTCAACTGCTGCACAGTGACGATCCCGGCGCGTGTAAGCACAGCGAGCACGACCGGTGTTTCGAAAGTGATGCCGAACGCCATAAACATCGTGAGCGCGAAACTCCAGTATTTCTCGATATCCGTGCTGACCGTAACGCCCGCTGGCGCATAGCCAAACAGAATCGGAAACAGCGAAGGGAAGACGATGAAATACGCGAACGCCATTCCCGCAAAAAACAGCAGCGTCGACGAAACAATCAGCGGCATCGCGAGCTTTTTTTCGTGCTGATACAAGCCCGGCGCGATGAAGGCCCACATCTGATACAGAACGTAGGGCAACGCGATCAGAAATCCGACTAAGAGCGTCACTTTCAGCGGAACAAAAAATACGCCGATCACATCGGTTGCGATCATCGTGCCGCCCTTCGGGAGCGAGGCCATCAACGGCGCGGCAACGAAGGCGTAAATCTTTCCACTGCCGGGATAGATCATTAAAACGATCGCGATCACCAGAATCGATCCGACCGCTTTCATCAACCGTGAGCGAAGCTCGACGAGATGCGATACGAAGCTTTCTTCTTTGTGTTCTTCAGCCATCGAATGGAGATCTCGGAAAAATTTAAGTGCCGCGTTAACTAGCGAATGTCTTGCGCCGTACGGTTTGCAGATAGCTCATTTGTGGATTGCTGCGCGTGTGCTTGCTCTGCAATGGAAGACTCAAGCGCGGCCACTTCATCGTTGGCCTTCGGTTCGCCCGGCGTGTACGGTGGCTCAATCTTGTTTGCAGTCTCTGCCGGCCGAAGCGGATCGGCGCTCTGCTCGATCTTCGAAGCTTCCGATTCAACGGCTCGACCTGCATCGTTCACTGCCGTCTCAAAAGAGCGGGCGGCCTCTTGTGCTTGCTGCTGGAGCTTGCGCAGCTCGTCCATTTGAACTTCTCGATCGATATCCGACTTCACCTGATTGGCGTACGCGCGAGCCCGCCCCATCAGGTGCCCGGCCGTGCGCGCAACTTTCGGCAGCTTTTCCGGGCCAAGCACGACGAGCGCGACCACGGCAACAATGGCGAGTTCGCCGAAGGAAAAATCAAACATTTGCGGCTTCGCGAAGGACGATCAGACGACGCGACTGCGCCGCACGGACGCGGCAGCGCTCGCCGCCGAGGCGCAAAGCTCCGCAGACAGCTTCACCGAGAACAAAACGCATTAGGTAAACCCGATTTCGAGATGCGCGCTGCACCTCAAACTTTGTCGCGCTTCGCTTCACCTTCGATGACGTTGGTCGGCGTAGGTGTTGGCGCATCGCCAGTGACCGCCTTCTCGCCGCCCTTCAAGCCGTCTTTGAAATCAGACACGGCACCGCCCAGGTCTTTACCGACGTTGCGCAATTTCTTCGTGCCGAAAATCAGCACGACGACCAAAAGCACGATCAACCAGTGCCAAATCGAAAACGAACCCATTGCTAACTCCTAACTAAAAAATCGTTGCCGCTATTCTGGAGCAATCATACGTCCCAGCGGATTGGGGCCACCGAGCACATGCATGTGCAGATGAAAAACATCTTGCCGACCGACGCGCCCGACGTTGATGATGGTGCGGAACCCATCGGTCGAACCCAACTCATTCGCGACCTTGGTTGCGACTAGCATCATTTTACCGAGCACGGCTTGATCCTCTGGCGTCGCATCGGAAAGCTTCGCGATGTGTTTCTTAGGGATTACCAGCACGTGCACCGGGGCAGACGGGTGAATATCGTGAAACGCCAATACATCGTCGTCTTCATAGACTTTTTTAGACGGTATTTCGCCTCGGACGATTTTGCAGAAGATGCAGTTTGGATCGGTACTCATGTCAAACAGATTGTAGGCGCGGACTTGACCGCGCGGTTTCTACACCTCGCCCTGTGAAAGAGGTACACGCCGACTTTAACCCTGTACTCAATACGGGCGCCGGCTAAGGGTAGCAGCGCGGTCAAGCCCGCGCCTACAACTTCCGACTCGCCTTTTCCTCGATTCCAGAAACGCCTTCGCGCCGCGCCAATTCCGCGAGCAAGTTACCTGCCGAGAGATTGTGCCGCGCCATTGCGACAGCCATGTGAAACCAGACGTCGGCGGCCTCTGCGACGATTTTTGCAGGATCGCCGCCATGACTTGCGTCTTTGCACGCCATCACAAACTCAATCGCCTCTTCGCCCACCTTTTTGAGCGCGGCATCTTCGCCTTTCGAATGCAGCTTGGCAACATAGGACGCCGCTGGATCGCCATTCAAGCGCGATGCGATCGTTTCGGATAGCCGAACCAAAATCTCGTCACTCACCGTAGATCTCTTTCTCTGACTTGATCGGTTCGAATTCTGTCACCCACGCGCCGCTTTCCAGTTTGCGAAAGAAGCAGTTGCGACGGCCTGTGTGGCAGGCAATGCCGCCGATTTGATCCACCTTGAGCAACACCACGTCAGCATCGCAGTCGATTCGGATTTCGCGCACGATTTGCAAGTGCCCCGAACTCTCGCCTTTCATCCACGCCGATTTGCGCGAACGCGAGTAATAGCAAGCTTTACCTGTCTCAATCGTGCGCTCGACAGCCGCGCGATCCATCCAGGCGACCATCAGGATTTCGTTCGTCTGCGCGTCCTGGGCAATCGCAGGTACCAAGCCGTCTCGGTCAAATTTGAGCTCGCCGATCAATGCGGCTGGGGAGTTTATTTGCATCACAACGAGATTGTCGCTGCTTCGTATGATTTAAGTGCGATTAGACGCAGCCTACCTATGGCTTTCCTGATTTAGCCTATATTTTATAAGGGCTAGAGATTGGAATACTCTATAACGTGTTTAACAAAACCACTCGCTCGCCCATATCAATCAAGGACGAAAGCAAGGAAGCTAATTAGTAACTAAGGCTGAAAATCTGGTTGCTTTCCGGGATGCGCCGCCGCAAAAGCCTCGTTCGCTGAACAGTGCGCGTCGATCCCTTCAATCAGCGGGTATTTCGACACGTCCACGTTAAATCGCCGCGCCGAAAACACTTGCGGCACCAGCACACAGTCCGCTAGCGTAGGCGCATCGCCGACGCAGTAGTTGCCGGGTGCGAGCGCAGATTTTTTTGCGCGTTCATTCGCTAACGTGTTCTCAAGGGCATCCAAACCCGTCGTAATCCAATACGCGATCCACGCATCCTTCTGAGCCTGCGTCACGTTTAACTCCGCGGTCAGGTAATTGAGCACCCGTACGTTATTCAACGGATGCACATCGCACGCGAGCGAGAGCGAAAGCGCGCGCACGTAAGCCTTTGCAATTGGGTCGGCAGGCACCAAGCGCGCCTTTCGCGGCTTCAGATCGTCAAGATACTCCATGATCGCAATAGACTGCGTCAACACGTTTTCGTCATCGTCGACGAGCGCAGGCACCAGTCCCGCAGGATTCAACTTAAGATACTCAGGTGAGCGCTGCTCGCGCTTCACCAAATGCACACCCACGTGCTCCCAATCGATGCCCTTTAGATTGAGCGCAATGCGAACGCGGTAGGCAGCGGACGAGCGGAAGTAGTTGTAGAGCTTCATGATGGCGCATCACCTACGATGCATCAGGTAGTCGTGACACTCAATCTTATTGCACTCGCAGCATCACCGCGCTAAATCAGACTCGCGTAGGGAAACGCTAGATAAGTCTGCGTGATGCAGCGTTGCCTTAGCTCCCACCGCTCACGCGTGTAAGGTTATCGTCGCCATTGCGATCAATGCGCTTGTTAAACGGATCGACACCGACAAATTTGGGTAGCTTATCGAGCGTGAGCGTAACGGTCGTCTTGCCCGATTGCATCGGACGACGTTCCACATGAATCACCGACGCGCGGGTGTAGCCTTTCTTACCTGGCTCTTCGGTGAAGGCGCCCACTTCGAATGGCTCATCCAGCGGTGCCTCGGTCTCTTTGCCTTTGCCGTCTGCGTAGAGCTTGCGTGCGTCTATTGTGAAGCTCACATCGAATTTGCCGTCGCTGCGCTTGCTTGCTTTTGCATCGCTCGCCTTCATGTCATAGAGGGTGATCTTCTCGAACAGATCGGTAATCAGTGGCTCATGTTGAGGGCCGGCCTCTTCCCGCAAGATTCTCAAGAAATCGCGAGAACTTGGATACGGCGCAGGCTTGAATGCAAACTGTGCGAGCAATTTTTGAAGACTACGATTCACCACCTCTTCGCCGATTGCCTCTTTGAGCCAATACATCGTGAGCGCGCCCTTGTTGTAGTGGATGTAGCCTTGGTTTTCCACGCGATTGAGCGGCAATTCCTCGATCAACTCGCCACCACGCGCACGCAGATAGCGGTCCAATTCGTGTTTTAGGAATTTCCGAATCTGCTCTTTGCCATAGAGTTTCTCCATCACGAGGAGCGCCGAGTATTCTGCGAAACTCTCCGAAAGCAAGGTCATGCCCTGTTTATCGGCACCGATGAGTTGATGTGCCCACCACTGATGGCCAACTTCGTGCGCCGTGACAAAGGTCACGAGATCGATCTTGGTATCGGCGTCCTTCTCCTCAAAATTCTGCAGGAAGCCGCCGCTCTCCGAATACGGCATGGTATTGGCAAAGGCTTGTGCAAACGACTCGTACCCCGGGAATTCAAGAATGCGCGCTTGCCGGAACTGATACGGCGAGAACTTTTCGCTGAACAGCGTAATGGACTCACGCATCGCGTCGAGCATGCGTTGCGCGTTGTGCTCATGCGACGGATGGTGGTACACGGAAAGCTCGATCGGTTTGCCATCTTTGCCGGTCATCGTCTCCGATTTCACGGCATAGCGCGCCGATTGCAACGAAAAGAAATGCATGATGGGCGCTTCGGTTTGTGTGACTAAAGTGCGACGCCCCGCCTTCGTTGTGTCACTCAATTTGTAGCCTGGCGCAACGGGCGTTTGATCGGCATCCGTCGTGAGCGTGATCTTCGCGTTCACCCAATCGCTATCCTTGCGGAAATAGTGATGCGCGTCTGCCGTGGGGTCTTCGAGTTTCGCCACTCGATGCTCGGGCTCAAGCCCGTACTTGCGACGCGTGCTTCGATCTTGCAAGAGTTGGTCTCGATCCATGCCGAGCGTCGGCGAAATTTCGGAGTTGTTCAGAAACGAACCATTACTCACGATGCGCGTTAGCGGACGCGAGTTCGGAAAACCGCGCTCTTGCAACAACGTTTCGAAGCGGATAGTGCGTTTTTCGCCTGGCAGCATCGGTTGCGCAAACTTGTAGATGCGATAGCGAAAGTCGGCGTAGTCCTTTTCGAGGCTAGCGCCGTCGACGACCAGCGTTTGCATAGTAAGCGGCGACGACCAGCGGACGTGCAGGCCAGGCAGTTCAAGCTTTGTGCGATTCTCGATCGTGTAGACGCCCTTCGTCGTCGCGCGGACTTCCTTCGGATAGAGATCGACATCAAGCGAAACTTCGACGATGGTCGGCTGTGGTACTTTTTCGTAGGCCAAAAATGCCTTCTCGAAATCGGCAGCATATTTTTCGCGACTCGGGGTTGTCGAGTATTCGTTGAGAACGTTGGTATTCCAGAAGTTGTACACACCGGTACCGACGAACACGGCGGACGCGGCCAAAAGAATCATCGCCGGTGCACCGCGAAACCGCGAACCAAGACGACGTAGTCTCGGCCCGAGGCGCAAATCAACGCCCCGGCGCCACAAGAGGTGCGCCAAAACTAGCAACATGACTGCGAAGGCGAGCCAATACACCTGGAACCAAGCTCGCCCGATCCAAAAGCGGTCAAGACCGTTCATGTCTGAGCTCGGCACACTCGGTGTCCCAGCAAAGTTGTAGAGATTGTGTTCGAGGCCAATAGTGGCGAAGGTGATGCGTGCAACGAGGTACACCAGCATGAGCGCCCAGCCCACGAATTTGTGCGGCACGATCGCTTGCGCGAACACTGCGAGCGTGCCAAGAAGCGCAGCGGTAATCAATCCGGGAGCGATGAACCATAAGAGGTACAGGCCCAACTCAAATCGCGTATAGCCTTGGTAGAGTTGAAATAAGACCGAAGCCAATACGGCAACCATTAAAGTGGCAGTCAGTACCAGGACGACGGCAAACACTTTGGGCAACACGAACGCCCAATCCGGCGCAGGTGTGGCGTCCACGATCTCATGAATTCGGCGTTCGCGATCGCGCCACACTAGCTCACCGGCGTAGTAGATCGCGATGATGATCGGTATGATGCTGAATGCCTCTTCGAGCGTTTCGATCATCGCCCGCGTCACCGGGAAATACGGCACGCCGCGCTGCTCAACGATCAACGTCATGCCTCCCACGGCATTGAAAATGCCCATCGCCAGCAACACGAAAAACGCGGGACTCTTAAAGACAAATGCCATGTCGAATCGCGTAAGCGCTACAAGCTGAGACCACGCGCTCGCGCGCGGTATTGCGGTCATTGGCGCGCGCGAACCGATTGCACGCGCCGAGACCGGCGCCACGGTATCGGCTGAAGCATCCCTTGTTGCCTCGGCCTTCGACACGCGGCTGCCTTTCGATTCGAATCGAAAGATGCGATACGCGATCAAGAACATCGCTGCGGCCACTCCGATCCAGATCAGGCGGTTGTAAAGCAGGACGCCCTCAATCGCGGGCATCATCGTATTGCGCTCGGTTGCCGTCCAATACTTCGTGACGCGGCTTAACGCACCGAGGCCAAACGGATCGGTTAGTCCGGAGATCGTGTCGTACGTAGGATCGCGAAGGATGACGCGTGTAGCGATGAAAAGAATCAGGAAACCGATGACGCCGAGATACGTCCACATCATCGAGCGGGTCGCGGTCGCGAGCGCAAAAAAAGTCGCTCCAATCAGAAGCAGCGTCGGCAATCCGAAGAAAAAAACTGCGTAAAGGTAGTGGCCGAAAACAAAAGGTCCCACCTTTTCCTGATCGACCCAAGGCATCTGACAGCCGACCCAGATTGCGAGCGGTACCATCAGCATTACGATAAAAGCAACGAGCAGCGCGCCGAGAAATCGTCCAACGAGATAGTCAAACTTCTTGATGCGCGTTGCTCGCAAAATCGGCGCGAAGCCGGATTCGTCATCGCGGATCACCACGTTTGCCACGAACGCTGTAACAACAAACAATCCGAAGATGTTCATGATGCTGATCACCTGCAGCATCGCGTACGGTGAATTCAGATTGACGATTCCGCGACTACCTAGCTGAATCTGATCGATGGTGATTGAACCGAACGTCATCAAAAAGAATATCGCAACGCCGATGACGAAAAGTGGCGAGCGTACTTGGTAGCGCAATTCAAATTGCGCAATTTTGGCGAGCATGCTGATCCCCTTTCTACGCGGCGCGGCGCGATGTTGAAAGGGTCGCGAAGTAAAGGTCTTCCAATCCACCATTCACCGCTTCAAACCCGGCTTCTGGCAGTTCGTTTGCAGCGACATGGATCACTGTTTCGCCGGTGCGAAGGCGCGTCGAGATCACATTCATGCGGGATTGGTATTCGGCAAGCGCTGCTTTGGGAATTGCCTTGCGCCAAATTTGTCCCGCCAGCGAGCGCATCAGCTCGTTCGGCGCGCCTGTTTGCACGATGCGCCCATTCACGATGATTGCCATGCGAGAGCACAGATCGGCCACGTCTTCCACGATATGCGTGGAGAGAATGACAACGACGTTCTCGCCGATTTCTGAAAGAAGGTTGTTAAAGCGATTGCGCTCTTCTGGATCGAGCCCCGCCGTCGGCTCATCGACGATGATGAGAGAGGGATTGCCAATCAAAGCCTGCGCAATACCGAAGCGCTGGCGCATCCCGCCAGAGAAACCCGCGACGGCCTTCTTGCGCATGTCCCACAAATTCACCTGCTGCAAGAGAGAATCCACAACCTCTTTGCGTTCACCGCGTTGGCTCAAACCTTTCAACACGGCAAGATGATCGAGCAAATCGAGTGCGGACACGCGCGGATAGACGCCGAAATCCTGCGGCAAATATCCCAATCGCGCACGCAGCTTCTCCGGCTCTCGAACCACATCGATTCCATCGAACACGATGCTGCCTTCGCTCGGTGTCTGCAGCGTCGCGATACAACGCATGAGCGACGATTTGCCCGCGCCGTTGGGGCCGAGCAAGCCGAACATGCCTTTTGGAATGTCAAGATTTGCGTTGTCCAGCGCCTTGGTGCCATTGGCGTACACGTGTGTGACCGCATTGAGCTTGAGCATGAAAATCCCGTTTAGTATTGGTTGATTTACCGACGATGCGTGCCGCCACCGACCGTTTATCTCAACATTTCAAAGGAAAGTTCAGAGCCCGCCAATAAGAAGGCGACGAGTTGCGGGTTTGGGTTAGTCGGTTGGAGGGCAATTGGCCGCGTACCCCAGAAAACGAGCGGATGCGGGTCGATATTTGCCTAACGATTGCGAAGCCTTAGGCATCGACGAATTTACGAGTCGGAACCGCGAGCGTTCCGGCCTACATCCCACGCAAAACCCAGCCAAGCGAAAACACATATCGACTGCCGCCGACCACACGCGTCACGCTGTGCTCGCACGCATCCGGTCGAAACATTTTGATACGTTTCATCGAAAAAATTGGATTCGCGCATACGAACTCGCCGCCCGACTTCGGCGATTTCAAAATGATGTTTAGACGATAGTGCCGCCCCGTCGTCACCGGGTCGGTGTGCGGCGGAATCTCCGAGCCTTCGGGATAGCGAAGCAAATACGAATCAAACGGCAAAGGCCACCGCGCCGTGAACAACAACATCTTGTCGTAACCCGTCCCCTGCCGCCCGCGTTGCCAGCGGAAGGCGGTGGAAAGATAGTTGCGCAAAGCGGCAGAACGACGTGCGCTTACCAAGGCAGCGCTCTCCAGAATCTTGCAACCACAGCATGTGCGTCTGCGAAATTCGGCAAGTCGACGACTTGACCACTCAACTGTTCATAGCTGCGTTGCGTATGCTCAAATAGTGCGGGATTCTCGAAGGTGTCGGAATCAATTGCAATTGCGCGCGAATGTGCTTTAGCCTTGATTGCGTCGAACAGCCGCGCCAGCTCCGCCTGGTCAAACCGTCGATCCTTGAGCAGACACCACAAGTCATACAAATCGCGACCGCGCGAACGGTCACGTTCGAGCTGTTGCAGGTACGCCCGCAGTTTCTCGGCAATCAACGTAAATTCACCATACACATTGACCCCAAGACGTTCGTCGCCGATGCGTTCGATGTCATGGATTTCTTCGTTGAAACTGTAGTCGACCGCAAGCACGTGCGGACTCTGCCCACTCTTGAGCCGTTGCATAAGTCGAACATCGCCAAGCGTCGCGTAACCGATCTTGATATGAAGCGTAGGAAATCTTCCGTTCTCATTCGGTTTAACTTCATGCGATTGAGCTCTGAGCTGTAGTCCGTAAGCGTTTTGCGTGCTCGCATTCGTTAGCGCGCGATCAAGATCAGCAACGAACTGCGCAATCGTTCGATCAAAGTCGTGAAGCGCGACCCGCGTCGAAAAATCTATGTCACGTGTCATGCGACCTGTTCGGTAGCGAATTGCCAACAACGCGCCACCTTTCATCACCATCTCCGGGAGCAGATTTGCATGCGAGGAGATCGCGCTTAAGAGGACATGCGTTGCTCGTCGAAATGTTTTTTGATCAGCTCCTTCCGCAGCGGAAACCCACGACTCGATGTCGTTCATCGCGGCAAACCTGGAAGATTGAGCGAAAGTGACCAGCGCACCGAATACTCCGGGGCGTAAGGGGCGGCAGGGTCAATTTTTCGAGAACCGCCGCGAGCGGCATACTGGACCCAGTTATCGAGTCGCTTATCGTTGATGCCCACAACGCTTTCTAAGAGATAGCCTGCACGCACTTTGTCTATCGGAGCGCCGAAGCGATCAACTTCCGTATAGACCAGGTCGACATACCTCGCGGCTGATTCTCTAAAGCATGCAACTACGTGCGACATGCCGCCGCACAGATCGGGCTGGCGAAGCATTTCGAGGAACGTGCGCCCAATGCTTGAGACGCGCAACCGTCCGTCCCGTAGCAACACGTAAGACGGCGTGAGCTTTGGTTGGAAGTAAACAACGTTCGAGCGATTCTTCTTTGATTTGACGCGAACGCGCTGCATTTGCGGCAGGAATTCCGCTCCATAGCGATCCAGATGCGCACCGAGGTCGCGTTTCATGCGCTCTTCAACGTAAACGCTCCAATCGTTCTTTGATTGCGCGCTCATCGTCGTGACGATTGGAAATTGATCGGTTAGCCCGTGATAGACCATCGCCGACTGGTGCGATGCGTAACACGTCGGATCAAGCGCACACGCGAGCTCCGCGTCGTCCTCAGGTGGCCTCGCCACTACAAGACTGTAGTTAGCACCGCCGTTATCGGATCGCGCAAGCACGCCGTACTTTTCCAACTGTGAGCGAACGTAGTTGACTTCACGAATCGAAGGGAAATCTTTTCGAAGATTTAGTGCGTGCGCGTCCGACTTCGGCATCGAGTAATTACGCACCAATTGCACCGCGAGCTCGTAAGTCGAAATCGCACACGAGCGGTGCGAGGTCGCGATGTAAACTGCAATGTATTGGGAAAGAGAACTCAATCGCTGGTCGCTGTGTTATAATTACGTCCTAAGGACGTAATTATAACACAGCGCCATTGAAATCGCAACATTCCAAGTATTGGCGTCCGGTTTTCTATTGGAACGCCTGAATCCCCGTCTGCGCACGCCCAAGGATGAGCGCATGAATATCATGCGTCCCCTCGTAGGTATTAACAACTTCAAGATTCACCAGATGCCTTGCAACGCCGTATTCATCGCTGATGCCGTTGCCGCCCATCATGTCGCGCGCCATGCGAGCGATGTCGAGCGATTTGCCGCAGCTGTTGCGTTTCATGATCGAGGTAATCTCTACCGCTGCGGTGCCCTCGTCTTTCATCCGTCCCAAACGCAGGCAGCCTTGCAGGCCGAGCGTGATTTCGGTTTGCATATCGGCGAGCTTCTTCTGGATCAATTGATTCGCCGCGAGCGGCTTACCGAACTGTTTGCGATCGAGCACGTATTGCCGTGCGCGATGCCAGCAGTCTTCCGCTGCGCCGAGCGCACCCCAGGCGATGCCGTAGCGTGCGCTGTTCAGGCAAGTGAACGGGCCTTTGAGACCTTCGACTTCGGGGAATTCGTTTTCTTCCGGTACGAAGACTTCGTCCATCACGATCTCGCCGGTGGTGGAAGCGCGCAAACCGACCTTGCCTTTGATCGCCGGCGCGGAAAGCCCTTTCATTCCTTTTTCGAGAATGTAGCCACGAATGCGTCCCTCGTCATTCTTGGCCCACACGATGAACACATCGGCAAACGGCGAATTGGAAATCCACATCTTGGAACCGGTGAGTGAGAAACCGCCCGAGACTTTCTTCGCACGCGTGATCATGCTTGCGGGGTCAGAGCCGTGGTTCGGCTCGGTGAGCCCGAAGCAGCCGATCCATTCGCCCGTGGCGAGTTTCGGCAGGTACTTTTGCTTCTGCGCTTCCGTGCCAAATTCATTGATCGGCACCATGACGAGCGAGCTCTGAACACTCATCATCGAGCGATAGCCGGAATCAACCCGCTCGACTTCGCGCGCGATCAAGCCGTAGCTCACGTAATTCAGACCCGCGCCGCCATATTGCTCGGGAATCGTCGGCCCGAGCAAGCCGAGCTCGCCCATCTCGCGAAAGATCGCGGTGTCAGTGTATTCGTTACGAAACGCTTCGGTGACGCGCGGCAAGAGTTTGTCTTGGCAATACGCGGCGGCAGCGTCGCGAATTGCGCGCTCGTCATCGGTTAGCTGTTGATCGAGGAGGAGCGGATCGCTCCAGTTGAATTGGGCTTTGCTACTTGATTTCATACCGCAATTGTAGGAGCGGACATGCGGCGATCCAACTTCGGGAACATGCGCGGTTGGCATGACTAAACGAACGCGGTGGATGCTACGGATCGCGGAGAAAAGCCATCCCCGCCAAGCGCTTCGGGTCCGCCTAGCTTTGAAGGAAGGTTTCGTAGAGTCATGATCGCAGCAGGGGCGGCCTACAAATCAGGCGGCAGCAGTCCCTCGCGAATCGCGCGTTCTACATCCGCCGGCTCATCGATATCCCAGAGCGCCCCGGATTCGGCCCAGCGGAGCCGCGCATCTCGGAACCGCTGGCGTGTAATCGCCATGACATTCGGCGTGCTCCACGTCATATCGCGAAACGGCACAGCGCTAGGTTGATTACTGGCAATCAGCACATATCCGCCGTCTTCGACTATCGCGAGGCTCCAATGAATATTGTGATTTAGTTGACCTAATGCGTTTTCTATATCGCCGCCCTCAATCGTTGGGGAGTCTGTCCCTAGAATTGCTATCGATTCGAAGCCGCCTTCGAGCGATGTCATGCAGTTGAGCATCCGCTCGCCCAAATCGCCATTGACTTGCGCACGAATCGGAAAACCGAATCGTTCCGACCACTCGATGCAGCTTGGATGCGATACGTCGTTTTCATCCGCGATCCAGATCGACGCAGTCGTGTTCATCGCGTCGCACGCGTCACGTACGATCTGAAACGTGCGCTCCGCAAGAAATCGATAAATCGCCGTGGCCTTAGGCGCACCGTACGCTGCGATCAGTCGCGTTTTGACCTTGCCTTCGAGGGGTGCACGAGCAAAGATCGCGATGTGAGCTGAGTGGCTGCCTCTCACGTCAGTCATCGGGAAGCGTCTGACTTGCCATAACCGTACCATCGCGCGAGCGTTGCGGGCGACACACCTAGCCAATACGCGAACCGTAACCACCACATCACCGCAATCGTGCGAAAAATACCCTGCGTTTCCCATCGGCGTGCCGATGTGCATACTTTCGCGCGCAGACAGGCGGGCGAGGAAACTCGCTTCAGTCGTTTAGAAATTTCGATGTCTTCCATCAGCGCTTGATCGGGGAATCCGCCGACCGCGACAAACGTGCGTCTCCTCACAAAGATGCACTGATCGCCCGTTGCGATACCTGTGCTGCGCGATCGAAGATTCATCATCGTCGCAACAAGCCGCAATCTCGCATCGTGGCTATCGAGCGTTACGTCAAAACGTCCCCACAAACGCGAAGGATTCAGCGCGTTAGAAATGAGGTGAAACGCATCAGCTGGTAGCGTCGTGTCCGCATGCAGGAATACGAGGGTGTCGCCCATTGCGATGTTTGCGCCAAAGTTCTGTTGACGCGCTCGACCGCGTGTCGATTGCACGGCGTGATCGCAATGAGCACGTGCACGCTGCAACGTGTCATCCTCGCTGCCGCCGTCGACTACGATGATTTCAGCCTCGAAACTCGACGTTTGCTTGCGCAGCGATGCGAGCAATTTCTCGATTCGCGGCGATTCGTTCAATACAGGAATGATGACTGAAAACTGAATTCGCTCGGTGTTGCTTCGAGACATTGGAAACCAGCCATTTAGCTTGGGCGCGTTAACGCGCAGCATCCAAGCGAGCAATCAACATCGCTCAACTCAGCGCACCGCCACACGAACTACCCTGACCGGCTGTGCAACCGTAACAATGGTCGCGTACAACGATGGCCCCATCCTCCAGCGCGTTCTTGCTAGACGCAAGCACATCGCGCAAATGCACGCGGGAGGAACCGTTGTAGCGCAATCCCAAACCGAGCATCTGATTAAAGTCACAATCGTAGAGATAGCCTTGATAGTCGATACTCAGCTGAGAGCGACACATGACCTTTTCTTCATTCTCATCTCGGTGCGCATTGCGAAGCACTTGCATGTAATCGTCGAACGTATTCTTTGAAATGAGCGTCGAACCGAATCGCTGGATCGGCATATTGGCGAGCGTGAGCAAGCGGTTAAATCGAATACCGAATTCGTCGAAAAGTACGCGTTTGTAGTCCGCTTCGAGCGCTTCCTGCGGTGGCGGCAACACAGCGCCTTGCGGGTTGTAGACGAGGTCAATTTCGAGGGCGCTGCCTTCGGAAACGTTAGCGCCGTAACCCAGCGCGTTGAGTTTTTGCAACGCACGGATACTCGCGTCAAATACGCCATTGCCGCGTTGTTTGTCCACGTTCTCTGTGGAGTAGCACGGCAGCGAAGCAACGATTTTCACGCTGTTTTCTGCAAGAAAATCCGCAAGAGATTCTTGGCCCGGTTCGAACAAAATCGTGAGATTGCAGCGATCAATGACTTTCAATCCGCGATCGCGTGCCGTTGTGACTAGCGCGCGGAAATGGGGATTGAGTTCAGGCGCGCCGCCAGTAAGATCAAGCGTATTCGCGCCGAGGTGAAGCGCGGCGTCGAGGGCGAGATTGATCGTTTCGCGATCCATCTCTTCCGTACGCTGCGGGCTCGCCGCGACGTGGCAGTGAACGCAAGACTGGTTACAGCGATAACCGAGGTTGAGTTGCAGTGTTTCCACGTTGCGCCGGCGCAAAGGCGGAAAGGTGGTACGCGAGGATTCGAGACGAGGGAGAACGGCGTGCATGAGTCTTTCCTGTGGCGATAGGTGATAGCGAAATCGCTAACCATGGATGACGCCACGCGGCCATCGCTTTTTTACCCGTATCGCAAACGAAATGGCGAGAACCGAGCGATGAGTCACGTCGCGCACAACTAAATCATGTCATCGAGTTCGTTTCAAGCGCGTCGCGGTTACAGAGCGTTCGGGCGATCAAAAAAATATCGGAGCGCGACGGACGGAACTCACTGCGAGGCCTTAACCCCTAGGGATCGACCTACACCGCTGCATGACACGCCACTTGACGATCCTTAAACTGAATCAGTTGCGGCCGATCTTTGTCGCAGGGGCCAAACTTTTTCGGGCAGCGCGGATTAAAGGCGCAGCCGCTGGGCGGATTGAGCGGGTTGGGGACTTCGCCTGCGACGGGTGTGCGTGCCTTGCCGGTCATTTTGAGATCAGGAATTGCGTCGAGCAGCATGCGCGTGTACGGATGTTGTGGATCGCCGAACACTTGCTTTTTGTCGCCAATCTCGACGATACGCCCGAGGTACATCACGCCAACGCGATCAGAAATGTGATGCACGACTTGGAGATTATGCGAGATGAACAGATAGGTGAGCCCCATCTCGCGTTGCAAGTCTTTCATGAGATTCAACACCTGCGCCTGCACCGAAACGTCGAGCGCGGAGGTGGGTTCGTCACAAATCAAGAATTCTGGATTGCTTGCTAGGGCGCGCGCGATCGAAATGCGTTGGCGTTGTCCGCCGGAGAATTGGTGCGGAAACTTTTCGCCGTCTTTCGCGGTGAGTTTTACGTAGCCGAGCAACTCAGCCACGCGCTTATCGATTGCGGCGTTATCCGTCAACAATTTGTGCGTGCGAATGGGTTCGGCAACTATGTCAGCGACGCGCCAACGCGGATTCAAACTTGCGTACGGGTCTTGAAAAATCATCTGTACCTTGCGCCGCAAGGCTTGGCTTGATTCCCCCGTCTGATCAACAAGACGCATGTCTTTGCCGTCAACCGTGATCATGCCCTTGGTGGGCTGATAGAGCCCAACGATAAGCCGCGCGACAGTTGACTTGCCACATCCCGATTCACCCACGAGTGCGAGCGTTTCACCTTTTCGAATATCGAACGAAACATCGCTCACGGCCTGAAGATACGACGGTGGTTTGCGCTCGATGACGCGGTTTAACCACGGTGCGGAAACGTCGAATGTTTTGCTAACGTTGTTGAGGGTGACGAAGGCGCTCATGGGTCTTTTCTTTTCTCAGTTACTTCGCATGCAGCCAGCATGCAGCGCGGGTCTTACCAGCCACGAGAAGCTCGGGGCGCTCAGTTTTGCAGCGATCAAACACCTGTGTGCAGCGCGGATTGAATGCGCAGCCTTGTGGGATCGAATCCAAACGCGGCATCGCGCCATCGATTTGAATCAAGCGTTCGCGATGGGTATCGAATTCTGGAATTGATCCCATCAATCCCATCGTGTAAGGATGTTGCGGGTTGTGAATCACTTCGGACACTGGCCCAATTTCGGCAACCCGACCGGCATACATCACAGCGACACGATCGGCCGTTTCGGCAATAACGCCCATGTCGTGTGTGACAAGCATCACAGACGTACCGTGATCGCGACAGAGGCGCTTCAGCAGCGTGATGATCTGCGCCTGGATCGACACATCGAGCGCGGTGGTTGGCTCGTCGGCGATGATGACTTTTGGCTCGGCGGCAAGCGCAAGCGCAATCACCACACGCTGACGCATACCGCCAGAGAACTGGTGCGGGTAGTGCTCGATCCGCTCGCGCGCGGCGGGGATGCCGACCTCTTCCAGGAGCTTTATCGCGCGCTCGAGCGCTTGCTCGCGGGACATTTCGAGATGCGTGAGGATCGTCTCAGTCAGCTGCCGCCCAACGGTGTAGAGCGGGTTGAGCGAGGTGAGTGGATCCTGAAAAATCGCCCCGATCTGCCGGCCGCGAATCTTTCGCATTTCTTCATAGGGCAGGTTGTCGATCCGCTTGCCCTCAAGCAGGATTTCGCCGCTGGCGACGCGCCCGGGCGGTTCGAGCAAGCCAATGATCGCGGCGCCGGTAAGCGATTTGCCAGCACCCGATTCGCCGACGACGCCCAACACTTCTCCGGGCGCGATGGAAAACGACACGCCATCCACGGCTTTGAGCACACCCCGTCTTGTAGGGAACTCAATATGTATGTCTTTTACTTCTAGAACGGGCGCATTTGACATTTTTTGTTTCTTAAATCTAGCCCTAGCTAAACGGGCGCTTCGTTGAATTTCTTATGGGTTCGATCGAACCTGTTTAGGCGTCGGTATCGCGCGCGGGCGATCAAGCTGCGCGGGAACCACGGAGCTTTCCACGCGTTCACCGTAGGGCGTGCACCCGGCAATCGGCTCAGCGTGATCGATCACCAGTTCGAAATCTGGCGTGAGCGAAGTTGCGCGCTGGGCGGCCAGCCAATAGCGCACACACTTTTCTACCTTGAACTCGAATTCCTTACGCACCGGTTCGCGGAAATTTGCGATCGGCGGCGCATCGACGGTCAGTTTGCGCACGCCAGAATCAACGCGACGCGGCGTGAGCGTGCTGTATTCACCATCCACCGCGACGATCAATACGGGGTAGCGGTTCATGCTTGCGCGGGTGTAGAGATTGCCGTCCAGCAAACTCTCCCACTGGTGCGCGCAGCCCGCAAGCGCGCCTGCGCAGCCGATGAGACTGAGTGTGACTAGAGGTTTTGTAATCGAATGTGCCATGGTTCACTCCTGTAAGAGTTCGCCGTTGCGCGAATGCGCTCAGCGAAGTTTCGGATTCAGCGCGTCACGCAGCCAATCCCCCACCAAATTTACTGACATGACCATCGCTACCAATGCGAGCCCTGGGAAAAAGGTGAGCCACCATTCGCCCGACAACAAAAAGTTTTGGCCCTCGTTGATTAACGTGCCAAGCGATGGTTGCGTTGGCGGCATCCCGACGCCCAAGAAAGAAAGCGTTGCCTCCGTAAGAATCGCAGTGGCGACATTGAGCGTCGCGATCACGAGAACCGGGCCGAGCACGTTTGGCAGGACATGCTTCACCATGATTCGCCACTTCGAGACGCCGATCACGCGCGCGGCCTGAACATACTCTTTACTTTTCTCAACGAGCGCAGACCCGCGCACGGTGCGTGCGTATTGCACCCACCCGGTGAGCCCAATCGAGAACACGATCACATAAATCGCGAGCGAATCTTGTTGATCACGCGGCAAGAATTGACGGCCTACGCCCGCGAGCAACAGTGCCACCAAAATCGCTGGGAAAGACAGCTGAATATCAGCAATTCGCATGATGAAGCTATCAAGTCGTCCGCCAACATAACCCGAGAGTAATCCCAAGGAAACGCCCATCACAATTGACATCAACACCGCGCTCACCGCGACGAGCAGCGACACGCGCGAGCCGTACATGATGGTGGAGAGGATGTCTCGACCCTGCTGGTCAGTTCCAATCGGGAATGAGGCAACCCCCTCTTTCATCCACGACGGCGGCAAATTCGAGTTAAGAAGAGAAATCTGCGCTAAATCGTACGGATTGTGCGGCGCAAGTAAGGGCGATAGCACGGCGCCCAAAATGCAGATAAGCGCGACGATGCTCGCGCCAATGGTGAGCGGTGACTGCTTGAAGCTCCACCAAATATCGCCATCAAAAAAACGTTTCAAAGTATCCAAGTTCTGATCTCTCTTGTTTAGCGCTCCACTCTTTGCTTTTGGCTAGAGTGGAAGTCCCCGTTCAATGACTCGCGAAAAGAAGCGCACGCCGTTCGGGATAATGGCGTCGCAAAAGTCGTAGCGTGTATTGTGAAGCGGCACGATCGGCTCGCCCGGCGCGCCTTGTCCAATCACTGAGAAGCACCCGGGCCGCATTTGCAGCATGTAGGCGAAATCCTCGCCGCCCATCGAAGGCGTGTAATTCGAATCACAATTCGCCTCGCCCCAAATTTCACTCGCTACGGAATGGGCAAATTCGACTTCGGCTTTTGAATTGATCACGGGCGGATAGCCGCGCTTGAACACGAACTCGCCCGTTGCGCGATGCGCGGCACAAATGCCGTGGACCATCTCGCCGAGACGCGCCTCAATCAAGTCTTGCGTGTTTGGATCATAGGTACGCACCGTACCCGCGAGCTTCACCGTATCGGGAATCACATTATTGGCCGGAAGATTGCCGCCTTCCACGGCACTAATGCCGACCACGGCGGTATCGAGCGGACTCACATTGCGCGACACGATCGTTTGTGTGGCGAGGATGATATTGGCCGCAACCACCATCGGATCACACACAAGATGCGGGCGTGCAGCGTGGCCGCCACGACCGTTGATCGTGATCGAGAACGAATCGGCGGAGGCCATGAACGGCCCGACTCGCGTGCCCCACTTCCCGAGATCGAGATCAGGGCGATTGTGAACGCCAAAGACTTGTTTGCAATCAAAGCGATCAAACAAGCCTTCCAAGCACATCTTCTCTCCCCCGCCGCCGCCCTCCTCTGCAGGCTGAAAAATGACGTGAACGGTTCCAGCAAAATTGCGAGTCTCGGCCAAATACTTTGAGGCGCCGAGCAACATGGTTGTATGGCCATCATGACCACACGCATGCATCGTCTTCGCACGCTTCGATGCGTGAAAAAACGAGTTTTTCTCTTGCATTGGCAGCGCGTCCATATCGGCACGTAGGCCAATCGCGTCCCCGCCGCGTTTGCCACGAATCACACCAACCACGCCTGTTTTCGCCATCCCGGTGTGAACTTCATCCACGCCGTAGCTCTTTAATTTTTCGACCACCAGCGCGGACGTACGCAACTCTTCAAAACCGAGCTCAGGATTGGCGTGTATGTCACGCCGAATGCCAATCAGCTCATCAACGAATGACTGCGGGAGATCGTTGAGCTTCATCCCAGTGCGAGCTCTTTCTCGGCAATTGCAGCGAGCAAACCGGCGCCAGTTGGGATGATGCGGTCATCGAAGTCATAGCAAGGGTGATGAAGCCCGAAACTCGTTTCCGACTGAATGCCGACCCAAATGTAGGCTCCAGGAATTGCCTCAAGAAAAAACGCAAAATCTTCACCGCCGGTGTTCGGAAAAATTTCGGTCACTACGTTACCGTGACCGAACACCTCACGCCCAACCTCTGCGGCCAGCGCTGCTTCACGCGGATGGTTAATCGTAGCCGGGTAGCCGCGACGAATATTGATCGTCCCCTTGGCCCCGAACGCAGCGGCAGTTGTTTGCACAATCTGCTGCATCCGCTCAAACACGCTCGCCTGAGTTTCTTTGCGGTAAGTGCGGATGGTGCCGACCATTTTTACTTCGCGCGGCACAACGTTGTAGGTTGTCATCTTGCCGCCTTCGATCGCACAGACCGACACCACCACCGAATCTGCCGGGTCTACATTGCGGGAAGCAATGGTCTGCAACGCGGTAATCACGTGCGACGCAGCGACGATTGGGTCACATACAAACTGCGGCATGCCGCCATGACCGCCTTTGCCTTCGATCACAATCTCAAACTGATCGGCTGCGGCCATCATCGCGCCGTTGCGCACGGCCATTTTCCCCAGCGGCACCCACGGCACGTTGTGTAGGCCGTAAATGGTTTTCATTGGGAAGCGGGTGAATAGACCCTCGTCCATCATCGCCTTTGCACCCGCCGCGCCTTCTTCGGCCGGCTGGAACACGCCATAGACTGTTCCGGCAAAGTTACGCGTTTTCGCGAGATAGCGCATCGCGCCAAGCAGCATCGTCGTGTGACCATCATGGCCACAAGCGTGCATGAAGCCTTTGTTCTTCGAAGCCCAAGGAATACTTGTTTCCTCATTCATCGCAAGGCAATCCATGTCGGCTCGAAGGCCAACGGCCGCGCGACTTTCGCCCAAGCTCCCGCGAACGACTGCGACCACACCGGTACCGCCAATGCCGGTGTGAACCTCGTCTACGCCGTAGGCCGTGAGCCGCTCAACAACGAGCGCCGCAGTACGGTGCTCTTTATAGGCGTGCTCGGGATTGGAATGAATATCACGTCGAATTTCGGTGAGTTCGCCGTGATATTCGCGAATCGCGTCAGCGACTTTATTCGGGTTGTACATCTGAATCTCCGATCAAAGTAGTTGCGATGTCTAGTGGGCGCTGCCTGATCGTTCAATGCGCAAACGCGGATCGACCAAGTAGTAGAGCAAATCGACGATGAGATTAATGGTGACAAAAATCAAAGCGATCATTACGAGATACGCTGCCATCACTGGAATGTCGGCGGACTGTACGGATTGAATGAATAGAAAGCCCATGCCCGGCCACTGGAATACCGTTTCAGTCACGATTGCGAAAGCGATGATCGCGCCGAGCTGCAGGCCTGCGATCGTGATCACCGGAACGAGCGTGTTCTTAAGCGCGTGCCCGAAATGCACTGCTCGGTTGCTAAGACCGCGAGCGCGCGCAAACTTGATGTAATCGGTGCGCAGCACCTCCAGCATTTCCGAGCGAACAAGGCGCATGATGAGTGTCATGGTGCCGAGCGAGAGCGTGATCGACGGTAGGATCAGCGCCTTCAGGCCATCTTTGTTGAAGAAGCCCGTGCTCCACCAACCGAGCTGTGTGACCTCACCTCGCGAATACGAAGGCAGCCACTGCAGGGTGACCGCGAATACGTAAATGAGTAGGATGCCGATGAGAAACGTGGGCAGCGACACGCCAATCAAAGACACCGTAAGCAAGACCTGAGAAAAATATCCTCGTCGCCTGAGCGCTGTGTACACGCCCATCACCAAACCAAGAAAGAGCGCAAGCGCCGCTGCACAGAATGCGAGCTCAAGCGTTGCGGGAAGGCGCTCTTTAATCAGCGTGGAGACTGGACGAGCTTGCCGAAGCGACAGTCCAAACTCACCCTGAACGGCGTTACCCACGAAACGCGCGTACTGAATGTAGAAAGGCTGATCGAGCCCGAGATCCCGGCGCAGTTCTTCGCGCTGCTCTGGTGTCGCGTCTTGCCCGAGCATGAGGTTGACCGGGTCGCCGACGTAGTTGAAAAGCGAGAAGGCAACGAGGCCAACGGCCAACATCACCAAAACGGCCTGAAAAAGTCGGCGCAAAATGAACGCGAGCATGAAGAGGTGAACGTAAACGTAAACCGAAGATGATACCCTGCTGCTAAGCAACAATCGTGCTTAATCACCCTTAGTTGCGCAGCTTGTACGTGCTCTTTATTCTTGATCGATTGCCATGCCGCAATTAGCGCGAAGCATTGCGCGCCGCTTGTGTGGCAAAGAGGCAAACTGCGGTTGCATTAGAAACATTGAGGCTCTCGACCGCGCCCTGCATCGGGATTGCCACCAACGCATCACACTTCTCGCGCGTTAATCGACGCAAGCCGCGCCCCTCATTCCCGAGTACCCACGCCAGTGGACCATCGAGGCGGGTGTTGAAGAGCGTTGCGTCGGTTTCCATTTCGGCACCTAGCACCCAGACCCCAGATTTTTTAAGTGTCTCAATGCATTGCGAGAGATTGACGACCTCGCAAAGCGGTGTTGTCTCGGTGGCGCCACTCGCCGCTTTCATCGCGACCGCAGAAAGCGGCGCTGAACCATGTTTAGGCACGATCACGGCATCTGCGCCGAACGCGTCAGCCGAGCGAATGCACGCGCCAAGGTTGTGCGGATCCTGCACCTGATCGAGCAGCAAAAAGAGCGGAGCCGCACCACCATTCGCGTGGCGCGCTTGCGCGGCGGTGAGAATCTGATCGAAGTCAGCGACGCTCGCGTCTGCCTCTACTAACGCGACAACGCCTTGATGCTCGTCCGATTGGGCAAGCGCCTTCAGCCGCGCCGGCGGCACCCGTTCGATGTCGATTCCGGCACGCGTGGCCGCTTGGTCTAGGCGTTGCATCCGGGGATCGTCGCGCTCAGAGCTCGTGTAGACCTCGACGACCGTGCCGGGCCGCCTCTCAAGGCGGGCATTGACCGCGTGGAATCCAATGATGCGAGAAAGTTTCATGGCATAATTATGGGCTAGGTTGTTGCAGGCGCTTTGCGCTCAGCAATCACCACGTCGAAGCCCCTCGAAAATCGTTCGAGCGCGGCGACGAAAAGCCGATGTAGCTCAGTTGGTAGAGCAGCGCATTCGTAATGCGAAGGTCGTCAGTTCGATTCCGATCATCGGCACCACATTCCCCCCTTTAGAAACGCGTTGTTCTGCTGTAAATCTTCGGCAGAGGCGTCTCGTCGGGTCGTGTGTGAGCTCGGCCCGCGTCGGGGCCGAGCCATCACCGTTGGAGAGAACATCGAACCAAGTGGCGCGAGGTAGATGCGCTACCCCGCAAGGGCACTCGTCATCCGGCCAAGCTTAGATCGGGGCAAGCGAGCGAAAACGATCGTTTTCGCTAAATACCCTAACCCGCTTCCGTGTCCGATGAAACAGGAGCTGGAGCACTATTGTCGCCAACTTGGGCGTCTTTAGGTCCGCGCCCACGACCGCCGCGTCGTTGGTTGCGACGACCACGACCACGCTGGCGATTCTCTGCGTTTGGATTTGCCGGGAAGCCGCTCTCTCCTGCCAATGCGGCTGGCGCGCCGCCTTGCGGTGGCGCCCCTTCGACGCCGCCCGCCTCACGCGGCCCACGGCCTCGGCGGTTTCGGTTGCGCCCATTGCGTGGAGCTCCATTCGGGTTGGTATTGGCGTTCGAGTTTGCGTTGGCAGCGACGTTGCCGTTTACATCACCGCCACGAGGTGTGTTGCGCCCCTGGCCCCGACGGTTACGCTGCTGTCGCGGCCTTCCGTCGCCGCCTGCGCCCCCCGCAGAACCCCCGACCGGCGCGACGTTGATGCGGTTGCCCTCTTCGTCAAACTCCGGTGGAGCGCTGCCTGCGCCATTGCGCCCACGACGAAGGTTCGGGCCGCGGCCGGCGCGGAAGTTCGGATCAACGTTTCCGTTCACCTCACCACCGCGGCCGCGTTTGGCGCGGTTGGGTCCGCGTCGTCCAAGCGTTGGGCTGGTTGCTTCTGCACCACCAAAGCCGGGAAACTGTTGTTGTTGCATCGAAGGCTGTGCGCCAAATCCTGCGCCGCCGCGTTGATTGCGCCCGCGACCATTGCGATCAGCGCGCGCGCCGGGCATCGCGCCCGCATTGGCGGGCGCGCCGTTCCAGATAGCTTCGTGCTCAGTGGCTGAGCGCATCGGTCCAACGGGGCCTTGCGGAAGCTTCCCGCGAGCGCCACCGAAGCGCGCTGCCTTTTCGAGTTTTTTGCGCGAACGCAGCCCGACGGCTTCAAGCACGTTAAACGTATCGTTTTCGTCGAGCAGTTTGTATTGCCCACGCTTGAGCCACGACGGCATATTGACCACGCCGTAGCGAGTGCGAATCAAGCGGCTCACCGTCAAGCCGAGAAATTCGAACATGCGGCGCACTTCGCGATTACGACCTTCGTTGATGGTGATGCGATACCAATGGTTAGCGCCGTCGCTATCGCGATCAATTCGATCGAGCGAAAGCACGCGCGCTGGGCCATCATCGAGCTCGATGCCATCGATCAATTGATCTTCTTGCTCTGGGGTGAGCTCGCCCAAAACACGCACCGAGTATTCTCGAATGATCTCGTAGCGCGGATGCATCATCCGGTTGGCGAGCTCTCCGTAGGTGGTGAAAAGCAGCAAGCCTTCGGTGTTGAAGTCAAGTCGCCCCATCGCGATCCACTTGCCGTGATCGGGTTTTGGCAGGCGATCAAAAACAGTGTCGCGTGCCTCGGGATCATCGCGGCTCACGATTTCGCCAGACGGCTTGTGATAAATCAAGATACGCGGGTTGTCGTCACCCAGCTTGATGCTGACCTTGCGGCGCTTCACGTACACGCGATCCCGCTCGCTCACCACTTGACCCACGTGCGCGCGTTCGCCGTTTACTTCGACTTCGCCCGACTCGATCAGCGATTCCATTTCGCGGCGCGATCCAAGCCCTTGTTGAGCGAGCACTTTGTGAAGCCGTTCGCCATCACCTGCCGCGTCAGCCATGGGTTCGCCCGAGGCATCCAGCGCAACCACTCCGTCCTCAGCAGCCGCGCTCTTGCGCGCGGCGCGAATGGCACGCGCTTCATCGCTTCGCACACGGTTTCGATTTCGATTGCGATTACGACGCGCCGAGGTGTCCATGGGGCGATTCGGATCGCCAAACGCACCCGGGTTGGGTGAGCCTCCGTCTGAATCAGCAAGCTCTGAGCCGCTTACGAATTTTTCATTGGGGCTAGCGTCAGAATTAGACTGAACTCTATTTTGTATTTCTATACCTGCTTGCCCCGATTCGTCTTGGGGTACATTAACGAAGCCACTATCTCTATTTTCGTCGCTGCGCGGAGCCACAAACCCCTCAGGGCGTTCAGCTTTACCGCCACGGCGCGATCGCCGCATGCCCCGCGCGCGACGCTCGCCCACGTGCGCGCGCTCACCCGATGCATCGCTTGGCGCACCCATCGGCGCGGCGGTGCCCTCGATCGATACGCTAGCTTCGCCGTGTGTTGGCTGTGCCGCGACCGGCCCAAGGTTCGCGCCCTGTTCGATCACGCCACCGGCAGGCGCGCCGACTGCGAGCACGTCGACTGCGGGCGCGCCAACTGCGGCCGCCGGATTCGCACCACGCGGCGCACGCGGTGGGCGCGGTGGCCGTGGCGTGCGGGGGCCACGATTGCCTGGGCTTGCGCCAGGCTTTGCCTGCAGTTTTTGTTTTTTTGCCCAAGCCGGATCAACGTTTCCGTTGACATCGCCTGGCTCGTGATCATCGAAATCGGTATCACTCATCGGTGGGATTTCATTCATGGATTAGTGGACCGTTCCGGTAGAGGGTTGTACGAGCGCATTGCTGCTACCCGGGGCGTCTGCGGCTTCAAATAAGCCAGCATCGGCGGTGTCAAGGCGGGGCGCATTTGGCGCGCCGTCTACGGCAAATTCGATCGCTGTTTCGGCATCGATTCGCGCTTGATGGGGATAAACGGGCTCCTGCGGTACTTCGGGGATCTCGAGCGCGGGATGCGCATCGAGCTCGGCGAGCGGCGGCAGTTCAGCCAAAGAGCGCAAGTTCAGGTCATTCAAAAATTGCTTGGTCGTGGCGTAGAGCGCCGGGCGCCCTGGCGTGTCTTTGTGGCCAATGGTTTCAACCCAGCCACGATCTTCGAGTGCCTTGAGAATGTTGCTGGAAACGGCCACACCGCGAATCGCCTCGATCTCACCCCGTGTAGCGGGTTGGCGGTAAGCGATGATCGCGAGCGTCTCCATCACCGCACGCGAATACTTTGGCGGCTTTTCGGGGGCAAGCCGATCCAGATGCATCTGCATCTCGGCTTTGGTTTGAAAGCGGTAGCCGCTTGCCACCTGAACGAGCTCGCAACTTGCGCGCTCTTTCCATTCCGCGCCAAGATCAGCCAGCAGCAGGCGCACCGTCTCAGTTGGCACGGGCGGATCAAAAACTTTTACGATTTCTTCAAGGGGAAGCGGTTCACGTGCGGAAAGCAGCACGGCCTCGAGTACGCGTTTAGCGTGAGTGAGTTCGTCCAACGATGGCTCTCGATTTTGCGGTTGGAAAGCAACACAAGCTGCGGTTGCGAGCAGCCCTCGCGACAACAATCCATGTGCGTCGCGCCGAAGAAGCGTTGTATCGATCTACGACTTAGATCGCTTCGTCGTTTGCCGCATCCGTGCTGGCCGCAACCATAATCCCGCCGTCGCCGACGAGTTGCACGTAAATGGGGCTGTAGGGTTCCGTTTGCGCGACCGAAATGAGTCGTTCGCGCGATAACTCCAAGATTGCGAGGAACGTCACGATCACCATTCCGACCGTCGCTGTTTCCTCGAACAGACTCGTGAATTCTACATGCATCCCCGGCGAGAGCCTGCGCAACACGTGCGTCATGTGCGCGCGCACCGAAAGCTCGTCGCGCGAAATCATATGGGCACGGTTGACCTTTGCACGGGCAAGGATCCAGCTCCATGCTCGCAAAAAGTCGTCTGGCTCTACATCAGGCAGCCGCATCGCCGCCTGCTTTTGGAAGATCACTTGGATGATTGCGAAATCGCGTTCAGCCATCGGCAAATCGTCTAGCCCGGCCGCCGCGAGTTTCATTTGCTCGTATTCGAGCAATCGGCGAACGAGTTCTGCGCGCGGATCGTGCTCTTCTTTCTCAGCCTCAGGCGGACGTGGCAGTAACATCCGCGATTTGATCTCGATCAGCATCGCCGCCATGAGCAAGTATTCCGCTGCGAGCTCGAAGCGCTGCGTTGATTTCATCGCGTCAACGTATTCAAGATACTGGCGAGTCAGGCTTGCCATCGGAATATCGAGGATGTTGAGGTTTTGCTTGCGGATCAGATAAAGCAGCAAGTCAAGCGGCCCTTCAAACGCATCAAGGATCACCTCCAACGCCTCGGGCGGGATGTAGAGATCCTTGGGCATCTCCGAAATCGGCTGCCCATAGACTTTTCCAAACGAGTGGGGCACTGCCAACGAGGGCGCTACTGCGGCCGCAACATTGGGCTCGGGCGGTGTGACTTCGACTACTTCTGCGTTCATTCAAGTTACCTGAGTCGCGAGAAACTTCGCGCTACGACATTTTAGGTGCGACGCAGTCATGCGATTTCGACCTGCGATCAACCCATTTGAGCCCGCGCGACAACAACTCACGACCGCCCTGCATGATTCACTAAGCGACCTTCGATGCCCGAATCAACGTGGGGCCGACCGCTTTCTCGATGGGCGCTTGCAGGTCTTTGCGTAAACCAAGCAAAAAAGCGATCTCCGCTGCCACGAACATCGGCCCAATCATGAGCCCCATCAAATCGTCAACAAACGCCGGCTTTCTCTGCTCGTAGTAGTGGCCGATGAATTGCAGCGTCCAACCGATGACAAACAGACTTACGCCGCGAATGAGCCAGGTCGTCCAGTCGTACGGAACTGTGGCTTGACCGATGGCGACGCATCCGGCGAGAAAGGCCGTGAGAATGAGGCCAAGCCAAAAATCCTGCGACAAGTAATAGAGCGAAGCAAGGATTGCAAGGATGAGCGCTGGCGTGATCGCTACCCCGGAAAATGTCGTGAACGCGGGGCGCGAGAGCAAAATGACCACCGACAGAACAATTAGCGGAACGCCAAAGAAGTGGGTCAGAATATTGCGCTTGTCTCGGTGATAGGCAGCGTAAGTCGTCAAATTTTCGATACCGTTTTTCATCGACATCCTCCTCCTGAGATTCAGTTCAACACTATGAAGTCAGCCCACGAGCCACGACGCGTTCAGTGGCCCACGTTGTGCTGCAATCACAACCCAGTAACGACTCAAAAAACGCGCCCGGTAAACAGGAAACGATACGTCAATCAAGTTTCAAACGGCGCAACAAGTTCAACTTTCATGCGATCCGGGTCTTCACAAAAGAGTGCGTAGTAATCCTCACCGCCCGCATACGGATGTTTATTCTCATAGAGCACGGTGTAACCCTGTTGTTTCACCCAGTGCGTCATGTGATCGACTTGCTCACGGGACTCGGCGTGAAAGGATAGGTGATTCAAGCCAACTCGTTTGCGATGATACGCCGGTTCCGCGTAGGCTGGATCCACCTGCACAAACGTGATGTAGGTGTCGCCAAGTTCGTACGTCACACCCCCTGGAAAGTCTCGTCCGTCGCTGTCGCCAAGCCGTCCGAGGAAGTCACCCCAGAACCGTTTCGTGGCGTCGAGCGCCGAGACGTAGATCTCAACATGATGGAGTACACCAGATCGCGCCATTTCTCCGCTCAATCAAGCTTTGCTAAACCCATAGCGTCGCGCACGTCGCGCATCGTTGCTTCGGTGACCTCGCGGGCGCGGGCACACCCAGCGCGCAACACGTCTTTCACGTAGCCAGGTTTCGCCTCAATCTCGGCAATACGCGCTTGCATCGGCTCAAGCTCGGCCTTCACCGCATCGATCACGGGCTGCTTACATTCGAGGCAACCGATGCCCGCCGTCGTGCAGCCTTCGCGCACCCAAAGCTTACGCGCGTCATCTGAGTACACCTGGTGCAGCGTCCATACGGGGCAATCGTCAGGATTGCCGGGATCGGTTCGGCGCGCGCGTTTCGGATCGGTTTTCATCGCCCGAATCTTCTTTTCGACCGAGGCAGGCGGTTCACGCAAATCGATGCCGTTGCCGTAGCTTTTACTCATTTTTCGACCATCAAGGCCGATGAGTTTCGACGTAGGCGTGAGCAATGCTTGCGGCTCAGGGAGGATCGTTTTTCGCGCTCCTGTTAGAAATCCGAACAGCGTCTCTTTGTCAATCGCGGAGAGCGATCCAGCTTCAGCTACGATCTGCTTGCCCCTTTCCAATTGGGCAGCATCGCCGTTTTGGTTCCAAGCGAGTTTCGCACTTTCGTACTCTTTGCCCAATTTGCCGCTGAGCTTTTTGATGGCGGCTAACGCTTTATCTTCGAAGCCCGCCTCGCGTCCGTAAATGTGATTGAAGCGTCGCGCGATTTCTCGGCTGATCTCGAGGTGTGAGACCTGGTCTTCGCCGACTGGCACTTTGTTTGCGCGGTAAACGATGATGTCTGCCGTTTGCATCAGCGGATAGCCAAGAAAGCCGTAGGTCGTCAGGTCTTTCTCGGAGAGATTTTCTTGCTGCTCTTTGTAAGTGGGCACGCGTTCGAGCCAGCCGAGCGGCGTAATCATTCCGAGCAAGAGCGATAACTCCGCATGTTGTGGCACCTGGCTTTGCAGGAAGATGGTGCACTGGTTTGGGTCTAGCCCCGCGCCGAGCCAGTCGGCCACCATTTCGAACGTCGATTTCGCAACGACGCGCGGATCTTCGTAATTCGTGGTCAAGGCGTGCCAATCGGCGACGAAATAGAAGCACTCCATTTGCGATTGCAGGGCAATCCAATTTTTAAGTGCGCCGTGGTAGTGGCCGAGGTGCATGTAGCCCGTGGGGCGCATGCCTGAGAGAACGCGGTCTTTGAACATACAGAAAACGAAAGTGCGGGGGAGTTATGCGCGAATCAATGCGCGCAACATAGAGAAACCAAGATCGTAGAGCGGGCTAAGAATCACGCCAAGTACGCCAGCAACCGCGAGCCCGAGCACTATGAACAAGCCATAGGGCTCCAACCGTGAAAACTTGTATTCCAGCGCGCCGGGTAGCAGGCCAGCCACGATGCGGCCACCATCCAACGGGAGTATCGGCAACAAGTTAAGCGCCATCAGACCGACGTTCCAGAGCATGCCCGCGCGCGCGATGGCGTCGATTGCGCTCGACTCGGCAAATTTAAACACCAGCGCCCACCCTATCGCCATCACGAGATTCGCTGCAGGACCAGCGGCGGCTACCCAAATCATGTCGCGCTTTGGGTTTCGCAAATTGCGCGTGTTGACCGGAACGGGCTTGGCCCAGCCGAAGAAAACGCCACCGATTAGCAAAGTGAGCGAAGGAATCGCAACGGTGCCAATCCAATCAATGTGCTTGACCGGATTGAGGGTGATACGGCCGAGCATCTCAGCCGTACGATCTCCGAACACGCGCGCTGCGTAACCATGAGCGGCTTCATGCAGCGTGATCGCGAGCAAAAACGGGATCGCGTTAACCGCGAGCGTGTAAATGAATTGATCCATAGCCAATTGTAGGGCGCGCGCCCGAGTGAGCAGAAGCCGCAACGTAAACGCGCGCTCCCACAATAGAAAAGGCCACCGCTCTGGGTGGCCTTTCGATTACAAACGCGATGCGCTTGCGGCGATTTCGCGCGTTAGAAGCGATGACGTACCGAGAATTGAATTGAGCGCGCGTCTTGACCTGCCACACCCGTTACGCCGCCGAGGAACCCGTTACCGCCAGGAAGTACCTGAGCGTTTTTGTCGTTCTTGACTTCGGTGATTGCGAGGTTCAAGTCTGTGCGCTTTGAGAGCGGATACGTGTACGAAGCACCGTAGGATTGCACGTCAGCATCCGTATTGCGGCGATCATCGGCTTTTGAATAGCCGACTGACAGCGTGCCCGTTCCGAGAGGGATTCTTGTCCCGAAGTGATAGAGGCGAACATCCTGCTGCAAACGCGGCAAAATGCCCGTATCGATCAGCGCACCCGGTACGCCTGCGGCCACCAAGCCCGCGCGCAGCTCGACGCCGGACGATGGGTTTGGCTCTTTCACGATCGCATACAGACCGAAGAGATTCGCGAAGCCAAGGTTGTAGTTTGCGCCAGCCGTCAGTGTGTTTAGCGCTTTACGCCCAAGACTATCGCGACGCTCGTTATAGCCAACACCCGCACCGAAGCGTTCGGATTGATAGCCAATGTTCGCGCCCTTCAACGAACCACGGCTCATGCCTGCGGCGTTTTCGCCAGCTGCGTACATGAGGCCGCCGAAGAAGCCGTCTTTTTCGATGCGATAGAGCACTGAGTTGTCGGCGCGGATATCAAGACCCGCAGGGATCGAGATGATTTGGCCAGGCGAAGCGGCAGTCGCGTTAGCGAACGCATCGTAACGGTTGCTCACTTCAAACGCGGGGGTGTATTGACGCCCCATCAAAATCGCGCCGAAGGGGGTAACCAAACCCGCGAAAACCTGGCGATCAAACAAACGGTTGCCCGTGTTTACACCAAGCGATGGGCCAATCGCGACGTTGGTAAGCGCGGCCTGAACCGATGCAGGCAAACCCGCCGTGAGTCGATCTGGAAGCTGATTTCCACTTGCGGGACGATTGCCGAGCGCGCCGGTGTCGCCCTCGAAACGGGCTTCGGCGACAAACATCGCACGATAACCGTTGCCGAGGTCTTCGGTGCCACGGATGCCGAAGCGGCTGCCTTCCATGATGCCGCTCGCAACCTGCGTGACGCTGCCGCCTTTCACGCCGCTGACATGCTGAATGCCCACGTCGACGATGCCGTAGAGCGTGACGTTAGCCGACTGCGCGTGAACCGCACTGAAAGCGATCGAGCCGAGAACGGCTGCCGCGAGCGCCGTCAAACGCGTGGGGCGAAGGTGACGATGGGATTTCTGCATGATGCCTCCTTAGAATTTTTGCGCCACAACGGGTGCGGCGAGCGGTACGAATGCACACGATTGTGGCACGGAAAAGAGCGCGCACCGTGCTGGTGTTCAACCAGAGAAAAGTTCAAACGCCCTGAGTGTTGTTCGACTGCAACCCAAACGATCAGAGCCACCGAATCGGTTCCGAATTCGCTTCGCGCTCAGTTTGTGCGCTTGCGAACGAACGCGCTCCCATCGCAGCGACCGCCAGCGGCAAGTTAGATTTGACTCTGTAGCTCGAGCCGTCATTCAAGCCGGGCGAGGCGACACGAAGCGTACTTCTCAATTCGTCACTATAGCTGCACCTAACCCTTATTTCTACGTGGTTTAGTCAAAGTAGGCATCCCACGTCAGCGCGCAGGCATGAGCGTAAGTGGGTCTAACGGACGGCCTTGGCGACGCACCTCAAAATGGATTTTGTTGCCCGAACTTTCCGAAACCTCGGCGATCCGTTGCCCGAGCGTGACGCGCTGCTGCTCTCTCACGGTGACCTTATCGGTGTGGAAATAAACGCTCACCGTCTCTTTGGCGTGGCTCACCACGATCATCTGACCGTATCCGCGCGGCTCCTTGCCCACGTAAATCACTTTACCCGGGGCCGCCGCAACGACTGCGGTGCCTCCTTTTGCGGCGATATCGATGCCTTTCATCGCCGCACGGTCACTCCATTTACTCGCAACGCGCCCCGTCGTCGGCCAAGTCCAGTTCACGCCGTCACGATCAACACCGTTGCCCGGACGCACCTCGGGCTCGCCCGCAGTGGCCGCGCTCGCTGCCGCAGAAGCAGCAGCAGTAGAATCGCTTGAAGTCACACCGGCATTGGGGTCAGCCGGAGAAATAGGGGTAGTCGCGCCCGTGCCGCGAGCGGGCGCTGGTCCTGGTGTGCTGGGCTTTGCAGCCGAATCGCTGCGCTGAAGTTGGGCAAGCGCTGCGTCGCTATAGGGCACACGCTGCGCACGCGGCTCGCTCACCGAGGGCACGCTCGACGCGGGAGGCGTCGTCGCGACAGGTGCAGCGGCAACCGGCGGCGCTGAACGTGGATCGGCGGGGCTCGTTGCGCCCTGCGGTACGGGCGTTGCCGTCGATGCTGTTTGCGGCGTTCCTTCGGGCGGTCGCAAGCGAATTACCTGTCCTTCGCGAATCGTTTGCCCTGCGAGCATGCCATTCCATTGCGCCAGTTGATCTACGTTCAAACTGTTGTTGACCGCGATTCGATAGAGCGTTTCGCCGCGTTGCACGACGTGCAAGGCCGATCCCGGCGTATTGCCGGGGCCGCTCACACCGGTCGGGGGCAATGGCGAGACGCTTGATGGCGGCGCGCCACGCTCGCTGATCGTTGCGGCGGGTGCAGGACGTGTGGTCACTTGCGGTGCAGGGGCTGCCGACGGCGGCTGCATGCTCGGAGGACTAGCGACGGGTGCCTGCCCCGACACAGGCGGAAGCGAGCGCGCGTTCGGCGTGGTTCGGTCAACCACGGGCGCCGGATTGGTCGTTGTGCAACCCGCAATCACGAGCCCCAACGCGGCCAGCGTCAACCCGGCGCTCAAACGAGAAAGTCCATCGAAATTGCACATGTGCTTTTTCACCAAATTCACCCTAGTTCCTATCCATAGATGTTGCCTTAAATCGCGCGATCAAAGAGCGAGTAGCTGCCCTCGCCCTCCGGTAGAGGGGTCGGAGGTGGGGGTTAAACCTTCCTGACCACCCTCGTGAATTTCGAAAGGCTCAATGAGCCCCCTCTATCAATCCGTTGTTCGGGCGAACGGCGGCGTTGCGGCGCACTCGCAATCCTCACGTACGCCGATGTACGATCCGGTTACTGTGCGAGATGCGCCTTGCACTTCATCCCGAAATTCCATATTTGTAAGGGTGCCCAAAGAAGCGAGCCGAGGACGCTCGCCGCTATTCCTGACCCGATTTGAGCGGCACAAAGACCACCTCGTCGTAGGCTTGTTGAACGAATTGATCCCCTGAACGCGTGACCAACGTAAGGCGCTGACGATCCGCAGTCCCCACCGGGATAATGAGACGCCCCTGATCGGCTAAGAGTTGCGGCAAATTTGGCGGGATTGCTGCGGCGCCAGCGGCAACGATGATTGCGTCAAACTGAACCACATTCGATGTGGCCTCTTGCCCGTCGGCGTTGCGTACCTTCACGTTATTCGCGCCAATGCTCGATAGCGTTTGTCTCGCCTTTGCGGCAAGCGCCCCAATCCGCTCAATGGTGTAGACCTCTTTCGCAATACGGCCGAGCACCGCCGCCTGGTAGCCGCAGCCTGCGCCAATCTCTAGCACGAGCGAGAGCGAACGCCCCGCTCGCGCCAGTTCACACGAACGCGCTACGACGTAGGGTTGAGAAATCGTTTGCCCGAATCCGATGGGAAGCGCAGTGTCTTCGTAAGAGCGAGAGGCAAGCGCCTCATCCACAAACAAGTGGCGCGGTACGGATGCCATCGCGGCGAGCACGATCTCATCGCTGATACCCTGCTCGCGTAGGCGATCAATCATCCTGAGGCGGGTGCGCTCTGACGTCATCCCTAAGCCGGCGACGGTGCGCGAAATGGAGCTACCACCCGATGAGCCGCCGCGCGTACTCATGCTGGTCGCGCGTTTGACGCTCGCCCACACCATTCGGCGACGGCGGCGAGCGATTGATGCGCAGTCAAATCTACGGTGAGCGGAGAAATCGATACGTAGTTTTCGGCGATCGCACCGAAATCGGTGTCTGGCCCCGCGTCCGCTGCTGGCCCGACGCCACCGATCTTCCACTGCTCAACACCGTTCGCCGCGTACACGCGAGACACCGGCTCTGCCTGGTGTCGCTTTCCGAGGCGCACCACTTTTTCCCCGCGCAGCATGTCACGGGGCACATCGGGAATATTCACGTTGAGTAACCATGCCTCACGCGGTGGTGAAGCAAGCACGCGCTGAACGAGCGCACGCACAACAGCTGCGCCCGTTTCGAAATGCGCGGCGGGCTTGTGCGTCATCGAGAACGCAATAGCCGGGATACCTAGCAGAAAACCTTCCATCGCGGCCGCTACAGTGCCCGAATAGATCGTGTCATCGCCGAGATTGGAGCCGTTGTTGATCCCAGAAAGAACTAAGTCGGGCTTGAAACCCAAGAATCCCGTGACCGCGATATGCACGCAATCCGCGGGCTTACCATCGACGGAATAGAACCCGTTTTCCGCGCGCTCGATCGAAAGCGGGCGACTCACAGTAATCGAATTCGAAGTCGCCGATCGATCTCGGGACGGCGCGACGACTGTCACGTCAGCCAGGTCGGAAATTGCGCCGACAAGCGCCGCTAAACCGGGCGCTTGGAAGCCATCATCATTGGAAACTAGAATCCTCACATCGAAAATTATAGAGAGCGTGTATCGATCAACGCGTTTAGTAGGCTCATCACCGAGCTTTTTAACTCGTGGAATCGAGCCGTATCCCCCCAGTTGCATCCATCACCGGCGCGCGCGTTGCCCTTTGCGCAACCAAAATATCGGATCGCGAACCGCAGCTTGCTGATCGTGGTTCTCATTGCCGCCGTGATGCCATTTGTTGCGCTTCTAGTGACGGCGCTGGGTGCGGGTTCTTCGGGAGCGATCGTTTCAAGCTATGCGTCGAGTGTGCTGCCCCGATACGCGTTATCGTCGATCATCCTTGCCGTGGGAGTGGCCGTTTGCGCGACCGTGATTGGCGTCGCCTGCGCCTGGCAAATCGAGCGCTACCGCTTCCCGGGCAGTCGCTGGCTTTCGTGGGCACTGCTGCTCCCCATGACAATGCCTGCCTACGTTGCCGCGTATGCACTTTCAGATTTCACGCAATTTAGCGGCCCCGTTCAATCGTGGCTGCGCGCCACATTCGGTTGGAGTAAAGGTGACTACTGGTTCCCAGAATTCGCATCGATGCCAGGCGCAATCGCAGTGTTCTCGTTCACGCTTTATCCCTACGTTTATCTAATCTCGCGCGGCACGTTCGCCAGCCGTGGCAATGAACTCTTTGAGGCGGCGCGCACGCTTGGGTTGAGCGCGAGCGATGCCTGGCGGCGCGCTGTGCTGCCGATGGCGCGCCCCGCAATCGCAGGCGCAGCGCTGCTGGTCGTGATGGAAACACTCGCCGACTTTGGGACGGTGACTTACTTTGGCGTTGAAACGTTCACCGTAGGCATTTATCGCGCGTGGCAAAACATGGGCGATCTGGCGGCAGCCGCGCAGCTCGCGATCGCGCTTTTGCTGTGCGTGATCGCAATCGTTTGGCTTGAGCGACGTGCGCGGCGACGCGCGCGCTATGCGAGCGTGCGCGCGAAGCGTCATGCTAGCGCCATAGAGACGCACGGCGCTAGCGCGTGGGCTCGCACCGGTATATGCCTCCTCCCGATTATTGTTGGTTTTGTTCTGCCGTCCCTGTTGCTGCTGCGCTTGATGCTTGGAGATGTAGCAGCGATCGCGTGGGGGCGAGCGTTTGTGTGGATTCAAAATACGGTGATCGTGGGCGGCGCGGCGGCGCTGGTGGCGTTGATCGTTTCGCTTTGGCTGCAAGCGCATTCGCGGCTCTTTGCGAGCAAGTCCGCAACCGCTGCCGAGCGAATCCTTTCGTTCGCTTACGCTGTGCCCGGCGCGGTGCTGGCCATAGGAATCCTGCTCCCGCTCGCTTGGATTGATAACCGCTTGATTGACATTGCGAAGGCGAGCTTCGATGTGAACCCAGGCCTGATCCTCACCGGCAGCGTGTTCGCTTTGATTTACGCCTCGGCGCTGCGCTTTTATGGTGTCGCCTCGACCAACGTCGCGGCGGCCTACGCGGCGCTTCCTCGAACGCTCGATGACAGTGCACGCGTGCTCGGCGCCTCGCCGAAACGAATCTTCCGCGACGTACATTGGCCAAATCTCACTCGCGCAAGCACCGCTGCCGTGGTGCTGCTATTCATCGATACCGTGAAAGAGCTTCCGGCAACCCTTACGCTGCGCCCCTTTAACTTTGACACCCTAGCAACAACCACCTATAACCTGGTGAAGGACGAACGACTGTCAGAAGCGGCACTACCGTCGCTTTTGATCGTGCTCGTGAGTCTGCCTGCGGTTCGCTGGTTGGCACGAAAAACATGATTGATCGAACCCAGCTGCTCGGCGGCATTGCGCCCGCCGTTTTCATGCGCGAACATTGGCACAAAAAGCTCCGCTTGATTCGGCAAGCGATCCCCGCGTTTCAGGAGTTACTTTCTGTCGACGAAATCCTCGCGCTTGCGACGCGTGAGGATGTCGAGTCACGTCTCATCCTGCGCGAAGGCAAACGTTGGACGCTCGAACACGGTCCGTTCAAAGCTTCTCGCTGGAAAACCTTGCCGAAAGAAAACTGGACACTCCTGGTGCAAGGGCTCAATCTGCATCTGCCGCAAGCAGACGAGCTGCTCCGAGCGTTCGCATTCGTACCGTACGCACGGCTCGATGACATCATGGTTTCGCTCGCGGCACCCGGCGGCGGCGTCGGTCCGCACTTCGACTCCTACGACGTTTTCCTTTTACAAGGCCAAGGCGTGCGTCGCTGGAAACTGAGCGAACAAGCTGATCTAGAGCTCGATCCGGACGCACCGTTAAAAATCCTCAAGAAGCTGCGTGCCGAGCAGACGCATGACTTGCAAGCCGGTGACATGCTGTACTTGCCGCCAAAAATCGCGCACGAGGGTGTCGCGATGCAATCGTCGGGATGGTGCACAACCTATTCCATCGGTTTTCGCGCGCCTACCAAGCAAGAGATCGCTGAGGCCTTCGCGCATTGGCTGGTAGACACCACCGAACTCGAAGGCCGCCTCGAAGATCCCGAGCTCAAAGCAACCAACGAGCCGGCGTTGATTCCCAAGAGCTATGCGAGCGTGATTGCCGAGACGATATTGGAGTTAGGCATCAACCGCGACGCCATCGCGCAGTTCGCTGGGAGCTTCGCCACTGAACCCAAGGCAAGCGTTGGATTCGTCGCGCCAGAACCTGCGTTAAGTAGAGCGAAGTTTGCGAGTCTTGCCAAACAGCGAGGCGTGGTGCTTGATCCACGCACGCTCTGCGCTTACGATGCAAAGCACTTGTTCGTAAACGGCGAGGCGTTCACCTTGATTGGCTATATGGCATTCTGGCGGGAACTCGCCAACGCGCGCGCAATCGATGTACCTGCATCGCTCGCTAACGAAACGTTTGATGCGCTCTACGAGTGGTACGACGAAGGCTGGCTACACCTGCGCACCGGTAATTAGGGCGTGATTTTTTGCCAAAGCCGTAGCTAGGGAATCGTTGATTTGCGATCAACTCATTGCAAGCCTGTAAACAACTCATCGCAGGCTCGCGAACAACTCATCGCAAGCTTGCGAATAAATCATCGGACGCTTGCGAACGGGTCCAATTCCAACGATGCGATGCTGGATGCGTCTCTGACCAGCGTTCCCCTCGCCCCACAACCCAAATAAAAGCGTGGATCAAGAGCCCCCTGTAACCCCTGCTGAATCAGAAAACACACGACCGCTTCTGAGCTGGTCGGATGTGAGCATTGCGATCGACGAGATGATTGCGCGCACGCAACGCGAGTTCGTTTGTCTCGACGAAAACCTCACATTGCAGGGGTGGGAATCGAAAGCGCGCTTTGATCAGTTGCATGATGCGATCATTGTGCGCGGTGCAAAGGTTCGCATTGCGCTCAGCGATACAAGAAGCCTTTCCGGACGTGCGCCGCGCATAATGTCGCTGCTGCGCACACACGGCCACAAACTCAGCATTTTGAAGGCACGTGCAAGACCGTTTCCGGACGCGGCGCTCGCTGTTGCAGACGGACAACATGCTCTATTCCGCCCCGTTTTGGTGCAAAGTCGAGGGTTCCTGTTTTTTGAAAACTCAGGAATTTCAAAGACTTATCTCAATAGATTTGAAGTGATTTGGCAGCAAGGCGGTTCGCTCGTGTTTCCCGAGGCGTTTGGACTCTGATCCCGACCGATTTCACGCCCTGGGTTTTCGATATACTTCGTTTCCTCACTCAGTTCCACCCCGGTTTCGCTCACTGGTGTGGTCTCCGCTGAGGGAGATTCTCCTTAAGGCACACACATTCGTTAACGATTCACGTATTAGGAAATAGAAATGAAAAAGTCCCTCCTGGTCGCCGCGCTTGTTGCGGTCAGCCTCGTAGCTTGCGGTAAGAAAGAAGAGCCGAAGAAGGAAGCTGCGGCGCCTGCGCCTGCTGCTGCACCCGCTCCTGCTCCTGCAGCTGCTGCACCTGCTCCGGTTGATGCCGCTAAAGACGCTGCTGCTAAGGCAGTCGACGCCGCTAAAGACGCTGGCGCTAAAGCAGTTGACGCTGCTAAAGATGCTGGTGCTAAGGCAGCTGATGCAACGAAAGATGCAGCAGCGAAGACTGTTGATGCCGCCAAAGACGCTGCTGGTAAAGCCGTCGAAGCCGCTAAAGATGCAGCTAAGGATGCCGTGAAGAAGCCGTAATCGCTTCAAGTTAACGTCACATCTCGAAAGCCGGACCTTGTGTCCGGCTTTTTTTATGGACGTCTAAAAGAACAGTGTGCGCACATCGACCCCATCATCAAACCATTGCGCGATCACAATCATTGTGACTATTTCCCTCTACATCGCGTCGCTCGGCGTGCCCAGCATCACACTTTTGAGGGCCATCAATCGCATTAGGGTTGGGCGGTTTTGATTTACGTTTGGTTTGGCATCCTCAAACGCGAATGTGCATGGCTCGCGAACTCCACCGTTACTGGTTGCCTTCGCCGCGTTTCTCACTCGGCAGAACCCGGCGGCGTACCTCTTATCCTTGGCGTGTTTTGCGTTTGGCCTACTGGCGCTGAAAACGCAAGGTTACCGACCTCAATCGGCAATGAGTCGCGTGCGGTGGGACATACCTATGGATACTATTGCTGGATGGCGAGCTTTGTCTGTCTATTCATCGGCGCGTTTCGCGAAGCGTTGGCGGGTCGGAAAACTTCCCACGCCGAGTGAGCGACGCTATCTGATCCATTCGCGAATCGCCGCAATCGATTCAACCCGCTCCACGCCGCTCGGAAGTTGCTGTGACTCGATCATCGCCACGTCAGGAATCCAGTGCGCCCGCGCGCCGGAGGCCACTGCCGCAGTAAGCCCCGGCAGCGAATCTTCAAATGCCCAGCAGTCGCTTGTCTTCGTCTTCAATCGCGCTGCGGCCTCCAAATACAAATCCGGCGCGGGTTTGCCATGCGGCACCGCGTCGCGCCCGACAACGTGATCAAAGAAATGATGAATGCCTGCCTTGAGCAATTTCTTTTTAGCCCACGGCGTTTCCGTTGACGTAGCAACCGCCATCGGCACGTTTTTCGCAGCGACGTATTCGAGCGTTGCCGCGACTTCTACTTTCGCGGGCACGCCCTCTTCAACGCGTCGCAAATAGTCCTGAGACCACGCGTGCCAAAATTCTGCGAGCGGAAACGATTCGCCGAGCGCACCACGAATCACGGCGGAACCGCCGTCGCGCCCCAACCCGATGAGCCGCTGCGCAACGTGCGACGGAAAATCAATGCCCAAGTGAGCGGAGGCGACTGCGAGACTTGCAAGCGCGATGCGCTCACTGTCAATAAGCAGCCCATCCATGTCGAAAAGGATCGCTGCGGGTCGTACACGACTAACAAGCTCGCTCATTTTTATAAATCAACTCAATCGCTGAAACTATTTTTTAAGCCGGGCCAAGTCCAATTTTCAAACCTTATCAACAAATATTTTTTGGGCCGCACTCCCCAGTAAAAAAGGGTTTATAGCGATAAAGCTATACTGCATACCAGAGACACCCTTCGTCCTGAGTGGCCACGCTAATTTCGGTGTCCGCGCCTTCGAGCACGCCACGAAATGCGTCCATGACGAGCGCCGCTTCGTTGTTTTGCCGACTGAGATGCGCACCGACCACGCGCTTTAAACGCGGCGATGCGATCCGTCCGAGAAGCTCAGAGGAAACGCGATTGGACAGATGCCCGAAACGCCCTGAGATGCGTGCTTTCAGCGATGCCGGATAGGCAGAGTTCGCGAGCATTGTTTCACAGTGATTCGCTTCCAAAAAAAGCGCTTCGCATTCGCTTAATACGCTTTCAATGTACGGCGTGGTTTCACCCACATCGGTGAGCACGCCGAGTCGCCGGTCGCCGTCGGAAAAAACCATTTGTGATGGCTCTCGCGCGTCATGCGGCACAGGAAAAGGACGGCATTCAATGTCGCCAACGGCGAATGCGTCGTGCGAATCAAAGCCGCGCACCGTGACGCCGTCCCACAGCGATTGTGTTGCCGAAAGCGTGCCGAACGTAAGCCACACCGGGATGCCGAGCTCTCTCGCAGCACGCGGTGCGCCCCCCACGTGATCACCGTGTTCGTGGGTCACAATAATCGCATTTAGCTTTGTAAGGTCATAACCGAATCGTGCGGCGCGACGCGACAATTCGCGCACCGAAAAGCCGCAGTCCAGCATAACTGCGGTGTTCCCACATTCGACGATGAGCGCGTTTCCTTCGCTGCCGCTGCCGAGGCTGGCGAACTGAAAAGTCACTTCAATTGGTCGTGCAGCAAGCCTACGATGCGGGCGCCCGTCGCGGATTCGTCAGGTTGCCCTTTACTGTCAAGGATGTTCACGGCAGTTTTACCGCCTTGCTCTTTGACCGTAATCCGATACTGCTCAACGTTGGAGCTGTCCGACTGCCAGAACTTCAAGCGATCAAGAACGCCGTCTTTCCGCCCGGTTGAATCCGGATCAGCGTATCGAACGAAGTACGTGCCGGCCGTACGATCCCGATCCACGACAGTGAAGCCAACGCGATCAAGCGCCAAGCCAACACGGCGCCAGGCGCGATCGAACCCGTCCTCGAGCGTCAGCGACGTAAGCTTTCCGTTCTTGATGATGGTCGCTTGATCAACGCGTGCAGGCGCAGCCGCCGGCGCCGTGGCCACGGCACTCGTGGCCAGCTCTTGAGCGACCTCACGTGAGAGTCCCAGGAAGAACATCATGCGCGCAAGAATTTCAGCTTCGAATTCGGGTTCCGATTTGCGTGGCTCCCAGCGAAAAACGGGCGTTCCCCCTTGATTACCCACCTGCTTTTCTTCGAGGCCGCGATGAGAAACATAAACCTCGGTGACCGATGGGCTAACGCGCTCAATGCGGACACGGTACTTGTCACGCGTGCCGCTCGAATACGCGAAATCAAACACGCGGCCGATGGTGCGCCGGATAACATCATCATTGATGCGGGCACGGTTTTCAGCCCAATCGGTTTCCATCACGCCGATGCGCGGATCATCGACGACGAGCGCGAGATTCAAGGACGTCCAAAAGTCACGAAGGCGAGCAAACACATCATCTGCACCTTGATTGACGACCAGCCAACGCTCGGTACCCGCGCGCTCAATTCGAATGCCCGACTGCGAAGGCAGAACACCGCGCGATCCCGCCAGCGTTGCTGCACGCGTTTGCGCATTGACGCCCGAGAGCGTCGCGACGCCAGTCACTTTGTAGCGCTCGTCGTACTTAGGCGGGGCCAAATCAGGCGGGACTTCCAACGATGCACCCGCAGCAGCAGAGCGGTACTCGACGCGCTTCGTCTCGAACGGGTTGAGGCTCGAGAGAGTGCTGCAGCCAGCAATACCAATTACGGCGGCGCACGCCAGGGAAACACTGCGCAAAGTTTTCATCGATACAACTTTGGTCATAGAAATCGGAACGTTACTGGGTTAAGCCGGATTCGCGCATTGCGGATTCGACGACGGGGACGGCAGCTGCGGACAGCGGTGTCATAGGTAGCCGAACCGCTGCGCCGCAGCGGCCCATTTTTGCCAATGCCCACTTTGCGGGGATCGGATTTGCTTCTACGAACAATTTGAAATGAAGCGGCGCAATTACGTCGTTGATCGCCAGCGCTTTGTTGATTGCGCCAGCCAGCGCATGACGGTACATATCGGCCATTTGCTTCGGCGCAACATTCGCTGTTACCGAGATGACGCCGTCCCCACCAACGAAAGTGAGTGCAAGTGCAGAGTCATCATTGCCGCTGTAAACGGCAAACGCTTTCTTAGGTGATATTTGAGCTCGAACGCGGCGCAGAAGTTCAGTGCCTCGCGCCAAATCCCCAGTCGCGTCTTTGATACCGATGACGTTTGGCAACTCAGCCAGGCGCATCGTCGTTTCAAGACCCAAATCAGCAACAGTGCGCCCCGGCACGTTGTAGAGAATCAGCGGCAGATCAACCCGCTCAACGATGGTCTTGAAATGTTGATAGAGGCCTTCTTGCGTAGGCTTGTTGTAGTACGGCACCACGGAAAGGCATGCATTGGCTCCGACCTTCTTCGCGAATTCGGTTAGCGTCACGGCTTCCGCAGTGGAATTTGCACCAGTGCCTGCGATGATCGGGATTCGCGTGTTCGCGTGCCTTACGGCAGTCTCGATGAGCAAGCAGTTTTCGTCCATCGAAACGGTGGGTGATTCGCCCGTCGTACCGACGACCACAATTCCAGCGGTACCCGACTCAACATGCCAATCGATCAAGCGTTTGAGCGCCGCAAGATCGAGTGAACCATCGTCTTGCATTGGCGTCACAATCGCAACGATACTGCCGCGAATGCTTGGAGTGATCGAAGTGGCCATTGGCTGAACCGTGTCTTTCCGTTGGAAAAAATGCAACATGCAATGTTAGCGCACCGCCGTGGCGGGCCCCGTCGCGGAATGCGCCCATCACGCAACCTCAGTAAAATCGAGATATGAGCCTAAATACGCTTCTTACAGGATCGGAGCGCCCACGCTGGGTAATGCGCAAGCGCGCGCGGCCACGAAATCCGCTTGCGTTGATCATCGCACTCACCGCACTGGCTGCATCGTTTGAAGCTGCAGCGCAGCCGGCATCGCGCGCAGCAAAGGAAACCCCAACGCTTGAAAAACTCGAACGTAATCTTCGTGACCTCGGCCAACGTGCACGCGATGCCGCCGCTGAGATTTCGACGACTGCGCTCGGGCTCGTCGGCGTCGATTACAAATTCGGCGGCAATCACCCTGATCAAGGACTCGATTGCAGCGGCTTTGTTCGCTATGTGTTTGCGCAAGCAACCGGCATCACCCTGCCGCGCAGTGCGCGAGAGCAAGCGCGGGTCGGGAAAACCATTTCACGAGATGAACTGCAGCCCGGTGACTTGGTGTTTTTTAACACCCGCCGTTTTCAGTATTCACACGTGGGCGTGTACCTCGGGGATAGCCGCTTCATTCACTCGCCAAGCCGCGGTGGCGCGGTCGAGGTGGTTGATCTTGATAACAGCTACTGGCGGAAAACCTTCAATGGCGCGCGTCGCGTGATCGGCGCTGCCGTCGCAGGCGAGGCCAACGCGGCGACGCTCATGGAGCAGAAACAAATCGAGGCGGCAGTGAAAAAGCAGCTTACCGAACAAGCTGAGCGTGATCGAGCAGCTGCAGACGCTACGGAAAAAGCGCGTGCTGAGAGTTCGCGCGCCGCAAATCCAGCAACGCTGTTCAGCAGGGATTACTAACGCGCTTCTGCGGCGCTTGAGCGGCGCTTGAGCGCATCCGGCAGTGGAGCGCACTCGATGCAAGAAGATCACGGCTCGCTTGCGACGCCGGAATCGCTTATTTCTTCGCGCGCTGTAGGAGCTCTACCGCCGCTTTGTGTTCTTCGCGAACGGCCCAATCAAGCGCGGTTTCGCCCTTCTGATTCTTTTGCGCACTATCCGCGCCGTATTCAAGCAACACCTTAATTGCTTCTGTGCGGTTTTCTCGCGCCGCCATCATGAGCGCCGTCACGCCATTCGGAGACTGCGCAACTGGGTTTGCGCCTTGATTGAGCAAATACCTGACGACGTTGTCGTGGCCGCCGAGTGCGGCGTAGTGGAGCGCGGTCCAGCCTGCGTTGTTTATTTCCGCGCCCTTGCTGCGCAGCGTCTTCACCACCGCCTCATGACCATTGAGCGCCGCGACCATCAGCGCTGAATCGCCCCATTTGTTTCGCAAGTTGGGCTTTGCGCCGAGTTCCAGCAGCAAACTCACGCCCTCTGCCCATCCATCGCGCGCAGCGACAAAAAGTGCGTGATCGCCACGCTCATCGAGCAGATCTGGCGACGTGCCGCGAAAGATCAGGTTGCGCACATCTCGGTCGCGCTGAAGGCCGATCATTTTGAAAAGCTCAATCTTGGAAGCTTCGACGACGACCTCAGGCGGTGTAGAGGACTGCGGCGGCGCATTGGACAAGCGGCTCTGCGCATCAGCAACATTGGCCGTAGTAAGCAGAATTATATGGGCGAGAGTGACGTAAATTAGCTTTTTCAACATATTCTCAATTTGAGATGAAGGCCCGTTTAAAGTTGGCAGTGGTCGCGCTAGCTATTTCTTCAACCGAAGCGCCGCGCAGCGTGGCAATAGCGTTTGCGACCTCCTTCACGTAAGAAGGTTCGTTTCGCTTACCGCGGAACGGAGTCGGGGCCAGGTAAGGCGCGTCGGTCTCGATCAGCATACGATCAAGGGGCACTTGCCGCGCGACGGCCTGCAACTCCTTAGCACTTTTGAAGCTCACGATCCCGGAAAACGAAATGTGGAAGCCCATGTCCATGGCCGCTTGCGCAACCTCCCACGTCTCCGTGAAGCAGTGCATCACGCCGCCGACCTCGTGCGCTTTTTCTTCACGCATGATGCGGATCGTGTCTTCGGAGGCACTTCGGGTATGGATGACAAGCGGCTTGGCGCACTCACGCGCCGCGCGAATATGCGTACGAAAACGCTCCCGCTGCCATTCGAGATCGCCCTGCAACCGGTAATAGTCGAGCCCGGTTTCGCCAATCGCCAGCACTTTCGGGTGTTGCGCACGCAGGAGTAGCGATTCAACGCTTGGCTCTTCGATATCTTCGTAATCGGGGTGCACGCCGGCAGTCGCGTAAATGTTGTCGTAGCGCTCTGCGAGCGCTACCACCGAAGGCCACTCCGGATACGTCACCGAGATGCACATTGCGTGGGTCACTTGGGCATCACGCATGCGCGAGATCACGCCGTCAATGTCGTCGGCGAAGTCTGGGAAATTGATGTGACAGTGTGAGTCTATAAACATCGGTAAAACGCAAGCGGCGTGAAGCTCGTCACAAAAGTTTTCCTAAGATGGTGCGCGCTGCTGAATGCGCGCCAGAAGCGCGGCACGCGCTTAATTCACGAAAGTTCGTGACCGCGCTACATCGTGTGGGTGGGGCGCGAAGAGGCGAGCAGTCCACCCAGAATACTTTCGATCTTTCCTTTTGCGGCGCGTCCCGTGTCGTCGCGGGTGAACTGAACGCCGATGCCTTGCGCGCGCGCCCCCTGGATGCCAGGAGGTGTGATCCAAACGACCTTGCCTTGAACCGCGACACGATTCGGATCATCCATCAGTGTGAGCAGCATGAAGACTTCATCGCCCAGTTTGTATGCGCGAGTGGTCGGGATAAAAATTCCGCCGCCCTCAACCCATGGGATGTAAGCGGCATAAAGCGCAGTGCGCTCGCGAATATTTAACGAGAGAACGCCAGAGCGCATTGCGGCGGTTGCGCCGCCACCGATACCAGTGTTTTCAGCCATGATCCGAATGCTACCTAAACGTAGGGAAAACAAGCCCGACATCCGCACCTGGCGCCAAGCGTACGTTGTCGTACGAGCGCGTGAACGGAGAAGCGAACATTACGCAAACTTAGCGCGATAGTCGAGCAGGATCGCTTCAACCTGCAAGCGCGCGGAAAGCGTGGTGTCCGGCAGCGTGAGCTTTCGCAGCAACTCGCGGCGAAGGCGAAGCCCTTCAGCCAGCGCCAAATTCGCGCCCAATCCGGCCAAGATCGCTGGATCGCTGAGCGCACGAGACGGCGCAAGCCCGGAGCGCACGCGTGCCCAGTCGACCAGCCAATCGTGCAAGGTTGCGAGCACCAAGGCGAAGCGATCGCGCTTCTGCGATTTCCCCCCCGCCTCCACCCAGCTTCCCCAGCTTAGTGTGGGCAGCTCTCTCGGGTTGCCAAGATCGTGAACCAGCCGCTCTTTTGCCTCAAGCGCATCGCCGCCGGCGTTTGCCAACACGTCCAGGGGCGCGCTGTCGGCATTGGCGAGGGCGCGATCAGGGTCGCTGAGTGTCCCGTTTTCTGCACGAATCCAGCGCAGTGCTACATCGCGCTCAGGTCTCGGCAGGGCTAATTTCAGCACCCTCGACCGGATCGTCGGGAGCAGCTTCGCAGGCCGCGAAGCCAAAAGAATCCAGCGCGTATTCGCAGGCGGCTCTTCAATAGCCTTCAGGAGCGCATTCGCACTTTCTCGCGACAACGCCGTTGCCGGATCGACCAATAACACTCGTCCGCGCTCCGTGGACGCTGAGAGTTCCATGAAGCTAATCGCGCCCCGCGCCGCATCGGTTTTGATGGTGGGCAAGCGTGCAACATCGTCATCGCTCTCTTCTGGCGCTAGGCGAACAAAATCAGGGTGCACGCTCCCGGCAAACCAGCGGCAGCTCGAGCACTCACCGCAAGCAACGCCGTCGTGCGGATGCTCGCACAAGAGCGATGCCGCGACCGCTAGGCCCGCCTGCGCCAATCCATCCCCCTCGCGCCCCACCATAAGCCATGCGTGGTGACGCTCGCGCACAGTGACCCGGTGCTCAGCGAGCCACGCGCGATGCCAGGGGTAAGGCGATAGATTCACGAGCGCCCCCTCGCTGTATGATCGACCAACGCTGCGATGCTCGCCAAGACCTGCTCTCGCACCGTGGTAAGCGACGCGCGAGTGTCGAACACATGGATTCGTGCTGGTTCATTCTCGGCACGCGAAAGGTAGGCCTCACGCACACGGGTATGGAAGGCGGCGCTTTCTTGCTCGATTCGGTCCACCACGCCGCGTCCGTCGACACGCGCTTTCGCAGCATCCGGCGGCAGATCGAATAGCAAGGTCAAATCGGGCCTAAATTTGGGATGCACCCACTCGGCTAGTTTGGCGATGACGCCCGCGCCCAGCTCTCGGCCGCCGCCTTGGTAGGCGAAGGACGCATCGGTAAAGCGATCACACAAAACCCAACTGCCAGCTTCCAGCGCTGGCCACACTACTCGTTCGAGATGCTCGCGCCGCGCAGCAAAAACGAGCAGCGCCTCGGTGTGCGGTGACATGGAGTTTTCAAGAAACAGTGCGCGAATTCGCTCGCCGAGCACGGTGCCGCCTGGCTCGCGGGTGGTGCGCACCGAGATTCCCCGATCACTCAGAAACGCCTTGGCAGCGTCAATGTGCGAACTTTTGCCCGCGCCATCGATGCCTTCGAACGTGATGAACTTGCCCGTCATAGCCGCGCCATTGTGCTTCGTTACCGTCCTAGCTGATATTTAGCCACGGCGCGGTTATGTTCCGCCAAATTACGCGAGAACTCACTGGAACCGTCGCCACGAGCGACGAAATAGAGAAAGTCGCTTTTTGGTGGATTTACTGCTGCCCGTAGAGAGGCTTTGCCGGGAAAGGCGATAGGTGTGGGCGGTAGTCCGTCCCGTGTGTAGCTGTTGTAGGGTGTGTCGGTCTGCAAATCAATCTTGCGCAGGTTGCCATCAAACTTCTCTCCAAGGCCGTAGATGACCGTCGGGTCCGTTTGCAGACGCATGCCGATGCGAAGTCGATTGATAAAAACCGATCCGACCAGCGGTCGATCCGCCTCTTTTCCGGTTTCCTTTTCGATAATTGAAGCGAGGATCAGCGCCTCATAGGGCGTGCGAAGCGGCGTATCAGGCGCGCGCTGCTCCCACGCGGTGGCGAGTTCCTGTTTCATTCGCCGGTGCATCGCACTCAAGAGCAAGTTTGCGCTGCTCTCCGGTGCGACCAGATAGGTATCGGGGAACAAGAATCCTTCCAGATTGGCGACATCCGCTTGCAGTGCACGAGACCACGCCTCAGGCGGCGTAACGCTGTCACTGCGAAACATTCGCTGTTCTTGCGTCGCCTTTTTGAGCTGCTCGAACAGCGCGCGCTGGGTCGTGCCTTCGACCACGGTGAACGGAAGCTGGATGGCCGCGCCGGATTCCAATGCATCGAAAATTTCTGCGATGGTTTTCGGTGGCGCAAATAGGTACTGCCCTGCGCGAATTGGGCTCGCTTCACCGAAAAGAGCGCGGGTGCGTGATACCACCTGAAGCTGCCACTCAGCCGCGATGCCCTGCCGCGCGAGTTCGCTCACAACGCGATTCACGCTGGCTCCGCGTGGCACGTTGATCGTCGCGCCCGCCTCCGGTAAAGCGGCTTGTCGCTGCGGTAACCACTGCGTCGCGCCTAAAAAGACGACGATCGCGGCCACCACCGCCAGGAAAAATAACGCGGCAAGTTTTCTCATGAATCGGACGGAAGGCAATCGTTCAAAAAGTAAGTGTGGGCGATAAGGTAGCAGCGTGAAGGAAAAACTGACTCTGCGAGCTCGTAAAGCGCCCCGTCACCCGCACGGTTTAACGAGTCCTGACATGCGTTTAGGTTTTCACAGCGAGCACGGCAAGAGGCGCTGGGCGTGAACTCGAAACCACTCATTCATGACCAAGTAACGTTCGCTCCCTATAATTTTGCCTATGTTTCATCACAACGCCTCCCCAATGCGCCACGTTCGCGGTTTCACGCTGATGGAGGTACTGGTCGTTATCGTCATTCTCGGTATTCTCGCAGCCGCGATTGTGCCGAACGTGATTGGGCGCGCGCATGATGCAAAAGTGGCGGCCGCGAAACAAGACGTGGCCACTCTTTCGCAGGCGCTTGCGATGTACAAGCTGGATAACGGGCGCATCCCAACCGCCGAGCAAGGCCTGAAGGCGCTCGTTGAAAAGCCGAGCGTTGCGCCGGTCCCTAATAACTGGCGCACGGGTGGCTACATCCCGCGCCTGCCCAATGATCCGTGGGGCTCGCCGTATCAATACGCAAACCCGGGGTTGAAGGGCGAGTTTGATGTTTCAAGTTTCGGTGCCGATAATAAAGCGGGCGGCGAAGGCGAAGCTGCTGATATCGGCACGTGGAACCTCTAGCGAAGCAAGCCAACACTCGCCGCCGCTCGAAGCATGCGGCGTTTAGCTTGATTGAGGTACTGGTCGCGCTTGCGATTCTCTCAGTGGGTTTGATCGCGGCGTCTCGCGCGGCAGTGCTCGCGTCGTTCGATCAGAGCGTATTGCGAGATCGTACGCTCGCGCGCTGGGTCGCACACAACGCGCTTTCTGAAATACGCCTCCAGCCACAAATGGCGACAGTCGGTCGCGTCCAACGCGAGTACGAACAAGCAGGAATCAAATTCACCGCGCTCACTGAGGTGACCGCGACGCCAAGCCCATTGTTCACTCGCGTTGAGGTCCGGGTTGTGCGCAGCGATAACGTCGGGTATGAACTCGCCACCGCGATCGGGTTTTCGTCGCGATGAATCAAATCGCTCATTCGACAACGGACAGCGCATCGCTACGCGCGAACCGTGCGCAAAAGAAGCATGGCGCCCGTGCTCTAGGGATGACGCTCATTGAAGTGCTTATTGGGCTTGCGATCACAACGCTGATGACGGTGGCTGGCTGGCGTGCGATTGATGCGCTGCAAAGCGCGAGAGAACAAACCTACCGCGACGCGAACCAGTGGCAAACGCTCGATACGCTTTTCACAACCATTGAATCGGACATGCGTCGCGCCGACTTCTCTCGCTTTAGTGGTGCTACGGAGAGTTTCACGCTTCGCTTGAACCCGCTCGGCGCGTCAGATATTGCCGACACCGTTCGCTACGTGGGTCAGGTAGTGGGCGAAAACCGTATCCAGATTGTTCGACAAGCAACCAGTGGCGGCGTGGTGATGGCGGAGGTTGACGCGCTTCGGTTTAGCTATCGAAAGGCGTCCCGCGCAAACGAGCCAGCGGCGGGTTCGGAATCGTCGATCAGTGAATATCCACGTGCAATCGAGATTGCACTCATTATTCCGGGCGGCGATCCAGAATCGCGTCGCAGCATCACTCGTACGCTGGTCTTGCGGTGAACTCGAAACAACCTCGCCCTCCGAATATCGCGACGTCGCGTGCAAACGAATCTCGTGGTGCGGCGCTCATCCTTGCGCTTCTGCTAACGGCCCTTGGGGCGGCAGTCGCGGCACAGCTGATTCAGCCACTCGCTGGCTGGCTCGCGCGCGAGTACCGCGCACGCGATCTAAACGCCGCCTACACGCTCGCCGATGCGGCAGCGACGTGGTCGCTGACGGTACTTGCGGGCGATGCGCGCACCTCAACCATTGATCACAAGGGCGAGCTCTGGGCAATCGCCCTGCCACGCACGCAGATCGAAGGTGGCTCGATTCAGGGGCAGATTACCGATCTTCAGTCGAAATTTAACCTGAACCACATCGCGCCGAACGGGTTACGAAACGATGTAGCGCTCGCAGTGGCGCGCAACATCTTCGCCCGCGCTGGCGTCCCCGCAAACCTTGCTGATCGTTTGGCCGATGCGCTGGATGCCGACGATCTAGCTATCGCGGGCGGCAGTGAATCGCTAGCGTACGGCGCTCGGATGCCGAATCGAAAAATCGAGCACCTGGGCGATCTTGTGAGCCTTGGCGGCTTTACCAAAGCACACATCGATCAGCTCGCGCCTTGGGTAGACGTATTGCCCGATGCAGGCGGCATCAACATCAATACCGCGTCCGCTGACTTGCTGCGAGCCGCGCTGCCGGGGATTAGCGATGCGCAATGGGCCAAAATGCTCGCCATCCGGGACGTGAAGCCCTTTGCTAACGTTGCCGAGGCCTCGCTCGCACTCGGAAGCGCAATTCCGGACACAGTTTTTTCTGTGAACACCCGATTTTTTGAAATGAAGGCACTGATTTCGTTTGATCTTGTAAACCATAGTATCGCCATCCGAGCCCTCAGAAAACCCGGGCTACCTGTGCAAATTTATTTCCGAAACCTGCGTAATGCCTGAAGCCGAACGATTAACTCAAGCCGATCCTGCGCAAGCAATCAATACGATTGGTGTGCGCATCGCGGGACTCGCACGACTCGGCGGCGATGATCGGTTGCGCGCGGCTGCGCTCGCGCTCCGGCGAGAGTTCGGCATCGCAACCGACTCCATTTCACTCGTGGTGATCGATCTTGGCTATGACGAGCGTGCGCTCATTGCGTACGCAGCGAATGCGAACGGCGCAATGACGCTCAACTTTGACGCGTGGTTCGAAACGCTCTTGAAGAAGCGGGCGGTCGTATGGTCTATGGCTGCAGGCGACGCCGAGAGCGTCGTCTATTCAGAGCATGGCGCGACGGCAATCTCGCATTGGCGCGATGGCGAAGCCCCCCCGAGCGCGATGGTGGCCCTCGCGAATGAGCGCGCACGCTCGTCGCAACCGCTCACCGTGTGGCTTGATTGCACACGAGCGAACGACGCCGTAGTACCCAGCCCGGCGACGCTCGCCCACTGGAATGCATCGCTCGGCGCTGAATTTCGCATGCTTGAGGCGCGGCCCGCCGCAAATCTCCTGCCTCTTCGCCGCGTGCCATCGCTCTCCTCTGCAGCGCCGACGGGCGTTCTTGACCGCGCGCTCTGGGCGGCGGCACTGGCATCAATCGCGTGTCTGGTCATCGCCGGGGCACGAACGCTGGTGAATGCGCCGCCGCAAGCAACCACCGCTCGTGCGATTGCTGCGGGAGAGCTCTGGGCACGCGCGACGCTCACCTCGCCCGTCCTCGCCGAACAAATGAAATCTGCAACGTTTGGCGGCGGCGCTTGGGTGATCGCCGTTCCCGGCATTACCCCATCTGATCTAGACCGCGCCGCGAAATCGCTGGGAAACAACGGATTCACAACCCAGCTCGTGCGCGAGCCCGAAGCACGAATTCGGGTGCAACCATGATCGATTCGCTCAAGTTCGGCAAATCCGGCGCACGCGCGCGCGGCAACGCCAATAACGCCTCGTTGAATAAGCGAACGCTCGGCCTCGGCCGCAGAATAGCGACTCGCCTAGCGCTTGCAGCCACAACGGTGTTGGCGACGATTAGCGCCATCGCGCTCACGTTTTCTTACAACGCACGTATCGCGGCAGCGACTTCCGTTGCAAGTGCTGCTCCGATGGTAGCGGCCCCTGGCACCACCCAATCGATTGAACAATTCGCGGCTACGTGGCGCGCAAGCGTCAATCGAAATGCGGAGCAAATAACAATCAACTGGACGGCGGGAGACAGCCGAGATCTGCGCGCAAGCCTGCTCGCGTTTGACGCGATGCTCCCGAAATCACCACGCATCAACGTGACGCGACGCGAGGCGTCTTTCGTTGTAAGCGCGGAGATCGCACCATGATTGTGACTCGCATTGCAACCGTTCTGCTCGCCATCGTGGTTGCTGTCATCGCCCTTGTTTGGCAATTTCCAGCACGCGGGCTCTTGCTCGTGTTGCCCTCAACCGCACTGAGCTCGCCGCTCCATCGTGTTCACGCAATCGAAGGTCGCCTTTGGCGCGGAGCGATGTCGCTCAGCGTCGCGGCGCTACCGACGTTGCAGCGTATCGAATGGCAATGCGAACTCGCGCCTCTCTCCGCGAGTATCGACTGCGCGCTCTCGGGTTCGCTCAATGGCACGGTAACTCTTCGACCGTTTGCGGGTGTAGCCGTCGCGCAAAAACTTGATTTTGTAAGCGCGCTCGACTATCGAGCGAACAGCAATGTTGCTGTCACGAGTGAATCTTTGTCCGTTCAAATCGACACTGCAACCCTTTCGCGCACGCGCCTCGAATTGAAGGGGAGTGCGATCGCGAAAGACTGGGTCGTCGCCTCGCCCGCACTCGTTCCGCCGCGAGCTTCACTTGGAGAGGTATTCGTCGAGTGCTTGCCTGATACCGCAAATGCCGCATCAAACTGTACGGTGAAAAATCGCGCCAGTGCGACGCGAATCGATGGAAACATAGAGCTTACGCTCAATCGAGTGCGGGGCGCGCTTGAAATCGCCTCGCCCGGAGCTGCGCCGTTGAAGTTTGGCTTTTAGGCAATTTAGTTCAAGGTTCGGGTTTGCTTAAGGAATCGCCCGAAGCGGCACAAACTTTTCAAGCAGGGACGTTTGCGCACCCGCCCAGTCCTGCATCGACTGCGGTGTGTCGCCATAGAGAACGCTGCGCAAGAATAAGCCAGAAATCTCGCGAGTGGCGCGCTTCACTTGGTCATTGAGCTCGCGCCCCGCCTGATCAATTCGATCCGTGAAGATCGAATGCGTTGCGCCTTTGAAGACGGTGAGCGCTTTGTTCGCGCTCGCGGATTGCGCGTCAAACACAGCGAGCCGATCCGCGTAATCTGAGCGGTATCCGGGCACGCGGATCACATCATTAGTTCCAGTCACGTGCAAGGTCGGAATCGCCACGTTTTCGAGAATTTTTGCCATGTCGCCCTCGCCCACAAACGGAGGCGCAGAAATCACCACCAAGGCTTTCACGCGCGGGTCACGCCACGAAAGCGTCTGGCCATCGCGGTTAATGGTTGCGCCGCCGACCAATAGCGCCGTGTTCGCACCGTACGAATGCCCCGCCACAGCAATTGCATCGCGCTTAAGCGCATCCGCGTAGGCAGTCTCTCCGAAGAGTCGCGTGATCCCGAATGAAACATCTTGCGCGCGCGCAACTGCGTTTTCCTCGCTGGCAGCCTTCTGCATATTGCCCACGAGAGAAAACACATTTGCCGTCCAAATGCCCCGATCACTCCCCGCGTGCCGCACATGCAAACTCGCGATCCCCTGACTCGCCCAATATCGCCCAAGGTGCGAATAGCCCAGTTGCGAGCCACCCAGTCCGTGCGAGAACACCACTAGCGGAACCTTAGCGTCCGGCGAAGCGTGTTCTGGCCAGTACAGTCGCGATGGCACGTCACGATTGCGTGCGTCATCTCGCCACGCAAAATCGACGACTCGATAGGCCTGTCGAACGGCAGCCGCACTCGCCACAGAAGCGGTCGGTTCAGCGACCACTGCGATTTGCTGAATTACATTTTTCTCACTTGCCCAAGTCGCTTGGGCGAAAGCGCCAACTATAAAGGGAGTCAAAAGAACGTTAAAACGTTTTCTAGCCCTTATAGAACAAGACTTAAATATAAAATTTTGTTTCATAAAACGGAGGAGATGGAGTGCGAAGTGCGCATTGGTTTTTGGGAACCGTACGAAGTCGGTGGGCGCACGTGATTGAAAGATAGAGCGACTCGCGGCGATAGAGTTCCAATGACTTCCGCTGGAGCGGTCTAGCGGCTGTGCTTACGCCGCACGGCGGCCCGGAGTTCCCAACAATACGCCCCGCAACTGATCGCGATGCTCAGCAACTCATCGCACCTGGGTTTTCAGCGAGCTCGCGTTGAGCAATAGTTACAACATCAGCAATACGTTACGAGATGGGGAATACATGCGCCGCACTGCCAAGATCGCTCTCTTTACCTTGCTTGCTTGCGTTGGACTCAGCTTGGTCCTCAGCGCAGGGCTCTTGTACAGCTGGCAATTCGTCGCCGAGCCGAACGCAGCGATCATCACGCTGGGCGATTTCGAGGTCACCGCGAGCGGCTTGAGCACCGAACCATTCTTAAACGTAGTCGCTGCGTGGCTTCTCACTGCAGGCGCGCTGCTGATCGCAGGCGTAGCAGTCGTGTTCGCCGCGGCGATCACAATGATCGCCGTCGCATTTGCCATGTTTTTGGTCGTGGGAACGGTCGGCATGCTTGCATCGCCGCTGATCGTGATCGCGCTAATCGTATGGCTCGCGGTACGCAGCTCGCGCGATGCACCTGCGCCGCTGTCGAGCGCAACCCAAGCAGCGAACCCGGGTGCGGCGGCTTAACGTAGTCCGCTACTTACTGCTACCCCGATAGAGTGACGGATCAACGGAGGCAGAGGCTTTCACGCGGCCGTTGCCATCGTACGTGACCTCGAAAAACATGTCTGCATTGTTCGCGTTGTATTTCCAAGCGCGTGTGATTTCGTTGATACTCATCGCGTAGCGCTGCTCTTTGCCGTGCCTGCCGAGAATCGCAACCACTTCATCGTGCGTCATCCCGTTTTGCACTCGCGCGAAATTCGCCTCGGTGAGGACCTGATCGATTTTTTCGAGCGTCCCGGTCGGGCCCACGGTCATGAAATAGGTCTTCACGCCCTCTGGGCCGAGCGGATACACCCAAATTTCGCGATCCGCGTTGCGCCGCACCTCTGAGGGCTCACCCATCTTCAGTTTCATGTCTGCAACCGTAGACTGCCCCACCTGCAGCTCGCCGGTGGCGACTCGATCACAGCCCGCGAGCGATAGAAGTGCAGAAAAAAAGCTCACGATGAATGCCCCGCGAACGAATGATTGGATTGAGTTCACCAAAGAGATTCCTTTGTGCGATCTAGGCGTTTGCCGGATGGATGAGTTTCATGTCACGATGTGGAATATCGCAGTCAAGATACTCTGGGCCATACGCGACAAATCCGAATTTCTCGTAAAAACCAAGCGCATGGGTTTGTGCCGAGAGAACGCTTTCGCGATCTCCCCGTTGACGTGCGCGCTCCATCAAATGCAAGAGCACCGCAGCGCCGATATTTTTTCCACGAAACGGTTTGCGTACTGCCATGCGCCCGATGTGCCCGTCTGGCAATAAGCGTCCACACGCCGCCGCCACCCCATCAAGCCACGCTATTGCATGAATCGAGACGGGATCGAAGCGATCCACTTCTTCCTCAGCAGGGACGAACTGCTCCTCGACGAACACTTCAAATCGAATTTTCTTGAGCGTCGAGGCGTCATCCTGCCAAGTCGCAGTTTTTACGGCGAGCGATGAGGGGGGTGTTGGTATGGTCTGGTGGTCCGAATTCAGCGCGAGCGAGGTTCGTCGTTCACGCTTCCCCGAGAAAAAATTCTTCAATAACTGCGCTGCCTCTGCTTCACACACCCGCCCGCGCACGTCGCGCGCATGATGATTGAGTTTTTTCTCCGCGAATAAATCAATCACACTTCCCGCCGCACCGAACTTCAGATCAGGCGCACCCCACACCACGCGACTCACACGCGCATGCAAGAGCGCACCCGCACACATCGCGCACGGCTCAACCGTCGTGTAAACCGTCGCGCCCGGAATCCGGTAATTGCGAACGCGTTTGAATGCATCACGCAACGCGATGATCTCTGCGTGCGCACAACCATCACTGTCGCGGATGACGCGATTTGCGCCGCGACCGATCACCTCTCCGGCCACGACAACCAGTGCCGCGATGGGCACTTCGCCATCAAGCCCCGCCTCTGCAGCCAGCGCCAGCGCCTCGAGCATGAATCGCTCATCATTCAGTAACGCCGAATCGCTCACAGCCCCAGCCGCTCCATCCAACGCGCAAGCTCGCGTTCGTTTTCGCTGCCCTCCTGGTAGGCTGATTTCATTGCGGCGTGCGCTTCTTTGCGGTGTTGATTCAGCTTGAGCTTGCTTTCCAATTGCTTTACGTCCATTCGAAAGGCCACGATTGCGTTCAACAGAGAATGCTGGAAATCAGCGTCAAGCCCACGCCACTGTTCGGCATAAGGCGGCTCATGATCGCCAATCAATGATTTAAGCAGCGCATCTTTTGCAGCGTGGCCTTCGAGCTCTGTCACTGGTCCGCTCGCATGCACGGCGATGTAGTTCCAGGTGGGCACGCGGCGAAGGTCAGGATAGACCGATGGCGACATGTAGGCATGCGGCCCAACAAACGCAATGAGCGCATTCGCGTTCGAGCGTAACGCAGCCACGTGTGGATTCGCGCGCGCAAAGTGAAAGTGCAGCGTGAGCGTTTCCGCATCTTCAACAACCACGGGCACATGAGACGCAATTGCCTCTGCGTTAACGCCAGCGGTAAAAATCGTCGCGAATGCGTAGCGACGCATCACTTCAAGCGTCAAGCTACGATCGGGCGACTCAAATTGCTTTGGAATGTACATCGCGCGAGTATAAGTTTTGCGGGAACATACGCTTTCCACTCGGCGATCTTGCCAGCGAGAGGCTACACCGCCGGGTCCTGTTCTTTGGGGTCACACGAGCGCGTGCACTCAGCTCACCTTCGGCGACCCACCGCCACAATTGCGACGGTCAAGCTGGCCACAACCAGCATCTTGATATCGATTGCCTCGCCTACCAGTAGCGCAGAGAACACAAGCGTGCAGAAGAGCTGCACCAACTGCACTTGCGAAACCTTTGCGATACCGCCAATCGCAAGGCCCCGATACCAGAAGAAAAAGCCGATCCACTGGCTCATCAAGCCGAGGTAGATGAACGCGAGCCAGGAATTGATCGACGCGCTCTGGGGCGATGTAGGCGCGCTGAAGAGCGTAATCACGGTTGTGATGGGTAGCGCAAGGATGAGCGCCCAACTAATGACCTCTGGCCCGCTGAGATACCGCGTCGCGAGCGCGCCACAGGCGTAGCCAAATCCCCCCAAGGCGACGCCTAAAAGCAGCAATAGATCGATGCCACTGAAATCTCCGCCGCCGCGCATCCACGCATACGTGCACACGACAGCGCTGCCAAGTACCGCACATATCCAGAAGCGCCGCGAAAGCTTTTCGCGATTGAGTGCCGCACCGATCACCGCAGTAGCCAGCGGCAGAATGCCATTGACCACCGCAGCATGGCTCGCTTGCGTGAATTGCAGCGCGATGGTGTTCACCAGCGGCCAGCCGAAGACAATGCCGAGCGTTGCGCCAATGACGGGCCACCAAGCGGCCCTCGCAGGCAAGCGATGACGTTTCCAGAGCAAATAAGCGATCCCCGCGATCGCGCCAAGTACAGTCCGCCCCGACCACGCAAACCATGCGTTCAACACGCCGCCTTGCAACGCAATTTTTGTCATCGGAAGCGTGGCCGCGAAGATCAATACGCCGACTGCGCCGATGAGAAGCCCTCGCGTTGCAGCTTCGTCGCTCGCGGCAGTCGTCTGAGGCGCAGCCTCTACGGATGCAGGTGGAGTTGAGGCAGCGGGGTGATCTGAGCGCATCATCGGGGTAGGTTGTTCGATATATCGAACGAAGTGTTCGATGCTAGCTCAAACGTCGGCTCATTAAAACTGGGGACTGATTCCGTGTAGAACGGCTCAATCGTTCAGCGGGCAGGACACTTTAGAACGCTTACGGCCGGATCAAACGAGCGAGCTACCCAAACACAACACGCTAAACACTCACTATCAGCAATTTATCTTTAGCGCACGTTTATTACGGGCTACGCTGAGAATTCATGCATTTCCGCTAAGCGCGCAATCAGCTCCGTAGCCCCAGCTAAACTTGGACTAAAAGCAGAAAGCTTATTTTTTTACAACAGTTCGCGCAGGCGCGAAAATCACTAAGATCCATTCCGCCTTGCGCGGACCCACGTTCTTGATTGAATGCTCGATGTCAGCGACAAACTGAGCCGCATCTCCCTCGCTCAATTTCAAAGTGCGGCGACCGACGCTCACCTCGATCTTGCCCGCCAAAACAACGATGTGCTCTTGCGTTCCAGCGCTGTGCGCGGGAAACGCGCCCGTCGTCTTCTTCGCGGGCAAGCTGTTGTGCACGATTTCGATGGCGGCGTCAGGACTCACCGGCGAAAGCGTTCTGCGCACCAAGCCCGTTTTCGGGTCTTTAAAAATGGGTTGTTCCGCTTCGGTTTGGATGTGCACGGGCGGACCAAATTCGCCGCGTAGAAGTGAGGAGAGGGAAACGGTCATCCCTTCGGCCAACTTCGCAAGCATCACCGCTGTAGGCGAGGTCAAGCCCTGCTCCACGCGACTAATCATCGATTTTGAGACGCCTGCGCGCTTCGCCAATTCGTTCAGCGACATCTGCTGAGTCTCCCGCGTAGCCCGCACAGTCGCACCGACCGTTTGCGCGACCCTGAGCGCGGTGCTCGCCGTGTTGGCAAGGTCACTCGCTGTTTTCATCATGGCCAGCGCGCCGCCGATCCCGGAGGTTAGCGTGCCGAGGGTCGTACGCCGCCCCCGTTCAACCAGATCTGTGCTTGGTGTTTTCTTTGTCGATGCCATGATGATCGCCTCCTGTTTTTGTTACCCAGCTGCCAACATATATCCGCCAGAGAGCGCGTGCCGCGCGACAGCATCCGCACCCTAACGCGGATGAGCCGGATTTTGATGTCGAAGCATAGGCGAACCTGACGAACCGCCGAATGAGTCTCCGCGATTCGGGGCGAGGTGTTCGGCGCGCGGCGGATCGGGATGCGCCGGAGGCTCCATATTCTGATGCATAGCGGGACGATGTTGACGAATTGTGGGGTTTCGGATCGCCCACACCCGGAGGTGCGCCCGACGCAAGAGAGTTGTTCAGCGTCTCCCCAGCCGAGTAGGCGCGTTTCAACGCAGCTTTCGCGCGAAGGCAAGCGCGACGCTTACAACTGAGCTACTGTGTATCCGTCTTTCCCATCCTTCATCGTCCACCCCAGCGCAGTGAGTTCGCTGCGCAAGCGATCCGCTTCGGCCCAATCTTTCGCGTTTCGCGCGGCCCAGCGCGCATCGGCGACGGCGCGTACATTGGCAGGAACTTCGATTTCCTTCGGGACCCATTGTGCGAGACCGAGCCCAAAGCCGTCGTCAAACTTGATCAGCGTCGCTTTCTTTTCTGCGGCTGACAAATTTGATTTGAGCACTTCGTATGCGAGCGCGAGCGCTTGCGGGAAGTTCAGATCGTCGTTCAGCTTTTCCATGAACTTCGCGACGTATTCGGCATTCGGCTTTGCGGCAACATCACCGAGTGAAAACACGTTTTGACGAAGACGTCCGAGTGCCGTCTGCGCCGCATCGAGCGCATCCCAGCTGAAGTTGAGTTGCGAACGGTAATGCGCGGTTAGGCACAAGTAACGATACGAAATCGGGTCATACCCTTTGTCGATCAGCAGTTGCACACGCAGGAATTCGCCTGCCGATTTGCTCATCTTGGCGTCGTTGGTGAGCAGGAAATAGCCGTGCATCCAGTAGTTTGAGAGTCGCGTGCCGTAGGCAGCCTCAGTCTGCGAAATTTCATTGGTGTGATGCACCGTGATGTGATCTTCGCCACCGCAATGAATATCGAAGTATTCCCCAAGATATTTGTGCGCCATCGCCGAGCATTCGATATGCCAGCCGGGAAAGCCGCGTCCCCATGGCGAATCCCATTCCATTTGGCGCTTTTCTTCGGGCGCTGAAAATTTCCAGAGAGCGTAATCGGTCGCGTTGCGCTTCTCACCCAGATCGACACGCGCGCCACCCTGCAAACCTTCGATGTCGAGCCGACCGAGATAGCCGTAACTTGATTGCTTTGATGTGTCGAAATACACGCCGTCGCTCGTCTTGTAGGTGTAGCCCTTTTTCTCAATTTCTTCGATGAAAGAAATTTGCTCTGCGATGTGGTCCGTTGCTTTGCACCACGTGGTCGGCTCAACGATGTTGAGTGCTTTGAGATCGGCGCGGAAAGCCTCAGTGTAGAGCGCAGCAATCGTCCAGGCGGTTTGACCGGTGCGACGCGAACCGGCCTCCATTTTGTCTTCGCCTTCATCGGCGTCGGAGACCAAGTGCCCGACGTCGGTGATGTTCATCACATGATTGACGTGGTAGCCGTTCAAACGCAGGGTACGTGTCAGGCCATCTTCGAAAAGATAAGTGCGCAGGTTACCAATGTGGGCGTAGTTGTAAACCGTCGGACCGCAGGTGTAGAGCCCCACCTCGCCCGCTTTAAGCGGCGTAAATTCGCGAAGGGATCGGGTCCAGGTGTCGTAGAGATGAAGGCTCATAGCGGTAGGGAAAGTGAAAAACAAAAAGGCTGCACTCGGCAGCCTTTTTGTGTGTTTGATCGATGCGTCTAGTGGCTACCGGCGCGACACATCTGCACTTCAAAAGAAGTGCAGCGGCAGCGACAGCAACATGCGATCAATGGGTAATGCATGTCTTGATTCTAGTTCGGAACGCAGAAGGCGACACGCGAATACTGCCAACCCGCCGCCGTCATCGCAGAAATTTCCACCCAATCGGTGAGCGTGCGGAAGTTGTAGAGATTCTCCGACACGTTGAGCCGCGCCATTTCCCACGCTGCAGAACTACCCGACGGGCAGACATTTGCGTTTGGCAACGCGGCCATGAACACTACCCCGTCAGCGGCCATACCGTTTGCGTTAACTTGGTCTTTGCACTCCCCTGTATTCGCGGAGAAGCGATACGCGTCGTGTCCGTAGAGCTTCGCACGGCAAACAGGCTGCGGGATTGACGCACCCGCGCCAACATTTGTCGTGAAGCTGTAAGTCGGGAAAATTTGCCCAGTACGCGCCCAGCCATTGCCTGTGAGTCGAATGATCTCTGTGGGATCAGCGCTCAACGTGTAGCGGCCATTAACGGTGTTGACAAGCTCCACTACATGCAGACGCGCAGCGGAACCCGCCACCTCGTTTACGCCACGGTTGACGGCAACCGAAGCCACTGCATTGGCGGCGTCAAGCAACCCAGCACCACACACGTTGGTTGTTCCGGCGCAATCGGTCCCAGGCGGGAACGGACGCACAGTGGCTTTCAAGCGATTCAAGACCTGCCCAGGCGTGAGCGACGGATCGCGCGCAAACATCAGCGCGACAACGCCTGCCACATGCGGCGCGGCCATACTGGTGCCGCTGTACGCCGCGTACGACGGAACGGCGGGGTCGGTACCACCGCCGTTCAACGTGGAGAGAACGCCAGGGAACGTGCCGAAATCGCCACCGGGTGCGAGCAACGCGAGCTCGGGGCCGAAATTAGAGTAGCTAGAAAGATTGCCGAGCAAATTTGACGCGCCGACAGTGATCACACCTTTGCAGTTCGCAGGAACGAAGTTCGTCGCCAATTCTTCGTCATTGCCTGCAGCCACTACGACCGCGACGCCCCGAGCGATCGCAGCGTCGACCGCGCTTTGCATGTTCGCATTACACGCGCCGTTTCCGCCCAAGCTCAAATTCATAACCTTGACTGGATTCGGGTTTGTCACCGTACCAGGCACGGGAACGCCCGCGGCCCAGCGGATCGAATCGGCGATGTCTTCGAAGGTGCCGCCACAGCGACCCAGCCCGCGAATCGATTGAATGCGAGCGTTAGGGGCGATGCCGCTAATGCCTTCGCCGTTGTTACCGTGTGCGGCGACGATACCTGCGACATGGGTGCCATGCCACGAGCTAAAGGCGTTAATCGGCGATGAACAATCAAGCGCGATATCCGCGTCGCCTGGGTCCGAAGGATCATCGTCTCGACCGTTGCCATCAACCGCGATGAAGCCATCACGAATCATGTCGTAGCCCGAAACGAACTTGCCGTCGAGATCAGGATGACGACGAATGCCGGTATCGATCACACCAACGTTCACACTACCTGAAGGAGTGACATCCCATGCAAGGCCAGCGCGCGTTCCGCCAATGCCTTCGGCAAGGGCCCATTGTTGTGAATAGAGCGTGTCGTTGGGTAGCCACTGATGCCGCAGAATCTGTACGCGCTCCACCAGAGAAATGGCTGCATCTGATTCAGCAGCAACCTTGAGCGCTGCCATCGATGCGGGCGTTGTCGCAGCTGGCAACACCACCATCGCCCGATTGCCCGTCGCCACACGATGAAGTTTCAACGCTTGCCCAGTATTTGCCGCAATTCTTGCGACCGCCGCCCGGGCATCTTGGCCGGACTTGACATCAATCGCGAGCATGCGTTCGTGATAGCGCGGGGCGAGCTGAGACTGCGGGCCACTTGCCGCTTTGAATGCGGGTTGCGCCCAGAGCACGTGTTTCATGTCGCGAAGACTGCCCGCGATCCGCGTAGCGTCCGTTTCGCTCGGCGCATCGATTGAGAATGCGCCGTTTCCATCCTTCGCGACCTTGACCGTGCCGAGCGCAGTGATCGCGTTCATCGCGCGAACTTGCTCGCGCCCTTTGAGTGCAGGGTTGAGTTTGAATTCAACGGCGACGGGGGCAGACCACGCTGCCGAAGCGGCAAAAATCAGGCTTGTGACTGCCAAAGAAAATGTTGTTTGTCGCGTGAGTCGTTTCACGATGGACCTCTTGTTCGGTTGGGGCGCGCCGTGGGTACGCCGCTGCTGGCGCGCACTTTGCGATTTCTGTTCGACTTCAATAGCTTAGAGCGCAGACTTAGTGTAAGTCAGAAGCATGGAAATACGAACACCTACAACGCTCGCGCAATCAAGAGGGAATCGCCCGATACGACAGGAGTGCAAAGCCAGATAAAGTGTTGTTTTCGCTACAAACGGTTTTTCAATGGCAACCAAAGTCAAAAACTTCACCGCGCCCACCAACGGCGGCGGCACATTCAAACTCTCAGAGCACGCAGGCAAGATCGTTGTTTTGTACTTCTACCCCAAGGACGCAACACCCGGCTGCACGACCGAGGGGCTGGATTTCGCAGCGCTCTACAAAAAGTTTCTCGCCGCTAACGCGCTCGTCGTAGGAGTTTCACGAGACAGCGTGAAATCACACGACAAATTCTGTGAAAAGCACGGATTCCCGTTTTCGTTGATCTCCGACGAAGATGAGGCGATTTGCGCTCAATTTGACGTCATCAAGATGAAAAACATGTATGGCAAACAGGTGCGTGGCATTGAGCGCAGCACGTTTGTGATCGGAGCCGACGGCAAATTAGCGAAAGAGTGGCGAGGCGTAAAAGTCGCGGGGCACGCTGAGGAAGTGCTGCAGTTCGTGAAGTCGATCACTCTCAGCTAACTAATTCCGCTACTGCCTTAATTTACGACGGGAACAATGCACATTAAAGCTATCGCAACGGTTTAACTAATGTGTCGCTAGCCCCAATAAATCGGGGGCTAGTCAAATATAGCTATATAAGAACATCTGCCGTCATTCGCGCACAATGGCAATCTCTCAGCAGCTCGCCCGACGGGCGGGAAGCGTAGGCATCAGAACAGCCGTCGCTAACCCGACGAGCACCACGAGCGCGCCGACGAACTGCCAGCGCGAGAGACTTTCCCCGAAAGCTATTGCGGTCGCGCTCATTCCGGCTACGGGCACCCACAAAGCAAATGGAGACACCGCAGACGCGGTGTAGCGCGTCAAGAGATTCGACCAAAGTCCGTAGCCAAACACCTGCGCCGCATAGGCAAGCACGCACAGGTGAAACCAGAGCGACATAGAGCCTTGGGTGAACGGGAGTAACAGCGCCCCCGCCGGCTCGGCCAACAGCGAGATTGCGATCAGCGCTGGCACACTGGCGAGGCTCGTCCACGCAATGAAGTTCATCGGATCGATCTTTTGTGGCAACGTGCGACCAGCCGCTTGCCTCGCCACGTCTTTCGCGATCGTGTTGCCCGCTCCCCAAAAGAGCGCAGCCAGCAAGACCAACAAGAACGCGACGCCCAAACTGCCATCCTGTAGCTTGGTTGCACCAATCACGACGAGCCCGCACGCCGCGATGACGGCTCCTACGAGTTGCCACGGTTGCACCCGCTCTTTAAAAAACGCGACAGCAAGCCCTATCGTGAAAAACACCTGCGTTTGCACGACAAGCGACATCAGGCCCGCCGGGAACCCTAAGTTGAGTGCAATGAAAAGCACGACAAACTGCCCAATCGAGATGAACAGACCGTACGCAATCAACCATTTCCAAGGTGCCTGCGGGCGACCAACGAAAAAAACGAGCGGGATAGCAGCCAGAAAAAAACGCCAGCCCGAGAGCGCAAACGGCGGCATCGTTTGCAGCGAAATCTTGATGGAAACAAAGGTCAAACCCCAGATCGTTGCGATCACGAGGGCGAGAAGGTTGTGGCGCAGAGGCATTACGCATTCATATCAAGAAGCGCCATCTCGAGCGCAAAGGCTATGGCTACGGGATTAACAACGCAAGTGATACGTGCACTGCAATAAGGCGACGTCAGGCCGTCGCCTACGAGAGCCGCAACATGCTCAAAGCTCGAAATGTTTACGAATTCGTATTACGCTTTCAGCCACAGAACAAACATCAGTGTCAATCAGAAGCGAGTCCACGTGTGGCAGAGAAGCGAAACAATCGTACTGGTCGAGTACGCTTTGCAGGGATTCAATCGTCGAAATTTTCCCCATCGCCGAGCGATGCGATGCGACGCAGCGATCGTTCAGCGTTGCAACGGAGCACTGCAATCGAACCGCGCAAAAGCGCGCGCCTGCCGAATCAACGGATGCACGAATTCTTTCCACGAATGCGTCGTCGATGCCGGTCGCGTAGACAAACGTCGATACATGAGACTTGCCGTTCGCGAGTGCACGGGCGCTCAGTGCGATGCGAACATCTGCGCACGCATCGAGGAAGCCGTCCTCACCGCGCTGAATAAGCGCGTTTACGCAATCAATGACCACGTGGTTGTGAAAAAGCGGCCAGTTCAGCTCAGTCGCAAGCGCTTTAGCAATGGTGTATTTGCCTGCGGCAGGTGGGCCGTAGATAAACAGAAGCTTCGCTGACGATTGATCAATTATTCGTGTTCGTAGATGGGCTTTTCGAGCGCTTTGACGAGTGGGTGTTCTTCGCCGCCGTGCTCCCGCGCAAGCGCGTAGAGTCCTCGTAGGTTTTTCGTTTCGCGCGCTAGCCAGAAGTGCTTCCCAGCCGTCGAAGTGATCCGCCACTGGGGTTGCCCGCCACGCTTCATATAGCTAACCGACGCGATGTCTGACCAACGCAGGGGACGCCTGCTTCCCCAGCTGTCAGCAAGCAATATTTGCTTCGAATTCGCTCGCGTACCGAGCAGGAGATACAAAACAGCGCAGGTGGCCGCTGCGGCAGCGGCCATCAATATCGTCGGCCTCGGAGAAAACGGGCGGCCCGATAGCCAGTCCAATGCTGCGACGCTCGATCCGCCCGCCACAACACCTAACCACACCGCGCGCCACAGCGCACTAGGTTGCAGACGAAATGCCTGATACTTTTCTTCACTCATCGAAGGCCGAGTAACACGCAACGATCGCCTGCACCCCCACTACTCTACCGCCTTCAACATATGCTCGACGACACCTTTCGCGTCGCCAAACACCATCATGGTTTTATCCATGTAGAAGAGCTCGTTGTCGAGACCTGCGTAGCCGGCGGCCATGGAGCGCTTGTTCACGATCACCGTGTGCGCTTTGTACGCTTCGAGAATCGGCATGCCGTAAATCGGTGAACCTTTTTGTAGCGCGAGCGGGTTCACTACGTCGTTTGCACCCAGCACGAGTACCACATCCGTCTGCGAAAAATCGGAGTTGATGTCTTCCATTTCATGCACTTGGTCATACGGCACTTCGGCCTCGGCGAGCAGCACGTTCATGTGGCCCGGCATACGACCCGCCACGGGATGAATCGCGTACTTCACGTCGATACCTTTTGCAGTGAGTTTCGCCGCGAGTTCCTTCACCGCGTGTTGGGCGCGTGCGACCGCGAGGCCATAGCCCGGAACAATCACAACCGTATCTGCATTTGCGAGCATAAAAGCTGCGTCATCGGCGCTTCCGCTCTTCACGGGGCGCTGCTCGGTGCTGCCTGTAACTGCGCCGCCTTCGCCACCGAATCCACCAAGGATCACGGAGATGAATGATCGATTCATCGCCTTACACATGATGTAAGAAAGGATCGCGCCGCTCGAACCTACCAGTGAGCCCGCGATGATGAGCATCGGGTTATTAAGCGAAAAACCAATGCCCGCCGCCGCCCATCCGGAATAGCTATTTAGCATCGACACAACGACTGGCATATCCGCGCCACCAATCGGGATGATGATGAGCACGCCGAGCACGAAAGCGAGCGCGAGCATCACGTAAAACGCCATCAAGCTCCCTGAGAACATGTAGCCAACCCCGAGCGCTACAGTGAGCACGCCGAGCACCAAGTTCACCATGTGCTGCCCTGTGAACGTCACGGGTGCCCCTTGGAACAAGCGGAATTTGTACTTGCCGGAGAGCTTGCCAAAAGCGATCACCGATCCACTAAACGTGATCGCACCAATGGCAGCGCCCAAGAAAAGCTCAAGACGATTCCCCTTCGGCATGTCGTTCACGGATTTCGAGATCCCGAACGCCTGAGGTTCGTTCACGGCCGCTACGGCAATGAACACAGCAGCGAGGCCAATCATGCTGTGCATAAACGCGACGAGCTCGGGCATCTTGGTCATTTCGACTTTGGCCGCCATGTAAGCGCCGATACCGCCGCCAATCACGAGACCAAGCATCACGTAACCCAAACCGACCGTTGGATTCGACGACAAATTCCAAATCAAAGCGACGGTAGTCGCCATCGCGATGGCCATTCCGACCATGCCGAAGCGATTACCGCGAATCGAGGTGGTTGGATGCGAGAGCCCCTTCAGTGCTTGGATGAAAAACACCGAAGCAACGAGGTAAAGAAGGACGACGAGGTTCATGCTCATTGCTTAGGCGCTCCAAACCAGGTGAGGTGTTTCGCCGTTCCAATGAAACCGCCCAGTGCAAGACCGCCACCGATGCCGATCAATCCTGTCGCAATGTTGTTGCTTCCCGAGATGTAGAAAATTGCCGCAAAAACAAACGCGATGACCGAAACGGCGAATTCAAACTTCACATCAGCGGGAACCGGTCCAGGCGAGTTACCCATGGTTCGCTCCCTTCACGTCCTTTTTCTCTTTCTTCTTAAACATCTCAAGCATCCGCTTAGTTACGAGAAATCCGCCAAAGATGTTCACCGCCGCGAGTGCGACAGCGAGCACACCCATTGTTTTGCCTAGCCCCGATTCAGTAAGGGCGGCAGCCAACATCGCGCCCACGACGATAATGGCTGAAATCGCGTTGGTGACCGCCATTAATGGCGTGTGAAGCGCGGGCGTTACGTTCCATACAACGTGGTAGCCAACGTAAATTGCAAGCACGAAGATGATCAGGTTAATGATGAGGTTGTCTACGCCGGTCATAGCGCCATTTCCTTCTTTGAATTGCGCTCCATAGCGAGCGCTGCGTTGTCGTACGTTCGTTGGTCGCTCATGTACTCGCGGTGGAGCGATCTGCCTCGGAACCACATTCCCAAACCGAATAATCCCCAAAACAAGTAACGCCAGTGATGGATTGCGGCCGAGGGTTGGGCAGATGATTCCCCCGTGAGCAACCCATAGCAGAGATCGGCGATCGTCACAAATCCAACCAGGGCAGCGAAACTCAGGACCGCGCTAATCACGGGGGCTTCAGGGCGATAAAGTTCCTGCGCGAGTGCCAGTTTCCTGATTCGTGCGAGCTCTTTGTCCTGCCAACTCACGCCGCCACTCCCGTGACGAGCGTTGCTTTCACGATGTCATCCTCAAGATTGATAGCGAAAGCGCCGGTTTTGAAGTCAACGAGCAACTTCATGAAATCGAGCAAGTTGCGCGAATAGAGCGCACTCGCATCTTGTGGAAGCATGGCCGCCAGATTGGTGTGCCCGACGAGCGTCACGCCGTGTTTTTGCACCACTTGATCGCGTTCGGTGAGAGGGCAATTGCCGCCCTGCTCCGCTGCCAGATCGACGATCACTGAACCCGGCTTCATGGCTTTCACCATTTCTTCGGTCACGAGCACTGGCGCGGGCCGCCCCGGAATGAGCGCGGTCGTAATGACAACGTCGGCCATCGCGACTTTTTTTGCAACCTCAGCTCGCTGGCGAGCCATCCACGATTCAGGCATCGGACGCGCGTAGCCACCAACACCTTCGGCGATTTGCTTTTCTTCCTCAGTTTCGTAGGGCACGTCGATAAATTTCGCGCCGAGCGATTCCACTTGCTCTTTCACCGCTGGGCGCACGTCGCTTGCCTCAATCACCGCACCCAAACGCTTTGCCGTGGCAATTGCCTGCAGCCCGGCCACACCGACGCCGAGAATTACGACGCGCGCCGCTTTCACCGTGCCCGCCGCCGTCATGAGCATTGGGAAAAATTTCGGGTAATGATTTGCAGCCAGGATGACCGCTTTGTACCCAGCGATATTTGCTTGCGAAGAGAGCACATCCATGCTCTGTGCGCGAGTCGTACGGGGCGCCTTTTCCATTGAAAACCCATGCACCCCCTTCGACTTGATCGCCTCGATTCCTTCAACCGCGAATGGGTTGAGCAGCCCAACAACTGACGCGCCGGATTTCATGCCTGTTAGCTCAGACCCGTTCGGGCCGCGCACTTTGAGCAGCACGTCTGCCTGTGAGAGCACTTCCGAGGCAGACCCCGCAAGCTTCGCACCAGCCGCGACGTAAGCGTCGTCGAGCAAACTGGACGCGAGGCCCGCTCCGCTTTCAATAACGACGCCCACGCCTGGAATTGCTGCGAATTTTTTTACTGTTTCGGGTGTTGCGGCGACTCGTGTCTCACCCGAAAACGTTTCTTTAATAATGCCGATCTGCAAGCGACCTCCACTCAGTGCAATTGATGGTGAGCCCTCGCGGTATGAAGGCCAACTCATCCAAGATCAAAGCAGTGTATCTCGAAAGAACGACAGGACGCGGGATTTCCCTAACCGTTTCGAAATGAGTCGAAGCCGAAATTGCATTACAGTCAACCCTCTCAGTTTCGGAGGATTTATGAACACATTTAAACGACTTGCGATCGCAGCGGCCGTCACAGCCGTCCTCGGCGTCGCGCAGGCTGTTCCACTGAAGTGGGCGGCTCAAAACGATATCCTGACACTTGACCCACATTCCCAGAATCATGCAACGACGAACGCGATTCTGATGCACTCGTATGAAGGGTTGACGCGCTACAGCGCTAAATACGAAGTGGAGCCCGCGCTCGCCACAAAGTGGACCTTTATCTCGCCCACGCAAGTTCGTTTCGAACTGCGAAAAGGCGTGACGTTCCACGATGGCTCGCCGTTCACGGCTGACGACGTCGTTTTCAGTTTTGACCGTATTCGCCAGCCGCAAGGCACGATGCAGATCTACGTGACAGGCATCAGCGAAATCAAGAAGATTGACAGCCACACGGTAGACATCATCCTGTCCGCACCGAATCCGATTTTGCTGCGCAACATCATCGATTTCCGCATCATGAGCAAGACCTGGGCAGAGAAAAACAATTCTGCGAAGGTGCAGGATTACAAAGCCAAGGAAGAGAACTTTGCTTCGCGAAACGTGAATGGAACCGGCGCGTATCGCATTACGGGCTGGAATCCAGACACCCGCGTGGCGATGGCCAATAATGACAAGTGGTGGGGCAAAAAAGACGGAAACGTCACTGCGGTGAACTACACGCCGATCAAGGCCGACGCGACTCGCGTCTCCGCACTTTTCTCGGGCGAGATTGACATCCTTACCGATCTGCCAACGCAAGACGTGGCAAAGCTGCGCGCTGACCCCAAGCTAAAGGTCGTCGATGGACCCGAGGTGCGCACCATCTACATCGCCCTGGATCTGGGCAGCGATGAGCTACGCACCTCGAACGTGAAGGGCAAGAACCCATTCAAGGACAAGCGCGTCCGTGAAGCGCTCAATCGAGCGGTTGATCGCGAACTGATCAAGACCCGCATCATGCGTGGCCTCTCGATTCCCGCTGGCATCATGGTTGCGCCCGGGGTAAACGGCAACACGCCCGCACTCGATACCGCACTAAAGATTGACGAAGCGGCCGCGCGTAAGCTTTTGGCTGACGCTGGCTATCCCAACGGCTTCGAGTTCACACTGAACTGCCCGAACAACCGTTATGTGAATGACGAGGAAATTTGTCAGTCACTGATCGCCATGTGGGCGCGTGTTGGCGTGAAGGCTAAGTTGCAGGCAGAGCCGATGTCAACCTTCTCGCAAAAAATGCAGAAGTTTGAGTTTGACGCGTACATGTTGGGTTGGGGTGTCGCGACATACGACGCTCAGTACATGATTCAATCATTGGCACGTACAAAAACCACGGGCCCAAACGGCAACTTCAATTGGTCAAAGATTTCCGATCCGGTAGTGGACCGTTTGAGTGACGCCATGGCCACCGAGACCGATATTGCGAAGCGCAACGGGATGATTGCTGAGGCGCTCACCCGCATTCGTGATGAACATCTCTTCATTCCGCTGCATCATCAGATGCGTCCGTGGGCGATGAAGAAAGAAGTCACAACGGTGCACCGCTCGGACGATCGCCCTGAGGCTCGGTTCACTAACGTTGGTGGATCGTAAGCTCCAAGCGGGCGAAAAAAAGCACCTTCGGGTGCTTTTTTTTAGGCATGTGGTCACGTTCAACGCTGGTGTAACGCCGAGCGTATTCCCCCTTCTTCGCTTGGTGGGGAATCGATTAGTCGGCGGTGCAGGTGCTGCTTGGAGCACCGATCGCAGCGCTTACTGTTGGAACGCTCGCAGCTCCATCGCAATTGCGGTCTAGCCACTCAGCCTTCTCGAAGCGCTCCGCCACACCCGAATGACGATGGTGCGCCGTTTGTGCCGCGCTCATCTCAGTATCAGCGAGCCTCAACACCCGGCACGCGCTCTGCCACCGAGGCGCAGGGGCCTGTCACGGGGAAAGCGGCTGGGGCAACTGCAGCGTTGGCGGAAACACTCCGGTTCACGACCTCACTACTTCGAAGGATGAACCAGGATACTCATTCCGTCCAGAGCGTTACGACGTTTCGCGCCGACCGAGTCGAGAGCGAGGTTCGCCTCACCTGCATCCGATTTGCGGTTTATTTCTTGAAATTGGGACTCCGACGCTTGTCGCACGCTTCAAAGATATCGAGTGAGTGCTGGTATTCGTGAGTTTCGATCTCCATCAGACCGAGCAGTGTGGAGTAGAGGTGGTCGTGACTGCGAGGTACGCTTGCCTGCGCGGCGATACAGGTTGCATCCCATTGCTCCAGCTGCAAAAACTGTTTGGATAGCCAAGCAACCATGGGAATTTTCGTCTGCTCCTTCGGCGCCATTGCGTAGGGCATGCCATGCAGGTAGAGGCCGGATTCGCCTAGCGATTCGCCATGATCCGACGCGTAGAGCATGGCTGTTGCAAACCGGTCATTGAGTCGTCCAAGCATCAATATGGTCTCAGCAGCCATGTGGTCGGCATAGAGCACAGTGTTGTCGTACGCGTTGCGGATTTCGTCTTTGCTGCAGCTAGATAGGTCGCTTGTTTTGCACACAGGCGTGAAGCGCTCAAATGCTGGCGGATACCGCTTGTAATACGCCGGGCCGTGGCTGCCCTTCAAATGCAGCACCACAAAGGTATCTTTCGTGCTCTCCCTAATCTTCGCTTCGATACCGCGCAACAGAATCTCGTCAACGCACTCGCCTTTAGCGCTACAGTAAGCTGGATCGTCCGAGTTGTTGAAGTCTTCGTTCTCGATTCGATCGCACACGCCTTTGCAACCACCATCATTGTCGCGCCAAAAAATTCGCGCGCCGCTGCGAGAAATAACGTCGATCAGCGTTTCCCTTCCCGCTGCTTTGGTGAGCGAAAACTCTTCCCGAGTGAGCCCTGAAAACATGCAGGGCAGCGAGATAGCCGTCGCTGTTCCACAGCTCGATACATCGGGAAAGTTCACCACATCGAGTTCGCGCAAACGAGGAGTCGTTTCGCGCGTGTACCCATTCAATCCCCAGTTTTGGGCGCGCGTTGTCTCGCCGACCAACATGACCACTAAACGCGGTTTTTCGAGCGCGTACGCTTGGTGTGCGTCGGTTCCGCGTGCCTCTCGCACAATGTTTGCCGTGCGCTGAACGTGAGCGTGTGCAACGGCGGCGGCAACGATGTTCAAGGGTGCAACCGTGTGAAACGTAATGTCGCGATTGCGTCCTGCTGATGCATAGCGTGAGTACTGACTGAAAACAGCGGCGCAGGAAAGTACGATCAGCAACGAGATGCTCACCGCCGGGCGCCAAAGTGATCGCAACCAACTGGTTTCAGCGCGAACAGGTACGCGTAGTACCCAGATCGCAGGCAGCACGCCTACAAGGAGCACCCAGATAACTAGCCGCAGGTTGAGCAGTTCAACTGACTCAGACACATGAGTTTGCATCATGTTGACGAGCATTGTCTTGTCGAACAGCGTACCCAGAAACAGCGAGAAATAGCCTAGCGCGGCCGAGACGACCAACGCGACGGCAACAAGGTAGCGGATCGTGCCACGCAAGAAAGGCAGGCCCAAGAGCCCCAAGCTAAGTGCGACGACAGCAAACACGGTGAGCCAGCCACCGATCACAAAGGCAACTTGGGCGCCCCAGCCTGCGCTAGCGCTTGCTGTGTAAAACAACTTGTAGGTCGCGAGATTCGGCAAAAGCGAAATCCACAATGCACCTAACAAAATGAGCGAGGTTCGCGAAATTCCGCGACCGCCGCTAACGTGGGCGAGACGATTTACTATTGACTGCATCTGCGGATTTTCGCAGAGCGGATTTGCGCGCGCACCGCAGCACCGAAATCGCCGCAGACAAAAAAGCTACCTGCCGCACAAGCGTTGTATCAACTATTTTCTTTCAGCCCCTATTAAACTGGGACAACAGAACCAAATCGCAATTAATCGGTATCGCGCCTAAATCTAGCTAAATGCCATTTCTGCGGGAATCACCTAAGCTTAGCTGAGCGCTTTTTCCCATGCACCTGACTTCATAATCCCAGCCAAGGCGTGCTCCGGATCGCAGAGCAGTTCGATATTTCGGGTCGGATCACCATTAACAACCAGCAAATCTGCCGACGCGCCGGCAGCGATTACCCCGAGCCTACCTTCCTGATTCAGGACTTTCGCCGCAACACTGGTTGCGCTTTGAAGAATTTCCACCGCGTTTTGCACTGGCGCACGAAGTTTCCACTCGTTGACCTGCTGTGCGTGCATGTGCCCCAACAAATCGCTGCCGAACGCAATCGGAATACCTTCGGCCTTCGCGATAGAAATGGCTCGTTGGCCCGCGCCCTTCACCCGGTCAAGCTTAGCGAGCATGTCATTGCTCCAACCGAGTCTGATCCCTTCGTCGCCAAGCGCGAAATAGGTGGCGAGGGTTGGCACCAGGTATGCGCCCTCGTCCCGCATCGCGCGGGCGGCGGCCTCGTCTAACAGGTTTCCATGCTCAATCGTTCTCACGCCGCAACGTACCGCGCGGGTTATTGACTGTGGCGAGTACGCGTGCGCCATCACATAAGTATTCGCAGCCGCCGCCTCCTCACACGCGGCGCTCAACTCGTCGAGCGAGTACTGAGTGCCATCGATAGGATCAGTCGGACTCGCGACGCCTCCACCCGCCATTATTTTTATCTGGTTAGCACCGTTTCGAAGCTGCTCGCGTACCGCCTTCCTTACTTCTGGCACCCCGTCCGCTAGCGCGGGGAACAATCCGATTCCCGCGCAACTGCAAATGAACTCTTTAACGCCGCGCGGGCGAATGTCCGCATGGCCGCCAGTTTGCGAAAGCGGCGCGTTCGCGATGAACAGTCGTGGCCCTCGAAAATAGCCTCGCTCGATGGCGAGTTGAAGGCCGTAGTCTGCGCCCGCAGCATCGCGCACGGTCGTGAAGCCGCGCATCAACATGCTTTCCAGCACCTGTTTTGCCTGCGCAGTGATGAGCGAAGGCGGTGTCATCGAGAGCTGCCAAACGTCGTGATGCACGGCATTTACGTGCACGTGGCAGTCGATAAAACCTGGAAGTACGATCCGGTGACCTATTTCGATGACTAGCGCACTCTCCGGCCCCTCAATTCGAGAAGACACATCATCGATTCGACCGTCGCGCACCAGAATGTCACACGCCGGAAGAAGCGCCCCGCTGATCGAATCGAAGATTCGAGCGTTACGAAGAATCGATGGTCGCGTCATGGATGTGTTGCCGAAGTGAAAGCAAGTCGCAGCATAGCCTGTCGATCCCGCGTTCGCGCGTGGGGTGCCGTTTTTCTGGCGCGACGAAACTACGCGCGCTAAACTCGCAGATAGGTGAAGGGATCAAACCAATGATGGGCGGGCAAAAGACCAACGCATCGGGGTCGAGCGATGGCGCAACCGAGTTAATCCAACGGGCGTCGCGCGGCGACGGAGACGCCATGAGCGCGCTGTACGCGAAACTTTACCCAGAAATAAAGCGGGTCGCGCGGGCTAGGCTCGCCCAAGCGGGCGGCGTCACCGGACTCAACGCGACCGCACTCGTGCACGAAGGCTTTATGCGCATGGCGGAGCGTGAGGGGCTCAATGGACATACGCGCGTGCAGTTTTTTGCCTACATCGGAAAAGTGCTGCGGTCAATTGTTATTGACTTCGTGCGCGCACGCGATTCCGAGAAGCGCGGCGGCGGGGCCACGCTCCTCACGCTGTCACACGCCGATGCCGCGGCCGACGCCAACCTTCCCGCGGTCGATGTGATTGCGCTTGATCGAGCTGTGGAGCAGCTCAAATCGATTGATGAAGGCATGTATCAAACAGCCGAACTTCATTTCTTTTGTGGCATGACCATCGAGGAGACAGCAGCCGCGCGCGGCGTATCCAGCCGAACCGTGAATCGCGAAATTCTGAAATCTCGCGCGCTGCTCGGCGAATGGCTTGAACTCGATCCAAACGCATCCACGAGGTGACGCGTTTCACCTGACTTCTGCGTCCTTACTTGAGATGAACGAAGGCCCGCAAACTCAATCAAAGCCATTTGACACATCGCACTGGAAGCGGGTCAACCAGGCGCTAGATCAGGCCTTGGAGCTTTCGGGAACGGACGCAGAAGCGTTCCTGAACGCGCTCGCGAGCGAAGACCCCGAAGTTGCGATCGATGTACGTCGCTTACATGCACGCGCCGCGCTCACGCAACCGCTCAGCTCCGATACCTCGGCGGCGGGCGTATCGGCTGCTGCGCGGGGATTGACCACCGAGCTGTCAACGGTATTCAACGCCGTCGACTCGAAATCTCCGCTCGCCGAGCACGGCTTCGACGAGTTACTACAGCGCGCACTGCGTGCTGAGCGAGCCACGCAGCGCGCACGACACTTCGATGGTGAAATCTGCGGCGCATGGCGCTTACGTCACGTGATTGGCACGGGTGGCATGGGCGAAGTGTGGCTCGCGGAACGCGCCGACGGTCTCTATGACGCGCGGGCGGCGGTGAAGTTTTTGCGGCATGACGGCGATACCGAGCGATTTGAAGCACGGTTCTCCCAAGAGCGCGCGCTCTTGGCACGTTTGAATCACCCTTGCATCGCAAGATTGCTCGACGCCGGTCGGCAATTCGGCGAGCCGTTCCTCGTGCTTGAGTACGTCGAAGGCCAGAACCTTCTCGATTACGTGAGGCAACACGCAGCCACGGTTGAAGCGCGCCTCGCGCTGATCCGCCAAATCGGCGAAGCGATCGCCTACGCCCATTCCCAGTTAGTGGTACACCGCGATCTGAAGCCATCAAATGTCTTGGTCACGGCTGAAGGTCGAGTCAAGTTGCTGGATTTCGGTGTCGCTGGTCTTTTAGCTGACAACGATTTTCAGCAAACTACCGAATCGCCCGCGACCCGAATTGCGGGACGCGGCCTCACCCCAGAATACGCTGCGCCTGAGCAAATTACCGGGGAAGCGAGTGGCGTTGCGAGCGACGTGTATGCGCTCGGTGCGCTCGCCTTTCATTTGCTTACAGGTCGGCGTGCCCATTTACCGGAAACACCCGGAAGAGCGGCGATGGAGCACGCGATTTTGCACACCGATGCACCGCGTGTATCTGATGCCGCCCGACGCCCACTCTTAGACCCAGTTAGTGATTCAGTGAATCCTCCAACTGATCTGACAAGACTGAATGCAGACATGGACGCGATCATCGCATGCATGATGCGTCGCGATCCCCATGCGCGCTATCGAACTGCGGGAGAGGCGCTTGCTGATCTTTATCGATTTTCGTCACACCGCCCGATCGCGGCTCGCGCTGAGGATCGCGCCTACCGTACTCGACTTTGGCTGCGACGCAATCGTCTTCCCTTCGCGCTCGCGATGTCACTCATGGCTGCGCTTGTTGCGGGCATGGGACTATCCCTGTGGCAAGCTGACCGTGCCCGCGATGAGGCAGATCGTGCAAATAAAACAGCCGACTACTTGGTCGAGCTACTCGCAGGTGCCGACCCGGATTTACATGGGGGAAATTGGCCCTCGGCACTTGACCTGATCGAGCGCGCAGAACGCGATTTACAGACACGGTTTCAAAACGAACCGAGTGTCGAACAAAAGATTTCACAGAGCGTGGCAACCACGTTGCGACGCCTGTCTCGCTTCCAGGAAGCAAAGCCCATCGCAGAGCGCGCCTATCTGCTCAGTCGCTCGCTCTACGGTGAAAAGGCTGAAAGCACGCGGATTGCTGCTGCGCTCCTTGCTGACATTTTTTATTGGCTAGACAACAATCCCGAAGCAACCGTGTTGGTTGAACGTGCACTTGGCGAAAAGCCTCCCGCCCCAGTTCCAGAATGGTGGCGTGAAGCGTTTTTACTGCGCGCAAATTTGGACTCCGAGCGACGTGAATTTGAAAAGGCGCATGCCGGATACGACGCATATCGCGAGCTTATCCGCGGGCACCCCTATGAGGCATGGCTCGCTGCCGAATCGGAAACTGATCGTGCGACGTCAATGGAAAGCGAGGGTCGTCAGAAAGAGGCGCTAGCGCTGCATAACCGACACCGGGCCGCGCTCGCGAACCCGCCGAAACATGTGGCTAGACGAATTGCGCTTACGAACCTAAACAACGGGGATCTCACTCGCTTGTTCATGGGGCAATTTGAAAACATGGAAGGCGCCTTTCGCGACAATCTGGCGAACTGGGATCAGCTTGCGGGGCGCATTAACCGGCACAGCATTGAAGCGGTAGGGCGGCTTGGTCTTTTCTACTACCACTCGGAGCGTCCCCAGGAAGCGCTCGCAATGTTCCGTGAAAAGCAAACACGGCTCGAAGCAAAGCGCACCCGATCCGAGCTGGATGAATTTTTTGTGCGGATCGACATTCTCGAAACGCAGTCGAAATACCTGCTGGAGCGGAGCGACGCGATCTTGCAGCGTGCGATCCAAATAGAGCGGGAGATTCTTGCGGCCGCCACGTTGGACAAGGCCGCCACGGATCGCCTGCTACAGCGCGTCGCGCTGGTACGACTGACTTTCGGTGATTCAACGGCGCTAGTCAGAAGCGTTGCCGCGCTGCCGCCGCCGAAGGAGCCGGCCGGGCAGCGCCCCGCGAGAGCAGCCACCCGCTGGCTCGCGCTCGCAAGCCTTCACGCTGCGACGGGAAACTATGCTGACGCGTGTAGCGCTGCATCGTTTGCCGCCGACAACTTCGGGAGCAAACTGCAGGCGCTGGTCGCCGCGCCCATCGAGCTCCGGCGAACGCTTTTCTGCATGCTCAATGGCTCGCAACAAAGCGCAGCATTTCTCGCGTCCGCACGCCGAGCGCTACCACCAGAGCTACCCCGCGAGCATCGACTTTGGCGGGTGTTTGAACACCTCGAGCGGGCCGGTCAAAGCCAATCAAAAGACGAGGTAGTTCAATCTCAGCGCATCCTCGCAAAAGAACTGGGAATCCCCGGCATCGCACTGCTGCATCCTGCACTGCTGGGGTTAATCTTCTAGATCTGCTTGCCCATGATCATGGTGCAAACCTTAACGCGGCCTGTTCCATGCGCCATCGCGAATGGTCACGGCTTGATGAGAAGCCGAAAGGCGACAGGACTCACCTCGACGCTTGCGAAACGCACACCCACGCAAAGGGCCTACGAATGTTCGCGATCACGCGCGACGCGAGACACCTAACTCAGCAATGCCCGTAACGATGCGGTAGTCCATCGAACCTGTCGGCGCGTCTGAAGGGTTCGTCGGTTGGGATGTATTGGGCTACCCAGCGATGGATGTCGCGAATTTCTGTTGAACATCGTCTACGCCATTGAACCATGAGCCTACCCTAACCGACTCATGGGTCACGCGCCGAGCATCCTCACTTTGCGCGGTCGCCGATTCCCCTGGATTGGCATGCGTTCGTCGTAAGCAAGACTCATTTCTCGTCGCGCTCACGGTCACGCTTGCAAGCTCGGTCCTCCACGAGTTTGCATAAAGTTCCTCCAGCCCGCGCCATGCGGGCTTTTTTTTAGCATTCTTGCGCTAGCCCATACGAAAATTGGCGTCTAGCTAGTTCTCTATTGAATTCGATAACAGCTGTTATCGCGGCATCGTTTTGCTTTACCAATCGGTTTCTTCGTTGTTTTTATTTTTTCCCTCGCCAGCAATCACGCAATACATAGAGAACTACAATTTTTTTGCGCTACATAATTGCGTAGACGCCGCAAACTATAGACTTTACGCTATTTTCTGGCTTGTCGTAGAATTGCCGCAACGCACAAAATACAGGATTGACATGCCAAACACCTTGAATCGCCAGGTTGACGACGTTCGCATCAGAGACATTTTTGAGCTTGCGCCACCTTCGCACTTGCTCCGCGAATTCAAACCGAACGATCAAGTCGAGCAACTCGTCTTCGATACCCGTCGCGACATTCATAAGGTGCTGCATGGCGCGGATGACCGTTTGGTCGTGATCGTCGGGCCATGCTCGATACATGAAAAAAAGTCAGCGCTTGAGTACGCGCGCCACCTGAAGGCACTGCGCGACGAGCTCGCTCACGATCTGATTGTGGTGATGCGCGTTTACTTTGAAAAGCCGCGCACGACCGTCGGCTGGAAAGGGCTGATCAATGATCCGCACCTTGACGGTAGCTTTAAGATCAATGAAGGCTTGCGCCTCGCGCGTGAATTGCTGCTAGAGGTCAACGAAATCGGTGTGCCGGCCGCCACCGAATTCTTGGACACGCTCACACCGCAGTATTACGCCGATCTCATCTCGTGGGGGGCAATCGGTGCACGCACGACCGAAAGCCAAGTGCACCGCCAGCTCGCCTCAGGCATGAGCTGCCCGATGGGCTTCAAAAACGGTACCGATGGCAACATCAAGATTGCAGTGGATGCGATCAAAGCGGCCGCTGCGCCCCACTTCTTCCTCTCGGTCACCAAAGGCGGCCACAGCGCGATTGTCTCCACCAACGGCAATGAAGACTGTCACGTCATCTTGCGCGGCGGCAAAGCGCCCAACTACGACGCAGCCAGCGTTCAGGCGTCTGCGGCCGAGCTCAGCAAGGCCGCACTGCCGCAAAAAATCATGATCGATTTCTCGCATGCGAATTCGAGCAAGCAGCACGAGAAGCAGATCGAGGTCTCCGCCGACGTCGGACGTCAGCTAGCCGCAGGTGATGAGCGAATCTTCGGCGTCATGATTGAATCGCACCTCCACGGCGGGCGCCAAGACCTCTCGCCCGGAAAAGCGCTTGACTACGGGGTATCGATCACCGACGCCTGTATCGACTGGGCAGCCACCGAAGGCGTGCTTCGCCAACTTGCGGCCGATGTGCAAAAGCGGCGGTTGGTGCAGCCAGAGTAGGCACGTCAGCTCGCTTTTGCGTGAGAAACGGCATTAAGCGCCGGCCTATGCCTTTCGCGCCCTCATTTGTGCGATTTTTTCGGCAACTACGGGCACAAAGCGCTTACCCGCAGCGTATCCAATGGCAATGAGTGCTGCGCGCGAAGCGAAATCGGTGCTCGGAATTGAGCGCGTGTCTGGGCGGATCAGCACGTCAGCCTGTTCAGATTCAAGGCCCGCAAGTGAACGTCCCATGATTTCGAACGCGTGCATCACCTGCTCATACGTGCCCATTGGATTGGCGTTGATGGCTGCGCTGCCCACATCGACCGCAACGACTAACTCTGCCCCGAGCTGACGTGCAGCCCTTACCGGCACGGGGCTCACCAGCGCACCGTCGACGTATTCGACTTCCCCGATCTTTGCGGGAATAAATACCCCTGGCACGCTGCACGACGCGCGAACAGCAAGCCCGATATCCCCACGTTGCAGCATCGCCAACTCGCCCGTACGTCGCTGAGTAGCGATCGCCGCGAACGGAGTCTGCAACGACTCTATCGCGCGACCGCGAACGGCGATATTCACGAAGCGTTGCAGCGAATCGCCAACGACCATGCCTCGCTTGCTGCCTGTCTCGAAATCCACAATTTCGATGTCACGAACGCGAAGGGCCGTCTCCTCCATTTGGGATGCGCTAATGCCTGCGGCAGAGAAAGCGCCAACCAGCGCACCGGCGGAGGTGCCTACGATCAGGTCGGGGCGCAGACCGGATTCTTCGAACGCCTTGATCACGCCGATGTGTGCGAATCCTCTTGCAGCGCCGCTGCCCAAGACCAGCCCGAATTTCTTGGTCGCAGGTACCCGCGGCGCGGCACGCCGAGGCGTGTTTGCTTGCGCCCAAGCGAAGTGGGGTGAGAGTGTACCGAGCACCGCAGCCGTTGCAGCAGAGGAGACTCCCCCGGCGAGCCACCGGCGACGAGAAATACTTGGCGCATCTAGATTCATTTGCGCGCTCCTTGCTCGAGCGCGGCACGAACCCGCGCTGCAGCGTCTTCAAAGCTATTTTGCGGCTCTCCACGAGCAATGTTTTCAACTGTCTCACCAAGCACAATGACCTCTGAGCGACGATTCAGGCGGCGACCTGCCTCCACATCGTTGGGCGCTACAGGCCGCGTCGAAGCTAATCCGGTCGTCTCAATTCGCGCGCCCGGCACACCTCGAGCAATCAGCGCCTCCGCGACACTCTGCGCTCGTTGCATCGATAAACGTCGGTTAAGCTCGTCGCCGCCCGTCGCATCAGTATGACCTTCGACCAGAATCCGCTTCTCGGTTTTTGTGGTGAGCAGACGCGCCAATCGATCTAAGTAAGGTGCTGACAAACTAGCCTCAAGGTCAGCTTTCCCGCTCGCAAAAAGAACACTGTCGGGCAGCGTAATTTCTACACCGCGCGCGGATTGTGAAATCGGTAAAACCGGCGGCTGCGGCGCAGCGGAATTTGCAACGGCAGAATGCTCTGGCCGGCTAGCGCAGCCGATGGCAAGCGCAGCGCAGATCACTGAAAGACTGATTGTGCGGAATAGCGACACGATGATCTAACCTCGATACTTTTCTTTGTGAAAGGAATACGGACTCACTACGGAGCCCGGGGTGCGAGCTGGCAAACTCGAAATTCGGCGGGTTGCGAAACGTCATCATGCTGCGTCGGTGATCCGTCTACGCGACCTATCTCTGATCAAACTTAGCTACGTCATGAAGAGAGTGGCGCGAAGGACGCACCTTCGGCAACAGATGAGTTGCGCCGCTTCGAACGAACTTGAGAGCAACCACCGCATAAAAATTATGAGTGCAAAAAACGTTGTAAGTCGCGCGTTGACGAGATGTCAGACTTATCTGGCGGTGTAAATTGCCCGTTCGATCGAGTATTGAAACCGCATGTACGAATTCTCTGAATTTTCGAAGCTGTTGGCTCAGCCGTTGACCACGGTGGCTTGAGAACCCATCGAAAAATAACCGTGACACGATGGGATCGCAAAAACTGCGCGATTCAAATTCGGTTTGATTTTCCGAAACGGACGATTTGTACCTGGTAGTGATGCGCCCTTAGCGTGAATAAGACGTCAGCAAATGCGAGCGCAAACGCGTGTGAGATGGTTGCTCCGCGTCAATAGCACCGCGCGTTTTTTGATCGCTGCGCAGCGCACCTCGACTGCGACGCGACACAGATTTGCGGTGTCCCTAGAATCAACGAATGCCTCTGATCCAATCCACATATCGCTCGCCGCGCTGGCTTCCCACGGGACATTTGCAAAGCATCTACGCACAGTTTTTGCCGCGGCCCACGTTGGCGTACCGACGCGAGCGACTTGAGCTAGCGGACGGGGACTTCGTCGATCTAGATTGGTCAGAACCGAGCTTAGCCATCAGCGCTGAATCCAGCACGAACAAGGCGATACTCGTTTTTTTTCACGGACTCGAAGGATCATCAAATTCACAATATTGCCTCCATGCGATGGGGGAAGCGAATAAGAGCGGCTGGCTGGGCGTTGTCGCACATTTTCGCGGTTGCTCAGGTGAACCTAATCGGTTGTCCCGCTCGTATCACTCAGGCGACAGCGAACACGCCGACAACGTATTGCGGGAAATTCGACAGCGCTACCCAAAACATCGCATTTTCGCCGTCGGCGTGTCGCTCGGAGGCAACGCATTAACGAAATGGTGTGGCGAACAAGGTGATGCAGCGCGCGACGTCATCGATGCCGCAGCCTCGGTGTGTAGCCCGCTCGATCTCGGCGTATCGGCAGTGGCGATCCTTCACTTCCGGAATCGTATTTTTAACCGCTATTTCATGAAATCGATGGGCGAGAGTTTTGCAAAGCGAATGGAGATGCATCCCGCGCTTCGCGACAAAGAATTCCTGGTGAAGCCTCGCGATTTCCCTGAATTTGATGAACACTACACCGCGCCGATGCACGGCTACACGAGCGCGTGGGACTATTACGAACGTGCATCATCGCGAGGCTTGATTGCGAAAATTCGTGTGCCGTTTCTGCTTTTGAATCCCGCGAACGATCCATTCGTCCCGGCGTGGCTAATGCCAAACGAATCGGAAGTGCCAGGCAACGTAGTGCTCGAGCAACCCGCCGAGGGCGGTCACGTGGGCTTCGTGACCGCGCCTTTTCCGGGGAAACTCGACTGGTTACCGAAGCGGTTGGTGAGCTTTTTCGCACCGTATGCGAAATGAACCTCGCCGCTGAAACGTTTGGGCTAAGCGGTGTGTAGGCGCGGGTTTGACCGCGCCTACAGAAGCTACGCGCCGTTCGCGCGTGATCGGCGTAAAGCCGTCGCCGACCGCGGCGTCAACGCTCTATGCCTGCGTGAAATTCCCGTGGAAGCCAAGCGGTAGCCAGTAAGGCAACCACCCTCGCGCAATTGGCCCATCTGCGATTCGGGTTGCCTCAAACACGTTGACGCAGGTTTGCTGGCGCTTCGCACTGAACGCGGTGCCGATGATCCAGCCATCGAGCTCTTTCGAGCCAGCTTGCCGCGGAACGACAAGGTGTTCTTCCACAATAAACTCATCGCCGTAGTCAAAGCGCGTCGACTTACCACTCGCGAGCTGTCGCACTTGCAATCCATGAAAGCCGACGTCCACCTTGTCGCGATTACGCCACGAAGTGGGTGAGACGAGAAACTCTGATTTAGTGCCAACAAATCGCGGATCGAGGCGTGGGAATTCTTCAAAGCTGTCGTCGAACGTTTCGAGACGAGCGCTACCGTTTGAGACGTTCAGCGTGACCGTTCTCAGCGCAGATTCGCCTGATTTGGAATGCTGTCCCCGCATCATGGAGACAGCGCCGCCGCCCAGAAAAGTGTCGTCACGACTTCCTACATACGTAAGGATGATTTCTGTGCCACTCGGGCCCGTGCGCTCGAACGCGTTGCCGACATGAAACACCATGTCGTGCGGTAAGTCGAAAATCCGACCTTTTGAAACATCGTCTTTTGGTGCCACCCAGATCTTGAGCGGGGCCGCTTTGTGCATTTTCATCACATCACTGCCAAATTTTCCCTGTGCGAGAAGCTCGAACTCAATCGTGACCGGGGGAATCGGCACCACGAAGTAGCGCTCGGTAATCGCCATATCGTGCACCATGCCACCATGCGTGTTTCGATCAATGGCGACTCGTGCAATCTGCGTGTTCGCGAGTTTGCCCGCAGCGTCGATGCGGTAAACAAAGAAGCGATCCCGCACCGAACCGAAGTTCCAGAGCGTCCCCTGCGGATCAAGTTTTGGATGCGCGGAAAAGGGCATCTGCTCCCACCCCGCCTGCCAAGTGACTACGCCCTTGGTGTCGAGGGTTCGCGGATCGAGCTCGTGCGCGCTTCCGCCCTCCCACATTGCGAGCACCCGCCCTGCGTGCTCAATCGCATTGGTGTTCGCCGTGTTCATTGAATCCGGGCCGAGAACGCGTCGCTTCGGGCGAATGCTTGTGCCGAACGCGGGCACTAAAAACTCGCCTGCGGCCTGCTCTGCCAGATACTTTTCGGTACGCACGTAGCGCCCGCGATGGCTGACGCGACTACCGTCAAATGTGAATTGCTGCACCATGCCGTCGCCGTCAAACCAATGTTGATAGCGCTCGTTGCCGCGCTCAAAATTAGCCGGGCCATTGCGATAGAAGCGGCCGCTTAGTTCACGCGGCAATTTGCCTTCGACGGCCAGCGTATCGCACGTTAGATCACCGGCTGCGCCTTTCAATGGCGTCAGATACGGATTCTTTGCGGCAGCGGCAGCGAACTCTGATTTGAAGCGTTCCGTCGTAGACAAATTTTTTGGCTCGTTCGCGAAAATGAGCGGCGACGTAGCGCCGATGGCGGCGACGCTTGCGGCTTGCGTGAGAAAGGCTCGACGATTCATACTGCCCTCACCTAAAACTTCACTGCGATCGGAGCGCTCGCAGCTTTGAAAGCGACCTTGCTTGACTCCCAGCTTGGCGGGCCAAACATTGCAGGCTTGCCAGACATGCCGATCGGCTCGGTTGGAATTCCGAGCGGATTGCTATCGAGTTTCTCGTTGCCGTTCATGTCCTGAAAGGCCGTTACCGCAATTTCGTCTGCGTTCAGGTTGCACACAGGAATTTGCATCGAGGCGGCAGAGACTTTCTGCGATGTCGTCCACACTGGTTTCTTGAAAAACGTATCGGCTGAGGCATACACGGCGACCAACAGCGTACCCTCGTTCGGCTTTAGCCCAGTCACGTTCAGACTCGGGCAGCTCGCCTCGCCGCCAGAGACCGGCGCGCTGACATTTTGAGCCTGGGTATCAAACGCAAGTAGTGCAATGGTTGCGAGGGCGGCGACGGCGATGACGTATTTCTTCACGAGTGACTCCTAGTGTGTGCTCCGGGACTGGAGCGATGGAGTGAATTGTTGGTTACGTGACCTCCTGGGTCACGCGCCGTGCGACGATTCACCGTAATCGGGCGTGAATCGACAGCCGCCACAAATCCACGAATAAAGATCGATTCACGCCATAAATCGGCAAGTTGTCGCAGCACATAAAGCGATTGAGGTGAGGCACGTAAACTCTGGCTATGGAATCGAGTCTCCCATCCCAACCCACGCCTACGAGTTCCCACGGCGACCGTGCGCCACGCGAGTCACTATTTGGATTTCGCGAAATCATTCGCCACTCCTGGTCGTTTGATCCAGCTCGACCGGGTGCGAAGTGGAAATACTTTGTGGCGACGGGTCTTTTTAACTGCGTCTTTGCAGTCGCGCTGACGCTTGGTTTCGTCGCCTTCGACTCGTCGGCCCAAATCTGGACGACATTCTGGCAAACACTTTTGATATCCAACTGCATCGGCTTTACCATCCACGTTCTAATGGAGCTAGCGTTCGGAGCGCTCTTCCCTCGACTTGGTATTAATCTCGTACGCTGGCAGCAAAACTTAACGGCTATCGTATTAGCGCTAATCGGTGTTTTTGTTGGCTATTCCATCGCGTTTGCGATCCTTGGACGCAACTTCGCGGCGCTGGTGACAAAGTATCCGCGCTTTGCATTCGGCATGCTCTTGATCGGCATTCTGGGCTGCGTGGTCTGGCTCTTGATTACCGACAGCCAATCGCGACGCATACGCGCAGAGGCAGAACAGGCCCGCCACGCCGAGGAGCAAGAACGCCTCGTTGCACAAGCGAAAGACTCGGAACTTCGTGCGCTACAAGCGCAAATTGAGCCTCACTTCCTGTTTAACACGCTGTCAAACGTACTCGCGCTGATCGATTATGAGCCGCAAACAGCAAAGCGGATGCTCGATTCCTTCATCACGCATCTGCGCCACAGCCTAGACAGCTCCCGGCAAACACGCGCTACGCTTGGCAGCGAGCTTGATCTGCTGAAGACCTATCTACAGCTCATCGAAATCAGGATGGGCAGTCGTTTGCGATTCGAGATCGAATGTGAGGATGCATTGCGCTCAACACCGTTCGCGCCCCTGCTTCTGCAACCGCTCGTCGAAAACGCGGTGAAGTACGGTTTGGAGCCCAAGATTGAGGGCGGCACCGTCAGTATTCGCGTGGCACGTGATCACGGGGCGATTCGAATTGACGTAATCGATGATGGCGTCGGCCTCCATGCAAAGTCCACTGCGCGCAGCGGTTCTGGTGTGGGCATCAGCAATGTTCGCGAGCGCTTAGCGTCACTCTACGGTGGACGCGCAGCGCTCAGCGTCACTTCGAGAACAGTGCCCGAAGTCGGAACAAGATCTTCCATCACCTTACACGAATCAAAAACCTCATGACTATTCGCGCCATCATCGCAGACGATGAACCCTACCTCGCCCGATTTCTTGCCGACGAACTCAAGAAGGTCTGGCCCGAACTCGAGATTATTGCAACGTTGGGCAACGGCACGGACGCCGCTAAATTGATCGAGTCGCTAGAACCCGACGTCGCCTTCTTGGATATCCAAATGCCGGGCCTGACGGGGCTTGAGGTTGCTCAGGGGGTTGAGGGGAAAACACTTTGCGTATTTGTCACCGCGTATGATGAATTCGCAGTGAAAGCGTTCGACGAAGGCGCGGTGGACTATCTTCTGAAGCCGGTGAACACCGAACGCCTCCGCAGGGCTGTCGAGCGAGTCAAGCAACGCGTTACGTCGGGCGCAGATTCTGCGACGCTTCCCGCGAGCGTTGCCGGCACGCTGCAGCAGCTTCTCGCAGGCACTACCGTTAGGCCAGCCAGTTTTCTTCGCTACGTTCGTGCGCATGAGCGAAATGCGCAAGGCGAACACGTGTTGCAGATTGATGTCCACGACGTGCTCTACTTTGATGCTGCGGACAAATACACCTGCGTTGTGCTCGCAAGCGGGGAAAAGCTATTGCGCACATCGGTAAGTGAGCTCGAAGGACAGCTTGACCCCTCACTCTTCCAACGAATTCACCGCTCCACTATGGTGAATCTTCGCTTCGTTCACTCGACGCGAAGAGATGAATCAGGCCGCATGTTTGTACGGATGAAAGATCACAAGCGCGAACTTCCTGTCAGCCGCGCGTATCACGAGGCATTTGCGCGCATGTAGCGATTCTGAAATCTCAGGCCGAAGAAAACTAGGCGATCCGCAACAGAGGCATGCTGCCTGCGGTTCAGCAGTTCATAGCCATAGAGTTCTGGATCCTTGGCAGGTAAACACTTCGGACATAAAACGCGGGGTACAGCAGCGGACTGTGCCGAAACTTATTGATTTTGGGAAATCGTATGCGCCACAGTGTTGTCGGGCGCAGGCTCTCGATCGAATCAAGATGATTGACTGCCCTACAGATACCCGCGAAACCAATATTGATGTTTCGCGAATAACGCGCTGGACGTTTCCTCGACTTGCCGCGTTGTTTCTACTTGCGACCTCGCCTCTCGCAGTCCTAGCGCAGGTTGGTGACGGCAGCGGGCAGATCAGAATCCCCACGAACAGTTCGTCCGGCTCACCGGAGCTTGGTCGGGCGATCGCGCATCAAAGGTCGAGTCATGCTCGACATTGGAATAAACAGCACCCTCCGACTGGCTATTCACCGCGCGATTGACACACCTTGCAGTGCGCCCGTGGTTGGAGCGGATTGCAATGGGCCTTGCATGGCGCAACTTCTCGGGTCAGGCGTGACCGATGCAACCCTACTCGGACCGAACGGCGACGCAGCAGCTCAATATTCTTTCGACCCTTGCCTGTTTAACGATTCCGTGAAAGATCGCGCGGTGAGTCCCTTCGGAGAGATATTCACGGTCGGCAACTACGACGTGCGAATGTGTATCGTGAAATTCAAGCGCGATGGCGCGCTTGTCGCTAGCGAATGCCGCCGAAAAGTAGTTGGCAATGCGGCGGCGGGCGCCGCGACTGCCGGCGCGGCAATTACTCGCTGGATGCGCGGCGAGGCGGTGACACCGCCCATCGCTGATGGCCTAGGCTACGACATCGACATCGACGGCGATGGCGTGATCAATCCGAGTCGCAACGGCGTACTGCTGCGTCGAGGATGGGTAGGCTTTCGTAGAGGCGCGCTCACTGCGGGCTTAGACGCGGCAACGCAGGCCAATCGACGAGCAGCGATCCAAATGGAAAGTTATTCGTGTGTGCGCTGCGGACTACCCGCCCCGGCTTCCCGCTGCACCGTAATTCAGCCTAGTAAATAGCAAAACCGCTTTACCTCATGTTTTGTATGGGCGATCGATTATTTTTTGTAGTTTTCGACTTAAAGCGCTTGCAACGCTAAACGTTTTTGAGCGACGGGACTAGCCGCAAGAGCTGAATTAGTCTCACGCCAAAGGGTAGACGTGGCGGGTCGCCCCAGGTCGGCGTCGTATCTCGCTGAGCGCGACTCGCGACCGATCCGATTCGTCCGTTCCGATGGCGTGCAAGGCCTCGAATCCCAAATAGTTAATGAACTATCGCGAGTGTCTCGTTCAGCGGTTGCCCCATGCGGCCTCGATATCCATCGATCGCTCTGCGCATCCGCGCCGCGCCGGTCGATAGCCCTGATTTCGCCTCCACGCGGCCCAAGACGAAATCCGCCTGGAGCACCAACGGGTGGGTGTCTCCGAGCGCTTCGCGTAGGCGCTTGTTCGCGGCATCTGCAACGGGCAGCGCCTTTTCCATGTGTCCTGCCTCCGATAACGCTAGCGCCTGCAGCATTTCTGCGCGCGAGAGTTGATAGTGATTCGCGGGCAATTGCGCCTTGGCCGCAGCGAGCGCGGCCTCAAACACGCTGACCGCCTGCGCTGCGTCGCCTTTCGCTCGAAGCAAATTCGCACGCCTCAATTCGACGCGAACTTTATTCATGTCAGTCGCTGGCATCGTGGGCGGAAAGATAGCGAGCCACTCAGCTAGATGCGATTCGGCACGCTGATAGTCGTTGTCGACCACCGCAAGCGAGAATGCCGCGTTTCGATAGAGCGTACCGCCCTTCCGGCCAAGGCGTTCTAGTCGAGACTCGCAGTCCTTCAGATTCGCCCGCGCGAGCTCAATTTGGCCCGAGTGAATTTGTGCGACTGCGAGCTCCGGCAACACATTAACGGGCGTCATCGATAGCGTGTTCGCGGCCTCATCCCGCTGGATAATCGAGAGTGTTTGCTCAAACGATTTGACGGCGGCGGCGTATTCGCCGTTCTCAACATGCGCTCTGCCCGATAACCAAAGTAACGTTAGGTACGTATCATGCCGCCCGCCATACACGCGCTCGGTTTCCTCAACCAACTCAGCGTATTTCTTCGCGGCTAGGCTCGCATTTCCCAATCCAGCTGTGATGCCAGCGGCAGTAATCCGATGCTGGAGACGATTACTCAGCTTCGGCTCGCGCGCAATTGCCTCCTCCGTGAGGTCAACTTTCGCGATCTCACCCGCCTCAACAAACCGAAAATCCGCCATGAGTACGCTGGCGGCTGATCGAGCGAGCGCTGTGCGCTCCGGGCTTCCCAGCGGCAGGAGCGACTGCGCCAACGCATGCGCCTCTTTGGCCAATCTGATCGCCTCTGGCACCTCTCGTCTCAGAATATGTGCCTCAGCTTTTGTCATCAATGATTGTGCATACGTCAGGCTCTTGGTTTTCCCAGATTGCTCAAGCTGCTTCATTGCTTCTGACAACACAACGTCGGCTTCCTTGTGTTTGCCCATCCGCGAAAGTGTGCTCGCATACGCGCGACGCAAGTCAGCAGCTTCTTCGACGGGCAGCGTTCCAACCGAATCGGACAACTTCACCATTTCCGCGCCAAGCGCCTCGAGCGGCGGCAGCGCGCCCAAATCGCGCAGAATGGATTGCACAGGCGTGAGCACCTGATATTGCAGCGCAGGCGCGTCAGGAAACTGAGTCTTTGCTACCTCAGGGGCGCGCTTGAGCAAATCAAGCACGGTGATATTGGCCACGCCCGAGCTATTCGGGTTCGCCTCCGCGATGAGCGTTTGCAGAAAACTCAGCACGCGTTTGGTATTTGCGGCCTCCAGCTGGGTCTGTCGCGCTTGCCATACGCCGAAGGTGATCGCGCTTAGCAGACCAGCCGCAGCGAGCGCACCTACCCACACACCGCCACGATTGCGGCGGGCAAATTTGCGAAGCAGATACAGCGTCGACTGGGGTCGCGCCTGGACAGGTCGGGAGTCCAGGTGCGCCAGGAGATCGGAGCGCAGCGCTTCAACGGTTGTGTAGCGCCGTGCGCTTTCTTTCTCTAAACACTTGAGCAGAATATTGTCTAGATCGTCTTGCAACCCAATTCGTAACTGCTTGACTGTGACGTTTCGCACCTGAGCAATCCGTTCGGCGTCTTCACGACCGATACCACCTGTAGGCCAGAAGAGCGTACTCGGACGTGAGGGTGACGTGTTCAACACCTCAGAGGCGACAAGCATCGGCGCTCGATCTCGACCGTACGGCCGTGCGCCCGTTAAAAGTTTGTACAGAAGGACGCCAAGCGCGTACACATCGGTAGCGGTCGTTACCTGCGCCCCGCTGATTTGTTCTGGCGCGGCATACTCGGGGGTGAAGGCGAGTGCGCTCGCTTGAGTTGAATCGGTCCCCACCTCGTCGACGAGTTTCGCGATACCGAAATCAAGCAACTTGACACGACCCGTCTGGGTCACGAAGACATTGGTTGGCTTGATATCGCGATGAATCACAGAGTGGCTGTGAAGGAAGGCAACGGCTTCGCAAGTCTCTGCGACTAAACGAACGCGTGATTGCAAGTCCAGCTTCAAGCGATCGCAATAGCTAGTGATAGGCTCACCCTCGACCAATTCCAACGCGATGTAAGGCTCACCCTCCGGCGACAAGCCAGCATCAAGCAGCTGCGCAATCCCGGGGTGCGAAAGACGCCCCAGGATCATCGCTTCACGCAAAAGGCGTTCGCGGAACGTTGGATTTGCCAGATACGCGGGCAAGCATTTAAGCGCGACTTCGCGTTTGAAATTGCCGTGATCTCGCTCGGCAAGCCACACGGTGCTCATGCCTCCGTCGCCCAGCTTTCGAACCAGCCGATACGGGCCCAATTGAACCCCACTGCTTTTGGGCGTTACTGAACCAAGCGCCGCGATCTCTGCCGCGCGAAGTACAGACTCTGGCGCAATGGTTTGTTCGAGAAAACCCCTTGCTTCAGCATCAGAATGGGCGCTAAGCAGCGTACGCAGCATCGCGCCTAACTCAGGATCTGCGTGCTCTTGTCGCTCGCAAAATGCGTCCCAATCGCTAGTCGGAAGCGCAAGGGCCTCATCCATTAGCGCGGACAGGCGACTGTAATTCTGCGGTGTACCAGTGCTCGATCTGGTATTCCCCGGATCGCTCACTTTCGATCCTCTTGAATAAACATCATGATGAAAGCACGAGCCTTCTGCCAATCGCGTGCAACCGTTCGCGCCGAAATACTTAGTTGTTCGGCGATTTCTTCGATTTTGAGTCCAGCGAAGCAACGCAACTCAACGATCACTGTGAGTCTTGGGTCGACAGCACTCAGCTGCGCCATTGCGGTGTCGAGCGCCAACAAATCCAAGCCCTGATCGCTCGCTTCAAGATCAACATAGGTGAGCGAGACGCGCTCACCACCATCTCGCTTCAGTGCGCTACGTTCGCGCGCGTAGTCCACGAGAACAGAACGCATTGTTGTTGCCGCATAGGACACTAGATGTGCGGAACTTTCGATGCCCCCAAATCCACGGTCAAGCAGTTTCGCAAGCGACTCGTGGAGCAACGCCGTCGGATCGAGCAAGGTCATCGGCGCGCCTGCTGAAAGCCGATAACGCGCGATGGATCGCAGCCGTGGGTAGAGCGCTCGAACTAGCTGCTCCCGTGCATTTAAGTTGCCGTTGTCGGCTTCGCGGATGAGCTGAGTTAGCTCCCCGACGTTATCGAGGTTTGCAGAAACGACGTGCTCAGTGAGCCCCGGTGTTTTCGTGGGAGGGTTGAGGACGGGGGTAACTTGTGTAGCCATGCCAATTCTGTCAGGCGGACGAATGCCTTGTTAGATGCGCGCTTTTGATCCCCCAACCGTATCGCAATCTGTATAGCGTCGCATTGTCGCATGTCACGGATGAGCACAAACGTCCGGGCCAGCGGCAAGATCCCCGATCAGACAAGACGATTAAGCGATTAGCCCGGGAAGGCTAAATGAAATTTATTCTTGTGCGGCGTGGCAGGTTGTTCATGCCGATTTCGTAACACAAAAGGTTAAGGGGAATTTAGCCAATGTCACGCGGCGGCGGCTCTAGTCCTCAACCTCGCACAGAATTTTCTTTAATATGAGCACACTATTGCCAACCCCAAATTTGCGTACGAATAACAATCGGATTTCCGCGACGCCGCCGAAGTCGATTCCGCCCGCGACGCTATCAAGTCACTTCGAACCTGCGCGGCAGCTGAGCCAGCCATTGCACGCTGCCACGAAAGATATTGCGATGTCGCGAAATTTCCCGCCTTTGGGCGCGCTTCGCGCGTTTGAAGCGGCGTCGCGTCACATGAGCTTCGTGCGCGCGGCGGAGGAACTCAACGTGACGCCCGCAGCGGTGTCGCATCAGATCAAGCAGCTCGAACATTGGATCGGCATGAAGCTATTTGATCGCGGCGCCAGAGGCGTTGCGTTAAGCCGCGCGGGCCAGGATTACGCGCTGCGTGTTCGCGACGTGTTTGATCGGCTGATCACCACGAGCGCAGCGGTACGCGCTCAAAAATCTCGACGCATCGTACAAATTCGTGCTCAGCTGAGTGTGGCGGTATCGTGGGTATTACCGCGCATCAGTAAATTCAATCAGATGGAGCCCGAGATCGAAGTACAACTGCAGGGGTTGCCGTATGACGTGAACCCTTCAAAAGGCGGCGTCGACATTGCCATCTATCATCAACGCGGCGAGATCGATGGATATTCGCAATCGGTGTTGTTCCACGGGGAGTACAAACTTTATGCTGCCCCGTCGTTGATCGCACGAAATGGCGTACTTTCACCAAAAGCCTTGCTGTCGCAGCCGCTGCTGCACACAGTTTCAACCAACCCGCAAATCCGCGCGCCATCACTACACGATTGGTTCGCACAAAGCGGCGCGACCGCGCCCGAGCTGCTTCCGGGCACGCAGTTCAACCTTGAGCACTTAACCACATCCGCGTGTGTGGCGGGCGCGGGCTACGCACTCTTAAATGATGCACTAGCGCTGAGCGCGGTTCAAAATGGCCTGCTCTCGCCGCTTCCGGGGCCAGCCATTCCGAACCCAATGCCGTTCACAATCATGACAAAGACCGCGTTGAAAGAGGAAGTGAACACGGTGCTACAGTGGCTGCGTGCTGAGTCAGGAAACATTGCAGGATGATGCCTCGTAGGGAGATTCGCGGTCGCCGGGCTTCAACGTGTCTACTCTGTGGAGATCCGAAGTCCAAATGAACTGAACGCACCCCGGAGCGTTACGAAGATGTGGCGCATGTGCGGTGTCGTTCCAGTTGCTGCAATTCGCCTGTTTCGCAGCTTCGCCGTCTCTGAAACTACGCTTTCGGATCATGCCCATCAGAGGCCACCTTCTGCAACGCAACCCTTCGTTCATACATCGCAGCGCTTTCGGAACAGCGCTCGCCAAAATAGGGTGGGTGCCCCCGAGTCTGGACGCACGTACGAAGCCTAGCGCTTAGACTCCCAACGCCAACCGAAAATGGTGAAGCCTGAACACTTCAGGAAAAGCTCGCAAGTGTTCTCAGCCTCTATGCGCAATAGCTCATCGCCACTTTCGATAGACACATAGGACACGCGGACACGCTTCCCGGCCTGAAACACGCCGCTCTTGTCGCGCACGAGGTTGTCGTGCCACGCGTTTTGGTCGCCTTGCCAGCGAAACGTTTTTCCGTTCACTTGCAATTCGTATTTCACGGTGCTGGGCGACGTACCGCTACCGCGAGCGAGCCAGCGTTTCGCGGATTGCACGGGCCCTTCAGCGATCGAAACGCCCCGCATTTGGAGGCTGTCACGCACCTGAATCCATCTTGGGATCGTGCTCAAGCCGATTACGAGCGCGACAAACAACGGGATCATGGCCACTGTAAGCGGCTTTTCAATCAGCCCGTAGAGTCCGAGCGCATCACGAATCCGCGCCTTCTTTTCCGTCTCATCGAGCGCAGCGAGCGAAGGCGCCACCCTTCGGTATCGTTTAGTACGTTGCCGCGCGAGCCACACGAAGAAGAGCGCAAGCAGCGTCGCGATCAGGATCACCTGCCAACCTGGCGGTAGCGCAGTTGAGCGATCCCAGACGATATGCCAATCAGAGTGACTGATGATTTCTTCCTAGCTGCGCACGAAGCTCGCCCTACTCGCTCGGGCCGCCGATTGACGCATTATTGATTTGAACGTTGTCTTGGCTCTAGCCTTGAACTCTGTTCGATCAAACCCCAATTTACACGCAATCGGGCTTACTCCGCCGCTGGAGCCCTTCAGCGATCGTGCCTTTTTCGTAAGCCGCCTCCGCGCGGACGAGTTTTGTCAACTCTCCCTACGGTGCGAGTACGGCAGAGCGATGCGCTAGGGCGTGTTAACACTATTTCGACGGGTGCGCTGGTTCAGCTTCGATGCATGCGAAGTTGGCAAATGAGGTACGGAGGCCGCCGTGGCGCGGGCACGGCGCGTAGGCGGCAAGTGTGTCGTAAGGACGTCGCAGCAATACTTTGCGCCGCTTCTGCCAACTCATCTGCACGCGCCTCGAAGGGTTCCCGAAAATGCAGCGCGTCTGCTTTGTAGTCGCCTCAGCTGCGCTTAATCTGCCCTGCAGGTGAGGCCTCACCGAAGCTGCGCTTTCGTGTTCCTACATGGAAAATGACCCCGTTCGAGCACCGCCTTGCGCATCCATCGCCGCATTTCCAGACCGCATCTCGCCAAAGTAGAGTTAGCACGCCCTAGCGACCTTAAGCCTGTTTCTGCTGAATCTCGCAGACGCCACCGCTCCCCGCCGTCGCAAAAGTTTGCGGGGCCTTCGGCAGCGGCTAGAAAGTCGAGAGCCGATCAGCAAATCGATGGGGAGGCGGGTACTTACCAAACCCTCTCGGCGCGCGGAAATCGCCCCCGTGCTTCGAGTCGTTAGCCGCGCAGCCGTAATCCTGTCTTGCTCGCACTCAAACGCTTCGCCATCGACCGCTGCAGTGGGGACTTTTTTGGCGCTTAACCGAGCGGGCGCCATGCTGAATCCGATCAAAGCGACGCCTGTAAAAAGGGTTCCAGCGAGTGGCGATTTTTTCGATAAAAACGTCTCGATTAACCCCGTTTAGCCGGGCGATACGGAAACAATTGCATAAAGAGTCTAGCAATTTTTTACGGCTTTAGCCCAACTAAAAGCGGCTATTCATCACTTAAGCCAAACGGCTATTGATCAGCTGGTGCGAGGTCCTACTTGGCGTTCCAATAGCTGTGGGCGTTGCGAATGCGCTTGCCGCGTCGTCTCGAGCGAAAACCACCTGTCGCTGTACCAAGGCGGGTGTGACCGCCCGCCACAACTATGGCGTCTGCTGGCTCGCGAATTCCCTGAGGAAAACCGCCCGTGCGGGTTGCGGCGAGAAGTGCGGTCCCGGAAAACCTGGGGATGCTGCCTAGTGCGAAGAAGGCGTCGACTGCAAGATCCGCGCTGAAGCACGGCGTCAGCCCATGGATTTTGCCGCCAACTGTGCCGTACTCGGCAGTCAAAATCTGCATTGCAATCACGATCTCGCGTTCCGCGTAGATAGTTGCCCCCGAGTGTCCGACGCAATGCCGCGCGTTATCAGCGACCGCGTCCGGTATTCCTGACTCAGCTTGGGATGCGCCGGAAGCCCAAAGCGCTACGGCATAGCGGGGCTATGGTGAGGAGTTTTAGGGTTTCCGATGGCTGAAACCCGACGATACCCTGTCCCGCATCGGCGAGGTTGGCCTCAGTTGCGCATGACTTGTTCAGCATATTTTTACGGGCGACTGAGACTAGTTTCGAAATGGTTGACTGCGCTCTCGTGTATCCCTTTGGCGTGTCGCGACTCTACCCCCATCCTAGAAGTACGATCACCTGTAACGCGCTGACACGCTAGATGGTTCTTCGTTGCCTCCGTCCAGCCAGCGCCTACGCCGGACCGAGCACAAAAAATCTCGTTCGTAATCGCCGTCATTCGTCCGCCGGAACCGCTCGTGGATATGCGAGCGTTGAGGTGTTGCCGACCTTCGTAGTGAACGGTATGACAGCCACACCAAACGGGGATGTGAAGTCACCCCGGTTATCCAAGCACGGCTGCGCTCCACAGTAAAAGCGAGCCGCTCGTCCAACGTGGGGTTCTATTCCTCACAACCTCTAATGAAGAACGCAATACGCAAAATCCAAATTTGCATTTGCGAACGATTCGTATTACGCTTCGTTTCACTGCTTCTGTTATTTTTTTTTGGTGTGATGTTTACGACGACCAGAAGCAGCGTTGCGGCACTTGCAAGCTCATGAGCTGCAACCCTTCTCACGGTCGCCACGCGATGCGCACCGACGCACTCCGAGGCGCAAACGCGGCGACCGCTTTTTTTCGAATGTATGAACTCAAAAAACGAATCGTCCTTTCAACTCACTCCATTGGCAGCCGCAGGTCTCTGCGCGTTCTCCTCATTTGGCTCTTGCGCCCAACCTCAAATTGCATTGAGTGAAGTGGTCGCACAACGCGTCGAGCCCGTCATCGTTACAGGCAGTCGATCTGCGCGAAATAGCGGTGAAGTACCTGCGACCGTAACGGCCATCGACGCGGAGGACATTGAGAACAAGCGTATCGAGAATATTCGCGATCTCATGCGCGACGAGCCAGCGATTACGGTGCGCAAACAACCCGCTCGATTTACAGCAGCAGGATCGGGCGTCGGACGTGACAACAATGCGGGCTTCAACATTCGCGGTATCGACGGTAATCGCGTATTGATCCTGCTTGACGGCATTCGCATACCGAGCGCGTTCTCCTTTGGCGCAACGAACGTGGGGCGCGGGGACTACGTCGATCTTGGAACGCTGTCGCGCGCTGAAATTCTGCGCGGGCCAGCCTCCGCACTTTACGGCAGCGACGGATTAGCGGGCGCTGTCAGTTTTTTTACCCGCGATCCCAGCGATCTATTGAAACGTAGCGGCAGAAACAGCTACGCATCAGTTAGCGGCGCTTACAGCGGTGACGATCAATCGTCGAACGCGGGTGCAACCGTTGCGAACCGATTCGACAAACTTGAGCTCATGGCATCGGTGAATCATACGAACGCGAACGAACTGAAAACTTTTGGAAAAAATGAAGGTAACGGGAGCGCGCGTACCGCTCCTAATCCTGCCGAATCTACGTCCGACAGTGGGCTCTTGAAATGGGTTTATCGATATGCCCCAGATGCAAAGGTGGCATTTACCCTCGACGCGATTCGACGCAACACGGACACGGATGTGCTTACCGGTCGGATTCCGGTTCTCGGTCCCCCGGGCGTGAGTGTCTCGAAACTTGCTGCGAACGACGATCTTGATCGCACGCGAGGGCTGATGCAGTGGAACCAAAGCAATTTGAATGCGCTGCTCGCGGATCGCGTTGAAGCATCGGTGTACTACCAAGATGGACGCAATCGCCAATACTCTGTGGAAGCGCGCTCGAACGGAGTGACACGTATTCGTGATCAGAAATACGATGAGCGAATTGGCGGGCTCGCGGCGCAAGCAGAGCGCGAAATCGGCGGTGCGATTGCGCAGCGATGGGTGTACGGCGTTGACTTTTCTCGCAGCGTCTCCGTTGGCGTGAGTGATGGAAACTTGCCACCCGCCGGAGAAACCTTTCCGACAAAGCGTTTTCCTGACACCCGCTTCTCGTTGCTAGGTCTGTACGCTCAAAACGAAATCAGTTTTGCCGACGGTCGCTTCCTGGTGATCCCGGCACTACGATTTGATCGCTACGAACTACGGCCAGAAGCAAGCCCTCAGTTTCCTAGCGGCGTTCCCGCTGCTACGGGCGATTCCCAGGTCAGTCCAAAACTCGGCTTTGTTTGGAAATTCTCCCGTGGACACTCCGCATTTATCAACGTTGCGAGCGGGTTCAAAGCACCGGCGCCGAATCAGGTGAATCAAGGGTTCACTAACGTAGTTTCTAACTATGCGTCTATCGCGAGCCCGAACTTAAAGCCCGAGTCGAATCTCTCGATCGAGATCGGGGCGAAAAAATTTAGCGGCCCTCTCACCTACGAGTTCGCCGCATTCACCGGTCGCTACAAGGATTTCATCGAACAAATCCAGGTGCGCGGCAACTTTACGGCAACCTCCCCCGCCATCTTTCAGTTTGTCAACTTAACCAAGGCTGAGCTTCGTGGCAGCGAACTGAAACTTCGCTATGACTTGCCTAACGGCGTTTTCGTCCGCGCGGCTACCGCCTACGTGAAGGGCAACTCAGAGACCAACGCTGTGAAATCACCACTTGCGAGCGTTGAACCATTGCGCGCAAACGCTGGCCTCGGCTTCGACGCGCCAGATCGCTCATGGGGCGCGGAGATTTCATTGGCGTATCAAGCACAGAAGCGCGCGTCGACCACGCCTGCGGCTACACAGTTCCGACCGCCGGCGTCGACGGTGGTGGATTTCAACGCGTACTGGTCGCCTATGAAGCGCACGAAACTCACTTTCGCGGCGTACAACTTGACGAATCGCAAATATTGGAATTGGAGCGATGTGCAGGGACTCGCTACGACATCGACCATTCTTGATGCCTACACACAAGCGCCGCGCCACGTCTCGGCGGGTCTTCGTTGGGAGTTTTGAAATGAACGCATTCACCCACCCACAAACGCTCACCGACCCGGGCGATGTTGAACCCGTAATTGCGGGGACGCTGGTGCTCATGACGCAGTTCCAGATTCAACGCCTACCTTGCATGATCGCGAAGATCGGTAGCAATCTCGAGCTACTGGCTTCATGCCCACATCTCTCGCCACCGTTTCGAACACTCTGTGAACGCCTGCAAGAGCAATGGTTGGAGACGCTTCATGAATCGCAACTGGGCTATACCGAACTAGAGCGGCAAAGTGCCGCGCTGCACTGATTGAGGATGCTATGAGTACGATTGAATTAGACACCACAGCCGACGATGTTTGCGCAAGGTTTGCTGCGCTACGAAGTGAGAAAAAAATCAGGCATCGTGACGCCGCAGCAGCGATGGGATTGACCGAAGCCGAGGCGCTTGCTGCGCATGCAGGTCGGCGGGACGGACTGATCACCCGCAGACTGGACGGTTCATTCTCGCAAATCGTCGCGTCACTTGCGATGGCAGGCCCTTTGATGGCGTTAACGCGAAACGAGACCGCTGTTCACGAGCGCACGGGCGTCTACGACAACGCAAGTGTCAACGGGCATGTGGGCCTAGTGGTCGGCCCCGATATCGACTTACGAATCTTCTATCACCAGTGGAAACACGGATTCTGGGTGGAGGAGAAAAACGACCGCGGCGTTTCGCGCAGCTTGCAGTTCTTCGATGCACACGGCGACGCTGTTCACAAGATTTTCAATCGCAAAGACACCGATGAAGTAGCGTTTCGTTCTATTGCAGGTATGTTCGAAGCGGGAACACAGTCAACGGCTATCGAAGTGACGCCTCGCACGAGCCTTCCTGCGCCACGCGCGAACGACGCAATCGATGCGAAAGGACTCGAGCAAAAGTGGGCAGCGATGACTGACACCCACGAATTTTTTGGTCTACTCAAATCGTTTGATGTGCAACGCTTGCAAGCGATGCGTTTAATGCAAGATAAGTTCACTCGCCGCGTGAACGGCAATGCGCTGTGGCAAACGCTATCGATGGCATCCGAGCGAGATTTGGAGATCATGGTGTTCGTGCCCAATCCAGGCTGCATTCAGATTCACACCGGCCCCGTGAAAAACGTTCAGCGCATGGGCACCTGGGCTAATGTGCTCGATCCGATGTTCAACCTGCATTTACGCGAAGATTTGATCGCAGACGCCTATGTCGTTGAGAAGCCAACGAGCGAAGGTGTAGTGACTTCACTTGAGCTTTATGCGGCAGACGGAAGTTCAATCGCATGGCTCTTCGGCAAAAGAAAGCCCGGGATTCCAGAGCTTCCCGCATGGCGCGCTCTCGCGCAAGAACTCCCTGCTTTTGACGCTTCATAAAGGACAAAGCAAATGAATCTTCGCGATTCCTACGACGATCGTTTTCGCGGTGTTCGAAAAGGGCGGCGCATGCGCTTTGCGTTTGGTGCGTTGATTTTCGGGCTCGCACTTTTGGGCGTTGCGAGCGCACAAGCACCACGCGTCGTTTCTGTGGGTGGGTCACTCACTGAAATTGTGTATGCGCTCGGCGCAGAAAAGCAATTGGTCGCGGTCGATACGACAAGCCTGTATCCCGACGCTGCGCTCAAGCTTCCGAAAGTAGGCTATGCGCGACAGTTGTCTGCGGAAGGGGTGCTGGCATTGCGCCCAACACTCATTCTCGCCACCAGCGAGGCGGGCCCGCCGAACGCACTTGAACAGCTTCGCGCAACGGGTGTGAAGATTGAAAGCACTAGCGCCGAACACTCGTTCGACGAGCTGCGCAACAAAGTGAAAGTCGTCGCTGCAGCTGTTGGCATGCCCGACGCGGGTCGCGCGTTAGAGACCAAACTCGTGGCGGATATCGCCGAGGCGTCGCGCTGGATTGCCGCGCAACCATCGAGACCGCGCGTGCTATTCATTTTGTCGCACAGCGGCGCGGCACAAGTTTCTGGTGACGGCACGGCGGCCGACGCCATGATCAAACTGGCCGGCGGCGTAAACGCAGTATCCGGTTTCAAAGGCTACAAACCGCTCACGGCAGAAGCGGCGATTGGCGCGAACCCCGATGTGATTTTGACGACCACTCAAGGTGTTGCAGCGATTGGTGGCATCGACAAGTTACTCTCGCAACCAGGCCTTGGATTAACGGCCGCAGGCAAAGCACGGCGCGTGCTCGACATGGAAGCGCTCTACCTGCTTGGCTTTGGGCCGCGTCTGCCGCAAGCCGTGCGTGAACTTGCAAAACGGATGCGCGATCCGCAAACGGCAGTAGCAACGACGGCGCGCACTTCACCATCGCCTGCTCCGTGAGCGACATTTCCTATCCGCGTCCAATCTCGACGATCGCTGCACCTTGGTGGCGTCGCTTCCGTGCGCGCCACCCATCGCAAAGCCCGACAGCGCATCGCGGAACGCAACGACTCCCCCGAAAAGTGTTTTGGATGACGGCAGGACCCATCGCAGTCGCGGTAGCCGTATTTGCACTTGCGGTTGGCGCATTTCCAATCGCGCCATCACAAGTGCTCTCCATACTCGGGGCTGGAATTGGACTCGTCGCTCCGGAGGCCATAGACGCGCAGCAAGCGGCAGTGCTGTGGTCGATTCGTGTGCCGCGTGTCCTGCTCGGTGCTGCTGTCGGCGCTGGACTTGCGGTGGCAGGTGCCTTGATGCAAGGCTTATTTCGTAATCCGATTGCCGACCCAGGATTGATTGGCGTGACGAGTGGTGCAGCGCTCGCAGCCGCGTTTGTGATCGTGCTCGGTGCGGTTTTCCCCGGCAAACTGGTTCGCGAGCTCGGAAACTATTTACTGCCGTTTGCTGCCTTTTTTGGTGGGGCGCTTGCTGCGTTGATCGTTAAGCACGTTGCAACGCGCGATGGCGTGACCTCTGTGTTTACGATGTTGCTTGCGGGCATCGCAATCAGTGCGCTCGCCTCGGCGGGTATCGGTTTGCTCGCGTACATCGCAACCGACACGCAGCTTCGCTTACTTACATTTTGGACACTCGGTTCGCTCGGCAGCGCGAATTGGAGTGTGGTTGCTATCGTTGGATTTACGATATCGATTGCGCTCATTCTTTCGGTCAGACTGGCTGCACCGCTCAACGCATTAGCGTTGGGTGAATTCGAAGCGAAGCACTTGGGCGTAGACGTTCAACGAATGAAAAACATCGTGCTTCTTGTTGCACTTGCAGCGGTGGGTGTCTCAGTCGCATTCTGCGGAATGATTGGTTTTATCGGTTTAGTAGCGCCGCACTGCGTGCGCCTGTTGTGCGGACCGGACCACCGCATGTTATTGCCTGCTTCCGCGCTACTTGGAGGAACGCTGCTAGTCGCCGCCGACTTGGTCGCACGTACCGTCGTCGCGCCCGCAGAGTTACCCATCGGCATTCTTACCGCGCTTCTCGGTGTGCCGTTTTTCGTGGTGCTACTCCGTCGCCAGCATGGCCAAACAACCAGCGGCTAGCAGCAATGAATACAGACACACAGATACTCAGCGCGCAGAACATAAACGTCATTCGCAACAGCCAGCAACTCATTGATAACGTATCGCTCGACATTGCGCGCGGCGAACGCGTCGCGTTAATCGGACCGAATGGTGCAGGCAAATCAACGCTGCTAAAGACACTCACGGGCGAAATCGCCCCCAATCACGGAAACGTGACGCTCTTCGGTAAGCCGCTGAGTCAATGGCGTGATCGGGATGCGGCTCGTGTACGAGCGGTGCTGCCGCAGGCAACGATGCTTAATTTCGCGTTCACCGTGCGTGAAATTGTCGAACTTGGGCGCTTTCCGCATTGCGCGGGCGCGCTCACGAGACATGACCGAATCATCGTTGCTGAGGCGATGAGTGCCGTTGAAGTCACCGCTTTCGCTGAGCGAGATGTTTTGTCGCTCTCTGGCGGGGAACGCGCTCGCGTTCATGCGGCGCGCGTACTCGCGCAGGTGTGGGACGCACCCCACGATGTGTCGCCCGTTCTCTTGCTCGATGAACCCACTGCGTCGCTCGACTTGCGTCATCAGCGAGTATTGCTTCAAGCGGTGAGCGAGTTCGTGAAACGACGCGGTGCTTCAGTGCTCGCGGTGTTGCACGATATCAACCTCACCGCGCAGTGGGCAGATCGCATCGTTTGGCTTCAGCGCGGACGGATCGTTGCGAACGGCAGCGCTGAGCAAACACTGGCGCGGGAGCGAATTCGCGACGTGTACGAAGTGGATGCGGAAATCGCCCGATATCGAAAGTCGCAAGCGCCATACGCGATGATCGATTTGGTAAACGAGTGAAATGCGTTGTGCGTGTGTTTCAAATGAGATATTCGTGTTCGCGCCAATTCGATTTGGGCGAACGGGTCGAATCGTATATTTTTCGAAATGCTTTCTTTAATGTACGTAGCCCACACTTTGTAGTGCCGAAGATGAATAAGCCAAACAGAATCGAGGCGAAATTGATTCGCCTCTCCTCCACACCATGAAGCAGATCGCAAACATAAGACCGCTACACAACTACTGCGAGCCCGTGATACTTCGTCAAAAAATGCGCGAAAAATCCTCGCTTACCTTACGTACCTTACGTACGCTCCGGTGTTTTCACGCATTTTTTCCTCGTCTGACGGGCTCTCGCTACCTTGTGCAGAGGTCTTAACATCGTACTCTCAGTTGCAGCCGCACTTGCGCTCACTGCGTGCGCCTTCGCGCCGCGCAACAACTCCGTCGATAGCGCAGACATCGAAACGCAAGTTATCAACACGCTCGCGCGTGGCGGGATCGTCTTGTTCGGCGAAGTGCACGACAACCGCGCGCTTCATACAGAGCGAAATCGTATCGTCGCGAACGTGATTGCCGCCGGTGTGCGACCCGCATTTGCTTTCGAGCAATTTGATCGCGAATCGCAGCCGCGAATCGACGCCGTCTTGAAAACTTCCGGGCCGAATTCGCAGGCGCTCATCGATGCCGCAGCGCCCACGCGTTCCTCGTGGGACTGGAATTTCTATCGCCCGTTAATTGATCTCGCGCTCGAAAAAGGTATGCCCATCATCGCGGCGAATTTATCTCGCAGCGACGCGATGAACGTGGCAACGCGCGGTTTGCAATCCACGACTGCGTTCGACGCAATAACGCGGCAACAACTCGCGCTCGACACCCAAATGCCCGCAGCGGTTCGCAACGCCCAGATCAACGAGATCAAACGCGGGCACTGTGATTTGTTATCCGAATCGATGCTGCCCAACATGGCCGACGCACAGTTCGCGCGCGACGCGACGATGGCGCACGCTGCGAAAACGCACAGCGGCGCGATAACACCCGGCGTGATTTTGTTTGCAGGCAATGGTCACGTTCGGCGCGACATCGGTGTGCCGTTTTGGCTTAACAAAGACGTGCCGATACTCTCGATCGGTATGCTCGAACTTACGACGGAGACCGCCCCTGTCACAGGCCTCGCTCCGAGCTACGACATCATCATCGTTCGCGACCCGGAGTCGCGCGAAGATCCGTGCATCGCGCTAAAGCGGCGATTCGGCGTACAGCCTTAGTCAGGTGACCGCTTAAGCGCGACGAGTGCCTACGGCCTGCTCACGCTATTGTGGCAGTCGGGACACCCGATATTGTTGCGAAGTTCTCGCGACTAACAGGTCGCGTACGTCCGCCAACACCACAGTGAGTTTCGCGTGGCATATGCCTACTCCGCGCGCATCGAGACTAGAACGGCCGCGCTCAACAGAGTACGGCCAACACGCTCTAGCTCCCGGAGCGCACTTCCATTTGGCTCTGCTGGTAATTCTGCAGGCCCACTCGGTTGATCAGCTCTAGCTGCGTTTCGAGCCAATCAATGTGCTCTTCCTCGCTCGCCAAAATATCGTTGAGCAAGTCGCGTGAGCCGTAATCCTTCACCGTTTCGCAGTGCGCGATTGCCGCTTGAAGATCAGGATGCGCAATCATCTCCAATTTCAAATCGCATTCGAGCGCTTCTTTCAAATCCTCGCCAATCATCAATTTGCCGAGATCTTGCAAATTCGGCAAGCCGTCCAGAAACAAGATGCGCTCGATCAATCGATCCGCATGCTTCATCTCATCAATGGATTCGTGATGCTCGTACGCGCCGAGTTTGTCCAAACCCCAGTTCTTGAACATTTTGGCGTGCAAGAAATACTGGTTAATCGCCACCAGTTCGTTGTAAAGAATCTTGTTGAGATGCTTGATGACTTCTTTATCGCCCTTCATGGGAACTCCTACTACGAATGAATCCAGCGCCAAACAATAACCTACGACGCGCATCGGCGATCCGCGCGCTGTCGAGCCCCCCCCGATTGAGCGCGTAAAAATCGTGAGTTATTCGGTCTCCCCCTGCTTGAATGGGTCTAGATTCATATTTTTAGTACGTCGCTTAGTGTCGAATCGCTACGCTAAGCTAGGTTGAAACTGAATCAGCCGCCGCGATTTGGCGCACAGCAGATTGGGAGAAGCTGGATGCCCGGAATTCCCATGGACAGCGAGGCTAGCCTGGCGAGTTGTGGGCTTTCAGATCGCCAAAGCCCGCCAATACGGCTCACGCCAGAAACTTGTTCAGCGTCTCCTCAGGCTGCGATAGGGGTTAATCGCCCCAGTTCGTCATCGAGTATTTCGCGCACGCAGTCGTGGCATTTGCCACAACAGGTGGAAGCCCCTGTCGCATACGCGATATCGGCAGTCGAGCTCGCCCCTTCGGCGACCGCGATTCGGATCGCTTTATCGTTGATGCCGTGGCAAATGCAAACAATCATTTGGCTGTTGGATGGGCTAGGTACGATACGGTAGCCAGAACTATATCAGGAATACGAACGATTCGCATTTGTTTACTTGTTTTTGTGGTTTTTTATCGCTTGCGTCTCCGAATCGAGAGACCGCAGCCCTTCCGGAGCCAATTCGCAGGCGTTCGGACGTCGGCAGCTCGCTTGCGTAGAACGCGAGCGCAGCCTGAGCGCTGAAACGCCGTGTTAAAGCCCGGCGACAGCGACGTCCCACGCGGCATGAGCGCCGTTCGCCGAAGCGGCGTCATCAGCAAAACGCCGTTCCCCGAAGTCGGTATCGAATCGGTCGTGATAGGAGGCTAGGCGATGAGGGCAACGCCAGGCAGGGACGTAGCGCAGCGCTCGCGCATCAGATCAACGAAATCGCTTAGGTAGGCGCGTGAGGATAGGTGCTCGGGGGCGGCGGCGTAAAGGCGCCCGGTCAGGCCTTGCTCGCCAATCGGTCGGCTAAGCACGTAGCCGCGATCCACGTATCCAGAGACCGCCCATCTCGGGAGCGCGGCCAGCCCTCTGCCGCTCGCGACGAGCTGCAACATCGCGATGGTTAGCTCCGTCGTGCGGCGATGAGGCGACACACCGGCAGGCTTCAGCACCAGCCGCACCAGATCAAGCATTTCGTCAGGTACCGGATAAGTAATCAGCGTTTCAGCGGCGAAATCTGCGGCCTCAAGAAACGCTTTAGCCGCGAGCGAATGCGATTTCGCCATGAGCGCGACGATTTCAAATTCAAACAGCGGAAACCCCGTCACCGCACGTTCATTCACTGGCGATTCAGAGACGATTGCAACGTCGGCCGCGCCTTGGTGTAGCAGCGCGATCGGGTCCGCATGGAACCCGGAAACGATATCCAATTCCACCAGCGGCCAGCGCGAGCGGAGCGCGTCCATCGACGGCATCAGCCAATCGAAACAGGTGTGGCATTCCACTGCGATCCGGAGCGTTCCAGTCGCCCCGCTTGCGAGTACGCCCAGTTCTCGCTCAGCATCGGATACCTTCGAAAGAATTTCATCCGCTAATGCAAGTAAGCGTTGGCCCAGCGCAGTGAAAACAATGGGATTCGACTTTCTCTCAAAGATGGGTGTAGCCCAATAAGATTCGAGCGCTTTGATTTGATGCGAAAGTGCTGACTGAGTCAGGTAGAGCAACTGTGCCGCACGCGACAGCGAGCCTGTTTCGCGAAGTGCGACCAATGTACGCAGTTGACGGAGTTCGAGTTGCGAATTATTCATTAGAAAATTTCATCATATATAGAAAATTTTTCGTTTGAATAATAAATGAGGCGCTGTAATCATTCAACTGATTCAACTTAGCCAAATTTTTTATGATCAAAACTCATGTGCTCGGATTCCCTCGAATCGGTAAAGATCGTGAGCTCAAGTTCGCACTAGAGTCTTTCTGGCGCGACGAGATAAGCGAAATCTCCTTGGAAGACACCGCGCGTTCGCTCAGACAACGTCACTGGCATGCGCAACGGGAAAGCGGTCTTGACTTCGTCACCGTCGGCGATGCCCCGCTCTACGATCATGTACTCGACCACATCCAGTGGCTAGGCTGCGAACCTACTCGCTTTCGCTTTAAGAAAGATCAAGGCGCACGAGAACGCTATTTCACGATGGCACGAGGCGTCGCGCACACAAACGCGTCTCAATCAACCTGGGCGCTCGAGATGACGAAGTGGTTCGACACAAACTATCACTATCTCGTCCCCGAGTTCTCCCCCGAAACAAATTTTTCAGATTGCGCGCAAGCGCTCATCGATCAAGTCGCAGAGGCCTGTGCCTTGGGCCACCGTGTGAAGCCCGTTCTAATCGGTCCGCTCACTTTTCTTTGGCTAGGAAAATCTAAACGTGGCGGATTTGACCGACTGACGCTTCTCGATGCACTCGTCCCTGCGTATCAGTCCATCTTGCACCGACTGAGCGAACTTGGCGTCGGTTGGGTACAAATTGATGAACCGATCCTCGGTTTGGAATTGCCTCAAGCGTGGTCGCAGGCGTTTGAGCGAACGTATCACGCGCTTCACCAAGCGCCGGTCAAGTTAATGCTGACGACTTATTTCTCCTCGTTGGAGGGGCAACTCGCCATGGCGTGCAAATTGCCGGTGGCGGGACTTCATATTGACGCCGTCCGCGCGCCCGACGAATTGCGGGCCGTGCTCGACTGGCTCCCAGCACACAAAACGCTTTCCATCGGCCTCATTAACGGTCGAAACATATGGCGCACAGATCTCAATCAAGCGTTATCAACGATTCGACCCGCCCTTGAAAAACGACCCGATGCGGTTTGGATCAGCAGCTCATGCTCGCTACTCCACGTGCCATACACGCTCCGATCTGATAGCTCAATCGATACCGAGCTGCGATCTTGGCTTGCAGGTGCCCATGAAAAGCTTGATGAGCTTGCAATTTTGAAAGCTGCGGTGAATTCGGGTCAGGCTACGGTCGCAAAGGCGCTCGGTGAGGCCCAGCGCGCATGCGACGCCCGTGCAAAAAGTACTCGTGTCCTGGACCCCGCTGTTCGATCCCGAATCGCAGCGAATGACTCAAAACGAGACCGACGCACGAGTCCGTTCACTGTTCGTCAACGTCTTCAACGCGAACGGTTCGGGCTACCGCTCTATCCCACGACAACGATTGGCTCATTTCCGCAAACGAAGGAAATCCGCGCTGCACGTGCTGCGCGAAAAAATGGCGACATCAACGAGTCGCAATATCACGATGTGATGCGTTCAGAAATAGCACACGTGGTGCGGCAGCAAAACGAGCTTGGCCTCGACGTATTGGTTCACGGCGAAGCTGAGCGTAACGACATGGTGGAATTCTTTGGCGAGCGGCTCAATGGTTTCGCGTTTAGTGGCAATGGATGGGTGCAATCGTACGGCTCACGCTGCGTGAAACCTCCTATCCTTTTTGGTGACGTTTCTCGTCCAGAGCCGATGACCGTCGCATGGACCACGTTCGCGCAAAGTCTCACCGACAAACCGGTGAAAGGAATGCTCACCGGACCCATCACGATTCTGCAGTGGTCGTTTGTACGAGACGATCAGCCGCGCGAAACAACGGCGCATCAGCTCGCCCTCGCCATCAATGATGAAGTACTTGATCTAGAAGGCGCGGGGGTTGGCATGATTCAAATCGACGAGCCCGCGATTCGCGAAGGACTACCGTTGCGGCAATCTAAGTGGCCAGCTTACTTAAAGTGGGCAGCAGAGGCGTTTCGTGTCGCGGCAAGTGGCGTACGTGACGATACGCAAATTCACACGCATATGTGCTACTCAGAATTCAACGACATCTTGCCCGACATCGCTGCGATGGACGCCGACGTGATCACCATTGAAACAAGCCGCTCCGATATGGAACTGCTGCGCGGCTTTGGCGAATTCAAATACCCCAACGAAATCGGTCCCGGCGTATACGACATTCACTCCCCACGTGTGCCCGAAACGTCGGAGATGATTCGATTGATGCAAAAAGCAGCAACGGTCATACCCCCGGAAAACTTGTGGGTGAATCCCGACTGCGGTCTCAAAACCAGGGCGTGGCCCGAGACGCTTGCCGCACTTCGAAATATGGTGAAAGCTGCGCAGGCGTTGCGCGAACAAGCTCAGCAGAAAGTCTCAGAAACCACTGAATAAGTCTCCGCGAATCGGCGCGCGGCGGATTGGGATGAGCTGGCGGCCCGAAACTCTGAATCAAAGCGTCGTTATGTTGAAGAATTTCGGGCTCTTAGACCGCCTAAGCTCGCCGATGCGACGATCGCGAGCAACTTCCTCGGCGTTTCCCTGGGGCTGCAGCACAACAGGTTTGTGCGGTGCTAGGTGCGGCGGGTCAATCCGCCCAGAAAACGCCAAGCTGGCGCAAGACCGCCGGCAAGCAGGGAATCCGGACCGTTATCCAGCACGCGGCTCAAGTTGGTTCGCTGAAGATGAAGACGCTTAGTAAGTCTGGCGTAGACGTTCGATCGCTTAGTGCACGTAGCGTGACCGCCACTCATCGCGCCCGACGCCAGATCCGGCGGGTCTATTGCGTATTCGCAGCCAGCACCTATTCCGTGCCCTCCTTGTGGCGCTACGACGGCGTTTGCCGGGGAGCTAACTCGGCACGCATAGTCGTCGACGGTTTGTGACCGATGCGGGTACTAGGCACGTTATGGCGCGAGCCGAACACTGCTTTTGCGCGGTACACGACGCACTGCGAAAACATCACTTGATCAGAATCAGTAAGGAGACTGTCAAGATGACGGCGATGTAACTCGGCTGTTTCTGCGAATGAGGTTAGGTAATCGTTTTTTCCGCTTAAATATATCGTTTTAATTTGTTTTGTGCGTCGCACAAAACGCTCTACATTTCGTGCTGTCAGTCAACACACTACGTCACTAAAGAGAACCTCATGTCATTAATCAATACCCAAATCCCTGCCTTCACCAACCAAGCGTTCCACAACGGTAAGTTCATCACCGTCACTAACGAAAGCATCAAGGGCAAATGGAATGTGTTTATTTTCATGCCTGCAGCCTTCACGTTCAACTGCCCCACCGAAGTGGAGGATGCGGCCGATAACTACGCAGCATTCCAGAAAGCGGGCGCTGAGGTTTACATCGTTACCACCGATACCCACTTCGCACACAAGGTGTGGCACGAGACCTCCCCTGCGGTTGGCAAAGCAAAGTTCCCACTGATCGGCGACCCAACTCACGCACTGACGCGCAGCTTTGATGTGCACATCGATGCCGAAGGATTGGCGTTGCGCGGAACGTTTGTCATCAATCCGGAAGGCATCATCAAAACGGCCGAGGTTCACTCCAACGAAATTGCGCGCGACGTGCAAGAAACGCTGCGAAAGCTGAAGGCAGCTCAATACACCGCCGCGAATCCAGGCCAAGTTTGCCCGGCCAAATGGAATGAAGGCGCAAAAACAATTGCGCCGTCGATCGACCTCGTCGGAAAAATTTAATTAGCGATTGATTCGCATCGCGTGCCCGCGGCTGGCGGTGCACGCGCGCAAGAAAAGCGGCCCGATCGCTAGTCTTAGCACTCGCGGTGGCTGACACCTGCGCTCTCTATCTCACGGTTTTTCGGCCTGAAAAAATTGGGCTCGATAGATTCACCTTAAGACATCATGCTCGACGATTCATTAAAAGCGCAACTCGCAAGCTATTTGGAGCGCGTAGTCCAACCCTTCGAGATCACAGCATCTTTGGATGACAGTGAGCTGAGTCGGGATATGCGAGAACTGCTCGAAACGATCCAAAGCCTACGAAGCGACAAAATCAGCCTTCGTTTTGATGGCGACAGTGCGCGTAAACCTTCCTTCGCGATCCAACGTAATGGATCAGAGTCGAGCCTGACATTCGCGGGCTTGCCGCTGGGCCATGAGTTCACGTCACTGGTACTTGCACTGCTATGGACGGGTGGACACCCGCCCAAGGTTGAGCAGGCACTCATCGAGCAAGTTAAAGCGTTATCGCCGGATTCGGACGAGGCCTTTAACTTTGAGGTGTACATGAGTTTGAGCTGTCACAACTGCCCAGACGTTGTGCAAGCCCTGAGCCTCATGGCCATACTGAACCCACAAATCAAAACGACCGTGATTGAAGGTGGCGCGTTTCAGGATGAAGTGAACGCGCGCGAAATCATGGCCGTCCCGAGCGTCTACCTCAACGGCCAGCTGTTCGGCAATGGTCGCATGTTATTGGAAGAAATTGTTGCCAAACTCGACGTCAATGCGGCCGCGAAAGACGCGGCAAAACTTTCAGAAAAACCTCCATACGACGTGCTCGTAGTCGGCGGTGGCCCTGCGGGTGCAGCCGCAGCGGTGTACGCCGCGCGCAAAGGAATTCGAGTGGGTGTTGCGGCTGAGCGCTTCGGCGGTCAAACGAACGACACTATGGGCATCGAGAACTATCCGTCAGTGCAGGAAACGGATGGCCCAAAGTTTGCCGCTGCGCTTGAGGCTCAGACACGCTCTTACGGCGTGGACATCATGAACCTTCAAAGGGTAGAAAAGCTCGTCCCGGGTGAAGCAAAAGGTGAGTTAACTGAAGTCGTCCTGGCGAATGGCGGCAAGCTAAAGGCGAAAACCGTGATTTTGTCGACCGGCGCACGGTGGCGTAACGTGAACGTTCCCGGCGAGGCCGAATACAAGAATAAGGGTGTCGCCTACTGCCCGCATTGCGACGGGCCCCTATTCAAGGGTAAAGACGTGGCGGTCATCGGCGGTGGAAATTCTGGCGTCGAAGCCGCCATTGACTTGGCCGGTGTGGTGAAGCATGTGACGGTGTTTGAGTTCATGCCTGAGCTGAAAGCCGATGCTGTACTGGTGAAAAAGTTACACAGCCTACCTAACGTTACTGTACACACCAACGCGCAGACCGTCGAAATTACGGGTGCAAACGGAAAAGTGAATGGTCTGAAATACAAAGATCGCCGCTCGAGCGAGGAGCATCACCTTCCGCTTGAAGGGGTGTTCGTTCAGATTGGCCTCGTTCCCAACACCGAGTGGTTGAAGGGCACCGTAGAGCTCAGCAAGTTTGGCGAAATCGTCGTCGATGCTAAGGGACACACGAACGTTCCTGGCGTCTTCGCGGCGGGCGACTGCACCACCGTTCCGTTCAAACAAATCGTGATCGCGGCGGGCGACGGTTCAAAAGCTGCGCTAAGCGCGTTCGATCATCTCATCCGGACTTAGTGCGTCGCTACACTTGATCTGCACTCGCTTGTGCGCGTTAGCCTTGTCGCGACGGCAATGAGTCTCGTGCTGACTTAAACGACGTGCATCAGAGCGGATGGAACATCCCGTGCCGAACATCTACGGATGATCGGCTTCAAACCCGGGGAGTGCGCAGTACGCAGTACAAACAACGAACCGCAGAACGCGCCTGACGAGAAATGCCCGTCAATATGCGGGCACAACACGCGGTTTGCGCTGACTCCGGACGGGATCCGCGCTAACGCGAGAAAATTGGTCGGTCTATGCTCGATGAGCCGCGCAGCAAAGGTCGCAGACGGCGCCCCGCGACCACAACGCAGGTCAAAGAAAACGCGAAACCGATGGTCATCGCAATGAGCATCGGAATATCCCAACTCCACGGGCGATGTTTCAATAGCGGCGCGAAATCCCAACTGTGCAGTCCGTTATAAACCCACCGTTCAACACGATTGCTCCGGCTCATCGCATTGACCAAGTCGCCTGTCGTACCGTCAACATGCCACCAAGTGCTCGAATCGTCTGCAAGTACGATGCGCCATGCAGGTAGCGGTCGTGCGCGCGTTCGTGGGTAATAGTAGAGATCGTGTTTACCCAAATGCTCAAAGCTGGCCACGGTTGTACCCCGTGCTGCGGCGAGCGTTGCGGCACGCGGCTCCACGAAAGCTCGGTCAACCGTCCATGACGTGAGCCCGTTTTTTGTTTCAGCGTCAATGCGATTGGATGAGTCGCCAAAGCGACTAATCGCGACCAAGTTTTCGCGAAATGCGTGCCATTCGATCTCCTTCGCCGCACTCCTCGACATGGGCGGAGCGGAGGGCAACGCCACCTCGTCCAGCGTCGCGCCGCGCCATGCGTCCGAAAGCTGCGCAACATCGGCTCGCGCAAACACTGCGCCCGGATTCATTGAGAGCAAACCGCTCACAAGCCACGAAAATACGAACGCCGCGCCAACCAACCCCAGGATGTGATGCCAACGCATCCAACCCTGGTATGGCGACCAACGTCCGCTCGCATACTTTCGAAAGCGGATAACGCCCAACACCATTCCGAGCAGCGCAACGACAATGGCGTATACCGAGAGAACGACGACGACCCAGTGCCACAGATCGCCGTTCTCACGAATCGGCGTGACATAGATCCAATGTACAACCGCGCCGACCCAGTTCCAACCGCGTTCAAACTGCGACGTATCGCGCACGAGCTCACCTGTGCGCGATGAAACGTAATGACGACCACCATCATGCAAATCCACAGCAAAGAGCGGTCGATGCGGCTTCAATCCCGGATATACGCTCCATTGATCGACGGTCAACGAGGAGACGCTCACCACACTACTCGCTGACCACGCGGCAACGGCGCGCTTCGCTTGAGCTTCGGACACGGGCACACGGGTACCTTGCATCGCATCGATTCCAACCCATCCGCTGCGTGCAAAACGAAGCGCGTAAATCGGCGTATCTCCCGGTTGCACCAAACGAATGATCTCTAGTCGATCCGGTCTGACATTCGCATCAATTGGCTTGCCCTGGTTCTCCAGCACGAACAGTGCTCTCGCATTTTCACGCGCATCGCTGGGTGAGAGCCGCACCTGAGAAAAATCGATGAGCGGCAGCGCGTTGAGACGCTCGACTTCGGTGAGTCGCGGGAATGGCACGTACATTAAAACGAACCCGCTCGCGAACCAAAGAAGGATCAACAGGGATCCGAAAAAACCCAACCAGCGATGCCAGAGAATCAAGTTGCGCACGAAACTTACGCTGCGCGCACGCCAGACAACCGACGCCAGGCGAAGAAAGCCAGCAAACAGACCGGTATTAGAAGCGAGAGCGTGCGCATGAACAAGAGTTGCCAATGCTCGGCATCCTTCGTTTCATTCCACGCAAACGCGGGGAGCTTCGCATAGTCTTCCGCCGTCATCGCGCGACCGCCGAGCACACGCGGTTCAAAGAACGCTTTCCATTCCCGGTGAAACGCATCCACCTGCGATTGGAACCGAAGATAGCGCGCGGAATCCGTGCCAGCAAAGGTTGTGAGACTCTCATAGGCGACGATGGCTGGTGAGAGAAACCCAAAGGTGTCAACGCTTTGTTGTTGCACCTTGAGTTGCCGATCAAATTTTTCGCGCTCGGCGTCGAGCAATTGATCGACATCGCGAGCGAGCAAAAAATGTGCTCGGCGACGCGGTTGTACATCAAACGTTCCGTCCGCGCGGGGCTTGAGCACTTCGGGTTCAGAGACGTAGCGATAATCCGCCGAAAGTAAATCGTTGTAGCGATTCAGGCCTTCGATGGTAATGAGGCGATTTTGCGTCGCGAATTGTGTGCGCGATGGCAGTGGATGCGCGGATTGAATCGCTAAATTCATGACGATCGGCACCACGAGGACCAAACCCACCCATGCCCCAACGAGGACGATTGCGTTGAACGCAGATGAACGGTTCAACACGTTCATAAGCGTTGCGATCGCAAACCAAAACGCGGAGTACAGCGCAATCACACACGCGAGCGCAATAAGCTGAATCGCTACGTTCGCATCGACGGCTCGCGTCGCAAGCACAAAAATGAACAACACGCCCAGCGTGACCGACAACACCGGAAACGTACGCGCAAACAATTTCCCTAAGATTAGTGACCCTGGCCGACCGCCTTGCGCAAGTACTAGCTTCAATGTGCCCTGCTCTCTCTCGCCGGAGAGCATGTTGTAAGTTAGGGCGAGAATTGCGAGGGGCAGCAACACAACAACGACGAACGCGAAATCGAAACGCCCCGTTAACAAGTTCCATGGATTTTCAAGCTCGCCGTCATCCATGAAATTCGACTTCGCGCGATAGCTCATGCGATAGTAATTCGGCATCAAATCCGATTGCCCGAACGCAATCGGTGCGAGCGCTGCATACGGAAGAATTGCGTGTCTGCCCACGTCGCCACTTCCCGCACTCGCGGGGTCAACCGGATTAGCGAACGGATCAGGCGATTCAAGACCGGACGTGACCCGCGCTAACTGTTCGAGAACGGCGGGCACGCGCTTCGCCTGTTGCTCGGCTACGTTTGCGATTACGCTCTCGCGTTCGCGCGTATCTGCAAGCCCGTTTACAAGGGCGTACAGCGAGACCAGCGCGATCAGAAACGAGACGACCCAAAGCGTTCGCTCCGCCGCGAGTAAGCGCAGTTCGTGACGAAAAATCAACCCAATCGTGCGCATTCGCGTACTCACAATAACCTCCGCGCGCGATAACGAAGTGCGAAAGCCAGGAAACAAAACGCGAATGCGAGGTTCAACGCGAGAGCGGAGAGCGAAATTCCTGCTTCCTTGATGGCGGTGGCCATGTTTGGTGGTGCGTAATTAAACGGTGGGATCTTCTCCCACAAATCGTGATTCGCTTGATAATCAAAATGCCCCGCACCCCGAGGGTCAGCGTGATGCACAAGATCCTCGCTAATGATGTCCTGCATGGTGCGCCGATGCCGTTCTGCCGCTTGCGCAAAGTGGCGATGCGACGCGAAATCAGTGCCCGCGAGCGACATGGAAGCTTTACGCAGCGCGAGAATCGGCGTCGCCGTTCCGGCGAGCGCTTGGGCGTGTTGCTGATCGGCAAAAGATTGCCAAAGCGCGGCAAAGTGTTTGTCCATCACTTCGTAACCGACGCGATCGTCGAGTCGAAGCGCCTCGCCCCAGCGCGCGAGCGGCAGTTCTGTGCCCCAACGTTTCGTCGTGCTGAATTCGCGCTTCCAAGCCGCCTCATGCGCCGCCGAAAGCTCGCCGTCGAGCGCTTTCGAGAATTCCGCCCGCGAAGGGCTTCGGTATAGTTCGCGCGCAAGATCGGCAGCAGCGCGCGGCAGCAACGTCACCCCGACAATCCACAGAGCCAATAACCACGCAATCGATGCCCGCGAAGACCGTGCGAGCGCAGAGATTGCAAGAACGACCGCTACCGCGATCGCGAAATACGCCGCATAAGACGCAGCTAGCGCAACAGCACGCAGCCCATCATCCGAAGCACGCTCTGACGTCGCAACCGCGACTATCAATGCAATAAGCGCAGGCGATAGCAACAGCGTAATCGCAGAAACCAGCGCAAGTGCTTTTCCAAACACGATGTCGCGCAAGCGAACACCCAAACTGAGTGTTTGTTTAAGCGTCCCCTGTTCTCGCTCGCCAGAAAGCATGTTGAAGCCGAGAACGATGACGATTAGCGGCGCTAACACTTGCAGCACCCACGCGACCGACAAATTGCCGAATCGTTGCAGTCCAGTGGCGTCCTGTACCGCACGAAATCGCATTTCGCTTTGCCGATGGGCTTGTAACCAAATCGTTGATCCTGCATAGGGCGTAATGCCTGGATCGATTGAAGCGAGCGCGGGCAAGGGTTTGAACACATGCATGCCTTGATGCGCAGCGTCGTGCGGATGCCGATCCGATTGCTTCAACCAGGTGTCGTAGTCGAGCGCTTGCGCGGCGCGGCGTTCGATTTCATACGTTTGTTGACGTTGCCAATCGATTGCGAACGCCGTTGCAAGCAACGCGAGTGCGATCAGCGCAGCCGCGACCAGTCGCCCGTCGCGCCACATCTCGAGCGCTTCGCGTCGCGCGATTCGAACGACCGGGCTCACCGCATGTGCTCCAGATAGAGCGCTTCCAAATCCGCATGACTCAAGTCAGCGGCGCTCACTTCCTCGACCAAACTACCTTGACGCATGATGCCGATGCGGCTTCCCGTTTGCTTTGCATGAAACAAATCATGCGTCGTCGCGAGAATCGCGACGCCCTCATCGCGCGAGCGTCGCAACAGCTGCGAGAACTCAGCGGCCGCTTTCGGATCAAGACCGGAGGTCGGTTCATCCAGCAAGAGTGCTCGCGCACCTTTTGCCATCGCGACAGCGATTCCGACTTTTTGTCGCATACCCTTTGAGTACGTAGCAACGCGTCGACGCGTCGCGGCGGCGTCGAGTCCCGCCGCCGTCAATAGGCGTTCGGCGTCGGTGGCGCTCGGCTCCGTACCGGTCGCAAGCGCCGCGAAGTATCTCAAGTTCTCGATACCAGTGAGCGCGCCGTAAAGCATCACCTGTTCGGGAATGTAGGCGAGCCTCGCTTTGGTAGCTAGGGAGTTTCTAGCAACATCGAGGCCGTCAACCAACGCTTCACCACCGTCGCTCGTGAGAAAACCGAGAAATACGTTGATGAGCGTGGTCTTTCCGTCGCCGTTAGCACCGAGTAAGCAATAAATCTCGCCAGGTTTCACCGATAGCGAGACGCGATCGAGCGCGAGTGTTTCGCCAAATCGTTTACAGAGCGATCGAGTTTCAAGCATTTTTAGAATTCGATCTTCGCAGTGAGTTCGACCGTGCGTGGCGCGCCCACGAGCACTTGATTATTTGCACTCGATCCAGACCACGTGGCGTAAAACTTGTCGGTCGCATTGCGCACACGAAGGGTCAAATCGACTGGCTTTGCTCGCCACGTTACGTACGCATCGAGCGTGGTGTAAGCGTTCATGGCAACCGTGTTGGCGTTATTGGTGAAGCGCTTACCGACCCAGTTCGCACCGGCGCCGATCGATACCGGCAGACCCGCGAAACGGTAGTCGATCCAGGCATTTGCGGTTTTCTCAGGAACGTTGGTGGGCACGTTGCCGACGCGCGACACGTTGCCCGCCTCGATCAAATTCTTGAACTCCGCATTGAGCATGGCGATATTGCCCGAAAAGGTCAGCGAGCGCGTTGCGCGCCAAGCGGCGGCGATCTCCACTCCGCGTGAGCCGATCTTTCCGTTGTTCACGGTGATAGCGGGATTGTTCGCATCGCGGGAAAGCACATTGTTTTGCTCAATGTCGTAGAGCGCGAGTGTCCAATCGAAATCTTGCCCAATCGACTGCTTGAGTCCAACCTCGGTTTGCTTGCCACGCGTCAATGGAAACGTTGCATTCGCTGCGGACAGAAGAAGAGACGTCCCAACCGGAGCGGCTGTATCGGCGTATTGCGCATACATCGACGTATTTTTCGAAAGATCGAACACACCTCCGATGCGTAGCGATGTCGGCTTATACGTCGTGCCGAATGCGGAACTCACGCCCGTGTTCAAGTCTTGTATTGTGCGGTCCAACGCAATACGCTCGTAGCGCAAGCCGGTCAATAGGCTCAAGTTGGTCAACACTTTCAGTTGGTTCTCAACAAAGACCGATGCGGTATCAATCGCGCTCCCGAAATCCGTACGGTTGCCTGCGCCAGTGAACAAAGACGCGTCGGTCAAATATCGCCCCACCTGTGGATTCAAGGCATCGACTTGCCAACGCGCGACGGTTGCTGCCGAGCTGTCTGAAAATCTTCGATTCGTACCGAAATTTGTTTTCGAATATTCGACACCAACGATGCTGCGGCTTGGCAAGCCAAAGAACATGCCACGATGCGCTGCATCGAAGCGGTACGTAAGCACATCATGATCGTGAACGATATTTACGAGGCCGCGATTGATCCGATTCGGTGCCGTAAATACCGCGCCCTCGGCGTTTCGCCAGTCACGGTCCGCGCTGTAGTATGAGAACTGATTCTGCAGCGTCCAAGCGTCGGACGCCTTCCACGAAAGCTTAGCGCGCAGCCACGCGCTATCGGCCTTCATCACACCATCTTCAACGTTGTAATTGTTTCGCGCGATTCGTCGATCTAGCACGCGACCGCTCGCATCGGTGACCGCACCGGTCGCTTCAGTTGCGAACGCAAGTGGAACAAGAGGTGTACCCCAGTAAGATTCGATGTCGTCCTTCAAATAATCGAGTGAGATGTCGAGCGAGAGCGTAGGCGTTAGTGTGAAATTGAGTCCACTGGTGAGGTGGGTAAGTTGCTGTCCGTTGCGATCAATCCAGCCGCCGTCGCGACGGTTATGGCTTACATCGATGCGATACGCACCGCTCCCGAACGCGCCGCCTGTGCCAACGCCAGCTCGCAACGATTCGTAGCTGCCATACGAGATCAGCGCCTCGCTGCCCGTGCGATTGCGGTCTGGCCGTTTGGTAACAAAATTCACCGAGCCGCCGACGCCGCCATCACCAAAAATCATTGACGCTGCGCCTTTGAGCACTTCAATGCGATCGTAGTTGAATGAATCTTGTGAACGCGACGACATGCTGGATTGCGAGACGCGATCACCGTCGTAGAGAAAATTTACAAACGCGCCAGTAAATCCGCGGGTCGATACGACGCTTGGCGAGCCCGGGTTGCCTCCCGCCGTTACGCCCACGGCGCCAGAAAGCGCTTCGTCAAACGTGCGAGCACCACGGCGCGTCATCACGTCTTGCCCAATCACGTCAATCGATGCAGGCGTTTCGCGAATGGTTAGTCCAAGACGTGATGCACCATCGCTTTTTTTGTCAAGGTCTGGCGATTGCTCTTCGGCGTTTCGCCCCGTGACTTCGACGCGGTCAACGCGTTGTGGTGTCGTTGCCTGCGTTTGTGCATGTGCCGTGGTCGTGGATGCAAATGCGATCATGCATGCGACAGCGAGTGGTGTATGCGCGGGACGCTTTATCGATTGTTTAGACGCAGTTTTCATAGCTTTTTTGTAGAAATCTTGTGAGGAGACGTGAGCCGGAGAAAGAGTGAAGCAGAGAGCCCTAGTGGTGATGCAGCAATTCGCCAATGACTGCGATCATCGCGATGCCGAGGAATAAGAGCCCGGTCTGAGGAAAAAACCCGTCGATCTTGTGGCGACGATGGAGATGCGGAAGCAGATCGCCCACTGCGATATAGATGAAGCTCGCCGCCGCTACCATAAGTGCATAGGGAAGCGCATGCTCTGCTGCGGACAGCGCCCACCAGCCAACGATACCGCCCAGCACCGATGTCATGCTCGATAGCGCGTTAGCAAATAGCGCTTTTTGCTTTGACCAACCAGCATTGAGCAGCAGCACGAAATCGCCCAGCTCTTGGGGCACTTCATGTGCGATCACGGCGAGCGTTGTCGTCACGCCGAGCATTGGATCCGCCAAGAATGCTGCTGCGATCAATACGCCGTCCACGAAGTTGTGCACGCCATCGCCGAAAACGATGACTTCGGGAAAGCTCAATAACGCAGTGTCGTTCGCATGCACGCACGCGTGTCGCCAAAGGGCTGCGCGCTGCAACAGATAGAACCCGAGCATCGAAACGAACAAGACTCCACAAAGTTCGTGCGCTTTGTTCGGGGCCATCTCTAGCGCCTCAGGCAACATGCCAAGCATCGCAGCGGTGAGCATCGACCCCGCTGCAAACGCGACATACCGTCCGAGCATCAGTGGTTTAAGGCGAATCGCAATGAGCCAAGCAACGAGCAAGCTAACGAGACCTCCAGCGAGGCACGCGAACACGATCAGAGGCAACATGTACTTCCCAAGCGTCATGTTTGCAGCGCTCAATTGCGTCGCACGATGTACGTATTGGCGCTGTTCAACAAAGGCTGCAAAACGTTTATGTTAATGCATTTGCATTTGCAATAAGATATAACCGCTGTGAGATACTTCCGGCGGTCCTAACCACCATTACCAACAATGGAGCGCGATACAAGGCAGAGAGCGGCGATCAGAAGCGCGATTGAAACCGCCGCGCGACCGCTCGCGCCACACGAAGTGCTGGATCTCGCGCGTACCACCGTGCCTCAAATGAACCTCGCAACGGTTTACCGCAATTTAAAAGCGATGCAAGCTGAGGGAATCATCGCCGTGGTTCGACTTCCTGGCGAAAGTGCCCGCTACGAGCCGAACCACCTCGCGCACCACCACCACTTTCAGTGTGACGGTTGTAAGCGCGTGTACGATATTCATGGCTGCACAGGCGAAATGTTGCATAGCGTGCCGAGCGGCTTTTTGGTGGCTCGTCATGAACTAACGCTCTACGGTTTGTGCGACGCTTGTTCACCGCAGCGTCGTGCGTTAGGCAAGCTTCGGCCTGTACCCTCGCGACCAGCAACCACTTAAAGCCACACCCCTCACTACATTCCCACGAAGCAGAGCGGCACCCTGCACGACCGAACTACTGAGCGCGACTTCAGCGAATAAAGCAGCAAGGCTGCACGAAAAACGCCCTTTCAGACGCGAAAGTTCACAAACTGCAATCCACTAAGAACACGATTTGTCCAGTCGAGTTAAGGTGTGGGCCGGTTATCTAGAGCAGTCACGTCGAATGGATACGAAAGGGTTTGTGTTCACGCTGAGCGCTCCGCTCAATCGCCTACCTACAACTATCTGACTCACGTTCGCGACGCAGCTCGCAATAGGATCGCGCTCGCGAAAAGCTCTACCGCCAGATTCGGCAAACGAGCCAACCAGCCAATCAGCCAATCGTGAGAACGAGTCGAAACCACGTGGCGAGCTGACAGACCGCGGTTACGCGAGCTGCAGAGGCAACGCCCATCGCGCCAAACCGTACCGACTCGGACGCATGAAGCGGCGCTGCGACTGAATGACTAGCCAGTGACCACCGAGTTTTCGCACGACGCCCTGCTATGGATACTCGCGTCGTCGGCCTATTTGCGGGTCTAACCAACGCACAAAAGAAAAAGCCCCGACGAATCAGGGCTTTGGATTACCAAAGTGCCGAGGACGAAAGAATTGCCCAGCGTTCGCCGCGCTCTCCTTCTCACCCGTACGCTCGCGCTTCGGGGCCGCCGCTACGCAGCGTCGTTCCGCTCGCTTCGCTCGCTACACCGAACCCGGCAAGGGTTCCCACCCTTCTTACTCCATCAATAAAAAAGCCCGCTTTCGCGGGCTTATTTATTGGCGGAGACGAAGGGATCACCCTCCGTGGCTATCTCATTGTTATGCATTCTTGTTTTTTTACGGTGTACCGCTTTGGGTACGCAGTTATGCG
>JAAFJO010000004.1 GCA_013298145.1 Betaproteobacteria bacterium
AATAGGTGTAGTGCGAGGCATAACTAAATCTCTCTATGCGCCCGGTGCCACCAGGCGCCCGAGCAACGATTGCTGTTAGAAACGGAAGTGCGAGAAGGCTTTGTTCGCCTCCGCCATACGATGCACTTCTTCGCGCTTCTTGACTGCGCCGCCGCGACCTTCAGCCGCTTCCATTAATTCGTTGGCGAGCCGCGCGCCCATCGACTTCTCGCCACGCTTACGCGCAGCGTCACGAATCCAGCGCATGGACAGCGCCGAGCGACGCGACGGGCGAACCTCAACGGGGACTTGGAAGTTCGCTCCGCCCACGCGACGGCTCTTGACTTCAACCATCGGCTTCACGTTGTTGAGCGCGGTGGAAAACACCTCGAGCGCGTCTTTCCCGCCCTTCTTGGCCACAATGTCAAGTGCGCCGTAAACGATGCGCTCTGCGACGGCTTTTTTTCCATCCATCATGAGCACATTCATAAATTTAGTGACTTCGACATTCCCAAATTTTGGATCGGGAAGGATGTCACGTTTCGGTACTTCGCGACGACGGGGCATAGTAGAACCTCTAAAAAGTGCCTCGAACGCGTCGAGCGTTCAAAAGCTTTAACTCGAAAATGATCGACGTCAAGCACATAACAACATATGTCCAACGTCTTGCGCGCTGCGGCGCTTAAGGCTTACGCCTTCTTGGGTGCTTTCGCGCCATATTTGGAACGCGATTGCTTACGATCCTTGACGCCTGCGGTGTCGAGCGAGCCCCGAACCATGTGGTAGCGAACGCCGGGAAGGTCTTTCACGCGGCCGCCGCGAATCAAAACCACAGAGTGCTCTTGCAGATTGTGGCCTTCGCCACCGATATACGAGATCACTTCAAAACCGTTGGTTAGGCGAACCTTCGCAACCTTACGAAGCGCAGAGTTAGGCTTCTTAGGGGTCGTCGTGTAAACGCGTGTGCAAACACCGCGCTTTTGAGGTGCTTTTTCGAGTGCCGGGCTCTTGCTCTTGGAGACGACCGGCGTGCGCCCTTGGCGCACAAGCTGATTGATGGTTGGCATTGTCTGGCCTTTGTTGTTTCAACCCGAATCGCTACTGTTGGCGAGAGGGCGTTCGCTTGCAGAAGTTAACAAGCTATTTCGGAAAAGACCGCGATTATAAGCCGCGGTTTGAATCAGCGTCAACTCTAAGTGCCGTTGGCACCTAGAGCTTCGCTTCCACTTTTTGCTCAGACGGAGCTAAGCAAGCGCTAACTTCGGGCGGATGCCGAGTCACTGCGCTACGCAGCGTCTTTTTCTTCTTGGGCTTCGTCTTGCTTTTCTACCAAAACAGACGTGTCGATTAAATCCGCGGCTTGGTTGGCCTTGCGTAGCCGATGGTAGGCTAAGCCGGTTCCAGCCGGAATGAGTCGCCCGACGATAACGTTCTCTTTCAAGCCGCGCAAATCGTCTTTCTTGCCCATGATCGCGGCTTCGGTAAGAACACGCGTGGTTTCTTGGAACGATGCAGCGGAGATGAACGAGTCAGTCGATAACGAGGCCTTTGTGATGCCGAGCAACACGTACTCAAATGATGCCGGCGCTTTGCCAGCAGCCTTCGTACGATCGTTCTCTGCCAACAGCTCCGCACGCTCAACTTGCTCACCCGTGATGAACTTCGTATCAGCGCCTTGCGTAATCAGTACACGGCGAAGCATCTGACGAACGATCACCTCAATGTGCTTGTCGTTGATCTTTACGCCTTGCAGACGATAAACCTCTTGCACTTCGTCGATGATGTATTTCGCAAGCGATTCGACCCCGAGGAGTCGGAGGATGTCGTGCGGGTCGGCTGGGCCGTCGACGATTGGCTCGCCCTTGTTCACCACCTGACCATCGATCGCCATCACGGCTTTCTCTTTCGGAATCAGGTATTCGTGCGAGACGCCTTCGACGTCTTTAATAACGAGTCGCTGCTTGCCTTTGGTGTCTTTGCCGAACGAAACGGTTCCCGTAACCTCCGCGAGCATACCCGCGTCTTTCGGTGAACGCGCCTCGAAGAGTTCAGCCACGCGAGGCAGACCGCCCGTAATATCGCGCGTTTTCGATGTTTCCATAGGCATACGCGCAAGCGTGTCGCCTGGAGCAACTTCCTGACCATCTTTCACAACGATGATCGAACCGATCTGGAACGTGATGGTGAGTGCGGTGTCCGACCCCGCTGCCTTGATCTCGTTGCCCTTCGCATCTACAAGTTTGAGCTGCGGACGCACCCCTTTGGATTGCGATCCAGCGCGGCGCTTCGCATCGATCACGACGAGCGTCGAGATACCCGTAACGTCGTCCGTTTGCTTCGCAACGGTGACGCCTTCTTGGACGTTTTCAAACTTGATCCGACCAGCGAATTCAGTGAGGATCGGGCGGGCTGTTGCGTCCCATTCGGCGAGCACTTGACCGGCCTTAACTGTCTTCCCGTCGTCGACGAGAAGTTTCGCGCCGTACGGCACTTTGTGACGCTCGCGTTCGCGATTTCCGTCAACGATCACGACTTCAGCCGAGCGTGCGATAACAATCTTCTCGCCGCTTACGCTCTTAACATAGCGCATCGTACCCGCAAAGTTTGCGACACCCGCTGACTTCGTTTCCACGGTGCTTGCTGCCGCCGTCCGAGACGCCGCGCCACCGATATGGAACGTACGCATTGTTAGCTGCGTGCCCGGTTCGCCGATCGACTGCGCTGCAATGACGCCGACGGCCTCGCCCGCAGAAACAAGTGCTCCGCGGCCAAGATCACGACCATAGCATTTTGCACAAAGGCCGTGACGCGTTTCACAGGTAAGTGGCGAACGAACCTTAACCTCGTCAATACCAAGTGATTCGACAAGGTCGACCAAGTCTTCGTCGAGAAGCGTGCCCGTCTCGATGACTGGCTTCATGCTTTCAGGGTGAAGAACATCTGCCACCGTTACGCGGCCAAGGATGCGATCACGCAAGGATTCAATGACTTCGCCGCCCGACACGACCGCACGCATGAGCATGCCTTCGTGGGTGCCGCAATCATCTTCTGTCACCACGAGATCTTGTGTCACGTCAACCAAACGACGCGTGAGATAGCCCGAATTAGCCGTTTTCAATGCGGTGTCAGCGAGGCCCTTGCGAGCACCGTGCGTTGAAATGAAGTACTGAAGCACGTTCAGACCTTCACGGAAGTTCGCGGTAATTGGCGTTTCGATGATCGAGCCATCTGGTTTCGCCATCAGGCCGCGCATACCTGCGAGCTGGCGGATCTGCGCAGCAGAACCGCGAGCGCCAGAGTCGGCCATCATGTAGATCGAGTTAAACGAGTCTTGCTTCGCGTCTTTGCCGTCGCGGTCCTTAACGACTTCGGAACCAAGCTGGCTCATCATGGCACGCGCGATGTCATCGCCTGCTGCGCCCCAAATATCAACCACCTTGTTGTAGCGCTCACCCGATGTGACGAGGCCCGACGCAAATTGCTGCTGGATCTCCTTCACCTGCGACTGAGCGGCCTCAATAATGCTTGTCTTCTCTTTTGGAACGAGCATGTCGTCGGCAGCAAACGAGAAGCCGGCGCGCGTTGCGAGACGGAAACCGGACTGCATCAACTTGTCAGCAAAGACGACCGTCGCGCGAAGTCCGCAGCGGCGGAAGCTCGCGTTGATGAGCTTCGAGATCTCTTTTTTCTTGAGTGGCTTGTTGATGACCGAAAACGGCAATCCCTCTGGGAGAATTTCGGAGAGAAGCGCGCGACCAACCGTGGTCTCTTCGCGACGCAGCTCCTCGATGCGCTCACCCTCCGTACCGAACGTGACTTGACGCAGGCGCACTTTGATTTTCGCGTGCAACTCGACGGTACGGGTTTCGTAGGCGCGCGAGACTTCATTGATGTCAGCGAAGACCATGCCCTCGCCACGCGCGTTGATGCGCTCACGCGTTGCGTAGTAAAGGCCGAGCACAATGTCCTGAGAAGGCACGATACAAGGATCACCGTTTGACGGCAGAAGCACGTTGTTCGAGGCGAGCATTAAGGTGCGCGCTTCTGCCTGCGCTTCAAGCGAAAGCGGCACGTGGACAGCCATTTGGTCGCCGTCGAAGTCAGCGTTGAACGCCGTACAGACGAGCGGATGCAGCTGGATGGCTTTGCCTTCGATCAAAACTGGCTCGAACGCTTGGATGCCGAGGCGGTGAAGCGTCGGCGCGCGATTCAAAAGAATCGGGTGCTCGCGAATGACTTCTTCAAGCAAATCCCAAACGAGCGGATCTTCGCTCTCAACGCGGCGTTTTGCTTCCTTGATCGTTTTCGCCTCGCCCATTTGCTCGAGGCGATTGAAAATGAATGGCTTGAATAGCTCAAGCGCCATTTTCTTGGGGAGTCCGCACTGATGCAGCTTAAGTTGAGGTCCGACCACGATGACCGAACGCCCTGAGTAATCCACGCGTTTACCCAAAAGGTTTTGACGGAATCGACCCGACTTACCTTTGATCATATCGGCCAGCGATTTGAGCGGACGCTTGTTCGCGCCGGTCATGGCTTTCCCGCGGCGACCGTTATCAAGCAACGAATCAACCGCCTCTTGCAGCATGCGCTTTTCGTTGCGCACAATGATGTCCGGTGCACGCAGCTCTAACAAACGCTTCAAGCGGTTGTTACGGTTGATCACGCGGCGGTAGAGGTCGTTCAAGTCAGACGTCGCGAACCGTCCGCCATCGAGCGGCACCAACGGACGCAGTTCCGGTGGCAGCACTGGCAACACTTCGAGCACCATCCATTCAGGCTTGATACCTGACTTCTGGAATGCCTCAAGCACCTTCAAGCGCTTCGAAATCTTCTTGATCTTGGCTTCCGAGGAAGTCGCATCAAGGTCTTTACGGAGCTGCTCAACATCCTCAGACACATGAATCGAAGACAAGAGCTCCTTAACGGCTTCCGCGCCCATGAGTGCTTTGAAGTCGTCGCCGTACTCTTCCGTCTTCGCCATGAAGTCGTCTTCAGTGAGGAGTTGACCGCGCTGCAAAGGCGTGAGGCCTGGGTCAACCACCACGAATGCTTCAAAGTACAGCACACGCTCAATATCGCGAAGCGTCATGTCGAGCACCATACCCAGACGGGAAGGCAGCGACTTCAGGAACCAAATGTGTGCGACCGGCGAGGCCAATTCGATGTGGCCCATGCGCTCACGACGCACTTTTGCAAGCGTGACTTCAACGCCACACTTTTCGCAAATCACGCCGCGGTGTTTCAGGCGCTTGTACTTGCCGCACAAGCATTCGTAGTCCTTGATCGGCCCGAAAATCTTCGCGCAGAACAAGCCGTCGCGCTCAGGTTTGAACGTGCGGTAATTGATTGTTTCCGGCTTTTTGACTTCGCCGAACGACCATGAGCGGATACGCTCAGGCGAGGCGAGGCCAATTTTGATCGCGTCAAATTCTTCGGCCGGGGCAGTTTGTTTGAACAGGTCTAGCAAAGCGTTCATAGCGTATTTCCCTTCCGATTATTTGCGCTCGAGATCGACGTCGATACCGAGCGAGCGAATCTCTTTGACGAGCACGTTGAACGATTCAGGCATACCTGCATCAATCTTGTGTTCGCCCTTCACAATGTTTTCGTACACCTTGGTACGTCCGGTCACGTCGTCGGACTTGACCGTGAGCATTTCCTGCAACGTGTAAGCGGCACCGTAAGCTTCAAGCGCCCACACCTCCATCTCACCGAAACGCTGGCCGCCGAACTGCGCTTTACCGCCGAGGGGCTGCTGCGTCACTAAGCTGTACGGACCGGTCGAGCGAGCGTGCATCTTGTCGTCAACCAAGTGGTGCAGTTTGAGCACATGCATGTAGCCCACGGTGACAGGGCGATCAAACGCTTCACCAGTGCGACCATCGTGCAACGTGATCTGACCCGACTCGGGCATATCGGCAAGTCGGAGCATCGACTTGATTTCACCTTCGGTTGCGCCGTCGAACACGGGGGTTGCGAATGGCACGCCATGGCGGAGGTTGTCTGCCAGCTCGAGAACTTCTTTGTCGTTGAGCGACGTAGTTTCTTGTTTCGCGCCAACATCCGTGTAGAGCGTCTCGACGAACCCGCGAATTTCTTTTGCGTTCGCCTGAGCTTTAAGCATCTTATCGATCTTATTGCCGATACCTTTAGCCGCCCATCCAAGGTGGACTTCCAGGATCTGACCGACGTTCATCCGTGATGGAACACCGAGAGGATTTAACACGATATCAACCGTGGTGCCGTCAGCCTGGTAGGGCATGTCTTCGACCGGCACAATCTTCGACACGACACCCTTGTTACCGTGACGTCCTGCCATCTTGTCGCCTGGCTGAAGGCGACGCTTGACCGCCACATACACCTTCACCATCTTCAACACGCCAGCAGGAAGTTCATCACCTTGTGTGAGCTTCTTCTTCTTCGCCTCGAACGCAAGGTCGAAGTTTTGACGGGTCGCCGAGAGACTATCTTTCACTGCCTCGAGTTGGCGCGCGGCCTCATCGTCTGCCATGCGAAGATCGAACCAATCGTAGCGATTAAGCTCCTTTAGGTAATCGCGCTCAAGCTTCGTGCCTTTGGTGAGCTTCTTCGGGCCACCGCTGGCGACTTTGCCTTCTAGCAGACGCTCAAGGCGTTCGAACGCGTCGTTTTCGACGATTCGCAGCTGGTCAGCGAGGTCTTTCTTGTAGCTGCGGAGCTCCTCATCGATGATGAGCTGCGCGCGTTTATCGCGCTCGATACCTTCGCGGGTGAATACCTTCACGTCAATGACAGTGCCCGCGATACCCGAGGGAACGCGCAGCGACGTATCTTTCACATCGCTGGCCTTCTCGCCGAAAATAGCACGCAACAACTTTTCTTCAGGCGTGAGCGTTGTTTCACCTTTCGGCGTTACTTTACCGACGAGCACGTCGCCCGCGTCAACCTCGGCACCGATGTAGACGATACCCGACTCGTCAAGGCGCGAGAGCTGCCCTTCGCCTAACGACGCGATATCCCGAGTAATGTCTTCGGGCCCGAGCTTCGTATCGCGAGCAACGACCGTCAGCTCCTCGATATGAATGGAGGTGTAGCGGTCATCTGCAACCACCCGTTCCGAGATCAGGATCGAATCTTCGTAGTTGAAGCCGTTCCAGGGCATGAACGCGACCAGCATGTTTTGACCGAGGGCAAGTTCGCCTTTGTCGGTCGACGCGCCGTCAGCGACTACATCGCCTTTTGCAATCGCATCACCCACGTTTACAAGCGGGCGCTGGTTGATGTTGGTGTTTTGATTCGAGCGGGTGTACTTAACGAGGTTATAGATGTCCACGCCAACTTCGCCTGCGGCCGTTTCAGCGTCATTGACGCGGATCACGATGCGGCTTGAGTCCACATAGTCAACTTTGCCGCCGCGTTTAGCGATCACAACGGTGCCGGAATCGACTGCAGCAGTACGCTCAATACCCGTTCCAACAAACGGCTTCTCAGGGCGCAAGCACGGCACCGCTTGACGTTGCATGTTCGAGCCCATCAATGCGCGGTTCGCATCATCGTGCTCAAGGAATGGAATCAGTGACGCAGCCACAGAGACGATCTGTGAGGGCGCCACGTCCATGTAGTTCACCTCGATCGGCGGCATCATGGTCGATTCGCCCTTGATACGGCAAGCCACAAATTCGCCGGTAAGCGCATTGCACTCGTCGAGAGGCGCATTCGCCTGCGCAATAACGAAGGTTCCCTCTTCGATCGCGGAAAGGTAGACGACCTCGTCGGTCACCTTGCCATCGACCACTTTTCGGTACGGTGTTTCAATGAAGCCATAGTCATTGACTCGCGCGAAGAGCGCAAGCGAATTGATGAGGCCGATGTTCGGGCCTTCAGGCGTCTCAATCGGGCAAACGCGACCGTAGTGCGTAACGTGCACGTCGCGCACTTCGAAGCCTGCGCGCTCGCGCGTCAAGCCGCCAGGGCCAAGCGCCGACACGCGACGTTTGTGCGTGATCTCAGACAACGGATTGGTTTGATCCATGAACTGAGAGAGCTGGCTCGATCCGAAAAACTCTTTGATCGCGGCCGAAATCGGCTTCGCGTTGATGAGATCGTGCGGCATCAGGTTTTCGCTCTCGGCTTGACCCAAACGCTCTTTAACAGCACGCTCAACACGCGCGAGACCAGCGCGGAACTGGTTCTCAGCGAGTTCGCCAACGCTGCGAACACGGCGGTTACCCAGGTGATCGATGTCGTCGACCTCGCCTTTACCGTTTCGCAGATCACAGATGATCTGTACAGTATCGAGAATGTCGTCGTAAGTGAGGACCATCGGTCCATCGATCGTCTCGCGCCCCACGCGGCGATTGAACTTCATGCGACCAACACGCGACAAATCGTACGAGTCTTCAGAGAAGAACAAGCGCGCGAAAAGCGCCTCTACGGCTTCAGCAGTCGGCGGCTCGCCAGGACGCATCATGCGATAGATCGCCACACGCGCCGTAGTTTGATCTGGCACGTCATCGGTGCGCAAGGTCATGGAGATCCACGGCCCCTCGTCCAGCTCGTTCGTATAGAGGGTTTTAATCTGCGACACGCCCGCGTCGCTCAGCTTCTTGAGCAGATCCTCTGTAATCTCTTCATTCGCTTTCGCGAGCACTTCGCCAGTATCGGCGTCCACCACGTTAGCCGCTAAAACACGCCCCAAGAGGTCCTCAGTTGGAACGAGAATCGATTCGGTTTTCGCGTTGACGAGGTCACGAATGTGCTTTGCGGTGACGCGCTTGTCTTTTGCGACAACCACTGCGCCGTTAGCGTCGAGGATATCGAAGCGAGCGACTTCGCCTTTCAGACGCTCGGGTACGAACGCCAGTTCGTTACCTCTCGCCGTAAACCGCAAATCATCGAATTTGAAATAGCGCGCAAGAATCTGCTCGTCTGAAAGACCGAGGGCTTTCAGCAGAATCGTTACCGGCATCTTTCGACGGCGATCGATACGGAAATAGAGGAAGTCTTTAGGATCAAATTCGAAATCGAGCCATGAACCGCGATAAGGGATCACGCGCGCCGAGAACAACAACTTACCCGAACTGTGCGTTTTGCCTTTGTCATGCTCAAAGAACACGCCTGGCGAGCGGTGCAGCTGAGACACGATCACGCGCTCAGTACCGTTCACCACAAACGAGCCGTTTTCAGTCATGAGCGGCATTTCGCCCATGTAGACCTCTGACTCTTTGATTTCCTTTACGGTATCTTTTGCGGCTTCCCGATCGTAAATGATCAGGCGCACTTTGGCGCGCACCGGGGCGGCGTACGTTAGGCCGCGTTGCTGACACTCGACGACGTCAAAAATCGGGGTGCCCAGCACGTAATTCAGAAATTCGAGCCGCGCGAAACCGTTGTGGCTCGTGATTGGGAAAATCGACGTGAAAGCTGAGTGCAAGCCGATGTTCTGGCGCTTTTCAACCGGAACGCCTGTCTGCAAGAACTCGTTGTAAGAGACGAGCTGGGTTTGCAGGAGGTAAGGAACGGGCAAGCCTGCGGTGCGCGAACCGAAGCTCTTGCGGATACGTTTCTTTTCGGCGAAGGAGTACGTCATTAGATGTCCTCAATAAGAGACGTGAACTTCAACATTCAAGGTTCACGGGAGCGCTGAAATGGCTCTCCAATTTATCCGACGGGTTTCAGCGTTATGTTGCTGCGCGCCGGATCAATTGGGCAGCCGTTTCTTAAAACGGCGAAGGGGCTGTGGAGATTTTCACCTCCAAAGCCCCTGTAGCACTGGCTTTGATTACTTAATCTCAGCCTTAGCACCTGCGTCTTCAAGCTTCTTCTTCGCAGCTTCTGCGTCAGCCTTCGGCATCGCTTCTTTAACGTTCCTCGGTGCGCCGTCAACGAGGTCTTTCGCCTCTTTGAGACCCAAACCGGTGATTTCGCGAACCGCTTTAATTACGCCAACTTTGTTCGCGCCGGTTTCTTTGAGAACGACGTCGAACTCAGTTTTCTCTTCGACCGCTGCAGCAGCCGCGCCGCCACCGCCAGCTGCAGGTGCAGCCATTGCAGCAGCTGACACGCCGAATTTCTCTTCGATTGCTTTGACGAGGTCATTGAGTTCCATCACCGACATGCTGTCGAGTGCGGCGAGGAAGTCGTCTTTATTGAATGCCATGGTTGTGTATTCCTAAAATTTGATAACTGATAAATCGAAAACGATGCGCGGTTAAGCGGCTGCCGGGGCTTCTGCTGCAGGAGCATCTGAAGCTGCGTCTGCGCCGCCGCCTTTTTTCGCCGACACGGCTGCGAGCACGCGTGCGAAGCCAGCCACCGGCGAGTTGAGCAAACCAGCGATCTGCGCGAGGAGCACTTCGCGGCTTGGGATCGATGCGAGCGCGGAAACGCCTGCCTTATCGAGCGCCTTACCGTCGAACGCACCCGCTTTGATCACGAGCTTGTCGTTCGTTTTCGCGAATTCGTTGATAACTTTCGCTGCAGCGACTGCGTCAGCGGAGAAGCCGTACATGAGTGGGCCAGACATTTCGCCTGCCACCACTTCAAACGGCGAACCAGCAACGGCACGACGTGCGAGTGTGTTTTTCAACACGTGCAGGTACACGCCCTGCTCTCGCGCGTTTTTGCGCAGCTTGGTGATCTCCGCCACTGTCGTGCCGCGATACTCGGCCATGACGAGCGTCTGCGACTTAACTACTTGCGCTTTGACGTCCTCAATGACCGCGGCTTTTTCAGTGCGATTAAGACTCAAAATGTTTCTCCTAAATACCTTGCGAATGTTTTGCAACGTCCGCTTGGCGGGTTAAAGCGAACCGGACCGCTTTGAACCCTGCGCCCTGCAATGCAGAGCACTTGAATTCTTGGCAGCGGGACCGCCATCTACGCTGGGTAGAACCCTTTGATTTCTCTTCCGGGTTCCCATTAAGTGCATGTTGAAACTACAGCTATCAACACACTCGCCAGCGGTCTTCAATGACCTGCTTTCGTTGCCAAAAGCAGCCCACTAAATTTTTAGATCGCTCAACTGAGCGATGGTGTACAACTTACTGCGCAACAGGCGCTGCACCGAATGAGCCAGCGTCGATACGAACGCCCTTACCCATCGTTGACGAAACGCTTACCTTCTTGAGATAAATACCCTTCGACGAAGCGGGCTTAGCCTTTTGCAACGCATCAATCAACGCGCGAAGATTGGTCTCGAGCGCGGTTACTTCGAACGACGCGCGACCGATCGTTGCGTGCACGATGCCAGCCTTGTCAGTGCGATATTGAACTTGACCGGCTTTTGCGTTCTTGATCGCGGTGACTACGTCAGGCGTCACGGTGCCCACCTTCGGGTTTGGCATCAAACCGCGAGGACCGAGCACTTGGCCGAGCGTGCCGACGATACGCATCGCATCGGGCGAGGCGATCACCACGTCGAACTCCATGAAGCCGCCTTTAACGCGCTCCGCGAGGTCTTCGAAGCCCACGACTTCGGCACCCGCAGCTTTTGCCTCGTCTGCTTTCGCGCCTTGCGCGAACACAGCGACACGAACACTCTTACCAGTACCCGCTGGCATCACGACAGAACCACGGACGGTTTGATCGGACTTTTTGGCATCAATACCCAAGTTCACAGCGACGTCAATTGACTCATTGAACTTAGCGGTTGCGGTTGTCTTGGCGAGGGTGAGCGCATCGGCGACAGCGTAGAACTTCTCGCGATCAACTTTGCCTTCAAGAGCCTTTTGGCGTTTGGTTAGTTTTGCCATGATTACTTCACTCCCTCAACCGTGATGCCCATCGAGCGAGCCGAACCGGCGATGGTGCGCACTGCAGCGTCCATGTCGGCAGCCGTGAGATTCGGCATCTTGACCTTTGCGATCGCTTCGGCTTGAGCGCGCGTCAGCTTACCGACTTTGTCGGTATGCGGCCTTGGCGAACCTTTTTGTACTTTCGACTCTTTCTTGATGAGATACGTCGCAGGCGGCGTTCCCATAATGAAAGTGAAGCTCTTGTCTGCAAACGCGGTGATGGTTACCGGAATTGGCATTCCAGGCTCCATGCCTTGCGTCTGCGCGTTGAACGCTTTGCAGAACTCCATGATGTTCAGACCACGCTGACCGAGCGCTGGACCGATTGGAGGCGAGGGGTTCGCTTTCCCCGCCGGAACTTGCAGCTTAATAAAGCCGACAATCTTCTTTGCCATGATGGCTCCTAGGTTTGGGTGCAAGCGAGCGCGGATTCACACCGCACTCTCCCCGTTTAACACTCGAGCGCTGTTTACCAGCTCTCGAACTTTTTCGCCGAACGCGTTAGTTCATCGGGCGAAGAATGCTGTCAGGCTTTGACTCGATAGTTGAGTAAAGCCATCGCAACCTACTGTTTTTCGACCTGACCGAAATCAAGTTCTACTGGCGTCGCACGCCCGAAAATCATGACCGAGACGTGCAACTTTGACTTTTCGTAGTTCACGTCCTCTACAGACCCCATGAAATCCGCGAAAGGGCCGTCTCTTACGCGCACCGCTTCGCCCACCTCGAAAACAATCTTTGGTTTTGGTTTTTCGCCGCCGGTTTCAATCTGGCCGAGAATCGTGTCCACTTCCTTCTGCGAAATGGGGGCTGGCTTTGTGGCAGTGCCACCGATGAACCCTGAGACCTTAGGCGTGCTCTTAACGAGGTGCCACGAGTCGTCGGTCATGTCCATCTCAACCAACAAATAACCAGGGAAAAACTTGCGTTCTGCCGTTTTCTTCTGACCATTCTTGATCTCGATAACTTCTTCGACCGGCACTAACACCTGGCCAAATTGATCAGCAAAATCGGATCGGGCAATACGATCAACGAGCGCGCGCTGAACACTCTTTTCGAATCCAGAAAACGCGTGAACAACGTACCAGCGTTTTTTGCGAGCCGTTGTTGCGTCTGGGGTAGCGGTGTTAGCGGTGTCCATCGGTGCCTTCGGGTGTTGTTGGCAGGGCTAAATTAGCCGCGCTTGGTGAGCCACTGGATGATCGCGGCGATCGAAATGTCCACAACGAACAAAAAGATGGCGAGCACTACAGAAAAGGCAAACACAATCAGGGTCATCTGAATGGTTTCTTTACGCGTAGGCCACGCGACCTTTTTGCCTTCGTCAATCGAATCCTTAGCGAACCCAACAAAATCTTTTCCCTGCTGCGAGAAGTAGGCAACGCCCGCGCCCGCGGCCAAGCCTGCGATCACCATCAGTATGCGCAGAACCAGCGCTGACTCCGAGAAGTGATAGAAGCCGTATACCCCAAGCGCGACGAGCGCGAACGCAGCGAGGAAAATAGCCCAGTTTTTGACGGTATCGTTCATTAGTTGGCTCAGGTCAGCGCGGCTTGCGCAACACACCGCAGGAAAAAAAACTCGCGGCGCTTTATGTGCAACGAGCGCAGCCGGGGCCGCGCTCATCTTGGGTGGCAGGGGCGGAGGGAATCGAACCCCCATCGACGGTTTTGGAAACCGTAGCTTTACCACTAAGCTACGCCCCTATTTCAGGCTGCGCGACGGAGATCGCGCAACCCACGAACTTACTTCAGAATTTTCGACACGACGCCTGCGCCGACGGTGCGACCGCCTTCACGGATCGCGAAGCGAAGCTTCTCTTCCATCGCGATCGGCGCAATCAAGGCAACCGTCATCTTCACGTTGTCGCCTGGCATCACCATCTCTGTGCCCGCTGGCAACGTCACCGATCCGGTCACATCCGTCGTGCGGAAGTAGAACTGGGGACGGTAGTTATTGAAGAACGGGGTGTGGCGTCCGCCTTCGTCTTTCGAGAGCACGTAGATTTCGCATTCGAAATCGGTGTGCGGCATGATTGAACCCGGCTTGCAGAGCACTTGGCCGCGCTCAACCTCTTCACGCTTGGTGCCGCGAAGAAGAATACCGACGTTGTCGCCCGCTTGACCTTGGTCGAGGAGCTTACGGAACATCTCAACACCGGTACAGGTGGTCTTGAGTGTGGGCTTGATGCCGACGATTTCGATCTCTTCGCCGACCTTGACAACGCCACGCTCGATACGACCGGTCACCACGGTGCCGCGACCCGAAATCGAGAAGACGTCTTCCACAGGCATGAGGAAGGCGCCGTCAATGGCGCGCTCAGGCGTGGGGATGTAGCTGTCAAGCGCTTCGGCCAAACGGTCGATGCAGGGCTCGCCCAGATCCGATTTGTCGCCTTCGAGGGCGAGCTTGGCGGAGCCTTTAACGATCGGGATGTCATCGCCTGGGAAGTCGTACTTGCTGAGAAGTTCACGAACTTCCATTTCAACGAGTTCGAGGAGTTCTGCGTCGTCGACCATGTCGCATTTGTTGAGGAATACGACGATGTAAGGAACACCAACCTGACGCGAGAGGAGGATGTGCTCGCGCGTCTGTGGCATCGGGCCGTCAGCAGCCGAGCAAACCAGAATCGCGCCGTCCATCTGCGCAGCACCGGTGATCATGTTCTTCACATAGTCAGCGTGGCCGGGGCAGTCAACGTGGGCGTAGTGACGATTGCTCGTCTCGTACTCTACGTGGGCGGTGTTAATCGTGATGCCGCGCGCTTTCTCTTCAGGCGCTGCGTCAATCTGGTCGTAGGCCTTGGCCTCACCACCGAACTTGCGCGACAACACGGTGGTGATCGCAGCCGTCAAAGTGGTCTTGCCATGATCAACGTGACCAATCGTGCCTACGTTCACGTGGGGCTTCGTACGCTTAAAAGTCTCTTTTGCCATGATTCTCTCGTGAAGAAAAGTGCCGGAAAAAACGTGGTGCTCATGATGCGGATTGAACGCACGACCTCTCCCTTACCAAGGGAGTGCTCTACCACTGAGCTACATGAGCTTAGGACTTGAGCGCTGCATTTCCGTTGACACCGAGCGCGCTAAAGTCCGAAGTCCACGCGCTCGCACAGGGCTGTGCGAAGGCTGGAGCGGGTGAACGGAATCGAACCGTCGTCTTAAGCTTGGAAGGCTTCAGCTCTACCATTGAGCTACACCCGCACGGAATTCCGTTCAAACATTACTGTTCGCGAAAACCCACACAGACGCACTGGCGGAAAGAACGCTTTCTACTGCACCGACGTCAAGCCAATTTGAACTAATTCAAGCGGGTTTGAATCGATTTGGTGGACAGGGCTGGATTCGAACCAGCGTACTCGCAAGAGGGCAGATTTACAGTCTGCTGCCATTAACCACTCGGCCACCTGTCCAGGCAGAAGAGCCCACGATTATGTCGGAAAACTAATAAACCGTCAAACGAGGGAACGCTCTTGATGCGCGCCACGCACGGGTGCGCAAAGTCTACCTCTCACATCGTCTATACCTTGTTTTTTCAGGAGGAAGCCCAAGAAATGGCTTGAGTCAACTTACGACTTTGAAACGACGCTGGCCCCTGATCAGTAAGGGATTGTGTTGCAAAGGTAATTACTTGAAGCGCTTGTTCAAGCAGTTGGCGGAAGTGGTGAGATTCGAACTCACGGATAACTTGCGCTATCGCCGGTTTTTGCTTCGCAAGTCCACTCGCTTCGCTCGCTGGGACCAAGACCTCAACAGATCTGCTGGGTGGCGGAAGCGGTGAGATTCGAACTCACGAACGGGTTGCCCCGTCGCCGGTTTTCAAGACCGGTGCCTTCAACCGCTCGGCCACGCTTCCTATGTACGTGATTCTAGCGCTTCGCTGTGCTACAGCTGCCCCGCGACCCAACTCGCAATCGCGGCGCGAATCGAATCAACTTCACCGATCGCTGGCGCAACGGTAAAGCGAACACTCGCGTGATCGAGTTGCGCCTTCTCAATCAAATCTCCGAGATCACGGCGCGTGTGCGCTCCTTGCGCGAGAAACAGAGGAATGACTCGAATCGTCGTTGCGCCTTGTTCAACGAGCGTCTTCACGCCGGCTTCGAAGTCTGGAGCCATGAATTCGAGAAACGCGAGCTCGGAGAGTTTTCCCGCGTGCATTCCGCGAAACTCGGTGTGAATTTGTTCAAACGGTATCCGCCACTGTGCATCGCGTGAGCCGTGGCAAAAGAAAAGAATCGCGTTCATGGTGTTCCCCGTCACAAAGCGTCGCCTGAAGTTGGGCGAATCAGCGCGAAATCATAGCGATGAAAACCCAGCCGAACGCGACTGGATGCTGGGCGGCGACGACTGACCTGCACGCGCGACAGAATGCGTAACGAGTTCGCGAAGTGAGGAGATCGCGAGCACAAAAAACGCAACAGCGCAGAGCTGATAGGTGACTTTAGTCCAGGTCGCATTTGCGCCGTGCAACACTCGCGCAACGATCCCGGCGCAGATAAAGCACCACAAAAAGGATGCGAGCATCAGTCCGCCGAAGAACACCGCATAGTCCTCCGCGGTGGGTTGCGTCACTCCCAGTGCGCCCATCGATGTGGAGAGCGCAGCAACATACGCCACATTCTGTGGATTGGTGAGAGACAACAACACCCCTGAGCGAAACGCGTTCTGCTTCGCGCTTGATCCGGTGCCGACTTCGAACTCAGTCTTCGCCGCTTTCCACGAATCCCAAGCGAGATACAGCAAATAAAGCACACCGCCTATCGCAACAGGGGTACGAAGCCAATCCAATTGAAGTAGCAAACCAACACCAGCAAGCCCTAGCGCTGCCCAAGTGGCATCTCCCACTAAAGAGCCGAATTGAACTTGCAGCGCCGGGCGATACCCGGCTCGCGCGGCCTGTCGCACGGTTTCGGCAAACACAGCGCCCGGTGCGGCGTTAAAGATAAGTCCGAGGACAAAGGCGGAAGCGAAAAGTGTGAGCATGGTTAACAACGCGTGGCGCTAGTTGTGCCCACGGTGCGTCTTTAGAAAGGCAGTATCAGATTGATTTGAAGGAGACCGCTATGAGGCAAAGTTTACTTTCACGCCAATGGTTGCTCGTCGCCGCGTTCGCGTCACTGGGCGTGATCGCAACCCTACCGCTCGTGTATGACGTTATTCGATCAGACTCACGCACTGAATCCACTAAGCCAATCGGCACCGTCAAGTTGGTTTGTTTTGATCGCAACATGCAGCCTCAGGAGTGCGCGGTAAGCGCACCGTCAAGCGTTGCGGCACGCTAGTTTCGACTTGCGAACCGCGCCAACCGTGCGTGCTCTGCTTCACGCTCGTGGCACGCGAGCGAGAGGGCTTTTGCTCGCGACTTCATCGCCTCGCCAATCACAATCACCGCAGGGCTTTTGAGACTGACGCGCGCGAAATCACTGAGCATTTCGCGAAGGGTAGTCGCAACGGTGCGCGCCTCGCTCTGGGAAGCGTTCTCTACCGCGATAATCGGCGTTTCAGCGCTCATTCCGCCTTCGAGCAGATCGGATTGCAGTTCGCCCGCGCGTGACACGCCCATATAGACCACCAGCGTCAACGGCGACCGTGCAAGCGCACGCCAATCAATCTGCGCGCCTTCGGCACCGTGTGCCGTGAGAAAGGCTACACCTTGCGCGTGGTCACGATGGGTGAGCGAAGCGCCGATGCTTGCCGCCGCAGCGAGCCCAGCGGAGATTCCGGGAACAATTTCATAATCAACGCCGGCCGCCTCGAGTGCGGCGATTTCCTCGCCGGCGCGACCGAAAATGCTTGGATCACCGCCTTTGAGTCGCACCACTTTGTGACCCGCGCGCGCTTCGTGCACCAAAAGCTTCTCAATGAACGCCTGCGGCGTGCTTTTGCAGCCGCCGCGTTTGCCCACGTGAATCACGCGCGCTTGGGGGCATAGCGAAAGCAAATCATCGCTCGCTAGATCATCGATCAACACGACATCCGCCTCACCGAGCAGCCGAGCGGCCTTGAGCGTTAGTAATTCAGGATCGCCAGGCCCGGCCCCGACCAAAAAAACTTTTCCGTTCATGACTCGCGAGGCTCAGCACACGCGTGTGCCCGAATGAATTGACTATGAATTATTAGAGGTGATCTCAGCATGTGTCGCAACTTGCAGTTCTTGTGCCAACCATTCGATCCACTCCGGCATCGGGCGTCGACCGTGCATCACATCTTGGATGTACGCGACGGTCGTGGCTGTGTCGCAAGTTTCGGGCAAGTGGTGCGACTCAACACCAAGCCACTCGCGTATAAGCGAATCACCATTTTGGAATAACTGCAGCGAAACTTTGCGTTTCGGATGTAGCACTGGTTCGCCCTCACATCCACGAAAAACAACCGCGTTTGTACGCGCCGCCTGAAGATGAGCCCCCATTCGTTCGACGTAATCGCCGTGGGTGAGCGCCACCGTCCTGACTGCTACCCCTTCGATTGGCTGCAGCAACTTGGCGACCGTGTGCGGCGTCGACCGTACACCGATACGCCAACGATTCGCGAGAAGTTGCGCGAGCATCGGATGGATTGCATCAATCGCAGTGAACACAAAGCCGCTATCGCGAAGCGCCGCGTTCGCTTGCTCAGCATCGTGCGCGCGCGGAAACTTGAGCGCACCGAAAAGCTCAAACGTTGATACCCGCGTTGGGTCGTCCCGTACGCCATGCAGCAGAACGCGGACGTTTCGCTTCGCTAGCGCCCAGGCCAAGAGTGGCGTCAAATTTGGGAGCTGCCGCGCACCGTTATAGCAAGGCAAAACGACGACGGGTTGATCGGATGTCACCCGAAATGAGAGCGTATCCTGCATCGCACGCTCGAACGCCGCAAGTTCGTCTTCGCTTTCGCCCTTAATGCGCATAGCGATCCACCACGCGCCGAGTTGGACATCATCAATATTGCCTCGCAAGAGCGCACGAAAACTTTCATACGCGAGCTCAGGTGCAAGCCCACGCGCGCCCCGTGCGCCGCGACCGATTTCTTTGATGAGATCGTTGAACACTAGACTCATTCCGGCCTCTCTTCTATTTGCCCGATTAATTCGAGACGACAGTCAATCGGAATCATTCTCAACAAAGTTTTCAGTTTGCCTCGTAGCGCCGTTAAACCAAGCATCGAGTTCACTTGCCGCTACCAATCGCATTTCAGTAAGCAGTACGCGTCGCACCATAAAACGATACTAATAAATGGTGATCCATCTTGAACATCGAGATTCGCTAGACTTTGCCCATGATACTTTCGCGTCGCCCTTTTTCGCTGCGTCGTTTTCTAATTTTGCTTGCGGCGTCTCTTGCATCGCTTACGGCAACGATCTTCTATTTCACGACGCAGCCAAGTACTTCCTTCGCTACCGAATCGCGGGACTCGCACTTCGGAACAAAGCACGACAGCGAATTACCGACTCGGCTCGAACAGCATGTTCGCACTATCGTCACACAGTTCGCCCCACGCGATCACACGAGCATTGCACAACTGCACGCGGCGTCCGAGTACATCCGTATTGAGTTCGCTAGGCATAGCGCCGACGTATCGTTTCAATCGTACCAAGTAAGCGGTCGCGACTATCGCAACGTGATCGCACGCTTCGGTCCCGACACCAAAGACGTTATCGTGATCGGCGCGCATTACGATTCCTACGATAAATTGCCTGCAGCAGACGACAACGCGAGTGGCGTCGCCGGGCTGATCGAGCTTGCGCGTTCACTCGCGCAAGCGAAACCCACCAAGCGCGTCGAGCTCGTCGCATACACGCTCGAAGAGCCGCCGTACTTTCGCACCGAATTCATGGGCAGCGCGATCCACGCGAAGTCAATCAAGGCGGCAGGCAAACAAGTGTCACTGATGCTGAGCCTTGAGTGCATTGGCTACTTCTCCGACGAACCCAACTCGCAAGAATTTCCGATTGCCGCGCTTAAAGCGTTTTATCCAACGACAGGCAACTTCATCGCGCTAGTGGGAAATTACAAAGACGGCGCGCTTGCAAAGCGCGTGCGCGAAACGATGCGAATCGCAACGCCGCTGCCGGTCTATTCAATCAACGCGCCTTCAATCGTGACCGGCGTCGATTTCTCCGATCACCTGAACTATTGGAACGAAGGCTTCGTCGGCATGATGGTGACCGACACTGCGTTCATGCGCAACAAGAACTATCACACTCAAAACGACACGCCCGAGAAGCTCGACTACCAACGAATGGCGGACGTGGTGCGAGCGGTGAGCGCCGTCGTGCGCTCAGAAGCCAAATTAGACTAGCCACTAACAGCAAATTGAGCGCTCCTCTTATTTTATTGGGGCTAAACGCTGCTTTTTATACGTTTTGGTATCCCACTTTTCGAGGACTTAGTCCAGTTCAAATTGAATATAGGTTTCACGAGTTAACGGGCTAAGCAGCTGCCGTGGCGCTCGAAACAAGCGTACGCAACTCCGGCAAACACGACCCGCAATTCGTACCGCATTTGAGTGTTGATTGCAGCGCAGAGAGTTTGTTCGCTGCGTTCATCATCGCTAGATCGTTAGAAGAGTAAAACTCAACGATTTCGCGTTCACTCACGTTGAAGCAATTGCACACAATCTTGCCGCGCGCCGTGAAGCCGTCCGGCGCGGTTGCGCTACCCGCGAGCAAGCGCTGACGAAGCTCCGTCACCGATATGCCCGAAAGAAAAAAATCGCGCATCCATGTTTCTGCCGCGAGGTCTCCCGCGAGACGCACGCCGGTGAGCCGCCCGTCCTCGACCCGCACTCGACGCGAAATGTTGCGACGTGCATCGTCATATGCAAGCGCGAAGAGGCCGCCTACACCGAGCACACGATCTATTTGCTCTAAGGTCGCGCGATCAGGCGCACTCGCGCATGAAAGGCGCAACAGCACACCTGGACGTTCGTTACCAATCAACGTCGTCGAGGCGAAGGTCTCTACCGGCAATGCAGATGCTATTTCGCGCAGCTCATCGCATACCGCGACTGGATCGCGGTCCCGTGCGTAGGCGAAGGCCACCAGTTGCCACGGCAATATCGCTCGATCAACTCTCACTGCCGCATGCTTGAGCTCAGGTTGCTTTGAGACGGGATCGAACGCGCTGGTAGTCAGCACGTTGATTCCGTGCGAGCCCGCGCTCGAAAGTGATGCTTTGCCCCAATGCATGGGCACGTAACACTGACCGGATCGCACGTCGTCGCTGATCGCCAGTCGAATCAATAGCTCGCCACGACGCGACGCAACCTTCACCACTTCTCCCGCGGCCAAACCACGGCGAGCAGCGTCGTTCGTATTCATCGTAATCATCGGCTCGGGCTCATGCCCGTAGAGCTGCGGTACGCGCCCGGTACGACTCATGCCATGCCACTGGTCGCGCATACGGCCCGTCGTCAGCGCTAATGGGAAGCGCGCATCGGTTCCATCGACGATCGCCTTGTACGGTGTTACCTTGAACTTCGCTCTGCTATTGGCAGTGGGGAAGAGGCCGTCTTCGTAGAGACGTGCTTTTCCAACCGCTTCGCCCTCGCGCAGGGGCCATTGCTGTGGTCCGTCTGTTTCGAGCATCCCGTAGCTCAACCCCGTAATGTCGAGATCACGACTGCGCGTGGATTCGCGGTGTTCGTTGAAGATCGATTCGGGGGTGGCGTACGGGAACAATGCGGTTCCTTCTCCCGCGCTGCTAGTGAGGGTGCCCAAGCGCCGCTGCAACCGCCGCGCAAACTCGGCCGCAATCTCCCAATCATGTTTCGCCTCCCCAGGGGGCGACAAGACGCCGTTGACCCTCGTAATGCGTCGCTCGGAGTTAGTGACTGTGCCGTGCTTTTCGCCCCAGGTGCTTGCAGGAAGCAAAACGTCGGCAAGCTTCGCTGTTTCCGTCGTCGCAAACGCTTCTTGCACTATCACACACTCGGCGTTCACAAATGACTCAGCAACACTCGCCAAGTTTGGCATCGATTGCGCGGGGTTTGTGCAAGCAATCCAGAGCAGCTTGATTTCACCGCGCTTCACGGCGTCAAACATTTCCACCGCAGTTTTTCCTGGCGTGGGCGGGATGCGCCCAGTGGGTACGTTCCAGAACTTTTCGATTTCTGCGCGATGTTCGGCGTTGACGATGTCACGATGACCCGGCAACAGGTTAGCGAGCCCGCCTGTTTCACGCCCACCCATTGCGTTCGGCTGGCCGGTCAGCGAAAACGGCCCCGCACCCGGTTTACCGATTTGCGCAGTAGCCAGATGCAAGTTAATCATTGCAGCGTTCTTATCCGTGCCGCTTGTGGATTGATTGAGCCCCTGGCAATAGAGCGAAAGTGTGGCCTTCGATTCGCGCCACCATTGCGCGAGTTGCACAATCGCTTCTTCTCGCACGCCGCACACACGCGCTGCCCATGCGGGCGTGCACTCACGCACGCTCGTGCGAAGGTCGGCAAAGCCTTCGGTATGCGCTGCGATGTATTCGCTCGCTGTTGCGTCTTCCCAAATGAGCCAATGCATCACCGCGTTGAAGAGCGCGACATCAGTGCCCGGCAGGATCGGGAGATGCAAGTCAGCCGCGCGTGCGGTTTCAGTTCGGCGTGGATCAATGCAGACGACTCTAAGCGATGGATTTTTCGCCTTCGCGTCTTCTAAACGGCGGTAGAGAATGGGGTGCGCCCACGCCGCATTACTACCCGCGATCACGATAAGCTCAGCATGATCCAAATCGTCGTAGCACGCAGGCGGCGCATCGGCACCCAGCGTCGCCTTGTATCCCGTCACCGCAGACGACATGCAAAGCCGCGAGTTGGTATCGATATTATTGGTGCCAATCAAGCCTTTGGCGAGCTTGTTAAACACGTAATAGTCTTCGGTCAGTAGTTGCCCGGAGACATAAAAGCCCACGCTATCGGGCCCATGCTGCTCGATTGTCGTTGCGAATTTCTCGACAAGGTAGTTGAGCGTTTCGTCCCAGCTCGCTCGCGTGTGTCGCTCGTCCCGTGAACGACGAATCTCGGGGTGTAGCGCGCGGCCGTACGGCGTCGTCGTGAGATGAAGCGTACTTCCCTTTGTGCAGAGCCGTCCGAAGTTTGCGGGGTGCGCCGGGTCACCTCGCACCGCCGTGATGCGCTCACCGTCGGTTGTCGCGATTACGCCACAGCCGACGCCGCAATAAGGACAGGTGGTCTTTACTTCATGCACAGCGAGTATCGCGCCACGTTACGCGTGAGCCGTCAAATCGATAAAAACGTTTGCCGATTCAACCTTTACCGGAAAGCGCTTGGTGCAACCCACGTCGGGCGCAACCGCCTCTCCGCTCTTCAACTCAATTGTCCAGTTATGTAACGGGCAGGCTACGCGTTCACCGAATACGATCCCTTGCGAGAGCGGGCCGCCCTTGTGCGGGCACTTGTCCAAGAGCGCGAACACGACATCTTGGTCGTTGCGAAACACGGCCACGTTTCCGCCTTCTTCGTCACTGCGCTCGATCACGCGCGCGCCCAGCACGGGGAGTTCGTCCAGCCTGCAAACATATCGCCAATTCATGTGTGTTTCGATCTTCATTCAGCGGGAATCGCTTCTGCTGGAGCGATAGGTTTGATTGGAATGAACTGCCGGGTATCGACTCGCGCCTTATCGAATTCAAACCACGGGTCTGGTTCACCGTCGAGCGCGAATTGCAAGCGCTCCCAAAGTGCTTTTCGGTTTGCCGCGTCGTCCAGTACTTTCTTCTTTACGTAGTCCAAGCCGACGCGCGACACGTAATGCACCGTTCGTTCAAGATACCAACCCTCTTCCCGATAGAGCTGCATAAATGCGCCGGTGTATTCGAGAACTTCCTCCGACGTTTTCACCTTCACGAAGAACTGCGCAACCTCAGTTTTGATGCCGCCATTGCCAGCAACATAGAGCTCCCAGCCAGAATCAACACCTATTACACCAACGTCTTTGATTCCGGCCTCAGCGCAATTTCTAGGGCAACCCGATACCGCAAATTTCACCTTGTGCGGCGCATACATTCGCCAGAACGCGCGCTCCAAGTCTTTACCCATTTGCGTGGAATCCTGGGTACCAAAGCGGCACCACTCCGAGCCCACACACGTTTTCACAGTTCGCAAGGCCTTGGCATAAGCGTGGCCGGATGGCATCCCGATGTCTTTCCAGACGCTCGGTAGGTCTTCCTTCCTTACGCCAAGCAAATCGATGCGTTGACCACCGGTGACTTTCACCGTCGGGATCTTGTACTTATCCACTGCGTTAGCGATACGGCGCAATTCGTCCGCCGTAGTCTCGCCGCCCCACATGCGAGGGATGACGCTGAACGTGCCATCTTTCTGAATGTTGGCGTGAGCGCGTTCGTTGATGACGCGCGATTGCGGATCGTCGATGTAGTCTTTTGGCCAGGCCGAAAGCAAGTAATAGTTCAACGCGGGTCGGCAGCTTGAACAACCGTTGGGCGTGCGCCAATTGAGAAACTTCATTACGTCGGGCACGGAAAGAAGTTTGTTCGCTTGGATCGTATCGCGCGCCTCCTGATGCGTGTGATCGGTGCAACCGCACATCGGCTTCATTTTGGGCGTCGCGCTGTAGTCGCCGCCCGCGGTGAACATCAAAATCTGCTCAACAAGCCCCGTGCATGAGCCGCACGAGGACGCCGCCTTGGTGTGTTTCTTCACCTCGTCAAGCGTAAAGAGCCCTTTTTCTTTAATCGCTTTGGTGATGACGCCTTTGCAAACGCCGTTGCAACCACACACCTCGTCCGTGTCTTTCATCGACGCAGCGCGGGTGTTGCCCTCATGTCCCACGTCGCCAATATTCGATTCGCCAAACATCAGTTGATCGCGGATCTCGGCAATGTCTTTTCCTTCGCGCAGAAGCTTGAAATACCAACTGCCATCCACCGTATCGCCATACAAGCAAGCGCCAACCAACTTGTTGCCCTTGATGACGAGCCGTTTGTAAACACCGCCGATGGGATCAGAGAGCGTGATGTCTTCGGTATCCGCGTCGCCTTGGAAATTGCCCGCGCTGAAGAGATCGACGCCGGTGACTTTGAGCTTCGTCGAGGTGACCGAGCCAACGTAGCGACCAATGCCATATTCAGCGAGATGATTAGCGCACACCTTCGCCATCTCAAAGAGCGGCGCCACGAGTCCATAGGCAATGCCGCGATGATTGACGCACTCACCGACTGAATAGATGCGCGGATCGGTCAGCGTTTGCATCGTATCGTTGACCAGAATCCCGCCAGGGCGCTGGCTTACCGCAAGGCCTGATTTTGCGGCCAGCTCGGTGTTCGGCCGGATGCCGACCGCCATCACCACGAGTTCTGCAGGAATTTGCTCGCCTGACTTGAACTTGATTGCCGCGACACGTCCTGACTCGCCTGCGATCAGCGCTTCGGTGTTCGCTTGCATCTTGAACTCAATGCCTTTGGCTTCGAGCGATGCCTGCAAGAGTTTGCCCGCGCGCTCGTCGAGCTGCCGCTCCATCAGCCAAGGCATCACGTGCACAACGGTGACGTCCATGCCGCGCAGTTTCAAACCATTCGCTGCTTCAAGCCCTAGAAGTCCGCCGCCGATCACGATGGCCTTTTTATAGGCCTTCGCAGCGTCAATCATTGCCTCTGTATCTGCGATATCGCGATACGAAATGACGCCCGGAAGATTCGCGCCCGGAATAGGCAGGATGAACGGATTCGATCCCGTCGCGACGAGTAGGCGATCATACGAATAGATCTCGCCCGTTTCCGCCTTGAGCTCTCGCTTCGTGCGATGAATATCGACGATCTTCTTACCCGTAATCAGGTTGATCCCGTTGTCCTTGTACCAATCCCAATCGTTAAGTACGATGTCTTTGAGCGTCTGCTCGCCGGCAAGCACGGGCGAGAGCAGGATTCGGTTGTAGTTTGGATGCGGTTCTGCGCCAAACACAGTAATTTCATACTTATCTGGCGCGAGCTTTAGCAACTCTTCGATCGTGCGAATTCCTGCCATGCCGTTGCCAATGACGGCGAGTTTTGGTTTACTCATCAATACTCTCCCACGCGCACGATCGATCAAGCCGCTTTTTTGTGTTTCGCATACAAGAACTCGACGACTGCCTTACGGTAGTGGTGATAGTTGGCGTCTTCGGCAAGTGCAAGCCTGTCGCGAGGGCGGGCGAGCTTCACGTCGAGAATTTCACCGATCGTTGCAGCGGGGCCGTTGGTCATCATGACGATTCGGTCAGACAGTAAAACGGCTTCGTCAACGTCGTGCGTCACCATCACTACGGTTGATTTCGTCTGCGCAACAATGCGAAGCAACTCATCTTGCAAATGAGCGCGGGTGAGCGCGTCAAGCGCACCAAAAGGTTCATCAAGTAACAGCACCGCAGGCTCAATCGCAAGTGCGCGGGCGATACCCACACGCTGCTTCATGCCACCCGAAATTTCATTGGGGTGTTTGTGAATCGCATGAGAGAGACCCACGAGTTTTAATGCGTCTTCCGTGCGCTCTTTGAGTTTCGCTTTGGGCTCCTTGCCGCCGAAAACACGCTCTACCGCGAGGTAAACATTGTCGAAACATGTGAGCCATGGCAATAGCGAGTGGTTTTGAAACACGACACCGCGATCCGGGCCTGGCCCTTTCACTTCGCGACCCGCGCAAACGAGCACGCCATTTGAGGGCAACGAAAGCCCCGCGAGCAGGTTCAAGAGCGTCGATTTGCCGCAGCCAGAGTGACCAATGAGGGCAACAAACTCCCCGCGATTTACGCGGAGATTGATGTCGCGAATCGCAAGGAAATCGCCCTGCTTCGTATCAAAACGCTTCTCAACGTTGTCAACAACGAGATGGAAACTGTGATTCATGGCTATCTCCGCGAGCTTAAGATTTCTCGTTGAACTCAAAGCGTGCTGCGATGCGTGTGAGCAGCTGTTCAAGCAACAAGCCAACGATGCCGATCACAAAGATCGCAACGATGATGTGTTCAACCACCAGGTTGTTCCACTCATCCCAGAGCCAGAAACCGATACCAACGCCGCCTGTCAACATTTCAGCCGCAACGATCACGAGCCAGGCAACACCGATGGAAAGCTTCACCCCAGTGAGCATGTAAGGCAGTACCGCCGGAAACAATATCTTCGTGAAAATCTTCCATTCAGAAAGGTTCAGCACGCGAGCGACGTTTAAATAATCCTGCGGGATGCGTTGCACACCGACCGAGGTATTGATAATCATTGGCCAAATCGAGCAGATGAAAATTACCCAAATAGCGGCGGGGTTCGCCGCTTTGAACACGAGCAGACCAATCGGTAACCAAGCTAGCGGCGAGACGGGACGCAGGATCGCGATGATGGGTGCGGTCATTCGGTTCAAGAACGTAAATCGACCGATCATGAATCCCAATGGAATTCCAATCAATGCAGCAAGACCGAAGCCCATGCCCACGCGTTTGAGCGACGACAAAATGTTCCAGCCAATGCCCTGGTCGTTTGGCCCTTTGCTATAGAACGGGTCGCTAAAAAGCTTGACTGCTGCCGCCCATACCTTCGCAGGACTCGGTATCTGATTGTTGATCTGCGCGAGGAACTGCCAAGCCAACACAAACAGTGCAAAGCCTACCAATGCGGGCACGGTCGCATGCACGAGCGATGAAACCCGTTCGCGACGACGACGCATCTTGTTGGCGAGTTCCGCCTCGCGCGTTGCTCGGGATTCCGAAGTTTCCTCCGAGGTCAGTTTTGCCGTTTCTACAAACATTTCATGGGCGGATCGTTTGTTTTCTCTTTCCGTCACATTCGAGCTCGCAACGAGCGGTAACGTGATCGCGTTACTCATTCAGGCCGCCCCGCCTTTGATCTTGAAAGAATCGGCGTAGGCGCGCGGATTCGATCCATCCCACGTGATGCCGTCAATGAATTTTGATGAGCGCATTTCCGACTTCGGTATCGCCACTTTCGCTGCGGCTGCGGCGCGTTTGTAGAGATCAATCTTGTTGATCGATTTCGCAACGTTCAGGTAATCCGGATGCTCTTTCAACAGTCCCCAACGCTTGTGTTGTGTGAGGAACCACATGCCGTCGGATAAGTATGGAAAGTTGACGGCGCCGTCCTTGTGGAATTTCATTGCGTTCGAATCGTTCCATTGCTTTCCAAGCCCGTTTTCATACTGGCCCTCCCATCGCCCTTCGATGACTTCCACGGCGGTGTTGACATAGGCCTTGTCAGCCAGGATCGTTGCCGTCTTTTTCTTATCAACCTCTTGATCGATGAAGCGAGACGCCTCGAGGATCGCCGCGATCATTGCGCGGGCGGTGTTCGGATATTTTTTTGTGAACTCATCCGTCGTGCCGAGTACTTTTTCCGGGTGGTCTACCCAGATGTCTTGAGTAGTCGCCGCAGTGAAACCGATCTTGTCGAAGATTGCGCGCGCGTTCCAGGGCTCGCCCACGCAATAGCCGTCCATATTGCCCACACGCATGTTGGCGACCATTTGCGGCGGTGGTACGGTGATTACTTTGGCGTCGGTCATCGGATTGATACCGTTGGCTGCGAGCCAGTAATAGAGCCACATCGCGTGAGTTCCGGTAGGGAAGGTCTGCGCAAAGGTGTATTCGCGCTTCTCTTTTTTCATCAGCGCCGCGAGTGACGCACCGTCGGTCACGCCCTTGTCTTTCAGCTGGTTGCTAATGGTGATCGCCTGCCCGTTGTTATTGAGCGTCATTAAGACGGCCATGTCCTTTTTCGGACCGCCAATACCCAAGTGCACGCCGTACACCAATCCGTAGAGCACATGCGCCGCATCGAGTTCGCCATTCACGAGTTTGTCGCGAACCGATGCCCAACTGGCTTCTTTGGTGGGGATGATCTTGATCCCGTACTTTTCATCGAGCTTTAGTACTGAAGCCATTACGACGCTCGCGCAGTCTGTCAAGGGAATGAAACCGATCTTGACTTCCTTTTTCTCCGGTGCGTCGGAGCCTTGAGCCCATGCGCCTTGACGCACGAGCGGCGGAACGAGCGACATGACGCTTGCGGCGCTGGCTGCGCCAACGAGCTTGCGGCGTTGGGCGCTTTGCGGTTCACTCGGTTTCACGGATGTTGTGGCTTCGACCAGCATCGATTTTTTCATTGCGCTCATTCCTGACTCCAAAACAAAAAAAAGGCTCGCGGTCTAACGACCGGAGCCTCTTTGCTCAAACAACGTGAACTAATTAGTAGAGAGACATCGTCAGCGTCGCCATTGACGTCGACAATTGCTGCATTGCGAGAACCGTGCCAGCGCTTGTAGGTTCAAGACGTAGCGGGAAACGAGAGATTGCGTAGCTGCGGCGCACCATTTCGAGACACGCCGAGCCTTCATGCACCAAGCAGATCTGCGGCAACTTCCGCGATAGTGCATCGCCTTTGCATCGCCGACCTCCGTAACTGCGCGTACGCCGCCGCCTCGTCCAATCCGTGTCGCGCGAGTTGCGCCTTCGCGCGCGCGATCAGCTTCTCGTCGTGGGCCTTTTTCTCTGCGGCCCGAATTTGAAGATGTTGCGCTTGTTCGTGCGCAAATCGCTCCAGGGCCACGTCGATCACGGGGCGCAGTCGATTTGGCGCGCAGCCCGCGACGACATACGCTGACACGCCGGCCTTAACAAGCGATCTCATGGCTTGCGCATCGTCGGCCTCGGTGAACATAACGATCGGGCGTTCGCGCCCTGCTGACGCGACACAAATCTGCTCAATCATGTCGCGCGTCGGATCGTCAGCAGCGATCAGGATCAGGTCCGGTGGCCACGCCTCGATCTCGCGGAGCATGGTGATCGCGTTTGCGCTGATGGAGCGAACCTCATCGCCCATACGCGAAAGGGCTGCCTCAAGTGCTGCGACATCGTGGCTCGTGTTGTGGAGCAGGAGAACTTTCAAGTATCGGGTTCTAGGATGGGACAGTCTGCGCATGCAAAAACCATGCTGCGTGCCTAAAACTCAACGTTTGGGCGACTCGACACACCCCGCGCAATTCCCGCATACGTCCCCTTAACTGCGCTGGCGCTGAGCACTTCGGACCTAAATAGCGCCTACTTCTCTTTTGGAGCTTCAGCGCTTGCAAATTAGGGACTTTACGTTGATTGTTGTTTTCTATGTCGCAATTCGACGACGCTCGTGTTTCCCTACCGCAACAGAGGGAAGTCTGAGTGCGCAGAGGCGGTAGCGCGCTTTTTTTGAGCAAAAACCTGTGGCTATAATGAATCTGTCAATACAAGACTTACGGTGTACGAGGCGACTCTGAGACTTTAGGTCTTGCGGTGACTTTAGTTAGAATCAACAGCAATTTGAGGCCGGGGCAAAACCCCGGCTTTTTTTTGCCTTTCTCTAATGAAATCAATTAGTTACAAGGCGAAAATCCAGCACAAAAATCAGGCAATCTTGGCCCAAAGGCTAGGCACCACTTGCAGACCAGCAAGCGCCATGGCCGCGCGAATTTGCACAGTTTTTAAGCGATTTTGAGCACGAAAACGGCGCGTTGAGCGCTGAAATTTGCTGTGTTTGCCATGTTTTCGTGACGCCGTTGTCTCCCAAAGCGGAAGTGCGCTTAAGCGATCAGATCAAACACCGCAATTGATTCCACATGGGCCGTGTGCGGGAACATGTTCGCGATTCCTGCGCCGCGCATTCGATAACCTTTTTGATGCACCAAAACACCCGCGTCGCGAGCAAGGGTCGCTGGGTTGCAACTCACATAGACGATGCGTCTCGGTGCGCGCATGGTCGTCGTCGCGCTCGAGTCGCCCCCCTCCAGAGCTGCCACGTCCGGCAAACTCTTCACGAGCTCGAGCGCGCCATCGCGCGGCGGGTCGACCAACCACTTGTCGAGGGGCGGCAAGCTCGCGCTCCAGGCGGAATCGATCTCAAAAAGATTGGCGACCGCGAATTCGGTGCGCTCACTTAAGCCATTGAGCGCAGCGTTTTCCTTGGCACGGTTGACGAGTCCTTGCGAACCCTCGACACCGTAGGTAAATTGCGCACGCTGTGCGATTGGCAAGGTGAAATTACCCAAGCCACAAAAGAAATCACCCACCCGATCGTGCGGCTTGATATCAAGCCAGCGAATCGCTTTGCGCACCAACATTTCGTTGATGTGCGGGTTCACTTGCGTGAATTCGGTGGGCGAAAATGGGTAGCGCAACCCAAACTCTTGGAGCTTGTAGCCTAGAACATGGGTCTCGCTGGGCAAGGGTTGCGCGGTTTCCGGGCCTTTGGGTTGCAGATACCACTGCACGCGATTGGCTCGCGCAAACACCTTGAGCGCATCGAAGTCAGCTTCGTTCGGTGCTTCCAAGTTACGCAGGACCAATACCGGCAAGCCATCGCCCTCCGCGTATTCGATTTGGGGTGCACGATCTCGGATCGAGAGTGACCCAATCAAGATGCGCAACTTTGGGAGCAGATCCGAAACATGCTTTGGCAATACGTGGCATTCGCGCATGTCAGCCACGTAGCTCGAGCGCTTCTCATGGAACCCAACAAGTACGCCGCCTTTTTTCTCAACATGGCGAACCGACAAGCGCGCACGATGCCGATAGCCCCAAAACGGGCCCACAATCGGCGGAAACACTGTATCTGGCGTGACTCCGCCAATTCGTTGCAGATTGTCTTCAAGAACGCGCTGTTTGACGGCAACCTGCGCATGCGGATCGAGGTGCTGCATGCTGCAACCGCCGCACACGCCGAAGTGAGGACAACGCGGCGTCACGCGGTTCACGCTTGCGCTGAGCACCTGCTCAACCGCCGCCTTATCGTAGCTCGGCTTCTTCCGCGTGATGCGTACTTCAACGAGCTCGCCTGCGAGCGCGCCCTCTACGAACACCGTTTTCCCCTCGGCGCTGCGAGCAACGCCTTGCCCTTCGTGATCAACGGATTCGATTGTGAGTTGCATGAGTACGACGTCTTCTTTGTTGCTTTCCCAGAGATTCTAGGGAAACGCAGAATGCGCAAGGATGCAGCACGCTGAGGGCGACTGACGCACCGCAGGTCTCGCGGTGCGTGATGCTCCCGCTGCTAGTGTGTGCTGTGGTTTCTGCGAAGCCGCGCATAGACCCCTCTGCGCTAACGCACTACTAAAATCGTTGCATGCCCAGTGTCCTCGCCATTGAAACCTCGTCCGTGATCGGCAGCGTCTGTCTGCTTCGCGACTACGAAGCATTCACCGAAAACGCGCTGGAAGACGTGAAGCTTTCCACCTGGCTGTTACCTGCGATTGATCGCGTGCTTCAGGCGGGCGGAATTGAGAAATCTGAGCTTCACGCGATTGCCTTCGGCAACGGGCCGGGTTCGTTCACTGGCGTTCGCACTGCATGCTCGACCGCCCAAGCGCTTGCCTACGCCTTGAAAAAGCCGCTGTACTCAATTGATTCCATGCAAGCCTTTGCGTTCGGCGCAATTCATGCGCCTACAGCAATTTCAGCTAAATCCAGCCTAAATGGGGACAAGGGATTCATTGAAGTGATTCTTGATGCACGAATGAATGAGCTCTATCGCCAACGGTTTTCGTTCGCCGCAAGGAATAAGTTGTCAGCAAAACACAGCACGTTCGCAATCACGGCGATGGCGCCACCGCGCTTGTTGCTCGCAGGCACTGGCGACGCTTCGCTCAGCTTTGCGGTCGGCTCAGGCGCGCTAATGTCGGCAGGCCCCACCGACGACGCGGAATTGATCCAACAAATCACCGAATACGCAGAAATGCACTGGGCAGAATCCATCGCGAAAATGGCGCTTGAGAGCCTGCTTGAAGGCGGCGAATCGATCGCCCCCGTCGACGCCTGTCCAAATTACGTTCGCAACAACGTCGCGAAAACCGAGCTCGAGCGCGCAACCGAAGCACAGTTGCGTGCGCGGCCACTCCAGTCTGCCGCAGCATGAATCAAGGCCATCGAGCGCCTGCCGCGCTATCGTTTGCTTCGGCTGAGATTGATCTCATGCGCGAGCCCGATGTCGACGGAGTGCTCGAAATCGAGCTATCGAGCAACCCACATCCTTGGACTCGCGATCATTTCGAGGATGCGCTTCGCTCCGGATATCTCTGCCTCATCGCGCGGGAGCAAAGTGTGATGGTTGGATTCGCGATTGTTCGACTTCTCGTCGATGATGCGGAGCTCTTGCTGATCGCGGTCGAGCCGTCCGCGCGCAGAGGCGGAGTCGCCACTCTTCTTCTTAATTCCGTGCTTGATCGGCTTGCAAGCGCAGGCAAATCGCCGCTCCATCTTGAAGTGCGGGCGAGCAATTCAAGCGCGATCGCGTTCTACGAATCACGAAAATTTGTGCGAACCGGCTTGCGTAAAAACTATTATCCAAACGGTGTGCACGGGAATCAGCGCGAAGACGCGATCCTTATGCAGCTTGCTTTATAGCGTCCCAAATTCAGTCGAAAGCCACAAACTACACATGCTTGACCGCGACGTACTTCTCCGCGAGATCGGGCTCAGTCCTATCTGGCGTTCACGCGAAACCACAACTGCGGCCACCGCTTCGCAAACTTCCGTACAGCACGCTAACGCCGAGTCTCCCGAGCCGTTGAACACAGCGCAAGCAGATGCGCCGAACACGCCGCCACTCGTCACCACTGCATCTCCCACCGCCGAATCCGATGCGGATCGTGCAGCACGAATTGCAACGCTCTCCTGGGCAGCGCTCACCGCAGACATCGCCGCATGTCGCGCCTGCAAGCTGTGCGAAACACGCACCCATACCGTGCCAGGGGTTGGCAACACATCGCCCGAGTGGATGGTGATCGGTGAAGGGCCAGGCGAGCAGGAAGACAAGCAAGGCGAGCCCTTTGTGGGACGCGCAGGCCAGCTGCTCGACCAAATGCTCGCCGCCGCGGGCAAATCGCGTAAAGAAAGCGTTTACATCGCAAATGTTGTGAAATGTCGCCCGCCGGGCAATCGGGATCCGCAGACAGACGAGATTTCAGCGTGTGCGCCCTATCTCGAACGACAAATCGCGCTCGCACAGCCGAAATTGTTGCTGGCGCTCGGTAAATTCGCGGGCCAGACCTTGCTTTCGACTGACGCCACAGTTGCCGCGATGCGCGCCTCACCGGGCGAGCGAAGTGGTATCCCCGTCGTGGTGACCTACCATCCTGCGTATTTGTTGCGCAGCCCGCTTGAAAAGGCGAAGGCATGGTGCGACTTGGTCGCAGCAAAACGCTTGAGCGAGTCACGGGCCGAGTAAGGCGGTTAAGCGCCACATCGGAATCTCGGCAGCAGACTTCAGTGTGCCCTTGTTACCGCCTGTTACGTTTAGCCCTTGCGAATACACCCGTTCAGGACGATAGTTCAGGCTAAGGTCATTTTCTGAATGAGGTGCTGCGTGTCATCACTCTACTCACGAGCCGTTGCGCGCGTCGCACGAATCGCGCTTTTGCTGCCTGTTGTTTTGAGTGCACAAGCGCTCGCACAAGCCAGCCCCGACGCCACGATTGTGGAGTTCTACCTGGCACCGCAGAATAAGTATTTCCTCACCTCGAAGCCAAGCGAATGGGCAGTACTCGACGGGTTATCGGCAAACGGATGGCGTCGCACCGGCCTAACCTACGCGGCCTATTCTGGCGAAGCAGACCCGGCCGCGAAGCCTGTGTGTCGCTTCTTCCATCCAGGCGTGGTGACACACTTTTATTCGATCGACCCCGCAGAATGCGCGCTATTGCGCTCTCTTCCGCGCGACTTTGTTGACGAGGGTGTTGCCTGGTACGCCTATCCGCCTGCGGTGAATGCGAGCGAGCCTTCGGGCAAGTCGTGTGCGAGCTCAAACACAGCGCTCTTCAGAACGTTTAATAACGGCGCGATAGCGAATAACGGCCCCGCCAATCATCGCTACTTTGGCGACTACACCTTCTATCAAACCTATTCCGCAAAAGGTTACGCATTAGAAGGGCTTGCAATGTGTCTGCCGCAGACATCCGTTGAGAAGCGAGCGGATGCGGCGCGCTTGCTTTTCCAAGCCACGTTTGGCGCTCGCCCCGACGATATCGCAACTGTCACCAACACCGGCACGACCGCGTGGATTGATCAACAACTTAATCTGCCGCCTTCGCAGTACACGCCGCGCGACTGGGTTCCGAATACCCGCCCGGATACCTGCGTGAACACCTCAACGCCACCGCTCACCCCTACTAGCTACTGCCAGCGCGACAATTACACGCTCTATCTGCCGCAGAAAGAATTTTTTCAACAGGCGATCAATAATCCCGATCAGCTGCGTCAACGCGTTGCTTGGGCGCTCTCACAGTTTTTTGTGACCTCCGGTGTTGATGTGGGCCAAGCCTACGGCATGATTGACTATCAGCAAATGCTTCGCGACGAGGCCTTCGGAAATTTCAAGACATTGCTGACAAAGGTCACCCTGCATGGTGCGATGGGTCGTTTCCTTGATATGGCAAATAACCAGAAGCCCGATGCTGCACGGGGGATTGAGCCGAACGAAAACTACGCGCGAGAACTGATGCAGCTCTTCTCGCTAGGTCTTTATCAACTGAATAATGACGGCAGCTATAAGCGTGACACGAAGGGCGTGGCGCTTGATGCGTACACCCAAGAAGATGTTGAGGATTTAGCGCACGTGATGACAGGCTGGACCTACCCGACAGTTCCGGGACAGCCGTCGCGCACAGTGAACCCAAACAACAACAAGGGTTACATGGAGGAGCGCGCGCAGTATCACGAGTTCGCTGAGAAAACGGTATTGGGCAAACGCATCGCCAGCAACTTGTCGCAGTCGCAGCGCTTAAACGCGGCGCTTGACGCGATCTTCGTGCACCCAAACGTTGCGCCGTTTGTCTCCAAGTTCTTGATTCAACATTTGGTGACCGGCGATCCGTCGCCCTCCTACATCGACCGGGTTGCGAAAGTGTTTCAGAACAACGGTGGCGGCATACGCGGTGACTTGAAAGCAGTGGTTCGCGCCGTGCTCACTGACATTGAAGCGCGGGGTGCCGCCAAATGGGCGCCAAGCTATGGCCATCTAAGCGAGCCTGTGCTGAAGCTCACCCGTCTTGCGCGTGCGATGAACACCACCACCGATGGCGTCTACTTCCGAGGCGCGACTGCCTCGGCCGCACAAAATGTGTTCTACGCGCCGTCGGTGTTTAACTATTACCCACCGGATTACTCGTTGAGCAAAAGCGGTGTGTTAGCACCTGAGTTCGCGATCTACAACACCTCAACTGCGCTGGCGCGAGTCAACACGATCTACGCGACGGTGTATTCAAACATCCAGCCCGACGCAACCGTACTTGGCGCTACGGGCACGCAGTTTAATTTGAGCTCTTACACGTCAATCGCAGCTGATTCCAACGCGCTTCTTGATCGCATGAACGAAGTGCTTTTCGCGGGGCGAATGACCGCCGCCACTCGCGCGACCATCAAGAAAGCGGTAGACGCAGTGGCGGCAACTGACGCCGTAGGACGCGTACGAATGGCGCTTTTCTTATCTGCGTCCGCGCCTGATTCGCAAGTCCTACGCTAAGGAGACAGAGCTATGAACCATTCACGTCGTCACCTTCTCCAAGGCATTTCCGCGAGCGCAACGCTCGCGTCGCTCTCCCGATTTGGCATATCAGAGGCTTTCGCACAAAGTGCAACCGACTACAAAGCGCTCGTGTGCGTATTCATGTTCGGCGGCAATGATGGAAACAATCTCATCATCCCAGCAGACACGGCTGGCTACGCGGCCTACAACGCAGTGCGCCCCGTTTCGAGTGGCATCAATATCGGGCAAAGCGAGTTACTGCAATTTCAGCCGCGCAGTGGAACACGGGTGTTTGGCTATCACCCGTCAATGAAGCGCTTACAGCCGCTCACGCAGAGCGGCAAAGTCGCGGTGCTTGCCAATGTCGGTCCGTTGAACGCGCCGATGAGCAAGGCAGATTTTCAGGCGAACAAGAATCGTCCGTATCAGCTGTTTTCGCATTCCGATCAACAGCAGCAGTGGCAAAACGCAGACTCCGAGGAAATCTCTCGCATCGGCTGGGGCGGTCGTCTCGCGGACGCGATCTCCCCCATGAATGGCGCGGCGCAAATGCCCGTGATTACATCGATTGCCGGCTCAGTCACGTTCGGGCAAGGCAACCAAACAACGATGCTTACGGTGCCTTCGAGTGGCACATTCGGGCTCAGCGGGATCACCGGCACCGATGCCGTGACAACAGCGCGACGAGACGCGCTCTTCGCACTGCTCGATGAAGGCCGCGATCACACCTTGGTTGCAGAAACTGCGCTTGGGCTCAAGACTGCACACGCGCTCTCTGGCATCGTGAATCCGATTGTCACCACCGCAAACACCACGGTCGATGCCTTGTTTGATACGAACAACAACGGCTTGGCGACGCAACTGCAGCGCGTTGCGCGGCTGATCGCGAAGCGCGGTGATCTTGGCGTGAAGCGCCAGATCTTTTTCGTCTCAATCGGCGGATTCGATACGCATGCGAATCAAGCGAATACGCAAACAAATTTGCTTTCGCAAGTAGATGCTGCCGTTGCGTCGTTTTACGAATCTACCTTGGCGCTGGGCGTCGCGAATCAGGTCACCACGTTCACCATGTCTGATTTCGGGCGAACGTTTAAACCCGCTGCAGGTGGAGGCTCCGACCATGCGTGGGGCAACCATCACCTTGTCGTCGGCGGCGCGGTGAACGGCAACGCGCTCTACGGGAGCTTCCCTTCGCTCGTGTTGAACGGCAATGATGATGTGGGTGAAGGGCGTTGGCTCCCATCGACCTCGGTCGATCAATACGCGGCAACGCTCGCGAGCTGGTTTGGTGTGGCAAGCGCCGATCTCCCACGCGTCGCCCCAAACATCAACGCGTTTGCAACGAAGAATCTCGGATTCGTATAAGTGCGATCCCGGCCGATGAATTGGCTTGGCTGGGATCAATCGTCGCCCCGTTAGTGGCGTATTGCTGAACAAGCTATCGGCGGAAGCGCGGATTTAAACCGAGCCGCTCTATAGCCGCACACCCAATTAATTGGGGCGAAGCAACGATTAAGTCAATTCTCGTAAACGTACCTTTACGTCACTTCGCCCCGTTACAATTTGGGCTAACTAGATAAAGGTGACGGCTATTCTGCGAGCGTTCGTAGCTGCGCAAGCAGTGCGTCGGGCAAACTCACGCCGTCGCGCTCGGATTTGCGTTGAAGATCGTATCGGCGCGCTCCGGGCAGGCGCACATTTTCAGATTCCAGCATCGCAGCAACCAGCGTTTCGATGCGCTCCGCGAACACGGCAGCGCCGCCCATCGCGTTCGGGTCAATCACGAGAAACGCTTGACCGAGCTTCGGCTTGTTGCCTTCAACATCGAAAAATGAATCTGCTTCAAATCCAAAGTGCGCGCCGGCGAACGCCGTAACGAGCAATTCAATGGTGAGCGCAAGCATCGCACCTTTTGCGCTACCCGTTGCCGCGCCGAGCGGTGCCATACTGCCTTTCAATCCTTTGGTCGGATCGGTCGTGGGATTGCCGTCTTCATCCATTGCCCAGCCGAGTGGAATGGCCTTGCCTTCCTTTGCCGCCAACATCAACTTGCCACGTGCAACCTCCGAAAGGGCAAGATCAATCGCAAGCGGATCGGCATTCTGACGCGGAAAAATCGCCGCCATTGGGTTCGTGCCGAATAGCGGTCTTCTGCCGCCCGCGGCGGCCATGGCCGCTGGAGAGTTGGTGAACGCAAGCCCCACCATACCCGCCTGCGCAATGGTTTCCAGGTGATAGATCGCAGCGCCGAAGTGATAACTGTTTTTCACGGCCACAAATGCGATCCCTTGTCGCGATGCGATTTCTTTCGCAGTCGCAATGGCGAGGTCACACGCAGGAAACGCAAGCCCATCATTCGCATCAATAATTGCGCAAGCGCCATGCTGCTTTGCGACGGCGGGCGTCGCAGCCCCAATCACTCGCCCCGCTTTCATGTGCCCAATGTATTGCGGCACACGAGACACGCCATGCGATGCAGTGCCCTGCTCATCGGCGTAAACCAGGCCGCGTGCAGTGGATACCGCGTTCGCCTGAGTAGCGCTGGCCTTCGCGAGCGCACGGGTTGCGAGGGTGAGGAGTTCGTTTGAGGAAATGGTTGCCATAGTTGTCTTCTAGGGTGCGATTACTTCGCACAAATTGAACAGACGCGAAGCGCATTTTTCGATCCGCGTTGTTTGATATCAAGATGAGGGGTGATGGCTGCGATACGCAGGTCGCGATCAGTCTTCGCCCTTACAGGATCACACCAACTCGCGAATCACGGCATCGGCAATCATCGATGAAACCCGCACGTTAGCCTCGGCTGACACGCCTGCGATATGCGGTGTCAGTACCAAGTTTGGGCAGCCTGCAAACACGTCACTCGCGGGCAGCGGCTCTTGCGTAAACACGTCAATGGCCGCGCCACCCAGGTGGCCGCTCCTGAGCGCTGCCGCGAGCGCTGCATCGTCTACGATGCCGCCGCGCGCAGTGTTGATCAATATCGCACCGTTCTTCATCGTAGCGATACGCTCCGCGTTCATTAAATTCTTGGTGGAATCCACCAACGGCACATGCAAGCTCAACACGTCGCTATCGCGAATCACGTCATCGAGCGCCATTCGAATTGCACCGGTGTCCATCCACGCAGGATTCGAATCAGTGATCACTGGATCATAGGCAATCACGGTCATGCCGACCGCACGCGCGAGCTGCGCGGTCAATTGCCCAATCGAGCCAAAGCCAATCAAGCCGAGGGTTGACCCAGCCGTTTCACGCCCGTTCGAGAGGGCTGCGCGCGGCCACTTGCCAGCAGCAACCGCTGCGGTTGACAAATAGCTCGCACGGCGCAGCATCATTGCAGTGCCGATTACATACTCCGCCACCGCGAGCGCATTTGCGCCAGTTGCAGGGATCACCTTCAAGTTTCGCGCTTCGCACGCCGCCACATCGATGTTGTCGAGGCCAACGCCTAAACGCCCGACGACACGCGCCTTCGCGAGTGCTTCGAGCAGCTCGCCGCGCACTTGCGTTCGGTTGCGCACGATCAATGCATCGCAGTCAGCAGCGGCGGCTAGGAGCTGCTCGGGCTTATCGACGAACGCCGCGTCGTACACCACGTTTGCGGCACCAAACTGCGCGCGCAACTGATCGACAGCAGCGTCGTCCATGAATTCAGAAATGACGATCTTCACAACCACTTATTCCTTGTTTTGTTCTTAATTCCAACACGTAGGCGAATTTTTTGATATTGTACGGGTTATAGCAACTCATCTATATGAGTTGGAAGCCGCATAAAAGCTCGCGTTGGCGGCGATTCATTGATTTCAAAGGAATTCGCGAATGATTCATTTCGTAGTGCATGAAAAAGGCGATGGCGTTGGCGTTGTCGTGGTGGAGGGTTGCGCTAAGGGCAGTAAAGCCACTGGCTGGATCATGGATCCCGATTCAACGGTTCGCGTCGAACTGAAAAACGACATCCCGATTGGACACAAAGTGGCGCTCAAGGATTTCAAAGTCGGTGAGACCGTCATCAAGTACGGCGTCGATATCGGCAAGGTTGTGGCTCCGATCAAGAAAGGTGAGCACCTCCATGTCCACAATGTCAAAACGAAGCGGTGGTAGACCAACATGATTAGCAAGAAAACCAAATTCTGGGGCTACCGCCGTGAAAACGGTCGCGTGGGTGTTCGTAACCACGTGATCATCCTGCCGGTCGACGATTTGTCGAACGCGGCGTGTGAGGCGGTCGCCCACAACATCAAAGGGACGCTCGCGATCCCGCATCCCTATGGTCGCTTACAGTTTGGCGCTGACCTTGACCTTCACTTCCGCACACTAATCGGCACGGGCTCGAACCCGAACGTCGCTGCCGTGGTCGTAATCGGCATCGAGGGTGGCTGGACCCAGAAAGTCGTCGACGGCATCGCGAAAACTGGGAAGCCCGTGGTCGGCTTCGGTATCGAAGGCCACGGCGATCACGAAACGATCAAGCGTGCCTCTGCTGCTGCGAAAAAATTCCTGCAAGCCGCGAGCGAAATTCACCGCGTTGAATGCCCGATTAGCGATTTGTGGATTTCTACGAAATGCGGCGAATCAGACACCACATCAGGTTGCGGCGCAAACCCGACGGTGGGTAACGCATTCGACAAACTCTATCCGCTGAAAACGACGCTGCTCTTCGGTGAAACCAGCGAAATCACGGGTGGCGAAAAGCTTCTTGAAGCACGCTGCCGCTCGCCGAAAGTATGGAAAGATTTCATGGCCATGTTTGATCGCTACCAAGCGATGATCGAACGCCACAAGACAAGCGACTTGTCGGATTCACAGCCGACCAAAGGCAATATCGCCGGTGGTTTAACAACCATCGAAGAGAAAGCGCTGGGAAACATCCAGAAGATCGGTAGAAAGTGCATTATCGACGGTGTGTTGGATAAGGCTGAAGCCCCAACGTCCCCGGGGCTTTGGTTCATGGACTCATCTTCCGCCGCGGCCGAAATGGTGACACTCTGCGCCGCCGCTGGCTACGCGGTTCACTTCTTCCCCACGGGGCAAGGCAATGTCATCGGTAATCCAATTCTGCCGGTCATCAAGATTTGTGCGAACCCGAAAACGGTGCGCTTGATGAGTGAACACGTCGATGTGGACACGTCTGGCTTGTTGCGCCGCGAAATGACGATGGATGATGCGGGTGATGCACTTCTTGATTGCATGCTGCGCACTGCGAATGGTCGACTGACGGCTGCTGAGGCGTTGGGTCACCGCGAATTCGTATTGACGCGTCTCTACGAGAGCGCATAACCCCCATACGACGAAAAACGCCGCGAAATTCCGCGGCGTTTTTGTTTCCGGGGCAACTACTGAACGAGTCATGCACGGCCGAGGCAATGTTGCCGACCCACGACAAAGCATCGTCAGGGTTGGGCGATCTAAAGCCCCAAAATTCTTCAACGTTGCCCCGCTCTGCCTCAGAATTGCGGACTTTCAGCCCAGCCCAATCCGCCGCGCGCTGCATCACACAGAATTATTCAGCGTTTCCCTGGCTACCACTCAGCTATCGTCGCTCCTCGCTCCTAGAATCAATTTCACCCCATGAACGCGATCGAATCGCTTTTCCGCCTCGACCACAAAATCGCAGTGATCACGGGCGGCTCCACCGGGATCGGTCGCTCGATGGCTTGGGCGCTGGGAATGCAAGGCGCGAAGCTCGTGATCGTCGCGCGCACGCGCTCATCGCTTGAAGAAACTGTCTCGAGTTTCGCAAAGGATGGCATCGACGCAAAAGCGGTGGTGGCCGATTTGGGCGTTGAGGCAGAGCGACATCGCGCAATCGCCGAATGCAGTGCAGCGTTTGCAAGAAGCCCCGACATTTTGGTCAACAACGCCGCCAACAACATTCGCAAACCGATGCCGGAGCTGTCGGACGAAGACGTTCGTGTGACGCTGGCCCTCAATCTCGAAGCGCCCATTGCGCTGGTTCGCGCATTCGCCCCTGCGATGGCGGCGCGCGGCTGGGGACGAATCGTCAATTTGGGTTCGCAGCAAACCCATCGCGCGTTTAACAACAGCGGTGTGTACGGCGTGGCCAAAGGCGCCATTGCGTCACTGACGCGGAGCACGGCGGAGCATTACACAAAATTTGGCGTCACCTGTAACACCGTTGTGCCCGGCTTCGTGGTAACACCGCTTACAGAGCAACTCGTTGCAGCAAATCCAGAATTCGCGGCGGCGCATGCGGCCCGCTCAATGATCGGTAGAAATGGGGTCCCCGACGATTTTCGCGGCGTCGCTGTGTTTCTTTGCTCGAACGCAAGCGCGTATGTGAGCGGTGCAACTTTCTGTATTGACGGCGGATACGGCGCCACGTAGTAGCCATCACCTATTTCGTTTAAAGGCCGCCGAAACAGGACAAGCGCCGTTTTCCGTGAAAAAACTGTAAGGTTTTTAAACAGCATCTAGCCCGCAATAGACTGATCGTTTATGCAATACGTTGTATTTTCTAGTTCTTTGCGCAAAATGTGCGTTGGTGGTGCGCTTTTGCGCCACTAAGAAAAAGTCCTGATGAACACAATTGAAGGCGGCCCGCTGTACAAGGGCGTGCAGCGCGCACTGTTGGACCAACTCTCAAGCGGCGCATTGAAGCCCGGGCAACTCATCCCTTCCGAGCGCGAGCTGGCCACTGAGTTCGCTGTTTCAATCGGCACCTTGCGCAAAGCGATCGACGATCTGGTCGAGCAACGAATCTTGATCCGACAGCAGGGTAAGGGCACGTTCGTCGCAACGCATGACCGCGAACGACTGCTCTTTTACTTTTTTCACCTCGTGCCGCAGGTTGGCGTGAAAAGCTACCCGCTCATCGAGTTCGTCTCATTCCACAAAGCGCTGGCCACGGCTGAGATCGCTCAGCGCCTGCGAATCGCCGTGGGTGCGCCCATCTTTCACATTCGCAATCGGCTCTCTCTCGAAAGCGACATCGTTTCCGTGGATGATCTATTCCTTGAGCAAGCGCGCTTCGCAACACTCACCGCTGCACAGTTTAAGGAACGACCCAACACGATCTACAACCTCTATCAGGAAGCCTTCGGCTACACCGTGGTCAAAACGGATGAGCGCCTTCGCGCAGTCGCCTGCCCTGAAGAGCATGCAAAGTTGCTCAAGGTTTCGCCCGGCGCACCGGTGCTCACCATACGCCGCTCCGCGATCGACATGCGAAGCGAAACCGTTGAGTTTCGAATCTCGACAGTGAATACGGCAAAACACGAGTACTTCGCTGAATTGCTCTAGCTCATCTGCAAGTCTTATTTAGCAAAGCGCGCAAAGATAGCAAACGCTCACACTTTGATCGCTGGTCGAGGCTGGGCCAGTACCGAGGCGGCGCCGACTTTCGAACGCGCGGCACGTCACGTTTATCGAGCCTGGCGTGACACGCAGCCAAGGCGCAGGCATTGGCGCGCGAGTCAGCGCTTCCGCGTCTCATGTCTGTAGCCATGCGTTTCCCGCCTAACCTCAGCGCGTTATAATCTCGGTCTCTGCTCTACGACACATACTCCGCGATTCCGATTTTTCGGTCATGCGGCAGCAAATAGCAAACGTCGAGAGTCAGTTAATCGGGCGCGCTTCGGCGCGCACATTTTCTGTCCTTAGATGAAAGAAGGGATGACCAATGCGTCATTACGAGATCGTCTTTATCGTCCATCCGGACCAAAGCGAACAAGTCCCGACCATGGTTGAGCGCTACCGCTCACTGGTAACGGGCAAAGCAGGCAAGATTCATCGCCTGGAAGACTGGGGCCGCCGTCAACTGGCTTACCCAATCAACAAAATTCACAAAGCTCATTACGTGTGCATGAACATCGAGTGCGATGCGGAAACGCTGGTCGAACTCGAAACCGCGTTCAAGTTCAATGATGCAGTGCTTCGTCACCTCACCGTGAAGAAAGACGCTGCAGAACTCGCGCCTTCGCCGATGATGTCTGGCGAAAAAGCTAAAAACCTCAACGCGCCGGAAACGGCTGACGCGCAGTAAGGAGCTCCACCATGGCATTCTCACCACGCGGCAAAAACAACGGTCGCAACAATCCAAACCGCAAGCCTCGCGAAGCGAGCTTGTTCAAGCGCAAGAAATTCTGCCGCTTCACCGCAGCAGGCGTCAAAGAGATCGACTACAAAGACGTCGACACCCTCAAAGACTTCATCCAGGAAAACGGCAAGATCCAGCCAGCACGCGTTTCGGGCACCAAAGCCCGCTACCAACGCCAGCTCACCACTGCGATCAAACGCGCACGATTCCTCGCGTTGCTCCCATACTGCGATCAACACGATTAATCGAGAGACGGAGATAAAACCATGCAAATCATCCTGCTCGAAAAAGTAAAGAACGTCGGCCTTTTGGGCGACATCGTTAAAGTCAAAGACGGCTACGCACGCAACTTCCTGATCCCACAGGGCAAAGCGAAGCGCGCAACGCAAGCCAACATCGATGACCTCAGCAAACGTCGCGCTGAGCTTGAGAAAGTTGCGTCTGACAAGCTCGCGCAACAGCAGGCACTCGGCGAGAAACTAAACGGCATCGAATTGAAGATGACGCAAAAAGCGGGCGTCGATGGCCGTTTATTCGGCTCAGTTACAAACGCAGACGTCGCTGAAGCGCTCAAGGCGCAAGGCTACGACGTGATCCGAGCTATGGTGCAAATGCCCACTGGCCCGATCAAGATGATCGGCGAATCGTCAGTGAAGCTTGCGCTGCACACCGACGTTGAAGCTGAGATCAAAGTCGTGGTGATCGCAGAAAAAGAGTAACCTTCCTTCGCGATTCAAGACCCGCCGTCAGGGAAACCTCGGCGGGTTTTTTATTGTCTTGAGTGCGAATTCTCCGCGTAACGTGGGAAGCGTCGGTTAGCCTAGGCGAGCGCTGAACCAGTCTCGCACGTCCGGCACGTCGACAGATCTGAGCGATTTAAAGCGGCAAATCTCCGAGTGAACGCGACACGCTAGCGACACGATGAAGCGTTCGCTACGCAGGGTGTTTTCTTTAACGCCAACGGCTATCCGCCAGGCGTGTACACAAAATTCTTCGACGCCCTGGTGCCTCCAGCACGAGCGTACCGAGCGGCGGGCGATCTCGGGCGCGCCAATACTATCTTGATGCGCGCGAAGTTGGCGAATGAGGTGCGAAGGCCGCCGTGGTGCGGCACGGAGCGTAGGCGACAAGTTTGTCGTAAGGACTTCCCAACAACAGCGGGCGTCGTGTTGGCCAAATGAGCGGAACGCGCCCCGAAGGGTTTCGAAAATGCGGCGCCTCTGCTTTGTAGTGGCGGCCACCGCGCTTAGTCTGTTGCAGTTTAGCCTCTCCACGGACGCCACACTTTCGTGTGGGTTGAACGGGGAACCACCCCGTTCTTCGCAACGCTTCGCGCGTCCATCGCCACATTGTCGGAACGCATCTCGAAAACATAGTGCTGCGATGCCCTAGTCTCAACCCAGTCCTAGATACCCCGCCCGAACGCATCGCTCATTTGCGCGGGTCAACGATGTTGGGCGTTGCTATCCAGCATGCGCGCACAAGTCACGCGAATAGACTCGTCGGGCATTCAATGGGGGAATGTCGCGTTAAAGGTCGCCGCGACTGCGGCTACGCGAATAGATCGTGCGGTAATCGTCGGCTCTCCAATTCAGCCGACACTAAAATAAAGGCTCTTGCAACTTTTTTAGTTTACCTGACTTTTATACGAATGCGGTCGAGCGCCATAAAGTTAAAGGCGCAGCAAGCGATAGCAGAACCATGCGGCAGCACCAGAGCACTTTGCACAAAAGAATTCCTTAGACATCGGGCCGACGACCTGTTGGATGACTTCATCGCGCATGCCGCTCGGGAAAACAAGAGTGAAGGTAGCGGCGTAACGCTCACCAATTCGCGTTTCGCAGAGTGCGACGTCCCCGCGCACGTTGTTGCATTTGAGGCAAGACGTGCGCTAGTAACGTCTCAGGCGCAGGACGCGGGTGACGTTCTTCGCAGACACGCGATCAGATGAAATGCGGCTCGTCAGCTAAAAATTAAATCGCGTTATGTTCCCGCCACACTTCGTCGAGCTTACTGGCATTGGCCACGTGATTCCGACAGCGACGCCAATTCGTTGCGCAACAGCTAGTGTGAAGACGCTTGCGTCGCCGCACGCTTCTCTTGCCAGTACTTGATTACCATCGGCATCACCGACGCAATCACGATACCGATCACAATAATGGACAGATTCTCCTTTGCCCAAGGCAGATTCCCCAAGAAGTAGCCTGCGTACATGAGCGAGCCAACCCAAAAGATGCCGCCGGTAACGTTATAGAAGAAAAATTTCGAATACGGCATACGCGCGACGCCGGCAAGAAACGGCACAAAGGTGCGCACGATGGGTACAAATCGACCCATGACAATTGAGAAAGCGCCGTACTTGTCATAGAACGCTTGGGTCTTTGCCAGGTACTCTTGCCGGAAAATCTTTGAATCTGGATTAGCGAAAAGCTTGAGCCCGACGCGCCGACCAATCGTGTAATTCACTGCGTCACCGAGTACGGCAGCGACGATCAGAATCAAGGCAAACACGTGCACGTTGACGTCCGTCACTGCAGCGACCGCACCAGAGACGAAAAGCAGCGAATCCCCTGGCAGGAAGGGCATGACCACCACGCCAGTCTCGACAAAAATGATTAGCGCAACCACGCCCACAAATGTCCATGCGTTTGCTTGTGCCATGGCAAGCAAACGGTCATCAAGCATTGAAAAAAACTGAATGACGTCGGTGATGAATTCCACGATGCTGGGCTCGATAAGTTGCCGATAGTGGCGAATAGGGCGCGAGAAACGATACGACTAGAAATCTAGCGCTTCATAAAGAAAAAGCGCGAGCCACTCGCGCTTTTTCAAGTCCGATCACCGCGCTAAGCCAAAATCTTTTCGGCTTCAAGTGGATCTTTGGGTGGCCCTTCCGCCTTCACCAAATTCTCGCGGGATACGCCCAACCAACGAATCAACGGCGCCATCACCAAAACCGACGAGTAAATACCAAAGCAAATACCGATCGTCAGCGCAAGGGCGAAATAGTGAAGCGTCTCGCCGCCGAACAAAAGCATCGCAAGCACCATGATTTGAGTGGAGCCGTGGGTGATCACGGTGCGCGATATGGTCGATGTAATTGCGTTGTCAATCACTTCATCCACAGAGGCTTTACGCATTTTTCTGAAGTTTTCACGTACGCGATCTGCAATCACCACGGATTCGTTTACGGAGTAACCCAGAATCGCTAAACATGCAGCGAGTACCGGCAAATTAAACTCCCAGCCAAAGAGCGAGAAGAGTCCAAGAATGATGACGACATCGTGCAAGTTTGCGATGATCGCGGCGACTGCGAAGCGCCATTCGAAGCGAACCGCGAGATACAGCATGATGCCTGCGATTACCAACAATAAGGCAAGCGCGCCGCTTTCAAATAGTTCACGCCCCACTTGGCCGCCAACGAACTCGACGCGCTTGAGCTCGATCTTTTCAGCGCCTTCACCGCAAGCGTTCTTGGCTTCGTTCAGCGGCCGAGATGAGCCGCAAATAGCGCCGAACAATTTTTCGCCCATCTGCGCATTTGAAATGTTCTGCACAATCGGCAAGCGCACCAACACTTCGGTCGGGGAGCCGAAGTTTTGCACAAACGCTTCGCCTGTGTTTAGCGTCTCAACGGCAGTACGGACCTGAGCGACGTCAGCGGTTTTATTGAAATGAAGCTCCGCAACTGTGCCGCCTTTGAAGTCAATACCAAAGTGGAGCCCTTTGTATGCAAGTGCACCCACCGCGATCAGAAACGTCAGTGCTGAAATTACGTTGAAGATCAACGCATATTTCATGAAGGGCAGATCGCGCTTGAAACGGAAAAATTCCATGGTGAGTTTCCTTTAGGTCCGTTATGGCTTATTGCGCGTCGAGCGTTGCGGGTTTAGTGACGACCTCGTCAGGGCGCCACACCGTCCCGATTGAAATCTTCTCAAGCTTTTTACGGGCGCCGTAGACAAGATTCACGATGCCACGCGCGAAAAACACCGCAGAGAACATTGACGTGAGAATACCCAAGCAGTGCACGACGGCGAACCCCTTCACCGGTCCCGAGCCGAATGCAAAAAGTGCGATACCAGCAATCAGCGTTGTAATGTTGGAGTCAAGAATCGTTGCCCAGGCACGATCAAAACCGGCGGATATCGCTTCCTGGGGCTTGGCACCCTCGCGTAACTCCTCCCGGATGCGCTCCATGATCAGCACGTTCGCGTCGATCGCCATACCAAGCGTGAGCGCGATCGCAGCGATGCCTGGCAATGTGAGCGTTGCCTGAAGCATCGAGAGAATGGCGACCAGCAGCAACAGATTGACCGCGAGCGCAATCGCTGAAATCAGCCCCATCACCATGTAGTACACCACGATAAACGCTGCAAGCGCGACGAAGCCCCACTTCACCGAATCAAATCCACGCTCGATGTTCTCCGCGCCAAGACTTGGGCCGACAGTCCGCTCTTCAACGATTTCCATCGGCGCTGCAATGGAGCCTGAACGAATGAGCAGTGCAATGTCACTCGTCTCGCGCGTCGTCATGTTGCCGCTGATTTGGAATTGAGCACCGAGCTCGCTTTGCGTCGTTGGCGCGGTGATCACTTCCGCTTTACCTTTTTCAATGAGCACAATCGCCATGCGCTCTTTGATGTTTTGGCTGGTGTGTTCGCGCAGGATGCGTGCGCCTTGGCTGTCGGTCGAAACGCGAACGATAGGCTGGTTGTTTTGCCCGTCGAATGCGGGTTCAGCGCTTGAAATTCGCTCGCCGGTGATGATCGGCTGTTTGCGAACGAGAATTTGCTCGCCTTGGCGATCCGTCAGGAGCTCGAGCCCGAAGGGTACGCTGCCGTTTTTGGCTGCATCAAGCTGCGCTGAGTTTTTGCCGACGTGCGCCTCTACATGGCGAAATTCGAGCGTACCGGTGCGGCCGATCACGTCCTTCAATCGCGCTGGGTCTGATGCACCGGGAACCTGAATCACGATGCGATCAACGCCTTGCCGTTGGATGATCGGCTCAGTCAGACCCAGTGCGTTGATCCGGTTATTGAGCACTTTTTGGTTTTGCTCAATGGCTGCGTCAGCCAGCTTTTTCTTCGCCTCCTCTTTCAAGGTGACGACCAGGCGGAGATCGCCTCCCGAGCCCTCTTCGCGAAGCAAAAGATCAGTGTTGGCAGTTGTGATTGCGACTTGCGCTTTGTCGCGCTCTGCAGCGTCACTGAATTGCACGACGAGCGTCTCACCCGATTTACTGACGCCGCCATACGACACGCGCTTCTCGCGCAGCAGTGAGCGGATATCTTGCATGTTGCGATCTGCAGCGCGGTCAAGCGCGCCTTTCATATCCACTTGCATCAGGAAGTGAACGCCGCCGCGCAAATCAAGCCCCAAGAACATAGGCAGCGCATTCATCGATTGCATCCATTTCGGAACGGTCGACTCGTTGGTCAATGCGATGATGTAGCTGCCGGTTCCGTCCGCCACGCCTTGGTTGAGCTCCTTCAACAGCGCATCACGCGCTTTCAGCTGCGTTACCGTGTCGCCGCCTTGAAAGCGAATGTGAACGCCGGTTGGGTCGAGCGCAGAATAGCCAACCGGCACCCCAGCCGTTTTAAGCGTTGCCTCGACGCGCCCGAGAAGCGCATTGTCAAGTTTCACATTGGGCTTGTTGGTTGAAACTTGCACCGCAGGCACCTGCGGGAAGAAATTGGGAACGGTGTAGAGCAATCCAATCGCCATTGCGACGATCATGATTGCGTATTTCCAGAGCGGGTAACGATTCATGGCGAATCCTGTTTGCGTATCTCGTGTATCGACGTGGGACGCCGATTCGAGAATTCAAGGCCCAGACTTCGGGCGGTGGAGGGTCATTAACTTCTTAGACTACGCGGCGAGCGCCGGCGCGTGCTGAGCCGCACCGAGGTGCGGCGACTCAATCGCGACAGAAACGATGGCCGTTGCCGCATCAGTTGCGGTCACGGCCGACAAATCACTTTGCCGCGCATCAAAGCGCTACATCGCTTTGATCGAGCCTTTAGGCAAGAGGGCAGTCACAGCGTTCCGCTGGAATGCAATTTCGTTTCCGCCACCCACTTGCAGCGTGACATAGTTTTCGTCAAGCTTTGTGACTTTTCCTACGATGCCACCCGCGGTCACCACCTCATCGCCCTTTTCCAATGCACCAAGCATCGCTTTTTGCTCCTTCGCACGCTTTTGCTGCGGACGAATCAACAAAAAGTAAAAAACGACAAAAATACCGATCATCGGCAACAGCGAGAGAAATTCGCTCCCGGTTGCGCCGCCCCCAGCGGCTTGCGCGTAGGCTGTACCAATCATGAAGAAATCCCAAAACAAATCAAAAAGTTAACCCTGAATTCTATCGGGTGACTGCTGCTCACACGGAACTCACGTTTACCCGGTTCGCCTGCGGAAGTCTGAAGTCACGCCGTGCCTGCTTACGACGAATCGGCGCGCGAATGCGAAGCGCTCAGCGTGATCCGCCGAGGAGAGTGAATAAGAACATCGTTGTAAACCCCTTTTTACTGGGGTAAGAACGATTTCGGCACATTTATCGTCTTTGAGGCACAAAAGCCGCTCGCCCGACTATCGAAAGGGCGGCAAAGAAAATCTATTCGCCTTCGCCAAACTTATCATTGATCAGCGCGACCACGCCCTCCATCGCGGCGGCCTCGTCTTCGCCCTCTGTCTCAATGGCGATGGTGCTGCCCTTCCCGGCTGCGAGCATCATCACGCCCATGATGCTCTTCGCATTGACACGGCGGCCGTTACGTTCGAGATTGACCTCGCTCTTGAAACTCGTGGCGAGCTGGGTGAGCTTGGCCGAGGCACGAGCGTGCAACCCAAGCTTGTTAATGATCTCGATATCGCGTCGCAGCATGCCGTTGTTTCCCCCAAAGGCGATTAGTGAACCGTAACCACCGCGCCTAAATGCAGCCAGCGCTGATAACTCCGCGAACAATCCTTGAAACCATCAGAACAGACGGCGATACGCCGGGTTTTGAGGATTCTCGAAGGAGTGACACGGGCTCGAAGTCGCGGTGAATAGGTCTATCTTAATGACGGTTGCTGGCAGGCAGCCCTTCGTTTGCGCTTGATTTTGCGACGCAGGGGCCGATGATCGGATCGGCTTCAATGTGAAAGACGCCTTCGCAACCGCCAGCAACCACGCGCTTCAGCAGCGTGTCCATCCCTTTGCCTCGGTAGGTCATCGCGCGAATGAGCATCGGAACATTGCCGCCCGCCACCGCTTCGACATGACCGCTATCAATGAGCTTCGCCGCTAAATTGGCCGGAGACGCGCCGAAAATATCGGTAATGATGAGTACGCCACTGCCATCATCCAACGATTCAATCATGCGCTTTGCAACTGGCACTAAGTCGCGTGGAGAGTCGTTTGCGGCCACAGAAAGCGCAGCCACCGCCTCGGGGCGTCTGCCCAGCACATGCGTCATGCACCCGATAAGTGCATCACCGAGATTGCCGTGCGCAATGATCAACACACCGATCATAGGATGAGACTAGCCTTTCCCTCGAACACGCGCCCAACGGAGCGCTTACGCCGACCCGGTACATCGCCGCGTCAAACTGGTGCGGCATGGTAGCAAACATATTGCTGCACTGCGACAGAAAACCACTATTGCGACTGGAGTATTTGTTCCAGTCGTTGCACGAATAGCTCGGCCACGTTAAATCCTGTTTGCTTTTCGATTTCGACAAACCCGGTGGGGCTCGTCACATTGATCTCCGTCACACGCTCACCAATGACATCGAGACCCACCAGGAACAGGCCTTCCGCCCATAGGCGCTTTGCCATCGTCTCGGCAATTCGGCGATCAGACTCGGAAAATTCGCGCACCACAGGCTTACCGCCCGCGGCCATGTTGCCACGCGTTTCGCCAATCATCGGAATTCGCGCTAAAGCGAACGGCACTACTTGGCCACCGATCAATAAAATACGCTTATCGCCGTCTATGATTTCTGGCAGATAGCGCTGCGCCATAATGGACTGAGTGCCAAGCGCTGTTAGCGTCTCGATGATCACGCCCAGGTTTGCGTCGTTCTCACGCACGCGAAAGATCCCGCTTCCGCCCATGCCATCGAGCGGTTTGAAAATGGCATCGCGATGTTCGGCCACGAATTCGCGCAATATCGCCGCGGAGCGCGTAACCACCGTCGGCGCGATCATGTCGGCATGCTTCAAGATCGCCATTTTTTCGTTGTTATCGCGTATGGCGCGAGGCGAGTTGAAGACGTGTGCGCCTTGATCAACGGCCCGCTCAAATAAATACGTGTGATAGACGTATTCCATGTTGAACGGCGGATCTTTGCGCTCGATCACTGCAGAAAACTCGCTCAATGCGCGGGTTGACGGTTCTCCCGCGCCATACCAATTTGTCGTGTGGTCACGCGAATCGTGCGCAATCGCGATGGTGAGCTCGCGAGACACCGCTTGCACTCGGCCTGCACGCGAGAATACGTGGCCGGGCTCAATCGCAAACACACGATGTCCGCGCGCAGCGGCCGCGCGCATCATGGCAACTGATGAATCTTTGTAGGCCTTGAGCTGTTCAAGGGGGTCAATGTGAAAGGCAATATCCATTTCGCGAGCATAGCGCGAGCACAAGAATCGCGGGCAACGCTCACACCCTAGCGCTTGGGCGCATCTCCGCGAGCGGCCGCCTTGGCGGCGGTATCAGCCGCGATGAGATCGGCTAGCCGCCCGCGCTCCGTGCTGTAGCTCGCCGCGAGTGTTTCGCGATCCTTCGTTTTCCGCTCGAGTAAGCGGCGCACCGCCGTGAGGTCTTTCTCTGAGGCCTCAAGGTCGCTCTTCAGCTTGAGCGGAGGGCCCTTTTTATGGGTGTCTGCTTGCTTCTGTAGCGCCTCTCGCGCCGCGCTCGTCGAAGCTTCTTGCTTTCTCAATGCAGTGAGCTCGCCATCCGCGAGTGTGAGCGCCCGGTCACGCACGCGGTCAAAGTCCACGAGGCTCGTATACGTCGAAAGCAAGGCGCGGTCTTTACGTTCACGCTCTTCGCGAGCAATACGTTCTTTCTCGTCCTCAGCCGCTTTCGCAGCAGCGATTCGGCGCTCCTCCTGCGTAAGCGCGCGATCCACTTGTTTTTTTACCGTTCCGTCTGGGCGCATTTCCTTGCGCGCACGGTCAGTCGCGCTCGGCGGAACGGTATCGCTATAGTGCACTTTGCCGTTTTCATCGGTCCATTTGTAGAGCTGCGCAGACGCATTTGCCGCAAAAACAACAAGCGGCAGCACGAGCAATCCTGTGAGCACGGGTGAGCGGTGGTTAAGCGACGCCATACTGAGTCCTGTACGCATCTATTTTCGGCGTAAATTCCATCAGTTTCGGATCATTCGAAACCATGGTCATCACATCGTTTAAAGACGCTATTGAGATCACGGGAATGCCGTAATCCGCTTCAAGTTCCTGCACGGCTGACCTGCTTCCGCTGCCGCGCTCCATCCGATCCACCATGATGAGCACAGCGGCGGGCGTCGCGCCCTGCGAACGAATGAGTTCAATGGATGCTCGCTTTGCCGCGCCATCTGTAATTACGTCATCAACGATCACGACACGCCCTTTGAGTGGCGCGCCCACGATGATTCCGCCTTCGCCATGATCTTTCGCTTCCTTCCGATCATGCGCGAAAGGGACGTTGTGACCTTTTTGGGCAAGCCCAATGGCGAGCGCCGAAACTAACGTGATGCCTTTATAAGCAGGCCCAAACACCATATCAAACGACACTTTCGACGCCAGTAACGCCTCCGCAAAGTATCCGCCCAGCGCGCTCAGGGCCTCGCCGGTATTGAACTGGCCGCTATTGAAAAAATAGGGCGAAAGCCGACCCGACTTGGTTTTGAACTCGCCAAAACGCAGCGCATCGCACGAGAGCGCAAACTGCAAAAACTGTTGGCGAAAATTGTTTTCTGAAGCCATAGATGGAATAAACGCAAAAAGTGCGCCCGTCATGGAAAATCGAGCGTTACGACTATTTTGTACGGTAAATCGCCCATGCGCATCGTCACATTAAACGCCAACGGCATACGCTCGGCGCACAACAAAGGTCTCGCCGAATGGATGTCGCGACTGCGCGGCTGGGATGTTTTCTGCCTGCAAGAGCTTAAAGCGAACGTGGAGGACGTGCCCGAAGAACTACACAAGGTAAAAAAAGCCACCGGCCATTTCTTTTCCGCCGAAAAGAAAGGCTACGCCGGTACTGGATTGTGGACGCCGCACAAGGCGAGCGTCAAAAAAGGTTTCGGCGTCGAAGAGTTTGATCGAGAAGGCCGCTATCTTGAAGCTGATCTCGGCAAACTTGTGGTCATTTCGCTTTATTTACCCTCCGGCGCGGCGGGGCCGGAGCGACAAGCCAGCAAAGACCGCTTTCTGAACGCGTTTCCGCAGCATCTAAAAACGCTCAGAAAGGGCGGCAAAGAGGTCGTGATCTGCGGCGATTTCAATATCGCGCACAAAGAAATCGATCTGAAAAACTGGCGAAGCAATCAGAAAAATTCTGGCTTCCTGCCGCACGAGCGCGCGTGGCTCACGCACGTCTTCGACGAAATCGGCTTCGTCGACGTGCATCGAACATTAGACCCACGCCCCGAGCAATACACGTGGTGGAGCAATCGCGGCAATGCGTATGCCAACAACGTCGGATGGCGACTCGACTACCAAATCGCAACGCCAGGCATCGCATCAACCGCAAAGAAGGCGTCGATTTACCTCGAAGAGAAGTTTTCGGATCATGCGCCGTTGGTGATTGATTATGAGTTTGAGATCCGTGCATGACGTCTTCAATCGACACCTACCTCCGAAATCTGCTCTGGTCAGAGATGCCATTGTCAAACCTTGCGCTTCTGCTGATTTGGATTCTCGTTTTCACGGTCAATATTCTGCTGATCAAAGGCTACAACAAAGCGTTAGCGAGTCAGGCCTGCATCAGCTTCGAGAAAGAGCCCGAGACTCTTCATCTCAAAACGTGGAAGATTGTGTGTTCGCAGGGGCTAATGACGAGTCTCATTTTCGCGTTTTCGGAACTATCTAACGACGCGCTCCTCGCGAGTCTCTACATGGGTGGCTGGGTGATCGCTGCAGCCGTCGGATTGGGGCTCAATTTTCGCGCACGCTACTGGGTCTCGGCTTTGCAAATGCAAGAAGACAAGTATGGAAACCTGACGCTTTCCGATTGGGTTGTGCAAAGAGACCTAGCCTTTCAGTTCTTTGCGTCTGCGATCACTTGCCTTGTGGTGGGAATCGTCCTTTGCCACCTTGCCCCAATGGGCGCGGCACTCTTCCTTGGCGCTACGGGTGTCGGCTACTTGATCAAAGCTCGCTCGCGTCGGAAAACCTAGTAGTTGAGTGTCCGAACATTTTTCTACGCGCCGCTCGGTAAAACGACATACGGCTCAACATTCCCCATCGCCCGCTCGACATAGCTCTCTTTTTCGCCGACGGGCGCGATGTAATGCAGCGCCTCTCTCGCAGCACCGACTCCGTGGAGCCGCGCGATGAACCAAGCCGCGAGATAAGGCGCGGAGAAGCAGCCGCCGGCCGTGGCGACGTTGCCCTCAGCGAAGAAGGGTTGATTCAAGACATCGAGCCCTGCTTCCTGAACCCACGGTTTGGTTGTGAGATCGGTGCAAGCCGGAACGCCGCTGAGCAACCCAAGTTTCGCGAGCAGCAGCGTTCCCGAGCATTGTGCGCCGATCAATTGGCGCGAGGGATCGAGCTTTAACTGGCTCATGATCGCTGAATCGTTTGCGATGTCGCGCGTTTTGATGCCGCTTCCTACGAGCACGGCGTCAGCCGTAGGCACTGCATCTAGGCGAGACTGCGCGTGAATCGTCACACCGTTCATCGACGTGACGGTGTCGCTCGGGCAGCAAATCGAAACGCGCCAATCGGGCTTCTTCACACGATTGAGCACGCCGAGTGCGACGAATGAATCGAGTTCGTTGAAACCGTCGAAGGTGAGGATGGCGAGGTGCATCATCCAATCATAGGCGGCGATTGCGTGTTCTGTGGATTTCATACGGAAAGCGCATGGTGCTCACGGCAGTTCGCTACCCGGACTCAGTTTCCGTCAGAAGGTCTATCCCCCGCAGGCTGGGAGGAATGACGGTCTGAGAAACTGGGCGTCTGCCGCTTGCAGGCAAAATTCATGCATGCTTCGACTGACCGACCTCACCCTCGCCCGCTCTACGACCGTTCTCATTGACCGCGCCAACATCACTCTCAATCCGGGGCGCAAAGTCGGGATTGTCGGCGCGAACGGCGCGGGTAAATCGACGCTGTTTGCAGCCTTGAGAGGATTACTCACGCCTGAGCGCGGCGAAATCGCGATGCCTAACGGTTGGGTGATCGCGCATGTGGCACAGGAAACGCCGCCGAGCGACAAGACGGCGCTGGAATACGCGCTTGATGGCGACGTGGAACTGCGCGATGTCGAAGCGCAGCTCGCCGCTGAAAACGAACATCCCAATGCCGATGCATCAAAACACGGCGAGATCCTTGCGCATTTGTATTCGCATCTGGAAACGATTGGCGGCTACGCAGCCCCCGCGCGCGCGGCGGAATTGCTGGCAGGTCTGGGTTTTGAACACGACATGCAAAGCCGCGCAGTCGCCGAGTTTTCGGGTGGCTGGCGAATGCGACTTAACCTGGCGCAAGCGCTGATGTGTCGCAGCGATCTGCTCTTACTCGACGAGCCAACAAACCATTTGGATTTGGATGCAGTATTGTGGATCGAAGATTGGCTCTCGCGCTACGCTGGCACATTGCTCGTGATCACGCATGATCGAGATTTCATTGATCGCGTGTCGAATCAAATCTTGTTTTTTGATACGAGCAATCCGAAAGCGCCCGCCACACTAAAGCTCTACACCGGTAACTACGAAAGCTTCGAGGCGCAGCGCACGGTTGAGCTTGAAGTGCAACAAGGGGCTTACGAGAAACAGCAGCGCACGATCAAACATTTGGAATCTTTCATCACGCGCTTCAAGGCGAAGGCGACAAAAGCCGCGCAAGCACAGAGCCGGATGAAGGCGCTTGAAAAACTGGAGCGCATTTCTGCGGCGCACGTCGATTCACCGTTTTCATTTTCATTCAGAAAACCCGAGGGTGAACCGCGTCAGTTGCTCAAGTTCGACAACGTTTCGCTGGGCTACGACGAGAAAAACATTCTTGAGAAAGTAAAGTTTTCGTTGCTACCGAATTCGCGCATTGGTTTGCTTGGCAAAAACGGGGCGGGTAAATCGACGCTGGTGAAAGCGATTGCTGGCGAATTGCGCGAGCGCACGGGCGAGCGCATCGAAGGTCAGCATCTAAAAATCGCGTATTTCGCGCAGCATCAGCTAGAGCAGTTGCGAAACGACGAATCCGCGATGTGGCACCTTGATCAGCTCGACAAGCAGCTCGTCGAGACGCGCGGCTACACGCGATCGCGTGAGCAAGACTTGCGCAATTTTCTAGGCGGCTTCGATTTTCGCGGTGATCGCGTGAGCGAGCCGGTCGGTGTGTTCTCGGGCGGTGAGCGCGCGCGTCTAGTGTTGGCGATGCTCGTCTATGAGCGCCCGAATCTCTTGTTGCTCGATGAACCGACCAACCATCTTGATATGGAAATGCGACAAGCGCTCACGCTCGCTTTGCAAGACTATGAAGGGGCGCTCGTGGTCGTGGCGCATGATCGCCACATCCTTCGCGCCTGTTGCGATGAGTTGTGGCTTGTTGCCGATAAAACCGTGAAGCCCTTCGAGGGTGATCTCGACGACTACCGCAATTGGTTGCGCGAGCAGCGCGCGAAACCTGCAAAAGACAAACCAGCGAAGTCCGATACCGCGCCCGCCCTATCTGTGAAAGAAGAAAAGCGCGAAGATGCAGAGGAAAGACAGCGACTCGCCAACTTGAGGAAGCCGCTACAAAAGCGCATCGATGCCATCGAGAAAGAACTCGCGAAGCTCACGAAGACACGCGACACGCTTGACGTGTGGCTCGCGTCCGAAGACGCCTATTCGGAAGCAAACGCCGCGAGCCTAGGCGACAAATCCCGCGAACGCGGTGAACTGGCGTCAGCGATTGACGCACTCGAAACCGAGTGGATGGAAAAGCAGGAGGAGATGCAGTGGGTTCGTTAATTCCCATTATCGATCTTGCCACGATCAGCTCCACGGCAACACTCGGGCAGCATATCGGCGCGGCCGCGCGCGGCATTGGTTTTTTCGTATTAACGAATCACAGCGTTTCGCGCGACTTAATTGCCGATGTTTTCGCTGAATCTCATCGATTTTTTGCGCTTGAGCGATCGGCGAAAGAAGCGCTTTCGATCAAACATTCACCGCACAACCGGGGCTATGTGGGCCTTATGGAAGAGCAGCTCGATCCAACGAAACCGGGCGATGTCAAAGAAGGGTTCAATCTGGGGCTTAATCTCCCGGTGAATGATCCAGAAGTGCTTGCCGGCCGCCCGTTTCGCGGCGTCAATGTGTGGCCTTCAAGCGCAGATTGCCCAACGTTTCGCGAAACGATGCTGGAGTACTTTTCTGCCTGTCACGCCCTCGGGCGCACGCTGCATCGGGCGATCGCGCTTGACCTCGGGCTCGACGAATCATTTTTTGAAGACAAACTGGACCGACCGCTCGCAACGCTCCGCTTACTGCATTACCCGCCGCGCCCTGCGAGCTACGCCCCAGGGCAATCAGGCGCTGGTGTGCACACCGATTACGGCAATCTCACGCTTTTAGCCACCGACGATGCACGCGGCTTAGAGGTGCAAACGCGCGATGCCGAATGGATCACCGCCCCCACAATCGAAGGCGCGCTGATCGTAAACGTTGGCGATTGTTTGATGCGTTGGACTAACGACGTGTACGTCTCAACACCGCACCGCGTGGTGAACCCCATCGGTCGCGAGCGATTTTCGGTGGCGTTCTTTTTGGATGCGAATCCGGAAGCCCGCGTTGAGGCGCTTCCCAGTTGCGTTAGTGCGATGCGCCCCGCCAGATACCCGCCGATTCAATGCGCCGACTACATCGCCGAGCGGCTAAATGCGACGTACGCCCATCGGCGCTAGCGATCGTATCCAACACTAAGCTTTATTGGGGCTAGCGTCGCTTTTTTACGTAATTCCTGATGCTTGTTTTCTTCGCGCTCGCCCTGATTCATTGATGGCTTGCTCATGAAAGAAGCCGCCTAATTCGACCAAAGCCGCAGCCCCGGGCCTCGGCTGTCAAGCCTTTGCTTGCCTAGCCAGCCTTCTTCGCGGCGGCTTTCGGCGCCTTCGCAGGGTCAGCTTTCGGCGCAGCGGCTTGGGGTGCGGCTGCGTCGGGCTTCACGAGGTTAGCGACGGTGCGCAGATCCACGCTATCGAGCGGGATGCACCGATCCGCGTTGCCGACAATCACGAGCGCGCCGCCGCGCCAACGCGCATTCACTTGAGGCCCAATCGGCCCAGACAGATCAATCGGCGAGCGCATGTCGCGATAGACCACTTGGTCGTTTCGATCATAGACGAGGTAGCAAATATCAGCGTAACTCGACGCCGCCAGCGCCGAGAGGGTCACTGCCGCCACGGCAGTCATACGTAAGATTTTCATCGCCAACACTCCCGACTGAGAAACACGGATTCGTCGCATTGTGCCATTCGGCCTTGTGCGTGGGAAGAGCGTTGCCACGGCTCAAGCGCCCGGCGCGTCACGGAGCGAGCCGCCACGCGAAGATAGCGCGTCCGCCAACCGCATCCAAGCCAGTTCGGCCGGGCCACGGGCATGACCTGCGGCAAACCAAGCAGAGACGAATTTCGCTAGCAGCGCGAACATCACCACGGCAACGGCGGTGTACGCGGCGCGGCCCATCTCTGCGTGCCAATCCGCGAAGGACGCGTGAAAGATAGGAATCAAGCCCATCGACATGCCAAAGAACATCGTTAACGGCGCTTTGCCTGCTGCGATCAGTGTTTCGCGCACGGCTCGGGCGCGAGCGGTGGGCCATGCACGTGCGAGCGCTAGCAAGACGAAAACGCTGCCCACCGAAGCTAGCGGCAAGCCAAGCGTGAAGAGTGCACCGCCGAGCCCGTCGGGATAAGTAAAGTCCCACGCGCCAAGCCGAGAGGATGCGAGCTCTAGCGCGGTGCCGATTGCAAATGATGCGAAGCCGAACGCGAACCACATGCGCGCGATTGCTTCGCCGCGCAACCAGCGTTCGAGCGCGCCGGATTGGCCGATCATGACGCCCAATGTAATGGCGAACCAAACCTCCGGCAACGTGCTTTGGATCAATCCGTATGAGAAATACTCAGTGGGATGCATACGAAGGGCAAGCGACCAGGGCGAGTACGCAAACGAAGGGAAGGAAAGTGGCGATTCCTGCGCCGCCGTCGTCGCGATGCCGAAAACTGCAAGCGCATAAACGAGGATCACCAGCGCGCCAAGCACGCGCACCCATCGAAGCAAGCCTTTCGAATCCTTCGGCCAGCGCCAGAGCAGAACGAGCACGATGAGCGCATACGACGAAACGATGTCTCCGGGCCATAGCAGCAGCCCGTGACACACCCCAAGTAGCAAGAGCGCTGCGTAGCGGCACCGCAGCACACGAAGCGCCGCACCGGGGGCGAGCATACTGTTAGCGTTCAGCGCACGCCATTGGAGCGCAATGCCCGCACCGAGCAAAAACGCGAGCGACGGAAAAGCGCGATGTGCAAAGAAACTACCGACAACGTACTCGGTCAAAGTGTCGTACCACGTGTCAGCTAAATCCAGCGCATAGTGATTGGTCCAGCCGCGCGCCATCGCATGCACGTTGATGATCGCTACACCAAGCAGCGCCCACCCGCGCACGAGGTCAATCGTTTCGAAACGCTCAGACACGGTGAGCGCCTTTCACCATCAGTTCAACTCCGGCACAAACGGAGTACCCTGATGAAATCGCAATTGCCAGCCGGCTTTCGTATCCGCTCGCGACCAGATTGAGGAGCGGCGACCGTATTCGACGGTGTCGTCGTAGGTCACTTGGCTCACATAGGTTACTTGAACCACATCAGACGTAATTTCTCTAACCGCAAAACTAGGTAGCGGCAACACGGCATCAATCGAAGGCGCGCTTTTGTTAAGAAGCTGGTCACGCGACCACACGCGCCCTGACCGACCAATCTCAAAAAAGTCTGGCGCAAAGATTGCGTTCATGTAGCTCGGGTCGAAGCGAGTTTCTGCAATCCAGAGCGCCTCTTCCAAGTGGCGGAACTTTGCGATGTCAGCAGTGTTGAGCATCACGCGTAGGTGTAGAAGCCCTTGCCCGTCTTCCTACCCAAGTACCCCGCCGCAACCATCTCCTTAAGCAACGGTGCGGGACGGTATTTCGGATCGTTGAAGCCTTCATAGAAGACGTTCATCACGGCGATCATCACATCAAGGCCAATCATGTCGGCTAATGCGAGTGGGCCGATCGGTTGATTGGTGCCGAGTTTCATGCCGGCGTCGATGTCTTCAGCGGTTGCAAGCCCTTCCTGCAAGCAGAAAATCGCTTCATTGATCATCGGACACAAAATGCGGTTGACGACGAATCCTGGTGAATTCTTCACCGTAATCGGGGTTTTGCCCAACGCAATCGTTAGCGTCTTCGCCGTTTCGAGTGTTGCGTCACTCGTGGCGAGGCCGCGAATGAGCTCGACCAGCGCCATCAATGGCACTGGATTAAAAAAGTGCATGCCGATGAATTTGTCAGCGCGTTTTGTCGCAGCGGCAAGTTGCGTGATTGAGATCGACGAGGTGTTGGTTGCGATGATCGTTTCAGGCTTCAAGATCGCATCGAGGTCTTTAAGGATTTTGACTTTGAGCGCTTCATTCTCTGTGGCTGCTTCGATCACATAATCACAGCTTGCGAGATCGGCAAGCGCTGTCGTCGTTGCAATTTTTGCAAGCGCCGCCGCTTTTTGCTCAGCCGTGATTTTTTCTTTCTTGAGCAGGCGTTCAAGGCTGCTGCTTACCGTGGCGACGCCTTTTTCGAGCGCGGCTGGATTGACGTCCATCATGAGGGCATCAATGCCCGCCACAGCACACGCCTGCGCAATGCCGTTACCCATGGTGCCTGCGCCGATGATTCCGATTTTCTTAGGGCTCATACAAAAATGCCGCATCACTGCGGCACAGATAAATTCAAAGTCCCTATTTTCTTCTATTTCTTTTTCTTCGCTGCGCTCGCTGCTTTACGTTGCTTCGATTTCGCTGCTGAATTCGCTTTCGCAGCCTTCGCTTTGCTTTCTTGCTTCTTCTGAGTACTCGTTTTTGCCTCTACCGGGCTCACTGTCATCGGCGTGATGCTCGATACACAAAACGCAATAGCGCTGGCGGCTACGATGGTCGCAAGTTTCATCCAATTTCCCTCTTATTTACATGACCCGACACGAGCTGTGCCGAGCTAGCGGCAGCATAACCCATCCCTGCCCGCACACGTCCTTTCGGGTTGAGTAAACGCTTCGGTGAGCGTACGGCATCGATCTGGTTCGGCACATCTGAACAACTCGCCCATGGAGTACAGACAGCGCGAAGATTGCCAGCGTGTAGGTGGCGGTTAGCCGACGAGTTCTGAGGGAGACGCTGAATAAGTCTGCGTGATGCGACTCGCGGCGGATTGGGATGCGCTGGCAGCCCAAAATTCTGAGGTATCGAGAGGCTTATGTTGAAAAATTATGGGGTTTCTGATCGTCGACCTCGGAGGACGCTTTGCGGCGGACCGGCAAGATTGCCTCCCCCGTGCACGAGTTGTTCAGCGTTTCCCTAGAATCCTGTGATGAATCGCCCCCCCTCTTTGGCAATAGGTATCGCGGCCGCACTCGGTGCGGGTCTACTCTGGGGGCTCGTCTTCGTCGCCCCGCTTCTTTTGCCAACTTATCCGGCCACGCTTCTGACCCTTGGGCGCTACCTCGCATTCGGTTTGGTGACGTTGCCGATCGCGTGGTGGTTTCGGCGCGAGCTGCGTGCGCTTTCGAAAAGCGATTGGTGGATCGCAACGAAGCTTTCGCTGATTGGAAATTTTCTTTATTACCTCGCCCTCTCTGCCGCAATTCAGATGGCGGGCGCGCCATTGCCAACGCTCATCATTGGCACTTTGCCTGTGGTGATCGCTATTTGTTCCAACTTGGGGGTGGCAAAGTCTTTTTCCTGGAAGTCGCTCGCACCGTCATTGCTCCTGATCGCTTCGGGACTTCTGTTCGTAAATGCAGATCAATTGAAGCGCGTCGCGGAAACTGGAAGTTTTTCGAGCTACGCGCTCGGGGCCACGCTCGCGTGGATCGCGGTTGCAGCCTGGACTTGGTATCCGATTCATAACGCGCGCTGGTTGCAGCAGCACAACCAGCATTCATCGATGACCTGGGCGAGCGCTCAAGGGCTCGTGACGCTGCCCATCGCCCTCGTCGGTTTCGTCGGCCTCATGAGTTATTACGAATTGAGCGGCCATGCTACGTTTGGCTTTAACCGCTTCGGTGACGCCGCGGATAAGTTTTGGATGCTCATGTTTGTCATCGGCTTCAGCGCGTCATGGCTCGGCACATTACTTTGGAACATCGCGAGCAAGAACACACCCACTGCGCTCACCGGACAACTCATCGTGTTTGAAACGCTCGCGGCGCTGGGCTACGCCTACGTGGTTTACGCCCGCGCGCCGAGCTTGTTTGAGGCGCTGGGCATCGCGATTTTGGTCGTTGGCGTGATCGTGGGGGTGCGAACCTTTTCGAGGGGAACGCCGATTCAATCCCGCGAGCAGCGCGCCTTGGATTGCGATTGAGTAAAACGTTGATCGCTGCCAGTCAGAGCAGGGCCACCGTGAGCAATTTCGAGCCGGTGGAACTTAACGAGAGACTTTGTGGGGTGCAGCTTTTCTGTACTTTCCAAAACCGCATTGCTTTTTTCTTCATGCCCACACTTCGCTGGGCGAGAGCGATTAAAAGCGACTAAATCAACTTAGTTTCCAGCGAAGCGTTTGCCCTGCTGTTAAGGCGACGACCGTGTCGGAGCCAAATGCAAATTCGGTGGGCGGCGTCCATTCGGTTTTGGTGAGCGTGACTGTTTGTTTATTTCGTGGCAAACCGTAAAACTCAGCACCGAATCGGCTCGCGAAATCGTCTAGTTTGTCGAGCGCGTTGGCGGTTTCGAAGGCTTCGGCGTAGAGCTCCATCGCAGCGTGTGCCGTGAAGCAGCCCGCGCAACCGCAGGCGTTTTCCTTGGTGCCTTTGGCATGCGGCGCGCTGTCGGTGCCCAAGAAAAACTTCGGTGAGCCAGACGTTGCTGCCGCGATCAAGGATTGCCGATGCGTTTCGCGTTTGAGGATCGGCAAGCAATAAAAGTGCGGACGAATACCCCCAGTGAAAATTGCGTTTCGGTTGTAGAGCAGATGCTGCGGTGTAATCGTCGCTGCAACATGGTCACCCGCGGCGCGCACGAAATCGGCCGCCTCAGAGGTTGTGATGTGTTCGACCACCACTTTGAGCGCGGGAAAATCGCGCACGATTTGCTGCAATAGCGTGTCAACGAATTGCGCTTCGCGATCAAACACATCTACTTCGTGATGCGTCACCTCACCATGCAAACAAAGCACCACGCCGTGCTTCTGCATCGCGTCCAACACGCTGTACACCTTCTTTAAATCGGTCACGCCGGAATCGGAATTTGTGGTCGCGCCCGCGGGGTAGTACTTGAGAGCGTGCACGACCGGACTTTCAGCCACCCGCGCGATTTCGTCGGGCGGCGTGTTGTCGGTTAAGTAGAGCGTCATCAAGGGCGTAAAGGATTGGCCGGGCTCCAGCGCCACCTGGATGCGGCCCGCATAGGCCTCCGCTTGAGTGACGGTGGTGACGGGAGGCTTCAGATTGGGCATCACCAACGCCCGCTCAAACTGGCTCGCTGTGAGCGGCACTACTGCGCGAAGCCCTTCTCCGTCTCGGAGGTGAACGTGAAAATCATCAGGACGAGTGAGCGTGATTTGGTGGGTCATGAGCAATAGCGTTGGATTCAAACAGGAAAGCGATAGAGTTGCGCGGCGTTGCGTCCCTGCGACCAAGAGACAAATACATGGTTAAAACGCGGCAAATCAGGAATTACTGGATTTTCGCCAATTTGACTATGGTTACACTCATCGGCGGTTCACGGTCGCAAGTCCAGAGAGACGCGCAGTAGATCGAGGCATAGAGGAATTGGGAGAATCGGTCGTGTCTCAGCACGTCACCGAGCTCTCGCTATAATCCGGCGCCCGCTGCGTTTAGCCGGTTCGCCTGTGCGGTTTGACAAGCGAAACGGCAAAGCGATCGAGTCCCTCAGGCTGCAGCAATGCAGCGCGACGCAAAAAAATTCAGGGAAAGCGTACGTCTCGACATGGCCACCAGTGCAAAAAGTAAGAGCGCAGCCGCGAAAAAACCCGCGATCAAACCGTCGTCGGCAAAAGCCGCAGCGAAGGTGAAAGTGAGCGTGAAACCTACCCCGAAAGCCAAGGGTGCATCCAAGCCTGCACCCAAGGCGGCTGCAGCTTCTGCAGCGAAGACAAAAAGTGCGAGTAAACCAAGCGCGCCGCCCAAAGCGGTGAAAGTCGCGCCTGTCGCCGCCAAAACCGCCGTGGCCGCTGCAAAAGCCACGGCGAAACCCGTATTAAAGCCCGCTGCGCCGGCGGCAAGCGTGCCCCCTAAAAAAGCTGCTGTAAAGGCTGAACCCAAAATCGAGACCAAACCTACAAATACGAAGGCGACCAAAGTAGTCGCCAGTGCGCCCGCCGCAAACGCGGCAGTCGTCGCTGCGGCGGCCGTTGCAAAGGCGGCAAAGCCCGCCGCGCCGGCTGCAAACGTTGCCGCGCCAGCGCCCGCGCCGAGACCGAGCGGTCGCGGCACGGCGCTCTTGTCGCCCACGATTACCTCTTTTTCAACCTCCTCTATACCTGTGCCAAAGTCGAACACTGCCACTGTCGCCCCCACGCCCTTGAAGCTCGGAGCGATTCCTCTTAACGGAGTCAAAAAATACGCGGGTCTCACTGAAGTTGAGATCATGAAACAGCCCGAGAGCGAATACATGAGCAAAGCTCAGCTCGCTTTCTTCAAGGAAAAGCTCGTCGAGCTGCGCGGCACCATCCTGCATAACGCAACCGATACGGGCGAGCATCTGCGCGACGTAGAAGTTGCGACCGATCCCTCTGATCGCGCCACGCAGGAAGAGGAGTACACGCTTGAGCTTCGCACGCGTGACCGCGAGCGTAAGCTTTTGAAGAAAGTCGATAAATGCATTCGCATGATCGACGACGGCAGCTTTGGTTGGTGCGAAGAAACGGGTGAACCGATTGGTCTTGCCCGCTTGATTGCCCGCCCAACGGCCACACTTTCGATTGAAGCGCAAGAGCGGCGGGAGCGCATGCAAAAACTCTACGGCGACTGATTTCTGGCGTTGGCGCTACTGCGGCGGCGATCTTGATCGCTGCAGTGCTCGCCGTACGTTCAGTACGGCTGCGCGCTTCCCGATCAATCTCATCCGCCTCGTTACGCGCCACCGCGCAGAAATTCGCTCCCCTATCCTAGATAAGTTTTAAGGAAAAATTATGAGTGCCCCCTTCTCCCTTCCCGCCCTGCCTTACGCCGACAATGCGCTTGAGCCATTGATTTCGGCCAACACGATCAGCTTCCACCACGGTAAGCATCACAAAGCCTACGTTGACAATCTGAACAAGCTCGCCGAAGGCAAAGACATCGCGCAGATGTCTTTGGTTGACGTGATCAAGCATTCCGCAGGCAAAGCGGACATGGTCGGCGTGTTCAACAATGCTGCCCAGATTTGGAACCACACTTTTTACTGGAATAGCCTCAAGCCCAACGGCGGCGGCAAGCCCGGCGGCGCGATTGGCGCGCTGATTGACAAATCATTCGGCGACTACGACAAGTTCAAGGCGGAATTCGCGAACGCCGCTATGACGCAATTCGGTTCCGGCTGGGCGTGGCTCGTAAAAGAGGGCGACGCGCTCAAGATTGTGAAAACTCCGAATGCAGAAGTGCCGTTTACCAAAGGCCAAACGCCGCTGCTCACCATCGACGTGTGGGAGCATGCCTACTACCTCGACTACCAAAATCTTCGCGCGAAATACGTTGAAACGTTGATCGACAAACTCATGAACTGGGAGTTTGCAGAGAAGAACTTGGCGGGCTAAGCCAAGTCTTAGCGTTGCGCAAACACGGGGCCGGCTTTGCTGGCCCTTTTTTCTTCACCGATTCGCAACGCTTACTTTTCCGCGGGCTGGAGCAATTCCGAAATTTCATGGCCGATTCCCGACTTCAAATCAACGTCCCCAGTTTTCGGTTCGCCAACGGCCGGACGATCGCACTTCCTGCGCTCAACGTGCATGCAGGCGAAATTGTCGTGCTGCGCGGACGGTCGGGCTCAGGTAAGTCAACGCTTTTGCACCTCGCCTGCGGCGTGTTAGCGTTGCCTCCCGAGCTGGGCGATGCCGCGATTGAAGCGCAGTCAATTGCGGGGCTCGAGCAAACCGCGCGAGACCGCTTGCGACCGCGCACCGTGGCTTGGATTCCGCAGCGCGTGCACTTGCTCTCCGCGTTAGACGTGATGGACAACACCTTGCTGTCGTTTCGCTTCGCTGGTGCGAGAAACGACGACGGCGACGAGCGTCGTGCAGCTTCGCAACTCGATTCGCTCGGGCTCGGTGCGCTGCATCATGCGATGCCAGAGACGCTATCGGTCGGGCAAGCCTCACGCGTAAGCGTCGCCCGTGCGCTTGCGGCCGATCCCAAGCTCATTTGCGCGGATGAGCCCAGCGCGGCGCTTGATCGCGAATCGAGCGCGCTTGTGGCGAAGGCATTCGCGCGCTACGCGTCCGCTGGCGGTGCGATGCTGCTCGCCACGCACGACGACGAATTCGTCGGGCAGCTGACGACTGATGATGCATCGATTCGCACCATTTCCTTGGAGCGCCCATGATCATCAGGCTCACCCGGAAATACATTGAATCTTCGCTTTGGACGTTTCTACTCGCCGTGTCCCTGTGTGCAATGGCGATCGCGTCGATTGTTGCGATCGTTTGGCTGCAGGAGACGCTCGAAGCGCACGCGTCGAGGCAGGCCAAAGGCATCGATTTGGTGGTGGGCGCGAAAGGCTCGGGGCTTCAGAACACCTTAGCCGCGATCTATCACGCCGATGTACCTAACGGAAACATTCCGCTGTCTGCGGTAAACCAGCTCGCAGCGCATCCTATGATTGCGCGCACCGAGCCCATTTCGTTGGGTGATTCCGTCGGCGGCGCTCGCATCGTTGGCGCCCGAAACACCTACTTCGATCTGTACGAAGCAGTCCCCGCCGAAGGCTCCCTTCCTCAAGCACCGCTCGACGCGGTACTCGGCGCAAACGTCGCCAAACGCCTGCAGCTCAAAATCGGCGATCGATTCGTCGGCTCGCACGGCCTGGCGGAGGGTGGCGAAGCCCATGACAGCCATCCGTATACGGTCGTTGGTGTACTGAGGCCGACTGGGCGTGTGATTGATGAGTTAGTGGTCACACCGCTTGAGAGCGTCTGGATTGCTCATGAAGGCCATACCGCGAGCACGGAACCGGAGGTGACTTTCGCCTTACTCACGCTACGCTCACCGATAGCCATGGCCACTTTGCCGAGGCAAATCAACGGCCAGACGAATCTTCACGCAACCTCGCCTGCAAACGAATCTGCCCGCTTGCTCTCAAATTTTGGCTGGGTGGCGGTAATCGTTAAAGCGTTCGCGTTTGCGCTCATTTTGAGCGCGACGCTTGCCACATTTGCGGCGCTTTCGCAGGCACTTGAGCGACGACAAATTGATGTGGCGCTGCTTCGCGCGATGGGCGTTTCACGTGCAAACGTCGGCAAATTGCTGATCGCGGAAGCGCTCGCAATCGTCGTCTGCGCTGCCGTAATCGCGCTCGTATTGGTCGGGCTCGCGGCTTATTGGCTCGCCCATGCGGCGCTGCCGGGTCTTGCGCTCAACATTGGCTTTGGTCTCACCGTATTCGCGGTCGCCGCGGTGAGCGCAGTTTTGCTCGCTCTTGTAGCATCGCTTCCCACGTTGATTCGTGCGTATCGACTCGACGTCGCCGCGCAACTTTCGCGTACTTAAGCGCTCTGAATGTTTATGAATCGCCCACGCCATCACGTTTTGCTTTGTTTGTTTGCAGCTGCGGCTGCGCTCGCGATGTCTGTCGCCGCAACCGCCGTGACGCCCGTCGCCCCGAGTGGACTCTCGCCGCCGGCCGGTGGGCTGATGCCGCCTTCCCAATTTCTCCCCGAAAAGCCTGGTTTCACGTCGTGGCGGACGTTAGCGCGCGTGGAGCTCATCAAGCGCAACAACAAGCTGCAGCCCTCGTTTGATCCCGTGATCAACACGCTGGACGGAAAAACGGTGCGCGTGCAAGGCTTCATGATGCCGCTTGACATCGGCGATAACCAGCGCCGGTTTTTGCTCGTCGCCGCGCCGCCGCACTGCTCATTTTGTTTGCCCGCTGGGCCCGACTCGATGATCGAGGTACGCGCGCCCAAAGGCGTGAAGTATCGTTTTGAGGCGGTGTCGCTCAGCGGAAAATTCCAACTGTTAAACGATGATCCAGCAGGTCTTTACTACCGTCTCACCGACGCCAGCGCAGTCGAATAACCGCGTGATCCCTTTTTTCAAAATTCGACCAGCGCGTGTCAGCGGTTCGATTACTTCTGCGCGAATCGCGACTTTGCGGGCTGCTCGCTGTCCAGCGTTCTCCGCGAGCGGTCCGAGTCAGCCAAACCGAGTTGCACGTCCTTTAATTTCAGGGTAACTTCGGCTAATGGGTTTCACAATTTTCCCTAAATCAGCAAAGGCAAAAGCAGCGGCACAACGAGCGCAGGAATTGGCGCTCGAGCCCGTCGAGCGCAGCGTGCCCGAAGCGAAGCAACGGGGCGACAATACAGTCGTCGGTGCCTACGCGCCACAGGGTTCGGAAATTGAAGTTAGCGAAACGGGCGACCTGGGTCCCTCGCTCGAAAACGCCGCGCTGATGTTCGCGCACGGCAACCCCACTGCGGCCACTGCTGCGCTCGTTCATGCGATCGACACGCCGGAGCGTAAACAAACGCTGGTGTGGATGTGCTTATTTGATCTGTATGCGCGATCAGGAGATCGTGCGTCGTTTGACGATCTTGCGCTTAAATTCGTGGTGCAGTTCGAGCGCTCTGCGCCGGCGTGGGACGAGATGACCACGCGGCTTTCTCCGCCCTCGAAAGCCGCATCGCCAGCGGTTGGAAAAGCGCGAGCGCTGCTGCGGGGCGAGCTCAACGATCCAACGCTGCCGTCGATCGCCGTGCTGCTTGAGACATCGAAGCAGAAAAACTCGCCGATGCAACGCATGGACGTTGACATTAACGAGCTTGACGGCGTTGACGATACGTGTGGCGTCTTGGTTGCAGGCGCGCTTGCGGCCATTCGCCGACGCGGCGTGTTCGTTTCGTTTCGCGGCTTGGATGCTGCGATCAATCGGCTCTCTTCACCGCTTCAGCCTATGGTGCGTGAGCGAAAAGGGCAGTGGTATCTGGTGCTCGAGCTGCTGCAGTGGTCGGGTTACCACGATAAATTCGAGGATCGTGCCGTCGATTTCGCCGTGACGTTTGAAATTTCGCCGCCATCGTGGGAATCAATCAGCATCCAGCAGCGCAGCATCCTCGCCGATGCGGCTAAAAACGAAACGAGCGCAGAGGCGAGCCTTCTCGCAGATCGAATCGTTTGGTCGGGCGAGCTCAAAGGGCCAAGTGATCCCTGTCTCAAGTCCATCGCGCCTGAAGCGGTCACCACCAACCCGGTGATGATCGATATGAAAAACGTACAGCGCGTCGATTTCATCTGCGGCGGCGCGGTATCGAACGCGTTCAATCGGCTGATGGCGAACGCGATTGACGTGCGCGTGATTGGCGCGTCGCCCATTATTCAAGCGCTCATGCAGCTCACAGGCGCCCCCGCAGCGCTGTTCGGTAAAGCATAGCGGCGCACGCTGAACCCGTCGTCCGCATCGTTTTCATCACAACGAGGCCACAGATGTGGATCGCGTTGAGCCGATCTAGCGAAGTGCTTGTCATTTTGAGAGCGATACATCCCTTCAACATTTTTCTCTATCGCCCCATTTAACCGGGGCGACGTGCACAATGAGTAGCAATATCGAGTTTCACGGAACGACCATCATATCGGTGCGCCGTGGGAATTCCGTGGCTTTAGGCGGTGACGGGCAGGTGACCCTGGGCAACATGGTCGTCAAAGCTACGGCTAGGAAGATTCGGCGCCTTCATCACGACCGAATCCTTGCTGGTTTCGCCGGAGCAACGGCAGACGCGTTTACCTTGTTTGAACGCTTTGAAGGGAAGCTTGAAAAGCATTCCGGCCACCTCACGCGCGCGGCCGTAGAGCTCGCGAAAGACTGGCGGCAAGATCGCATACTTCGGCGTTTAGAGGCCATGCTCGCTGTGGCCGATCAATCGGCCTCGCTCATCATCACTGGCAACGGAGACGTGCTCGAACCGGAGCACGGCATCGTCTCAATCGGCTCGGGGGGCGGATTCGCTCAAGCAGCCGCGCGCGCGCTCACGCAGCACAGCGAATTGAGCGCACGGGAAATTGTTTCGGAATCGCTCAAGGTCGCGGGTGAGATTTGCATTTACACCAATCAAAACCATGTGATCGAAGAGCTCACTTGGTAGCCCTGGTCGTCACCTCCACCCATAGCCCACCGCATGCGTAAGCCGTTTGATTTATTGATTGTTGGCGGCGGCCCCGTCGGCTGGGCATGTGCGCTCGCGGCAACGCGTGCGAGCGAGCAAATGCGACACCCGCTTTCTATTGCGCTGGTGGATGCGTCGCCGCCTCGCGCAGTGCCCACTGGGCTTTTCGAGCCGCGTGTGTACACCGTGACAGAAGAAAATTTAGCCTGGTGCCGCGACAGCAGAGTCGCCTTCGATGCGGCGCGGCTTTGTGATGTGAGCGAAATTTGCGTGTTCGATCAACAGGGTAGCCAGGCGTTAAACGTCTCGGCTCGCGATGCGCGACGGCCACGTCTGGCGTCCGTGATCGAGCACGATACGCTTACCCATGCGCTCGCCGCCCGCGCGGAAAAGGCGGGGGTCGAGTTTGTCGAGGCGAGCATTGGCGAGAGCGGTGTATTGGATCAAGATCGCTACGTCGAAACGAGTCGGGGCGCACTGCTCAACGCGAAACTCGTCATCGTTGCCGAGGGTGCGCGCTCGAAGCTGCGGGCGGCGTTGCAGATCGCAACCGTGGAGCGCGACTACGAACGCTTCGGTGTAGTCGCCCATTTTTCTGTTCGTGCACCTCACCTCGGTCAGGCGCGGCAATGGTTTCTGCCAGATCGAACGATCCTCGCGCTGTTACCGCTGCCCGACGTCGATGGCGCGCCCGCAGTCTCGATGGTGTGGTCATGTAGCCCGGAGCAAGCGGAGCGACTTAAGTTATTAACCGCCGCCGCGCTTTGCGAAGCGGTCTCGGTCGCCAGTCGCAATCAAGTGAACATTGATCGGGCGCTTTCCTCGCCACAAGCCTTTCCCCTGCGGCTCTTGCGAGCGAGTGACCCCGTCGCCGAACGGGCGATCTTGGTGGGCGATGCGGCGCATGCAGTGCATCCGCTCGCGGGTCAGGGCGTGAATCTGGGTTTGGGCGATGCCATCGGTCTGCAAGCGGCGCTCGCCTCGTCGAGCGCGGTTGGCTTCGACGTCGGACATCCGCTCGTCACCACTAAATTTCGAAGGTTGCGATATACAGCGGTTCTTGCTATGCAAACGGCGACCGATGGCTTGGCGCGACTCTACAATCTCGACCAGTCGCTTTTTGCGATGCAGCCAACGGCGCTCGCAACCGTTGCGGATGCCGGAATGCGCGTTCTAGGGCGCCTACCCGCATTTCGTCGCGCGCTGTCTTCCGCTGCAAGTTAATGCGCGTTCAAATCCGCGCACAAAGGAATAGTCATGAAAAAAGTTTTGTTCTCCGTTTTAACTGCCCTCGCGGTGACGGCATGTAACGCGCAGCAGCCGCCAGCGCCGCGCGCGGCGAACGTGGCACCCGCTGCAAACGCGAGCACTTCGGCGATGGCTGATGTGGAGAAAGCGCTTGCTGAACGTTTTAAAGGCGCACCGATTAAAGGCGTTCGGGCGAGCGTGATGCCCGGACTGTTCGAAGCGATGATCGGCGACGACATGATCTATTTCGATCCGAAAGTAAATCACTTCATTGTTGGTAACTTGGTTGATGCGTCAAACATGACGAACTTAACCGAGCAGCGCGTTGCTGAGCTGAACGCGATCGACGTCAAGCAGCTTCCCATTGAAAACGCCATCAAGTTCGTGCGCGGCAAAGGCGAGCGCGTGATGTATGTCTTCACTGACGTCGATTGCCCGTTCTGCACGCGTCTCGAACAGACCATTCAGTCCATGGATAACGTAACGGTTTACAACTTCATGTTCCCGATCGATTCACTCCATCCTCAGGCTCACAAAAAGCAAGCGGGTATCTGGTGCGCGAAGGATCGTCTGCAAGCTTGGCAAGACGGTGTGCTCAACAAGAAGTTTGATGCGACAGTGAAAACAGATTGCACCAATCCTGTGGAAGCCACCAAAGCGCTAGGCGCGAAGCTTGGCGTGCGCGCAACACCGACCTTCTTTCTGGCCGACGGTCGCATGGTCGCGGGCGCGATCCCAAAAGATCGCCTCGAAGCCGCGCTCACAGGCGCTCAAGAGCGCGTTGCCACTAAGAAATAGCGTCACTTACTGACTTTTCTGTAACTCGTCACGTCTCTTACGGAGGGAAACCATGGCTCTGATGGACTTCATCAAAAAGCAACTGATCGAAATCATCGAATGGCAAGATGATTCGCGAGATACGCTTTCGTATCGTTGGCCTGATCAAGACAAAGAGATCAAGAACAACGCGCAGTTGATCGTTCGCGAGAGCCAGGTCGCGCAGTTCGTCTATCTGGGCAAATACGCTGATGCGTTAGGCCCCGGCAAACATAACCTCACGACCGACAACATTCCGGTTCTCTCCACGCTGCTCGGCTGGAAATATGGGTTTGAATCGCCGTTCAAAGCCGACGTTTACTACGTTACAACACGCGTTTTCGCGGGCAATAAGTGGGGTACAGCAAACCCAATCATGATGCGTGACGCTGACTTCGGCGTGGTGCGTTTGCGTGCTTTCGGTCAGTACGATTTCAAGATCGTGAATCCGCCGCTCTTTCTGAAAGAAGTGGCGGGCACCGACAATCATTTCCGCCTCGATGAGTTCATCGATGTGATGCGCTCGAAAATCGTGACCGTGTTCTCGGAAGCCATCGCCAATGCGAAGGTGCCAGCGCTCGACGTCGCCTCGCGCTACAGCGAAATCGGTGAAGCGCTTTTGCCTGCAATCAATCCGCAGACCACGGCGAAATACGGCATCGAGATCACTTCGTTCAATATCGAAAACGTGTCTCTGCCGCCTGAGGTCGAACAAGCGATCGACAAGCGCGGTGCCATGACGACGATCGGCGACATGGGCGAATACATCCGCTACAACATGGCGAACGCAGTCGGCGAAGGTAAAGCGGGCACGATGGGATTTGGCGCTGAATTTGCAGCGGCCATGACTATGGGCCAGCAGATGCTGCAGCAGCCGGGCGGTGCCGTCGGGCAAAACCCAGCGGCCCCGAAAGGCATGGTGCCAGGCGCGATGGGCAGCGCACCGGCGGCGACGGCGGCCGCGAGTGCCGTTGCCGCCGCAGCGCCTGCCATGGAGCTGATGAACCCCGCGCAGGTGGCGCAAATGCTTGGCGTCGGTGAAGCCGACGTGCTCGCAGAGCTTGATTCGGGCAACCTGAAAGGGCGCAAAATCGGTACGCAATGGCGCGTCACACGCGAGGCGGTCGAAGCGTTCCTGAAAGGCTAGCGTTCGCACAGCTGACTTAAGCTTATTAAGGCGAGCGCGGTTATTTGCTAAGAAGCGGTAGCCGCGCTAATCACCCCCTAGCCCTGATTCAGTGGTCACTTCGTTCAAAGAGTTTTGACACAAAAAGTGTGTTGCGCTGCGTGCGTTTTAGGTCAACACACTACGGCCCTCGAAAGCCGCAGCGTTCGCCTTAGCGGGTTCAAAATCACTGCGCGGGTTTGAGGACATGATCGGTGAGCACCCTCTTCGTTCTTCTCGTATTTGCGTACTTCGTGATTCGTTTCGAGGTCGAAATTCTTGAGAAAGTCGTATTGTTAGTGCTGATCGCGGTGGCCTGCCTTTTGCCGCTCGCGCTGCCCAACATGCCTGAGATTCGTTTAGGGGCAGCCATCGCGCAAGGCGTTCTCGGTATCTTCATCACGCTTCGCATGCACTATCTGAAACAGAATCCTTGACGATGAACGGCACAGCAACTCACACCCCCGCAACCGCGCCTGAAAAGGCTGCGCGTAGCAAGTTCTCTTGCGTCGCTTGCGGCGGCGAGGCCGTATGGAATCCGGCAAAGCAAAAGCTCCTGTGTGCGTTCTGTAGTACTGAGTCGCCGTTGCCGCTTGAAAAGGAAACGCCAGCAGGCATTCAATCAACCGACATCGTTGAGCATGACCTTGCGAATGCGTTGAAAAACATTCAGGGTGAGCAGCGCGGTTGGGCACGTACATCGCGCATGATTAAGTGCCGACAATGTCAGGCCATCAGTGTGTTTGACGCCGCAAAGCAAGCGAAGAGCTGCGAATTTTGCGGCGCATCGGCGATTGTTGAATATGATGAAACCGATGACGTCATACGCCCCGAAGGCATTTTGCCGATTCAGGTGAGCGAACCGAAAGCGCGCGAGTTGATTCGCTCGTGGTACGGCAAACTTTGGTGGGCTCCGAATGCGCTGAAAAAGCGCGCGATGACGGATACCGCGAAGGGCGTATATCTTCCTTACTGGACGTTCGACGCCATGGTAGATGCCCAGTGGCAGGCCGAAGCGGGCTATCACTACTACGTCACTGAGAGCTATTACGACAACGGGCAGCAGCGCACCCGTCAAGTGCAGCGCACGCGTTGGGAATGGACGAGCGGCAGCCTGAATCATTTTTTCGACGACACCCTCGTTTGCGGCTCGAAGGGCGTGCATGAAAAGCTGCTTCGCTCGGTCGAACCGTTTCCAACCACCGACAAGGGCGTGGGCGCTCTGAAGGTTTATGACCCCGCCTATGTGAGCGGCTGGATCGTGGAGCGCTACCAAATTGATTTGATTGGTGCGGCCAAACTCTCGCGCACTCGAATGATGGGCGAAACAGAAGCACTCTGCGGCAGTCAAGTGCCCGGTGATACCTATCGAAACCTTCGAGTGAATGCGGATTTTTCGCGGCAAACGTTCAAGCACATCCTCGCGCCCGTGTGGCTCATGACCTACACCTATGGCGCGAAAGACTTTCAAGTCATCATTAACGCAGTCACCGGCAAACTCGACGGCGAATATCCTAAGAGCTGGGTAAAGATCACGCTCGCGGTGTTGCTCGTCATCTTTATTGCGCTCATCATTTTCAGTGCGGGCGGCAAGCACTGATTGGCTGCATTCGAGGCGCCGTACGTTTCGGGTGAGTAGCCGGATCAGAGTGGAGGCGCCATGATTGACTCCCACCCCGCGTTCGATTTCGTTCGCCCGATCCTCGATCAGATTGATCGACATCGACTCCACGATTCGCTAAACGCCCTCGCGCGAAATCGCGGGATTGATATTGCGTTTGTGCCGCCGCCAGAACAACGCGTTTCGGCGGTGGAATACGAAACGCGAATTGCTAAAAAGCACGAGCTCATCACCGCAAACAGTTGGCATGACCTCTTCAATGCCTGTATTTGGCTCACCTTCCCGCTCACGAAACGGGCCATCTCAGAACTGCATGTAAGCCTGGGAACGGGTATCGACAACAGACGTCCGCGACGGCGAGACGTACTCACCCTATTCGACGAGTCAGGCATCGTGTTGCTCTGTAACGCGCCGTTATGCAGCAAACTGCAACGATTCAACGAGCAGCATGATTGGAAAGCGCTATTCATCGATCAACGATTGACATGGCGCGAGCAAGTGCGCCCCATTCTGTTCGGACATGGTGCGCTGGAACAACTCGCTACCGAGTGGCATCGCGGCCTTACAGTGAAAGCAGAGTGGCTAGAAATCAGCCCAGAAAGCGCACTCGACGACGTTGACCAATACATGGCTGCGCGTGTGATCCAAGCTGATCTATTGCGAGAGGAAGACCGACGAATTCCTATGCCGCTCCTAGGTGTGCCGAATTGGTTCGCTGAGAACGCCCAACCAAGTTGCTATGACGACTCGAGCATTTTTAGGGTGAAGCGAGTGCGTCGATAAAATCATGAGTGTCAGCCGCTTGGAAGACCTCGCGCGCTCTCCAACGTCACCAACAAGATTTCGTACGTGTCACATCAATTCGCCTTATCCGATTTCGACTACGCACTGCCGCCCGAGCTCATTGCCCAGCATCCGCTCGCCGTTCGTTCGGCCTCGCGCCTGCTTGATGCGCGTGAGGCGCCTGTACATGATCGAATCTTTTCCGAGCTGCCTGGCCTGCTGCAGCCAGGAGATTTGCTCGTATTCAATGACACGCGGGTGATTAATGCCCGCTTAGCCGCAATTAAACTTTCTGGCGGTGCGTTGGAAGTCATGGTCGAACGCTTGCTCTCACCCACTCGCGCGCTCGTCCAGCTGCGCGCGAGCCATGCGCCAAAACCGGGTAGCGAAATCGTAATTGCGCCGCAATCGCATCGTGCGTTCGCAACAATCGAAGCACGCGACGATCGTTTTTTCACGATCTCTCTCAAGCAAGAAGCGCCCAATTTTGAAACACTCATGCGCAGCGCGGGCGAATTACCGCTACCGCCCTACATGCAACGTCACGCCGAGAAAGCGGACGAAACGCGCTATCAAACGGTGTACGCAAAACACGAAGGCGCGGTGGCCGCGCCCACAGCGGGGCTTCATTTCGATGAACCTACGCTTGCAGCGTGTCGCGAGCGAGGCGTTGAATTCGCCTACGTCACATTGCACGTGGGCGCCGGGACGTTTTTGCCAGTCAAAACCGAAAACCTTGCTGACCACAGAATGCACAAAGAGCGCTACGCGTTGCCGCAATCTAGCGTCGATGCAATCAAGGCTACAAAAGCGCGGGGGGGTCGTGTAATCGCGGTCGGCACAACGAGCGTACGCACGCTCGAAGGCTGCTACCAAGCCTGCGGCGAGCTTCGTGCACACGAGAGCGAGACAGAGATCTTCATCACACCTGGGTTCGACTTCAAAGTCGTGGATTTGATGATCACTAACTTTCATCTGCCGAAATCAACGCTCATGATGATGGTGTCTGCATTCGCGGGCTATGAGCACATCAGGTCGATCTACAAACACGCTGTCGAGCAGCGCTACCGCTTTTTTAGTTACGGTGACGCGATGCTCTTACAGCGACGGATGTAGCGATCGTCAGCTAGACGAGTCGCTGCAATATCTCACCCTGCGCATCGCAGCGAGACTGCCGCGACTGCTTCGCCTGAGCGCGTCTCGGCAATCACATGAAGCTGGCTTCGCGCGCGGGCTAGCCTCGCTGGCAAGATGATGTCGGCATCAAATGCGCCGCTTGCATCAACGGCGATAAACGCGTGCTCGCGTACGACCGCATCGTGGGTAAGCAACTCGCCCTTGTTCTCGCCCGCTTTGACTGCGGTAGTGATTGAATTCTCGGTGAGTGCGTAGCGAATTCGCAACGGCTCTCTGGCTTCAGCGACTCGCCCGCGAAGCTTTACCCGATTCGGGCTCCAATCGCTTTCTATCGCTAAGTTTGCGCGCGCCGCTAAGCTCGCGCGCGGCACAGTGCCGATATGCCAGCTCCGATCATCGCGGCCATTGACGAACACTTGTGGCGTGTACACGGTAGTCGATCCAGACGCGAGCACTAGTTTGCGATGACGCTCACCGTAAGCAGGCTTTGCGTAAACATCTTTCCACCCGATGTAATCCCAGTAATCAACGTGAAACGCGAGTGCAATGACGTTAGCAGGCGTGTTGCGCACCATACTCGCGAGCCATCGGTCCGCAGGCGGGCAGCTGTTGCATCCTTCCGAGGTGTAGAGCTCAACAATCGCCGGAACGGTTGCCCCACTCTGCGCGCGACAGGCCGCCTCAGTAGACGACTGCGCTATCGCGGCTTCCGTCAGGCCCACGGCCAGCAGGGCTACAAGAGCTTGCCTGCTGATTCGTTCTCCAGTTCGCTGTGGCTTCCTGAGAAAATTAAGCACATTCATATTTCCCTCCTTCGGGCGCGTGGTCAGCGTGGCCACAGCATCGAAGTCGCACGGGATCGCTTAAAAGTTACATCCATGTCTGATTTGTCTCACTCTGCCCTTCGCTTTGAACTGCTTGCTACCGATGGACATGCTCGCCGCGGACGCGTGCACTTGAACCACGGCGTCGTCGAAACCCCGATCTTTATGCCTGTCGGCACTTACGGCACCGTGAAGGCGATGACGCCGCAGTCCCTCGACGACGTTGGCGCGCAAATCATCTTGGGCAACACGTTTCACTTGTGGCTGCGTCCAGGCACGCAAATCATCGATCAGACGAAGGGGCTTCATGATTTCATGGGTTGGCGCAAACCGATCCTGACGGATTCAGGTGGTTTTCAGGTTTGGTCGCTTGGCGAGCTTCGAAAAATCACTGAGGAAGGCGTGCACTTCGCCTCGCCGATCAATGGCGACAAATTGTTTTTGTCGCCCGAAGTGTCGATGCAGATTCAGCGCTCGCTTAACTCCGATATCGTGATGCAATTAGACGAATGCACGCCGGCCGACGCAACACTCGAGCAGGCTCAAGCGTCGCTGCAGATGAGCCTGCGCTGGGCAAAGCGAAGCAAAGACGAGCATCATCGATTGGAAAATCCAAACGCGCTCTTTGGCATCGTTCAGGGCACCTTGTTCGAATCGCTTCGAGCGGAATCGCTCGCGGGTCTGAACGACATTGGCTTCGATGGGATCGCTGTGGGCGGTCTATCGGTGGGTGAGGCAAAAGAGGACATGCATCGCATCCTTGATTTCATCGGCCCCAAGTTGCCAGCCGACAAGCCGCATTACCTGATGGGCGTTGGCACGCCAGAAGATCTCGTCTACGCGGTGGAGCGCGGTATCGATATGTTTGATTGCGTGATGCCCACTCGCAACGCTCGAAACGGCTGGCTTTTCACGCGCTTCGGAGACATCAAACTCAAGAACGCGAAGTACCGCGACGATCATCGCCCGCTCGACGAATCATGCAGCTGCTACACCTGCCAAAACTTCTCGCGCGCTTACCTGCATCATCTCAACAAAACGGGCGAAATCTTGGGCGCGATGCTCAACACGATTCACAACCTGCACTATTACTTGCAGCTCACGAAGGAGATGCGCGAAGCCATTGAGCAGCGTCGATACGTGGCATGGCGTGAAGCTTTTCACCGCGACCGCGCGCGAAACGCAGAGTGAAGCCACGCAAGGATCCGTAGGATTTTTTCTCTTGGCCCAGGTTCAATCAGGGCTAGGCCTCAAACGAACACATTATTGTCTTTTATATTTTTTCGTGTCTAGCCCTTTACTTCCACCAGTTAAGCCTTAAAGTTGTTTCTGTTTTCTATCTCCACTTGCACCTTCACCCGATCACCTCCGCGCTGCGACGACACCGTCACAGTTTGCGTTTAGCATCGGCTCTGTGAACACTGTCGCCGATCAACCGTTCTTGGACTCGCACAAAATTTCCTTCGCCCTCCACGGCGTCGCCGCTGCGCCGGGGATTGCGATTGCGCGCGCGCAGCTTGTGTCCAACGCCACCCTTGAAGTGGCGCACTACGACGTCACACTCGCTGATGTTGAAGCAGAAAAGCAGCGCTTCGATCAGGCCATCGCCACCGTGCGCCAACAGTTCGAAGAAATTCACGAGCGCATGAAGCATGAGGATGCGCCCGCCGATTTCGCCGCCTTTCTCGATGTGCATTGGATGATCCTGACCGATACGCAAATCGCGCAGGAGCCGAAACGCATCATCGAAGAGCAGCGCTGCAATGCAGAGTGGGCGCTCACCCAACAAATGAACACGCTGGTCGAGCAATTCCAGCAATTTGAAGATGCCTATTTGCGCGAGCGCGCGAATGATGTCGTACAGGTTGTCGAGCGCATCGTGAAAGCCCTGATGGGGCGCGCCAATGAGCTACCCCGCAGCGATCATCTGCACACCACAGCGCTCGTGGCGCATGATCTTTCGCCTGCTGACGTGATCCACTTTAAGGAAAACGCCTTTGCCGCGTTTGTCACCGACGCGGGCGGCGCAACCTCGCACACCGCGATCGTGGCACGATCGCTCGGCATCCCCGCGGTCGTCGCGCTTCACAACGCTCGCTCGTTGGTGCGTGAAAACGAATTGATGATCGTGGATGGGGATAGCGGTCTCGTGATCGTGAACCCCGACGCTCATGTGCTTGCCGAGTACAAGCTCAAGCAAGAATCACAAGCCATTGAGCGGCAGAAACTAAAGCGGCTGGTCACCAAGCGGGCCGAGACGCTTGATGGCTTCGTGGTCGATCTCAATGCCAATATCGAGCTGCCCACTGATTTACCAGCGTGTGTCGAAAACGGCGCTGACGGGATCGGGCTCTTCCGCTCGGAGTTTTTGTTCCTCCACCGCGAGGATTTGCCGAGCGAAGACGAACAGTTTGAGGCGTACAAAACGGTGGTTGAGGGCATGCAGGGCCGCCCTGTCACCATTCGTACCTTTGATCTGGGGGCCGACAAACGGATGCCCGGACTCGGTGATCGACCCAGTGAGAACCCCGCGCTCGGATTGCGCGCGATCAGGCTCTGCTTGGCGGAACCCAAACTCTTTATGACGCAGCTTCGTGCGATCCTTCGTGCGAGCGCGTTCGGACGAATTCGCATTTTGATCCCGATGATCGCGAATGCGCACGAAGTTGCGCAAACGCAAGGCTTCATCAAGCGCGCAAAGGCAGAGTTAACTGCGAACGGTATTGCCTTTGATCCAAACGTGCCAGTGGGCGGCATGGTCGAGATTCCCGCATCGGTGATTTCGCTGCCCTACTTCGCAGAAAAGCTTGATTTCCTATCGATCGGAACGAACGATTTAATTCAGTACACGCTCGCGATTGACCGCACCGATGATGCGGTTGCGCACATGTACGACCCGCTTCATCCCGCTGTGGTGAAGCTCGTCGCCTCTGCGATTCGTACCGCAACGAAACTAGAAACGCCGATTGCCGTGTGCGGCGAAATGGCGGGTGAATTACGACTCACTCGCCTGTTGCTCGGCTTCGGATTGCGCAACTTCTCGATGCACCCAAAACAGCTGCTTGCCATCAAGCAACGAATATTGACCTCATCGATGGCGGATTGCGAAGCGGCCGCAAACAAAATCCTTAGAACGGATGATCCGGTAAAGATCGTGGCGACCCTTGCGAAGCTGAACGCGCTGTAGAAGCTGTTCACCAAGGCGCGTTTTTGCAGCGCGATCGCCGTTCAACTTTTTCGTGGCAAACCGTCACTCCAATCCATGTAACCACGCGTCAGTCTCCATCGGCGAACGAAAGACGTGAACGGTTTTTCCGCTGCCGTAGTTCTGTAATGCCGCAGGGAAGGTACGGCGGTTGCGCCAGTACGATTTCAGTAACCAGACCAAGATGGAATCTTTGCTCAGACTCAGTCGCCATGACTCATAGTTTCCGTTACAGCAGGCTTCCCTAAGCGCGTTGCGGCGGTAGGTGCGGCGCAACAGACGCCATGCTGTTCGCGGGAAACTGTAGTTCAACCAGATGATCGCGTCAGCGCGTCCCCACACCAAGTCGCTAACCTCTGAGTACCCGCCGTCGATCACCCAACGCGCTGGTGTGGTTGCCTCATTTACGCAACGCCGAAAGTCGATGCGCTCCCGCTCAGTCCAGCCAGGCAGCCAGTGCAGGTCATCCAATTCGGTGTGTGGCAGCGAAAGCCGGGCCGACAGTTCGCGCGCCAGCGTCGATTTCCCCGAGCCCGTCGATCCGATGATGGCGATGCGATTCATGCGATCCATTTGTGGTTACGGTTGAGCCCGGACGCGCCAGCCACGTGCAATTCCAGAGCTCCAGTTTGCTATGCTTCGGGCATCGCCGATTTGAGTTAACAGCTTGCGGGCGAGATAGCGAAACCCTTGAGTGTAGCGCTGTCAAAACGGCTAAAGCGACGCGAAGCGAACCCATCCGGACGCTTCACACGCAAACCCAAAGCCCGCAAGTTTCAAAGAACGGCGGGCTTTTTTGTTGCCCCGAGATTTTTTGCTGGCCTATTTGCTTGTGAACGCACCGATCGACTTCCCACCCGACTCCGTTGGATTTGTAAACCCCGTAAAGCTTCGTTTTGAAGAGTCGTTACCGCTCGCATCAGGCGCAATCCTCGATGAATTCGACCTGATGGTGGAAACCTATGGCGAGCTCAACGCGGCGCGGACAAATGCAGTGCTCGTCTGCCACGCGCTTTCTGGGCATCACCACGTTGCTGGGTACTACAGAGATCAGATGCGCTCCGAAGGCTGGTGGGAAAACCTGATCGGACCGGGCCGCCCGCTCGACACCCGCAAGTTTTTCGTGATCGGGCTCAACAATCTTGGCGGCTGCCACGGCTCCACTGGCCCGAAATCGATCAATCGCAGCAGCGGACTCCCGTGGGGCGCTGAATTCCCGGTCGTCACCGTCCCCGATTGGGTAAACGCACAGTTCCTGCTTGCAAATCGTTTTGGGATCGAATCTTTTGCGGCGGTGCTGGGCGGCTCGCTTGGGGGTATGCAAGCGCTGCAATGGGCAATCGACTATCCCGAGCGAGTTAGGAACGTTATTGCGATTGCTGCCGCGCCGAAACTCTCAGCAGAGAACATCGGCTTCAACGAAGTTGCGCGCCAAGCCATCATCACAGACCCAGAATTCCACGGCGGCAACTATTACGCGCGAAACACTATCCCACGGCGCGGCTTGCGCCTCTCGCGAATGCTTGGCCACTTAACCTATCTTTCCGATGATCTGATGGGCGAGAAATTTGGTCGCGAGCTCACCGATGATGCCGGTGATGAGTATCAATTCGGCTTCGATGTGGAATTTGAAGTGGAGAGTTACCTGCGGCATCAGGGCGACAAATTCGCGGGTTACTTCGATGCCAATACCTATTTGTTGATGACCAAAGCGCTTGACTACTTTGACCCCGCACGGCCGTTTGGCGGCGATCTTGAAGAGGCCTTTAGGAAGGCGAAAGCAAAATTCTTTGTCGCCGCGTTCACCAGCGATTGGCGCTTCTCGCCAAAGCGCTCGAAAGAGATCGTGCGCGCGCTGGTCGCCAACCGAATCGATGTGAGCTTCGCAGAGATTGAGTCAAGCGAGGGGCATGATTCGTTCTTGATGCCGATTCCTGAGTATCACGCGCTGTTGCGTCAAGTGTTTGCGGAGATTCGCGTATGAACCTCGCAGCACACAACGCACGCGCTGACTTTGATGTGGTGAGCGCGTGGGTACCGCAAGGCGCACGTGTTCTCGATCTTGGGTGTGGCGATGGCGCGCTGCTCGCACGCTTGATCCGGGAAAGAAACTGTCGTGGCTACGGTGTGGAAATCGATAGCCGCGCAGTGCTCTGCGCGATGCAGAACGGCATCAATGTCATTCAAAGCAATATCGAAGGCGGACTTGCATTCTTCCGCAATCGCAGTTTTGATGTGGTTGTGCTCTCTCAAACACTTCAGGCGACACGCCACACAGAAGCGCTAATAAAAGACGTGCTCGCAATCGGCAAGAGCGCGATCGTGACCATTCCCAATTTCGCGCACTGGCAAGTGCGTTGGCAGCTCGGCGTCGGTGGCCGGATGCCTGTGTCAAAACGCATGCCGTATCAGTGGTATGACACGCCCAATGTGCATTTCTCGTCGATTCTTGACTTCGATAACTTCTGCGGTGAAAAAGCGATCACCATCGAGCGGAAAATTGTTCTGGCGGGGGGGCGTGAGGTAAAGTTTTTGCCGAATCTTCGCGGAGAGACTGCTGTATTCCAGATCCGGGCCTAATCCCACAACTTGAAAATCTGGGTCATAGCGTGCCGGAGATCGCCTCGGGCCGAGAGGCGCGCCGACGCGCGCCATGTGTCGTCTGTTCAGCGATGAGGGTGAGCGTGGATAGCCGAGTGCTGCCCCAACGAATCGGTACAGAGCGGCGTAGCGCGCGACCGCTCGCGTGGTGTGCATAAGCCTACAGCTTTATCCCGGCCATGTAACGTGACTGAGGACCAACGCGACTAATATCTTAGTAGCGAGGCCTTGCTTTTGTGCGCTCGCCGCCCTTTTATCAGCGCGCAAGAGACATTTTTCTATTGCGCTTGTTTCGTCTTTACCCAAATCGTTGCAACCGCCGCGCAGATCATAAGCGCGCCGCCTAGACGAATCGCGTTGACTGGGTCGCCACCGAGGAGCGATTTGTAATACAGCGGCAAGGTCAAGATTTGAATCATCATCGGAATCACGATGAACATATTGAAAATCCCCATGTAAACGCCGGTGCGCTCCGGCGGAATGCTGCCCGCGAGCATCACGTACGGATTACCCATGATGCTTCCCCACGCGAGTCCCATCCCAATCATCGCGACAAACAGCATCGATTGATTGCGAATCTCAGGGATTGCGAGCATGCCAACACCCGCGAGAAAAAGGCACACCATGTGTAGAGACTTTGAACCGAATCGACGCGCCAGTGGCACCATCGCGAACGCCGAGATGAAGGCAACGAAGTTGTAAAACGCGCCCATCTGCCCGGTGAGTAGCCCTGCATCGCGAAACGCGGTGGTCGTTCCGTCGGTGGTACCAAAGAGCGACTTTGAAACCGCTAAGGTGATGTATTGCCAGTAACAAAAGAGTGCGTACCACTGAAAGAGATACACCACCGCGAGTTGCTTCATCGTCGGCGGCATCACTTTCGCGGCGTCCCAAATTTCGCGAAGCGCTGGCATCAAACCAAAAGGCTTGCGCTTCATTGCCTCCAGCACCTCTGGCGGCAGCGGATCTTCGCGTGTGGTGTAGACCGACCAAAGTACGGTGGCTGAAGACAGAATCGCCCCGATCACGAACGCGACAAATACGATTTGCGGGATATGGTTTGTGCCAACCGCGTCCTTATTCATTCCGAACCAGACCAAGAGCGATGGTGCGAGGTAAGCAAGCGTCTGCGCGAGGCCGGTGAAGGCGCTTTGCGTGAGAAACCCAATCGCATGCTGGTCTTTGTTAAGTTTGTCGCTCACGAACGCGCGATAGGGCTCCATCGTCACATTGTTTGCAGCGTCCAAAATCCAGAGCAAGCTTGCCGCCATCCAGAGCGCAGGGCTGTAGGGCATTGCGAGCAAACACAAGCTGCACAGAATTGCACCGATCAAGAAATAAGGCGTGCGCCGACCCATTCGAGATGTGGTGCGATCTGAGAGCGCGCCAATGATTGGCTGAACAATCAGTCCTGTCATTGGCCCCGCCAACCAGAGCAGCGGCAAGCTTGCTTCGTCCGCACCCAAGTAGTTGTAGATCGGGCTCATGTTGGCCTGCTGCAGGCCAAAGCTGAACTGAATTCCGAGGAATCCAAAGTTCATGTTGATGATCTGCGAAAGCGACATCCGTGGCTTCATCTCGGCCATGAATTCCTCCTTGTGAATATTCTTTTGCAAACGTTTGCAAAGCTTGCGATAATGTAGCACCGAATCGCAAAAAAGCACGCGCCGTAACCGAATGAGTGGCAGTGCAACACAACCACTGATCGATCGCAAGATGCATAACAAAGTTCAGCTAATCGCCTACGTTGATCGCCTTTCTGGTGGCGGCCTCAAGGAGCTTCAATCAATGCTCACGGCGGAGCTGAATCAAGTTTTTAGCGGCGTTCACTTGCTTCCCTTCTTTTCACCCATCGATGGTGCCGATGCCGGGTTCGATCCCGTCGATCATACGGAAGTCGATGCGCGACTTGGGGATTGGAGCGACATTGCGCGCCTCTCCGAAGCACTTCCGGTGATGGCGGACGTGATCGTAAATCACGTGTCTTCGGATTCGCCGCAATACCGCGATTTCAGTGAGCATGGCAGTCAATCGCGCTACGCGAATCTATTCACATCGATGGATTCGGTATTTCCGAATGGCGCAACCGAAGAGGAGCTCCTGCAAATCTATCGCCCGCGGCCTGGATTGCCATTCACCTATGCATCGCTCAGAAACGGCGAAAAGCGAATCCTCTGGACGACATTCACCCCGAAGCAAATCGACATCAACGTTGAACGCCCAGAAGGAATCGCCTATCTGGAGAGCATCCTTGATACCCTCGCCAAAAGTGGCGTGAGCATGATCCGATTGGATGCCGTCGGTTACGCGATCAAGCGCGCAGGCACCTCGTGTTTCATGCTTCCCGAGACCTTTCACTTCATTGATCAATTCGCGGAAAAAGCAAAGTCTCGCGGGCTCGAAGTGCTGGTTGAAATTCACTCCTATTTCCAGCGTCAGATTGATATCGCGAAGCGTGTGGATTGGGTCTACGACTTCGCGTTGCCGCCGCTTGTGTTGCATGCACTCCTGTTCAAAAAGGTGGGCGCACTCGCACGCTGGTTTGCAATTCGCCCAGCAAATGCAGTCACCGTACTTGATACACACGACGGTATCGGAATCATCGATATTGGCGCGGATGCGAGCGACCGTGATCAGCGTCCGGGGCTCGTTCCACCGGCAGAGTTGGATCGTCTCGTTGAAATGATCCACGAAAACTGTGCGGGCGAATCCCGTGAAGCCACGGGCGCGGCGGCTTCAAACTTGGATCTTTATCAGGTGAATTGCACCTATTACGACGCGTTGGGCGGTAACGATTCGCTCTATTTGCTTGCGCGTGCGATTCAGTTTTTCACGCCCGGTGTGCCGCAGGTGTATTACATGGGCTTGCTCGCTGAGCGAAACGACATGGCGCTCTTGCGCAAAACGAAAGTCGGGCGTGATATCAATCGCCACTACTTCACGCGCGATGAAGTGAAGCGCGCGATTCAGCGGCCAGTGGTGAAATCCTTGATCGAGCTGATTCGGCTTCGCAATGAGCACCTCGCTTTCGAGGGGGCGTTTAGCTACGCTACACCGACAGAATCCACGCTCGTGATGCGCTGGACGCACGAAACGCACGAAGCGGTATTAAGCGCAAATTTAGAAACGGGACAGTGGGAAATTCGAGCGAGCGATTCACGCGCCTCGAAGTCCGCCCGCCACGGCTCAGCAAACGTCGCCCGCGCTGGAGACGAATTGACAGCGATTTCCTTCACGGTGCACGCGTAGGTAGCGAAAGAAGCGAGCCGCTCTTGTGAACGCTCGCGATACGCGCGCCTGGAGGCTTTCGAACCATCCGATCTCAAGCGCGTTCTACGCTCGGGTTTCAACTAGCACGTGACAAGCGGTTAGAGGGTTCGCGCGCCACGCCAGATCGTAAGCACGCAGTGGATTTCTTGTAGCCCGTTTCTCAAAGAGACGAAGTGCTTTTCCTGTGCGATTTCAACATAAACTATTTTGAGTCACTAGCGCCAATAAAAAAAGCGTTTAGCGGAAATCGCTAAACGCTTCTGAGACTTGGAGAGACAAGTCAGGGCCGTGAAATGACGAGAGGTGGAGGCACTCTCGAAAGGGGCGGCCTCTTGTTGTTTATGTACGATTCATGGCAACAAACAGTTAGATCGCGTTGCAATCGCCGCGACAAGCGCGAGGGCCGTTTCATTCAACACCCCTCGCACCTCGCCGCAAACTAAAACGTGTACTTCAACGTCGCCTTGACGGTGCGACCGTTGATCGAACGCGCGGCATGGCCGTCGCCCTCGACCTCGGTGTAGCCAATTCTATTCGTCAAATTGTTCACGCCGACGCCGACCACCAGGTTCTTCCTCACTTCATAGTTTGCGAAGGCGTTGATCACCGCAAAGCCGTTTTGTGTGATCGTATTGCTGTCATCACCAAACGACTTGCCGGTTCCAATCAGCGACGCACCCACGTTCAGCGCACCGAAGCTGTAGCTCGGCGAGAGTTGGTAGACCACGCGCGCCTGGCGACGCGGCTTGTTGCCGACTACCGTAGGATCATTCGCTGCGGTGATCTTCGCATCTGTCAGCGTTAAACCCCCTGCCAAGCGGAAGTCACCCATCAGATAGGCGGCTTCCACCTCAACGCCGTTGGCCCGATAGCTGCGTACCGTACTGATCTGCGTTGTTGCTTCGTAGTTCGATTCGTTCGTTCGCGCATTGAAGAGAGTCACAAATGCACTCAGATTTCCACTGCGCGCTTTAATGCCGACTTCCGCTTGCTTCAATTTGTCAATTGCGACTTCGCCGCTGAGCCGCGAGGTGTAGTCATCACCCCACAAACGATCCGCTTTGAATGCAGCGCCTTCGCTGTATCGTCCGAACACGGCGAGATCGCGACTCACGCGAAAGTTTGAGCCGAGCGAGAACGATGTGTTGTTCTTGTCGTAGTCGATTTTGGCTGCGTTTGCCGCAACATATTGCGTTCCGTTATTCACGGCGCGATTTCGGCTGCCGCTCGCGCTTTGCCGATCAAAGCGAACGCTGGCATCGAGGTTGAGTGGGCCTGCCTCGTAGGCAACTGCGAAATACGGCGATGCCGTGGTGTACTTTGCGTCGATCGCACGTTGGCAGCAGTAGCCCCACTCTGGCGCACCGAAGCCGATGACTCCCGTGGGGTACTTAGCGTTTCCGAGTAACGCAGGGTTCTCGTTGACCACCTGCATCACGTACTGATTGAAGTTCCAGGTTAGCTCAACTTTTTGCTGGTTGTAGAACAAGCCGCCTGTGAGATCGAGACGTGCCTTGTCGGCGAGCGCAATTGACTTGGTGAGCTTCAGATCGTTGCTGAAGCTGCCCATATCGTCTATCGACGTATTGAAAATCGTTGCATTGGTGGCAAGGCCTGTCCACGACTTGCCCTTGTCTGGGCCAGATTGAATCGTGTATGTGCCAGGCGTCAAATCGCCCCAAGGGAATACACCCGTGAAGCGTCCCGACAGATTTGAGAACCGCGCACGATTTTCAAGCTTGAAGCCGTTGCCCAGGTCGAGCATCAGTTCGCCGCCGAGCGATGTGGCCTTAACACTTAACCCGTCGTTTACGTCAGTGAGACTACGCGAATTGTCTTTGTTGAGTACGGGATCAAGCGGCCAATTGCGGCCGTACGGCGTGTACGTGCGCGGATCAACGCCCGGCACCTCACGAACCAGTCCGTTGACGGTGCGCACCGGAACGGGGAGATAGGTAGGCGTCTGGTCGTCGAGATACTTTGCATACACACGGAAGGAGCCGCCACGGAACGCCTGCGAGAAGCTCGCTTGCAGTTGACCGCCTTTTTCTTGACGCTCGCCGGATGGACGCGCGCCTTCGCCGGTGCGGATGTGGCCACCCACATGCCAGCTCGATCCTGAACTGCTGAGGCCCGAACCGTAGTCAAAATCAACGCGTTGCTGGTTGAAATCCACACCGAGACCGACGCCTACCGAGCCACCCTTATCGATACCCGTTTTGGTGATGAAGTTGATCACGCCGCCAGGGGAGTTTGTGGCGAGCGTCGAGGCTGATCCACCGCGGACCACCTGAAGTTGATCGAGACTGTTGTCAATTCGAAGGAACATGTCAGACGTTGCGAAAGCAACATCGCCAAACAGCATGATCGGTAAGCCGTTTTCCTGCAGTTGCACGTAGCGCGAGCCGCCCGCCGAAATTGGCGCTCCACGAACGGTGATATTGGTGTTTCCTTCGCCGCCCGAAGATTCCGAGCGAATCCCTGGAATAGCGCGCAACACTTCAGCAGCGCTCGCGGCCTGGGTCGCTTGAATCTGCTCGGTGTCCATGGTGGAAACCGCCAGACTTTGCTTCATTTTTGACCCCTGAGTCGCGGTGGCGGTCACCACGACTCGTTCGAGATCGAGCGCTTTCTTGTCTTCTTTGTTTTCTTGCGGGGCCGGTTGGGTCTGTGCAAGCGCCATTTGCGAGATGGCAACTGAAACCGACAGCGCTAGCAAACGACGTGTTTGCGCTGAGGCGGGTAAGCGGGACAGCATGATGTCTTCTCCTTAGTGGATCGTTCTAAATCTTTTCTGTGAGTCGCCAATCGTTAGTTGCGTAGGGCGCTGCACATCGCAAACCATGTTTAGCAATTCTCGGGCACTGCGTGAGGTCTTTGACTGACCACGACGCGAAGTCTAGCGCTTGTTGCCGATTTGTTGCAAACGTTTGCAATCAATTTCTTGTTTGCGGTTTTGTGTCGTAAAAATGCTGCAATTCGGTAAAGCTAGTCCCCTGATTTCGCCGTCTAGCCTGACGGTGCCCAAGTTTGCTCGCCGTCGAATCGGGCAACTAGCGCCACTCACACACAGGTGTAATCACGGGTTAAACTCTAACCTCCGACTTTTCCGATCTCCCGGCCCAATGCGACCGGAACACAATGGCAGTCATGCGAAGCGAGAAAAGGCCCAACACGCGAATGCAGATGATCGATATCGCCCGGATGGCGGGCGTATCGGTGTCTACCGTGTCGCGTGCGCTGGCGGGAAGTGATCTCGTCAATGACGCCACTCGCAAGAAAATCGTCGATCTCGCCAAATCACTTCGCTTCAGTGCGAATGTGGGCGCTCAGAACCTGCGGCGCGGCCAGTCGCAAACGATTGCAGTCGTACTCCCGAAATCGAACGCGGACCAACAACCTGTCTCAGACCCCTTCTTCATTTCGCTGCTTGGCGAACTTGCGGATGCGCTAACGTCGCGCGGCTATGACATGCTGCTCACGCGCGTGAACGAAGATCATATCGACGATGTTGAAGGCTTGGTCGTATCTGGCAGAGCGCTCGGCATTGTTGTTATCGGTCAATGGCTTCACCACTACGTGCTGACGGGGTTGGCGGCGCGCGGGGTGCCGATTGCGGTATGGGGCGCAACGCTGCCGGGCTCGAATTACTTCACAGTAGGGGGCGACAACCGGCTAGGCGGAAAGCTCGCGACTGAGCACCTGATTGCGTGCGGGCGTCGCCGGATCATGTTTTTGGGTGACACCCGCCTCCCCGAAGTGGCGCTACGCTTTGAGGGATATCGCGATGCGCTTATTGGCGCCGGTTACTTGGTCAATCCGGGGCTCACTGCAGCGGTTCCGTTTGAGGGGAAGGCGGCGCGCCGCTCCCTTGAAGATTTGTTCGATCACACCGCTGACTTTGACGCACTCTTCGCCTGCTCCGACTTGATTGCGATGACCGCCAATGGGTTACTCAACGCGCGCGGGCTTCGCGTGCCCGACGATGTGTGTGTGGTGGGCTATGACGACTTGTCGCTCGCGAGCCAAGTCCATCCGACGCTCACAAGCGTCCGACAGCCCCTTGCCGCGGCAGCGCAGGCGCTGGTAGACGCTGTTCTTGCGGCGCGAGAGGGTAAAGCGCCCGCGCTTGTTGTGCTTGAGACAACGCTGATCCAGCGCGAGTCGTCCCAACTTGCGGCAAGCGGGGTCAACAAGCCGAAAGTCGCCGCTAGGAGCGCAAAAAGCGCGAAAGGCACGAAAGGCGCGAAGCGATGAATGTTCGGATCGGCGTTGATTTAGGTGGCACCAAGATCGAGGCGGTTGCGCTAAGTGCCAGCGGCGAGGTGCAGTGGCGTGAGCGAGTGCCGACGCCGAAAGAGCGCGCCACAGATATTTACGATGCGATTGCCGCGCTAGTTCACCGCGCCGAAGCGGCCATGGGCGTGCGCGCCTCGGTGGGTATTGGAACACCGGGCTCGCTTTCGCCGAAGACGGGTTTGCTGCGCGGCTCCAATACGGTGGTTTTGAACGGTGAACCCGTCAAGCAAGAAATCGAAGCACGTCTTGATCGTGAAATCCGTATTGCGAATGACGCGAATTGCTTCGCGCTCTCCGAAGCGGTAGACGGCGCAGGCAAAGGCAGCTCAGTCGTGTTTGGCGTGATTTTTGGAACGGGATGCGGCGGCGGAATCGTCGTCGATGGGCGCTCGATCAACGGTCTGCATAGCATTACCGGCGAATGGGGCCACAACCCGCTTCCCTGGCCTGCGGCGGATGAACTTGCCGAGCAAGGGGCCGCGCGCTGCTATTGCGGCAAATGGGGTTGCATTGAAACCTGGCTTTCCGGGCCAGGGATTGCGCGACACTTTGAGCAAGGCGCGACTAGCACACAGGAAATCGTGACTCGTGCAGCGTCCGGGGACAGTGCAGCGGAAGCGTACTTGCAACGCGTGGAAGATCGGATCGCGCGAGCGCTCGCAAGCGTGGTGAATATCCTCGATCCCGACGTGATCGTGCTTGGCGGTGGCGTGTCGAATATTGACCGGCTCTACGCAAACGTGCCGCCGCTACTGGCGCAATACGTGTTTAGCGAATTCGTCGAGACGCGGATCGTAAAGAACGCGCATGGCGATTCGAGCGGTGTACGGGGTGCTGCGTGGCTTTGGTAGCCGCACCGAAAAATTTACGACTTTTGGACGCTAGTCCAATTTCTAGCGGGGCTAGCGTCTATTTTATGCTTATCTAGAGATATAAGTTTATGTGCAGTTTTCCCCACATAAGTAGGGTTATGCGGGAAATCGCTGCATTGTCTTATGCGTTGGAACGCGACGACGAGTCGCCGCGCTACTCTCGCAATTAACCGCGATTACTTCGCCCAACGCTCCGCCGCTTCAGCGATGCGCTTACCAAACGCTTCAGCGGTCCTGAAGTCGCTCTCGTGGATACCTTCAACGCCTTGGTCGACGTTACCTTGCGCCATGAGTCCGGCTGCCGAGCCCAATCGATTTAAGTCAGCTTCGCTGCCTTTGCTGCTGTTATTCCCGGGCATCATGCCTGAGCCCACCCAGATCATGTGGTGCTGCATCGCGAGGGTTTGGAAATAAGAAAGCGTGCTTGCCTTGTCGCCCGTGCGTGAGCCGGAAATGGTGAAGCCCGACGCGAGCTTATCTTTCCATCCCGCGGTGAACCACACTTTGCTCGACGCGTCGGCAAACATCTTGAACTGACCCGATGGTCCGCCCATGTAGGTCGGTGCGCCGAAGATGATCGCATCGGCCGCCGCGAGCGCGTCCCAATTCACGTTTTCAACGCTCATTGCGCTTACCTCAGCGCCCACATCGGCCGCGCCCTTTTGTACCGCGTCGGCGATGGCTTTGGTGTGTCCGTAACCCGAATGAAAAACGATTGCTACTTTTGCCATGATGAAATCCTAGGAGTGTGTGAAAGAAACAGGAGTTAGGTGTTGAATTGCTGCAATAAAACGTGAGCGGAGCACTTATTGCAACGGCGGTAAATCAAAGAGCAGCACTTCTGCGCCGCTCGCGCGATCAATGGTGACACTGGTTTCGCCTTCAAGCTTTGCAGCGTCGCCCGCTGAGAGTGCAACACCGTTGACATGAGCGCTGCCTTGCGCGATGTGCACATACACAAGCCGATGGGCGTCGATCGAACGTGTTGCAGACTCATCGCCATCGAAGAGCCCAGCATACATCCGCGCGTTTTGCTGAATAGTGACCGAATCTTCCGCCCCATCCGGCGATGCAACCAAGCGCAGCTTGCCGCGCTTTTGCGAATCATCGTAAAACTTTTGCTCGTAGGAGGCCGAGCCGCCGGTGCGATCTGGAATGATCCAAATTTGCAGCAAATGGGTTCGCTCAGTATTTGACGGATTGAATTCGCTGTGCATGATGCCGCGCCCCGCGCTCATGCGCTGCACCTCACCGGGGCGAATCGTTTCACCGTTGCCGAGCGAATCTTTGTGCGCAATCGCGCCTTCGAGCACGTAGGTCACGATTTCCATATCGCGATGCCCGTGCATACCGAAGCCTTTGCCCGCTTCGATGTAGTCATCGTTAATAACGCGAAGCGGCCCAAAGTGAACGTGCTTCTGGTCCTGGTATTCAGCAAATGAAAAACTAAAGCGGCTTTCTAGCCAGCCGTGATTCGCGTAGCCGCGTTCCTCAGATTTACGGATGCTCAACATGATTTAGCTCCAAGCTCGCCCACAAGGGCGTTTAATAATTCAAATTTTGGCGACTAGTCGACTGCCGGAAAAGACGGCAAAATTGACGTATTCATTCAAACTTTTTGACTATCTTGAAACTCAGCTTTGAAGCCCTCGAAATGCTCGATGCGATTGACCGGCTTGGGAGCTTTGGTCGCGCGGCGAGCGCGCTGGGGAAAGTGCCCTCCGCGCTTACCTATTCCATCAGAAAACTTGAAGACGATCTCGATGTGCTGATTTTTGATCGGCGCGGCTATCGCGCCACGCTCACATCCGCTGGGAAACTATTGCTCGACGAAGGCCGGCGGTTGCTTGAACATGCCGCATCGGTCGAGGCGAGCATCGCTCAAGCGGCCAAAGGTTGGGAGCCTGAGCTTCGCGTCGCGCTCGACGCGATTCTTCCTTGGGCTTGGTTAGAGCCGCATCTCGCCGTCTATTTCAAGGAGGCCTGTCCGACACGGCTGCGGATCTCAGAGGAGACCTTGGCCGGATCGTGGGACGCGCTTGCTGATGGCCGCGTGGACTTGGTGATCGGCGCGTCTGGCGACGTGCCCAATAGCGCGCAGTTCGGATCGCAACCGCTATTCGATGTCACCTTCCTGTTTTGCGTAGCCCCTGCGCATCCGCTTTCGCGGGCGACTGATCCGATCGCGAGTGCTGATGTAACACAGTTTCGCGGGGTTGCTATTGCCGACACCTCGCGTCGACTACCGCTCAGAACAACGGGGCTCTTATCCGGGCAAGATCGACTCGTGGTGCCGAATATGCGCGCGAAAATTGATGCGCAAATCGCAGGGCTTGGTGCGGGATACCTTGCAACGTGGTTTGCTAAGCCAGAAATCAAGATGGGTCGATTGATTGAAAAGCGCGTGGATGCGCCAAAGCCGGTGGTGGGCTTAGTCGTGGCCTGGCGGGCGAATGCACGAGGACGCGCACTGGACTGGTGGCGTGAACGTATGCGCGATGCGAAGCCGCCGAAGTAACGCATACTTTCGCACACACCGTCTTGAACATCGTCGAAGCTTTCCTATGACTCAGATTGCCACCTCGCACCGCGTTTCTGCCTTGCTGCTCACCGCACTCGCAACGCTCTTTTTGACCGCGTGCGCGAATTGGTCGCAAGCGCCAGCGCCCGAGAACACTACGCCATCCACCATCTCGCTTCGCCTGATTGGTGAGCGCACGATTCCGCACCGCGCAGAGCTCGCGGGCACCACCTTTGGCGGCATCTCGGGCATGGATTACGACGAGGCGCGCGACGTCTTCTACCTTCTCTCAGATGACCGTTCGCAGACTGGCCCTGCGCGCTTCTACACCGCGCGAATTCCGGTGAGCGCAACAGAGCTTGGTGCACCGCAAATCTTGAGCGCCATAGCAATCAAAAAAGCCGATGGTGGGCTTCCAGGCGATGCGAGAAGCGATCCGGTAAACGTGCTTGATCCGGAATCCATTCGCTATCGACGCACAACGGACACGCTTTTGTGGACGAGCGAAGGCGATAAGCGGCTTGGGCTCTCACCGTTTGTGCGAGAGATGCGGCTTGACGGCAGTTTTGTGCGCGAACTCCCCACGCTACCGATGTTTGTCATGCGCGACGGAGAGCGCGGCCCACGTGACAACGCCACGTTTGAAGCGATGAGCTTCACGCCCGGCCAGGCGAGCTTTTGGGTGGCGATGGAGGGGCCGCTCTTTGAAGATGGCGCGACGCCCACCGCCGAGAGCGGCGCGCCCATCCGCATCACACACTACGACACCATGACGGGAAAAGCACTTCGCCAGTTTGCCTATCGGTTGGATGCGCTTCCGCATCGCCCGATGCCACCCACCGGCTTTGCGGACAACGGTGCGCCAGAAATATTGATGTTCGACGAGCACCGCATGCTCGTGTTGGAGCGCAGTTTCGCGCAAGGGATTGGTAATTCGATTCGAATCTATGTCGTCGATACGCGCGAGGGTAGCGACACGTTGAGTCTTTCCGCGCTCAACGGTACAACATATCGCGTCGCCGAGAAGCGCTTGGTGCTTAACTTCGATTCCCTCAATCTCATGCGCTTGGACAACACGGAAGCTATGAGCTTCGGCCCGCGACTACCGAACGGCAACCGCACACTGATCGTCGCGAGCGATGACAATTTCAATCGAAATCAAATCAACCAATTTCTCGCGTTTGAGATCGTGGTTAAGTAACGGAATTTTTGGCAAAGCGCGACGTCTTCCTATCGCTCAGCTTTTTGTTGCTCGCCCCAGTTTAAAAAGGGCTAGCGAACAATCAATATCAAAAACACTTATTTGCTGTTTTGATACATAGCCCCAATAGAACAAGAGCTTTCGCCATTAAGTTGCAATCAAACTAGCACTTCTGCATCGCATTCAACGGGAAACTCGGGTCGCGCTCAGCAACTAAGTCAGCGGCGACGCGGGCAGAGCCACAGCCCATCGTCCAGCCAATGTGGCCTTGGCCGCAATTCCAGATGAGCGAGCCGTCGCCGAAATGATTGACCTGAGTCGTGAGAATCGGCAGCGAAGACGGCGTCATCGGGCGCAGGCACGCCCAGGGTTCAATCGCGGCACTGTTTTTCCAATCGAGGGCGCCGGGGAAGAGTGACTCGAAACTATCGTGGTGTGCTTCGAAATTTGACGCGTGATAGGTTGTGTCGTCCCCGGTGAAAAGTGCGCCGGTCGTGAGTCGCATGAAGCCGCCCAACGGGCAGAACGCAACCAAACTATCTTCGCAAATGCCGCCGCGCGAAGGGGCCTTCGACGGGTCTTTGATGGGCACCGTGAGTGAGAAGCCCTTTACCGGATAAATGGGCAGCTTCAACGAAAGCTGCTTCGCGAAGTGATAGCTTGCCGGGCCCAGTGCCACGACGAATTTGTCGGCCTGAAGCGGCTCCAAGTTCGCGAAAACACCGTAGCCGCGATCTATCACCGAAAGCGTTGCGCGAATCTCCGCGCCGTAGCGAAACACGACGCCACGCTCGGAAAGATAGGCCGCTAGCGCGCGGGTGAAGCGTCGGGAATCACCTTGTGCATCGGTCGGGGCAAAACTCGCGCCGACGAAATCTGTTTGAGAAAGCGCAGGCTCGAGCGCAATCGCCTCCGCGCGCGAAAGCAGCTTCGCCTCACCGCCAAACTTCGCGCAATGTTTAAGTCGTGCGCGCGCCGATTCCAAACTCGCTTCACTTCGGCAGATGTAGAGCAACCCGTCACGCCGATAACCACAATCGAGCCCGGTCTCTGCGATCGTCGATTCGAGTTCGCTCTGGCAGAAGCGCGTGAATTCGAGCTTCGCTTTACTCAGGTAATCGTACTGCGCTTCATTTGCGTATGACACAAACTCACCGCCCCAGCGCCAAAGCCGTGGGTCGAGTGGCTTCACGATACGCATGGGCGCGCTCGGATCGGTGAGCGCGCGCCAAATCGTTTTTCCAATGTTTGGGGTCGGCCACGGCAGCGCACGCGACGCAGAAACAAGACAGGCATTGGCATAGCTCGTCTCGCTCGCAGCCTCATCGTTGCGATCAAACACCTCAACCTCATGTCCGTCACGCCAGAGGTAATACGCGGTCGCAACGCCGATGAGTCCCGCGCCCAGCACAATCACTTTCATGCAGAAAATGATAGCGCGCATTCGCGTGCAGCTCGCCGCCGCAACGTCGCGAAGCCAGCGAGACGACGCTTTCTAAAGCCCTTTGAACTTATTCGGGCGCGAAGACCGCAGTGACCGGCGCGTGATCGCTCGGTTTTTCGCCTTTACGCTCGTTACGATCCACGGCACACGACGTGCAGCGCGAAGCCAACGCGGGCGAGGCGAGCACGTGATCGATTCGTAAGCCCTTATTTTTCGGGAACGCCAGCATGCGGTAATCCCACCACGAGAACGTGTTGGCGGGTTGCTCGAATTGGCGAAACGTATCGCTCAAGCCGAGCGCAACCCAACGATTGAAAAATGCCCGCTCTTCGACAGTGCACAGCACTTGACCTTCCCACGCTTTGGGATCGTGCACGTCGGCGTCCGTTGGCGCAATATTGAAGTCACCCACGACTACGAGCTTTTCGTGAGTCGCGCGCTCGCGCTCAAGCCATTGAGTACACGCTTCTAGCCAGCGCAGTTTGTAGGCAAATTTCTCCGATCCAACCTCTTGTCCGTTAACCACGTAGAGGCAGATGACTCGTGTGTCGCCCACGGTGGCCGCAATCGCACGCGATTGCTCGTCTTCGAATCCTGGAATGCCACGCACGATGTCGGTGGGCGCTGGCAAGTCATTTTTCGTAATGATCGCCACGCCGTTGTAAGTCTTCTGCCCAAAAGAAAGCGCGTGATAGCCGAGTGCGTTAAACATCTCATGCGGGAACTTCGCATCCTCCATCTTAAGCTCTTGCAAGCACAACACATCAACCGCGTTTGCGCGAAGCCAGTTTTCCGCACGCTCTTTGCGTGCGGTCAGTGAATTAACGTTCCAAGTAGTAATTTTCACGAGATGAGCCAGGAAATAGAGGAGTGATGGGGCAATAAAAAACGCGAGTGGATGAGAGATCCAGCTCGCGTTATCGCGCGTCGCGCGCGCTCAGGGGCCTCAGCGTGGCGACCTACGAATTCGGTTTCGGTGCGTCTTTCTTTGGTGCGTCTTTCGGCGCTTCCTTCTTCGCCGAATCAATGCCGGTGAGATCCTCGACAGGTTTAGGCTTGGCAAACGGCGGCGATTTTGGATAACCCGCAGTGTCAAGCGCGCCCGCCCAGTTCGCTTCGCTCCAGCCTGAGAGTTTCCGCTCGCCCACCTTCAAGACGGGAATCACATTGCCGCCTGTTTCTTCGCGAAACTTCTTGTTGAGCTCCGCGCTTCTCGTCGGGTCAACGACCGTGTGGGGGATTCCGCGCCGATTCAAGTAGCCCTTCGCCTGATCACAGCTGTCACCGCATTCGCTCACGAAGAGCGTGACAGGATTGCGCTTCTGGGCGTCGCTTGACGCAAGCGAGGCTTCGTTGTTTTGAATTGAATTTCCGCGAACGTTTCGCTCTTCGCCCTTCACGCCCGGCGGTGGCGGTTGGTCGGAGTAAATGACCCGCCCGTTTGCATCAGTCCAGCGATACACCGCTTGCGCGGCGACCGCCCCGCTAATCAGCGCGAGCGCTAACCCTAGTGTGAGCTTTTGAACCATCATTCTGAGCATCCTCCCGCAATAGCGCGCCTAAACGCGAGGCGCTGGACTCGAAACCATACCATTGTGCCGCAAAAGCGCGTCAACTGAAGGCGCGCGCCCCCTAAACGCGATGAAATTGCTCATGGCGTCTCGGCTACCACCCCGCCCTAATACCTCGCGGCGGAAGTCGTCTCCCACCTTAGCGGAGAGCACACCCTCTTCTTCGAAACGACTGTAGGCATCGGCCGAAAGCACTTCGGCCCACTTGTAGCTGTAATAGCCCGCTGCGTAGCCGCCTGCGAAGATATGGGCAAACGACCACGGCATGCGGTTCCAGTGAGGCGGAATCAGCACTGCCACTTCGCGACGAACTTCGCCCAAAACGCGCAGCAATTCAGCGCGGTTGACGCTCAGATTTTCGGTGTGGAGTCGCATGTCAAACAAGGCGAACTCCATCTGGCGCACAGTGCCCATACCGGCCTGGAAATTCTTCGCGGCGATCATCTTTTCAAAGAGCGCGCGAGGTAACGGCTCGCCGCGATCCACGTGCTGCGTCATGTGCGAAAGCACATCCCACTCCCAGCAGTAGTTCTCCATGAATTGGCTCGGCAGCTCTACCGCATCCCATTCAACATGCCCGAAGCCCGACACGCCCAGCGTGCCCACCGCGGTGAGCAGAAGATGCAAGCCGTGACCAAATTCGTGAAACAGCGTGATCACGTCGTCATGCGAAAAAAGTGCGGGCTTGCCGCCGACGGGTGACGGGAAGTTACAGGTCATGTAGGCGACAGGCGTTTGCGTGCGCCCACGCACCACACGACGCGCCCGCGCAGTGTCGGCCCACGCGCCGGGTCGCTTGCCTTCGCGGGCGTAAAGATCGAAGAAAAATTCGCCAACCCGCGCACCGGTGACGCCCTTGCTGTTATCGAGCACTTCGAAATAGCGCACATCCCTGTGCCAAGCGCTGGCTTTGCCTTCACGGATCTTGACGGAGTAGATCTGTTCGACCACCCGGAAAAGCCCGGCGAGCACACGATCTTCAGGGAAATATTGACGCACCTCTTCATCGCTAAAGGCGTAGCGCCTTTCACGCAGCTTTTCTGAGGCGTAAGCGGCGTCCCATGCTTCTAGTGTGGCGATGCCCAGCTCGTCACGCGCGAAGGCTTGTAGCTCGGCAAGATCGCGTTCAGCGTAGGGCCGAGCGCGCTTCGACATATCGCGAATGAACGCGATCACCTCCGCCGGCGTGTTGGCCATTTTGGGCACCACCGAGAGCGCGGCAAAGTTTTCATAGCCCAAGAGCTTTGCCTCTTCTGCACGCAATGCCATGATCTGCTCGATGGCCTCGGAGTTATCGAACTTCACGGCCGCAGCATCGGCGGGTGGCAACGCGCTTGCGGCAAGCTCACTTGCGCGGGTGACGTATGCGCGATAAATCGTTTCGCGCAATGAGCGCGAGTTCGCGTATTGCATCACGGGAAGATACGAAGGCGCGTGCAGCGTCAAGCGTGCCGTGCCGTCAGCAAGCCCCGCAGCTCGCGCTTTTTCTATCGCCGTTTGCTTGGCATCGTCGGGCAACCCGTCAAGCTCAGCCACAGCCACATCGAGCGTAAACGCGTTGGTGGCATCGAGAACGTTGTCTTCAAACTTTGTAGCCAGTGCAGACAACGATTCTTGGATCGCGGCGAAGCGTTCGCGCGACGCGCCTTCGAGTTCGACCCCGGAAAGGCGGAAATCGCGCAGTTCATGCTTCAAAAGCGCGCGCTGTTCGTCGAGCAACGTGGCGAAAATTGATTCATCGGCGGCGAGCGATTTGTAGCGCTCGAAGAGCGCGCGGTTCAGCCCCAGTTCCGTCCAATACTGCGTGATTTTGGGCTCCGCTTCATTGTGCGCCTCTCGCAGCTCGGGCGTACTGACCACCGCGTTCATGTGAGCCACGGCCCCCCAGGCTCGCGACAGCCTCTCGTTTGCATCCTGAAGTGGCTCCACCACGGTTTCCCAGCGAAGCGATTCTGTGGCCTCAACTTTCGCCACGGCAGCCCGGGCCTCGGCGATTAGCGCATCAATCGCGGGAACCACGTGTTCAGGTTTAATCGCGGCGTAGTCCGGTAGTTCTGCGGAGGAGAGTAATGGATTCGTAGACATACGGTTAGGGAGAGAGTCTTTGTGATGAGTTGTGGCTGCGAGGCTGAAATTCAACGCATTCACAGCGATGCGACGGAAAGCATAGTACGAGATCGAACGATTCTGAAGTGCGATTTCCCGTGGGCGGCGGCGACTGCGACCGAAGCCGTTTGTCGCCATCGGCGCAGCGGCTTGCTAGGGAAACGCTGAATGACTAAGCGTGATGCAATTTGTTCAGCGATACCCTAGCGTCGATTGAGCGTTTCAACGTCGCCCGCCGTAGTGACGTTGCACCAAAGCCCGGTGTGTAGCTGGCCCGTGACCCGGCCTTGCGCGACCCAGTCGCGGTAGTGCGGGAGGAGTGCAAACCGCTGGTTTCGCGGCCAGTCTGCAATCAGCGCGGTGCGCAAAAGACCAATGTTGGCGAGCGTTTGCCGCGGCCCAGCCTCATGCAAGCGCCCATCACTACCAAGCGCAAATTCGCCGCCCGGTCGATCTTCTGATCTCGGCACGAGGAAGAAATGTGCATCTGAACTCCAGTCACCTTCCCCAGGTTCGAATGAGCGACACTCTAGAAATTGTGCGTAGTCAATTTCCGAGAAAATGTCTGCGCTGACCAAAATTAAGTTGGGCTGATTGAAAAACGCTGCTGCAGTGGCAACACCGCCACCACTTTCGAGCGGCTCTGCTTCGTAGGAGTATTTCAATTCGCAGCCAAACCGCCCGCCGTCGCCCAGCGCATTGCGGATGTCCTCCGCGCGATAACTTACGTTGATTACAACGCGGTCCACGCCCACGGCGACGAGCTTTTCTATGTGGTGAACAATGAGCGGCTTGCCGCGCACTTCCACCAGCGGCTTCGGCAAGTGATCAGTGAGCGGTCGCATCCTCTCGCCGCGACCAGCGGCGAGGATCATGGCGCAGATGTCGAGTGGCACGGCGGATATCGCGATCTAAAACGTGTAGCCGACCTGCGGCGCGTGCTGCTCGATACGATCAAACAGACGCAGGAGCGGTGCGAACGCTTCGTAGCGCCCGGCCACGCCGCGCACGTAGCTCACGAAGCGCGGCGCATCGGCCAGATACTTAGGTTTGCCATCGCGATAGTTGATTCGCGCAAAGATGCCCATCACTTTGAGATGCCTTTGCAAGCCCATCCATTCGAATTCGCGGTAGAACTCTGAAAAATCAGCGCGAACGGGGAGACCCGCTTTTTTCGCCTTCTCCCAATAGCGAATCGTCCAATCAATGACTTGGGGCTCTTCCCAGGAGATAAACGCGTCGCGCATGAGCGACGCAATGTCATAGCTGATGGGGCCGACCACGGCATCTTGGAAATCAAGTACGCCGGGGTTATTTGCGCGATCGTTCATGACCATGAGATTTCGTGGCATGTAGTCGCGGTGCACAAGCACCGTGGGCTGTGCAAGCGCGCTCGCGATGAGCGTCGCGTAAACGCGCTCGAGCCCCTCTTTTTCATCGTTTGAGAGTTCGAGCTGAAGGTGCGTCTTCAAATACCAATCGGGAAACAAATCGATCTCTCGGCGCAGGAGCCGAGCGTGATACTGGCCGAGCGCAGGCTGCGCCTTGTTTGGATCGATCAGTTGCAGGCGGACGAGTGCGTCGATCGCATCATGGACAAGCGCGTTTCGCGATGGGGCATCTGACGCGCCCAGGGTTGAGAGCGCGGAGAGAAACGTTTTCGGTCCTAAATCTCCCAAGAGCAAAAAGCCGCGCGCGCCATCTTCCGCCAGCAGACGCGGCACGTTAATTCCGCCGCCTTCGAGCAAGCGGAGCACGGTCACAAAATGAGCCGTATTTTCCAGCTCAGGCGGCGCATCCATCACGATCGCACTGCCGCCGTCATCGCGGGTGACGCGGAAATAGCGCCTGAAGCTCGCGTCTTCGGAGGCTGCAGCGATTGTTGACCACGGCGCATCGGAAAGCCCTTCCAGCCAAGCGACAACAAGATCGAGGCGCGGGTCGGCTCCCGTGGGCGGCAAAGAAATTCTTTTCATGGGTGTGTGGCAGCGTGGCGAAGTTCGACAAACGGGCGGGCGACGTTGCTAGGGAGACGCTCATTAAATCCCGCGCGCAGTGCGCCTCGGATTGAGATCGAGTGCGAAATCGAGAAATGCGAACAGTAGCGCGGCTATTGTGAGCATTTTCGATGCGGCAATCGGCTCAAACCGAAAGATGCAATGAGCGATGGGTATTTGATCAGCGTCTGCCTGGCGCCCGAAGCTCGGACTCCGTGTCGCCTAGCCTGCGGTCTGCCTTAAGGCTAACGCCTTGATTTGTCGGATAAACTTTGAATTTTACCGATCAACGTGAGCCTGTCTCACTGGAATTGACTGTTTGAGCCCTCATCCCATCGCTCCGCCGAAACGTTTTGCCCGCTCGCCGCTCGTCGCGATGCTTGCGTTGTCGGTCGCGATCGACGCAACGGCGCAATCGACGGCTTTGTCTCAGGCTTCGACATGCAGCGCAAGCGCTCCGTGCGCATGCGAAGCTCCAATTGCAGCCGTCGGTGCGACCCGCCCCGGCGCGGCCAGCGGGGTGTCGCCGCTTCGTTTGGTGAAAGGTGCGGACGCGAAAAAAGAAATTACCACGATCATCGCGGTGGAGTCGAAAGGCGAAAACGAGCGCTTTATCGAAGCGCGTGGGAACGTTGAGGTGCGCACGCCGTCCCGTGAGGTGTTCACCGATTACCTCTACTACGATATTCCGATCGAGACGCTTCGCGCTAAAGGAAATGTGTCGATTCGCTCCTGGCAAGACCTCATTTCCGGCCCAGAGCTCGAATACAAGCGCGATACGTCTACGGGCTTCATGAAGTCTCCAGAGTTTGTGCTGGGGCTCTACAAAGGCCGCGGGAAAGCCGAAGAGCTTTTGTTCACCGGGGAGGATCAATACCGCGTTATCCGCGGCACGTATTCAACGTGCAACTCGCCGAACCCCGCGTGGCGACTAGATGTCGGCACGCTCGATGTGAACGAACTTACTGGCGTGGGTACTGCAAAAGATGCAAAAGTTTACATTGCAGGCGTGCCGGTTGCGTGGTTACCGCAGTTCTCGTTCCCGCTTAAGAACGAGCGCAAGAGCGGATTTCTCGCGCCTACGTACGCGACCAGCGAAGCGCGCGGTTTTGAGTTGCAAGTGCCGTATTACCTGAACCTTGCACCGAACTATGACGCGACCATTACGCCGCGCGTCATGACCAAGCGAGGGGTGCTGTTCAATACGGAAGCGCGTTATTTGTTAAGCACGCCGCTGGGCGCCGCGAGCGGACGCTGGGTCGGCGAATACCTGCCCAATGATCGCGAAGCGAACCGTGATCGCACGGCGCTCAACATCCAACACACGCAAAGCTTCACGCCCAACCTTACGCTGCAACTTGGCTTTAACCGGGTGTCGGATTCGCGGTACTTTGTAGACCTCGCAGATTTCGTCTCGATCACTTCGATCACGACCTTGCCCCGCGAAGCCGCGTTAACCTACCGTAACTTCGATTGGACTTTCAAAGCGCGCGCGCAGAAGTTTCAAACGTTGCAGGATCCGAGCGCTATCGTTCAGCCGCCGTACGATCGTGTGCCGCAGCTAACGGCTGAGTCGCCGGTCTATCGCTTCGGCACGGACAAGCGCATCGAATTCAATACGGTCTCCGAGCTTGCGCGATTCGAGTATCCCAATGCGGTGAAGCCGTCGGGTAACCGCACTTACAACTATTCTTCGCTCGCATATCGCTACGATACGCCGGGATATTTCGTGGTGCCACGCGTCTCGTTGCACTCCACTCACTACAAGATCAATGGGTTGTTCGACGACGTCAACGGCGGCAATCGCGTCGTTCCCATCGCAAGCGTCGACGCAGGTGCGTTTTTCGACCGAGATACCAGCATCTTCGGGCAAAGCTTTCGCCAATCGCTCGAGCCCCGCGCGATGTTTACCTACATCCCCTTTCGCGAACAAAACGAGCTGCCGAACTTTGACACCGCGCTCGCTGACTTCAATTACACGCAGCTTTTTAACGAAAATCGCTACGTAGGCCAAGATCGAATTGGGGATACTGCCCAACTTTCGCTCGGATTGACTTCTCGTTTTTTCGACGCTGAGTCCCAGAAAGAGCGGCTTCGCTTCACGATAGGCAATCGAATTTACTTCAACCGCCAGCGCGTCACCGTTTTGGGTGAAACGCCTCGGGATTCGAATTCGACCGATTTGTTGCTCGCGGCGCAAGGGCGCGTAACCGATGCGCTCTATGTGGAAGCAAATACGCAGTTTGACGCCGAGCGCGCGCGCGACGAGCGGTTTGCAGTAGGTCTGCGTTATTCGCCAGAACGCAGTCGCACACTCAATCTCAACTATCGATCGATTCGCGCATTGCCTACGCTGCAAGGGAGTGTTCGTGTTCGCCAAATTGACGCGTCCGCGCAGTGGCCGATCTATCGAAATCTTTATGGCGTGGGCCGATTGAACTTTTCGCTTTCTGATCGTCGCCTCACCGAAGGCGTGATTGGCGTGGAATACGATGGTTGCTGTTACGTGATCCGGGCAGTTGCCCAGCGTCTGGCAACATCGACCGCAACTGCCACCACTGCGTTCTTCGTCCAACTTGAGCTCAACGGGCTCGCCCGCGTCGGTACCAACCCGCTTGACGTGCTCAAACGGAACATTCCTGGCTATTCGGTGCTCTATGACAATCCAACCCGCCGTCGAGTAGATAATTCAGAAACTCCGGTGTTCACACCGTGGAACCCGAATTGATGCGCCAGGCGTGCACTCGATCCAAGCTATCTTCTATTGAGCGTATGAAACCGAATTCAGTATTTAAAGTTAGGGCCCTCGCACTCGCACTTCTGTCGAGCGGCATGATCGCCTCTGCCGCGTCGGCGCAGTCCCGCATTCAATTGGTTGACCGAGTGGTCGCAGTGGTCAATGACGAGGTCATCACGCGCTACGAGCTCAATAATCAAAAGCGCGCGATCCTCGCCCAACTGCAGCGACAAGGCGTGCGCCCGCCCGCAGACAGCGAACTCGATGCGCAGGTGCTCGAACGCTTCATCAACGAAAAAGTCCAGCTGCAGCATGCAAAAGAGAACGGCATCGCTGCAGGTGACGACACGGTCACGGCTGCGCTGCAAAACGTTGCCAAGCAGAACAACATGTCGATGATGCAATTCGCCGATGCGCTTAAAAAAGATGGTTTGTCGGTCGAGCAGTTTCGTGATGAGCTGAAAAACGAAATCGTGCTCAATCGTGTGCGTGATCGTGAAGTGGAATCGCGCGTCGTGGTAACTGACAGCGAAATTGACGCTTATTTGGCCACCGCGAAACTTCAGGGCGCATTGCAAGCGGAGTATCAGCTCGCCCACGTACTGGTTTTGGTGCCCGAACAGGCCACCCCCGATCAGGTCGAGGCTCGCCGCAAGCGTGCGGAAGAAGCGCTTAAGCAAATCAAGGCGGGAACGCCGTTTAGCCAGGTTGCCGCCGTGTTCTCGGATACCAACGATGCGACGCAAGGCGGCGCACTCGGCTGGAGAAAAGCAGATCGACTGCCAAGCATTTATGCGGAAGCCGCGGAGAAACTCGCCGTTGGGGCGACCAGCGACGTGCTGCGTTCAGCCAACGGTTTTCATATCGTTCGTTTGCTCGACAAGAAAACCTCAGAGCAAGAGAAAACGGTGGTTGAACAGAACAAAGTGCGCCATATCCTCGTGCGGGTGAACGAGCTGGTCGGCGAAAACGAAGCAAAAGCGAAAATTGAGCGGTTGAAAGAACGAATCGCTGGCGGCACAAAGTTTGAAGATATCGCCAAGCTCAATAGTGAGGATACGAGCGCATCCCGTGGCGGCGAGCTCGGCTGGGTCTCTCCGGGGGACACGGTCGCCGAGTTTGAAGCGGCAGTGAAATCCGCGAAACCCAACTCAGTGGTCGGGCCGATTCGCACCCAGTTTGGTTTTCACCTCATTGAAGTGATGGAGCGCCGCAACCAAGACGTAACCGCTGAGAAAACTCGACAGGCAGCGCGCTCGGCGATTCGTGATCGTAAGAGCGATGAGGCCTATCAATCTTGGCTGCGCGAAGTTCGCGATCGCGCGACCATCGAAATTCGCTTGGCGGATTCTTAATCAGCCGCTGCGTAAATTCCGCAGCCAGCGCGCTTCTAGTTAAGGTCGTCGACTGCGAATTAAACCAATTTACGGTCCAGCTCGGCGATAGCGAATATCCTTGACCCGCGCGATCGCTTTCTTTTCGGACGTTAGTGTGCTTTAAGTCGCGGGCGTGCGATCGGGCTTCATCCCGGGTAAGTCACGCTCGCGAGCCGTATTTCAGGCGCTACGTTACGGATCAACGCGTTCGCGGACGAACGAAGCGAACCTCGGTCTACCGCTTTTGGTCAGCTCACGGTACGTGTAGGTCACGAGCGACCCGATCGCGGGCGGATTCGCGCGCTGAGCATCGCTAAATCCGGTGCCGAGCTTGAAGCGAACGCCCTCTTTGGTTTCCAGAAGCAAGGCGCCCATCTTTCCTGCATGTTTGCCTTTGCCCGGCACGTGCCCGATTACGCGTGCCTCGGTATCCAAAAGCGGCTTTAGTTTGAGCAGCACATCGCTTCGCCCGGTGACATAGCGCGCATCAGCCCGGTGCAGCATGAGACCTTCACCCCCCGCACGCACGACGCGATCCAGCGCTCGTTTCAATTCAACGCGATCCTTCACGCGGTACTGAGGCACGGCTTTTAGCGGCGCAAAGTTCGTCGCTGCCACGAGCGTTGCAATCTCGCTGACGCGCTCGGCGAATGTGAGCCCTTCATTTTCAGTGGCCTGCGGCAATTCGAAAATCATGTAGCTCACACGCTGCCACTCGTCGTTGATCGGAGTCTCTCGGCGAACAATCGCCGAAACCTCGTCGAACCGTCCGCGAGCGATCCACAGCTCGCCGTCAAGCGCACGCGCAGGCAAACGCTCGGTGAACCACGTGGGCGCAATCAGCGTGCGGCCACTTCGAAAGCGCAAGGTTGTTCCGTCCCAAATTGCGCGCACGCCGTCGTATTTTTCGCTGACAAGGTACTGCGTAACGTCGATGTGCGGCGCGAGCACGTTAGCCAGCAGGATCCTAGGGGCGTCTTTCGGCGCGGCACTCGACGATACCGGCAACGAGGCTGTCGGCGGGGTTCCACTCGGTGCGGACTGCGCGTACGCCGCGCATGGAAGCGCGAACATCGCACACGCGCTCGCGAGCAACGCGATGCGCCCACCCGGTAACCAACGATTCAAACTCATACAGCCATTCAATGCGCGCGGAAACCGAGAGATTAATGCATGCATCTTGCAGTAGAGCTATTTCGCATTCAGCCCACTTGAGCCGCGGCTAGCGCTGATCTCGCTATTTTTCGCTTTTAAGATTAACAACTATCAGCCCGTTTTTAAATGGGCGCAACGCCCAATGTTCTGTAAATCTGCTCCGAAAAAAGTGATGTGTGGGTAAACGCTATATGCGAATATGCGCGATTCTGCATACTTCTACTCCTTAATCGTTTCTGCGGTGTGCGCTGACTTCATTCAATCCATGCAAGAACTCGAACCAGTTTTCGATAAGGTTGCGCGCTACTTTGCGCTGCTTTCTGACGCGTCTCGCCTCAAAGTCATCCACGCGATCTGTAACACTGAACGCAGCGTGAATGATGTGGTGACGGAAACAGGGCTCTCCCAAAGCACCGTGTCGCGCCATCTCTCAGCGCTTCATCTCGCAGGCGTCGCCACACGGCACAAAGCCGGCACGCAAGCGCGCTATCTGATCTCGGATCGTACGCTGACGGACATCTGCCGTACCGCTTGTGTGAGCCTGGTTGCGCGGGAAGAGGAACATGCCAGCCAAGTGCCACCGATGAAAAAGCAGGCCTCCCGTTTCATGCCGGATGCCGCAAATGATGTCAGCATGGGCCGATCCGCGCCTGTCACCGCGAAGACTCGAAAATAGGTCGCAATGAAACTTAATCAGTTACGCCTCGGCCGACTACAGAAAGCTCCAGAATTTTTCGTGACGAAGGATCTGCTCGCTGTCCGTGGCGAGGACCGACGTTCGTTCCTGCAGAAAGCATTTCTTGCCGCCGGAGGAGCGGCCTCTGCGATGGCCACGCCAAGCATCTTGGCGCAAGCAGCAAGCGCTGGCGACCCAGCGATTATGAACTTGCCCGCGCATAGCAAAGGACTCGGCGCACCCGTCGCGGCGAAGGGCTACGGAACGCCGTCCAAGTTCGAAGAAAACTTGCAGCGTCGCGAGAGCCCCGGCCTCACCCGCGTGGGTGCGGCGAGCGTGTCCTTCGCGCCATTACAAGGCTTCTTCGGCATCATCACACCAAGCGGGCTGCATTTCGAGCGGCACCATCAAGGCTTCTGGGACATCGATCCACGTGACCATCGTTTCATGGTGATGGGGCTGGTGAAGAACCCAAAGGTCTACACGATGGATGACCTCATGCGCTTGCCTTCGATCTCGCGCATGTATTTCATCGAGTGCGGCGCAAACACCGGCATGGAATGGGGCAACGTGGCTGTGCCTACCGTGCAATACACGCATGGCATGCTTTCGTGCTGCGAATACACCGGCGTGCCGTTGAAATGGTTGCTCGACGACTGCGGTATCGATCTCAAGAAAGCGAAGTACATCCTCGCCGAAGGCGCGGACGGCAGCGGCATGACGCGCACCATCAATCTGAAAAATGCGCTCGACGACGTGATGGTGGCCTACGGCATGAATGGCGAGATGCTGCGGCCAGAAAATGGCTATCCGTTACGTCTCGTGGTGCCCGGCGTGCAAGGCGTTTCGTGGGTGAAATACTTGCGGCGCATCGAAGTGGGCGACAAACCCTTTGGCAGCAAGGACGAAGTGATTCACTATGTGGATCTGATGCCCGACGGTACCCATCGCCAGTACACGAGTATTCAAGAGGTGAAAAGCGTGATCACTACGCCGAGCGGCGGGCAGGTGTTGCTTGATCAAGGCTATTACAACGTCACCGGCATTGCGTGGAGCGGCCGCGGCAAGATTCGCCGTGTTGAGGTGTCGGTCGACGGTGGCAAGAATTGGAAAGACGCAAGACTCGAAACCCCCGTGCTCGATAAGTGCCTCACGCGCTTTAACTTCGATTGGACATGGAACGGCAGCGATGCGATTTTGCAATCCCGCGCGACCGATTCCACGGGCCACGTTCAGCCGACCATGACGCAACTTCGTGCGAAACGCGGCTCGCGATCCATCTATCACAACAACGCGATCCAATCGTGGTTGGTCTCGGCAAACGGCGAGGTGAGCAATGTTCAAGTTTCGTAGCGAGCGCTTGGCGCTCGTCGCGCGAGGCCTCTCACTTGCCGCGCTTCTTTTTACGAGCGCGATCGTGTTCGCGCAAACGCCAGGTCGCCCAGCGACGCCGGCTGAGATCAAGGCTTGGGACATTGATGTTCGCCCGGATTTCAAGGGCTTGCCTGCTGGGAGCGGCAGCGTCGCCAAGGGACAGCAGGTTTGGGAAGCGCAGTGTGAGAGTTGCCACGGCGCGTTTGGGGAATCCAACGAAGTGTTCACGCCGATTGTTGGGCACACCACGAAATCAGATATGAAATCGGGCCGTGTTGCTACACTTTCGAAAGCCACGGTACCGCAGCGCACCACCCTCATGAAACTCTCTCAGCTGTCAACGCTGTGGGATTACATCAACCGAGCGATGCCGTGGAACGCGCCGAAAACGCTCACCACCGAAGAGGTTTACGCGGTCACCGCCTACATCTTGCATCTGGGCGATATCGTTCCTTCGGATTTTGTTCTCTCTGACAAAAACGTTCGCGACGTTCAGGCCCTGCTGCCCAACCGCAATGGAAAGATTGCCAAACAGTTCATGTGGGACGTCGCTGATAAACCCGACGTGCAGGGATCGAGCTGTCGAGTGAATTGCGATCCGAAAGTCGAGCTCACCAGTCGTCTGCCTGACTACGCGCGTAACGCTCATGGTAATTTGGCGGAGCAAATGCGGCTCATTGGCGGGGTGCGCGGTGCGGACACGACTCAGCCCGCAGCCAGCAGTTTTGTAGCGAGCGCGAATCGCTCAACAGCAATACGCGGCAAAGCCCCATCAAATCAGGACAACGGCCAAAAACCCGAAAAACTCGCTCAGCAACACGCCTGTTTGGCGTGCCACGGCGTTGAGAACAAAATGGTGGGGCCATCGCTGAAAGACATCCACGCGAAATACAAGTCTGTGGGCGATTCCGTCGCGCTGCTCGTATCCAAGATTAAGGCGGGTGGCTCGGGGGTTTGGGGCAATGTCCCGATGCCCGCCCAAGCACATGTGCCCGACGCGGACATCCGAGCCATGGCGGAGTGGATCGCGAAGGGTGAATTCAAATAGCAATTGGGGAGACGCTGAACATGTTCCCCTCGGAGCGAGCGTTGGATTAGGATCGAGTGCGAAATCGACAAATGCGAGGCATAGCAGGGCTATGGTGAGCATTTTCGGTACAGCAATCGGCCCAATTCCGAGGCTGCCCGATCGAAGGTCGGCAAGCTTGCCTCGCTCGCAGGCCCCTTGCTCAGCGTCTTTCCAAGCATTTCGATATAGAAGCCGCCCCCTCTTGTGCTGTGCACCGAATACCTAAACTTACGTTTACTAATCTTTTCTGGAGGATCCTTAAATGAAACGAAGAGAAGCGCTAAAAACGGGCGGCTCGCTCGCGCTCATCGCGGCCGCGATCAGCGCGGGCGTTTTGCCTCAAGCTGCGTTCGCGTCGTGGAACAAAAACGCGTTTGATGCCAAGAGCGTGAACGACGTGGTGAAAGCCATGGGCGGTGCGGCTGCTGAAAAATCGGGCGACATCACGATTACAGCGCCGGACATCGCAGAGAACGGTGCAGTAGTCCCCGTGGCCGTCTCTAGCAAATTGGCCAACGTTGAGAGCATCTCGATTTTGGTTGAAAAAAATCCTAATGCGCTCGCCGCGCAATTCGATATTCCCGCAGGCACGGAAGCCAACGTTGGCACGCGCGTAAAGATGGGGCAAAGCTCCAATGTGCACGCAGTGGTTAAAGCCGGCGGCAAATATTACGTTGCAACAAAAGAAGTCAAGGTCACTCTTGGCGGCTGCGGCGGCTAATCAACCAACGGTTGCAGCATGGTGATGCTGCGTTGTCGTTTCGCTTGCGTGCGCTACGCTTTCCAGCGCACGGCCCGAAACGACGCCTTGCCTGACAATGCTTCGCGCGATTGTTTGGCGAACTGAGAAAGGAAATCGAACATGTCAGATCCAATGCGCATTCGCGCACAACTCAAAGGCGACGTAACCGAAGTGCGGGTACTCATGGCACACGTCATGGAAACCGGCCAACGACGCGACGCCGCGGGCGCTACTGTTCCCGCGCACTTCATCCAAAGCATCGCTGCCACACACAACGGCAAAACTGTCTTGAGCGCCTATTTCGGGCCAGCGGTTTCACAGAATCCCGTAATGAACTTCAGCTTCAAGGGCGGCGCAAAAGGCGACAAAGTCGTTATTACTTGGACAGATAACAAAGGCGCAAAGCGCACCGACGAAACGGCGATCGCCTAGCGTTGATCGATAAAGAAAACGGCGGCACCACCGCCGTTTTCATTCGTGCACGGGTCATAAGGAGGGAATCATGAGACAAAGAATCGCGACAGCGTTCGCGACGCTGATCGTTGCGACGATCGCCATGCCGCTATTGGCACAACAAGACACGCAAAAGGAAATCGAGCGCTATCGGCAATTGCTCGCCGACGGTAATCCGGCGGAGCTGCTCGAAATGCGTGGCGAAGAATTGTGGAAAGAGAAGCGCGGCCCGAAGAACGCTTCACTCGAACAGTGCGACTTAGGCCTCGGCCCCGGCAAAGTCGCAGGTGCTTATGCGCAAATGCCGCGCTATTTCAAAGACGCGGATCGCGTGATGGACGCTGAATCGCGAATCGTGCATTGCCAGGTTGAACTGCAGGGATTAAAGCGCGAGGACGTGGTCAAGCGTCCGTACTCGCTGACGCAAGGTGAGCGTCAAACTGAACACGAAGCGCTCACCGCCTATGTGGTAGGTCTTTCGCGCGGCGTGAAAGTCGCTGTACCGCAAGCCCATCCAAAGGAAAAGGAATCGTTCTTGCGCGGCGAGAAGATGTTCTTCTTTAAGGGCGGGCCCTACGACTTTGCGTGTTCGACTTGTCACGGTGTAGATGGCCAGCGTATCCGCTTGCAAGACCTTCCCAATTTCCAAAAGGCAGACAACGCGCAGCGCGCGTTCACCACGTGGCCCGCCTATCGCGTGTCGCAAGGTGCGATGCGCACGATGCAGTGGCGACTCTTCGATTGTTTCCGCCAGCAACGCTTCCCTGAACTCGCGTTCCTATCGCAAGCCTCGGTTGATCTGATCACCTACATGGGTGTGAAAGCGCAAGGCGGCACGATGGACTCACCAGCAATCAAGCGATAAGGAGGCGCGAACCATGAAATCAAAATATCTCATCGCGCTTTGCGTGTCTGCGCTGGTGGCAGGCTGCGCAACGATGGTGTCTGGCCCGAACGCGCCGACTGACGCCGAAATTGTTGCTGCGCTGAAAGCATCGTTCAAAGAAACTGGTCCGGCGAAGCTTGATCGACTTGATCAAAGCGACTTGCAGCGTGCCTGTTCGATTGCCGCGGAAACGGGCAAAGACCTGGATCCGAAAGTGCGCGAGGCGCTGCAATCAAAAGCGCTTGCCGCCGTGAAGTATCCCGCTGACGGCAAGTACCTCGGCGACTGGAAGCGCGGCGAAGCCATTGCGCAGAGCGGTCGCGGAATGCAATTTAGCGATGCGCCCAATACGGTCGCCGGCGGCAATTGCTACGCCTGCCATCAAGTGGACAAAGCCGAAATATCGCACGGCAATATCGGCCCCACGCTCTGGAACTACGGCAAGCTGCGCGGCAATTCCGAAGCGATCGTCAAATACACCTGGGCACGGATCTGGAATTCGCACGGCTTCAATGCATGCGCCAACATGCCTCGCTTCGGCGACGCGGGCATCCTGACTGAGGCGCAAATCAAAGACGTGATGGCGTTGCTGCTTGATGCAGAAAGCCCTGTGAACAAGTGATCTGAGTGAGCAACTTCCGGCGCTGAGCACCCGATTTATAGGGGCAAGCGCCGGTTTAGACAGCCATACTTGATAACTATTTTTCGCTTATTTGCCCCATTTAATGTTGGGCGAATAATGAAAAGCCAACTTTTCTGATCAACGCCGCTGCCGCGCCAATTGCTCGCGGAGTGCGGCACTTACCTAGAGTGCGTGCACATGCAACGTCGCGAATTTCTGAATCTGCTCGCAATTGCTGCCGCCTCTGGCGCAGCGCTCAGTTCACGTGATCTGCTCGCGGCGACGAAGCCGGGCAAGTTCTATGAACTGCCACGCTTCGGCAATGTGCACTTCTTGCACATGACCGATTGCCACGCGCAGTTGAAGCCGATCTACTTTCGCGAGCCGAACGTGAACTTGGGCTTTGGCGGTGCGCTCAATAAAGCGCCGCATCTCGTGGGCGAGCATTTGCTCCGCGAATTCGGCGTGCGTCGCGGATCCCGCGAAGCCCATGCCTTCACGTATCTCGACTACGAAGCGGCAGCGAAGGTGTACGGTAAAGTGGGCGGCTTCGCCCATCTCGCAACGCTCGTCAAACAGATGAAGGCATCGCGCCCCGGCGCACTCTTGCTCGACGGCGGCGACACCTGGCAAGGCTCAGCCACGGCGCTTTGGTCCAACGGGCAGGATATGGTGGATGCCTGCTTGGAGCTCGGCGTTGATGTAATGACTGCGCATTGGGAATTCACGCTCGGCGCGAAGCGCGTGCAAGAAATTGTCGAAAAGGATTTCAAGGGTAAGGTCGATTTCATCGCGCAGAACGTGAAAACTACCGATTTCGAAGACCTCGTATTCAAGCCCTACTCCCTGCGCGAAATGAACGGGGTGTCAGTCGCAATCATCGGGCAAGCGTTTCCCTACACGCCGATTGCAAACCCACGCTATTTCACCCCGGAATGGAGTTTCGGGATTCGCGAAGAGGAGATGCAAAAGACGATCGATGAAGTGCGCTCAAAAGGGGCGCAGGTCGTGGTCCTCCTCTCACACAACGGCATGGATGTCGATTTGAAGCTCGCCTCACGCGTGCGCGGGCTCGATGCCATTCTTGGCGGGCATACGCATGACGGCGTGCCCGGTGCAATCCCTGTGAAGAACGCAGGCGGCACGACGCTCGTGACCAACGCCGGATCGAATGGCAAATTTTTGGGCGTTCTCGATTTCGACGTGAAAGGCGGCAAGATCACGGACTTCCGCTACAAGTTGGTGCCGGTATTCTCAAATCTGCTTGCCGCAGATAAGTCGATGGAGACACTAATCGCGAAGATTCGTGCGCCGCATGAGGCGAAGCTGGGCGAAGTACTCGCGCGCACTGACGCGATGCTGTATCGGCGTGGAAACTTTAACGGCTCCTTCGATCAATTGATCTTGGACGCGCTCATGGACGTGAAGCAAGCGGAAATTGCGTTCTCGCCCGGCTTCCGGTGGGGAACATCGCTCTTGTCTGGACAGGCGATTACTCGCGAACACGTGATGGATCAAACGGCAACCACGTATTCGTACACAACAGTGAGCGAGATGTCGGGCGAAATGATCAAAACTGTCCTCGAAGACGTTGCCGACAACCTCTTCAACCCCGATCCTTACTACCAGCAAGGCGGTGACATGGTTCGCGTTGGAGGGCTTCAATACGCGATCAATCCGCTCGGGACTCAAGGCAAACGGATCGCTGAGATGCGCTTGGGCGACAAGCCAATTGAAGCGTCGAAAATCTACAAGGTGGCCGGTTGGGCACCGGTGTCCGAGGCCGCGCGCGACGCGAAAAACGAGCCGGTGTGGGACGTGGTGGAAACCTGGCTTAAATCTAAGAAGCGGATCACTGCGCGCAAGCTCAATCAGCCGCGCATTCTGAACACGCAGGGCAATCGAGGAATGGCTTAGCGCGACTTGTGCAGGCGGCAGTAAAGGAGGACCACGTGAACAGACGACGACTCATACTTGCCGCCAGTGCGCTCGCCGCTGGGGCGCGGCTACCAGCGTACGCCAACGCGCGAGCGAGCGTTGTCGGCGAAGCGATCAATCTCCCTTCGGTGACACTGATTGACGGGCGCGCCATCACGACTGATGTGTGGCGTGGCAAGGTCTTACTTGTCGTCAAATTTGCGACCTGGTGCCCGTTCTGCAAGATAGTGAATCCAAAAGTTGAAAAGCTTTTGCCAGCCAATCGCGCCCGTGGACTCGAAGTCCTCGCGCTATCGATTGACCGAAATCCCGCCGAAGTCCCCAAATACATACAGCAACACCGCTACAGCTTCCACGCAGCGATGTGGACACCAGAATGGGAGGCCACACTCGGTTCACAAAAAGGACTGCCCGTGTTCTGGGTCATCGGTCGCGACGGCAAACTGAAACAGACCGAAACTGGCGAGCTGCTAGATGAAGACGTCGCCGAATTCGCGCGTTGGCTATAATCTCAGACTTCACTCTGTTGCCGGGGTGGCGGAATTGGTAGACGCAGCGGATTCAAAATCCGCCGCTAGTGATAGTGTGCGGGTTCGAGTCCCGCCCTCGGCACCAACAAATAAAAAAGCGTCCACTGGACGCTTTTTTATTTGTCGGGTCAAATTCAAGTCGAAGGAAAGCCTCTCGCGCAGTCTGCGTGGTGAAAGCATCCATCTCGGCGCGCCATCGATGCCGGTTGCAACGTAAGCGAAGTGAGCGGAGCAAACACCTTAGATGCCGAGTGAGCAAGCGAACGAGGAATGAAGGGCAATTCAGCCGCAAAGCGATTCGACGCGCCCCGCGATCTCTCGCGCCTACGCGCTCGAGAATTAGCCTGATCGCGCTGAAGCGCGAGCTGCCGCACGTTGCAAATTACGCGCTTGCAATTCGATCAACGCTGCGTTCGCAACGCGTAGGAACGTGTGACCGCGCCTGTCGGCGCATAACGTAAGCTTGACCAAATCGCTCCCGCGGAGCGATTTGTCGGGTCAAATTCAAGTCGAAGCAAAGCCTCTCACGCAGTCCGCGTGGTGAAAGCATCCATCCCGGCGCGCCATCGATGCCGGTTGCAACGTAAGCGAAGTGAGCGGAGCAAACACCTTAGATGCCGAGTGAGCAAGCGAACGAGGGATGACTGCTCATGCGAGCAAAAGTAAGCGCGTGCGTTTAAGATCACGCTGCAACGTTTACCGTGACATCGATGAGTACGCCTGATTACCCCATTACGCCCGCGATTCGCGTGCTGCGCGAACACAAAATCGCCTTCACCGCGCATTTGTACGACTACGTTGAACACGGCGGTACTGCCCATTCGGCTGCTAGTTTGGGCGTAGATGAACACATCGTCGTGAAGACCATCGTGCTGGAAGACGAAAAAAAGCGGCCACTCATTTGCCTACAGCATGGCGACCGCGATGTGTCTACCAAAAACTTGGCGCGTACGATCAACGTCAAGACTATTTCGCCCTGCGCGCCGGATGTCGCGAACCGTCACACCGGATACCTGGTTGGCGGCACTTCTCCCTTTGGAACTCGAAAGGCGATACCAATCTACGTCGAGCGCAGCATCCTTTCGCTTCCCAAAATCTACATCAACGGGGGGAAGCGAGGATTTTTAGTGGGTATCGCCCCGGAGTCTCTGAGCCGGGTGTTGAGCGCTGTTGCGGTGGACGCCGCGACGGCTTAGGTGTGCGCCCAAAAAATCGCTTAAACCGACTTGACAACGTCATCCACGTTGTACATTTCAATCATGGGATTACTGAAAACGAAGGCCGCAGAGAAAGCAAAGCCGCTCAAACCGGGGGAGGGCTGGGCGTACGCCGGGAAAACCGACGTGGGGCGGACACGTGCGCACAACGAAGACTCTATTGCCATTAATGAGCCGCTGCAGCTTGTCGCGCTTGCGGACGGTATGGGCGGCTATCAAGCCGGGGAAGTTGCGAGCAAAATCGCAATCGATGTACTCACTGAAGAAATTTCAGTGAGTAAGCTCACCGAGCGGGATATCGCGAAGATCGATCCCGAAACGGGTACCTCGGTTGCGATGCGGCGGCTGCGGAGCGCCATTGAGAAGGCAAATAATCGAATCTGTAGTGTCTCGCGCGAAAAAGAAGAGCTGGATGGTATGGGCACCACGATCGTTGCCGCATGCTTTTATGATGGGCGCGTCGGCATCGCGCACGTGGGCGACTCTCGCTGTTACCGGTTTCGCGATGGCTCGTTCGAACAACTCACGCGTGATCATTCGCTGGTGCAAGAGCAGCTGGAAAAAGGGCTCATCACCGAGAACGAAGCGCATGCTTCTCCTCAAAAGAATTTGATCACGCGCGCGCTCGGAATTGATGCGCTCGCGCAGGCCGACACGCAGGAATTCAGAACTCGCACTGGAGACATCTATCTGCTGTGCTCCGATGGCTTATCTGACATGGTCGAGAACAACGATATTAAGCGCGAGCTCGAACGCAGCGCCGATCTCGCGCTGGTCGTGAAGCGGTTGGTAGATCGCGCCAATGATGCTGGGGGCCGCGACAACATCTCGGTGATCGTCGTTCGCGTTGGAGCGCCACTGGAGGACGGTCAGTGGTGGCAGAAATTCCTTGCCAAACCGGCGACTAAGTGAGAAGGCGATGGCGAAACTTTTTTGGCTCCAACCCGACAACTCCATCGTTGAATTTCCGCTCGGCGCGGAGCAAAACGTCATTGGCAGGAGCAGCAGAAGCGACATTCGAATTAAGCACCCCGGAATTAGCAGCGAACACGCACTCATCCGGATGGTTGATGCAGTCGCGACAATCGAAGATCTGGATAGCACCAACGGGACACGGGTAAACGGACGCGGGATTACGCGACACACCTTGCGCCACGGCGATCAAATCGAGGTGGGGCGTGAGCGTTTGATGTATTTCGCCGAGCTTGACTCGGCCTCGCGTTTTGCGCAGCCAGAGCCAGATACCCCGTATTCCGAGCCCGCAGCGCACACTGAACGTGTGACAACCACCGCGACGGCGATCAGCCCGAACGAGCGAGTAGGCGATCCGGAGACGCCTGCCCTATCGCCTTCGCCCGCCGCAGATAAATCAATCGCGACGCCCAAAGGCGTTGAGGTTAAAGGGTCGGTGGTTGTTCTTTCTGGGGCGAACACTGGTAAACGATACCCTCTTGATAAAGACGAGGTAACACTCGGTCGTGAAGGTCGCCAAGTGATCGCAATCAGGCGACGTGACAACGGGAGCTGGACGATCGAGCTGAAAAACGGGGCAGCGCCGCCCTACATCAATGGTGATGCTGTGCTCTCCGCTCGTCCGCTCACCGCTGGCGATGTCATCGAGCTCATCGGCGTGAAACTCCGATTTGAGCTGAGCGTTGGCTAGGGCGTGTTAACACTATTTTGGCGAGATGCGTTACGAAAATGCGGCGATGGATGGGCGAAGCGTTGCGAAGAACGGGGTGGTTCCCCGTTCGAGCGACGCGACAACGCAGACGCGCCGCATTTTCGTAACCCTACGGGGCGTGTTCAGCCCATTTGGCAAAAGCGGCGCCCGGTGTCGTTGCAAAGTCCTTGCGAAAAGCTTGTCGCCTACGCTCCGTGCTCGCACCACGGCGGCCTTCGCGCCTCATTTGCCAACTTCGCGTGCATCGAAACCTGAACCGCCGCACGCGTCAAAATAGTGTTAACACGCCCTAGTCAGTCAGCAACAGCGTCGGTTAACCGGCTCAACTTTTAGCTGAAGCGCACATTCATGCGTGCGCCGTTCCACCGCGACTGGCCCACGTCAATGTGCGCGCCGTGACTGCGCACAACTTCGAGAACAATCGCGAGCCCAAGCCCGCTGCCTGCCACGACGTGACGCGTTTCACTGTCGTAGCGCGGAACTCGAGCGAAAGGCGAAAAGATGCGCTCGCGATCCGCTTCGCTGACGCCTGGCCCGGAGTCCTCTACGCTCAAGCGCGAGGGAGCGTGATCTACGGTGAGTAATACGTGTCCAGCGCGAGGGGTGTACTTCAGCGCGTTATCGACCAAATTGAAAATCATCTCAGTGATGAGTGTTGGATCGCCATAGACCGGCGACGCTACAGAGCATTCGTCAAACGAAAAATCAATGTTTCGCTCAATAGCAAGCGGCAAAAGCTCCGCACAGACCTCTCGGGCGAGCCCATTGAGGTCGATCGTTTCGAATGAAGCCGTGGTCGCAGACGTCTCCGCGCGCAACAGAGAGAGCAGCTGTTTGGCGAGGCGATTTGCACGTGTAGACGTAGTGAGGAGCTGTTCGATGGTTTGCGCATCGCGCGCGTCGCCCGCTGATCGCTGCTTGAGCAATTCACCATGCGCCCGAAGTGCGGCAAGCGGGGTTCGCAGTTGATGCGCTGCGTTAGCGATGAATCGCTTTTGAGCCGCATGTGACACTTGCAGGCGCGATATCAAATCGTTGATGGATTGAATGAGGGGCGATAGTTCGCTTGGCGCAAGCTGCGGCGGAAGCGGTGAGAGGTTGTTCACCCCGCGCGCATCCAGGTGCGCTTTGAGCTTACGCATCGGGCGCACCACGTAGGCGAGGCCATACCAAACGAGAAACACGGCGATCACAATGACCGCCGATTGCGGGATTGCTTCGTAAAACAAAATCGAGCGCAGCAGCTTATCCTGCCGAGCGCGCGATTGCGCCACGACGAGGTAATGATCCACACCCGCGAGATCAAATTGAAACCGAGCCACACGAACGAACTCTTCGTCTAGTACCGAATTGATGCCCTGCCCCGGCGCAATCGGCGTGCTTGAAATCATCGTGATAGGTCGGTCACCCGCAGTTTCGCGCAATAGAGGCAAGAGAGCATCGTCCCCGGCTACCGCGCGCTTACCGCGCTCAGCGATCACGAAATGCATCGGGTAATCGCTGTGATTGAATAGCACGCGCCGCAGCGTTGGCGAGGGGAACGGCGTTACGCCGCCATCAGCCCGCTGATCAAGCCACTCCGCACGCAGCATCTCTGCAGCGAGGTTGAGCTGATCGTCAAGCGCGGTGTCAACAGTCTCTCTAGCAGCGAGAAAGGTGATGCCTAGGCTTAGCAGCCATAAAAAAAGGAGCGGCGCGAGCAACCATTCAAGCAGGCGCGCTGCAAAGCTCATGCGGCCTCTGAGGCCGACTTCTCGATGCAGTATCCGAGTCCGCGGAAAGTGCGCACGACGATGCCGCCACTCTCGAGCTTCTTGCGCAATCGATGGACATAGACCTCAATTGCGTTGAGTGTTATTTCTTCGTCCCAACTATAGAGCGATTCAAGCAATTGCTCTTTGCTCACGGCGCGCCCCGCGCGCAGCAGAAGCACTTCGAGGATCGCCGCTTCACGAGCCGAAAGTTCGAGTGGTTTGCCTGCAACGGTGGCTTGGTGCGCACGCAAATCAAACACCAAACTGCCGTGGACCAGTGAATCTCGTGCCACCGCATGTCGCCGGCGAATCAGCGCGCGCAAACGTGCGTGGAGCTCGTCTAGCGCGAAGGGTTTCACCAGGTAGTCATCCGCCCCCGCGTCAAGCCCGGCCACTCGATCTCCCACTGCATCCATCGCAGTGGTGATGAGCACGGGCGCCGCAGCCATCGGATCAGTGCGGGCGCGCAATCGCCGCAGTACGCTTAAGCCACTCTCTTTGGGTAAGCCTAGATCTAAAACGACCGCATCGTAGTGATTAGTGGAGAGCGCGGAAGTCGCGCTTGCGCCATCAATTGACCAATCGACCGCGTAGCCATCGCCAATGAGGCTCGCCACGACGGCATTGCCGAGCTCACGATCATCTTCGACCAAAAGTAGCCGCACATCGTCCTCCTCTCTACAGTTCGAGCCCAGGCTTCGTCGGATGCGCTCCAGACAATGAATGCTGCGCAATCCGAACGTTCTGTCGCGTCGTCTGCGCTTTCGATCGAAGCGCTTTAACACCGAAACCGATTGTAGGGAAACTCCGAGTAAGTGTCTCGCTGGCCAAATCGCGTGCAATTGGCGGCAACATCGCGCGGCCGGCTCGCATCCCTTCAGTTTGAAAACGTGAATGATGGGCGCCCGCTAGATCGTTCATTCGGCATCCAACGCGGACGTGGCGAGTGCAATCAACGACCTGCTACCGCCCGCTCGTAACTATCACGATGCAAGCGATCCCGTAACGAGCCATAGCTGCTGAAATCAAACTTCAACTTTTCACGGAACAAGCCGTTTTTGTTCGGAAAAAACGGATGAAACAGAAAAGGTCCATATGAGGAAAAACGAGAGCTTAGCCGCCTCTTATATGGACTTCAGCCCGAAGTCTGCTTCATCACAATGGACGTAGAACGGTTTTTCGCTCTTCCCCGCTTCAATCGTGCTTTTCTTGTGCTGAGAAACGCTCCATGGCCGCCACAATCTCGCGCTTTGCCTCATCGGCTTCAACCCAGCCCAACACTTTCACAAATTTGCCGGGTTCGAGGTCCTTGTAGTGCTCGAAAAAATGAGTGATTCGATCAACCTCTAGCGGGGGCAAATCGCGCGGACTTTGCACGTTCCGATAAATGCTGGTGAGCTTGTCGACAGGAACGGCGAGCAGCTTTTCATCGCTCCCCGCTTCGTCCTGCATCTTGAGCATCCCGATCGGGCGGCAGCGCACAACCACCCCGGCCATGAGCGGAATCGGCGTCAGCACAAGCACATCTGCCGGGTCGCCATCGCCTGAGAGCGTTCGTGGAATGTAGCCATAGTTACACGGATAGTGCATGGCCGTAGACATGAAGCGATCAACGAAGATTGCGCCAGAGGCTTTATCGACCTCGTACTTGATCGGCTCTCCGTGCATCGGAATCTCAATGACCACATTTACATCGTTGGGAACGTCTCTGCCGGAGGTCAGTTTGTCAAAACTCATGTCTTAGTTCACTTAAGGAGGATGGGTTAATTCGCGAAGCGGCGATCGATGCGCTAGGCATTCGTATCTGCGGCCATCGAGCCAGTTTGATGCCGGGTCGAAGCTGCAGGTTTCTACGATTTTAGGCGTGCTGGCAGCGCACCGCGCCCGCGCTATACTCGGCCCCAACCGGCGTCGAGGCGTCATCTCGATCTCGCTTCGCAATGCGCGGCCTAATCGACATGACGGCACTTCGGCGACGGCAACGCCCAAAGCTGCGACCGACAGCTCATACGTCACGACCAGTCTTCGGGTGTTTTTGCGATAGCCATCTGCTTCCGAAGGTCCATCGATGATTAGAGCGCTGCTCGACCGCGTGCTCCCTGAACGCGCACCGAAGCGACGGGAAATCTCCGCCGCCTCTCACAAAATTTCTAAAAGCCACATGAGCCGCAACGCGGTGTATGTGTGCGAACGCCTGCAAGAGCAAGGCTTCGAGGCCTACATCGTTGGCGGTGCAGTGCGCGACGCACTGCTAGGCGTTGTCCCCAAAGACTTCGATGTCGCAACCAACGCACGTCCTGAGCAAATCAAGCATTTGTTCCGACGCGCTTTCATCATTGGTCGACGGTTTCGCCTCGTCCACGTGATCTTCGGCGATGAGACGATTGAAGTGTCAACCTTTCGCGCGAACAAAAAAGACGAAGTCGAGGCAGACGCCACAGGGCGCATCGTCTCCGACAACGTGTACGGTTCGCAAAGCGAAGACGCGATCCGGCGAGATTTCACGATCAACGCGCTCTATTACGATCCAAATAACGAATTGATCGTTGACTACGTCGGCGGCATGAAAGATGTCGCGGCGCGCACGATGCGTGTGATTGGTAAGGCCGATGTGCGTTATCGCGAGGATCCAGTCAGGATGTTGCGCGCCATTCGGTTGGCGGTCAAACTGAAGTGCGAAATCGCGCGCACCACCGCGGCTCCCATTAAGAAAAATGCGGCGCTCATCGGAAATGTGCCTGCCGCGCGGCTCTTCGATGAAATTCAAAAGCTTTTGCTTTCGGGATATGCGAACGAAACGCTCGCCGCGCTTCGCAGCCACGGTCTCGCAGAGGGCCTTTTGCCGCTCCTCGATTTGATTTATGAGCAGCCAGCCGGTCAGCGCTTCATTGAGCTCGCACTCGACGGCACCGATCGGCGCGTGCGCGAAGATAAGCCTGTATCGCCCGCATTTTTGTTTGCATGTCTACTTTGGCATGAAGTCGTCAAACGTTGGCAAGCCAATGAGGCGCGAGGCGAACATCGGATTCCTGCGCTGCTGCTCGCGATGGAGCAAGCGCTTGATGAGCAACGCGAAACGATCACGCTTCCGCAACGATTCGCTGGCGTCACGCGCGAAATATGGTTGATGCAACCACGGTTTGAGCAGCGCACGTCACGCGCAGCGCTGCGCTTACTTGAACAAGCGCGATTTCGAGCTGCCTATGACTTCCTTTTGCTTCGGGCCGCAGCAGGCGAGATCGAGCAGGAGCTTGCCGATTGGTGGACCGAATTCATTGAATCAGACCCGACAATTCGACAGCAACTCATCGATCAGCGTCAGCGAGCACAGGCACGCAATTCGAAAAACAAGCAACGCGAAAGAACGCGTGGCTACAACTCCCAAGCCGTCGGCATTCGCGATGCACGCGAGGAGCGTGAGCACGTCGAAGCACTACAGGACGACGGGACCGACGCTGAACACCACGACGACAACGTCTCGATAGAAACCGCGGGCGTGACCCCCGGCACACCGGAGCGGCGCAAACGCCGTCGCGGCGGGCGCGGGCGCGCGAAGCAGCGGGCAGAGGAATTCGCCAGCTCGCTCGACGAAACTGCTTCATCGCCACCCGCTACGAGTCCCGCAAAAGCGGATCATCGCGAGTGATCGGCACGCCCGCAACGCAGCGCGTATTCGTCGCGCTCGGTGCAAATCTCGGCAACCCCGTTGAGCAGCTTACCCAAGCGCGCCGTGCGATCGGAACGTTGGCGGGCGTGGGCCCGCTGCGTGCATCGTCGCTCTACCGAAGCGCCGCGCTGGGTTCGCGCGAACCGCAGCCCGACTATTTGAACGCGGTTGTGCAGTTTGAGAGCTCGCTTAATGCGCTCAGTCTATGGCGCGCCCTAGCGCAGATTGAGCGCGCGCTGGGTCGGGTGCGGTTCGGCGTGCGAAACGCTGCGCGCACGATCGATATTGATTTATTGCTTTTCGGCGAAGCGGTGCTCAATTCACCTGAGCTGACCTTGCCACATCCACGGATGCACGAACGGGCCTTCGTACTCGCTCCGTTGGTCGAGCTGGCCCCGGAGCTCGCGATTCCAGGCAAGGGATCCGCAAGCGCGTTACGGGGCAAGCTCAGCGCCCAAAGTTGTGAACGTGTTGCAGAATCTGGCGCATGGAGCTAACCGAACTTCGCTACATCGTTGTTGAAGGCGTGATTGGCGCGGGCAAAACCTCGCTCGCTCGCCGATTGGGCGATCATCTGCGCGCAGAAACCGTATTCGAGCGCGCAAGTGACAACCCGTTTCTCGAACGCTTCTATAGTGATCGCGAACGCTACGCGCTGGCGACCCAACTAAATTTCTTATTTCAACGTGCGGACCAACTGCGACCGCTCGCGCAGCAGGGCTTGTTTACGCAAACCGTCGTCGGCGATTTCTTGCTCGACAAAGATCCGATCTTTGCGCGGCTCACACTTTCAGACGACGAGCACGCGCTCTACACGAAGGTCTACGAATTTCTCGCCCCGCAAGCGCCCGCACCTGACTTAGTGATTGTGCTGCAAGCTTCCATTGAAAATCTGCTCGCGCGCATCGAACGGCGAGGCATCCGCTACGAGCGTGGCATCGAACGTGACTATTTGCGTCGCCTTGCAGACGCTTATGCACGACACTTCCATCACTATGATCGGGCACCGACTTTGTTTGTCAACACTGACGAATTGAACTTCGTCGACAAACCATCGCACCTGAGCCTTTTGCTAGGAAAGATTGCCGAAATGCGCAGCCATCGCGAATTCTTTTCCATGACGTCGGCATAGAAGTTCGTAGAGTTGGATCCGTTGGACTTCGGCGGTAAACTCATAGGGTTTTAACCCTCAAGATTTCGACCGGAGGCTTTCCGCAACACTGCGATGTTGCGGAATGATTTCGAGTTGCGCCGTCCGTTCCGGAATGACCTCACGAGATCATCTACGCACTGCACCGTTTTCTGTTCGCACACTAGCGTTTGCCGCGCTTTGCGCTGTGAACGCGCCGGTGCACGCGCTCTCGTTAGGCGGCGAACGTGTAACGAGCTTCCTAGGGCAACCGCTGCGGATTGAAATTCCGATTCAATCATCGGCGGGTGAAGACAGCTGGGATCTCAACTGCTTCGCGCTTGCCGCTGCGCCTCGCGCCGAAGGCGTTGCGCTCTTGCGGCAGGGGCGAATTGAGCTTTCGGCAGATCGTAAGCGGTTGATCGTGCGCACCTATGCGTCGGTAGATGATCCGGCGCTCAAGTTTGCGGTGGACGTGGGCTGCGATTCGAAATTGCGGCGCGAGTACACCGTTCTGCTCGATCCTGCGCCCGCCTACTCGCCTGCAACACTCCCCACGCGCGACGCCAGCGCGGAGGCGCCTTCGCGGGGTGAACTTGCGCCAGCGACGGCCTCGCCGCCCATCGCGCCCATCGCGCCCATCGCAGCCGCAGCATCGACAAGAGAGCCCGGCCCGCGCACGCCAAACCGCGCATCTAGCGAATCCGAAAGTAGACGAAAGAGCGCAGCAAACGCTGGAACAGCGCCGCGGAGTGCGCGCTCAGCGGCGGCTGCGCCCTCGCGTCTGGTAGTCAAAGGCAGTGACGCCGCGATTGATGCCGCCTCGCTTGCCGCACTTGCGGTACCTCGCCTGCGCATCAGTGGCGATTTGCCTCCGTGGGCAGGCCTAGACTCGCCCGTGGGCCCAGCGGGCGCGCAGCCACTTGACGAACTAGCCGCTGCGATTGCCAAAGAACGGCGAGCGCGACTTGCCAACGCGCCCATCGAGGAGGATCTGCCAGCTCGGCTCGAGGCCGATCTCGTTGTGGCAAAGAAGCGGATCGCGGAACTCCAGCTACAACTTTCGGCCGCAAGCCCGGAAGCGACTGGGGCGAAAACAAGTCAATCGTCTGAAGCGAAGCTTCCTGAAACATCCTCTCCGCCCACAAAAGTTGCGGACGCAAGCTCGAAAGCTAAAAATACAGAGCCATCGTTTTTCGACCTGGCTCGCGACTGGATGTGGATCCCTGCCCTACTCGCCGTCGCTGGGCTCATTGGCTATTTGGTCACGTCTTGGCGCCGTCAGAAAGCTAAGCGTACCGAGTGGGCCTCAATCAACGAGGTCACGGTTGTCCAACGCGGCGAGGCTGCCGAAAACGCTCCGTTCAGCGATACCGATGAAGCTTTCACAGAGAGCGGTGCCACGCAGCGTCTTGGCCCGAGTCATGCCGACGCAGGCGCTTCAGACCAGCCGCTCACAATCTCGCCCCTGACCGGCACAGCCCCAGCCAGCGAATCCACGTTAGCGTCGCGCGCAGAGGCGAAAGCGCGACTCGATAGCCCGCTCTTCCATCTCAACCAGTCGGCAGCGCAGGTCGACGTGAGTGAGCTCTCACAAGTTACTGACGAAGCCCAGGTTTACGCTGATCTGGGGCGCACCAACGAAGCCATCGAAATTCTTGCCCACCATATCGATTCGGTGGACGGCGATCGCCCTTCGCCCGCGCCGTGGCTCATGATGTTTGATCTGTTCCGTAAAGCGAATCGCCGCGCGGATTATGATCGGCTGGCGCCTAAGTTTCGCAAGCTCTTCAATGGCCGCTTACCGGAATGGGATGACTACGGGCGTGAGCTCGCGCTCGACGACGGCCTGGAAGCATTTCCGCACCTTGTCTCTCGCATTGAGCGCGATTGGGGCACCGCCGAAGTGCGGCCATTCCTCGACGAACTTCTCTACGACAATCGCGGCGGATCTCGCCTCGGTTTCAGTCTTCCTGCGTATCGCGATTTGTTATTGCTGCTCCAGGTTCACGATCAGCTCGCGATGGATCAACACTTAAGTGTTCGGAAAGATCGCGAATCGCCCGGTGCGAACGACAACGATGGCACGCCGAAATGGGATTTGTCGCTCGAGATGATGGAAGCGCCGAAGCCCGGCGAGCTCGACGCGTTTCTGAAAAGTCGCGACCCGTCCTAAAGCGCTGCGCATAGCTCGTCTGTACCCCAAGGCCGAGGAAAATCCTCGAAAGCGACCGAGCATGCTCGCGCGCTCTCGGATGTTTCAAGCAATTTGAGAATAGCTCACGGGCACGCTAGGGTGACTCAGTGCACCGTTTCGGCCAGCAGCAACGCGAAGTCGATGCGCTACTGAATCGCGTTACAGAGCGGACGTTTGAGCGAGAGGCCGCCGGTTTGGGGGGTGACCATGAACTCGCACGCGTCGTAGCCCTGCGATTTAATCCGCCCGATGATCTCAGCAAGCGTTGCTTGCGGCAGCGCAGCTGTTCGCGACAGCACCCAGCCGTAGCGGCGCGTAGGATGACCGATCACGGCCCAGCGGTACTGGGGGTCAAGCTCGATCACCCAATAATCGCCCCCCGCCCAATAGCGGTAAGCGCCGAAAAGATCAAGAAACGTGACCGTTAATTTCGATGAACCGGCCGCACCCTCGACTCGCGCGCGCCCTTCCGCTTTCTCGCGCCCTGCATCGGCGCGCGTACAGGTGTTTTCAACGCGCACTTCGCCGGATTCAAGTGCGGTGTATTCGGCAATGGTGTCGCGCACGCATTTGCGCTGGAAAAACTGCGGAATCGATGCAACCTCGTGCCACTTTCCAAGGTAGCGATCAAGCTGTAGCTTTTCCACCGATTTCACGTCGGTCGCAAACGCAAATTGCGATGTAACGCAGACCGCGAGGAACGCCGCGTAGCCCATCCCAGAACGCAAGCGCGCAGAGTGTCCTTCCGACACGCGCACAGTCTTGGCGGCACCACAAATCACATCAATAGCCACTTTGCGATCCAGTAGCGCTAGAAGCCGAGGCAAGCGCCGTCTCGATTGCCGCCTTCGCAGCGGCTGCCAAAAGACTGCCTTCGTGACCCAGCGTCGCTAAGTCAAAACCCTGTGCGCGGCGTTTCGCACCGGCCGCGCCGTTTGCGCAGAAGATGCCGCAAAACTTTCCGTGCGCGCGCGCACGTGCGAGGATGTGAGCAATCGTTTCGACCACGCGCTGATCGGTAAAGTCGCTTCCGGGCTTAGCACCCAGGCAGAGCGCTAAATCATTGGGGCCGATGTACACGCCATCGACACCGGGTGTGCTCAAAATATCGTCAAGATTCGCGATGCCCTCACGCGTTTCGATCATCGCAAACACAACGATTTCTTGGTTAGCGTGTTCGAAATAATCAGCGCCGCCGTAGAGAAGTCCGCGCGCGGGCCCGTAGCTGCGCCCGCCGAGCGGTTCGTAGCGCGCTGCATGCACAAGTTTTTTCGCCTCCTGCGCCGTGTTGATCATCGGGCAGATGATGCCGTACGCGCCCGCATCGAGGGCGTGCATGATGATTGCGGGATCATTCCACGGCACGCGCACGATAGGTGTCGCGGGCGTCGCAGACAGCGCTTGCAGCATGGGAAGCATTTGATGGAAGTCGAACATGCCGTGCTGGCAATCGACCGTCACGCTATCAAAACCTGCATGCCCCATGATCTCCGCAGAGAACGTTGATCCTAGCGCAAGCCAACCGTTTGTGGTTCGCTCGCCAGCAAGCATTTTTCGTTTCAGTTCGTTTTTTCTCATTGTAAAAAGGGTATCTGAGTATTGCGCCGCGTGGGGGGGTGTTCACTGGGATTCACCATCATGCGGCCGAACTGCCCGACGGTGGCTCGATTGTGATTCAAACGCGATTAAAACGCATAGCGCGAAGCGTACTCGAAGGCGATGTCAGCCCGCACGCAACGAGTCCACAATTTCCATACGTGCTGCTTTGAAACTTGGCAGAAAACCGCCGATGAAGCCCATCCCAATCGCAAAGATGAGCGACTGAATCACGATCGCAGGCGTGAGATAGAAACCAAACGCCAGCTGCGAGAACGACGCAAAGTTCAACGTACTCACCGTAAAGAGTTGCAGGAACGAAGCGGCGATCAACCCTATCAAGCCGCCCACCAACGCAAGCAGCAGGCTCTCGCCAAGGAAGGCGACCAGAATCGAGGCACGTCGAAACCCAAGGGCGCGAAGCGTTCCGATTTCGCCGATTCGACTGGCCACCGATGAATACATCGTAATCGCCGCACCGATCACTGCGCCAATCGAAAAGATGATCGATAGCGTGAGCCCGAGGATCGAGAGAAAGGTCGATAGCGCCTTACTTTGCTCTTCGTAAAACGCGGGCTCGGCTTTCACATCGAGCTTGAGCCGCACATCGCCTTCAATGGCTTTTTGCAGCCGCGAAAGCGCATCGTCATCCACGAGCTTCACCACCATCGACGAATAGGCGACGCGCCGAAACGCTTGTCCCAGCTGTTCAACATCGCCCCACGCTTCGGAATCAAACCCGCTCGATTGGCCATCGAACACGCCCACAATCCGCCAATCGCGCGCGGCGAATCGGATCGTGTCACCCACCGCCATGTTGGCGAAACCCGCGTTCACCGATTTCCCCACCACAATTTCGCTCGCTCCCGGCTGAAACCATCGGCCTTCTTGAATTTTTACTTGGGGTCGTAAATCAATTCCAACAGGCGCTAGCCCTCGAACAATCACGTTTTGCGGCTTAGTGTCCCCTTTCTTTGGTGCGCCAATTAGCACGACGATTTCTTTCGAAGACAACGGTCTGCCCTGTGCGTCGCGCGCCACCTCGGTCAGTGTTTCGATGAGTGCGGCTTGATCGCGCGACACGCCGCTTTGAATCTCGGTTTGCGCACCTTGCCGCAGCAAAATCGCGTTGTCCCAACTGCCGGTACCGACGAGCGTTTTTTTAAGGCCCGCATCGAGCATGAGCACGGCAGCGAACACGAAAACAACGAGCGCCATGCCGCTGGCGGTGAGCGCCGTGGTGAGTCGCCTCGTCCACAAATTGCGGGCGATGTAGGTGAAGGGAATTTTCATGCGTGCGACCGCGCGCAGGGCGGCAGATCTATGCGTTCAGGCCACATGGCGTAAGCCCTCCACGATTTTGATTCGCGCACTTCGAATCGCAGGGACAATTGCGGCGAGCAAACCAACCACCACCATCGATCCAAACTGCCAACCGAAGGTCTCCGAAGAGATTCGAAAGACCGGAAACACCGCACCAACCACTGACTTGAATGCGTTTGCCACGGGGATCGAGAGCAAAACGCCTAAGAGGCCACCGAGCAGAGTCATCGCAAGCGATTCGCCGATCACTAGACGCGAAACAAACGACGGCGAGAAGCCGAGCGCCTTGAGCGTTGCGTATTCGCTCGTGCGCTCGCGTGCCGCCATCGCCATTGTGTTCGCCACCACCGCAAGAATGATGATGATCACCACAAAGCTCACGATACGAATCGCCGCGATGATCGCCTCAGACTGCGCAACGAAGCCGAGCTGAAACGCCTTCTCGGTTTCAGTAAGCGTTTCGGCGAGTGAATTCTTAAACTCGTTATCAATCGTCTGCGAAATTTCGGCGGATCGCTGCGCGTCTTTGATCGAAACCACCAAGACGCCCGTGCGGTCCGCCGCGCGTGGAAAACTTTGCTTAAGCCGCTCGTTTAAGTAATCCCAGTGGAAGTAGAGTTGCCGTGTGAGCGTGCCCTCATCGCGGCCTTCGTAAATGCCGCGCACAGTAAATTCCCATGTGCCGGGATAAATCGTGCCTTGAATGGGGATTTTGTCGCCGAGCTTCCAGCCATATTGATCGGCAATCGCGCGGCCAACGATGGTGCCTGTGCGATCACGCAGCATCGCCTCCATTTGCTCCGGCGGCAACAAATATTCGGGGTAAATCTCGAAATGCGACGGCAGGGTGACTGCAAACTGCGGAAAGAAATTTTTCGGTTCTTTGTAGATGCCGCCGAACCAGTTGCTCATCGAAATCTTTTCAACCCCTTCGATGCCGCGAACCCGTTCGCGGTAATACGTCGGCAGCGTGAAGGTGAGCGATATTGCGTTCCGCGTGATGAGGCGATTAGCAGCCGCCGCATCGGAGCCGGCGTACCACGCATCAACCACCGTGCGCAGCAAACCGAACGCCACCACAGCGATGACGAGCCCGAGCAACGTCAAAAGGCTGCGCAACCGAGCGCGGAAGATGTTTTTGAGGATAAGACGAATCAGCACCCCTCGATTATGTGGTTTCGGCCGATCCAGCGGGAGATTGCTGGCGTGTTCACCGTACTCGTGAATAACCCAAAAGCGGCGCTCGGGTTCAACGTCGCAGCAAGAACTGCTTTGACTGGATTCGAGAACGTTTATTGGGACTGACGCGACTAACTATTAGCAGTCGATAAAGATTGGAAATTGGCTATTGCCCCAAGTGAATCAGCGCTAGATTCCGTGTGCTGAAAAGAAAAAACCCCGCGATGTTTTCACATAGCGGGGTATTCGGATTCGCCGCATAGGACTGCGGCTGCAGACTAGGCTAGTCGAGCTTCATCAGGAATGGAATCTCAACTTCGAAGCGATCGCCGTTCGACTGGATCTTGCAGCTTCCCGCTGTCAGCGCACCTTGGAAGGTGCGCAGAATTGGGTTACGCATGTTGCCAGGCGACACATCTTTCACACGCACATTTGAGACAGAACCATCCGGATTGACCGTGGCGAGGATCGAGCCCTCAACCCGTTCAATGCCCGCTTTGTTCATGTCACGCGTGGGTGGTGAATCTGGCGCACAGCCGCCAGGCAAACGCGAGATCGTGGTCACAGCGGGCCGTGGCGGCGGCGGTGGCGCCGGGGGCGCAACTGACGGCGGTGCAGGCGGTGGCGGTGGCTCAATCTTGTAGTCGGCCTTGGGCGGCTCGGTCGTCGTCGTAATTGACGGTGAGACCGCTGGCGCTTGCACCACCACTTCAGGGGGCGGGACAAACGGTGGTGGTGGCGCAGCCGGTGGAGGCGGCGGCAAATCCGGCGTTTTTGGCGCTGGCGGTGGTGGTGGCGGAGGCGGCGGCGGCGGTGGCGGAGGCGGTAAATCGACGATCTTTGCTTCGATCGGCTTCTTTACAACCTCGATCACTTTCTTTCCAAGCCCCGTCATCAACGCATAGACCACGAGCACGTGCAACACGACCACGGTGGCGACCGCGACCATGCGCTTGCTCGAGCTTTTAGGCTGATAGGTGTAATCCATCGTTAGTCACGCCTCAAATGAATTGCTCGTGACCGAGGATGCCCATTTTGGTGAGCCCGAGGCGCTGAACGGTTGCCATGACGCGTGCTACCACTTCGTACTTCGCGTTTTTGTTAGGACGCAAATGGATTTCGGGTTGCACTTCTTTCTTCGCAAGTTCCGCGAGTTTGTACTCGAGCTCTTGCTGACCGCTTTGAATCGCCACACCGTTCATGTAGACCACGCTGTTTTCGTCGATATCGATCTTCATGATCTCAGGCTCGACAGGTGGCTTTACGTTCGTTGGCGGCGGCATGTTCATTTCCACAGAGTGCAGCTGCACCGGAATTGTGATGATGAACATGATGAGGAGCACAAGCATCACATCGATCAACGGTGTGGTGTTCATGTCGACCAAGACATCTGGATCGCCCGAAGGCTTACCAACATTCATTCCCATGGCTCTACTCCCCTCTCGGCGCGGGCTCGGTCAGGAATGCAATCTTGGCAATTCCTGCGGCACGGCAAGCAAAGATGACGCGGCCCACACCATCGTAGTTGGCGGTGAGGTCAGCACGGATATGCACCTCAGGCTGAGGCTTGATGGTCGAGACTTTTTTCAGTCGATCCGTCAGATCGCGAATATCGCGAATTGGCGTGTCGTACATGTACATCTGACCCGCTGCGTTTACCGAGATGACGATGTTCTCAGGCTTCGACTCGCGAACCTGCACCTCCTCTTTCGGAAGTTGTAACTTGACCGACGTCGTCACCACCGGAATGGTGATCAAGAAGATGATCAGCAGCACCAGCATCACGTCCACAAGGGGCGTCGTGTTGATGGTCGAATTGATCTCGTCTTCTTCGCCCGAGGCTGAACCTACATTCATTCCCATTGGAATTTCTCCTAGCTAGGGAACGGGAGACAACACACGCGAGCAAGGATCAGTGTGGCGATTGGATCGGCGCGGCGCTGGGTAGACAGCTTCGCACTTGGTGCAGATTCGCTTTTTGATCGAACCTGCACAGACTCAACACGCCTTTACGCCAATACTGCTCGGCAGAGGCTCCCGTAGTTCAGGATCGTTACTTCTTTGCGCCGGTAGCGATCAGCACTGAGTGCAGATCGGTACCAAACGAGCGGATCTTGTCGAGCGTCGTTTTGTTTCGACGAACGATGAAGTTGTAGCCAAGCACTGCAGGCACCGCAACAGCGAGACCAATGGCCGTCATGATGAGCGCTTCGCCCACTGGGCCTGCAACTTTGTCGATGGAGGCTTGGCCCGACGTGCCAATTTTCACCAGCGCGTTGTAGATGCCCCAAACCGTTCCAAAGAGGCCCACGAATGGTGCAGTAGAGCCGACGGTTGCGAGGAAAGCGAGACCGTTTTGCAGATTGCTTTGCACACTGTCGATAGCACGTTGAATCGACTGCGTGACCCAATCAGAGAACCCGATGTGCGCGAGCAACCCGTCATGCTTCTTGGTCGCTTCAAGCCCTGCTTGGGCGACGAAGCGGAATGGGCTTTGCTCCTTAAGCGCTTCCATACCCTGGCTCAGGTTCGGCGCACTCCAAAAGTCGCGCTCGGCTTGTTTAGCCAGGCGGCCGATACGATTGAGCTCGACCAACTTTGAAATCATGATGTACCAGGTACCGATCGACATGATCACCATGATGATGAATGTGGTCCACGCAACGACGTCAGCGTGCTCCAACATCGCTTTCAGGCCATATGGATTCTCAACGGCTGCTGTGTTCGGTTTCGCGAGCGTAGTGGCTGCCGCAGTAGGCGCGGGAGCGGTGCTTGGTGCGGGTGCGCTCGTGGTTGCGGTTGGCGCAGGCGCAGCGCTCTGCGCGAGTGCGGAGCCAAGCGGTGCGATTGCGAGCATTGCGGCGGCAGCACCAGCGAGAACGCGGCTCGTGACCCCGGCTCGCAGTTGTTGGAAAACTCCCATGAAGTGACTCCTTGGAACAGACGTGTAATTGGTTAGTAAAAAAAGACGGGGCGACCCCGAGGCAGAAGGGAGAGAATATAACCGCTAGCGCGCTGTAGCGCTTTGGCAAACGGCTCGCCATGCAATAAAAGCAAAACGCGCACCAGGGTGCGCGTTTTACCGATTGCATTACACCGCCCGCGGATTCATGCCGCGGGACGGGTCGCGTGAATCAACGGAACTTGTATTGCATTCCGAGCGTGTAGAACCGCCCGATAGGCTCAGCGTAGCTAGGGTTATAGCCCGCGTTAGCGCCGCTCGTTTCATCGCTGAACGGCGTGCCTTTGTCGAACAGATTGTTCACGCCAAGGCGCACGGTCAGGTTCTTCATGCCTTTGTAAGTGAGGGCCGTATTCCACACTTCATACGCACCCACTTTAGCGTTGAGCGATGAGCTCAAACCGCTATAGGAATGGACACCGTAGCCACCGACCGAGAATTCCCAGGCGCCGCGCTCGAAAGCAAAGTCCCAGTTGCCGCGATAGCGCGGAAGGTTATACGTGCCGTTCAATTCGACCAATTCGCCAGTGACGAGATCAGACTGCTTAAACACGCCCGTGTAGCTGATGCCGGCCTTCGAGGTCAATCGACCACCCGCAAGCGCCATACGATGCGTCAACTCGACATCCACGCCGTTGGTTTTTGTTTTTGCCAACTGGATTGGAACTTGATTGAGCTGCGTAATTTGGCCTTGTTGATTCCGAACCACGATCAGCGGATTGTCCACTGCGCGGTTGATCAAATCTTGATCGGTCAAGCTAGTGATTTCGTCTTTACGATCAATTTGCCAGAAATCGATCGCGAGCGTCAGGTCGCGCGTAGGTTCGAGCACTACGCCAACCGTGTAGGCGTTGGACTTCTCTGCCTTGAGGTTCGGGTTCCCCGATTGCACGCGACGGATATCGAGGGTGCAATTCGCATTATTTTCGTTGACCGTTGGGCAAAGGCGCGGATCACGAACACCAAAGCTAAACGAGGTTTGCTGAGCCGGCGTCGTCTCAAATAGCGAGGGCGCACGGAACGCTTTTGAAGCGGTCGCGCGGAGCAGGATCTGCGACGTAGGCTGGAAACGCAGTCCGACCTTCGGCGAAGTTGCTGCGAAGTCGCCATTACCAGAGTATTTGTCATAGCGCACTGCTGCGTTGACTTCGAGCGATTTCGTAAGCGGCGCGTTCAACTCGCCGTAGAACGCACTGACGCGACGATCACCGAAGGCTTGTGCGGCGCTAATCGCGAGAGTATCGCCGGTTTGCAATTGAATATCCGGAAGGTCAGAGACTTTTTCCGTACGCGTCTCTCCGCCGATTGCCAACGCAAGCGGGCCGCCCGGCAACTGGAACAGTTCACGCGAGGCTTTGAAGTCGTAGCCATCGAGGTTCGAGCGACCTTGACGCAGCGCGTCGTGACGCAGATAGGCGGCTACGCCCGGTTTGTTCGCCGAGGGATTAACAAAGTTGTAGTAGCCGAACTGCGAAAACGCAGTGCCGCACTTGGCGAGTTCACGCTGGAAGTACGCTGCGTACGATGGGTTCGCGGCAAAAATCTGTGCAAGCGTGCCGAGGCCCAGCGGGTTTCCACCGGCAGCGTACGATGCAGCAGCCTGCGGATCCATCAAGCAAAGCAAACGCGAATTGAGCGCGTTGTTCAGCGCGAGCGTATTGATCTTGATGCGATTGATATTGGCGGCAGCTTCCCAATCCCAACCAGCGGTCGTGCCCTTGACGCCGATCAGCCCACGCGAAGTGTCGGTGGTGCCATCATCGCCACGGTTTCCAACGTCGAAGAAACGATAGCGAAGATCCGCATCGTTCGGGAACGGATTGTTGGGCTTACCCGCACCGATGAAGAACGTGCCGATCCCAACGTCGTCGGTCGTACCAGCAGGCCAACCCGTTGATTTGAAGCTGTTGCGCGTGAAGAGCGCTTCAGCGAAGGCCGTGATGTTCGGGGTAACCGCGAAATTTAACCGGCTGTAGAGACCCGCTTTTGACGATTCCGGTTGGAGCGATCCCAACGTTGGGCGGTCGTAGCGACAGAAGCCCGCACGAACGCTCGAGCCGCCGCGCTGAGTCGTTGGCCCGCAACTGCCGCCTGCAAACACCGACGCGCCAGTTTCGTAGTCGGTGATCGTTCCAGGGTAGCCATACGATGAGCGACGGTCTGCGCCGCCACGGTTACGCAGGTCTTCCGTTTTTGACCATTCGCGATCTTTCGCGAAAATCTGGTCACGCCCTGACATTTGGCCCGACACGAGAATGTTGAAGCGGTCTTTCGCGATATCGCCAAAACCAGCGGCAAGGCCTATGTTGTAAGTTTGACCGTCGCTACGCTGTGAAATACCCGCCGAAGCGCTTGCTTCGATGCCCGTGTAATCGCGGCGAAGAATGATGTTCACTACGCCGGCCACGGCATCCGCGCCGTAAACGGCAGACGCGCCGTCTTTGAGCACTTCGATACGCTCAACCGCCGAAATAGGGATACTGTTGATGTCGTTAAAGCCTTGCGACGTACCGAATTGCTGCGCAAAGGGGTAGGTTGGCAAGCGACGACCGTTCAAAAGAACGAGCGTTGAGTTAAAGCCCAGGCCGCGCAAGTTGAGCGCGCCGCCACCCGGTGCGAAGCCGTTGGTGATCCGGTCGTCGGCCGCATAGCCAGCGCCGCTGATGCGCTGCAGCACATCGTTGACGGTCGCAGCGCCGGTGCGCTCGATGTCTTGGCGCGAAATCACCTGAACCGGGTTCGCCGATTCAGCGTCGATGCGCTTGATGTTTGAGCCAGTTACTTCAACCTTTTCAACGCGTTGCGGTTGATTGGTTTGGGCGTTAGCGCTGACCGCGATGGCCATACCAGCAACGGCATGTACAACCGCTATCGCGATTTGCTTGTGTTTAATGAGCATTCAACCCTCCACAGAGTTAAGTTTGAAAATCAACTATTTGATTTTGCCGCAGCGCCGAAAGCCCTGCTGTAGTCGGCTGGAGTGCCACATATCCCGCGAAATTGGCAAACGCAGTGCAGTGAGCCTTTCGTAACCCTTTGATTTAACGCAGCTTTTCTAGTCTCTCGCGTTTTCCCTTACCGATGGAAATTGACGCAAACGTCATACTGCGCGCTTTTTGCGAATAACAAATAATTTAGTTAGATCGCTTTTTTACGAGGCCTAAGCGGCGCTTTTTTTACTTTTCGATTTATTCTTTTTTAACCCTTTAGCCCTTTTTAGTAAAGGGCGGAGGCGGCTAACCTGTACATAGAGCGTTGTGTGCGAACAACACGAGGGCAAATTCCACCAGGTCAGTCCGTCAACAGAAATCGGTGTCTGCGACGGGTAGCGAGGGATTGCGACGAATGGAGCCCGGGCGAATCCTAGGGTCCCTATGCTCCTATTCTCACGAAAATTCGTTGTCCTATTCGTAAGGAAAACTAAATGAAAACTAGAACCTGGGTGGCCTTGTTGCTAACGCCATTTGCGATGGCTGGGGTCGCCGCAAACACACCGGCGAGCGGTACCGCGGCCACACCCGCCCCCGCGCAAATGAGTATCGAAGACATCTGGCGTAACCCGAGCTTGTCGGGACTTACGCTTTCACGCACTGGCAAATACCTCGCTGCCACCGCGCCACACAAGGGCCGCATGAACTTGTTCGTGCTCGATCTCGACACTCGCAAGGGCTCACTGCTCACGTCGTTTGAAGACTTCGACGTACTCGGCGTCACGTGGGTGGAAGATGAGCGGCTTCTCTTCTCGCTCGGCCAAGCAAATTCGCCAACGGGTGCCGGACAATTTGACGGCGGTGGCTTATTTGTGGTTAATCGCGACGGATCAACTTTTCGACGTCTCGCCCCGACGTTACGTGAAGTTCGCAATAGCGGCCAATACGTGCTGCGCGGGCTTTCGGTCCATCGCACCATTCCGGGCAACACCAACGAAATCATCGCTGAAGGCAACATCACGACCGCCGATTCGGTGGATCTTTACAAACTTAATCTGAACAACGGTCGCACGGAATTGCTCACATCCGGCCGCCCGGCAAGCCTCACGTTTGACTGGATGACGGACAGCAAATTTGTGCCGAGAATCACCATCGCAAACGTGAAAGATGAGCTCACGCGGGTGGTGTATTACCGCAAAGATGCCAACTCACCGTGGGAAGAGATTGCTCGCTATTCGCGAGACAAAGGCGACGTATTCGTTCCGCTCGCGTTCGAGTCTGACGATCGGATGCTGCAGGTTGCCACCAACCGCGGACGCGACACCATGGCCGTGTTTCGGTATGACCCGGACACCAAAAAACTCGGCGAGCAGATCGCCGCGCACCCACGCTTCGACATGGGCGCAGATTCCCAGGGCGAGAACGTACCCGGTGTCATTTGGGACCAACGTGAGAACAAAATCTTGGGCTACCGTGTGAATGGCGACATCCCTGAAACCGTGTGGATCGATGAAGCCCGTGCACGCGTGCAGAAAACGCTCGACACCGCGATTCCGAATGCCATCAACACGTTTCAGCGTACCCCCGATGGCAATCGATTCTTGGTCAATTCGTACTCAGACACAAAACCGCGTCGCTTCTATCTCTATGACGAAGCTAAGCGAACACTCGAGGAAATCGGCGCCGCGCGCCCCTGGCTCGATGGCAAACTCACCCAGCAGCGTCCAATTCGCTACAAGACGCGTGACGGCTTAGAGATCCCAGGCTATTTGTTCCTGCCGCGTGATTACAAAGAAGGCACCAAGCTCCCGACGGTCGTTCATATCCACGGCGGACCTGCCGCCCGCGCCGACTTCTACAGCGGCGGCTTCGGCGTGAATGAAGGCCAGCTCTTTGCTTCTCGCGGCTACGCGGTCATCGTTCCCAATTTCCGCATCACGCCAGGATTCGGTCAGAAGATCTATCAGGCGGGGTTCGGCACCATCGGACGCCAAATGTCTGAAGATCATGAAGACGCAGCGAAATGGGCGGTCGAGCAAGGCTTCGCCGATCCAAAACGGATGTGCATTTCGGGGGCAAGCTACGGCGGCTACGCAGCACTACAAGCCATGGTGAAAACACCAGACTTGTTTAAGTGCGCGGTTGCAGGATTAGCCGTGACTGACTTGGTTTACCAAAATACTTCGCTCGACACCGACTATGTCAGTTCTCCGGCTGCGGTCGATTTTTGGAAAGCCATCATCGGCACGACCGACCTTCGCTCACAGCTGGTACGCGACATCTCGCCGGTCAACAACGCTTCGAAGATTAAGGGCGCAGTGTTCCTCTATGCAGGTCAAGACGATGTGCGTGTCCCGATCGATCAAGTCAATCGAATGGATCGCGCGCTGCGCGCCGCAGGCAACCCGCCGAAAGCCTACGTTGTCAAGGCGAAAGAAGGCCACGGCTTCGGTCGCCTAGAAAACAACGTGGATCTTTATACGCAGGTTCTTAAGTTCCTTGGAGAACAGATCGGAAAGTAGGACTATCAACTCATAAAAAAGGGGCCGCTGGCCCCTTTTTCGTTTGCGATAGCGCCCTATTTCTTTGGCGTATGCTTTTTTGCAAATGCGTCAAAGCGGTTATAGAACTCGAATGCGTTTTTATCGAGCCGGTAGCCGTGCGCCTCGTCGGACACATACATCCATTCTTGCGCCTTCCCCGCGCGATCAAACGCTGAGCGGATCGCACGGCCATTGGCAATATCGACATTTCGATCTTCGCCGCCGTACGCGTGAAAGACGGGGCCAGAAATCTTACCCACGTGGAGCGTTGGCGAAGTGCGCTCAAACATCGCGCGATCCGCGCGCGAATCGCCGTTGATCACCTTGGTGAGTTCACCGAAATCGCCGTAGCGCTGCGCAGGCTGTGTCTCTTGGTGAACGAACATGTCGGTGACGCCGACATAATTGATGCCCCACTTAAACAGGTCTGGCCGCTTGACCATCGACATGAGCGTTGCGTAGCCGCCATAACTCGCGCCGTAGGCCGCAATTCGATTCTTGTCGGCAAAGCCTTCCTTGATCGCCCATTCCACGCCAGCGATCATGTCGTCAATCATTGCGTCGCCCCACTGTTTGTAGCTCGCTTTGAGGTGCTTCACGCCGTACCCGACGGAGCCACGGAAATTCGGCTGCAGGACGGCAAAACCGCGATTTGCCATGAACTGAACCTCTTGGTTAAACACCCAGTTGTCTTTTGCCCAAGGCCCGCCATGCGGATGCAGGATGAGCGGGACTGGCTTGCCCGGTGCATACGACGCAGGTAACGTGAGATAGCCACCAATCTTCAAGCCATCGGGCGCCGTCCACGTGACATAACGCATCGGGCGCATCTGCTTGGGATCGATCCATCGCGCTGGCTGAACAGCGGTTTCCTCAATTGTTTTCTTGTCTTGATCGAAGATGTAGTACCGACCGGGATCAACATCTGAACGCGAGAAAACCAAGGTGCGCCGTTGGTTCGGGTTCCAAGTGTTGTAGTTACCCGACGGAAGCGCCGCGTCGAGCATCGCCTGCGTCGCTCTAATCGATTCTTCAAACCACACGGTACGCGGCTTGTCAGCTTGATAGCTCACTCCAATGGGCTTGCCAGCGTCTTCCTCGCGGCCACTAAAAATAATTCGCCCGCCCTCACCGAGTGGACTGCCAATCAACAACGTCGAATACATGTCATAGCGATCATCGCCGTAAACGAGCTCCCCAAGCTTGTTCGCGTCTGGATCAAACCTAAAAAAAGCCATGGTGTCGCGGCCGATGTTGCTCGCTACAAAGAGCGTTTTGTTATCGGTGTCAAAACTAAGTGGAATTACCACGCCTTCGAGATTTTCATCCCAGCTGCGCAGTTCCTTGAAGGGCGATTTTTCGTCGGCGCGGTACATGAATCCGTACTTCTTCGCCTTCATATCGATTCGGAATGCAATGCGTGCGACGTTATTGCGGTCGAGCACCCAGTCGTTCACGTTTCCAGGTGAGTCGAACGTGAGAAGTGACTTCCGGCCAGTGAATATATTCATCCGGTAAATATCTTGGGATTCGGCGTCGCGGTCGTTTGCCGAAACTAGAACCTCTTCTCGGTTGTCTTTGATTCGACCGATAACGCTTGTCGTACGAAACACGGACTGACCCGGTCGCTCCGCGATTGGTGAGACTAAAACCTTCGAATTCCGTCCGTCTCGATCTACGGCAAAAAGACCGCCGTCGCCTCGTGGTCTGCCAATTTCGGCGAGGTTGCCGGTGCGAAACAGAATGCGATCGTTGCTCGCCCAGCTGAAGCTGAGCACATCGGCATTAGGCAGATTCGTGATCCGAGTAGCGGCGCGCTTTTCGATGTCAACCACGACTAGGTTGTAGCGGCTCTCAATCGGTATCAGGGCCGCCATGAATTTTTGATCTGGCGAGAAGCTCAGACTTCGATACTCAGTCTTTCGAAACAACGTTTCGACTGGAATTTCCGCGCTGTCTGCTTGTGCAAAGGCACGCGGCGTGAAACTTGGCAACAGCACGACCGCGGCCCAAAAAGCGGCGATCAGAGCTGACCTAGAGCGAGTGAATATTAGGTGCATAGCCGGTATAGGTGAAAATCATTTTGAAATACAAAAAGGGGGGCATGGCCCCCCTTTTTGGTACTGCTCGTAACTGTACTTACCGAATTAACGGAACTTGTACGACAAACCTGCGCGGATCGCACGACCACGCACGTCAAACTGCGTGAAGTCGTAGAGGAACGTTGCCGATGCACCTGGATCGTACGGTGGCTTCTTGTCAGCAAGGTTGATCACCGACGCGCGAACGGTCAGGTCCTTGTTGAATTCGTAGCCCGCCGAGAGATCAAACGTTGTACGCGAACCAGCACGGGTTGGGTAAACACCGGTTTGGAAGCGCGGATCGTTGGTCGTTGCGAAGTAGGTCGCCGCCAGGAAGCCTTGGTAGACACTGTGCGTGTAGTTCGCAGTCAGCGTGGTGTTCCAAGGGCCACGGGTGAAGTCGATCGCCGCAAAGCCGCGCACGCGTGGGAGCGAGCCGAACACTTCGTTACGACCTGCTGCCGTCGAGCCTTCCACCTCAAACTTCTCAATGTACGAACCACCGGCACGGACGCCAAAGCGACCGAGTTCAGTGTTAAAGCGGAAGTTCATGTCGATGTCAAGACCTTGGGTCTTCACTTCGTTCAGGTTCGTGTAGTTCGTCGACACAGAAACGATGTTGTTCGTTGCTGGATCACGCGTTACGACACCTTGCTGAACGCCGTTGATAACACCGTTGTTATTTACGAGCGCTTGGAAGCCATAAGACGAGATCAGATCGGTCCACTTGATTTGATACCAGGTGACGCCGACGTTGAGGTCCCGCGTTGGCTCGATCACCGCGCCAATGGTGCTGCTCTTCGATTTTTCTGCTCGTAGATTCGGGTTACCCGCATAAACGCCAGAAATGTTGATGCCCGATTGGCTGGTCACCGGATCGTTTACTTGAACGAAGAACGTTGCGACAGAAGGCGAAATCTCAGGCAGCGTTGGAGCACGGAAGCCTTCGCCCCAATTGCCGCGAATCACGAGCTGTGGCGACACTTTCCACTTCAAGCCAATCTTTGGCACTGTCGAGTTGCCGTAGTCGCTGTAGCGATCGGAACGAACCGCGAGCTGACCCTCGAGCGAGCGCAGAATTGGCAAGCCGACCTCGGCAAACACAGCGGTGCTGTTGCGATCACCCGTGGTGCGCGTGATGCCTTGTCCGAGGATCAAACCGTTTTGTGCGATCTGAGCAGGAACGTCAGAAAGTTTCTCGCTGCGGTATTCAGCGCCCACTGCAATACCAACATTGCCGCCCGGGAGGCGCAGGCCACTGAGTTCGGTCGAGGCACGCGTATCGACAAAGAACAACTCAGACTCTGACTGGCGATCAAAGTCAGCGCGAATCGAATTGCGAACCGCTGCGCTGTTGCCTGACGAGTTGTTGAGGTTGTACGTCGACGATGTTGACGTAGGGACCGGCGGTTGTGCGGCGGTCGTGATGCCAAAAGCCGAGCTCACGCCATCAATACGCAGGCGGTTGAAGTTCGACGAAGTGACTTCGTTTTTTGACCAACCCACGGCTGTTTCGCCATCCCAGCTACCGATATTCCACTTCACACCAGCGAGCGCGCGCAGTGTGTCGGATTTGATGCTGGTGTCGCGCGTTCCCATATCGCTCAGCGAGCCGGTGTAGCGCGCGAGGGAGTTGAATGGGTTGCCGGCGGCGCCTGGCGCAAAGTTCACGGTGTACGTAAACGGACGCAAGCCTACCGCGGTTTGCGTAAGGCCAGTGGTGTTGAAGAATGGCTGGGTGAAAACCTGACGGCTCTTGACCTGGGAGATGCCCAGCTCGGCGAAACCTTGCAACGACGGCGAGATCTCAAGCGTACCGCGAACCAAACCACCCAAGCGCTCCGTCTCAGGCAATGCGGTCACCGCTTTATTGATGTCGTACGTGCAAAACGTGTTGGTCGCTGCAGCGCGAGCATTCAGCAACGCTAAGTTCGCGGCGCTTTGGTTGCCAGAAAGATTGATGAGGCCTGCGGCAACAGCTTGTGGGCCGTTCATCACGGTTCCGCCTGCGGCAGCACAGTTGTCAACAGCACGGAAGTTTTGCGTAGCGGCGGTTGCTGAGGAGTATTGCTGCCAAGTTCCGAGCCCTGTGAGGCTCTGGAAGTTACGACCACCGTCTTGACCGCGGAAGTCGCGCGACTTGCCGAATTCGGTGTCTGACAACAACACGAGATCGCGTTTGTAGTAATCAACTACGCCGAGAACCGAAAAGCGATCACGTGCGAGGTCGCCGAAGCCGCCCGTCAATGCGAAGCGGTAGTCGTTCTTACCCGCTGCTTCGCCTGCGCTAGCGGCGATTTCCACGCCTTTGTAGTCTTTGCGAAGGATGACGTTGACGACGCCCGCAATCGCGTCGGAGCCGTAAATGGCCGATGCGCCGTCTTTCAGAACTTCGATACGCTCAACGGCGCTCGAAGGAATGGAGTTCAAGTCAACAAACGTGTCTTGCAGGTTTTGTGCAAAACCGTAACCAGCAGTGCGGCGACCGTTGATCAATACGAGCGTTGCTTTTTGGCCCAGGCCGCGGAGCGAAATGCCCGATGCGCCCGGCGCGAAGCTGTTTGAGAAGCTCTCGTTGTAGCTGTTGCCGCTGTTTGCAGGAACGTTACGGAGCACCTCTGCGATGGTCGGTTGGCCCGACTTTTCAATTTGTTCACGCGTAATCACGTCGACCGGGGCAACCGTCTCCGTGTCGACACGCTTAATGTTCGAACCGGTTACTTCGACCTTTTCGACTTTTTGCGGTTGCTGAGGTTGGGTTTGCGCAACGGCAAAGCCCGAGGCGATGAACGTTGCCGCGATGGCAACTGCCAGCTGTTTCTTTTGGATCATGGCTACTTTTCCAAGCTTGTCCGGTGGGACGGTTGATAAACGACCCTCAAATTCTGTCATCGCTGAGCAACAAGCCTCGTATAGCACGGTGATCGTTTAAATCCTAGGCTGGCGACCTCGGGCAGTCAGCCCGCGCTCGCACTACGTCCGCTAAACCTTTGAATTAAATCGCTATTTTTCGATGAAACGGCCCAAATTCGACGGTCGAGCCGTGCCCGATGATCCGACTCTGAGGCGAAGAATTTCGAAGTGAATAAGCATTGTTTGGCCTCAGTTAAATGGGGTTAGACGACAATTTATCTGCGAGTCAATCACACATAAAAAAACGCTGAGAGCCCCAAAATAAGGCAACTCAGCGTTAGACGCTTTTTCGACTCGTTGCAGCGTTACAACAAAGAACTACATCGAGGTCGCCGACACCTGGGCATCGGCGAAACGAGGGCGTTTAGAACTTGTAGCGAACCGAGCCGTACCAGTAAGCGCCGCGTGGGTTATGCACCGACGATGCGTAGCCGTACCAGTTTTCGTTCGAGAACGGTGGCTTCTTGTTGGCGACGTTTTGACCGCCCAACGAAAGCGTCAAGTTCTTAAACCCGGTATAGCGAACCTGGGCGTCAATCGTCATGTGATTGCCGATCTTCACTTCCTGACCGGCGGCTGTACGGAAATCCGCAAAGCCTGCGACCGTGTTCACGGCGACGGTGGATCCCCACGCACCGCGTGTCCAGTTGCCGCTGATCGTATGGCGCCAACGCGGGAACTCCCACGTATCGACCAATTCAACCAGTGGCTGACCTGGGTTCAGCTGGCGCTTCAGGCTGATCATGTAGGTATAGCCGTTGACAACTTCCAGTTTGCCCATGCTGCCAAGGGCAAACGTGGTGCGCAAATCAACGTCGACACCATCAGTTTTCTGCTGCGAAGCGTTGAAGAACGTACGGGTGATGCCTGGCACCAAATCGCCCGACGTGCCACGCAAGCCAGCGCGCGCATTTGCCGCGATGTCATCCGCCGTCCGTGCAGCGCGAGTTACAGCACCTGGGAACAGCGATTCGTTGGCAAGAATGAAACCCGCCGTAGGTGCGAGGATGCGATTGTCGTGTTCGATTTTGTAGTAATCGATGCCCAACGAGAAGTTGCGCGTTGGCTCGATGACGAAACCGAGCGAGTAGCTCTTTGACTCCTCAGGCTTAAGCGAGGTGTTGCCCAAGAAAATCGAGCGAACCTGTGCCGCAACGCCGGTACCCGTCGAGCCACAAATTGCGACCGTGCGCGGATCGGTCGCGCCCAAGCCTGCGCGGTAGTCGTTACAACGAGGCGTATCAGCCACGCTTGGGAACGATGTCGATTCGCCCAGGAAGAGTTCAGCGAGCGATGGCGCGCGGAAGCCTTCCGCGTAGCCACCGCGAACGAGCAACGCGCTGTTCGGACGCCACGACAGGGAGAACTTAGGCGTAGTTGCCGTTCCGAAGTCAGAGTAGCGGTCCGTACGAAGCGCGATCTGCGTCTCAAGCCCCTTGAAGAACGGCAACGCGATCTCTGCGTAGGCAGAATTGAGATTCCGTCCGCCGCGCACCGCCGTGCCGCCCGATCCTGTCACCGTCACGCGATTTGGGTTGGTGAGCGCGACGCGGGGATCCGGATCGTCCGCAAGACTTTCTTTGCGGTACTCGAAGCCCACTGCGATTGCTGCAGCGCCACCGGCAAGGTTAAAGAGCTCGCGGCTTGCTTTGATGTCTGCGCCTTCGACTTTGCTCACGCCTTTGCGAACGGGGCTGATTTCGATCTTGTCGAGCATGCCTGCCGGGTTCGACCCCGGATTCAACACGCCATAGCGGATGCCAGTGAAGCCCGCGAGGGTGCCTGCAAAAGCCTCGACAGCACGCTCTTGAATGATGTAGTTGAAACCGGTGTTTACCGTTTCGCTGCGACCAAAATTGGCCGCCGCTTCGAAGTCCCAACCAAGTGCGAAGCCTTTGATACCGCCCACGAGACGCGTCGATTCGGATTCAAGCGTGTTGAGGCGCTTGCCCGCCTCTACCCAACGATAGTTGACGGTGGTGAAGGTCGAGCCTGCGGGGCGATCAGGGTGCCCAGTCGCCGCGAAACCGCCCGGTGTCGGGGCTGCGCTCGTGTTGGTCTCGTTCTTGTTGTACATCGCCTCGACAAAGGCGGTCAGGTTGTTGTTGATGCGGAATGTCGCAGCACCAAAAATGCCGGCGCGCTCCGTTTCTGGCAGCAAATCGTTATCCGCTGCGAAATCGTACGCACACACATTTCCGCCACCGGGGACACCCACGCTCGCCGCACTTACGACACTGCTCGCTGGACACGTCGTGAACGGAGTGTTTACGTTTCCGGCTCCACCAGCCCAATAACCAGGGTTACCGGTCGGTGAACGGAAATCGAGGCCGCCGCGACCCGCACCGCGCGCGCGCTGGTCGGCGATACGCGAAAAGTCACGTTGCTGCGAATTCAGCTTATCGCGCTTGTAGTAATCGAGCGTAACCATCGCGTTAAAGCCAGTCTTCGCCAAATCACCAAAACCCGCAGCGATTGACGCACGCGTTTCGCCCGCGCCACCGTCTTTCGAATCACCTACCGACGCCGCGACTTCCACGCCTTGGAAATCTTTGCGCAGAATGACGTTAATCACGCCAGCGATTGCGTCAGAGCCGTAAATCGCGGACGCACCGTCCTTCAACACTTCGATTCGCTCAATCGCGGTCACCGGGATCGCGTTGAGGTCAACAAAGTTCTCGTTCAAGTTTTGCGCGAATCCGTAGTTCGCAATGCGCCGACCGTTGAGCAATACGAGCGTTGTGTTCGCACCCAACCCGCGCAAGGACACGGCTGCGGTGCCTGGCGCGAACGTATTGCCGGCGCTGCTAGTTTCCGCAAAGGAGCCGCCGCTAATAACGGTGAGCGTCTGTAACAGCTCGTTAACCGTGGTCTTACCTGAGTTTTGAATGTCTTCCCGCTTTACGACCACGATGGGCAGGGGCCCTTCGGCATCGATCCGCTTGATATTCGAACCCGTGATCTCGATCTTTTCAACTTTTTGTGCTGCTGGCTGCGATTGTGCGTGCGCAATACCCGCGACGACAAACGTCGTCGCGATCGCAACTGCAAGTTGCTTTTTCTTCACCATAGTGATCCCCGTGAGTGTCCGAAAAGGACGGTTGATAAACGACCGTTCAAGTGTGTCATCGCAAGTGAATTTGCTGAATGAGAGCTAACACCTATGCCGATGCGACAGAAAACGAGAGCCTGAGCACAAGCGCTGATTGCGCCTCGCCAACTTATTGATTTAGTTAACGAAATTTGGCGAATCGGAAGCGCATACCAACAGACGGAATCGCTTTTGTCCCCGCGAGCGACAAGATACCATCTGTTAACTTTTTTCGTGTATCTCCTATTTTGCAAGGGGTACATGCACGAAAATACAAAAACCTTAAAATGCCAAGTAGTCGTTTTTGACTTGGCTTTTATGGACTTTCCACGATTTTTCCATCGCTAGCACGTTGTAAGGATGCAACGCCCGCTTTCGGTTGCCGCGCCAAAAAAAACGCCCATTGCGGGCGTTCGAGGTCTTGCGATGGTCGATCTGTTGTCAGGTAGCTGCAAGACCCTTCGGGATCGAGTCAAGCAAGCGCTTTGTGTACTCGTGTTTCGGCGCTTGGTAGAGGGTGTCTGAGTTCTCATGCTCGACCACTTCGCCGTTACTCATCACCATCACCTCATCACTCATGTATTTCACAACTGCAAGATCGTGCGAAATGAAGATATAGGAGAGCCCGAACTCATCTTGCAAATCTTGCAGCAGATTGAGCACCTGCGCCTGTACTGACACATCGAGCGCGGACACCGATTCATCACAAATCAAAATGTCAGGCTTCATGGTCAGGCATCGGGCAATCGCGATGCGCTGGCGCTGCCCACCAGAGAACTCATGTGGGTATTTGTAGAAACTCATCTCGGGCAGACCCACCTTTGACAGGAGTTCGAATGCCATTTTCGAGCGATCATCGCCGCCTTTACCAATGCCGTGGATGACCATCGGCTCCATCAGGATTTGCCCGACGGTAAAGCGCGGGTTGAGGGACGCATACGGGTTCTGGAACACAATTTGAATGCGCTTTTTGTACGGAAGGAATTCTTTTTCCGTCATCGCGAAGATGTTCTTGCCGTCAAACCAGGCCTCGCCTTTCGTCGCATCATGCAGTCGCATGACGGTTAGCCCAACGGTAGTCTTGCCTGAGCCCGATTCGCCCACCAAGCCAAGCGTTTTGCCTTTGCGAAGCTTGAACGAAACATCTTTCGCGGCGTGGAATGTTTTCTTGCCAAACAGGCCCTCGCGCGAATAGAAATCTTTGCACAGCCCTTTCACCTCGAGCACCACAGGATCGGCATCGCGTACGCCTCTCGCGCGCTGCTCGCTGCGCATTGCCTCCGCGCGGCCCGCCATGAAATCTTCGATCACCGGAAGTCGCTTTGGCCTGGAATCCACCGCTGGGCGGCAGGACAAAAGCGCCTTGGTGTAATCGTCCTTCGGGGCGGAGAACACCTCTTTGGTCGTGCCCTGCTCTTTGATTTCACCGTTACGCATGACGACGACGCGGTCTGCGATATCGCCAACTACCGCCAAATCGTGCGTGATGAAAAGTACACTCATACCCCGCTTCTTCTGGATTTCGGCGATGAGATCAAGGATCTGCTTCTGGATCGTGACGTCGAGCGCGGTCGTTGGTTCATCAGCAATCAAAAGTTTGGGCTCACACGCAATCGCCATCGCAATCATGACGCGCTGTTGCTGGCCGCCCGACATTTGATGAGGGTAGTAATCCACCCGCTCCTCGGCGCTTGGAATGCCAACTTCTTTGAGCAACTCAACCGCACGTTTGTCAGCGGCTGCACCGGTCAAGTTTTTGTGCTCTTTGAGCACTTCCTTGATCTGATAGCCGACCGTAAACACCGGGTTAAGCGAGCTCATCGGCTCCTGAAAGATCATCGAGATCTTGTCGCCACGGAGTTCGCGGATTTCTTGGCGCGACAACGCCAATAAATTTTTTCCGTCAAACTCGATCTGACTATCGCTTGAAACTTTCGCATTCTCTTTCGGCAGCAGCCCGAGCACGGCAAGCGAAGTTACCGATTTTCCTGAGCCCGATTCGCCGACGAGGGCAACCGTTTGATTTGGCATCACATCAAAGGAAACGCCTTTGAGCGCGTCGAAGGTGTTCGAGCGATCAATACGGAATGAAACGCGCAGATTTCTTACTGAAAGAAGCGGGGTAGTCATGAATGCTCTCCTTCTCTACTTGAGCTTCGGATCGAGCGCATCGCGCAGCGAATCGGTGAACAAGCTAAACGCAGTCACAAGAATGGCCATGAAGAGCGTCGCTGCGCCTAGCTGCCACCAATACCCGAGGATGAGTTCGTTTTGCGCCTCATTCAGCATTGAGCCCCAGCTCACGGTATCCACGCCGACGCCGAAGCCGAGGTATGACAGGATCACTTCGCTTTTTATGAAGATCACCACGTAGAGCGAGAGCTGCACCAAGATCACATGTGAGATGTTCGGGAAAATGTGAACAAACATACGCCGCGCATGGCTCGCGCCGATCGCGTTTGCAGCGCGAACATAGTCGCGCGCCTTGTGCTTCATGTATTCGGCTCGAACCACTCGGAAAATGCTTGCCCAGCCGGTCAGCCCGAGGATCAAAACGACGGTGAGGATTCCCTTTTTGTTCAATACAGCTGCGATCGCCAACACAAGTAAAATGTAGGGGATGGAGTTAAAAATCGAATAAAACCAGTTTAGAAAATCATCGGTCTTGCCGCCGTAATAGCCGGCGAGCGCACCTAAAAAGGCGCCAATCAACGTCGCCACTAACGCAGCAGCAAATCCGACAGTGATAGATGTCTCGGAGCCTTGAACGACCTTGTCAAAGACGCTTCGGCCCCACTTGTCCGCACCGAAGGCGAGGCTGCTGAGTTTCTCTGCTTCCACCTCGTTGGCATCACCGTCGCCCGTTCTGCCGAGCTTCTTCTTGAGCTCGGCAATCACATCGGCCAGCGGGTCGACAATTTTGATTTCATCCGCACCGCCGCTCGTCGATTGACCGAGTTGCTGCTTGAGTTCGGTGATCGTGTCGCGCAGCGGATCACGATCATTAACGAACTCAGGACGCGAAAGCCCGGTGTCGAGCGACGGGCCAGCAGCAGCGCTTTTGTTCGACTTCGAAAGGTCCTCCTCGGTGGTGCTGCCCTTGAACCAGGTCGGCGGTGCGTAATTCTTGGCAATTTCGTTATTCCAGCCGCCCGCCACTAAGCCGACCGCCGAGGCGAGGGCAAGCAGCAAAAACGCAATAACAATCACCATCGAAACAATCGCAATCTTGTCTCTGAGTAGTCGCTTCCACGCGAGCGACCAGAGCCCTGGTGAGCGCTCGATTCCAATCGATGCAGTATTCACAGCGGTAGTCATTTCTGCGCTCCTTCTTATTTGAGTTCTACGCGCGGATCGACCGCTTTGTACAAGAGATCGGCTGCGAGGTTCGCAAGCATCGTGGCAAGCGCCACATACACCGTGATCGCTTTAATCACGGGGAAGTCACTGCGTTCGACCGACAAGATTACCTCGCGACCAATGCCAGGAATCGAGAAGAAGCGCTCAATCAGGAAGAGCCCCACCAAGAGGCCTGGAAGCTGAATCATCAGGTTTGTGATGATCGGGATGGCCGCATTGCGAAGCACATGCACGAGCATCACGCGGTTTTCTGTCAATCCCTTCGCGCGCGCAGTACGAACGTAATCCTGGTTGATCTCATCGAGAAGAAACGTCCGGTACAAACGAATATTCGGCGCAAGTGATACGACGAGAGCGATCAAGATGGGCAGCGAAGCGTATTTGAAGAGGTTTTCAAAGAACCCGTTGCCCCAGCCTTGAACTGGGAACCAGCCGAACTTATAGGCCAGCACGTACTGGAAGACGATGATGTAGACCAGGATCGACACCGATTGCGCGACGGTACAACTCACCATAACTGCGCGGTCAGTCAGCGAGCCGCGAACGTACGCGACGCCCAACGCGATCAAAATCGCGATGATGGCTTCAACGATTAAGAGCGGGATGCCAATCATCAACGACGCGGGCAAGCGCGTTGCGAAAATGCTGGACACATATTCGTTCGTACTCCAACTTTGGCCGAAATCGAAGGTGACAACTTGCTTGATAAAAATCCAAAGCTGTACGTAGTACGGCTCGTCGATTCCGAGTTGCTTGCGAATATTCGCAATCGTTTCTGGGTTCGAGATCTTGCCCGCGAGCAAATAGGCCGGATCGCCGCCTACCACGTTGAACAGGAAGAAAATTAAAAGAATCACGCCAAGCATCGTTGGCACGATTTGCCAGAGGCGGCGAACAATATAGGCAGCCATCGCTTACTTGCCTTTCCCGGTATTGATATCCATGTACATCCATTCGGCAAGCAGCACGGGATGCTTTTTGTAGCCCAGCACCCACGGATAAATCGCCTGGTTACGTAGGCGCGTCACGCCCATCGCCCACGGAGTGTCTGCTTCGAACTGCTTTTGCATTTCGAGATATATCTTGTCTCGTTCAGGGCCATCTGGCAGCACCCGCGATTGCTCATAGAGCTTGTCGTAGGCCTCACTCTTGTAGCAAGCGTTATTCGATTCGCCGATGTTCCTGCTGTAGAGCAATTGTGTGAAATTGTCGCCATCGGGATAGTCCGCGATCCAAGCGGCGCCGCGAATCTTCACTTGGCAGCGCTTCTCGCGCTTGATCGCGTCGGAGAACTTCTCTTTTTCGCTTTCAAAGCGAATGCCGATCGCATCCATGTTTTTCTTGTAAAGCTCATCGAATTCGCGCTCTAGCGCTGTGGGTGTCGAGTTGTAGCGGAAGATCAACGGCTTGCCGTCGGGAGTGCGTCGATACCCGTCAGTGTCTTTCTTGTAGCCAAACTTGTCGAGCAAGGCATTTGCCAGCGCGGGGTTGTATTCGATGTTCGACTTGAAATCTTCCTTGTGGCCCGCAACGCCTTTTGGCACGATGAATTCGGCCTTGATGGCTTGACCCTTGCGAATGACGTTGATCTCTTCATCGCGATTGATCGCCATCGCTGCCGCGCGTCGCAGCGCAACTTTATGCGGCTCGGAACCGCCCCAAATCGGATCGTTCCATTGGAAGTAGGTGTAGGTGTATTCCGGATCCACCATCTTCTGCAACCGAATTCCCTGCGCGAGTAGTTCTGGTGCGAGATTGCCACCCGGAATGGCTTGCGTGGAGAAATTGCCTGGTATGTTGATCAGATCAAGCTGCTTGTCCTTAAAAGCAAGCCAGCGTGATTGCTCTTCTTCAATCGGGTAAATCTCAACCCGATCAATCTGCGCAAGCGGCTTACCCTGCATTTGCTTGACGAGTATTTCGTCATACGGGTCTTTTCCGGACGGTTTGAAATCCCAGGTACCGCCACGGAAGTTGGGATTTTTCTCTAGCGCGATTTTTTGCCCACGCACCCACTCTTTCAAATAATAGGCCGACGTTCCTACTGGGTTTGCTTGTGCGTCATTTGGATACTTTTCGATCACTTCCCGTGCGACGATGCTCATCGCCGGATGAGCGAGCACATAGTTGAAATTCACATCGGGTTTGGTGAGCCTGAAACGAATAGTGTGGGAATCGATTTCCTCGATGCCAGGAATCTTTGCGTCCCAATCGATCTTGCCGGCTTTCTTGTTTGCCGCATACCAATCATCAAGCCCGACGATCTTGCCTTCGATCAAAAATCGCCAAACTGGTTTGATCGAGTCATCATAGTGACGCATGATCGAATAGGTCACATCACGCGCGACGAGCTCACGCTTTTTGTCGCCAAACACCGGATGTGGCGAGAAGTAAATGCCCTTCCTGAGCTTAACCGTGTAGACCTTGCCGCCGTCTTCCGCGAGCGGCATTTCGGTCGTAATTTTTGGTACGACTTTCGCTGGCTCCGCCAGGTAGTCGTAGGTGAGCAGCGAGTCGAAGATGCCTTCAACGACGATGCTGGAGTACAGATCGTGTACGTTCGCCGGATCAAACCCCGTCTCGGCTACGACGAACGGGATCCGCAACACCTTCTTGCCGTCGGCCTGTACCGGTGACACTGCAGAGCTCACCGCAGCATCGCTCGCGCTCTGCTGAGCGCTCTTCGGAGAGCGGTCTCCGCAGCCGACGACTAAAACACTTAGCGCGCACAGGATCGCTGCGCCGCAGCGCCCGAGCCCGCCTTGGGTTCGGAACGTAGTCAATAGGTCCATCTCTTCCCCTCCGCCTTGTGGGCGGCCTCTTGGAACTAAAAGCGCTCGATTCTACGGGGGCGGTCTTGTAGAACACTGCGCAAGCAATTATTCAGCTTCACGACGTCTCCCCCGTATTTCGCGGGCGAGATTAGCGTTTTTTCTCAAGTCGTGTTAGCTGAGGTGCGAGCCCGATAAGAAGCATTCCCACGAGCGTCGTTGTGTCGGGAACCTGGCTAAACACGAGCCAGCCGAGTGCCACCGACCACAGGAGCTGCAGGTACATCCAAGGCGCAAGCGTGGAAGCCGGCGCTAACGTGAATGCGCGAATGAGCAACAAGTGCCCCATGGCGCCTAATACGCCGACGAGCAGAAACACAGCACGCGTCGTCATTGACGCCGTGGCAACCCAGCTCCAATCCCCCCAAAAGGGCATCGAAAGCGTCATCACAATCATGCCGATCAGGCCAGCATAGAGAAGCTGGGTCCCCACGCGCTCGGTGCCCGCACGCGACGACGCGCGAGTCAACGTTTGGTAGCCCGCGTTACAAAATGCCGCAGCGATCACGAGCAACACGCCGATCAACATCAAATTCGAACCCGGGCGTATCACAATCAACACGCCAATAAAGCCGAGGGAGATCGCGATCAGCGTCCAACGCCCAGGGCGCTCATGCAGCAGCCAGCTCGCCAGCGCCGTGGTGATGATGGGCGTGAGAAAAAAAAGTGCCGTTGCCTCTGCGAGCGGGAGAAATTTAAGCGCACCAAAGTAAAGCAGCGTCACAATGACCATCAGCACGCCGCGCGCCCATTGCAAGACGGGACGCTGCGCACGAAATAGCCCAGGCCCGTGCTTGGGCAGAAATATGAGCAGCACGACAACGAAATGTCCGGTGTAGCGCGCCCACGTCGACGCAGCAACGGGCACGCCTTGCTGGCCTAGGTATTTCCCACTTGCGTCAAGGCAAATCAGAATCAGAAGCGCGAATGTCATCAAGATGACGGCACGCCGATATTGGTGCTGCTGGGTAGGCATCGACAGGGATAATAGCGGTTTGACGTATTTGCCTTTGGTGTCATGAACGCTGTCTCGCCCATCTTCGACGTGACCGTCGAAAACTTTGAATCCGATGTCATCTTGGCATCGGACACCACGCTCATCGTGCTCGATTTTTGGGCCGAATGGTGCGGCCCCTGCAAAACACTGACGCCTATCCTCGAGAAGCTCGCAAAAGAGTACGCGGGGCGCTTCCGCCTCGCGAAAGTCAACACCGAAGAGCAACAAGAAATCGCTTCGATGTTTGGCATTCGTTCTATCCCGACCGTGATCGCGCTCAAAGGGCAAAAGCCAGTCAGCGCGTTCCAGGGCGCGCAACCCGAGGCGCGCGTACGCGAATTTCTCGATAAGTTTTTACCGAGCGCAGGTGAAGAGAAACTCGCTAAAGCGAAAGAAAAGCTTGATTCGGGTGATATCGAGGGCGCGATCGACGAATTAAAAGTTGCACTCGCTCTCACGCCTTCGATGGATGCTGCACGGCTGATGCTCGCCGATATCGCGATGCGAGATAACCGCATTGAAGAAGCCAAGCAGTATCTTGCGCAATGCAAGCCAACCACGAAATTGGATGAGGACTATCAGCGCGTCGCTTCCAAGATTGAAGCGGCAGAGCAAGCGGGCAATTCGCCAGAGGCAAACGCACTCAGAGCGCAGATTGCGAGCGATCCAACCGACCATGAAGCAAGGCTCCAACTTGCGGCGGTGTTGGTGGTTGAATCGCAGTTTGAGCCCGCGTTTCAAACCTTGTTGGAAAGCGTTCAGCTAGATCGCAACTGGAATGAACAAGCGGCGCGCAAAAAGCTTATCGAATACTTCGCGCTTGCAAAAGAGCAACCAGAACTTGTTCGGCGTTTTAGACAGGCCTTAGCCGCGACGCTAAATTGAGCGATGTTTGTAAGCGCGTCTCCGCGAAGGCGGGGATCAGCCGCGCTCACGTCAAACTGCATCGAAGTGGGCGCGTTTCGACGTTGCTTTCGTAAATCAACTCGCACGATCAAGCTCGCGCCAAAACGAACAAGCACCGCTAATTGACCGTCTCCACCTTCGCCCTCGTCATCCTCGCCGCCTTCATCCATGCGTCGTGGAACTTGCTTGCGAAGAAGGCGGCGGGTGGCGCGCCGTTTGTGTTGCTTGGCGTATTTGCGGTTGCCCTGATTTGGGGGCCCGTCGTGCTCATTTGGGGATGGAACCGCCCCGAGCTCATCACCGATTTTACGATCACGCAGTGGCTGTTTTTGGCACTCTCTGCGATTGTCCACATCGCCTACGCACTCGCGCTACAACGCGGCTATCAAACTGCTGACTATGGCGTTGTCTACCCCATCGCCCGCGGCACCGGTCCGTTGATTGCGAGCATCGTCGCGATTGTTTTCTTGGGCGAAGCAGTGACGCTGATCTCAGCGTTGGGCATCCTCGCGATTGTGAGTGGCATCTTTGTTCTGGCGGGCGGGCTCGGCGCGCTGAAGGATGCATCGCCGCGCGCCCGAGCGGGCGTGAAGTGGGGCGCAACCACGGGCGCCTGCATCGCCGCGTACACAACGATTGATGGTTATGCGGTGAAGCATTTGTTGATCGCGCCGATTTTGCTCGACTACGTGTGCAACGCCTTGCGTGCGATTTTCATGTCGCCCATGCTCTTGACACACCGCGAGGAGATTCGCGCAGAGTGGAAGAAGAATTGGCGCTATATCGTGATCATTTCGATCATTTCGCCGATTGCCTACATCCTGGTGTTAACGGCGATGCAAACCGCGCCGATTTCGCATGTCGCGCCGCTACGAGAAATTTCGATGTTGTTTGCCGCGGTCTTCGGCGTGAAACTATTGCGTGAAGAGCGGCTTGGAGAAAAGCTCGTTGGCGCAGCGCTCATGGTGATCGGCGTGGTCGGATTACTGTGGCGCTAGGAACAACAACATTTTCTTTTTCGTTCCCGTTTAGCTGGGGCGAAACAATTTTTTAGATTTTTTCAATAAACAGTTTTTTCTTTCTTTAGCCCTTATTTAGCGAGGACAAGCAGCTAAGTGTTATTACTGATTGAACTGATCTCGCGCCTGCAATAAAACATCACTTGGTTGTGAAGTATCGAATACGTTGTGAACATCCCGCCCGTCCCCGCCGGCTCCCCTATGAGCGATGACATGCGTAGCCAGTTCGCGAGCCTATACCCGGACATCAAGCGCCTCGCACGCACACGGCTCGCGCAAGCCGGGGGCGTTACAGGTTTGAACGCCACCGCGCTCGTTCACGAAGGCTTCATGCGCATCGCTGAGCGCGAAGGCTTGCACGGAGAGACGCGTCTACAGTTTTTCGCCTACATCGGCAAAGTGCTTCGTTCGGTGGTGATCGATTTCATTCGTGAGCGCGATGCAGAAAAGCGCGGCAGCGGCGTCACGCTGCTCACGCTTTCAGCCGCAGATCAGACACCGGCGGCGTGGCTTGAAGTCACCAACCTGATTGACCTTGATCGCGCACTCGACCAATTGCGCGATTTCGACGAGCGGCTTTACCAAATCGTCGAAATGCATGTGTTTTCGGGACTCACTTGCGCGGAAGTCGCTAGTGAATTGGGCCTGAATGAACGCACAATTAACCGCGAGCTACAAAAGGCGCGGGCGCTACTCGCCGAGGCGCTTGATCGGCCGGAGCTCTCCGCGTAGCTCGACTCGCGAGCGCTAACGAGCGCGCAATCGCTTAATGTCGGTTCGTTAAATGTATTTTCGTTTTTCCATCCATGAAGTCTGCGTTTGGAATCTCAAAGGAGCTTTGGCCAGAAGCGTCCTCGCTATTCGATGAGTTGAGCGAGCTTGATGCGACATCGCGCGAGGCGAAACTTCGTTCGATGCGTTTGCGAGAGCCCGCATTGGCAAATGCGGTCGAAAAACTATTCGCGAGAACCGCAGCGCAACCCAAAGCGCGCGCGCAACATAACGAAAGCACTGCGCGCGCTTCAGCCGTAGACGCTCACTCGTTCGATGCTGTGCTGCGCGATGCACTCTTGGAGCCGGGCGAGCAATACCTCGCCGGTGATCGTTTCGGCGCTTGGACATTGATCGAGCCGCTTGGTCGCGGAGGCATGGGTGAGGTATGGCGCGCAAGGCGCAGCGATGGCCTATTCGAAGGCGAAGCGGCAATCAAGCTGCTGCGTACCGATTTACCAGCAGAGCGACTGGCGGCTCGCTTCGCGAGAGAGCGCAGCGTACTTGCCCGCCTTAATCATCCCAACATTGCGCGACTACTCGACGCGGGCGTGGGCGGCAAAGATGGCAAGCAAGCATTCTTGGTGCTTGAGCTCGTGGAGGGCACGCCGTTCGAGCGCTTTTTGCACGGCAAGCAAGTGGACACCCGAGTCCGAGTCGCGCTCGTGCGAGATGTTGCAAAGGCAGTCGCGTATGCTCACGCACAGTTGGTCCTTCACCGCGACATAAAGCCAAGCAACGTCCTCATAGATCAGGACGGCAGAGTCAAATTACTGGACTTCGGGATTGCCGCAGAAATCGGCGATGAGGCCGACGCGCAAAGTGCGTCTGCGCTCACGCAGCTCACAGGTCGCGGACTCACCCTCGAATATGCGGCGCCCGAGCAGGTGATCGGTGAGGCAACTTCCACCGCGAGCGATACCTACTCGCTCGGTGCGTTACTTTATTTCGCGCTTAGCGGCGCACACCCATTCGCAGAGCTGTCGAATCGAGCAGCACTCAACCGCGCTGTGCTCGAACAACCGCCTACCCGAGTCAGGCAACGGGTATTAGATCGTTGGCAAAAGAACGCGCAGCTGGGGAACCAAGACGATCCATTTCACACGGTCGAGGTGGATGACGATCTCGATGCCATCGTCGCTAAATCACTGCGGAAGCGACCGCAAGATCGCTATCCAAGCGCCCAGAGCTTCGCCTCAGATCTCGATTCATGGCTCACGCATGAGCCGATCTCTATCCGCGCGGATGACCGCGCCTATCGCTGGCGGCTTTGGTTCAGCCGAAATCGCGCGCTCGCCGCCGCAAGTGCGCTCGCGGGGATTGCGCTTCTGGGTGGCGTGATCGCGAGCGTCATGCAACGTAACGAAGCGATCGCACAAGCTGAATCCGCAGAGCGCGCTCGTGCAGAGGCGCTTCGCAATGAAAAGCGTGCGACCACTGCGCTTGCCGAGCTTGCGCAACAAGTCAACAAAACAGAAGCCGCTTCTCGGCGCGCGCTCGATGCCCAGAACGCCGCAGAGCTTGCCAAACAGCGCGCAGTGGACGCACTCGATGCCGAAACCCGCGCCGCGAGTACGACCCGGGCGGCACTCTTGCGAGCTGAACGCGAGCGATTAATTGCTGAAGAGCAAACCCGACGCGCCGAGAGCGAGCGGCGGCTCTCAGAATCGACCAGCCGTTTCGTGACGGGGCTTTTCGAAGCCGCTGATCCGGAACGTGCACTGGGCGAAAAGCTGTCCGCCCTCGCCGTGCTTGAAGCGGGCAGCAAGACGCTTGAAGCCGAGGCGACGACCGATCCACGGGTTGCGGCTGCGATAGGCACCACACTCGGTCGTGTGTTCAATCATTTGAGTCGGCCAGACCGCGCAATTCCGCTGCTAGAACGTGCGCTCGCACTGGCTGAGGCGCAGCACGGAGAGCAATCGAAGCAGGCGATCGACGCACGCTACGAATACGCACGTGCACTCGAACGAAAAGAACGCTTCGCCGAAGCTGTGCCGCTCTACAGAAGCCTCGTTGCCCTACCGGCGGATGCGCCATTGGATATCAAGCGCCGCGTGTTTAGTCGCATGGAGTTGGCATTCAGCCTGGGGAAGCTCGGCAAGTTTGACGAGGCTGACGCTGCTCAACGCGAGCTCGAGCAAGCCGTTGAATCGCTACCCAAGGATGATTGGCTGCGTGTTGAGGCTATAGCGTCGCGGGCGGTGCTCGCTTCGATGCGCGGGCAATGGCAGGAAACTTTTCGGCTCTATTCAGGTTTGGGTGATCGCATCAACCAGCCGCCGCCTGGGCACGCGCGCGATGCACTCTTGATGCGATTCGGCTTTGCAACGTCATCGCTTGCTACGAGCAATCCAGAGGCGGCAGCCGCATTATTTCCCCCGCTTCACGCAGAATCCGAACGGCTACTCGGCCCCGACGCCCACGAAACGTTGCAGTTTCTTTGGCACGTGGGATTTACTCAACGAAACGCGTGGGATCTTGCCGGCTGTATCGCGAGCTACGACCAGGCCTACGCGGGCCGCGCGCGCACCAGCGGCCCAACCCATGCGCTCACCTTAGATGCAGGGCTTTGGGCTGCAACCTGTCGTGCCTATATTGGTGAGAAGCGCGCTGCCGCAGACGTTTTGCAGCGCTTTATGCCAACCCTGCTCTCCGTTGCCGACGTTGGGCGCACCGACATGCGAAACCTGCTAACCGCAAGCATGCTCGCGCTTCAGCTCGAAAACTTCAACGACGCCGATAGGCTGGTCGGCGCGTTGCAGACGGCGATCAACAAGCTCAATCTCGGTCAAACCGTGGAAGCCGTGCGCGCCGATTTACTCGGTGTACTTCTCCTCCATGGAAAGCATCGGGACATCGTGCGCACACAAGGGGCGCTTGATGCAATGATCAACAAGCGCCAAAACACGCCGACTGGAAATCTAGTACGAAGTAATTTTGAGGTTTTCTCGACGCAAGCGCAGCTTGCTGCGCTCAGCGGCAATTGCGAACTGCTGCGCACGCATGCAACTGCGGCTCGAGCCGCACTGCTCCGCCGCAGCGGCAGTAAACATTCGCATCTTGCCAAGCTGGAGCAATCGTCTGCGCACTGCAGGCCAAGAGACGGTGGATTGACGCCCGCCGCGCTCGGGGTGCTTTAGGTAGCCGCTACAGGGGGGATTGGCTCTCGACGCTGAGTCTCTACGTTGCGGACGCGTTGGTCGGCAGGGCTTCGCGAAGTTGGGGGTGAATTGCGTGCGCTATGTCGGTCTTGCTGTAGGCAATTCGTTTGTAATGGACGCGTGTACTTGACGCGCAATTCGATGCCGAGGAAAGATACAGAAAATCAGCTTCGCCCCAATTTACAAAAGGGCTAGAGCATTATTTTAGTTTTTTCCTATTTAATCAATTATTGACGGTAGACGCCGTGATATAGACTTTCTTGGTCGCTTAGTTGAAGTAGATCAACGTTGCACCCCACGACGGCGCGGCTCTACCGAAAAGCCTCACGCATCGAATCGTTTTAGCAGCTCATTCGCTTCGCCTTAATCCCTGGAGTATGTTGTGCAGTTTTTATTCTCCCGTCGCGACCTGATCGCGATCTTCTCAACCCTTGTCGCGGGTGCGTTTTCGATCACCACTTGGGCCTCGCCAGGAGATTTTGACGCCTCGTTTGGTGGCGGCGTGGTGACGCCATCGCGCTCTCCGATTTCCGACACCAAGATCGCCTTGAGCCGCGACAATAGTATCGTCTATCAGGTATTTCCTTGCATCAACGCCAACTCGCAAAGCACGTTTTGCGTGTTGGTGGTGGATCGTGACGGCACGTTTATCTCATCGAACTTCGGACCCGCTGTGTCGCTTGGCATGGGCGCTGTTTCTGATGTTGCGGTTGATCCTAATAGCGGCGCGCTAATCGCGATGGCGTCATGCAAACCTTTTTCCGCGTCTCCACGCGGCATCTGCATCACACGCTTTCTAAGCAACGGTGAGCACGATCCGAGTTTTGGAACAGGGGGCACCGGGTATATCGTGCGAACACCTGATCGCGATTCCCCGCCGGGCCGACTCGCCATCGCATCTGACAGCACGATCTACGCAACCTTCACCGTTGCGGATGGCACAGTTGCATCGCCTACGAGCTCGGTTCGTATTAATGCCTTCACGGCTGCCGGGCAGACGAACACCACATTCAGCAACGGTAGTGTCGCACTCCCCCGCGTTTTGGCGTCGGTCGGCACCACGAGCAATAACGACGTAGCCGGGGACATCATTGTGCTACCTAACGGCACGGTCCTTGTGTTCTATACCTGCCCGGAGGCTGGCGGAATCTCCCGCGTGTGCGTTGCGAATTTCAACCGTAACGGCACGTTAACCGCCGCCGTTTCTCGGCTCGCAACATTGACCGCCGAAGAGGCAAATCGCGTGTTCCTGGTTGCGCCGGAAAGCGGTGCGAACACCTATCGACTACTTGCTGCGAGCATCGCCCCTGTCACCAACGGCACGAGCCCTTTTTTGCGTAAGTTCACCATTGTGAATGGTGCATTCGGCGCTTACCTCTCGGGATGGGGTACCTCTCCACAAATTTACCCGGGCTTGTCCGCTCCGTTCAACGCGGGCTTTAACTCGTCAGCATGGCGCGAGCCGAGTTTTCATTGGGGCATCGACAAGCGCTTGTACATCGCCTCGTGCGACGGCGGCGATGGCATCAGCTGCGAAACAACAGTTCGCCGCCTCGACACGAGCGGCGCGGAATACGACCGCACCTGGGGTGCAGATGGCGCTGTCAATCTCACGGGCCAGAGTGCCACCACCCGCCGCACGTCGATGCAAACGCAAGGCGATGGCAAACTTGTGATCGGCGGGCAAAGCACCATCCTCGCGGGTAATGTACGCCTCGTTCGCCTTGAAAACGACACGATTGCTGCCGCGCGCTGCACCATGGACATCGACGGTGACGGGGTCGTGTTGCCGACAACGGATGGCTTGCTGATGGCACGGGTGAGTGCGGGCTTAAGCGGAAACGCGGTCACGACGGGCGCGCTTGGCGGGAATGCGATACGCAGTTCATGGCCAGCGATTCGCAATTACCTAGCAATTACTTGCTCGATGAAGGTTGCGCCATAGTTCACTCGCACCCAGCTGCCGAGCAAAGTCTGGGGCAAGGTCGTCGCTCACCGTGGACTTGAACTGACCCAGTCTTTGTGGTCAGACTCGTGCCGGGGAAACCTCAGCGTCTGTTAGGAAGACGTTGATTCATTTCCGCGCGCAGTGCGCCTCGGATTGAGATCGAGTGCGAAATCTAGAAGTGCGCGAATTAGCGGAACTATCGTGAGCATTTTCGATACAGCCATCGGCTCAAGTCCGAGAATGTAATGTGCGACGGGTATTTGATCGGCATCGCCCTAGTTATCCACGACTTACTTGAGTTCCGTAATTCTCAGCCGCGTAGACCTATCGTTGCCACTGCGTGAGTGTCGTGCTGCGGAGCTGCGTTGCGAAACGGTCGTGATCTCGGGGCAAGGCGTTACGAAGAACAGGTCGCTCCCCGCGCAAGCAACGCCCCAGCGCCGCTTCAGTGATGGCTAGCCTGTGAAGCGGGTAGGCGAAGCGGCCGGAACGGCAAAGCAGACGTGCCGTATCCCCGTAACTTTCTAGGGCGTATTCAGCGCATTTGGCAAAAGCGGTGCCCACTATCGTTACGAATTCCTCGTCAACCGCTTTTCGCTGACCCGCCGAAGCCGCACCGTGGCTGCCGTGGCACCTTACGGTGCATCAAAACCAGAACCGTCGCACAGGTCAACATACTGCGGGCACGCCCCACCACGCACACAAAAGCGGTGGCGCCCGCTGGAACGTGTGAAAGGACGCGTCAACGTTCCACAGGTGACCCCCCTGCGGCTTTACTCAATTTTTCGACGTTCCAGAGCCATCGCATGAGGGTGGCCGGGGTAGTTCGCTCACTATCGCGATGCGAAGTGTGTCGTCTACCCGGCGATCGGCTTTACTTCGCGCGCGCTTTCACCTACAACGGGTGCATATTGACCTTGGATAAATTACGTGGAATCAGCCACAGAACTTGTGCAACGCGCCGCGCGCGGCGATGCTTCCGCCGTCAGCGGCTTGTTCGCTACGCTCTACCCTGACATCAAACGCCTAGCGCGGGCACGGCTTGCGCAGGCGGGCGGAGTCACAGGCTTAAACGCGACCGCGCTCGTTCATGAAGGCTTCATGCGGATGGCGGAGCGCGAAGGCATGCACGGAGAGACGCGGTTGCAGTTTTTCGCCTACGTTGGCAAAGTATTGCGCTCGATTGTGATCGATTTTGTGCGCGAACGTGATGCCGAAAAACGCGGCGGCGGCGTAACGCTATTGACCATGAGCCACGCCGATGCAACGCCTGCGCCCTGGATGGAAGTAGGCAATTTGCTGGATTTGGACCGAGCGCTAGATGAGTTAAAGGCGTTCGACGAGCGGCTCTACCAAATTATTGAGATGCATGTGTTCTCGGGCCTCACCTGTACCGAAGTGGGGGCAGAACTTGGCATCACTGAGCGCACGGTGAATCGCGAGCTCGGTAAGGCTCGGGCGCTACTGAACCAAGCGCTGGGAAATTGCAGCGCGGCATTGTCGTGATGTCGGTGGCCAGACGCCTTTGTCGTCTTATTCGCGTATGACCACGCCTTTCGGAATTTCGCGGGACATTTGGCCCCGCGTATCAGCGCTGTACGACGAACTCATTGATACAGACGAGCGTACGCGCGCAGCTCGACTTGCAGAAATTCAAGCTCGTGAGCCTGCAATCGCAACGGCTCTCGTCCGGCTTCTCACGAGTAACGAAAGTGAAGCGAGCGAGCGGCCAGACAACGCTAAAACAAAACCCTTCGCATCGCTACTCTCGGTGGCGCTCAATTCCGCTGAGAGTTCGCGCCACCCAGGGGAGCGCTTTGGCGCGTGGACACTCGTTGCGCTGCTCGGGCGCGGCGGCATGGGTGAGGTGTGGCGGGCAACGCGCAGCGACGGGCTCTACAACGGTGAGGCCGCGATTAAGCTGTTGCGTAGCGACTTGCCTGCAGAGAAACTTGCTGCGCGTTTCGCGCGAGAGCGCAGCGTTCTTGCGCGGCTGAATCATCCGAACATTGCGCGCCTCCTTGATGCCGGTGCTGCCGAAGGCAACGCCTATTTGGTGCTGGAGCTGGTGCAAGGCAAATCGCTCTTCGACTATGTGGCAGCGTTCGCGCCCACCATCAGTTCGCGCGTTGTAATCGTGCGCGACCTTGCCCGTGCGATTGCACATGCGCATGCGCAGCTTGTATTGCATCGAGACGTAAAGCCGTCAAACGTACTGGTTACCGCTAGCGGCGCGGTGAAGTTGCTTGACTTCGGCGTCGCCGCGGCCATCGACGATATCGAATCAGCTGACACCGTTAGCAGTCTTACGCAGCTTACCGGTCGCGGTCTAACGGTTGAATATGCAGCGCCTGAGCAAATTATTGGCGATCGCTCGGTCGCCGCAAGCGATGTCTATTCGCTGGGCGTTATGCTCTATGAACTTTGCACCGGCGCGAGGCCATTTGCAGACCGCAAGGGCCGCAGTGCGATCGAATACGCAGCCATTCATGAAGAGGCGGCTCGCGCATCAAGCGCAAGTCGGAGTAACCAAAACGCTTCACTTCCTCAAGCGCTCGATTCGCATCGAATCAGCGGCGATCTAGATGCCATCCTCGCTAAGGCGCTGCGCAAATCGGCACCAGAGCGGTATGCCACTGCGAGCGCATTGGCTGATGATCTGGATGCATGGCTCAATCAATCGCCCATTTCGATTCGCGCGGAAGATCGTAGTTATCGTGCGAAATTGTGGATTCGGCGTAACTGGACGTTGGCCGCGCTCGGCGCTGTGGCGGTCGCTTCATTGTCGATCGGGTTGGGCGCGAGTTTGTATCAGCGCAACGTTGCGGTGGCTGCCGCACAGCTTGCAAAAGCTGAAGCCGCGCGCGCCACCAAAGTCGCCGATTACATGGGCGAGCTGATTCAAAGCGCGAATCCGGATAGCCATGGCGGGAAATGGCCCACGGTGATTGCGTTATTGGAACAAGCAGAAAAAGACTTCGATCAATCGTTTAACGACGACCCAAAAACCAAAGCGTTGTTGTTGCAACGGCTTGCCGATACCAACAACGTACTCAATCGTGACGCCGTAGCACTTGGGCAATATGAAGCGCTTCTCGCGATGTTTGATAGCGCCAACGAGTCCGCGACCGAACGCGCCATTGACTCGCGCAGCAACTATGCTGACATGCTGAAGCGATTAAATCGCGACGAGGCGGCGCTTGTTGAATTCGAAAAGCTAGAGCCTCTCACCCGAAAACATTACGGAGAAAAAAGCGAGCCATATGCGAGCTTATTAGCTAAATTGGCGATTGAACGCGCTCGTGCGGCTCGTATAGACGAGGCTCGTACGCTACTCGCACGATCTCAATCCATTATTCGCGAATTATTTCCGAACAACCTGCGCAAACGCATGGATAGCGCGAATGATCTAGCAGTAGCGCTGACGCGTGCAGGACTTTGGCGCGAGGCGGAACAGGCGCTTGCGGCAAACGAGTCCGACTTCGCGCAGCTTTCAACGCTTGAAGGTGCTAGCGGGCGCGACGCATTGATCCAACGAAATAATCTTGAAGCGATTCGAATTCGCATCGGCAAATATGACGGTGTTGATGACCGACTTCGCGCAAATGCGCTTAAAGCCGTTCAGCTATTTGGCGGCGATAGTCCGATTTCTTATCGCACTGAAGAATTGCGCGCTAATCTCGCAGGCTCTGAGGGGCGGTTCGCAGAGATGTTTGCGCTGACACAGCAACGAATCGAAAACAACGCGAAACGCAAAGGATTCGATCCAGCATCGCAGATTGACGATGAGCTATTCGTGATCCGCAGTCTCGCCACCCATACCGAGCTACGCGGGTCGAGCGGAGAAAAAAGCAATGCTGAACTGCGCGCCGAACTAGCGACACGTTTTGATGCAATTTTGCAAGCGATTCCTGTGGCGACCCAGGAACGCAGCAATATGTTTCGCGGATTCGCCGATGTGGCGCTTGCCTTACGCGCGCACGAGCTAGCAGCTCGCGCGATCACCCAGGCGCGCGACGACGCAGCAGCGGTCAATCTCGCTTTTGCCGAACGCCTTGCGCAGATCGAGCGCGTCAGCGCAGCACTCGCGTTTGCGCAAGGTGACGCGCCGCGAGCGGTGAAACTACTCGCGCCACGCTTTGCCGCCTTTGTTGCGACCAATGAGGGCGATTCTCCCCGTCACGCCACGCTTTGGTTGCAGCGCGCGCTCTTTGAAACGAGCGTCGACTCGGCAGACGCATCGCGCTCGCTCACAGTCAGTCGCGACATGTTCCAGCGGCTTGGCAAGATTCCGCCACATCACTCCGCGCTGCTCGACTATGTCGCTGCGCTGATTTCTTCCGACGCCTCGCGAATACGTGCCGCTCAGCAAGCGCTAGATCGAGCGTACCTGCGCAAACCGACCACGCCGTGGATTGCGCCCCATCTGCCGAGCGCCTAGGAGGACACGAATCACGACGAATTTCGACAAGTTCGCTTTAGCCACTCCAGCTATGCGCGTGAGACACATAACGTAAGAAGTCGGTTTTTTCGTTTTTCGTGCTTTCGCCCCGATTTATTGGGCGGTCAGTCATTTCCTCGAGTATCCACCGCCCACCTGAACCCATGTCGGTGACGATCATCCGGTTTCGTCTACTCGAGCAACCCAGCACGAACGGACCCACCATGAATCTGCCGACACGACTCTTCACCTTCTGCCCATTCGATGTGCGCACCGTCTGCGACGCGAGTTTCGTGAGCGCTTTGCTGCAACGGGTGCGCAAAACGCTCGACGTTGCGGTTCGCACCCTGAAGACCTCTGCACAACGTCGCAAGAGCCCGTCAGGCGAGGAAAAAATGAACGAAAACACCGCAGCGTACGTAGGGTCCGTGAGGATTTTTCGTGCATTTCTGACCAAGTATCGTGGGCTCGCAGTAGTTGTGCAGATGTCTTCACTGGTCGCCGCGACAGCGACGTTCTCATTATTGAGTCCCATCGCCACAGCCCAACAATCCGGCGGGCTTGACACTGCAACCTATGGCCCCTACGGTGGGCTTGCGTACGGGCGCTATCCGGACACCGCAGCGCAAGAGTTTTGGACGCACGATGCAATGGTGTTGCCCGACGACCGCGTTGTGGCGAGCGGAACCTGTGTCGCGGTGGGTGCCTCGCCCGCGGGAAATCGCTTTTGTCTCGCGGTATGGAATGCGAGCGGTACGACGGTAGCTCTCTACGTGCATTCAACGCCTATCAACCGTGTGAGTGCAGCAAACGGCGGCGCAATCGCGCAGCAAGCGGACGGAAAAATTGTGGCGACGGCACCGTGCATCTTTTTCGCGGGTGGCACGGTGAACCAGTTTTGCACCGTTCGTTTCAACGCAGATTTCACGTCCGATACGACCTTCGCGACGGGCTTTCAAAACCTTGCGCCTTCACCGTCAACCGTGGCGGACAGCATTGCTAACGCGATCAGCGTACAGCCGGATGGAAAAATCGTGATCGCCGGCCAATGCGGGAGCAGTACCGGCGTGCGATTTTGTGCAGCCCGATTGCTTCCTGACGGCAACGGAGACAGCACGTTCGGCGGCTCAACGTCGCTGCGCAGTTTTCTTGGGGTACACAGTACTTCCGAATTTGATCGCGTAAAACGCATTGCGCTCACACCCGATGGGAAAATTTACCTGGGGGGCGATTGCAAACAAGATGTCACGTCGCTCTTTCGGGCTTGCGTTTCGCGGCTGAACACCGACGGCAGCATCGATACTGCATTCAGTGGTGCGACATTCAAGCCGTTATTGTTGCCGCAGATGAGTGGTGGCAGCACGAATGATTTTGTTTCCGATATGGTTGTTCAAGGCAACGGCGAATTCGTTTTCGCTGGAAGCTGTTCGAATACCGGCTCAACGGTTCAAGTGCCGTGCGCACTGCGCATGGGCGCACCAAGCGCCACTCAATTCACCGCCGGCACCTGGTATCTCGGGAGCGAAGTATCAACGGGCACGTCAGTTTTGCGCGGAACGACAGGATCGGCGCTCGCTTCGGAAGGGTTTGCAAAGGTAGCGTTCCAGCGCGATGGAAAAATGTTGGCCCTGACCTCTGAAACAACCGGCATCGGCCCCTTTTTCACGAGTTACCGTTTGCGCAGATATAACGAGGACGGCAGCCGTGATGCGAACTGGACAATCGCCGCGTTTTCTTTCAAAGAACCCGGCAGCTCAGCCACACAGGAACGAGGGGTAGCGATCGGTCAACAGAGTAGTGGAAAGGTGCTTCTCATGGGACGCATTTACGTTGATCCGTTAGTCGGATCGGACAGTGGCCGCGAAGCGCGAGTGATTCGGTTCGAAAACCGATCCGATTCAGCACGCAATTGCAGCGCAGACATTGATGGCGACGGTAAGGTACTCTCGACGACTGACGGCTTGCTGCTTGCGCGCGCATCGCTCGGGCTGACCGGCAACGCAGTCATCGCCGGTGCGGTCGGTGTCGGCGCAATTCGAGACAGCTGGATAGAAATACGCGATTTCTTAATCACGCAATGCGGCATGAAAACCATCGTCCCCTAGGGAAACACTGTAGCCACTTCAACAAAATTCTTTGAACGAACAAGACGATGAAAACCGACAAACTTATTTCAATTTTCGCTGCAACTTGTGCAGCAATCACGCTTTCGAGCGCCTTGTACGCCCAACAATCTTTCACCGCCACGGTCGACGGTAAGCCGTTTGAATCCGATAACGACGGGATCATCGTGGTGCCCACCACCGGATCGGTGACGATTTCCGCGAGCACCAAAGGCTTCAGCGCGTATCCACCGCCGAAAGGATTCGCTGATCGAATTTCGATCGCATGTCCGTTGCCAAAAGCGCCACAGAAATTTCCAACAGTGGGAAGTGGCGGTACCTGTCGTGTGCAATGGGTCATTGCCGGGCGCAGCATGATGGATGCTGACTACAAAACTACGCCCAATCAAGGCGATTTTGTAAGCGGTTTATCAAATGCAACCGGTGGCTTCGTGAACTTCACAAAAGTCTCTGGCAAAAACATCGAGGGAGAATTTTCGGCAGAGCTCGTGGACAACAAGACCAAGAAAAAGATTCTTGCCACAGGAAAATTCAAAGGCATCGATCAGCAAATGGGTTCGAAGGGCTTTAACTAACGGGACACTGATCTATGAACACCCTTTTCGCTGCGATCACGCTCGGACTAATTGCATCCAGTTGCGCAAACGCGAGCGGCAACTGGCGTGAACCTGAGCGCGGCTCGCCGGAACGTGGGCAAATCATGGACGCGCTGCGCACGAAATTGAGTGAGTTTGATCCGGCGGCGAAGGAGCTCATCTTCGTCGTAAAGTCGCTTTGTGTGTCCGCGAATACTGGCTGGCTAACGGTGGATCCGCGCTCCCGGGACGGAAAGAATCAGCTGGAAACGACCAGCGAAACGCTGAAGCGAGAAAAAACTGGCTGGCGCGTTGACCGACTCGCGTGTAGCGAGGCCGAGTGCGAAAAGGGTACTGACGCGACCGCCCTGAAAGCGCGTATCCAGCCTCGTTGTTGATCGCTTCGTACTCACCACAGTTTCTAGCCTCCGCAACAAACGTGGCGAGATGCTGCGCGATGAAGCAGGTAACACCTGAAAGCGCTGTCTGGGATACGCTGCGATTCGCAGCGGGATTGATGCCCGTCTTAATCGTTCGCCGCTGGCGAACCATGTCGGTCAGCACAGTCCCGATTCGTCTATTTTTGCGTGCGCACTCAATCGTATTGCGCGTTTAGAAGGAAACGAAATGAATCGCGCTGTTACCTGTTATGTGGCGGCCCTGCTCGCCAGCGTCCTCACGTCCGCCTCTGCGTACGCGCAGACGAGCATTCCTGCGCGCCCGCCCGCACCAACGGGTCCGACCAGCGCACCGAACAAAATGCCGCCACAGCTCCTGCCAGACCTAAAAGTTGATTACGTGACCGGCGCGAGTACAAAAGTGTATGCCGCCAAAATAGTGAACATCGGTGCAATTCCATCGGCTGCGTCAAATGTGTACTGTGCTGCGACAGTATCAAATGCAGTGCAGTGGTACACCATTGAGATTGTTCAGCCTATTCCCGGCTTAGCGGTTAACGCGTCTCACACCGTAAATTGCGATTTCGGCTCAGGCGCAAAAAGCATCAAGCCGGGAGAAAAGCTCCAGTCAGTGAACTTTGTCGTGAACAACGGAAAGTTGATCCGGGAATCCAACTACGAGAACAACTCGCTCAGGACCAACGTTAACTAAACGTTCTAAGGAAACGCTGAATAACTCCGCGTGATGCGGCGCGTGGCGGATTAGGATGAGATGGAACCACAGAAGTCTGACGCATAGCGGGGCTATGTTGAAGAAATTTGGGGTTTCAGACCGCCCAACTCCGACGATGCCTTGATGTGCATCGGCAAGATTACCTCCGGCACGTGGGACTTGATCAGCGTTTCCCTCGGTGCTGTCGACAAAAAAAGGCGCACATCGCGCCTTTTTTCGTCGTTAAACCCTTCTATCCGAGTGCCGCAAGCACCTTTGCGGTGATTTGCTCGACCGCACCGACGCCTTCAACCTTCACATACTTCGGCGCGCCGGGTTTGCCGCTTTTAGCCCAATCTCCGTAGTAGCTAAGCAGCACTTCGGTTTGATCGTGGTACACCTTCAGGCGCGTTTTAACCGTGGCCTCTTCGTCATCTTTACGTTGCACGAGCTCTTCGCCCGTTACGTCGTCTTTCCCAGCAATCTTTGGTGGGTTATGAACCACGTGGTACGTGCGCCCCGACGCAAGATGCACGCGACGACCACTCATGCGATCAACGATCACATCATCATTCACCGCAATTTCCAGCACGTAATCAAGATGCACCTGCGCATCTTTCATCGCTTCGGCTTGCGGGATCGTGCGAGGGAACCCATCGAACAGATAACCGTTTTTGCAGTCAGGCTCTTTCAGACGCTCCTTAACGAGCCCGATAATGATGTCGTCAGATACGAGCGCACCAGAATCCATCACTTTTTTTGCCGCAAGCCCGAGTGGGGTTCCAGCCTTAACGGCTGCACGCAGCATGTCGCCGGTCGAAATTTGCGGAATCGAAAACTTCTCGCAGATAAATTTTGCTTGGGTTCCCTTGCCCGCCCCCGGGGCGCCGAGAAGAATGAGTCGCATGTTGTCCCTGTTCGTTATCGCTTACTGTAGTCGCGCTGCAATTATGACGTGAGTTTTGCAGCGGGCAGGCGCATTGTGCCCAAAGAGAGTGCAACGTCAGCTCTGTGAAAGGCAGTTTAACTTCGCCCCGCTAGTCCAATTTAATTGTGGGTCGGAGCTAGTTTTTTGTTACACCGGTGATCGCCGTAAACAACCCTGTACCCCAAAGTAGTAGGGCGTTTACCAAAAAAAGTTGGTTGATGAGTTTGCTCTGCCAGCGAACACAAGCGCTACGCCGCAGCGCCAAATCCTCGCCGCGCGTCGATCCGCGGATGAATGAGCGCGCGATAAAGCGGAGGGTAGAGCGCTGCGAGGATCATCGCGGCGTAGCTTGCGGGCAATTGTGGCGCCTCGGGGTGTGAGTTAAGCGCGCCAAACGCGCGGCCGCCGTGCGCGTGATGATCGCTGTGCCGCTGCAAATTGATCAAGAGCGCATTCGTAAACCAACCGCTGTAATCCCAGGAGTGCTCGTAGCGAACAGGTTCGAGTTTGCCGTTCTCGTCCTGCTTGCGCACCAAGCCGTAGTGTTCGATGTAGTCCACCAGCTCCAGCTCGATGATGGCAACGAGGCTCGCACCCAAAAAAACGGCGATGCCAACGAAGCCGGCGACAGCGTACGCTGCCCCGCCAAATGCAATGCTTACTAACGCCCAATGCAAATTTTCATTGCGAATAAACGCTGCGAAACCGCTGAATCCCCGCCGTTGAAGCGACTCTGCCTCGATTCGCCACGCATGATGGAAGACGCCAAAAATTGCTCGCGGAACGAACGCGTAAATTGATTCGTCGCGCCGCGCGGTCGCGGGATCGTCTGGTGTCGCAACCCGCAGGTGGTGGCCGCGCACATGCTCCACCTTGAACACGCCGTAGCACACGCTCGCGAGCAATAAACCGCCCATGAGGCGTTCTGCTTTGTTATTCCGGTGCACGAGTTCATGGGCAATGTTGATAGCCAAAATGCCGCCAATAACGCCCAGTGAGACAACGAAGCCGATCTGGTGAATTAAGTCGAGCTCGTGCAGCCGCGGCGCATAGCTAAGCGCCCCACCGAGGGCACACAGCCAGACCACACCACAAATCCACGGAATCGCACGCAGCATCGGATCACGCACCAGCCGCACTTGCTCATCGGCGCTGAAATGTGTGGGGACTCGCCCAGCCAGCCTATCGATAACTGGCACTAATCCGTACGTGACGATCACTGCTAACCACGTCGTCCACTGCAGGTTTGTGGATTCAAAAGCGCGAGAAAGACCAGAGATAAACAGCACGCCGACCAGCGGGGCTAGCCAGAAGGAAAACCGGTATGCGAAAAATCTAAATTTCATCATCACCGGATTTTTGCCGAAACACCTCCAGCGTACAAGCGAATTACTCGGAACGTCTTCACTGCCGCGATGTCGCCCCACTTGGGCAGACTATCTCTACCTCACCGCAGCTATAGCGCGCGCGGCGTCGTAGGCATCAAGCGCCCTCACGATTTCGATGAACGAATCCACCGCGCGTTTGTTTTCGTCGCCGTCCACCTGCGTGTTCATCACAAACACGCGGCTGGACAACGTTTTGGGATCAATCGAGACGAAACTCGTCACGCCTGGATCGCCGCCGGTGTGGCGCACATTGCCGTTACGGGCGTGTGCCCAAAAAATACCGCGATTCGGTTCACGTCGATCCATATCGCGCGGCATCGTCGCCGCGGTGAATTGAGGCCGCGTCATCTCGCGCATCGAGGCCGCAGAGATCACAGTCGCCTCGTCGCTCAACCCGCGTGCAACGGCTGACATCAGCTTACTCAGATCCGATGCGCTGCTGCGCAGGCTTCCATCCGGGTAGTTCGCATTCGAATACGACTTGATTTGCGCAAGCGCTTTTGGCACTAGGGCGTTACGTGGCTCAAAAAGCTGCGTGTATAGGGGATAGGGTTGCGGATTGATTTCAAAAAGTTTTGCATAGCGAGCTGCGAATGCGGTGTCGAAAAAGTAATGGGTATCGGTCATTCCGAGCGGCGCAAAAATTTCCTCTTTCGCAAACTCATCGAATGGCTTCCCGACACGTCGCTCAATCACGTAGGCAGCGAGCGTTGAGCCGATATTGGAATACGAATAGTTCGAACCCACTGCGCTTTTCGCAAATCGCTTCTCAAGCTGCTTCGAGTTCGATGGCTCAAAATACTCGCGGAGATACGTTTCAATGCTTCGCTCAGGCCGTAGCGATAAACCATAGCCGCCGATGGTGAAATCGCTGTCGTCAACGATGCCACTGGTGTGCGTGGCGAGTGAGCGCAGCGTGATGCGATCATTTGGGGCATGCGGATTTTTTACCGAGAACGGCAGATAGCCGTTAATGTCTTCATCGAGCGTGAGCTTGCCCTGCTCTTGAGCTTTCATCAGCGCGATCCCAATCACCACTTTGCTCACTGAGGCGACCGGCTGAATCGTCGTCGCCTGATATTGGCGTTTTTCGACAAAATCCGCTGTGCCAAAGGCTTGAGAGAAATGCGTTTTAGTGCCGTCTTGCAGCACGACGGCGAAGCCCGCAAATCCTGAGCGCTTGTGGATATCAGTAAGCGTTGCCGCGAGCGTCGACTCCGGAGCACGCACATCGGAGGCAGCGCTCTGCGTCGCGACGCTCAACCAAAAGGTCGCCAACAAAAGAAGAAGCGGAAAGCGCAGGCGTGTTGAGCCTACCTTCGACCACTGGGCAATAGAGAAAAATAGCATAGCGAAATCGCAGGAAACTGGAAACTCCGAGTGAGCATAGCGAACGAGGATCGGTTCAGTCATCAGCGGTGCGACGAGCCGCGATATTTGAGCGTGAATTCGCGGAACCGCGGATGGGGTGGTTCTGGAATTTAGCGCACCTGCCCCGGATAGCCTTGGTCGCCGTTTTCCTACATCCCGGTGTCGAGATGCGATTGGCTTGAAGATGGGGTAATTCGCTGATTGATTATCCGAGGTAATGACAAAAATACAGCGTGGTGAACTCGTCCCGGCCATGCTTGTCGAAGCGCTGATAAATCGTTGAAAATCGAGGCGCAATGCAGCTACGCCACGCCCTAACCCAAATCGCCGCTTGCGGACTGCTTTCCGCGTGCGCAATGCAACCGCTCGCACCCACCGCCGACGCCGCACGCGTAGCGCAAATCGCCAGCGGCCAATCAAAGTCCGAGGTCGAAAAAACAATGCAGCGCGCCGGTCGCACCGTCAACTACCCGCTCAAACCAGAAGAAACAACCCAGATTTGGCGCTACGAAGATCACTTCAAATCGATGTGCCTTTTCGTTACCTACAACCGCGACGCCCGGGTCATTGATGTGGCGACGTTCGAGCGCGAACGCGATGAGCGTGGGAGGTTTGGGACGATGTTTTCGGGGAGTTGCTAGCGGCAATCTTGCGCTCGCTTGGCGCGCGTTGGTGCGGAGCCTATTCTGCAGTTAGGTTTCTGGGGACGTGGTAATCTTTCCGCGTCACCGCGTCAAAAACACCATTGCATATGCGCTTACCAGTCGTTACTTGCCTCAGTTTGATTGTCTTTCTTTTTGGCTGCATTTCTCAGCCGTTAGAACCTACCTTTGAGGCTAAACGCGTGATGCAAGTAAAGGCGGGCCAAACGAGGGCGCAGGTCGAAGCGATCATGGGTTACCGAGGCGCAATTGTCTCTTACCCCGCGCAGCCGGGTGAAACTGTTCAGGTGTGGGCTTACTCCGAACACCACAGGGATATGTGCTTAATGGTCACATACGATCGATCGGATACGGTAATCGCGCACGCATCTATCGAGCGAGATAAAGGACCTTTTCGCTTTACGATGGTTGGCGGCTGTCGGTGATGGCTCGAAGGTTATTGATGTCGCAGCATTCGCAGGCGAGTGCGATGAGCGGGGGGTTTGGAACGATGTTGTTGGGGAGGTGCTGAGCAGCGAGCGGTGGCCGCTCCGTGTCGAATGCTCACTTCACCACCACTATTACGCCTAGCGATCGTTGAGCGTACTGTTTACTCGCGCAACGGTTTCGATAGATTTCAACGCTTACGCGCGTTGGATTTCGTCGCAGCGTCATCGAAAACGAATCGGTGAAACCGTGAGGTGCAATCAATCCAACGCTATCGTCTGCATCCAGAAAGACGGCCACCGATGTCGCGTACTCAGGCCAACTCCCGATCGCCTCTTCGAGCGAGTTGAGCGGTGCAACCGGATGACCGAAGTGCACTCCAAACCAAAAATGAACCGCGGCTTGGTTGGTCACTTCCCGAGGAACGTCGGGCAGCACGCTGTTCAAACAGTTTTGCATTTCCGCGTCTTGCTCCGCGCTCAAGTTCGATGATCAAAGTACGCAACGTCCACAGCCGAAAGCACGCTTGGTGTCTCATAACCGCATAGGGCATCCCACGCTAGATTTCGCACTAAGCTCGCGCCAGTACACCACGAAGACAATCGCAAATGACGGACGGTGCTCGGCATTCGCACGAATGAATCTAAGCGCTCGATGATCGCAATCAACTCGCGTACATGCGCTGATCCGAACATGAACGATCTTTGGGGCTCAAGGGGTTCGAGAAACGCGGATGTTCGAAGCGAGATACATCGGCAGTACCGGGTAGGCGCGGCCTCGACCGCGCTGATCTTAAGCGACGCTGATCCTCGCCCTCGAGGGGAGTCGCCTACAAAACCGCCGGCGTCTCCACCCTCACATCCGCATTCTGAGCGCGATGCCGCAGGGCGTGATCCATTAGCACGATGGCGAGCAGCGCTTCCGCAATCGGCGTGGCGCGGATGCCCACGCACGGGTCGTGGCGACCGTGCGTGTTGATGGTCACTGGGCTGCCTTGCTTATCAATCGTTTCGCGATCTAAGCGGATAGAGCTGGTGGGCTTGATAGCAATCGACACGGTGATTGGTTGGCCAGTGGAAATACCACCGAGCACGCCACCCGCGTTGTTCGATGCAAACTTGCCCTCGACGATTTGATCGGAGTGCTCGGTGCCGCTTTGCATAACGCTCGCGAAGCCTGCACCGATTTCAACGCCTTTCACGGCGTTGAGCCCCATCATGGCGTGCGCGATATCGGCATCAAGGCGATCATAAAGCGGCTCGCCCCAACCGACAGGCGCACCGACGGCTTCAACATAAATTTTCGCGCCGCAACTGTCGCCGCTTTTGCGCAGCGCGTCCATGTAGTTTTCAAGCTCGGCGAGCTTTGGTGAGTCGTTTTGAGTGGGGGCGAAAAATGGGTTTTCATTCACAGAGCCCCACGATTCGAACGGAATCTCAACTGCGCCGATTTGCGAGCAATAGCCGCGCACGGTCACACCAAATTTTTCGCTGAGCCACTTCTTCGCAACCGCACCCGCAGCAACGATGGGCGCGGTGAGCCTTGCCGATGAACGACCGCCGCCGCGCGGATCGCGCTCACCGTATTTCATCCAATAGGTGTAATCGGCGTGCCCCGGTCGAAAAGTCTCTGCGATGTTGCCGTAATCTTTGCTGCGCTGATCCGTATTACGAATCACAATCGCAATCGGCGTCCCCGTAGTCTTGCCTTCGTACACGCCAGAGAGAATTTCCGGAATATCGTCTTCCTTGCGCTGCGTGACGTGACGCGACGTCCCGGGCTTGCGCCGATCAAGATCGGGTTGCAAATCTTCCACAGAAAGCGCGAGCCCCGGAGGGCAGCCGTCGATCACGCAGCCAATCGCAGGTCCGTGCGATTCGCCGAACGTGGTTACGGAAAAGAGGAGGCCGAGAGTGTTTCCAGACATGACAACATTCTAAGAGGTCGGATCACTTAGAAAGCGTTCGATTCACAGCAATTGGCACGCTCAATCCATGCCGTTTGTAGGTCTCTGCAATCTCTTGATGCATTGCCCTGATTGATAATTTCAAAGGTCTACCTGATTCGCTATCGACAAAAAGAGAGGAAGCGACATTCAGGTCGGTCTTCGCTTTGCCAGCGTTGCCCATTGCCTCATGCGAGACAGCGCGACGCCAATACGCATACGCGAAGTCGGGTTGGTGCGGAATTGCCTTGTCAAATGCTTCGACAGCTTTTTCGTGCAAGCCGTTTAGCTGGTAGGACCATCCTAAATGGTACTGGGTCATCATTGACTGAGCGTACTTGCCGTTTTCCCAGTTAGCTGCTGCGATGTTCAGTTTCAATGCGTCTGCGTGGCGTTGCGCATGCTTGTAGCTCATCGAGGCATTGATCATTTCAGCATAATCGCTCACGGGCGCAATCTGGAACGCCGCGTCGTAGGCAGCCGACGCTCCACTATCGTCGTCTAGATTACTCTTAGCCCAACCCATTGCAATCAGAGCACGGCGGCGTTGGTGTAAGTCAGAACTCGCGCCACTTAGGCATGCGTCAAGATGGTCTTGCGCTTCTGCAAACACCCCGTCGTAAGCAAACTTGTATCCGCGCTCACACGCATTTCCCGGTACTTCTAGTGCGCACGCACAGACGCCAAACGCAACCCCAGCGCAAAGCGAGCGCCAACCGAGACACGCGTAACTCGGCATCGTAGTTACTTCCAATCCCCGCGCATCCCCAACACCTTCTCCTCCAGCGCTTTCGCGCTTACCGCGCTCGCGGGCACTAGCGCACCCACTTCCACCTCTACTTTATTGAAGAACCCGCGAAATTTGCGGAACGCTTTGCCATCCTTCGCTCGACTGAAGAAGCTGCCCCAGAGTCCGCGCAGCGCAATCGGCACGACCGGTGCGCCGGTTTCGCTCACGATACGCTCGATGCCTGGGCGAAATGGGTTCATCTCGCCTGTGGCCGTCAATTTTCCCTCGGGGAACACCGCGATCGCGTCGCCTTCTAAGAGCGCCTTTCGCATACGCGCGAACGCTTCTTCCATTTTCGCTGGATCTTCTTTCACTCCCGCGATCGGAATGGCCTTCATCTGCCGAAAAATCCAGCCAAGTCCGGGGGTTCCGAAGATGTTGTGATCCATCACGAATTGCAACGGGCGGCGCACTTTCGCAGAGATCACCAGCGCGTCAACGTAGCTCACATGATTGGCGACGATGATGACGGGGCCTTTGTCCGGAATGTTTTCAAGCCCTTTTGCGCTCAATCGGTAAGACAGCGACATGATGATCCAGCACACGAATCGCAACAAAAACTCGGGCGTCAAAATGTAGATGTAGAGCGCGACGATGCCGTTCAAAATCGCTATCGTGAGAATGAGTTCCTTCACGCCAAAGTTGAAGAGCTTAATCAAGGCGATCGCGAGCAACGCGGACACCACCATGAAAATCGCGTTCACAATGTTATTCGCTGCGATGATGCGCGAGCGGTGTGTCGGCTCTGCGCGCTCTTGGATCAGCGCGTAGAGCGGCACGCTGAATAGTCCGCCGCTCACTGAAAGCATGAACAGATCGAAGAGGATTCGCCAGTGCGCGGAATCCTTCACAAACGCCATTGCTCCAACATGCGTTGCGATGTCGCTTGTAATAGTTGCGGGCAAGGGCGGCATGGCTTTGAGCGCGAAGTAGAGATCGAGCGCAAACACCGTCATGCCAATGGAGCCAAGTGGAACCAGGCCAATTTCTACTTTGTGCCCGGAGAGGCGTTCACACAGCAACGAACCCACCGCGACGCCGATTGCGAACACAGCGAGCAAGAGTGTTGCAACTTGCGCATTGCCGCCGAGCACATCTTTCGCGAGCGGCGCGAACTGATTCAGCAGCATCGCGCCGTAGAACCAAAGCCACGAAATGCCGAGCATCGAACGCCATACGACGATATTCGACATGCCGAGTTTGATATTCGCAGCGGTTTCGGTGAACGGATTGAAATTGAGCTTTAGCGTCGGATCGGTTGGCGGCGCTTCCGGCACTTTTCGCGAGATCACGTAGCCGATCAGAGCGAGCGCGATCGTCGCCGCTGCCATATACGTCGGTCCGCCGGGCTGCAGCGCAACGATGATGCCGCCCGCGATCGTGCCGAGCAGGATCGCGACGAAGGTACCCGATTCAACGAGGCCATTGCCGCCGATCAATTCAGCCGGTTTCAGCGCCTGCGGCAGGATGCCGTATTTCACCGGGCCAAATAACGTTGAATGCAAGCCCATCAAAAAGAGGCATACAAACAATATCGCGAGATTCGCGGTGACAAACCCAATTGCCGCGAGTGCCATCACCGCAATTTCCATGATCTTCACACCGCGAATCACGCGCGTCTTCTCATACCTGTCCGCAAGCTGCCCCGCGAACGCAGAGAACAACACGAACGGAAGAATGAAAACCGCGCCTGCCGCATTCACAAGCAAGTCGGTTTTCATGCCGGCCAGCGTCAAGCCGCCAAACGTCATGAAGATGATCATGCCATTCTTGAATACGTTGTCGTTCATCGCACCCAAGAACTGCGTCCAGAAGAAGGGCGCGAAACGACGTGTTTTCAATAGGCCGAATTGGCTCTCGGATGACATGATGATTCCCTACGTAGTATTGATTCCATAAATCGCCGTTGCGATTTATGGGCGAGTATCTACCCTCGCCCTCCGGGAGAGGGGTTGGGGGTGAGGGTCGAGGTTTCCCTGTGAATTTCGTTGGTCCGGAAAGCTCGATGTTTTGTGTACGCCTTTGAACGAAAGCATATCAACGATCCGCTGTTCGCGGTTGCGATCGAAGCCGCATTTAATTGCTACGGTGGCAGGATTGCGGAAGGTGCCGAAGAGCATGTCCCAGAGCGGTAGGTCGGCGTAGTTGCTTTTGTGCACGCCGAATCCGTGATGAATGCGATGCATTTCCGGGCGCTGGATGAAATAGCCAACCCAGCGCGGCGTAGCAACATTCATGTGCACGAAGAACTGTGAGCTCGCAACACACGCGGTGTGCGCGACGAACGTTTCGACGCTTACGCCGAGCACGAGAAAGCTCAAGGCGAGGTTGAGCAGGGTGTCCAGCGCGACTTCGGTCGGATGCTTGTAGAACGCGGTGATCGCCTCGATCCGAGCGGGGCTGTGGTGAAACTGATGAGTCGCCAACCACCAGAAGTTGCTCTCGTGACGCAGACGATGCCACCAGTAAAAAACAAAGGTGCTGAGCGCGAAATTCAACGCGACCTGAACGACGAGTGGAGCCGACGAAGCATCGAACAAGGCGTTCACTGGCACCAACAGCGTCGCAAACCAGACAACAACGCAGGTCAGCGCAACGGTTGCGATTTCGACAAGTACAAACAGCTTTGATCGCCACGCCCAGCCGCGCACACGCGGGAGGGGTGTCGCGGGTTTGAAGCGCTCGATCAGCAGCGCACTTACGCCAATCATCCACGAGGTGAAAACCATTTTTCGCGCTCCTATCGAAACAGGAGCGTGCAATCGCTGGTGGAGAAAAACTTTGAGCGTTCTTCCTCGTTCTTCTCGGTTTGGCCTTTCGCAGTCTCCACTTCGAAAAGTCGATGGCGACTCCATCCTAGGCTCACGCCATCGAGTTTTTCGCTACCAAAATACGACCAGTTTTCGCGGCGCGCAATCGTGCAATTCCCACGCACACCGAATATGATCACCGGCACCGAAGGGCCCGAAACAATTTTGTACTCGGTGATTGAGTACCCGTTATTTCGTTCAATTTCACGGTAGTACACCTCAATCGGTTTTGCTCGCGTGCCAGGCGGTTCGATCAGACTGTCTGAAAAGAGCTGGCAGCGAACACAGCCACTCAAGAGCGCCGCGCCGATCACCGCGATGATTGCCGTGGCTGATTGCAATACGCGCAACTTTGATTTCATGGGGCGACTCCGCGCGCTTGAAAAGATGTCGCAACGTTAATCTAGCGATGCCAAGAGTGTTATTTTTCTGCGCGATGTACTATTCTTCGGCTGTCTGAGTACCGCATTTCGACACTATGGCAACTTCTACCGATTTAATCGACGCCCTAAAACGTGAGCTCAAAGCGGCAAACGTAACGTATGCTGATCTCGCGAAAAAGATCAAGATGAGCGAATCGTCGGTGAAACGAATGTTCTCGCAACGCGAGATGACGCTCTCGCGAATCGATGAAATTTGCCGCGCATTAAAGATTGATTTCGCAGATCTCGCGCGCACAGTGGCTGAGGCGCAGGTGCTCGTGCAAGAGCTTTCACACGAGCAAGAGAAAGCGCTGGTCGATAGCAAACACACGCTGCTGGTTGGCATTTGTTGTTTGAGTCAGTGGACGTTTGAGCAAATCGTCTCGACCTACAAGATCAGCGAACCTGAATGCATCAAAGCACTCACCCAGCTTGATCGCTTGGGCGTTCTCGAGCTGAAGCCGCTCAATCGCTATCGCATGAAACTCGCGAAGACCTTTCGCTGGCGCCCCGAAGGGCCGATCATGCAGTTCTTCCGCAAACACGTGCTGCCCGATTACTACGCAGGCAGTTTCGCGGCGCAGGATGAAATGCTGATGCTGGTTCATGGCAGCATCGGAAAAGAGGCGGCGCTCAGTATGCAAGAGAAGTTACAGCGATTGGGGCATGAGTTCGCGCAGCAACATCTGGCCGATCAGCGACTGCCCGCGTCGCAGCGCGAGGGCTACACGCTGGTGATTGCGATGCGTGAATGGGAATTCGTTGCGTTCAAGGATTTGCGACGCTCAAGGTAGGATGGGTGGAGCGACGCAATACGCATCAATCAAGTGCGAAATACGGTCGCCAATTTGTCCGCCGGATGATGGGGGGGATCGCTTTGCTCCACCGATCCTAGGGCTTCACTTCGTCGCGTTCGGAAAAAAGAGTTGCTCGCCACCAATCTTGTAGCTCGCAATCGCGGCCTGGCCTTCGGCACTCACGAGCCAATCGATAAATTTTTGACCGGCATCACGTTTGACGTGCGCATGTTTTGCGGGATTCACGAGCATCACGCCGTATTGGTTAAACAATTTGGTGTCGCCCTCAACCACGATCTTCAAGTTTTGACGGTTCTTGAACGAGAGCCAGGTGCCACGGTCGGCCAGAATGTAGCCGTTCATCGCCGCTGCGGTGTTGAGCGCTGGCCCCATGCCAGAACCCGTTTCCCGATACCAAGATGCCTTCTCGGTGGCGGGGTCAAGCGCGGTCTGCTTCCAGTAGCGAAGTTCGGCCGCGTGTGTGCCGCTCTTGTCGCCGCGTGAGACGAATGCGCTCTTCGCGTTGTAAACCGCTTTGAGGCCCGCGACGATGTCTTTGCCTGCGGATTTGGCGGGATCATCGCTCGGGCCGATCAACACGAAATCGTTGTACATCACAGGAATTCGGCGCACACCGAAACCCTCCGCCACAAACTTCTCCTCGGCAGCTTGATCGTGCACGAACACGACATCGGCGTCGCCTCTACGTCCCACGTCAAGCGCCTGCCCAGTGCCGAGCGCCACGACCTTCACGTCAATGCCGCTGGCTCGCTTAAAGATCGGCAGGAGGTGACCGAACAACCCTGACTGCTCAGTCGATGTGGTTGAGGCTACGGTGATCGATGCATCTTGTGCGCGCGCCCCGACGGGCAACGCGAGTAATACACTCGCCGCAGCGACGGAAAAAAAGCTTGTGAGTTTCATACTCGCTCCACGTTGATGTAATCAATCGCCTCTTGCGAGGCAGGGTTGGCAAAAAAGTCATCGGCGGTGCGGTCTTCAATCACGCGCCCCGCTGACATGAAAACAATGCGAGTAGCCAAACGCTTTGCCTGGCCCCGGTTATGCGTTGCGAAAATTAGCGTGCTCCCTTGTTCGCACATGTCAAGCATTAAGCGCTCAACTTCGTGCACGGCCGCTGGCGCGAGCGAGGCAGTCGCTTCATCTGCGAGTAGCAGCGTCGGCCGCGTCACCCAGGCCCGTGCGAGCGCGAGCTTTTGCTGTTCGCCGCCGGACAGGGCGCGCGCGTAGCGTTGCGAAAGCCCCGTGAGGCCGCATCGACTAAGTGTTTGCATTGAAAGTTGTTCCGCCTCGGTCTCGGCCATACCGCGACTTTTCAGCGCGAACGCGACGTTGTCGAGCACATTTCTGCGCAGAAGCGGCGGCTTTTGGAAGAGCATGGCCTGCAGAGCCACTGGAGGCGATGCAAGCGTTCCCTCGTTCGATGAAATGAGTCCATTGATGAGTCGCAAAAGTGTCGTTTTGCCTGCGCCGTTTGCCCCCAGAAGGGCCACGCGCTCTCCGGGATTTATTTGCAGACTGACACCCCGCAAAATTTCTGTGTCTCCAACACGATAGCGAACGCGCACAAGTTCGACTAGCGCGCTGTTATTTTGCACAGGTGCGGTGCTACGCATAGCGCCTCCGAAGCACTTGTCGCGCATAGTGCGCGGCGATGTTGATGACGAGCACGATGAAAATCAGGATCAAGCCCAGCGCCAGTGCGAGCGCGAGTTCACCCTTGGACGTTTCCAATGCAATCGCCGTTGTCATCACTCGCGTGTGGCCCGCAATGTTGCCGCCCACCATCATCACCGCACCGACTTCTGCGATGGCGCGACCGAACCCAGCGAGGAGAAGAACTAGCAGTGAAAAACGTGTTTCGAAAAGCAATGTTTGCAACGACTGCCAGCGCGACAACGCGAGCGAGGCGAATAGATCCTGGTACTCCTGTTGCGCATCTTCAAGCACTTGCCGCGCGAGTGCGGCAATGATCGGCGTGACCAAAATCACTTGCGCGAAGATCATTCCGGCAGGCGTGAAAAGCCAACCGAGTGCACCCATCGGCCCGGTGCGAGAGAGCAACAGATAAACCACCAAACCTACGATCACGGGCGGCAAGCCCAGCGATGCGTTCAGCAAAACAATCATCGGCTCGCGCAGCAGCGAGCGCGTTTGCACGACCCACGCCGCGAGCGGAAGCGCGATCAACGCACCGATTAGTGCCGCCGCACCGCTTACTTTGAGTGATAACCACACGATGCTCATCACCGCCGGGTCAAACGACGAAACGAGCGCTAGCGCTTGCAGAAATGCGTCAGCGATCATGAACCTTGCTTCAACGGGGATGAGAGGTCAATCGTCCAAGCGTGCCAGACGCGAACTCACCCTGTGACAAGCGAATCGCCAACGCAGACCACCAAAAATAGCAGAAAAAAAATGCGAGAGAGCACCACAACATCATTCCTCGCATGATTTTGCAGTAATCCGCAACCTAATGCGCGGCCACGTTTCGAAACCGTGTCTGTATTTACAGCCTATTCGGTCTAGAGCCTTTTTTTAGCGGGCTACCCTCAAAAAAAATTTTAAAGCGAAAATAGTATGAATCGTTCGCTAGTGCAGACTCGTAGGCTTGAAAAGTTACTTTCTTATTCGTTCAGCATCACCTGCCCGTGCCCGGATAAGTCGTAGCCTCGCATGGCTTCAGCGCGTTTCGCGAATGCGGCGCCGCGAGCAAACGTGAAGAGCGCTTGTAGCGGCGGCTCAAAATAGTCTCGCCGACGGAGCACGAGATCAAAGCGCTCTTCGATGAGCGGTACAAACGCAAGACCGGCCGCGTGCGCAGCGCTTTCGCATGCGAGGCCCACGTCGCCCTCGCCATCGCGAATTTTTTGCGCGAGATCGCCGTCGGTAAGCGCTGGCGTGTCGGTGGTGATGAGCTGCGATACGTCAATGCTCTCGCGCTCAAGCAGATGATTGAGCAGATGAAAACCGCCCGCCTCGGGTTGACGCAATACAACGCGTAGCTTCGACGTTTTGAGTTTTGCCACGCTCGCAACACGCGCCACATCAGGCGGGCGAACGATGAGCCCCTGGCGGCGCTTCGCCCATTGAATCACCACCAAGTGCGATCGCGCATAGTGGGCGCGCAAATAGGGCACATTGAATTCGCCCGTCAGTGAATCGATGAGATGCGTGCCTGCCGCGACGACGTCGCCATCGGCGACGCGACGGATGCCATCCAAACTTCCGCCCGTCATCATCGCCAAGCCGGAATGCGATTCGCGCAGCGCCCATTCGAGCAACGGGTCGTGACTGCCGGCCACAATCGGCGCTGCGTCGCGCGTTTTTGCAGGCGAGTACTCGGTGTTTTGCGCAACCCAGCGGTCAATGAGTTTTTTCGGGAAGAGCCATTTGCCGGTGACTCGACTGGAAGGGATTTTCTTTTCCTTGAGCAAGTCGTAAATCGTGCGCTCGCTCACCCGAAGATAGTCCGCCACCTCGGTGGTACTCATCATATCGGGCGCTATCAGGGGGGCGTGTGCCGTCGCTGCTTCGTCGGATCGTTTAGCCATGGCGCGGATTATGTCTGTGTTGCTGGCGGCTTCTTCACCGGGGTCGCGCTGGCTTTCACGTTGCGCGTCCGCCCGGGTGAGCTCTTTCCACCAAACGGCCAGCGGACATTCTTTCCAAACCCTTCAGCCACTAGCGCCGCGCCATAGAGCACCAGCGCCCACAACACAAAACAACTCACCATCAGCACCGGAATCGCGACAAACGCGCCGTAGAGCGATTTGAGTTGTGCGAGGGTGGCGAAGTGATGCGTAATCACATAGCGTGCGACCTCGATCAAGCCCGTCACTACGAAAGCAGCGGCAATAGGCGAACGCCACGACTTCACGCCGAACGGCACCCATCGATAGAGCATGGCAAGTGCGGCAATAAGTGGAATCGCAATCGCGAACGGATCAAACGCGGAATCAACAAAACCACGCATTGAGGGAATCAAACGCATCAAGAAGTTTTCGAGGAATCGGATGACCCAATAGAGCGCGCCCACCGCAATCGGAATCAGCACTAGCAACACTAAGCCGCCGCTCGCGAAACTGTACCAGCGTCTACGCGCGCCGCCCCAGATCCGGTCAAAGGCCGCGTTTAGCGCAAGCGCTTTGAGCAGCAAATCGCCCGCAAAAATCGCGATCGCGACGAGGCCCAAGCCTCGCGCGTTCGCGCGTAAGCGATCCACGGTGGCGATGACCTGTTTCGCCGCGTCTGGAATCAGGTTGGTGAACAGAAAATCGCGAAACGCAGCGTCCGCGGTGCGCACAATCACGCTTTGCTGCGAGAGCCAAAACAGGATGCCGAGTACGGGCAAAAGCGCAAGCAACGAGAGAAACGCGAGATACCCAGCATAGACCAAGCCATCGCCACGGAAAAAGCGCGCAAGTGCGCGAAAAGGCGTCATGAGGCGGCGCACATCGAATTCGCTTGAGCCCACGCTCGCGCGAAAGTTAAATTCATCTCAGCCTTAGCCACGAACGCCCTATTGCAACGGGGCAAGCGATTTATTTTTGTAGTTTTCAATAGATTAAGTGATGACTTTCTAGCCCGCAATTTATTTGAACTAGGATCGAATAGTTGATTTCAAAAAAACCGACGAATAAAGCGCGTTTCTACACGTGCTCGCCGCCGTTCACATGAATCTCTGCGCCATTCACGTAGGAGCTTTGCGAGGTACACAGAAAGTAGATGAGCTGCGCCACCTCGCTCGGTTTACCCAAGCGCTTCATCGGAATTTCTCGCTCGACGATGGCGTCCGTTCCCGGCGAGAGGATTGAGGTGTCAATTTCGCCAGGTGCGATGGCGTTGCAGCGCACGCCGTGAGGCCCGAAATCGTGCGCCATCTCGCGGGTGAGGGCTGCAAGGGCCGCCTTCGATGTTGCATAGGCGACCCCCGCGAACGGGTGAACTTTACCGCCCGCGATGGAGGTGACGTTCACCACCGAGCCCTTCGCGACTTTCAGTTCATCAAACAAGCCGCGCGCAAGTAGCGCTGTTGAAAACAAATTCACGTTGAACACGTTTTGCCAGGTGGCAATTTCGGTATCGAGCACACCCATGCGTTTGCCGCCCGCAAGCTTCGGCGAAATACCAGCGTTATTCACCAATGCCGCCAGCTTGCCGCCGCTCTCGGGCTCAGCGAGCTTTGCTTTCACACGCGCAATCACATCGTCGAAATGGCTCATCTCATTCAGATCGAGCTGAATGTGATCTTTCTCACCTTGTGGCCAGGGGCAAATTTTGTCAAACGGCTGGCGCGACACGGTGATCACTCGCCACTCCGCCGCGTGAAAATGCTTCACAGTCGCGTGACCAATGCCACGAGACGCGCCTGTAAGCAACAGCGTTTTCTTCAGGGATGCCATGCCCCTATTCTACGGACGCAGCGCTGCCGCGTAACGCGCGAGCGCGAATGAGGCGAAGCGCTCGGCTTCGCGCTCGGGCAGCTACAGCCGCATTTCAAGTCGAAGCGCGTAGTTCACATCGGTGCGTGTACTGCTAAACGTTGTTTGACGAATCGCGCCGTCGAAGTTCACGTTCGTCGTATTCGAATCGAGTGGGGAAATGTTTGAGACTGAAAGTCGCAAACGCGTTGCCGAGCTGAAATTCCACACGGCGTAGGTGTCGATAATTCGCTTGGTCGATAGCGTTTGCCGTAGTGTTTCAGTTTGTTGCAGCTCGTACGACGGTGTCCACGAAATATTGCCGCCTACGGACAAAGGGGAGTTCGGGAAGCGGTAATCAAGTCCAAAGTTTCCAGTGAACCGCGGCTGCGAATCAATGCGATTATCGGGGCCAGGCACACCGGCGACTTTCGAGTTGTAAATACTCGCGTTCATTTTTACGCTAAGGCGACCTAGATTGCCCAGATCATCGAAGAGTTCATTGAGCCGGAACTTCGCATCAAGCTCCAAGCCGTACGTGCGCGCTTCGCTGAAATTTTGCGGACGGCTCACGTAACGCGGGTCATTCGCCCAGGATACGCTCTCTAGCGCAGTCACATTTCGAATCAGATCCTTAATGTCCCGCCCGAAAAGATTGGCGGACATTACGCCCCCCGACTTCAAGTAATGCTCATAGGCCAAATCGATTCCGTTAGCGCGTTCAGGCTTGAGGTTAGGATTGCCTGCACGATCCGGCGCGGTAAAGAGATTGCCGCCCGGAACGGGATAGCTCAAATTCAGATTGGGACGCGCGGTAAGCTGCTGCGTGCTGGGTGAGCGATAGCTCTGAGTGAGGCTCAAGCGAATCTGATCACGGCGCGGAGCGGCGAAGCGCCACACGAGATGGCCGAGCGGCGACAGTACGCGAGACGTATTCTTGAATTCGTCGCCTGCGGTGGTGCTCTTCGTTTCAATCTGCTCGTAGCGAAGTCCGAGATTAGCGGACCAGTTCGGCGCGGGGTCCCATTCGTCTTGGACATACAACGCATAGCGCAGCGTGGAGACATCAAACTGCGTGCCGAGTTCTGCGAGTTGCGGCACACCGTTGAGCAGCGTCACCGAAGTCTCTTGTCGCTTCAATCCTTCGACATCCCAACCCGCGCTAATGGCATGGCTTGGATCGCTCTTTGTGTTGTGCGTGACCTTACCCGCAAAGCTCCAGCCTTTGTCGCGCACATCGCCGTCTGTGGTCTGTCTGCGAAGGAGCGCGTTGGCTGTGTCAAATTGGTTGATCGCAAGCGCGGTATCTGACCAAAATCGTCCAAAGCCAAGCCGTACTTCATAGCGGGTTGTTTCGTTGAGTCGCTTATTGAGGTTTGCGTTCAGCCGAGCGAAGTCAAAATTTCCATCGAACTTAAACGCACTCTTTGCGTAGGGTGCGCCGGGGCCAATGAATTCGGTGAGCGCTGTCACGCCTTGATTGTCAGAGGTGTTGTGGCCGCCCAGCGCTTGAATCGCGAACAGTTCGCCGTTACCTAGCCGCCATTGCACGCGTGCATTGCCGAACACGTTTTCGCCACGATCTTCGTTGCGCGCTTGAGTTGCCTCGTCGAGTGTGGTTCGACCTTTCGCGGTGTCGAAGTACGTGACACGGCCGTCAGTGTCATTCAATTGTTGGCGTGTTCGGTAGGTGAGCGTGGCACTGTACGTGCCGTTTTGTCCAAACGAATCGTTGCGCGTGAGCGAGACATCCGGAACGACTTTGCCGCGCTCTGACGCTGCGGCGACGCGTACATCATTGTTGGTTTGCCGCAATGGCTCGCGAAGAATGATGTTGATGGTTCCTGCTACCGCGCGGGCACCGGTTTCAGCCGTTGGTGCGCGCAAAATTTCGATTCGCTCAACCTGCTCTGGCGAGAGCTGCTCAATCGAAAAGCCCGGCGGCACGCGCTGACCATCAATCAGAATTTGAGTGAAGCCGCCGCCCATGCCGCGCATCTGCGGCGCACCTGGCCTACCGGGACGCCCGCCCGAGGTGACGCCGGGCAGTCGCCGCATCATGTCGCCCAAACTGCTGTCGCCATATTGCTCGATATCTTGACGCGTAATGATGATCTTCGCGGCGCTTGAGTTTCGACGCTCATCGGTCTCGGTGTTTCGACCTGTCACATCCACACGTTCAACGCGATTGGTACGACTGGCTGGCTCGGCTTTTGCCTCAGCGGGTGCGGGTGTGTCTGCAGGTGTTGCGGGCGGTACCGCTGCGGGCACGGTGGGCGACGGTGCCGCAGGCGCGGCGGAGGCCGGCGCCGCTGGAGCAGCAGGCGTTGGGGCTTGCGCATACAGCGTGGCGGTGGCGATAGAGCAAGTGAGCGCGCTTAAAACCGGGCGCAACCGGAGATTCTTGTTCTGCATTCGATGTGAGACTTTGAGCGGGTGATTCGGTTCACGCCGAATTCGCCACCTAACGACACTTGGTTCGGGGATTTGTAAGCATTCGTAACAGGCGGTTAAGGTTTAGTGGCGGCTCGAACGCCGATGCTGTCAACTTAGAAGACCTCTGCACAACGTAGCGAGTGCCCGTCAGACGCGGAAAATATTCGAGAAAACACCAGAGCGTACAGAGGTGCGTAGCTACGTGAGGATTTTTCGCGAATTTTTGACGAACTATCACGGGCTCGGAGTAGTTGTGCAGACGTACTTTTAGTCCGGCGCGCCTAAAACGAGCGTCACCGTAATCGGCGAGGTCGTGAAATCGTAGGCCCGCTGAATCACTTTGAAGAAAACAGGCGGCTCGTCGAGCGTCACCCGCATGACATCGCCCACTTGAGGCATTGACATCCCAGGCTCCGCGTTCGTCGAGAACGTGAATTCGCGCGCTGTGACCAAGCGCTGCGCGGTCGGGGTTAACGTAATCTTTAAGTCCATATGCCATTGTAGGAGCGGTTGCCGTCAGGCGTAGGCGGTGCATCACGAGGCCGATTGCACGCCTCGTTTATGCGTTTAGCCACGTCGCCGTATCGTCCAAGGCCTTCTTGAATCGAACCAGCAGTTCTCGAATTTGCGCGTCGGAAATGATGAGCGGCGGCGAAAACGCGATGATGTCGCCCGCCATCACTCGCAAAATCAAACCGTGTTCCTGTGCTCTGCGCACCAAATACGCGCCGACGCCGCGCTTCGGATCGAACGGTTTGCGCGCTTTCTTATCTTCCGCAAGTTCCACGGCTCCGATCAACCCGATGCCGCGCGTATCGCCAATGAGCGGATGATCTGCATAGGCACGGAGCGCGTTTTGAAGCGTTGGCGCGACATGACGCACATGGTCGAGAATGTTTCGATCCTCATAAATGTTGAGCGTCTCAAGCGCGATCGCACACGCGAGCGGGTGACCCGAGTAGGTGTAGCCGTGTCCAAACACGCCAACACTCGCGCTTGCGTCAGCACACGCCTGGAAAATCTTGTTGTTCACGTAGAGCGCTGAGAGCGGCACGTAAGACGCGGTAATCATTTTCGCGACGGTGAGCATGTCTGGCTCAAGCCGATAGGTTTCGCTGCCGAAACGATTCCCAGTTCTACCGAAGCCCGTAATGACTTCATCAGCGATGAAGAGGATCTCGTATTTCTTCAGGATCGGTTGGATCTTTTCCCAATAGGTCGGCGGGGGGACGATGACGCCGCCCGCGCCCTGCACGGGCTCGGCAATGAAAGCGCCAATCGTCTCGGGATCTTCCTTGAGAATGAGCGCCTCCAATTCGTCAGCACATCGCGTGGCGAATTGTTCCGGCGATTCGCCGTCTTTGGCAAACTGATACGGATGCGGACAGAGCGTGCGCAAGACGCCATCAATCGGCAGATCAAAATGCTGATGCATCGTTGGAATGCCTGACATCGACGCTGCCGCAACAGTCACACCGTGATAGCCCTTCATCCGGCCAATCACTTTTTTCTTCTTCGGCTTACCGATCGCGTTGTGATAGTAACGAACGAGTTTCATTGCCGTATCGTTTGCTTCGGAGCCTGAATTCGCATACACAACGCGACCATCGCGAAGGGCCTCTGTGGGCGCAAGTGCAATCAACCGTTCGCTCAGCTCAGCCACCACATTGTGCGCTTTCCCAGAAAACGAGTGGTAATACGGCAACACATCCATCTGTCGTTTCGCCGCTTCGGCGAGGCGCTTTTCGCTGAATCCAAGCGATGCACACCAGAGCCCCGCCATACCCTCGATATAGCGCTTGCCCGCATCATCAATCACCTCGATGCCGTCACCTGCAACGATTACAAGTGGCGGATCTTTTTCAATCGCGCGAGCATTGGTGTACGGATGAAAGTGTGTCGCGACATCTTTTTTCGCAAGCGCGGAAATGGGGGCGTTCATGGCTGAAGCTTTAATCATATTTTTTTGGCGTAATGCAGCATCTTACGTCAGCCCAAGCGTTACGGAATCGGGCGCAAAGCACTGACCCCCTCACTTTTATTTGAGTGCGGCGCGAATGCGAGCCACTCGTCGCAGCGTGCGCAGACTTGTTAGCTCTTCCTGTAAAAGCTCTTTTTATAGGGGCTAGACGGACTTTCTACATTGTTTCAATTTTTTAACTATTTATCATCTAGTCCCAATTTTATGGATGCTTAGTTTGTTTAGCTGCTTTCGAAGCGGAAGCTGCCGCCACGCGACTTTGAGATTTCTTTCATCGCCCGCGCATTGCGAGAGCCCGCGTTCGAGCCGGTAGCCGGAGTCTGCGGCCCGCAAGATTGGCTGCTGTGTCTTGCATCCTTCATGCAACGCTGCTGCAACACGCGCAGCTTCGCTGTCTTCCCTCAAAGTGCCATATGCCATCGCGTACGCACTGCGCGCCGCGAGAAACGCCAGTGCACTCATCACAAGCCACACCTGCCACGGCGCCGGGCGATGCCCGATGTGGTGAAGCGCGAAGACGATCAACGCCGCAGTCGTAGCCAAGCCGTGCCGAACAATCTCATTTGAAAAGCGCCGACGCAGTAGCCGTTGCGCAAAGAGCGCACCGACCGCCCCTGTGGGCACGGCGATCATCCCAATGAAAAAGATGAGCGCACCCGAATACACAATCAAGCCAAGCGCTGGCGTACCTCGGTCGATCGTGATCATGCGCATCCAAGCGCCGATTAAGACCAAGCCAATGACGAGGAAATACGATCCGCGAGCCTTGCAGGCTGCAGCGATCGTGTAAAGCATCCGATGGGCTTGCGTTTGCATCAACCTACTCACTCGCTATCAACCACAGCATTCACACGCGATTTCGGATTCACCCGATCAGCAAGCGAGTGCCACTCAACGTTGCGTGTCAGAAGCATGACTGCAGCAAGCGAAGCAAAGATTAGAAGCGATCCCGCAAGCAACGCATGCTGCTCAGATTGCAACACGACAAAGAGCACGCCGTAAAGCGCGCCAAGCCCAAGCATGGTCGGAAGCGCGCGAGACCATCCGCCCAGCACTGCGCTCGCATACATGCCAATTACGGCCACACACCCTACAGCAGCAAGCGCATAGGCCAGCGCAAAGTTCAGGTGTTCAGAAAGAGAGATCAAAAGCAAAAAGAACACCGCAAGCGCAGCGCCGATCAGGAAATACTGGATCGGGTGAACTCGCGCGCCCTTCATCACTTCCAGCAAGACAATCCCTACAAAGGTAAGCGCGATGAACAAAAAGGCGTACTTCGTTGCCCGATCCGCGAGCGTGGCCGGATTGATTGGATCGATGAAAGAAACGCCGAAAGCCTGTAAGCACGAACTACCCGCAGTTGGCGCAGGCGCGCTCGCAGGTGCTCGCTCCGGCATCGCTGCGTCTACCGAAGCTGAATAGAAGTCGCTTTCGGATTCACGCGCGACATTGCAGAGTATCGCGCCGCGTGCCAGCCCAGCGCGCGCGGTCGACGCCAGGGAGGACACTGCCCATTTCGCAGTGAAGCCATCCGACTGCACCGTGCGCTCGGTCGGCAAGAATGCGCCTACAAACGAAGGATGCGGCCAGCTCGACTTAACGCCAATCGTGTTTTCATTTGCGAGCGGCACGAACGCGAGCGATTCGGTGCCCACTAGCGTGAGCTCAAGCGTCATCTGCGCGCGATTGGCAAGCGCCTGATCGTCGAGCGGGAGCTTTGCAGCAAAGCCTGATCGAAACGCACGCCCTTCAGTCATCGCTTCTGGCCTAAGCGTGACAGACCCGAGACTTAGCTTGATCGAACGGATGCCGCGCGGATCAGAGATGCTGAATTCCGCTTGTGGCACATCGCATTTCACGGCGACCACAGACTCGCGGACCCTTGGCGACTGCAGCTCCGCTAAGTTGTTCCAATCAAGTCGCGTCGTTGCCACGACGATAAAAGAATTCACTTTGTAGAGCCCGCGGTAGCGAGGCTCAATGTCACTCGTGGCGCTCATGTCGATTGACTGCGGCAGAGCACGCAAAGTAACGCTTCTTTCAGCGCGCTCCACTTGCCGCTTTTTATCTACCTCCGTAATGCTTTCGACGGTTTCCGTGCACGCTCTGGTGAGCACGACCCCCGCAATAGTTTGCGACCCGGCAAGGCTTTTGCGCACACTTTCGACTGCCTGTTGGCGATAGGCGCTTCGCTCGTGCGCGATGTTGCCGATACGGCTAACGCCAACCATCAAAAGCACGATAACAAACGCGAGCGACAGCGCTTTCAAAACAATTCCGAACTTCACTTTCTTTTCCTATTGAACAAGGCGATAGACGCCAATGTCGCTCCTCAATGTGAGGGAGTGATGAAGTTTGTGAACTGAGCGTGAAGTTGTGTGTCGGGCGTGAAAGCCAAGCGGCGCGCCTAACCTTTAAGCGTAAGCCGCACCTGCGTTGGCTGTCGTGCACTGATTAGCATCAATGTGCCGCCGTGAAGTTCCGCAACTTGCTTTGCAATGGCAAGCCCAAGACCGCTACTTTTGGGTGATCCATCGGGGCGCGGCGAAGACACGAATCGTTCCCCAATTTTCTCTGCTGCAAAATCTGCAAAGCCTGGCCCCGTATCAATGACGTCGATACAGGCGACTTGGTTCATGCGAGAAATGTTGCACTGGATCTTAGCGCCGGGCGACGAGAAGGCAATGGCGTTCTCGATCAAATTGGTGAGGGCAAGCTCGATTTGCTCGTGGTCGCCGCAGATTTCAACTGACGGATCGGCGTTCAGCTCAATAACCATTCCCGTATGGCGCGATTTCGCGTTCGCGATGACTTGTTGCACCAGAGAAACCAGCTCAAAAGCATCTGCGTTGATGGGAGTGCTAAGCCCCTCAAGCTTTGACAAGTCAAGTAAGCGATCAACAGTTCGCTGCATCCGCTCGCTCTGCTCGACAACATTCTGCGCAAATCTTGTTTGATCGGCGATCGGCATCGGTTCTCGTAACAGCTCTCCCGCACCGCGAATTGCCGCGAGCGGCGATTTGATCTCGTGAGTGAGTGCGCGCACGGTGCTTTCGACATAGCGCTTGCCTTCAAGGCGGTCTCTCATGCCATTCATCGCACGAGCGAGTTTGCCCAATTCGCCCGGCAACTCCGGAGGCGGCAAGCGTTGCCCGGCTTCTACTTCTTCGGCATAACGCACAAGCTTTCGCACGGCATGCACAATCCAGAGCGTTGCGGCGACGCCGATCAGAAGCGACAGCCCGATCAGTAACGCGCCACTGGAAAGAATCTTGTTCTCAGCGCGCTCAATGAACGGCCCAACGGTCGAAGAATTTTTTGCGAGCGTGAGAACACCGATGCGCTGGCCTTGATGAACGATGGGCGCGGCAACGTAGAAAACGCTGGTGCCGTCGTCACGTTCAGCGTCGCGTGTGGCCCGTGCGCCGTACTCACCGCGCAGCGTGAGCGACACATCTCGCCAGCGGCTGTAGTCTTGGCCGACGGCGATGTTTTCTGAGTCGTAGCGCACGATGCCCTGCGCGTCTGTGACATAGACGCGAAAGTCAACGCTCTTCTTGGTGAGGCCGGACACTTTCGCGTCAGGCTGTCGCGCGTTGTACGATTTCATTGCCGCGGCGAATTTTGCGTTCGCAATCGTGCCATCGGCCAATTCGGGCGCTGCCATTTCAGCAAACGCGTTTGCTGAATCGATCATCACTTCTTCGAGCACATCTCGCACCGAGGGCTTGATCTCGGTAACGAACACGCGCAACACAAAAAAGGTCGCTAGCCCGAGTATCAGAAACACACCAAAGAGAAGTCGTATTCCGAGGTGCACGTTAAGTGAACTTTGGCGAGATCGAATAGCCCATGCCGCGATGGGTTTCGATCGGATCAAGATCGCTGCGGATTGCTTTGAGTTTTGCGCGGATCGTCTTCACGTGAGTGTCTACGGTGCGATCGCCGCTTTCCGCGTCGTGGCCCCATACGGTGTCGAGCAGCAAGTCACGAGAGCAGATTCGCCCGGGCCGTTCGAGTAGCGTTTTCAGCAACAGATATTCGCGGCGGGCGAGCGTGAGCCACTCTCCGGCGAAACAAATCCGCTGCGCGTCTCGGTCGAGTTTAAACGTCGGGGCGCTACTCCGCGCTTCGCCCGCATCGGACGCGGCGCGCCGGAGAATCGTCTTCACCCGAAGCGATACTTCTCTCGGGGAAAACGGCTTCGCTACGTAATCGTCGGCCCCTAGTTCAAGTCCCACGATGCGATCAAGCTCCTCGCTACGGGCGGTCAACATGAGGATGGGCAACGCCGCATCGCCGTAGGTCCCAGCACGTATTTCGCGACACAAATCAAACCCGCTGCCATCTGGCAGCCCGACATCAAGCACGACGAGCCGAGCACGCTTCTCTTGCAGCGCTTGGCGCGCTTCAGCCAACATGCGCACATGCTGGGTTTCGAAACCATCGGTGGTGAGCGCGTAGGTGAGCGTCTGCGCGATCGCATCTTCGTCTTCAACGATCAAGATATGCGGCTTCATCGCTCGACGAAGGGAGCGCGCGAACTCACGCTTTCCTTGGCATCGCCCGCGCTTGCGCAACGAGTTTGTTATGCGCATCCAGAAACGCCGCGGCGATCACTTTTCCTTCATTGGTGATGCCCCAACCGGCCGCGCCGCCCACGACTTTGCCGATTACCAAACCGCCCACACCCAAATCGGTCGCGCGCGCGGCACCCGTGGCCGCCGCAAGCTGCTCGGTCGTCTCGTTATCCGTGAGCAGCAACACCACTTGCGCCTCTTTGAATTTCACACGGCTGGCGAGCCCCGCCCAATCGCGGAGCACCGGAATCATTCCAATCAGGCCCGCGATACCGCCACCGGCGTTGTTCTCTGAAAACGTAAGCGACGGCGTGAGCGTCATCTGCGCGCCGATGCCTTCGCCTTTCTTAGGCACTGTTTCTGCCTTCAAAATGCCTTGGTCTTTGAGTTCCTGCTCACGAATCACACCGCGCAAGCCTGCTGCGCGATCCACCACTTTGAAGCAGCCACTTTGCTGCATCATCACACGAATAAGCGGCAGCGGCGTAGGCGGCAGCTGATATTGCGAAAGCACGGTGTAGCCGTGCGGACTCTCAGCCAGCGAAATCGTGCCGATGGGCTCTGAACAAGTCACCAGCTCTTTCGCCGCGTCTTTCGGCCCGGCGGGGCCAGCGCTGCCGCTGACTTTGCTGCCGCCTTCGCCCAAATCGGTTTGGCGACACGCGGACAAGCTCAAAGCGACAAACGCTACGACGGTGGCGGTGAAAAATGAACGCAAAAACATAGGTGGGAACGGGGGCGTAAACTGAGAGGATTGTTATAACTTTAGCGCGTCTACATTTTTGATGCAGATGACGCAGATTTGACGCAGTGGAGCGCGGAAATCCTAGGCATCTACGTAGCGCTTTCTTAGACAAGGAACGCTGCAAGTCAAAGCAGTGAGCACCAATTTGCATCAACTCCTCGTCATTTGCGTCAAGAGAAAAATCCTCAATCATTCACTCTTCATTTGAAAGCTCGTTATGTTGAAACTCTGGGGTCGGAAAAATTCGTCTAACGTGAAAAAGGTCATGTGGACGTGCGCTGAGCTTGGCGTGCCTTATGAGCGAATCGACATTGGTGGTCCGTTTGGCGGCTTGAACACCGATGAGTACAAAGCGATGAATCCGATGCAGTTGATCCCAGTGATCGATGACGACGGCTATGTGTTGTGGGAATCGAACGCAATCATTCGCTATCTGAGCGCGAAGCATCCGCACGATCCATTTGCGCCATCGGACGTAAAAATTCGCGGGCATGCGGATCGTTGGATGGAATTTCAGAGCACAACGCTCGGGCCTGCACTCGGGCCTGCGTTTGTACAAATCGTTCGCTTCAAGCCGGAAGACCGCGACATGAAAATGATCGCAACGAATATCGAAAAAGTCGCCGGGTTGTGGCAACACGTTGATCGCCAACTCGGGCAAACGAAGTGGCTCGCGGGCGATAACTTCACGATGGGCGACGTACCGCTCGGCATCCTCATCTACACCTGGGATCAATTGAAATTGGAAGACGTCGGCCTCGCCCAGCATCGAGAAAAACTACCGAATCTTTGGCGCTGGTACGAACAGTTGCAGGCGATGAAAAACTATCGCGACATCGTAATGATCGGGTTGACTTAGCAATCAGCATCAAGACGTTATCTCATATTTATTGCGGGCTAGCAGGATGAAATAGAGTTTCTAGCGTCTATTTGTATTCGTACGATAGCCCTGATATTTCGGGGTGGTAAAGTACTTAGTCGTTAAAATTTCCTTGCCCGATAGAGGCTACAAATCGATCAGTTTTCACCGCCTGACTAAACTTCTCGACATGAACTCAGTTGCCGCCCCGAACAACGTGCTTCCCGCTCTGGAGCAGCCTTACCTCGACCTCCTCGCGCACGTGCGCAAACACGGCGCGCAAAAGGGTGATCGTACCGGCACCGGCACGCTCTCCACTTTCGGTGCGCAACTTCGCTTCGATCTGCAACGCGGCTTTCCGCTCATCACAACGAAGAAGGTTTTCTGGAAAGCGATCGCGTATGAATTGCTCTGGTTCTTGCGTGGCGATAGCAATGCGAAATGGCTGCAAGAGCGCGGCGTCACCATCTGGGATGAATGGGCGAAATCTGATGGCGATTTAGGGCCTGTCTACGGCGTGCAGTGGCGATCATGGCCGACGCCCGATGGCGGCCACATTGATCAAATCGCCGAAGTCGTCAAGCAACTCAAAACCAATCCCGATTCGCGCCGCATCATCGTCTCCGCCTGGAACGTGAGCGAGCTGTCGAAGATGGCGTTGATGCCGTGCCATGCGTTTTTTCAGTTCTACGTTTCCCCCTCTCCCTCCGGGAGAGGTCGCGACGAAGTCGCGGGTGAGGGAAAAGCGCCAAAGGCGCGTCTCTCCTGCCAACTCTACCAACGCAGCGCCGACCTCTTCCTAGGCGTTCCGTTCAACATCGCGAGCTACGCGCTACTCACGCACATGCTCGCGCAACAATGCGATCTCGACGTCGGCGACTTCATCTGGACCGGCGGCGATTGCCACATTTATTCGAACCACTTCGAACAAGTCGATCTACAACTCACCCGCGAACCACTCGCGCCGCCGACGCTCAACATCAAGCGCAAACCCGCTTCGATTTTTGATTACGAGTATGAAGATTTTGAAGTGGTCAACTACCAATCGCACGCGGCGATTAAGGCGCCGGTGGCGGTGTAGTCCAAAAGAAATCGCTGAGCACAGACATCACAGCACTCTGTGATGTGATCGCGCGACAAGTAGCAGAAGAGTTCGCTCTGCTCAATCGCTCGAATCGCGTGCTCTGCCCTAGTCATGACTTTGGCGCGGACATCACTTCTGAATTTGAAGGTACTTAACCAATGTTTACAGCTTTCCGGATTTTTACGCCCTTAGCCCTGTCGCTGCTTACGCTCCTCTCCGCGACGAGCCACGCGAGTCCGCCAATGATCAGTACTGGCTTGGCGCACTCGTGCGCTCTTGATGTGAATGGCGTAGTCACTTGCTGGGGTTGGAATTACTCTGGGCAACTGGGTGTCGCGGGTAGCGACGCACTTACCGACGCAAAACACGTCTCCGCAGGCGCATCACATACCTGCCTAACCACGACTGGAGGGGCGGCTAAGTGCTGGGGGGCGGACTACGACGGACAGCTTGGCGGCGCTACTGCAGTATCACAGCCTGCGTACGTTGTTCCAGGGCTTGAATCTGGAGTAAAGGAAGTTCAATCGGGTTGGTCGCACACATGTGCGCTCATGGACGACGGAAGTGTGAGGTGCTGGGGTCGCAACACACTAGGACAACTTGGAATCGGAGCGGCGTCCGCTTCAGCCTTACCGACTGCCGTGTCTGGATTGCCTCTGCGCGCCACTCAACTCCGGCTCAGTGCGATGCACACCTGTGCGCTACTTGCGAACGGCGAGCTTTGGTGCTGGGGTACAGGCATCCCCGTCGTCGGTGTTAGCGACGTCCCAGTGAAGGTCGGCGAAGCCTCCCTCTCGATAGCAAAGCTAAGCCTAGATCAGAACAGAACTTGTTTTGTTACGACGGGCGGCGCGGGAAGGTGCTGGGGCTACGTGGGCGGCGCATTAATTACGCTGCCCGGCCTCGAGACAAATGTCGTAGAGCTTGTTCGAGGCAACCTCAACGCGTGCGCACTTAAGCGAGATGGTTCAGTGTGGTGTGATGGCTACGGCTATTACGGCCTTCTTGGTGCCTCGCGCAGCGGGGAAGATGAACCAATGGCCCAGCTCGAGGGAATGCCGGTTGGCGTGATTCAAGTTGGTCTAGGCCAGGATTTTGCATGCGTACTGACCGTATACGGTGGCGTCAAATGTTGGGGGAAAAACGATCTGGATCAGCTTGGGAGCGTTGGCGACGAGCAGTTCTCTTCGATAACGCCTACCCAAGTTTTGGGTCTACCGGGCGCTGCCGCTTCGCTGAGCGTTTCTGGCGCTAACGCCTGTGCAAGGCTTACCAGCGGCTTAGTTTACTGTTGGGGTTTGAATAGCAACGGGCAGCTAGGTGATAACACGACCGTGAACCGTTCGGTAGCGACGCCAACACGTCCGATCGGTCACTCTTCCAAGCAGATCACGGCAGGTGGTAGAGCCACATGTTCAGCGGGGACTAATGGAGCCGTAAGCTGCTGGGGCGAGCGATTTGGCTTCGCAGCGATAGATCCCGCCCCAGTCTCATTTAATATCGGTGCAGACCCTAGCACGTTCAATGTTTCCGAGCTTGCCGTAGAGTTTTCGCATCGCTGCGCCGCCTCACTCGACCGCGTTCGCTGCGGCGGCACGGCGACAAGCACAATCCCAGCAATGCAATCAAGAACGTTGATTGACGTAGAGGGCATCGCTGGTGCCGTAAGTTCACTGACGCTCGGAGGCAATACTGCGTGCGCTGTTGTTGACGGCGCCGTGAAGTGCTGGGGAGACAACCGCTACGGACAACTCGGCGACGGTACGACGGAGGAGCGAAATACTCCCGTTACACCAATCGGGCTCTCCACGGGCGTTAGGAAAGTCGTGATGAACTCATGGCATGCGTGCGCGCTTATGCAGGTGGGCGCTCCAAAGTGTTGGGGATATAACTGGAGCGGACAGCTCGGCGACGGCTCGACCAATGCGGGTTATGAGCGCGCTATTGCGCCAGTGGTAGCGTCGAAACTTCCTTCGAATGCAACCGACATCGTCGTGGGGAACGGATTCACATGCGCGCTCGCTAGTGGTGCACTTTCCTGCGTGGGCGAGATACTCCCCGGCGTTCCAGCGCAGCAGATTCTGGGGGTTCCCACTGATATTCGCTTCGTTGCCGCTGGCGGAGTTACGACTTGTGTAATTCGAGAAAGTGGTGCTGTCCTATGTTGGGGGGGGAACTTTGGCGGCGTTCTCGGTCGCGGTACGTTCGACTATCGCGCGGTGCCAAACAAATTTGTTGAAGGGCTTAACGCGCGCGGCGCGATGACCTTAATCGTTAGCAACGCTAGCCCGCGTATTGGTGAGTCGATCACAGCGAATGCGACAGTACCCGGACCAAGCGTAACGGGATCGGTGCAATTTGACGTAGACGGAGAAACGATTCCGGGTTGTGCTTCGGTTGCCGTTGTCAGTGGCGTGGCGACTTGCACCGCGACTCTCTCTAAAGCTGGCCCACAGCAGCTTCGTGCGCGCTACGCGGGCTCAGCAACGCTACCCAGTCTAGTAGCAGCGAGAGCCATCGTTGTGACCGGAAATGTAGCGAGCACGGTTGAGCTTTTGATTCCGAAACTGATCGCACGTGGCGAATCCACATTTGTTCTAATCAGAACGACGGGCGATGCGACCGCAATCCCGACAGGCGAAGTCGCGGTTAGTGCAGGTGACAAAACCTGCGTTGCACAGCTAGACGCGACAGGGCAAGGGTGGTGCACGTTTACTTTCGACACTCGCCGCGTGGACCAAACGGCAAGTGCAGACTATCGTGGCGATGCCCGCTTCCGAGCCGCTACCGCGAGTCAAATCTTCCATGTAGTCGCACAGATGGATATCAATGCCGATGGTCAAGTCGATCTTTCCGATGCGCTTATGGCGATTAGGCACTCCGCTGGGATGGTAGGCGCTGCGCTGCTCGTGCCTAGCGCGCCCGCTGCGACGCGAGTCGACGAGAACGATGTCCGAGCAAGGCTTGACACGATGCGATACCGCGGACTTGACATCGATCTCGACGGGGAGGTTTCACTTACCACTGACCTGCTAATCTTTGTTAGATACCTCAGTGGCTTGCGCGGAAGTGACTTGGTTAGCGGCGCTCTTGGACGGTTCGCACTCCGAAGAAATCCACAAGAGATTGAAGCGCAACTTCGTTTTCTTATCGACTGAATGCCTAGTCGCTGACAAGTCATGCGTTAACAATTCGCGAGAACAAGTTGGCTCGGATTGACGCCCAGAACATCGACACATAGCGCAGGATCGCATCGAATCTTTGTCTCGGAGATTTTGGAGTAGAAAACTATCGATCACACACAGCTATGAAGGCGCCGGTGGCGGTGTAAATGCGCCAAAGATCATGTTGGTTGCCTCTCAACCCTACAACGCGCTCAAGTTCGATCCATTGCTTGAATCGCTCACAGAGCGACGGGTGAAGCTTTTCTGTGCCGTGGGTGTCGACGCGGAACGATGGGGAGAAGCGTTTGATTGGTTGGTCGTCGATCTTCACATTAGGGACGAATCCACCAATGACTACTCGCCGTTAACGTCTTCGCATCACGATGAGTCACAAGCCGAAGTTGTCGAGTTTGCGAACCTAATTTCTGACGAATTCGGCGCTGAAGTCGAGATTATTCGGGTGTAGCCCGGCTGCTCGCACCCGGGTTCCTCAAGCCCAACGAAGTCACACCTCGTCGCCGCGATGCAGCGAAGCGAAATCGAGGGTAGTCGAATTGAAGTGCCTCGATTCCGCTAGCGCTTCATGCGAGGCTACGCCGCCACGGCCATCCGATACAACTGATCTTTGAGGTGGAGCCGCTGCTTCTTCAATGCCTCCAGCGAGTGATCGCTCATCGGTGCGACGCCGGTTTCGCTCTTTGTGATGTCAGCATCGACGGCGTCGTGCTGTTCGAGTAAGTGCGCGAAATGTGCATCGCTGTGTCTGAGGCGACCGATTGCATCGGCGAGATTTGGAAATTCGCGATGAAGGGCGTGGGACAACAGATCTGATTGCATTCGATGGCTTCTCCAAGGTTGGGCCGCGAGAGAGGCTGCGGCAAAGTTCAATCCTCGGCAGTGTAGGCAGCTCCAATCTTGCGGCACTTGATATAGCGCAAGGCAATGAGTCGTAATCGCGCTGGTGACACAATTCATGCATGCCTCCACGCGCGAAATCTCCCCCGCCGATTGCACCCGCGATTTCAGCGTTTTTCGCTGCGCGCGGGTGGGAGCCTTTTCCGTTTCAACGTGAGGTGTGGGCAGCGCAACGCGACGGCAAAAGCGGTTTGATTCACGCGCCTACGGGGTTTGGGAAGACGTATGCGGCGTTTTGTGGGTTGGTCGCAGCTGACTACCTCCCCTTCAAGGGGAGGGCGGGGGTGGGGATGGGGTTCGTCCCTCATTCCGAAGAACCCCATCCCCCTCCCACCTCCCCCTTGAAGGGGGAGGAGAAGCGCGCACCACCCCTCACCATCCTCTGGATCACCCCACTCAAAGCTCTCGCGGGTGATTCCTATCTCTCGATCAAAGAAGCAGCCGCTGCAATGCGCCCCGATTGGACGGTGGGCATTCGCACGGGCGACACATCAAGCGCGGAACGGGCGCGGCAAGATAAGCGCCTGCCCACGGTGTTGCTCACCACGCCGGAATCACTCGCGCTGCTGCTCAATAAAGCCGATTGGCGAGACCGCGTGAGCGCGCTTCGGGCTGTAGTCGTGGACGAATGGCATGAGCTGCTCGGATCGAAGCGCGGTGTGTTGCTTGAGCTTTGTCTTGCGCGTTTGCGCAACGCGAAAAAGCCGAGCGCCGACCCACTGATGACATGGGGGATGAGCGCAACGCTCGGCAATCTGGATGAGGCGATGCGGGTGCTCATCGGGCCTGATGCTGCGATGCCCGTGGGAAACACCGCGCGGCAAGGCGGCGGTGTGTTGATTTCGGCGAACATAAAAAAAGACATCGTGATCGATTCCCTCATCCCCGACACGATCGAGCGTTTTCCGTGGGCCGGGCATTTGGGCACGCAGATGGTGAAGCGCGTGGTTGAAAAAATTGGCGAAGCGAAGAGCACGCTCATCTTCACCAACACGCGCTCGCAGACGGAGCTTTGGTATCAGGCGCTTCTCGACGCAGCGCCCGAACTCGCGGGGCAGATTGCGCTGCATCACGGCTCGCTCGATAAGGCCACACGCGACTTCGTGGAAGATGGCATTCGTTCAGGGCTCTTGCGCGCGGTGGTGTGCACGAGTTCGCTTGATCTCGGCGTCGATTTTCGTCCGGTTGAACAGGTGCTCCAGATCGGCTCGCCGAAAGGCATTGCGCGACTCTTGCAGCGCGCGGGGCGCAGCGGTCATCAGCCGGGTGCGAAATCGCGAGTGACAGTGGTTCCCACGCACGCGCTTGAGCTGGTTGAAGCAGCCGCGGCGCGGAAGGCCGCGATGGACGGACGTATCGAAACTCGCCGTCCGCTCGGTCAACTGGGTGGCGCGGGCCCTGCTCGCGGCGCGTGGCGCGCGCTCGATGTGCTTTCGCAGCATCTGGTGAGCTGCGCGCTCGGCGGTGGCTTTGATGCCGATGAACTGCGCGCGGAAGTTGAAACCAGCGCGAGCTTCATAAACCTCACCGATGAAGAATGGCAGTGGACGCTTGATTTCGTCACCAAAGGCGGCGCGTCGCTTTCCGCGTATCCCGATTTTCATAAAGTTACGTTCGACGCGGAAACCAAGCGCTACGTCGTCGCGGATCGAAAGATCGCGCAGCGCCATCGAACGAATATCGGCACCATCGTTTCCGAAGCGTCCATCAGCGTTCAGTTCCAAGGCGGCGCACGGCTTGGTCACGTGGAAGAGGATTTCGTCGCTCGATTGAATCCGGGCGATGCGTTTATTTTCGCGGGGCGCGTCGTGGAATTCATTCGCGTGCGCGAGATGACTGCGTATGTGAAACGAGCCACGAAAAAGCGCAATCTCGTGCCGCGATGGGCAGGCGGAAAAATGCCGCTCACTACGCAGCTTGCAGACGCAACGCGAGCGCTGATCGCGGAGGCAAAAAACGGTATTTATTCGACGCCGGAAACGCAATGTTGCAAACCGATTTTCGAGCTGCAACACCGTATCTCAGCCGTGCCCGATGAAAAGCGATGGCTCATCGAAACCTACAAAGATCGCGAAGGCTGGCACTTGTTTTTCTTCCCTTTCGAAGGGCGGCTCGTGCATCTCGGCTTGGCCACGCTCTTCAGCTATCGCCTCGCGAAAGACGAAGCGAAGACGTTCTCGATTTCGATGAACGATTACGGCTTTGAACTCGTTTCACCGACTGAACAAACGCTGACGAAAGAAACGTTGCATCAGTTGCTAGACACGCGAAACGTTGAGGCCGACATCTTGCACGGGCTCAACGCTGCCGAGCTTGCAAAGCGGCAGTTCCGCGAAATCGCCCGCGTCGCCGGACTGATCGACCAAGGCTATCCCGGCGCAAATAAGTCGAACAAACAATTGCAGATGAGCAGCGGCCTCTTATTCGACGTATTCACCAATTACGACAGCGCGAATCTGCTGCTCAAGCAAGCGGTACGCGAAGTGATGGAGCGGCAACTCGAAGCAACGCGTTTGCAAGCGGCGCTCTTGCGACTGCGCGCGAGCGAAGTGCTGCTCAAACATTGCGAACGCTACACGCCGTTTTCCTTTCCACTAATGGTGGAACGCTTGCGCGAAAAACTATCCACCGAGCAAATTGAAGATCGTGTGGCGCGGATGGTGGCGGAGATTGAGGGAGAGGCGACGACTTCGTTCGACTTGCCCCGTAAACGAAAGACCTAGACGCAAGTTACGATATTTTTCAAGAAATGTGTTAACCGCGATTTTCCCCAATGGGAAAGGACGCTCCGTCATAAAGCCCTCTACTTATAGGCTGGGTTGAAGAAAGAAACCCGGTAAAGGAGGACAGCGCACAACGGCGCTGGGTTTCCCAACCCAAGCTGCGGGCAACGGGCTAGGCGCTTAACAGGCCTATGCCGTACCCCGCGTCCGTTGCACCTATGCAGGGGACATGCAAATCAAGCGCCAAGCATCATGCTGTTTCCACTCGACAAGATACTTGTGTTTACGCGGCTTGCTCAACGCGGTGACTCGAACTTCAGACCTAGACAACGTGTGCACGAAATGTTCAATGTCGGACGCCATATACGCACGCAGCGACTCCGTCGTTTCACCATTCGTGGCGTAGTAATCGGCCCAATCTGTCCACACTTCACGCCCCGACGCTCTCGCAATCGCAAACCATTCGAGTGTGTCGTGCGGAATCGTGACGACGATGGTTAGATGCTCCGTCTTTGAAAGATGCAATTCCCAGGAAGCCGCTCGTTCATAGACAATTAAGTTGGGCGTAGCGCCCAGGCGTGCGATCAGATCACGCATGTAAAACTGAACGCTAATTTCAAGCCGCTGGGATTACATCTCAGCCTACGAATAACACTGACCCATACCCTACTGAATCCGCGCCAACGCCGTACGAATATCCGGCGGCATTGACGCGCTGGTGTTGCTCGCGCGATCCACGAACACGTGAACGAAATACGCGGTCGCGCGTGGCTCTTGATCGTTTTTGCCGAAGCAGGCGAGTTCGTAGCGCACGGAGCTGTTGCCCAGTTTCGCGACGCGAATGCCAACGTGCACTTCCTCGGGAAACACGAAGCCCTTCTTGTACGTGCATTGCGATTCAACGCAATAGGCGACGACTGGGTCGCGATGAATATCGAGATCGCCGTACTCGATCAAATACGAATTGATCGCAGTGTCGAACCAGCTGTAATAGACAACGTTATTCACGTGACCGTAAATGTCGTTATCCATCCAGCGGGTGTGCACAATGTGGAAGTGGGAATAGTTTTCGCGGGTGATGGCCATAGTCGTTTAGCGACTCACGGCTGCTGTCCCTCCCCCTTCAAGGGGGAGGCTAGGAGGGGGATGGTTTTCGGTTCAACTCCAATCAACCGAACCCCATCCCCACCCTAGCCCTCCCCTTGAAGGGGAGGGGATGTGGTTAAGCTAGCCGCTCGTCCAGTAGTTCAATCCAATGTTTCACCGGCAGTGTAGTACCACTTTGAAGATGTGTCATGCAACCGATGTTTGAGGTTGCGATTTGCGACGGCCCCTCGGCGGTAAGTGACTTTAATTTGCGCGATTTGAGCTCTTCGCTGATCGTAGGCTGCAACACGGAATACGTCCCAGCCGAGCCGCAACACAAATGCGAGTCCGCGACTGGCAGCAAATCGAAGCCGATGTCTTTGAGCATCGCCTCAACGCCGCCTTTTAATTTCATCCCATGTTGCAGCGTGCAAGGCGGGTGGTACGAAATACGATCGCTCGATGCTTTCACTTTCGCTTTCAACTGCGGCCATTCAGCAGCAATCACCTCCGAGACATCTTTCGACAAGGCGGCCACTCGCTTTGCTTTTTCCGCGTATGCCGCGTCGTGTTGCATGAAATGACCGTAGTCTTTGAGCATTACGGAACAACCCGAGGCCGTGCCCACAATCGCTTCTGCGCCCGCTTCAATCAGCGGCCACCACGCATCGATGTTGGCTTTCACTTTGGTAACGGCTTCATCATGCGCATTCAGGTGATGCGAGAGCGCGCCACAACAGCCACCCGCCGATACCCATTTCAGCGTAACGCCCGCTTTATCGAGCACCCGCGCCGTCGCGAAATCGATTGACGGCGACATTGCGTTTTGCACGCAGTTATCAAGCACGATCATCGTGCGCGCATGTTGCGCCGTTGGCCACGTGCCCGCGTTCCGCAAGGGCTGTACCTTCGCTTTCAACGCGCTCGGCAAGAGCGGGCGAACCGCGCGACCAATTTTCATTGCTGTGTTGAACAGCGGCTTGTTCAGGAGCGCTTTGCGAAGCGTGGCGCGCGTTGCCTTTTCAAGCGCCGTACGGCCCACCTTTTCTTCGACCACCGACCGACCAATGTCTACGAGTCGCCCGTATTGCACACCGCTTGGGCACGCGCTCTCACAATTGCGACAGGTTAAGCAACGATCCAAATGCTGTTGCGTTTTCTTGGTGGGCTCTGCGCCTTCGAGCACTTGCTTGATGAGATAGATGCGGCCGCGCGGCCCGTCTAACTCGTCACCGAGTACTTGATAGGTGGGGCAGGTCGCCGTGCAAAACCCGCAGTGAACACAAGAGCGCAGAATCGCATCGGCTTCAATGCCTTGCGGGGTGTCTTTGATGAAGGGGGCTAGGTTTGTTTGCATATTCAGCTACGTGTTCCCTCTCCCGCAGCGCGGGAGAGGGCTAGGGTGAGGGCGGTTGCACCTTATCAGAATTCGATAAACGACGATTGCCCTCACCCGCCCTGTCGGGCACCCTCTCCCGCGCTGCTAGAGAGGGAAGGAAACACGTTGTACGGATCAAAGCTCGCCTTAATCTTCGCGTGAATGTCTTTCAGCGGATCAGACAGCGACTGCGCCGCGCTTGCGTGCGTGCTTGCGCCACCGCGCCATACACTCGCGTAGCCGCCTGCACGACTCGCTTGATAGCGAATTTTCGCGGCACTTGCCTCATCAGCATGAACCCAGCGCAGCGCGCCGCCCCATTCAATCGCTGTTCGCATATCGTCCGTGGCGGGCGCTGTTGATTTGCACGACACACGATGCAGCTCTTTCGCACTCGCGAAGAACGCGTGACGCTGTTCGCGCCAGTCGCGCCACCAATCTACATCGTTCACGAGCGCTTCGCCGCCACGCTTTTGGACGGCGGTGTTTACCGCAGGCTCCGCCCCTGCAAAGCGAACATGGAGCTTGCCGTCCACCCACGTGGTGGCCGTGATCGGATCGGCCTCGGCATACCAGCGATTCATCGCTTCAATGGCGGTCGCAGCATCCATTTCGAACACACGCGTGGCCTGTGCCTTTGGTAGCGGCAAGCACTTAAACGCGACTTCAGTGATCACACCTAAGCTTCCAAACGATCCAACGAGCAAGCGCGAAACATCAAAGCCAGCCACGTTCTTCATCACCTTGCCGCCGAAACTCAAGTGATCGCCTTTACCGTCAATCACTTTTGCGCCGAGCACGAAATCGCGCACCGCACCTGCGTACGCGCGACGCGGCCCGGAAATGCCCGCCGCGACTGTGCCGCCAATCGTCGAATCGTCGCCAAAGTGTGGTGGCTCAAACGCGAGCATTTGCCCTGCGTCAGCCATCGCCTTTTCAACATCCGCGACGCGTGTGCCGCATTTGACGACGATCACAAGCTCCTTCGGATCGTATTCGACGATGCCCGCATGCGAGCGCGTGTCGAGCGTGAGCCCCACGCGCACGGGCGCAAGAAACGATTTGCTGCCGCTGCCTTTGATGGCGAGTTTTTCACCTTTTGCGGCGGCGGCTTTGATTTGTTGTTGCCAGGTTTCGATCATGGTTTTCCTTTCCTTCTCCCGCAGCGCGGGAGAAGGTGCCCGATAGGGCGGATGAGGGCGGCGGTCTTCTATTCACTTTGGATAAAAAACACCGCCCTTACCCTGGCCCTCTCCCGCGCTGCGGGAGAGGGAATCTAGTTCATCGGTATGGTCTTGCCCGGATTCATGATGTTGTTCGGGTCGAGCGCCTTCTTAATCGTTCGCATCACATCCACCGCCTCACCATGCTCTTCCTTGAGCGCATCAAGCTTGTGGATGCCGATTCCGTGTTCGCCGGTACAGGTGCCGCCCATACCGATGGCGATACGCGCGATCTGCGCCGCTGCAGTTTCCGCTTGCTCACGCTCCTGCGCGTTGTCAGGGTTAAACGATATTTGCACATGAAAATTGCCGTCACCCACGTGGCCGACGATCATGCACGTGAGGCTAGTCTTCGCGATCTCAGCTTTCGCAGCCGCGATGCAATCGGCCAGGCGTGAAATCGGCACACAACTATCCGTGGCGAATGCTTGATTGCCCGGTTTGTAGGACATACCGGCCCAATACGCATCATGTCGCGCTTTCCAGAGCTTGGTGCGGTCTTCGGGTTTGTCAGCGAAGCGGTAGTCGCTGCCGCCGTAGTCTGCCGTGATCGATTTCATCTGCTCGATTTGTTCGGCGACGTACGCATCCGTACCATGAAACTCCATAAACAGCGTTGGCTTCGCGGCAAAGCCTTCGAGCTTGCTGTATTTGATACAGGCATCCATCTGCACTTCATCGAGAAGCTCGATTCGCGCCATCGGAATGCCCAATTGCATGGCCGTAATGACAACGTTAACTGCATTCGATAGTTCATCGAATTGACAGACTGCGGCACTGATGCGCTCCGGTACACCGTAGAGCTTCAATTGAATCTCGGTGATGATGCCGAGCGTACCTTCGCTGCCGACGTAGAGGCGCGTAAGGTCGTAGCCTGCGCTCGATTTGCGCGCGCGTGTGCCCGTTTTGATGATTCGTCCGTCGGGGGTGACAACGGTTAAGCCAAGAATGTTTTCCTTCATGGTGCCGTAGCGCACAGCGTTTGTGCCGCTCGCGCGCGTAGCGCTCATGCCGCCAAGGCTCGCGTTTGCGCCTGGATCGATCGGGAAGAAGAGCCCGGTCGACCGAATCTCAGCATTAAGCTGTTCGCGCGTGACGCCCGCTTGCACACGACAATCTAAATCCTCTGCGTTTACCTGCAGAATGTTGTTCATGCGCGAGAGATCAATGCACACGCCACCATAAAGCGCCTTGAGATGGCCTTCAAGCGACGTACCCGTGCCAAACGCGATCACCGGAATTCGCGCTTGATTGCAGAGTTTCACGATGCTCGCGACTTCCTCGTTCGTTTCCGGGAATACGACTACGTCGGGAAGACCTGCATCACGCATTCCCTCGCCGTGGCTGTGATGTTCGCGAACCGAATGCGAGGTAACGGCACGCTCGCCGAAATCTTTGCGAAGGGCGTCTACAGCAGAAGCGACCGCAGTTTCGCTTGGGCGTTCAAAAACCAACATCACTAGCTCCTAGTACCTTCTTGAAATTTCGCTGATTTCGCTTCAACAATCATGCAGCCACCAGCGAGGTAGATATAAGTCTTTCCATCTACGTCACTCCACCAGTTCGACACATCACCAGCGGCGCGATTCGTCTTTAATTGCTTCAGATCGGCGATGTGAGAAAACGATGTCACTTTTCGAAACGTGAGCGTTGCTGGCACTCGAATTTGGTCATTTATTGGATCGCGGTAGTACAGAACGTCAACCGTGATTTCACTCTTGTGATAGTCCACCTGAAGGTTCACCAGCTGCGCATCGTGTAGTTCAATCTCGCGTTTTTGTTGCTTGCGCATCAAAACCTCTCCAAATTTGCAAACGGCATCGGCTTGCCTTGCGACACTTTCATACGACCGAACTCGGCGCAGCGATGTAGCGTTGGGACAGCTTTGCCGGGATTCAGCAGCGCGTGTTCATCGAATGCGTGTTTGATTTCGTGCATGCGCGTCAATTCTTTCGGCGAGAACTGAACACACATCTGGTTGATCTTTTCGATGCCAACGCCGTGTTCGCCAGTGATCGTGCCGCCCACCTCTACACACAGCTCAAGAATCTCGGCGCCAAAATCTTCCGCGCGTTGCAATTCTCCTTCTACATTCGCATCGAACATGATCAGCGGATGCAAATTACCATCGCCCGCATGGAACACGTTCGCGCAGCGCAGGCCGTATTTCTCACTCAAGCGCGCGATTTCATTCAACACACGCGGCAACTCCCTGCGTGGAATGGTGCCATCCATGCAGTAATAATCCGGCGAGATGCGACCGGTTGCCGGGAACGCATTTTTGCGCCCGCTCCAGTAGCGAAGCCGCTCGGCTTCGTTGTTGGAGACTTTAATGTCGGTTGCGCCCGCCTTGCGAAGCACTTCGGAGACACGCGCCATCTCATCGGCGACTTCTTCCGGCGTGCCATCGCTTTCGCAAAGAAGAATCGCTGCGGCACTTAAGTCGTAGCCGGCGTGAACGAAACCTTCGACCGCTTCGGTGGCGATCTGATCCATCATTTCAAGGCCACCGGGAATGATGCCCGCAGCGATGATTTCTCCGACCGCAGCGCCCGCTGTTTCAACGCTTGCGAAAGAGGCCATCGCCACTTGTGCGAGCTTCGGCTTCGGCGTGAGTTTCACGGTGACTTCGGTAACGATGCCGAGCAAGCCTTCGCTGCCGATCATGAGCGCGAGCAGATCGTAGCCTGGCGAATCAAGACCATCGCCACCGAGGGTGACGATTTCACCCGTCATCAAAACGACGCGAAGTTTGCGAATGTTGTGAACGGTCAAGCCATATTTCAAGCAGTGCACGCCGCCCGAATTCTCGGCCACGTTGCCGCCAATCGTGCAGGCAATTTGCGAGGATGGATCGGGCGCGTAATACAACCCATGTTGCGCCACGGCTTCCGATATCGCAAGATTACGCACGCCCGGTTGCACGCGCGCCGTGCACGCCAGCGGATCGACGCTGATGATCTTCATCATCTTCGCAGTCGATAGCAACACCGCATTTGGATCAGGCATCGCACCGCCAGAAAGCCCGGTTCCCGCGCCGCGCGCGACCACGGGCACACGATGCGCGTGACAGATTCGCATCACTTCCGCGAGCTGCTTTTCATCCTCAGGCAATGCAACGCATTTCGGCAACGCGCGATACATCGAAAGACCGTCGCATTCATAGGGCCGCATGTCCTCATCGGCGATTTTCAAGCAATCGCGCGGGAGCACGTTGGCGAGTTCTTCAAAGAGACTGGGCGCTTTCACTGTGATTCCACCTTTTTGTCATTCATCCGCAAGAGCACGCGATCAATCGCGCGCTGCACATGCGCGTGAGAGAGTCGTTTTGCTCTCGCACCGTCTTGCGATTCAATGGCTTTGTAGATCGCGCTGTGGTCGCTTTGACCCACGGCCGCAATGCCGACTCCGTAACCGATATCATCCCAAGTGGCTTTGCGCGAGTTGGAGAATTGCGCACCCAAGAACTCCACAAACTTTGCAATTTGACTATTGTGGGACGCCTGGGCGATCGCATTGTGGAACGCGTCATCATGCGCTGAACCATCGCTTCGCGTGGCGACCGATTCCAGCATGGCTTCCAGTGCACTTCGAATATTGGCAAGGTCGGATTCGGTTCGCCGAGCGGCCGCAAGCTCGGCTGCGCCCGCTTCCACAATTTGGCGCAGTTCGAGAATCTCTAACTCTTGTTTGAGCGGGTCGGTATCGCTATTGGCGTTATCCGTGCGAAACGCTGCGAGCTTGGATCGTTCAGATACGAACGCGCCTGAGCCTTGCACCGTTTCGATGCGGCCATCGGCGCGCAATCGCGCGAGCGCCTCGCGAATCACAGCGCGAGAAACGCCGAGTGATTCGCCGAGCGCTTTCTCCGTGGGCAGCTTCTCACCCACTTTCCACAAATTCATATCGAGCTGAAGCAAGAGGCTGTGGTACGCCTCATCTGCGAGGGAGTTCGGACGCGCAAGCGCAGAGATCACCCCATGATCGGTGAGCGCCGTGGCGGCTTTCGCGATTCCACGCTCAAGCGTAAGGTTGTCTGACAACATGACAGGGAGTGTAGCGATTTGCTGAAGGCGTCGCAAGCGGTATTTGCCACTGTATGTTGTCTCTGGTGCAGCTTTCACGCTTCCAAACAAAACAACTCTTCGTTAATAGTCGATTTTGTATTGGACGAAAGATTAATTATCTTATTCCTCTTTCTGTACGAGAACTGGTCGCTAGTCCTTATGTTTACTGGGATTCGACTAAAAACTGATATGTCAGAACGGACGCGTGGACACAAGAGACGCGCCGCTCTCCACCAGATCGCTCAACCCTCGGCACTGGGCTCAAGCCGAGCCCGCTTCTTTGCGCTAACGTCAACGCGCCGTTCAGTCCGCCTCCGTGTGCACCCACCGCCCGCCGACCATCACTCGGGTGAACGGTGTTACAGGTGACGAGAACACGAGGGCGTCCAGCGCGAACTCCAGAGGCACGTTTTCGATCGCTGGATCGCGGTACGGTAGCAGCAACAGATCGGCGCGCGCACCCGCCTGAAATCCCCACTTAGCAACGCCTACTGCATGCGCTCCGCCGCGAAGCGCCGCGCTGTAGAGCCGCTCGGCGGTGGAGGCTATACCCTCGTCAGGCGCTGCGAGTACGTTGCGCCGCTGCTGAATGAGGCGCTGCCCGTATTCGAGCAACCGAAGCTCCTCACGCCAATCGCGGCACACGTGGCTATCCGATCCGATTGAAAGCGGCACGCCAGCGCTGAGCCAGCGTTGAACGAGCGCGAGACCGTCGCCCAAATTTGCCTCTGTCGTGGGGCAAATCGAAAGTGAGCTGTTCGTTTTCGCGATCAAGTCAATTTCAGCTTGGGTCGCGTGGGTACCGTGAACGAGCACCAGCCCCCTCGAAAAGCCTTCAAGCAAACGAAGCTGCTCACAGAGAAACTGCACGGGGCGCATTCCCGTTACTTTCAAGCAGGCATCGACTTCCGCTTGCTGCTCGGCAATGTGAATGTGGATCGGCCCTGTGGCTTCACGACAAATTTTGGTGAGCGATTCAGGGGTGACCGCGCGCAGCGAGTGCAGCGCAGCGCCTATCGCGACATGCGGATTTTTCGTGCGCGCCTCACGAGAAAGCCCGCGCTGTGCGCTCAAAACCCAATCCGCGTCCGCGCTAAACCGCCTTTGGTCCGGGCGAAGTGCAGTTAGATCAAAGCCGGCTCGCTCATACACCACGGGAAGCAGCGTTAAACCAATGCCCGTATCTTCTGCCGCTTCAATCAACGCGCGGCTCATCGCATAGGGATCGGCGTACCGCTCACCGTTAGGTTGGTGATGCACGTAATGAAATTCGCAGACGTGGGTGTAGCCGCCGCGCAGTAGTTCCCGATACAAACGTTGTGCGATCAGCTTCAATCGCTCGGGCGCCACGGTGAGGGCGACGCCATACATTTGATCGCGCCAACTCCAGAAATCATCGTCTGCCGCCTCGCGTCGCTCAGCATGACCCACGAAGGCTCGTTGGAAGGCATGGCTGTGTGAGTTGACGAGCGGTGCGATCGCTGGCGAATCAAGCAACTCGGCGCCGTTTCCCTTCGCAAGTTCCCTCGAAACGTCGCGTTCGATGGTGGCCCAGTTGCCTGCCTCGTCAATGGAAAATAAAACGTTTGTGGCCCAGCTGCCCCCGCCACCGCGTGGGAGCCAAGCGGCAGGAACCCAAAGCGATCTCATTCGCGCTCGCTTGCGGCGCGCGTCAGCAGCATCGCTGAGCGCAGCAATGCCTGGAGTAACTTCGCTACCCGCTCCGCTTTTAGCTCGTCATACGCAAATGGCGGCGACTCATCCATGTAGCAAGATTGGGCCATCTCCATTTGAATCGTATGAAAACCTTCATTGGGTCGACCGTAGTAACGCGTCGTGTAGCCGCCCTTAAATCGCCCATCGAGCACGTAAGTGAATTCTGTTTGTTGTTTCAAGATATCTATCAGGCCGGTTGCAATTCGCGCAGAGCAACTCGCACCACTCGCTGTTCCGAGGTTCAAATCAGGCAGTGTTCCCTCGAACAGCCAGGGAATCCGAGAACGAATGCTGTGCCCATCCCAATGCAACACATAGCCGTGTTTCGCACGTACCCTGTCGAGTTCTGCACGAAGCGCCAGATGGTAAGGCCACCAATATTTCACACGACGCCGCTCAATCTCAGCGGCTGCAGGCTCGCATCCCTCACGATAGAGCGGCTCACCCGAGAAAAATTTCGTGGGGCAAAGCTCAGTGTTTGCAGCGCCAGGATACATCGGCGCATCATCGGGCGGTCGATTGAGGTCAATGAGGTAGCGTGAATGAGTGGCGGCGATCACGCTCGCGCCCATCTGTGCAGCAAACGCGTACAGGCGCGTAAGGTGCCAATCCGTATCTTCCATCGCGAGCGCACGCGGCACATAATGGCCGCGATGGGGGTCAGGAATTAAGGTGCCCACGTGAGGCAAGCTCAACACGAGCGGCGTTGTTCCACGCGAAAGAGTGAAAACATCTGCGCTCATACATCAAGGGCTTCGTGTGCCTGCCCTTTAAGGACGAGCTGATGTAGCGGTGAGTGACCAAAGCGATACACAAGATCACGCGGATGCGATGCGTTCCATGCCACAAAATCTGCTTTCGCGCCCGCTTCTAGCCTGCCTCGCGCCGCGGGCAAACCCAAGGCGAGAGCAGCGTTCACGGTAAATCCGAGCCATGCCTCGATCGGGGTCATGCGAAACAATGTGCAAGCCATATTCATCATGAGAAGCGGTGAAAGCGTGGGCGAAGAACCTGGATTGTGATCGGTGGCGAGTGCGATGGGAACACCGCTCGCGCGGAGCTTCTCAATCGGCGGAAGTTGGGTCTCGCGCAGAAAATAGTAAGCGCCCGGCAGCACTACTGCAACCACGCCAGCGCGCGCCATCGCCGCAATACCGTCGTCACTTACATATTCCAGATGATCACACGATAGCGCACCGAATTCGCTCGCGAGCGCAGCGCCGCCCTGATCCGAGAGCTGTTCGGCATGGAGTTTTACCGGTAAGCCAAGCGCTTTTGCATGCTCAAACACCGTCCGAGTCTGTTCGCGAGAAAAGCCAATCCGCTCGCAGAACACATCGACGGCATCGATCAAATTTTCATCGTGCAGCTCGCGCATCCATTCGCAGAGTGCAGCAACATACTCATCGCTGCGACCCGCAAACTCTTCGGGCAACGCGTGGGCAGCCAAATAGGTGGTTTTTACTTCAATGCCTAACGCTTCACCGACCCGTCGCGCAACTCGCAATGATTGGCGCTCGTGCGAAAGCGAAAGCCCATAGCCCGACTTGATTTCTAGCGTAGCGATTCCCTCGCGCATGAGCGCGCGGGCGCGTTCACAAGCAAGCGCGAAAAGCTCGTCTTCACTCGCCGCCCTTGTAGCGGCTACGGTAGAGCGAATACCGCCACCAGCCCGCGAGATGGCTTCATAAGACGCGCCTTCAAGTCGCAATTCGAATTCATGAGCGCGGTTACCTGCGTAGACCAAGTGGGTGTGGCAATCGATGAGCGGTGGCGTGACTAGCGCACCTTTTAAGTCAACGGTTCGATCCGCATGCGCAAATTCAAGCGGAAGCGCCGAGCGCTCCCCGAGCCAAGCAATGTGATCGCCTTTGGTAACGATAACCGCGTCTTCCACGATCCCCCACGCGTCGTTTTCGCGCGGCGCGAGCGTAGCGACTCGAAGGTTTTGCCACACGCAATGCTCGCTCATGATTGCTCCAGTTTGTGGCTCCAAAACGCGAACTGAAAAACTCGCGTTCCGGGTCGCGTGCTTAGTGAGAGCGATGACGTCGGCGAATTCTCGCCGCTGTTACATACGAGTAATCCTTCGGGCCAGGTAAACGTTCCACAAAGCTGCGGTTTGGATGAATTCACCGAATCACCACCGATCACATGATCACGAAGAAAGCCATGACCGCGTTCGCGTCGAATCATCACATTCAAGTCACGCGTCGGTCCGTTGAACAAGCGACAATTCCGCGCGGTGTCGCCCTCAAACTTTACAGGTGAGTCGCCCGCGCGTATCGCTCCAACGCCTTCCAATTCGACACCCTCGCCTTCGAGCACTGCGAAATAGCGCTCCACACCAGAAAACGCGGAAAAAGGTCCATCGCTTTCAACATCGGCCACACTCACTCGAATTGCCCAATCCGACACGCTCGGCCATGCAAGCAACTCACGCGTCACACCACCGCCGTTTTTCCACGGAGTCGCACTCGCTTCGCTGAGTCGAATCTGAAACGGCAAAGTAATCATGGCGCGAACGCACCTTCAAGACGATAACGATTGGCGGGATGCACAAGGCGCGCGCAGGTGATCACAGCCGTGCGGTTGTGCGTTCGTCTGGCCACGACTAAGCATGGATCTCGACGCGATATACCGAGGAGTTTTGCTTCGACGGACGTCGGGAGTGCGGCCTCAACCGCATAGTCTGCTTTCCACAGCGGCGCAACGTCGAAAAGATACTTAGTCGGCGTAATGTGTTCGAAATTGATCGCGAGATAGTCGGGCACGACATCGGGATTGACAAAGCGATCCTCGCACTGGATGGCGACTTCGTTCTCGTAGTGCACGATCACGCTGTGAAACACAGCCGATCCGACAGGAAGTTCTAACGCTCGCGCAATAGCGGAGTTTGCCCTCTCTTTTTGAAGAACATGTACGGCTGCGCGATGTGCATGCCCGCGCGCGAGAATCTCTTCGTGAATGTCGCGTATGGTGAGCGCTGACGAAACGCGATGCAATTCGGCGGCATAGGTGCCTGACCCTTGCCGCCGCTCGACGAGGCCCTCGGCTTCTAGCTCCTTCAACGCGCGATTCACAGTCATGCGCGCTACGGCAAATCGCCCAATCAAGTCGGCTTCAGACGGCATTTTCTGCCCAGCTTGCCAAGTACCCTTTTCCAGGCCCGCCTTCAGGTACTCCTTTACTTTCACGTAAGGAGATGGTCGAACCCCGCGCGCTATTGTCGGTTGTCCGCGTGTCGCTGGCTGGGTAGATTTAGATGAATTTGGAAGCACGGAGAAAATGCTACTTGCATTAAGTTGTCTAGACAAGTAAAAACGCGGTTACCGATTTCACATTTCTCGGAGGCGCGCGATGACGCACCCTAACCATCCTCCTGTAACAGCGCTGCCTCGCTCCGTGCGCGCGCCGCGCGGAAGCACACTGACTTGTAAGAGCTGGCTCTCTGAAGCCGCCTACCGCATGATTCAAAACAATCTTGACCCCGAGGTTGCAGAAAATCCAGATGCGCTCGTCGTCTACGGTGGGATCGGGAAAGCAGCGCGCAACTGGGATTGCTTCGAAGCGATTCTCAAATCCCTGCGCGAGCTCACCGATGACGAATCGCTCCTGATTCAATCTGGTAAACCGGTCGGTGTGTTCAAAACGCATCCCGATGCACCGCGCGTTTTGCTGGCAAATTCGAACCTCGTGCCGAAGTGGGCAACGTGGGAGCATTTCAGCGAACTCGATCGCAAGGGCCTGATGATGTACGGCCAGATGACCGCTGGCTCTTGGATTTACATCGGCTCACAAGGCATCGTACAAGGGACATACGAAACTTTCGTTGAGGCTGGACGCCAGCACTTCGGTGGCAACCTCACAGGAAAGTGGTTTTTGACTGCGGGCCTAGGCGGAATGGGCGGTGCGCAGCCGCTCGCGGCGTCGTTCGCAGGGGCGTGTTCGCTCAACATTGAATGCCAGCAGTCGAGCATCGATTTCCGCTTAAAGACCAAATACGTCGATGAACAAGCAACGAGCATCGACGATGCATTAGAGCGAGTCAAGCGCTATACGAGCGAAGGAAAGGCGATCTCAATCGCGCTCCTCGGCAACGCTGCGGAAATTCTCCCCGAGCTAGTGCGTCGCGCGAAAGCGGATGGCGTGAAGCCCGATCTGGTGACTGACCAAACCTCGGCCCACGATCTTGTCAACGGCTATCTGCCTGCAGGTTGGACGTTGCAGCAATGGCAGACCGCGCGGGCCGACGAGTCGCAACATGCGCAGCTTCGCGACGCCGCTGCAAAATCTTGCGCGGTTCACGTGCAAGCCATGATCGATTTCGCGGATATGGGTATCCCGACGGTCGATTACGGCAACAACATTCGTCAGGTCGCGTTCGATCAGGGCGTTACTCGCGCATTCGATTTCCCTGGGTTTGTTCCGGCCTACATTCGCCCGCTTTTTTGTCGCGGCGTCGGCCCGTTTCGCTGGGTAGCGCTGTCAGGTGATCCAGAAGATATTCGAAAAACAGACGCCAAGATCAAAGAGCTATTCCCCGACAACCGGCACTTACACCGCTGGCTCGATATGGCGGGTGAGCGAATTGCGTTTCAAGGATTGCCCGCGCGCATTTGCTGGATCGGTCTGGGTGAGCGGCATCGCGCCGGCCTTGCGTTCAACGAGATGGTGAAGCGCGGTGAGTTGAAAGCGCCCATCGTGATTGGTCGCGATCACCTCGATTCAGGATCGGTGTCGTCACCGAATCGTGAGACTGAGGCAATGATGGACGGATCTGACGCAGTTTCCGATTGGCCACTACTCAACGCGCTGTTGAACACGGCGGGAGGCGCGACCTGGGTATCGCTCCATCACGGCGGCGGCGTCGGTATGGGTTATTCCCAGCATTCAGGCGTAGTGATCGTTGCTGATGGCACTGAAGCTGCCGCAAAGCGGATCGAACGAGTGCTATGGAACGACCCGGCAACGGGCGTCATGCGACATGCTGATGCGGGCTATGAGGTAGCGAAGCAGTGTGCGCGTGAGCATGAGCTACGTCTGCCGATGCTAGGAAGGTAGTCCCCTCCCCTTCAAGGGAAGGGTTAGGGTGGGGATGGGGTTCGCGCCCCATCCGCCACAAAACCCCATCCCCCTCCTAGCCTCCCCCTTGAAGGGGGAGGGACACTCGGCGGGGATATTGGCCGCACACGACACAGATTTTTGGAAAGCATGGATTGGTCTCATTTGAATTAAACGTTGGTGCATTGACGCTCGACGATCTGCAAAGCTTGCACGCAGGCACGCACTCGCTCACATTGCCCGCACGCGCACATGACGCGATTGCGAAGAGCTACGCGGTGGTCGCCCGCGCCGCCGCAGGAGACGATCCGGTCTACGGCGTCAATACCGGCTTCGGAAAGCTCGCATCGAAACGTATCTCACGCGAAGACCTCGCTACGCTCCAGCTCAATTTAATTCGCTCCCACTCAGTGGGTGTAGGCGAGCCGATGGCGCCCGCGGTCGTGCGCTTAATCCTCGCGCTGAAGGCGGCAAGTCTGGCGCGCGGGCATTCGGGTGTTCGCCCTATCGTTATCGATACGCTGATAGCGGCCTACAACGCTGGCCTCGTCCCCTACATCCCATCGCAAGGCTCTGTCGGCGCGTCGGGCGATCTCGCGCCGCTTTCGCACATGACACTAGCGCTTCTAGGCGAAGGCGAGATGCTGGTCAATGGCGCGCGCGTTCCTGCACACGATGCGCTTTTGCGCGCAGGGGTTAAACCGCTGACGCTCGAAGCGAAGGAAGGGTTAGCGCTCATCAACGGCACGCAAGTTTCAACCGCGCTTGCGCTGCATGCCCTTATCACCTTCGAACCCGTGCTCGAAGCCGCATTGGTGGTCGGCGCTCTCACCGTTGATGCGGCGCGTGGCAGTGATGGCCCATTCGATCCTCGCATTCACGAAGTTCGCGGCCAACCGGGGCAGATCGATGTCGCGAAATACTATCGCGCGCTGCTCGCCGGTAGCGCGATCCGTAAATCGCATGAAGAAAACGATGATCGCGTGCAAGACCCGTACTGTCTGCGCTGTCAGCCGCAAGTGATTGGTGCATGCCTCGATCAACTGAGGCACGCCGCGCTCGTTTTGGTGCGTGAAGCCAACGCGGTGACTGATAATCCACTGGTCTTCGCCGATACGAACGAGCTGATTTCGGGCGGTAACTTTCACGCGGAGCCGGTCGCGCTGGCGGCTGATTCCATGGCGGTAGCGATTGCGGAAGTTGGCGCAATTGCCGAGCGTCGCATCGCGATGCTGATCGACACCGCAGTGTCGCGCTTACCCGCATTTCTAACGCCAGACGCCGGACTGAATTCGGGCTTCATGATCGCGCATGTGACAGCGGCCTCGCTCGCGAGCGAAAACAAGTCGCTCGCACACCCTGCGAGCGTCGATAGTTTGCCCACCTCCGCCAATCAAGAAGATCACGTGTCGATGGCAACATTCGCAGCGCGTCGCTTACAGGCGATGATCGAGAACACCGCGCATATTCTTGGTATTGAGCTACTCGCAGCCGCGCAGGGCATCGATTTCCTTCGACCCCTCAGTAGCTCACCCGCGCTCGAAGCGGCACACGGATTGCTTAGAGCTGAATGTCCGTTTGTAAGCGAAGACCGATACCTTGCACCTGATATTGAACGCGCCAGTGCGCTTGTGAAACATGGCGCGTTGTCGAAAGTGTTTCGCGCACTACCTGCATCAGCTCATTTACCGCCGCTTTGGATACCAACCTGATCGTCGTGCGCGTAGCATTGACCGACATCGCTTTAGTCTAATTTTTGGGAGGAAACCGTTATGAAGAAACCATTGATCGCTACCGCGATTACATCCACCGTTCTCGCGCTCGTAAGCGCGAGCGCCGTCGCACAAGACACGAAAGTTGGCATTGGCATTTCAGGCTGGACGGGCTTTGCGCCGCTTACGCTTGCGAAAGAGGCTGGCATTTTTAAGAAGAACGGACTGGACGTCACGATCCGGAAGATTCCACAGAAAGATCGCCATCTCGCCATCGCGTCCGGCGATATCCAGTGCGCGGCAACTACGGTCGAAACCTGGATCGTGTGGAACGCAAACGGCGTCGCAACGACTCAAATCTTCCAGCTCGATAAGAGTTTCGGTGCCGACGGAATGGTTGTGAAACCCGCGATTGCAAAGATCAGCGATCTGAAAGGCAAAACAGTTGCCGCAAGTGCCCCCGGCACGGCGCCATACTTCACGCTCGCGTGGATGCTCAAGAAGAACGGCCTTTCCACGAAGGACGTAAAGATCGTGAACCTTGAGCCTCAGGCCGCAGCAAACGCCATGATTGCGGGCACAGCCGATCTTGACGCCGCGATGACCTACGAGCCATTCCTTTCGTCGGTTCGCGCCAAGCCAGAAGCAGGCAAGATCATCGCAACCACGCTCGACTATCCGATGGTGATGGACACGTTTGGCTGCACGCCGAAATTCCTCGCGGAGAATCCGAAAGCTGCGCAAGCCCTCACGAACTCGTATTTCGAAGCGCTTGAGATGATCAATAAGGAGCCGCAGAAAAGCTTTGGGATCATGGGCGCGGACGTAAAACAAACTGCCGAGCAGTTTGAGAACAGCCAGAAGTTTTTGCGCTGGCAAGACAAAGCGGCGAATCAAAAATTCTTCGCAGGTGAGCACGCGGCGTTCAGCAAGGAAGCGGCAGATTTGCTGCTCGAGCTCGGAATCATCAAGCAGATTCCAGATATCTCGAAATTGGCGGATACGCGATTCATCAAGTAGCGAAGCGAAGTCAAGCCGTCGCCTACAGTAAATGTGTAGGCGCGGGCTTGACCGCGCATGCGTGCGCAGCTTCGACACTCGCCTTGAGAAGAGACTCGCAACACTGCAGCGCGCACAAACTCACGATGCCACGGCCCGATTTAATGGGACCGAAACCGAAATTAGGCGCTTTGTCAATAATTCGCTTTATTTGATTGCTAGCCCAATAAAATTGGGCGATCTGACATAACGCTGGGATGCTACTTTGAAACCCCTTTCTCCCATTTCTACGACGAAGCGCATCACGCTTGGCGTGAGTTTCTTTATGCTCTTTTTTGCCGTGTGGGCGGTCGCGACGTTCGGTGGCTACGTCTCAAAAACATTCCTCGCCGATCCCATCACGATGGTGAAAAGCGGCTACACGCTGATCACCGAAATGGGTTTTTTGAAGGATATCGGGATGACGGTGTGGCGCGTCGTTGGCGGCTTCTTGATCGCAGCCGCCATTGCGCTGCCACTGGGCGTGGCGATGGGCGCATACAAGCCGATTGAAGCCTTCTTCGAGCCTTTTGTTTCATTCTCCCGCTACCTGCCTGCCTCTGCGTTCATTCCGCTTTTAATTTTGTGGGTAGGCATCGGCGAAGAGCAAAAGCTTGCCGTGATCTTCATCGGCTCTTTCTTTCAGCTCGTACTCATGATTGCGGTTGTCGTGGGCAACACGCGACGCGATTTGGTTGAGGCGGCGTACACCCTCGGGGCGAGCGATGCGAGTTTGGTCAAACGCGTGTTGATTCCGAGCGCCGCACCTGAGATCGCCGAGATTTTGCGCATGGTGCTCGGCTGGGCGTGGACTTACGTAATCGTCGCCGAACTCATCGGCGCATCCAGCGGCATCGGCTACATGATCACCAATTCACAAGCGCTACTCGCGACCGATCAAATCATCTTTGGCATCATCGTGATTGGGGTGATCGGCCTCGTGAGCGATCTTCTGTTTAAGTTCGCGAACCAGAGATTCTTTCCTTGGGCTGCGCTGGGAAAGGCGTGACATGAGCATCCTATCCATTCGCGGCGTCTCGCGTACTTTCGAAGCCAAACACCGCGCGCCAACCCTCGCGCTTGAATCCACCAACCTCGAAGTCGCCGAGAACGACTTCATCACTATTCTCGGTCCTTCGGGTTGCGGCAAGAGCACGCTCCTTCGCATCGTTGCCGGACTTGACCGACAAACTTCCGGCGATGTGCTTTTGGATGGCAAGGTGATCGATGGTCCCGGCGCGGATCGTGGCATGGTGTTTCAAAGCTACACCCTGTTTCCGTGGCTCACGGTGTTAGAGAACATCTGCTTCGGTTTGCGCGAACGCGGTCTGCCGCGCGAAGAGCAACTCACGATCGCGCATTCGTTTGTAAAGAAGGTTGGGCTCGTTGGCTTTGAAAGTCACTTTCCGAAGCAGCTCTCGGGCGGCATGCAGCAGCGCACCGCGCTCGCCCGCGCGCTCGCGAACAATCCCCGAATGCTCCTGATGGACGAGCCCTTCGGCGCGCTCGATCACCAAACCCGCGAGCTGATGCAAGAGCACTTGCTCAGCATCTGGGAAGCAGAGCGCAAAACGATTCTGTTCGTCACCCACGATATCGACGAAGCCGTTTTCATGGGCTCACGCGTCGTCGTGATGAGTGCGCGTCCTGGCCGCATCAAGCTCGATCGCGAGATTCCATTCGCACATCCACGCCACTACTCCATCAAAACGACCGCAGACTTTGCTGCGCTTAAAGGCGAGCTCACTGAGCAAGTGCGCGCGGAAGTGATTGCGTCGCAAGCGCTTGTCGCGTGAGGCATCACCTCATTCGCGCGTAGACTCCATCGCGCGCATCGCCACCGCCGAGGGGACGGCAGAGTTCGATCGACGCCTAGCTCGCGCCGCGGTTGAGAGTCACGTTCCACAAAAAAGAAAACCCGCAAATGCTTTCGCAGATGCGGGCCAAGGCTTCCCTCCTCCTCGAGGAAATCAGCGGCGATTATAGGGTCATGTACATGACCCGCGTCACACGTTCTGTCGTCGCAATGCCGTTCAGCATTTAATAGATAGCCCTTGTTTTATTGGGGCTAGCGACCGATAAATTTAAGTTTCGCTGGTGTCGTTTTTAAGCACTTTCGCGGGTTTTCCGTAACGCTAACACCCGCGAAGTTCTTTTGTCTAACCTGCATTAATCGTTTTGTCCAACGGCCATTTTGAGCGCCGGCTTTTGATCGAAGAACTGTTCGTCTTCGGTCGATCCGTGCAATGCAGTCGTTGAGCTCTTGCCGCCTTGGATCACTTGCGTCACTGCGTCGAAGTAACCCGTGCCCACTTCACGCTGGTGCTTCACAGCGGTGAATCCGCGCTCTGCTGCCGCGAACTCTGCTTCTTGCAATTCAACGAACGCGCTCATGTTGTTACGTGCGTAGCCGTAGGCCAAGTTGAACATGCCGTAGTTGAGTGAATGGAAGCCTGCGAGCGTGATGAACTGGAACTTGTAGCCCATTGCACCGAGTTCGCGCTGGAATTTCGCAATCGTTGCTTCGTCAAGATTCTTCTTCCAGTTGAACGACGGCGAGCAGTTGTACGCGAGCATTTTGCCTGGGAAGTGCTTGTGAATACCTTCAGCAAACTTGCGAGCGAATTCGAGATCAGGCTTGCCAGTTTCACACCAAATCAAATCAGCGTAAGGCGCGTAAGCCAAGCCACGCGACAGCGCTTGATCGAAACCAGGACGCGTCTTGAAGAAGCCTTCAACGGTGCGCTCGCCCGTGATGTACGGGCGATCGTTTTCATCGATATCGCTTGTCACGAGATCCGCTGCCTCTGCATCGGTGCGCGCGAGAAGTACGGTGGGCGTGCCCATCACGTCGGCGGCAAAACGTGCTGCCTGCAGTTTTTCGACCGCATCACGCGTTGGCACGAGCACCTTACCGCCCATGTGGCCACATTTCTTCACACTCGCGAGTTGATCTTCGAAGTGAACGCCGGAAGCGCCCGCTTCGATCATTGCTTTCATGAGCTCGTAGGCGTTCAACACGCCGCCGAAACCGGCTTCTGCGTCAGCGACGATTGGTGCCATGTAATCGATGTCGTTCTTGCCTTCCATCCACTGGATTTGGTCAGCCCGCATCAGCGTGTTGTTGATACGTTTCACCACGCTCGGCACCGAGTTCGCCGGATAGAGCGACTGATCGGGATACATCTCGCCCGCCAAGTTCGCGTCACCCGCGACTTGCCAGCCGGACAGGTAAATGGCCTTCAGGCCAGCTTTCACTTGTTGCATCGCCTGGTTGCCGGTCAACGCGCCGAGCGAATTGATGAACGGTTCACTGTTCAAAAGGCTGAAGAGCTTTTCCGAGCCGCGCTTCGCGATCGTGTATTCGGGCTGCACCGATCCCCGCAGGCGCACCACGTCGGAGGCGCTGTAGTTGCGCGTGATGCCCTTCCAACGCGCATCGCGTGCCCACTGGTCGGCGAGCTTGGCGGTGGCGGTGGCCATGGCATTTTGTACGTTATCGCGGGATGCTTGATTCATGGTGCGTACCTCTTTCAATCGGTGACGGTTTGACTAACAACTGCTGATTTCCGGAGCCCTTCATTGATGCGCTTCCAACTAGCGGAAACATCACAAATCAAACTCTGTTGCTTCGCAGCATAAAACCGCTAACGCATGAACGCCACAAGAAGTTGAAAAAAACGTTTCAAAACAATGTGTTGCAATAGCCTTGCAGGATGTGCAAGTTTCCATAAGTCGAAAATCGATTTCAAATTGCGCAACGCAACATACGGAACCCCATTCCACATTGTGCGAAAAATGGAAAAACGCTTTTGTTTACGTGGGTTTAGCGGCGATACGCTTCGACGAAACAACCCACCGCATTCGCTGCAGCGCACAACCTCCGCATTCGCTGAAAAATAGAAACGCGTTTCACAACGTGTGTTTTAGGATGTGGTGCTGTTGCAACAAAGACCAAGCGTCGTGCCTCAACAGACTATTGACGCCCCGGCATAGGCTGTCATTCCCGCGAAAGCGGGAACCCACTATTACAAATCGCTAGCGTGCTGCAGTAACGAGACACTTGCGCACGAGTGGATCCCCGCCTTCGCGGGGATGACAGAGATATTGCACCCGCAGTTGAAATTGCTGCGTGCACTCGCACTCGATAACATCAACTCAATACCAAACACACACACGTTGACACATGATTCACAAAATCGAACTCATTGATCTCGGCGAGGAAGCATTCCTTCCGCTTCCGAAAGAACTGCTCACCCGCATGAATCTATCGATTGGCGACGAATTGATCGCGTCGACCACGCAAGATGAAGTAACGCTAACGTTGCCAAGCGCGACTCGCGAAGACTAAGTGCGCTTGGGCGTGAAGTCTTCACCCCACAGGACTTGTATTAATCGCAAGTGAAATTGCCAAAGAATCGTCTGCCGAATGGATTCGCGCAAACATAAAGCGACAAACTAAATGACCGCATCAAAATTTCGCTTGATCATTTGGCTTTACGTCGCACTCGCGTTCGCAAGCATCGGCGCAGCGTTTTTGCCGAACAGCTTTTCGCCCGAGCTCGTCGCTGCATACGAAAACGAACCACTGCCTTGGGACGCGGAAAACGAGTGGGCGCTCATTGTTTTCGCTGTGCTGATGCTCGTAGCGTGGATCGCCGCATTTGTAGGTCTGCTGCTATTGAAGCGTTGGGGACGCACGCTCGCGCTCTACATCACCGCACTCACGCTGATCGCGTCACCGACATTTGGCCCGACGTTGAGCACCGGACTCGAAACCGCGTTGATTGAAGCAGCCGCGATTTATTGGGGCGCAGTGTTGGCGATCGCGTACTACTCGGATGTACGCGGGTATTTTCAGAAACGAGAAATTTGAAAACGCGTGGGCACAGGGTGCTCACCCTACAGAACCGTCGAAGGAACAGGTGAAATGAATTTTTCGCAAATCGAACTATTTGTCGTGGCGGCGTTAGTCCTACTGCTAACGCCTGGTCCCAGTGTTTTGTACATTGTGACACGTAGTGTTTCTCAGGGCAAAGGCGCAGGCATTGCGAGCGTACTTGGCGTTCAGCTCGGTGCAATGGTTCACGTTGTCGCGGCGGCACTCGGCATTTCCGCAATTGTTCTGTCAAGCGCAGCGGTATTCGAATTCGTCAAGTACGCGGGTGCGGCCTACCTCATTTATCTGGGCATTCGCGCACTCACGAAGAAAGCTGAATTGAACGCAACAGAAGTTGAAGCAGCGCCGCTTCGATCAATCTTCAATCAAGGCATCTGGGTCGCGGCGCTTAACCCAAAGACCGCGATTTTTTTCATTGCGTTTCTACCGCAGTTCGTTGACACAAGCCGCGGAAACGTGCCAACCCAGCTATTTCTGCTGGGAATGATTTACGTATCAATTTCAGTCGTGGTCGACTCGCTTTATGCGCTACTCGCAGGCGCAATACGTCCGTGGCTCGTGCGGTCACCAAAGATATGGCAACGTGAGCGACTTGTTTCTGGTTTTGTGTACATCGCGCTCGGGATCATTACCGCGTTAGGCTCGAAGCCAGCAGCGCAAAAGAATTAAGCGCGGTCAAGCCCGCGCCCACAATTCGTTACCCACGGAACGACGTAGCTAAGACAGATCGGATGCAGTGCGAGGCGGGCGTTCGCGACGTGTACTTTTGTACACGAGCGAGCGCCCAACGAAGCAATGCGCCGATCTGACGACGCTACGTCGTTACGTGAGCATGTCGGCCCAGATATTTCGAGCCCACGAATTCGCATAAACCCCCTCCAGCGCATTCTGCTCCGCAGAAAGCCCGCCACTGCCTTGCACGGTCACCATTGTTTTCTGCGCTGGATCGTAGCGATGAACGCTCGCGACGTGGACAACATTTTTGTCGTCGATGAAGCTGTAGCAGGTGTTGGCAACCATCGGGGTTTGACTGACGGTACCGCCGGTGAGTAGCTCAACGATCGCCGCAGCGCACACTTTGCCGTGTTGATTGGCCATATGACCGCTCTTTGGCATCGCGGGTGCAATCTGCAATGCATCGCCAAGGATATGAACGCCGGGAACGGCGGTTGATTCGTAGGTGAGCCAATCGACTTGGCACCAGCGCTTGTTTGAATTGTTGAGACCATTCGCGGTAGCGATGTTGCCAGCGCGCATTGGCGGTAGCACGTTCAACACATCGGCTTTCACGTCGTCGCCAAAACTCATTTTGAGCGAGAGCGTGCGCGCATCAACGTCAGTAATCTCTTGGTTGTTGCGGTATTCAATCAATCCTTTGTATTGACCATTCCACGCTTTCGTGAAGAGCCCTTTCTTCGATACAACGTCTTCGTTCGCATCAAGGATGAGTACCTTTGACTTCGGCTTCGCTTGTTGGAAATACCAAGCCACTTGGCATGCGCGCTCATACGGACCCGGTGGGCAGCGATACGGCGCTTTCGGAATGTGAATCGCGTAGACGCCGCCGTCTTTCATCGCCGTCAACTGATTACGCAGCGCGACAGTCTCGGGCCCGGCTTTCCACGCCGCGAGCACACGGCTTTTTGCTTCGCCTGTAGCAAGACCTGGCAAGGTTTCGTACATGAAATCGATGCCGGGCGAAAGGATTAGGCGGTCGTATGGAAGGCTTGTGCCATCGGCAAGCGCAAGCGTTTTCTTTGCGGGATCAAAGCCAGTGGCTTCACCTTTCACGCGACGGATACCATATTTTTCGAGCCCACCGTAACCGATCGTGACATCGGCAAGCTGACGTGAACCGCCGACCACAAGATTTGATATCGGGCACGAAACAAACGCGTCACCACGCTCTACAAGCGTGACATCGATCTTGCCTTCGCTCCACATCGCGATGTATTTAGCTGCGGTTGCGCCACCGAAACCACCGCCAACAACAACGACTTTCGGTTTCGCATTACCGCCGATCGTTGCACAGCCGCCCGCGAAAGCCGATAGGCCGACCAAGCCGAGCGCACTCGCGCCTTTAACGAGATCGCGACGAGTTTGATTGATAACAGTCATGATGTGTTCCTCGTCTTATTTAGGTTGCTTCGCGAAGTAATTGGCGATTGCCTCAATCTGTGCGTCCGTATAGCCCTTCGCCAGCTGATGCATGATCGTTGCAGGCAATTTACCGTCGCGATAGTCCTTCATCTTTTGGATCGTCAACGCGGCCGGGACGCCATTGAGCGAAGGCACTTCGGCCACGCTCTTGCCATTCGTGCCGTGGCAATTCGCGCAGTTCGCAGCGAGATTGCGTCCGAGATTTTTGTCCGGCGCGGGGCTCGCGGCAGGCGTCTGCGCGAAAGCGAAAGACGCCGCAATTGCGCAAGCAACACCGACCGTACCGCGCGTGAAGAAAGCTGTATCCATCGAAGCACCTCCAAATTAGCTAGGACGATTCTAGGCGCATCAATTCGGCGCAAAACATCGAATCGACCCTATGTTTGTGCGGAATCAGTGCAATACACACGGCGGTGATTGTTTGACTCACTTAGCTTGTCGGTGAGCGCGCCGCGAAAGCGATAGCTTTGCCGGTTTGTCGTTTTCTTTATCAGGACTAGCACGCAGAAAACCGATTTTCGATATCTAAGCTAGACATGCGCTAGCCCCAATTAACTGCGCATAAACTACCAAAGCTGTTCGGAGTTTTGGTGGCTTCGACCAAGAGGCTCTTGCCTCTGCCCCCGCAGTAGCACGGGATCGCTAGGAGGTGGCTCCGTACTCACGCGCCAGCGTCTCCGCGAGCCCGACATACTTGGCTGGGGTCAGCGCTGCGAGGCTTGCCTTCGCGTCCGCCGGTATCGAGAGTCCATCAATGAACTTCGCAAACGCTTCAGGCGTGACGCGCTGGCCGCGGGTTAACTCTTTGAGCTGCTCATATGCGCCGGCGACCGCGTAGCGGCGCATCACGGTTTGTATCGGCTCTGCCAGCACTTCCCAATTCTGGTCCAGGTCCTTCAACATTGCGTCGGCATTCACTTCGAGTTTGCCAATACCTTGCAGCGCAGACACTAGGCCAAGCATGGAGTAGCCGACCGCAACGCCCATGTTACGAAGCACCGTTGAATCGGTGAGATCGCGCTGCCAGCGGGAGATGGGCAGTTTCTCCGAGAGGTGCCGCAGCAGCGCATTCGCTAAACCAAAGTTTCCCTCGGCGTTTTCGAAATCGATCGGATTGACTTTGTGCGGCATCGTTGACGAACCGATCTCGCCCGCTTTCAACTTTTGTTTGAAGAAGCCAAGCGAGATGTAGCCCCATGTATCGCGACAAAAATCAATCAAGATGGTGTCGATGCGCGCCATGGCATCGAAGAGCTCGGCCATGTAATCATGCGGCTCGATCTGCGCGCTCATCGGCTGCCAGGTCAGGCCGAGCGATTCAACGGTTCGCTTAGACAGTGCGGGCCAATCGACATTTGGATACGCTGAGAGATGGGCGTTGTAGTTGCCCACCGCGCCGTTCATCTTGGCGCGCAAGGGAACGTTGACGACCCGGGCCCGCGCCGCACGCAAGCGATCAACAAAGAGCGAGATTTCTTTGCCCATGGTCGATGGCGTTGCGGCCTGACCGTGGGTGCGAGAGAGCATCGGCATTGCGGCGGTAGCGATCGCCACTTTGCTCAGCGCTGCAACAACGTGATCAAACTGGGAAAGCCAAGTGTCGAACACGCCGCGCTTGAGCATGAGTGCGTGAGATACATTGTTGACGTCTTCAGACGTACAAGCGAAGTGCACGAATTCAGCGTGCGCGGCGAGCTCGGGAAGCTTCTTGAATTGTTCTTTGATCCAATATTCAACGGCCTTCACATCGTGATTGGTCGTGGCTTCGATCGCCTTAACGGCGAGCGCTTCCGGGGGCGAAAACTCAGCGACGATCTTGTCTAAAAACGCGATGGCATCGGCGGATAACGGCGGCAACTCTTCAATTGCCCTTTCGGCCGCGAGTGATTTGAGCCACGCGAGCTCGACGCGAATGCGCTCGCGTGTCAGTGCAAATTCGCTAAACGAGTCGCTCAGTGCTGCAACCTTCTTTTGGTAGCGGCCGTCGAGCGGCGAGATTGCGGAGATCGGATCAAGAGATGGCATAAAACGTCAGCGAAATACGTCTGCCGGAATTCACAGAGTATTCCGAACAAAGTGTTGCGAGGAATACGAGAATTATCGCCGCTCGTCGTGGAGTGTGTATTCAAGCGTATGCCGAATGTCATCGCGTGCTAGATTCGTCATCCGGTTGTTGAGTTGTTGAAGCATGAAACTGTTGTATTCCGTTACCAGCCCCTATGCACGAAAAGTGCGTATCGTGGCTGCAGAAAAGAAACTCGAACTGGAGATCGTTCCGAGCGATCCGTGGATCATTAATCCAGAACTGATCGCCGCCAATCCGCTTGGCAAAGTTCCAGCGCTCATCACCGACGATGGCTGGAGCTTGTTTGATTCGCGAGTGATCGTAGAGTATCTCGATGGGCTCTCTCCAGTTCACCGACTGATCCCCGACGGTTCGCGCGATCGCATTCTGATCAAGCGATGGGAAGCGCTGGCCGATGGTCTGCTGGACGCGGCGCTCACCGCGCGGTTGGAATCGATGCGCCCGGATCAGAATGAATCAAGCGCAAAGCAGATCGCACGTCAGCGTGAAAAAATCACCGTGAGCGTCATCGAGATGTCGCGCGGGCTTGGTGAAGGCACATTCTGCGCAGGTAATGCGTTGAGCCTTGCCGACATCGCGGTGGGCTGCGCGCTGGGTTACCTCGATTTTCGATTTCCCGATATCGAGTGGGCGAGCGCCCATCCGAACCTCGCGAAACTCAATAAGAAACTGTCTGCACGCGCATCGTTCAAGTCGACGGAGCCCGCAACAAAATAGCGGTGTACTTTGAAGCACGTAGGCGCAGCAACTTATCGCCTCTCCTCGTTGTTTTGCTAGGGCGAGAGGCAAATAAAAAACCCGCTTGACGCGGGTTTTTTATTTCAAGCTAGCCCAGCTTACGCTGGGCAGCCTTGCCTTAGTTAGACGTAGTGTTCATCGTATCGCCGCGCAGGTTCGGATAGCGAACATGCTCAACCAATTCTTGAACTTCACGCTTAGGCGCGGGTGTGATCAAGCTCACGATGATGATGATCGCGAAGCCAAGCGGCACACCAAAGACACCGGCCGAGATCGGCGCAATATCCCACCAAGTATTGTCGGACACTGGCGAGGTGACGCCGAATACGCTACGCATCCAAGGCTGCGTTGTCGCCATGTAATAGAACGTGACCACAGTGCCTGCGACCATGCCCAACACAGCGGCAATACCCGTCGTGCGCTTCCAGAAGATGCCCAGCACGAGCGCCGGGAAGAATCCAGCCGCTGCGAGCGAGAACGCCGCTGACACCAAGAACAAAATGTCCGCGACCTTCAGCGATGCAACGTACGCAGCGAGCAAGGCAACCACCAATAGCAGCGCCTTCGACACACCCACACGCGTTGCGGTCGATGCATTTGGATTGATCATCTTGTAGTAGAGATCGTGCGAGAGCGCGTTAGCGATGGTGAGCAGCAGTCCATCAGCCGTTGAAAGCGCTGCTGCGAGACCGCCTGCGGCGACCAAGCCAGAAATCACGTACGGTAAGCCGGCAATTTCGGGCGTTGCTAACACCACGATATCGCCACCAATCGCAATTTCGGCGAGCTGAACAATGCCGTCTTTATTGACGTCAACAATCGATAGCAGCGACGGGTCGACTTTCGACCAGGACGCTACCCACGCCGGTAACTTCGCGAACTCGGAGCCGACCAACAACGTGTAGACATCGAATTTCACCAATACGGCGAGTGCAGGCGCTGTGAAGTACAGCAAGAAGATGAAGAAGAGCGACCAGAACACCGAGCTGCGCGCTTCTTTCACGCTAGGCGTGGTGTAGTAGCGCATCAGAATGTGCGGCAGTGCTGCGGTACCGACCATCAAGCAGAAGATGAGCGCTAGGAAGTTCTTCCGTGCGATGTCTCGGGCTTTGTCGTCTTTCGCGGGGAAAGCCTCGGCGTGGCGAAGCGGCGCATTAGCGCGCGCCTTCACTGCAGCATCGCGCTTCCAAGCAGCTTCGGCGGCTTTTGCATCCTTTGGATAGCCATCGAGCGACTTCTGGGCTGCAGCAACCACCTCAGGTGCAGCATTTGCAGCCTTCGCATCGTCAACCGCTTTTTGCAGGGCCGCCTTCTCGGTGTCATACGACCCCGGGAGCGCTTTGAGCTTCGCCTCAGCCGCAGAAGCGCGATCAGCGAAGATCTTGCGAACCTCTGCCTCTTTGGCGCCCGCTGGCGTTTTGGCATCGATCAACTCAGCTTCACGCGCGGTCACTTTTTGAAGCACCGAGCCATACACCAGTTGCGGCAGCGGGATTCCTGTGTGTTTCACCGACAACCAGACAACCGGGATCATGTAGGCGATGATCAGGATGATGTACTGCGCGACTTGCGTCCAGGTAACCGCTTTCATGCCGCCCAAGAACGAACAGACCAAAATGCCTGCCAAGCCTACAAACACACCCACTTCGAACGACAAACCCGTCAGGCGAGCGGTGATGAGGCCAACACCGTAGATCTGCGCCACCACGTACACGAAGGAGCAGAGAATCGCGATCAACACGCCGACGAAACGTGCGAGGTTACCGCCATAACGCGCGCCTAGGAAATCAGGAATGGTGAACTGACCAAATTTACGCAGGTAGGGTGCAAGGAAGAGCGCCACCAACACGTAGCCACCCGTCCAGCCCATAATAAAGGCGAGGCCCGAGTAGCCTTGGAGGTAGAGCGTACCGGCCATACCGATAAACGACGCTGCTGACATCCAGTCTGCGCCCGTTGCCATACCGTTGAATACCGCTGGTACGCGTCGACCGGCGACGTAGTATTCAGAAGCGTCCGACGTGCGGCTCATTACGCCGATACCCGCGTAGAGAAGCACGGTTGCGATCAAGAAAACGTAGCCAATCCACTGGCGGGGCATGCCCATCAGCTCAAGGATCGTCAACGCGATCACGAAGAAAACGAATCCACCTGTGTACCAGGTGTAAATCTTTTTCAGCTGCGCGGTAAACGCTTTTTGTGAAGTAGCGCCACTCATTCTTCTTCTCCTTCGGCGACGCCGTACTCTTGATCGAGCTTATTCATGTAGCGTGCGTAATACCAAATGATGACTACGTAGACGACAAGTGAGCCCTGCGCCCCCATCCAGAAAGCGAATGGCCAGCCCAAGAAATTGAAGCTGAACGTATCGCGCGCTAAAAAACCCACCACAAAGGTGACTACAAACCAGATGGCTAACAGAACGGCAGTGAGTCGCAGGTTTCTAGACCAGTACTCACGATGCTTATCAGTTAATTGCATCGATATCCTCCTCGGTTGTTCACAACTCGCATGCGCAACAATCCCCAATGACAGATCGCGCATACGTACCAGCTTCGAAGAGTAGCTGAGTTTTTGTTCTAAACCTAGCGCGTGTTTACCCGGAATGAAATATGTTTTCTGCTGCGCCGCAGCGTAAGAATCATGTCAGGGAAAAGAAGAGCGCCAGGGCGGCTTGGCTCAGGGCTACTCTGGCTTGGAGTGCACGAGCAGTATTTACGGTGACAAGCGCAACCTTGGGTCGCGTCAGGTCGGACGGTTGCGTCACCCACGCGAGTGTGAAGCGCTCGGCCAGAGTCGCGCTCGAATCTCAATCGGCAAACTAGTCTTGCCGCGCGGGCGGCATCGAGTTCCCCCGAAAGTGACGCCCGCTGGAAAAAAGGAACCGGAGACGCCGCGCTGCAGCACTCGCGAAGGACCCTACTTCTTCCACCAGCGTTCGATGCCGATCATGATGCCCGTTTCGTCTTCGAGCACTGCAGCGTTCTTGGGGTCGAACCCCTTTAGCTTGCGCATCTGCTTCTCGCAACGATCGTGGTCGCCCAATCGAAAATAAGCGCGCGCCAGCTCCATGTGCCCGTAAGGGCTCATCGGCTGCAATTCAACGTTCTTGCGAAGCGGCGCGAGCGCATCGTCATCTCGTTTCAACGCGATAAGCGAGAGCGCCTTTCCATACCAAGCACGATCTTGCTTTTCGTTTTGCTTGATTGAGCGCTCGAAAGCGGCGATCGCTTCGGTGTGGCGCGAGGCCTCTTGCAACAGGTAGCCTAAGTTGAACCAGCTATCACTGTCGTCTGGCTTTTGTTGAACGACGCGTTCGAACTCCGAGACGGCTCGTCCATGGTCGCCAGCTTCAGCAAACAGAAACGCGAGCCGGGCGCGAGTCAGCGTATGTGTCGGATCGGTCGCGAGAATCTTTTCGTATCGCTCAACGGCGATATCGCGCATCTTAAAAACTAGCGCCCAAGTCGCCGTTTGCGTGTGAAACCAAGTAGAAAAAGCACTCATAAGCGCGGAGTGTATCTGCCGCGCTCACGCGGCAAACCTTATCGTCAGAAGCACATCGGAAGTGTTGGGAAGCGCCCGCACACACGGAGATAAAGCAGCACGAAATACAGCCAAAAAAGCAGAATAAACGCGACTACAGGAACGTGGCGGTCAGCGACCTTCGCGGGCGTCAGCGCGCGAACGCCCCGCGTTACGGGCGAGGTGAGGAAGCCTAGAAAACGGTAAATCGCATTGTTATGGCGGGCTGGCCAATTAAAGATTCCCACGACGAACTGCGCGATGTAGAGCAGTCCAATAATGAAAACCATGCCAAAGGCGACTTCGATGAGTGCGTTCATTCAGAGGGGAGCATACTGTGGGTGACGGAAAGGCAGGATCCCTAACTTCGTCGCAACGGGCGAAGCCAAAATCCAGCTGCGCGAGTGTAGTAGGTGTTGGCCCGGCGCGAGTGCGGGTGAGCACGACACTCACTTTGCACGGGCGGGCCGCGGGGAAAAACTCAGCCGCCGCACGGCAAACACGCCGTACGGCCACAGGCTCAGGCGCTCAACGACTCTAAAGACTCGTTTTGAGTTGTTCCAGGATAGCTGGGTTTTCGAGCGTCGAGATGTCTTGCGTAATCGCTTCGCCTTTGGCAATAGAGCGAAGCAGCCGGCGCATGATTTTTCCAGAGCGCGTCTTCGGAAGATTGTCGCCGAAGCGAATATCTTTCGGTTTAGCGATGGGGCCAATCTCCTTCGCCACCCAATCGCGCAGCTCCTTCGCGAGCTTTGCTGCGCCTTCTTTATCAGTCGGCCGCTGCCCTTTGAGCACAACAAACGCCACGATCGCCTCACCCGTCGTGTCGTCAGGACGCCCAACCACTGCAGCCTCGGCAACAAGTGCGCTGTGCGCCACAAGCGCTGATTCGATCTCCATCGTGCCAAGGCGATGACCTGAAACGTTCAGTACGTCGTCAATGCGGCCCGTGATCCGGAAATTGCCGTGAACCGCATCGCGCACCGCACCATCGCCTGCCAGGTAATAGCCTTTGAGCTCTTCTGGGAAGTACGATTTTTTGAATCGCTCGGGATCACCCCAAATGGTACGGATCATCGACGGCCACGGCTTCTTCACAACCAAAATGCCGCCCGCGCCATTCGGCACATCGTTCCCAGTCTCATCGACGATGGCGGCCTCAATACCTGGAAGGGCTTGTGTGCAGGAGCCGGGCACGAGCGGGGTTACGCCGGGAAGTGGCGTAATCATGTGACCGCCCGTTTCGGTTTGCCAGAACGTATCAACGATCGGGCAGCGTTCACCACCAATGTTTTTGTAGTACCACATCCACGCTTCTGGATTGATCGGCTCGCCCACCGATCCCAGCAAGCGAAGCGAGCTCATGTCGTATTTCACGGGTGCGAAATCGGGCGCTGTTTCCGCAGCTTTGATGAGTGATCGAATCGCCGTTGGCGCGGTGTAGAAAATCGTGCACTGATGTTTCTGGATCGTTTCCCAGAAGCGGCCAGCGTTCGGATACGTGGGGACGCCTTCAAAGATGATCTCGGTGGCGCCCGTGGCGAGTGGGCCGTAGCACACGTAGGTATGGCCCGTCACCCAGCCCACATCCGCCGTACACCAAAACACGTCGTTCGGTTTGATGTCAAACGTCCACTTCATGGTCAGCATCGCGTGAAGCATGTAGCCGCCCGTGGAATGCTGCACGCCCTTCGGCTTACCCGTCGAGCCCGACGTGTACAGAACGAACAGCGGATGCTCGGCATCCACCATTACAGGCGGGCAATCATCGCTTTGGCCGCCCTCGACCGCCGCCCAATCAATGTCTTTTGGGCCGTAAGCGACGTTGCCACCCGTGCGTTTGTAGACCACCGTGTGGCGCACCGCCTCGCAGCCGCCCATCGCATACGCTTCGTCAACGGCAGGCTTGAGCGCGAGCGCTTTACCGCCGCGCATCTGCTCGTCGGCAGCGATGACGAGCGTTGCCCCGACATCAACAATACGCTCTTGCAAGCTCTTCGCCGAGAACCCACCAAACACCACCGAATGCGTGACGCCAATGCGCGCGCATGCCTGCATCGCGATGACGGCTTCAATCGACATTGGCATGTAAATAATAGATCGATCACCCTTTTTGTAGCCGAGCGACTTGAGGCCGTTGGCAAAACGACAAACGCGTTGGTACAACTCGCGATACGTGATGGTGGTGACCTGTCCGCCATCGGCTTCAAAAATGATCGCGGTTTTATCGGCGACCGGTGTGTTTAGATGTCGATCCAGGCACTGAACAGAAGCGTTTAACTCACCGTCTTCGAACCACTTGAAAAAGGGCGCATTTGTATCGTTGAGCGATTTCGTGAAGGGCTTTGACCAAATCAAGTTTTCGCGCGCCAGATCGGCCCAAAACCCCGCATGATCGCTTGCCGCTTTCGCCTTCATCGCCGCGAAGTCTTCGGGCTTCACATTGGCCTGAGCCGTGAAGGACGCGGGCGGTGGGAACACACGGTTTTCGACTAAAACCGATTCGATCGCTGACATGGTCTTCTCTCCTAAATGTGTAGCGCGTGGTGCTTCGCCGCGCATCTTCCGATTGAATGTATCACCGCGTTTTTCTTGAGCCCATAGGCGCAAACGCGAAGTTGAGCGCAACACAACCAATCCGATTTTGAGCGGGTTGAATGACGCAAAACTGACGCGCCATCGAACATCAACATTCGCTATTTTTCCGAAATTTAATAGAAACTACCGCCTTTTTCTATTAATACTTGATTTTCTAATTTTTATACTGTAGCCCCAATTAAATCAGTCTCAAACAGATATTTTTATAGACCAACTGAGCCCCATCTTGCGACGCTGAAGCAATGCAGTTTAGGAACATCTGCGCTGCGCGAAGCGGGGAACTGCGGGTGCTAAACTGCCGAAAAAAACTAGCAATGTACTTTCGGCGCGCGTCGTTTCGCCTCGGGGGCGCTGCGCCTTCGCCTCATGAGCTCATCTAAATCCCCTGTCACTGCGCGCGCCATGCGCCCGCTCCCCTTCGCAATTTTCGGCAGCCGCTGGTTGCAGTTGCCCCTCTACATCGGCCTCATCGTCGCGCAGTGCGTGTACGTTTTTCACTTTTGGGTTGAACTCGTTCATCTCGTGCAAGCGGTGTTTGGCGACAAAGAGGCGCTAAGGATTTTGGTTGAAGCCATCGGCTACGACATCAACATCTACAGCCCGGATGGCAAGACGGTCATTGGCCAAAAAGTGCTGCAGCTAAACGAAACGATCATCATGTTGGTCGTCCTCGCGCTGATTGACGTCGTCATGATTTCAAACTTGCTCATCATGGTGATCGTTGGCGGCTACGAAACCTTCGTTTCGCGAATGAATCTTGAAAATCATCCCGATCAGCCTGAGTGGTTATCGCACGTTAATGCGTCGGTTTTGAAGGTCAAACTCGCAACCGCGATCATCGGAATCTCGTCGATCCATTTACTTAAGACATTTATCAACGCGGCCAACTACAGCGAGAAAGTGCTGCTTTGGCAAACGCTGATTCATGTTGTGTTTCTGCTCTCAGCCATGGCTATCGCTGCGACCGATCGCTTGATGGCCCCTTCTGAGCACGAAGCCAAGGCTCGAGACGGCCGCACCAAAAACGATTAGCGACGCGCCGCTGCAATCAGCGGCGCTCGATCTCTCGCATCTCCTGGATTACTTATGGCAACCATCATCAAAGCCGCGGACCTTGTCGAAACCATCGCCGGCGCGCTGCAATACATCAGCTATTACCACCCCGAGGATTACATCGCGCACCTAGCGCGCGCCTATGAGGGCGAAGCCGCCCCTGCCGCAAAAGATGCGATCGCACAGATTCTGACTAACAGTCGGATGTGCGCCGAAGGTAAGCGCCCGCTGTGTCAAGACACAGGCATCGTGAATGTGTTCTTGAAAATCGGCATGGATGTGCGTTTCGAAGGATTCGAGGGCGCCTACGGAACCCTTGACGATGCCATCAATGAAGGCGTTCGCCGCGCGTACATGCATCCAGACAACAAGTTGCGCGCCTCTGTCGTGGCCGATCCGCTCTTCTCTCGTGTGAACACGAAAGACAACACGCCAGCGGTTGTCACCATGAAAGTCGTTCCAGGTAACACCCTGGAAATCGATGTGGCGGCGAAGGGCGGCGGCAGCGAAATGAAGTCCAACTTCGCCATGCTCAAGGCAAGCGATTCGCTGGTGGATTGGGTGCTCAAAACCGTTCCCACCATGGGCGCTGGTTGGTGCCCGCCTGGAATGCTTGGAATCGGCGTGGGCGGTACGGCTGAAAAAGCCATGGCGATGGCCAAAGAGGTGCTGATGGAGCCAATCGATATGTACGATTTGCTCAAACGCGGCCCGAAAGACAAATTGGAAGCGCTTCGTATCGAGCTCTTTGAAAAGGTCAATGCGCTTGGTATCGGCGCGCAAGGTTTGGGTGGCCTGACCACCGTGCTCGACGTAAAGATTGCGACGTTCCCCACCCACGCGGTAGGCAAATCGGTCGCGATGATCCCCAATTGCGCGGCAACCCGACACACCCACGTCGTGATGGATGGCTCCGGACCTGCCTACGCGGAGCCGCCTTCGCTTGATCTTTGGCCAAACGTTAACTGGACGCCAAATCTCGAGCAATCCAAACGCGTGGATTTAGACCAGCTCACGCCCGCAGAAGTCGCGAGCTGGAAGCCCGGCCAAACGCTTCTTCTGAACGGAAAAATGTTGACTGGCCGCGACGCGGCGCACAAACGCATTCAAGACATGCTTGAACGGGGCGAAACGCTCCCCGTCGATTTCACCAACCGCGTGATCTATTACGTGGGTCCGGTAGACCCGGTTCGCGACGAGGTCGTCGGCCCTGCGGGCCCTACGACGGCGACGCGAATGGATAAATTCACCGAAATGATGCTTGCTAAAACGGGGCTCATCGCCATGGTGGGCAAAGGCGAGCGCGGGCCCGCTGGTATCGACGCCATTAAAAAACACCGCGCTGCGTACCTTATGGCGGTAGGCGGCGCGGCATACTTGGTCTCGAAAGCAATCAAATCTCAACGCGTTCTCGCTTTCGCCGATCTTGGTATGGAAGCCATTTACGAATTTGAAGTCAAAGACATGCCGGTAACGGTAGCGGTGGATTGCAGCGGCGTGAGCGTTCACCAAACGGGACCGCGCGAATGGCAATCAAAAATCGGCGCGATCCCGGTTGCCGTCGCTTAGCTACTCCGTTCCTATTCGAGTGAATTGAGAGAAGACCACTAACTTGAACTTCTTGCAGCAAATTGGGCCGCTTCACCTTGTGGCGCTGATATTCGGTGTGGCTGTGGCATCGCTCCTGTGGTGGCTCAAGCTGCGGCGGGATTCGCGTTCACTCCAGGCGCTCACAGGCGGCCTTCGCTCGCTTGCTCGCGGTGACTTCTCTGCCGAGGTCGAAGCCAGTGGCAGCGCTGATTTGCGCGAAACCGTCCGCGCATTTAACGAAACCGCGCACACCCTGACCGAAACACGCGAACGGCTCTCGAGCTACCAGCGCGCACTTGAAGAGCGTGTGCGTGAGAAAACGAGAGAGCTCAACAGCGCAACCGCGCGCATGTCGCAGATCTCCCAAACCGATGCGATGACTTCGCTGCCCAACCGCTTTTTGTTTACTCGTAAGCTCGAGGAAATGCTTAAGCGCGCGGCTAACGAAACCTCTCGGGCCGCGGTCTTGTTTGTCGATCTGGACTATTTCAAGGGATTCAACGACAGCCTGGGACACGAAACGGGTGACGCAATTTTGCGCACCGTGGCTGATCGCCTGAAAACGGTGGTGCGTCAAGAGGATTTCGTGGCCCGATTTGGCGGTGACGAGTTCGTTGTGCTTCTACCGAAACTGGGTTTCCAAGACGCTGAAGACAAAGCGGTATCGATTGCCGAAGACATCATGAAGTCGCTCATGCAGCCACTCGATGTTGCGGGTTCGCGAATAAACATGCCCGCCTCGATTGGCGTAGCCGTGTATCCACAGGATGGGCGCACTGCGGCTGATCTCATCAAAAACGCCGACGCGGCGATGATTGCCGCAAAGCAAGCGGGCCGCAACCGCGTGGAGCGATTTGCTGATACCAACGCACAGCCGGTCGCGATGCGTGCCAAGCTCGATGCCGACATCAGGCGCGGCATTGCAGCGGAAGAGTTTTTCTTGGTGTTCCAGCCGCAAGTTGATATTTCTACAGGCTCGCCCGTGGGCCTTGAAGCGCTGCTCCGCTGGCGGCATCCGAGCCGCGGCGTCATCGGTCCAATCGATTTCATCACCGCTGCGGAACAAAGCGGCCTCATTCATCAGCTCGGCCAGCGCGCGCTCGAGATGGCTTGCGAGCAGTTTAAGTTTTGGCAGCAGCGAGATATTTATCCGCGGATTTCGGTCAACGTTTCTGCGCGGCAGCTTGACGATCCGTTCTGGCTGGAGAGCGTGCGCGAAACCATCGAACAAACCAAGATTCCCGCGCAGTTTCTCGATCTTGAAATCACGGAATCGATGTTGGTGAGTAACCCAGATCGCGTGATCGAAACGCTCACTGAACTTAACCAACTCGGCGTAACGCTCACGCTCGATGATTTTGGAACGGGCTACTCTAGCTTGAGCTATTTGACCCGCTTACCGTTTCACACGATCAAAATTGATCGAAGCTTCATGCATGACGTGGAAGTGGCAACCCGAAAGAGCATCGTGCAAGCCATCGTTGCCGTGGCACACAGTCTCGACTTGCGGGTCATTGCGGAGGGAGTCGAGTCGCCTCTGCAGCTCTCTATCCTGCGCGACCTTAAAGTCGAAGAAGGCCAGGGCTATTACTTTGCCAAGCCGCTCGATGCAGCCGACGTAGAAAACTGGTGGACGGGTCAGCTCAGCAGTGTGAGCTCCTCGCTGGCCCGTCCGTAGTTTGACCTGATCGCGCCGGTAAGCCGCGTTCAAGGTGTTGAGGTCCCGCGTGCGCGGGCGGTCAGCTTCGCCAGTGCGCCAGGGAAATGCTGAGTAGGTCAGCGTGATGCAGCGCGAGGCGGATTAGGACGAGCTGAAAGCCGAAATTCTGAGGCGTCGCAGGGCGAAGTTGAGGAATTTAGGGTTTCAGTTCGCCCAACTCCGACGATGCTCTGCTGTGGATAGGCACGATTGCTGCCATCGCGCATGACTTAGTCAGCGCTCCCCAAGGTCTGTGATCGAGTCAACATCGTGCCAAACGCCGTCATCATCGGTCTCGATTTCGATAAGGCGACTGCGATTCGCCGCGATGACCGGCTGCGCGCCAAGCTCGCCGTCTAATCGCGTCAGCGCTTCCCAGTGCGCCCGGCCGAATACGACCGGATGTCCGACGCGCGCGGAGCTTCGCGACTCCGCACCGGGCAGGGCTGTGCCCTGATAAATCAGCCGAAAAATTCGTGTTTGGCTTTCAGTGTCTAGCAGACGTTCATCTGAGGCTAGCCGGCGCAAAGTATCTGTTTTGAGAAATGGCAGATCAGCGAGCTGCACCCACAGCATTTGGGCTGATGGAAAGTTTTCTATTGCGAATGTTGCACCAAGCGCCATTGAAAACCCCAAGCCACGTGACGGCGTCGGATTCACCACGATCTCAGCGCCTCGCCCGCGAGCGACGCACGCAAGCCGACTTGTCGGCTCGCGTACCACGACGATGACCGCATCGCACACGGTCGCGAGCGTTTCCAGCGTGCGCACGCCAATTGAAACGCCGTCGATCGCATGGTCGAGCTTCGCCCCCTCATAGTCGCCACCAAAACGCGTCCCGGCGCCGGCAGCGAGCAGCAAACCCACGTGTCGGAACGCTTTCACGGCTTCACGGCTAGCGAGCGAACGCCACTCATTTCGAATGCGCTTAAAAATTGAGCCATGACCCTAACGAGCAGGCGCTTTGTGCAACGCGGCACTTAAGTTTTCGGCAGCGTCACGCCAATTTGACCTTGGTATTTGCCGCCGCGATCTTTGTATGAGGTTCCGCAGATTTCATCGCTCTCAAAAAAGAGCACTTGCGCACAGCCTTCGCCCGCGTAGATCTTGGCGGGTAGCGGCGTGGTGTTGGAAAACTCAAGCGTGACATAGCCTTCCCATTCCGGCTCAAATGGTGTCACGTTTACGATGATGCCGCAGCGCGCGTAGGTGCTTTTGCCTACGCAAATCGTCAACACGCTGCGCGGGATGCGGAAGTATTCAACGGTGCGCGCCAAAGCGAACGAATTGGGCGGGATGATGCACACGTCCCCCTTGAAATCGACAAACGACTTCTCGTCAAACGCCTTCGGATCAACAATCGTAGAGTTGATATTGGTGAAAATCTTGAATTCGTTCGCGCAACGAATGTCGTAGCCGTAGCTCGATGTACCGTACGAGACGATTTTTTGTCCATCCACATAGCGCACCTGATCCTCCACAAACGGCTCGATCATGTTGTGTTGGCTCGCCATGCGACGAATCCAGTGGTCAGATTTGATGCTCATTCGCTTACGCTCGTTTGGTGACTGAACCGAATTCTAAAGACCTCTGCACAACTACTGCGAGCCCGTGATACTTCGTCAAAAATGCATGAAAAATCCACACGTACCTACGTACGCTCCGGTGTTTTCATGCATTTTTTCCTCGTCTGACAGGCTCTCGCTACGTTGTGCAGAGGTCTTAGCTAGGGGAGTAGCTGCATCACAAAACGCCCGCAGCGCCCAAGCGGGTCAGCGGTGTGCCCCTTCGCGCAGTGCGGAATCGGGGCGTACGTTGCGTGGCTGGCCGCATTTGTACATGCTTACGTAACGAGGTGTTACATCTTCGCGATTGGAGTCGGATTTCCGCGATAGAGTTGTAAAGACCTCCGCAGAGCTACTGCCAATCCGTGGCAAGCCGTGAAACTTCGTCAAAAATGCATGAAAAATCCTCACGTGCCTTACGTACGCTCCGGTGTTTTCATGCATTTTTTGCTCGCCTGACGGGCTCTGGCTACGCTGTACAGAGACCTTTTGTAGAAACATCGAGAAAGTGCGCCATGTCCCAGCCCGATCAGGAACTGATTCGCAGTGAGCTTGAGCGATTGCTTTCGAGCGATTTTCTTCGTCGCTCGCCGAGCCATTTGCGATTGTTACGCTACCTTGTGGACAAGCGGCTTGCCAATGATGACGGCGCGTTACGCGAAATGTCGATTGGTATCGAAATTTTTCAGCGCGATCCTGCAACGTATGACCCGAAGAATGATCCCATCGTTCGCGTGAATGCAAGCCGCCTGCGCGAGCGACTGCTTAAACATTACGCAGCGTTCGATGCGCCGCCACAAGTACGAATCGAGCTGCCAAAGGGGCGCTATGTCCCTGAGTTCATTGAAATTGGCGCGCGTGAACTCGCCGCGCCGCGTTTGCTGGTTTTGCCGTTTGTGAGCGATCGTGCCGATGACACGCTCGCGACGCTGCTATTCGAATCAGCGATTAGCGAACTGCAAGGGATTTTGCAGGTGCTCGTTGTGGGTTCACGTTCGGCGCGCGCGGTGGCCGATGCTGCGCCGCTTGAATCCGCGCGACGCGTCAATGCGCAAGCGGTGTTGTCTTCGCGACTTGTGCGCAGCGGCAGCCCGGCCAGCGGTACAGCGCTCAGCGTCCACACCATGCTGCTTTCTTCACCGTACGGGCAGTTGCTCGCCAGTAAACGTTATGAACGTTCGCCAAGCGAGACGGAGGCGCAGTTTGTTGAGCGCGTGAGTCGAGAAATTCGTGAAGGGAGTTTGCACGCTTTAGTAGACATCCTACCGGGCGAATACACGCTTCCCGTCGCGCGTCGAGGCTTTCGCGATATCCCCAATGCCGCGACAGACGCGTTCGTCGAAGCGCGCCGCGCGGGCGCACTGGGCACCGCTGAGGGACATCGCGAATCCAGGCGACTACTTGAACTCGCCATCGAAATTGCGCCCGATTTCGCGCTAGCGCATGCCTATCTTGCGGCGACTATGGGCAACTTGTCGATGTATGAACAAGTGTCACCGGATGAGGCTTGGCGGATCGGCAGCGCAGCATCCAAACGTGCGCTGGAACTCGATCCGAACGACGCGAGTGCGTACTTAAACCTCGCGGCTGACAAGATCTATTACGAGTACGATTTTCGAGAGGCGGCAACACTCTTGGCCCGGGCTCGCAAGCTCGCGCCGCGCCATCCGGGGGTACACATGCTGCTGGGCACGCTTGCCTCTTACTCAGGCGAATTCGACGCTGCACTGACACACCTTGAAGCCGCGCAAGAGGTCGATCCCTTATTTCCGGCAATCCGCGCAAACCGCGCAGTCGCGCTTTATTTCGCATGCCGCTTTGAAGAGGCGGTGCAAACATGCACCGAGCTCCTCACAGAATACCCGCAGCGAACCTCGACGCGGCTCACCTTGGTGAATTCCTTGATCATGCTCAACCGACTGCCCGAGGCGCGCACCGAGCTCGCGAAAGTGATTGAAGACGATCCCGACGATGCCGGGGCACGCCTCACGCTTGCAGTCGCAGATGCACGGGAAGGCGACACAAAAAACGCACGAAAAATTGTGGGCGCAGTGCGTGCAAGCACTCAGATCGAGCAAACGAACCCCTCGGCGCTTGCGGTCGCCTACTCACAACTCGGCGAATGCGAGATTGCCGTGAGCTGGCTAGACGCAGCCGCGGCGAAGCATGAGGGCGGCTTTGCCGAAGTGCAGGTGGACCCAATGCTCGCACCGCTCACGGCACACGAGGCATTTCACGCACTACTTAAGCGCTACGGCCTGCGTCCAATGCAGGCCGCACCCCTATGAAACGCCCGATGTAACGCGTTGTAACACCCAGCGACGCGCCTGCATCAAATTACCGGGAATGTCCGCGCGATACTACAAGCTCTCAAAAGATCGCGAGGGCTTGCAGTGAAACCGGTTCTAAGAATGCGCCATATCGTGCGCTCGGCGTTGGGCTTATTTCTCGCGGTTGCGATCAGTCAGAGCGTTGATGCGGCAACGCACCGCGTTTTCGTCGCGCTTGATACCGATCAACAGGCAACCACCGGCTGCTCTATCGCTCATCCCGCTGGCGCAATTCCGGGTATTGAGCGCGTCGTCAGCGCAGTGATCGACACCACCTCCACGGCCGCGCAAGTAACACGTGTCGAGGCGCAGACTTGCAATGGTTCGCAGCTCTCTTCGCCAAGCCTCGTCCTCAATGGGCCGTGGTCGGCAGGCCTTGCAAACGGCACCAGTGGCAGTGCAGCGGTTGAATTCTCACTTCCACGCCAGGGGCTGCCGACCTCGGGAACGATGACAGGTTACGCCTACGCAATCGACGCGGCGGGTAATCAAGACCGTACCGCCTCGTTTAGCTACACCTTCGCTCAAGCTAGCGAGGCTAACGCGTTGCCGGTGCCGCTCCCCTCCCTCGCAAGCGCAGCGCTCGTTTTGGTGCTATTCGCATTGGTCATTGCATCGCCAAGGCTCCGCAAGTTTGTCACTGCGCGGGCAGGCCCAGTCTTGGTGATTGCGAGTCTATCGATTTCGATGGTGTTACTCGCCGCCACGATTGCGCGTGATGGGTTCGTCGGCGACTGGCTAGGCGTAACGCCTGTGGTTACGGACCCAAACGGCGATGCGAACGGCAGCTCTGACCTCCTCGCCGTCTTCTTGCAGCACGATGCGCAGTGGCTCCATATCCGTGCCGATACCCGCATCGCGCTTGGGCCGATCGCAACTAATATTGCGCCCGTAGTAAGCACGGGCGTCGCGCAATCGGTCACCCTGCCCAATGTAGCGACATTAGCTGGCAGCGCAAGCGACGACGGACTGCCCAATCCGCCGGGCGCACTGAATATCAGCTGGAGCAAACTGAGCGGACCGGGAGTCGTCAGTTTCAGCGCGCCCACCTCGCTAAACACCACCGCGAGTTTTTCATTGCCAGGCGCCTACATCTTGCGCCTGAGCGCATCTGATGGCGCGCTTTCGACCAGCGCAGACGTGACCGTCACTGTTCTGTCGGGCAGCAATCTCGCGCCACTAGTCAACGCAGGCAGCAATCAATCGATCATCCTGCCGGCAACGGCATCGCTCGCCGGCACAGCAACTGACGATGGCTTACCAACGCCCGCTTCACTCGTAACCACGTGGTCACAAATCTCTGGCCCGAGCAACAGCGTCGTGATTGGTAATGTCAACTCGCTTTCCACCACCGCGAGCTTCCAGACAACCGGCACATTCGTATTCCGTTTGACCGCGAGCGATGGGGCTCTAAGTAGCACGAGCGATGTGAGCGTGACCGTGACAGACGCAACCATTGCGCTCGCACCGATTCCCAATCAAACCATTCCTGTCGGACAGCCGTTTAAATTTGCGTTGGCTGGTCGAAGCAACGACGCGCGCGCGGCGCTCGCCTACAGTTTGCCTGCTGCGCCGAATGGTGCAGCGATCGAACGCGTATCAAACTTCGCATGGACGCCCAGCGAGGCGCAGCTCGGTGTTCACTCAGTGACCGCACGCGTCGTCTCTGCAAACGGTCTGGACGCCAGTCAAACTTTCTCGCTAACCGTTATTCGCAATAATCGACCGCCCTCCCTTGCCGAATTGGGGAACGCATCAATTTCCCAAGGTGCGAGCTTCAGCAGAACACTCGTCGCAACCGATCCCGACGGCGACGCACTCACCTATCGGCTCGTAAGCGGACCAAGCGACATGAGCTTGGCGGGCGCAACGCTAACTTGGGCGAGCGGTGCAAGCGCGGCCGGCGACTACCCAGTGCTCGTTCAAGTAAGCGATGCGGGAGGCTTGTCTGACGCGAGGCGCTTCGTCATTTCGTTGACCCCCGCTGCGCTGCCGGTCGCTAGAAACGATAACTACTCCGTTCAACTCGGACAGACATTGAATGTCCCCGCCGCGCAAGGTGTGCTTGTCAACGATATTGACCCGGCGGGCGGCGCGCTCACCGCAGCGAAACTAAGTAATCCGGCAAAAGGCAGTTTGTCTGGGTTCAACCCCGATGGCAGCTTTACTTACGTTGCGCCCAATGCCATTGCGAGCACGTTTAACCCCGTGCTTAAAAAGGAAATGGTGATCACTGACGACACCAGCGAATGGGCGTGGCAGCTCGCGGATTTGAATGGCGATGGTCATCCAGAACTGCTCTTCCGGCTCACCACAGGGATTCCCGGATTCAAGGGGCGTATTCGTGCGGTTGACATTCGAAACAACGTGATGCTTTGGGAAACCGAAGAAACGCCTGACGGCTGCATCTTGTATTCGCGTTCAAACGACGGGGGCTTTTCGTTTGCCGTGGCGGATATCGATGACGACGGTATCCCAGATGTAGTGGCACCAGGGGCTTGCTACGGCGCGGATTTCAATGCGCCGTCGGACCGGGTTTTCGCGTTTAATGGGCGCACAGGTGCATTCAAGTGGAAAAGCCCCGTACTTGCCACCGCTGAGTTTTCGGGGACAGGCCCTGGAACGCAGGTCGGCGAGAACGTGGCGATGCTTAACCGAGGCGTCAGTCTGAATATCACCCGGCTGCGTGCGGGAGAGCCGCCGAGCGTTGTGGTGGGTGTTGCGGCGACTGGGACCATCTATCGGTTTCCAGGCACTGCACAACAAAAATTACTGGCAAGTTGCGCAGCGATTGTCGAAACGGTGTCCGATGGGACCTATTCGACGGGCGAACCCGGATCAACGCCACATTACCAAAATTGCGCTGGCGTAATCGTTCTCAACGGCGCAACGGGCGCGGTGACGCAACGCATGATTCAGGATGCCGGGCCGAGATCGATTGTGTCAGGCAACAACGGCATCGGCTACCTGCCCGGTGTGATCGTCGCGGACATCGCCAATAGTGGCGAAAACAAATTTGTATTCTCTGGCGCGGTATGGAATTTGAACGGGACCAAGTACGCAAACAACCTGCCGTATCAAACCTATTCGACCGCGCTCGGCAATTTCGACTCGACGCCAGATATTGAAACCGTCGCGCTCGAACAGCGCTCGGATTTGCTCACAACCGCCCGCTTGGTGGTGCGCAAACACGACGGTCGCGAGCTCTGGGCGATGCCGCTCCCTGGCGGTTGGTACGGGCAGCTTTCGGTTGCCGATATCGATGGCGATGGCAAACCTGACATCCTGGTGCCGCACCATGATGGCGGCGGAAACAAGGTGTGGGCGATTGATCATCGCGGCCGCGTCAAGTGGAAATTCGAAGCATCGCCGCGTCCACAGGCTTCGCTTGGCGCAACGGTTTTCAGCCGAGTTGCCGCATTCGATCTTGATGGCGACGGCATCGCTGAAGTCATTGTTCAAGAATACAACCGAGTCGTATTTCTCAATGGCGCAGACGGAAAAGCGAAGGGCAGCGTTGCCACGAAAGGCACCCAAACCGGCCAATGGAGAGCGCTCACCCGTGTGGCTGATATGGATAACGATGGGCGCGCCGACGTGGTGCTCATTTCTTCGCCATTTGGCGGCGCTGCTTGCTGCTCGCCCACGGCAATTTCCAGCGTGATGATCTTTAGCGATGCCGCAAATCAGTGGCAACCTGCGCGCAAGATTGACAATCAGTGGGCGTATTTCGGCGCCAACGTGAACGACGACGGCACAATTCCGAGCGCTGTGCCGCTGCCAAACAATTTCGCAACGCCGACCACAAACGTGTGGGGAACACAACCGCGCGTTGGCACGCCGATTGATCCGCGCGTGGCCCAACAAGATTCTTTTACCTACCGAGCAAACAACGGTGCGCTCGACTCCGCGCCTGCGACGGTGAAAATCGATCTGCTGCCCGTCAACCGTCCGCCCAAGTTCGTGAGCGAACCTCCGACGCGCTACAACACCAATCCTGTCACGTTCACGGTGTCTGCGATTGATCCCGACGTGGGCGACAGCGTAACCTATGCCCTGCTACCGGGTGGCTCGTACGGCGCGAATTGCACTGTTGGGGCGACGAGTGGTGTGGTTCAGTGTCAACTGCAAGGCTTTGGTTCGTTCACCGTCGTCATCTCCGCGACCGACAGTTTGGGCGCGGTCGCGTTGCAAACCGCAGTGATGTTCGAGTCGCCCGGCGCTGCGGCCGTGCCAAACGTTGTCGGGCTCTCACAAACCGCTGCAACGACGGCCATCAATGCTGCGAACTTCAAGCTTGGCGAGGTGAGCGAATCGTTTAGCGCGCGACCGATCGGGGAAGTGCTCACCCAATTTCCCGCTGCCGGCGCGAGCGTGCTGCAGGGCGAGGTGATTGCGCTTGATGTCTCGAAGGGCATGATGCCAGTTGCCGTTCCTTTCGTTGTAGGTACATCGCAATCAATCGCAACCACGCGAATGGCAAGTGCGGGATTTAGCACGACGATCAATCGTGTGTTCTCAAATACCGTCGCCGCAGGCGAAGTGCTTTCGCAAAGCGTTGCCGCGGGCACTTTGCTCGCACCTAGCGGTGCACCGATCAGCCTCACGGTCTCCGCTGGCAATGGCTTGCGGTTACAACTGAACCGCTCGATTGCCACGGCCGATCAAACGATCACGGTGACGCCGCTTGCCTTTGATGCGCGCGGTGCAGCCAGCGCGTTGCCACCGCTTACTTATGTCATCACCGAATCGATTCCGGGCTCGCTCGGCACGCTGCCAAGTGTTAGCGGGAACACCATCAGCATGTCGGCCACCACCTTTGGCAGCTTCCGTATTACGGCCAACGATGCCATGAATGGTCGCTCAGCGAGCGCGGATTTCGTGGTGGCGAGCCCGGTCGCGGCAGGCGCGACCACGCACGCCCAAGCCTACGTGAGCATGGTTGAGGCGCTCGACGCGATCTATGCACTTCGTCCGCAACTCGTTGCCGCTCGCGCAGCCAACGACGTTCCCGCGATGACCGCTTTGGTCCGACAAATGGTGACGACATGGCGCACGGTGGATATTGACGACGTGAAGCTCTCGGTGCCCGTTGCACCGCCGAACAACTTCCCGCTTTCGGTCGCCGAATTGCGAGCCAGGGGCCTCACGCCAACGGCGGCAGACCTCGCTGTGAACGGTATCCTCAAAGAGGCGGTGCTTGATCTCAAAGCGTGGATCGCAGCGCTCAAAACGGACGGCACCAGCATCGCTCAACTAGACACACTCGCCGATCGGTTCAATTCACGCGCAGCACGACTCGATGGCTTGCAAGTGAGCGCGTATGGCGGAATGCTCAATGAGCGCGAATATCTGCTCATTGCATCACATCTCATCCCCGAGCTCTACGAGGCATTCTTCAATGAAGTCGGAGAAACCGTCGGGCTCGCGCCGCGCAATCCCCTATTCCCCGGATTGAAGCGCGCTAGTGTCGTGCAGAAATCAACCTTGTCAGAGCAACTAGTCACGATCGCGGTCGACAAGATCATTGAAAAGGCGATGGAGGAAGTGAACACGCGGGTGAAAAACGCGAAGCAGTTCACCGTCGATGTGCTGTCGCAAGCGGCCTGGACCGCCGCTGCGGTGAGCAGCGCAAACCTGCTCAAAGCCAGCGTGTTGGGCGGCGATATTTACGAGGTAGTCTCTGGCGCTTCACTATCGTTTCGCGTGTTTAACGAGCCCACCGCCAACTGGGCCACGATCGAAGTGCCTGGCGACTTTGATGAGCCGCTCTTAAGCTCAGTCATGATTGTTGGCCCGGATACGGTGGCCGACGTCGCCAATGGCATCCAAGGGCTGTTCGACGCGCTTAAAGAGGGTGTCAGCTACGGTATCGATCCGCTCCAGAATCCGAAGAAATATCGCAATCGTGATGAGCAGAAAAAGCATCTAAAAGGGCTCAAAGAAAAAATCAAGGCGGCGCAAGGTGCGGCCAATACGCTGCAGGACACGATTGAAAACTCCTACCAAAACCCAGATGAGGTGTTGCCCGGATGCGTTTTCACCACCGATCCTTCGTGTGCGCAGCTCTACTACGACGGCGGCATTAATCCGGTGTACCGCTACAACCCGCCCGATGGTTTTGCGGGGTTCTCAGGGCTTCCGGTGCCGATCATTTTCATCGTGCAGAACCAATTGACCGGCATGATGTATTTCGGAACGCCCGTCTTCGTTCCTGCGCCGAAAAAGTAGGCGATGGTCGGGCTTACACAAATGAGCCCGACCCACGCCTGTATGCTCGATGACTCGTCAGCAGCTCGCGACAGCGGTAAATGCTGACCGAGCAGCGTATAGCGCGAGGCGAATGCGATAACCTGTGAAGGCGTACCGTTAACCGTTCACCTTCGTCCGTGTCCGAACCTCGACTCTCGATTTCCGCAGCACGTCAGCTTCAACTCGCTGCAATGGGGCTTCTCGAAGCGCCGCAAAAGAAAGCAACGAAAGCGGACGTGCTCGCCGCCATTCGCTCGATGCACGTCTTACAGATCGACACGATTTCTATGGTGGCGCGCTCACCGTATCTAGTGCTCTTTTCGCGGCTTGGGCACTACGATCCGAATTGGCTCGATGAGTTGCTCGCAGAGGGGAAACTCTTCGAATACTGGGCACACGCTGCATGCTTTTTGCCCATTGATGACTATCCGCTTTACCGTACCCAGCAGCTCGCGTTAGAGCGATACGGGTTCAAGCGAGCGCCCGAACGGCTTGATCGAGATGCGCTGGGCCATCTCCTTCTGCTCGACCGAATTCGCGAGGAAGGTGCGGTGCGCGCCACCGATTTCGAGCATGATGGCGGGCGAAAAGGAAACGGTTGGTGGGATTGGAAACCCGACAAGCTGCGACTGGAGACACTCTTCACCGCAGGCGAGCTGATGGTGGCGCGGCGCGAGAACTTCCACCGCATTTATGATCTCCGGGAACGCGTTCTGCCGAAGCGCTTCCTTAACGATTCCGTGGCCCTCACCCACGCCGCGCTGGTTCGCGAATTAAGCCTTCGTGCCGTCAAGGCAATGGGGGTCGTGCAAGCCCGATGGATTGGTGATTATTTTCGGCACGCCGCAAAGACGCCGCAACCGCATCCTGACGTGTTGGTCGACGAAGCTGAGCTCATCCGCGTCAAAGTAGACGGTTGGAAGCATCCTGGCTACGTGCACCGAGATCATCGCCACCTGCTGCGACGCGCAGAGCGCAACGAACTTCGCGCAAACCACACGGCGCTGCTCTCGCCGTTCGACCCGCTGGTGTGGGACCGCGAACGCGCGCTCGCTAGCTGGGATTTCGACTACCGGCTCGAGTGCTATACCCCCGCTGAAAAACGCAAATACGGGTACTTTACGCTGCCCGTTTTGGTGAAGGGCTCACTTATGGGTCGCGCCAATGCAAAGGCACATCGGTCCCATAAAGTATTTGAGTTGAAAACACTTTATTTAGAGGCTTCATCCCGATTGAATAAGGATCTCGATAAGGAAGCTGACACCCAGTCATTGGCTGATGCGCTGGCGAGTACGGCCCGCTGGCACGGGGCAACGACCCTCACGATTGGGCGAATCGTGGGCTCTAAACTCACGCGTGAAAGTGAGCGATCGCTTCGCTCGGCGCTCCTTGTTCAGGCGAACCGACAGCTTACTAAGCTGGCCGAAGCGGAAAGGCCTCGCGCATGAGCACAGCGCCGCGCACAAACGCGATCGACATCGATTTTGGCGGTGAAACGCTGACGCTCCTCGCCGCCAAGGGCATCGTATGGTCGCGGCAGAAAACGCTCTTTCTGGCCGACGTTCACTTGGGCAAGGCCGCGAGTTTTCGTGCAGCGGGCCTCGCAGTGCCGTCCGGACACTCGCGCGACGACATCAATCGGATCGCGGCGCTGATCGAGCGGCACGCAATCGAGCGTTTGATCGTGCTTGGCGATCTGGTTCACAACCGCGCGAGCTACACCCCAGCACTGGACATCGCCATGACTGGGTTCGCCGCGACCCATCGCAACCTCGAACGCGTGCTCGTGCTCGGCAATCACGATCTTCACGCAGGTGCGCCACCCGCATCTTGGGGCTTTACTTGCGTGGCTGACGATCTGCCACTGGCGTCGCTGATCGCGGCGCATGAGCCGCTTGCGCCCGGCGAGCGTCCCGGCCAGAGCGGGGCACGGCTCTGTGGGCATATTCACCCCTCCTTTTCGCTGCGCACGCCTCGCGAATACGTCAATTTGCCCTGTTTTTGGCAAAGTCAGATACAGCTCGTGATGCCATCCTTTGGCTCATTAACTGGACGATACACCGTCACACCTGCTGTGGGCGATGTGACGTATGTTGTCACCCGTCAACAGATTTTTCGGATTCCAATGACAACGCTCTAAATCCGGATTTGGTGGAAAAAGCTGTGGACAACTCCCGTATTTCTGCCCGGAAACTGTGCACGAATTCGGAATGGCCGCCGCCAACGGGCGGCTACATGTCGATTGCCGTTTGTCAAGCGATCTGCCCGCTTGTTCGGCAAGAGAAAACCCCAAGATATTGTGGTCTCGTAAGCGCTTGACCACAAGATATTGTTGGTCGTATCCTTCGGCCTTGGGGATGATTCTTGAGTCGTCGTCGTGCGTGAAAACCGCGCAAAAATCCTTCGAATGAGCCGTTGCGTAAGTGACATCAAATTCGACGGAAAGCGCACAAAACTGCAGGACGTTCACTCACGTATCAATGCGTGATGCTGGGCCAAACTCGCAATGTGACGAATTACGTCAGAGATTGCGAAACCGTACCAGCGCGCATTCGACAAGGTGACAAGGAAGAGTTCAGCGTGCATCGACGATGCAAAAAAGCATCGCAAAGCCGTCGTAAGCGGCACGCCGAACGAACAACTCGAGTGGCGTGAAGTTCTGTGTTCGCGCGCCTACGTCCTCCGCAGTTTTAAGAATTTATTCGTATTAGTTTTTGTTTCAAGGGAGACGCTTAGATGCTCGATACCGCAGGCACCCTGGTTAGCGCACCGCCGATGAATACCGTTTCTGCCACCCTCAATACGCTGACCGGCGCACCCGCGAATGCATCCGATGTCAACCGGGCTTCACTCTACAAAGTGATTCGTCGCAATGGCTCGGTGGTGCCATTCGAACCCTCGAAGATTTCGGTGGCGCTGACCAAAGCGTATTTAGCAACCCACGGCACGCAAAACGCGGCGTCGGCCCGAGTGCGCGAGCTTACCCACGCGCTCACCGAACGTGTAATGGCCGCGCTGATGCGAGTGAAGCCCGAGGGCGGCGCAATCCATATCGAAGAGATTCAAGATCAGGTTGAGCTCGCGCTGATGCGCGGCGGCGAACATGAAGTGGCACGCGCTTACGTGCTTTACCGCGAAAAGCGTTCGCAAGAACGTGCCGCGCAGGTCAAAACCAAAGAAGCCGATCAAGAGCAAATTCTTCACGTGATCGAGGACGGCATTCGTAAGCCGCTTGATCTGTTGCGTTTGCGCCAGCTCATCAAAGAGTCATGCGACGGCTTAGACGGCGCAGCTGATGCCGACGTAATCCTCAAGGCAACGCTTAAAGATTTGTATGACGGCGTCTCAGCAAAAGAGGTGCGCAAATGCGTGATCCTCGCAGCGCGCCAGTACATCGAAAAAGATCCAGCCTACAGCTTCGTCACCGCGCGTTTGCTGCTTGATTCGATTCGCACCGAAGTGCTGGAAGAAGAAGCGACGCATGCCGAAATGGCAGTCAAGTACGGTGAATACTTCCCGAAGTTCATCAAGCATGGCATCTCGATTGGTCTGTTGAACCCCGAACTCGCGAGCTACGACCTGGCGAAGCTCGGCGCAGCGCTTGATCACACACGCGATCTCAAGTTCGGTTTCCTCGGCCTGCAAACACTCTACGATCGTTACTTCCTGATCGATCGCTACAACAAAGATCGCCGCTTTGAATTGCCGCAGGCGTTTTTCATGCGCGTGGCGATGGGCTTGGCGTTGAACGAATCGGATCGCGAAGCGCGCGCCATTGAGTTCTATCAATTGCTTTCGTCGTTTGATTTCATGAGCTCAACGCCGACCTTGTTTAACTCGGCCACGCACCGCTCACAGCTCTCGTCGTGCTATCTCACGACCGTGGCCGATGATCTCGACGGTATCTACGAAGCGATCAAGGAAAACGCCCTGCTCTCGAAATTTGCGGGCGGCTTGGGCAACGATTGGACGCCGGTGCGTGCCATGGGCTCACACATCAAGGGCACCAACGGCGAATCGCAGGGCGTGGTGCCGTTTCTGAAGGTGGTGAACGACACCGCAGTCGCGGTGAACCAAGGCGGTAAGCGTAAAGGCGCGGTTTGTACGTATCTTGAAACGTGGCACTTGGATATCGAAGAATTCCTCGAATTGCGGAAAAACACGGGCGATGACCGCCGCCGCACGCATGACATGAACACCGCGAACTGGATTCCGGATTTGTTCATGAAGCGGGTGATGGAAAACGGCCCATGGACGCTCTTCTCGCCCGCAGATGCGCCCGAATTGCATGATCTCTTCGGCAAGGCCTTCGAAGCTAAGTACAACGAATACGAAGCCAAAGCTGCGCGTGGTGAATTAAAGCTCTTCAAGACCATTCAGGCAACGACGCTTTGGCGCAAGATGCTCACGATGCTCTTTGAAACCGGGCATCCGTGGATTACGTTTAAAGACCCGTGCAACATCCGCTCACCGCAGCAGCATGTAGGTGTGGTGCATAGCTCAAATCTTTGCACCGAGATCACACTCAACACGAGCGATACCGAAATCGCTGTGTGTAACTTGGGCTCCGTGAACCTTGTCAATCACATGGTTGAGGTCGATGGCGGCTATCAACTCGATCAGGCGAAGCTGCAGCAAACGATCCGCACGGCGATGCGCATGCTCGATAACGTGATCGACATTAATTATTACGCCGTTCGTAAAGCACGCACGTCGAACCTGAAGCACCGCCCCGTCGGCTTGGGCATCATGGGCTTCCAAGATGCGCTACACATGATGCGCATTCCTTACGCCTCAGAAGCCGCGATGGAATTTGCAGATCGTTCGATGGAAGCGGTTTGCTACTACTCGTACTGGGCCTCCACCGAGCTTGCGGAAGAGCGCGGTCGCTACAGCTCCTACAAAGGCTCGCTCTGGGATCGCGGCATCCTCCCGCACGATTCGCTCAAGCTCCTCGCGGAAGAACGCGGCGGCTATGTTGAAGTGGATCAATCAGTGTCGATGGATTGGGATGCGCTGCGTGATCGGATCAAGGTGCATGGCATGCGCAATTCCAATTGCGTCGCGATCGCGCCCACCGCCACGATTTCAAACATCATCGGCGTGTCGGCTTGTATCGAGCCGAACTACGAAAACCTCTTCGTCAAATCGAATCTTTCGGGCGAATTCACGGTGATCAACGAACACCTCGTTGATGATCTCAAAGCGCGCGGGCTGTGGGACGAGGTGATGATCTCCGATCTCAAATACTTCGACGGCGCGCTCGGCAAGATTGATCGCATCCCTGATGATCTGAAAGCAAACTACGCCACCGCGTTTGAGATGGATCCGATGTGGATCGTTGAGGCGGCGGCGCGGCGCCAGAAGTGGATCGATCAAGCGCAATCGCTCAACATCTACATGGCGGGCGCATCGGGCAAGAAACTGAACGATGTCTACACGCTCGCTTGGAAACGTGGCCTCAAAACGACGTACTACCTGCGCACCATGGCGGCAACCAGCGCGGAGAAATCGACGGGCAAAGGCGGCGAATTGAACTCGGTACCTTCGCATGGTGGGATGGGAGCCGGTGCGAGCGCTGCGCCGTTGAAAGCCGCGCCTGTGATGGTGGCGCCTGCAGTCGCACTAAGCAATCCGGCGGTCCTGGCTGAGCTTCCCGCCACTGACATGAAGTTTTGTTCAATCGACAATCCTGATTGCGAGGCATGCCAGTAGGCCGAGTCATCGTTGGCGTATGTCGAACCAGTTCAAATCCCCTAGGACGGGTTGCCGCTGGTATCGACGCAAAGCGACGCTCCGGCTTAAGGCGTCCCCTCGCAAATTCTGAATTACAAAGGGATTCGTGCAAAATCCAACGTATCGCGGGAGAATGAGCTGAGAACGGCGCTTTTTATGTGCGTTCGAGGTAAAAGGTCTTAAACTTTGTTTTGAGGAGAAACAACATGGGTTTTTTCAGTTTTATTAAAGAGGCGGGCGAAAAGCTATTTGGCAGCAAAGACGCCGAGGAAGCCGCTGCGGCCGCACAAGCTGCTGCCGATGACGCGGCCGCGAAAGAGCGACTCGACGCAACTAATCGTCAAGCGGGCGACGCAATTCAGGCCTATATCGAAGCACAAGGCTTAACGATCACTGGCCTCACCGTAACCTTCGATGCCGCAAGTTCAACCGTCAACATTTTTGGTGTTGCGGCTGATCAAGCAACGAAAGAGAAAGCGCTTCTTTGCTGCGGCAACGTTGCCGGCGTTTCCAACGTAAACGACAACATGTCGGTGGATCTTTCGGAGCCAGAGGCGACGTATCACGACGTAGTGAAAGGCGACACGCTCTGGGCAATCGCCAAAAAAGCTTACGGCGACGGCAACAAGTATCCGGCGATCTTTGAAGCCAATAAGCCGATGCTTTCGCACCCCGACAAGATTTACCCGGGTCAAAAGCTCCGCATCCCGCCGCTCTAAATGCGGCCTCGTCGCTCTCGCTTTTGCGAGAGCGCTGCGATAAACGATTGATCGATCTCCGATCGTTTATCGCAGCAATGCAATCAAACGCCTGTTGCTAGTCTTTCGCGCGAAGCGCGAGGCCAAGCAATGCCCCCGGAGCGAACGGGCGGCGAATTGATCGCAGGGTTGCGCAAAGCCCCTTGTGTCGCGTGTTCGCGCGCGCTGCCAAGGATATGTTGCACACATTAAATCGAGTGTGTGTACCTTAAGGAAAGGAGGTGATCCAGTGGCCACTAAAGAGCATAAGTGGGAGTTTTACCAAGACAAAGCAGCAAAATTCCGCTGGCGTCGGATCGCATCGAACGGGAACGTCATTGGCGCGTCGTCGCAAGGCTACGTGACATTGAAAGACTGTGTTCACAATGCATCGTTGTTTAGTTACGCTGGGGATCCAAAGCCCCCGGTGATTAACCCGCAACCACCGAAACCTCCGAAGAAGAAGAGACGCAACAAGCTTCTCTGATTCCATAAGCGCTGCCTCGTGCAAGCGCGCTCTCGTAGCGTGTAAGCCGAGCGTATCGCAAGCTGCTGGGAACCCCACCCGCGCGAAACTGCTGCCGAGGCGATTTGTGTTTTACGTCCTCGGCGGTTTTTCGAAGTGCACTATTTCTAATTGATCGCCCGCGAAGAAATCCCTTCTTCACGTACTCGCAATGCCGAGTTGCGCGCGATCCAATGAGTGCACTTTGAAAAGCTGATTGATCGTTTGAAAGCTGTACGTTGAGCGAATCCTCCGAAGCGCGCCCTGAAATTCGTAATGCCCGCCATGTGGGCAATTACCGTTTCTGGCTCGAATTTACCGACGGGCGCGCCGGCATCGTAGATTTTTCAGACGATCTTTGGGGCGAAGATCTCGCGCCGCTGCAAAACCCCGACACGTTTGCCGAATTGCGTCTTGACGACGCGCTAGCAACGCTCACGTGGGAAGCAGGCGGTATCGATATTTCGCCCACCTATTTGTATTCGAAGCTCGAGCGCCTGCAATAGCGCGGCGAGCTTCTTAAAGTCACTTGCACAAGGAAGTAAATAGCATGTTGAATTTTGATGATGATGTGGTCACCTCCCCCGTTCAAACCACGAAACCAGCCGCAACGCCATCCGTTGCGCCGCAACCCGCTGCACCCTCCGCTGCGCATGTGCAAGATTTTCGTGCGCAAATGAACGAACGAGGCACCCCCGTCAATGCGCCGAGCGATGCGCAATATGCAGAGCGCTTCGCCCGCGTTCGCGCAGAAGACAAACGCGTCATCAATGGCGGAGCAGACGTCAATCAACTCGTCCCGTTCAAATACAACTGGGCGTGGGACAAATACCTTGCCGGCTGCGCCAATCACTGGATGCCGCAAGAAATCAACATGCAGCGCGATATTGAGCTGTGGAAGCGCCCCGATGGCCTCACCGATGATGAGCGCCTCATCATCAAGCGCAATCTGGGCTTCTTTGTCACCGCCGATAGCCTGGCGGCGAACAACATCGTGCTCGGCACCTATCGCCACATCACCGCGCCGGAATGCCGCCAGTATCTGCTGCGCCAAGCGTTTGAAGAAGCGATCCACACGCACGCCTATCAATACATCGTGCAATCGCTCGGCTTGGATGAAGGCGAAATCTTTAATGCGTATAACGAAATCAAATGTATTCGCGATAAAGACGAATTCCTGATTCCGTTCATCGACGTTCTCACCAATCCGAATTTCAAAACTGGCACCTTCGAAAATGACCAAGCGCTTCTGAAGAGCTTGATCGTCTTCGCCTGCATCATGGAAGGCCTCTTCTTCTATGTTGGCTTCGCGCAGATTTTGGCCCTCGGTCGCCAAAACCGCATGACCGGTGCCGCCGAGCAATATCAATACATCCTGCGCGATGAATCGATGCACTGCAACTTCGGCATCGATCTCATCAACACCATCAAGCTCGAAAATCCGCACCTCTGGACGGAAGAATTCAAGAGCGAAATCAAAGCGCTCATCAAGCGCGGCGTCGAACTCGAATACGCCTACGCGGAAGACACCATGCCCCGCGGCGTGCTCGGCTTGAACGCCCCGATGTTCAAGGAATACCTGCGCTTCATCGCCAACCGCCGCTGCCAACAAATCGGCCTCGATCAACTCTTCGAGAAGGCCGAGAATCCATTCCCATGGATGTCCGAAGTGATGGATCTTAAGAAAGAGAAAAACTTCTTTGAGACGCGCGTGATCGAGTATCAGACGGGCGGGGCGTTGAGTTGGGAGTGATACGCACATAGCGTGTCGAGAAGTTCTCAAGAACAACCTAGGGGGAGGTTGGCTAGTGAGCCACTCCCCCTTTCTTTTTTGATCCTATGAATCTAATCACGTTAGAAGTATTGCAGTCGAAGGACTACGGTTCAAGCGTCAGAAAGTGTGCGGACACTTCGAGTAATCTTTTCGCACGCAAGGAGCTAAGCAAAACCGCAAGCGCTCTTGACGCAAGGCGCTTTGCCGAGGAAGTAACCATTCTTTCGAAGCTAGATCACCCGTGCGTAATCAAAGTAATCGACTACAAGCTTGGAGAAGCCGAAAACTATTTCGTCATGCCGTGGTACGCGATGTCGCTACGCCAGCTCTTCTCGCAACAAGACAATTCGATCGACCTGCAGGACGTACAGCGCATTTTTCTTGCGGTGCTGGACGGTGTTGAGTACGCTCACTCGCAGGGAGTACTGCACAGAGATATTAAACCGGAAAACATTCTTTTGGGCTTTAAGGACGACGTGGTTGTTTCTGATTTCGGCCTTGGTTTACAGGTGACACATTCAAAAGAATCGCGTCTAACAAAACTATCAAGAGGTGAGGGCATCGAGTGGTACGTTGCGCCCGAGCAAGCCGAAGCATTGCACAACGCAACAGTGAGATCAGATATCTTCTCACTCGGGAGAGTCTTATCTGAGTTTTTTGTTAAGCGAAACCCATCCGGCGCGGTGGATCTGGAAGCCATCCCACTGCAATACAGGCGCATTGTTGAAAAATGTCTTTCTTTTCGCCAAGCCGCGAGATATAGCTCAGTTACCGAGCTGAAGAGTGTCTTTCGCCTTGCAAGCGCCTCACATGATCGACACAGCGAACTACATGAGCTGCGGGAGTTCGCAATAACATCGAGCTCACAGCTGACAGATGCTCGTGTTACCTACTTATCACACCTGTTACATGACTACTCCGACGACGAACGTGAAATGACGTCCTTCTTTATGAGCGCGGACGAGTCGTTAATTCATAGGCTCGAACACTCCGAGGAAGCGCAGTTCTCACGATCAATAGAAACGTGGCTTCTTCGAATTTCATATCAGCGGCACCCTTTCGACTACACCGACAAACTCGCTAACCGCCTGAAGCGAATTTTCGACGTGCTACAGAATGCGACGCTCAAAGCGCGAACTCTTTCCGCAATTATTCGAATTGCGTGTAGTCATAACCGATATTACGTACTGCGTCTAGCGAGCAAGACAATATCAAACATTAAAGGCGTCGACCTTTCGGACGCGATATCAACTGAGCTGGCCCACCTAACCGAAATAGAACGGCAAACAATCGCGAATCAGATCGAATTGGAAAATATTCCGATCGGACTCAGATTCTTGTTGAGGCGTGCGGCCTAAAACGTATTCACGTCAAACCTCGGAAAAACGGGGTCAGAAAAACGGGGTCAGGTCTTGAAATATCACATTCGCACCGCTTGTCAGAAAAACGGGGTCAGGTCTTGAAATATCACATTCGCACCGCTTGAATCTCCCGCGCCGCCGGTCTTGAAACACGAGACACGCACTCTTCAAGATTCCTTCGAACATACTCGCTCAACGCCCCATTCAATTGGGCGAATAAGTCATTTTTATTTCACGTCAATAATTGTTGAATATCGATTCATCGCCCAATGTAATCGGGCGATCGATTATGGCGTTGATTGACGGTATTGGCGAATGCGTTGATACGTTGCTGATGTGCGTTGTTGATGCGGCGGCGACTCTCGTTGATCGCTCACGCATACGCACTCTCAATTTGAGATGTTCGCGTGCCGCTCACGAATTTCACGTTGCAACTCACACCGGCGTTACGCACCATCGCTGCGTCCTGAATCCGCATGAGGTTGCCGCCTCTCGTTCGATTTGAATTTGACCAAATCGCTCCTGTTGTCGCGTGCGCAACTCTGCTGATGTGCAAACGCCTTGGCGTTACTTTCCCTAGACTTGCAGCAGATTCCCGTGATCGTCGACACAGTCACTTGCCTGTTCCAACTACCTTCTCCAGCGTCACGGATTGCGTTTTCTGACGGAACCCTTCAAACAGTCGCGCTCGAGCTTCCGCGCTGGCTGCACGGCTTACGTCCTGTGCTAGCAAATTCAAATCGTCCGATGAAACCACGACGGCACCGACTGCAGAAACGCTCGCGTTGCTCTTTAACTGCGTGAGCGGGTTGGTGTGGAGTACGCTGCCGCCCACTGTGCCGCTCGTTGGCGAGCGAACAAGCACTGTCGGTGTCGGAAACGAAGGGCCTAGCAGCGCAACATCGATTGCCTTTAGATCACCGCTGTATCTAGTTATCGACTCGCGAACAGCCTCGTATTCGCCTGAGAGCTTGCAAGATTGCAATGCAGCGAGAATTTTTGAAGCAATCAGCAACGCTCTCCTGCTCTTCGCGTTCGGCTGCCCGATCAATGGGTTCACCGCCGTCTTGTACTCGTTGTACAAAGGATTCACGATAACTTTAAGCGTTGCCACGTCGCAATGTTCGACGCTTGCATAGTTAGTGCTCGGAACCAACGCCGCAAGAAAGCAAAATCTGGAAACACTCGTAAGCTTCACGCGACCACTCCTCATTCTGGTGTTTTGGGAAAAACGTAAGGCTGCACCACGGGCTTTTCACCGACACTTGATGGATCGTGCACAGTGACTCCAGCGCGTGATTGAGAGCACCAGTCAGTACCCGGGGACGTGTATCCGCCTAGGCTCGCTGATTGAGCGAGCGCGAAGCTAACCACGATGCCTCCCACGACTACACCAAATAGTCCCGGACTCGCGGACACAAAGGAGAGATTGCCGAGCCTCTCGCCGCCGTCCAGCTTGTTAAGTCCGGTGACGACGATGTAGCTTGTAGCCATGCCAGCAAACATGATCGCCGCGCCCGCGCCAATCGCAAACATCCTGAGAAGGATCGCAGCCTTTAAGTCAAAGACGCGTATCCAAAACGCTGGTCCAGCACACTTGCCCGCTTCGCTCGCTGACGCGTTGATCCACTCGAGCTCATGGTGGACTCCCATGAACAACATTGCCATCGCTGCCAAGAGTGCGAGCGCGCTCGCCAACACGAGTAGCGCGTTTCGCGAACGGGGGAGAACTTGAGACGCTGCGTGCGCTACACCCTGACCCGGCGACGACGCGTTTGCTTGTACATCTTGCATCAATTAACCCCCGTTTTTATGAGTAAGAGCGAGCTCAAGAACCAGAGAGAAGATCGGAGTCCGGTTTTGCGATATCACATTAGTTTCACGTAAAGACTGCACGCCGCTCCTCCTGAATCGCTATGAACGCGGTGATTCTTGCTCCAACAGCGCGTGAAAGACACCAACTCGTAGGGCGCGATCAGCTTGCAGCGTCGTAACGTTCCGAGGGAAGCGCGCAGCTCCAATTAACTTTGGTTTGTGTCAACTTCAGTGCGAAAGCGCTTCGGCTTAGAACAAGATCGTTGCTTGGAGTGATCGCTCACGCGCCGCTGTAGTCCAAGAATCCCTTAAGGTTGGCATCAGTAAGTTTGCGTCGTTCTAGGCGATAGACGCCGAGCCCTTCCCTATTTGCTAACTCGCTCGTGTTTCCCTCTACGGTCGCGACGCGTCCGTCGGGATACACAGATTCAACCACCGCGATGTGACCTAACCCGGCTCCGTAGTCGAATACCATCAGCTGCCCTGCCGAAACCGCCGCGGGTTGCGTCAATGCAGCGGCACGAGAGATTCTCGTAACAGTCGGAGGAGCTTCCCGCCAGTGTGAAAGTACCCCCGCAGTTTTTGGCGATGGATTGCTACGACCGATCGTATTGGTCGCTTGCTCAAAACACCAGTAAATGAATGCTTGGCACCATGCGTATCCAGCGGGACGATTGCCTGCAGGATTTCGTATGCCCGCCGCACGAAGATACTCATCGACCTGCAGCCCGCGATTAGCTTGGCCGGGGGTTTCAATAACACCGATCTGACTGTGTGCAACACTCAACAACTGCGCGGGTAACAGCGAGATCGCGCCGCGAACGGCAGCGGGGGGCGCGCCGAACAGCGCCATCCATGTGAACCGACCGACGATGCCATCGATTTTCAACGGCGCGCCGGAAACGTCAACGGCTCTACTTTGGAAAAGCTTCACAGCGCTGGTCATCGCGCCATCAAAAACACCACGCGCGAATTCGGAAATGCCTGCTTGTGCAAGCGCCTCTTGAATCGCCTTGATACTGGCACGATCTGAACTGCCAGCCTTGATCGGTGACCCGGGATACATGTGTGCCATATTTTGGTTTCTCCGAAGCGAAGTAGCGAATTGCTATCGCTGAAATCTGTACCACTAACAATCAGTTGATTGCGAAGCTGATGCGCGCAATACTGTACGTACACTTACGAATACGCACGCTTCCGTTATTTCGAACGAAGGCCACTCATAGCAACCTCTTCTCGGAAGTGATCGCTTTTTCGGTCTTGAACATGAATACAGTCGACCGCAAAGCGTCAGAAAAGCTGACACAGCTGTGTCGTACAAAGCACCAACCACAATCGTACGGAGCCGCATCTTTTGGCTCAATTGGCTCGCCAGACCTCGACAAGCTCCGCGCGCCCCTCGACAATCATTGCGCCGGTCCACACTTTTGCGTGTGCTGCAGGTGCGGTACTACCGTGCTTAACTACTTTCACTTTGTTTAGCAAAGTCCCGGGGGGAAGCGTGTCGAAGGAAACTAGATTGGTGAACGAGGGGGCAATCCACGCGAGCTCGTTCTTAACAAACTTACTGCTCGAAGCCTCCTCAAAACTGATTGCGTTCGCAAGCATGTCGAGATTAGCGTTAAAGTCAATTTTCACTTGATATCTGCTCATTTGTGGCTCCATTGAAACGTCACGTCTACAAGTTGTCGAGTACCTGTTTTGCAGCGGCTATCTGAGTCTTGTTGCTCTTGCCAAAGGCTGCCCACACAGCCGCAAATAACTGATCGTGGGTTTGGCCTGAGACGACGGTACCCCCTAAAGCTATGAGTGCCTTTTTTAGCTTTTCGGAGTTGGCTTCGTTCGCTGGCTTTAGCGCAGCGATACGCGCGTTCAGCGCTCTCTTTTCGTCCACGTCTTGTTCCGTGACAGGTTGGAGACCTCTGATCTGAATTTCACTGGCTTCTTCTTCGGCCTTTGCAAGTACCTCGACAGCAGCTACGGCCTCGGCCAATTGCCCGGAACGCTCGTACTTGTCCAAATCAGCAAGTACCTCACTAGCACCATACTGAGCAATCAACCTTCCCATGGATTCTTTAATCTTCGCCAAAACTGCTAAGCGCTTCGCGTTCATCATCGCGACTAACGCTGGTACGGTCTTGTCGAAGTAATACTCTTTGTCAACAACGGCCTTTACGCCAACGAGCGCTGCAGCAGTGGCCGCAAGGTTTGTCTTCGTGCGGGGAGCAGACGTGGCGACGCCTGCAACGCCCAAACCAATCTGCGTGAGTTGAAGCGCTGCGTCTGCTGCCTGGCGCTCATACCTTAACCGACTAACAAACTCGTAGTAGCGGAGGTCCAATGCCAAAAGCCGCGATTGGATGAAACTGTTCCGTTGAGTCTCAGTCGCTCCGCTTCTGAGGAGAGAGCCAATTGCACCGGCGTCATTCAAAGCCTCATCGACAGCGTGACGATCAGCTTGTACTGTTGGCAGCGATTCCGGAACGCCGCCGTTTCGTAGCGATGCGCAGCCAAACATTAGCGAAATGAGCGCAAGAAGCGAAGCGCGAAATGCAAATGAGTAAAGATTGCGGCACATGTGGATCCTCGCTTAAGAATGTCTATGCAGGATCGTACGGGCTCGTTTCCTCCATTACCCCACGCGCTTGAGTAGGAGTGGACTCGTGCGGGACGGCAGATTCGGAACAGCGGTGGCGGAGTCAGCTACCGTCAGGAGTGGTCACATTCGTTTCGCTTGAGCAATGCACGCTGCGCCCCGTGAATCGCGACAAGCACGATTCACGAAATCGACCACAACACAATTCACTTTGCCCTGATCGTATTGGGCTTGCCGCTATATTTGTTTATTTTCAATAGTGAACAGATATCGCGCTCTGCCCCAATAAATCTGCGCCTTAATCGTTTTTCCTAGTTTGCGCTATTCGCGAATGCGTTGATGCGTTGCCGATGCGAACGCGGCGTTAATCGCACACGCGTTTCCCTCGTGCGACTTTCTCGCCCATCGACGATCACCGCGTCAATCGGTATCACGCGCTCCCGACGTCTCGCATTCCAGTGCTAACGGGGTCATGCTAGCGGGGTCAGGTCATGCTAGCGGGGTCAAGTCTTTCGTTATCACATTGGCCTCGCCCGAGCATGCAGACTTGAATGCAAAGGAAACGGGGTCAGGTCTTTCAACATCACATTCGCTTCGCACAAACGATGCGAATAATCACTCGCGCATAACGCCTGCCCCTAACCGCTTTCAGACGCGGTGGTTTTCAATGTTTGCCTGTCGCTAAAAAGCGCGGCGTTACGTCTGTCCATTGCAGCGCTGTACCGAATCATCGTCGCAAAGTTGCTTCTGTTTGTTCATTTGAGCTTCGCTGCTCAGTACGACGAAAGGACACGACATGGAACACGTCTTCAGCATTGGCAGAGCGGGCCTTGTGCTCGCCCTTTTGATGATGTTTAGCGCGAATGAAGCGCTCGCGTCATGCAATGATCGACCGGGCACGCCCAATAACCTTAAAGCCATCACCAAGTCCCCGACTTCGTTGGAGATCTCTTGGGAAAATCGGGCAAGTGAACGTCCCATCTTTTGGGACGTAGAAGTTCTGAACGGAAACTTGCAGCCAATTGGCGGCAAGCCTGCTGGCGCAAACTACGGCGGGGTGGGCAAAGGCAGTCGCGCGGTTGCGACCTTCGACGTTCCGCGACACACAACGCAATGCTTTCGCGTGAAGGCGCGCACCCAAGCGGGCACGCAAGGCTGCGTTTCTGCTGAATGGTCCGGGCCCATTTGCGGCAACACGAAGGTGTATGGCGCAATTGGTGAAAAGTGGTCACAAGCCGGTGGCGATAAATCGCCCGTGGGCCCACCTGTCGGCGACGAAGCGCCCGGGGCACGCGGCGGTCGCGTGCAAAATTTCGCGAATGGGGTGATCGCGTGGACACCGCAAACGCGCGCGCACATGATCTACGGCTCTATCGCAGCGAAATGGAATCAGCTAGGTCGCGAGGGCGGAAAATGCGGCTATCCGCTTTCTGACGAAATCAACGCGAGCGGTGGCAATCGACGCAGCAATTTTGAGATTGGCGATTTATTGTGGACCCGCTCAACGAATCAAGTCAGCGACCACTGCGGCCGAAACGCAAACCCGCGCGAGGTGGTGAAAAACGCGGCAGAAGCGCTCATCGACAACAATCGCGACGTGCTCAACAATTTCTTCAAGCAGCAGTTGGGCCGCGGCGATTTGCTCGCTCGCGGTGTGACCCTTTACGACATTAACTTTCGCCTCGGCGAAGTCCAGGTGGACGTCCCATCAAACACGTCGTTCCGCATCAGCGTGAACAAATCCTACATGTATGCCAAGAGCACACAACCGACCGTTGCCGGCTCATATGCTGACCCGGCGTTCGAACTAGATTTCGATCTCGTGCTGGAAGGAAGTTTCGCCCTCACGCCCGGCGCGAAACCGAGGGTGCAGAGTCTCGTCGCCACCGTCCCGCGTCTTACGGTCAAGCCGCGCAACGTCGTCGGCGGCGCAATGACGACCATCATTTCGCTGTTTCAAGCGACCAAGCCAGGGCGCATCGCGATTCAGAATGCCGCCGACAGATACTTAACGCGCGACCTAACCGCCGAGATCAACAAGCGGCTTGGCACATAGTAGGAGCTAACGGGGTCAAGTCTTTCATCATCACATTGACCTCGCCCGAGCGTGCTCACTCGAATGAGATCCGAACCCCGACGTTGCTGCCATACCCGCATTGACGCTGAATTCGCTGGACTTGCTTGCGAAACTACCTGCCTACGTACCGCCCACGCGTGGCGCAAGCGTCTTTCGCAACATCGTGGCTCCGGCGACTGTGATCAGTATCGAGATGAGTGCAAGTAACGGCCACGACGCCAATTGACCAGCGCTAATCGTATCGCCGAGCCAAATGAGCAGGCTGTTGTACGCCACGTGAAACCCAATGCAAGGCCACAGTGATCGTGTGCGCTCATAGAGCCAACCGAGTAGAAGTCCAACAAGAAAACCAACAACAAGTTGGTACACATTGAAGTGCGCCGCACCAAAGATAAGTGACGATAGGATGATCGCCTTCGTGCGCGAATACTGATTGAGAAAACTGCGTAGAAAGATGCCGCGAAATAGCATTTCTTCGAGTACGGGGCCGATTAAGCCCACAACGAGAAGCGTGCCGAAGCCGCCCGCCATCATGTTCTCAAACATGCGCTGATCAGCATCCGACATCGGGAACGGGACCAACACCAAGCTGTGGACAATCGCCATCGCGATGAGCGTCCCCGGCACTAGCATTAACGTGGGAAGCCCCACAACTGCGAGCGTTGCCGCAACTGAGTTTGGTGATGCGTGAAAGAGATCGCGATAGCTCTGGCCTTTGTAGTGAAGCAGCGCGCTAAACAGGATGCCATTGCCAACGACCGCAACGAATCCCCAGGTGTTGCTGAAACCGATCCCCGAAAATCGATCAACTTCAGTCATCAAACCGACGACAAAGTATTCAAGTAGGCACAACAGGAAGACTAGAAAGCAGGCTTCGAGCGCGGAGGGGAATGTGTGTCTGGTTTGGTGCATGCGTTTGGGGCGCAACACGGCAACTCGTATCGCATGGACGGCGCAAGCCAGAGTGCTCGAGTCGTACGAACGCGACTAGACGAATGATATGCGTTTGAAACTTCGCCTAAATCATAAGTACATTTTGCGGCCATACGACGCCTTGGCAGTCGCGAAAGCAACGCCACGTCGCTTTCATGCTCAAACGAAAACTCACCTGGAAGCGGCCGCTTTTTTATCTCTTCCTGCCGATATTCATCGTGATGGTGTTTCTTCGTTTTCCGATGCCGGTACCGCCGCCGCTGGAGACAGAGCTGGGGCAGGTGCAGTCGACACTGGGGAAGAAGCGCGATCCGGTGGAGCTTTAGTGCGTGCTCGCTTAGCGGTCGCGAAGAGAGGCTGCGTGCGGGTGCTGCTCGTGAGGGCCGCGTGTGAGGGCTGCTTCCGAGCGCTGCCTGTTGGGCATGGTGCCACGCACACCGCGCCGCGAACCGCATAAGATTTGCGAATCGCACCTCTCAAACCTGTCGTGATGGATTCGAATTCACTTTATTTCTTGCGACGGTTGTTTTTCGTTTTCCTCTTGATGGCGAGCGTCGTCGTCAGCGCGCAGCCAACAACAACTCGCGTTACCCGCGAAGTCACCTTCGAAGTGGACCTTCGCGATGAAATCGCTGCGGGGCGTTTTGATCCTGCGCGGGATCGTGTGGGATTGCGCGGCGCGGGAATGCCGCTCGCTTGGGATCGATCGCTAGCCGCTTCGCCAGTGGTTGCAGCGGACGGGGCTGGCGCTGAGGCGCAGACGAGTGGGCTCTACCGCGCAGTGGTTCGCTTCGATCGACCTGCAGAGGGCGGGCAGCTCTTGCAATACAAATGGAAGATTGATCGGCCAGGCGCGGGCGGCAATGATGGTTGGGAAGATGGGCGCAATCGCGTGCTTGCGCTTGAGGTTGCGCAGCAATGTGTCTCGCGCCAGTTCAATGCGCCGCCCGAGCCGATTCCGCTGCAACGCACTGGGCGAATTGATCGCTTCGATGTGATCTCGCCCGATCAGCAAGCGGTGTCGGGCTCTGCGATGCCATCGAGCCCTCCGATCGCACTCGTGTCAAAACACGTATCGCCGCGCGGGGTGCAAGTGTGGCTGCCGCCCTCGTATGTGCGCGAGCCCAAGCGCCGCTTTCCGGTGCTCTATATGCACGACGGGCAAGCGGTGTTCGATGCGGCGATAGCGGGTGCGGAATGGCAAACGGATGAGGCTGCACATCGGATGATTGAGCGGGGCGAGATTGCACCGTTCATCATCATTGCCGTCGACAACACAGAGCGCCGATTCGATGAATACACGCCCACGCGTGCGCGCTTGCCCGCTGAGCGTGTGCGCACAGGGACCGCGACGGAGCTGGGTGGCGGTGCGCCCACGTATGCGCGGTTTCTGGTGGAAGAATTAAAGCCCGAGATTGATAGCCGCTATCGCACTCTGAGCGCGCCTGAGCACACGAGCGTGGGCGGAGCATCACTCGGCGGCTTGCTTTCGCTGTGGCTTGCGCTCCATCATGCTGATACGTTTGTCGCGGCGCTGGTGGTGTCACCGTCCGTTTGGTGGGATGATCGTGCGGTGCTTCGTGATGTGGAGCGCGTAGCGATCAATCCAGCGAAGCGGGCCAAGATTTGGCTGGATATCGGCGCAAATGAAACGCCCAACGCAGTGCCCAATGTTCGCTTGCTTCGAGATGCATTGCACAAACGCGGCTGGAGCGACGCCGATTTGCGCTACACCGAAGACGAGCATGGTTCGCATGATGAGGCGAGCTGGGCGCTGCGCGTGCCGGGCATGCTGCGCTATCTTTTTGCGGTGCATTGAGAAATCTCGCGTGATCGGCTGCGCTGTTTTGGGAATGTGTCTCGAATTAAACAGCTACAAGCGCGTATTCCTCATTCACATTGGGCTAAAAATTAATAAAGTAATTTATCCATTATTTGTTTTCTGCTCTCTTGCCCTCGATTAACCTGGGCTACGACGTGAATCCTTTTAACTTTACGCAAAATCAAGTTGAAACCAATCCTTGCTTTCAATCGACTCATTCGCGAGTATTGATGCGAGCCGCGCGGCTTTCGGGTTCTGATGTGTCGTGCGAGGGCACGGCGCAGCGTCTGTTCACACGATGCGCGATTCGATTTCGACAGCGCACATTCGCGACACACCAACAAATTGTCTCTAACAACACACGCCGGAGGATTTATGTCGATATATGCAATGAAGAAACTTTGGGGTACCCGCGTCGTCGCGTGCCTTGGCGCAATTTCCTGCGCGGCGCTGCCGATGTCGGCATCTAGCACCAACGTCGCGCCGCCGCAGCCAAACAAAACAGCGACCGAAGCGGCGAAGCAAGTGCCGAATCTTGCGCGCACGCCGCTCGTCCTGATGGCGCTCAACACTGCCACGCGAACGCCCCAATGCCTTCCAGGTCCAGGCAACGAAAAATACGTGGGGCAACTAGGCTTTGAGCTCAAGAACACGGGCAACGCGCCGATCCCCGCACAAGGCGCAACGGTGAACGTGACGCTTCGCGTAGGCGCAGTGAAATCGCATTCCATGGGTATCACCGTACCGAAACCGATCGCACCCGGCGAAACGGCTTACGTAGCATCCAGCACCACCTCTGCTTTTTTGCCGATCACGGCGAGCGCGGTAATGGGCTACATGCAAGCCGCGAAATTGAGTGTCCCGCCAGCGACTGTGCCAACGACACTTTCGATTGATAGCGCCTCACCCGTGGGCACATCAGTGACCATTACGACTGCGAAGCGCGATGTGCCAATTGTGAACGACGGCACGCTCTGCGGAAGCTTCAAGCCCTAGCAAACTGCCTGCGACACGGAGACTATCGCTACGGCTACGAAAACCGTTTCGAATTGCCCAAAATTCTGCGCTGGTGAGGCAAGAAAACCGGATGACGAACGTCGAGCGTACAACGTTCGTCGTCCGGTTTTAGACCGTGAACTAGCACGTGCGCCGTAATGTGCGCATCGAATGCAAGCCCAGCGCCGCGAGCAACAGGACGAGTCCAAGCAACGCGTGCCGTGAATCTACAGGCACAATTTGCGGAGGATCAAAGTACGAGAGCGCTGTTGATAGATCAGAGGTGGCAAACTGGCCCGCCGCGAAACTAAAAATTCGAACTTCGTCGATGTTGCCGGCAAAGTATTCAGTTGCCACCAGCGGATTGATACCAATCGAAAATCCACCAGACGGCGCGTTCGGGCCTGTGGCCGTGTTGGCAATCGCGACCCCGTTTTTGTAAAGCGTAGTAACGCCACTCGCGCGAACAAGCGCGAGATGCGTCCAACGCCCGAGATCGACTGAGTTGCTTCCGCCGGTCAGCACATTGCCGCCAAAAAGAATTGCATACGCACCGCCCGCGCGGAAAATTCCCCAGCCGGCGGTCGATGTGCTGCCGTTGTAGGCGATAACGGCGTTCCCCGCAGTTGAAGTGGGCCGTACCCAAGCCTCAATGCCGAAATTATCGGTTTCCGTGGAGAGCAACGCGCTGCGAAAGCCGTCACTCGAACCATTGAACGCAACACTCAGTGGCGATGGGCGTGTTGAAGGTGCGGGCAGGGTTGAATACGTCGGTGCGCCAATCCGAGCTAGATTGACTACGCCCACGCTAGGCGTGGTCGGGTTCGCAGTGATTGCACCGGCCGCCGCGCCCGCGTCGCTTTCACCCAGCTTATAAGTGGCGATTGTTGTCACCACGGCAGCGGCGTTGCCGCTGACAACAAACGCACACACTATCGCTATCAGCGCTTTGTGCGCTGTACTTATTTGCTTCACGAGACCCCCCGGTATTGCGGCTATTTGACTGCCGCGAATGCTAGCGCGCCAGCCGACGGAGAACAAGGGTTGATGGGTCCGACGGCACTGGAGCAGCGAAGGTGTCTCAAGCGGCGACGGCGCGTCTCTGACGCGGGCGAAACACTGGATGGAGTACGCACTCGCCTAGCCCGCCAAGTAAACAGCGGCGCGCGCGCAGCGCTTACCTAGAATTGGGCGATGCGAAGACACGTCTTACTCTATGGCTTGTTGGGCGGTCTCTTAATCGCGGCGCTCCGCTTTATTGAGTACCGCTGGATCGTCGTCGAACATTCGCTGGAAATTTATGCAGCGCTGATCGCGGCGCTTTTTGCAGGCTTGGGCATTTGGCTCGGCCTGAGGATGACTCGGCGCGCGGAATTCGTGATCGTTCGCGAATTGGGTGTGGCGATGCCCGCGGCCTCCGACTTTGAGCGTGACCAAGCGCGCGCGAGTGCGCTCGGCCTGACGCCCAGGGAACTTGAAATGCTGGAGCACGTCGCCGCTGGCTTGAGCAACAAAGAGATCGCAGCACGCGAATTCGTGAGCGAGAACACAGTGAAAACCCATTTGAGCCGCGTGTTCGAAAAGCTCGGCGCTCAGCGGCGGACGCAAGCCGTACAAATCGCAAAGGCACAACGCCTCATCGCGTAATGGATTCGTCGTCCAAAGGGGTGATATTGCAAGTTTGCGCAAAAAATCATCCTTTTGGGTGACGCCAAATCGGGCTAAAACGCTTGCAATGCCAACTCCATTTTGAAAGGAGTTCTTATGCGTAAAACTGTTCTAACGTTTGGCTTGATCGCAGGCGCGATCCTGTCGGCGATGATGCTCGTCACGCTGCCGTTCATGGATCGGATCGGCTTCGACAAAGGCATGGTGATCGGCTACACCGGCATGGTGTTAGCGTTCTTACTGGTTTATTTTGGGATTCGCTCGTATCGGGACAACGTGGCGGGCGGCCAGATTGGATTTGGGCGGGCGTTCATGGTGGGCCTGGCGATCACCGTCGTCGCGAGCGCTTGCTACGTTGCAACCTGGCAATTCATTTATTACAAGATCACGCCCGACTTCGCGGATAGATACACCGCGTACGTCGTTGAGCAGGCAAAAAAGTCAGGCGAAAGCGATGAAAAAATCGCCGCGCAAACCAAAGAGATTCGCGAAATGATGGAGATTTACAAGAATCCGCTCGCCAACATCGCGATCAGCTTTCTGGAGCCACTTCCTGTGGGGCTCGTCTTTTCCCTCGTTTCGGCTGGATTGCTCAGGCGCAAACGCAATCCGGGGTAAACGCTTCACCGGGGGCGATCAGAGCCTGAGGCCGCACTCACGGCGGCGAATGAACGCGGCGAGTCGCTCGCGGCAATCACTTTAAAAGCAGCCAAGCGCTGAACTTACATGCCGGCGACTTAAGCCGCAGCCTTCGCTCGCATTAATCGTTGTGTGCTTGTAACCCTTTCGTGTGTCGGTTCGAAATAGGGGCTAGTTTCCGCCGATGGCAATCAATCTGCATTCGGCGCGTGTCGTCGCCTCTTTTAATCTAGGACCTCAAACCATGAAAAATTTCACTTTGTCTGCGCTTTCACTTGCGCTCTCTGCTGTCGGCGCGAGCGTGTTCGCGCAAGCGCCCGCGCCGGTCGATCCCTCCGCGTTCGTCAACCAGTTTGAATCCACCTTTGGCAAGTTTGAAGGCTATCGTCGATCCGGTGCGAAAGGGATTTGTGCGATGGGTGAATTTGTGGGCACGGCGGATGCGCGTGCGTTATCAACGGCGTCTGCATTCAGCGGGAATGCGGTGCCCGTCATCGTGCGCTTCTCCGTAGGCGGCGCGAATCCCAAGGCGCCTGACAATGCGAAATCGCAGCGCAACTTAGCGTTGCAATTTAACTTGCCGGGTGGTGAGCAGTGGTTGATGGGCAACATCTCTGCGCCTGTTTTCGGCGCGGCTACACCCCAGCAATTCCTCGCGCTTCTGGCTTCGCGACAACCCGATCCTGCGACTAAAGCGGCCGATCCTGCGAGAGTGAAGGCGTTTAACGATGCCAATCCGGAAGTGCTGTTACAGGGAAAACACTTTGCGTCGCAACCCGTACCTGCGAGCTTTGGTAGCGTGAACTATTGGGGCGTGCATGCGTTCGCATTCGTCAACGCGAAGGGCGAAAAGCAATTTGGGAAATGGATTTTTGAGCCCGTCGGCGGCCTTCAAGGCTTAAACGATGAGGAAGCGAAAGCCAAAGGGTCGAGCTTTTTGTTCGACGATCTGCGTCAACGCGTGAAAGAAGGCAAGGTTGCATTCAACTTCAATCTTGAACTCGCGCAGGCGGGGGATAAGATCGACAACGCGACCGTGCCGCTGCCGGAGGGTCGCAAGAAGGTGAACCTCGGCATGCTGAAAGTCACCTCCGTGTCTGAGGATGCAGCGGGCGCGTGTTTGACCATCAACTTCAATCCGTTGGTGCTCCCGAAAGGCGTTGAGCCATCAAGCGATCCGATGATTGCGGCGCGCGCCGCGCCGTATGCGGTGTCGCTCGGCCGTCGTTTGTCTGAAGGCGCGAAGCAGCAGTAGGCGACTTGTTTGATCACGGGTTGGCTCGCTTGATCATTTTTGTTTGAGCTGAGCCGACCCGTCTTACTAATTTCTTTCACGGTACAACCATAATGAATCAACAACGCCGCACGCTCATCATCTACGCCGCAACCGCCAGCAGTGTCGCGGCAGCAACTGCCTTCGCACAAAAAGCAACGCCTGAGTTAGTCAAGGACAGCGATGCCAACGCAGTAGCGCTTGGCTACTCAAGCGATGCCAGCAAAACGGATGTAAAAAAATACCCGCAGTACGCGGCCGGACAGAGCTGCTCGGGTTGCACGCTTTATGCGGGCACAGTCAAAGACGCGAATGCGGCTTGCCCCATCTTCGGCGGAAAGTTCGTATCCGGAAAGGGCTGGTGTAGCGCCTGGGTGAAGAAGGCGTAGACGCGAATTTTTTTGGCAGCCTGTAGCAAGCTCGATTGGGCGACGCTGTTGTCAACGACGGTGATTTCTGCACCAAAGCTTCGAGAAGTTTTTGGGTTCAGAACGCGCAGCAGATAAGCTCATAATCCTTACCTCTGCATCCCCATTTTCGCGTCTAACAATGCCCCCTGAATCGAATGCTCACGATGAGAACACCAAAACTCACTCGCCACTACTTTGGTGCGATGACGGTTGGACGGCAAAGATCATTAAAAACGAAGACGATGAAGGCTGGGCCGTAGCGATGACCGCTGACGGCGCACGTGAACCCGCGCTCGTGGGCCCGTGGACGATGGGCCGCAATAAAAAAGATCCGAAACCGCTTGATGCGTTCGCCTTCAGCACGCTGGTAAAAACCGCCACCGAATTTGTCGGGCGGCAGCAGCAGCAACAGCGCGCAGCGCTTCATAAGAACTTCACGGTTGACGCAGCCAGCGGCCGGATCACTGTGGCGCACGACATCATTCCCGACGAAGACAATCCGTCGGCGACGCTCACGGCAACGAATGATCTGGGCGAGTTGCTCGCGGAGATCAAAGTGTCGCCCGCCTTCAAGCTCACACGCGCGAGCGCCGCAGATTGGGTGGCCAATTCCTTTGCGAAACCGAAATCTGCAAGCGAGTAGAAAAAGCGCTAGAGTGGAGAGGTTGCGTCAACCAAGGATTTCTCCATGACACCGACCACCGAATTTACGCCGCTGAAGCAAATCGATATCGATCAGCGCGTTTACGATCTCTACGATGAGTATTGCCACGGTCGTATTGATCGTCGTGAATACCTAAAGCGAGCGTCCGCGCTTGCAGCGCTCGGCATTCCAGCGCTCGCGATGGCGAGTTCGCTATTGCCGCAATACGCAAAAGCGCAAACGATCTCGTTCACCGATACGCGCATCAAAGCAAACTACGTGACATATCCGTCACCGGGCGGAAACGGTGAAACGATGAAAGGCTATCTTGTGCAGCCTGCAGGCAACGGGCCGTTTCCCGCGGTATTGGTGATGCATGAAAACAGAGGCTTGAATCCGTACATTGAAGACGTTGCGCGCCGCGCTGCGGTGGCGGGATTTCTTGCGCTCGCACCGGATGGTCTTGCGCCACTTGGCGGCTATCCGGGCAACGATGATGACGGGCGCACCATGCAGGCGAAACTCGATCAAGCGAAGCTTCGTACCGACATGCTGAATGGTGCGAAGTGGCTCAAAGCGCATAAGCTCTCAACAGGAAAACTCGGCGTGACCGGGTTTTGTTGGGGCGGCGGCACGAGTAATTTCCTTGCGACGGAAATGGGCGCTGATTTGCAAGCGTCAGTACCGTACTACGGTGCGGCAGCGGACACGGCGAATGTGAAGAACATCAAGGCCGCGCTGCTCATTCATTACGCGGAAAACGATCAGCGAATCAACGATATGTGGCCCGCGTATCAGGCGGCGCTCAAAGCCGCGAATGTGCGCCACGAAGCGCATTTTTATCCCGGCACGCAACACGGCTTTCACAATAATTCCACACCGCGCTTTAACGAAGCCGCCGCGAAACTTTCCTGGGATCGCACCATGGAATTTTTCAAGAAGCATTTGGGATAGCGAAGCTAGGTATCCGCTTGTTAAACGAGCGGCTGGTCGAGACATGAAATGCAGCTCGCGTTCGATGAATTTCGCGAACGATGTGTTGCGCGAATCGAGAGGTTGGCGTTTGCAACATTGTGAATGCCCCACCGATGCGTTCATTCAAACTTCTCTCGCCCGCTCGAAGCGAGCAGTCGCGCAGCAATATTCGGTGTAACGCACTGCCCCACAAAGCGATCACTTCGCGCAGCGCACGTCGATGTAACGATCGCCCGCGTACACGCGAACTCACGCATACAACAGAACTCCCTTCAAGCGCAGCATGAACCTTCGACACAGCCTTTCCCTCTTCCTCGCAACGCTCACAATGGCATTCAGCGCGAGTTCTGCCCTTGGGCAAACAGCGACTACCGCTGCAGCGAATTCCAATGCAAAAGCCACAACAAATACCACCGCAAAGGCCACGTTCGCGGGCGGCTGCTTTTGGTGTGTTGAATATGATTTCGACAAGATCGACGGTGTGATCTCCACCACCTCCGGCTACACCGGCGGCAGAACCGCGAATCCCACGTACGAGCAAATCGGCACCAAAACGACTGGGCACTATGAAGCCGTAGAGATCGTGTTTGATCCGAAGAAGGTGAGCTACGAACAATTGCTCGGCTACTTCTGGCGCACCATCGACCCGACCGATAAAGACGGTCAGTTTTGCGACAAAGGCGCGCCTTATCGCACCGCAATCTTCGCGCAGGACGCAGCGCAACTCGCCGCCGCACAAGCCTCCCGCGAAGCGCTCGCCAAAACAAAGCCGTTCGCCGCGCCCATCGTCACCGAAATCATCGCCGCCACCATGTTCTACCCCGCAGAAACGTATCACCAGGACTACTACACAAAAAATCCCGTGCGCTACAAGTACTACCGAACCAGCTGCGGCCGCGACGCACGCGTGAAGCAACTCTGGGGCGATCAGGCGGCGAAGTTGCCGGGGAAATAGCGTACGCGGTTGCCGCGCCGTCTCGCTAGACTCGCGAGGCAATTCAGCGGCCCTAGAGGAATCATCGCCGCCGTCATTGAGATGCTGCGAAAGCGCATCCGCACGCCAAATCCGTATATTGCCACCATGCGGATGAACTGATCGTTTCTTTTACGCACAAGGGCTTAGAGCGCTTCTTTCGTACTGGCAGCAAAGCGGGCATTCAGCCCGCGCACGCAGCGCGACTCAATCTGATGCTCGCATTGCTAAACATCGCGAAGTCCGCCGAAGATATGAACGTTCCAGGCTTCGATTTCCATCCGCTCAAAGGCGAATTGAAAGGCTACTTCGCGTTGAAAGTCAGCGGCAATTGGCGCTTGATCTTCAAACAAACAGGCGAGAACATGGAGCTTCTCGATTATCTGGATTACCACTGACTGATTGTGAGGCACGCAATGGCTATGCACAACCCCGCACACCCCGGCGAACTTCTGCGCGCGTGGATTGAAGGCGCAAACCTAACCGTAACGCTCCTCGCCGATCACATCGGCGTGACGCGCGCCACGCTCTCGCGCATCATCAACGGACACGCAGGCATCACCGCCGAGATGGATTTGCGTCTACATCAAGCGCTCGGCACGCGCGAAGGTCTATGGCTTGAGCTACAAACGCAGCGCGACTTGTGGGTCGCGAAACAGAATAAATCGCCCCGAATTAAGCGGCTGGCGATTGGTGAATTTCGCACCTCGTAGATTCAGCCACCGAACCGAAATCATGACTCACTCGCGGCCGCAGTTACAAAAAAACCATCGCTACAGCGACAGCGGAGATGCGCCCCGTGCGTCTCAAGGAAGTGCCGTATCAAGACTTCTTGAAGTCACTCATTAGGAGCGCTAACGCTCTCGCGACCGCGGGAGAAGTGCCCGCACGCGCATCAACAACGTCTTCTCCGAAAGACACGAGAACTCTGACAGCGCGATAGCGTTGCAACTTTTTCAAGTACACACCACTATGATCTCCGGTTACTTAAGCAATCCTGTACGAGGCGTTAGATCGTGATCGTTAAACCAACTGTGTTGGTACTTGGCGCAGGCGCGAGTATGCCCTATGGCTACATGTCAGGCGCCACGCTTCGACAGAAACTGATTGATGAGAGTACGTTTCGTTCTTTGCTCGAAGCAAAGCTCATGAGCAGCACAGACGTGAGAGGATTTTGCGAGACGTTTCGCTATTCCGGAATGTCTTCGATTGACGCGTTTTTGTCCCGTCGTGGACGAGATCTGGTCCCAGAAAGTACCAACACGTTTGAGAAGATCGGAAAACTTGGTATCGCATTGGCACTGCGCCAGCACGCGACCTTCGGGGCCCTCTTTCATCGGTGGATTGACGCCAGCTCTGATCGAATCGACAAAGACGATAACTGGTACGAGTATCTGTGGGCGCGGCTGACCGACGGCCTACCAAAAAGCGGGATCCAAAGTTTCGGTGACAATCGATTGACCGTAATCACCTTTAACTACGATACATCACTCGAACAGTACCTCTTCACTGCGCTAAAGAATTCGTACGGTTTAACCGACGACGTGGCGCTGGATTTACTAAACAAAATACCAATCCTCCACGTCTACGGCAGGTTAGCGTTCGACCAAGTTGATCGGATACCAAATCCGTTGCTTTATGGCGTGGGTGGTCTCGGTATGGCAACGAAGGACGCAGAACAGCTCAGGGTAATGGATGAGAATCGCTTGAGCGACGATGCGCTGCGCGAGCGATGCTTCAGATATTTTCTGGAGGCGGATCGTATCGTGTTTCTCGGCTTTAGCTTTGACTCGGTCAACATCAACCGCTTGCGGGTTGCCGAGGCGATACAAACGCGTTACGAACGTCAATTCAAAACCAGCGGTGATCGTGCGCCAGAAATCCATTGCACTACGCTGGGACTAGAAGCGTACGAGAGAGATCAAGCTCACTCGGCACTCTTTGACGGCATAAGGCGGGTTTCCTCAGAATACGTTTCTCGTTCCGAACACTATTTCGAAAAGTCTAAGGCGAACATCGTCTACACGCGAGATCACAAATCATTGAGGTTGCTTAGGAGTTCAGGCGCGTTGATCTAGCGTATTTTCATCCAGGCATGACCTCGCTCAAATACTTACACCCCTACCCCGAAGCCCTGCAATCCCAAGTTCGCACCCTCATCTCCGAAAGCCGTCTCGGCGATGTGCTGCAAAAGCGCTACCCAGAGGCAAACACGGTGCGTACGGACAAGGCGTTGCAGGCGTATGTGCTGGAGTTGAAGTCGCAGTTCATGAAGAGCGCGGTGACGCCTTCGAAGGTGGTGTTTGACAATCATTTGCAGGTGGTGAAACACGCGCTCGGTACGCACACGCAGGTGTCGCGTGTGCAGGGCGCAAAGCTGGTGGCGAAGCGTGAGATTCGAATCGCGAGTGTGTTTATTGACGCGCCCGCAGCGTTTCTGAAAATGATTGTGGCGCATGAGCTGGCGCATTTGAAAGAGCGCGAGCATGACAAAGCCTTCTATCAACTCTGTCATCACATCGCGCCGGACTACGCGCAACTTGAATTTGATTTTCGTCTGTATTTGACGTGGCTGGATTTGGAAAAAGCGCGCGCTGATTTGGGATGATTGAGTGAGTCGCTCGTGCTGTTCACGCGATTCAAGTAACGTGCGCTAGATGATGGCTTCAGACGTTGGGCCGCGTTTTTATTTGGGCTAGACGGCGTTTTCTATTTATTTTGTATAATTAACAAATCGTTCGCTTGCCCCAGTAAAAACGTCGGCAGTAACTGATTGTTACTTTGATACGCGACTACATCCGCATGCGAATCCCAGCGTCCCGCATGGCGGCTTTCGCTTGCCCCACGGTGTATTCGCCATAGTGAAAGATGCTCGCCGCGAGCACCGCGTCCGCGCCGCCTTTTTGCACGCCTTCGACGAGATGCTGCAAATTGCCGACGCCGCCCGACGCGATGACGGGGATCGTGACCGCGTCCGCAATTGCGCGAGTGAGTTCAAGATCAAAACCGATCTTTGCGCCGTCGCGATCCATGCTGGTGAGCAAGATTTCACCCGCGCCGCGATCAGCGACTTCGCGCGCCCACGCGACGGCGTCTTTGCCGGTGGCGGTGCGTCCGCCGTGGATGAACACCTCGAAGAAACCTGGGCGCGTTTGCTTGGCGTCAATTGCGGCGACTACGCATTGCGCACCGTAAAAGTGACTCGCTTTATCGAAGATCGTTGGATCGTTTACGCCGGCTGTATTGATGCTCACCTTGTCTGCGCCTGCATTCAGCAAAGGCCGCAAGTCCTCCGCCGTTTTCACGCCGCCTCCGACCGTGAGCGGAATGAACACTTGCGAGGCGACGCGCTCGATCAAGTCATAGAGCAGTCCACGTTTTTCAACGCTCGCCGTGATGTCCAAAAAGCACAGCTCATCTGCGCCCTGATCGTTGTAGCGCTTAGCGACTTCCACCGGATCGCCCGCATCGCGCAAACCGACAAAGTTCACGCCTTTCACGACGCGACCGTCTTTAATGTCTAGGCAGGGGATGATTCGTTTGCAGAGCATGGGTATTAAAAACGCGTGGATTTCGCCCGACTTTTTGGTCGCTAGCTTCTACCTAATTGCAGCTTAGATACGAGCGGGCCCGACCAGACAAACTCGTTACCTTCCAATTCGCTCTTCGACCAATCGTGGTCTGCATCGACAACGTAGCAACCGCCTCCACTTCGATGTTTAGACCAAAAAACTACTCGATCGTTAAACACGGCATCAAGAAATTCAAGTATCTCGTCAACGATCGTGGTGTACTTTTCTGCAGGGCTTAGCTCATTGTCGTAGCTTGCAAAATGGACGTGCGTTAAGTGACCCGCAACGAGTATCAGCTCTTCGCCTTCCTGCTCAATCTCGATATCGCCGAATTCCGAGTTTTTCGCCGGAATTACTAATCGCGCGGCATTGTTTTTCTCGCCCAAGCGGAACGTTTGATCCGGGAATTTCTCGCTAAATCGGATTGCTAACTTCTGTAACAGCATATGGTGCGTAGAAGCTGGGTCGCGACCCAGCCTACCTTTTATTTCGCGGATGCTCTGAAGCTAACCGCTCGTTACCGCACTTGTAGTTGCCGGTGACGCGGGCCATCAATTGCTGTTGTTCGCTGTGTTCAAGGCCTTCAACTTCGTCGATGAAATCAATCGCGGCTTTGCCGCGCAGCGTGGTGACACTGCGGCCTTGCCGATCAATCGACACATCGCCATTTTTGCTTTGGCGATTCGAAAAGCCAAGATCGCTCTCGTTCATCGTGACTACTGCAGCGCTTTCACGGCAGCGGCGAAATCGAGCGTGCCTTCGTACAACGCACGACCACACACGACACCTGCGACGCCGTCCGCTTCGTATTGTTTGAGTGGCGTGAGATGGGAGACGTTGTGAACGCCCCCCGAGGCGAACACCGGTACGCGCAGCGGCTGCGCCAAGCGAACGGTCGCTTCGATATTCAAGCCAGTGCCCATGCCATCGCGACCGATGTCGGTGTAGATGATGCCTTCGATGCCGTAATCCTCGAAGCGTTTGCCGAGGTCGAGCGCATCGTGGCCGGTGAGTTTGCTCCAGCCGTCGGTGGCGATCTTTCCGTCTTTAGCGTCAAGGCCGACCATCACTGCGCCGGGGAACGCGTTGCACGCGTCATGCAAGAAGCCGGGATTTTTTACGGCGGCGGTGCCGATGATCACGTAATCAATACCGTCATCAAGATAGCGCTCAATCGTGTCTAAATCGCGAATGCCGCCGCCCAATTGCACTTCCACATCTTCCGGAATCTCCGCCAAGATCGCTTTGATCGCAGGTTCGTTCACCGGTTTTCCCGCGAACGCGCCGTTCAAGTCGACGAGATGAATTCGCTTCGCGCCGAGATCGACCCAATGCTTCGCCATGGCGGCGGGCTCTTCGGAGAACACAGTGGTTTGATCCATGTCGCCTTGGCGCAAACGCACACAGCGACCATCTTTAAGGTCAATCGCGGGGATGACTAGCATGATGCAAAAAGCAAGTGAGAGAGTACGGAATCAATCATTCAACGCGAGGGTCGTTTTTGGAAACAACAGATTGAGGAAATGCGTTAAAGGGATCCGGACCAGTTAGAGAAATTCTTGAGCACACGCAAACCGCCATCGGCGCTCTTTTCCGGGTGGAACTGTACCGCAAAAAGGTTCGCTTTGCCCACGGCCACGCAAATCGGATCGGGGTAATTCGCGGTCCCGGCGACGACAGCAGATTCTTTGGGTGCGGCGTAATAGCTGTTCGCGAAGTAAAACGCCGTTTCTTGCGCGATGCCCGCCCAGCAGGGGTGAGCGCTCGCGTGCGCGGGAATCGTGAGCGCGTTCCAGCCCATGTGGGGCACTTTAAGTGGCGCGCCGTTTTTGTCGAAATGTGGCTTCGGGAAACGAATCGATTTGCCAGGAAGATAACCAAGCGAAGGCGTTGGCCCCTCTTCGCTTTCTTCAAACAGCATTTGCAAGCCGAGGCAGACGCCGAAGAATGGGCGGTCTTTTGAGGCTTGCAGCAACACGTCGCGCAAGCCCGAATCGTTTAACGCAACCATGCTTTCTGGCATTGCGGCTTGACCGGGCAACACCACGCGATCCGCCTCCGCGATTTCTTTCGCGTCGCTCGTAATCAAGATGCGTTGATCGGGCGCGACATGCATAAAGGCTTTGGCAACGGATTTCAAGTTGCCCATGCCGTAGTCCACGATGGCGATTGTCATCATGGCCAACTAAAGCAGCCAGCGGCCCAAGATGCCAGCGATTGCGACACCAATGCCGATATTTTTCACGAGGTGCGCCGTCTTGGACACGGGCGGCTCTTCGTTCAATTGCGACCATCGAAAATAGTGGTAGCCGGCCTGTGCAAACCACAGCATGAAACCGATCGCCGAAATCTTTGGCCAAACACTTGGGTCAGCAGAAAACACAAATCGCATCAACAAGAAGGCGACGCCTAGCGCGAGCAGAAGAATCGCAAACGCGAGTTTTGATTTATGTTTGATGATCACAAGACACCCTTCGTGCTCACGACTATACCCGCCGCACGCGCGTCACGCTCGCATGCCATGCGCAACGCGCGTGCGAATGCCTTGAACACGGTTTCACATTGATGATGCGCGTTTTCGCCGCGCAGGTTATCGATGTGAAGCGACACGAGGGCGTGGTTTACGAAACCCTGGAAAAACTCATGCGCGAGATCGACGTCGAATGTGCCGATCATCGCGCGTGTAAACGGCACATGAAATTCAAGCCCTGGTCGGCCCGACAAATCAATCACCACGCGCGAAAGCGCTTCATCGAGCGGTACGTACGAATGCCCGTAGCGATTGATACCCGCCTTATCGCCGACGGCTTGCTTGAACGCTTGACCCAAGGTGATGCCGATGTCTTCGACGGTGTGATGCGCATCGATGTGCAAATCGCCCTTTGCATGCACGGTGACATCCATCATGCCGTGGCGCGCGAGTTGATCGAGCATGTGATCAAGAAACGGCACGCCCGATTGCAGATCGGCTTTGCCGGTGCCGTCGAGATTGATCGCGACGGTGATCTGCGTTTCTTTGGTGTTGCGTTCGACTTTGGCGATTCTGTTCATGGTGTAGGCGCGGGCTTGACCGCGCTCGTGTGTTTCAGGTTGTAGGCGCGGGCTTGACCGCGCTCACGTCTATTTGCGTTAGCTTCTTGCCACAGATTTACACAGATGAACACAGATGCTGCACAGATGCGCTGACTAATCTGTGTGAATCTGTGGTCATCTGTGGCAAAAATTAGTTCGTGAGTTCTTTGAGTGCGTCGATCAACTGCGAATTCTCACCCGGCGTTCCCGCTGAGAGACGGAGCGTATTCTGCATGAGCGGATGCAACGCAGACAAATTCCGCACGAGGATGCCACGCGACTTGAGCGCTTCAAACACCGCTGCAGAATCAGCAAAGCGTGCAAGCACGAAGTTTGCCGCTGAAGGAAAGGGCGTTACGTTCGGCATGGCTTTGAGCGCTTCGAACAAACGATCGCGTTCTCGCACCATCAGGTTAGCGTGGCCTTTGAGCACATGAAAATGCTTGAGCATCACCTCAGTGGCCACCTGTTGCAACACGCCCACGTTAAACGGCCCGCGCACTTTGTTGAATTCGTTGATCCATTCTGGTGCGCCGATGGCGTAACCCAAACGAATCCCGGCGAGGCCGATTTTCGAGAGGGTACGCATGAGTACGACGTTAGGAAACTCGCTCAAGCGCGGCAACCACGAGCGCCCGGCGAACGCTTCATACGCCTCGTCGATCACGACGAGCCCCGGCGCGGCTTTGATCACGCGTTCGATGTCTGCATCGGGGAAAAGATTGCCGGTTGGGTTATTCGGATAGACGATCCAGATGAGTTTCGGCTGCTCTCGCTCGATGGTTGCAATGAGTGCATCGAGGTTCAACGTGAAATCCGCGTTGAGCGATACGCCAACATATCGGCCTGCAACGGCAGTGGCAGCGTTTTTGAACACAGAGAACGAGGGCTCAAGCGACACGACGGTGCCGCCACCGGCAATCGTTGCTTGGGAAATGATGGTGATCACTTCGTCGGAGCCCGCGCCAAGCATGATCTCGTATTTCACGTCGATGCCGAGCGTGGTCCGCATGATGTCTTTAAGCGCAGGCGCAGCGGGGTTCGGATAGCGATTGAACGCAGCTTCCGCGATCCGTTCGCCCAATTCGCGCCGCAATTCGGGCGCGGGCAAATGCGGATCGAGATGCGTGTCTTCCATCAATTCAAGCTTGATGCCTTGCCACGGCGGAGCAACAGGATAAGCCTTCATCGCCCGAACTTCCGGGCGGACGACGTAATCTATGAATTGATTCGACATTTAACGTTTTCTATGGTCTTGCCCAATTCGATTGGGCGATCTACAAAATAGCTGGAGATTGATTTCGCTGCTCGATCTACGCTTGCTGGCGCGCGAAATCGGGTTTCTTTTGACGCTGATTACGCAGATTACGCTGATTTACACAGATTATTGGCTGGTATTTCTGCACGGGCGCAGCAAACAAAAAACTAATCAGCGGCAATCTGCGAAATCAGCGTAATCAGCGTCAAAAAATTCAGGGCGACCCCTCCATCCGCAATTCCGCCGCTCGCGCATGGGCCTGTAATCCCTCTGCGTACGCGAGTGTTGCGGCAGCGCGCCCTAGTGAGCGGGCACCCGCGGGCGATGCGTAAATCAAACTCGTGCGCTTCTGAAAATCATAGACGCCGAGTGGCGATGAGAAGCGTGCGGAACGCGACGTGGGCAACACGTGGTTCGTACCTGCCACGTAATCGCCAAGTGATTCGCTGGAGCCGTAGCCCATGAACACCGCGCCTGCGTGTTTGATGTGAGGCAGGAGGGCTTCGGGATCGGCCACAGACAACTCTAAATGCTCAGGCGCGATGTGATTCGACACCGCGCACGCCTCTTCGAGCGAACGCGTCTGCACGATCACGCCACGATTATTCAGCGACGCTGTGATGATGTCTCTGCGCGGCATTAGCGGGAGCAACTTCGCGATGCTCGCTTGAACTTTTTCGATCAACGTGGCACTCGGAGTCAACAAAATCGACTGCGCGACTTCATCATGCTCCGCTTGCGAAAAAAGATCCATCGCGACCCAATCGGGATTGGCGCTTTCATCCGCGATCACAAGAATTTCCGACGGTCCGGCGATCATGTCGATGCCAACGATGCCGAACACGCGACGCTTCGCGGCGGCTACATACGCATTGCCAGGGCCGACGATTTTGTCGACTTGCGGGATCGTTTTCGTACCGTAGGCAAGCGCGCCGACCGCCTGCGCGCCGCCAATCGTAAATGCGCGATCAACGCCAGCGATGTGCGCAGCAGCGAGTACGGTTGCATTCTTCACACCATTCGGTGTCGGCACGACCATAATGACTTCGTCGACGCCCGCGACTTTCGCAGGCACCGCGTTCATTAAGAGCGATGAGGGATACGCCGCTTTTCCACCCGGCACATAAAGACCGACTCGATCCAGCGGCGTAATCTTCACGCCAAGTTGTGTGCCGTCCGCCTCGGTGTAGCGCCAGCCTTCGGCCACTTGTTTGCGGTGATACGCCTCAATGCGATCACGCGCGGTGACGAGCGCATCGCGAAGCGCTGGGTCGAGCGAATCGTACGCCGCCTTCATCTCCGATTTCGTCAACTCGAGCGCGATCATCGCGGGCACATCGATCTTGTCGAACTTCTTCGTGTATTCGAGCACCGCGACGTCACCCCGCGCACGCACGTCCGCGAGAATTTCCGCGACGACATGATCAACATTCACATCCAGCGCACCCGCGTGCTCCGTCATCGCGTTGAGCGAGGCGTAGAAGTTCGTATCGGCGGTGTTGAGTGATTTCATATGAAACTATCGGAGCGGCTGCGCCGCGAAACAATTTTTTGCCACAGATGTTCACAGATGAACACAGATGCTTGAATGCTAGGAAAGACCATCTGTGTTCATCTGTGTAAATCTGTGGCCAGAAATCAGGGCGTTTACTTTCCGACACTCTTCGCAAAGCTCTCAATAATCGGCATCAAAGCTTCGCGTTTGGTTTTGAGTGCCGCTTGATTCACGATCAAGCGCGCGGAAATGTCGGCGATCTTTTCGACGGCGCGCAAGTTGTTTGCCTTAAGCGTCGCGCCGCTACTCACCACGTCCACGATCGCATCCGCCATGTGCACCAGCGGCGCAAGCTCCATCGAACCATAGAGCTTGATGAGATCGACGTGTACGCCCTTCTTCGCAAAGTGCGCGCGCGCGGTGTCAATGTATTTGGTGGCCACGCGAAGCCGGCGACCGCGCTGCACAAGCGCTTCGTAATCTGTACTCTCGGGGATTGCAACCATCAAACGGCAGGTCGCGATTTTCAGATCGAGCGGTTCGTAAAGACCCGTCGTGTCAGTTTCCATCAACGTGTCTTTACCGGAAATTCCGATGTCTGCGCCGCCGTATTGAACGTAGGTAGGCACATCACTCGCGCGCACGAGCACGACGCGCACATCTGCGCGCTCCGTCGCAAGGATTAGCTTACGCGAGGATTCGGGATCTTCAGTGACATCCATCCCCGCCGCGCGCAGGAGGGGTCGCGTGTCGTCGAGGATGCGGCCTTTTGAGAGCGCGAATGTGATCATTCGATCTGCTCCGAAGACGCTCCGCTTACTGTCATCCCCGCGAAGGCGGGGACCCAGGCCGAGAAAAGTCGATGCCCTCTCACGTCGGCGAATATTACGGCGTCCCGGTCTGGGTTCCCGCCTTCGCGGGAATGACAAAACTGAAGCGCGAAGGTAATCACTTGCTTAACTCAGCCCACTTCTCGGGCGTGTAGGTTTTCATCGACAGCGCATGAATTTCCGCCTTCATGCGATCGCCCAGCACGGCGTACACCTTCTGCTGTTGCCTCACGAGCATCAAGCCGCGAAACTCAGGGCTCACGATGGTTGCGTAAAAGTGTTGACCATCGCCTTCAACTTCGATGTGTTCGCACTGCAAACCAGCAACGATGTAGCCTTTGACCATGTCGGGAGTGACCATAAGAAATTCCGATAGCTTTAGTCGTTGTAAGTAAAAATTATTTGTTGCCACAGATTCACACAGATGAACACAGATGTTGTTCCGCACTCAAAGTTAAAACACGCAGGGTTCAAATCTGTGTGTATCTGTGTTCATCTGTGGCAAATCATTCACGGCTATTGTCGGAGCTTGTAGCCGGTTACGAGCATGCGCATCGCAACGATTGTGAGCAAAGTCATGAAAAATGTGACCACGCCAAGCGATATCCATGGACTCACGTCGGAGACTCCGAAAAAGCCGTAGCGAAATCCGTCGATCATGTAGAAAAACGGATTGACATGTGAAATTTTTTGCCAAAACGCCGGTAGCGTTTGGATTGAATAGAACGTGCCCGCGAGGAACGTAAGCGGCATGATGATGAAGTTTTGGAACACCGCGAGGTGATCGAATTTTTCAGACCAAATCCCCGCAATCAAACCGAGCGTGCCCATGACCCAGGTGCCGCCAAATGCAAACGCGATAACCCACAGCGCGTTATCTGGCACCAGCGCATGCCAAGGGACGAAGGGCAGTGTAAGTAGCCACATCGCAACGCCAACAGTGAGCCCTCGCGCCATTGCACCAAACACGTATGCGCAAAAAATCTCGAGCGAGGTAATCGGCGGCAACAAGATGAAGATCAAGTTGCGCATCATCTTCGACTGAATCATCGACGACGATGAATTCGCGAATGCGTTCTGCAACACGGCCATCATGATGAGGCCGGGCACCAGAAATTCGACGTAGGAAATCTTTCCGCCGTACACCTTCACATGCTCAGACAATGCATGCGAAAAAATGAGCAGATAGAGCAGCGTCGTGACGACGGGCGCAACGACAGTCTGGAATGCGACCTTCCAAAAGCGGAGACATTCCTTGTAGAAAAGCGCTTTGAAGCCTGGCCCAAGGATAGGGCTGCTTGACTTACGAATTTGGGCACTGGTAGCGATGGTCGGCGAAGAGGTTGAAACGTCATTCATGATATTTTTCTACGCCGCCTCTTTTGACGTTAACTTGAGAAACGCTTGCTCAAGATCCGCTTCGCCGAGCTTCATTTCTTTGACAGCGATATTCGCGGCGCGATAGTCGGCAAGCAATTGTTCGAGTTCGCCGTAGCCCGAGAGCGTGTAGCCCTGCGCGCCGCTCGCTTGAATGCCGCCGCGCGAGGCCCATGCGGGAGGCACGGCATCCGCCGAAATTTGCACCGTGATGCCCGACATGCCGCGCAGTAGGTTCGCAGTCGTGTCGAGGGCAACCACTTTGCCGCCTTTCAACATCGCCACGCGCGAGCACAGTGCCTCAGCTTCTTCAAGGTAGTGGGTCGTCAAAATGATCGTGTGGCCTTCGCCGTTTAATCGCTTGACGAAGGACCACAAGTTTTGCCGCAGCTCAACGTCAACGCCCGCAGTGGGCTCATCGAGCACGATCACCGGCGGTTTATGTACGAGCGCTTGCCCAACCAACACGCGTCGCTTCATTCCGCCTGAGAGCGCGCGCATATTTGCGTTGGCTTTGCTCGTGAGATCGAGATTTTCGAGAATCTCATCGATCCACGCGCTTGCATTTTTTACGCCGTAATACTTCGCTTGCAACTCAAGCGTTTCACGCACCGTGAAAAACGGATCGAACACTAACTCTTGTGGCACGACGCCGAGGTTTGTGCGCGCATCTCGGTACTCTCGCACAGTATCGAAGCCCATGATCTTCGCAGTGCCGCTATCGGCTTTGGTGAGCCCAGCGAGAATTGAAATGAGTGTGGTCTTTCCCGCGCCGTTCGGGCCAAGCAACGCAAAAAACTCGCCCTGCTCTACGCGCAAACTCACGTGATCGAGCGCTTGAACTTTGTCGTCCCCTTTTTTGGAGACGTTGATAAATGATTTGCTTACCCCTGCGATGTCAACAGCGGGCACGATGGCATTGGGGGCAGATGAAAGCACAGAAGGATTCTCGGTAGAACCCTTGATTTTAGCGGGCGTGGAGGTGTTCAGCGCGCGCGCAGTTTTCTCTAGATTGCCCACGCGCTCACGCTCGGCGCGCGTGGCGCTCGCGATTTCAGGCGAAAAGGTCTGCCACGTCGTACGCGGTGGCGAGACGCATGATTTCCGGCGTGGCGTGAATCAGGCGGCGCGCTGGTGCGCTGCCGCCGATATTCCCTTCGCGGTGACCGCGCAACGCGGTGAGCAGTGCCAAACCGGCAGAATCGATTTTCGTGACGGCGGAGACGTCGATCTCCGCCGCAGCGAGTACGTCGCGAGAGAGCGCTTGCCAGCGCGCGTTCGCATTTGCGTAAGTGAGTTCGCCTTCGATTTTCATTTTGTGATGCAGCAATTAGCTGCGACCGATCGAGCCTATTTATTCTTTGCTTGCAATTGTTTGATCAACGCATCAACGCCTTGTGAGCTGATGACACTGTTGAATTCGTCACGATAGTTGGTGACCAAACTCACGCCCGCAACGGCAACATCGTAGGCTTTCCACGAGCCGTCAGCGCCTTTTTCCATCGAGTAGTCAATGGGGATACCTTGACCATTGGCCTGCTGAACAACGGTTTTTACCGTCACATCGGTGTCTGCCGGCTGCATGCGAAGCGGGCGATAGTCGATCACGTTGTTCTTGAAGTTCGAGAGCGATGATGAATATGTGCGCACCAGGAGCGTGCGGAATTCCTTCGTCAGAGTGGCTTGCTGTTCAGGCGATGCCTTTGACCAATTGCGGCCCATAGCGAGCTGAGTCATCCGCGCAAAGTTGAAATTCGGAACCAATTTCGCTTCGATCAGATCGCGCAATTTGGCTTGGTTATTCAGGATGCTAGGATCGGATTTGAGAATGCCAGTGACGTCGGTTGCGACTGCTTTGACTTGCGCATCGGGTGTGACTTGAGCGGATACGACGAGTGCGGCGCTGGCCACCCACGCTGCGACTAACTGTATCCACCATTTCTGCATCGAAACCATCTGTCTGACTTTCAAAAAAACTACTCTTTGGGCGCTTTACCGTCTCGAATCAAAGATTCACGGCGTTGCGTGTATGCGGATCGGGTAAACGTGTAGCGATCAAGCGCTGCCTGATTTGCAAGCGCCTCAATTGGGAACAAACTTACGCGCGTGTCGATGACGCGCAGGCCCGTTAACGAGTTACGAACGGGCACCGACGACACGAAACTCAGCGGATCAGCTTGACCGTCGACCGCGCGGCCGGCCAGATCGCGAACGTTTGAAGGCCCTAGAAACGGCAGCACGAGATACGGGCCAGCGCCGATACCCCAGTAACCGAGCGCCTGGCCAACGTCTTCATTGCCTCGCTCGATACCCAAAGGCGTGGCGAGATCGAATATTCCGCCCAGGCCCACGGTGGAGTTGATGAGGACGCGCCCCATATCATCTCCGACCTTCGCGCCTTTGAGTTGCAAGGCGCCGCCAACGATCGATTGCGCATCCGACATATTCTGAAAAACGTTACTTACCCCTGTTTTAACGGGGGTCGGAACGACAGCGTCATAGCCTTTCGCGATGGGCTTGAACAAATAGTGATCGAACGTGTTGTTAAACGAAAAGATGCCGCGATTGACCGGCTCAAGCGGGTCGCCTTCTGGCGCAGCTTTGAACGACGCGCAGCCGCTGAGCAGCAGCGCTGTTGCCACCGCGGTGAGCGAGAACACTTTTTTCATTACGGTTTGACTCCTGCGCTTGGGCTCGCGTTCCCACTGTTACTCGCGCTTGCGGTCGCGCCGCTTTGCGCCTGATTGAACATGAATTGCGAGATTAGCTTTTCAATTTGGATGGCGGACTGCGCCTTCTTGATTTCTTGCTCATCTTTGAGCATTTCCGTATCGCCGCCCGCTTCTAGGCCGACGAACTGCTCACCAAGTAGACCACTGGTGAAGATTGTCGCAATCGTGTCGCGCGGAAATTGGTACTGGTTTTCCAGGTGAATACGAACACTCGCTTGATAGGTTTGCGGATCAAGGCGAATCTTTTCGACTCGCCCGACGACGACCCCAGCGCTCTTCACCGGCGCACGCGGCTTCAAATTGCCGATGTTGTCGAACTTAATCATCAACTCGTAGCCATTTCGCTCTTCTTTGAAGTTGAGCAAATTGCCCACTTTGAGCGCGAGGAAAAACAGGGCTGCTACGCCGATTGCGACGAAGAAGCCAACCCAGATGTCGATTGCGCGTTTATTCACGGGAGTTATCCATTCACACTGCCACGGAACATGAAGACCGTGAGCACAAAATCAATTGCCAAAATCGCGAGTGCCGAGGTCACCACGGTGCGCGTAGTAGCCGCGGACACGCCCTCGGCGGTAGGCGTTGCGTCGTAGCCCTCTAACACCGCGATCAAGCTCACGGCAAAAGCAAACACTACGCTTTTGATCACGCCGTTCATGACGTCATAGCGCCAATCCACTGCGGCTTGCATCTGCCCCCAGAACGCACCGCCATCAATGCCGATTAGCTTCACAGCCACCAAATAGCCGCCGTAAATGCCGAGGGTGGAAAAGAGCGCGGCAAGAAACGGTAACGAAATCACGCCCGCCCAGAAGCGTGGCGCGACGACGCGCGCGATTGGGTTCACCGCCATCACTTCCATCGCAGCCAGTTGTTCGGTCGTTTTCATCAGGCCAATCTCAGCCGTGATCGCTGATCCTGCGCGCGATGCGAATAACAAACCTGCAACGACGGGCCCGAGCTCGCGCACCAGCGACAGTGCAACGAGCACGCCCATGGCCTCAGTCGCGCCGAAGCGAACGAGGGTCTCATAGCCCTGAAGTGCCAGCACCATGCCTACGAAGAGCCCGCTCATCAGGACGATCACGAGTGAAAGCACACCCGCGTGATAGAGCTCGCGAATCAGCAATCGCGGTCGCGTAAACGTCGAGCCACTCGCCTTCACGACCGCGACAAAAAATCGAGAAGCGAAGCCCAATCGGGCAATCGCGCCGCGGGTGCGTTCGCCGATACCCGCAAACCAGCCCAGGATCGCGCTCATACACGCCCCGCTGAGAACGCGTCAGCAAGAGGCTTTGCAGGATAGTGGAAGCGTACCGGCCCATCCGGCTCACCATTCACAAACTGCTTCACAAACGGGTCGCTACTTTGACGGATCGTTTGCACATCGCCATGCGCAACGACTTTGCCGTCCGCGATGAAATAGATGTAATCAACGATCTTGAGTGATTCCATGATGTCATGTGTCACCAAAATCGATGTCATGCCGAGCGCATCGTTCAATTTGCGGATGAGCTGACCCACAATCGATAGGGAAATGGGATCGAGCCCCGCGAATGGTTCGTCATAGAGGACAAGTTCTGGGTCGAGCGCGATGGTACGGGCGAGCGCAACGCGACGCGCCATCCCACCTGAGAGTTCACTCGGCTTCAAATGGGCCGCACCTCGCAGACCCACCGCATTCAACTTCATGAGCACCAGATCGTGCAGCACCGGCTCTGGCAAATCGGTGTGTTCGCGAATCGGAAACGCGACATTTTCAAAGACCGTCATGTCCGTAAAAAGCGCGCCGAACTGAAACAACATACCCAATCTACGGCGGTGGCTAAATAGCTCGTCACGCGACATCTCATCGATATTCTTGCCGCTTACTTTCACACGCCCGGACGTGGCGGCGTGTTGCCCGCAGAGCAATCGCAGAATCGTTGTTTTCCCGCAGCCTGAGCCCCCCATCACGGCGACCAGTTTGCCCTTGGGCACACTTAATGTCACCCCAGATAAGATTTGCCGCGCCTTGGTGTAGCCAAAGGCGACATCGCTCAACTCGATCATAGGCGAGCCATCGCCAGCGTTTTCGCTTTGCGCGACGCCGTCGGGCGTGGGGGAGGAGGACATTACAAGAATTTTATCGATGCGCTTTGACATCGCTTTTTGGTTTATCTGCTACTGTATCACACGTGAGTAACGTTTCTGACTAAACTCAATTGAGTCTCGGACTAAGTTCGATTCTCAAATCAGGTCAACTAGCCCTAAAAAATAATTCTAGTCCAGGTTTATTGTGGGCTAGCAAGCTAAAGTCCTTCGATTTTGGATGCCCCGCCTCTAAGCTCGGTGGCGATATCGAAAAGCGTTTGACGCGGCGAACCTGTAATCTGTGCAGCAACTTTTGCGGCCTTCGCGGCCGGGAGCTCTGTCATGAGCGCTTTGAGCAGGCTTCGCGCGTCAATCGCCGACTCCACCATCACGCGCTTTGACTGGTCAGCGCCCTCGACGATGAGAACGAACTCGCCGCGTAAAGTTGCACGGTTCTCATCGGCCCAGTTCGAAAGATCGGCGGCCGGGAGCACCAGAATCGTCTCAAATTTCTTGGTGAGTTCTCGCCCAATCATGACCCGGCGATCCGCCGGTAACTGCGTCGAGAGCGCTGCTAGTGTCTTATCAGCGCGATGCGGGGACTCGAAAAAAACGCTGTTCGAAGCGGCGTCTCGCATCGAGTCGATGAATTCTGAAAGCGCCTTTTCGGTGGTCGGTGCGAAGCCAAGAAAACTAAACGCAGTTCGCTCGAAACCGCAAACAGAAAGTGCTGCGGTAACTGCAGAAACACCTGGAATCGGGATAACCGAATGGCCTGCAAGCCGCACAGCATCTACGATTCGCGCGCCCGGGTCGCTAATCGCAGGAGTGCCCGCATCGCTCACGTAAACGACAACTTCGCCCGCTGCGATACGGCTGATTACGGTGTTGCTTTGTGCGCGTTCATTGTGTTCGCGCACCGAAATCAGTACGGGCGGCTCGATCGCAAGATGGCGCAGCAGATCACGCGTCACGCGAGTGTCTTCGCAGGCGATGGTGTCGGCTTCGCGCAAGGTTTCGAGCGCGCGCAAGGTCACATCGCCCAGGTTTCCGAGCGGCGTGGCGAGCACATACAATCCGGCGGAAAGCCGCCTGTCGCGGCCATTTGAAGCTGTGATCGCTTTGTCTTCCATGCCCACATTCTCCGCGATCAGTGATAACCAAGCCGAAGTCAATCGGCCGGTCTCAGGCGGTTTTCTGTGCTCGGAACGCTATCTGGCTTCCAAGGCGCTCGTTGGGTTTCTCGCGCTTGCACAATCCACCTTTGCTTTCTCGCAATTGCGAAGCGACACCAATCTGCCCGCTGCACCGGAGTCAAAGCCACAGGCGGCTGCCACAAAGATCGCGCCCGAGCCTCTGCCTAACAAAGCCTCATTGGTGATTGTGCTGTTGCCGTCAGAGCAGCCGCTGCTGCGCCGCGCGGCACAAACCGTACGCGATGGCGTGCGCGCGGTGGCCGCGAAAGCGGGCAACACAATCGAGCTGCGCGATTGCCCCTACGGCGCTGAAGGCGCGCACGCGGCTTACCGACGCTGTGTGACACCCGAGGCTCAAGTTGCCGCAGTCATCGGACCTTTGGGTCGCAGCGAAGTTACGAATTTACTCGCGCAGCCACTGGAGCACACACGACCAACGCTGATGCTCTCGCCCAGTGGGGTCACGCCGCCAGAGTCCTTTTATGTGCTCGCACCCGATCTTGAATCAGAGGCGGATCGTGTAGCGAAGCAAGCGCTGGAAGATGCTTGTACAAAGCCGATGATCGTTGACGCAGGTGGCGCGCTTGCGAGCCGCATATCGACTGCGTTTTCGGCTCACTTTCGAAGCAGTGGCGCCGCAACTCTTCCACGCCAAAGCGAGCTCGCCCCACGTGCACGATGGGTCTCGGTGACCGAGCAGTGGCGTCGCGAGGGCATCGATTGTGTTTTATTCGCGGGCAACGGTACGCAGCTGAGTGAATTCCGCCCGTTCCTGCGCAATATCGTGGTGTATGCGACGAGCGCGAGCTTTGAAGCGGAGCTTGAGAGCACGGTTGACTGGACTGGCGTACGCATCGCAGATGCGCCCTTCGTTCTGGAACCAAGCCGTAGCGACTACGCGCAATTCGCGACAACCGAGCCACTCACGCCTACGCTCGCGCGGCTCTATGCGCTCGGGATCGACGCAGCGCGTCTCGTGTTTGATGCGGTATTGATGGATCGGATGCGAATAGTGGACGGCGCGCGCGCACCGATGCCAACGGACGATCCCGCGCGGAGCACCCTTGGTTTGGCAAACTCATTCGACGGTGCAATCGGACGGCTCAATTTGCAAGAGCGGCAGTTCGTTCGTACGCCAGCGATAGGCGAATTTCGCGGACGCACGCCGCAGCCGCTTGGATTCTGATCGGCGAACCCATGTGGTTTGAACGTTTTCGCAATCGTCGCGCGCAGGGTGATGCCTACGAGCTTCGAGCGCGCGAATTCCTTGAAGCAAACGGGCTCACGTTTGTTCGCGCCAACTGGCAGACGCCGCAAGGCGAAATCGATTTGGCCATGCGCGAAGGCGCGCGGCTCGTGTTTGTCGAAGTACGGCAGCGAACGAGCGCATCGCATGGGGGTGCGCTCGCTAGCATTAATACGCAAAAAGAAACGCGGTTGTTGCGCGCTGTCGAAGCCTATCTTTCACGTTTGCCTACACGGCCTGACTACCGCATTGATGCCGTAATCTTCGATGCCGACGACACGCCGCAGTGGGTAAAAAATGTGTTTAGTTGAGGTGTCTTGGAGCGTGCGCGACAGCTGCGATATTGATCGAGTGAACCCGGGCGATGCTCGCGCGGTCGGAGCGTTGAAACTTGATCGGATGCGTTTCTTGGCGCTGAGCGCTTCGCGAGGCGCGTAAACTCTTGTTGCCCCTGCGACGCAATGAAATTTCAAATTGAGCAGTTTGAGGCTATTTCGCTGTACTTGTGTGATGGGATCGCCTGCCGCCCAGGATCGCGTCGATAAAGAAAGGACACTTTTCACCATGATTTCAACGTCTCGTGCTCTCAAACCCGTCGCACTGGCGCTCGCGCTGGCTGGTGTGGTCGTGATGCAAACCGCATGCGCACCCCTCATCATCGGCGGGGCAGCGGTTACTGCCGTGGCGCTCACAGAAGACCGGCGCAGCACCGGCATATTCATCGACGACGAGGCCATCGAAAATCGCGCTACCTTACGCGCGAAAACGCGGTTTGGCTCGACGATCCATCTTAACGTGACTAGCTACAACCGCCATGTGTTGCTCTCTGGCGAAGTGCCTGACGAAGCCACGAAGCTCGCAGTCGAAGAAGAAGTTCGCGGTAGCGGCAATATCGCAAAGATTCACAATGAGTTGGTGGTCGGGCCAAACGCAAGCCTGCTTTCGGTGAGCAACGACACGCGCGTCACCGGGGTCGTGAAAACGCGATTTTTGGAAGCCAACCGCTTCCAAGCTAACCATGTAAAGGTGGTAACGGAGGCAGGAACTGTCTATTTACTGGGAATCGTGAAGCGAAGCGAAGCAGACGCTGCGGCGCAGTTAGCCAGCACTACCAGCGGTGTGCGGCGGGTGGTCAAACTCTTTGAATACATCGACTGATTGAGAAACATCTCCGCGATTCGCCGCCCAAGCGCGCGAGGCGAGGAAAATCCAGGCGGAAACACTCAATGGGTCTGCGCGCGAGCGCGTACAGCCGATTGGAATGAGTTAAGGCGCAAAAAAGCCCGGCGCGCGGTGAGGTTATGTTGCTGATCTTGGGGTTCGGATCGCATAAGGCTGGCGCTGCGGTACGTGCGTCTTAGTGCGTGAGACTTTCTCAGACCCTCGCGAAACGCGACCCGCTGACCCTTGATCAGTAACGACGTTTTCGGCGCCGGGCCTAGGTGGCTGCGCTACCACCCGCCCAATTAGGGTCGCCTTCCGCACAAGCGTTTTTTGCGATTTCCGCATATCGGTGCTCAAGCACAACCGAGCGCAGGAAATCGGCTCGGCTCCGTCCGTACCCATCTAAAATTAAGCTTATTGAAGACGCTAACGAATGCAAAACATGACCGAGATTCAAAAAGAAGTCGACGCACGCGGGCTCAATTGCCCGTTGCCCATTTTGCGTACAAAAAAAGCGCTTAACGACATGGCAAGCGGACAGCTCCTGCGAGTGCTTGCCACCGATCCTGCGTCGTCAAGAGATTTTCAGGCGTTCTCCAAGCAAACCGGTAACGCGCTGGTCGAATCTGTCGAAAAAGAGGGCGTCTACACCTACGTGCTTCGCCGCAAATAAGTCAGGGCGTGGCTAAGGGGATTTGCAAGCGAGTGTTTGCGTTAGTTGCTTTGGCGAGAGTTCTAACGAAACGCTGACTGAGTCTGCGTGCTGCAGCTTACGGCGAATTGGGGCGCGCTAAAGGTCCAAATTTCGGAAGCGTAGCGGGGCTATCGTGAGAATTTTGGGGTTGCTGATCGCCGAACCCCGACGATGCTTTGCTGTGGATCAGCGGGGTTGATTCGGTCGCGCATGACTTCTTCAATGTTTCCCTAAGGTCGTAAGATGCGGAAGATCGCCGCCTCTACCTGGGAATCGTTGGGATCGAGCTTGAGTGCCTGCCTCAATGCAGGCAACGCGTCGCGACCCGCGCCTGATTGTGCGCGAGCCAGACCAAGGCAGCGCCATGCATCAGCGCTGCCCGGCTGATCCTCCGTCCAACGCTCGCACACGGTTTGAAGCCCGGCATAGTTTCCAGTTGAGCGCGCTGCCGAAACGCGCTTTTCGGCCGCTTCGATGCGCGCACGTCGAGCCTGTGCGAGCGCGGTCTGGCGCTCAAACTCCGCCGGCTGTTTGGTCCCCGCCGCCGGAGAGGAGCCAGGCGCGACGCTCGCGGCGGGCGTGCTGGCAACGGTGGGCAACGGCGCTGACGCCGGCGAAACGGCAGCTGGAGCGCGGGGGGAGGCGACCGGCGCAGCAGGGGTAGCCGAAGGCGGCGGCGGTGCGCTCACACTTGCGCGGGCGTTCCACCAGCGTGTAGCCTGTTGAGCAATGTGTGTGGCATCCGTCCACCAGAGGGCAAGTAAACCTGTCGCAACAGCAAGTACGAGGACCACCGCAGCCGCGCGCATCGGCGAGGGCGAGGGTCGCGTGACGACGACGCTGTCGCCCGCGTTGTCCCAGCTTCCCTCCGTGACACGAAGCGCCTTTTCGATCGCGCCGAAGCGCACTAGGATCAGCGGCCATAGCCCAGCGAATAATCCCGATGTCGCGACGTTGATTGCACGGCGAAAGGAAAGCTGGCTTCGGCTCGGTTGGGTGCAATCGTCGGGTTGAGTAGCAGCCAAGACGACCACGACGCCCATTAAATACTTGCCAGGTGTCATCCGCCGCGCCGTAACTGACCACGCTTCAAGCGGTATAGCGAGCAAAACAGTAAAAATCGGCAGCACGAGTGGTGAGAGCAATGCCGCGACCAGTTCAGCGCTTAGAGAAAACTGGGCAGCCACGAGCTTCAGAAGCACGACTAAGAACAGCGCCAGAATCGCGTAGTCTGTAAGGCGAGCAAACGCGCGAATCGCCATATTGGGCGCGCTCGAGTAGCCCGCTGCGCTTCGCGTGAGCTCCATCACGCGTAAGCGGAATATCCACGCCGTATCCTGCGCAGGCGCAGGATTACCGATAAATACAGACGACTCGCGCCGCCATTTGGTGACCACGAGCCGCGCAAGCGTGAATCCGCTTAATTCATTGGTCGCGACTTGAAGCTGTACCCCGACCACAGCGCCGATGACGAGAAGCGCCGCGACAACGCCGACCACGGCAAGCGCAGGCAACAGTGGCGAAAGCGACCAATAGGCGAAGGCGAGCGCGACCAACGCACCCACAATCGCGGTGGCCATCGCGGGCGCACTATCCCATTGTGTTTTTTCGGGAAGCGGATCAGTCAGCGCAAAGACGGCAGGCAGCAGGCGCGATTCACCCGGCGCGAGAGACGGATGATCCGATTCACCTCCGTGGCTTCCTTGAATGCCTAGCGCATTGATCTCGGCGCCCGACATTGCCGAGCCGTCGTTACCCATGCGCCAAGGATTGGTTGTCGCGCCTCGTCGCGCTTGGGCATCGTATTCGGCGCGTCGCTGCTCGTTGCCCAAGATGGCTGACCCAAGCGCAACGAACCGAACCGCCTCTTCGGTGTCACCGGACGGATCGCGGGGTACAGACCAGAATCGTCGTAGGATCGAGCGCAACGCGGACCGCACGGCTGAACTCTCAGCCGTGGATGGTACTTCTAGCGCTTCGTAGAACGTGGCGCGCATGCGCAGCCTTGGGCGAAGGGAGACAAGATTTTGATGTTATCGAAAGCCTGCGCCGTGACCATAAAAAAACGGCCCCCGGGGGGCCGTTTTTCCAGAGTTCCGCTGCGAGCGCGTTGAAGCAACGCACTCGTCAGAGAAATTGCGCTTACGCCTCAGTCTTCGCAGAGCTAAGCTTTTCGCGAATACGCGCGGATTTGCCAGAGCGGTTACGGAGGTAATAAAGCTTCGCGCGGCGCACATCACCGCGACGTTTAACTTCGATCGACGCGATCAACGGCGAGTAACTTTGAAACGTACGTTCGACGCCTTCACCAGACGAAATCTTTCGCACAATGAACGAGCTGTTCAAGCCGCGGTTGCGTTTCGCGATCACCACGCCTTCGTAGGCCTGGACGCGCTTGCGCTCGCCTTCAACGACGTTTACGTTCACGATCACGGTGTCACCCGGCGCAAAGGCGGGGATTTTCTTGCCGAGACGAGCAATCTCTTCGGCTTCAAGTTGGGCAATGAGGTTCGCTGCCATAGTTTCCTGGAAAAGTTTTAGTGTTTGTGTTTACGGTTCGAGAGGTGCTCGGGCGCAATCGGCACAGAATCGGCCTAGATTGCGCGCGCCTTAGCGCACATCGACATTCCGAGACTTTCGGAAAAGCCTTTAATTATAGCGCGCGACGATACCCTGCACCAGCCGCGTCTCCCACTGCAACGACTTATTTGAGCGACGCGAGAAACTTCTCGTCTTTCTTATCAAGTAGCCCGTTCAACTGGGCCTCTACTAGTAAATCACGGCGTCTCGTCATTGTTTTTTCTAGCGCTTTATCCCTACGCCAACGGTCTATAGCGGCATGATTCCCGCCCAGAAGTACCGGTGGGATGTCCGCATTTCCTGCAGCATTGGTGAGCGCGTATTGCGGCCAATCCAAAAGCCCGGTGCTGAATGATTCGGTCACGCTCGATTGCGAATCGCCGAGCGCCCCTGGCAATAGGCGCACGAGGGCATCGATCACAACCGCGGCGGCGAGTTCGCCGCCTGAAATGACGTAATCCCCGATGCTCAACGTTTCATCAACATAGGCATTGATGTAGCGTTGGTCGATTCCTTCGTAGCGGCCAGCAACGAAGATCCAGTTCGTTTCGTTTGCGTAGCTGGACGCGATCGATTGGTTAAACCGCGCGCCATCGGGTGAAAGCAACACGACTTTGGTAGGAAGATCGTTTTGTTCTGCATGCCACGCCTTGGCGGCAGCGGTCGCGCGAGCGAGCGGCTCATGCATCAGCACCATGCCCGGGCCGCCCCCAGCGGGCCGGCCGTCGACGGTTTTTCGGCTATCGAACGCGAAGTCGCGCAACTGGAACGGGCGAAATCGCCACAGATCTCGCTCGCGCGCACGCCCGGTAATGCCCACCGACGCGTTTGCTTCAACAATTTCAGGAAAGAGCGCGATCACGCTCACGCAAAGGGGCGCACGCGAAGCTTGCTCGGTCACCGAACCGCCTGCGTCATCACTCATCGGCAACTGCCGGCGCGGCGGCGCCTGGACGGCGCTTGGGACGGGGCTTATTTTGCGGAGGCGTCTCGTCATCGCCATGAAGGCCAAGCCAATCCACATCGATCCGCTTGGCAGCCGTATCCACTGAGCGAATAATCGCATCAACGAAGGGGATGAGCTCATCATCGCGCTCGCTGGCATCCGGATGGGCGCGTACACGAAGGATGGGATGAGCGCCGACCTCAAATACCTCAACGACAGCGCCAAACACGCGATTGCCCGCGGCAACGTTGACGCATTCAAGCCCCACCAAATCCACCCAATAGAACTCGCCCGACGGCAGAGTGGGGAAGAGCTCACGCAACACCTCGATATCGGCGTTGGTGAACGTAGCCGCAAGCTCGGGCGACGCCACCCCCTCGACCATCATGACAAAGGCGTCGCCATGCGCGCGCAGCGATGCAACGGTGTAGCTTCGTCCGCGAACCAGGATCTGCTTCGCCTTGCGTAAGGTCGCCGCGTCGCGGGAGTACGGAAACACATGCATCGCACCGGTGAGCCCGTAAGGTCGACCGATTTTCGCGAGCGCAACATACTGTGCCTCAGGCCCAGAAGTCGGGGGTGAGGACGTTGTTTTAGGTGATTTCAAATCAACTTCAGTATTCATTGTTCGCCCAAGCGATTCGGACGTTAGCGAGTGAAGTTGTCAGCCGGAGCCCAGAGCGAGCGATGCGCGTAGCTGGGTCTCGACAGGCGCGCGAGAAACGATCCGCGCGCCCGGGCTGCACCGACGGCTTAAGCCGCTGGCTTGTATTTCTTCATCAAACGGGCGACGGTATCGGACATTTGTGCGCCTTTACCCGTCCAGTGCGTCAGGCGCTCAGTCGCGATGCGCACGTTTTCCGCGCCTTCTTTGCCGACTGGGTTGTAAAAGCCCAGGCGCTCGAGGTAGCGACCGTCGCGACGATTGCGCGAGTCAGCAACGACGATGTTATAAAACGGCGCGCCTTTAGCGCCGCCGCGGGCGAGTCGAATAACAACCATGAGGGTCTCTTGATCGAAAAATTTGGGAAAGCCTGACATTATAAGCGGCGCAGCCACTCTTCGCTCATTAGACGATGCGCAAAGCTAGAGTTTCGCGCCGAAACGAGAGGTTTTGGCCTCGGCGCACTACCCACAAACTCGTTCCACTCCGTAACGCACGTGTGCGAAATCCTCACACAACTGAGTAAGTCCGGTACCTACCGACATTTTTTCTTTGTTTGAGCCGTGATCGCTACCTTCTGCGGATGCGTTGGACTAACAGCTCGGGCGATGAGGCACCGAAAGAAGCCTATCAGCCGTAAATGCGCCATTTCTTTGGGCGCCGTTCGAATTAGAAGAACTAATAAGTGAAGACGTTTACAACGTGTAGCCCATATAAATGCGGGCGATCAAACAAAAAGTCTAAAATTGCAACGCCGGTCGTATCGACACTCTGCACGCCGATGCGCCCCGGCCACCGTACCCATTTCCGACGCTGAAACAGCACCAAACGCTCACTTAGACGTCGCGCGCATCGCGCTCTCATTTGAACGGCATCTTGCCCCGCATTCCTGGAATTGCGCCGCCGAGCCCGCGCATCAGCTTCGCCATGCCGCCCTGCGAGAACTTCTTCATCATCGTCTGCGTTTGATCGAATTGATTGAGCAATCGATTGACTTCCTGCACTTGCACGCCGGCGCCGATCGCGATGCGGCGTTTACGAGACGCTTTAATCAACTCTGGCTTGCGGCGCTCTTCTGCCGTCATCGAATTGATAATGCCTTCCATGCGCGCCACTTGCTTTTCGTTCACGCCACCAGATTTCGCAGCAGCGGCTTGAATTTCGTGCGGTAGCTTGTCGAGCAAGCCCTGCATCCCGCCCATTTTTTTCATCTGGCCGATTTGCTGTTTGAAGTCTTCTAGATCGAAACCCTTCCCGCTCTTGACTTTGGCGGCTAGCTTCTGCGCTGCCTCGACGTCGACCGCTTTTTGGGTGGCCTCGACTAGCGCCAAAACGTCACCCATGCCCAGAATACGCGAGGCCATGCGCTCCGCATCGAATGCTTCAAGACCGTCTAACTTCTCCGAAACACCCGCGAACTTGATCGGAACGCCGGTGATTTCACGCACTGAGAGCGCTGCGCCACCACGCGAATCGCCGTCCAACTTGGTCAGAATCACGCCGGTGAGTGTGAGCCGTTCGTTGAACGCTCGAGCGGTGTTGACGGCATCCTGGCCGAGCATCGCGTCGACCACAAAAAGCGTTTCGTGCGGCTTAACAGCGGCGCTGATTGCCGCGGCTTCTTGCATCATGGCTTCATCGACCGCCAGACGTCCGGCGGTGTCCACAATCACCACGTCGTAGTAGCGCGGCTTTGCCCAATCGATTGCATGCTGCGCGATTGCAACTGGACTTGTGAGATCGCCACTTTCAGGGGTGTAGAAGTCAACTTCGACTTGAGTCGCTAAGGTTTTTAATTGCTCAGTCGCCGCGGGTCTGTAAACGTCGCACGGGACGAGTAGCACCTTCTTTTTTTGCTCAGTTTTCAGCTTCTTCGCGAGTTTGCCTGCTGTGGTCGTTTTGCCCGCGCCCTGCAAGCCCGCGAGCAGGATCACTGCAGGTGGCGTGACGGCGAGGTTGAGCCCCTTCACCTGGCCCTCGCCCGTTGCCATGAGTTTGGTGATTTCACGGTGCACGATCGAGACAAACGCTTGCCCTGGCGTGAGCGACGCGCTGACTTCGGTGCCGAGCACCGCCGATTTGATCCGCTCGACGAACGCCTTGACCACTGGCAGCGCGACGTCGGCCTCGATGAGCGCGAGTCGAATTTCGCGCAACACTTCAGCGGTATTCGCCTCGGTGAAGCGCGCCTCGCCCTTGATGGTTTTGACGAGTTTGGCAAGGCGGTCGGTGAGTTGATTGGCCATGACGATCTGGAAATGTGGAGCGGACAAGGCCCTGATTGTAGGAACCGCGCTCATTTGACGTCGCTCGTTTGGCGGCTTCAACTTAGATTGCACCGGAAGCGCAGGTCGGCATAAAAAGTGCTCAGACTGCAACGGCGCTCAGGCAACCCCCTCTGCGCACATCACGATCTGGAAGGATCATCTTTACAATCAGAGGTTTACGCGGCATATTGCCGAAACCACTGTAATTTTCGGGAGCTTTAGTTTGGCCGCTTCGTCAGCATCTGTCCTTTTGTCCGGGCTGGGACGTGCGCTCGTACAACAGGACTTGCTCCGCCAGCAAGACGCAGAGCAAACGCAGGTAGCTGCCAATAGCGCATCGATGACGTTTGTTGAGCAGCTGATCGCGTCCAAGAAACTGAGCGCCTATAAGCTCGCTGAGTTCGCATCCAACACGTTTGGTGTGCCACTGTTCGATCTCAATGCATTCGACACCACATCGATTAACGTTGAATGGATCGACGTAAAGATCATTCAAACGCGTCGCGCGTTACCGCTACACAAACGCGGCAACCGACTTTATGTCGCCGTCTCTGATCCCACCAATCTGCAGGCGCTCGAAGAGTTTCGCTTCAAAACGAATCTGATTGCCGAGCCAGTTATCGTTGAGGATGACAAGCTAGGCAAAGCAATCAGTCTGGTGGCGGACCGGAATGACCGAACGCTCTCTCGCTTAGTCGATAACGATGATATTGATCTTGACATCAAAACGGATGACGCGTCCTCTGCGCAGGAAGACGATGTCGACGTTGACGATGCGCCGGTTGTACGCTACATCCAGAAGATTCTGCTCGATGCGATCAATGCGTCGGTGTCCGATATTCACTTCGAACCGTACGAAAAATACTATCGCATTCGATACCGCCTTGACGGAATCTTGGTCGAGGTGGCGCAACCGCCTTTGGTGATCAAAGACAAAATCGCATCGCGGATTAAAGTTATCTCGAAGCTCGATATTTCCGAGAAACGGATTCCGCAAGACGGGCGAATGAAGCTGCAGCTCACCAAAAATCGATCAATCGATTTTCGTGTGAGCACGCTGCCGACGCTCTACGGCGAAAAGATCGTGATGCGTATTCTCGATTCATCAAATGCCATGATCGGCATCGATGCGCTCGGCTATGAGCCAGATCAGAGAAAGGTATTGCTGGACTGCATCGCCCGCCCGTACGGCATGGTGCTGGTAACGGGGCCAACTGGCTCGGGTAAGACGATTTCGCTTTATACGTGCCTCGGGATGCTCAACAAACCGGGCATCAACATTTCCACGGCGGAAGACCCGGCCGAGATCAACATGCCAGGGGTGAACCAGGTCAACGTCAACGATAAGGCCGGGCTCAGCTTCGCTGCAGCGCTCAAATCGTTCCTTCGCCAAGACCCAGACATCATCATGGTCGGTGAGATCCGCGACTTGGAAACCGCTGACATCTCGATCAAGGCGGCGCAAACGGGCCACTTGGTGCTCTCAACGCTCCACACAAACGATGCCCCAACGACACTCACGCGGCTATTGAACATGGGGGTCGCCCCCTTCAACGTCGCATCAAGCGTTCTGCTGATCACCGCGCAACGACTTGCCCGACGGCTCTGTTCGCAGTGTAAAGCGCCGCAAGACTTGCCGACTGAAACTCTATTGCAAGCAGGGTTCAAGGAAGAGGAGCTCGACGGCTCCTGGACACCGTACAGGCCAGTCGGTTGCGATACGTGTAAGGGAACGGGTTATAAAGGTCGCGTCGGGATCTACGAGGTCATGCCCGTTTCAGAAGAGATGCAGAAAATTATTATGAGCAACGGAAACTCGATTCAGATTCGTGAGCAGGCACAGATCGAAGGTGTGCGCAATTTACGGCAATCGGGATTGCTCAAGGTCAAACAGGGAGTCACCTCCCTGGAAGAAGTCGAAGCGACCACAAACGCTTAACGGTTCCACAAGCTGCGGAATCGAAAGAAGGCAGGTAAGTAAATCATGGCAACAGCAACCAGAGCATCGACGGTACGCCCGATGCCCACCGCGTCGAAAGCGAACATGTGGGCATGGGAAGGCGTGGATCGAGCCGGCAAAAAAGTACGCGGCGAGATGCGAGCAGCCACCGAGGCGGTCGTATCCAATGCCCTCAGGCGCCAAGGCATCAAGGTCGACAAGATCAAGAAACAGACGTTTCGCGGCGGCGGCTCGATCAAGGAAAAAGAGATTGCGCTATTTACCCGTCAGCTCGCAACAATGACGCGCGCAGGCGTCCCGCTCCTCCAATCATTTGATATCGCGGCTCGTAGCACGGGTAACAACCGCTTATCACGCCTGCTGTTAGAGGTGAAAGGGGATATCGAAACTGGGAACAGCTTGGCAGCGTCTTTCAAACGCCATCCGATGTATTTTGACGAGCTTTATTGCAACCTAGTAGGCGCCGGCGAGCAAGCCGGTATTCTTGACTCGATTCTTGACCGGCTAGCGATCTACAAAGAGAAGATTCTTGCGCTCAAAGGCAAAATCAAGGCGGCATTGTTTTATCCCGCAACTGTGATCGTTATCGCAACCGTAGTGGTAGCGATCATCATGTGGTTCGTGATCCCTTCGTTTAAGCAGGTGTTCACCAGTTTTGGCGCAGACCTGCCGTGGCTGACCAACGTCGTTGTTGCGATGTCTGACTGGTTCGTGAAATTTTGGTACATCATCGTACTCATACCGATCGCCGCGGGCTTCACGATCATGTATCTCCTACGTCGCGTCCCAGCCTTTAAGCACGGGCTCGACCGGCTCGCGCTCAAGCTTCCAGTGGTGGGTGAAATCTTAGAGAAGGCCGCTGTCGCGCGCTGGACCCGTACGCTTGCAACGATGTTCGCAGCGGGCGTGCCGCTGGTGGATTCACTCACTGCGGTCGCGGGGGCCGCTGGCAACCAGGTGTTTTTTGTAGCAACAAAAAAAATCCAGACCGACGTCTCGACGGGTACCGCGCTTACCGTCGCAATGGAGAACACGGGCGTGTTTCCCAATATGGCGATGCAAATGACCCGGATTGGCGAGGAGACCGGCGCTCTGGACAACATGCTCAGCAAGGTTGCCGACTTCTACGAGCGCGAAGTGGATGACGCTGTAGCTGCTCTGTCTTCCCTGATCGAGCCGATCATGATTGTTTTCTTGGGTGTCGTCATCGGGACAATCGTGGTAGCGATGTACCTGCCGATCTTCAAACTTGGTCAAGTTGTGTAGGCGATGGCACCGTTTTTTGGACTCGAAGGCTGGCCGCTCGTCGCGGCCTGCTTTTTGTTTGGTGCTTTGGTTGGTAGTTTTTTGAATGTAGTCATTTATCGTCTTCCTCAAATGATGCAAAGAGGCTGGGACGATGAGGTGCTGCTGCATCAGCACGCCAACAATCCCGATTACGAGCTGCCTCAGCGCGAGCGCTTCAACTTGATGGCGCCGCGCTCGCGTTGCCGTCAGTGCGGTCACATGATCACCGCGCTAGAAAACATCCCGATCCTGAGCTGGCTTGCGCTGCGGGGGAAGTGCTCGGCTTGTGGCACACGCATCAGCGCGAGATATCCGGTTGTTGAGTTCGCAACGGCACTACTCTTCGCGGGATGCGCATGGCAGTTTGGCGCTACCTGGGTTGCAGTTTTTGCGATGATCTTTGTCGCTGCGCTCGTCGCGCTCACCGGGATTGATCTTGATACGCAACTCCTCCCCGATCAAATTACATTGCCCTTGCTTTGGTTCGGCCTACTCGTCAATCTTTCTGGCGCATTCGCGCGACTCCCCGACGCAGTGATTGGTGCCGCCGCAGGCTATCTCATCCTCTGGTCGGTTTATTGGTTATTCAAGCTCTTAACCGGCCGCGAGGGCATGGGCTACGGCGACTTCAAACTGCTCGCGGCACTCGGCGCGTGGTTTGGATGGCAAGCGCTTCCCATTGCGCTACTGCTCTCTTCGGTAGTTGGCGCAGTGGTCGGCATCAGCCTGATGATCGTCCAGAAGAAAGGTCGGCAAACAGCGATCGCATTTGGTCCTTACCTGGCGATTGCTGGTATCGCGCTTTTGTTTGGTGGCTCCGCGCTGCGGCTATGAGCAAGCAGGTTGTGCAGCGATACGTCGTCGGCCTCACCGGAGGCGTTGCATCCGGAAAGTCCGCAGCCTCAGAGGAGTTTGCTCGTTTAGGCGTACAAGTCATCGACGTTGACGTTTTTTCGCGCGAATTGAGTGGGCAAGGTGGGGCGGCCGTCGCAGCCATTGCGACAGCGTTTCCCGATTGCGCGACTGAAGGCAGCATTGATCGCGCGGAGCTTCGGAAACGGGTGTTTTCGGATCCAGCCGCGCGACGAACGCTTGAGGGCATCCTACACCCCATGATTCGCGAACGGACTCTGGAGCAGCTGGCCAACGGCGCTCACAATCATGCGCCGTACGTTTTGCTAGTTGTACCGCTACTCTTTGAATCCAGCGCGTATGCGAGCCTGGTGGCCGTGAGCGTCGTCGTCGATGTGCCTGTCTCGACCCAACTCGAGCGGCTTCACACACAACGCGGAATCGACGATGCGACCGCGCGCGGAATCGTCGGCGCACAGCTCAGCCGCGAGGAGCGCCTAAGTCGAGCTCAGTTTGTTCTGAGCAATACAGGCTCACTCGACGCGCTTTCCGAACGCGTTCGAGTGCTACATTCCGTGGTTTGCGCGAACGCTCGCGCATCAGTACGCGCCGGAGCGAGCGCGATGGTAGCCGCATGAGCTTAGACGTGATCGAATCTCCGCCGACACTGTCTCCGGCCTACGAAGACAGCCTAATTTTTGAGTTTCCCCTGAGCGAGCGGGTACGCACGTGGTTGCGGTTGGAAGAGCTTTTTTCGCGCACCCGTTCCCACGCAGCTCGGCGTGAAGCCATTGACCACCGTTTGGCCCTACTCGGCATCTTCGACATCGTTGATACGGCAACGCGAAGCGACTTAAAAACGGATTTGCTTGCTGAGCTTGATCGCCAGCGCACGCTGTGGACGGCGCAGCTCGAAAATCCAGATGTTGCGCGCGAAGCACTCGAAGAGTTTCTCTCGGATCTCGAAGCGGTAATCCACGATTTGCATGCGCAAGTGGGCAAAGTGGGATTCCATTTGCGAGACAGCGAATGGCTACAGACGGTGCGACAACGCGCCGCGACGCCCGGCGGCGCTTGCGTTTTCGAACTACCGATGCTTCTTTCGTGGATGCAACGTTCAGAGCATGACCGTAAACAGATGCTCAAAGAATGGCTCGCGCCGATCGCGCCATTGGAGGAAGCCGTCGTGCTTGTGTTGCGCTTGCTGCGCGAGTCAACCAGTATTTCTCACGAAGTCGCGCGCCAGGGGAGCTTTCACAGAGCGCTTGCGAATTCACGTTCTCCGATGCTAGCCACGGTTGAAATTGAAGCGGATCAGGCGGTTGTGCCTGAAGTAAGCGCCAACAAATACACCGTGAATATTCGGTTTTTGGAGCATAGCGGTCAATTCATGCGTGCAACCCGCGCCATGGCCGCACATCGCGATGTCGCATTCCGTCTCGGGCTTTGCTCGCTCTAGTTCATGGCCACACGAGTCAAGTGTCCGCGCTGTGAAGCGGAAGTCATTTGGGGACCGCAGAGTAAGTGGCGGCCATTCTGTTCCGAGCGCTGCAAACTGATGGACCTTGGGGCCTGGGCGAACGAGGAATACCGGGTCGCCGGTCAGCCGGGCGATCCCACGCTCATCGAGGAAGACCCTCGCAGGTCTTAGCAAAAACAAGCGAGATAACCTACCGACGCTAGCCATTGCTTCACCAGGGCTAGCGTCTTTTTTTGTAATTAGTCTTTCCGCTTTTTTTCACCGCCTACCCCTCATTAGATCTGGGCTAGCGTGTCGAAGTCGAATCTATTTCTCTGCTTCAAGAACGATTTCGGTCGTGATTTCTGCGGTGTGGCCAAGCATTGCCGTTGCGCTGCAATATTTCTCCTTCGAGAGCTTCACAGCGCGCTCCACCGCGGCCCGATCTAGGCCGATTCCAGCGAGTCGATAAGTTAAACGGATCGCCGTAAACACTTTTGGATCTTCGCCCGCGCGATCTGCTTCGGCCGCGACGCTGAACTTCGTGACCTGCTGGCGTGATTTTTTGAGCATCAAGATCACGTCAAACGCGGTACAGGTTGCAGCGCCAGCGAGTACTAACTCCATCGGCCGTGCGCCGCTGTTTCGACCGCCATATTCAGGCGCGCCATCGACCACAATCGCGTGACCGCTCCCAACTTCTGCGACAAATTGAACATCGTTGGTCCAAGTAATGACTGACTTCATAGCGGCTCCAATCAGCAAGCGTTGTATAGAGTATTTTTACTAGAGAAATGCTATTGCACCGCAGCATTTAACGCTTGACTTGTGCGCTGCAGCAATTCAAAATTAAGTCGTTGTCTGGTTCCTCCTCCTTATCAGGCAACAGGTGTCAATCCTTCCTCCTCCTTTGGGTAGACATCTTTTTTACGGCGAACCCCTGCGGTTCGCCGTTTTCTTATGCGCGCCGCCACCGTGATCGCACAGACCAGCTTGGCGCAAAGCCATAGTAGGCGCTGCATCCACGGAATCGGGCTATAATGCCAGGCTCAGTGCAAGAAATGCGCTGACTCATATCGCGCCTCGCGACAGATTCCTTGTCGAACCACCGCTTGGCGTACAACATCAAACGAGTCTACAAAATGAAAACTTACTCCGCAAAAGCGGGTGATATCACTCAGGATTGGATCCTGGTTGATGCCACCGACCAAGTGCTCGGCCGTCTCGCGAGCCAAATCGCGATTCGTCTTCGCGGCAAACATAAAGCTACGTTCACGCCACACATGGCGACTGGCGATTTCGTTGTTGTCACCAACGTTGACAAGCTTCGCGTCACCGGCAACAAAGCTCAGCAGAAAACTTATTTCCGCCACTCCGGTTTCCCCGGCGGCATCTACCAAACGACGTTTGACAAGATGCATGCGAAATACCCTGACCGCGTGTTGAAGCACGCCGTAAAGGGCATGCTTCCGAAGGGTCCCTTGGGCTACGCAATGCTCAAGCAGATGAAGGTGTACACGGGCGACGCGCATCCGCACGCCGCACAGCAGCCTAAAGCTGTCAAACTCTAATCGACCCGAAGGAACACCAACATGATCGGTAAATTCAATTACGGTACGGGTCGTCGCAAATCGGCGGTGGCGCGTGTCTTCATCAAGTCTGGCAAAGGCGCGTTCACCGTTAACGGCAAGCCAGTGGATCAGTTTTTCTCCCGCGAAACGGGCCGCATGATCGTGCGCCAGCCGCTCGAGCTCACGAATAACCTCGAGAGCTTTGACATCATGGTCAGCGTCATGGGTGGCGGCGAATCGGGTCAAGCCGGTGCGGTGCGTCATGGCATCACCCGCGCATTGATCGATTACGATGCAGAGCTGAAGCCTTCGCTCAAGAAGGCGGGCTTGGTGACGCGTGATGCGCGCGAAGTGGAACGTAAAAAGGTTGGTCTGCGCAAAGCACGCCGCCGTAAGCAGTTCTCGAAGCGATAGAACTCGTTGCGCGGGCGCGCTGCTTCGTTGGCAATCCGCTCGTGTACTCAAGTACACGTCGCAGATTGCCGCCTCGCACCGCATCCCGCTCACGTCGTTCCATTCGGGGACGAATCAAAGGCTGCTCTCGCAGCCTTTGTGCTTTTTGGGGTACTCTCCCCGTCGTTGATGTGCAACAGGACTTGGCGAAATGGCTACAGACAAGCAAGTGAAAATCGGGATCGTTGGCGGCACGGGCTACACCGGCGTCGAGTTGTTGCGCATGCTCTCGCAGCATCGCAACGCGAAGCTCACGATGATTACCTCGCGCAAAGAAGCCGGTACACGGCTTGACGCCATGTTCCCATCGCTTCGTGGACGTTGCGATCTCTCGTTCTCCGATACCGCGACCGCTGATCTGACGACGTGCGATGTCGTGTTCTACGCCACGCCGCACGGGGTTGCGATGGCCGATGCGCCCAAGTTAGTCGCCGCCGGAGTAAAGATCATCGATTTGGCTGCTGATTTCCGTTTCCGCGATCCCACGATTTTTGAGCGCGTCTACAAGATGCCACATTCGTGCCCGGAATTGAATGCCGAAGCGGCCTATGGGTTAGTAGAACTTAATCGCGCCGCAATCCAGAAAGCGTGGATTGTGGGCAATCCAGGCTGCTACCCGACAACCATGCAAATCGGCTTTGCCCCCCTTATTAAGGCTGGGCTTGTTGATGCGAGCCATTTAATCGCTGATTGCGCCTCAGGTATCTCGGGTGCAGGCAAAAAGGCCGAGACAGACTACCTCTTCTCCGAAACCAGCGATTCGATGAAGGCCTACAACGTGAACGGCCATCGTCACCAATTCGAAACCGCTGCACGACTGAGCGAGATGACATCCGAGAAGATCGGCCTGATCTTCGCGCCGCATCTGATGCCAGCGATTCGCGGCATGCATTCGACGCTCTACGCGCGGCTCAACAGCAAAGGGCTCGCAATGTCGAACGACCAATTGCAAGCGCTCTTCGTTCACGCCTATCAAGGCGAACAATTCGTTGATGTGATGCCCTGGGGCAGCTACCCAGAAACCCGCAGCACACGCGGCAGCAATATGCTGCGGCTCGCGCTGCATCGGCCGCAGGATGGCGATACGGTGATGGTGTTGGTAGCCCAAGATAACTTGGTGAAAGGCGCCGCGGGTGCCGCGGTGCAGTGCATGAACGTGATGTTCGGACTGCCGGAAAGTGAAGGGCTCGGCGCAATCGCGCTGTCGCCTTGATCGCAGCCCAACGCCCGCCCGACATCGCTCCATATGGCACTGATCCGCTCTGATCGCCTGATGTCGAATCTGCGCCGCAGATTCGGTGTCGCCGCGCCCAAGCTTTCCGTGAAAACGCATTGGTCCTGGCGTGTGAAGGCGACCATTGGCGCTGTGGCGCTCGCCGCATTCGGATGGCTGTATTACTCCGGATTCGACGCAGGGCGACTTTTCGCAGGCTTTAACGTCGGCAAGGTCGAAGAAGAGCGCAAGAAAATGATTGCCGATCTCGCGACCTTGCGTGAAGAAAACGAGCGGTTTCGCAAGGAGCGGATCGAGCTCGCCAACACCGCGCAGATGGCTGAGGGCGCGAAAGATGTACTTTCAAAGCAAGTGTTGTCGCTACAGGCCGAAAACACACGGCTCAAAGAAGAAACGTCATTCTTCGAAAAGCTGATCGGCAGCAGCGCGGGCAGCAAGAATGGGCTCGCCATTCAGCGCCTTCAAGCTGAGCGCGAATCTGCAGACAGCTACCGATTCCGCGCGCTCGTCGTGCAGGGCACGAACGACTCGCAATTCAAAGGGCGCGTGCAAATTCAAGCGCAGCTGGTTGGCGAGAACAATCGCCGTATCACGCTTAATTTGCCTGAAGAGCAAACCGATTTGCAGCAAATTCTCACGCTTGATTTCAAAGCGTATCAGCGCGTAGAAGGCACCTTCAAAGTGCCCGCAAATGCTCAGCTCAAGGCGCTCACCGTCCGTGTGATGCAAAGTGGCGCGAAAGAGCCCAAGGCGCAACAATCCCTACAGCTCTAGCGAAGCGCCCGCCCCAGTAAAATCCGGGAATTAGACTTGCTCGGGAGAGCCTATGTTCGGACGCAAGAAACCCCACGCGCCACAAAAGCAGATCGACAGCTTGATCGGTGCGAGCACAACGGTGCAAGGCGACGTTAATTTTTCCGGCGGCTTGCGGGTTGACGGTCACGTGCGCGGACATATCCACAGCACCGGCGATTCGCCCGCCACGCTCGTAATCAGCGAAAAAGCAGTCGTTGACGGTGAGATTCGTGTGTCGCATGTCGTGGTCGACGGTTCGGTAAATGGCCCGATTTACGCGTCGGAATACCTCGAACTCTTGCCCAACGCAAAAGTCGTCGGCGATCTAAATTACAAAACGCTCGAAATGCAGGTGGGCGCGACGGTTGATGGTCGCTTACTTCATCTCCCGTCTGACAGCGCGGAAATCGTGGAAATCAAGCGGCTTGCCGGCAATACGGCCACCGGTTAGTCGAGCCGTCACCGAGACCCTAGCGTTAGCGCGGTTGAAATCGATCGCACTGCGCCCCATAATCCTAAAACGGGTAAGGGCCATAAAACTTTGTGGACAAACCTTCTGCGCGACTGTTTCGTTGTGATGCGACGCGCACCCCGCTGTTTTTTGAATGAGCGAGCTGCAACATGAATGCAATGAACGAACTCCCTTCACCGATCAATTTCACCGATGCGGCCGCTACCAAAGTACGCGATCTCATCATCGATGAACAAAATCCGAACCTCAAGCTTCGTGTATTCGTTACCGGCGGCGGATGCTCAGGTTTTCAATATGGTTTCACGTTTGACGAAGATGTGAACGAAGACGACACCATCATGGAGAAGAACGAGGTCAAGCTACTCATCGACGCGATGAGCTATCAGTATCTCGTGGGCGCAGAAATCGATTACACCGATGGCCTTGAAGGTGCGCAGTTCGTCATCAAGAATCCAAACGCGACATCAACCTGCGGTTGCGGAAATTCATTCAGCGCGTAGCCGATCAGGTCACCAAGCAACGCCACCCTTCGCGGTGGCGTTTTTGTTTGTCATCGCCACGGATAAATAGCTTATTGTGCTTTATCCCCGATTAATAAAGGCGATAGGCAATTTCGTAGATGTCTTTGGTTTTTATATTCTTAGCTTGAGTCCGCATTTAAAAAGGACGGAATCATTGAAGCTATACGCGCAATGTAGCGTGTGATTTTCCTGCTGCGTAACGCGCCTCGCTACACTGGCGCGACGTGCGGATCACCCCAGAAGACTCAAACAGCGCTCAGCGAGCTCTCACGGCGCTTCAGGCCGGACAGCAAGCCTAGAAACGTGAATCCACGCACCGCGAAACGAACCGCCGCAATTCGCGCATTCGAAAATTCTGAAGGAGGAGCCATCGTGTTTCGCATCGTTGCCCGCAGCCTGATTGCCGTTGTTTTGCTGCTCTTGCTTGGCGTTGGCGCGCTCGCCGTTTCCTATTTCCGGCCGTGGGCGACTTACCGGCCAAGCGTTATGAACAGCATGTTCAAGCCGGAAAACCGCGTCGAGTTCTTCCGGAATATGGATCGCGTGTTTCCAAAGCGCGATATCGCCGTCAGCGCAGCGCCCGCGCCCTTTCCTAAGGGCGAGGCGCTTGCACTGCCCGCGAGCTTCGAGGGCAAAGACGGCGTTGAGAAGACTGACGCCTATCTGGACCGCACCGACACCACGAGTCTCTACGTCGTGAAAAATGGCGCGATGGTGTTTGAGAGCTATTACAAAGGCGCGGATCGCGATTCGAAATTCACCAGTTGGAGTGTGGCGAAATCGTTCATCGGAACGCTCGCAGGTATGGCGCTCGCTGAAGGAAAAATCAAATCACTCGACGATCGCGCCGACGTTTATCTCTCGGAGTTAAAGGGTAAGGATTACGGGGCTTCAACGATTCGAAGCCTGCTGCAAATGGCCTCAGGCGTGCAATTTGACGAGACCTATCATCATCCGCTCTCTGATATCAACTGGTTTTTCTATCGCACCTTCATCCTCGGGCAACGCGCGAATGATGTCGTGCTCGGACGTGACCGCGTTGCCCCGCCGAGCACCCGATTTAAGTACATCTCGTCGGATACACAAGTGCTCGGCGCGATCGTTTCACGCGTGTACCAACAACCTATTGCGAAGTTGATCGAACAAAAAATTTGGCAACCGCTCGGCATGCAATCGCCCGCGTATTGGAGCATCGATCGTGATCGCGCTGATGGCCAAGAAATTGGCTTTTGCTGCCTGCACGCGACCGCGCGCGACTACGCGAAGTATGGTCAATGGCACCTGCAGGGCGGCGTGTGGCAGGGCAAACCGCTGCTCTCGCGCGAATGGGTGACGCAAGCGACAACCCCGAGCGCCGAATGGCAAATCCCGAAAGTGGGCGACGCCAACGCATTTGGCTACGGTTTCAAGTGGTGGATTCCGGGCTGGAAAGAAGGCGAGCAACAAACTGAGTTTCTCGCGCGCGGACATTGGGGACAGCACATTTACGTAAACACCGCGAAGCAGGTCGTGATCGTTCGCACCTCGGTAGATCCGAAATCGCAAGCCAACACAGGAACGTCGATGGCGCTTTACCGCGCGATCGCAGCTTCCGCGCGCTAGCGGCTTAGTCCTGATTGGATGGGACGCAACATTGCGTCGAACCAAGGCGCGAATCACCGCGATGGCTAGCGATTGCGAGTATTTGTAACGAGACGCTGGCGCAACAAACGCGTTTTCAAGCGGCATCAGAGACGCAGCGCTGCGCTCACCCGCCGCCGGTGGCACCTAGCGGTTCATCGCCTTCTTTGTAAGCGCCTCTAGCTCTTTGAGCAGTACATCGTCGACGCTAGAAAAGTTGAAGCATGACTTCCCTTGCATGCGCTTTTTAAGCGCAGGTGAGATGTCGGCTAGGAGCTCCGGCTTCGCATAAACGGGCATCAGGTGAAACGCAACTTTACCCGCGCCAATTTTCGCTGCCGCCAGAAAAACGGCCTTGCCTTTTTGGTCCGCCGCTGATTCGTTTAAGTAGTAGTGATCGGCGGTGTCGTGCAGCACCGTTGCGCGCGGCGCGTGCTTCACCAAAATTGCCTTTAAGCGCTCGAATACAGGGGCAAGGTCAGCTGCCATCGTTTCTCTCAAAGCGTAGTGCTACTGAGCGTAAGTTTTACCGCAATTCGTTACGAATGCTCGCCGGCGGCTGCTGCAAAATCGAGAGACTGATGGCTAGATGAACGCTGAAAAAATTCGCGTCATGCAGCGCGCGATGGATTGTGATGAGTTGAACGCTCAAGAATGTTCAGACTGAGCGGGTTATGTTGAGGAATTTTTGGCGGCCCAGATCGCCCAAGCCTGACGGTGCCCAGCATGCACACGCGAGTTCGGGTTTCTGTCGGATCCGCAGACGCAGTGCCTCGCGAGCAATGCTTGCAATGTCGGGGGCAAGTCGTCGGGAGTGATCACGGGCCTACTCGCTCGCTTCAGCAGGCGGAGTACAGCGCAGTTAAGCAGCGGCTGCACTCATCAGCGGGTTCGACGAACCTAATTTCACACCCGGTGCGTTTCATATGCGCGGTTGACGGATGCACGCTGTCGTTTGCAGTGGAGCGCGGCACGCGCGCGCTGTGAGTTCGCCTGATGCAGCATTATTCGTGGTGCGCTGGACCTGCATCGCCTCTGTCCAGTTCGCCACTCGGGGATGCGGCGACCGTGCGAAGCAATCCCTGCCACGTTACGGGATGATTTCTGATCGAGATGAGCCGGGTGAGCGAGGACAGCCAGCGGCGCGTTCGGAGAACAACAAAAGCAGCATAGCCATTTTCCCTTAGCCTATGTTAGCTGCGGGCTAAAGCACTATCTTTTGTAAGCTCCATTTTATAAAAAATAGGCCGTTAGCCTGCATTAATATGGACTAAGTGACGATTTTTATACAGGTTCGCTCAACACAAAATATTCTCTACATCGACGCTTCGAGCAGCTCACGATAGTCCTCAGGGCTTGCGATGCGCGGATTGGTTTTGTGGCAGTGATCAGCGAGCGCGCCGTCGATCACTTTGGTGAACCACTCGCGCTCCACCTTCATTGCTGCGAGCCCGTTCGGAAGGTCAAGCTTCGCATTCATGCCACGAATCGCCGCTCCAATATCGCTTGCAGAGGCGAGGTTCATCGCGTGCGCCATGCGCTCCAGGCGCTTTTCCTTTTGAACGCTTTCCACGCCTGAATTGAAAGCGACCACCGCAGGCAGAAACATCGCGTTCAAGGTACCGTGATGCAAACGTGGATTCACGCCGCCCAAGCTGTGACTCAAGCTGTGCACGCAGCCCAAGCCCTTTTGAAATGCCATCGCACCCTGCATACTCGCCGACATCATCATCAAACGCGCCTCACGATCTTGCCCGTCTTTCGTTGCGCGTTCGATGTGTGCCCACCCGCGCGCAAGGCCATCGAGCGCAATGCCATCTGCGGGCGGATTGAATGCTGCGCTCATGAAAGTTTCCATGCAGTGCGCAATCGCATCCATGCCCGTAGCGGCAGTCAGCGTGGGCGGCAATCCAAATGTGAGTTCAGGATCGCAAATTGCTGCCTTCGGAATCAGATGCATCGAATGAAAACCGAGCTTACGACCGTCATCGACGATGAGGATTGAGCCGCGTGCCACTTCGCTGCCCGTGCCCGCCGTGGTCGGCACCGCAATCAGTGGCACCGCGCGATCGGTAATCTTTGGTGAGCCGCCTGCAATCGTTGCATACGTTTTGAGCGGCCCTTCGTGTCGCGCCGCAATCGCCACGCCTTTCGCGCAATCAATGGAGCTGCCGCCGCCCACCGCGATCAAGCCATCACACGCATTTGCCTTAAACACATCGACCGCCGCACGCACTGCGGCCTCGGTCGGATTCGAGGGCGTTTGATCGAACACCGCGTAAGGCAAGCTGGCTAACGCCGCCTCTGCGCGCGCGAGCACACCGGCCGCGCGCACGCCCGCATCGGTCACGATCAACGGTTTGGTGATCCCCACGCGATCGCACTCACCCTTTAAAAGTTGGATCGCGCCGAAGTCGAGTTGAATTTGCGTCACGTAATTGATGAGGGCCATAGTCAACGCAGAGGTGAGTCAAGGACCCAACAATGATAGTGCTCACGCGACGCCAGCCAATCACGCCTCTTCAGGCAATGAAACGGGTCTGTAGGCGCGGGCTTGACCGCGCGTCGTTGCCAAATGAATCAAAGCGACGAAAGCGCGGTCAAGCCGGCGCCTACAACTCGCACACTCGAAATGAATGTCTTCCGAATGGATTTTGCGCGTTTCATGAACGAGTAATTCCGAGAGCGCTTGTCGCTTCGTGCACTCCGCGCTATCGACGACCGACGTACCGCACTAAAAACCAAACTTCGCGCCCGCGCCGAAAAGCGTGGCAACGCCCAGCATCGCAAAGATCGCTGCAGCGATGGAGTGCACGAGCTTCATCGGAATCTTGTTCGCAAGCTTGTCGCCCACGAATACGGCGGGTACGTCCGCGATCATCATCCCGAGCGTCGTGCCGATCACCACCATTAACGGGGCTGAGTAATGCGCCGCCATCGCAACAGTAGCAATCTGCGTTTTGTCGCCCATCTCGGCGAGGAAGAACGTAATCAAGGTCGCGCCAAACACGCCAAACTTTTGCGCAATCTGCGTTTCTTCTGCCTCAAATTTGTCGGGGATCAATGTCCAGATCGCCATACCGATGAACGACAAACCGAGTACCCAGCGCAACACTTCGGGGCTAATCGTGGCCGTGATCCACGCGCCGAGCGCGCCCGCAAGACTGTGGTTCGCGATGGTGGCGACCAAGATGCCGAGAATGATCGGCAGCGGCTTCTTGAAGCGCGCGGCGAGTAGAAAGGCGAGAAGTTGAGTTTTGTCGCCGATTTCAGCTAGCGCAACAACACCGGTGGAGACGAGAAAGGGTTCCATCAATAGACTCAGGCCGGTTCAAAGACGAATGACCACAACGCATCCCCGGCCAATAGCGGAGGCGATGTGGTCAAAGGTCTTGCCAGGCGTGGGAACCGCTTACGCCATGACCTATGGGTCAAGTGTGTTGACGTAAGCTTCTTCGAGGTGAAGAGCGGCTACTCCCCAATGACAACTCAAGTTTATCAATCGACGCTGACAAGTGGATGGCGCATCAGCATCTCGTGATTTGTGGGTTACAACGCTACCACTTCATTTCGCCCTTGTTCACTTTGGCGCCGATGTCGAGTGCGATCGCAAGTTTCGCTTCTGGGTACGCGCGCTTCATCGATTCAATGAGGTCCGCGCTTTGCTTTGCGGACGCAAGGTTCTTCTCAAATGTCTGTAAATATTGCTTCGTATGAGCAATCGCTGATACATCCATCGCATTGCCACTCGCCATGTGGCCTGGCACGACCATCGCGGGATTCAGCGCGGCCATCTCATCCAGCGCTGCCACCCATGCAGTGCGTTCAGCAAGCGTTTGCGTATCAGCCGTCCACACGTGAAGGCCGCTACCAAACACGCCAATCGTGCCGGTTATCGTCTTCGCTGAAGGAATCCACACGTACGGGCGATGCGCGAGCGCGCCCGTCGTGCCACGAAGCTCTACCGTTTGCCCATCGACGCTGAGCGTGGTTCCGCTGAGCGGCTTAGGCACCACCGGAGTCTTCGGCGCGTTCAACCCCATCTTCGGGCCCCAAAAACTCACCTTGGCTACGAGCTTGGCATTGATCTTCTCGATCACGGCGGGCGTGGCGACTACATCCGCATTCGGGAAAATTTGCTTCAACGTTTCCGCGCCGAAATAGTAGTCAGGGTCCGCCTGGCTCACCAAAATCGTTTTCAACTCGCGCCCGCTATCGAGCACGTTCGCCGCGATTCGGAGCGCGTCAGCGCGTGTAAATCCTGCATCAATCACGAGCGCTTCTTTCGCGCCGAAAACGAGCGTTGAGTTCACGTGAAAACTGTTGGCATCCGATGTGTACACCTTCACGGTGATCGGCGTTTGCGCCTGTGCAGAGGCTAGTGCGAGCGCAGCCGTTGCTGCACCAAGAATACGTGTAATCATGGGTGTTCCTTTTTGTACTGAAGAGATGGGTCGCGATTTGCGACTACGGACGCGCCACGGTGAAGCGGGCTCGCACATGTTTAGGTTGCTCAATCTCGTCGACGATGGCGACCGCTAAGTCCGCCACAGAGATTCCTGCGGGCGCGCCTTCCGGCGTCATCAGCAATTGCTCGCCGCCAACGCGATATTGCCCAGTACGTTCGCCTGGCTCAAGCATGGCGGGCGGGCTCACAAAGCTCCAGTTGAGCGTCGTGTTGCTGCGCAGGCCCGTGAGCACATCACGCGCCGCCTTAGCGCCTGGCACGATGTTCGGCGGCACATGATCGGTGAAATTCGGCGTGTCTACGAGTTGAACGCCGGGCGCAACGTACAAACTGCCCGCACCGCCGACGACGACGAATCGCTTCACGCCGGATGCTTCCACCGCGCGATGGATCGCATTCGATCCTTCGATGAATTTCTCGTAAAGTGCGTCCACCGTCCAACCGGGGTTGAACGCGGAGATCACCGCGTCGTGTCCGCGCAGCGCGTTCGTCATGGCGCTCACGTCCGTTGCGTCGATCCCAAGTACCGTCACATCGTTTGCAGGAGCGATCTTGCCCGGATTGCGAACGATCGCGGAGACCGCGTGGCCGCGTGAAACGAGTTCAGAAAGTACCGCTGCGCCAACAAATCCGCTCGCGCCAATGAGTGTAATTTTCATGATTCATCCTTTGAAATTGAGTAAGGATGAATGCTATTGACTTCATAATGGGCTGATAAGTAGCCATAATTCGATATTACTTTGAAGTATGGCTAACAAATGGACGACCTCAAATCGCTCGCGGTATTTGCCGAAACGGTCGCGGCGGGCTCGATGAGCGCGGCCTCGCGGCGATTGGGCACGAGTCCGTCAGCCGTGAGCCAAACCATTCGCGCGCTTGAGGAGCGCGCGGGCTTCGCCCTGCTCCATCGCTCAACGCGCAAGCTCGCGCTCACCGAAGCGGGCGAGCGCTTTTACCCGCATTGCAAGCGGCTCTTGGATGCAGCGCGCGCCGCCGAAGATTCATTACAACAAGCGCGCGATGCGCCCACAGGTGAGCTTCGCGTTTCCGCGCCGGTAGGCTTCGCCACCTACATTGCGCAAGCCCTCGCTTCGCTGTTCACTGATGCGCCCGAACTGCGGCTGCGGCTTCTGGTGGACGACGCGATGATTGATTTGATTGACGCGCGGATCGATGTCGCGATTCGCGTGGGCAAGCTTGCCGATTCGAATTGGGTCGCACGTCGGCTTTGCGATTTCGACATGTTGCTTTGCGCGTCGCCAGACTATCTCGCGCGCCACGGTACACCGCTTTCGCCGCAAGAATTGCCCGCGCACCAATGGCTCGTGGCAGGCCGTATGAGCGAATCACAAGCGCAATCGCTTGTGCTCGATCTCCTATCGCGGAATGACGAAACCGCGCGCATCGAAGTGAACGCGCGAATCGCGAGCAACAACCAAGTCGCGCTCCAACAATTGTGCGAACACGGCTTGGGTATCGCGCGCCTCGTCGGGCCCGATGCCCTGACCGCGCTTCGTCGCGGCGCACTCGTGCAAGTATTGCCGCAATGGCGACTGCCCTCAGTGCCCGTGTGGGCCGTCACGCCCAACCGAAGTGGCGAAGAAGCCAAAGTGCGCGCCGCACTCAATGGCTTCAAGCGCTACTTTGCGGCGCTGGAGACATCTGTGCCGGATCAATCAACGCGGATCGCGTAACGTAACGACGCAACATCTGCGTTTCCCTAGATCTCCCGCAAATCGCGCACGGTTTTCATCGGCGGAAAATCCAAATACTCATCAGGCAAGCCTGCGCGATTTACCCAAATCGCGCGAAAACCAAACGCGCTCGCGCCAGCCACATCCCAACGATTCGACGACACAAACGTCACCTCGCCGGGCGACACGTTGAACGCCTCGGTTACCAGTTCATACGTTTTCGGCGATGTTTTGAAAACGCCCGCCGCGTCTACTGAAATCACACGATCCAACAGCGGCAGCAGACCGGCACTCGAAAACGCGGCATCAAGCATGCTCGCGTTCCCGTTGGAAAGCACCGCTGTGCGCACGTCCGAATTCGCCTGCGCACTGCCCGCATCCGCCGCAGCCCCCATTGCAGCACCCGCGCTCCGCGCACGCAACGCAGCGAGCACTTCAGCCACTTCAGGATACGCCGCCAAATTGCGATACGCATCCAACAAGCGCGGCTTCAACGCCACATCCACCGAAGGCAAACGCGCCAACGCATGATCGAGCGCCCGCTCCGTCAACAGCCAAAACGGTTCATAGCGCCCAATCAACGAATACACCCAACTGTACTCAAGCTGCTTCGCCCGCCAAAGCTCCGACAAACGCGCCGCATCCGCGCCCACCGCCGCAGCATGTTGCCCGACAGCGGAATTCACATCCAGCAAGGTGCCGTAGGCGTCGAAGACGTAGAGGTTTGACTTCATTGCACTAGCGTTTGGTCAGTTTCATTTCGTCAGTGATTCGCATCGTCTCGACACTCACTGTCGTTACACGCATCAACAAATCGATCACTTTTTCTTTGTAGTCCGCAAAGCGATACGTATCGAATTTTTCGCGGATCGTTGGGTCTTTTGGCTTCTTCTCTTTGTACTGATCGAGGATCCATTCGAGCGCGCTGCGGTTGCCGAGCTTGTACGTCCATGCCTCGGGCGGAACGCCCGTCAGCGTGGTCTCGCTATCGAGCGTGATCACGCCAGCGCTTGCGTCCGCGCGCAGCATCGCCTTTGGCGCGAGGCCCGCTGCCTGCGCTTTGGCGTCAGGTACGTCGGCGCGGGTGAGCGCGAACGGCGCGACTGCTTCATAGCCGATGTGCAGATTCATCAGCGCTTCGCCCCACGCTGCCCATTGCCAAAAGTCGGCGTAGAACGGAATGCGCGGAAACTCACGCTTCAGGTTCAGCGCGTACGTCTCGCGATAAATTGGATCGTGCAGCACCGCGTAGCAGTAGTGGAAGATGGCCTCTTTGGTGATCGATTTTGCTTTGTCGCCAGCCTTCGCCTTGCCACGCGAGGATGCCGCGTCGGGCTCCCTCTCCCGCAGTGCGGGAGAGGGTTGGGGTGAGGGCGGTTGCAAAGCAGACTCCGCTGCGTAGTGGGCTTTGAACTGCTTCAAGCCCCAGTCAGTGATGTTGTCGTAACGGTTGCCGGATTCGTCGTAGCGATACAGAGCTGCACACTGAAAGCCATCGGAGCTTGCAGCCAAGTGGAATTCTCCAATGCTCCGCGTGACTAGCGGACTAAATGGGGATCTCGCGCCGCTTTCATTAAAGAAAATTCCTAAGTTCTGGGCATTTTTTCCGAAAAACTGCCGCATCTGATTTGGCATTTCGATCAGTTGGCGATCAAAGTAAAGTTGCTTTCTGACAAACGGTCGGTAAAGGCACTCTACCGTCGCGGTCGGATCGAAATCTATGTTGGTGTTCTTGGCGAGAAGCCGCTTTACACCTCGCGTCCACTTTATCGAGTAGTCGAGCTTTGCGGCTAGAGACGAATCACGCAGCGCAGACTTTAGTCGCGTTCGATCCTGATCGTAAACGTCAATCAAATGCTGCGCTTTGTCCTCCACTTCGTTTGCAGAAAAACCCGTCACCCATTCGTCACGAGCACTTATGTAGCCCATCGAAAACAACTTGAATATCGCCCGCTCTTTCGCTGTGGTCTTAGCCGCCTTCGTCTCTTTGCTCGCCAACGGAATCAACGAGTCAAAATCGTTGTGTACGAGGTTAATCCAATTGTTCTTCGCGCTGGGATTCACCATTTCAAAGCGCCGCTCGCGCAGTCTCTGCGTACTTACAAAATCCCGCTTCTCATCGACTTTTGCGTAATCGCGCACTGACTCATAAAGTATCTTGCATCCCTTTACGCCTTTCTTCTTGACACAGAACCATATCGCGACGCCTACGCGAATCTGGTCATCAAAAATATTGCCACCTTCCTGCCGGCGGCGTTCGCCACTGGTACGTGCATTGCCCTTGAGATCGATCACGCGAATTTCATTGAACTCGTCGGCAATCACTTTCCGAAACCCATCAAAGGTGCGACTGTCAATAAAGGAGCTATTACTTACAAACGCAATTACGCCGTTGTCTGCAAGGCGGTCACTCGCCCAACGAAAGAACCGCGCATACATGTCGTAGAGCTTCGTCTTTTGCGCGGTGCTTTCGGCGATGTAGGTGGCCTTGATGCGCTTGTCGATGGCCGGGTATTCGCGGTTTTTGTTGTTGTCGTTTTCGTTGGCCTGATTGGCGTTGTACGGCGGGTTGCCTATGACGACGCTGATCTTTTTGCTGTTCTGTCGCTTGATGCGGGCGACGTTTTCCTCAGAGACGCTGCCGAACAAATCGGCGTTGGTACCGACAGCGGAGGTGTGCAGCCCGACGTTATCCAGCGTGTCGACAAAGCAGAGATTCGGAAACTCAAGGTAGTCGCCGGTGATCGCCGCGTACGTGGCCTCGATGTTGAGGTTTGCAACGTAGTACGGCAAGATGGCGACTTCGTTCGCGTGCAGCTCATTCTGGTATTTGTGTTTGAGCTTGGCGGGCTGGCCGCGAAAGTGCTCCAGCAGTTCGCAGATGAAAGTGCCCGTTCCCGTCGCCGGATCAAGAATCTCCACGTCTTTATCGACGAGGTTTTTTCCGAAGTGCGTTTCGCACAGCCAGTCCGCGCCGTCGATCATGAAGCGCACGATTTCATTAGGCGTGTAGACCACCCCCAGCCGATCCGCAGCCTTGACGTTGTAGACCTTGTAAAAATTTTCGTAGATGACCTTGAGGAAGGTCTGCTTTTCGCTGTGGCTTTGAATCTGCGCGGCAGCGGCGTTGATGGCGGCGTAATACGGCTCAAGCCCTTTGAGCGTTTGTCGTTTGATGTTGCCTGTGAAAAATTCGCTCTCCAGCGCGTAGAGTTCTTTGGCGACGTTGTTGGCACGGTGAAAGTCTGAATCCTTGAAGACGGTGGCGAAAATTTCCTCGGTCAGGATGTGCTGGATGAGCATTTCGCGCACGTCGGCATCAGCGAGGCTCGGGTTGATCGCCTCCTGCGCGTGGGCAAGAAATTTTTGCTCGGCGGCACGGAATTTTTCGTTGGCAGTGTGCTCGCGCTCGATCATTTCGCGCAGCGCAGCGAGAACTTCGGGTAGATCGCTTTTGAATTGCTCGACTGCTACGCGGAAGTTCGCGATTTCGCGCCGTTCAAAACCGAAGAACAATTTGAGCAACTGTGCGAGCCCTGCTGTATCTTCGACCTTTGCGCGCAGCACTTCTTCTTTGTTCTGAATCAAGACGACTGTTTTGTCGTCGCTGAAAACAATGTTGTCTTGCGGATACCCTTTCTTGAATTTCTTTTCGATCTCTTCGTCGAGATCGTCTTTCTCATCCTTGGCTTCCCAATAGCCGAGCGGCATACGCAGTTCATGCAGCAGCGCACCGTCAATCGTGACGTTCGTTTTAGTCAACGTTTTGTGTGGGAACTCAGCGAGAAACACCAGATTTTGTTGCCGCCCCCAAGCCTTAAGTAAATCCTTGAACGCCTCACGAATGATCGTTTCGCGCGAGCTGCCGCTGACTTTCTTGAGAATGTCGAGCTGCTTTAGGTATTCGTTGATTAAAAGTTGACTCATAAGTCTTTCAACACGTAGTGTCCTGTCTTTGCACCGCCGACTTTTTCAACGAGTCCCGCAGCAATGAGCGGTTTCAGCAAATCCATCGCGCCTTGTCGCGAAATGGAAAGGGCCGACCAGATTTCGTTCGGGGCCATGCTGCCGTGGTCGCGCAGTAGGTGCAGGAGTTGTTCTTGTCGCGGCCGCAGTGCAAGTTTTTTTGTAGCGCCGCCTTGAATCGATTGAATTCGAATCCACGCGCGCTCTAGCGTTTGGCGCAAGCCTTCGGCGTAATATTCGAGCCAGGTGGTGAGATCGTCACCCGCGTGGCGAACGGTATCAAGTGCTTTGTAATAACGCGATCGGTCTTCCCAATAAAACTCATCGACTGGGAAGATGTGATGCGCATCGAAGCCTCGGCGATAAAGCTCCCAAAGCGAGAGGGCGCGACCTGTTCGACCATTTCCGTCCGCGAATGGGTGAATCGATTCAAAGCGATGATGCAAGATCGCCGAACTCAAGACTGGCGATAGTTTGGTGGCTGATTTATTCCACCATTCGAGTAGCTCGAACATCAAACCCGAAACTGCAGCGGGCGGAGGCGGAAGATAGTCTCCCACCCGCACACCGATCATTCGATATTTGCCCGCCTCGCCCTGATCCATCACTTCGCCCGCCAGAATGCGATGCAATTCCAAAACGTGTTCGTGTCGAATTGATTTGAGACTAACGTTTTGTTCGACGAAACGAAGGCCGCCGAAGCAATTCACGACTTCGCGCTTCGCACGTTCGCCCGCGCGAGAGAGCGTGCGCCCCTCTTCCAGCTCGCGGACTTGTTCAAGCGTGAGCGGATTGCCTTCGATCGCCGTGGAGGCGTGTGCGTTACGCGCACGCGTGTCTCTCTGCAGCGCAGGTATCCACGCCAGATCAATCGTTGTACTCTGGATGCGTTCGCGTAGCGCTGCGATCTGCTCGACCTGACTGAGGAGCGTCGACGTGATCGTGAAATGAGGAACGTAAGCCATAGCAAGAGGCTAAGCCAACGTCAAGTATGAGTCAAGTTTTTTAGTCAAGCGACGTTATCGCTGAAGCACCCCTGAACGCAAGAGCGCCACAGCGAGAATGGCACCTGCCTCTTACAGTAAACCTAACCAATTTATATGTAGCTGATAGTGTTTGCGCTCGCGGCTCATTTGCAGGATCGCTAGACCATCGCTCAGAATCGGTAACTCACCGACATCGCGCCTACGTTGCTCTTCTTCGTTGCGAAGAGCGGGCTCAGCTCTGCTGATTCGCGCAGTTCGTGGCGGCCGATGCTGGCTGTGGTGGACCAGTGTTTGTCGATCGCGTAGTTGAGGGCCATGCTGAGGTCGCAGGTGATCCAGCCCGCTTTGGCGTTGTACACGCGGTTGCCCGAGCGCGCGGCCTGGGCAGCGGTGACGCCGTAGTAGGTTTGAGCGTACTTGCGATCCGCATGTGTGGCCGAGAGGCTGAGTGAACCGCTGAGTTTTTCGCCCATGAGTGGAACGTCGAGCGCGGCGCTGATCACCGTTTGGCTGCCGTATTCGCTCTTGGCACTTGCCAGGTGTGTGGCATTGATTTTGACTAGACCGTCGAAGCCTTGGTAGCCCGCAAAAACGATGGCTAACGCAGTGCCGTCGATCTTGCCCATACGGACGAGGCGCGGGCTGTCTTTGCGGTCGCCGTCTTTGCGGCCGGGGTCAGCGCCCGCAGCAACGCCTGCATGGAAGCCGCCTTCTTGCAGGAGGTTGTAGCCGATGCCGCGCTCAGTGCTCGCGAAGAAGCGGCCCTTTTGGTAGTTGATACCGAACGTGGGAGACCACTTGGCTTTGTCGCTTGCTTCGCCGACTAGGTTGCGATTAGTGAGCTCGGCACCTAGGCTCAGGCTGAGTTCTGACTCGTTGCCGGTTTGTTCAGCGGCGTGGCTCACATGTGCGAGGCCGACGCCAACGAATGCGACGATGAGGGGGAGGAGGGAAGTCTGTTTCAAGAGGAATGTTCCTTGTTGTTGTGACGTGACATGAAAAGCGCGCGCGCAGGCGCACGCCACCGGGGTTGGCGGTTCGGTTATTGGTTTTTGGGTACCGCGCGTCGCTAGGGGCGAGCTGCGCGCTGAGGGTGGCGCGCTGGCGCTAGTGCGATTACGCTGGTGCGGTTAAGGATGCGCTCATGTGGGCTTTCGCGCGATGGTGAAGACGCGGAAATCTTTGCTCTTGGTGGTACCGTGACGCTCCACGGAAATCATCTCGAAGCCTTGGCGAACCATCGCCGCTTCCAAGTCGGGCGCTTTGAAGCACGACACTTGTGGCGCTTTGCCGAGCGCGCGCGCAATCGGCAGCGCGAGGTGGGTAATCAACGGGTTCATCTGACCCACGCATGGGGTCTTGGCGAGCAGCAATCCACCCGGCCTCAACGCACGCAGCGCGAGGGCTAGCGTGTGATCCAAATCGTCCACGAGATGCAACACGCTGAAGGCGATCACGACATCTTGGCTTCCGGGCGGCACGATCTCAACGTCGGCATCGGCCACTTCAAAACTCAACTGCGGCGTTGGCGTGGCCGCCAGTTTTTCTTGCGAAATGGCAATCATCTCGGCAGACAAATCGGTGGCGCGGTAGCGACGCGCAAAGGGCGCGAGGCGCAGCGCGATCGTGCCCGTGCCGCTGCCTATTTCGAGCACGTCATGTTCCGTAGACAAGAGGCCTTTCACGCGCTGTATCGACGTTTCATACCCAGCGATGTCGCAGATCGGGTCGGTTGCGTACTTGCGCGCGATCCGATCCCAGAAACGCGCTTTGCGTGCGGCCGCAAGCGACGGCTGGGTAACGGGCGTGTGAGGCGCGGAGGGTGACAAGGCGGGGTTAGACATTGAGTGCAGAAGTTTCAGCAGTGCGAATCGTTGTTAATCGGTGCGAATGGGTGTTGATCGAAGTATGAAATGCTATCCATGCAAAACACGAAAGGGAATTGCGGTAAATTGCAGAGAACTCATGCATTTACGTATAGATAAGACCGATGCAACCTCTTGATTGGAACCAACTTCGGGCGTTTTTAGAGACGGCGGACACCGGATCGCTCTCCGCTGCAGCACGCAAACTGGGCTTGACCCAGCCCACGTTGAGCCGCCAAGTGGCCGCCATCGAACAAAGTATGGGCGTGACCCTCTTTGAACGCGTGGGCAAGGCGATGGTTTTGACGTCAACCGGTTTAGATCTTTTAGAGCACGCACGCGCAATGGGCAGCGCCGCTGATGCGCTTAGCTTAGTGGCCACTGGGCGCTCACAAGCGGTGGGCGGTGTGGTGTCGGTGTCAGCCACGGATATCTTGGCCTCGCGAATCCTGCCGCCACTCGTCAGGCGGCTGCGCGAGAAAGCGCCCGGCATCGCGGTTGAGGTGATCACCACCGATTCACTGAGCGACCTGCAGCGCCGTGAAGCAGATATCGCGATCCGCCACGTAAAGCCTGCACAGCCTGATCTGATTGCTAGACTCGTTCGAGACGTGGATGCGTATTTCTATGCATCAGAGGCCTGGGTGAAAGCGCACGGTCACCCGCGAACGGCAACTGATGCAGCGAGCGTTCCCTTCATCGGTTCAGACCGCAATGGCCTATATCTCGGCATGCTCCAACACCATGGCCTGCGCGTGACAGAGACAAATTTCTGCTGCTACGCGAACCACTCCGTCGTGCAATGGAGCCTCGTACGCGACGGTGTCGGTATCGCACCGATGATGGAAGAAGTCGCGCTCGCTACACCGGGCGTGGTGCGCGTGTTTGACGATTTACCGCCTGTTCGTTTCCCCATTTGGCTCGTCTCACATCGTGAGCTGCGCACCTCGCGAAGTATTCGTGTGGTATTTGAAGCGCTGGCCGAGGGGCTCGCATCGATTAGCGACGTGTCGCCAGATTGACGAAGCGCAATACGCGAGTGCGTCATTGCCTCTACGAGGGCATAAGTCATCAGATTGATTGTTGAAATAAAAAAAGCCAGCGATCGCCGGCTTTTTGCAACGCCTAGTCAGGCATCAATAGTTGCTGCGACGCGCATCGCCGTATCCGCTGCTACGCGGCGGGCGCGCCTCCATCGGGCGAGCGATATTCACGTTCAGATCACGGCCGCCCACGCTTTTACCGTTCAAGCCGCGAACTGCGGCGTCGGCCTCCTGGCTGCTCGACATTTCGACAAAGCCGAAGCCTTTAGAGCGACCCGTATCGCGCTCCATGATTACCTTGGCGGACTGCACATGACCGAAATCCGAAAACTGTTGTTGCAAATCGCTGTCTTGCACTGAGTAGGACAGGTTACCGACGAATAATTTGTTGCTCATTTTGGAGCCTTTCACATAGGGCGCACTCGGAAAAGTGGTGCGCCGATTAAAAACGAATGGTTAAGAGAGTTCAGCGCCTGCGCTGGAACACGGCGCCACCTGCCGAACGAGGCTGGCGGCTTTCGATATGACGGAAAGTGATGCGGGCCTTGGTCAGGTCGTAAGGCGACATTTCCAGCGTGACATTGTCACCCGCGATAATGCGGATGCGGTGCTGACGCATCTTGCCGCAGGTGTAAGCGATCACCTTGTGGTCGTTATCAAGCGTTACACGATAACGGGTATCGGGCAGCATCTCGTCGACTTTGCCCTGCATTTCGATCAGTTCTTCTTTGGCCATGAGCCCTCCTGGGTTTGATGGTTTAGTCAGCTGATGCCGGGTTGAGTAGCCAGTAGCGGCCCTGCACTGCGGCGTACATCAGGGCGCTCTCCCGCGTTTTGAACGCTGGCTCAAAGGAATGGACTCGGTCACGAGTTTGACGACCGGCGCTGGTCCGGATCGAGAGCAGCGCGGTGTGATGATCTGTGCGCTGAGAACGGCACAGTGGTGTGATTCGGAATTCGCCAAGGGCGAATGGACGTGTGTTAGCAAATATCATTGATTCCAGTGTGTCGTGCGCGCGTGGCACGATTCGTCTCGTTGCGGACAGCAACGAAGTACGAACAATCACGACCGAGTGCCGGTCGCGAAATTAAGGCTTGCCTGGGGAAAAGTAGACCGCTGTGAGGTCACACGGCGACGCGGTGTGTAGCGGTGGGGTGTGGTGTAGAGATGCCACAACCGATTTCGAACCTGCTCGCGGAAAGGGAAGCAAAACGCCGCGAGAATCCCAATGATATCTCTTTACGACACTTCGCGCCATGACTTCGATGATCTCGCACCCGACCATCGCAATAATTACGTGCACCGCAAACTCGATGCTGATGTTCGGTCTTCGTGGTCGCGCTCGCAAACTCGTAGGCACAGGACATGAAGCAGTTCATGTCTCGTGTCCGGCTCGTGCGCGACGTCCGTCCCGGAGGCGAATCCGAACCCCGCACGAAATCTCTCGATAAAAAGCAAGACGCCACCGGGAGGGTGGCGTTTGCTTTTTATGGTGGACCCGGCGGGGTTCGAACCCGCGTCCGAAAGCCATTGGTGGTCAGGACTACATGCTTATCTCAGTGATTTGATCTTGTTGACTGCGCGAGCATGAGCACCCTCGCCGCCAACCAGTTCGCTAAATTTCGGACGCGCGTCGCAAACATCCGCGCGCCCTACTCGTGGCTAAGGGATACTGCTGTGGATTACTCCACCCGACGTTCACGCCCATCGGTGCAGCACTCGAACCTAGTTTTTAATTAGGCTGCGAGACGGCTTTCGCCGTAGAAGCTATCGTTTGCAATTAAATTGCTTTGGCTGGATTAACGAGGTGTACCGCCTCGGCATGCCCCAAGCGCACGTCAGAACTTCCGTCGAAACCAGGATCGGGCCCGAAATCGAAACGGTCGCTCGCGCGATTGCGAGGACTAGATTTGTATTTTAGGCTGGATGGCGGAAATGAAAGGGCAAACTTGAACCGGCGAAGTGCGTCGACGCGGTGTTGAGAATCGCATACTAGCTATTCACTCTAAACCCCAATATCATTGGGCGAGCAGATTAAATATTTGTTATTTGTTAAAGACATTTAAAATTTGCTAGCCCCAGTAGAGTTGTCAATACGGCGCTAAAGTTGTAATAAATCTAGGTCCAGCCCTGAAGCATTTGTCGAGAAATCCGAATGAGAGCCTTCGCGCGATGGTCGCCCGCGCGAAGGGTCGGTAGACTGGAATCGGTAAGCCAAGGGTGTCCACGGCCGTAACACTCTGATTTCACGTTATAATTTGTGGCTTTCCCTGATGTTCATTAACCCGAGCGCACTCGCTGTCCATTCGACGTTGGCGAGCGTTCAGATCCTTCGGTCGTCCAGGGACGTTGTGCCGAAGTTACCCGCGCCGCCTCGAAATTTTGTAGAGCCCGCGCGAAGGAGTGCCAATCATGGCCCGCGTATGTCAAGTCACCGGCAAAAAGCCGATGGTGGGAAACAATGTTTCTCACGCCAATAACAAAACCAAACGCCGTTTCCTCCCGAATCTGCAAAACCGCCGCTTCTGGGTTGAGAGCGAGAACCGCTTCGTGCGCCTTCGCTTGACGACTGCTGCGATTCGTTTGATCGATAAAAACGGTATCGATGTTGTATTGGCCGATCTTCGCGCTAAAGGCGCAATCTAATTCGAAGGGCGATAAATCATGCGTGAAAAAATCAAACTCGAATCCACCGCTGGCACCGGCCATTTCTACACGACGACCAAGAACAAAAAGACGATGACTGAAAAGCTCGTCATGAAGAAGTTCGATCCGGTCGCCCGTAAGCACGTGGACTACAAAGAAACCAAGCTGAAGTAATTCGCTGGTTCGCCTTGCTGCGCTTGCAGCAAGAAACAAAAAAGCCCGCTCGGCAACGCTAGCGGGCTTTTTTATTTTTGGAGAGCCTTCTAAGCAACGCGAAGCATCAGCACGCCCGCAATGAACGTCGCGCAGCCGAGCCACTGCCAACGCGTTAGTCGTTCGCGGAAGAAAAATGTTCCGATCAAAAGCGCGAACACCATGCTCGAATCCCGAAGCGATGCGCCGATCACGGTTGGCAGCTTGGTAAACACCCACAGAATGAGCAGGTACGAGAGCGTTGAAATGAACGCGCTACCGATGCCAATTCTCCAGTTCGAGCGAACAATCGCAATCACTGAGCGCCTCGACTGAAGCTGAAAAATGATGCTCACGACCACCGCGTTTACGACGGTTTGAGCAACGCCATACTCTAGCGCGCCAACATCGATGGCTCCGCGTGCGTCGCTAAAAATCGAGAACGCCACACTCAGCCCGGACGCGACGGCAAAAGCACTCGCAGCGCGCGCAGTTGCTGCACCCGCGTGATCGTCCTTGGCCTTCGCCCCGCGCATCGCGGCAAGCAACACGCCGACAGAAATGGTTGCTACGCCTAACACGCCCAAAAGACCGAACGACCGATCAGACACCCAGAGCGAAAGCGGCATGAGCACCCACGGTGCCGTCGCGCGGCTAATGCCATACGTCACCGCGTAATCGCCGCGCTTGTAGGCGGCAGAGATCAGCAGCATCGCCATCGCATTGGCAACCGAGCCGAGCGCCATCCAATGCCAGACGCCTGAATTGGGCCAGCCAATAAAAACGCACGCGATCGCGCCCGCAAAGCCGGCAACACAAATCTGCGCGATCATCGCGGCGGCAGCATCGTTGGAGCGCTGAGCGAGCGCATTCCATGCCGCGTGCAAGAAGCCGCTCATGATCGCGGCCACGAAAGCTAGCGCTTCGATCGACATCAGTGAGCAACGCTCGGCGAGTGCTCGATCACAGGAATCGAGAGTCTCGCCCGCTTGGTTGGGTGGACTCGGATCGGCTGGATGTTTTGCCTTTGTGCAACCCTTGCATCGAGAGCTGCCATCTCGTTTGGTGCAGTCCATCGGTGAAGATAGCCCGCGTACCACGCGCGGAGTCGCTTTGGTAAGAATTTGGGATCGGTTTTTGCTGGAACGCCTCCCCGGTTATGGGTTCGTGCCACACACGCGCAGTGTTTAGTACAACGCAGTCAAAACCGACCCAACGCGCGGGCATTAAGGCGTTCGATTTTTCGACGAAACTTTCTTCGAGAACCACGGGTCTTCCACCAGCTGGCCTCGCCATCGTAAGTTTGCTCACCGCCGGAAAATCGACGTCGGGGTTATCTATCGAAGGAGTGCCATGTTTTTTGCGCTCAAGGGCATCGATTTCAGGCCCTGTCCAAACGGGCAACGCGGCGATCTGTTCATTGAGCACGCCTTTTTTCCCGCGAATGTGGCCGTATATCAGTAAAGAATTGCATGTCATAACTTGTTGAGTGTCACAAAAAAACCGGCGCTTCCGTCTCTACATTCAGAATCAATTGAACGCTGCAAGCGAAGCATAATTGGGTTGGGTCGATCACAAACACGAGCGCACCGCTACCGCTTCACGCTGCGCCGTGTCTAGCCGAAATACGGGATGGATGCTGCTTTGGTTGGCGACGAGGCTTATCGCAAAAAGTGCCGACCACGCCTCATTTAAAAAATCAACTCAGTGCGCCACTTCTCATGCAAATTTTTTGTAAGCCACGGGATTCACTTGCCACTGCTACAGTTTCACCAACACGCGGGCCCGCGCAGCGCGCGCTGCTTCCGAACTCTCTCGGAGAGAACTGTTGCGTTTGTCCACCTGAATATGCGCCATAGCGCCGCTTGGTCTACAGCTCGGGCGAGCCTTCCAATACGTTTGATCGCGCAAGAGCCGCGCGCGCAATTCGGTACAGTTGCACGCGGTCTCCTGCCTGCGATTGGGGCGACAATGCGCAATGAGATCGTGATCGAAAATCATGCTGACGCAGACGGGAGTATCGCTACGCGCAATGCGGCAACTGCTGCTGCAGAGGGCATGAAGGTGCTACTTGGTAAGGCCAACAATCGGGTGCTGGCGAGGCATCTCGGACGGGAGATTGGCTACGACCCAGAAAAAGATTTCTCGTTACCCAGCGCCGTGGCGCGGATTCCATTTGCGATTGCCGATCGTTCGAGTTTGCCAGTGAACAATCGTCAAGCATTCGTGAAATACGGATGCGCGCCCCTTGGCACACTAACGTTTGGATCAGTGGGTGTGGGTCGCTCGTCTCATCTACCAGTGGAAGCTGTTGCGCAGCAGTTCCAATCGAATCTGCTGCGTGTTCCAATTTGCGGATCAAGCCCCGCGGCGAACGAGGTCGTAGCCGAGCGAGCTGACGTTGTTGCAACTACCCTTCATCGACTCCTGCCATTTGCAAAACGCAACAAATTTCGCACCGTCACCGTCAAAACGCAACCGCGCTTGAAGCTTGCGCCACAAGTTGCAACGCCGCCTGAGCAAGGACTCGGCGGCTTTCATCTTGATCCGTGGCGCGGGTCGTATGCTCCTCGCAGTTCGGGTGCAGCCGTCGGTTCACGCTGGCGCGCCGCGTCGGGCGAGCCGAGCGCTGCTGATAAAGCAACAGTCGCGCGCGCGAATGCAAATGACAGCGAACTGGTATCACGGAGTGTACGGACGGTATTTCGCTTGACCGACAATGATCGCACGAGGCATCGTGAGTCAGCGTGGAAAATCAATCGAGTGTCCACGCAATGAATTCGCCGACCGATAGTTTGCTGGCCACACCGCGCGAGAGAAGCCCTGCACGCGGAGTCCGCGTGCCAGTCGCGCGCTCACTTGAGCCTGATCGCAACATCTTGTTGCAGCATATCGACGCGATGTGCGCGTCGCGCCGATTTAGTAATTGCGGCCCGATTCATGAAGCGCTGCGCGAGCGACTTTGCGAATGGCTCGACGCAGATCGACTGGGTTTGTTTTCTAGCGCCACCAGCGCGCTCACCGTCGCACTTCGCGCGCATCGCGTCTCGGGCGAGGTGATTACAACGCCGTTCTCGTTTGCAGCCTCAGCGCAAGTGATCGAATGGGCGGGCGCACTACCTGTGTTCGTCGATATTGATCCGGTCTCACTCACGATTGATCCCGCGAGGGTGGAGGCGGCGATCACACCGAATACCTCTGCGATCCTCGCAGTACACACTTACGGCGTGCCGTGCGATGTGAGAGCGCTTGAGGACATTGCAAAGCGACATCAGCTCGCCTTAATTTTCGATGCGGCCCACGCGTTCGATGTACGTATCGACAGCACGCCGATTCATCGATTCGGAAACGCTACGATTTACAGCACCCATGCCAGTAAGCTCTTCCACACTGGCGAAGGCGGCGTGCTCGTTTGCAGCGATGAAGCGACGCAACGACGTTGTGATCGGATGGCGAACTTCGGATTCGACGGCAGCGGCGACGCTGTGGAATGCGGAACTAATGCAAAGATGAGCGAGTTGCACGCGGCGACTGGGCTCGCGGTATTGCCGAAAGTGAACGCGGAACGCGCCGCACGAGCCGCGCTTCGCTTTGAGTACACATCAGCGCTTAACGGTATTGATGGCATTTCGCTCATGGCACCGCCCATTCATGTGAAGGACAGCCTGCAATACCTCGCCATTCGCGTCAAAAGCGAAGCGGCTGAGACCGACAATCGCATACGCAACACAGTCTACGAACGGCTTATTTCACTAGGGCTTGAAAGTAGAAAGTACTTTTCTCCACTGTGTGCTGATTTTTCTTACGTCTCGCAAGAAAACTGCCGAACAACGGATGAGCTAACGGTTGCGAGGCGTGCAGTTCACCAGGTACTTTGCTTGCCGTTTCATAGCGGCGTAAACCGCGATACTGTGTTGCTGATTGCGGATACCTTCCGTGAGGTTATTCGCCGAGACTCATGAAAAAAGCAGTTCTCCTTTTTTCAAGTGGCCCTCAGGTCGCCCAGTCCGGGTTGCACTTGGTAGCGGGGCGACGTAATGAGCTGCGGGTCATTGCAACTGATCGCACCGCGGATGCTCCCGAACTGGCGCAACTCAAAACAATCTATCTCGTGCCAACGAACCGAGCCAATCAACCTGCCTACGAAGCAAAGATGGTCGAGATCTTGAAAACGGAGCCTGTCGACCTCTCCCTTCGATACTGCAATCACAACCTCGTTACGCGCGCAGCGCTAGTAGCTCGCCATCCGGATCTGCGAGAAGGCCCGCTTTGCGGCGCATCGAATCTTGCGCGAAGAGTGGCTGACAAACCGGAGCGCAGCCACCTCGCAAAAAAAGTAGACCGCATGTTCACTGAGTCGTTTGATCCGCGTGGTAGCGAGTCCGCAGGCGAGTTCGCAAAGCGCGTAGACGGTTCGCTTATGTCAACGCCGCGCGGCGGGTTAAGCCTGAAGTGCGTCATGCCTGTGAAACACGAGGCGCAGCTCCCGCGCGCGCTTGCACGATCACGCTCCGCGATTGAAAAATATGTAAGCAACCCTGATACACGCATCGAGGCAAATCTCTCGTTGCTTGAGGAAGGTACACCTCTCTATTGGTTGATGTATGCCATCAAACGTCCAATTGAACTGTTGTTTGATCGGGATTCCACGACCGCCGCCGCGGTTCTTGCAACTCACAAGCGACAATCACTTCGCGCGCGATTCGCCACGCCTAACCGAGAATCCAACACGCTCACCCGCAGCCGACGGCGTTGCGAGGTGCTTTCAAAGAACAGTTGGCGTAGTCCCCCAAATGTGCAGTGTCAACGTGAAAGCCACGCTAAGGTGCGTATTCGCGAGTTCAATGGCGCAAGCGGTGCGTTGGCCCTGGAGAAGTTGTTGCCTGGGCACGAAGACGTAGCGCTTGGATTGATATTGGCTTCCGACGTTGAAGAAGCGCAGCATTCTTCTCGTGGGGCGAGCGAGCCCGCGATGAACGTATCCGCACAGCTATCTTCGCACGGTGCGCATCCAAGCGATGTCGCAGCGCTGCAGAGCGCTGGGTAGTGGGCAGCGACTTCAACGTAAACATCGCCAACGAATGACTGCGCTTTCGATTACATGTGTTGCAACCGACGAGACCCACGCAACGCTCACGATCAACGTACACGGCGCGAGCGGCGACAGTGATTCGTTCGAACAGTCTATCGACGATGCGCTGCCGCCCTTCATTCGTGACATTGAGGCATTGAGCATCACACTTGACGCGAAATGTGCGTCAACGATGCTGCCGCGAGTGCTATTGATCGCCGTTCGCAGACTCGCGAGGGCCGCATCGGTAGCGCTCAAGCCTCTGTCGGCGGACTTCAACGTTGACCATCTTCGGATTGAGTGCGTATTCGGACTCAAATTAACGGAGCGCTCAGCGCGCAGTTATCGCTTTGAGCGGACGCTCGCGAAGTCAAATGACTCAACACCGGGACTGGTTTCGATACTAATCGCCGCTTGGAACCCCAGATATTTTGAGAAGGCACTGCGAAGCGCGCTCGCCCAGACCTATTCAAGCATCGAAATACTCATTGGCGATGATTGCCCAGATACGGCAATCAAGCAGATTGTTGATCGCGTTTCTTCCCCAAAGTTTCCCATTCATTATTGCAAGAATGAACCGCGCTTGATGGTGCGCGCGAATTACGAAGCTTGTTTCAATCGCGCTCGCGGTGAATTCATTAAATACCTTAATGATGACGACTTACTTGAGCCGAATTGTGTTGTTCGAATGGTAGAGTCGCTCACATTAGAGCCCACTGCCGTACTCGCCACATCTGCGCGCTCGCTTATTGATGAGGTTGGCGGGCCCAAACAGGATCTGCCCGCGACTAAACCCCTTGTCCCTGTGGATTCCTTCATCGACGGGCAAAGCCTTGTAAATGCGCTGCTATTACTTGGTTTGAATTTCATCGGCGAACCCAGCACGGTGATGTTCCGCAAAGAACTTGCGCAGCTTGGTGATGAGCCGCTGTTTGATTTTGCGGGGGAGTACGGGCGCGGCGTGACTGACTTCGTATTGTGGTCAAAATTGCTTTGCCGCGGTGATGCGGTTTATTTGCGCGAACGATTGTCAAGCTTTAGGGTGCACAGAGAGCAGCGCCAAGCAAATCCCGAAGTACAGCGGTTTGCTGTGGACTCGGTACCTGCGCTGCGTAATCAATGGTTAGCTTTGGCTGGTCACTTCGCGATGCCCGCTTCGCTGCTGCGCTCGCGCGCGCTCCTTGGAGACTCATTCGCGCTACACCCGATTGAGCTTTTCGGTGCAACCGAATCGAACAAGCACACACTTCTGGCACAGTGGGCCGCACGTACGCACCTATTCTTTCACGCAGAGGGGTAGCATTGTGCACTACGATCCCATCGTCGAAGCGCTGGTTGCTTTGATCCGAGATACCCGCGAATCTGCTTTGCCATCGGCGATTCAGGATCGTGCAGTCAACCACTTGATCGACGCCATTGGTTGCGCCATCGGCGCGCTGGAACAGCGCGTCGCCCCTCTCTGCCACACGCTTGCCCGCGCGAGCGCCTGCGACACGGGCGCGAGCGTGATCGGTTTGGGCACACGCACCACGCCCGAAATTGCCGCGTTTTGCAACACCTCGTTGATTAGAAGCCTGGACTTCAATGACACGGGTATCGGTGGTCATCCGAGCGACATGCTAGGCGCGTTGATTGCGATTGCCGAAACGTCCCATGCCAGTGGCCTCGATCTTATTCGTGGCATGCACTGCGCGTACGAGGCATTCGCTGGATTGCGGCGTGCTGGATTGCGCTTGCGTCGCCAGCATGTTGATCAGCTCCAAGTCGTGCTCGGTGCGGTGTGCGGTTGCGCTGCGATCCTTCTATTAAATGACGATCAAACAAGACACGCGATCAGTCTCGCGCTCGTGCCGAATGTTCCGCTCCGAGTGACTCGTACAGGTTCGCTTTCCGATTGGAAGGGCAGCGCAACCGCCCACGCAGCAATGTCGGCCGTATTCGCCGCACGGCTCGCGAGTCTTGGGATGACAGCGCCCGCGACCCCATTTGCAGGTACAGCCGGACTTTATGAGCTCCTGCAAATCGAACCGTGGGATCACACCAAGATTTCGCCGCTTTCAGCAGGCCGCCCTGCGCTTTGTAGCGTGGGACTAAAGCGCTTTCCCGCCGAGTACAGCGCGCAGGGGCCGATCGCTATGGCGATATCAATACGCCATGAAGTGGTACTTGAGCAAATCGAGAGCGTTACGGTTGCGCTCCACTACGATGGATGGCATGAGATTGGCGGCGGTCAAGGTGACCGTGATGAAAAGTGGCGTCCGGCTACTCGTGAGTCTGCAGATCACAGCCTTCCGTTTTTACTGGCAAGCGCGCTGCGCGATGGCGACATAAGTTTGAGCACCTACGACGAGGCTCGATTGTGCGACCCGCAAATCTTGGCGCTCGTAGACGCCATCACGGTCTCTCACGATCAAGCGCTTACGCAGCAGCACGCAGGAGAAATCCCGACATGGCCTTCGCGGATGACGATTCGGTTGCGCAGCGGTGACATCCTTGTCCGAAGTACGGACTCGCCCGCTGGGCATCCGAATAACCCGATGAGCGCGTGCGAACTACGGGCGAAATTCGATTCGCTATGCGGAACTAGACTAGATGCAGTTTCGCGCGAGGCACTGATTCATGCCATCGTGACGCTCCACGAAGGTGAGCAGCTCGGAGCGCTTCTAACCAAACTTCGCGCGATTGCGTGCTAAGTCGAGTGCTCAGCGGCCCGAGGACATCACATCCTCATGATGTGGCAGCGAGTCTCGAGTGACTTGTGCTCTGCGTGTTACTCACGGACCCAGTGCAAACGCTCGTTGAGCACGCTTCGCATCTCTTCGTTCACGCTCGCGTCGGCAGAGCGCCTGAAGATCGTCTCAGCGAAGTAACTCGAATCGCCATCTGATTGCCACCCCAGCCAATGTCGCAACGTGTCTCCAACTTCGTCATGACCGAGCCAACGCCGAGCGCTTGTGGCTCCCGTGAACCGGCCGTTGAATTCAAATATTTTTAGTTGTCCATCTGGGCCGCGTTGACATTGGACATTGATCGGACCGCGCCAGCCTGCCACAGCGAATGCCCCCGCACTGCGCCGCGTGAGCGCTTGCGTATCAGCGCTGGTCTCACGGCTCACCGATACGCTTTTGCCTAAAAGCATCGTGTTACGAGTAGCAATCGACGAGGTCACATTACCGTTTGAATCGATATTCGCTTGCAACGAGATTTTTATCTCTTCAAGCGAGTGAAAGAGCGCGATCCCTTCGGCCTCCTCACTCGCTACGTGCGCGGCTACCCGCGCGTGATTGCCGAGATACTCCTGAACAACGTAGTCATCACGCCCACTAAGCCATCCGAGTTGCTCTGCGCGAACAACTACTCGTACGCCGCGAGACGCAAAGCCACAACGCGGCTTGGCGATCAGCGGAAATCCGTGTTTCTTGGCAAACTCACGAAGCCGTTGGTGATCAGTACATCCCACAGTCTCGGCAAATGGCAAATCGAGTTCACGAGCCAATTCTGCGCTGTCAAGCTTGTCAAGCATCGCATTGGCAATTCGAACCGCTCCACAAAGCAGTTTGTGGTGCTGTTGCGGCGCGCCTTGCTGATATGAGGCGAGCCAGGCTACATCCGTATCACGTGTTGGAACGATTAGATCGGGTTTCGTCGCGGAAACCACATCAGCAAAGCGGGTCGCGAACTCGTCGCTGCGGTCTATTTCGGACGTGAGCCACACTTCATCGTAGTCGCTCAATATCGCTTCGTCCGCCACGCTATTCATCGCGACAAGCCGCAACGCGCTCCTTCGACTCGATAGAGTCGAGAGCACGTTAGCGGCAACCAGACTGCCCCCAGACATGACCAAAACAGTGTGCACGGGCTACGCTCCAGTTGCGCGTTTGAACATGTAGGTGGTCGAGCAGTATCCCCCGTGCGGCTTGAGCGCAAAATCTGGAATATGTCCGCACACGGACCAACCGAGTTTTCTGTAAAGATGCGACGCTGCTGCATCCGTTTCTGTATCAAGGACCATCAAGGTTTTTCCCGCGACGAACGTGAGACGCTCAATCTCGCGCATCAACGCCTCCGCGACGCCTTGTCTGCGCGCACGCGGATGCACCATCATCTTTGCAATATCAGCGCGATGCAGCTGGTTTTCAGGAAGATCAATCACTGATTGCACCGTCCCGATAACAACACCTTGATCGTCCCTTGCAACCAGAAGAATCCGCTCGCCGCGCTCGACTGACTCTGATGTCTTGACCCAAAACGCGTTTGCTTTTTCTCGTGACACGGGATGCATGAAGCTTATAGAGCCACCGCTCGCCACGGCTTCGGTGAGCGTTTCACAGAGTTGCGCGCGAGTCGATGGGTCCACAACTTCAATTCGTTCAATATCGAATTTCATAGCTAATCTCCCGACTATGCGTTCGTTGTAGGCGCGGGCTTGACCGCGCTTCGTCGTTGACGAATCTTCTCTTTCATTGCTCAAGCGTGGTCGAGCGAACTCAGCCATCCACTGGCGCCAGAGGTGTCTCCAAAATCAACTGATAGAACGCCAAATCGAGCCAACGTCCAAATTTGAAAGCCGCGTGTCGAATCGTTCCGGCGTGTTCGAACCCCATCTTCTTGTGAACCGCAATACTCACCTCGTTGGTGGCATCGATCCCGCCGATCAGTGTGTGCAAATTGGCCGCACGCGCCTTCTGAATGATGGCTTCCATCAATACGAGGCTCACGCCCTTGCCGCGATGGGATTTCTCTACATAGACCGAGTGTTCAACGGTGTACTTATTTGCGGGGAACGCACGAAAATTTCCGTAGCTTGCAAAGCCCATCAGCGCGCCCCTATCGTCAACCGCCCCGATCACCGGAAATCGATTCGCCTCTTTGGTTGCGAACCATGCCTTCATCGTTTCCATGGTGCGCGGCTTGTATTCGTAGAGCGCAGTGGAATTCGCGATCGCATCGTTGAAGATTGCGAGGATCGCGGCGGCGTGTGCATCGTAAGCGCATGACACGAGTGTCATTTTCGGTCTCCTGATATTAAGGCGACGATGTAGCGCGCCTGCTTTACGTGTGGATTGGTGTAGATGATGGACTCGCCCACTTTTGTTGCGAGGCAATCGCCTGCACTTAACGAATACTTGACGTCGCCAACTTGAACTTCCATCGCACCAGAAACGATCCAAATTTGCTGATGCAGTTCGCGCCCAGGTGTTGCCGCGTATGCGACGCGCGCGCCCGCGGGAAAGGTGACTTCGATCAAATCAATCGGGGACGTGAAATTTTCTGGCGACAGCATGCGCCGTACGTATCCCGATTCGGGATCGCGCCAAATTGACTGCTCTTCCCGCTTCGAGTGGGGACTTGCAGGCGTGGCCTCACCTTCGAAAAATGCCGTGATGGGACAGCCGAGCGCGCTTGCAATTCGATCCAATACCACCGCGGTCGCACTGGTCTCCGCGCGCTCAATCAGAGAGATCATCGAACGACTCACGCCGCTTTTCTCCGCCAAAACCTCTAACGACCAGCCGCGCGCCGCGCGCATTTCACGCACGCGCTCGGCAATTCTTAGGCTTAGGTCTGGTTCACTGCTGGACATTTTCTCCAATATACTAGAAATTAGAGATTACGCGCTATCCCCACGCCAACTGTCTACACGCATTGGGGCGGAATCTAATTCGACATCAGACACACGTCGCTCATTCGATCGATTTTTGATCCACCCTCGGTTGGCGTTTGCTGCTGCAATACCTCTGATCCCCATGATCGAAGTAGCGAATCACCGAGCTCGCGTGCGCGACTTAGGTCGTCCTCGGGCATTGAGCTGGCCCATTCGCCGAGGGCGCGCTCCATACCGCGCGCTCGAACATCGCGCATACGCTCAGCTTGCGTATGCGCATGCGCAAATGCGTATGCGCGCACGGGATCAGGCTCGGCAAGCGAAAACTGCGATAGCAACGGGATGTTCGAGAACAATCCGCGTCCAGAGTGTTCGTAAGCAAGCATTCGAGTGGCAGTGGGCCAACCGCGCTCGGCTGCGTGAACGAGTAGCGAAGGGGCGTACAGCCGGTATGCAGCGAGAGCGTCCATCGCATCAATCGCGGAAATCGGCGAATCAATATCACTCGCGATCCAGTACGGAATGAGAAAGAAATCTGTGGAGGCAAGGTGTCCTTGCAAGCTCGCCTGCAGCAGAAGCCGCCACGGCTTCTCGAAAGCTTTCGCGTCAAAGCCATCGCAGTGTGAGCTTTGTTGTGCTGCCTCGATTTCAGCCTCAGCAACAGACGCTATAAGCGTTGGGCGCGAAGGATCGCCTTCTGGCAGGCGTTCGAGCGTATCGCGAAGCTTCTCGATTTTGCGTGTAGAGCCGCGCCGAAATTCGATGCAGAACAAAGTCTCGACCGCTAAGCGGCAGCTTGCGAAGTAGTTTCCTGCGTTCGCGAGCGCATGAAGTTGCGGCGCGGTTTTCAGCAGCGGCTGATCGCGCGGCGGTAGCTGCGCTCGAAGGGCTGTTGCCGATGGCGCGTTCGCTGCGCTTGTCTGATTCGCACCGGATTGGGGCCGCGTCGTGCTCGAAGCCACGGTGTCTACCGCTCGGCGCGGTTTCGCGTGCACCCGCTCACCCATCGCACTCGCTTGGGTCGCGAACGCTTCCGCACGCCTTTCCGCGACCCACCATCTCGCGCAGAGCAAAATGAGCAAAACAAACCCAAGGCCCAAAACAACCCAGTACCAGCGAGTACGCTTTCTTGATGGATGAGCTTGCATGGTGCTAGGCGCGGTTGCGTACACAGAAGTCTAGCGCCGACAAAAAAGCCCGCACGAGGCGGGCTTGATTGGGCGGATATCGCTTACGCAAACCGCGCCAGTCGCGTCGAGAACGCTTGCAACGGCTCGATATTCGAGCGCTCAGCATTCGCCCGCCATTCTTTCCAGCGAGCGATCAATTGCTCTTTCGATTCAGTGGAGCGACCCCAGAGCGCGGTGAGGTCTTGCTTCATTTGATAGAGCTTTTTCAGCGATTCGCTGTGGGCGAAAAGCGTCGCGAGGCGTGCGCGCTGCGCGTCAGCGAGCGTGCTCGCATCGGCGCGGAAATCTTTGAGCGCCTGGCGCAAATCTGGCAGATGGATTTCCCCGCGCTCTGCGCGCGCCTTGAGCGATTCAAATTCCGCTTTCGCGGTGCGCTTCACGACGCCTGCGTATTCCTGCATCACGCGGTAGCGATGCGCGATGATGGCATCGAGCGTTTGATGCGATTCGGCTTCCGAGGCTGCGGTTTCGCGGAGCTTCAACTTGGGCGCCATCTTGCGCACTTTAGCGAGCCCCACGGCTTGCATTGCGCAGATATACATCCAACCAATATCGAATTCGTACCAGCGATGTGCAAAGTTTGCCGCCGCGCCGAACGCGTGATGGTTATTGTGAAGCTCTTCGCCACCGATGATGATGCCGATCGGCAGGATGTTGGTCGATGCGTCTTCCGTTAGGTAGTTGCGATAGCCCGCGTGATGCCCTGTGCCGTTGATGATGCCCGCAGCGGTGACTGGAATCCAAATCAACTGGATGCACCACATGCTGAGGCCGAGCACGCCGAACAACGCGACGTAAATGAAAAGCGATACAGCCATGCCCTGCCAGGTATAGCGTGCGTAAACGTTACGCTCGATCCAGTCGTCCGGCGTGCCGTAGCCATAGCGCTGCATGGTGTCAGCGTTCTTCGCTTCATTGCGATACATGTCGACGCCGAAGCGCAACACGTTCCAATGACCATGAACTACCGGACTGTGCGGATCATCGACCGTTTCACATTTCGCGTGATGTTTGCGATGGATCGCGACCCATTCCTTAGTGACCATGCCGGTCGTAAGCCAAAGCCAAGCACGGAAAAAGTGCGAGACGATGGGGTGAAGATCGAGCGCGCGATGCGCCTGGGCTCGATGCAAAAAGATGGTGACGGCGGCGATGGTGATGTGAGTGCATCCAAGTGTCACCAACACCAAACCCCACCACGGCAAGTCGAAAGTTCCGCTTTGCGCGAACGACAGTACCGATTGGAAAACCGAATCAAACAAAGTGTGCTCCCTGTTTATATGTGGCACGACTCCCGCTGCGTTTGAAAAACCACTGCAACGCGAGAAGTCTTACCTCCGATTTTAGGTTTGTTCGGCCTGAAACAACCGTAAGTTTTGCTCTATTCGCTTGATCAAGCTCAAAGTCATTCTTGTTTTCACGCGGCTAAGTGTTTGATTATTAACGTACAAATAGCTATACATTTGTAACTTTCGCCCATAATTAATGGCGGCTATGCGTCTTTTTTCGTTTTCTTGCTTTTCTGCTTTTTCGCCGCTTAGCCAAGGCTTTAATTTAGTTTGTAAGCTTTTCCGCGCTCTCGTCCTTGGGTTTCACTTCACGCTGTCGCGAATCGGTGAGAAGCTACGTCTTACCGATCATCACGGGGCACACGCTCCGACGAGTCTTCGAACCGACCACCGGGAGAACGTATGGCTCTGGCAAACGGCACCACCCTTGGCATCGCTCTTTCTGGGGGCGGTTTTCGCGCAACACTTTTTGGGCTCGGCGGCTTGCTGCGGCTCAACGACGCCGGGCTGTTGCAGCGGCTTGACCGCGTCACGAGCGTTTCTGGTGGATCAATCCTCGCAGGCGTGCTCGCGAGCCGGTGGCGAAATCTGCAATTTGTGAATGGCCGCGCCGCCAATTTCGAGAGCGTCGTCGCTGAGGTCGTTCAGAAATTTTGCGCAGATACTGCAGATATCGAGGCCGGGTTGCTCGGCTGGATCACGCCGTTTCGCTCGGCGGGCGATTACTTGCGTCGCCATTACGAAGACGAGCTCTTCGGCAAAACCACGATGAAGCAATTGCCACAACGTCAACAAAACGCAGCGCCGCTTTTCGTGTTTTATGCGACCAACATGCAAACGGGCCGCAGCTTTCGTTTCCGCCAGGATTTCATCGCTGACTATCGGCTTGGTATCAACGACAAGGCCGATTTCCCGCTCGCGACTGCGGTCACCGCCTCCTCCGCATTTCCGCCAATCTTCTCGCCCGTGGAGATCGAGACTAATGCGAGCGATTGGCGCGATGAGGATTTCGCAGGCGAGCCGGGGTTGCTCAAGCGCCTGCGCGAAAAAATCGTGCTCGCCGACGGCGGGATCTACGACAACATGGGGCTCGAATCGTTGAGCGAAGACATCAAACTCGTGAGCGACGCGGGCGCGCCGTTTTCCATTGAAGAATCGCTGCGCAGCGATTACTTCAGCCAGCTCGGCCGTGTGCGCGACATCCTAATCGATCAAACGCGTGCGCTGCGTAAAAGCGAGCTCGTCGATGCGTTCAAGTCTGCTCGGTTGCACGGCGCGTACTGGGGGATTGGCACCAAGATCGCCAACTTCCCCGCCACACAAAAGCTCGCGAGCGACACCGCGACCACGGCCGCACTCGAAGCCATCCCCACCCGTTTAGCGGCGACGTCCGCCGATGTGCAAGACCGGCTCATCAACTGGGGCTATGCGCTGGCCGATTGCGCCCTGCGCTCCCGGGCGGATCTGCATATTCCTGGTAGCGCCGGATTGCCGCGCCCGCATCATCCGTTGGATTGACGCGCGATGTTTCGCGAGCAATTTCCACATTGGGCGCGTGAGCTGAGCGACGAGGATTTGGCGCGCGCAGTGCTCGCCGCGGGTTTGATTTCAGAAAAGCCACTGGCGTGGTCGCAACCACCTGCGGGTATCGACGTGGCGAGCGCGCAGCAGCGTGCCCCACGATGGATTTGGTCGGAGCGGTTAGCAAAAACTACGTATAAGCAATCAAAGGATTCTCCTTGCTCCATTTGGGCTAGGAAGACAGATACGTTTGACTCTATTTCCCTATTGCTTCGCTTTTCCACCCCGACTTTATGGGATTCGCGCATTGAAGCTCATCGCCTTCTTGTTGCGCTCAGGTGCGTGCGCGGCGCGACAATTGAATGCGCAAAAGATTGGGCCGATGCGACGCCGTGGCGCTTGCCCATTACGATTGGCGCACTCGAAGACGATGAAGCGGGGGCATGGTTCGCCGAGCAAAATCGCTGGGTGCCGCCCCACTGGCCCTTCGCGTATCGCATCGTAAATCGACAGTTTGACCGCGTTCCGATGCTTGCAGTCAACGCCACGCTGGCCGACGCTGAAACCCTGTTTGAGCATGCACCACCGCGATTGAAAGCTAACGCGGTCATCGTGAACGGTCTTGGCACGGCTGAAGCCTTGCAGAACTACGCTGCGTTCTATGACGCGCTGTATCGAATAGCGACGCGCTGCTCGGCAGCGGGCATCGTTGTCTTGAAAGCGCCACTCGCAAGCGTAGATTTCGCGCGGTCGATTCACCGCACGGCGATGGAATTGACACAAAACCTCGCCTTCGATGCCGCGCTATTCGAAGCCTTTGGCGATAACGCTGTGCTCATCGGCAACGCCTCTCTTCTGCGCGAGGCGCGGGTCGCCACGCAACTCAAATCCTTGACCTCGCAGCTTTCACGTTTATCGAAATCCGCTCCACTCAAACTTTCACAGCGAAGTGCACAGATGCTTTCAGCGCGAGCCCCCATGGCGATGAGCGCGCCGCCAGAAGCGGCTGAGGCTGTGAGTGTCGTCAACACCACGCTGCGCAGCGCCATGCGAAAGAGCGCGCCGGGCTTCGGGTTTGTTGGCGAATCGCACGAGGCAAGCGCCTTAACCGAGCTTGCGGATGCGGTGCGCGAAGCGGCTTCAGTTGAGGCCACTGCAGCGGCGAGCGCGCGACGCGTGCAGCAACAAAGCGCTGTGCGCAATACTGAGGCTGAAGCGTTTTCAAAAGTGAGTAACGGCTTTGCCGTCGGCGAGACGGTGGAGATGCGAATTCGTATTGGAAGCGCCAGCGATCCCGAGTGGCAATCGAGCGACGCCACCTTTCCAGACCATGAGCTACCCAAAAACGATAGCGAACACCGCTTGACGGTGATGTTGCATGAGCCGAGCTACATCGATGTGCCCGTGCTCCGCGACATCGTACTTCCAACGACTGGTAACAGCGATGAAGCGGTGTTCACGTTTCTGCCGAAGGTTGCGGGCAACTTCGAAGCGCGAGCGAGCGTTTTGCATCGCGGGCGTGTGTTGCAAACCGCGCTTATTCGCGCCGTTATCGCGGAATCCCGCTCGGCGCTCACACCCGATCACAGCATCGAAGTGGTCGATGAAGCACGAGTGCGCTCTGACTGGACGGGGCTCTACGCGCGTGCACGCTTCGATCTCGCATTTGTGTACAACCGCGATGATGAACATGTGCCTCGCTTGACGGGCGTGTCGGATGATGTGGCGTGGACGCTCGATCTCGGGCGGGTGGAAGCGTCGGTGAAACGAATCAGCGGGTTGCTCTCCGATGCGGCGAGCCACGTTGTCGATCACAGCGATGGCCTCGATCAAGGCGACAACCCCGAGCTTCTCTCAAAGCTTGCGTTCTCGGGTCGTGAGCTGTTTCTCAATTTGCTCCACGAGCAAATCCGTAATCGCGCAGCAGGCAGCCTGGATCTTCGCAGCGATAGCGTTTCACACATTCAAATTGTTGGCACTCGTATTGATGAGTTGGTGCCCATCGAATTCATCTACGACTACCCGCTGTCTGCGTTTGAAGTGGAGCCCGCAGTTTGCCCGAAGCATCGAGAGGCGCTTGAGCGCGGCGAGTGTCCTGCCGAATGCGCAACCCGTCGCGCAGAGGGCGAGCATATTTGTCCAATGGGATTTTGGGGTGTGCGCAAAGTCATTGAACGGCATCTTTTCGATGGCACGCAAGCGGGGCGAGAAGCAACGCTCGTCGCGAGTAGCGAGGCGAATGCCGCCCACGAAACGCTATCGATCCGTATGCATGCACTCATTGGACGCAGCAACAACGTCGCTGCCGCCACGCTGCAGCCGCTCATCGATCATCTGAATGCCGCGCTCCCCGAACGCGTTACCGTTGCCGAGAAATGGAAAGATTGGGTAAACGCCATTGAGACGCACGCACCCTCTTGGCTCATTGCGTTCCCGCACAACGACGGTACAGGCGCAGAGCGCAAGCTCGAACTGGGTGGTCAAAAAATTCGCACCACCGCGTTTCCTGTCCATGACGCGCAGGCATCGTCGCCCGACGCCAGTGCGGATTATTTCGTGCGCCTTCCGGGAAGACCGGCACCGCTCGTCTTCTTGCTGGGCTGCGATACCTCGGGTGCGCTTGATGACTCCGGATCGCATTTGGATGCGTTCCGCCGAAGCGGTGCGGCGGTCATCATCTCCACCGTGGCCACCGTATTTGGTGAACACGCAGTCGTCGTGGGTGAATCACTCGCGCGCGCCCTGCTCGACATCAGCGCAGACGCGGCAGGCGATCAGAAAAATGCAAAGCGTATGGGCGAAGTGCTGCGAGCAGCGAAACGAAAAGCGCTGCTAGAGAGTTTGCCGATGGCGCTCGGCATTGTCGCCTTTGGTGATGCTGATTGGAGAATCGTATGAGCAAGTTTTTGCAGATTGAGATGCTGCTCGCTGCGCATGGCGACGCGCTTTGGATTGAGTACGGTAGCGCTACGCGAACGCGACGTATCCTGATCGACGGTGGGCCGATCGGCACCTACGAGGCGCTGCAAGCGAAGATCGACACATTGCTTCCCGGTGCTAACGGGTTCGAAGCGATCATCCTCACCCATGTCGACACTGATCATGTCGATGGGCTGGTACGCCTTTTTGCGCACAAGAAAAGCGAATGGAAATTCACCACCAAAGATGTGTGGTTCAACGGCTGGAAACATCTAAGCCATCTCACACTCGGTGGAAATCAGGGCGAATTCTTCAGTGCCCTCATCGCAAATCGACTTGGGGACGATAAGTGGAACAAAGCGTTTGGTGGGGAGACGATTGTCGTTCCCGACGTTGGCAATTTGCCGCGTGTGAAGCTCGCCGACAATTTCACGATCACGTTGCTTTCACCTACGCCCGCGAAACTCGAAAAGATGAAAAAGGCGTGGGAAAAGGATGTGAAAACGTTTGAGCCAGGCGATCTCGATGCTGCATGGGAAGCGCTCGCCAAACAGAAGAAGTATCTGCCCGACAAAACGCTACTAGGTTCCACGCCCGAGATCGATGCCGAACTTGAGAAACAAGCGAAACCGGACAACGCCGCCGCCAACGGCGCGAGCATTGCCTTCCTCGCCGAGTTTGGTGAAATGAGTGCCCTCTTCCTCGGCGACGCGCACGCCGATGCGGTCGCCTCATCCATCGAGCGGCTGCTAATTGCTCGCGGCGAGGCGCGGCTTCAGGTAGACGCGGTAAAGGTGGCGCACCACGGCAGCAAAGCGAATGTGAGCGACGAATTGCTCGCACTCATCGAATCACCGCATTGGCTGATTAGCACCAGTGGCGCGCAGTTCAAGCACCCTGACGAAGAGGCGATCAAGCGCATCATCGCGCGATCAACTCACCCTAAGCCAACGCTTCATTTCAACTATCGAACGCAATTCAACGAGATGTGGGACGACGACGCGCTGCGCAGCAAACTTCGCTACGCGACGGTCTACAACGATTCCGAAGCCGAGCCGCTGGCGTTGCGCCTTGAGCGCAAGTAGGTGACAACAACTCATCTCTCGTCCATACACCGTAAGGGCAAGCGGTCGATTTCAATAGTTTTCGTTACGTCTGTTTCTATGCGCCTAGCCCAAGTAAATCAGGGGCGAGGATTATTTTTTAGCGCGCAAGGAGTGCGATTTCCAGGCGATCCAAGGTGTCCGAGAGTGCGCTCGAGGCTGCGCCAACGGCGCCGCGCTGCGTACGCTTTGCGGTTGGCAGTAACTTTCGCTTTTCGTCGCGCAATACGCGCTCATTCATGCGCAGGCCGTAGGATGCGAATACTGGCGAGAGCACGTCAATGCGTTCGAGCAATTGCTGGCGCGTGCGCTGATACGCGTGCTCTGCAACGCGACGGCGGTTCGCGTAGCTAAAGATATTCAAGAAGAACAGGTCAGCATCGCCCTTCGAGGGTTCGAGCACCATCAAGCGAGCGTCGGGATACGCGGTGGCGTAATGCTGAACCGTGCGATGCATCCGCGAATGAATGATCGCGCGGAAGGTTTGTGAAAGCACCGTCGGCAGACCCCGCTCGGATAAGTGCGATTGCGCACGCTGCGCGGCGGTGCCATCGAACGGGACCAGCGGATTGATACAGATGACGAGTTTCGCGCCGATGGCGAGCGCGCTTGATGCATGCAACGTCTTGTTAAGCGCGCCGTCCACATATTGTCGTGCGCCAATTTTTACCGGCGGATACATGCCCGGCAGCGCACTAGAGGCTTGCACCGCTTGCGAAATCGGAACATGCGCCGTGTCGCGCGTGCCGAACTCAACCGTTTCACCCGAATCCAGATCGGTGGCGATCACGAAAAGGGGCGCGGATAGCTTGCGGAAATCGTTGCTGCGCGCTGAGCGGGTAAGCAAGCTGCGCACGCCGCGTTCAATGGCCGAGTTATCAAACAGCCCTGTTGGCAACACGGCGGAAAGCCGTTGCAATTCATCGACGATGCGCTGAGGTTTGCCGCTCGTTGCCGTCGACCACAATGCAGCCGCGACCGCGCCAGGCAGGCGCGCCAGACGACGCCCGTACTCGCCATAGGCAGGGTGCATAAAGACCGATGGTTCGAGGGTATCGCCGTCCGGCCCTTCGTTTTCGATAAAGAGCTGCACCAGTTCGCGTGGCGAGATACCGTTGGCAAGTCCGGTGGCGACGTACGCGCCCGCGCTTACGCCCACGTACGCGTAGAGCTTGGTGAAATCAAGCGCTGGCACCGCCTCAGAGAGCGCCGCCAAGGCGCCCACTTCGTACATCGCCCCTAGCGGGCCGCCGCCCGCGAGCGCGAGCGCAATCGGTTGACGATCTTCGGGAAGGCGAATGGCGGGTTCAGACATGGCGAACGATCAAATTTGGCTGGGATTTACGCTAACGTTGGAGCACAAGAAAACGGCCACCGAAGTGGCCGTTCTACGCTGTACTCCGTCGGTATGCGACGAGTTTAGTTCACCACGCGCGCAACAGCGGCTTTGGCTTTCTTAACCGGACGCTTTGCAGCCTTAGCAGCCATCTTCACGACGGTGTTTGCGGCACCGTTTGCCTTCGCGACCACTTTCTTGGCCACGCTCGGCGTTGCTTTCGAACCGTTTAATTTGTTGACTTGCTTGGTCAGCTCTTCAACGCGTGCGGTTAGCGCTGCGATGTCGGCCTTCGATGGTACGCCGAGGCGGCTGACCGCGCGGCCTACACGCTCTTCAAATACAGTCTCCAAGCGATCCCATGCGCCGGCCGCTTTGCTGGTCGCTTCGGTGATCTTGCCTGAAACTTCGTTGGTCACGTCTGCAACCTGAGAGTCGGCAAACTTGCGAACTTTCTTTTGCAAGCCTGCGCCTTCTTTCACGAGCGCTTCAAACACCTTGCTGCCCTCTTCTTGGGCTTTGGAAAATGCGCCGAGTCCCGCGAGCCAGATCTGCGACGAGGATTCTTTCACCGTGCCGAGCAGATTTGTGTCGGCTTCCTTTGCTTTGCTGAACTTCTTGACCATGTTGTACTCACTCCCTTAAGGCGTTGCAAAAAAATTGAATGATCGAACTGTAGGCAGCCTCCATAGAGCGCACATCCTAGAAACCCTAGTTTTTCCTAGGAGTGCGGCTCTAGAATGGGTTGCAAGTCGTCGAAGCAACAAGAATGCGGCGGCGCAACACTACAACGCACACTACGACAGGTATCAAGGAGGCTCAATGAGTTACTTCGTCACTGGCGCATCTGGCTTTATCGGCAAGCGCCTCGTAAAAAAACTGCTTGAACGCAAAGGGGCCACGGTCTATTTTCTGATCCGCGCCGAGAGCAAAAAGAAGCTCCCGAAGATGATGTCGTTCTGGGGCGCAGACGCTGAAAAGCGCTGCATACCCGTTGTCGGCGATTTGGCAAAGCCGCTGCTCGGCGTCGCGGCGGCGGATCGAACCAAGCTCAAAAGCGCGAAGATCAAACATTTCTTCCACCTCGCTGCCGTCTATGACATGACCGCCAGTGCAGAGGAAAACCAGATCACCAATGTCGAAGGCACAAAGAACGCAGTCACGCTCGCCAACGACATCAAAGCCGCGCAGTTCGATCACATGAGCTCGATTGCGGTCGCTGGCAACTACGAAGGCGTGTTCCGCGAAGACATGTTCGATGAGGCGAAGGATTACCTCGATCATCCGTACATGCAAACGAAGCACGATAGCGAAGCTTACGTGCGCGAGCATTGCAACATGGCCTGGCGCGTTTACCGCCCAGGTGTGGTGCTCGGTGATTCAAAGACTGGCGAGATCGACAAGATCGACGGGCCGTATTACTTCTTCAAGCTGATCCAGCGCATGCGCGAGATGCTGCCGCCATGGATGCCCGCCATCGGGATCGAGGGCGGTCGAATGAATATGGTGCCGGTTGACTTCGTGGTCGACGCCACCGATCACATCGCGCACGCGAAGGGCAACGACAAAAAGGCCTTCCATCTCACCGATCCAGCGCCGATGCGCATCGGTGATTCGCTCAACGTGTTCGCCCGCGCCGCACACGCACCGCAAATGGCGCTACGCGTCAACGCCGCACTCTTCGGGTTCATCCCACAGAGCGTGGTGAAGGGCGTTTCTGCGCTACCGCCAGTGCGCCGCATCAAGAATGCGGTGATGAAAGATTTAGGTATTCCTGAAGACACGCTTTCGTTCATCAACTACCCCGTTCGCTTCGATTGCCGCGATACGCTGAAGGCACTCGATGGCACCAAGATCGCTGTGCCGCCGCTCGAGGATTACGCATGGAAGCTTTGGGATTACTGGGAGCGACATCTTGATCCCGATCTCTTCATTGATCGCACGTTGAAGGGCCAAATCACTGGCAAGGTCATTCTGATTACGGGCGGCACCTCCGGAATCGGGCAAGCGACCGCGCTCAAAATCGCCGAGGCGGGTACAGCAAAAGCGGTGATCGTGTGCGGACGCGATCAAGAAAAGATCGACGAAACACTCGCGTTAGCGAAGAAACGCAAGGTGAAAATCTCGGCGTATCCTGCGGACGTCACCGACGAGGCGAGTTGCGGCGACTTCGTAAAACTTCTTGAAGAGAAATACGGCGGCGTTGACATTCTCGTGAACAACGCGGGTCGCTCGATTCGCCGCGCGGTTGAGAATAGCTACGACCGCTTCCATGACTACACCCGCACGATGGACGTGAACTACTTCGGCGCACTGCGCATTACGCTGGGTTTGCTCGGCGGGATGGCCGCGAAGAAGAAGGGGCACGTAATCAATATTTCGTCGATTGGTGTGCTCACGAATGCGCCACGCTTCTCCGCCTATGTTGCGTCTAAAGCAGCGTTGGACGCGTTCACGCGCTGCGCGTCATCAGAGTACAGTGATCGCGGGATTTCATTCACTACGATCAATATGCCGCTGGTGAAAACACCGATGATTGCGCCTACGAAGATCTACAACAACGTACCAACGCTCGAACCAGATGAAGCAGCTGACATGATCATTCGTGCGATTGTGTACAAGCCAGTGCGCATCGCAACTCGCCTGGGTATCTTGGGCCAAGTGCTTCACGCATTTGCACCGCGCATCGCGCAAATCGTGATGAACACGAGCTTCCGCATGTTCGGGGATTCCGAGGCCGCAAAAGGCAAGAAAAACGAAGTCACCGGCCCTTCGGCAGACCAACTCGCCCTCTCGAACCTGATGCGCGGAATCCACTTCTAGACCGTACGCTGCTCACCTGCGGACATACGGCAAGTTGCAGTATGTCCGCTTTTTTATACGTCGCAAACGACGTTTTCTATCCTGAGAGCGCGTGACGCGCCCTAAGCTTCGACTTATGGCATTTAATCGACGCTTGTCCACGCAAAACGGTGCTTTCATCGGCGTTGCTGATTGTTGTTTTTGCATCGCGCTCATAGGAAAGTTTGCCTTTTTCGCTCTGAAAACATCGTGTTTTGCTTTGCTTTGCGAAAAAAATCGCTTCTAATTCGAGTTGAGCATTTTTTGCGATGGCGTTGCAGGAGCGACTGCGGCGTCGCAGCGGGATGTTCTTCTACACACGTGTGCTTTGAAACAATCGATTGATTGAAGGAGTATTGAATATGGCAGCAGCCAAAAAAGCAGCAGCGAAAAAACCTGCAGCAAAAAAACCCGCAGCGAAGAAACCTGCTGCGAAAAAACCAGCAGCAGCAAAAAAGCCTGCCGCTAAAAAGCCAGCAGCAGCGAAAAAGCCAGCCGCTAAAAAGCCAGCAGCAGCAGCAAAAAAGCCTGCCGCTAAGAAGCCAGCAGCAGCGAAGAAGCCGGCCGCCAAGCGCAAGCCAAACGCCGCGTTCATGAAAGCGATGACGCCTTCCGCCGTGCTCGCCGCAGTCATCGGCGCAACACCACTGCCGCGCACCGAAGTGACTAAGAAAGTGTGGGACTACATCAAGAAGAACAAGCTTCAAGATGCAGCCAACAAGCGCATGATTAACGCCGATGCGAAGTTGAAAGCGATTTTCAACAAAGCCCAGGTTTCGATGTTTGAAATGACCAAACTCATTTCAAATCAGCTCAAGTAATTCGAGCGATCATCGAACTAGAAAGCCCGCGCATGCGGGCTTTTTTATTTCTTAGCGCGCATTTCGAAGCCCTGCCTCCCAACGCGGCGCTACGTGCTCACTTTACGCACTCACGTAAGCCAGCCCACTGCCAAGGGTGCTACGACCAGCGTCAGCCAGCAAACGACGTAAAGGCTCAGCACCAAAAATACTGCGGCACTGCCCAGATCCTTCGCGCGACCTGAGAGCGGATGTGGTTCCTCGGAAATTCGATCCACCACAGCCTCGATGGCTGAATTCAATATCTCGACCGCCAGCACCACCACGGCCAAGGCAACCAAGAACAGTTTTTCAAGACGCGCGATCTCCACGAACGCGAGCACGGCGACCGACGGCACCAGCAGCAGGAGCTCCTGTCGGAACGCGGCTTCATGCGTAAATGCATGCTGCATCCCTTGCATCGAGTAGCGGAACGCCTTGAAGATCCGTGCGACGCCGCCGCGACTCTTAAACGAAGAAGGGTTCATTCAGACACCTTGGACGAGAAAACGCAATCGCGCTATTTTGGCTGCTGGCCGGCGTCTGCACGCGTGCGATCGGTTTGTTTGAGCACGTCGAGCAATACTCCACGCGTGGCAGCACCGCTTGGCATTGACACATGGCCGATGTCGTTTAGCACGATGTTTTGCACGCCTTCGAGATGGGACGACGATTGCGGCGAAATTACCGTGTCATGCACGCTGTAGATCGACGTGAACGGCACGTTGATCCGTTCGCGTGCGAGCTGCTTCAACCAATCGCTACCAATTCGCATCTGTCGCCCGTTGGTGCCGCGTGCAAGCACTGCGTGGTGCGTGCCATGATGCGGCGAGCCAATGGTGATCACGCGCGTGAGTGCCGCTTCGCCGTGTCGGCGCAAGTACGCGCGCGCGATCAGGCCGCCCATGCTGTGCGCGACCAAGGTTAGCTTTGCTGCGCCGGTGGCTCGAAGGACCTCCTGTATGCGCAACGCCAAGCGATCGGCCATCGTGTCAATCGGCGCAAACGTGGGCTGATCGATGGTGTAAACGCGATAGCCTTTGCTTTCCAACTCGCGCGCAGTACGCCACCACACCGCGCCTGAGTGCGCGTATCCGTGCTGAAAAAGAATCACTTCGCCATCAACGCCGTGTTCTCCACGGTCACCCTTCGTTCGCCAAAGCGCGGGAAACGGCAATTGCAACAGGGTCTGCTTGCAAAAATGGGCATATTCGATTGCGAAAAACTTAAACAGCTTACCCCGATGAATTCGATCTTTCGAGGGAATGGTTCGTAGCGATGCGCGATAGCTTCCGAAGCAAACCACCGCACGCAGCACGAGCGGTAACAGAATGAACAAAACGCCGCCGACCGCATCAGACCAAATGCCGCGTTCAACACCCTTACGCGTTATCCAAACAAAAAAAGCGAGCTCACCGAGCAGCAGCGCAAGAGAAAACGCCCACGAAGGCAGCGGACAGCTTCGTGTTGCGTTCGTCTTCATGCGCGGCGGAGATCGCCCGCCAGGCGCGCAGCGTTCCGCCAGGAAAGCGCGTACACCGAGAGCTGTGGATTTGCGCCGATTGAGGTCGGGAACACTGAGCCATCAATCACCGATACGTTTTCCATCTGATGATGTCGTCCGTAGTGATCAACCACACCCTCACGCGGATCGCTCGACATCGCGCAGCCGCCCATCACATGCGCGCTGACCACGCGGGTGGAATACGCCTTCAAATCCAAACTAGAGAGCGCTTGCTTGGCGTCTGCCCAGTTGCGAAATCCATTCAAACGCTCATCGACAGGAAACACTTCTGTCGCACCAGCGGCGAATTGAATTTCCGCCATCGCCAGAAGCGCTCGGCGCGCCGCATCGAAAAAGAAAGCGTTGAGTTCGTAGTCAAGCATGGGCGAGCCGTCGCTTCGCAACTTCACACGACCACCTTCACTTTGCGGATGAAACCCGTCTCGACACAGTGCGAGCGTAACCTGTGAATTGGCGAGATTCGTAAAGCGATTTCGGTGATGCTCGCTCATGCCATTGAGCGTGATCGAATACAACACGGGATGCACCGGCGGCACCTCGAGTTTGAAGCCCATCGCCGCATCAATGGCTTGCGTGCGCAGATAGTGATCGCTGTACACCGTTTGCGGGGCGCCTGACCACGCGGCGACAGGCGCAGGCATTTGAGCGCCAGATACCAACGTTGGATGAAGAAACGTGCGACGCCCCAGACGATTGTGTGGATCGGGCGCGTTCGACCGAAGGAGCAGCGCAGGCGAGTTAATGCCACCGCCCGCCACGACAAAATGTTTCGCCCGCACTCGCACCTTGATGCCCGTTGTGTCGTAGCCACCGCCCTGCATCGCACTTGCTTCAAGCGAGCTCACGCGCCCGCCCGTACTCATCAAGCGATCTGCGCGCGCGCGCGTGACAAGCACTGCGCCGCGCTTGAGTGCGGCAGGAACCGCGGTGACAAGCATTGACTGCTTCGCGTTCAGCGGGCAGCCCATGCCGCAATAGCCAAGGTTTGCGCAGCCTTTAACGTTGCGCTTGATGCGCTCCATCTTGATGCCGAGCTTCTCACCGCCACGCTCAAGCACCGCATTGTTTTCATTGGGGTTGACCTGCCAAGCCGAAATGTTGGTGAGCGCCTCTGCGCGCTCGAACCAACCATTCATGTGCTCTTCGGTCAGCTCGCGCAATCCGAAACGCTCACGCCAGTATTTCAGCGTGTCGCTGGGTGTGCGAAAGCTGGTGGTCCAATTCACAGTGGTGGAGCCGCCGACTGTACGGCCTTGCAAAATATTGATGGCTTTGTCAGCCGTTTTGCGCGAAGCCGCCTCTTGATAAAGCGCCGGGTAGGCATCCGATTCACGCATGCGGAAATCGCTCGAGCTTTTGAGCATGCCCTCTTCAATCATGATGACGCGCAGACCGGTGTCTGACAGCACATCGGCTGCAATCGCGCCGCCCGCGCCGGTGCCGACGATGCACACGTCGGCCTCAAGCTCAGCGTCTCGTCCGAGCGTGGATGCGTCGATGTGAAGCGCCCCTTTACTGATTGCGTCGCGGATGGGATCTTGAATCATGTCAGTGTTGCGGTTGTCGAATGGGCCAAAGACGGATTGGGATTGTGCGCTGAGAAGATGCCGTCACGCTTCAGCAGTGCGACCTCACGCAAGCTTGGGCGGGCCGGGATAGCCGCTGCCTTGCCAGGCGCTGGGCTCGGAGTAGAAGCTGCCATAGACCAAATCGTGAAGCGCGAAATACGTTTGCTGCTTGAGTGCGAGCGAACTATGGCGCAGCGATTGCATGAAACTCATAATGGGGACAGCGCTTTCGCGATTCCACTCTCCGGAATAGCCAAGCAGCGCACGCGCAGGCTTGATCGATAGCAATCCGAATAGCTGCCCGATTTCTTCTCGGGTGCTCGGCGGCAATTGATCGATAAGATCGCCAATCGCTTTCGCGGTGCGCAGAAGTGCCGCATCGCGTGCCTCACGCTCAGCGGGCAAGGCGGGGCCGAGCACAGAGTATGCGAGGGCATCAAGCATCGCTGCATGCGTGGTCACGAGCGCCGCGCCGCGCGCCGGGACACTGGGTGAGCGAAACACGGCCCAACCTGCGGCAAGCGCCGCGGCGCCACCGAGGCCTACAAAAATTACCTTACGCCGAGTTAGCTTCACGCTTCGCGCACTCCTTCAGAAGTTCGGCCGATTGTAGGAGGCTCGGTTAGAGCGCTTTGCCTATGCGCACATGAGCGCCGCGTTCGACTTCGCCGCGCTATGCTTTGGGCTAAGGGATGCAATAAAAGAGTGGTGACAACGTCTTTGTACGATTTCAAAACGCGGCATTACTCACGGCGGCGCGACCCACCCCAACCATGACTGAGACGTCAACTTCCAAAAAGTCGTTCGAGCTTGCGCTGCGCTCTGCGCTCACAGCAGCACGTGCAGCGCGCGCGAGCGCACAGAACAACGCCCAAGATGCGGCGGATCGAATGGTCGTTCGCAGCTATCAGCAATTGCGATTAGCGGAGACGCACCAAGCGCTACTGGTGTCGCCTCGCTACGGCGCAGCGGCGCGCTTTTTCTTCACCGAGCTCTACACCACGAAAGACGTTTCCCAGCGTGATCGCGATGTTGAACGCGTGATCTCTGTGTTGGTGAAATTTTTGCCTGATCGTGCACTCGGCACGCTTGCTGCTGCGCTTGAAATGGATGCCCTCTCTGAGTCGCTTGATGCCGCAGTGGCGCACGCAGCGCGCGCGCTCCAAGGCGATGTGCGCCCGCTTAAGTTAACCGCCGAGCGCTACGCGCTGGCCTATCGCGAAGTGGGACGATTTGAAGATCGCGAAACGCAAATCGCTCTGGTTGAAACTATTGGGCAAGCGCTTGATCACCTCTCCCGCATGCGGCTCGTTCGTGGGCTGTTGAAACTCATGAAAGGCCCTGCACACGCGGCGGGTGTGGGTGAATTGCATGCGTTTTTAGCGCGCGGCTACGATGCGTTCGTCGCGATGCGAGGCGCGGAAGAGTTCATTGCAAGCATCGTTGCGAAAGAGCGCACAGAGCATCTGCGACTCGCGCGGCTAGCTCAATAGCGTAGTCCATGTAACCACAATTCGGTGAGGGCAAACGTCGCACAGACTCGATTAGCGATTTCGCAATTTATTCCGTTTAGTCCCGATTTTATATGGGCTTCGTTTATTTATTTGTTTATGTTGCGCACCGCGTATTCGCTCAATGCAGCCATCGCCGAAGCACTTTTCACGACCGCGCACGTCGAACATGCCACGCCCGGTGCGCCTCCTGCCGGGCGAGATAATGAAAAAGGCTCCTCACGGAGCCTTTTTGACATTTTGGCGCGCCCAACAGGAGTGTTCGGCGTGCGCTTGCGCTCTCGTCCTCACCCCTCACCTAACCGGCTCGGGGCCGCCCTCGCGGGCGTCCGTGCGCGACCGCACACGTCGAACATGCCACGCCCGGTTCGCCTCCTGCCGGGCGAAATAATGAAAAAGGCTCCTCACGGAGCCTTTTTGAACATTTTGGCGCGCCCAACAGGAGTCGAACCTGTGACCTTTGGCTTCGGAAACCAACACTCTATCCAGCTGAGCTATGGGCGCTTCGTTTCGGATTATAAAAGTCTGGGCCTGAGCTTTCGTGGAAATGCGGGCGCGCCGATATAATTCGAAGTTAGCTTTTACGGGCGCGGCAGTCGATTCGCGCACGAATCTAAAACAACATTTGAGCCATGAGCGAAGAACACGGCAATCTCATTAAGACTCCCAAACAACTGATCATCGTGTCGGTGGTCGCGCTGGTGGTGCCTATTGGCATCGCGTTTTTGGGTGCGCAGTTGGTCACAGGAAGCAAGCGCGTTGACCCAACGGAGTCGAAGCAATCGGTGGAAGATCGAATCCGCCCGGTTGGCCAGCTCGTCAAGCTGGACGGGGCGGCACCGCCCCCGGCTCCCGTCGCGGTAGTCGCGGCTGCGCCTGCGAAAGCCAAGAGCGGTGAAGAGGTGTATCAACTCGCATGCACCGCGTGCCACGGCGCCGGCATCGCTGGTGCGCCGAAAACGGGGGACAAAGGCGCTTGGGCGACTCGGGTCACACAAGGCGCGAATGTGTTGTATGACCATGCCATCAAGGGCTTCAAAACAATGCCTGCGAAGGGCGGCCAATCGCAGCTCACGGACGATGAAGTGAAAGCAGCAGTCGATTACCAGCTTGCCAAGCTGAAGTAGCTCGCACTGCGAGACGTCCCCTGAAAACGCGCCACGGCGCGTTTTTTCTTAACTGGTCCAGCACAACACGCCAGAATAGCGCTCCATGGCAACCTACGTAATCGGTGATGTTCAGGGCTGCGACGACGAGCTCGGCGAACTCCTCGCGCTGATTCAATTCGAGCCACAGAAAGATCGTGTTCTTTTCGTGGGCGATTTGGTAAATCGTGGGCCCAAATCAGCGGCGGTGCTTCGCCGTATTCGTGCGCTTAATCTCGTCGGTGCGGCAGATTCGGTGCTCGGGAACCATGATTTCTTCCTCATCATGGCCTTTGAGGGGCTATCAAAAGTGCATCCGGGCGACACCCTTGATGATGTGCTTGACGCGCCCGACGCGAGCGAGCTTGTCGCGTGGTTGCGCCAACGACCGCTCGTGCTGCCAGTAAAGGATCGGCTAATCGTGCACGCAGGCTTTTTGCCCGCTTGGTCTCGCACCGACGCACTTGCGTTCGCGCGCGAGATCGAAACCGCGCTCCGTAGTCCGACCTATCGGGCTTTTCTTGAGACACTATTCGGCAATGAGCCGAACGCTTGGCATCCCGCGCTCACCGGTGTTGCCAGAGCGAGAGTGATCGTGAACGCCCTGGCGCGGCTGCGCTTCTGCAGCGCCTTCTCAGAGATTGAGTTTAAAGAAAAGCGCGATATAACCCACGCAAAAGAGGGGCGAAAAGCCTGGTTTTGCTGGCCCAATCGCCGTTCCGCAGATTGCGCCGTGATCGCGGGACACTGGTCCAGCGAGGGACTGCGCTTGATGCCAAACGTGAGTTTGCTCGACAGTGGATGCCTGTGGGGCGGCGCACTTACCGCGCAGCGAATTGACGACGGTGCGATCTTCCAAGTGCCGAGTCGGCAGCCGCACGCGGTGATCGGCGATTGATTTCAGCTTTTTGCGCTCGAGCCCGCATTAATAAGGGCTAGCAACGAATAAACGGGCGATCGAAATAAAGCGTTTATTTCGCGTTGCCCCCATTATTACTGCGATTGCGTTACGCAGCCACGCACCATCGCCTCCGCCTCACTGGCCACTTCGCGCCGCGTTTTTCCTGCGCAATCGATCGCTCCCACGAACGTAAGCTCTGCGGTGAGGGGTCCCTCGCGATGAATTTGTTTCAGGCTTTCCATGAAGCTCATATCGCCGATATAGCTTGCCGCATCGCTGCGCACGGTACCGCGAAAGTAGCGGATCGCCACCACCCACACTTCGCCGCCCGCTTGCACCACCGGTTCTAGCAGCGAGGCGTGAAATTTCAAAACATCTCGCCCGAGGCTCGTGGTGCCTTCCGGGAACACGGCAACTGTCTCGCCGTTGGCCATCATCTCGCGCACTACCTCGCCGAGCCGATGTGTCTCTTTTCGGTCACTTCGGTTAATGAAGATAGTTCCTACGTTGTCGAGCAGCTTACCCGCGAGCGGCCAGTCACGAAGTTCAGCCTTCGCGATGAAATGACACGCTCTTTGGGTGTTGAGCGCGAAAATATCGACCCACGAGACGTGGTTTGCAACGAGGGTTACCGGTCGCTGCGGGCCTAACTGTGGGAATCCCACAGCCCGCACGTCAATACCGGCAATAGAGAGCAGCTCACGTGACCAGCGTCTGACGATCTCACGGCGCGCAGCGCCCTCTGCCCGCCGGTAGCCGTTCACCGAAATCCAAAGGCCCTGCAGCAGCTTGCTGACTAAGCGCACCAGGCGCACTGAAAACAGTTGCATGAAAACTATTCGCGAAGCCTCAGCCTAAGCCGCATTTGGGCTCAAAGCATCTGGCGCGTGATTGAACCAAAACCACTATTATTGCGACTCATGACGGGTGCATGCGGCGTTTTTGTCACCGGCGAATCGCGTCGGGTGTTCGAGCGACGCGGCGCATGAACCGTTCGCGGAAGTGTTCCGCTTTTATCGGCAGGATGACGCGAAAGCCAAGGGAGCTACGTCTTACCAGACGAGCGAACAAGCCAGCTAATCATTAGGAGATTCAATAGATGTCTAAATTGCTAACAATGAGCCTCGTCGCAGCAGCGGTGGTTTTGGTCGGCTGCGAAGCCTCGGCACCGAAGATGGGCTCTGAGAGCGCGAAGACCACGGCGACAGGTTCGGCTGGCGGCGCGGCGGCGCAGAATGTCAACTCAAAGCTCGGACGGTGTGACCGTCCAGCGGGCACCATCGCGCTGGTCGAAGATACGAGCCTCGATTGGTATCGTGCGTACCTCGACAAATACCGCCTTGGCGCGACGTCGCCGGTACTTCGCTTGCTCATTCAGCAATCAAACTGCTTCATCGTGGTCGAGCGCGGTCGCGCCATGGCCAACATGCAGCAAGAGCGCGCGCTGCAGAACTCAGGCGAGCTTCGCCAAAACTCGAATTTTGGCAAGGGCCAAATGGTGTCTGCCGACTACTCACTCACGCCAGAGGTGCTCATGAGCGCGCGTGGCACGAGCGGGCTCGGTGCGGCACTCGGCGGATTTGGTGGACGCCTCGGCGCGCTGGGCGCGATCGCTGGCGGCATTCAAACCAACGAAGCGGCAGTGATGCTCACACTCGTCGATAACCGCTCGGGCGTGCAAGTTGCAGCCGCAGAAGGCTCTTCGTCTAACACCGATTTCAACCTTGGCGCAATCCTCGTAGGCTCATCAGGCTTCGGCGGTGCAGGCGGGTACACCAACACGCCGCAGGGTAAAGTGGTCACAGCGGCCTTCACCGATGCGTACAACAACATCATCAATGCAGTGAAGAACTATTCGCCGCAATCGATGGGTGATCGCGGCATGGGCACAGGCGGGCGCCTCGGGGTGGAAGGTTCTTCGCAGCCTAACGGCGCGCCAGTCGCCCAGAGCTCAGCAGCAGGCGCTGGCGGCGGAACGATGTCGGTGCGTGACGCGCAAAACAAACTCAATCAATTGGGTTACGCCGTTGGTACCGCCGATGGCCAGATGGGACGTCGCACGGTGGAGCAGTTGCGTGCATTCCAGCGTGATCGACGCCTCAGTATTACCGGTCAACTCGATCAAGCCACGATGAACGAACTCGCGAAGTAACTGTCGCCCGTTTGAGTAAACGCCCGCATATTGCGGGCGTTTTTATTTGCGCGACGGAATCGGGCCCAGGCGCATTGCGTTCTCACGCGCTCATGCCTCGCAAGAGGCTTGCATCGTCGCCTTAGTGAGCTGCGACCGCCGCAAGTTCCGAGGATGAATCCGGTTCGGTCGGCGGGCGCGAGTAGAAATTTGGCCGTGAGCGCAACGGCTCGGCTTCACCATGCCGTCGTCATGGCATATCGCCCGCTCACCTGTGATCAGGTACGAACGCGCGACGAATCTGCGCGGTCGTTTGACGAAATTTGGCACTGGCGAGGCAATTTCCTCCCTCACCCTCTGCGTAACGGGCACTTTTTGGCCTGGCACGCGGGTTGCCTATTGGGCTTATCAGGTGGATGACCGAGGGGAAGGCTAATGGGCATGATCGACGATTGGTTCGTGAAGAAGATCGCCTCCATACGTGGTGGAGCAAAACCCAGCCTACATGACGAACCATCGCGCGTAGACACAGCGCCGCCGAGCAACGAGAAACGCAAGGGACGCGATTACTCGGTGGCGCTGAGTGCGCAGGAATGGGCCAACGTTGAAGCATTCATGGCACGCCCTGGGAAAGAAAGTTCGAACGCGGCATCGTGCCTAAACGGTGAGCTCACGGTCGGTTTAAATGCGCAGCTCGTCAGCGTTGACATTATTCAATGTCGTGTACTGCGAGTGTTCGGGACCTTAGATGCGCCGATCTTCGCGCAAAAGCTGATCATTGAAAAAGGCGCGAAAGTTAAAAGTACAGCCCGCGTGGGTCACGCTGAAGTCAGTGGCGAGTTCGAAGGCACGCTGCAAGTCCACGGCACAATGACCGTGACCAAGACGGGTGTCGCCCGCGGCAAATTCCGCGCACTTAAGTACATGATTGCTGACGGCGTTAAGCTCGACGGCGACGTAAAGCGGGTCGCCAACCCACAGCCTGACTGGGTAAAGAACGAATCAGACGATGCATGGGTGGAGGCCTTCCCATCGACCATGATGTCGATGACACTGCGTAAGCAAGCCGCATAACGGCCGCTCGCCGAAACGCGCGCGCTCGCGCTGATGCTCAAGAAAAAGCGATTCCGTTGAATCGCTTTTTTTTGCCTGTTCTCGCGCACGAGCCGACTACGACCATCCGGCGAGCTGATGCTTCACCAAAGATACGCAACCCAGAAGATGCCGAGCATCGCAAACACCAGCGCCAATTTGACGACCGTTCCGACAAGCAGACCGATCCAAGTGGCGATCCCGACCTTCGCTGCGTTCTTTGAGTTCTTCTCGCTCAAATATTGTCCAACGGCTGCGCCCACGAGCGGCATGAAGAGTACGCCCACCAAGCCCATCAGCAAACCGAGCACGGTACCAACCGCAGCTCCCACCAACGCGAGCTTACTTGCGCCCGCCTTCTTAGCGCCAAGTACCGTAGCGGCGTAATCCGTGACCCAGGCGATCACCGCAATCACGACGAGCAGGCCAACGACCCAGCCTGGCACCCGCGTGAAATCATCAATCCACGCGCCGACGACGACGCCGGCCAGCACCAGGATCACGCCTGGCAGCGCCGGCAATACGGTTCCTAGCAAACCCACAGCCATCAGCGCGATGGCGAGTATCCATAAACCTGCGGTGGCATCCATGGTGTTTCCTTTTTTTGGGCCTTGTGTGATTTTCAGTTGGCGGCGGCTGGAATCGCTTGCGCAATGTCTTGTCGAGTTGCAGTTTTGTACGCGGGCGATCGACTGCGTTCGCGAGCGCGGCGAGAAAGCGGGGAAATTTTCAAAACGGCTAGTCGAGTAGTTGGGGGGTAGCCATTGCAACGCAAGACTCCATTGCAGAACTCGGAACTGGGTAGCTGACTTTCAGCCTTTACGAGCAGCTCCATAAAAGACGGGGCTAACCGCATTTTATTTGAATATTTTGGTTTGAAATGTTTTACATCTCTCGCCTCAACTCAACAAGCGATTTGCAGTTGTAGATGTAACTCCTACTCTAATCTTCTTGCCGCAGCTGCGGCCTTCAGCGACAATGAACGAAAACGCGCCGAAACGTCTTAAGGAGGCATCAGGGCATGGAACGCAAAGCGCCGCGCCGCACTAAAGAGCGCATACTCGAGGTCTCGCTTGGAATGTTCAATTCCTTTGGCGAACCGAACGTGACTACCAACGCGATCGCCGATGAGATGAACATCTCGCCGGGCAATCTCTATTACCACTACCGAAGCAAAGACGAAATCGTCACCAAAATCTTCGGTCAGTTCGAGCGCGAAATGGATGAACTCTTTGCGATGCAGAAAGATCGCAAAGCGAATGTGGAAGACGCATGGTTCTGGCTCCATCTCGTCTTTGAAAAAATCTGGAAGTACCGCTTCATCTATCGCGATTTGAACGACTTGCTGTCAAAAAATCGTGTGATCGAGACACACTTCAAATCGATCCTGCAAAACGCTGCTAAGAGCGCTGAGCGCATGATGCAGGACCTAAAGGACACCGGTCAGCTGAACGCGAGTAAAGGTGAAATTGCGGCGGTTGCAATCAATGTCGTGCTCACTGCGACCTATTGGCATTCCTATTCTTACGTGATGAATCCACGCAACCTTGACGAAGCCAAGGCAATGGGTCAAGGCGTGTTTCAAGTGATGGCGATGATCGCGCCCTACCTTACAGGCGATGCACGTTTGCTGTTCGAAAAACTCGCTGGTGAGTATCGTTAATCGCTGACGAGATCGAGACGGTGCTGCAAGTTTGCGCGAATGCGCGTCACTTTCGCATCAGATGCAATGCAGCAGCGCCCCGCCGCTCGTTCTTCGTCTATCGTCCTTCTTCGGAGAAAAAACATCATGGCAAAAAAAGGTGGCTGGGCCGCATTCCCACACGACAATAGTGAATTCGTCTACGAAGGTGCCGCACTCAAGAAAAACTGGGCGCGCCTCCACAAAGGCGATGCCGAGGCCTTTCCAACCAACAAAGCGGTTGAAGAAGCGTGGCGCTTGTTTCATGCGGGCGATTTCCAGGGCGCATTCGATGCGGGAATCGCCGCGGGCCTAGACGGCTACAACGCCGCAAACAAAGCCGCGTGCATTTACAACAACTATCTCGAAACCAGCGACGCGAAAAAGCAAAAGGCATACGAAGAAATCGCTGCGCGCTGTGAGGAATTGCAAGCCGCGCAGAAGAAAAACGCCAACGCGTTTTATTGGCATGCCTATGCGCTGGGTCGCTACGGCCAGTTGATCGGCGTCGCCAAAGCGCTCACACAAGGGATTGGCGGCAAAGTTCGCACCTCACTTGAAACCGCGATCAAGCTCGAGCCGAAACATGCTGATGCGCACATCGCGCTGGGTACCTTTAACGCCGAAGTGATCGAAAAAGTCGGCGCGATGATCGGCAAGATGACTTACGGCGTGAGCAAAGAAACCGCCGTTGAGATGTACGAAAAGGCGCTCAAGCTCAATCCCGATTCCGCTATCGCTCGCACTGAGATGGCCGACGGCCTCTATAAGCTTTTTGGTGACAAAAAGATGAAGGACGTGGAGAAACTCTACGGCGAAGCCGCTGCAATGACGCCGGCTGATGCGATGGAATGTCTCGATATCGAAGCGGCGAAAGCGGAAATGGAATAACGCACTACGCCGCTTTTAAGCGCGGCGCGAGCGGCGCCTCCTTGATCGGCAGGTGAATCAGCGCTGCGGCGATCGCGAGCAGCGCGTCGATCACCCAGACGGTGTCGTAGCTGCCAGTCATTACAAACAGTTTGCCGCCGAGCCAGGCACCGAGAAATCCACCGATCTGGTGCGAAAGCATGACGATTCCGAAGAGCATTGCCATGTTTGCTGGGCCGAAGAACTTCGCGACCAACCCGGCGGTGGGCGGTACCGTCGATAAGAACGTGAGCCCCATGAATGCGGCAAATATGAGCATCACTGTTGCGGTTTTGGGCGCAGCGAGAAAGATCAACACAGCGACAGCGCGCGACGCGTAAACCAGCGACAAGAGCGACTTCATTCGCCAGCGACCAACCGCCCATCCCATCGCTAGGCTGCCGATGATGTTGAACAAGCCGAGAATTGCCAGCGCCCAACCGCTCACCGAAGGCGGCAATCCGCAGCTCGCCACCACATTGGGCAAATGTGTCGCAAGAAACGCGACGTGGAATCCGCAAACGAAGAATCCAGCGCACAGCAATACGTAGCTGCGATCAGCAAAAGCGCGTTCTGTCGCTTCCCGCGCAGACAGCCTCGGTGCTGCGGGGGTCGTCTCGGCGCTCATCGGACGAGCCCGCAAGACTAACGCCGCTGGCAAAGCGAGCAGTACGAGCAAGCCGATGGCCTGCATGGAACTCACCCATCCAAAAGACGCCGTCAGCGCAACAGCAAGAGGTGCCATCAAAAACTGCCCGAACGAGCCACCCGCGTTCACCACACCCGTGGCGAATCCCCGCGTCTCTGCGGGAAGCAACCGGGTGGTCGCCGCCATCAACACCGATGGACCCGCAATGCCGGCACCACCCGCTGCGAGAACGCCAATGGCAAAGATCAAGCCGAGCGTTGTTGTCATGTAGGGCGTAATGAATGTGCCGAGCGCAACAAGTAGCAGGCCAACTAAGAGTACGCGCCCAGCACCGACACGATCCGCAATCGCGCCCGCAAACGGCTGCGTGAGCCCCCACCAGAGCTGTCCAAACGCAAACGCAAGGCTGATGTTTGCAATGCCGAGCCCCGTCGCAGAATCGATGCTCGGGATGAACAGCCCCATCGTTTGCCTAGAACCCATCGCGAGCGCGAAGGTGCCTGCTGCCGCGAACAAAACCAGCCATACGGGAAATGGTTTCACGCTACTTGCTCCAGTAATACGTTGTTTATCTGATCAATCACATCGTGCAAGTGAGCAACGTTTGCAACACCCAAACGTTCGTTGAGCGCGAGCTGCGCACGCTTCCATGCCCGCTTAGCTTCGGCTCGTTTCGCGACGCCCGCCTTTGTGAGCGACAGCGTATGGCTGCGCGCGTCTTCGCCAGATTCAATGGCCACCCAGCCCGATGCCACGAGCGGTTTGAGGTTTCTCGACAGCGTTGACGAATCCATACCCATTTCAATGGCGAGCGCGGCTTGCGTGATGGGCGCGAGTTTCTCGATGTGAGTTAAGACGGAATACTGAGTCGTTTTGAGACCCGTCGACGCCATCTCACGCTCGTAGACGACTGACACGCGACGCAGAAGTGATCGCAACTTGTAGTTGGTGCAGCCAATTGGGGCTGTAAGGGAGTAGGCACTCATAATTCATTATAGTTGCATATACAATTATTGCAGATACAACGATTTAGAAAGTGACGTATGAGCGATGAAGTGTTGGCCGCGTGGATCGCCGACGAAGCGCACGTTCGCGAGCGAATTGGCGCGGCGGGCGTCGTTGCAATGGAATCAGCATCGACGCTGAGCGGTATCGAGGTATTCGAGAAGATGTTTGCGGGCGAATTGCCGCGTCCTTCAATCGGTGACACGATGGACTTTGTGGCTGTGCATGTTGAGCACGGCAAGGCAATCTTTCAAGGAAAGCCGTCCAACCGAGTACTCAATCCAATGGGCACCGTGCACGGCGGCTGGTACGCAACACTGCTTGATTCAGCGGTTGGCTGCGCCGTGCATTCGACGCTGCCAGCGGGAAAGGCCTACACCACGCTTGAACTCAAGCTCAACATCGTGCGCGCGATTTCGGTCAAGACACCGCTCGTGCGCGCAATCGGACAAGTGATCCATGTCGGCCGACAGGTCGCAACCGCAGAGGCTCGTTTGGTCGGTCACGATGGGACACTTTATGCGCACGCGACTACAACGTGCCTGATTTTCGATATCGCACAACAGAAAATCGCGCGATAAACGCGGCGCTAGGCGAGTTTCTTAACTCGTTCGCGCAAACGCTGCACATCGATCCGCAAGCGCTGGATGTCGGCGGCGAACTTCGCTACATCCTCTCGCTCTGCCACCAGCTTGGCTTCATCGTGCACGTAGCGCTTGCCCGCTTCATGCAAACTCTCCCGTGCGTTTTCGCCAAAGGCCTTGAGCGCTCGAAACAACTTAACCGCTTCGTTCGCGAAGATCGGGCCGACGATGCGTTCAAGTTCAGCCTCCGCAGCGAGCGGTAGCGCCTTGAACGCCTTAGAGAGATCCTGAAGCAAGCCCGCCTGACCCGAAATTTTTGCTGCGCGAAGTGCTGCCTCTTCGCCCTGAGCAATCAGCGGTAATGCCGTCAGCGGAAACTCAACGGTCACCGTCGCAGGCGCGGCGCGCACATCCGCTTCTCCACTTTCGAGTCCGCCATCGGTTGCAATCTTCAACGTGGCAATGAACGGCGGCATCCGAATTTGAAGCGTCTCGTTAGCGTGAGTCGCCAACAGCTTCATCGCCGCTGGGTCGTGAGAAATGAGGCGCGAGAGCGCTCGGGCAATCAGGCTGGAAGGAAGCATCCCGCTATTTTCGCAAACTGCGCGCGTAAAAAAAGCCGACCCGCAGGTCGGCTTTTTCGGCGGCTGAGTTTAGCCCTGCTGAATACCTGCTAACAGCCAGCCTTTGCTGCCGTCTACAGGTTTCACCAAATTCCATGTCTCACGGAAAGGCGAGCCCATCACCATGCCGTCTTCACGGATTTTTCCGCTGAATTCGACGGATGCCCAGTAGTTGCCGCGCTCGGTTTCAATCCCAAGCAATTCTGCATTGAGCTCATCGACCTGTGTGGCTTCCTTATTACCCGCTACAACGTCTTTCGCGATCTGGTTGTAGAACTCATCCGTCGCGAAATCGCGCACCGCGTCTAAATCGCCCTTGTCATTCGCGGCTTGAAGCGCAAGGAACTGCTTCTTCGCGTTGTCTTCAAACCCGCTCTTGTCGAAACCTGCTGGAATGCCGAACCCAGCAGCAAGCCCCGGCAGAGCCGCAGCACTTGCGCCGCCGGCAGCACTCCGAGCCATCGGCTCAGCGGATGCAGGCGTTGGCGCTTGGTACGGCATCGGCGCGCCATTCGCAGTGGCTTGTTTGCGCATCATGTTGCGCGCCAAGAAGCCCAAGCCAATCAGCATCGCAACAGCGACTAACAAGAACATCAGGAAACCACCCGCGCCAAGCTGCGAGAACAGCAAACCCAGGCCTAAACCTGCGGCAATCGCGGCAACGGGGCCTGCCCACTTCGCCAGGCCAGTTTTCGCGGCGGCGCCTGCGGCTGCAGTACCCGCAGCACCCGCGGCCGGCGCAGCGGCGGCGGCGTTAGTAGGCGTTGCTTGGCTTGCGCTCGGGCCGCCAGCTTGGCGCTGACTCACGGAATCGCGCTGTGAACCAACAGACTTACCGCCACCGAATTTTTTGGCGTCAGCCATCGATGCGCCGAATGCAATTGCGGACGCAAGCACTGTAGAGGAAACAATTTTGAGTAATTTAGATGCCATTTTTAGGCTCCAACGAAAGTTCTTGTGGCGCACAGGGAGCGAGCAAAGTTACTCGCTGCCACGCGGGGAATATAGTGGCAATCGGTTCACATACAACCGAGATTCGCGAATTCGCAGGTCAGGATTTCCCGCGTCGATTCCCTGCAAAGAAACTGTCCAGGCTTTTTTCAGGGCTTTACTATGACAACCGATAGCCGATGTGCGTAGCAACGATGCCGCCAGTCAGGTTGAAGTAGTCGGAGCGCTTGAACCCTGCCCGCTCAAACATCGCCTTTAACGTCTCTTGATCTGGGTGCATGCGAATGCTTTCCGCCAGATAGCGATAACTCTCTTCATCGCCCGCTATTCGAGCGCCCATGCGGGGAAGAACGTTAAACGAATACCAATCGTAAGGCGCTTTCAACAGCGAATTCGGTTTAGAAAATTCGAGCACGAGCGCTCGCCCGCCCACCCGCAAAACGCGATGCATTTCAGCGAACGCAATTTCTTTGCGCGTGACGTTGCGCAAGCCAAACGCAATAGTCACCGCGTCAAACGATTGGTCTGCAAACGGTAAGGCTTCGGCGTTGCACTGGGTCGTTGGCGCCAATACGCCTTGGTCGAGCAGACGATTGCGTCCCTCGGCGAGCATGGCCGCATTGATGTCGGTATGAAGTACGGCGCCCGCTTCCCCAACTAACGGTTTCATGAGCGCAATCAAATCGCCCGTTCCGCTGGCAAGGTCGAGCACGCGCTCGCCTTTCTGCAATCGAAGCTGATCGACGGCGAAGCGCTTCCAAATCCGATGCAAACCGCCCGACATGACATCGTTCATTACGTCGTACTTCGAGGCCACGGAATCGAACACACCACGCACCAGCGTTTGCTTTTTGTCTTCGTCAACCGTTTTGTAGCCGAAGTGAGTCTGCTCAGTCACGCGAAGCTCCTGCCTTTTCGATGCGCGCTAAGTAATCACTCCACGCGCCCTCTTTCTCGACACAAAGCTTATGCAGGTAGTCCCACGAGAAGATACCCGAGTTGTGGCCATCACTAAACGTTGGGCGAATGGCGTACATGCCGACGGGCTCAAGCTCCGTGATGTCGATGTTTCGCTTGCCGACTTGCAACACTTCTTGCCCAGGGCCATGCCCCCGCACCTCGGCAGACGGCGAATACACGCGAAGCATTTCGAACGACAGCTCGTGACTATTGCCGTCGTAGTTGAGCACCAGCACACGACGCTTCTTGTCGAGCGTAATGTCAGAAGGAATGGGAGTGTCGCGTTCTAAGCCAGGCACGTGCGCAAGTCCGACGGTAGGGTTATAAAAGCCATTCCTCTATTGTCGCAGAGCCGAAACCCCGCCAAATAAGTACTTTCGTCCAACCAGCAGGCAGCGCAATGTGTCAGGTGCGAGTCTCGCTCGCAGCAGGCGGTAAACGAGCAAAAACGTCTCACGATGACCCTGCAACGCTACACAGCGCTTGGGTTCGAGTTGCCTTGATCCTGAATGCGCGATGCGATACCGAAGTTTGCTGGCTCCCTTCGGCCGACGCTGGATCAGCACCAGCGTCAGAAGCCCAAGTCACGCAGTAGACGAATACTAGACGCCGATAGTTTGGCGAGCAAGGGAAAGGGATCACGTGCCACGTCATCCCACTGCTGGTTTGGCCCCCCGTGAATACCGTAGATGCCAGGCGAGGCGCCGAAGTTATCGAGCGTTTGCTGCCCGCTAAAGGAATCGGGTTCATAGCGAACACGTGCGCTTGCATTGATCGCAATGCTTTGCCAGCGCTGCGAGTTAGCGTCGGTGTCGCAATCGGCCAGCGAAATGAGCTCGTTTGCACCGCGCGCCGTAAGACATTGATCGACCTGAATGGTGTGGTGAAACGCACCCCGCGCATCACACCACCACTGCGCGGAGTTCGCTCCGCACGCTTGCATGCGAGGCGCCGGCGGCGCTAGCGCATCGATCACAACACACTGCGCGCCGCTGCGGAGCGCGGTCGCAATTGGAAAAATTGAACCCGCGCTTGGCGCTATGCCACTCGCGCGAATGAGCGCACGAAGCTCCGCAGCGCGGGCGGCATCGTTGGCCACGAGTGCTGCTCGATGTTGAGCGATGAAACGCTCAATCGACCAGACCTTCTGCTGCTGCTCGCGGGCGAGTTCAACCACGGCGCGCGCGGCAGGCGTCAGTTCGGGCAAATCATCTTGCCAGCCCTCTAATTGACTCCATTCTGGCTCCCTAATGCGAGGATAAAGCGCGCCAGCGAGCGATTCCAGATAAGCGTTCATCGCGCGCAGTTCCTTCGCGCGAAGCATGGCGTAGCCGGTGCTCATTCCGACAACCAACGGTGGGGTTACCGCCGCAGCGATGGCAGGAAATACGGTGCTGCCAAGCTCTGTTTCTGTTGCGGCATTGTTCGCCTGCGTCCGGCAACGGATATGGGCGGAGCGAGGCTCACGAGCCTGGGCAACGTTTACGGAAAAATTGTTGATCGAATTGGCGTCGACTCGCGTTGCCATCAAACTCACGAGCTGATCGGGTTCCGACGCAAAGGTGACGCGCAACCAACATTGCCTTGTTGCCAGCGTTAAGTTCGGCGCAGGCAGCGTAAAAGTGTGACCATAGTTACCCACCAGCGGGGCGTACATCAGTGAGCTCGCCGCGCTCGGGTTAGCCGCCAACGTACCCGGATCGTATCCACCAACCAGCGTATAAACTGGAACGCCCAGGCTGATTGGACGAGGCGCGGAAAAATCAATTTGTCGAGCGGAAGCGTCAACGTACCGATTGTCCGTTGTACTCCAGGCTTTGTATCCCGATGGAAAAGCCAAGTCGGGGACGAAGCGGTCGAGGTTTCGCTGGATGCGAAGCGCGCTGTAGCCGGTGTGGTGGGTGTACGCCGACAGCGAGTTTGACGTTCGGCCGCCAGACATGGCGTCTGCCCCATAAAAGTAGCTATTAGCAAATCGATTAACGCTGAGATCGAGGCCCGCTTCAGTGAGTCCCTGCGCAATTTCGCGCTCCCAAAGCAGATTTCCGCGCATTCGATTCCGATGAGCGATGTAGCCCCACCCGCTATCTGCGTGGTGAAACGCGTTTATGAAATCCGCCAACGGTGTACTCGACGCTGGAGTGGAAAACACCGCACCCGGATAGTGCCCCAGCCCGTAGCTATGACCGAGCTCATGACTGAGCTCATTTCCTACGGATTCGAGTAGCGTAATTTGTCCCGCGCCGCCCGATAGGCCATGGACTTGCACGCCGTTGGCGTATACACCTTGTCCATGATGAATCGTGTGTTGCGCGATCCAGAACGGATTTCCACCCCCATCACCGCTGCGTGTACTGCTAATCCCTTGATTTGCCGTATTGATGCCCGAAGCAATCTGCACTTTCAACGTATCTTGCCGCATGTCGCCGTCGTAGACACCGCCATCGGTTGCGCTCACGGCGTCGTAAATCACGCCGCGGCGTACGATCACGCGCGGCAAGCGCACATCGGCGTAGCTGGCAACGGTCAGTTTTGCGGCCGGCAGCGTTTGGAAATAGTCGGTGCCGTAGGTGATGAGATCGGACACAAACTTTTGGTCCGGGTCTTCGGGCGGGTCCGTCAGCATGCCGACGCGAATTACGTTTAGCAGCACCTCCGCTGGCGCGGCGAACTGGGTCGAGGGGGCGGGCAGGATGCCGAGTATTTTTTGATCGCCGACAAATTCAATGCTGAGCCCCGGGCGCATTGCGTTCCAGGGCAACGGCAAACTCCACGCACGCAGCGAGTACGCGACTTTTGGTCCCAGCGCAGCGCCGTAGTCTGGCTTGGGCAGCGCTTGTGGGGGCTGCATCGGGCGTACCAGAATCGAAACCCCATTCACTTTAACGTGCGCGGTAACTTGTTGCTGCGCAACTGTAGGAGTGAACAAAAGCAATGCGCCCCGATCAGCAACAACGCTTGGAAGCGTTAGCGCCGGCCATGTCGAATTTTGTGTGCCGTTGCCGTTGGGATTCACGCTGTGAGATTGCACGAACTGCACCATTCCGCTGAGCGCGCCGACCAAGTCGTTGCGTATCGGTCGAACGGCTCCAAGCCGGTCCACGTCATAGAAACCGTGGGGTACCAGCGGATCCAGCGCTGGGCTACTGCTTAGCGGGCAGCCACTGTTGATATAGCTCGTGATCCGCGCGGCATCGCGTGGCGGTGTTGGCCCTTGCGCCGCGGGGAGCGTCTGCGTCAAGGCATCATTTCGAAACCCAGCAAGCCAACGCGCGATGATTAAGCTATCGCGCAGCGCAAATACTCCGTCGCCGTCAACGTCGAGGCGTGGAGCGAAGGCTCGTACCGCATCGCTGAAAACGCTCTCGCTCACTTGGCTGAATCCGATGTTCGCGATGGCAGGGCTTGCCACCGCGAAGCGGCTACGTTGTAGCGCGAGTCCATCGCGCGCGAGCGACGGCGTACTGGCGGGCGCGACTAATGCGAACGGACAATTAGACTCAGACGCTATCGTTAATGACGACAAAGCAGTCATCACCAACAGCGGAAGCAGCGTGCATTTCACCGCGAAACGAAAGATGTGAAGCAAAGGGTTCATGGGTGACAGCTGCGCCTTGAGACGTATTCCGGGATCTTGCATGGGATGACTGATCCAACCTACCCAGTGGGTGATTGTGGCACTTATGGCGCGGGCGACCGTGCAGGCCACGTTGCTAGAAGCACCGCAGCGAGCGCGCAAGCAAACGCAAGCGTGTGCATCGCTGTGAACGACTCAGCCAGAAAAACGATGCCAACTAAAGCGGAGGTAACCGGCAAAAAAATTGTGAACACACCCGCGCGCCCGGCTGGAACAGACTTAAGCCCTGTCATCCAAAGCCACACGGTGAACACGCTTGCGGCGAGCGCATATAGAACGAGGCCCGACCACATCGCAAACGACACGCTGGTGAAGTGGAACGAGAAAGCCTGCCAGATGCCCAGCGGCGTCACCAGTGCCAGCCCCCAGAGATTGATCGCAGCACTGATGTATTTGGGTGAAACGTCGCTCGTGAGTTTCTTACCAATCACCACGTAGCTTGCTTCGCACAACACAGCGCCGAGCAACAGCGCGATCCCAAGCAATGAGACGTTTGCCCCTTGATCAGAACTCACCTCACGCGTGAACGCGAGCAGCGCAACGCCGCCGATTGCAAGCAGGATTGCGGCCCAGGTGCGTGGCGCGATTCGCTCGGAAAGAAAAATCCTCGAGAGAATCGCCACTGCGGCGGGGATCGCAGCCATGACAACGCCCGCAGAAATCGCGTTTGCGTAGCGCATGCCGTAGAGCATGAAAATTGAAAACAGAAAATTGCCAAGAAAGGATTCGAGAAACAGCAAACGCTTGGTGCGTGCATCGAGTGGCGTCGGGTTTTCGCCCCGCGATGTCCATGGGGCCATCGCGATCGCGGCTATGCCGAAGCGCAACCACGCAAGCAGAAAAATAGGGAATACGGCGACGAGCACTTTCGAAAAGCCAACGTAGGCGCCGACGATTGCCATCGCGCCAGCCAGATACAGGTATGCAATCATCAGGGAGGAGCTTATTCGACTTTTAAGTCGTCTCCCTTACGAATTCGGGGCGACGCGCTATTTCAGAGAGTAGTTGCTTCAATTAAAAACAGCGCTTTAGCCCAATTTAACGGGTCGTTTCATGTTGAAGACACTTCTCAGAATCATGGTAACCCGATCCGCGCGATATTGATCACTGCACGATATCGAGGTGCTCAAGCCCTGCCAACATGTTGCGGCCTTTCGACTCGTGGCCCTCAAGCTTGATGCGCAGGCGCAGATCGTTCACGCTGTCAGCGTTGCGCAGTGCATCTTCATACGAAATCAAGCCGTTTTCGTGCAAATAGAAGAGCGATTGATCGAACGTTTGCATGCCAAGCTCATTCGATTTCTTCATGATTTCTTTGATCTCGGAGACTTCGCCTTTGAAGATCAAATCGGAAATCAATGGTGAGTTCAGCATGACCTCTACCGCCGGTACGCGCCCTTTGCCGTCTCGCTTTGGGATCAAGCGCTGCGACACAAACGCGCGCAGGTTGAGCGAGAGGTCCATGAGCAACTGCTGACGCCGAGCATCCGGGAAAAAGTTGATGATGCGGTCAAGCGCTTGGTTGGTATTGTTGGCGTGCAACGTTGCCATGCAAAGGTGGCCCGTTTCTGCGAAGGCAACGGCGTGATCCATCGAATCTTCATCGCGAATTTCGCCGATCATGATCACATCGGGCGCTTGCCGCAATGCGTTCTTCAGGCCAATCGCCCAGTTCTCGGTATCGGTACCAATTTCGCGCTGTGTGATCACGCAGTTTCGATGCTCATGCACGAATTCAATCGGATCTTCAATGGTGAGAATATGACCGCGTGAATTTCGATTTCGGTGATCGATCATCGATGCCATCGATGTCGTTTTTCCGCTACCCGTTGCGCCGACGAAAATCACCAAGCCGCGCTTCGCCATTACGATGTCGCGCAGGATAGGTGGAAGGCCAAGCTCCTCGAAGCGCGGGATGGTGGTATTAATGGTGCGCAACACCATGCCAACGTTGCTTTGCTGCATGAACGCGCTCACGCGGAAACGCCCAAGGCCCGGCGGATGAATCGCGAAGTTGCACTCATTGGTGCGCTCGAATTCCGCCGCCTGCTTATCGTTCATGATCGAGCGAGCGAGCGTAAGCGTGTGTAGCGGTGAGAGCACCTGCTTCGCGACCGGCGCGATGCCGCCATCAACCTTCAGCGCGGGCGGAAACCCGGCCGTAATGAAGAGATCGGAGGCCTTTTTCTCGCCCATCATGCTGAGCAAAGAATTCATGAACTGTGTGGCTTGTTCGCGTTCCAATTTCTAACTCCTACTGAACTCGCATGCGCATTCGCGCACTCCGCTTGCCTCGACCCTGCGGTCTAGGCAAACATTTCACCCTGCTTTGCAGCAAGGCGCGCATCATGCGTGGAAATAAGGTTTCGTCGAACAAGATCTTGCAAGCATTGATCGAGCGTTTGCATGCCTTGCCCCAAACTCGTTTGGATCACCGAATACATCTGCGCAATCTTGTTTTCACGGATGAGATTTCGAATCGCAGGCGTGCCGATCATGATCTCGTGCGCCGCGATCCGGCCAGTGCCGTCTTTTTTCTTCAGCAGCGTTTGCGAGATCACCGCAATCAAGGATTCAGACAACATTGAACGCGTCATATCCTTTTCTTCTGCGGGGAACACGTCAACGATCCGGTCAATCGTTTTGGCGGCTGACGACGTGTGCAGCGTGCCAAATACCAAGTGCCCCGTTTCAGCAGCGGTGAGCGCGAGGCGGATCGTCTCCAAATCGCGCATCTCGCCTACCAGAATGACGTCAGGGTCTTCGCGCAGCGCAGAACGCAGTGCGTTGGCGAAAGAAAGCGTTTGCGGGCCGAGTTCGCGCTGATTGATCAAGCACTTCTTGCTTTCGTGGACGAACTCAATCGGGTCTTCCACGGTCAGAACATGTCCGAGCAAGTTATCGTTGACGTGATTCACCATCCCGGCGAGCGTGGTCGATTTGCCCGAACCCGTTGGCCCGGTGACCAACACCAAACCGCGAGGCTTCATTGACAGCTCAGCAAAAATTTTCGGGCAACCCAAATCCTCAAGCGAGAGCACCCGCGATGGAATGGTTCGAAACACGGCGGCTGCGCCGCGATCTTGGTTAAACGCGTTGACGCGAAAGCGTGCGAGGTTCGGGATCTCAAACGAAAAATCGACCTCCAGGTTTTCTTCGAACACTTTACGCTGCGCATCCGACATGATGTCGTACACCAGCCCGTGAACATCTTTGTGTTCCATCGCTGGCAGGTTGATGCGGCGAATATCGCCATGCACCCGCAGCATGGGCGGCAGGCCCGAAGAAATGTGAAGATCGGACGCGTTGTTTTTTACCGAGAACGCTAACAGCTCTGAAATGTCCATACCGTGTATCCCTACAGCGAGTTCGCGCCAATAGAATCAGGCACTTACGCAGGTTTTTTGAGTTCTCCCATTATGACTGCAACGTTGGACGCTTCGCAAGCAATCGAGCGTGTTTCGGCCCGAATCGCTACCGCCTGTCGTCAGGCTTCGCGTGATCCATTGAGCGTTCGCTTGCTCGCGGTGAGCAAACTGCAATCAACTGACAAAATTCGTCATGTCTATGCAGCAGGGCAACGCGCGTTCGGCGAGAACTACGTGCAAGAGGCCGTCGCAAAGACAACTGAGCTTTCCGATTTGTCCGAGATCGAATGGCATTTGATCGGGCCGCTGCAATCGAACAAAACCCGCGAAGTGGCCGAAACGATGCACTGGGTACATTCAATTGATCGGCTCAAAATCGCTGAGCGACTTTCGGCGCAAAGGCCAGTTTCGATGCCACCGCTTAATGTGTGTGTGCAGTTCAACATCAGCGGCGAGGCATCAAAAAGTGGCGCTTCATTCGATGAGGCGGACACACTGCTTGATGCGGTGACAAAGCTGCCTCGACTTCGATTGCGAGGTGTGATGGGAATGCCAGAGCCGGGCCTGAGCGCTGATGCCACACGCGAGCAATTTTTAGCGCTGCGGGACATCTACGAACACGCGAAGACGCGCTACCCAGGCGTAGACACGCTCTCGATCGGCATGTCGGATGATCTAGACATCGCGATTGCGTGTGGCTCCACAATGGTTCGCATCGGAACTGCGCTCTTCGGTGCGCGGCCAGCGCGGGCGCAATAAGCGTGCGGAGAGCGACATCAGTGCATCGCGCGGTCTAGCGCCATCTGCTGAGCCCGCGCCTACAATTTAGACATGAAAAAAATCTGTTTCGTCGGTGGCGGCAACATGGCGAGCGCCATTATTGTGGGGCTTCGAAAAGTTGCGCCGTCGCTCGATGTTCACGTTGTGGAGCCCTTCGCCGAGGCGCGCGAACGCATGGCAGCCATCGGCGCGGTTGTTTACGAAGTTCCAGCGCGCGCGGGCACCGAAAATGCTGATGCCATCGTGCTTGCCACCAAGCCGCAGACGCTCAAAGATGCGTGCGCACAGTTAGCGCCGTGCTTGAATGGCGAGCTCATCGTGAGCATTGCGGCCGGGACTCGCATCGCCTCAATAGCGTCGTGGCTCGGTGGGAAAACCAACCGCATCGTGCGCACCATGCCGAACACACCCGCGCTCGTGGGCCAAGGCATCACGGGCGTGTTCGCGCCCGCGTCTCTTTCGCAAAACGATATCGACACCGCCATGCAGTTGATGCGCGCTTGCGGCGACGTGATCCGCGTTGACGACGAAGCTATGATCGATGCAGTGACAGCGGTTTCAGGCAGTGGACCGGCCTATGTGTTTCATTGGATTGAATCGATGATCGCGGCGGCGAAAAATGTTGGCTTCAACGATGCAGATGCGCGTAAGCTCGTCCTCGCAACGCTCAAAGGTGCAACGACACTTGCTGAATCCTCCGACGAATCGCCCGCAACGCTTCGCGAACGTGTGACATCGAAGGGCGGCACAACGGCGGCTGCGCTTGCCGTCATCAGCGAACGCGGTGTGCAGCAGGCGCTGATTGATGCCGTTGCCGCAGCACGTGATCGCGGACAGGAGTTGGGGAAGGCGTAGCGCAGGTGCGCAGCCCATCAGCAATTTGCATCGGCTCTGCGTTATTTATGGACAAGCGCAACGATTTAGCACTTTTAGTTATCGCATGTATTTTTCGTCTAGCCCTAACGAAATAAGGCTTCCAAGGATTTTCTTAAATCCTATTGCCCAACGCGCTGCCGAAGTAGCTGCAGGTAAAGCGCCCCGTCGAGGGCCTGACCGGTGCGCTGCGATTGCCAGAGCGTCTCTCCTAGACACTCAAGAATTTCGTGTTTTGCTACATGCGCATCGCCGTCGTGTTTTGCGGCTAATTGCGCGTGTATTGCGACGATCCCGCGCGGCTGATCGATATCGAGTTGCTCTTGAATGGCGAGATGAAATCCGAAGTGCAAAAACGGATTGATATCGCCCGCTTCAGGCCGCCAATCGTGCGTGACGAATGATTCGGGCCGATCCAGCACTCGGTGATATTCAGGATGAAGCGCAAGGATTTCGGCAGCTTTGGTTTCAAGCGGCGTCAGCGGTTCATGCGCGTTGTATTTACGCCAGGTATCGATGAAAAATTGGCGCGCTTGATCGCGGGAAGGGGAAAACATGAACGCTGCCTCTCAATCCTGATCGACGGTGGCCTGAGCGCGGATTTTGATTCGGCCCGCGAATTCGCAATCGTCAAACACAGCGCATTCGGGGCACTTTGGTGAGCGCGCTGTGCACACATATCGCCCATGCAGAATGAGCCAATGATGCGCGCTTTTCAAAAATTCTGGCGGCGTGAACTTCATGAGCTTGCGCTCCACTTCATCCACATTTTTTCCGGGCGCGAGCTTCATCCGGTTTGACACGCGGAACACGTGCGTATCCACCGCAAACGTCGCTTCGCCAAACGCCTCGTTCAAGACCACGTTCGCAGTTTTTCTGCCCACGCCTGGAAGCGCTTCGAGTGCGCCACGATCATGCGGCACTTTCCCGCCGTGCAAGTCGATCAGTTGCTGGGCTGTGGCCACCGCGTTCTTCGCTTTATTGCGATAGAGCCCGATCGTTTTGATGTGCGCTTCAAGCTGCGACACACCAAGCGCCACTAAGTCATGCGGCGTCTTCACAAACGGGAAAAAGCGGCGCGTAGCGATGTTTACCGCTTTGTCGGTGGTTTGCGCGGAAAGCAACACGGCAATCACCAACTGAAACGGATTGCCATATTCGAGCTCTGTTTTAGGATCGGGATTGGCTTCTGCTAGCTTCGCGAAAATACGGTGGCGCTTTTCGGCGTTCATCGCGGCAGATCCTTGGTGGTGCGTGTCTTCGCTTTCGCGAGGATTTCTGCGAGCAGGGCTTTTTTATCTGTCACGGATTCAGTCGACGCCGTACCCGAGATCATCGCCGAAAGCGCCTCTTCCGCTCGGAGGGCATAGCGAGATTTGTGAGCCGTGTACGCATCGCGCAGCTGCATCGATTGACCCGTTCGTGCTGCAAGCGTTGCGTAATTCCAATTGGCCGGAGTTTGCAATGCACGAAGACTGATGCAATCCACCGGGCATGCGATGATGCAGAGTTCGCAGCCCGTACACGCTTCGGCGATGACGGTGTGAATTCGTTTTGCCGCGCCCACAATCGCATCGGTTGGACACACCGGCAAGCACTTCGCGCAGCCGATGCAGGCGGTCTCATCAATCAGCGCAACGTGTTCCGCCGCATAGGCATCGACATCATCGGCGAGCGCGGGGATCGCGGAAACATCGCGCTGCAAGAGCTCACCGAGCGCGACGCGAGTGGCTTCTCCGCCCGGCGGACAACGATTGATCTCGGCCTCACCGGCGTGCAGCGAAGCGGCGTAGTCGCGGCAATCCGCATAGCCGCAGCGTTGGCACTGCGTTTGCGGAAGTAACGCATCGATTGAGTCGATACCAACAGAATGTGGAACAGCTAACATCCCCGAAATTATCGCAGCGCCACACGAAACACAAAGAACAGGGCGGCGTTGAGAGGAGGAACTGTCGATGGATGGATCGCATTTGACTGAAGTGTCGGGTCAGTGCTACCGGCCGCTTGGCTGCTATGGGCCGCTCTCGGCTGTGGCGGCGCTTTGCATGCGACGCTGGGACTGGACCATTGAGATCATCGATCCGATGCCCGAAAAGTGTGTGATCGTGATCTATCCACACACGAGCAACTGGGACTTTCCGGTGGGGCTTCTCACCAAATGGGCTGCAGGGCTGACCGCTAAACGTGACGCGCTTCGCTATGCAGGAAAGACGTCCTTATTTGTTTGGCCCTGGGGTTGGTTTTTCCGCGCCGTGGGTGGCTTGCCGGTTGATCGTACAGGCGGTAGTGGATTTTCCGAGCAACTCGCGGAACGGTTCACGAGCGAGCCGCGCATGAGATTCGTGATCGCACCGGAAGGCACACGTAGCTATCGCGATCATGTGAGATCAAGTTTTTATTACGTCGCAAAAGCGGCGAAGGTGCCGATCGTGCTCGGCACCTTTGATTTCGAGAACAAACGCGTTCGCGTTGCCGAGCGCTTCACGCCTAGCGACGACGCGAACGCAGACCTCGCACGAATCGATGCGTACTACCGTTCGATCACGCCAATGAAGGGGCTTGGGCACACACCCGCCAACGCGGCGCCGTGGCGATTCCGGCAACCTTGAGACATTGCAGCTCTAAAGTGTTCGCCCAGCCTCGACCTGGGCTAGGCAGCGAACTTTGATGTTATTGACAATAACCCTAGACATGCGCTGCATCCAGTGTTTATGAGCGCCGCTCGCTAACTTTATTGTGTGCTACCGGTCTTGTCCCGACCGAGTCCGCGCGACTCACGCAGCGATCGCCGTCTTTCGCGAAGTATTCACTGAGACTACGTATCCAATCGCAGGTGCTTCACGAAAGGCGAATGGCAGCCATGCTCGCAAATTTATTTCGTCTGCTCGTTTCTCCACACCGCTTCCAAGCCATCTCGCATGAAAATCGGGTAGCCGAGTGCGGGGTAGGCACGCTCAATCTTCCATTGCAAACGCAGCTTGGTGAAGGTGCCGAGCGCGCCCGGCACCAATGCCTCCCGCACCCACGAACGCACCTGCTTCAAATAGGTTGCTTGTTGGTCGATCAATGATGCATCGCCGCTTGCGCCTCGGCCCGGATGTACTTTTGCTGGCTTCAACGCGCGAATTTCGTCGAGCCGCGCGAGCCAATCACTGATCAATCCAAGTTCGAGCCATGCGTGATTCGTGGGATTGATGAGATCGCCTACAAAAACTTGATCACGAAACTGCACGACCACATGCCCGGCGCTAGCACCGTTGCCAAGCACGTGTAACGTGAGTGGCAATCCCGCAATCGTCAGCGCCGTGGTTTTTTCGCCAAACGCGTCTGGCTTGGCAGCCTCCTTGGGATAGTCCGGCGCGTACTCCTTGCCGAACCATCCCCAGCGAATCGTGTGCACACCGGGAATCGCATCAAGCACTTGCTTCGACGTGAGCACCCGAATACCGCGCTTTTGATAGGCCGCTGTGCCATTAAATTTATCGGGGTTAGGATGCAGCACGATAGCGGTCGTGACTTTCTTACCGGTCGTTTTCTCAGCGAGTTCTATTGCTTGGAGCGCCTCTTTGGGGAGAAATTGCGTGTCAATCATTACAACGCCATCAACCCCCTCGATCCAGTACGACGCGGTTGAAAACGTTCGCTCGGGCGACGTGAAGACGCCGACATCACCTACAGCCGCGTGGAGCGAGATTGATACGAAGCACGCGAAGCACGCGATGAGCTGTTTCATTTTGTCTGCCTTTTGGTCTGCTGCGTGACTACTTCCACGCAGCAGCATTGTCGTTGGCAAACTCAGTAAACGTACGCGGTTTGCGCCCGAGAATGTTTTCCACGTCGGGAGACACGCCGCTCGCGTAACCAGCGCTCACAATTTTGTTGAGCGAGTCCATGAGCTCGATCAACCAATCCGGCATCTGCCATTCCTTCATCGCGCTCACGGCTGCGTCGGTGGGCACACTCACGTGCTTGATCTCGCGACCGAGGAGCTTCGAGAGGGTCGCTCCAGCTTCAACGCCGGTGAACGCTTCGCCACCGGTCAGCGTGTAGGCGCGGCCCGCATGTGATGCAGGATTCAGGAGTACGCGCGCGGCTACTGCGGCGATGTCTCGCGCATCAATCAGCGATTGCGCTTGGCCCGCATCGGCCATGTAGACCGTGCCGTCCTTGATGGCTTGCGTTTGATACGTGACGTAGTTTTGCATGAAACCGGCGGGGCGAAGGAACGTTGTCGGGATTCCGGTTTGCTCAAGCACCGCATCGATTTGGCCTTGCAGCTTCGGAAGCGCGAACCCGGCGCCGGGATCGGCCCCTGCGCCGCTGGATCGAACGATGTGTTTGACGCCCGCTGCGACGGCGGCAGCCGCAGCATTCTTCGCCAATTGCAGCTTGTTTTCCGTCAGCGGCAGGAGCAAGAAAAGCGTGTCAATTCCGTTGAAGGCTTTTTTGAGTGATTCCACATCGTTGAAATCGCCTACGCGAGCGTTGGGCGCGCTCTGCGCTTTGCTGCTCATCACATCGAAGTCTGCGCCGAGCGCTTTGAGTTCATTGACGAGTGTTTTGCCGATATTGCCTGTTGCGCCGGTAACGAGAATTTTGTTTGCCATGGCCGTTTCTCCTAAGTGTGAAACTGTGTTTCGGTTTCGATGGGAGAATTTTTGCGGTAAGCAGTCGAAAGAAAAATAGATAGTGAGTTGTTTGATTTACAAATTAATGTTGTAAATTGAAGCAAAAGGTTTGCTGCGATTGAATCCGGTTGAAAGGCGTTATGGAACACTTAAGTGGCATTCTTGCATTCGTCACAACGGCGAAAGAAGGCAGTTTCACCAAAGCAGCAACACGGTTGAATCTCACGCCGCAAGCGGTAGCAGCGAGCGTGGGCAGGCTCGAGCATTCGCTCGATACGCGCCTTTTCAATCGCACCACACGATCACTGTGGTTGACCGAAGAAGGCGCAACGTTCTACTCGCGCGCCGCGCAAGGGCTCACCACGCTTGAGGAGGCGACCAAAGCCTTGCGCGATCTAGAACTCGCACCCAGCGGGCTCGTTCGCGTCACTACCGGCGCTGCGTTCGGTCGCCGCTACCTCATGCCACTGGTGCCGGAATTTCAGCGGCGATTTTCGAATGTGCGCCTTGATCTTGCTTTTGATGATCGTCGCGTTGATCTTGTTCGCGACGGCTTCGATGTGGCGATTCGTGGCGGTGAGATCGTTGATTCTTCGATGATTGTGCGGCGCATTTGCGGGCTCGCTGGCGTGTTGGTGGCGGCTCCTGCGTATTTGAAGAAATATGGCATCCCAAAAACCGCGCACGATCTGCATCAGCACCGCATCATTCAGCTTCGGTTTGCCTCTGGCCAATCGGTCGCTTGGGAATTCAAAGGAGGAAGCGGCAAAACCACACTTTTCGAAACCACTTCGCCAGCGCTTACCGTATCCGACACAGAAGCTGTGAGCGAGGCTGCAGTGCTCGGCCTTGGTATCGCGCGCGTTTCACTGCACTTTGCATGGCCACACCTGGTCGCCGGGCGACTCAAAATTGTTCTTAGCGACTCAAATGCGCCTGGAAAGCGAGAAATGGTGTTGCAATATCCACACCGAGAAAACATCGCCCCACGTGTGAAAGCGTTTGTTGAATTCGCGCTTGAAAAGCTCACGAGCGACCCGTCACTCGCAGCGACCGCGAAAGACGCCGCACGCTTTGCAGCGTAGCGGCGCTTTGTGTCTACACCCGCTCAGTGGCGCGATAGAAGTAAGACGCGTCCGCTTGCAGGAGTGATGTTTTCGCGATTCCAGCGGAAGGCGCCAACTCCTCGATCATGGCTAAGTGGCTCAGCATAGTCGCGTCAATCTCGATTCGAATTTCCTCTGCCGTTGCCAGATTGCGAACAAGCGCAACGCCAACGCGATCACCGTACGGAAGCGAGATCTCGTTGCAGGTAGGCGCCTCGCCACACTGTTGGGTGAGACCGGTAACGATGCCCGCCTTGAGTGCGGCAATGCTTGGCCCCGCGTAATCAAAATACATTAACGACACCGCTTCGCCATTGGGTGCGACCTGCTCCGCCGCTGCGCGGCCAATGCGCTCGCCTAGTGCGTGCAGCAGATCGGCATCAACATTGCGCTTAGTGGAATTCAGTGACGTCGCAGGGTCGCTTGCGCCCACGAGCGGCGCGGCGATCACCGCGCCTAAACTTGGAAGGCTCACAGCGAGCGCGGCGCTGGATTGAAGAAACGTGCGGCGGGTGACATCGTTAAACATTGCAATTCCCTAAAAGTGGTGAGCCCCGGCGGGACACCGGGCGCTAACGCGACGTCGCTTCACTCGGTTGACGTGAGCGCTGCGTTCTCAGAAACGCCAGCGATTGCTCGCATCCTGATGCAGCGCCACGGCGGTGGCATCGCCATTCGTCGCTTTCCGCATTTTTTATCGCCTCTCGGCGTAGCATTGCCCACGTCAACGAAAGGATGGCATCGATGCCCGTTCAATCTCGCGCCACGACTCCGCTGCTCAAAGCACTGCTGTTTTTCGCGGCACTCGGTGTACTCGCTTCGTGTGCCTCTCCACCGCGACAAACGAGCGATGCGGCAAGCCCAATGCAGCGGCCGAAACCGGTAGTGCTTGCTGCCGACGCGAGCTGGAAAAAGCTGGATACCGTGGCGTACCGAGGTAAGCAAGATGACCTCTATTTCGTCACGCCAGAGATCGGTTGGTACGGCAACGGCGCAGGCAAACTCTACAAAACGACTGATGGCGGAAAGCGCTTTGTCGAGCAGTGGAATCAGCCCGGAACCTTTGTTCGAGCGCTCGGGTTTATTGATGCGAACAACGGCTTTCTGGGTAATGTGGGCACCGACTATTTTCCTAATGTGAGCGATACGCAGCCGCTCTATCGAACGCGCGATGGCGGCGCGACGTGGTTGCCCATCACAAATGTGGAGGGGCCCACCGTGAAAGGCATTTGCGCGATTGATATTGTGAAGCGCAGCTTTATCGACTCCGGTGTGCTGCGAGAGCGCACGCTGGTGCACGCCGCCGGGCGCGTAGGCGGCCCAGCACACCTCATGCGCTCGCTCGACGGCGGTGAAACTTGGAAATCAATCGATCTTTCCGCATACACCGCCATGATTCTCGATGTGAAATTCTTCGATGAGATGAATGGCATCATCGCCGGAGCGAGCGATAGCGACACTGCAAAGTCAAATGCTCGAATCATTGCAACCAACGATGGCGGCAGCACGTGGCGCACGGTGTATCAATCCACACGCCCCTTTGAAATCACCTGGAAACTATCGTTCCCCAAACGCGACGTGGGGTACGTCACCGTTCAAAAGTACAACCCTGATCCCAAAGTCACCGAGCATTTTGTGGCGAAGACGATCGATGGCGGAAAAACCTGGCGCGAGCTGGCGGTGGCGAGCGACGCGGCTGATCGCGCGTTTGGCGTCGCCTTCATCACGCCTGAGATCGGCTGGATCGGCAGCGCGAAGGGCGGCTATCAAACCACCGACGGCGGCGCGAGCTGGAAATTCGTTGAGATGGGGCGTGCGGTAAACAAAATTCGACTCCTACCAACCGCAGAAGGATTCGTTGGCTACGCAATCGGAACCGAAGTGCGCAAACTCGTGAACGAGTGAGGCGGCTGCTCGAATAGATCACAATAAACCAGTTCGCTATAAACCATCTTACAAAAGGGCTAGAAGCGCTTAATGTTGCTTACCGATAAAATTCATAAATCGGCGCTAGCCCCTATTTATTAAGGATAAAACGTGAAAATCTAATTTTCAGCCGCTGGGTCCAGCCCTCGAAAAACCGCTGTGGAATCCCATGTAGGAGAGGTTGTTTCCACACTCTTCAATAATGACGCAATCTTCGCCCGCTCTCTTCTCACCGCTTCAGCTCGGCAGCATTCCAACCAAAAACCGAGTCTTCATGGCTCCACTCACGCGCTGCCGCGCAGACGCTCAGACGCTCGCCGCCACCGAACTCCACGCCACCTACTACGCGCAGCGAGCCAGCGCCGGGTTGATCGTTTCCGAGGCCACGCAAATTCACGCCACCGGTCAGGGCTATCCGAATACGCCGGGCATCTTCAGCGCGGCGCAGGAAGCGGGCTGGAAACTCACTACCGATGCCGTGCATGCCAAAGGCGGCAACATCGTCGCGCAGCTTTGGCACGTCGGCGCGATCTCGCACCCTGATTTTCAGCCGAACGGCGCACTACCGGTGTCATCGTCCGACTACAACCCCGGCGGCACCATCTACACCCAACACGGGAAGAAAGAGCGCGTCGCCGCCCGCCCGCTCAGCACGCAAGAAGTGCACGAGATGATCGCGGCCTACAAGCATGCCGCTGAAGTCGCCAAGCGCGCGGGCTTTGACGGCGTAGAAATTCATTCGGCGAACGGCTATCTGCTTGAGCAATTCATCCGCGACAGCATCAACAAACGTAGCGACGAATTCGGCGGCTCGATTGAAAACCGCATTCGCTTCACGCTCGCCGCGGTCGATGCCGCGATCTCCGTCTTTGGCGCGGGCCGTGTGGGCATTCGTTTGTCACCCGTGTCAGCCGCTAACGCCGCAATGCGCGATTCCGATACGCAAGCCAGCTACGGCGCACTCGTTGAAGCGCTCGCGCAACGCCGCATTGCGTTTGTCCATTTCATCGAAGGCAACACCGGCGGCGCGCGCGACCTCACGGGCTTCGATTTCGCATGGGCGAAGAAAGTGTTAACGGCCGCAGGTGTCGCCTACATCGCAAACAACAAATACGATCGCGCGATGGCGATAGAAGCCGTTGAATCGGGCGCGGCGGATGCCGTGGCCTTCGGTGTGCCGTTCATCTCAAATCCAGACTTGCCAGAGCGACTCAAGCTCGACGCACCGCTCACGCCGGCAAACCCGAAAACGTTTTATTCGCCTGGGCCAGAGGGGTATACGGATTACGCGACGATGCATTCGTGAAACACGGTAGGGTGCAATCTCATTGCACCCAAATTGATACCGACCGAAGTTGATTGAGCAAATGCGCGTATCGCGTATTCGCACGAGGCGCAATGAGATTGCGCCCTACGACGCCAAACTACAGTTCGCTCCCAAACTTCGCCGTTGTCTTCCGGTGTTCCCCACTAAGAATCCACCCAAATAGGCGGTGTATGCTTCGCTGTCGTGAGTAGCGATCACTATTGTCGAGCATGAACAGCTCGCCATGCACGCTCTCGTAGTAAATCCTCGTCTGGAAAGAAAACTTGTCGAGTGAAGTAAACATCGAGGCACCCTCTTTGGCTGTGTTGGCCTCAAATGCCAACACAGTCATGCTCTGATCTTTGGCAACGACCGTTTCTCGCCGAAGTTCGTGAGTAACAACCTTTGGTCTAGGTGTTGGCAAAAGGTGATCGCAGACTTCGGTTAGCACTTCATTGGTGAACGGACGACGTTCGCCGTGCTTAATTGACACTTCTGCATACCGGATGATTGCGGGCCCGAGGCCCGCATTACGTAGAAATATCTTGAACGACGGTAACGCGTTCCCGTCATCGTCTCTGTTTTGGGTGCGAACTTGTTCAAGTGACAGCAAGGGTCGCACAGTTCTTCTATTGTGCGCGCGCGCCGAAGCAAGCTGCCACAACGCAACGAAGAAAGCGAGCGTTGCGATAGTGGCAGAAACCAGTTGCGGATGCTGCGTCACCCAACACCAAATCGCATCCATCGCTACTTCAACGCCTTAAACCTCACCCGCTTCGGCTTCGCCGCTTCCTCACCCAAACGCAGAATCTTGTTGTTCTCGTACTCGCGGTAGTTGCCGTCGTAGAAGAACCATTGGCTGTCGCCTTCTGCGGCGAGGATGTGCGTACAGATACGATCCAAGAACCAGCGATCATGGCTGATGATGATTGCCGTGCCTGCGAATTCTTGTAGCGCGTCTTCAAGCGCGCGCAGCGTTTCAACGTCTAGGTCGTTTGACGGCTCGTCGAGGAGCAATACGTTGCCGCCCTTGAGTAGCGTCTTCGCCAGGTGCAAGCGCCCGCGTTCGCCGCCGGACAAGTTGCCGACGATTTTTTGCTGATCGGCGCCTTTGAAATTGAAGCGGCCAATGTAGGCGCGCGATTGCATTTCAAATTTGCCGACTTGCAGAATGTCTGCGCCGCCGGAAACGTCTTCCCATACTGATTTATCGTTTTGTAACGATTGGCGTGATTGGTCCACGAAGGCCATTTGCACGGTGTGCCCGATCGAGACTTCGCCGCTATCGGGCTTCTCAACGCCGTTGATCAGTTTGAAGAGCGTGGATTTGCCGGCACCGTTCGGGCCGATTACGCCAACAATCGCACCGGGTGGAACGCGGAATGAGAGGTTATCGATCAACACGCGATCACCGTAGCTCTTGGTGACGTTTTTGAATTCGATGACTTCGTTGCCCAAGCGCTCAGCCACGGGAATGAAGATCTCATTGGTTTCGTTACGTGATTGATATTCGTAACTAGAGAGTTCCTCAAAACGCGTCAAACGTGCTTTGCTCTTGGCTTGGCGGCCTTTTGGATTCTGGCGCACCCATTCAAGCTCCTTCTTCAGCGCTTTTTGACGCGCCGATTCGCTCGACTCTTCTTGCTTCAAGCGCGCGCTCTTTTGATCGAGCCATTCGCTGTAATTGCCTTTCCACGGAATGCCGTGTCCACGATCCAATTCCAGAATCCATTCGGCGGCATTGTCGAGGAAGTAGCGATCATGCGTTACAGCAACGACGGTGCCTGCATAGCGCTTCAAAAATTGTTCGAGCCAATCCACACTCTCAGCATCCAAGTGGTTGGTCGGCTCATCAAGCAAGAGCATGTCGGGTTTCGAAAGCAGCAGTTTGCAGAGCGCAACGCGGCGCTTTTCGCCGCCGGATAGCAGGCCAATCTTTGCATCCCACGGTGGAAGGCGTAGTGCGTCGGCGGCCACTTCCAACGCTTGTTCGGTGTTGTGACCATCGCCCGTATTGATGATGGCCTCTAACTCGGCTTGCTCCTTCGCGAGCGCATCGAAGTCAGCGTTTTCTTCGCCATACGCAGCGTAGACCTCTTCGAGCCGCGCCTTCGCGCGCGAGATGTCGCCCAAACCGCTTTCGACAGCTTCGCGCACCGTGTCATCGGGATTGAGCTCAGGCTCTTGCGGCAGGAAGCCGACTTTGATGCCCGCTTGCGGACGCGCTTCGCCAGTGAAATCTTTATCGACACCCGCCATGATGCGAAGCACAGTCGATTTTCCTGCGCCGTTCAAGCCGAGCAAACCGATCTTCGCACCGGGGAAAAACGACAGAGAAATGTCTTTGATGATTTGACGCTTCGGAGGCACGACCTTCGACACGTTATTCATCGTGTAGATATATTGCATAGTGGAACTTCGTTATGGGAGTTTGGGAAACGCTGAGTAAGTCTGCGTGGTGCAGCGCTCCTCGGATTAGGATGAGCTGGAAGCCCAAAATTCTGAAGCATAGCGGGGCTATGTCGAAGAAATTTGGGTTTGCAGATCGCCCTATTCCGAGGATGCGATGCTCGCGCGAGACTTGTTTAGCGTTTCCATTGCTGCTGGCACAAAACAAGGGATGCGCCGCGCGAGGAATACCGCAATTATCTCAGCGCAGGCGGGCAGGCGTTTCTCCGTAAACCTATTCACAGATAGCCTTGGTTAAATCAGGTCTAAGTCTTAAATTGACTGGGTAGCGTTTATCACTATTTATTCAGTCTAGCCCCAATAAATGTTGGGCTAAGCGTGCGTTATTGTTCGCGAAGAAGCCTTTATGCTTACCGGCCACGCTGATCGCCCCATTCATTTCTTGAAAGTATCTATGAAGCGTATTGCTTACCGCATCGTGAATGTATTCGTTGAATCTGAGCGCGCCACCTTCGGCGGCAATCCCCTCGCGGTGATCGAGGATGCCACGGGCCTTGACGATGCAACAATGCAGTCAATCGCGGCGCAGTTCAACCTCTCCGAAACGACCTTCATCTTTCCGCAAGCAGGCGCGGCGCCTCGTGTTCGGATTTTCACGCCGCGTTATGAGTTGCCTTTCGCCGGTCATCCAACCGTGGGCACGTCGTTCGTGCTGGCATCCATGCACGAGGAATTGCAGGCAACCGCGATCAACGCCCTCACGCTCTCGCTCAACGTTGGCCCCATCGATGTCTCGCTTGAAAACGGGGCGTGGACCTTTACCGCAAACACACACCAATCGCGCGCCATTGACGCACCGATCGCCGCACTGGCAGAAGCCGTCGGACTACAAGAAGCAGATTTTCTGGGTGACGCACGCTTTGTCTCAACCGGCACCGAACAATTGGTGATTCCAGTGGCGAACGTGGATGCGCTCGCGCGCGCAAAACCGAATCCTGAGTTATTGCAAGCGCACTTCAAAAATGATGCTGGTCGCTACATGGCTTATTTAGTTGCACGCGTTGCGCCAGACCGTTTCCAAGTGCGCTTTTTCTTCCCGACCGCCAGCGGGATGAGCGAGGATCCAGGTACGGGATCTGCGTGCTCAAATCTTGGTGGTTACTTGCTCGATGCAGGCCAAGCAACACCGCAGCGCTTTATCGTGACACAGGGAGAATTTGTTCAGCGCCTCAACGTCTTGCAGCTCACGCTAACAAATGAGCGGCAAATTCGTGTGGGTGGAAGAGTATTGGAGATTGGACGCGGAAATCTGAACCTTTTGTAGCTTGAAGGGTTGGCGCATGAGGTTTCTTTCTCCTGCGCCCCACCTCACTTGCGCCATCACTATTCGGGGCGGGGTGCAACGTGCCAAAGCCAGCCTGCACGTTCAAATTCGTCGACGGATAACGGTGTTGAAAACAAATACCCTTGGCCGACAATACAACGCTCACTGAGTAGATAGGTTCGCTGTGCATGATCCTCAACGCCCTCCGCAACCAGGGTCAATCCGAGCTCGCGTGTGAGCGAAATGATCGAACGTACGATAGCTGCGTCTACAGCATTGTCTGGCAGCCCTTCTACGAACCCGCGATCCAGTTTCACACCATCCACGGTGAATTGCCGTAAATACGCCATCGACGAGTAGCCTACACCGAGATCGTCTAGCACGATACGCACGCCAATATTTCGCAAATCTTCGATCACGTTACGGCCATCGCGATTGGCTGCCAGCAAAATGCTTTCGGTCACTTCAACTTCAACTGCATTTGCGCTCAGTTCATAGCGCTGGAGCAGAATTCGGAGTCTTCGGGCAAATGCGCCATCACGAAATTGCTGTGCTGACACATTGATCGCGAGACGCAAGTCGCAGCGGTGCTCTATTCGCCAGCGAACAATCTGCGGAATCGCAAGCTCGATGACTTGCAGACCAATCGCGTTGATGAGCCCCTGCTCCTCCGCTGCATCAATAAATTCACCCGGTGCGAGCACGCCGCGCGTAGGATGTTGCCAGCGGACCAACGCCTCTACACCAACAAGCCGTGCGTTCGCCATATCCACCTGTGGCTGGTAATACACAACGAACTCGCGGTTGGCTACCGCGCGACGTAAGTCACTGATCATGTTCACGCGCTCGCGAACACGTTTTTCAAGTGCGGCGGTGAACACGCGATACGTGTTTCTGGAGGCGCCTTTTGCAGCGAACATCGCTTGGTCCGCAAACCGCAAAAGTTCTGAAAAGCTCCCCGCATCGCTCGGGTAGCACGCAACACCGACGCTTACAGTGACTTCAAACTGCGTTGCGTCTACCCGGATCGGTCGTGCGAGTTCACGCACGATCGTGGCTGCGCGGTCCTCGAGGGTATGAATCTCCTCGTCCGTCAAGAGCGCGAGCACAGCGAACTCGTCACCGCCTAAGCGCCCGACGATATCCCCATCGCCCACAATGGCGCGCAGCCGGCGCCCGGTAGCGATCAATATCTGATCCCCAAACCAGTGCCCATAGGAATCGTTCGCAAGCTTAAAGTTATCCAGATCGACGAAAAAAAGTGCGGCGCGAAGGCGTAACTGATGCGCACGTTCAAGGGCCTCGGCAGCAGTACGCTCAAACATCGCGCGGCTATATTGGCCGGTGAGGGAATCAGTCTCTGACAGGCTGCGCAAGCGCATGCGCGCAATGTGTGCATCGGTGACATCGCGGCTGTAGACAATGAACCCGCCGACTGCTTCGTCATCACGTGCATCGCTTACCAGCGACGCGATATAGCGCCACGAACCATCTTTGTGCCGATGCCGAGCGATCGCTTCTTCACCACTGGATTCATCTGCGGCGAGGCGCTCAAACTCCTGCTGATAGCGCGCCCGATCCTCTTCATGCATCGAATCAAACACGCTCGCGCCGACTGTTTCGTGTGGGCGGAAACCGAGCAGCTGGTAGACCGCTTCGCTGGCAAAGCGAATCGTGCCGTCGATATCACATACCAATGTAGCGCTTTGAGATTTCGCGGTGAGGGCGTAATAACGGCGAAGCGCCAGCTCTAGCGCGGCTTCCGCGTTCTTACGCGGCGTGATGTCCTCCACGGTGCCTTCGTAGAAAAGCACCTCGCCGTGATCATCTTTAACGACGTGGGCGTTTTCAGAGATCCAGCGGATTTCGGTACCGCCAAAGATCCTAACGCGCGACTCAAACTGGGCCACGCGACCTTCGCCAAAAAGTGCTTGGCGAAATTCTTGCCTTCGTCCACGATCAACGTACCAATCGCTCGCACTGCTGTTGCCGATCGTGATTGCTTCTTCTTCATCGCTGGCGCCGATGAAATACATCAGCGCTGGATTGACACGAAGTATTTTTCCGTCAGGCGACGCACGATAGGCTCCGATTGCGAGAAACGCAAATAGCGAGGAAAAATCGTTGTTGGCAGGCATGCTCGATCAGTATGGCTCACTCGGCGCTACATTTCGATCATACGCGAAACGTAGCGCAGTGCAGTGGCGCGCGTTCGTACAGGTGCGATTAGAACTCGGTGGCTAGCCAAGAACCTCGAGCCCGCCCATGTAAGGTCGGAGCACTTCGGGGATTGTGACCCTTCCGTCTGCGAGCTGGTAATTTTCAAGAATCGCCACGAGCGTGCGGCCGACGGCTAGCCCAGATCCATTCAGGGTATGAACCGGTTCATTCTTTCCTTGCGCATTTTTGAAACGTGCGCTCATGCGCCGCGCCTGAAACGCTTCACAATTCGAGCAGCTCGAAATTTCCCGGTAGGTATTTTGCGCAGGCAGCCACACTTCAAGATCATAGGTTTTCGTCGCGCCAAAACCCATGTCGCCCGTGCACAACAACATCACGCGGTACGGCAGCCCAAGCTTTTGCAGAATGGTTTCTGCGAAGCCAGTCATTTCCTCCAGCATCGCGTTCGATTCATCCGGTTTACTGATGTAGACCATCTCAACCTTATCGAATTGATGCTGGCGGATCATTCCACGTGTGTCGCGCCCTGCGCTGCCCGCTTCTGAGCGAAAGCAAGGCGTGTGTGCTGTGAGTCGCATCGGCAAATTTGCTGCGTCAACAATGGTGTCGCGCACGAAATTGGTGAGCGAGACTTCCGAGGTCGGAATCAGATACCGATTTTTCACACCATCGTCGCCCGCCATGGGCACTTTAAAGAGATCCTCTTCAAACTTGGGGAGCTGCCCTGTGCCCGTCATCGAGTCCGCATTCACGATATAGGGCACATAGCATTCGGTAAACCCGTGCTCGGTAACGTGAGTGTCGAGCATGAACTGAGCGAGTGCACGATGCAATCGCGCAAGCTGGCCCTTCATCACCACAAATCGCGATCCGCTCAGCTTGGCGGCTGTCTCAAAATCAAGCTGCGCACCCGCGCCACCTGCTTGCAGCGCTTCACCAAGGGCGACGTGATCCTTTGCGGCGAAATCAAATGCTTTTGGCGTTCCCCAACGACGTTGCTCAACGTTCTCTTCGCTGTCTTTTCCAATCGGCACGCCGCGCTGCGGCATGTTCGGGATCGTGAGAAGCAAACCGTTGATCTTTTCCTGGATTACGGTGAGTGCGGCTTCGTTGGCTTTCACCTTTTCGGGGAGCGCGGCTACCTCTGCTAGCAGTTCAGCGGCGCGAGCATCATCCTTTTGTGCTTTCGCTTGTCCGACGGCTTTCGACAAGGTGTTTCGCCGCTGCTGCAAATCTTGGGTTTGAATTTGCAACGCTTTGCGCTCAGCTTCAAGCGCTTCGAATGCAGCAACGTCGATAGCGTAGCCGCGTGATTCACGCATCCAATCCGCAGTAGCGGCGAGATCGGTGCGCAGTAGATTGATGTCAAACATAGTGGATTTCCGTGAACGAATTGGACATGCCGAAGCGAAGCAATCGCAACGACGCAAAGCGGGAAAGTGTTCGAAGTCCCGCTTAGCGGGAGCGAGAGGAGCGGCTGAACGCGCCTGGGTGGGCCACGAGCGCGCGCGATTCTGCGCAGGCAGACGCCTGAGAGACAGCGGTGATTGGCTCGTAATTACGCATAACCCAGAGTTTAGCGCGAGCAGAATTCACGGGGCACCTTGACGCTGGTGGCTTAACAGTCTTTCCTGCGCTAGTCTTTATTTAATAGGAGCTAGGAGGCGAACATATAAATTATTGAGAATAACCTTTGTGTTGCTTTAGCCCCAATAAAATAAAACCACGAACGAGTTTTCTTTTAGGGAGTCTAGCGCTGAGCGAGACCGATTCCCTCCCGCTACACTGCCAAGGATGAATGACGAAACCGCCTCATCCAAGCCGCGCTTTTCAGACGCAACGCATTTGATTCATCCACGGCGCGACGTCGCGAGCGGATTCCGCTCACTCGCGCCAGGCACCGAACGTGCCTCCACCGTGCTTTTCGAAAACATCGCGAAGTGGAAATCTCGCTCGGGTTTCGACGAATCGATCTACACCTACGGCACCAGCGGCACGCCGACCGCGCGCGACTTGCAAAACCGCATCGCCGAGTGGGAAGGCGGGTTCGCAAGCGTGCTCTTTCCTTCGGGCCTCGCGGCGGTGGCTTATGCGTTTCTTCCGTTTGTCGCACCAGGCGATCACGTGCTGGTGCCGAGCAATGTGTATGACCCTGTAAAGACGCTTGCCAACGGCCTGCTGAAACGAATGAATGTTGAGGTGGGCTTCTACGATCCAGCGGTGGGCTCAGGCATCGCGGCGCTAATGAAGCCAAACACCAAGCTCGTGTGGGTTGAAACGCCGGGTTCGATCACGATGGAGTTGTCAGATTTGCCCGCCATCGCTCAAGCAGCGCATGCGCGCGGGGCGCTGGTTGCCATCGACAATACCTACACCGCGGGCTGGTTTCTCCGCGCCTTCGAAAAGGGTGCCGATATCTCAGTTCACGCGCTCACGAAGTACCCCGCGGGTCACAGTGATTTGGTGATGGGCTCGATCACCGCCAAAACCGAAGCGCTGTGGAAACAAGTGAAAGATGCAGCGCTGCAAACCGGGCAATGTGTTGCGCCGGACGACGCCTATCTCGTGCTTCGCGGTTTGCCCACGATGCCGCTTCGCATGCGCCACGTTGAACGCGTGGCGCTTGAGTTAGCGCATTGGCTGAAAACGCGCGATGAAGTGGCGCTCGTGCTTCATCCCGCGCTGCCCGATTGCCCCGGTCACGAAATTTGGAAGCGGGATTTCACGGGCTCCACCGGCGTTTTCTCTATCGTGCTGCAAGATCGCTTTGGCGATTCGGCAGCGGCAGCGTTTATCGAGGCGCTGCATCTCTTTGGGATTGGCGCGAGTTGGGGCGGCACTGGCTCGCTCGCATTGACGTACGATCTCACCAAATCGCGCCCCAATTGGCCGCACAAAGGCGCGCTCATTCGGCTCAACGTCGGGCTCGAAGACTCCGAGGATTTGAAACAAGATTTGATGCGCGGATTCGCTGCGCTGTAATACGACCTGACACGTGAATAGGCGCGGGCTTGACCGCGCTTTGCATGAGATGAGCGCGGTCAAGCCCGCGCCTACACATTGGACTTCATCACTATGACCACCACCTACGACTTCAGCGTTAAAGACATTAAGGGCAAAACTGTTCCGCTTTCGAAATACAAAGGGAAGACGCTGCTCATCGTGAATACGGCGAGCGCATGCGGCTTCACACCGCAGTACAAAGGCCTACAGGCGCTGCATGAGCAATACAAAGATCGTGGTCTTGCTGTGCTCGGCTTTCCTTGCAATCAGTTCGGCGGTCAAGAGCCTGGCGACGAAAAGGCCATTGAAGAGTTTTGCGAGCTGAACTACGGGGTTAATTTCCCGATGTTTGCGAAGGTGGATGTCAATGGCGACGAAGCCGATCCGCTCTTCACGCATCTGAAAAAAGCTGCGCCTGGTTTACTCGGCAGTGAAGCCGTGAAATGGAATTTCACCAAGTTTTTGGTGAGTCCCGATGGCACAGTGAAGCGCTTCGCGCCGCAGGATGAACCGGCATCGCTTGCGAAAGATATTGAGAAAGCGCTCGGCTAGCGCATAGCCCCCGTCCCCAGCATGTCTCGCTCGTTTATGTTTCGCTCACTCTTGCAGCAAGGACTATCGCTTCTGGCGATAGTTGGCGCGGTCTCGCTCTCACCCATGAGTGCCGCGCAGCAAAAAGTGCTTCGCTTAACCTCGCCCGCTGCTGAATCCACCTTCGATCCAGCAGCGTCTGACGATGTGCCTTCGAGCGACATCATTCGGCTAATTTTCGATCCGCCACTCGATTATGACTATCACGCGCGCCCGGTGAAGCTTCGTCCGGCCACGCTGAGTGCGCTCCCGGAAGTCTCGGCGGACGGCAAAACGTTTCTCTTCAGCGTGAAGCCTGGCATCTTTTTTACTGACGATCCAGCGTTCGGCGGCAAGCCCAGAGAACTCGTGGCCAACGACTATGTTTATTCGATAAAGCGACTTATCGATCCAAAGGTAGCCTCGCCCAATTACTATCTGGTCGAAGACAAAATAGTTGGAATCAAAGCGGCGCGTGCCGAGGCTGAAAAATCCGGCAAATTTGACTACGACCGCGTGATCCCCGGCTTACGAACGCTTGATCGCTACCGCTTTCAAATCCTCTTTGAATCGCCGCAGTTTGAGTTCATTTACGACCTGACCGCTACGCCTTTTTCTGCAGTGGCGCGAGAGGTGGTGGAGCGCTACGCTGATGAGCGGGGCCGCGTGCGTGAGAACCCGGTCGGCACCAACGCGTTTAAACTCGAAAAGAGCGAGTGGAAGCGATCAAGCCGCGTCGTTCTCTCAAAAAACGAGCGTTATCGCGAAGAGTTTCTACCGCTCGCGAACGGAAAAGCCTCGACGCTACGCGTACCGCAAATTGATCGCATCGAAATCTCAGTCGTTGAAGAACCGCTGCCGCGCGTGCTCGCGTTCCAAGCGGGTGAGATTGATTCGATGGAGGTGCCGCTTTCGATGCACGACCGCGTGTTTGAGGGCGCGAAACTGAAGGCGGAGTTCGCCGCGCGAGGTGTACAGCACGCGCGTGCGCTCGAACCGATTCTCGCGTTCGGCTACTTCAACATGAGCGATCCGGTTGTCGGCGGCACCGCCATTGAGAAAAACGCACTACGGCGCGCGATTCTGATGGGTTTTGACTATCGCCGAGAGATTGACGCGATCTACAAAGGCCAAGCGGAGCTCGCGCAGCAACTCGTTCCGCCCAGCCAGACGGGTTATTCGCCCACGCTGAGACTTCGTCCGCCGTATGACCCGGCGCTCGCCCGCGCGCTGCTGGATCGCTTCGGATACAAAGACTGCGATGGCGATGGCTACCGCGAAGCGCCTGGCTGCCAGCCGCTTGTCTTTACGCGCTCAAGCGTGCCCGACAGTCGCGGCCGCGATCAGGATGAGATTTGGAAAAAGAGCATGGATGCGATTGGTATTCGCGTCGCGTTCTTTAAACAAAAGTGGCCAGACTTAATCGAGATGTCTCGCACCGGAAAGCTGCAATCCTGGGCATGGAGCTGGATTGCTGGCGGCCCCAGCGGCCTGAGCTACATGAGTTTGCTCGTGTCTCGCAACATCAATTCCATCAACGACATGCAGTTTCGCGATGCTGAATATGATCGACTTTTCGATCTGGCCTCGGTGAAGCCCCCGGGGCCGGAACGTGATCAGCTTTTCGCGGCGATGTCGAAGATCGCCGCTGCCAATACTGTGCTCGATTTCGGCTATCACACGTATTCCAACCGCGTTAGCCAGCCGTGGGTCGTGAACTATGTTCGCCATCCGTTCTGGCGAACACCGTGGAAATTTGTGGATATCGACCTGTCCAAGCGAAAGTAGCGTTGGGGGACGCCCCGAACGGGAAAAACGCCAGTTCCGCGATAATTCGCGCTTCTTGTTTTTCCTCACAGAAGACCGCCATGAAGCGCTTCTTACAGACGACCCTCTTCGCAGTGAGCAGCGTGCTCGCCTTCGCGAACGCGCCCGCTGGCGCGACCGACATGTCGAAAACGCTGCGTGTTGCGTTTCAAGTGGACATTACGGGCTTCGATCCGCAAGCAACGAACGATCTGTATTCGGGGCATGTCAACAACGCTGTGTTTGATGTGATGTACGAGTTTGATTACTACGTGCGTCCGATGAAGCTACGTGGCTCCATTGCCGATGGCCTGCCAGAGATTTCTGCCGATGGCCTTACGTGGACAATCAAGATCAAGAAAGGTCAGTTCTTCGCGGACGATCCGGTGTTCAAGGGCAAGAAGCGTGAACTTGTAGCCGAAGACCTGGTGTATTCGTGGAAGCGAATGCTGGATCCGAAAATAATCTCGCCCACCCTCTGGCACATTGACGGAAAGCTGGTGGGCGCCGATGCACTGGTGGCCGAAGCCAAAAAAACCGGTGAGTTCGATTACGACAAGCCGATTGAAGGGTTGAAGGCGATCGATCGATACACGGTGCAGATGCAACTCACGCGCCCCGACTACGTGCTCACCGAGCTGATGCTTGGCTACAACTGGTCGCCCGTCGCTCGAGAGGTGATCGACGCGTATAAAGACCCTGGCGGCCGAGTGATGAGTAATCCAGTGGGCGTGGGGCCTTACCGCATTAAGGATTGGAAAAAAGGAAGCAAGGTCGTTCTCACGAAGAACGAGAACTTCCGCGAAGAATATTTCCCGACGAACGGCGAAGGCGGCGACGCCGAAACGCTTGCGCGCAACAAAGGCAAGCGCATTCCTCTTGTTGGAAATATTGACATATCGATTATCGAAGAAGGCAATCCGCGCCTGCTCTCATTTAAAGCGGGCACGCTCGACTATGAATTCGTTGGCATTGACATGATTGCGAGCGTTCTCGTCAATGGCAAGCTTTCGCCTGAGCTCGCCGCGAGAGGCATTCGTCACCAACGTGCGCTCGATCCGGCACTTTCCTACGACTATTTCAATCTCGACGATCCGGTTGTGGGCGGTCTCACCCCCGATCGTATTGCGCTACGCCGCGCGATCATCATGGCCTATCCAGTCGATGATTACGTGCGAGTGGTGTTCCGCAATCAGGCCGAGCCGGCCAATCAAATCATCCCTCCAACACAAACAGGCCACAACGCAAAAAAAGCACGCTCGGTGCGACAAGACCTTCAGCTGGCAAACGCATTGCTCGATCACTACAACTATAAAGATAAAGACGGTGATGGCTTCCGCGACATGCCAGACGGAAAGCCGCTGGTTATCACACGTTCAACCACGCCGCGCGCCATTGACCGTGAAACGGATGAGCTTTGGAAAAAGACTTTTGACTCGCTCAAGATCAAGGTTGAGTTCAACAACCAGAAATGGCCTGATTTGTTGAAGCAGGGACGGGCTGGGCAGCTACAGTTCTGGGGGTTGGGCTGGATTTCTTCCGCGACCGACGGAAACTCGTTTGTACAACTGCTTTACTCGAAAAACATCGGGCAATCGAATTTCTCTCGCCTGCGTGATCCGCGTTACGACGAACTCTACGAACGTGCTCAAAAATTACCGATCGGGCCGAAGCGCTGGGCACTCTACACGGCGATGAACGATATAGCGATCGCGTACTCGGTCTGGAATCCGGGCGTGTTCCGCTACCAAAATGTCGTCATTCAACCCTGGCTCGAAAACTACAAGCGCAATCCATTCCGCCAACACTTCTGGCACTTCATGGACTTGGATGAATCGAAGCGTTCGAAGGGCTAGTAGGCGGCTACCGAAACATTGAAAAAATCATACGCGACGAAGACGATCTTGCCGATCCGCGGCAAAGCATCGTCGGAGTTGCTCGATCCGAAGCCCCGAAATTCTTCAACGTAGCCCTGCTATGCCACAGATTGTTTGGCTGCTAGCGCCTACAACCGCGCTGCGCGTCGCATCTCGCAAACGTATTCAACGTTTCCCTAGGTAAGGTTCGACACGTAGCAAAATTACGCAACACACGAAGCTGTGAGCGCAAAAAAGGCGACCCAAGGGTCGCCTTTTTTAACTCCTGCAGCTTGCGTTATGCAGCCGCTGGTTTCACGCCTGCCATCGTTCCAATCTTCGCTTGATCGCGTGCAAGCGCTTCACGCGTTGCGTTCGCGCGATAGAAGAACGTCACCGCTGTGCTGCTCAACACGATGAAGAGCGAGTAGAGCACCGGAACCAAGAGCACTTCCTGCTGCATCGTGCCGCTAAATGTGAGCGTGACGATCAAGACAGCGAGCGGGCCATTCTGAATCCCAGTTTCAAGCGAAATGGTGCGTGAGCGATTGCTGTCTTGCCGCAAAACGCGGGCCAGCCAATAACCGAGCAGCATGCCGAACAAACCCAAGCCGATTGCGGCAAAGTAGACGAACCAAGGCGTCGTCAACAGCAACTGGTAGTTACGCGGCACCCACGTCGTAATCAGGAAGAGGATCACGAGAATTCCCAGAAATCCGCCGAGCAGCTCAACCACCGCGCCGATGTTTGCATTCCATTTACGCAACAACATGCCGAGGATCGTGGGCACTAAGAGAACCACCAGCACTTGCGCAACGTTCGCAGCCGGAATCTTGAATTCACCCGTGACCCCTGCGAGGTTTGAATAAAACTCAATGAGTAGCGGTACCGCAAACACAGCAACCAGCGTGGACACGCTCGTCATCATGATGGAGAGTGCGAGCGCGCCTTTGCTGAAGTAAGCGAAGATGTTCGATGTGGTGCCGCCAGGCATACACGCAATCAGAATCAGGCCCACAGCAAGCGCGGGCGGAAAGCCAAGCAACACGGCGAGCAAATAGCCCAGGAAAGGCATGATTCCATATTGGCAGAGTAAGCCCACCAGTACGCCTTTTGGCTTTTTGAATGCGATCAAGAAATCGCGGAAGGTGAGCGAAGCGCCCATGCCGAACATGATGACCATCATCATCACGCCGAGCAGTTTGGTTTCGAAATCGGTCAGCATTTTTTCTCTCTCCCCAACTAAACAGCTTCTTTGCGCAGCTCTTTGCGCAAAATTTTTCCGATAGGCGTCTTCGGCAATTCATCGCGGAACACGATCTTCGCCGGAATCTTGTATCCGGTGAGCAATGTGCGGCAGTGCGCAAGCAGCTCGGCATCGGTCAAAGTCTCATCGCGTTTCACCACGAATGCGCGCACGGCTTCACCCGTTTTTGCATCTTTCACACCGATCACAGCCGCTTCGAGCACTTTGTCATGCTTCGAAAGCGCATCTTCGATTTCATTCGGATACACGTTGAATCCGGAGACGATGATCAAATCTTTTTTGCGATCCACGATGCGGAAGATGAAGTCGCTATCCATCACCGCCACATCGCCCGTGAAAAGCCAGCCATCGCGCAATGTTTTTGCGGTGTCTTCTGCTTGGTTCCAATAGCCATGCATCACTTGCGGCCCGCGCACAATAAGCTCGCCCGGTTCGCCCGCAGCAACGGGCTTGCCGTCATCATCAACCAAGCGAATCGCAGTGCCAGGTGCGGGGATGCCGATGGAATCCGTTTTGCGCAACCCTACAAACGGCTGGAAGCAAACCACGGGCGAGGATTCGGTGAGGCCGTAGCCTTCGGCAAGCGGCGCGCCTGTTACCTCTTCCCAGCGCTTTACCACCGCGCTGTGCATCGCGGCCCCACCGCCGATTGCAGCCTTCAAGTGTTTCGGTGGAAACGCGAGGAACCATTCTTCGTTGAGAAGCGCGTTGTAGAGCGTGTTCACACCGGAAATCCAGGTCACGCGATAGTTTTCAAACGCACGCTGCAAGTTTTGAATCGGACGCGGTGAAGGGATCAGCAAATTGCGCGCACCGACGCGGTAGAACGAAAGCAGGTTCGCTGTGAATGCGAAGATGTGATAGACCGGCAGGGCCGTCAACACCGTCTCTTCGCCTTCGGTGATCTGGGCACGACCCAACGCCAGAATTTGCTCAACATTCCAAAGCAAGTTGCCGTGAGTGAGCATTGCGCCCTTCGATACGCCCGTGGTGCCGCCGGTGTATTGGAGCAGCGCGAGATCGTCGTGCTTCAGCTTCTGCCAGTAGTTGTTTACCTCAACGCGAAGATCGCTTTTTGCTTGCGCGCCTTTTGCGATGGCCTCATTAATCGAGACATGTGGCAGCGATGTTGTGGGGATCGCCTTGTTCCAATACTTTTGGATGCCCTTGATGATCTGTCGCACGACCGGTGGGAAGAAGCTCGACACTGAACACAGAATGACGTGCTTCACGCCTGTTTCGCGCTGAATCGTGGCCATCTTGTCAGCAAACATGTCGATCAACACGACCGCTTCCGCGCCCGAATCGTTGAACTGATGTTTCATTTCGCGCTCGGTGTAGAGCGGATTGGTGTTCACCAAGATGCAGCCGGCCTTGAGAATGCCGAACACCGTGATCGGCGTGCTCAAGCAATTCGGAAGCTGTACTGCAACGCGCGCGCCCGCTTTCAAGCCGAGCACTTCGCGCAGATACACGGCGAACGCATCGCTCATGCGATCAATATCGGCAAAGCTCAGATTGCCAAACATCCCATTGGGCATCACGCACGTGAACGCGGATTTGGTACCGAAGCGTTTCCCTGCCGCTTCGATCATTGCCGGCAGATTTGCGTCGCGCGGCGGCGCTAGTTTTGATTGAGCGCTGTCACCGTAATGCTTGCTCCACGGCGCCAGGTCATAAATCTCTTCTCTGTTCATCTTGCTCCCCTTCCGTTCATTCGGGCTGCCGCCGCTCGCACGGCGAAAAAGTAGGGGTCGAATGTAGGGAAATGAAGCCCCTCAAACGCTTAGGGGTAACGCGAGCGTGCGGGTAAGCCTAGCCGGGGAAGCGCACGGCGTAGGCGCGAGCCGTCGCGGCTTTGCATTTTCCCTACAGCTTTACTGCTTTTGCCCTTTATTTATTGGGGCTAAGGGCAAATTTATTTATGTTTTTATAAGTAAGTTTTATGACATCTAGCCCCAATTCAAAATGGACTTCGGTCTTATTTCTTTTTTCGTTTACGGCAAAAGGCGCAAAAAAATCTCTGGGCACACACGCCCCACACACGGATGTCCACTGCAGTGAACCGAGCCCTCCCGCGCGCCGACTCACCTTCCAACATCGTTTCATCCGAGACGGATTTGGGAGCCACTCATGACTTTACAGACAATCACATTCGATTGCGATCACAAACAACAAAGCCGCCGCAACAAAGCGTCGGTTGCGGGATTCGCTCTCGCGGCATCACTCGCGTGGGTGTTCAGTCACTCGCCAAATGCGGGCGCAAAAGATGTTGACGTTTATCTTTGGTACACCAAAGCGCCAACGATCTACGTAGAAGCACAGCAAGGCGCATACGCGGCGCTCTCCGCCGAAAAGAACGGTAGCCCCTACATCGCCTTTGAGGCCGACATCGACATTCTGGGCGGACAAGATCGCATTCGCGAATGGAATTTCGCCCCGAACATGAAAGCGCTCGGTCAATCGTGGGGCTGGTCGTTTGGTACCTCGCGCCCACCCGAGCAAGGCTGGGGCGTGGTTCGCCAGAGCTATGGCTTCGGGGATCGGCCAAAAACCGTGCGCCAAAAGATCGTGATGCTAGCGAGCAGAGATTTCGTGAAGCAATTCGCGATTGACGCATGTAACGCAAACGTCGCTTCGCTGCGAAACCAAGGAAAAAGTAACCCCGAAATTTTCGGCAGCGACCGCGTGATCAACGTGCAAACGGGGCACCGATCACAAGTGACCTACACCAACATCGCCGACACCGACAAATCGCAAGTGCAGGAAGCGCCCGGTACGCCGCAGAAGCAAGCCGCGATCGTGTGCATGAAAACCAATCCGCAACGCGTGCCGCCGCCGCAGAATTACGAAGCGCCGGTTACCGTTACGCAATCATCGCTCACCATCATCGAAAAGGCGAGCGCCAACGGTGCGTGTAAAGTGATCCTCTCTGGCGTCGTGCAAACGAATCTCGCCAATCGCGAAGTGAAGTTCCGCTACGAACACAGCGCGGGCAACAAAAGCGATGTGAAGAGCGTGAACACCGATCACTCGAAAACCGCGTTTTTCTCCCACGAATACGACGTGCCCAACAATGCGCATGGCAATGAAACCGGCTTTATTCGCATGGTAGGCACCGCGCCCGCATTCGAAACGCAATGGAAGAGCTACGCGATGAGCTGCGTGAACAAAGCGCCAGGCGGTTTGCAAAGCGCGGGCGGCGGTGCTGCCCCGAAGATGCCGCCCCAAGCGACCCGCGCACTCACACAACCGGCCACGCCAACGGTGACGCCACCGCGAGCCCACGAGCGCGCAAAAACACCTTAATTCACTTACAGAAAGCGCGCGTCAGGAGCGATAACGCCCTACGCGCGCTTCATCGCTTCTAGCGCGCTGGCAACATGGGTCATGGCGGTATCGACGAAGCGCAGTTCCTCATCGCTAAATCGCCCGGTCATCGCAGTCACCACTTCGCCTTGAATCGCATAGGCGGCTTCGGCCAGGGCAAATCCCTTCGTCGTCAGATGCAGTAAGCGCGCACGGGCATCGACCTCGCTCGGCGTTCGAACCACCAAGCCCGCGCCTTCCATCCGCGTCACCAGCATGCTGATTCCGCTTTTTGCCACGAAGCAACGCTCTGCCAACTGCTGTTGCGTGAGCCCCGGTAAACGCAGCAAATTCACCAACACTTCATGCTCCGCCAGCGACAAATTGAGCGACGCAAGCCGTTCGGTAAGCGTCGCAGTGCAAAGGTTGTAAGCGCGCACCACACTCAGCCACGATTGCACCGCCAGCGCTGACGGCAAAGCCGCCTGAGTCTCGCCCGCGGGCGAGCGGATAGCAGCCGCCTTCGAGCGCGACGCGATCGCGCGGGCATCGGGCACTTGCGCGGTCGTGCGCGTGCGCGCACGAGGCGGCGTCACCTTCGGCGCAACGCTTTGCCCGCGCGGCGTGGCGCCCGGCTTAGCCGCACGCTTCGAGGCCGCGCCCTGCGGTTTGGCGACTGCTTTTCGATTCATCCACGCATTTTCGCGCACTTGGCAATGCGGCATGTTTTGCTATTTAGTTCAATCTTGAACCGTTTCGTTCAATTTTGAACTATTATTCGGGTTCTACGAACCTGGCCCCAGATCCCCATGAATCTCTATCTTCGTTTGCTTTGGACCTTCCTGCGCGGCTGGCGCAAATCGAAACTGCGCGCTGGCGACACGCTGGTTCGCAGCTTTCGCGTGTGGCCCAATGATCTCGACATCAATGGCCACATGAACAACGGCCGCTATCTCACCATGATCGATCTCATGCTGATCGAATACTTCGTTCGGATTGGATTCGCCAAAGTGCTCATCAAAAACGGCTGGCGACCGATGGCAGGCGGCTCTTTCATCAGCTATCGCCGCGGGCTCAAGCCATTCCAGAAATACACCCTCAAATTCCGACTCGACGCCTGCGACGAGCAATGGAATTACATGCGCTTCGAATTCAGCGACGGCGAAAAACTATGTGCCGCCGGATACATGAAAGGCACCGCCGTCAGCAAACAAGGTTTCGTAAAAAACGAAACCTCCTACGCCGCGATGAACGAACCCATCTACCCCGCGCCAGTGCCGGAAGCGGTGAGAGATTGGTTGATTGCGGAGCGAGGGGTGGTGGGCGCGAACTGGCAGTGACGTAAACGCAACAAATCGGCGAAGGGCTACCACCTACCTATCAAAATTGATAGGTTCGACGAAGAGCTCAGAGTGAACACTTGAGGATCAAAGAGCCGCTACATGCGGCTTTTTCTTTTGATCCACGGCAAACGCGCTCGCCGAACAAGGAAGATCGTTTGCACGCACTTGCGCGCTCAGATGCGTGAAGATACAAATGAAAAACCCAGCGACCTTTCGGCGGCTGGGTTTTGGATACGGACGAGGCCTTCGCCAAGTCCTTATTGCAGCAACGGCTCTCACCCCGGATAGCAACAACAAGACGTATGATAGGAGAAGAACGAATGACCGGCAACCCCTCGCCCACATCAGCGCATGACGCATCGCAACCGCCCGTCGCAAAACCGAAACTTTATCGTGGGCTCACCAAAGACCAGATCAACGCGCTCGGTCCACTCACGTTTGGATTCGATATTGGCATCGCCTCAGTGGGTTGGGCGGTCCTATCGGAAACGCGGATTGTGGATTTGGGAGTGCGATGCTTCGATAAAGCCGAGACTGCGGACAAAGGCGAATCGCTCAATCTCGCACGCCGAACCGCTCGATTGCTCCGTCGTCGGCTGCGTCGTCGCGCGTGGCGATTGACCAAACTCGCCCGTTGCCTGAGGCGGCACGGGGTTCTTCAGGACGCGAAATACTTCTCGAAAGAACCTAGCTTTGGCGACTCAACTTGGGTACTTCGCGATGCGGCGCGATCTCGTTTGCTTCAACCTATCGAATGGGCGCGCGTAATTTTTCATCTCTGCAAGCATCGGGGTTTTCACTGGATCAGCAAAGCGGAAGCGCTCGCGGCTGACGGTGATGCAGCGAGCGAGAGCGGACGCGTCAAGAAAGGCTTAGCCGAAACGTCGCGAATGATGCGCGAAAAAGGCTACGAAACCGCAGCGCAAATGGTTTTGGCCGAGTTCCCGGAATCACAGCGAAATAAGCGCGGCGAGTATTCAAAAGCCTTGTCGCGCGTCTTGCTCGATCAAGAGTTTCGCTTATTGTTTGAACGGCAGCGCGGCTTTGGTAATACGTTGGCGAGCGCGGCCTTGGAAGCTGAAGTGCTCGGCAGTGGCGACCGCCGCTCTGGATTGTTTTGGGCGCAAAAGCCACCGCTGGCTGGTGCTGACCTGCTCAAGATGCTCGGCAAGTGCACGTTCGAGCGAGAAGAGTATCGCGCCCCAAAAGCATCCTTCACTGCCGAGCGGCACGTTTGGCTGACCCGTCTGAATAATCTGCGAATGACGGTGGACGGCATTACCCGTCCGCTCGACGAGAGCGAACGAGCCCTCGCTCTCGCGCTGCCTTATGTATCGGGCGAAAAATTCTCGTACAAAAACTTGCGTACGGCTCTCGAAAAAGCAGGGCTCCCAAAATCATTCCGCTTCGCGGGATTGAGCTATCCGAGCGAGAGGCAACGAGAGGAAAACAAAGCAAAAGACCCAGAAGGCGAAGTGCTCATCAAATTGCCTGCGTGGCACGAATTGCGTCTAGCGTTCAAGCGCGCGGATTCAGAAACGATTTGGCAGAAACTTTCGACTGATTCGCTCGCGGGACGGCCTGAACAGCTCGACCAAATCGCCTGGGTTCTAAGCGTCTACAAAGATGATGAGGAAGTCGAACGCGAGTTAAGGAAACTCGCTCTTCCCGATGCAGAGACGTCCATAGAAATTCTGCTCGGGATCCGCTTCGATAAGTTTCACGCGCTTTCGATAAAAGCGCTTCGGCAAATCGTTCCGAAGATGGAGCGAGGCAAACGGTACGATGAAGCCGTCGCTGCGATTCCGGAATACGCTCACCACAGCCAACCCGAATCACGTCGCCACGAAAAGCGTACGCTATTGCCTTCGTTTTATCGAGGCGCAGATCGTTCAGGCAAACTGCTCTTCAACGAGAATCTGGATATCCCGCGAAATCCTGTCGTCTTGCGAGCCTTGAATCAAGCGCGCAAAGTGCTCAACGCGTTGGTGAAAGTCTACGGTTCACCCGCGCAAGTAAACATCGAGATGGCCCGCGATCTATCGAGGCCGCTCGATGAGCGCAAGAAAGTCAAAAGGCTACAAGATGAATTTCGCGAACGAAACGAAGCGTCGAAAGAGCATTTCGCGTCGTGCTTTGAACGGAAACCCACGGGTATCGAGCATGAGAAGTGGCTTCTATTCCGCGAGCAACACAGCAAATGCGCATATTCTTTACTGCCGCTTGATGCCAACCGGGTGGTGAACGATCCGACCTATGTCGAAATCGATCACGCGTTACCTTACTCTCGAAGCTACGACGATAGCAAAAACAACAAAGTGCTGGTGCTCAAGGTGGAGAACCAGCGCAAAGGGAATCGCACCCCGTTCGAGTATTTGACCTCCTTCGAGGGCGGCGAAAACAGTGCGCGCTGGCGCGAATTTGTCGGTTTCGTCGAGAGCAACAAAGCTTATCGGCAAGCGAAGCGCTCGCGTTTACTGCGTAAAAACTACGGCAAAGACGAAGCGAAATCGTTCATGGAACGCAATTTGAACGACACGCGCTACATCTGCAAATTCTTCAAGAACTTAGTAGAGCAGCATTTGCAACTGGCTGAAACGAGCGATTCGAAACGCTGCGTCGTGCTCAACGGGCAGCTCACTTCGTTTCTTCGCGCACGTTGGGGGTTGCTCAAGGTTCGCGAAGAAAGCGATCGACATCATGCACTTGATTCCGTCGTTGTGGCAGCTTGCGATCACGGTATGGTGAAACGGCTTTCGGATTACGCGCGGCGACGCGAGCTTGAATCGGTAAGTAGCGGATTCGTCGATCTCGAGACAGGTGAAATCATTGATGGCGCGATGCTCGCGCGCCTTGAGAAAGATTTCCCCGCGCCGTGGGAACACTTCAGGCATGAATTGGAAGCTCGCCTCAAACTAGACGACCTCACGTTCATGCGCGAGACGCTCTCGATGCTCGGCAACTACGACGAATCTGCGCTCGGCGCAGCCAAACCGCTGTTCGTCTCGCGCGCACCGCAACGGCGCAACGGCGGGGCGGCGCATAAGGAAACGATTTATTCGCAACCGCCGGATTCCGTGCTCGCGCAGGAGGGTGCAGTAAAACAGCGCGTCGCGCTGACTTCGCTATCAATAAAGGATTTGGATCGCTTGGTTGACCCTGACCGTAACGAACGACTATACACAGCGATTCGCGAGCGGATGGAAGAATTTGGCGGCAAGGCGGATAAAGCTTTTGCCGCGGACAAGCCCCTATACAAACCAGACAAATTTGGCGCGCTTATAGGGCCAATCGTTCGTTGCGTTAACGTACGAATCGACAAAATGTCGGGCATTCCCATTCGCGCCGGCATCGCGAAAAACGACACCATGCTTCGCGTCGATGTGTTTCAGTCGAAGAAAGACAAACGATTTCATCTCGTTCCTGTTTACGTACATCATCGTGTGACGGGGCTACCGAATCGGGCAATCGTTGCGTTCAAAGACGAGACGGATTGGACAGAGATAGACGACAGCTTTGGGTTCTTGTTTTCTTTGTGCCCGAACGATCTCATTGAGATTACCCAGAAAGGCAAAGCGGCGATTCGTGGTTACTACGCAAGTTGCCATCGCGGCACAGGCAATGTGAATCTCTGGGCGCACGACCGAAGTTCGAACGTGGGAAAAGCGGGAGCGATTGAAGGACTAGGCGTAAAAACCGCTGTGTCGCTTGTAAAACTTAATGCCGACGTTCTTGGGAACATCTTTCCGGCACCGTCCGAAACACGCCGTGACCTGGCGTAGCGTCGTCATTGGCAAACCTGCGAAGCTCCGTCGCGAGCATTTTTCGCTCGCGATCGATCAGGAGCAAACGGCGTTTGTGCCGTTCGAAGACATCGCCGTGATCGTACTTGCGCATCGCGAAATTACGATCACGCACCCGGTACTCTCGGCGTGCGGTGAGTATGGCATCGGGCTTTACTCGAGCGGCGACAATCATCAGCCGAACGCCGTGTTGTTGCCGTTTTTGCAGCATTCGCGCGCTGTGCGCATGCAGCGCTTGCAGCTTTGTATTGAGAAGCCTGTCGCGAAGCGGGCATGGATGGAAATCGTGAAAGCGAAGATTGCGAATCAGGCGTTCGTATTGCACGCGTTTGGTATCGACACGTCTGAGCGTTTGCAGGGCTACGCGAAGCGGGTGCGATCAGGCGATAGCGAAAATATTGAGGCGCAAGCGGCGGCGATCTACTTTCCCGCGCTTTTCGGGCGCGGCTTCGTGCGCGCGCAGGAATCATGGATCAATGCGGCGCTAGATTACGGCTATGCAGTGATGCGCGGCGCGTGTGCCCGCGCGCTCGTCGCCTATGGGATGTTGCCATCGATTGGGCTATTTCACGATAGCGAGCAGAACGCATTCAACCTGGCTGACGATCTGATTGAACCTTATCGCCCGCTCGTCGATTTCCACGTCGCCCGCACTGCGCGCGAGAACATGGGCGCGGAACTATTCGATCTCACGGCGAAAGACAAAGCGGCGCTCGTCGCATTGCTCAATGTTGATCTTGCGATGCCACGGGGTGTGATGAGTGCGCTTGCTTCCATCGATCAAGCGGCGCAATCGATTCAGCGGCTCTTCGATGGCGGGAGTGAACGCGTGCTTGAACTGCCACGCGTTCAGGGTTTGATGCAGCACAAAGACGACCGCTAGCGGCGCACGAGCAATGAGCAGTCAGACGAGGCGATTCATGCGAATGATGGTGTTCTTCGATCTGCCGGTGACCACGAAGGCGGATCGACGCGCGTATGCGCTCTTCAGAAAGTTTCTCGTGAACGATGGCTACGACATGCTGCAATTCAGCGTGTATGCGCGGATCGTCGCCAACCGCGACGCCGAAGAGAAGCACTATGCAAGAGTGGTCGCGAATTTGCCCCCCGAAGGCTCGGTTCGCGTCTTAACAGTGACCGAAAAGCAATACGCGAGCATGAAAATTCTGGTTGGGTTACCAATTTTTCAGGAAAAAAAGGTCAACGCCGACCAACTTTTGCTCTTTTGAAAGCACGTTTTCTACAAAAGAAAACCCGCGCCAGCCATAGCTGGACGCGGGTTTCAGCGCGATCTAGTGTAGCTATCCGGGGTGAGAGCGGGAGCTACAACAGTAGGTGCTGAACTTGTTTTGCACACCACAGTGTAGCTATCCGGGGTGAGAGCGGGAGCTACAACCCATAGCACACGCTTGTTTATGTCGCGCTCAGTGTAGCTATCCGGGGTGAGAGCGGGAGCTACAACCTGTGCTCTATACCGCTGGTCTCTAACATTAGTGTAGCTATCCGGGGTGAGAGCGGGAGCTACAACGTCCGCCAAGCCGGTGCAAGTCGCCGTCGCAG
>JAAFJO010000005.1 GCA_013298145.1 Betaproteobacteria bacterium
TCTGATTCTCGCTGCCTCGATTTCCACTCTGAGTTTCGCAGCATGCGTCACATCAAACGGTCCGCTAGGCAACCCCGGAACATGGACTGCCGATGCGAGCGGTGAAATCCTCACTTACTCGGGCACCAGCCTTTCTTACACAAAGTGTCAACTCGGAACCAGCGGCGCAAACTGCGGGACCGGATCAGTGCAAACGTTCACGTGGCAGGGGGCGCTACAAGCATCGGTCGCTGCACGCATTGGCGGCTTTGATGACTGGCGGCTGCCAAATTTGCAAGAAGCCGTCGCGTTGATGGAACCCACCTGCGAGTTTCCCGCGCTCAGCGCAGCATTCCCCGCCGCATCGGGTGGGCAGCAGTGGACGAACACGACTTCTGGCGCCGTAGGTGTCGGTGACGGCGCGTGGAACATCAATTCCTTTGCCGGAATAGCGACTGTCATATCGAAGACTTCCTTGCGTGCCGTGCTTCTGGTTCGGGGCAACAGCACCCCAGCGGGAAACTTCGATTCGCTACCCGCAGCAATCGTCAGCCTAACGCCTTCGACGGCTACGACGTCGCAAAACGCGCCGTTTGACGTCGTAGTTTCCACCCCAACGGCAGGCACGTCGGCACTTGGTGTATCGCTTAACATCGCTACTCAACCTTCGGGACCTGCTGGATCACTGACGGGCGCCGTGTTTTGTTCAATTCCCGCTGGCAATACCAGCTGCACGGTGGCGGGTGTTGAATTGAGCGGGCCGGTTGGGCAATACACGCTGAGCGCATCCACCGCTGGCGGACCAGCGGGCGGTGTGATCGTGAACGCAAGCGCGCCGATCAATTTGCTCGCGGGGCCGACTGCTTTGCTGTTCGCCCCTCTCTCTGCCACACAGTTTGCGCCATTAGGTCTCTCCGTGAGTATCTCGCAAGCCGTGGCTTCCAACGTAACGTTTGAGGTGGTGCGAACGAGTGGACCAGTCGGAACGCTAGGCGGTACAACCACTTGCACGATTCCCGCTGGCTCAACGTCATGCTCGCTTCCGAACGTGACGTTCACGGGTTACGGCCCTGCCCTAGAGCTAACAGCAAATGTGATAAGCGGACCTAGCATTCCACCTGCAACTGTAGCGTTCGATGTTGACCCGCAGCCGGTGAACATCGCAATGGGGGCCCAAGCATCACAGATCGTAAACGTCGGGTTCAGCACGGTGTTCAATATAAACATAGCTTTGCCGATTGCGATTACGATGTCGTCGCAGGTGGCACCAGGCGGTCCAGCGGGTACGTTTGTACCAGCGACCTGTGTCATACCGGCCGGATCACTGGCGTGCTCGGCAACGGGCAACACATTCTCCGGCGTGGGGCTGCTTTTCCTTGAGCCAATCATCCTCTCGTCGAGCAGTCCGATACTCGTGCAGAGTACGAACACCGCATCAATCGACATCGTGAATCAAGGCGGCACGCTCAGTGCACCGGCAACGGCGACCCAGTTCGCACCGTTTAACGTGACCTTGACGCTCGCTGCAGGCGCAGCTGCGACGACCACGTTCACGCTCGCCCAGGCATCCGGTCCGACGGGAACGCTCGGCGGCGTCACGACGTGCACCATCACCACAGGCAATCTGAACTGTACGTTCACGGGTGTTACGTTCAGTGGATCGGGACCGGCAGTTGGCTTAACGGCAACGGCGACGACTGGTCCCGCTACACCTGTGCTGGGCACATCGCTCGATATAACAGCGGTGACCTACACGATCTCCCCGGTCGCGCCAGCTTCAGCGCCGATCAACACGCCGTTCAATATTACGCTGCAATCGACGTTGCCCGTCGCGTTCAATATTCCATTCACGATTAGCGTGGCGAATGGGACTGGCGGAGTGTTGGGCGGCGGTACTGGCTGCACGATCTTGACCGGGCAAACGTCTTGCACAATCACTGGCGTGACTTACTCCGCGCTTGGGAGCATAACTTTGATTGCCAGTACGTCCGTTCAGGGCGCTGCATTTGCTTTTGAACAGGCTGCCGTCAACATCGTCCCCGCCCCAGTGGCGTCGCTTCCGGTCAACGTTCCGACACTTCCGATGAAGTACGTGCTTCTGCTGTGCGTGCTGGTCGGACTCATGGCGACGATGCGTCGCAAGCAAGGCTAGTCGTAGAGGCCGTGCAACTACCGAGTGTCACCCGCTTGTTAATCCCCCCCGATGGCAAGCGGGTGACGCCCTACTGCACCAAAGCTCAGCGTGGATTCGAATTCAAGAAGACTTAACTTAATGCTGACTTGTAGATCGCCTCGGTTGCCGCTTGAACGAGCTGGCTTTGTGGGTGTTCTACGGTCATCGGCAGAAACGAAGTCAGATCGTTGTCGAACTCGGTCTCGCTATGAAGGATCGCCGCGGTTGTTGCCCGCTTGCGCTTAACCCCCCGGTGGCGTGGGCGGGCAGCATCCTGATTAGAGTAAAGCCAAACCAGAGGCGCAAATAAAAGCCGTGCTGAACCCAGCACGGCTTTTTACTTTTTCGAAGAAGAATTCAGTGCCTAGGCAGCTGAATCAATCCTTGCTCGACGGAGCGGCTCACAGCCTCTGCGCGTCGCGTGGTGCCTAATCGCTCGAAGACGGCTGTCAGATGGTGTTTCACGGTGCGCTCACTAATGCCTAGCTCCCGCGCGAGATGCTTGTTCGTTTTTCCCGCAGCGATGCCGATGAGGATTTCAGTTTGTCGTGGCGTCAACATCCGCGCGTCGGTTTTGGTCGACGGGAACCACGTTTCCCCTTCGAGTAGCCGAGCGATTACAGCGACGGTTTCGCTCGGTTCCAACGATTTCGGCAGATAAGCCGCCAAACCCTCGTCCATACAAAGCAACGGCAAGCGCGGATCATCTGTTCCCGACATCAACACGCGAGCAATGGTCGGGTTCGTTTGAGCGACGCTTTTTAGAAACGCCAAGCCATCGCCATCGGGAAGCCGCCAATCCGACAAAATAATGTCGAAATCCGAGCCCGCATCAAGCAGCGCGCGCGCTTGCAGGGCGCTGTTAGCGGTGCGAATCGTATCGAGCATCCGGGAGCGCGATAGCAGATCGATCAAACCATCGCGATATAGCGGATGGTCTTCGACGACGAGAATACTGGTCCGTTCGGGCATAGGGCGGAGTGTAGTGCCGAGGTATTCTGCGCGCACCTGTCCGTTCGGACCGGCTCGCCCTCCCTCCGATACCTCGATAATCATCGTAATCAAGTAGTTCGACAAGGTGAAATTGCTTCACGAATTCCCCAAGCTGTCGCCCGCCGTGTCGGCGCAAGCGCTCGCTGAAGAACTCTGGTCGCAGCGCTTTCGCGATCCGCTCGCCCTCGTCTCGCTAGCGCTGCCGATCATTGCACGCGAGGACGAACTTTGTGCGTTCGGCCACCTCCAGTTGGCTTGGGGGTATCGCTATCAAGGCGACAACGCGAAGGCTTCTACGTCACTTGCTTGCGCGCGGTCCCTCTATCTCGGGCGCAACGACGAGGCCGGCCTTGCGAACTGTCGCGACCTAGAGGCAACGCTGCTATCGGCGGGCAATCGTCATGTCGAAGCACTTCAACTTCTACGCGTCAATGTTTCACTGCCCCTCGAGATGCGCCGTCCGATCGAGCGGATGATTACTCATGATCGTTGCGGCTATTTGAACGATTTGCTCGGCGAGCGCGATGAATCGCTGCGTCAGCGATACGGGGCGCTCGATGCGGCGCGCGCGAGTGGCGATCCCGCTGCAATCGCTTTTGCGCTTGGCATGCTTGGCGGTGTACATGCCGATTTGTATAACCTCGACGATGCGGACCAGCTCTGCCGGGAGGGACTATCTCTGATCGATCCCGACACAGCGATGCAAGCTTGGTCTTTGGTTGCCCTCAACCACATGAACGCGCTGCTCGCGATGGAACGTGGCGCCGATGCCGCCGCACACGCTGAGCGACTTCTAGCGCTGGAGCCGAGACTAAATCAACGTGCCGCAGAACAGCGCTTCATCGTCTATGCCGACGCGTTTGCTGCGATGGGGGACGCTTATCGCGCACAGGCGCTGCTCGATCGCAGCAGAACGTTGCGGACCAACAATCACGCGAGTTTGATCAGTTTTACGAGCGCACAGATTCGAGCGTGGAACGCTCAGCAGCAACCCGGACGCGCGCGCGCACTTGCCAAGGCGTATCTTGCCGACCCGCAAAACGGTACCGATCCCGCGCAAGTTCCGACAGAGATGTTGCGAATCTTGCAAGGCTCCGCCGCCGCATGCGAGGCGCTCGGTGACTTCAGCGCCGCATTGGACTACCAGAAGCAGGCGTTCGCCGTGCATGAGTCGCTCGTTGGCCGGAGCGCTCGTGCTCGCCGACTGACGCTTGAAATCCAGCATCGCTTGGATCGCGAGCGGTGGGCGCGCGAAGAGGCGCAGCGTCGGCAAAGCGATGCCGAGATTGAGGGTAGAAGGTTGAGCGCACTCAACGATCAATTGGATGCCGCACTCCAAACCCGCACTCGATTCCTGGCCGCAGCGAGCCACGATCTGCGCCAACCAGCGCATGCACTTGCGCTCTACGCGCAGGCGCTCGAACACGAAACATCGCGGCCCGCGCTCGTTGATTTGTCGAAACGAATGCGCGCAACCGTGGGTTCGCTATCCAATATGTTCGACGGCTTGCTCGAGCTTGCTCGTCTCGATGCGGGGGCGGTGAAGCCGCAGCAAGATGTATTCGATTTGAATGAATTGCTCGGGCGACTGAGCACCGAGTACGCTGATCGATTGACGCACGCTAACGCTTTGCTCAGATTCCATCGCACCAAAGGCGATTGTTTCGTGCGGAGCGACGCCGTACTCGTTGAGCGAATTTTGCGTAATCTCATCGGTAACGCCGTGAAGTACGCGGGCGAAGGCAACATCCTGGTTGCGCTGCGTAAGCGCGAATCGATGCTCGCAATCGAAGTGCGCGATGCCGGGCCTGGCATGAACACTGAAGAGCTGGGCCACATCTTTGACGAGTTCTACCGCGCGAGCAGCGCGAACGAACGGCGCGATGGCTTGGGGTTGGGTCTCTCAATCGTGGAGCGTTTCGGGCGATTACTAGGGGCGCAAATCACGGTGCGATCCGCGCCGAGTCGCGGCACGACGTTCGCGCTATTGATACCGATCGCGCAGCTCGTATCGCGCCCTCCAAAATCCGCCGACCTTGAGGCGCGAGCGGTCGCGAGCATCGCGCGCCGAATCGTTGTAATCGACGACGATCCCGATGCAAGAGAGAGCATGGCGCTCGTGCTCACTCAGTGGGGCCACGACTGCGTCGCGGGCGAAAGCGCGGACGAAGTGATCGCGAGCGCGCGAAGAGCGCAATGGACACCCGATGCACTCATTTGCGATTTCCAGTTGCGCGCCCGCGTGGCGATTGCCGATATCGCAGCGCTTCGTGAAACATTCGGCGCGGCGCTGCCGGTGCTCGTTGTCTCGGGATCGCACGACGCGCAAGCAACGATCACTGAGCACGTGCCCGATGCCGCATATTTGCCGAAACCGATTCGACCACTACGCTTGAAGAGTTGGTTGGCTTCGATTGGCAAGAAGTAACGCGTGTTTTTGATGCGGATCGCTGGTTGCGAGGTTCGGAAAAAATCCAACAAGAAATTCACTAAAGTGGCCATTATGATGGGGCAAAGTCGTTTTTTGTTTGGTAGACAATAATGCGAGAAGCGTGCTGGATGCCCTAATTAATAAGCCGATTGCGTGCGATAGCCATTGACGAAGTTCCCGGCCGATGTCTTTGGTTTGTGATGTGTACAATTCGATAAATACATACACATTGCGCGATTTCTCATGCGAACCAATATCGTCATCGATGATCAGTTGATGTCAGCCGCGATGAAGGCGGGTGATTTCAAAACAAAGAAAGACGCCGTCGAAGAGGGCTTGCGTTTGCTCGCGCGTCGAAAGGCGTACCAAGACATTCGCGCCGCGCGGGGCGCGTTGCAGTGGAGCCTTGATGGCGATTGGACGACGCCTGCTGCGGCAAAGCCCGCTTACTTGCTCGAAGAAAAACGCGGTGAGTACAACGTCGCCCGCAGCAATTCGTCCACACAAGCAACGTCAACGCGCAAGGCGCGCAGCTCGCGCGCACGATGATCACAGTCGATAGCAGCGTCTGGATCGATTACTTTCGCGGCGCGCGAACCCAGCAAACCGACGCGCTCGATGCATTGCTCGATGATTCAAGTCACGACGTGATCGTACTTGACGTGGTGCTCATGGAAGTGCTGCGCGGCTTTCGCTACGAACACGAATTCGCGCTCGCCAATCGTTTGCTCTCTGCGTTGCCGATTGTGACAGCGGGCGGCGAAGAGATCGCACGAAGCGCGGCGCATCTCTATCGGCAGTTGCGAGGCGTTGGCGTTACGGTGCGCAGCAGCATCGATCTGCTCGTTGGCGCGTGGTGCATTCGCGAAAACTGTGCGCTTGTTCACAATGATCGCGATTTTTTGCCGATGCAGATGCATCATGGATTGATCACCTATGGACGTTGATCGCGACCTAGCGATCAGCGAAGCGCTGAAAAGCCTTCCCGCGCGCCCTGGCGTATACCGCATGATCGGTGCGGAAGATGCTGTGCTCTACGTCGGCAAAGCGAAGAACTTAAAGAATCGCGTTTCGAGTTATTTTGTGAAGAGCGGTCACGGGCCGCGCATTGCGATGATGGTGTCGCAAGTGCAACGGATTGATACGACGGTCACGCGCTCTGAAGCCGAAGCGCTGATCCTTGAAAACAATCTGATTAAGTCGCTTGAGCCGAAGTACAACATCGTCTTTCGCGACGACAAAAGCTATCCCTACCTTTGCATCACGGGTGATACCTATCCGCAGCTGCGCTTCTTTCGCGGTAAGCCGGATAGGCGTCATCAATACTTCGGCCCGTTCCCAAGCGCCTGGAGCGTGCGCGAAGGCATTCAAACGCTGCAAAAAGTGTTTCAACTGCGCACCTGTGAGAACACGGTGTTCGCGCATCGCTCGCGCCCATGCATGCTCGCGCAAATCGGGCGTTGCACCGCGCCATGCGTCGATCAAATTTCCGAGGATGATTACAAAGCGGACGTGAAAAGCGCCGCGATGTTCATGCGCGGGCAACAAGACGACGTGCTTCGCGATCTGCAATCGTCAATGGAATCTGCGGCGGAGAAACTTGAATTCGAACGCGCAGCGCGTATTCGCGACAAGATCGCGCGCCTCAATCGCCTGCAAAGCAAACAGTTTGTGTCAAGCACCGCCGAGCGCGATGTGGATGTGCTCGCCGTCGTGCACGAAAGCGGCATGATCGCGGTGAACATCGTAATGATTCGCGGTGGGCAGCACGTGGGTGATCGCACATTCTTCCCGGTGAAGAACGCAACGAGCGAAGTGCTCTCAAACGAAGAACTGATCGAGACGCTCGAAAGTTTTATTGCGCAGCATTACATCGGTCGCGAAGTGCCGCGCACGATTGTTTCAACGCTCGATTTTGACGCGAGCGCAATTACCGACGCGCTGACTGAGCAGACCAAAACAAAGGTGGATGTGCTCTGCAATCCGATCGGTGAAAAGCGCGTGTGGCTGCGCATGGCCGAAGAGAATGCACGCCTCGCCATCACCGCGCGGCTTAAGCAATCGCAAACCGGCAACGAGCGATTGCAAGCGCTCATCGAAGCGCTCAATCTCCCGGACGGCACGCAACGGCTCGAATGCTTCGACATTTCGCACACGATGGGAGAAGCCACTGTTGCGAGCTGCGTTGTTTTCGACAGCGGCGGTATGCAAACCAGCCAATATCGCCGCTTCAATATCGAAGCGGATACGGGTGGCGATGATTACATGGCGATGAAAGAAGCGCTCACCCGCCGCGCCGCGCGCATCGCAAAAGAAGAGGTACCGCGACCGGACGTGTGGGTGATCGACGGCGGCAAAGGCCAAGTCGGTATCGCTGCCGAAGTGCTCGCACAAGCGGGGCTGCACGACATCGTTCTCTTTGGAAGTGCAAAGGGCGTTGAACGCAAAAAAGGGATGGAGCAAATCATCTTCCCCGAGTCGGATGATGAGCCAACCCGTTTTCCCATTCGCTTGCCCTCTGATCACCCCGGCTTGCACCTCATCCAACAAATGCAAGACGAAGCCCACCGCTTCGCCATCATGGGCCACCGCGCCAAGCGCGCAAAGAACCGCGAAGGCTCCGCACTCGACGATATCGAAGGCATCGGGCCAAAGAAGCGCAAAGACTTACTGAAGCAATTCGGGAGTGTGCGCGGTGTCGCCGCAGCAAGCGTCGAAGACCTGATGCGCGTGCCGGGGATTTCGGCGGAGTTGGCGGAGCGGATTTATGGGGTGTTGCATTGAGGCGTGAAACCTATCGGAGTATCGATCAATGGACTCGCGTGACGTAAATATAGTTTTCCCCGTCGTAAGCAAGACGGTTCAATTCGAGAGTCAGTTTGTGGCGTTAGGTGGTATTTTTCCTATCGTCGAAATCGTTAACCGCGATTTGCAGACTGGATTGCATCATTTCAAAATATGCAAGCGTTTGCCACACACAGGCAAACGGATGCTCGACGGTGCGGTTGCAGAGGCGAAGCGCCAGATTGAGCACTTCTGGAGCGTCTTGTCGTACGTGCGTGATTGCCAAATCGTTGGCACTGGTGAGTGCCTCTACGAGGTGGACGGAGTACTACATCCCGTGACTTCCGCCGATGGCATCTCGCTTTTTGGTAGCGCTACTTTGACATCTCTCACGTCTGCTAAGTGGTTTGCGACCAACGAGGAAAATTTTCATCGAACGTACAACTTTGATCTGCTTAAACGATATAACTATTCACTTGCAATCAGTGAACCGATAGGTCGTTTTGTATCGTTGTACACGTTACTCGCCTCGCAGTGTGCCGACAAACAGCAACAAGTGGATGATGCGATTCGTGGCCTAGACGCGAATGTTGAACTTTCGCTTTCACCTATTGGCGGAGGTAAGTTAGAAACCGTTTACACGCGATTGCGGAACGAACTCGCGCACGTAAGGCCAAACGCTTCGATTTTTGACACGCACCACAACATCGAACTTCACCTGCCTCGTTTCGAATGGATCGTAAAGTCAGTGGTCTCGAAGCGTATTGTTTTGTAAGCGACGCGCAACGCAAAAATGGTGAAGTTCGATGATGAAAACTTCCAGTAAGCCGAAGCGACCTTCGATCAAGATGCCCACGGTCGAGGAAGATCGAAAGATTGTCGCTGCCGCGAAGCTCGATCCTGATGCGAAGCCTTTAACGAAAGCGCAACTCGCTCAAATGGTGCCGATGAAGGCGTTACGTGGTCGACCGAAACTTGAAAACAAGAAGGTGTTGCTTTCCGTTCGCTACAGTCCGAACGTGGTCGAGTTTTTCAAGGCGATGGGCGAAGGTTGGCAATCACGAATGGATCGCGTGTTGAGCGAGTACGTGGCGCGGCGTGCGCGATAGTGTGCGCGCGCTCGCATGAGATTCGACCTCATCACCGAATCCGACTTCCCGATGCTCTCGCATTGGCTGCGCGTGCCGCATGTAGCGCTGTGGCGGGACGAAGATCCGTCGCTTGAGGCGATCGCGGCAAAGTATTCGCCGCGGATTTTGGAAGAAGAGGCGTGTGAGGCGTTCATCGCGCATCACGGCGGCGCGCCCATCGGTTTGATTCAGCGATTTCGTTTCGATTCGTATCCCGATTACCTTGATGAAATTGCGCCGCGTTGTCAGATTCCGGCGGATGCGTCCGGCATTTGTATTGCTGTTTGAGAGATCGCGTTCTTAGCGCGTCTTAGCGTGGAGGAGATTCAGCGCGAGCGCGTCTCTCTCCGAATCGCGCCCACGTTGAGGAGCTGCGGGCAGTGTGTTTGCACTTCTTCGCGCCATCGGTTGACCCAATCGCGCTGGTTTAGGGACGTGGCGGACCAGATGCCAAGCGCCACCACAGCAGGTTGACCCGGCGGCTTGCAATAGAACGCTGTGGGTTCGCTGGGTAAATCATCTCGCTTAAGCATGCGCTTCAGCATGTCTGCCGAGCGGAATAGCCCCCACCAGTCCTCCATTGCGGACGGCGTCATCGCGAGGGTATAACTCACCGGGTCGCTGGCGGGGGACGTAACGATGTTGTCGATTGTGGGCTGCGTACTGGGCTTCATAAACGGGGGCTGGTAGCCGCCCGCGATGCGAACGATTGAGGCGTTCGCGTTTACGAGGGTTGGGACTGAGCCGAGATATTCTGCGACAAGGACGACGCCCAGCCCGCCGTCTGCCCGATGTTTTGCAATGATCGGAACGAGCGCGCGTTCGGTCGAAGAAATCTCGATTGCAGCGTCATGCCAGGGGCGTGTGCTACGTACGAGCAGTAGCGACGCCGATAGCAGCAGGGTGAAGACGATGAGCTGTCGAAGGCGCACCGGCATTCCGAGTATCAAAACAGCCGAGAAAAGCGCAATTGCGGGAACCGCTGTACTGAAGGTTCGCAGTGGTACGACGTCGCCGAGCGCGAGCGTTGGTACGACTGCCCCGTTTGCTGCGCACACCAGCGCGATCCAAATTAAACAAAAGAAGCTAGGGCGCACGGGTGCTGCTGAAGAGACATTGCCCCCGCTCTGACGCGAGTAGCGCCGACACCATTGCGCAATCGCTGCAATCGCGACCGCGCTGATGAACACGGTCAACGCAGCTTTAGAGGTAGCGTCGATATTCGCGATGTTACGAATGAGCGCGAACGGTACTTGCCAGCTAGCACTGAGAATGGCCATCAGTTCCGACGACGATCTCCCTAGAACATCAGCCTTGGCTGCGCCAAGTAACTTCACCCGAGCAACCAAGTAGACGATACAAATAAGTGCATGCAGTGCAAAAAGCACTTTCTCTTGGCGTATGAACTTGAGCGCCGCGCTGAGCCGCGTGCGTACAAACGAGCCGCGATTGCTCGACCAGTCAAACAGAGTCGCTCGCAAGGCAACGACTAAAGGCACCACGATCACAGCAGATTCTTTGCTTGCATACGCGACGAGTGCGCACACCGCAGACGCGATGGCCCATCGAAGCGATGCTTGCGCATAGCTTGCTGAAATCAATGAGCTGACAATTGCCAAGTTTGCCCAGCCGTCAAACCGGCCCACCAACCAAAAGTTAAGTTCTGGTTGAAGAGGGTTGAGCAGCGCAAATGCGAAACTACATACCGCGACGAGCGCAGATTGAGTTATTCGATGCGCAAGAATTCCGCAGCCAGCGGCGAACAACCAGTGCAACGCCAAATTGGTGAGCCGCAGCATGCCGGCATCGGAGCCCCACCACCAAACATCGAGCGCGAGTGATGAGTACGGAAGCGGTCGCCACATGGTCGATCCCTGCCCCCAAAGCGGGCCGATCCAACGCTCTTTTATGACGGCCCAATGTTCCGCCCAGGTTGGCGAGCTTTGCAGCTGTGCGACGACGCCCAAGTCCTCCGCGAAGCCCGTCATCGAAAATGCGTATCGGTAGCACCAGAGCCATACGATGCTTGCCGCGAGCGCGACCGCAATGCAAATGAAGCGGTCGTCGAAGGGGCGCTCGCTGCCGACTCGGTCCGCAAACCGCATGTGTCTAGGCTGCGTTTACGACTTCCGCGATCGCTTTTTCTGTGCGCGCTAAACCTTCATCAATCTCAGCATCGGTGATGTTGAGCGCGGGCGCGAAGCGCAAGATATTGTTGTTTCCTGCGGTTAGGAACACGACGTTGTGGCGATGTCCCGCCTTCATAAATTCGATGGCGCGGTTATCGTATTTGGCGACGAGTTCGCAGCCGAGCCAGAGGCCTTCGCCGCGCACGTCGGCGAACACGTTGAGGCGTTTGTTGATGGCGGCGAAGCCATCGCGCATCCGCTTCTCTGCGACGAGCACGCGATCTAGAAACGCCTTGTTATTCACTATATCGAGCACGGTCTCGGCGACTGCTGCACCGAGCGGATTGCCGCCGTACGTGGTGCCATGCGTGCCCGGCACCATGGCGCTGGCAACCGCTTCGGTGGCCATGAAGCAACCGATAGGGAAGCCGCCACCGATGCCTTTGGCGCTCGTCAAAATATCAGGCGTGACGCCTTTTTGCATGTAGCTGTAGAGCGCGCCGGTGCGCCCCACACCACTTTGAATCTCGTCAAAGATCAAGAGCGCGTTGTGTTTGTTGCAAAGCTCGCGTGCAGCGGTGAGGAATTCCGGCGTGCCCGGGTACATGCCGCCTTCGCCCTGCATCGGCTCAATGATGATGCAGGCGACGTCATCGTCCATCACCGCTTTGAGCGCATCCACATCGTTATACGGAATGTGCGTGATGCCTTCGGGCACGGGGCCCATGCCTTTGGTGTATTTCGGCGAACCGCCCACTGAAACCGCGAGCCAGGTGCGGCCGTGGAACGAACTGGTGGTGGAGATGATGCGATGTTTTTTGTCGCCGTAGTGCGTGCTCGCCCATTTGCGCGCAGTTTTGAGTGCGCCTTCGTTGGCTTCCGTGCCGCTGTTGCAGAGGAACACCCGATCAGCAAACGTGGCATCGACGAGTTTTTTTGCGAGCCGCATCGCGGGCTCGTTCACCATGTAATTCGATAAGTGCCACGCTTTCTGCGCTTGCGCAGTCAATGCGGTAACCAGAGCCGGATGGCAGTGCCCCAGTGAGAGCACCGCAACGCCGCCGGCGAGGTCTAAATAGTCCTTACCAGTGGTATCCCAAATGCGGGACCCCAACGCCTTCGCGGGCACGAAATCGGCCCACGGGTAGACGCGAAACAGCACTTCGTCCGCAGTCGCTCGCGTGACGCGAAGCGACTCCGCCTCGCGGACGTGAGCGGGTGGGGCGATATTGGCGGTGCTGTATCTGATGGGATCGAACATTGTTGTGGGTTAAGGGGCGATTAGGTTAAACGATTAGTGTTGATGGTCGTGGCCGCCGTGCTGGCTCATGCCGTTGCACGCGGTGATCTGGATTTCAACCTTGTACGCCGGGTTTGCAAGCTTCGCTTCGACCGTTGCGCGCGCTGGCGGATGACCTTCAGGAACCCATGCGTCCCACGCCGCGTTCATCTCAGCAAACGTGTTGATGTCTGCAAGGTATATGGTGGCGGAAAGAATGCCTTTTTTTGTCGCGCCGCCTTCTTCGAGCAACTCATCGATTTGTGCGAGGATTTCTTCGGTTTGACCTTTCACATCTTTGCTTGGGTCTTTGGCGACCTGCCCGGCGAGGTAGAGAAAGCCGTGGTAGGTAACCATTTCAGAAAGACGCTTGCCGACGCCATGACGACGAATCATTTGGAACTCCGTGTTCGGTAGGTGGAAGGATTGTTCGCTCGATTGTAGTGCGCTGCAGCAGACAATCACATCGCAGCGATCTTCGGGCGTACCCCGCGCGCGTTGTTAAACCTGGCATAGCGCCCAGCCAAACAAAAACGGCTGGCTCATCGGTCGAGCACAGCCGTTGTAAGGGGCGCGGCAGTCAGTCGGGGGAGAAAGCGCCGCCGCGCGGGGTGGGCGTCTTTTTGTTCGTGGCTCGCAGCAGCTCAGCGCGGGGGACGTGCGCTAAACCGAGGAGGGCGAGCTACGAATCGCACCTTATTCGATTCACTTTCCTAGCGATAGTTACGAACTTCCGGCGCAACGTTGATGCGCACATTGATCGTGGGGCCCGGGTCGTAAGGCATACGGGTCTGGTAATCGCGACCGTTGAAACGATACGTAACGTTGTAACCCGACACTTGCTCGCGTGAATCTTGCACCGTTTGGCAACGCTGGACTGAGCGAGTTTCAGGCGTGTAGTCAACACGTGCGGGCTGCGGATCGTAGTTCGCATTGGTGTAGCCGCGAGGCTGGGAATTCTCGATTGAATTACCCACCAAACCGCCGACGAGTGCGCCGGCGACCGTGCCGTGATCCCGGCCACGCGACGATCCACCAAACTGATGCCCGATCACGCCGCCGACGATTGCGCCGAGGACGGTTCCAGCGCCAACGCTGCGCTCGCTGATGGGCGCTGGCTCATAACCGGCGTTCTGGTAGCCGGCCGATGGCGTGCGACGATCCAAACTAATCGTTTCGTTCCAGCACTCTTGGCGCGGCGTTGATACGCGTTCGTAAATCGGTTGCGCAGAAATAACTTGCGCGGTGTCGCTGAACGACTGCGCAGAAACGGCACCGACGCTTGCTACAGCAAGAATGGCTACCGATAGTTTCTTCATCAACATACGCGTTTCCTTTTTCAAAGCGTTGAGTCAATTCGACTCGCGTGCTTCCAAAACGTGCGATGGAGAATGCAGGTTGACTATCGCTTTCCCTTCATTCTGGAAAGAGTGCTCTACGAGGCACGTCAAAAGCGATGCGGCGGGGAATAGGCTTTGCGCTTGAGTCTTAGCGATCACGGTCTGCCCATGTGGCATGTAGGAGTGCTACCTGCGATTGACCTGCGATTTCAAATAAAACGATAAATTATTCCTCAAAGCTCATATTGAATGGGGGCAATCCGTAATAAATGATTATTAGTGGAATACTAAATAAATACACGCTTGCCCCAATTAAGCATGGGATAAGTGCATAGAGCTGCGTTATTTTGCGCCCCGAAGCAGCACCAACACCGCCCCACTTCCACCGCCGTTTGGGCGAGGTTCGCAATACGCGAGCACTTCTTCCTTTTGCTGAAGCCAGCGACGCACTTTGCCGCGCAGCACCGGAATTTTCATGTGGCTGGAAAGGCCTTTGCCGTGCACGATTCGTACGCAGCGCCAGTCGGCTACGCGCGCGGTGCGTACGAATTCCGAAAGCGCCTCATGCGCTTCGTCTTGCGTGTGATGATGCAGATCGAGCTCGGCTTGAATCGTCCACTGTCCCCGACGGAGTTTGCGCAGCAAATCGGGATTCACGCCGCCGCGAAGAAAACTTTGCTCGTCTTCAATATCCGCGCCGATATCCCAGCTCATCGGGGAAGGGTTCATCGCGAGTTGGCTTGCTTCAAGGGCAGCCAGCTCATCGGCAACCGAATGCCGCGGGTAGGCGTGAGGCGTCGGTTTCGTGTGCAGCGCGCGCGATTCCACTGAAATCGGGGTTGCATCCGCGACCGCGGTCAGGAAAAGCCTTCTATCGGCGTCTGTCGGCGGCTTCAGCTCGCTCCATGGGCGGAACAAGTCGATGAATCGCACACCATCGCTTTCGCGGCTTTCAGCCAGTGGTCCGCGCTCATGCTCGGCGGAGGCGAGCGCACTCGGATCAACCAGATGATCGCGCTTCGCTTTCCGCTTCTCTTTACGATCGGCTTTGAGGAGTTGTCCTAGCTCGCCGAGATCGTTGCCCTTGGCCATACTTCGCCCCGAACGCACGCTCGCGTGCAACCTTGATCAGCGTCTCACTAACCGTGGAGTGCTTCCAGATACGCTTGCGCATCGAGCGCGGCCATGCAGCCTGTACCCGCGCTGGTGACGGCTTGGCGATACACATGATCGGCGACATCGCCCGCAGCGAACACGCCGGGAACATTCGTCGATGTTGCGCCGCCGTCGGTCCCGGTTTTCACTTGGATAAAGCCGCCCTTCATCGTGAGTTGGCCGTCGAAAATGCCGCTGTTCGGTGTGTGACCAATGGCCACGAAAAGTCCAGGCGCTTTTACCTCTTGGGCGTCGCCCGTCTTCATGTGTTTGATACGAACGCCAGTCACGCCCGAATCGTCGCCCAGCACTTCATCAACAAAGTGATCCCAAATCACGCGCATGTTGCCGCCGTCTTTGGTTTTCGCCATCAAGCGATCCACCAAAATCGCCTCAGCCTTGAATTTGTCGCGGCGGTGCACCACCGTGACGCTCTTCGCAATGTTTGAAAGATAAAGCGCTTCTTCCACCGCCGTGTTGCCGCCGCCGACCACCACCACGTCTTGGTTTTTGTAGAAAAAGCCGTCGCACGTTGCGCAAGCGGACACGCCCTTGCCGTGAAACTTCTCTTCGCTCGGAATACCGAGGTATTTGGCTGAAGCGCCCGTGGCGATGATCAAGGCGTCGCAGGTGTATTCGCCACTATCGCCCACCAACCGAATCGGTTTCTCGTTCAGAAACGTGGTGTGAATGTGATCAAAAATGATTTCCGTGCCGAAACGCTCGGCATGCTTCAGGAAACGCTCCATCAGCTCTGGGCCCTGCACGCCATCTGCATCTGCGGGCCAGTTATCGACTTCCGTCGTAATCGTGAGCTGGCCGCCTTGCTGCAGGCCGGTGATGAGCACAGGCTTTAAGTTAGCGCGAGCCGCGTAGACGGCTGCGGTGTAGCCCGCCGGGCCTGAGCCAAGGATGAGCAGTTTCTGGTGGCGTTTTGTCATGATTTTTTCTTGGGAGTGAACACGCTCTAGTTCGATGAAGGGGGCCTCGATGTTACGGGGCGACCTGCGATTCGGGGGCGTCGCGTCAGGCTGCGCGCCGCACCGCTCGCGATGGGCTCTAACCGCCAGTCATCGCGATCATGCGAATGAGATGCGCCAGCGAGTTGGCTTCCATCTTTTCCATCACGCGAGCACGGTGCGCCTCAACGGTTTTGATGGAAATATCGAGGTCGTAGGCGATGGTTTTGTTCATCTTGCCATTGACCACCGCTTCCAGCACTTGTTTTTCGCGATCCGACAAGCTTTCAAGGCGTTGCTTGATGGAGGCAACCTGGGTTTGCTGTGCTGCGGATTCAGTCGCGAAAGAAAGCGCCTCCTCAATCCGTTTTAACAAATCACTTTCCGCGAAAGGCTTTTCGATGAAATCGAAAGCGCCGCGTTTAATCGCCGTTACAGCGATCGGCACGTCAGCATGCGCGGTGACAAAGATGATCGGCACCTGTATACCGCGATTTACAAGCGTCTCTTGCGCCTCTGGTCCACTCATCCCGGGCATGCGAACGTCAAGAACAACGCAGCGCGGAGGACCACCGCTACCAGGCTTAATATCTTTCAGGAGTGACTCTGCATCGGCGAATAAACGAGCTTGGTAGCCATTGGTTTGCAGCAGCCAGGCTACTGAATCCCGAAAGGCTTCGTCGTCGTCAACGACATACACAATGCCTGGATGCATACTCATTCTTGTCCCTCGTCGATGGGTAGTGTGAATTGGAAAATAGTGCCGCCACCCGTATTGTCTTCGAATGTGAGGCGACCCTCATGATATTCAATCAGCGAGCGACAAATATTGAGCCCCATGCCCATGCCGTCGCTTTTAGTGGTGAAGAAGGGCGAAAAGAGCTGTGTCGCTGCATCGGCTGAAATTCCAGAACCACGGTCAAACACACGTACGGCAACCATGCCGTCGCTGAGCGATTCCGTGCGAACCATCGCGATTCGCTTCGCCGCTGGCAGATGCTGCATCGCTTCCCGCGCGTTGCGCAGCAGATTGAGCAATACCTGCTCGATCATGATCTTGTCGGCAAACACAGGCGGCAGCGAACGATCCAATTCGAGCGGTATTTTGAGCGCACGACTTTCGTCATCACTCTCCAATAATCGCGCGGTCTCCGACACAAGTTCATTGATGTCGATGCGGCGTCTTTCGGGCTCTCTTGTCCTTACAAAATCTCGGACTCGCGAGATGATCGCGCCGGCGCGAGCTACCTGAGCTTCCGCCTTCTCCATCGCGCCGATCACAGCAGCATCGGCGGTGCCCGAACCTCGTAACCGGCGGATTGAACCGTTTACATAATTTGCAATTGCCGCAAGTGGCTGGTTGATTTCATGCGCGAGGGTGGATGCAATTTCGCCGATCGACATCAAGCGCGAAGTGCGGGTGAGTTTGTCTTGCTGGGCTTGGCGAATCCGCTCCGCCTGCACACGATCGGTCACGTCGCCGAGCGTGGTGAGGCGTGCCATGCGGCCATCCACCCAACGCACAGCGCGGGTACGCATTAGGAAAAAGCGGTGACTGGCCCGATGTTCGAGCTCGTCAATAAACACTTCCCCCGGCATCGCCTCGCCGCGCAAGAGCTGCGCAGTTGGGTAGCGAGCGGTGGGCGCTGCAACGAATCCATCTTCGAACGCGCGCGCATCCTGTCCCACTGAGACGCCTGGGAAAGTTTCACGAAGACGCGCGTTCGCAAAGAGAATTTGGTTGTTGGCAAGCTCTGAAACGTAGACGGATACGTCAAGCGAATCAAGCACGGTCTCGAAGCGATCGTTGGTTTCTTTAAGCGAAGAGATGGATCGCATGTAAACACGATCGCGCTCGATCTCGGCGAGTCGCCGCATTCGTTGCTGCTTACGAAGGCTGATTAGCGTCCACACCATCAGCGCGGTCAGCGCGATCACTGCGCTTGAGAGTGTGAGATTCGGCAGGAGGGTCGGAGGTTTAGCACCGATCAACGTAAGCGAAAGATCGCGCCACGGTAGGCTCAGCGGAATCGTATGTTGGTATGCGTTTTCCTCGATTTGCGTTTGTTCGGCGTTGGTCATCCCAGAGCCTTCACTGTCACGCAGAATCAATCGGTATTTGGTGTGTGCCCACTCCGGCGCGGCTCGTTGCATCAGCAGTTCAAACGAGATAACCGCGTTGATCGTTCCGTCGAAGCGTGTTTGGTTAAAAATCGGTGCGGCGTATTCGATAAAAAAACGCCCAGAGTCGTTTCTAAACGGTTGAGAGTAGGTTGATTTCGACGTTTTCTCAGTAATCGACGACATTCGAATTTGGTCGCCGAAAGGCGCCCGATTACGTCGCACGATTTCCAACGAGTTGATAGCAGGCGCGTGCCGGGCGACGTCGAGATTTTGCTTAACCCGAAGAATTTCGGTGATGTAGCCCGATTCGATGGCTCTGCTACTGGCGATTCGGTCAAACTCTTGCGGGGAAAAACGGTCCTCCCCCATGTCTAGCGCGAGGCGGTCCAAAAAAAGCTGATCTGCATCAAGCCGGCGTGCAATTGATTGTTCAATTAACGCGGCATCACGCACAATTTCACTGCGCTCGAGCTCCGATTCGTGCTTCGCCACCAAGTAAATGAATAGCAACATGCCCACCGCAAAAAAGAGCAGCAGCCATTCCTGGACGTACCAATCGCGCGCGAATGTTGATACACGACGCCATTGGTCAGGGGCGGGGGCGGAAGCGGGACGAGCCATGATCGGGATTTTATGGGCCGAAGATTCGTGTAATCTCTCATCTCAGCGTTTCCCATACCCTACCCGCCATTTATCGCGCCTTCCAGAATTCACGGCAATCGTCAGGAAGGCCCAACCCTCAGCCCCGACCCCTCTCACAGGGGATCAGGGGAGCTACTCGTTATTAAGTCGCCGTAGCGATTTAAGAAAATATCCACAGGAGGCCGAACATGCTCGTAAGCGAAATTCTTCGAATTAAAGGTTCAACGCTCTTTACTGCATCGCCGGAAATGCCGATGGCTGAGGCCGTACGATCAATGGCGGAAAACGATATCGGTTCGCTCGTGGTGATGGATAAAGGCAAGCTTGCGGGCATGTTGACGTTCCGCGAACTGATCAAGGTGCTCAATGAACAGGGCGAGCAGATGAAAACGCTCCCGGTCGGTGCGGTCATGGAAGGTAATCCGTTGACCGCAACGCCGCAGATGGATGTGCAGGCCCTGCGCAAGTCGATGCTGGAACGTCACGCGCGCTACATACCTATCATGGACAAAGAAACTTTGCTGGGCGTGCTGTCGTTTCACGATGTGGCGAAGGCCGTGTATGAAGAGCAAAGCTTTGAGAACAAAATGCTCAAGAGCTACATCAAGAATTGGCCAGACGAAGAGGAAACTGCTTCCCAAGGCTAGCGGTAGCTTGCTCAAAAAGCGCTGCACGTAGCGGCGCGCACTTTGTGGAAAATCCGCCGAGGTTCGAGCCCTGGCGCAACGGACGCGCCGCGACAGTTCGATTCCAGGATGTGCGTTGTTGTAAGGAAGCGTTCGCGCCCCAGGTTGTTTACTCTTGCTGCAGATTCGGGCCGCGCCAGTTGTAGGGGGTAGACGCCAGAATCGATACGCGCCGGATTACGAGGTAGCCGATCTCAGCCAAGCGCCAGCGGATTGCAAGTACGCGCAGCCGCGCTCGTCGCTGTCGGCAAGCCACTACGCCAAAATCAGCGACACGCGACCAGCAACGGTTTGAGACGATTGAAACTTGAGGAACGAGCTCATGAGAATTTTGATAGAAAGATTTATCGCGGCCCCGGTTGCTGACGTCTGGGCGGCATGGAACGATCCTGCGGACATCGTCCAATGGAATGCAGCGTCTGACGATTGGCACACCACCCGCTCAACAGTAGATTTGCGAATCGGCGGTGTGTTTACCTCTCGGATGGAGGCGAAAGACGGCAGTTTTGGTTTCGGCTTTGCTGGCACCTACACGAGCGTCGTCGATTACAAGTTAATCGAGTTCTCAATGGGTGATACGCGTACCGTGCGCGTTGAATTTGCAGAACAAGGCGGCGGTGTGCTTTTGCGGCAATCGTTCGATAGCGAAGCAACTCACTCGATTGAACAGCAACGCGACGGTTGGCAAGCCATTTTGAATCGTTTCGCTAATCACGTTGAAATGAAGCTCGCTGAAAAGAAGCTCGACCCCGCTTCATCTAAGTGAGGAAATCGCCGGGCCCGCTTCTCAACTCAGTTTTCTCGCGAAGGGTTGCTGTGCCGAAACCCCATTACTTATTGCTCGCTCGACATCGATGCACCAACGCGCCGAGCCGGCAGTGATCGTACCCTCGACCGTAAGCTAGCGGGTATTAACAATTGACGGCTTGTCGATAGCGAGCCACGTGCGGGAAACGCTTCGCGCTAGATCATGCAGAAAGGCGCGCTACGCTCAATTCAAGGGGATCGACGCGCCGTTCGGCGCTGAGCGTCGACATAGTAACAATGCAACAATACCGTGCGGATGTTTCGCAAAGTTTCGCGATACGAATTCCGTGGTTTAGTGCGCTCGCCGATGGCCGAATGGTTAGTATGGCTACCGCTTCTTAGCATCGTAGGCTGCGTTGGAGCGATCACGTATGTCCTCGCAAAATGCGGGGAAGTCAGCGTAGAAACACTTTTGGTCTACGTGAAGTCGAAAACCTTGAAGTGATTGGCGCAATTTCGCGTTTACTTAGGAGACAACCTATGACTGGCAATACCGTTACGCTACATCGGGTAATGAGGACAACCCCTGAAAAGCTTTTTCGCGCATTCATCGAACCAGGTGCGCTCGCGAAGTGGATTCCGCCGAACGGGTTTTATTGCACGGTTCACGAATTGGAGCCCAAGCTTGGCGGGCGACATGCTGCGTCGTTCACCAATATGACCACCGGGGATTCGCACTCGTTTGGTGGAACGTACCTAGAATTTTTACCTAACGAGCGGCTGCGCTACACGGACTCATTCGACGATCCAAATCTGCCAGGAGAAATGATCGTTACGGTCACCATGAAGCAAGTTTTGGTGGGTACCGAAATCACGATCGCACAAGAAAACATCCCGACTGCGATTCCGGTTGAGGCGTGTTACCTCGGGTGGCAAGAATCGCTAGCAAACCTTGCTGCGCTCGTCGAGCCCAACATTCCGAACTAGGACCATACCGGCATGATCACTGTCTTTGGAGAAGGGCGTGGATTCCGAGTCGTTTGGCTGCTGGAAGAGCTAGGAATTGAATACAAACTCAGGCCTGTCAACCTGCTCACCGATCTGCGCGCTGATCCCGAATTTCTTGCGATTAATCCCGGCGGCTTTATTCCGGCGATACAAGACGGCGACGTCGTGATGGTCGAATCCATTGCGATCATGCAGTACCTGATGGCTAAGCATGGCCCGACACCGCTCGCACCCGAGCCGCGAGACCCTAGCTTTCCTTACTACCAGCAGTTTCTTCACCTGGGCGAGGCGGGTCTTGCGGTGCCGTGGAACACTGTCCTGGTCGGCCGCAATTTGGCACCAGAGGCGGAGCGCGATAGCTGGCTCGTGAACTGGGCGCTGAAAACGTTCAAGAGCCGACTGGGCCATGTCAGCCGTCGGCTCGAAAGCTCGCCTTATCTAGCGGGGGAGACATTCACAGCGGCCGATATTTCGGTGACCTACGCGCTCGAACGCGCGCAGTGGCACGACCTCGTCACCCTTGGTGCGACTGAACAGGCCTATCTGTCTCGCACCACTGAGCGCGACGCGTACAAACGCGCGATGGACGCATGTCATGACACGAAGGCTTGGGTCGCCGAGCTGGCCAGTCGTGGTGGTGCCCGTCAGCGCTAAGTTCAGCACGCAAGATCGCGACGGAAGCGCATAGCAAAGCAAACAAACAACTCATCGTGTCTATCACCCTTTACTACCATCCGCTATCGTCGTTCTGCCACAAGGTTCTCATCGCGCTCTACGAGAACAACGTCGCGTTTGTACCGCGAATCATTGATTTTCGAGATGAAGTCGGCCAGGCTGAACTGCAAGTAATCTGGCCATTCAACAAGTTTCCTGTGATCCGCGATGAGGGTCGCCAGCGCGACGTCGCTGAGTCCAGCATCATCATCGAATATCTGGATCATTACTTTGCAGGGACGCACACGCTCATACCCGCCGATTGGGAGACAGCCTTAGACGTGCGTTTCTGGGATCGTGTGTTCGATAACTATGTTCAGAGACCGCTGCAGGCGATCGTTGCTGATCGCATCAAAGGCGCCAACGCCGACTTAAGCGCCGAATATGCGACATTGAAAACGGCGTATGGTTTGATTGATCGCCGCATGGCGTCGAAGGTGTGGATATCTGGCCAACACTTCAGTCTTGCCGACTGCGCCGCAGCACCAGCGCTTTTCTATTCGAGCACATTGCAGCCGTTCCCGGCTGAGTGCGAACACCTGCGCGCCTACTTTGATCGGCTCGTCAAGCGGCCCTCTGTTCTACGCGTGATCGAAGAAGCCAAACCCTACTTTTCGCTCTATCCGTTTGCTGATCGCATTCCCCAGCGCTTTCGATAGCACAGCGTTTGCCTAAGCCGTCTCAGCGCACATCTCAGCAAGTTTTTTCACCGTGTTCATGTTTCGAGCCGTGCCTCGCGCGGCCGCGGGAATTTTTAGCTTCGAATCGGCCATGCCCGCGCCGTAGTGAATGTAGATTTCGCGACACCCTAGGGCGAGTTGTTCGTCTTTGCGCCCCGTTGCGGCGGCGATTTCGGTGGGCTGTGGCGGCGTTGGCATGAACAACGCGACCACTCGATTGCCCGGCGAGTCTTGAAACGGATTGTTTGCGACGATCGCCTCCAGTTCGCTCGCGTTGCGAACCAACACGCCGACGGGTTTGCCCATGTGTTTGAGGAGCGCGGCTTCAAGCGCCAGCACGATCTGCGACTCAGTGAGATCACTGCCAAATACGACGTTGCCGCTTGCGATGTAGGTGCGAACTTGCTCGAGTTTCAAACGCTCGCAGATCGTCTTGAGATCCGCCATCGCGAGTTTGCCAGTGCCACCGACGTTGACCGCACGCAAAAGTGCCGCGTAGCGTTGTCGTTGAGTGGTCATTGGCGTTTGCGCGTTGGTAGCAGCACCATCGCCACGGCCATCACGATGGCAAGTAGGGCAATGTAGTCAAACGCTCTCGGCCGTTCGCCCAGGATCAGCATGCCACTCACGAAGCCGACCACCGGAACCGCGAGTGAGCTGATGCCCGTTACCTGAGCAGGCAAATTGCGCACTAACTCGTTCCATGCAAACCAACAGAAACCGAAGACGATCACCACGTTGTAGAGGAGGCCAGCCCAGGCAGTTGCGCTAGTAGGCAGCCACGCGTTATGCGGCGAGACGATCGCGCCCAGCAGGATGGGCCAGCCGCCGATGATGAAACTCCAGAGGGTGATGCTCGTCGTTGGCACGCTACGCGGAAAGCCTTTGGTGAGAATGATCCCGAAGGCCCACACGAAACCCGAACTCACCATAAGTAACGCACCAACAGGGGCGCTGCGCAACGCATTGAATTCATCAATGAGCAAAAGGGCAATGCCAAGCATTCCAATCGCGATGGCTGCGATGCGCGATTTCGTCAGTACATCATTCAATAAAAATCGTGAGAGCAACACAACCCAGAGCGGCATGGTGTAAGCCAAGATGCCTGCCCGCCCAGACGGTAAGAGCGAGAGGCCTGAGGCCGACAACAAATTCCAGCCTGCCACATTACAGAGCGCGCACACCGCGAGACGCCACCAATGTTCGCGCGGAATCGCGAGCGAAACACCAGTCTTTAAGTGATAGCCGAGAAACCAAAGGATCCCCGCCACGATGCACCACGTGCGGAACACCCAGAAATCGAGCTCCGCCAGCGCCATTTTCATCATCGGCCAGTTCACCCCCCACAGAAGGACGACGGCGATAAAAAGCGTGAGTTCGCGACGAGGGAGCATGAGGGGCTAATGACGATAGCGTTACTACGCTTGCTGAATCGGGGGTGGCTGCTTAAAAAAATTAAAAATGAAGACTCACTTTTATTCTTTATAGCGCCGTTCATTTGGGGGCTAAACGTAAAATGTTAATGAGCTTTAGTGCGGATTTTCGCAATCACTGTGCCGCAATCGGCCATCTGACGGTGTGGACTGACTCAAATGACTTGGCGACACAAGATGCGATTGCTGCAGGCGCGCCGTGCAGCGCGATCAGATAGGCTTCTATCGGTACGTTTGGCGAGTTGCGAGCTAGTGAAGTTGAACGCCGCGCGTGTCTGCATCTTCAGGCAGGTGCGCATGCAACATCTCGCCGTCGCGATTTGGGAAATGTGGCGCGCCGCAGTCATCACAAAATTCGAGCGGTAAGCGCTCTTCGAGAACGACAATCTGCCCAACACCTGCGGCTTTAAGCAAGGTCTCAATTTCTTCAACGACGGGCGTGTCTTCCGCTTCATCACTCACAAGCGGCCAAATCGTGCCGTGAACAATTTCATCGTCGTCGCCTACGGAAAACCCAATGCGATATTCCTCGAGCCCGTTACCCCAGCAACCGCCGATGATGGCGGTGAGTTTGCTGGGCGGTGTGGCAGTGACTGCTTCGAGGTAGGAAACAGAGGCACCAATTGAGTAGGCGCGTGATCCCAAATCCGCTTCGCGGCATGCCGCGAAAAATGTGCGCGGCAGCGTGAGCTCGAATGGGCAGCCGACGAGCAACGGCTGAACCGCTGCCCCGCCTTGCGAGCGCCACGCAGTGAGCGATGATTGCCGCGCTTCTTCTACCGATGTAGTCATCTCTTCCCACGCAAACATGGGTGAGCCATCGGTGACTTGCACGGCGCCGATGATCATGCGCATATCGCAGACCACATCGGGCGCTTCTTCTAACGTGCTCGCATCAACAGTAAGGTGAGTGCGCTCACGAATCGCCTGCGCGAGAGAGGTCAACATTTCGCGCGATTCCACGTAGCTATGGGGCAGTTGATCGGGCGCGAATAAATGATCGGCGAGCGCAATACTCGCTTTTGATGAGAATACGTGTGCGCCCAGCTGAACTGCGAGATTGACCAATGATTGTTTGGGGATTTGCCGCGCGGGGATTTGACCACGACCCCACACCAAAATTGGTGCGCAAAAGAGCGTGGTGCGAACAGACGCGACATCAGTTTGAGTCACCATCGATTCGCTGAGCGATTCAACCACGTCGGCCAGCGCATCGAAGGTATCGTCCTCAGAATCATGCGCGCGATCCAACGCACGATTGATCGATTCGTCGTCGTTTTGCTCGAGGTAATGGGAAACAGCCGCTTCGAGCTCTCGTTCCCAAAAAATATCCTCAGCGCGCGACCGTGAAGATGCCAATCCCTCGGCCAAGCGCACCAGCTGATTGGTTTCACGAGTGCCGCTTTTGCGGCGAAATGGGGCGCGGGGCATAGTACGTACAAACTTGTTAAAAAATCTCTCAACGATTGTACGCTTGCGAGAACCGAGCCCGCGCTCTACGGGCTGCTAGTTCAAGCATCGGGCGCAGGCGAGGTGTGTTGGGTGAGCGCCCACTCGACATGCTCGCGAACAAGCGCGCTTGCGTGATGTTGCCGCGCTCGAAGGGCGTCAATGATTGCTTGGGTGGTTGGCGCGTTGCCTAAGGCAACAGCGATGTTTCGAAGCCAACGTTCGTGGCCGATGCGCCTGATTGCGCTGCCTTCCGTGTGGCTCAAAAACTGGGCCTCGTCCCAGTCAAAAAGCGCGACTAAGGAAATGTCGTCCAGCGAGTGACGCGCTTGAAAATCCGGCGTCGCCGCACGCTTGGCAAACTTATTCCATGGGCACACCAGCTGACAATCGTCGCAACCGTAAACACGGTTTCCGATGGCTCGACGAAACTCAATCGGGATAGCGCCTTTGTGTTCAATGGTGAGATAGCTCACGCAGCGCCGGGCATCGAGTCGATGCGGCGCAACGATTGCGCGGGTGGGACAAATGTCAATGCAGGCGCTGCAACTTCCGCAATGCTCGGTTTGCGTGGCCGGCGCGGCGCTGAGCGAAAGCGATGTGTAGATTTCGCCTAAAAAGAATAACGACCCACGGTCTCGATTGAGTAAGAGCGTATGTTTTCCGCGCCAACCAAGCCCAGCCTTCACGGCTAACGGGATCTCCAATACCGGTGCCGAATCGGTGAAGACTCGAAACTCATGCCGGGCGATGCGCTCGTTTATTGCGTCCGCGAATCGCTGCAATCGGTTGCGCAACACCTTGTGGTAATCGCGCCCGACCGCGTAGCGCGACACGTAAGCGCGCTCACCATTAGCGAGATTCGCCTCCGCTTGCTCCGTGTCAGTCGAAAGGTAATCAAGCAACACGCAGATCACCGATTGAGTTCCGGGCTCGAGTTCATCGGGGCGCCAACGCTTCTCGCCATGCCGCGCCATATACTCCATATCGCCATGCCAACCCGCTGCGATCCATGCTTGAAACCCGTGCGCCTCGGCCGACAAATTGATGTCGGCGATGCCGACGTCTGCGAATCCCAATTCGCGCCCAAGCCTGACAATTTGCGCGGCGAGCGTGGATTGATTCACAGTTTGGACAGACGTATCAGCTGACATGGCTTCGATTGTAGAAAGCGACCGCGATTTCGAGCTCTTCTTGCCGGACGAAACGGCAACGCTTGAGTTTGCCACCGATTTCGCACGCGCACTCTCACCCCCTTGTGCGATCGCCTTGCATGGTGAATTGGGCGCGGGTAAAACCACGTTCGTTCGCGGCATTTTGCGCGCGCTTGGCGTCGATGGCGTGATTAAAAGCCCGACTTACGCGCTCGTTGAAAGCTACGACACCGACATCGGCGAGATTCATCATCTCGACGCCTATCGCATCGAAAGCGAAGACGATTTTGAGGCGCGTGGCGGCCATGAGTACTTCGATGGCGCGAGCGTGCAGCTTGTTGAGTGGCCTGAGCGCATTGAATCCTTTATGCCATTTGATCTGCATGTGCGCTTCGTGTTTGAAAGGGACGGACGTCGTGTTTTCGTTGCTCGTAAAGGCACATGAGCACTGAATCCCGCCTGCTTGCCCGGCGACGGGCGCTGAAGCTGCTGGCTGCACTTGTGGCAAGCGGCGCGGCGGGTGTTTCGCTCGCCGCCACACGCATCCGCGCGGTGCGCGCATGGCCCGCGAAGGCCTACACGCGAGTCACCATTGAATCCGACGATGAGCTTCGCTTTTTGCTCTCGACACTGGCTAATCCGGATCGTGCTGTGGTCGACCTTACCGATGTGAAAGCGGATGCCGCCTTTCAGCAAGCGCTTGACGCGCTTAAAGGCGAAACCGGTGTCGTGGGGCGCGCGCGCATCGGACAGTTTCGCCCAGAAACTGCGCGCCTTGTTTTAGAGCTCAAAGGGCGCGCAGAAGCTGTGGCCTTTGTGTTGCCACCGGTCGGGCAGTATCGGCATCGCTTGGTGATTGATCTCACGCCCGTTGATGCCGAAGATCCCATCGCAGAGTTTCTCGCAAAGCTTAATGAGCGTGAGCTGCAGCTTGAAGCAATGCAAACTGAGGCCAGCAAAGGAGGTGGGCGTACTTCGCCTTCTGTGCCTTCTGCACCGACCGTACCTCCCGCACCGACCGCGCCGCTCGCAACCGCGCCAAACAAAGATCCGGTCGCTGCAGCGCCTAGCGCGCCGCCGGTCTCTTCGGGGCCGCCATCAACGTCAACCGCAAATGCGCCACGTCCACCCGCGACTGTGTCAGCGCCGCCAGCAGCCGGCAAAGGCAAGCCGCATCCCGGCCCTGTGAAGCCCTGGGTGGTGGTGCTCGATCCAGGTCATGGTGGCGAGGACCCGGGAGCGATTGGACCAGCGGGCACGTATGAAAAAAACGTCGTTCTCGCGATTGCACACAAAACCAAACTTTTGCTCGAGCAAGATAAGCGCGTGATCGTCTTTATGACGCGCGAAGAAGACGTGTTTATCCCCTTGGCTGAGCGTGTCCGCAAAGCGCGAAGTGTCAATGCAGATGTGTTCGTTTCGATCCATGCCGATGCGTTTACTCGTCGCGAAGCGCGTGGCTCGTCGGTGTACGCGCTATCGGAGCGCGGCGCATCGAGCGCGGCGGCGCGCTGGATTGCTGACAAAGAAAATCAGTCTGACTCAATCGGCGGTGTGCGCCTGAAAGACCGTGATCCTGCGCTCGCAAAAATGATTTTTGAGATGAGTCAGTCGATCACCAACGCTGACTCTTCAAAGCTTGGCGCAGGTGTGCTGCGCGAAATAAAGCAAGTCAATCAAATGCATAAGCGCGAGTTGGAGTTTGCAAACTTTGCCGTGCTTCGCTCGCCAGACGTGCCATCGGTGCTCATCGAAACCGCGTTCATTTCAAATCCTGAAGAAGAGCGCAAGCTCGCAAACGCAGATCATCAGCTGAAGCTTGCGCGCGCGATTCGTGCGGGGATTCGTCGATTCTTGGTAGCTCAGCCGCAGCGGGTTTGATTCAGTTTTTTTACTTAAACCGAGTGTTTATTGGAGCAAGCGGGCGATAAAGTATAAAATCTACTTGATGTTTGAATGACTGCTTGCCCGCATCGAACTGGGAGGAAAGCAAAATTCCTAGTTAGTCTAAACAGGCTGCGGATCACGGTTTGGCAAAAAGCAAACCGCGAGCGTGGTAACAACGGCGATTGCCGTCATCAGCATGATGAGCGTCGCGAATCCACTGGTTTTTACGAAGGGGCCAAGTGCCCACACGGCCAGTGAAGAAAACCCAAAACTCACCGCTAAGCGAACACCCGCCACTCGCGAGCGCATTCTGTCATCCACAAAGCGAGCGATGATTGCGTCGGTGAAAGGAATCGCGCCAAACACAAAGGTCATGCAAGCGATGAGCGCGACATAAAACCACCAGTTGGTTGCGTAGATCGCCGCTGCAAACGAGATCGCTTGCAAGCAGACGATCGGCAAAAACACATACTTGATGGGGAATCGATCAATCAAGCGCCCGACGATGACTTGCGCGAGCGAGGCGATGACGTACACACCTGCTAGCAGTGCGCCCAACAGCGCAGGATCGGCCGCCACGGCGCTTAGCCGTTCACGCAGCAACTCGCCGTTGCCATTAGTCGTGAAATTGAACACGATGCCGCTCATCGTCGTCGTTACCGTTAGCACTGCGAACACTCTGATCGCCATCTTGCGATCAATCGTCAGCGCGCGCTTCTGAGACCGCTTCGCTGGAGAGCCTAACTCCTTGGGAACCACGAGGCCAAAGTAGATGCCGAGCAAAATGCACAACACGCCGGGAATGACAAAAGCAGCGCGCCACCCAAGATATTTCACCAAGAAACCAGTGAGCAGCGCAGCGAAAGCAACGCCTAGGTTTCCTGCGAGGCCGTTCACTCCGATCACACTCCCAGCTTTCTTCGCATCCTGCAGCAACATGGGAATGCCCACCGGGTGATAGATCGCTGAAAACGCACCCATCAGGGTGAGCGCGATTCCCATCTGCAACGGTGTTTGTGTGAGCGCCACGAGCATCAGCGATGCGCCCATACCGTAGAAGAAAACCAGCATCATCGCGCGCCGTCCCCACAGATCGCCATAGCGCCCAGCCGGGAGAGACGCTACGCCAAACATGAAGAACGCACCGGCAGCGTAGGGCATTAAATCTTCCCAACGCGCAACACCAAAATCAATCGCAATCGCGCTGACGGCCGTTGCAAAGATCAGCAACGCGAGATGATCAATCGCATGGGCAAGATAAAGCAGTAATCGTGTTTTCATGAAAATCTTACGAACAGGTTCCAGTCCGGCCGGCACCAACGCAGTGTCGGGAAACAGCGCCCAGCGCGGCCCACCGGCTTTGGTTGGTGCACCAATCGAGCGGCTATGGTTTGGCGGCAGTCTCGGTATCGGCGCTAACGTCCTGGGCTTTCAGTTGCGCGTCAATGTTTAACAATCTGCGCTCTGCGGCCCAAAGCGTAATGTCAGTTTTCCCGACCAATGAAAGACGGGCACGCGCGGCCCTCAGCTTACCGTCGCGGTGCATCATCTCGCCCATCGCTAAGTGCGCTAATTCAAGTTCGCTATTCCAGGTTGCGAATTTTTGGATTTGATCGACGTAGGTTTGCGAGCCATTGGTTGCGAGAATGCCGAGCCTTGCCACATAAATTTGTCCTGGCAAGGATTGCGGTGTGAAGTCGGACTCTGCAAGCGCATACTGCGCCTGTTGCCATTCATCACCGAGCAAATGCAACTCGGCAATCTCATGGGCCAAATTGTTGGGCTTCGCGATTGAGCGAAGAATCTCAATGGCTCGAAGCCGCGCCGGCTCCACTTGATCGGCGGGCGCGGCTAGAAGCACAGCGCGCGCAAGAAGGCGCGCGTGATCTTGGTTTAGCGTTTCGCCCGTGAGTCGATCAATGATGGTTTGTAAATCGCCGGTGCGATTGGCGTAGGCAAGCACGAGTTCATTGGCTTGCGGAGCGCTCGCGTTCAGCGTGTCCTTCGGCTGCTCAAGGAGTGCACGATACGCAGCGGCAGCGGTTTCGAGCCGGGTGCCACGCAATGCGTAGTTCAATTCAGCGGTGCGCGTGCGCAGACTGGCGGGCGCAATTTCGCGCATACGGTTAAGCGGCGCGAGTGCGTTCGCGGTTCGCCCGTCGGCAATCGCCGCTTCGAAGGATTCTGCGGCCCCATCGAATAGTTGCCGCACGACGACTGAGAGATCGGCTTCGGTTTTCTCGTGAGTTGAGGGCGCAATCGCCGAGTTCGCAACGCGCGATTGCAGCGCGGGGAGCAGCCAGGCTGTCAGGCAAACGGCCAGCGGTAGCCACCACAAGGCATTGAGCGCCCCCGCTGATTTTGGCGAAACCATCGCAATGGTCGCGAGCGTCCCCAGAAATACAAACCAGCTCACCAATGCGGCGAATTTGTCGCGTGATTTCCGCGCTGATGAAGGTAGGAAAAACACACACAGCACGAACGCGCACAGGGCAGCAATAAAGGGCGCGCTCAACAACGCGAGCGATGCGAGGGCATTTGAAGGATCGCGCAGTGCGACATCGGGCAATGTCAGCCTTTGTGCCGCTGTCGCCTGAGTAACCCCGCCAATTGCCAGTAGCGGCAGCCAGAAAAGCAGGGCGCGCACCGATGAAACTGAACTGGGGAAGCGTCTCGCGAGAAGCGCGAACAGGATAACCACCGGCACCCATGCGAACTGCCATCCGCCCATTGCAACGGCGGCTGCCGCTAGCAGTGCGGCGCACGCGTCGATGGCGTACCCGCCCATGAGCGTCGAGAGCGCTTTGCTGCGCGGGCCGAAAAGTGCTGCCGCAAATGCTGCAGCGACTAAGAGCGATACACCACTCGCCATAGAAAGGTGAATCTTTGATGTGGCAAAGAGCGCCAATAGCGTTGAGATGCCGAGCAGTACCCAGAGCGCGCCGATCAGCCCATTACGTTTACGATCAGGCGCGTCTCGGCGAAACCAAGCGAGCGCAGCGAACACGAGCACTGCCGCAAGGCAAACGAACGCGACGAACGGCAAAACTCGTACGAAGCTGGATTCAACCGGAACAATGTTGTCGGCAAACGTCCAGCGACGCAGGGTGTGCGCCACCGCGCTTACTGGGGTGGCCACGATCCACTCGGCTTTCGAGAGCGTGATGGGTGACGCTCCGGCGGGGGCCGCGAAAAGAATCGCAAACTGCGTCACGTTGTCGCGCCATTCGCTATGACCACGCAGCGGAATGTCAAGGGTTCTCGGTTCAGCCGATGGCGGCAGGCTCACCGATAGATTGGTCGGCCGTCGCCGATCACGCGTGCCGACCCAGCCGAGATTGAGCCGCGTAGCCGCTGGGATTTGATTTAGCGTGAGGCGAACCCCCAGTACCCGATCAGTGGGGATGTTGATCGTTCGGGTGGCGGAAACCGCCTGCCCACCGTTAAAGCTGTAAACCAGCTGCTCGGGCTCATTGGGTAGATTGGCGACGCTCGCGTTAACCGGGGCAATCTGAATCCTCGGCTCGGCCATACCTAAATGCCAGCCACCGATAAGGCTGATTTGCGCGAGCAAGGCGATGGCGATTGCGACGACTGCCAGCACCGCCCCCGTCGTGTGGTCGCGCGTCCAGCGAAGAAGCGCGTCGCGAAGAGACAAACGTGTGTTGGAGCTGGAATCGGACATCGAGAGCGAGGAATGCGGAGCGCTTGAGCGCTTACATGCGAACGGTAATCACCTGATTTTGCCAAAGCTTGCGGGAAGCGTTGAATCCACGCCGTACCCGCTCGCGATCGCCTGGTGTTTAAGCAGACTCATTGGCTCTCCCGCTGTCACCCGCTAACATCGGTTTCGATGAAATTCGATGATCTGACCGACCAGCAACGTGCTGTTTCAATTGATGCTGCGCGCGATGAGGACTATCCGGATTCACCGGCACGCCGCCGGTGGTTTCGCGGACTCGCGGCCACTGGGGTGGTCAGCACGCCAGGAAGCGCAGTCTTTGCGAAAAGCCGCGTACTGATTCGCCCGCCTGCTGTTTTCGACGTAAGCGATGCGAGCGCAATCGTGAATCTTCATGCAAACGAGGCAAGCACACTCTCGGTGGCGTGGAGCGTAGACCGCGCCGCATTTGCTGACAACGCCGACAGGCTCACGCGCAGCGCGCCGCAAGCGGTTGATCCCACTCGTTCATCTGCGTTGAACGTGAGCCTCTCGCGACTGCCCTCCGCAGCTACGATCTATTACGCTGCCTACCGAGCCTCTGAGCGGATCTCCGAAATCCAGCAATTCAATACACCGCCGAGAGCAAATGCGCGCGGCGACTTTTCCCTCGCGTTTTCAGGTGATATGGAAGAGCGCTACCAGCCGTTTCGTATCTTCGACGTCGTAGCGGAGCAGCGTGCGGACGCATTTCTTCATCTTGGCGATACGATTTACGCTGATATTCCCCGCCGAGATTTTTCGCCGTCGCTTAACCACTATCGGCGAAAGCATGCCACGAATCGCGATGATCGAAGCTTGCAGCGGCTGATGGCAAGCACCGCATTTATTGCGACATGGGACGATCACGAAATTGAAAACGACGCCCATGGTGGACATGCGAGCATGGCGCTCGCGGAGCACGTATTTCGTGAATACTGGCCAGCGCGCGCGGAGCCTTCGTTCGGGCTTTACCGAAAGCTGGCACTTGGGAGCGATCTCGAGCTGTTTGTGCTCGACACGCGGCGCTTCCGCAGCGTGCAGTCGATGGACGACGGTCCGAACAAGACCATGCTCGGGCCCGCGCAAAAGCTTCGTTTCCTCAAGGATTTCAGTGCGTCAAAAGCGAAATATCGGCTCATTGCAACAAGCGTTCCGTTTCATGGCGCGAGCAAAGACGCATGGGGAAACTACGCCACCGAGCGTGATGAACTTCTCGACGCGTTTCGCGCTGCGCGTCGCGAGCATGATGCCACGACGGTTCTGCTTTCCGCCGACTATCACTTCGCACGGGAATGGCCGCGAAACGAAAAACAGGGCGTTTACGAATTCATGGCAGGTCCGCTTGCCACATTTCTAACCTTTGAGAAGGATAACGGAGCGAGAGAGCGCCATACCCGAGGGAATCACTTCGTGTTCGGCGATCGCTTCAACTTCGGGTTGTTGCGCTACGTTGCGCAAACGCGAGAGCTAAAGGTGAGTTATTTCGATGACACAGGTAAGCTGCTGCATTCGCGAACGATCTGAAACGGCGGCGGCGAGCCCGATACACCGCTAGCGAACCCAAAGCGTTCGCGCTAGAACCGATTGGAGCGACCCCATTTGATATCCGGGCAAGGCGCGAAGGGGCGGTTTGCGTGAGCAAGCCGAGGAGGCCGAAGGCGCGACCCCGAGGACGACGCCGCGAGCCTGATACGCCCTCGCCAATATCAATCACCGTTGCTAGAAACCAATTGAGCGACTCCACTTGATATCAGGCTTCACCCGATGTTCTTGCTCCAACTGCGCAAGAAACTCGTCGGGCGGTAGCGTTTCGTCGAAGAGCACAATCTGGCGCTTCACCGCTGCGAAATCGCCGGGGGTGAGCATCTCCATCTTGTGTAGGCCGTTGCGGATTTTCTCGGTGAATTTTGAGGCGTCGCCATCGAGCGCTTCGGTCGCGAACATACGCTCGCGCTGCTCGCGGGTGAGTGGCTTGAATTGAATCTTGAAGGTGAATCGGCGCAGCGCCGCCTCATCGACTTGATCGATCAAGTTCGTCGTGCAGATGAACACGCCATCGAAGCGCTCCATTTGTTGCAGCATTTCGTTGACTTCGGTGACTTCATAGCTGCGCTGCGCCATCGAGCGCGCACGCAGGAAGCTATCAGCCTCATCGAGCAACAGCACGGCCTTCTCAGTCGTCGCTTCTTTGAACATGGCCGCCATGTTCTGCTCGGTCTCGCCGACGTATTTCGAGACGAGATCGCTCGCCTTTTTGATGATGAGCGGGCGCTCAATCGATTTCGCAATGTGCTCGCCGAGCGCGGTTTTACCCGTGCCGGGCATGCCGTAGAAGCAGAGCGACGCCTTGCCCTTCTTCGCAATCGCTTCGATCATCTTGTCGACCGGGTGGCGCGATTCGATGTTGAGCAAACTCAAGTCATAGGTCGTCACCAGCGGGCGGAACTTGCTTTCGCGATCTTCTTCCTTGAAGCCGAGCGCAGCGTCAGAGCGATCCAACTGCTTGAGCACCAACTCTTCAACCGAATCGGCTACTTCCCCTTTCGCGAGTTGCGCGAAGCGCGCAGCCGCGTGGATCTGCGCAGGCGTGAGCGTGCGCCGCGCGGCCAGCTTTTCAACGAATTCATCGGTGACATCCAGTCCGCTCAAGTGCTTGCGCGTGATGTTGGCGCGCACGTTCTGCGGCGGATTTTTCAGCTCCAGATGAAACTGGAATCGGCGACGATAGGCCGGATCGATTTGGTTGATCGAATTGGAAATCCAAATCGTTGGCACGGGATTGGATTCGAGCGTTTGGTTCACCCACGCTTTGCCATTCACGCTGCCGCGATGCCGCTCGTCCGACAAAAACATATTGAGCGCTTCCGACGGATTGGTCGGAAACACATCTTCCACCTCATCGAACAAGAGCACGGTATTCGTGCGCCCTTTCAGGAACGATTGGCTTACTTGCAACGAGCGGTAGCGCTCTTTGCCGGAAAGCGATTGCCCTTCGCGGTCGAAGCATTCCACTTCGTAGAGCTCTGCCCCCGAAAGCGCAGATACCACTTTCGCGAATTCCGTTTTGCCCGTACCTGGCGCGCCGTAAATCAATACGTTCACGCCTTTTTCGCCCCGCGCGGTTGCGGCCTTGAGCATCGCGGCGAGATAGCGCGCATCGTCTTCCACGTGCGGGTAGTCGGCGAGCGTCAACTCGCTTGCACGCGCGGGCTTGGTGAACGCCGCCATCATCTCGCCTTCGTCGGCGTAGTTCTCTTGCAGGATCGGCAGCAAACGATCTGAAAGGCGCATCAAGTCGCCAAGATCAGTAATGTTGTGTTCAGCAATCGGCGCGTCGATTAACGCGAGCGATTCCAAGCGACCGCCCGGCTTCATAGCAACGCCCACATCGTTCGGCGACACTTTCATCACGTCGCCCAACATCGCATGCGCTTCCGCCGCACTCGCCGCTTTGCAATCCACCAATATGGGGCGCAGATCGCGGCTCACCTTAGCGAGCGATGCGCAAAGAATCAGCGCGCGCTCCGATGGATTGAGCGTGAGCACTTTGGCGAGCATGTCGATGTTTTGCTGGATACGAACGGGCGTATCGCGCGTTGCTTTTTCGAGCGCGTCCACTGTTGTTTGAAAGAGCGCGAGCAAGTCTTTCGCGTTCTGTTTGCAAAATTCGTCGAGGTAGTAGAAGAGTGTCGTATCGTCGTACGTGCCGTTCCACACGCCGTGCCGCGCAATGAATTCCTCCGGCGAGAGCTTCGCCACACCCGCCCACGCGGGCATATCCACGCAGCGTCCGGCGAGAAACTTCTGAACCTTTTGCGCAATCGACACCGGCCAAATCAAATGCCGCGCGGAAAGCGTCATCACATCATTGATGTCGCGGCGCAAATTGAATTTAGGCCCGAGTGTGAGCACTAAACGAAGCGCGAAAAGGGTGGAGAGACGATCAATCGGCGTTGAATGCGCGGATTGCGGCCCCGGAATCGTGACGCCCGCGTCAAATTCGCGATCTGTGCTCATCTGGTTCATGGTTTCCCCTCAAGTGCACCGATAGGCTGGCGCACGTTCCGCCTGTAACGCAGCGTTCACCATTTACGCCTACATCGCAGTCTACAATCCGCCGCAAATCTTTAATGGGGTCTGTTATGGGCGTTTTTGCCGGTTCCGTTCGTCATCTCGCATTTGTTGCAAGCATGCTCGCCGCCAGCAGTAGCTTCGCGCAGGCCTACCCCGAAAAACCGATCAAGCTGATTGTTCCATTCGCCGCAGGCGCTGGCACCGATGCGGTAGCGCGCTTCATGGCGCAGCGCATGGAAGCGGAATTGAAGCAGCCCGTCGTCGTCGAAAACAAAGTTGGCGCGAGCGGCGCGATTGGCACGCAAGACGTCGCCCGCGCGGCAGCAGACGGCTACACGCTTCTATTCGTCGCCTCGCCATTCACGACTGTTGCCGCAGCGACGCCGCAAATTGCCAAGTACGACCCCGTGAAAGAGTTCGCGCCCGTCGCACTGATCGCCACCGGCCCGCTGGTGTGGATTACTAACTCGCAAGCGCCATTCACCTCGATGCGCGAAATGGTTGCAAACGCGAAAGCGAATCCCGGCAAACTCTCGTACGGCAGCGCAGGCGCGGGCGGCGTGAATCATCTCGCGCTCGAACTCTTCAAAAACCGCACGCAAACCGACATCCTGCATGTGCCCTACAAAGGCATCGCACCTGCCACCACCGATCTGCTCGGCGGCTCGATCCAATTGCTCACCGGCACCATTCCCGCCGTGCTCCCGCATGTGAAAGGCGGCAAAGCCCGCGCCCTCGCGATCACGGGAGACAAGCGCTCAGCGCTCATGCCCGACGTGCCCACCGTCGGTGAAGCAGGCGCTGGCGGCACCGAGGTTTACAACTACTGGGGCATCGTCGCGCCCGCAAACACGCCCGCGCCAGTCGTCACCCGCCTAAACGCCGTCGTGCAAAAGCTGCTCGCGCAGAAAGATGTGCAAGATCGCCTCACGAACGACGGCGTTGATCTTACTCCCGGTGGCCCCGAGCGCCTCGCGCAATTCATCGCGAACGATTTCAACGGCTGGAAGAAGCTGGTTCAACAGGCGGAATTGAAGATCGAATAGAAAGTAGCTTTACCGCGCTTGCCCAACATTTACTGGGGAGATCGGCAGATAATCGATCTTTGCAACAAATTACTTTTCACGGCGCTTGCCCTCATAGCAGCTGGGTAAGGCGCAAATCGTTCATGTAGGGTGGGCACCCGTGCCCACCGCTCGTGGTTCCGCGCAAACGAATGGTGGAAAGAGGGCCGCCCACCCGACGCCGCTACGCAACTTACGGCAGCGCCCACACTCCACCGCTCGTGGCATGAGTCTGCACGACCAAGAACGTGCCCCCCATCGCGTCCCCCGCGCAAAAAACCTCTCCATTTTGATAGTTGTGTGAGTCGTTTGCGCGCGTTAGAACATCCAAAACGGATTTCGAACAACAATGAGCGTGCAGCTTTCGCATCTTTGGCCGATCATCATCGGCGTCTTCTTGTGTCTACTCCTCGTCCTCGTGATTGCGAAATTCGCAATCCGAAAGCGCGAACCGAACCCGTGGCCGTTCTACGCAAAGAGGCCGCTCACGCAACCTGAACAAGTGCTCTACTGGCGGCTCCTCAAAGCGCTGCCACACCACGTCGTGCTCGCGCAAGTGCAATGCTCGCGCAAGTGCAATGCTCGCGCGTGCTCGGCGTGAAGCGCGGATTCAATTTCTACGAATGGAATAACCGGATCAATCGCCTGGGCTACGACTTCGTTATCTGCAAGAAAGACGGCAGCGTCGTCGCCGCCATCGAACTCGATGACAAAACGCACGAGTCCGCGACACGAGCGGAACAAGACGCCAGAAAACAACGCGCGACCGAAGCGGCGAGTGTGCTTTTAGTGCGGTGGCACGTCGCGAAGATGCCGGATGAGGCGGTGATTCGGGGGTTGGCGTGAGTTTGCGTTTTCGGAAGTCCGCGCGGTTGCGTAGGGTGGGCACCCCGTGCCCACCACCCGTTTCGATTCTGGTTACGATTGGCGGACACAGGGCTGCTGGCGCCGAAAACTAAAAATTCAAACGCAAAGGATAGAGGAGTATTTGTGAAATTAACGACAGTAAGCCTTTGGAACTTCCGTGGATATGCCAAAGAAACGCATATTGCAGTGGATGACTTAACCGCGTTCATCGGGCGCAATGATGCGGGTAAGTCGACAATCCTTGAAGCACTAGAAATCTTCTTCAACGACGGTAAGCCTGATCGCAGCGACGTTTGTGTCCACAGCGGCGAGACCTCTATCCGCATCGGGTGCACGTTTGCGAATGTACCTGACGAGATCGTCTTGGATGCTGTGGCCTCAACAACTCTGAGCGCTGAATACCTGCTAAACGAAAAGCGTGAACTTGAAATCATCAAGGAGTGGGACTGCTCCTTGAAGACGCCGAAAGAGTCGGTTTTTGCGCTGGCTCAGCATCCGACGAACCCGGATTCGGCAGACCTGCTTTTGCTGAAAAACGGTGACCTAAAGGCTCGTGTCCGAAAACTGGGAATCGATGAGTCAGAGTTGAACTTGACCGTCAATGCAGCGCTTCGAAGTGCCATACGCCACGCATGCGCACCTCTACACATTGAGCAAAAGCTTATCCCTCTTGATAAAGAAGATGCGAAGCGCGTCTGGGATCATCTCAGGCCACGTTTGCCGCTTTACGCACTGTTTCGATCAGATCGACCGAGCCAAGATGGCGATGACGAGGTACAGAGCCCCCTCAAATTTGCTATTGCGCAAGCCCTAAAGGAAGTAGGAGGGGAGCTAAAGAAAGTCGAGGACGCAGTAAGGTCGCATGTGGAGGACGTGGCGAATCGAACACTTGCGAAACTTAACGAGATGGACGCGCGGCTCGCGAGCGAGCTCAAGCCATTCTTTCGCTCTGATCCAAAGTGGGATGTCTTTAAGTTCGGACTTGTAGGGGATCACGATATTACCATCAACAAGCGGGGGAGCGGCGTTCGGCGTCTTGTACTGCTGAACTTTTTTCGCGCGGAGGCCGAGCGGCGGCAAGCGCACGCGCAAAATCTTAGCGCTATCTATGCCGTTGAGGAGCCGGAAACCTCTCAGCATCCCGATAACCAAAGACTTCTCGTGAACGCACTGAAAGAGCTAGCAGGGAATGAAGGTACTCAGGTGTTAGTCACGTCTCATACGCCCGGTTTAGCGGGACTGTTGCCGAGCGACTCACTGCGCGTGGTGTTGAAGCAACCAGACGGTACGGCATATGTATCTCGCTGCGAGGACAGCAATCTGGCTTCGCTCGCGAATGAGTTGGGAGTGCTTCCAGATCGTCGCGTACAGGCTCTAGTGTTCGTCGAAGGGACAAATGACATCGAGTTTCTTGAGCGAATCAGCGCGATGCTTAAACCCCATTTCGCCGATGTGGTGGATTTGTCTCGCGAGGTACGCGTCGCGCTCGTACCACTTGGCGGCGGTTCGCTAAAGCAGTGGGTGGCGAAGCGCTATCTTAAGAACCTTGGGCTTCCTGAAGTGCACATTTACGATCGAGACGACCTGAATCCCCCAAAGTACCAAGCTGAATTTGACGCCGTCAATGCGCGGACGGATGGATCATGGGCTGTGATTACAAGTAAACGAGAACTAGAAAACTATCTACATCGCGAAGCGATTGCGGAGGGGCTCGCAGGAGTTGTCGTAGAGACGAGTGACACATGCGATCTCCCGCTAATGGCTGCAAAGGCAGTTCACGAAGCATCTAGCGGTTCTGTTTTGTGGTCTGACATACTGGAAGATCCGAAAAAGCTCGCGGACAAAGTGAATCGCGTGAAGAAGCGCCTCAATCGAGACGCCGCTGCAAAAATGACTTTTGTCCGGCTTGGCGAGCGTGATCCACAACTCGAAATTGTGAAATGGCTTCAGAGAATAAACAAAATGCTCGTCTAGACCCATGGCCGAAACGGTGGGCAGAGGGCTGCCCACCCTACGGCACTGGTGCTATCTATTGGCGGCGAAAGACTCGACGTGTAGGCGCGGGCTTGACCGCGCTTTTCCCTCACCCGCCGCTTCGCGTCGACCTCTCCCGGCGGGAGAGGTAATCCCTGAGCGCGGCCAAGTCCGCGTCTACAAGCGGCTAAGCGAAGAGTCTTGGACGGGATTGGGTTCTCGGGGGAGTGCCACGATAGTGTTACCGTTAGTCTTCTCGCAACCTAACGCACTGCGCTCTCCTCAATTGCAAGGCCACCACACTCACCATTCGCACGACGCGCATTCGCACAAGAAGGCGGGCGATTCTTCGCACGCGCATGCGCACGGACACGCTCACTCGCACGCGCCCGCGACGTACGATCGGGCGTTTGCGATTGGCATTGCACTCAACGTGAGCTATGCGATTGCGGAGGCGATTGCGGGCTGGTGGTTGAATTCGCTCGCATTGATCGCCGATGCGGGCCACAATTTTTCGGACGTGATTGGTTTGTTGCTGGCGTGGTTTGCGGTGTGGCTTTCGCGGAAGCAGCCCTCGGCGAAGCATTCGTATGGCTTGGGGCGGAGCTCAATTTTGGCGGCGCTCGCGAATGCGGTGTTGCTCTTGGTGGCGGTCGTGGTGATCGCGTGGGAGGCAGTGGATCGGCTGCAAACGCCGCATGCCTTTGCCACGACGCCGGTGATGTTGATCGCGTCGGTGGGCATCGCGATTAACGCATTCACCGCGTGGCTTTTCATGCGCGGCAGCCAAACCGATCTCAATGTGCGCGGCGCGTATTTGCACATGGTGGCCGATGCGGCGGTGTCGGCAGGTGTGGTGATGAGCGCGCTGGTGGTGAGCTTTACGGCGTGGTTCTGGCTTGATCCGGTGGTGAGCATCGTGATTGCAGTGGTGATTGCGTGGGGCACATGGGGCTTGCTTTCGAATTCGCTGCGCTTATCGCTCGATGGCGTGCCGGCGCATATCGATGCGAAGGCGATTGAAAAATTCTTCACCGAGCAAGAACGCGTGAGCGAGCTGCACGATTTGCACATCTGGGCGCTATCCACCGAAGCGGTCGCGCTCACGGCGCATGTGGTGTGCCCGAAGGGGCATCCGGGCGACGCGTGGCTCGCGCGCGTGAGCAAGGAGCTGCACGATCGTTTCGATATCGATCACGCAACGATTCAAATTGAAACGGGGGCGATGGACTGCGCCCATGTCGATTGCGGCGCGAGTCACGCGCATTGAGCGGGGTGCGGCGGAGGAATTTCGTATCGGTTGGTAGGCGACGACTTGGCGTCGCTTCGTCGAATGAACTGGAATGCCACCTGAGCGCGGTCAAGCCCGCGCCTACAAGGGGGAGAGATTTGTAGGCGACGACTTGGCGTTGCTTCGTCGAATGAAGTGGGATGCCGCTAGAGCGCGGTCAAGCCCGCGCCTACAGGGGGAGAGATTTGTAGGCGACGACTTGGCGTCGCTTGGTTGAATGACGCGGGATGCCGCCAGAGCGCGGTCGAGCCCGCGCCTACAAGGGAGAAAGATTTGTAGGCGACGACTTGGCGTCGCTTGGTTGAATGACGTGGGAAGCCACCAGAGCGCGGTCAAGCCCGCGCCTACAAGTTGTACCGAAGTCCGCCGTTGCACACTCTCCAGCCGCTGTCGCGTTCCCAAGCGCGCACGAATGCGCTTTCACGTTTTACGAGCAATGTAAAAGCATCCAAACGGTGCCCCATTTTATATAGCGGGTAAAGGCGAGAGTTATCAACTATCAAGATATAGAAATAATCTTTTCTAGGCCCAATTAAATTGGGGCGTGCAGCGTTTAGCTATCAGAATTGATTGAGCAACATGCGACGCGCTGTGTCGTGAGAGGTTTTCACCGCGCACTTCGTCTGGGCACACATATCGCGATTTTCCGCATCGGAATTCGCAACGTGAAATGCCTCTGAATGGAGAATCGTCGTGAAACTCAAGCCTTTGTTGATCGCTTTACCGAACATCGCCGCGCTCGCGCTTCTGGCGAGCCTTTCTTCCGCTGCCAACGCGAGTGATGCATTGAAAGTGAGCAGCGCGCAGTCGAGCGCAAGCGCGCAAAGCCTCAAGCAACCGGTGTCACCCAGCGTGAGCCAAACGATGACTGCGCCGAAAAGCCCGGCATTCTCTGTGCAACCCGCCGGCCCGATGAAGCCGCCCGTCGCGCCACCGATTGCGCCACCTCCGGCAACGCCCACTGCCCCGCCGATTCACGATGCCGCGAAGGCAACGGCGGTTGCGCCGAACATTCTCGGCAGTGCGATTTCCGGATTGGGCGATGGCGCGCGAGGGATCGTGGCCGGTGAGTCGCTCACCATTCGCGGGCGCGGGTTCGGTGCGGGCACCGGGCGCGTTGAGATTTACGTGCAGACCTCGTCGAATTCGAATACGCAGTTGCCGTATCGCGTGTCGCAATGGAGCGATACCGAAATCAGCGGCAGCGTTGGCGCGAGCTTAGGGCTGGGCGATGGAAAGGCGGCGATTACGATTTACCCAGCGGGGCGAAGCGTGAGCGAGGCAATTAGCTCATCGCAAGCGGGCGTGGGCGGCGCAACGCACAACAGTTGGCGTTTCAGATTTTCCGCATCGCGCGCAGAGCAAACGCTCGCAATCAATGGACTTGGCAGCGCACTCACGTCGAGCTATCCGAACCCCGCGCCGCAATTGATTCCGCATGGAAACGGTTTGTTAAAAGGGCTGGCCGTCGCGCGGCGTTATCAAGCCGCGCCGCTCGGCTGCACTGAGGCGCCGCCGAACGATCGCTATAAAGTTGCGCTTGCAAACGGGTTTGAATTGGTTCGCGTCGCAGCGAAAGATTTGAATGCAGACAAACGCTACGGGCTTACTCCGCCAGAGGTGTGTGATGTGCGCTCGAGTATGCAAGCACCGCAATTTCTGCGCACCGCCACCGATGGTGCGTTTGTGGTGTCGCCCGGATGGGATGTAGTGAATCGATACGGGCCGAAAAGCAAAGTTGATTGCGATATGGGCAAGTACATGGGCGCATACAAATCGCCGCTCGGCTTTTCCTGGCAAGACATCGGGCGCGACCGCTGCGCGGCAAACTCGGAATACGTCATTGACCATTTGGTTGTTCGCGGCCCAGCCGGTTTGAATCCCTTAACAGGCGGATTGATAAACGGCGCCGTTATCAAATAGCTGAAATGATGGTTGTTACCGGCCAATGTTCACCGTGACGTTAAGAGAATTTATGAACACCCTAAGCAGCAAGCCAGGCGATCCGCATAAGTCGCGATTTCACGTGGGATTCGCGGCGCTCGCCCTCGTAGTGATGACGAGTTCGCAGAGCTTCGCGCAGACCTGTCCGTTCGACGACGGACAATCGCTACTCACGCGCGAAGGCGTCGTGCTCACGCGTTACGCACTCGGGCTCACAGGCGCGGCGCTGGTGAACGGCACAGGATTCGATGTCGCGGAAGCGCCTACGATCGCTTCAAACATTGCGTGCCCAAGTTGCGGTTTGAACATCACAGGTAACGTGGACGGTGGCGGCAATCCGGTGGTGACGGTTGCGGATGCGACGATCATTTCGCGCAAACTCGCGGGGTTTTCAGGCGCAGCGTTGACTAATGGCGTTCCGCTCGGCAGCGGGTTACGCAACACAACAGCGGCCGTGGATAGCTTCTTGCTTTCCGGTTGCGGAACGACACCGAGCAATGCCTGGGTGAACGGTGGAAATAGTTTTGGCGGCTCGGTGAGCGTGATCGGAACGACCGACACCAACCAAATGGAAGTGCGCAGTGGTGGCAATGCGGTGAAGCTCTTGGTCAATGGCCAGAACGGTGTTCGCGTGATTCAAACAAGCAATTTGGACGCACCCGCGGTCGTGTCGGGTTCATCTCGAAATTCGATTGGGTTGACGCCGCGAATCGGCGCGACCGTGGCTGGCGGCGGATCTGACAACACGTTCGCTGTGTCTTGCAATGATCCGCCACTGGGTTCGACCCGTAGCTGCGGAAACGTCGCGATCGCCGATTGGGCCACGATCAGCGGCGGTCTTGCAAACCGAGTCACCGGCAACAACGCAACAGTCGCTGGTGGCCGCTCGAACACGGCTGTGAATGGCGGCGATACAGTGAGTGGGGGTGATCAAAACACCGCCTCCGGAGAGATATCAACTGTCCCCGGTGGGATTTTGAATCGCGCGCTAGGATTTGCTTCGTTCGCAGCGGGCATTGGCGCAACGGCGCGAGGTCAGGCAAGCTTTGTGTGGAGCGATTTCGCTACGGCCTATCAGCCGTTTGATCCCGCAATCATCGGTTCGTTCGGTGCCTCAGCTTCGAACACGACGCCGTTGAACAACACTTTCATCGTGCGAGCGACAGGCGGCGTGCAGTTTGTCACGGGAGTGAATGCAAGCGGATTTATTACTGCGAATTGCTGGATCAACGCTGGCGGCAGTGGCTGGAACTGCGCGAGCGACCGTACGATAAAACGAGGCGTGAGAGCGGTATCGCCAAAATCGGTATTGCAGCGTCTCTTACAAATTCCTATTGGCACATGGCTAATCGATGGCAGCGAGCGTCGGCAAATTGGTCCGATGTCGCAAGATTTCTTTAATGCGTTTCGGTCACTCGGCGTCAGTGGAAGCGAAACATCCATAAACTCTGTGGACGCACAAGGCGTTGCGTTCGCCGCGATTCAAGGACTTTTCCAGATGGTGAAAGAAAAGGACGCAGAAATTCTTAAACTGAAGCGTGATCGTGTTGCGAGCGATGCAGCGCTTGCTGCGGTGAGCGCGGAAATCGCGGCAATCAAGAAGCGCCTCGGAATGTAGGGCGCAGATCCGTCCTACACTTTGATCCAAACTTCCGATCTCACGTAACCGATCTACCCATGAGTGATCCTGCCTCCACCCGCCCCGTGCTTAGCAACGAAGAGTGGCGGCGCGTGTTTGATCTCTATGACTCAGCCGAGGCGGACACTGTCCAAAAAGATGAGCCCGAGGCGATCCGCACAGCGCTCACTTACCTTCGAAATACGCGCCTGCGGAATGCGCCGGAGACGCGTGAGTTCGAGTCGGTAGCGGATTCGATGGCAAGCTCACTGTTCTTGGCAAGCGATCCCGTGCCCGGCGCAGTTATGGGCCGCTACCGCTTGATCGAGCCGATTGCGCAGGGCGGCATGGGAAGCGTTTGGCGCGGCGAGCGCGCTGATGGGCTTGTCACGCAAAGCGTTGCGATCAAACTGTTGGGATCGCTCGCGATCTCTCGGCAGGCGAGGGCACGCTTTATTCGCGAAGGTGAGTTGCTCGCGAAACTCAATCATTCGAATATCGCGCGGCTGCACGACGTCGGCCTCACCGAAGATGGTCAGCGCTTTCTCGTGATTGAGCTGATTGACGGCGAGGACATCGCTGCGTTCTGTCGTGGCAAGACGCTGGACGAGACGCTAGCTGTGTTTCGTCAGCTTCTGAGCGCCATGGCGTATTCACATTCACAACTCGTGCTTCATCGCGATATCAAACCTGCGAACGTGCTAGTGGATCGCGCAGGCCATCTGAAGCTCTTGGATTTCGGTGTCGCCAAACTTGCGGATGATGAGGCCGATGATGACGGTCTCACGCGCTCGATGGGCCGCGCGCTGACGGAGCGCTACGCTGCGCCTGAGCAATTCGTGGATGACAACGTTGGCACGTCTGCGGACGTGTTCGCACTCGGCTCCTTGCTCGTGGAATTGTTAAGCGGCGAGCGAATCGAGTGGTCGCATCCGAAGAAAGAATGGGTGAACGCATCGCTCGCGGTTTCGCTCAAAACATCGCTTGCGAACGTCCCCGATGATTTGCGCGCGATTGCAAGCAAAGCCATCTCGCGCGAACCGGTGGAGCGCTATGCGAGCGTAGGCGAGTTCGACGATGACGTCGCACGATTCCTCGCCTCCGAGCCGGTGCGCGCACGCCCCGCAAGCGCGTGGTATCGCTTCGCAAAATTCGTGCGCCGTCATCGCGGATCGTTCGGCGCGGGCGTTGCCGCAGCGCTTGCGGTGGTGGCGAGTTTGGTGTTTGCGGTGGTGCAGCTCATTGAAGCGCGCAAGCAAGAGCAAATTGCGCGGACTGAGGCCGCAAAGGCCAAAGAAATCGCGAATTTCACCACGGGTCTTTTCACCGTGCTCGATCCGAAAGTCGCGTCGACCGTCGATCGCTCAAAACTTACGGCGAAAGAAATTCTTGACGCCGGGCGCGCACGTATTAAGACAGAGTTGCACGATCAACCCGAAGTGCGGATTGCGATGCTCGGTACGATGGCGGAGATGTATGGACGGCTTGGCGCCGCGCAGCAATTCACCGAATTGCTGAACGAACAAATTGCGCTGGCGAAGGCGCACTATGGTGAGTTCCATCCCATCGTTTACGAAGCGCAATCGGTTGACCTTTGGAGCGATCTTTACGGTGGGCTTTACGCCGATGCTCGTCGCAAACTCTTGGCGCTGGACGCGTCAGCTCGCGAGCGAGGTGAAACCGGAGCGATTGGGGATGAGCGCGCCGCGAATCGATTATTCGCCTGGGCACGCATCGGTGAAACCGAAGGCAAAGAATCGCGAGAGGAGGTGGTTAAACGCTATGAAGCGGCGATTGCAGAATTTGTTCGTGTGAAATCTGGCTCTGCGGATTTCTCCGCTGCGCGCGCGAGCTACGCCACAGCGCTTGTCAATGCGAATCAGCTTGAACGTGCTGTGATCGAGTATTCCGAAGCGATTACAGCCTTCGAGCGAGCACAGGCGCGCGATTCGAAAGAAAGCAATATTGGCGATCTCTCGATCATGCTTCTGGAGCGAGGAAAAGCGTATGCCACGCTGAAGCGTCCGCTTGACGCAGAGCGAGACATCAGGCGTTCGATCGAACTGATGAGCCAGTCTTCGGGCGCTGATCACATCCTCACTAAAGAAGCGCAGGCCGAGTTTGCGCTTTTTCTGCATCGCGAGGAACGGCGTGATGAGGCGTGGCAGATTTTTGCGCGGATTGATGCCGCTGCTCCAACCGTCGTTATGGGAACACGCGGGATGGAGTTTGTTCAGCAGGTTCGCGCACGAATGCTCGCGCGCGAAAACAAATTCGATGCATCACTCGATGCGCTAGGCGCTGCGATTGCGGGTTGGAGAAAAGCTGAAAACAATCCAGTTCAGCTCGCTAATGCCGAGCAACTACGCACTCGAATCGAGGGCATGCGCGCAGCGCGAGAGTCTCAATCACCCAACCGATAAGCCAAAAACGCACGCGCCTTTTCCCAATCGCGCGCAGCGGTGGCGAGTGATATTCCGAGCGCTTCGGCGCATTCTTCAACAGAAAGTCCGCCGAAGTAGCGCAGCTCAACAAGATCGTGGCAGCGCTGGTCGATTTCTTTTAACTGCTGCATCGCTTCGTTCACCGCGAGCACGCGCGTGTGATCCACGCGTTCACCCGCAAGCTCGGTGACGAGCGTGACGCCTTGAGCGCCGCCACCCCGTTTTTCGGCATCGCGTTCGCGTACGTAATCTACGATCACGCTGCGCATCACTTTGCTCGCGTAACCAAAGAAAAGCTTGCGGCTTTCCACGTTTTTGGCGTCGTACTTAAACAATCGCTCGTACGATTCGTGCACCAAACTCGTGGGCGAGAGCAGGGTGAGCGTTGATTCTCGCGCCACTTTGGAGCGGGCGAGCATTTTCAACTCGCGGTAAACCGCTTCGAACAACGAGGAACGCGCGGTGTCACCGCCCGATTGTGCGGCTTGCAGGAGTTCGGTGATGTCGGGGGCGTCAGCGGTCACGTGAGAGATTTTGGCGACGTTTTCCGTCTGGATGTTATCCGAGCTATTTATTGTGAAAGTATTTCCCATGAACACAGTGTCCCGCCTAGCCCTTACCTGTGCGCTCGCCGCAACGTTTGCCCCAACCACGCTCTTCGCGCAAGACGCGAGCTGCGCCGCGTACATTGAGGCGACTACGCCCAAGCCCGATCGCCCGTATCGCGTGCAGCAAACGATCAAAGTCGACAAAAGCGAAATGAAAAACGAGGCTGTTTACATCAACAACACGATCTACACACGTTCCTCCGACGCGCCGGGCGGTAAATGGAATGCAACGCCAATGCCGGATTTGAAGGAGGCGATTGCAATGGCAAAGAAAACGACGTCGCGCTGCAGCGTAACGGGCGTGGATACGCTTGACGGCAAGCCAATGAACGTGTGGACGAGTTACGCGACGACGCCGTTTGAGCCAAAGCCGTCTACATGGAAGACGTGGATCGGTGCGACTGACGGACGGGTGTATCGACAGATGTCAGAAGGCTTCGATCAACGCATCTTCTACGACAATGTGAGCGCGCCAGCGGCGAGCGACGTGGCTCAGCCGCGCAAGCGGAAGTGAGCAAGCGTGCCGCGAGATTCGGCACGAATCGAGGGTTGGTAGTGCGTCCGAGGTAGGCGCGGGCTTGACCGCGCTTGGATGTGGCGGAGCGATGCAACGAAGCGACGCCAAGTCGTCGCCCGCAAAGAACGACGGAACTGCGCTACGAAAGTGATGTCAGTGCCGGCCTTCGCGGGGAGTAGTTTCCAGCCTCCATGTAGGCGCGGGCTTGACCGCGCTCTGACGGCATCCCGCTTTTGGCATTCAAGCGACGTCAAGCCGTCGCCTACAACGAATGATCGAACAGCGCCGCGAAGCGATGCCAAGTCGTGGCCAACAAAGTTCTTTTCGGATGAGTGAGAGCTTTTAGCGGCACATTGCGTCTGGTGCGTATCCGATGACTTCGATGAGCCCATTGCCATGCACGCACCCGTTACACGCCACCTTCGTACGTTCTCACGCGCCGCGCTTTCGTTCGCGGCGCTGGTCACGATTGCAACTGCGACGATGTCCGCCCAGGCGGCGACAATCGTCGTCAACGGTTCTGACGACACGATTCACGCAGGCAATTGCAGCCTGCGTGCGGCGATTGCGAGCATGAATTCGGCATCGCTTCAAGGCGCGTGTAGCAATACGGGCGCCGCGTTCGGTTCGGGCGATCTCATTACATTTGCACCGGGCGTCACGACCATTACGCTCAACGATGCAGTAGCCAACAGTCTCACGATTTCTGCCAACACCTTAATCATTGACGGTGCCGGCGTGGTAATCGTTGAGCGTCCTGCGGCAGCTGTCAATCTGTTCCGCATATTGACTCACACCGGTACGGGAACGCTCTCACTGCTGGGTTTGACGATTCGTAACGGCGTGACCAACACGGCTAACGCGCGCGGCGGTGGTGTGTTCTCAGCGGGCAGTTTGAGCATTCAGAATTCGTTGCTTGAAGCGAATCAAACGCGCGGCACCAGCAGCGGCGGCGGCGCAGTGCACGCAGACGGCAACGTCGAGATTGCAAATTCACGCATCAGAAACAATTCCACCACGGGCGGATCGTCTCCGGGCGGTGCGATTCTTACGTTTGCGTTTCTCTTAGTCAGCAATTCGACGGTCGATGGAAATCAAACGTCGGGCGCTGGATCAAACGGCGGCGCGCTGGCATCGGGAAACGGCGTCGGCGCAGCGCTCGATTTGATCTCTTCAAGACTTGAGAGCAACGCGGTAACGAATGGAGCGCTGTCGCAATCGCGCGGCGGCGGTGCGATTGCGTTCGGTGTGACTCGAATCCTCAACAGTATCGTCGCCAACAACAGCGCGAGCGTCGGCTTCAGCACCGGCGAAGGCGGTGGTGTGTTCGCATTTGCGGGCGGTGCGACCGTCGAACAAAGCACATTCGTAGGTAACGAGGCTGCCACCGGCGGCGCGCTCTCGCTATTCTCGTCGGCAAGCACATCGACGATTACGAACTCCACGTTCGTCGGCAACCGCGCGAATAGTCCGGTCACCAATGGCGGCTTGGGTGGTGCAATCTACAACTTGAGCGCGCTAACCGTTCGCAATTCGACATTGCTTCAAAACACAACGACGGGCCTAGGCGGCGGCATTTTTAACAACAACGGATCGCTCGCGCTGCAAAGTACGATCGTCGCGAACTCCACATCGCAAAGCGCTGCGAGTCCGGCACCGAATGTTGACGTACAAAACAATTCCGGCATCTTAAACGTCACCGGCGCAAACAATCTGGTTCGAGTGACCGCCAACGCGACGATGCCCGCGGGCACCCTCATGAGCGATCCGCTCTTGGCTGCGTTAGCAGATAACGGTTGCTTCGCACCCGCAGGCGCGTCGGGCACGACGCAATGTCCGCAAACGATGTTGCCGACGGCGAGCTCTCCTACGATCAACGCAGGTAACAACATCGCAGGCTCATTGAGCGATCAGCGCGGTAGCGGATTTGCGCGCGTGCTTGGCGGCCAAGCGGATATCGGCGCGATCGAAACCGCGACAGCAGCTGCGGTGACCTGGCCTATTACGGTGACGGTATCTGGGCCGTCTGCTGCGGGCGGCGGCGTATCGTGTGCGCCTAACCCGGTGCCTAACGGCGGTAGCGCGAACTGCATCGTGGGCGCACCGAATGCGGGCTACGTGTTTGTCGGATTCTCTGGCGCGTGTACGGGCTTAGCCTGCACGCTCACGAACGTAACCGCCGCGCAAAGCGTGACTGCCAACTACGCGCTGGCCCCCGCCAGCCAGGCCACGCAGTCGGTACCCGCGCTTCCAACCGGCTTCGCCGCGATGATGGTTACCTTGCTTGGCTGGCTGGCAAGAAAACGAATGGCTAAATCTATTTAGCCCTAATTAATGGCGGGCTAGACCACGAATTTATTTTATTTCGTGGTTGCGATAAATACGCGCTTCCCCGCTATTTAAGTGGGCTAGCCTGAATTTTTTGTACATCACAGGCATTAGTTTTCTGTTGCCGTTACTGCATGTTCCTTGAGCGCCGCGAGCGGAACGATGTCGAGCGATTTTTCGTGAGTTGCTTCAAGGACGATTTGCGGCGCGCATCCCGCGCCGTAGGCCTCTAGCCACCGCGCGGCGCACAGACACCATCGATCACCCGGTTCGAGACCTGGAAAGGCATACATCGGCACGGGCGTAGATAAATCGTTTCCGCGCGATTTTGAAAACGCGAGGAACTCCGCCGTCATGATTGCGCACACCGTGTGCGAACCCGTGTCCTGCGGGCCGGTTTCGCAGCAGCCACTGCGAGTGAATCCGGTCAACGGGTCGTGGCTGCAATCCCTGATCGGTGTGCCCAAAACATTAAGCCCGCGAAATGCCATAAAGCTAAAACAGAATGAATAAAAAAGTGTGTGCTCATCATACGCGATGACAGGCTCATCCAAGGGGCCAGCGCAGCGCATTCGTCACGCGATCGCGGGAAAACGCTACATCGCTAGTCGGTTGGTCGCGGCTAGCGTGGAGCGCACATCACTACACCCTCGTCAACCCAGCCCCGAGCAACCACCGCTGCAATTGCGGATCGATCCGCGCTGAACCGATGATTGCCATCGATCCCGCGCAAATGCCCGTTGTTGTAAGCGCGGTAGATCGGCTGCAAGTTCGCTGGACATGCGCCGTTTGTTGGCGGCGTGGTGGCGAAGTCGTAGCCCTCGAAGTTCAATCGGGGCTGTGTGGCTGGGGTCCGCGCTTCGATATCCCGCAGCAAGTCGCAATCACTTTGCTGCGCGGTGTAGAAGTGCGTGTTGGGTCCGGGGGATGGGCTGCCATAGAAGCGACATACCGGCGTGCTGCCTCCGGTTTTGAACCAGAACCCAGTGCGTGAAAGGCCCGCTTCTGGAGAAGCTTCAATCAAGGCGAGCTGTGTCGAATCCGCGGTCATGAAATATTGATCCAGGCTCGCGATGTAGAACTCAACCACAGCGTTCGCGGCTACCGGTCCGCCGTTCAGCGCGGCGCGCTTTCCGTCGCCGTTTGGCATGCAGGTAAACGTGAGGGGCTGCGCTTCCTTCGCGAGCGCGAGCAGATCGGCTTCGATGAGCACATTTCCAGCACGCATCTGCCAGGCGCCATCGCGTTGCAGGAGACCAGCATGTGCGGTGCCGTCTATGGCGCCGCGCACTACAAGCTCACAAGCGCCAGCATTTGCTTGAGCTTTCATCTGTGAAAAACGGGCGACGAGCTCTGCACCCGTGCTGCTGGGTCGTAGCGTGACTTGTTGCCCAACCATTGGCCGCAAATCACTATCCATCGCAAGGGTAAAGGCAATCACCTGATCGCGCGTGGTCGTGGCTGGTGCGGGGAAGTTGAACACCGGATCGCTAAAAAAAGTAGTGAGCGTGTCGGCGGTGCCGTCGTTTGAAAAACCGAACCCACGAATTTGCGGCCCGGTATTGGTTGAACTCGTGAGCGCTGCGCCAAACATACCAAGTTTTTGATACATGTTTCGAAGCTGCGGCACTTTGAAGTTCTCCGTGATGCGGAAGCCCTCAAACGTCATCAAACCATTGCTGCCGAATTTCCCGGTGGTTGGATTTACGGTGTGGCAGTTATTACAACTGCCGAGGCCGGTGATGCTGTTGACATTCATGTACACCGCTTGCCCAGCTGCTTCTGTCGAGTTGAGCTTGTTGTCAAGGGCACGTATGGGATTTGGCGGCATCTTGAGACCCAGTGCGAAATCCGTGAATGCCTGCATTTCCTTGGCCGAGAGTGGCGTGGCGTTTCCAAGTAACCCGACAAATGCGGGATTGAATTCCTTGAATGAAGCTGCTTCGAGCGATTCCAGCGCACCGCGAACGACGGCGCGATTTGTCCCCGTTCGGTCGCCGCGCCAATGCGTAGGCCCGTTGCCTGCCATGCCGCGCAGCGTTTGCGTGGTCATCGGGCCTTTCATGGGGTGGAAATTAAAGGTGGTTTTGGGGCTTCCGGGCAAGTACGCATTCACGTTTGGCACGGCGCGTCCCGTCGGGTCGCCCAAATCCCACGCCAGATGATCCATGTCGCCGAAGGTGTGACAACCGGCGCAGGACTGCGTCCCGTTGGCGGAGCTCGCTTTTGCGTCATAGAGGAATCGGCGACCCACTTTGCTGCGCAGGTTGTCCGGTGTGAAGAGTTTTTTCGTGTAGACCACGCGCTTGTTGGCTGTGTCCACCACGTCAATCTGATGTGCGATGTGGGACAAAACAAATAGCCGCGAGCCTGTCGCGTTGATTGCAAGCCCGGCCGGTCCAGCGCCGACAGAAATCTGCGCTGCCGCATCTGGCACGTATCCCGATCCGGAGAGAGATGCGGTTGCGATCGCGACCACCTTCGCCGAGCCGAGTGCGGCAACATAGAGCGTCGCCCCGTCGGGGCTAAAGGTAAGCGCTGTGGGCGTGGCAAGGCTTTTGCCGCTGATCGCCTCGCTGACTACCGCGCCTTCGGGCACGTTGAAGTCGACATGAGGATTGAGGTTCACCGCATCTACTTGCCCGGCAGACAGGTCCACCACGCTCACCCGACTCTGTACGGCGCGGCCACGCACCGTGGACGTCGTTGGCGTTCCCGGACCTTCGAAGCGCACTTCATTGATCGCTTCGGTGTTGGTCACGTAGAGCTTTCCGTTGCTGGGATGCGCGGCCATGTTGAACAAGGTCGTGCCGACCTTCGACACCCGTTGACCAAGCGTAGGCATCGGTGCGCTCGCATCGATGGCGAACACATCGTAATCGGGCAGCGAAAGCTTTACTTCATTTGACCAATTCGTGTTTGCTTCATCGCGCCAAGCCGAACCGTCGTATTTGACGATGAGGCCGGTATCTGGCGCACGGCCTGCGCTCACCGCACTTTGCGGACCCGGTTTCCGAAAGAGCACGGAATCGCGATGCAAGACGGTGGTTTGGTTACCCGAATGAAACGGCGCGGCGTATACCGTTTCGCCGTCTGCGCTCACCGCCAGCGCCCGCGGCGTATCGGCAAACATGGTGAGTATCGTAAGTGGCTTGCCGTTCAAACTTTCGTCTAGGTTCGCGGCATCGAACACCCACACATCCGCGCGACCGATACCGGGCGTGGTGAGCGTCGCCGTGGTCACACCAGGGCGGTTTTGTCCGCGCATGGCGGCGGTAATGAACGCGCGTTGACGATTGGGCCCGGCAAATACGATATCGCGCGGTTCATCGCCCACTTGCAACGTGCGCAGGACTCGCGGCGTGCCGTCTAGCCGGACCACACTCACCGAATCGGAAAGATGGTTCACTACCCAAACCTCGTCTGCGCTACGCTCAGCTACCGCGACTGGCTCTAGGCCAACTGCGACTGAACTCGCGAGCTTGAGCGTGTCGCCTTCAACCGCATAGATTTCCAAACAATGTGCTGGGCGATTGGCGACGTAGAGTCGCTTGCCGTCAGCGGAGAGCGCAATCGGGCGTACCGGCCCGCTCTCAAACATTGTCACGCTGCCGGAAACGCCATCATCGGTCACTGATTCAACGCCGGTGCCACACTGCATCACTGGCTTCGCCAGCACGTCCCCGAGCGAGGCCTCGATTGATGCAGTGGCCAGCGTTACCTTGGTCGATGGTGCGGTGAAACCGACGAGTCCGCTGAGAATAACAATGAAGACAACAACGATTCGGATGCAATTCATGGCGATTTCGCTTCTAGCGCTCTGTACACGGGCAGATCGAACCCATGTTAGCTTTCAAGTCTTTCGGTTCGTGTCCCGTTCGGTGCAGCGAATCGAGCGCGCTGTAACCGCCGCCAGCGCGCCACACCCGAACGAGAGCACGGCTCAATGCCATACACAAGAGCACAGGGAAACTGCAGAGCAACAGCGCGAACCCGCATTACGGCTGCGCGCAATGCGTTTGGCTCAATCCGCTTTGATGTTTCGCGATGAAATGAGCTTCTGCCAACGCGAAAACTCGCTCGCTTGGAATGCGGCGAATTGCTCTGGCGAGTTGAGAACGACTTCGAACCCTACGTCGGTGAGCTTTGCGGCGGTTTGCGGATCGCGAATCGTGGCAACGATAGCGTCATGGATGCGTTTCTTCACGTCTGCAGGCAAGCCCTTCGGCGCGGCGACGGCTTGCCATGAGTACACATTTGCGTCTTTCACGCCACTTTCTTCCAGCGTGGGCACGTCGGGCAAGAGCGGTGAGCGCTTCGCGCTCGTGATGGCGAGCGCGCGCAGCTTTCCGGCCTTGATCTGGGGCATCGCCGTGTTGATGTTCATCCACGAGGCGTTCACTTGTCCGCCGAGCAAATCGGTCATCACCGGCCCACCACCCTTGTAAGGCACGTGAACGCCGGTGGTACCAGTTTGTTGCCAGAAGAGTTCTGCGGTTAAGTGATCGCTGCTGCCATTACCGGAGGAGCCAAAAGTCATCTTGTCTGGGTTCGCCTTTTGAAAGGCGATGACTTCGGCAAGGGATTTCTGTGGCAGCGCGGCTGGCACCACCAAGACATTTGGCGCTTGCACGACCACCGTGATTGGATCAAAGTCTTTCAGTGCGTCGTAGTTCACCTTGATCAGGTGCGGCGCGATCACGAACGGGCCAAGGGAAGAAACAAAAATCGTGTAGCCATCGGCTGGAGATCGCGCGACTTGCTGTGCGCCAATCGTTCCGGTCGCCCCGGCCTTGTTGTCAACCACGATGGCTGCGCCACCGAGCCGCGCGCCCATGCCGCCCGCGAGCGTGCGCGCGATCTGATCGGTGGAGCCGCCCGGTGGGAACGGTACCAAAAGCGTGATCGGCTTGTCCGGCCACGCCGAGGCGGCGAAGCTGGCAATTGCTGTAAGTGCAAAAGCGGCGATGTGACGTTTCATCAAAGTCCTCCTTGGGTGCGCTGTGCGCACACGATTGTGATTACCCAGCCCGAGCGCTGTGCTGCTCAATTGATCGGGTGAATTGTGTGTAAGCATTCTCGCCAGTTGCAGGAAATCCAGTGTGCCGCGAAACGTCGAAAGTGGAACGCAGGCCGTAATCGCTATGATCGTGTGATGGAAAAACGAGTTGAATCTCATCAAGCGGGTAGTTCGTCACCAACGAAGCCGTTTGTGATCGCGATGAATGCGGCGGACAACGTCGCGATTGTGGCGAACGCGGGCGGCCTGCCCGCCGGTACGACGCTCGAAAGCGGTTTGACGCTGCTAGAAGGCGTGCCCCAGGGGCACAAAGTCGCGCTCAACGATATTGCGAAAGACGCACCGATTCGGCGCTACAACGTCACCATTGGTTTCGCGAAAGAGACGATCACTCGAGGTCGCTGGGTGACAGAGCAGCTGGTTCGTATGCCCGACGCGCGCTCGCTCGACGACTTGCCGATATGCACCCAAGCCGCGCCGAATGTAGAGCCGCTCACTGGGTTCACCTTTGAAGGCTTTCGCAACCACGATGGCAGCGTGGGTACACGAAATATTTTGGCGATTACGCAAACCGTACAGTGCGTGTCCGGCGTCACTGAATTTGCGGTGAAGCGCATACGCGACATGTTGTTACCCAAATATCCGAACGTCGATGATGTCGTGGCGTTGGAACACAGCTACGGCTGCGGCGTCGCGATTGATGCGCCGGATGCGGTCATCCCGATCCGAACGCTCAAGAACATCAGCTTGAATCCAAATTTCGGCGGCGAGGTGATGGTGGTGAGCCTGGGTTGCGAAAAGCTACAGCCCGAGCGGCTGCTTCCACCGGGCTCTATCCCGATCCGCGATGAACGCGTGTCAAACGCGGCGGAGGCTCTGGACGTCGTTTGCTTGCAAGACGGCGCACACGTGGGCTTCATGAGCATGATTGATTCGATCATGCGGCAGGCGGAAGTCCACCTGGCGCGCTTGAACGCACGCACGCGGGAAACGATTCCGGCGAGCGAACTCGTGGTCGGTGTGCAATGCGGTGGGAGTGATGCGTTCTCTGGCGTTACCGCTAATCCGGCGGTCGGTTTCTGCACCGATTTGCTGGTGCGCGCGGGCGCAACCGTGATGTTCTCTGAGGTGACTGAAGTGCGCGATGGCATCGCACAGCTCACCGCGCGCGCAGCGACGCCCGAAGTCGCGCAGGCGATGATTCGCGAGATGGCTTGGTATGACGCCTACCTTGCGCGCGGCAGCGTGGATCGCAGCGCCAATACGACGCCAGGCAACAAAAAAGGTGGGCTCTCCAACATCGTGGAAAAAGCGATGGGCTCCATCGTGAAATCGGGTTCGATGTCGATCAACGGCGTTGTGCCCCCTGGTGAAAAGGCGACGGTCAAAGGTTTGCTTTACGCAGCGACGCCTGCTAGCGATTTCATATGCGGCACGCTTCAGCTCGCGGCCGGAATGAATCTACACATCTTTACGACTGGTCGCGGCACGCCGTACGGGCTTGCGGCTTGTCCGGTGGTGAAGGTGGCAACCCGTACCGAGCTCGCCGAGCGTTGGCACGATCTGATCGACATCAACGCCGGGCGGATCGCCGATGGTGATGCAACGATTGAATCACTCGGTTGGGACATGTTTCACTACCTGCTTGACGTCGCGAGCGGTCGCAAACAAACATGGGCGGAACAGTGGAACCTGACCAATTCGCTTACGCTCTTTAATCCAGCGCCGGTGACTTAAACCCAGATTTTCCATTCGGAATCGCGAGCGCTGTCGGTCGCATTGGGCGCATCGGGCGCATTTTTCGCGCCATTTTGTATCGCCCTTTCCCCGATACGCCCCGATACGCCCCGTTACGCCCCGATACGCCCCGAGACACCCCGAGACGCCGACAAAAATGCCGCGAAACCTGCATCCCAAATCGCCTCGACATCGTTCCGCGCTCTAATGGAAATCTGGTTTAAAACGCCGCCGTTCCGCTGAATCGATCAGGGTAGCGCGCGAGGGTGCGCACGAGGAGCCGATACACGTCGCCATCGAACGGGAGCGGCTCCCCTCCAGTGAGGGCGCACCAGCGGTCAAACTCCAACAGATCAACGCGGTCATTCGCCACATCGCGCTCTTCGTAGATGGCGCGCCCTTCGAACGGCCACGGTGGGAACGCAAGTGCGCCAAATGCATCCAGCACCCGTGCTCTGTGATCGGCGCCGCCCTCTGCGCCTTCGCAAACGCCATGACAGCGACCGACTTGGCGCGAAAAGCAGCGCTCGCCCTGAATTCTTGGGGAGGAGAAGCCCAGAGCGTGATCGCAAAGTTCATGCTCTTTTCCTGCGTACATCAACCACTTTCGTGCGCTCGCTTTGTCGGTAAATGGGCCAAACCGCAGGACGCTCGGCGCGCCGAGCGTTTGTACTTCCTCACTCGCGCTCATCCAACGCGGCACGTCGGAAGCTTCGTCGAGCACGAGAAAACCGATCTTTTCCTTCCTCCGCAGCGCCACATTGTGAAGCGGCAGTTTTTCCTTCACGAGTTGTGATTCGAGCAGTAGCGCGCCGAATTCGCCCGCGGTCGGCATCCATTCGATACGCCGTAATTCTTGCGAGAGGCGGACATCGTTCGGCGACATGTGATCGCTCGAAAAGTGAGCACGTACGCGTTCGCGAAGTGCCTTCGCTTTGCCAATGTAGATGGGCAAATCGTTGATGCCGTAAAACAAATAGACGCCCGGGGAATCGGGCAACGCATCCAGCGCATCCGGTGGCAGGTGCGCCGGAAGCGACGGCATTTTCAGAAGCGCTCTCGCGGCGGCCGCCACGCTTTGCTCGCTGTGCTCGCTACACGCATGATGCACGAACTGAGCCGTCGCGAGCGTGTCGCCGAGTGCACGATGTCGATTCTCAATCTGCAAGCGGTGTCGCGCAACGATTGCATCTAGACCGTGCCCAGATGCGCCGGGATAGAGTTTGCGTGAAAGCCGAACTGTGCACAGCACGTCGCTCGTAAATGGCTCGCCAGCGCGGCGAAATTCGTTTTTGATAAATCCGTAGTCGAAGCGGGCGTTGTGAGCGACGAAATACGCGCCCTCAAGCTGACCCCTGAGTTCGTCACGAAGATCGAAAAAAGTCGGCGCATCGCGCACCATACGATTCGTAATCCCGGTGAGTGCTTGGATCTCCGATGGAATCGGCACGCCCGGATTCACGAGTGATTGCCACACCCGTGGCGGATGTGCGCGTGAGAAGCGAATGATCGCAACCTCCGTCAGTCGATCTTCAAGCGGCTTGGTGCCGGTCGTTTCAACATCGATGAATGCAAAGTCGCCGAGAGCAAGCAGGGCGTCGGGAAGGTTGGCGATTTCGCGCATAACCCATGAATTATCGTCGGACTCGATCTGCTTGCATGCAGTCTCAAAGCGTGCACGCTTCGCACCTTATGAGCTGTGCGTCGGGATCGTGAGGTCAACAGAGGAGCAGTATTCAGAAACAATTGCCCCGCGCCGTTTCTCCTTGTGCTCTACGGCTTCGGAACTAACGCCAATGCGAGTGTCACGCTGAAAAGCGCCGCGATGCTTGATGCAGCGGTGGCCGCGGTAACCATGTCTTCATTCGTACGATAACGCTGGGCGAAGATGAAGGCATTCACGCCTGTAGGAAGCGATGCGCAAACAACGGCGACAGCCGTGTAGAGAGGCGAAAGCCCTACCGCATAGCACGCTGCGAAAACGAGCAGCGGGTGCATGAAATTCTTGATGATCGTGAACGTAAACGCGGCGCGAAGATTCTCTTTGAGCGCCATCTTCGAGAGCTGCGCCCCCATCAACACGAGCATGATCGGGCCGGCGGCTTGAGAGAGAAATCCAAGCGGTTGATCGATCCATTGCGGGAGCGGGAGCCCCGCGAAGTTCCAAGACAGGCCGACGAGAATTGGCAAGATCACGGGATGAATCACCGATTGCTTAACCACGTGCACAATCGTATGCCCCAGCGATTCCGTGGCCACCTCACGCTTGGCACGCCACACCTCAATCCACACGGTAGCGGTGGTAATGAGGATCAGCGAGTGCAGCGCGATAATCGATAGCTGGAGCTTTAATCCCGCATCGCCGAACGCAAGTTTCTGGATGGGCACGCCGAGCTGAACGGTGTTGGAAAACACGCCCGTGATGCCGAGCACCACGGCCCCGGGCACGGCTTCTTTCCAGACGTTTTTTGCAAACAGCGCGATCGCAAAAAACCACACCACCGTGACTGAAAAATAGGCCGCTAACAGCTTGAAGTCGGACGTATCGAACTGTGAAGTTGCCATCGCGCGAAACAATAAGCACGGAAGAAACAGAAAAAAGACAAGGTCTGAAAGCGCCTTGATTCCCGCGCTATCCATCACTTTCTTGCCCGCGATGAAGCCTGCAATCACAATGATTGCAGCGGGCAAAATAACTTGAAGCGTGGTTAACACGTGTGATCTGCGATGACTTTACGCATGAATAGCGTGTCGCGAGGCGAGCGGTGCGCTAGATACCAGATTCTTCATGCGGCGGCGTGACCAAGAGTTTGTCGACGCGCTTACCGTCCATATCGACCACCTCGAACCGATAGGCTTGAAGACTCGCATGATCTCCCACTTGCGCGATACGTCCCAATTCGGCCATGACAAATCCGCCGAGGGTTCGATAGCGTTCGTCGGCTTCGCCCGGGAACGCCGGCGCCGCCGGGAAGATTTCGCGGAAGCGATCAAGCGTTGCTGCGCCGTCGATGAGCCAACTACCGTCGGCGCGCTTGGTCGCGTCTGAGTTGGCGGGTTCGTCTTCGTCGCCCAAGTCGCCGACGATGGTTTCAAGCACATCCTTGAGCGTGACGAGCCCGAGCACTTCGCCGTGCTCATCGACGACAAACGCCATGGAGGCTTGAGTGCGCTTGAAAGTGGCGAGCACTTCAAGGACGGTGACCGTCTCAGGCACGAAATGCGCGTCTTTGCGGACCCGCTCCGGCATCAGCTTTCCACTCTTCAGTTGGTGAGCCAAAAGGTCGCCCGAATCGATCACGCCGATCACGTTCGATACATCGTCGCGCACAACGGGATACACCGTGAAGGTGCTTTCCTTCAGCAGTTCTTCAATCGCGCTTTGTTCGGCATTTACATCGATGTAGACCATGTCCGCGCGCGGCGTCATGATGCGATCGACGGTGTAGTCATCCAGGTTGAATACCCGCTGCACTATTTTGGATTCATCGGCTTCAAACACGCCCGCGTTCGCACCTTGTCGAATGAGGCCCTTGATGTCTTCCTCAGTGACTTGAGCGTCGTCTATTTCAGGCTTGCCAAACGGGCGAAGCAAGAAATCGGTACTGGTCGAAAGCAGCTTCACCACCGGCGAGGCAATTTTTTCAACGAGTTTCATGGGCCGCGACACTACTTTCGCGATCCGCTCTGGATAGAGAATTCCGATTCTTTTTGGCACCAATTCACCAAAAATGATCGAAACGATGCTGATACCCAGCAGAACAATCGCGACGGATGTTTCTTTCGCATACGGTGCGATCAACGTGAATTGCTCAAGCCAGCTTTGCAACGGCCCGCTGAACGTGCTGTCGCCGTAAGCGCCTTGCGCGAGCGTGATGAGCGAGATACCCACCTGTACGGTGGATAGCAGCCGCGTCGATTGGAATTGGAGTTGCAGCGCTGTGGCGGCGCCCCGATCACCGGCGGCGGCCGCTTGCTCAAGACGAACTTTTTTTGCGGAAACCAGAGCGATCTCGCTCATGGCAAATAGGCCATTCAGGAGAATGAGCCCGAGAAGTATGAGTACGTCCAAAGCGGTACGTCGGTAAACACAGAGAAGCTAGTTTATCTTAGGGCGGTCTACTGCGATGGCAAAAGCATTCAAGCGTAGCTCAAATAGCTTTGGGGCTATCAGCCCAAAAAGCAGGCTAAAGAAAACACGTAAAACCCGATAAAACCTAGGCTTTATCGGGTTTAAGTCAAAAAAGTTGCTTTTCTAGCGTGGCCCAACGGGACCAGCACCAGGGATTCGACCCGGCACCCGAGTGCCGCAGCGCTCGACTTCGTTCATGAGCGCGCCATTACGAATGCCGCCGCCTGGGACTGGGCCGACGCCTGGGATCGGCTTGATGCCATTGCCACAGTAGTCGTCCATTAGCGCTGCGTTTCCTGCGAAGCCGCCAGCTTGCACAGCACCGGGGTTGGCCTTTGGGCCGCCATATTTTTTCAGGTTCTCAATGTGATGCGCCTGCGCTGCAGCGGCGTTCAAAGTTGCGGTTTGGGCAGCGATTTGTGGCGCAGCCGACGCATGAAATGCGACCGCTGAGACCAATGCGGCGAGGAGGAGGGAAGTTTTCATTTGGATTTCCTTTCAAGAGAGATGTGAATGATTCACATTGATTAAGTCGAAAGGAAAGCCGGTGCGGTTCAATGCGCAGTGAAAATGTCGCTACATCCGGTCTTCACGTTGTTTGGCCAAGCGATACATGATCGCGCCGCACGCCATGCAAAGCACATCGAAGAGAACGCTGAAAACGCGTGCGAAAGAGCGCATCGTATTCGCGTCTGGCGGCGCGAAAAAAAGTAGAAGGAGATGAATCAACGGAAGGCCGATCAGCAAAATCGCCGCAGCGTAGCCAAACTTCGGTTCTTTTTTCCAGAAATAAAGCGCCACGCTTGCGAGCGTTGCGAAGAGCCCGAGATTCAGCGCGATGTCAAACATATTGCATCGTTCTCGTCGATCGTCTTCTCGTAGAAAACGAGCGTTGAGTAGGTTTCGAAACCGAGACGACGCAAGATGGGTTCGCTCTCAGGGCTTGCCTCCACGGAAAGATAGCGTGCGCCGCGCGCCTTGGCGGCCTTGGCCCGTGTGGCGAGCATCGCTTTGTAGACGCCGTGCCTACGCCACGCTTCAATTGTCGCGCCGCCGCAGAGCAAAACGATCGGATCACCGGGATGGTGAAACATGTAGCCCGACGTGACGGGCTCACTCGCGTTGAATCCTGCGAAAAATTGGATGCCCGGATCAGATCGCGCGGCGAGCGTGCGGTAGTCGTTCACATAACGCGCATTTGGCGACTCGGGCCACACAGCATCCCAGATCGATTGATACGCATCAAGCGCCGCAGGCGTGGTCAGCTCGCGAACGTGAAAACCTGTTTGAGTCGTGTCGGAAAGCTCAGCCAACGCACGATCAACACCTATCAGCATCAACGCGTTGGTGTAGGTGCTTTCCCGCTCGAACCCGCTTTCGAGGAGCGCAGGAACGAGCGCAGACGAAGGCTTGTCGTGCTCGTATACCTTCCACATAAGCGAACTTGCTTGGTTGGCTACCGCACGCAACTCCTCGGCGACCACTGCCGCCGCGAGCGACTCATCGAAGCTATGCCAAAGGATGTAGCGCAGACTGCCACTTTCGCTCGTGTATCGCGCTGTGTGCTGCGTGGCTTCGCGCACCAGTCCCGCAGGATGCGCATGCTCGCGCATCGTTTGGTCATAGAGCGTCAGTAGTTCGGGTATCGGCACTAGTAATTTCTTGGGGGAGCGTGCGCAGTTGCAACGGCGGCTACATCACCGAATACACAGGTCCGCCGCCACCTTCCGGTGTAACCCAGTGAATGTTTTGCAGCGGATCCTTAATGTCGCATGTTTTGCAATGCACACAGTTCTGCGCGTTGATTTGCAAGCGCTTTGCGCCGCCGCCGAGCGATTCGTCTTCCACGTACTCATACACGCCGGCCGGGCAATAGCGGCCTTCGGGCCCCGCAAACCGAGCGAGATTGTGCTTCACCGGAATCGTGACGTCGCGCAGGCGAAGATGCGAGGGTTGGTCTTCTTCGTGATTGGTATTTGAGAGGAACACCGAAGAGAGCTTGTCGAATGAAATGACGCCATCCGGCTTCGGATAGGCAATCTTTGGCATTTGATCCGCAGGCAAAAGCGATTCGTTATCGGCTTTCCCATGCCGCAGCGTCCAGCCCACCAATTTGCCGAGGCCCAAATCGTTCATCCACATATGCGCGCCGCCATGAATCGTGCCGAGCGTCATGCCCCACTTGAGCCCGGGCTTTACGTTGCGTACTTTGTAGAGATCGTCATACACCCAGCTCTTTTTCCAGCCATCGTTGTAAGCGTGTAATTCGTCATGTTGCCGCTCGGCTTTGAGCGCGTCGAACGCTGCTTCAGCGGCCAGCATCCCCGTTTTCATCGCGTTATGGGTGCCCTTGATGCGCGGCAGATTTACGAATCCTGCGCTACAGCCGATTAGCGCGCCACCACGGAACGAGAGCTTTGGCACGCTTTGCAATCCGCCTTCGTTAATCGCCCGAGCGCCGTAAACCAAACGCTTACCGCCCTCAAACGTGGGCTTGATGCTCGGATGCGTTTTGAATCGCTGAAACTCGTCGAAAGGCGACAGCCACGGGTTTTCGTAATTCAAATGGATCACGAAGCCGACGGCGACCAACGGATCTTTGTTTTCGTTCGTGAGGTGATAGAGAAATGAGCCGCCGCCTGTTTTGGAATCGAGCGGCCAGCCTTGCGAGTGGGTGACGAGCCCTGGCTTGTGTTTTGCCGGATCAATCTGCCACAGCTCTTTGATGCCGATCCCGTACTTCTGTGGGTCAACGCCGTCACGAAGGTTGAACTTTTTCATGAGCTCTTGCGACAGCGAGCCGCGTACACCTTCGGCGAAGAGGGTGTACTTCGCGTGCAATTCCATGCCCGGCTGAAACTCACCTTTTTGTGAGCCATCTTTGGCGATGCCGACATCGCCCGTCGCCACGCCGATCACAGCGCCGTTTTCATTGAACAGCACTTCGGAGGCTGCGAAGCCCGGATAAATTTCCACACCCGCGGCTTCTGCTTGTTCGCCCAGCCACTTCGAAACGCGCCCCAGTGAGACGATGTAATTGCCGTGGTTGTTCATCAGCTTTGGCAGCGTCCAATTTGGAATCCGCCGCGATCCGGTTTCTGTGAGCATAAGGAATTGATCGTCGGTGACGGGCGTGTGGATGGGCGCGCCTTTGTCTTTCCAATCCGGGATCAGTTCGTTGAGCGCGGTGGGATCAATGACCGCGCCGCTCAAGATGTGAGCGCCGATTTCGCCGCCTTTTTCAAGCACGCAAACGCTGATTTCTTTGTTGTTCTCGCTCGCAAGTTGCTTCAATCGAATCGCAGCGGAAAGGCCAGACGGACCTCCGCCAACGATCACGACATCGTATTCCATTGCTTCGCGGTCGGCTCGTACGCTATTGCTCATGCTGAACTTTTTTTGACAAGTGACGAATGGCAAGTGAACTCAGTCACACGGCATTCGTAACGTGTCAAAGTAGGTATCTCATCTTAAATTTGTCGAAGCCCGCGTCGATCACTTTGAAGCCCATCCGCTCATACAGATGAATCGCCGGGTTATCGCGAAAAACGTTGAGCGTGACTTCGCGCAATCCGCGTGCCCGGGCAATCGCAAAGATGCGACTGATTGCAGCGCGCCCGATACCGCGATTTCTTGCTTGTGGCTCGAGTTGGATATCGCCGATGTGCACGCCGCCGATGTCGTTATCGCGCCAAAATGAAATGAAGCCAATGCGTTCGCGAGCGAAGTAGAGTTCGTACAAATCTCGCGTAGCCGCGAATTTATTCCAGTTTTTCGGGTCCCAAGTCTGTCCGCGCTTGATGAGGTACGGTTGCATGTTGGTCTGTGCAAGCGCGCAGCAATAGTCCCATGCCTCGCTTCCGACTGGGACCAATCTCAGCGCTTCGTCCGGCGCGTTAGCGCGTACTAGCGCCGCTACATCGGTATTACTGACTGCAACATCCATCGCCCGATTATAGTTAGCGACTCTCACGTGTTTAGAGGGCAAAACCTCGATGGAAAGCTCCAAACTGCCTGTGACTACCGCGCTCACCACAACCTCGCCTAGCCCCCATTTTCCGAATGCAGGCCCGGTGATGTACGAGGTGATGATTCCCGTGCGTTGGGGGGATCTCGACGCGTTTCAACATGTCAACAACACTAATTACTTCCGCTACATGGAGCAGTGTCGATTAGAGTGGTTTGAGACGATTGGTATCGATGTGCCGCATCTGGATCGCGTATCGATCGTGCCGAATCTCGTGGGCGCAGAGTGTCGCTTCATTCGCGCAATTACCTATCCAGCGACAGTGCGGGTCACGATTGCGCTGGGCGACATCGGCTCAAAGGTGGTGCAGACGCTGCATGAGCTTTGGGTCGGTGACGTGCTGCATGCGGTGGGCGATTGCAAGCTGCTTTGGATGAGTCGAGAGACGAATCGGTCCGTGGCGCTGCCAGATGAGATTAAGAATCGTTTGTTACCGGCGGTGAAAAAGTAGCGTTGCAATTCGTGGGCAATGAGGAAAACGCGTATTGAGCCCTTGCCTTTGCGTGGAAACGCTCGCGTAGTGCGTGCTGGCTCTCATGCGTATGGAAAAACTCGTAAACCGCACGTTTTATTGGGGCTAGGAATTGATTTATATGCTTTTCTACGTATTGTATTTATGCGCGCTTGCTCTGTTTTAATAAGAATCAAAGCCGCTAATTTATATGTATGAACTATTCAATATCTGACGCATGAACGCTGAAATTCTCTGGCAACCGAGCGCGGAACGCGTCGAGCAGGCGCGCATCACGCAGTTCACGCAACAGCTCCGCCAGCGCTACGCGCAGAGTTTTCCGGACTACACCAGTCTGTGGCGCTGGTCGCTCGCAAACAAGGATTTCTTCTGGCGCGATTTGTGGGAGTTTGTCGGTGGCGTGGGCGAACTAGGCGAGCGCACGGCGCTTGATGGCCACAAGATGCCAGGTGTGCGCTGGTTCCCGGACGGACGATTGAATTTCGCTGAGAACATCCTCCGCTGCGCCTCGCGCCCCGAGCTCGCCGATACGGATGCCATCATCTTCGAAAGTGAGATCGAACGGCGGACGGTGACGTGGCGCGCGCTATGGCTTCACGTGGGCGCTGTGCAGCGTGCGTTGCTGGCGGCGGGCGTGGGTAAAGGCGATGTGGTCGCGAGCGTTTTACCCAACACGCCCGAGGCCGTGATCGCGATGCTCGGCGCGACGAGCATCGGCGCGACCTGGTCGTCAACGTCGCCCGATTTCGGCGCTGCCGGCGTGCTGGACCGATTCGCACAAATTTCGCCCAAGATTCTTTTCGCGACGAACGGCTATACCTACAACGCGCAGTTTCATTCCACCGTTGAGCGGGTGCAGGAAATAGTTGCCGGATTGCCGACCCTCACTCACGTGGTGAATGTTCTGGCCAATGCGCCGGACGCTCGCTCGGGGGGCATCGTTCACGGGCTGGGCGTCCATGCGCTTTCGTGGGACGAATTCATCGGCAATGAGCGCGTCGAGCCCAGCTTCGAGCGATTGGCGTTCAACCATCCACTTTATGTCGTTTATTCCAGCGGCACTACGGGCAAGCCGAAGGCGATCATTCACGGCGCGGGCGGAACGCTGCTGCAGCTTGAAAAAGAACACGCGCTGCATGGCGATTTAAGGCAAGGCGATCGGCTGTTCTACTTTTCCACGACGGGTTGGATCATGTGGAATTGGTTAGTGGCCGGGCTCACACAAGGCGCAACCATTTTGCTCTTTGATGGCTCGCCATTTGCCCATCGCGGACGAGTGTTGTGGGACTTTGCCGAACGCGAACGTTGCACGCATTTTGGTGCGAGTGCGAAATACATCGATGCGATCAAAAAGCTGGGCGTCGTACCGCGCAGCATGAATGATTTATCTGCCCTCAGAACGGTGTATTCCACGGGTTCTCCGCTCTCGCCTGAGAGTTTTGATTACGTATACCAATGCGTAAAGCCTGATGTGCATCTAGCATCGATTTCCGGCGGCACCGACATCATGAGTTGCTTCGCCATTGGCAATCCAGTGCTGCCAGTACGTCGCGGCGAGATGCAATGCCGCGCGCTTGGGATGGCGGTTGACGTATGGGATGATGCAGGCGAATCGATCGCGCCGGGATCGAGTGAGATGGGTGAGTTGGTCTGCAGCCAAGCCTTTCCCTCGATGCCCTTGGGATTTGTCAATGATGACGACGGCGCGCGCTTTTGTGCGGCCTACTTCGAGCGTTTTCCCGGCGTGTGGACGCATGGCGATTGGTGTCAGATCACTGCGCACGGTGGCGTGGTGATCGTCGGGCGAAGCGATGCAACGCTCAATCCAGGAGGTGTGCGGATCGGGACCGCAGAGATTTATCGGCAAGTTGAAACCATCGATGAAGTGGTGGAATCGATTGCTATTGGACAGATTTTCAATAGTGATTCACGCGTTGTTTTGTTCGTGAAGCTACGAGAGGGGCTCACCCTTGATGCTGCGCTGATTGAACGAATCAAAGAGCGCATCAAACAGAATACAACGCCGCGCCATGTACCTGCGAAGATTGTGCAGGTAGAGGATATTCCGCGAACCAAGAGCAACAAGATCGTCGAGCTTGCCGTTCGCGATGTAGTTCACGGACGAAATCCAAAAAACATTGAAGCGCTTGCGAATCCTGAGGCGCTTGAATTTTTCCGCAACAGAAGCGAGCTTTTGAGCTAGGGAGACGATGAACAATTCTGCGTGAGGCAGCGAGCGGCTGACTGGGATGAGCGAAGGGGCAGAATTCCCGTGCATAGCGGGGCTATGTTGGAGAATTTTGGGATATTTGATCGCGCAACTCTCGCTGTTCGAAGTGCGCGAAGCGATAGTGCGTTCGAGCGTCGTAGCCGCGTCAAGTCCGTTCACGCGTAGCGCAAAATTGCTTGGGTTGGTGTCAACTAAAAAAGCATTCCGTTTTATTAGTCATCGCGATCACTGTCGTTCGGCGGAATCCCGTTTCCGGCACCACACCATTTCGTGACGCGGCACCGCGAATACACCCATGAGCGTAGTGCGAAAACAGCATCGTGAGTCGCCTCAATGTCGCTTCGCGCACTACCGGAAATTCTGGAGGAAATCGAGGTGCGCGCGAGTCGTGCTGCGCCGCTGCGCTGTTTACAATTAAGACAACATTGGAAAGCGAGTTAATGACGTGAACAAGGTTTTTCCCTCTGCGACGGCTGCGCTGAGCGGCATCGTCAAAAACGATCAACTTGTCGCCGTGGGCGGCTTTGGTCTGTGCGGTATCCCAGAAGCGCTGATTGATGCGCTGCAAGCCAGTGGCGTTACGGGGCTCACAGCGATTTCAAACAATGCGGGCGTTGATGGATTTGGGCTTGGTAAATTGCTCGCCACACGCCAGATCAAAAAAATGATCTCCAGTTATGTGGGAGAGAACAAAGAATTTGAGCGCCAGTATCTCGCGGGGGAACTTGAACTCGATTTCACACCGCAGGGCACGCTCGCTGAAAAGCTTCGCGCGGGTGGCGCGGGTATCCCAGCGTTTTTCACCAAAACCGGCGTGGGTACGGTGGTCGCGGAAGGCAAAGAAATTCGCGAATTCGATGGCGAGCAATACGTGATGGAGCGTTCGCTCACGCCCGACGTGTCATTGGTGAAGGCGTATATCGCTGACAAGTCGGGCAATCTCGTGTTTCGCAAGACAGCGCGAAATTTCAATCCGAACGTCGCGCAGGCGGGCAAGATCACCATTGTCGAGGTGGAAAAAATTGTTGAAACTGGTGAGCTAGACCCGGATCAGATTCATCTCCCCGGAATTTTTGTGCACCGAATCGTGTTGAATGCCTCGCCAGAAAAGCGAATTGAGCAGCGCACAGTAACGAAAGCGGAGGCGTAATCATGGCTTGGAATCGCGATGAAATGGCTGCGCGCGCAGCAAAAGAATTGCAAGACGGGTTCTATGTGAACCTCGGGATCGGTTTGCCCACGTTGGTTGCAAACCATGTGCCGAAGGGCATGGAAGTGTGGTTGCAGAGCGAGAATGGGTTGCTCGGCATTGGGCCTTTTCCCACGGAAGACAAAGTGGATCCCGATCTGATTAACGCTGGTAAACAAACCGTCACCACGCTGCCCGGTTCTTCCATCTTCTCAAGCGCCGATAGCTTTGGGATGATTCGCGGTGGCAAGATCAACCTCGCGATATTGGGTGCCATGCAGGTAAGTGAAAAGGGCGATCTTGCTAACTGGATGATTCCAGGCAAGATGGTCAAAGGCATGGGCGGCGCGATGGATCTCGTTGCAGGGGTGGGCCGCGTTGTCGTGCTGATGGAGCATGTTGCAAAGAAAAAAGACGGCAGTACCGATCTCAAAATCCTGTCGAAATGCAATCTGCCGCTCACGGGGGTCGGCGTGGTTGATCTCATCATCACCGATCTCGGCGTGATCGAGGTCACCCATGCAGGCCTTGCCATTACCGAGCTTGCGCCCGGCGTTACGCGCGAAGAGATTCAAGCGGCAACAGGCTGCCCATTGCACTGAGGCAAATCCAGCGCTGAATTCCACCGCGTCACGTCACGAAGCCGTTTACGGGGCGCTCGTTGCTTCAACGCGGGATCGGCTGGGAAATATCGCTCGTAGTAAGGCGTGAGTTTCTAAGCGTCAGATTTACGGCGCTAGCCCCTGCTTAAATCGGGCTGGCAGGACTTATTTAAGTCTATTGATATATCTCAATTAGGTTGTCTTTGCCTTATTGAGCAGGCGCGTGGCGCCTAAAGGCGAAAGCGCTTGGCCGCTGTGAAAGGTGCGAATTGTTCGCGAGTGGGCGTGCGAGTGGGTGAGATTAAACGACACCTGAGGTACGTTCGTCGTCACGCCTTCTTCGCACCGTATCGAGCAACTGCGGCAACTCCGCCCTCGGCGGCTGTCAAAAACTAACAGCCGACCGCTTCCGGCCATGGTGGAAGTTCTGGGATAAAACGTCAGCATGAAGTTTTGTTTTCAGACGCACGGCAGCGAGCGAACGACGGTGAAGATGCAGCGAATTCGCCAACAATTATCGAAGTCTGCTGCGACCTTTTTCGGCTGTCTCGCTGCGTTCGCCTTTGCGCAACAGGCAGCCCCTGCGAATCCTGCCGGCGCGTCAGCGGTCATTAGTGCGAACCCAGGCAACGCTTCGCAGCCAGCGATGTCACCTGCCTCCCCGAGTGGGCAGCGCTTGTTTGATGCGGCGCGCGACAAGCTAGTTCAGATTCGAATTCTCACGCGAGCAGGCGGCTCGCAGGCAAGCGTCGGTTCGGGCTTCTTGATCGCAGCGAACGGTACCGCGCTCACGAACTATCACGTCATCTCGCAACTGGTTCTGGAGCCGCAACGCTTTCGCGCGGAATATGTGCGGGTTGACGGTAAGCGCGGCGAAGTCGCGCTGATCAATTTTGACGTGGTTCACGACCTCGCGCTGATTCGCCTTGAGGGGCTCACCAACGCCGCGCACTTTTCGTTGCGCGGCGCTGCCGAACCATTGCGACAAGGCGAAAAGATCTATTCACTCGGCAATCCGCTCGATCTTGGGTTCGCGATTTCGGAGGGCACTTACAACGGACTTGTAGAGCGCAGGTTGTACGAACAAATTCATTTCACCGGTGCGCTCAATCCTGGCATGAGTGGCGGCCCTGCGCTCGACGAAGCCGGGCGTGTGATTGGCGTCAACGTCGCCGGAACAGGTGGTGAGCTCGCTAATCTTTTGGTACCTCTCACGTATGTGCGGCCGCTGGTTTCAGATTCGCGAAGCACGGAGCCCGACAAGAAGTTGATTGCGTCCCAACTGAAGATGCACCAAGCCGTGATGGTTGACGCGCTCTTGGCCAAACCGTTTAAGCGGCAAGCCCTCGGACCCGCTGAAGTGGCGGTAGGAGACGATTCGCTCTTACGTTGCTGGGGTAACTCCAACGCGAAGCCGGAGAAGCTTTATCGCAGTGAATCGACGAGTTGCGCATTGCGGTCCAGCTTGTTCGTTGATTCCAATTTCACCACGGGAACGGTGTCATGGGATCACACTTATCGCGTCGGCGAAAAGCTCGGCGCGTGGCGTTTTGCCGCGTGGCAACAGCGTGTGGTTTCCGCACAAGGAAAAGCGACCGATGCGGTGGGTGCGAAGCCTACCCGTTACCTCACCCGTGCCCTGTGTGAGGATCGATTTATCAATGCGCAAGGCATTTCCTATCGCGCAGCGGTGTGCGTGCGTGCGCATCGTGAATTCGAGGGTTTGTTCGACGTAACCGTCCGCGCTAACTCGGTGGATCGTGAAGTCGAATCGCTTTCGAGTTCGCTCGATGCCAAAGGCGTGAGCTTCGCCAACGCACAACGCCTGATACGCGCGTTTCTGGAGGTGTCCAAATGGCGCTAATTCCAGCCGACGTAGCGCATTCAGTCGACGCAACCGCCTCAACTGCTCCGGCAAGCAGCGCTCGTGATGAGCCGCAGCTTGTGAGTGCGCACTTGGATACGGGGGTCTTCATTGAGCTTCTCGACAAGCATGAGCAAGTCAGCCAGCGGATTCGTTTCGACACCTTGCCGGTGACGATTGGCAACCACTATCGCTGCGACTACATTCTTGACACGGACGAAGCCGCTGTACAAAGCGTTGTCGTTGAACGCGATGAAGCGAACCGGCTGCACGTGCGCGCACCGAACCCGTTCTGGGCGCCAGGGGGGTTGACCCGCGACTGGATCGTCGATCCTGAGCGCGCGTTCATGCTGGCTGGCGAGCGGATTCGAATTCGAACGCGCGACTATGCGCCTAAACATCGACGCATGAGCTCAGATGTCATTCGTCGACTCAGCGGTTGGACGCTTCTCGTTGCGCTCGCAGGCGCTATCGGCCTCGGCGCGTTTCAAGCCTGGTTGATCGATATCGAAGGCGTACGCACGTCGCAATACGTCACCGCCGCCTTCGCAGTAGTCGGCATGCTTTCGCTGTGGGCAGGCGCGTGGGCAATCGTGTCGAAGCTCACCGGAAAGTCGACTCACTTTCTTGCCCATCTCTCGCTCGCCGCCATCGGGATGATTGTGAGTGCGATCGTTGAGTTTGTGTTTGACTCAGTGACCTACTCCTTCGATCTCAAAACGCTTTGGCAATACGGCAATATCGTGGTCTGGGCGGTGCTCGGAGCGCTCGTGTGGGCGCACGCGCGCCTGATCGTGCGTACGCGTGCGGCGAGCGCGTGGATCGCTGCGTTCGTGGTGGCGGGATCGGTATTGGCGATTGAGTGGACGAGTAGCTTTAATGCGCGAAGCACGTTCGCGCAGAGCGCCACGTTAAACGAAGCTCGCCCTCCGGGCTGGCGAATGGCCTCGGGTGTTTCGCTGGATAGTTTCCAGAAAAGCGCCGCGCGGCTGGAGGCCGCGGCCGAGGCGCTCAAATCCGAAAAGCCCGAAGGCGTGGATCTGGGCCAATACGGCGAGTAGGCGTGAAAGGAATCACGCGGACGCTGCCGCATCAGCCGATATCTTCCGCTCGCCATGATTGCGTCGCAAGGGCGTGTTACAACTCGCACCACGTTGCAACTTTAAATCCCCCATGAACACGATTCCAGTGACTAAGCGCGAACTTTGGTCGTGGTCAATGTATGACTTCGCCAACTCGGGCTACACCACCGTTGTTATCACGGCGATTTTCAACGCTTATTTTGTGGGCGTAATTGCTGGCGGCGCAAGCTGGGCCACGTTGTTATGGACAACTGTGTTTGCCATCTCGTACTTGATTGTGATGTTCTTAGGCCCGGTGCTCGGACGCGTCGCTGACCGTCATGCTTCAAAAAAACGCTTCCTACTGATCTCAACGATTGGTTGCGTGCTGACCACGCTCCTTCTCGCGCCCGTGGCGGCGCGCGGCAATGATTGGCTCTGGATTGCGTGCGTTGTATTCATCGCGAGTAACGTGTTCTATGCCCTGGGCGAGAACTTCACGGCGTCTTTCTTGCCCGAACTTTCTACCAGTAAAGACATCGCCAAGGTTTCGGCCTGGGGCTGGAGCTTAGGCTATGTGGGCGGGCTCATTACGCTTGGAGTTTGCTTGTGGTGGGTGACGTCGCAGCAAGCAGCGGGCGCAAAGGCTCAGGAATTTATTCCGATGACACTGGTGATCACCGCGGTGATCTACGCTTTGGCGAGCGTGCCGACGTTTTTGTTTCTACGTGAGCGAGCGACGCCGAAGTTGCACATCGAGCGCGAATCGAGCTGGCAGACCTTCAGTCGATCGATCGCACAGCTGCAATCGTTTCCCGATCTCAAGCGCTTTTTTGTCGCAGGCGTTGCCTACCAAGCCGGCCTTGCCGTCGTGATCTCGCTCGCGTCGGTGTACGCCGAACAAGCGCTGGGTTTCAAGATGGCCGACACCATCAAGTTACTTCTCGTGGTGAACGTGTCAGCCGCTGTGGGTGCGTTTGTTTTTGGTTACGTCCAGGATCGTATCGGTCACAAACCGACCCTTGTGGTCACGCTTGTCATGTGGATTGCAACGGTGATCGTTGCTTACGTGTGGCACACGCAAACTGGTTTTTGGTTCGCTGCGAACTTGGCGGGTTTGTGCCTCGGCGCGAGCCAGTCCGGCGGGCGCGCACTCGTGGGTGTGATGAGCCCAAAAGCGCAATTGGCTGAGTTTTACGGGCTCTGGGGCGTCGTTGTGCGTTTAGCTGGCATCGTCGGGCCGATGCTCTATGGCATCGTCACGTTTGCCACCCAAAACAATCATCGGCTCGCACTGCTTTGTACCGGCTCGCTCTTTGTCGTCGGGCTCTTTGTGTTGCGCGCGGTGGACGTGTCGCGCGGTGAGGCACGCGCTGCAGCGCAGGGGGAAGGGTGAAAAGCACGCTGAGCCACATGCAATTGAACGCGCTGAGAAATTCCGCATGCTTCAGCGAGCCGAAGTAGAGCGATATTTGCGTTAAATAGACGCTAACCCCTGCTTAATATGGGCGAACGCACAAAGGCTGAACACGCGCTTGTGCGAACCCTGGAATAATCATGTAACCGGGGCTTTTGAATGTGGGAGACGCTATGACACACACAATTCACCGCTCAACGGTAACCCTCGTTTCGCTCGCTTTGTTGGTTGCAGGCACATGCGTGGCGACGACGGCGAGCGCAAACACCGAAACTATCTTCCCCAAAGCGGCAAAGATTTTGAAGCCGATCGTGCCTGAGCACTGTCGCGAATGGAATTCGCCCGCGCCGGTTGACAAGAAAGACGTCGACTATCCCAACGATGCTCGCGGGCTCACTGGCGAGGCTGCGCTGCTGGTAAAGATTGGCGCGAGTGGCGAGTATCTCGGTGTCGCGGATTTTCTTGCGACCGATGATCTCTACGCAAAGGCCGCGGAGAACTCCGTACAGCACTGGACGTTTCGCCCGGCGCGCTGCAACGGAGAAACCATTGCCTCAGAGGCGCGCGTGGATTTCCGATTCAGACGAGAAGGCGGCGTCTCGTACCCTGCTGGCGCCACTGCCATTAAGCGCTAAATCGAGCAATAAACGCGAAGGTCGCGTGAGAAATTTTTTGTAGTACCAGCGCGTGCGGTGTAAGCGATCGTGGCGCGCTTACGTCTTTCTCGCGCACTTGATGCAGGTGGAAGAATGCTTAATGAAACGCGTTTGAATGCAAGATAAAAAAATCACGCTATAATTCAAAGCTTCGGGGCGTAGCGCAGCCCGGTTAGCGCATCTGCTTTGGGAGCAGAGGGTCGTGAGTTCGAATCCCACCGCCCCGACCATTCACCTTTCGATACCCTTCGATAAGTGCTTGGACCGTTTGTGAAGAGATCACCCCGGCTTCGGCCGGTGCTGATCGAAACACAACACAAGTGCCCGTAGCTCATCTGGATAGAGCACCGGCCTTCTAAGCCGGGGGTAACAGGTTCGAGTCCTGTCGGGCGCGCCAGACGCCTTTCACAGGCGGATCAAAAATGTTTTCCTGTGGCGGCCGTAGCTCAGCGGTAGAGTCCTGGATTGTGATTCCAGTTGTCGCGGGTTCGAACCCCGTCGGCCGCCCCAAATAAAAACGCCCTCGCAAGAGGGCTTTTTTATTTGGGGCGTGCCGCGGGGAGAGAACCCGCCTCGTAGTTTGGGTTCGGTGGAGCGCGCTAGCGCGTAACGACGCCGCGCAAGCGGCGACAACCCCGTCGGCCGCCCCAAATAAAAACGCCCTCGCAAGAGGGCTTTTTTATTTGGGGCGTGCTGCGAGGAGAGAACCGGCTTCGTAGTTTGGGTTCGGTGGAGCGCGATAGCGCGTAACGACGCCGCGCAAGCGGCGACAAACCCGTCGGCCGCCTCTAATAAAAACGCCCTCGCAAGAGGGCTTTTTTTATTTTGGGCGTGCTGCGGGGACAGAACCCGCTTCTTAGTCCGGCGCCGGTGCAACCCCAATTGTGTTGGATCGAGCGACTAACCTCCGCTCAGACCACGTAACGATGCCAAGCATCAGCGCTCGAATGTGATGGGTGCGCAAAGGATTCGCGCCGCGTTCGGGTCGAGCGGGTTAGGTGCCGCGCTTCCAAGCGCCGCGTCGAGCAGCTCGCCATTCCAGGACAGCTGATAACGGCCAGGTTTCGAGAAGTCGTAGCCTTGCGACGCATCGAATTCGTGGAGCATCGAACTGCCTGGAGCGAGTACGACGTACTCCTCAAGCGTTGGCGCGGCGCGCTTTACAACTGGCCCCACATACTGCAGGCGATGCTTGTTTCTACTGACCCGCAGGAAATCGGCTCGCAACGGCTCAAGCGGTGTGTTTCGGCGCAACAGGGTGATTGCCTCGCTGCCCGTGTTTTGCAGTTGTAGCGCCATCGCGCCGGGCACACCATTTCTCTGCAGCACGAGCTCGCAGCGAAGGGCGTTGAGCAAGCGCGGGGTGGCGCTCGAGCTCATCGCAAAGCTCGCACTGGTTTGCATCGTTGCCCAAATAGCAAGGCAAATGAGCCAATAACTATTTGCATATTTACGCCTATTCATTGGGGCTAGCGGCGATCGAATGATATTAAAGCAAAATTAATAAAATAGGCGCTCACCCTCATTAAAGCGAGCGCCTAGACGCTAAGTTAGTTTTGGAATGGCGTGTTTTCCGCGAAGTACTCGTGGCTGTCTGCGTTCTGAATCGCGCGCTTCGGATTGGTTGTCGCGAGTTTTTTCGCCGCAGTCTGACCGTACGCATAGTCGTTTGTGCCGGCTACGACATTGAAATGCGAGGTCTCATGTACAAGTGTGCCCGCACGCGAATCGGTTCCTGTGTTGGCCGCAGACCAAAATGCACCACAGAGATAGACCTTATAGGGCTGCGTTGGGTAGACATACGCAAAGGTGCCCGCTTCTGTGCAGCCGCAATCAAACGACATGTTCTGCGTATCAAACGTGTTCTTGATGTTCGCGAAATTGCTAGCGACGGTGTTCCAACGCGAGGTCGTGACAGCGCCAAACCAGGTCACATAGCGGGTGCGAGCTGACGAAGGCGTTTGTGCGAGATAGCTCACCGCATTACTAGCGTAGGCAGCGGCGCTACTGAGTGCCGTGTCGATGGCAGAGCGCTGCGAGGTGGTGCAGCTTGCCGCGTATGAGCTGGTGCCAAGTTTGTGCTGGAACTCGGATTGTTCGATCATGATCGCGCGTGCTGGGTCAGCCTCGACGGCGAGCCCCGCTGGCTGCGAATCAAAACTGTGGCCATCAATCACATGCTTGTCGGAGCCCACGAAGTTAATCTGGTAGCTACCGCCTTCTGAGAGGTCATACGCGCGATCAATGTCATACGTGACGCTGATTGATTGACCGGGCTGAATCTCCACCGTATCTTGCAAATACGCCGCTTTGCGCTTGACCAACGCGCCCATGTAGGCGAGCTCTTCGCCATCGCGGGTAACGCGCAGGAACGAACGATCTGGATCGCTCGAATCGAGCAACCACGCCGGAACGTGCGCGGGCGCGAGTGACGAATTCGAGAATTCGACGGTCACTTTCACCCGATCACCCGCAACATGAAACGACTTGGTCGAACTCACGCTGGCGCGCAATTCAGAGGGCGAAAAGCGACCTGTTTCCGATTCCGTGCGGTCGGTTTGACGCGGGCCTGCGAAAGCGGCCGATACGGCAAGAGCGAGCGAGGTGAGTGCGAGCGTACGTGCAAACTGCTTCATGTTTTCGTTCCCATTTTTTGGTGAGATAGGTGGCGTGCGAGTCGGCGAGCCCATATCGAGCCATTCGATTCGCGCCTTATTTTCCGGCGACCTGACACCTAAGCTGTCTAGGCCTAATGCACCGAAGCGTTGGACGTTAGAAGCTTTTGTCCATCCGGTCAAGGCGCGTCCCGTTTGAAATGCGCCCCGCTACTTTGCGGGCCGTTTTGAGTGCCACTGGCAAGCGTTGCGAGGCGCGCAGCTCCTTGCTAGCGCGGGCCTAGCGGCAGTTCGCCGCGTTTGAGCTGGCGCAGCACGATGCTTGATTTGCTGTGGCGAATGCCCGGAATTTTGTAGAGCTTTTCGCGCAACAAGCGTTCGTAATCGCGCGTGTCGGTGACGGCGATGCGCAAGTAATAGTCGTACTCGCCAGAGACCAAAAACGCCTCTTGTACTTCGGGGATGAGCTCCAGTTCTCGACCGAATCGCTCAAGCGCTTCGTCTGAATGGCTGTCGAGCGTTACCTGCACGATCACGATATCGCGATAGCCCACTTTTTCCGGATTCAGCCGCACGGTGTATCCCTCGATCACGCCGGATTCCTCCATGCGCTTGATTCGTGTCCAACACGGCGACGCGGTGAGCCCGACTTTGGCGCTGATGTCATTCAAGCTAGCGCGCGCGTCGCGCTGGAGCTCGCGCAAGATGGCTAAGTCGAGGCGGTCGAGGGTCAACGAATCTACTGGCATGATTTACTGACTAATTAGCGATACGCGGAAAAGTTTACCGCGCAGCTGTATTTTTACGCACAGAACGGAAGCCTTTTCGGCCACCCTCATGAAATAGTTTCGTAATGAAAGAATCGAATTTAGAAGCGCTCGACGCGCACGTTTTTTCCGAAAACACAGTAGACAGCGAGATCACGCAAGATCCGCCGATGTCGATTACGGGCGCATGTGCGATCATCGAAACACTGGTGTTGCTCGGTGTCGATACTGTGTTTGGCTATCCGGGCGGCGCGGTGCTGCCGCTCTACGATGCGTTGCATCAAGAAACTCGGTTGCGTCATATCCTCGTGCGCCATGAGCAAGCCGCCGTGCACGCCGCCGAGGGCTACGCGCGGTCAACTGGGCAAGTGGGTGTCGTTTTTGTGACGTCCGGCCCGGGCATGAGCAACACGACCACGGGTTTGCTGGATGCGAAGTGCGATTCCGTGCCGATTCTGTGCATCAGCGGACAGGTTGCCACGCATCTGATCGGCACCGACGCGTTTCAGGAATGCGACGCCCTTGGAATCTCGAAACCGGTGACGAAATGGAATGCGCAAGTGCGCAGGATCAACGAGTTGGTTCCTCTCGTTTGTGAGGGATTTACAAAGGCACTCGGAGGCCGACCTGGCCCTGTGCTCCTGGACGTCCCTAAAGATATTCAGCTAAGCGATATATCAGTAAATACTGTTGTTGCCCAAATAAAAGAAGGACTAGAAAGAAAATACTTATTCGAGGCAGCCAAAACCACCGCATATGTGGACTTGGTTCCGTCAGCCTCGTTGGGTCAGGCGGTTTCCCTGATCAGCGCCGCGAAGCGCCCGATCGTCTATGGCGGTGGCGGGCTCATCAATTCCGGCGACTGCGCCTTCGCGGAGCTCCGAACGTTTGTTGAGGCGATACAAGCGCCATGCACGCTCACATTGATGGGGCTAGGCGCGTTTCCCGCGTCGCACCCCGACTGGCTTGGGATGCTCGGCATGCATGGCACGCTCGAAGCCAACCTCGCGATGCATCACGCGGACCTTGTTATTTGTGTTGGCGCGAGGTTCGATGACCGGGTGACGGGGCGGCTTGATCGCTTCTGCCCGGAGGCAAACGTGATCCATATCGATGTCGACCCAGCCTCCATCGACAAACTCGTTCCCGCCGCGGTGAGGCTCGTGGGTGATTGCGGTGAGGTGTTGCGTGCGCTCAATCTTGCGCTCGAAAGCGTGGGCGCACCGCCTCCGCCCCGAGCCGCATGGTGGCAGCAAATTGCTGTGTGGCGCGCGGCGCGATCACTGGATTTCGTGGACTCAAACGATGTCATCGCCCCGCAAGCGCTCATGCGGCAACTCAACGTCCTGCTGCATGGGCGCGACGCAATCGTTGCAACCGATGTCGGGCAACATCAAATGTGGGCCGCGCAGCATCTTCAATTTGAGCAACCCCGGCGTTGGCTCACCTCAGGTGGCGCGGGTACGATGGGCTACGGCTTACCTGCTGCGATTGGTGCACAAATCGCGCATCCTGACCGGCTCGTCGTGTGTGTGAGCGGCGATGCATCGATCCTCATGAACATCCAAGAACTCGCCACTGCAAGTCAGCATCGCACCCCTGTTACAGTGATTCTTTGCAATAACGGCTACATGGGCATGGTGCGCCAGTGGCAAGAGTTGATTCACGGCGGGCGCTACAGCCAGTCCTACACCGAAGCGCTTCCAGATTTCGTTTTGCTGGCACAGGCGTTTGGGTGGCAGGCGGCGCGGGTGGACGCGCGCGAAGCACTCGATGCAGCGCTCGCTTGCTGCATCGAATCCAGGGGGCCGTACTTTTTGGATGTACGGGTGCGCAGTGAGGAGAATTGTTTTCCCATGATTCCATCGGGTGCGGGGCATCACGAGGTTTGGCTCGCGCAGGGGAGGCAATACGTCGATACTGGCGCGAACATCGCTTAAGCGCACAAGCGCGCTCTGGCAATCGCGAGGCGCGCACAAAACGGCAGAGTTCAGGTGTAAGCTCGCGCGCAGTTCAACTTAGTCAGGCGCGCATCCATGGGCGAAAAGAAATTCGATCTCATCCTTTTCGGTGCGACGGGCTTTACTGGCAAGCAAACGCTTCTGCATCTCGCGCAATGGGTGCCCGCGAAATTTAAGTGGGCCATCGCCGGTCGCAGCCGCGACAAACTCAACGCGCTCTTGCCATTGTGTGAGTCGGCAGCGGTAGCGCCGAGCGTTGTGGTGGCCGACGCCTTTGATGCTGGTGCCGTTGATTCTCTGGTGGCGTCGAGCCGTGTCATCGTTCAGCTCGCAGGGCCGTATAGCGAACACGGTGAGCTGTTCATCGCGAGTGCTGCGAAACACGGCACGCATTATCTTGATTTGAGCGGTGAGATCGGTTGGGTGCGCTCAATGATTGATCGCTACCACGACCAGGCGGTTGCCTCCAAAGCGAAGATCGTTCCGGTGTCTGGGTTTGAAGCGCTGCCGTTTGATTTGGGCGCGCTGTTTGTCGCGCAAAAGCTCTACGAAGAAACGGGAGAGCGCGCCACTCAGGTGGAAGTGAATGTGGGTTTTCGCGGGCCGCCAGCGTTTCGTCCGCGTGATGTGCTCTCAGGCGGGACGATGGCATCAATCAAGGCAATGCTGCAGGCAGATCACGCCGGATCGCTCGACATGGTGAGCGATCCGGCGATTCTTGTGGTCGACGAGCGTATGGCAGAGCGCGTGCGAGCGGCGCACCCGTACGAATTGCATGAGCGCTATGACGAATCACTGAGTTCGTGGCTCGCGCCGACCGTGCCAGCGCCGTTTGTGAATCCACCCGTGATCTATCGCAGTATGAGTTTGCTCGCGTCCAGCAAAACAACGCCGTTTGCGGATGATTGCGGCTATCGCGAGGCGATGTTGATGAAGAGCTTTTTTCCGGTGTCGGTCGTACAGCGGATCCTCGCGGGCGTGATTTCCGGCGCGTTTATCGCAGTGGTGAATTCAAGTCGTCGCAACAATAAGCTTGATCGGACAGGGCGCGCGCTCATGCGACAAGTGTTTGATCTGATCGGACCGGCCAGCGGGCAAGGGCCCAGCGAGAAGCATCTCAACGATTCGGGTTACGTGTTGCACATGAGCGCGAACGCAGCCTCGGGCGCAAGCGTGACTGCGAGCGCGAGCGCTTCTGGCCATCCAGGCTACAAATCCACCGCGATGCTGATCGCAGAGGCGGGGCTTGCGCTCGCCGGGAGCGCTGCGCCGGGCGGCAAAGCGCTGCCTCGACGCTATGGTGTGCTCACACCGGTCGCTGCGTTTGGCCTGTCGGCGCAGGCTTCATGGGAGCGCGCCGGCCTGCGGTTCGACCCATGAATCTAGACGCGTTTACGATTGCAAATCAAGCCGCGTTTTTTGGGATAGATTCGTAAACCGATAAAGCTCGAGCTGGCGGTTTGCAACACGTCGTTCGCCGTAGAGCTGCGAGTGCGCCTCACGATCCCAACCCAATCACTGCTGCTGGCGTTTGCACCTAACTCGTGTTGCTGCGGCGTCACGCTCGGCAACTCGATCGCAGCGATCGAGGCTAGGGAGACGCTGATTCAATCCCGCGCGCAGTGCGCCTCGGGTTGAGATCGAGTGCGAAATCGAGAAATGCGAACAATAGCAGGGCTATTGTGAGCATTTTCGATGCAGCAATCGGCTCAAGCCCGAGGATGCAATGCACGATGGGTATTTGATCAGCGTCTCCCTAGGTGCGATTGCCAAGAAAGTTGATTGCTCTTGTAATTTCGATCTACCCGCCGAGCGCTTCGCTGTAGCCCGCTACGATGCAAGTGACTCGGTGGGGTTGATCTCCTGCCCTCAGTTCCGACTGTGATTTCATCAACCGTTCATTCCAGCGAGCGGTTAGGGCAAACGCCTCTTCGTCAAGAACGTGATGCATGGTGTCTGCTGCGTGTTTCGTGGTGGCCGACGAGTAGGTCATCAATACCGTGTGCAAGCGAGTTTCGCTGATTAAGTTTTCGACCACCGCGGCGGACATGTCACGCACCACAAATGCGGCGACGGCGAGGCGATCCTCAAACTGGGGATTTAGATGCAACCTTCTGACATCCATTTCGATTCGCCCATCGGCCAACGTTCGCACGATGCCGCTACGTACGAGTTGATCGCGAACGTCGGAAACGTTTGCGTCAACGCCTAACACTTCGCGAACAAGCCGGGTGAACGTGGGCGGCGAAGGCAGCGATGCTGACGCATCGGGCTCAATCGTGAGTGCTGCCGGTTTACCCGCGGCGTCAAGGAATTCTTTGTTGGCCGTCCAACTTAGCGTTAATCGTTGCAGATCACTAGGCTCAGGCGCCAGCCACTGCGGGCGGTCTGCACGAATACGGCGCACGTCTTTAGCGTGAACGCCCGTCAGCGCCGCAATCTTCGCGTCAGACGGCGTACGCCCAGATGCCTTCTTGTCGCGTTCAGCGACCTCGACGTAAACGGCCTTCGCGATTTCAATCAACTCACGCAAAGGGATATTTAAGTGGAGCATCAGCCTGATTAGCGGCGTAAGCGACTTTACAAGAAAGGCGTGCCCGGCCTTTTTTAGGTTATCGTTGTGCATCGTGAGCCGAATTTCTCGGAAATTTTCCTAGTAATGCGTAATTTAACTGTTGAAGGCGTGAATTCGGCGTTTCGTCGCAATGAGGCAGTAAACGCTTGAACACAAACTACGACATGAGCATAATTTTTACTGAAACGAGGAATTTTTCCGTGTTTCAGTAAATTTAAGGAAATACTATGAAACTCAAGTCTATTCTGGCCGCCGTCGCGGCATCAGGGCTCTGTGCGATCGTCGGAGCACAGCAAAACAACAGTTGTTATGTTGACCTGAGCAGTAGCGGCAGTTCGAGCGCCAGTGCGAGCTGCACTAACGGCTCAGGGAACACGTCAACCACGGGTTCTGGCTCAAGCGCAACAGTGGGCGGCACTGCGCCGACAGGTGGCAGCACAGCCGCGCCCTCCACGACGACAACGTCAGTGATCCCCGCCACGTTCGTCATTAGGCCCTTCTGCTTCACCTTTGCCGGAAAGACAATCTGCTTCGGTAAATAACTGAACGCGATGCGGGGAATGCCAAAAATTGCTCCCGCATCGATGAAGCCGCGCGACCCTGATGGACATCATGCAAGCGCGGCTACATTCAGCCGACGCGGTCACATGGTACGGCTGTGCTGGTCAGTGGATGAACTGAGTGCTGGCTTGCTTGCATGGCCACGCCCAGCGCTCGACGTAAAGCACGGTCGATTGCCATTAGGCCAACACTCCCGCGCCAAAAATGCAAAGAACGCAGGCTCTGCCAACATAATTTGGCGCGACTAGGCGCGCCGCCAAGGCAAGCGCGTTCATTTTCATCAAGGCAACACCTTGAGAATGTGAGCCGGATGCAAGCGTATGACCCACGTTTTGACCGATACGTGCCCAAGATCCAGTCTATTTCGAGGGTATTTAACGATCAATCCGCTCTCGGCGAGTCCCGCGCTTGATGCCTCGAAAGACCGCGAGACCGGTTCATTGAAGTGCTCAACGCCCACGCGCGCGAACTGCGCGTGCGGTCAAAACGCGTCGTTTGAGGCACATGGAGGCAACCTGTAATCTACTGTCTCAGCGCGAGGCGACCCTAACTGGTTCAAGTGCCCATTGATTGGATAAACGTGCCTGCGCAGCGCAAACGCGCGCTGCAAACCGAGCCGTTCACGGCGCTGATTCCAAATAGCCACGACCGACGAAAGAAACGTTTCCACCCACTTTCACCGAAGTCACCAAGGAATCAACGCTATCGGCTCGCACGTGCAGCACACTTGGACGCCCGACGAAACCACCCTGCCGCAACGAAAAAGTTTCAGCAGATTGCACTAAGCCGTGTTTGAGTCGATAAGCACCGATGGTTCCGGCCGCGCTACCGGTGGCAACATCCTCGATGACCCCGTCGTTGTTCCAATGTCTTACTTCTAGCGACACTTCGTCGAGAAGTACGGCAAACTGAGCGCCAAAACCTCGCAGCAGTTGACTCACATCCTTCGAGATATGCGCCCTTTCGAGCGCGCCACATTCGACTGGGATTACCAAGTATGCGAGCCCAGTACTTACAACCTCGATAGGTAAATCGTTTCGTAAATCTCTCTGCGCTAACCCAAACGCTTCTGCGACAAGTGAGCGCGCTTCAACCACACCTAGAAATTCTGCGCCGCCTTGGTCGAGCAAGCCGTAATATCCCGTCCCAGTTTGCGTCGTCTCGATAGTGACGGTCTTTGATGCCAACTCGATGTGCCACGTCTGAGGTGATGGCTTTCTAGACTGCCTGTGTAGTACCGCTGCCGCACCTATGATCGGATGACCTGCAAACGGTAACTCCTCAGACAGATCAAATATGCGCGCCTTGAAGTGATCGGGCGCTCCGCTTTGCGCCAAAAATATTGCCTCAAAATGCCGCAACTCTTGCGTAATCAAGCGCATTTGAGAAGCGCTTAGATCGTGCGCTTCCAAAAACACTGGCAAGCTGTTCCCCGAGAAAGGCTTTTGCGTGAAAACATCCACATGAAAATACTCAAGCATCGTGGGCTGCTCACAGATCAGATTTGAGCGATTTGATGAACGCAGAAATCGTCGCTTCATTGCGCCGATAGAACGTCCATCCCTTTTTGCGAGTTGCGATCAGCAATCCGGCCTCAGTCATTAGCGTCAGATGTCGAGACGCCGTCGCCGCAGCGATTCCTAATTTGTCGCGGATAAAGTCTGCGCATACGCCATCTTGAATTAAATCGCCGTCGACTTGCGCCGGAAAATTTCCCACCGGATCTTGCAGCCAATGCAGCACCTGAAGTCGCACGTCGCTCGCAAGGGCTTTCAAAATAGGTAGTGGATCTTCAGTCGATTTGCTATTTCGCATAATTGCTAAATATAGACTACTATTCAGAAGCTGGAGCTGTCTCTTATCTTCGTCGTCGCCAAGCCCTGTTTAAGGGCAAGCAATCAACAAGGCGAGGCGAATCCGCAAAAGCGCAGGGCTACGCGACTAGTGCTCGCCGCAGCGCGCTAAGCAGCCATTAGTCTGGCGGTGCTTGGTGCTTCTAACCCAAAATTTTCTAACGAATGTTTGTATCCATGACCTTCATTGAACTCACTGTAAGTAACCAAATCATTTGGCATGGCTATGACGACAAAAATAAAGAAATCGTTGAGGAAATAACTGGACAACAACCAGCGAAAAAAACGGTTGCGGTAAGCCGGATTCAGTCATTCACTGAGAAGTACGTGCTCGTGTCCTCTGGCTTCGGCAGATTTGCCTACTGGGAGTATCACGATGGCTACGCAGCGCTTAAATCGCGCTTGACCCAGATCGGACTGCACAACGCATAAACGACGTCGATACCTGGCGAGAAGTGAAGAGCCGACACGTCTTGGATGTGTGAGGCCGACGATGCGCCTCGGCCGCGCAAACTTAGCGAGTTTCTGCGCAGCACTTTCGTGGACCGCGCTGCAGCGCCAATTGCGATTGCGACCGCGAGTACGGCGCTCTCGTCCCACCCAGTCGCCGCCGTATCCCATTTGTTTATGAAGGTTGCGTACCACCTCAGCGATCGCTGAGGCAAACGGCCGCTCTCGCGAACAATAAGGAAGCATCGCGCCGCAACAAAATCCTCCGAACTACGCACCGCGCATCAGCGAAAGCGCGGCATCCTGTGTCAGCGAGGTCGAACGCGCGACAGTGACCAGCCATCGCCGCGACGCATCAACCTTCGCGCTAAACGTAGACCAAGGTTCCCGGAAGTGCCCGCCCTCACTGCGCGCGATGAAATGCAATAGGCTTCGCCGCTGCCGATCGTTCATCACTTTTCAATAAACTCCACGGACTCGATCCAGCGGATCTTCCCTTGCACACCACGATGACTCTGCGACACAAAACCGCACGCGTGCTCCACTACCCCGATTCGCGCTCCAAAGTCGGTCGCTGGATAAACCTTGCGTTGGCGCTCTTCATTCTCTTGAGCGTACTCGCGCTGGTGGTGGATACCGTTCCCGATTTGCCAGCAGGCTGGCACGAGGCACTTCGCGTGGCGGAGAAGGTTTTCTTCGCCGTATTTTTGCTTGAATATTTGGCGCGCATATGGTCGATTGTGGAGGTGCCGCGCTTTGCCTCGCCAGTGCGCGGGCGTCTGCGCTTTTCGTTGCGCTTCCTCCCGCTGATCGATTTGGCGGTGTTGTTGAGCTATTTCGCGCCGTTTGACCTTCGCTTTTTGCGCATGGTGCGTGTGGTGCGGGTGTTGGGTGTGCTTCACCTTAAGCGATACGAGCGACCGCTGCGCGCTATTGGCGCTTCGATCCGCGCAAGAAAACGATTGCTGGTGATCGCTGTCGTTGCGATGCTTTTGATGATTTTCTTTGCCGCGTCGGGGATGTACTTCATCGAACGCGACGCACAGCCTAAAGCGTTTTCGAGTATCCCGGCATCGCTTTGGTGGGCCGTGATGACATTGACCACCGTGGGCTATGGCGACGTGTATCCAGTCACGGTGCTGGGTAAAGTGTTCGCGGGAGTGATTGCAACCTGCGGCATTGCAGTGTTTGCGCTGCCGATGGCGATCATCACTGCAGCAATCCTCGATGTAGATGTGAAGCTGCTCGGCGAGGAGGAGCATGACTCCGGTGAGCCGGGCAGCCTGTAAGCAGTGCTGATTCGCGTTTCTCCGATCACACCAGTACGAGGGGCAGGCTAGCATCCAAAGCCTGCCGTTCAACCAGTGCGAGCCTCCGATACCTCGTACGTAACAACTCAATAAACTTCACGTGACCCGGGAATGGGCCGATTCAGTGTGCGTGATTGGGCGCTTCCACAAATTTGCTTGGTGAGGCCTAAACCGCGCCCTGTACTTTTTCTTTGACTGAGAGATTCATCGACTATGAAAATTTTGCGTTTGCTCGCTGCCTTGGGTGGCGCTTCTTTATTGCTCAACGCTGCTGCCATGGCGCAAACGTGGCCGACGAAGCCCGTTCGCATCGTGGTGCCGGCGCCAGCCGGCTCATCGCTCGATATTGTGGCGCGTCTCTTGGCAGACAAACTCAAGGATCGCTGGGGCCAGCCCGTACTGGTAGAGCCGAAGCCAGGCGCTGGCGGCATGCTTGGCGTTGATACGGCTGCAAAGGCGACCGATGGCCACACCCTGGTGATCGGCTTCCCGGGGCCTACCGCGTTTGCGCCGTTTCTCCATAAAAAAATGCCGTACGACGCGGTGAAAGATATCGTGCCGATTGTGCTCACCACCACGCAGCCGAACGTGCTCGCGGTGAACGCCAATTTGCCGGTGAAAAACGTGCAGGAATTGGTGGCTTACGCGAAGGCGAATCCTGGCAAGCTTTCGTACGCGAGTGTTGGCAACGGCTCGTCGTCACATCTTTCGATGGAGCTGCTCAAATCGGAAGGCGGCTTTGATGCCGTACACGTTCCGTTTAACGGTGCGCCGCCCGCAGCGCAATCGGTGGCGGCAGGCGACACGCAGGTGTTGTTTGCCGTGGCCTCCGGAATCGCGGGGCTGGTGCAAAGCGGAAAGATTCGCCAAATTGCCGTAACCAATTTGGGTCGGTTCGATTCGCTCAAAGAATTGCCGAGCATTAACGAAAGCGGTGTGAAAGGGTTCGAAGCGATTGCCTGGAACGGGCTCTTCGGGCCGAGCTCGCTGCCAGCGGACGTGGTGACGAAGATCAACGCAGACGTCAACGCCGCGCTCGCAATGGACGATGTGAAGAGCCGGATTGTTGCAGCGGGCATGGCCCCCGGTGGAGGCAGCGCGGCTTCGTTCAAATCAATCTTGGATGCCGACATGAAAAAGTGGGGCGCAACGATCAAGCGGATCGGCGTGCAGCTCGATTAGCAGTTTGCGTTTCGAGACCGTTTAATTGGGGCTACAGACAGGTAAAGTAAAAACACAAATCCGCTTTTTTACGTCTTGCAGTCCTATTAAAAACTGGAGTAAAGGCGAAAAGAAGCAAGGCGAACGCGCAAAAAAAATGCCCCGACTCCGCGGAGTGGGGCATTAAGGCGACCGTACTAGGGATACGGGCGCGGGGTGGTCAAGGGAGACCAGTACCCATTGTGGTCAGGTCTTCCTCTGTAGTCACCTATCAAAAAAGGGAGGTATGCCCAAAAAAATACCCCGCTCACGTTTCACGGCGAACGGGGCATGCAAGTCACCCGCGGGGTTGGGATTTGTCGCTTATCGACACGCGAGTGAAATTCCTAGGAGGACAATCGATCTTCTCAGAGACTCAACTTGAGCACCCCACCTGCGTGCGGGGGATCGGGCGTCTCACTGCCGCCTGAGCGCACACGCGCTCGCGAATTCGGACCATTATTAACCTCGTCATGCGGTGCGCGAGCTTGAATCGGCGCGCGACTACACTCGTAGGGATGGTTGAAATTCGTGTGCTTCACCCGAGCGATGCGCCGCGCGTCGTGGCCTTTCTCGGTCGCTTTCGTGAGAGTTCGATGTTTTTACTCTCAAACATCGCTCGTTCGGGGATCGTTGACGGCAGCAAGGCTTATCAAGGTGCGTACGTTGGCGCGTTTGACGCCGACGAGATGGTTGCGGTAGGGGCGCACTATTGGAACGGCAATGTGATGCTGCAAATGGGTGATCACGTCGAACTAGCGGGGGAGCTTACCCGCGCGGCAGTGGCTGTATCGGGGCGCGGCATCAAAGGCGTGGTGGGCGAGCTTCGTGGCTCAGAGGCCGCCGTTCAATCGCTCGGTTTTGCGCGTTCACAGTTTCAATTGCATGAAAAAGAGGGCTTGTATGGCCTGTCGCTCGCGGAAATGCGTGCGCCACAGCTCGCATCGAAAGTGCGCCGCGCACAAATGGCGGACTACGAAACGTTACTTAATTTCTATACGGCCTACAACATCGAAGCGCTGAACGAGCCTGATGCGCGCCTTGCGCGCGAGGATGCCGCTCGCAGTCTCGATGGACGCTATGAAGACGCGCGCCGATTCGTGCTTGATCTCGACGGCGAGATCGTGGCGGCGAGCGCGTTTAATGCGGTGTCGCCGCCGCTCGTTCAGATTGGCGGCGTATGGACGCCGCACCCATTACGTGCTCGCGGCTACGCGCGGGCGTGCGTTGCGGGATCGCTCGCCATCGCATCACGCGAAGGCGCAGACGCGGCGATTCTCTTCACCGGCGATGAAAACACGCCAGCCATTCGCAGCTACACGTCAATCGGGTTCAGGCAAATCGGCGGCTACTTTATTGGCCTGTTGCGCGATGCCGTGCGTCTGCCAGCTAAGCACTAAACGACGGATCACTATGAAATTTAACCGGCTCGGTCGGACTAATCTTCGCGTTTCGGCCCTTTGCTTGGGCACCATGATGTTTGGCGATCAAACCACCGAACAAGAATCGCTTTCGATCGTAAGCCATGCCAGGGCGCAGGGCATGAATTTCATAGACACCGCGGATGTGTACGCCGGTGGTAAGAGCGAAGAAATTACAGGCCGCACGATTAAGGCGGATCGCGACGATTGGGTGCTGGCTACCAAGTGCGGCAACAAAATGAGCGAGACTCAGCCCAATATGTGGCGGCATTCGCGTAAGTGGGTTATTCAAGCGTGTGAAGCGTCGCTGAAGCGGCTTGATACCGACTACATCGATCTTTTCTACCTGCATCGCGATTTCGAAGAAGACAGTGTTGAAGAAACGGTTGGCGCGGCGGGCGATCTGATTCGCAGCGGAAAAATTCGCTACTTTGCGCTTTCAAATTTTCGCGGCTGGCGTATTGCAGAGGTGGTTGCGGAATGTCGCCGCCAAGGCGTGCCAGCGCCCGCCGCATGCCAGCCGTATTACAACTTGTTGAACCGCCAACCTGAAGTTGAAATCCTTCCGGCGTGTGGTTATCACGGCCTGGGTGTGGTGCCGTATTCGCCGATTGCGCGTGGGGTACTGAGTGGCAAATACGCGCCCGGTTCGACGCAAACGGCCGCGCCGGAGGGCTCCCGCGCGGCGCGAAGCGATCGACGTTTTATGCAGACCGAGTGGCGCGAAGAATCGCTCGTGATTGCAGACACACTGAAAGCGCACGCCGAAAAACGCGGCATTTCCTTGGTGCAATTTGCGACAGCGTGGGTGCTCGCGAATCGGTTTGTTTCCAGCGTCATCGCAGGCCCGAAATCGCTTGAACAGTTCACTGGCTACTTTGGCGCGCTCGACTATGCGTGGACCGCGGAGGATGAAGCGCTCGCCGATTCGCTCGTGCCGCGCGGTCATCCCAGCACGCCGGGATATCACGATCCGATGTATCCGTTTGTGGGGCGATAGCGAAGGATCGAAGGCGCTCTACTTCGCGTATGCGGCCCCAATGTAACTGGGGATTCTGGCCGAAAATATTTGTAAGCGAAAATTAGAAAATAGCCAGTTAGCCCCAATTAAATATAGTTTTGGCCAGATATGCTGATTTAATAACTGCCTACCTGGTAGAGCGAAATTCGCGCCGCGCTCCGTCGATGCGGCGAGCTGCTGCCCCTACCCAGCTCGCGCTGCCGCGTGCAAAGTTTGTCCCGATCACGGCTCAATCGCAAAGAACGAAGGCGAAAAAAAACCTCGTGCTGTTTGACCAGCGACGAGGCTTTTTTTGGTGGGTTCGCGGCATCTTGAAATCGATAATCACCGATCTCGTAGCGCTCGCGCGCCGGAAGCGAACTTACTTGCGCTTAGCAGGCGATTTGGTCGCAGCTTTTACCTGCGTACCCGCGTACTCAACGCCTTCTTTCGTCGCTTTTGCAACGGTTTCGAATGCAGCCATCGACGTCTCAACAGCGGCTTTCATTGCGGACACCGCGTAGTCAGCACCTGGAACGCCTTGGGGGGCAGACTTAGACATACGGTCCAAATTAGTCACGAATGCTTTCGCTGCGTCAGCGGCTTGGGCTTCTGCAAACGTGAAGGCTTCGGTTTGCGCCGTAGCAATCATGTCGAGTGCGGCGCGCGAAGTCGTCGCGGCCCATTCGGCTTTTTCTTCGAGCTGCTTCGCGCGAAGCGGTACCAAATCTTGCGGTGCTTTCACTGCGGCGAGCGCGTGCAAATCTGCAGTGGATGCGGCAGCAAATTCGTTTGCGGCTTTCACGCCGAACGCCGACGCCTTCGTTCCAAAAGCGACTGCGCTGTCCATGCCCTTGAGCACGTTGGCGAGGTAAGCGCGATTCATTTCAGCAACTTGTTCAAAAACTGGCAACATACATTTCTCCTGGTATTTACGGCGCCGCGAGCGGAGGAGGGAGTAAATCGAACCATCGAAACTCTTTTGCTGCAGTGCACAAACCGAATGGTAATAGCAGTTGCGCCCCGTTTCAAGTCTTTTTTGTTGCAATGCACAAATATAGAGCCCGGCCTCAGATCGACCGCATTCATGTTGTCGACTACTGCGGTGCAAATCGTCTACGTAGCGCCCTCAGAGGCCAACACTGTCCACTAAAATCTGGCACTGCACAATCAAAGGAGCCGTCATGGCGACCAAATCAGGGACCGGGCCGCGCAGCACCACCGGGCGCGCAGTTCGAATCATCAAAAAGTACCCAAACCGCCGTCTCTACGACACGCAGACGAGCGGCTACATCACCTTGGCTGATGTGCGCCACATGGTGATCGAAAACTCGCCCTTCCAGGTGCGCGACGCGAAGACCAACGAAGAGCTCACCCGTCAAATCCTCCTGCAAATCATTCTTGAAGAAGAAGCTGCGGGGATGCCCATGTTTAGCAATGACATGCTCGCGCAGATGATCCGTTTCTACGCCGGCGCAATGCAAGGTGTTGTGGGCGGATTGTTTGAACAGAACGTGCGCGCCTTTATGGATTTTCAGAAAAAAATGGCTGACCAAGGCGCGAGCTTCGGCCCTGGCGATACCAACAACTATGGCCCCGAGTTCTGGCAGCAATTTGTGCAAATGCAAGCGCCAGCGATGCAGGGCGCGATGGGCAACTATCTTGAACAGTCGACCAAGATGTTCATCGATATGCAAAAGAAGATGCAGGAAAGCACCAAGCAGTTCTTCCCAGGCTTTGGCTTCCCAGGCTTCGAGAAGAAGTAACGCCGCACACAACGCTACGTAGCCCGGATGCTCGCATCCGGGTTTTTTGTTTTCAGGATCGCGATGCGATCACTTTTTTTGAGGAACCCGGATGACGAGTATCCGGGCCACATCGTATGAAACCCGCCGTTCAATCCGCCCCCAAAGTTGGCTTCGTCTCACTCGGTTGTCCGAAGGCCCTGGTCGATAGCGAACAAGTGCTCACGCGCCTGAAGGCCGAGGGCTACGCCACGGTTGGCGATTATTCAGAGGCCGATTTGGTGGTGGTGAACACCTGCGGTTTCATTGATGACGCCGTCGCCGAATCGCTGGACGCAATTGGCGAAGCGATTGCCGAAAACGGCAAAGTGATCGTCACCGGCTGCCTTGGCGCGAAAGAAGGCGGCGATTTCATTCGCAACGTGCATCCGAAAGTGCTCGCAGTCACCGGGCCACACGCGCCGAATGAAGTGATGGATGCAGTGCATTTGCACTTGCCGAAGCCGCACAACAAATTCATCGATCTCGTGCCCGATCACGGTGTGAAGCTCACACCAAAACACTACGCGTACCTCAAAATTTCTGAAGGCTGCAACCATCGTTGCAGCTTCTGCATCATTCCATCGATGCGTGGCGATCTCGTATCGCGTCCGATTGGTGAAGTGATGCGCGAGGCGGAATCGCTCGTGAAATCGGGTGTGAAAGAGTTGCTCGTGATTTCGCAGGACACGTCCGCGTACGGCGTCGATGTGAAATACCGCACCGATTTCGTGAACGGCAAGCCGACCAAAACGCGCATGCTCGAACTCGCGGATTCGTTGGGCGAACTCGGCGCGTGGGTGCGCATGCATTACGTGTACCCGTACCCGAGCGTGGACAACGTGATCCCGCTCATGGCGCAATCAACGATCGATTCGAAACGACGCGTGTTGCCGTACCTCGACGTGCCGTTCCAGCATTCGTCGCCGCGCATTCTCAAATTGATGAAGCGCCCAGCTAGTGGCGAGAAAAACATTGAGCGCATTCAAGCGTGGCGCAAAGAGTGCCCCGAGCTTACGATTCGCTCCACGTTCATCGTCGGCTTCCCTGGCGAAACCGAAGCTGAGTTTGAAGAGCTCCTCGATTTCCTGCGCGAAGCCCAACTGGATCGCGTCGGCTGTTTTGCTTACTCGCCAGTTGACGGCGCAACGGCGAACGATTTGCCCGATCACTTGCCCGACGAGGTCAAAGAAGAGCGCCGCGAACGCTTCATGGAAGTGCAAGCCGAGATTTCGGAAGCACGCCTGCGCGCGAAGATCGGCAAGCAAATTGAAGTCATCGTCGACGACGTGCAAGACAACATCGCCGTCGCCCGCTCATGGGCAGATGCGCCCGAGATCGATGGGCTCGTTCACGTCCAAAACGGCGAAGCATTGAACGTAGGCGATGTCGTAAGGGTGAATTTAGTCGAGGCGACGGAGCATGATTTGATTGCCGTTGTGTCAGAGCAGGACTAGCGGACATTTTGGGATGAACGTCACGCTTGAACCTGTCGTAAAGAACGAGAAAAACATCCTTCGAGCACAGCGAATCCTTGAAGCAGCCCCTAACTACGAGAGGCTGGTGTCAGGTACCGTTGTGCCGCCATCTGCGGGCGAGGAGTTTTTCGACGACTTGCCGCCGGGTAAAACACTTGACGATAAAGTCACGTTTATTGTTCGTTCCGAAGAACAGGACGTCGGCGTGATTGAAGTCGTTCGCGGTTGGCGGGAAGCGGGATATGCCCACATCGGTCTACTTTTGATCGACGAACGATTTCACGGGCGCGGCGTCGGTCGCGCCTCGATGCAAGCACTCGAACGCTGGGTAGGATCGACTTCGCCGGAGACACACACTTTGCGCATCGGCGTGATCGAGACTAATGTCGCAGCCTTTGGGTTTTGGCAGAAGCTTGGTTTCACCGATACCGGTGAACGTCGCGACAATGGTCTGCTCGCGCCGGCAGTCGTGATGTTGAGTCCCTTGAAAAGAGGCTAGTCGGAGTTACTTTTCCTCAACTCCGAGTTCATCGTAAGTTGCGTCCCCTCATCCGCCGCAAACAAATGCTCCACTCGCAATGACGCAAGCGTGATGTCTTGTGGCGTGCCGAACGTTGTGAAGAGGCTGAAGAAGGCGAGTTCGCCGTGCTCGGTGGCGAAGCGGGTGGTGAGGACCGGTGCGGCAGTTGGTGTCCAGGTGTTTGTTGCCACGTTCGCGCCGAGTCGGGTTTTCATGAGGCTCGCAAGGGCTTCGGCTTTCGGGGCGAGTGCTGGGTGTGCGGCGGCGTCGCGTCGTACGTGTGCGAGGAGCGTCGGTGCGACTTCGTGCAGATTCACAATTCGTTTACAGATGCCATCTGGGTGAAGCATTAGATCAAGCATGTTGAGAGGCTTCGCAGCCTCTCCGCGTGATGCGCTTCCTGCCAACGCTTCGGCGAGCCACGGCACTAACGTTGTTGCCAACCACGTTGCGCCGCGATTCAAGTGCAGCACGTTCCACTCAGCGTCCAGGATCATCGCGGGCATCGGGTCGTGTGCGGCCACGAGTTGCACGAGGGCGCTGCGCGCTTGAGAGAGCGCGGGATCGTCGAGCGATGCCGCGCTATAGGCTGGGGCGTAGCCTGCTTGCAGCATCGCTGCGTTTTGTAATGCGAGTGGCGCGTCTAGTTCGCGCAACCAGGCCATGAGCAGCGCGCGGCTCGGTTTCGCGCGTCCGCTTTCAACGAAGCTCACATGGCGCTGGGAAACGCCCATCCGCAGCGAAAGCTCGAGCTGGCTCAAGCGGCGAGCCTTGCGGGCCTGCTGCAACGTGTTCTGTAGTGTTTCGACCCGCCCGAACATGCACTGATTGAATCACACTCGTGGATCAATTCAATTACCTCGCACGTAATTGCGCCGCTGCATCCGTACGGCAATACTGCGCGGGTCGCCATCACTCGGATCACTCCATGGATCGTGCTCTCGCGTCCGCGCCCTACGTCGTCACCACCATGTTGATTGCGGTGGGCGTGATTCACTTACTTCCGCTCATGGGCGCCCTTGGCGGGGATCGCCTTTCGGCGTTGTATGGCATTCGGATAGACGAGCCAAACCTCGAAATCTTGATGCGGCATCGCGCTGTGTTGTTCGGGCTGCTCGGCGCGTTTCTTCTTTTTGCCGCATTCAAGCCGCCGTTCCAAAGCCTTGCGCTCATCGCGGGTTTCGTGAGTGTGATCACGTTTCTCTACTTCGCCGGTAGCGCAGAGAACTTCAATACCGCGATCCGGCGAGTGGTGATCGCGGATTGGATTGCGCTTGCTGCGCTCGTGGTCGCCGGTTTAGCACGCGTGCTGTCGCCTTCGCAAGCCAACGCTTAGCGCAAGCGCATTCAAATTTTTTAACTGTCCCGAAAGGATCCCGATGCACCGCAGCTTAATCATCGTCACACTTCTTCTGTTCAGCGCACTTTCGGCGATAGCACTTTGGCAACACGGCTATTTGGGCATTTTCGCGAGTGGCTTTACAAACACCGCTTCGATGCAAGTGTTCGCTGATCTTGTGATCGCGCTCGGGTTAGCGACGATTTGGATGTGGCGTGATGCTCGCGCGAATGGGCGTGCAATTTGGCCGTGGATGGCGCTCACACTGGTGGCCGGGTCGTTCGGGCCGCTCGGCTATTTGTTAACAAAGCGCAGCGAAATACGGAACAAGTAGTACACCGCACGAGTGATACAGCGCTCAGTCTGACCCTCAATAAAACTTGCGCTCGACGCGTGCGCCAAGTTTTCGTGCGGGTGATAACGTAGCGTTTTTGGATCGATGTGCGCTGCGCGGGGTGAGCCTCTGTGGCGCGGCGGTGAGAACAAAAGCGTTATGAAAACACTGGTTCACGCGCAGGTTCGTTGGCCCGATAGCTCGCGCAAGCGAGCACCCCCGACCCTGTACTTCTCTCCCGGCGCATGCTCACTCGCGCCGCACATCGTGCTCGAAGAGATTGGTGGGCCTTACCAATTGGCACTCGCGTCCACAGCGGACGGCACGACGCGCTCGCCCGAGTATCTTCGGCTCAACCCGAAGGGCCGTGTGCCCGTGTTGGTGACTGGCGAATCAGTGCTCACGGAGGCGCCTGCGATCCTCCTGCATCTCGCGCTCAGCGCGCCCGAGCTCAAGTTAATCGCATCTACCAACGAAGGCTTGGTTCGTACGTTGGAATGGTTCAACTGGCTTTCTGGCACTGTCCATTCCGTGGCGATTCGGCAGGTGCGCAGACCGCAGTCGTTTAGCGCTGATACGTCGCAGCACGCGTCCATCGTCGCGCTTGGGAGAGAGTCGCTGGCGAGCGCATTTGCCCTCATCGAAGAGCGACTCGTCGGGCTGACTTGGCTCATCGAAGATCGCTACACGGTGCTTGATCCGTATCTTCTCGTGTTTCATCGTTGGGGGCACAGCATCGGCTTCGACATGGCAAACAACTATCCGCGCTGGACGGCGCACACGCATCGTGTTGTATTGCGCCCAGCGACCGCAGCTGCGTTGTTGCAAGAAAAAATCGCGCCTTGGACGAATTAAGCCTCATCATTCCGATGCACTTTCCCCAACCGTTCGCACCGTGAGACTCGATGAATACGAATATTTTTCTCATCCTTGGCGGAGCGCTGAGCGCCATCGCAGGGTTAGCGCATCTTGGCGTCATCGTAAAGGGTGCGAGCTGGTATCGATTGTTTGGCGCGGGTGAGCAGTTTGCTCGGGCGGCTGAGCGCGGAGAGCGCTGGCAGGATGTGATTACTTTCGGAATCGCAGTTGTTTTGTTCGCTTGGGCCGCTTACGCGCTCTCAGGCGCAGGCGTGATCGGACGCTTGCCGCTCTTGCGTTACGCGTTGATCATCATCACGGCAATCTATTTGCTGCGTGGATTGGTAATCGTGCCAATGGCTCTACTCTCGTTCGATAAGGTCACACCGTTTTGGGTGTGGAGCTCGCTCATTTGCCTGGGCTTTGGTGTCGTGCACGCGATCGGTCTAGCGCAAGTTTGGCATCGGCTGTAAGTTGCAATTTATGCGAACCGATTCACATGCGCGTAAGCTCTAGCGCGCCCACCACGCGCCTACATGCGCTCCAATTGCCGCTAAACGCTGAACGCTTCCGGCTCAACGAAATCGCACCATGATTCTTCGCAATTCATCCCTCACCCAAGAAACTCGGTCGAGCGACGGTTGGGGAACTGCTCATACGCAGCGCGTGAGCGATGCGGGCGGTCTTACTCAGTTCGGCGCGTCGTTGCAAACCCTCGCGCCGGGCGCTCGATCTTCATTGAAACACTGGCATGAATCGACCGATGAAATGCTCCTGGTCATTTCGGGCGAGGTGACGGTGACTGAGAACGATGTCGATTCGGTGCTCACTGTAGGCGATGTAGCCGCTTGGCCCGCAGGCACCGCGGTGGCGCACACCGTTTCGAATCGATCAAACGCGCCTTGCACCTTTTTCGTTGTGGGCTCACGCCGTGCAGCGGACGTCACGCACTATGAAGAGATCGGGCAGGTAATGCACACGAATGCCGACGGTTGGCGATTATTAACGCAACAAGGCGCTCCACTTCGCGAAGGCCGACCCCACGAGAATCCCTGGATGTAGGAAAGCCGAAGTGGGACACCTGCCCGCTGCGCTGCCGCCTTCGTACGAGGATTGTTACATCAAGCGCGCGCCGTTTTTTGGGGGAACCCCTGCTAGAGAGCGTCGCCACTGAATGCGCGAATCGAGCGCGCTCACAGGTATTAGATGAGCTGGAACCCTTTGATTTCGAGCCGCCAGAGGTGGACGCGTCACAGCTTATGATCGCCGCACCCCTAGGTCCGGGCGTTTCTCGAAAAAGTTCACCATCACGTATCGCGTGCACGAGATGGATTGTTCAATAACGTGAAACCGATCGACGATCGAAGACGGGCGCAGCCTAGCTCAGGTTTCTGCTCACAATGTTGGGATGCCTCTGCCCGCGCAGAAACCAAATCGCAAAGTATGGCCCTGAGTGGCGTAATCAGCTAGCAAAGCGTTCGCGAAAAAGCGTTCACAACACTTATTTAACAGACGCGAAATACGAATTAATTGCGTCCTCGTCCGATATAAATCGGGCTTTTAATCGCTAGGCCGAAAGCTACTTGGGCTCATCCGTCGATCTTTGCCAGATTCGGTGTAGTGAGAACGCTTTAGGTCATACATCATTTGATCTGCAGTTCGTATCGCCGCTTCGAGTTCGCCTTGCTTGTTGCATACCGCATAACCGCAACTGATTGACAATCGCGCGCCAGGATAAAACTGGTTGTTAAGCTCGATGTTCATTTGCAGCGCGTCGATAAACTCTTTTGCACCAGCTTCGCCCTGATGCTGCAGCAGCACAGAAAATTCGTCTCCGCCGGTGCGTGCCGGTTGGTGAGCGTCACCACATGCTTTTCTGATGGCTTCGGCGGCGCGGCGAATCAGCGCGTCGCCTGCGGCGTGCCCCTGCTGATCGTTGGTGGGTTTCAGCCCATTGATGTCCATCACAATCACGGCGGTCGGAAACGGACCGCGCCGCCCGATCCTGTTGATCTCATCGTCAAAGTAGGAGCGGTTACGCAGCTTTGTGAGTGAATCGTGTTTACCAAGAAACTCAAGATAGGCCTCTGCTTTCTTCCGAGCAGAAATATCAGTCAGTGCAACCAGTGCACGCTCCCACGTAGATTCATAGCCGGGCAGTACCGCCCACTGCATATGTGCGTGAATCATGTCGCCTTTGAGTGAATAGTTGATGATTTCACGCTGTTGGAAGAGCTTGTCATTCCACAAATCGATAAGTTGTTCGCGAAACGTGTCGGCCATTTCGTCGCGAAACACTTCGCTCAACCGCGAAAGCAAGTCTTCCTTCGTCTTTGCGCCAAACATTGTGAGCGTTTGTGCGTTGACGTCGACCGTGCGCAGCGCGGCGATACATTGCTGCACGAAATCGGGGTGTACGTTCATAAACGTACGAAAGTCGTCGATCCCCTGCGCACGCAGGTTCTCCAGCATCGCCCGAATTTCGCTAAAGTCATTGACCCACAACGATATTGGCGAATACTGAAACAACCCGGCTGCGTACTGTTCGTTAATGAACGCACTTCGTTGCGCATTCCGTTCGTGCGTCAAGTCTTCGATTGACACAAGCGTGCGGTCCCAGGGTTCAACGGAATCGGTGAGTCGGGTAATGCCGAGGCGGATTTGGAGCTTGGTACCGTCGATCCGGTGGTTGACCGTATCGCTTGTGAAATGCCGATCCCCGTTCCAGAGTCGGCGAATCTCCTCGATCGCCATTGCGCTGTCTTCTTGCGCAAAAATGCGCACCGCCGCACGGTTGATATCGTCGATGGAGTTCGCTCCGTACAAGCGCAGGTAGGTCCTGTTCACGTCGAGCATCCGAATCGACGAGTAATACTGCCCGATCGCTGCTGGCTGTGCTTTCAGATGGGCAACAATGTCGCTGATTCCAGCGCTACGCCACGACTGAAGCAAGCGATACACGTCACTGAAATCGCTAAGCTGCAGCGCTACCGGTGCATGCTCAAAGATTTCATCCCTGGCAGTGTTGTTGGCTGTCATTGCTACTCCGAAACCGCAGTGTCCCCACAACATTGTATTAAGAGTGCAGGCTAGGCGGCGCTAGCGATATTTTGGTGAGATGCCCTCCCACAATGCGGCGACGGGTGCGCGTAGCGTTGCGTAGAACCGGGCTACTCCCCCTTAGGCGCAATGCGAAAGCGAAGCTCCAGCGAAGGCCAACCTGCGAAGGCGGTTAAGCGTAGTGGCTGGAGCCTAGGTCCAACAGAATCACCGCTCACCGCAAAACTTTCCCAGTTCCGCGTTCTGGTGGTTTGAGCGCCACAAGTGAGCGCAGACAGTGTGGGCAAAGCTGTCATGTGCTCGCAGAGGCTTCAGCGATCATGAAACGTTGCTACACCCCTTAACTTACGGTGTTTATCAAACTTGTTTGCAGGTCGAGCGAGCCACCTCGCTCGATACGCGTTCTGCTTCGAGTTCGAATGGATTTTCACAGTAAAACGACGCCCAGTGCCTCGCTGAAATCGCAGCCCAGAAGCCCGCGACGACATAAACCAACGGAAATAAAACGCCCCAGCGCTCGCACTGCCGCACGTGCGTGTGTTCGTGCGCGCGGCAGCTCGCCATGGCGCTGGCATCTCTCGCAATGACGACGTGTCCGATGGTTGCGGCTGCAAACCCGCTGTCTCCTGCCAGGATTCGGAAACATGGCCCCCGGAGGAAGAAGCAGAGCCCCGGACTGCTGACCTCAAGCACGCCTGCGCGAACTTGCCACCGCCCTTGTACGATGGCGAGAGGTAACAAAAAAATCGACCAAATTGAAACCGGAAGCGCCCAAAGCACGTATAGCGAATGGTGTAGTGTGGAGCGCGTGTACTGGCCTAGCTTGGCGGGTTTCAGCATGAGCTTCATCCAGCCACTGCAGGGAATTGCAATTGGCAGCCACACGCGATAGTCTCGTAGTATTGCGCAGCTTGCGCTGGCAACCCCGCTGGGCACAAAAGGAAAAAAGGACCGGACATGAAATCGGTAATGTGTAGATATCGATGGGCGACCACTGCGGCGGTGGTTTCGATCATTTCGTCCGCAGCTTTGAGCGCTGCGACCATTGTCGCGCAGGTGAAGGATCGAAACGGTAACGCGGTGCCAAACGCAATCGTTTACGCGACGCCGATTGGCGTATCAGCGCCAGCCGTCAAAGCTGGAACTTCGGCGCAAGTGGAACAGGTGCAGATGAAGTACGAGCCGTTTGTGAGCGTCGTGCAAAAAGGCACGCAAATGCGCTTCCCCAACAAAGATCGCGCGGATCACCATGTTAAGGTGCTCTCCGGGCCGCAGCTCTTCGAATTCCAGATCTACACGCGTAAAGAGCCCGCGCCAGTCACCCTCGATAAACCTGGCATGCTCACACTTCAGTGCTTGCTCCACAACTGGATGAGCGCCCATATTTACGTCGTTGATACGCCGTACTTTTCGAAATCATCATCCACCGGTTCGGCCGTGGTGCAAGATTTACCCGCCGGTGAATATGAGGTGCATGTGACGCATCCGAGCGTCGCGTTTCCTGGGCAAGTCACGCCTGCAATGCCGCAGCGTATTCGACTCGACTCAGCATCAACGCAGTTACTCGACGTCAAATTAGATCTCGTGCCGCGCAGCGAACCGCGTCGCCGGGCTGTGCTTGATTACTAACAGCGACTTCGATCTTACCGCTGATTAAATCGGGCTACGGCTGCGATTTCGTAATTATTGACTCTATTCTTGGTTGCGAATCGGTCAAGGGCGAACGTGGGCTAGCGGCGTAAAGTAAAAAGTTTTTCGGCTAGATTGCAGTTCGCTTTCCTGAGGACGAACGCGCGGAATTCATGCGAGCGCAGCCGCATCCCACCAGTGTTCAATGATGAGCTCAACGCGCTGCTCGCCTTGCCATTCGGAAAGTGATAGTTTGTAAGCGGCGCGCAGTTGCCCGGGTGGCGCTTCGGTGCAGTTAAACCGGATGGCATCGAAGAATCGCGCGCCACGTTTCAATCGAAGCTTCGTGTGCTTAAGCGCGACGATTCGCGCGTCGACCACGGTAAATTCATCATCAAACAGCGGCGGCGGGAAGGCTTGTCCCCACACGTGATTGTGAAGCGCGGCAGCCGTCTCGAAATCAAAATCCTCCGCATTAAAGCTGCCATCTGATTCAACACGCTGTTCGAGCATCGCGGGCGTTAGCAGTTCACTCGCGACCGCTTCAAACGCTTTGGCGAAGCGCGCGAAGTTCGCGTTCGTAATCGTCACGCCTGCGGCCATTGCGTGGCCGCCAAACTTGCGCATTAACTGCGGATGGCGTTTTGACACGAGATCCAGCGCATCACGCAGATGAAAGCCCGGAATTGAGCGCCCCGAGCCTTTGAGTTCGGTGCCTTCGCCCGGCGCGAAAACGATGCTCGGGCGATGATACGTCTCCCGCAAGCGGCCAGCGACGATGCCAACGACGCCCTGATGCCAGGTGCTGTCCATCACCACAATCGCACGTTGATCGGGCGTGATTTCCGCGCGAATCATGTGATCGGCTTCGTCCCGCATGCCGGCTTCAATACTGCGCCGTTCGCGATTCAACTGATCGAGCTGGGTTGCAATTTCGAGTGCGCGCGCTGCATCGTCGGTGAGTAGGCATTCGATGCCGAGCGAAATATCGTCGAGCCGCCCCGCCGCATTGATTCGCGGGCCCAAGATGAAACCGAAATCGTAGGCGGTGGCCTTACTTGCGCTACGTGCTGCAACTTCCAGCAGCGCGTTGATTCCGGGCTGCGCCTTGCCATCGCGAATTCGACGCAGCCCGGCTTCCACCAGCCGACGATTGAGCGCATCGAGCGGCACGACGTCAGCCACCGTACCCAGCGCCACGAGCGACAAGAGATCATTTAAGTCGGGCTGCGTCTCGCTCGTGTAAACGGCACGCTCGCGCAAGCGCGCACGCAACGCGAGGAGCACGTAAAACATCACGCCACAACCCGCCAGCGCTTTGCTCGGAAAGGTGCAGCCCGGTTGATTCGGGTTCACAATGGTTAGCGTGTCGGGCAGCGTGTCTCCGGATAGGTGATGATCGGTGACGATGACATCGATCGCGAGCTCGCGTGCACGCGCAACACCATCAACGCTGGCAATGCCGTTGTCCACCGTCACGATCACGCGCGGATTTTCTTTCGCCGCTAGATCGACGATTTCGGGCGTGAGCCCATAGCCGTATTCGAAGCGATTGGGCACGATGTAGCCGATCTTCGCGCCCATCCGCCGAAGACCGCGTAGCCCGATCGCGCAGGCGGTCGCGCCATCAGCATCGTAGTCAGCCACGATCACCATTTGCTCTTGTTTCTCGATGGCGAGAATCAGGCGTTCAACGACGGCATCGATACCTTTCATCGATGAGGGCGGCGGCAATAGAGAGAGCTTGAAGCTCGCGTCCTCGGTCGACGCGATGCCCCGCGCTGCGTACAAGCGTGCGAAGAGCGGCGCAATGCCGTGAGCTTCGAGCAATGCTGCTGCTTCGGTGTTCGCCGCGCGGCGGTGGAGGGTGGGCGAGGACATGGGGAAATGTTAGCGGGGACGCGGCTCTAGTTCCTCTCTCTCTGGGAGAGGTCAACGCGAAGCGTTGGGTGAGGGAGGGGCGCATTGCAAGCGGTCAAGCTTGATTGAAGATTTCCCTCACCCGCCCTGCGGGCGAGCCTTGTGAAACTTCGTTTCATCGCTCGCTAGGCTCGCGACCGCCGCAAGCGGCGTCCTGCGCCCTACGGGCTGGTCCCAGAGGGAGAGGTATCGAACGCGCTCTCGCGCATCAGCAACAACATGTCCGCTAACGTCGGCTTCTTCGCAAACCAGGAAAACAGCCCCGGCTTTTTCGACCGAGCGAACGTTAACTTCAATCTTGGTCGTGCATCACCGATAACTATGCAGTCACTAGACACGACTCTTGTTGCTATTTCAACCCACACGCGCTGCCACATCGCCACGTCGCCCGCGCGAAACGCATGCAACATCCGCGCATCCACGTGATCGCTCGCCGCGCTCTGCAAACCGTCAAACCCCCACAACCAAACCACATTGACGGGCGGCAATCGTCGCTCCGCACGTGCCGCGTTCACCGGATGATTGAAGAGCAACATCTGCAACTCGTTCATCCAACGCTCAACGAGTCGAGCATCCTCGCCACGCGGCAAATTCGGACGCATTGCCTCACCAACGATCCAATCAGGGCGCTCGGCCAGCACCTTGATGTCGCGAGCAGTGACCATTCGCCACTCGCTAGCGGACACGTATTCCAATCGCAATCCATCCTCGCGCATATGCGCGTCGCACGCGGCGCACAACGCGCGCGAATCGGCTTCGTTCAATTGCAATTGCGACGGATCGAGCAGCGTGAGATCGGTGAGACCGAGGGCGGCGTGGAGCGGGGTGGCGATGGCCAGCCTTCGCCGTTCGATTCCCTCCCCTTCAAGGGGAGGGCTAGGGCGGGGATGGGGTTCGGTCGAATGGAGAGAAACCCCATCCCCCACCCGTCGACAAACTTGTCGACAAGCGTGTCTCCGTCCCCCTTGAAAGGGGAGGAGAAGACTGCGCTCCCAATCACTCCAACTCCCCTCAACCGCGTCAACCTCGCACGCACGCAACCACGTCGCAATCTCAGTGTGCGAAGGCAAGTTCTCGCACAACGCATTCAGCGTCGTGCGATCAGGGGGAAGAGAGCCGGGGAGTAACAGCATCGATAGGGTGCTATCCTATCGCACCATAGTTGACGGAAAGTCAGTCATCGAACTGAGAACGCTTCAATCGCTAGCATCGCCTTTTCAACATCTGTCCATTCTGAGAGGCATGGCTGATCGCAAGGGATGAAGGGAGCGGCCGCATTTTCAGTTGGGCTCGCGATTCATTACAAGTTCAATCGCTCTCCGAGCAGCGCCCCAATCGGTCGGCGGCTGCAGTTTTCTGGCTAGGCGGGGAAACTCAGATCGATATTCCCTTTGGACGCGCTCTAGATCATTGACGTCAATCAGAATGGTAGGCGCGACAGCGCCGGTTTTGATTTCCACGATTCGTTCATCCATAGCTGCCAAGAGTCGATCATGAAAGGAGTCGATTTCTTGCTCGAACTGCGCAGTTGGTACTGAATGAACCCCTGAATTAGCAGACCACATACGAACGCCCTCAATAAGGCAATGATCTGCTTCCCAGGCAAGATGCGTTAGCCCATCGCTTGTGGACCACAGGCGGATGTTGGGCGGCGCGGTGAATTGCGCGCTCCAGAGCTGGCGATTTCGTATCCAGCTAACGTTGAGGTCCACGAATTCGTCCTCCTCAGACATCTCGTCCGGGTGCGCGTCGTAGAACGCGCTTAGGTACTTTTTGTAATCTACATGCGGCGTTGCGTGCAGGTAGTGCGCCAAATCTTCGGGCACCGGCTCGAGCACGTACGGAAGCATTTCTATAATGTCTTCATAGAGCCGCGCGAGGTTGTAGTCGATACTGCGGGTGCCACCAAACTTTCTCAAGAACTCATCGGAAACTTCGAATAGTCGATCGGAATCCACTTCGATCCATTGTTCGCCGTGCGTAAGTCCGTACCAATGTAGCGTGGGTTTTTCGGAGCCGCCCCAAGAATGAACCTCACGCAATGGCGTAAGCCGAAAGTTGAATAGCGCCATTTCCCTCACCCGCCGCTTCGCGTCGACCTCTCCCGGCGGGAGAGGTAACAATCAAGCCGCCCCCACCGCCTCGATCGCCCGCACCAAGCGCTCGCGCTCACCGAGCGTGATCTTCGCGCCGGTGGCGTTGAACGCGCCGAGGAGCGTTCGCACCGCTTGAATCTTCGCATCGGGTGCGGTCGGCAGCTGACGTCGCTCAGAGAGCCATTTCAATTGCTGCATACGACGAGCGGTGGCGATTTCGGCGGGGCTGTCGATGCCTGCGATCAGCTCGGCGTCGATCACCAAACCGGCTGCCGTTTTGTCCGCGCTTTCAGTCGCGGCGATCTTCTCGAGCGCGGCTTTCATCGCTTCGATCACGCTGCCGCGCGAGAGCACGGTGGCGCGACGGCGCGCAGCGATCACCGCATCATCGAATTTGCGATCCAGGTCACGGCCTTTGTCGCGATCCGCCAACGGCAGATTGCGCCATTTGTTGCGCGCCGTACCAATCGCGGCTTCAATCGCTTTGGCATCGTCGCCGTTCGTCAACGCTTTAACTTCGTCGATGACTTCAAAGCGCGCTTTGGTGGCTTCCGAGAACTGCGCCTTCATCGCGTCGCGTTGGGTGTCGCGCGCTTTGAAAACGGAATCGGTGTGCTTTTTGAATTCGTCCCACAACTTTTGTTCGTCTTTACGACGCAAATGGGGAGCACCCTGAATGCGCTCAGCAGCCCACTGGCGCTGAATGGCAATCGTTGCCTCTGTGGTTTCACGCGACGGCGTTGCTTTGGCAAGCTCCTCCGCACGGCTAATGAGCTTTTTCCGCCGTGCGAGCTCGGGCGCGCGAGCGGCATCGAGCGCGTTGTCAAGTTGCTTCAGCGGTATGTCGAATTTGTCGTCGAGCGCTTTCCAGGCGGCATTGTTAACGCTGCCAGCTTTTTTCCACGCATCAAACAAATCAAGCTTGCGCTTTTCGAGGGCGAGCCAATCACGCTTCTCGCCTTCAGCGAGTGGCGCGCTTGCTTCATCGGCAAGCGCCTGCATGTCCGTGATTACTTTTTCGCGACCTTGGGCGTTCTCACCACGTTGTTTGCGTAGCGCATCGAAATGCGCTTTTGCGGGCGCATACGCTTCTTTAGCGAGCGCGTTGAACTTGTCCCACTTCGGCTTCGGCGCGCCGCCATTTTTCTTGTCGAGCGCTTTCCACTCGTCTTGAATCGAACGAATTTCTTTCGCAAGCGCATCAGGCGGAAGTGGCGAGGCTTTCAGCGCTTCGAGGCGTGTGAAAAGGCCATCGCGCGCTTGTCCATCGCTCCATTTAAGCCAGCTCTCAAGGCGCTTTACTTCACCATCGAGCTCATGCAGGCGCGATTCCTCGGGTTTGGGGTAGCGCTTTGCCGTGAACGCTTTGTAGAGCGCGCTGGCTGCGCCACGCGAACCACGCACGTCGCCCGCCGCGATCAGCTCAGCGAGTTTGGTGAGTGCTTCGTTTGCTTTCGCGAGATCGGCGTCGTCGGCGCGCGCGGTTGCCGCGCGTTCTGGCCGTTCAGGCTTCGCTTCTTTCGCTGGCTTTTCCAGCGCGGTGAGGCGCTTCTCAAAGCGCTCTTTGGTGGCCGCGTCCACGGTCGCAAGCCATGAGTCCCACTTCGCCTTCCATTCTGCGTGCGACGCTTTGTAAGCATCGATTTTCGCGGCGTGGGCGACGATTTCGGCGTCAAGCGCGGCATCGCTGGCGCTAGGCTGCGGAGGTGCGCTTGCGAGCTCATTGGCTGGCGCTGGCTCAGGCTCGATCGCCGCTAAGGCTTGCGGTTCGGTCGAATCCGAGCCCTGTGATTCTGCGGAGATGCTTGCGTCTGAGACCGGCGGCGCGGCTTCAGCTTCGGCGGGGAGGTCTGTGCTGGGGGCGACTACCTCGACGACCGCTTCCGAGGCGGCTACCTCGCTAGCAGCAACCGTCGCTTCCGCACTCGCCGATTCAGTATTGACAATCGCTTGCGCATCCATAGAAATCGTGGGCGACGCGGCTGTTTCTACTTTTTTCGGTTCACGCTTTTTCTTCGGTCCTGCCCCCGGGTGTTGAGGGAGTGCAGACAGAAGCTCTTCGCCTGCAGCGTTCTTTTCGCGAAGCTGCTGTTCGGAAGCAATCGCGGCATGCACGCCTTGGAGTTGCTGGGCGAGCGCTGCATCGAGCACAGGCGAGCTCTGCGCGGCTGTCGCTTCTGTCGCCAAGACGCGCAACTCATCTGTGTTTAGCTCTGCAACACGTTTACTCTTCAATGTGAGCCCTGCGATCTGCATGGCGAGCGCTTCGTGCAAACGACGCGATTGCGATTCGCTCTGCATCTTCGCCTGCAGCGCCGCGTTCATCTTCTCAAAACGCAATTTGCGCTCGTCATCTACCGTGAGCTTGGCCCATGAGCGCTGCGCTTCCATGAGCTTGGTAAGCGGCACTTCATCAGCGGCTGACCATGTCTCCATCTGTGCGAGCAGTACGTCCGCTTCTTGCGCGGCCTGCGCGCCGGACTGCAGCGCGAGCACTCTCTCGTGACACGCCTTGCCAAGGCGCTTATCGTGATCGCGCCAGAAGTGGTGCAATTTGTCCAAAAGCGCGACATCGGTGGCTGTACTCACGGCGTCAACCTTGAGCGAAAGCGGCGCGCTGCTGGTGAGCCACGCAGCCAAATCGCTGCTCGCAAGTTTCGAGGCAACCGCTTTCGCCTCAATCGGCGAATCTTCTCGGATTGCCGCGGCAACGACTGCCAACGGAAGATCGGCAGTAACCACGCCGCCGAGCGTGGCTGCCCACGCCTTCGCTGCGGCTTCGCGCGCGCTTGGATCTGCGTCGTCCATTGCCCGCTTGAGCACGGCTACGTCGGCTAAGCGCGCAACCGCCGCCGCACGTACACGCGCGTCGGCGTCGCTCGTTGCGAGCGTTTTCAGATTTACATCATCGGCGGCAAGTTCTGCCACCGCAGTCAGCCGGTCGTCGGCGTTGGGGCTTTGCCATTTGGCAGCGCCCCCGAAGAGGGTCTTCAGCACAGGGAATTTCGCATCGATTTAAGGGAACCACCTATTTTATTCCCGTACACGAAATCGCGGTTGCGTTTCGGGCGAACCTTAGACGCGGCAATTTGCAACTCATCTTTTTGATAGGGTGGGAAAGATTGACCCGACAACTAGTAAGGGTGATATTCAGCGTGGTCGCAGGGAACAGGGCATTGAGCCGGCGACGAGGCAATTTTTGTCAACCGTTGAGGAGTGGCCGTGGTATCGAAGTTCTTCCGTTTTGGGATGAGTCTCAAGTGGACACCGGTCGTCGTGGCCCTCCTTCTCACGCTCGTGTTGATCAAACATCCGGCCGCCGCGCAAGCGCAGCCGACCTCCGTGATACCTAGCATCTGCTCGCAACCGTTGTCTGCAACCAACATGCAGGGCGTGGCCAATTTCATTTGGGCGGGCTGCCCACAGCTCTTGCAGTGGCCGCACGATGATGCGCCACGGATGTCGGGGCCTTCGCCTACCGGAGCAAAGTCGGTTCACGGATTCGTCTTCAACTATTACGCGCCGTCGGTGTACACCTGGCTCAAAGCGGGTAGACCGAATGGCATGATCCCAACCGGTGCCATCGTGATCAAGCAGATGTATGACGATGACAACGGAAAACCGGGCGCGATCAACGGCTGGACGGTGATGGTGAAAAAGACCGACGCGTCGTATGACGGCTGGCTTTGGGGTTATGTCGATCCGCAAAAGCAAAACGGCGGCGACGGCGGCTTTGGTGGACAGTTTTTTGATCCCAATTGCGTCGGTTGCCATGCCTCGGCGAGCACGCGCGAACTCACTTTCGCATCACTCGTGAATATCGCTCCGACCGTGGCGGCGACGGCTAAACCCAGCGCAACCGGTCTCATTGGGGGCTCGCTGCATGCGCGGCTGTTCGCGCGTGACCCAAAAGCAGTTGCGCAGACAGCGACTGCGCATGATCCGCTCGTGCCGCCCTATATCCCACCGCAATCGCAAAGCAAGGTAATCGTTGGGCCGCACGGCTCGGTGGGCTTTGTCACCTCCGACGTGTGCGCGGGTTGTCACGACGCAAGTAATCTCGCGTTCAAGGTGCAGGCGAATATGACGTGGCCGCAGAACCTACCGCCTTCGAAGTGGTCGTCAACGCCGCTTAAAAACTTCTCGCCGTTTGGTGAATGGGGGGCCTCGATGATGGGGCTTGCCGGTCGTGATCCGGTGTTCCAAGCGCAACGCGAGTCGGAAACGCTGCTCTACCCGTCCGTTGCAAAAGAAATCGACAACACGTGCTACACCTGTCACGGCGTGATGGGAAAACGCCAACTCTCTACCGACAAACCCAACGCTTTGTTCACCCATCAAGACTTTTTGGCCACAAGCGGACCGATGGCGAGCTACGGCGCACTCGCTCGCGACGGCGTATCGTGTCTTGCCTGTCATCGCATGCTTCCAAATGGCCTGGGTACGCCGGAGTCGTTCACCGGCAACTTTAAAGTGGGTGACCCAAAGACGGTGTTCGGTCCCTACAAAGACGTGGTCAGCTTTCCGATGAAGAACTCGGTGGAGATGACGCCGATGCACGGCAGCGCGATTAACGATCCAGCCATGTGCGGTTCATGCCATGTGGTTGAAACCGAGATTCTTGATCGAACCAAAAAATATGACCGCGAGAGTTTTTCCAAGCAGAAAAAGTCGCATGAGCAAACGACTTACCTTGAATGGCTGAACAGCAGCTTTCAAAGCAAAGCGCCGCCGCGGCAGGGCGATGTTCCGCAAACCTGTCAGGATTGCCACATGCCGAAAAAGATTGACGGCGCGAACATCACGACGAAGATTGCCAATATCCAAGACAACACTTACGTCGATGCAAGCGGGAAGCCGTTTCCGAATACGGCCCCAGCTGCCGACATCACGCTTCGTGATCGGAAGGAATATGGTCGCCACACGTTCGTAGGTGCCAACGTGTTTGTGCTCGAAATGTTCAAGCAATTTGGCGTGCAACTCGGGCTTTCTCAGGGCGATCCGAACTACGACACCTCATCGTTTAAGTTTGTACCCAGGCTTGATCTCGCAATTCAAGAAACGACCCAGCAAATGCAAAGCGCTACGGCGAGCGTATCGGTAAAGGCGCAACGCAAAACCGCCGCCGGGCTTGATATCGATGTCGAGGTGATCAATAAGGCGGGGCACAAATTCCCATCGGGTGTCGGGTTTCGTCGCGCCTATATTGAATTCACGGCGGTGGACGCGCAAGGACGGGTGGTCTGGGCCTCGGGCACGAGTAATAACCGAGGCGTGCTACAGGACATGACAGGCAAGACGCTCGCGACCGAGTTCAGCAAGAAAGAATGGCAGCCACACTGGCGCATCATTTCCTCTGATAAACAGGTGCAGATCTACGAAGTGCGCACCAAGGATTTACAAGGCTTACTCACCACGAGCTTTCTCGGTCTGGCCAAGCAGGTGAAGGACAATCGACTGATGCCCAAAGGTTGGCGAGGCGATGGCCCGTATGCGGATTGGACGAAACCCGTAGCGGTGCCGCAAACGGGAAGCCCTGGCTACTACAACGGCGAGGGCAACGATATCGTGACCTACCGAATTCCGCCCGTGCTCGCCAAATCGGTGAAATCAGTTCGCGCCGTCGTAAATTACCAGTCGATTCCGCCTTATTACTTGCAAGACCGCTTCGATGTGGGTGGGAAAAACCCATCCACGTCGGTGCTGCGGGCCTTGGTTGAGCTGGTTGACTATTCGAACACGCCTGCAAAGGGATGGAAGCTCCCGGTCGCCCAAGCAACTGCGCAGGTGCAGTGAACTGCCGCCACCCCTGTCGATAAAATCAGGGGGTGAATCCATCGCCCTCTGACCTTCCCTATATCTTCGGCGAATCCGGCCCGCTCGCGCAGTCGCTTCCGAACTTTCATTCAAGACAGCAGCAGATCGAACTCGCCACGGCGATCGAAACTGCGATACGTGACCGCGCGCAACTGGTTGCAGAAGCGGGCACCGGCACCGGTAAAACTTTCGCGTACCTCATCCCCGCGCTGTTGTCGGGCGGAAAAGTCATCATCGCTACGGGTACGAAAACGCTGCAAGATCAACTCTTCGAGCGGGATCTTCCACGCGTGCGAGAGGCGCTGAAGCTACCCGTTGAGACAGCACTTCTCAAGGGGCGCAACAACTACGTATGCCATTACCACCTCAACCGCACGCGAAGCGAGGGGCGATTCACGGCACGCGAGCACATTCAGCATGTTCAACGTATCGCCGCGTTCGCGGAGCGGAGCGTGAGCGGCGACAAGGCGGAATGCGATACCGTCCCAGAGAGCTCTCCGGTATGGCCGCTTGTGACCTCCACCCGCGAAAACTGTATGGGCAGCGATTGTGCACACTACAAAGAATGCTTCGTGATGAAAGCGCGCAAGGCGGCACTCGAAGCTGAGATCGTGGTCGTTAACCACCATCTCTTGTTCGCTGATATTGCGCTCAAGGATGATGGCTTGGGCGAGCTCTTGCCTGCTTGCAACACGGTGATCGTGGACGAGGCGCATCGCGCGCCCGATGTAGCTTCAAACTTTTTTGGCGAGTCAACGAGCATGTTGCAAGCCGTGGAGCTCGCGCGCGATAGCGAACTCATCGCGCGCTCAAAAGCGAGCGATGCGCCCGCGCTGGTCGAGTCAGCCCAGGCGCTTGGAATGGCCGCGCGGGGCATCCGATTGGCGTTCGATCAGGCAGGAAGTAAGGTGACGCGTGACGAGGCGTTTGAGCGACGAGAATTTCGCGACGCACTCGATACGCTGATTGACGCGGCAAGCGAATTGGCCGATGCGATTGAGCCGCACGCGTCGCGCAGCGAAGAGTTTCCTGGCTTGAGTGATCGGGCGGAGCTGATCGCGGGCCGGCTCTCGGACTGGCGTGATGACAAGCGCGGCGATTTAATCCGGTGGGCGGATGTTTCGGCGACGGGTTGGCAGCTTCATGCGACGCCGCTCTCGGTGGCAGAAGTGTTCAAGAAGCAAACCGAAGGCACTGCGCGAGCCTGGATTTTTACGAGCGCAACCCTGGCAGCGGGCGAAGATTTCTCGCTCTTCGTGCGTCAACTCGGACTCGAGCAAGCAACGACACAGCGATGGGCCTCGCCCTTCGACTACGAAAACGCGGGTCGGATTTATGTGCCGAATCAGTTTCCGCCACCCAACTCACCCGAACATACCAATGCGGTGATTGAGGAGGCGCTCGAACTGGTTGAACTATCGAAAGGCCGCGCATTCATTCTTTTCACCAGCCTGCGCGCGATGCGACAGTGCGCGCAGGCACTGCCCAACAAACTCAAGGAGCGCGGGCTTAACTACCCCGTGCTTTCGCAAAACGACGCGCCAAAAAGTGAGCTTTTGCGGCGCTTTCGCGAACTAGGAAACGCAGTTCTGATTGGCTCGCAAAGCTTTTGGGAGGGCGTTGATGTGCAAGGTGAGGCGCTCTCGATGGTCGTGATCGATAAGCTGCCTTTTGCGCCTCCGGATGATCCGGTGTTGGTCGCTCGGATGAAGCATCTCGAAGCAGCGGGCGGCTCGCCATTCATGGATTGGCAAGTGCCGCAGGCTGCGATTTCGTTAAAACAGGGTGCGGGGCGATTGATCCGCTCTGAAACCGATCGCGGAGTGCTCGTCATTTGTGATGATCGCGTGGTGACCAAAGGCTACGGAAAAATGTTGCGCGCGAGCTTGCCCAAGATGCCCTGGACTCGTGATCGGAGCGAAGTTGCGAAGTTCTTTGCAGAATGAGTGCGGCGCCCTGAGCTCAGCCTACCTGCACTTGTAGCTTACGCGCGCGCGTCTATCAGCTTGATGTCCGCACCCATCGCTTGCAACTTAGGTACGATGTTGTCGTACTTACGCTCAAGTTCCTGGATGTTGGATAGTTGTGTGGCACCGCTCGCCGTGAGGCCGGCGATCACCAGGCACATCCCAGCGCGGATATCCGTGGGCAGCACAAAGCGACCGCCTTTGAGTGACGTTGGCCCTTGAATGATCGCGGAATGCGCGTGATTTTTATTTTTGAATCGGCAGGGCGCTTCGCCTAAGCACGAGGTGAAGAGCGTGATGTTCGCGCCCATCTGGTTCAAAAATTTGGTGTAGCCCAGGCGATCTTCAAAAATCGTTTCGTGGAGCACACTGGTGCCGTCAGCTTGCGTGAAGAGCACCATGAATGGTTGTTGCCAGTCGGTCATGAAGCCGGGGTGAACCTCCACCTCCATATGACTCGCGCGTAGCCGCTTGCCTTCTGGGGCTTTCACGAACACACCCTCGGAGTTCACGCGAAACTCAGCGCCCATGCGTTGGATGTAGTTCAAAAAGGAATACACCGGATCGTGCGGCACGTTCTCAAGCAAAACATCGCCGCCCGTAGCGAGCGCTGCCGCTGCGAAAGATACGGCTTGGTTGCGATCAATCATGCAACGCAGTTCGCATCCTTTGAGTTTCTCAACGCCGTTGATGATGTAAGTTCGATTGGCGCTCACCATGATGTCAGCGCCCATCTTTTGCAGCATCTTCACGAGCTCGATCACCTCGGGCTCAATCGCCGCGTTTTCGATGATCGTTCGCCCTCGCGCGCGCGTGGCAGCAATGATGAGGTTTTCAGTCGTCATCACGCTCGGGAAGGGCAAGGTCAGGTGCGCGCCGTGCAGGCCTTGCTCGCCGACTGACATTTCATAGCAGCCGTCAACCAGCTCCACCTCGGCGCCCATCTCAACGAGGCCTTTGATGTGAAAGTCCACGGGGCGCTTGCCGATTTTGTCGCCGCCAAGCGCAGCGTAGAGTCGCGCTCTGCCAAAACGATGCAGCAGCGGACCAGCCGCGAGAATCGAAATGCGATTTCGCCGACAAATTTCGGTGGGCACTTCGAATCGGTCAATGGTTTTTGGGAGCAGGCGCAGCGTGTGTTCGTCGAGCGTTTCGACAACGCCACCGACAGACTCAAACAGCTTTTCGACGATTTTGCGCTCATCAACATCCGGCGCGCCTTTGATGAGCACCGGTTCATCGGTCAGCATCGCCGCGATAACGCACTTGGTGACCTGATTCGAACTACCAGCAATCGTGATGCGACCGCCCGAGAGCTTGTGACCGCCCTGAATTTCAATCCATTTTTCGCTGTTCACAAGGGCAATCGGCGGTGGGGTTGTCGAGGGGTAGAGATGTGTCGAGGCAGGCGCTGAGAATCGAGATTTACGAACTAATTCGCTTCAAGCCAGGTTTAATAGGCGCTAGCAACAAATAATCTGCAGTTTTAGTGCGAGGAAAAATATTCACGTAGCCCCAACAAAATAAGGGGTAGCAGTAGACTGCTGCCTTTCTACCAAATCTTCCACCACGGCGCTTTTGAAGGCTCCAGAGGTGCCTGATAGGTTGCGCGGAATACCCGCTCGGCATCGGTTGCGAGCTGCGTGTTTCCGAGCGCCCGCTGCGAGCGCACGATGATCCGCAGAGCCTCTTCGTTGGCCGGCGTGTGCGGGAAATTGGTGATGGAGCTTTGCGCGCGCGCGATGGCGGCCTGATAGGCGCCGCGATTGAAGTAGTAGCGAGCGATATGTACTTCGTTCATCGACAGCGCGTTCACCAAATAGCGCATGCGTTGCAACGCATCCGTGTGGTAGCGCGAGCTTGGGTATTTCTCCGCGAGCTGCTTAAACGTTGCATAGGACTCTCTGGCCGCTTTTTGATCGCGTTCAGCAAGGTCTTGCGTCGCAATGAACGAAAGCAAGCCGAGATCTTCGATGAAATTCGCAAGGCCTTTGATGTAGAGCGCGTAATCCGCGCCATCGCCCTGGGGATAGAGCTTTAGGTAGCGATCCGCGGATGCAACACTTTGCGCGCGCTCACCCAGCTTGTACTGAGCGAAAGCGCTGTCCAGAATGGCCTGCTGCGCCTGAATTCCGTAGGGGAATCGCGATTCGAGGCTCTCGTAGAGCTTAATCGCATCGGCATAACTGCCTGAAGTGAGCGCCTCTCGGGCCTGCCGATACAATTGGTCCGCCGTCATCTTCGCCGGATCGTTGGTGCGAGTGAATGTGTCGCCAAACCAACCGCACCCAGCTAGAACTGAGCTCGCAGCGAGCAAAAAGAAAGCGTTTCGAAGTGACAACCAAGCGCGCATGAAGTTCCCGACCGTGGACGGTGTGGCTAACCCGAGGATTATAGGCGTGAGAATTCGCGTCGAAAAACGAGCCCTCACGCTCCCAATGCCATGAAGAAACCTCCTAAAGTATCAGCGAGCTCGGTTGCGAAGCCCGCCAAACCCTTATCCGCCGTGGCAAAAGCGCCTCCAGCCGTGAAAAAAGCAACTCGCGCGAAGACAGCAACGAAGCCTGCGCCGACGCCGGAGCCAGCCGCCGTTGCGGCGAGCCCGCGTAAGCGCGCACAGGCCAAAAAGGCGGCGGCCGCCGCTCCCGTTGTCGCGTTGCCGACCGAAACGATCCAAACACTTTTCATCCCCGAATCGCTGTCGGATCAGCGAATCGATGCCGCGCTCGCCCAACTCTTTCCCGATCACTCGCGTTCGCGCCTGAAAGGCTGGCTTGAAGAGGGGCGCGTCACGCTCGATGGCGTCGTCGTACCACCCAAAACTAAGTTGGTGGGCGGCGAGACGCTTCACACTCGCTTTCCCAGCGGTGAGGTGCATACGAGCGCGCTCGCCGAAGACATTCCAATCGATGTGATCTATGAAGATGAGCATTTGCTTGTGATCAACAAGCCGCCGGGGCTCGTGGTGCATCCGGGCGCTGGTAATCGGGATGGCACGTTGCTCAACGCGCTTTTGCACCACGCGCCCTCGCTAGCGGGCGTGGTGCGCGCTGGAATCGTTCATCGGCTGGATAAGGATACGAGCGGCGTGATGATGGTGGCAAAAACACCTGAGGCGCAAACCAAACTCGTACGTCAGCTTCAATCGCGCTCGGCATCACGAGAGTATCTGGCGCTCGTGCATGGCGAGGTAAAGCGGCCAAATACCGTATCCAATTCGATGGGGCGGCATCCCAAAGAGCGCACCAAAATGGCCATCGTTTCCTTCGGCGGCAAGACGGCGGTCACTCATTACAAACCCCGCGAAAACTTTGGCGGGCCTGCGATGAAGGGCAAGCATTACAGCTTGGTGGAGTGCAAGCTTGAGACCGGGCGCACGCATCAGATTCGCGTCCACATGGCGAGCGTTCGCCATCCCATTGTGGGCGATGTCACCTATGGAAAGCGGGGCGACACGTTATTTGATCGGCAAGCGCTCCACGCGTGGCGCTTGACGCTCGCGCACCCGCTCACCGGCGAGATCAAACGATTCGTTGCGCCCTTAGCAAACGATATGAAGTTTTTGTTGACGGAGTTGCGTCGCGAGAGAGACAACCAGCCTGACATTGAAGACGATTTTGATGACGACTTCGATGACAGCGGCGTCGAAGTGATTTACGTGCGCGGCTAAGCATGGCACCGCTCCTTGACGCTCCTCAATGGGCCGCGCCTAAAAACGTGTTGGCAGCGATGAGCACACGCTTGGGTGGGATTTCGACCACGCCGTTCGACAGCTTGAACCTGGGCTATTCAACGCCAGACAATCGCAATTCGGTCGCTGCGAACGAAGTAAAAGTGGCATACGCGCTTGGCATTGATCCCGGAGCGATCCGATGGGTGTATCAGGTACACGGCAACGCAGTGCAATTGGCCGAATCGCTGCCCGAAAACGCACCACTGGGTGGGGCGGTGATTGAAGGCGATGCGATTGTTTCGCGAACGCCCGGACTCGTGTGTGGCGTAAAAGTCGCTGATTGCTTGCCAGTGCTCTTCTCATCGGTCGATGGGCGTGTAGTCGCTGCTGCGCACGCGGGATGGCGCGGCTTGGCAGCCGGAGTTCTTGAAAACACCGTTTCGGCGATGGGCTGTGCGGCCGAGGACATTGTTACCTGGCTCGGACCGTGTATCGGGAAGGACCGATTCGAAGTGGGGGGCGAAGTGAGATCAGCCTTTTTAGAGGCCGCATCGCCAGCAAATCGCGACCTCATCGTCGCATCATTTCAGCCGCTTGCCAGCCAAGAAAAGTATCTTTGCGATCTTCGCTCCATTGCGTCAGCGCGTTTGCGGGCGATTGGAGTCAGCAAAATCGCTGTCACTCACGCTTGCACGTTTAGCGAACCTGCACGCTACTTCTCGCATCGAAGGGATCGCGTCACCGGCCGAATGGCGGCGTTTGTCGGCATCAAACCATGAGCAAAAAGCAAAAAAGCGAGAGTGCGGCTTCCGCGCCAGCGACGCACGAGGCCTTGCCGATGACGGCAAACGCTGTAGTGTCAGCTGCGTCAACCTGGCTTGCCGCGAGCTGCGATGAGCAAGTGCTCGCGCGGGGGCGCGCTACGGCGGAGCTGATTGAAGATCTGCGGATCGACGAAATCAGCGTTGCTGCCGCTTGGCTGTCGGCCGCACCTGCCGAGCTTGCGACTGAAACTAAGCTCAAGGAAATGTTTGGCGTTGCCGTCTGCGAACTCGTGGCGGGTGTGCAGCGTATGGCAAGTATTCAGGAGCTTTCGCGAACGCGCGGCGACTCTCCGCCACGCGACAAAGAAAGCGCCAAGGATGCCGCAAACGCGGCGCAGCAGACGGAAGCCTTGCGCAAGATGCTTTTGGCGATGGTGGATGATGTGCGCGTGGTGCTCATCAAGCTCGCTGAGCGCTTGGTGTCGCTTCGCGCGGCTGCGCTCTCGCCCGATGCGCGGCGCTCAGAACTCGCACAAGCGGAGGCGCGCGATGTGCGGGACATCTTCGCGCCTTTGGCCAATCGGCTCGGCGTCTGGCGCATTAAGTGGGAGCTAGAAGACTTATCGCTTCGGCTTCTAGAGCCAGAGCAATTTCACAAAATTTCACGCTACCTGGATGAAACGCGAATCGAGCGCGAGGCCTATATCGACACGGCGAAAGCGCGCATTCGCGATGCGGTGGGAAGCGCGGGCATCGAGGTGCTCGATATCAGCGGTCGGCCAAAACACATCTTCTCGATCTACACCAAGCTCAAGCGCAAGCGCTGCAACATTGAGGAACTCTACGATATTCGCGCGATCCGCGTGATCGTGCCGGAGCTTAAGGATTGCTACGCGGCGCTCGGTATTGTTCACTCGCTCTTTCAGCCCATTCCGGGCGAGTTCGATGACTACATCGCTAAACCCAAATCGAACAACTATCGCTCGCTTCACACGGCGGTGCTAGGGCCGCTGGATCGCGCGCTTGAGGTGCAAATTCGCACTCAGGAAATGCATCAAACGAGCGAGTTCGGCGTTGCGGCGCACTGGAACTATAAAGAGGGCGGAAACGCGGCGAAAGACACCGGTTACGCGGCAAAAATCGCGAGCCTGCGACAGCTGCTTTCCTGGGGCGATGAGGTTTCTTCGCCCGGTGAATTACTAGCGGGATTTAAGTCTTCACTCTTCGAAGAGACGATTTTCGTTCTCACGCCGCAGGGCAAGATCATCGATTTGCCAAAAGATGCAACGCCGATTGACTTTGCGTACTCCGTGCACACGGGGCTCGGCAATCGCTGTCGCGGTGCAAAGGTCGACGGCGCGATGGTGCCGCTCAACACGCCGCTTAAAAACGGGCAGCGGGTCGAAATCATCGCCGTGAAAGAGGGCGGGCCCTCCCGCGATTGGCTTAATCCAGAAAACGGCTACGTTCGCTCACATCGCGCGCGAAGCAAAGTCCGGCAGTTTTTCAACGCACTTGAGTTGCAAGAAACGCTCGCTCACGGTCGGGTGATCGTTGAAAAGGACTTGCAACGTCATGGACAAACCGCGTTGTCGCTCGACAAGCTCGCGCACGAGGCGGGTTATAAAACGGTAGACGATTTTTTCACCGCTGTGGGCCGCGCGGAGGTTAACAATCGCGACCTAGACATCGCAATACGTAAGGCCGCTGGCGTCGTAGACGATGCTGCGGACCACGAGAAAAGCGAGATTCACACCTCGCGTTCGCGAGCGAAGTCGTCAAGCGGCGGCATTCTGATCGTCGGCGTCGACAAGCTCGCAACGGGGCTTGCGAAATGCTGCAAACCGGTCCCACCTGATCCGATAGTGGGATTTGTCACACGTCTCAAAGGCATCACGATCCACCGCGCTGATTGCGCCAACGTGCTTCGGATGGAGGCAACCGAGCCGCGACGAATCATTACCGCCGATTGGGGCGATGCGGCTGCGAGCGATGTGTTTAGCGTGCTAATCGAGGTGATTGCGAGCGACCGCCAAGGTCTTCTGCGCGACATTTCAGATGTTTTGGCGCGCGCAAAAATTAACGTGACAGCAGTGAACACACTCACCAAAGATTACATGGCGAAGATGAAGTTCACGGCTGAAGTGCGAAGTATTGATCAGCTAAAAAGCGCGCTCGCCCAGGTCACCCAAATCAAGGGCGTGCAAAGCGCGAGTCGAGCTTAAAAAACGTTCGTGCATCCGCGATTTCTGGCTTGGCAAAACTTCTAGTTGCTCGCCCTCATAAAATGGGGGCGGGCGGTCAATGAACACTAAAGTTGAAGATCAGTACTATCACGCGCTTGCCCCGATTCAGGAGCGGCTAGCGATGCGTTGTTATGGGCGAATATCCTTCACCAAATCCGCGAGCGTCTCTGGCTTGATTTCTCCGTGCATCGGATAGTTTGTGTGGTCGCAGCCGATCGTTGCGGCACCGCCTGCGAGCAGCGCGGCACGTTGCGCCGCGTCAAACTCGAACCGTAAGAAATGAACGGACGAGGTTTTCTCGTCGTTCTCGCGGTCAAGATCTTCGTCTGCGATCGCGTAACTGCGCTTATGGCCCTCGACTTCGACATAAACGCGGTCTTCCACGCCAATTAATCGTGCGAGCTCGCGCTTCCGCTCGTTGATGTCGGGATACTCGAGCAGCATCGTCGCTTTCCAGTTGCGGCCGTTCGGAATCAACGGGTTGTACGCATCGAGCTCTGACTGGATACCTTCCTCGTCGAAAATTTTCTCGATACGAAGCATCTCTTGGATCTGATAACGAATGGTCTTCTCGTCTTCGAACAAGAGCGTGATGTGCTCGCCCAGATGTACGGTTCGAAGGCGCTTGTGCGCGATGAGTTCAGGTTTCGCTGTCTTGATGTACTTGTGATACGCCTCAAGCGACATGAGGTCTGCGGGTTTGAGAGTGGTCATGATGAGTTCGAGGAGGAGAGATTAGGTGTTGTGATTACACGTCGAACGTAGGCGCGGGCTTGACCGCGCTTGACATGAAGATTAGGCGAGCAGCGACATAAAGTCATCGCGTACAACGCATCCGTTATGACAATCCATACGCTTTTCTGATGAGCGATATCGGATGCGCCAACTCGGGTTTCGCATCACCGAAGTTGCCTTCGCGAATGCCTTGCTGAATATGGTGTCCCGACAGCTGGCAGTCTGATGAGATGTAGTTCGGCGCTTTGTCCGCCATCGCACGGAACACGGGTTTGCCTATTTTCATCGCGGTTTTGTGATGAAGCTTCTTTACGCCGTACGTACCTGCATGGCCGGAGCAGCGCTCAACCGTGTTCACGTTCGTGCCCGGTACGAGTTTGAGCATTTCTTCGGTTTTCTTGCCGACGTTTTGCACCCGTGAGTGACACGGAATGTGATAGCTCACATTGCCGATCTGAGCCGAAAAGTCTTTCTTTAGCAAGCCGTCTTTCTCGCGCGCAATCAGGTATTCAAACGGATCCCACATCGCATCCTGCACCAGTTTTGCATCTGCGTTATCGTCGAGCAGCAGCGGGATCTCTTGCTTGAACATCAAGGTGCACGATGGAATCGCTGAGAGGATTGCGTAGCCTTCGCGGGCGTATTTCGCGAGCACCGGCAGATTAAACGACGCGTTTTCTGCGACGCCGTCCAGATCACCCAATTCAAGTTTGGGCATGCCGCAGCACTTTTCTTTTTCAACGATCTCGTATGGGATCTCGTTGTGCGTGAGCACTTTGAGCAAATCCAAACCGATGCCGGGCTCGTTGTAGTTGATGTAACAGGTAGCGAAGATTGCAACTTTGCCAGGCGTGCGTTGCCCGTTTTTCACGGGCGCTGCGGTTGGCACGAGTTTTTTCGCTTGTGAGCGGAATCGCTTGGTGGCGAGTTGCGGCAGCCACGCGTTTTCATCGACGCCAAGCATCGATTCCATTTGTGAGCGGGCAAACTTTGTTTTGTTGACCGCATTCGCGGTTTGCACGACGATTGGTATGCCAGCAAATTTGCCGTGCACATCCGTCGATGCGAGAAATCTTTCGGCCTTACCCACTTCGCCTTTTTTGTACTTCACCGCTTTCGCTCGAAGCATCAAATGCGGGAAGTCCACATTCCATTCATGCGGCGGCGTGTAGGGGCATTTCGTCATGTAGCAGACGTCGCAGAGGTAGCACTGGTCTACGACCTTGATGTAGTCCTTCTTGTCTACGCCATCGACTTCCATGGTGGACGACTCGTCGATGAGGTCGAACAACGTAGGAAACGAATTGCACAGGCTCACGCAGCGGCGGCAGCCATGACAAATGTCGTAGACGCGCTCAAGCTCTTTATTGAGCGCATCCTCGTTCCAAAACTCTGGATTCTTCCAGTCGATTTTGTGGCGGGTAGGGGCTTCGAGGTTGCCTTCGCGCATGATTTCTTAGTTAAGCAGTTAGCGGTGAGTAGTGAGCAGTGAGCAGTGAACAGTGACTAGTGAGCAGCGGGGTGTAGAGCGAGCCAACTGCTCACTATTCACCGCTCACCGCTCACAAGAGCCAGGCGACGTTAGTCGGCCAGCGCTTCCAACGCTTTAGCGAAGCGATTCGCGTGTGAACGCTCCGCTTTTGCGAGCGTCTCGAACCAGTCGGCGATCTCGTCGAAACCCTCTTCGCGCGCGGATTTCGCCATGCCTGGGTACATATCGGTGTACTCGTGGGTCTCGCCCGCAACCGCAGACTTCAAGTTGTCGCGGCTCGCGCCGATGGGCATCCCAGTTGCTGGATCGCCCACCATTGCCAAGTAGTCCAGGTGGCCGTGCGCGTGACCAGTCTCTCCCTCAGCCGTTGAGCGGAACAGTGCTGCCACGTCGTTTTGACCTTCAACGTCCGCTTTGTTCGCGAAGTAAAGGTAGCGGCGGTTTGCTTGGCTTTCGCCGGCGAACGCGTCTTTGAGGTTTTGATGGGTTTTGGTGCCCTTCAAGTTCATGTTGCACTCCTAAAAATTGGTGGTTAACCCAACAATCAAACGAACTTGCTTGATTGCAGCTGCGAAAGATATTTGTCTAGAACAAGATTGTGAATGACTTATTCCGCTTGCGTTGATCGGAATTTCCGATTAAGCGCCAATGTCCGCCGATCTTCAAGGAACAAGCGGCACACTGAAACATCGTTTTTCCCGGGCGTTTGCTCGGATTGCGCGTAAAATTTAAGCAATATGCATCAAGAACAAAACCTCGCCGCGGACATAAACGCGGCAAACCCTAGTGAGTCGCCGGAGGCTCTGAACACACCGGAAATGACCGACGTGCCAGCGAGCGCCGTCGCTTCCGCCCGCCCGGAAGACGAATCTGCCGCCCTGCAGTTGCTGACCTTCGCTCAGCTCAACCTCGCCGAACCCATCTTGCGGGCGGTGCTGGAAAAGGGCTACTTAACCCCGACGCCAATTCAAGCGCAGGCGATCCCTGTGGTGATGGCCGGGCTCGACGTCATGGGCGGTGCGCAAACCGGGACAGGTAAAACAGCCGCGTTCACTTTACCGATTTTGCATCGCATGATCAAACATGCGAATACGTCACCTTCGCCCGCGCGTCACCCGGTGCGAGCTTTAATTCTCGCGCCGACGCGTGAGCTTGCGATCCAGATCGAAGAAAACATTGAAACCTATGCGAAGTATTCCAAGCTTCGCTCCACCGTGGTTTACGGTGGCGTTGATATTAAGGAGCAGAAAGAGGCGGTGCGTGCGGGTGTTGAGGTGCTCGTCGCCACGCCGGGCCGCCTGCTTGATCACATCGAACAGAAGAATCTCTCGCTCAATCAAGTCGAAGTACTAGTACTCGATGAGGCGGATCGAATGCTCGACATGGGCTTCATCCCGGACATCGTGCGCATCATCGGCATGCTGCCGGAAAAGCGTCAGAGCCTGCTCTTCTCGGCCACGTTTTCCGAAGAAATTAAAAAGCTCGCAGACCGCATGCTCAAAGCACCGGTGCTGATCGAAGTTGCACGGCGCAATGAATCGGCCGCCAACGTCGCGCAGCAGATTTATCGCGTGCATGGCGACGACAAACGCCGCCTGCTCGGCCACCTGGTCACGTCGCAAAACCTAACGCAGGTGCTCGTGTTCTCGCGCTCCAAGCTGCAAACGGCGCGCCTCGCACGTGAACTCGCGCGGGACGGCTTTACCACCGACGCGATCCATGGCGACAAGACGCAGGAGGAGCGTATCAAGGCGCTTGATGCGTTCAAGAACGGCACGGTGCGCATCCTCGTCGCCACCGACGTCGCCGCGCGCGGCCTCGATATCGATCAACTGCCGACGGTGGTGAATTACGAATTGCCGTTTGTGGCCGAAGATTACGTGCACCGCATCGGCCGAACGGGTCGCGCTGGTGCCAGCGGCACCGCGATTTCGTTCGTCTCCCCCGATGACGGCAAGCTGCTCACCGAAATCGAAAAGCTCATCAAACGCAAGTTGGATGAGATGCCGATGCCGGACCTTTCTCGCTACGGTGATCGCTACGGCCCGCGCCGCGACGCGCGCGAAGCAGGCGAAGTCCGCCCACCGATGCAAGAGCCGCGCAGAAGTTATGGCGGACGCGAAGAGCGGGCGCCGAGCGCGAACCGCTTCGACAAATCACATTTCGATTTGAACCCTGACCAGCCGATTGATAAGTCGCGCCAGTCGCGCGCAGGCGCGGGCAAGAAAGCAGGGCGAGAGGTGTGCGTGCTGCTCAAAATGCCAACGAAAGCGCCTGCGCAAAACGCGTCTGCGTAAACCCGTTTGCCCCGGCTTGGCGTCGCGCCGAGGTGCGTCGCGCTAGCTGTGCCGAGGTTCCAGCATTGAGCACGGCCCGCCTTGAAGCGCGTGTTCGACGCGGGTGGTGCGGCAGCAATCGTCTCATCACGCGTTGCATAGGCTCACTGCCCACGGGCGCGTCTCCATAAAATTTCGCGATGATCACACTCTCCCCCAATGCCGCACGCGTACAAGCGGCGCTGCAATCCCTTGGCAGTCAGGCGCAAATTACCGAATACGCACAGGCCTGCCGCACCTCAGCCGAAGCGTCGTCCGTTCTCGAATGTACGGTCGCGCAGATTGCAAAAAGCGTAATTTTTAAAGGCGAAAGTAGCGGCGTATCGATCCTCGTGGTGGCGAGCGGAGCAAACCGGGTCGACACCCAAAAAGTCGCCACGCTCGCGGGGGAAAACCTGGGCAAAGCGGATGCTGATTTTGTGCGCGAGCACACCGGCTTCGTGATCGGCGGCGTTGCGCCACTGGCGCATGCGCAGCCTGGAAAGGTATTTTTTGATCGCGATCTTTTGCAGTTTGATCGCGTATTTCCCGCAGGCGGAACGCCGCAAGCGATGTTTGCCATCGAGCCCAATCAGCTGCTCCGCATCTCGGGCGCGCACCTCGCCGATATTGCTGAGGCGCCAAGCGAAGTGCTGCGGGCTTGATGCAGCCTAACGACGCGTTTTTTCCGCTGTCCCGTCGTTGCAAATGCTCTCGCTGTCCAGCTTGAGCTGTGCTTTGCGCCCAGAAGGCGACGAAAAATCCATCGTTTTTTGGGCTGACGCGGCAGCGCGCTTTGGAGCTGGCATGAGACCGCGGCCGGGATTTAGCTCAGTACTGAAAAGAAGCCGACCGAGCGCCGAGCACAATTTTGGAATCGCACAATCGCGCCGTGGTTGAACTGAACACCCAAGTTCCCGAGCGGGTGATACCGTTGCAATGGTGCTGTCATTCGCAATCCTAGAATGCGAAGATGACATTCACCATTCAACCCGCCACCCGCGCCGATCTCTCCACGATTGTCGAGCTCATTCGTGCACTGGCGGTGTACGAAAAACTCGAACACCTGATGATCAGCACTGAGTCCGACTTTGAGCGCGAACTGTTCGGCGCGCAAGCGCGCGTTGAATGTGTGATCGCGCGGGAAGCGGGTGAGCCCATCGGTTTCGCGCTCTTCTTCAATAACTTCTCCACGTTTCTCGGGCGCAAAGGTTTGTATCTTGAGGATCTCTTTGTGAAGGCCGAGCATCGTGGAAAAGGCTACGGCAAAGCGCTTTTGGTGCACCTCGCGAAGATCGCCGTTGAGCGCAACTGTGGTCGCTTTGAATGGAGCGTGCTCGATTGGAACGAGCCATCGATCAAGTTTTATGAAGCGATGGGAGCGACGGTGTTGCCCGATTGGCGAATCGTGCGCGCAACGGGTGATCGCCTGCAGGCGCTCGCCGCGATGAGCACGGCTTCGAGCTAACTCACAGACATGCAGCTTATCGATGCTCGCCCCGCATTAAGTTGGACTCACGGCGATATTTAGTAAAAGTTGTTTTCTAGCTTTAATGTGCTGTAGTCCTTCATAGAAATTGACTTCGAATCTTTGGCTATCATGAAATTCCCTCGCCTTCTCGCCACCAATCGGCCCCTTCGCATCGCTGCGCTTGCGCTCTCAGGTTCGGTTGATCCGGCGCAATTGGAGCGCGGCGCGAGTGCACTACGAGAGCGCGGTCACGTGGTCAGCGTTCCCGGTGCGGCAACAGCCGGATGGCGCTACTTTGCGGGCGATGATGATTCGCGTTTAGCCGCCTTGCATGACACGCTGGAGAGCGACGCTGAAGTCGTTTTTTTTGCACGCGGCGGCTATGGACTTTCGCGCATTCTTCACCGCATTGACTGGGCCGCGATCGCCGCGAGCGGAAAAACGTTTTGTGGGTTTAGCGATGTAACGGCGTTTTCATTAGCGGCGCTCGCCCAAGCGCGCTACGTCAGCTACGCAGGACCCGTTCTGGCCGGCCTCTTCCCGAACGAACCTGAGGTGGCGACCTTTGTAGAAGCTGAACTCTTCGATGTGCTTCACGCAGGTTCTCATGCCTACACCACGTGTCAGAACGACATCGCGCTTGGCGCAGCCGACATCACAGGCACGCTTTGGGGCACCAATCTCGCGATGATTACTCATCTCGTCGGCACCCCCTTCATGCCACGCATCGACGATGGCATCTTGGTTATTGAGGACATCGCTGAATCGCCCTATCGCGTAGAGCGAATGCTCTGGCAACTCAAACATGCAGGCATCCTTGATCGACAACGCGCCATTGTTTTGGGCGAATTCACGCAATGCGAACCGAGTCCGACGCTTCGCTATCCCTACAGCATGCCCGAAGTGATCGAGACGCTGCGCTCCATGGTGAACTGCCCTGTGCTCACGGGTTTCCCGTTTGGGCACGTCGCCCGAAAAACCACGCTGCCCATGGGAGCGCAAGCGCGCCTTGTCATCGATTCCGCAAGCTACCAACTCAGTTTTCAGCGCGCGTAGTGCACTGTCGTTTTGACGAACGAGAAAACCCAGCTATAATTTGAGGCTCAGCGGCTGTAGCTCAGTTGGATTAGAGTACTTGGCTACGAACCAAGGGGTCGTGGGTTCAATTCCTGCCAGCCGCGCCACATTTGAACAAGGGTTAGAGGTGAAAACCGCTAACCCTTTTTCTTTTTCGGTTCAATTTTCATAGTTCGAACGGCCTGAACTCGCAGTCGGCAGGGCTGTAACTTATGGATTTACCTGTTCGAATTAGAACGATCTGGCGATAAGCTCCGCACACATTATTCGCTTCCTCCAAAAAAGGCATTCACGATGAAGAATCTTTCGGTCCGCGCGCTTTTGGTTGCGCTTTCCACCACGGCAGTTTTTGCGACCGGCGCTGTCGCACAAACCTTCAAGGTCACCACCATTCCCGAAGAGGCTGCAACCGAGCAGGTTCGCAAGTTTGGACCGATTGTTAAGTACCTCGAATCAAAGCTTGGCACCAAAGTTGAATTCATCCCTGTGACCGATTACCCGGCAGCGGTTGAGGCGTTGGTCAATAAACAAGTGGATCTCGTTTGGTTCGGCGGCTTCACGCACGTCCAGGCCAATGTTCGCTCGGGCGGCAAGATCATCCCAATCGCGCAGCGCGAAGAAGACACCAAGTTCCAATCCGTGTTCATCGCCAAAACGAATTCGGGCATCAAATCGTTGAACGATTTGAAGGGCAAGCAAGTGTCGTTCGGCTCGGCGTCGAGCACATCTGGCCATCTGATGCCGCGCAGCTTCTTGCTCGCCGCGAACATTGATCCGGATAAAGATTTCAAACGTGTTGCTTATTCCGGCGCACATGATGCGACCATCGCGTCGGTCGTGTCCGGAAAAGTTGACGCGGCAGCGCTCGACATTACGGTGTGGAACAAATTTGTGAGCGAGAAAAAAGTGGATACGGCCGATGTGAACGTATTCCACACCACGCCGGGCTACTTTAACTACAACTGGTCGGTCCATGCCGATATGCCCGTAGCGATGCGCGAACGCGTGACCAAAGCGATTCTCGATATCAGCCCGAATGACCCAGTTGGCAAAGAAATCCTCACGCTTAACCGCGCAACGAAGTACGTGCCTACCAAAGCAGAAAATTACAAAGGCCTTGAGACGGCTGCCCGCAGCGCTGGGCTGTTGAAATAAAGAAATCTACAGTCTCGACTCGCCTTGAAAATTGCGCTTAGCGGAATCGGTTCGCGGCATCCCGCCGCGAAGCCCGATTCCGTTCCTGCGATCCGTAACGTCTCGGTTGCGATCAAAGAGGGCGAGCAAATCGCCGTCATTGGTGCGTCCGGTTCCGGCAAGACGACGCTTCTGCACGTGATTGCGTGCGCGCTGAAACCCAGCGCAGGACATTTAAATCTCGGCGAACGCGATCCGTGGTCGCTATCGACTCGTGAGCTTCAAGCGCTGCGCGGGCGATTGTTTCTTGCGCCGCAGACGCCACCGCTGCCGCCGCGTCAACGTGTGGTGACTGCGGTGCTCGCTGGGCGCTTGCCGCAAAAGAGCTTCATTGCGAGCGTAAAGAGTTTGTTCTATCCGAGCGACATCCCAGGCGCAGAGATGGCGCTTGCGCGCTTTGATATCGCGGAGAAGTTGTTTGATCGCGTTGATCGGCTCTCGGGCGGTGAGCGGCAGCGCGTCGGGCTGGCCCGGGCGCTCGCGAGTAATGCTTCGCTTTTTTTGGTGGATGAGCCACTCTCGGCGCTCGACCCGACGCGTTCAAAACAAGCAATTTCTAGTTTGACTGAAGCCGCAAGAGAGCGCGGCGCGACGCTTGTTTGCACGCTCCATCAAGTCGAAACCGCGCTCACATCATTTCCTCGGATCATTGGGATGAAAGATGGAGCGGTCGCGTTTGATCTTCCGGCAACGCAGGTTACGCGTGAAATGTTGCACGCACTCTATGCCAATAAACTCGATGAGCTCAACGCGCCGATGCCAATGTCGGATGAATTGGCGCAACCCGCAGCGCCCGCTGTGATGCACTGTCGATGAGCCGCTGAGCGCGCGCATGACGCCGACCTCGATGACAAACTCACCCGGTGGCGGCATGACGCTCGCAACACGGCGTGATCCCGCGTGGATGGGGCGCGTATTCTGGTTTCTGGCCGCGATCGTGATTGCGTGGCCGATGCTTGTGGCGACAGAGTTCAAGCCTTGGGTACTGTTTGAGCCTTCGTCGCTCAAACCGACGCTTAAGTTTCTCGGCGATTTCGTTCCACCAAAGCTCGAACCCGGCTTTCTAACAATGGTTGCCAAAGAGACCTGGCGCACGGTGGCGATTGCGACTGCGGGCATCGCAATCGCGTTTCTCATCGCCGTGCCGTTGGCGATCATCTCGATTCGCGTACTTTCGGTGTCTGCCCTCACCGGGCGGATGAATTTGCTGCCTGCGAGTGTGCGCTACGCAGCGCGCACGATCGCCATTTTGCTTCGCAGTGTGCCGGAACTGATCTGGGCGCTGGTATTTGTTCGCGTCGTGGGGCTCGGGCCTACAGCGGGCGTGCTCGCCATCGCGCTCACCTACGGCGGCATGCTTGGCAAGGTGTACGCCGAAATTTTGGAGAGCGGTGAGCCGCACGCCACCACATCGCTCCTTCGTAACGGCAGCGGGCGCTTGCAAGCATTTTTTTATGGCCTCCTTCCGCAGAATTCGGCCGAGCTTACGAGCTACACGGTTTATCGGTGGGAATGCGCGATTCGCTCTTCGGCTGTACTGGGTTTCGTCGGGGCGGGCGGCCTTGGGCAGCAAATGGATACTTCGATGAAGATGTTTGCGGGTGCGGAAGTCGCCACCATGCTTCTGGTGTTCATTGCACTGGTGTGGATTGCGGACTATGCGAGCGCGTGGCTGCGAAAGGCGCTGGCATGACGTCAAAGACACCATCCGCCGCCAACGAAACGTATCGCCTTCCGAAACGGCTCTTTGATGCGCGCTGTAAGGCCTGTTGGTTTGTTTTCGGATTGCTCTGCCTAACGGTGGCGAGCTTCGCGACACTTGATCTACAACTCGGAAAAATTTTCTCTGCCGACTCGGCAGCGCGTATGGGAAAGTTTTTGTTGGAGCTTACGAGCCCGACGGCGGATCCCGCGTTTCTCAGAAAGCTGTGGGTTGCAACGTTCGAAACGTTTGCGATGTCGCTGGTGGGCACTGCAATCGCGGCCACACTGGGCTTGTTACTCGCGCTGCCTGCAAGCAAAACGCATGATGCCGATCCTGCGCGCGGTCGCGGCGTTACGCGCTTGCTGTTGAACGCACTACGTTCAATTCCGGAGCTCATGTGGGCGGCGCTCTTGTTGATTTCTGCGGGGCTCGGGCCGTTCGCCGGGACGCTTGCGCTCGGGCTGCACACCGCTGGCGTGCTAGGGCGGCTCTTCGCAGAGGCCATCGAAAACGCACCGCAAAACGCGGCGTTTGCGTTACGTGCTCGTGGCGTGAGCGAAGGACGCGTGTTTTTATACGCCACCTTGCCGCAAGTGTTGCCGCAACTCATGAGCTACACGCTCTATCGGTGGGAAAACAATATTCGCGCCGCAGCGGTGTTGGGTGTGGTGGGCGGTGGCGGCCTTGGGCAAATGTTGTCGTTTCATATGGGCTTGTTCCAGATGCCGGAAACGAGCTCAATCCTGATCGCCATGATGCTGCTTGTTGCGCTGGTTGATGTGGCGAGCTACGGTGCGCGCCGAGTGATGCAGCGATAGCCTGCGTCAGGGATGCGGTCGTGCTGCGTCGCACGATCAATAGCAGCCTTCCTTATCTAGCCCAAATCCAATTGGACCTAGAGGCCGATAAGTAACGATCAATACTTAAGTGTCTAATAACATCTAGCCGCGTTTAAACATGGGATTAGCTGACAAAGTTAAGCGCGCTAAGCAATACGCTTTCTAGCTCACTGCGAGAGACTTGTTTGACGTTTCCGACGCCAGCTCGCGTTGAAGTTTTCTTGAAGATCGCTGCCTAGACTCGCATTCATCGAAATAAATGATGGAGAGTCTGATGAAACTTGCCAGTCAAACCGCGTGGTTGAGCACCGCGTTCGGTGCGTTCACCCTGTGTTTGTGTGCTGCGTCGTCTACGTTTGCTCAGACGGTAACGACGCCAATCGCGTCCCCACAAACACCGCTCGCTGCCAACCCAAGCACGCACGCGCCGAAAGTGTTGATTGTGGTGAGTAGCGAAGGGCGAAATGGCGGCGAAACCCGACCTGGCTTTGAAATGGATGAGTACGCGCTCGCCTATTTGGTGTTTCGCGCCAACGGAGTCCGCGTTGAGGTCGCAAGCCCCGCGGGTGGTCCAGTTGAGGCGGACAAATTCAATCCGAAAGACGACCATATTCAAGCGCTTTTGGCCGATGAACACGCGACAGCCTTGCTAAGAAACACCCGCCGCATTGCTGACGTGAAACCCGGCGACCATCAAGCGATTTTCGTCATGGGCGGCAAAGGTGCGATGTTCGATTTACCGAAGGATTCATCACTCATCTCGCTTCTGGGCGCACAATTTGATCGCGATGGCATCGTTGCTGCCGTATGTCACGGCCCTGCTGTGTTTGCCAACGTGCGCCGCGCTGACGGACGTCCGTTGATTGCGGGAAAGCGGGTCACTGGCTTCACCGACGAGGAAGAAAAGACCTTCGGCAAGAAGTGGGTGAAAGAGTATCCATTCCTCATCGAATCCAAATTCCGCGAGCAGGGGGCGATTTGGGAAGAGGCCGCACTCATGCTTCCGAAAACCATTGTCGATGACAAGCTAATTACGGGCCAGAATCCGTTTTCTACCTCTGAAACAGCGGAAGCGATTGTGCGCGCCCTGGGCCGAACGCCAGCGCCGCGTGCAGTGCTCAAAGAGGAGCGCAGCATGCGGCTCGTGCAGCGCTGGCTTGCTGGCGAGAAAGATCAAGTACGCGCGATACTTGCAGCTGATGCCAAAGAGTACAAGCTGGATTTGATTGCAATGTTGGGCTACTACCAAGCCGAGGCGGCCCCTGACGATGCTGCAAAGCGCGCGGCGCTTTCCATCATGGAGATGGCCGTGCCCTATATGCAACATCCGCGGTTGCGTTTGGGAATGGCGCGCACGCATATTGCGCTCGGCAACGTGAAAACAGCACGCGAAATCTTGACGGCGTTAATCGCTGAAAAGCCTGATTTCGCGGATGCGAAAAAAGCGCTCGACGCGTTGCCCGGCTAACCGAATGAATCCACGGCCCCTTCGAATCCTCGTCATCGAAGACCACGACGCGCTGCGCGCGCAAATTGCCGCGCTATTGCGTCGTGCGGGGCACAGTGTTGACGAGGCGAACGATGGCACGCTCGCCCTCGCCATAGCGCGCGCTGATCCTCCTGATGTTTTGCTTCTTGATTTAGGCTTGCCCGATGTGGACGGTATCGATCTGTGTGCAAAGTTTCGCGCGCTTTTGCCCCATCGCGTTCCCGTGCTCATGCTCACTGCGCGCGACACGTTGCGCGAAAAACTCGTCGGCTTCGAAGCGGGTGCCGATGATTACTTAGTAAAGCCGTTTGCAAGTGAAGAGCTACTCGCACGGATTCAAGCGCTCACCCGCCGCGCTCTATTGGGGCAGGCCTGCGTTCAGGTGATCGGCTCGCTCACGATTGATCGGCGCGCGAGCGAGGCGCATCGAAACGGCGTTCGTCTCAGCCTTGCCCCCACGGCGTTTGCTGTTTTATGTCTGCTGGCGGATGCGTATCCCAAAGCGCGAACGCGCAGCGATCTGGTGCGTCGGTTGTGGCCCGAGGATGCGCCGGAATCAGACCCTTTACGCACGCATCTCTATCAGCTGCGTCAAGCGCTCGATAAGCCCTTTTCGATACCGATGCTAAAGACCGTGCACGGTGTTGGCTTCCGGCTCGAATCGGACGAAGCATGATGGCGAGGCCCCGCCCGGGCAAGCGCGGCGTGCCACTACGGCGATCACTGATGCTCGCCCTCGCGCTTTTTACTCTTGTGGTGAGCGCGATGTTTGGGCTTCTCGCCATGGCGTTTGTCTACACCGTAGAGGATCGCTTCTTGGAGGCGATGCTTCGCGACGAAGCAAAGCTTTTGCAAGCGAAGTACAGCGATAGCGGACGCTGGGCCGCACCCCAGCGCGCGTTCGTCAGCGTGCACGAATGTGTGGAAACGCTACCCGTAGAAATACGCCAAGCCCTTATCGAAGCGCCCAACCGGCGAGAGTTTTCGGGTGAGGCGGGGCGGCATTACCACTTGCTTGCGATTCAGGCCCAGTTCGATGAAGTCAATCCGCCACAGACTTCGCGAGCCTGGTTGTTGGCAGAAGTGAGTGGCGAGCTCGTCGTGCGCCCGCGCCGCGAAAAGCTGCTACGCTGGCTCGCGGGCTGGGGCTTAGGCGCGACGCTCGTATCGCTTGCTTTGGCGGGCTGGCTCGCGCGGCGCGTGAGCGCACCCATTGCAGCGCTCGCTAAGCAAATCTCGAATGCGACACCAGAGCGTCCGATCGCGTTCGACGCTTCGGGAGCGAAGCACTCGGCTGAGCTTACCGCGCTGGCAGATGCGTTTTCGGCGCTCTCTGAGCGCACACGAGCGTTTATCGAACGTGAGCAGCGCTTTACGCGTGATGCGAGCCACGAATTGCGCACGCCGCTCGCTGTGCTCGGCCTAACGATCGAACGGCTTCAAGCTGAGCCGCACCTCGATACTAGCGTCGCGAGTGCACTCGCCAGCATGCGCGCGTCGGTTCACGCGATGGAGCAAAGTGTTTCGAGTTTGCTGATGCTCGCGCGAGAAAGCGAGGGTACGCTTCAGCCGAGTACAACGTTTATCTTGCCGGCGCTTGAAGCATGGATTGTTGCCAACGAAAACTGGATCACGTTGCGCTCAGCCGATCTCCAGCTCGACGTTGGCGCAAACGCGACGCTTCCGATGTCTGCCGCGGCAGTACATGTCATCCTCGCGAATTTGGTGGGCAACGCGCTGCATCACGGTAAACGCAGCGTACCAATTGTGATTCGCGCGAGTGGCGACGGTATCGGGCAACATTGCACTGTGGTGATCGAGAACGAAACCGAACCCGGCACCGCGATGAACTTCGATTCAGTGAATCCCGCTGATGCAGCTCGCGGTTTTGGGTTGACGATTGTGCGCAGGACCCTCGAAACCTACGGCTATGAGTTGAGGCTCAGTCTAAGCGGCGCACGCGTTTCCGCCGAGGTGGCGCCTCGCGATAGGGCTTCGAGGTCTTAGCCCGAAGCGGCGTGCCTCATGCCGACGTGTGTGGGGGGCGGGACGGCAGCCTCAGCAACTTCTATAAAAATTTCTCGTAAAGGCTCTCTTGAACAGGGAGCGTAGCTACTTTTATCTAAATAGTGAGTAGCAGATAAAACATATGTAGCCCCTACAAAAAGGGGCTAAGCTAGGAAAGCTTTAGGACAATGCAGACACTCTCGTTCCAAAAGACCTCTGCACAACTACTGCGAGCCCGTGATACTTCGTCAAAAATCCGTGAAAAATCCTCACGTACATACGTACGCTCCGGTGTTTTCCCGAATTTTTTCCTCGTCTGACGGGCTCTCGCTACGTTGTGCAGAGGTCTTTCCAATGAGGCCCGCGCAACGCGAGAGCTGCAGCTCTTTTGCGTCGCAGCAATCATCGGCTATATTCATGGCTTCGGACACCGTGGCGCTTTGATTGAACAAGTTGTTTCAGTCGAGGGCACGCGGGCGGGGAATCGGCCAAAAGCAAAGATTTCCTCGCTCGTGCAAAGCGCGCGCGAGGCCGTGACTACCCAGCATTGAAATGCCCTCAGGGGCCTAGGCTCAACACCCATCGAGCTTCAGGCATCAACAAACTCTTGAGGATGAAAATGGCAGAGAAGCTAACTGGCGCGGAAATCGTCGTTCGCTGCATCGCGGAAGAAAACGTAGATTTCGTTTTCGGTTATCCCGGCGGCGCCGTGCTCAATATCTACGACGAGATATTCAAACAAGACAAATTCAAGCACGTGCTGGTTCGGCACGAGCAGGCGGCTGTTCATGCGGCGGATGCGTACTCGCGCTCGTCCACCAAGATCGGTGTTGCGCTCGTCACCTCCGGCCCGGGCTTGACCAACGCAGTCACTGGCATTGCGACGGCCTACATGGATTCGATCCCGATGGTGATCATCTCCGGCCAAGTGCCCACGCATGCGATCGGGCAAGACGCGTTTCAGGAATGCGACACCGTCGGCATCACGCGCCCCTGTGTGAAACACAATTTCCTCGTGAAAGATGTGAAAGACCTCGCGGTGACGATGAAGAAAGCGTTCTACATCGCAACAACCGGTCGCCCCGGCCCCGTGCTCGTGGATATTCCGAAGGATGTGACCCAGCACAGCTGCACGTTCGAATATCCAAAAACGATCACGATGCGCAGCTACAACCCGACGATCAAAGGGCACAGCGGTCAAATCAAAAAAGCAGTTGAGCTTTTATTGAACGCGAAGCGCCCGATGATTTATGCGGGTGGCGGCGTTGTATTGAATGATGCGTCCGCGCAGCTCACCAAACTCGTGCGCATGCTCGGCGCGCCGTGCACGAACACATTGATGGGCCTCGGCGGTTTTCCTGCGAGCGATCCGCAATTCGTCGGCATGCTTGGGATGCACGGCACGTATGAGGCGAACATGGCCATGCAAGAGTGCGACGTGCTCTTTGCCGTCGGCGCGCGCTTCGATGATCGCGTGATCGGTAATCCGGGCCACTTCTTCCGCGAAGGCCGAAAGATCATTCATATCGATATCGATCCATCATCGATTTCAAAGCGCGTGAAAGTGGATGTGCCCATTGTGGGCTACGTGAAAGACGTGCTCGAAGAAATGATCGGCATGATCGAGCAGGGTGACAAGCGCCCTGACGCGGCTTCACTCAAAGCGTGGTGGACGACGGTTAAAGATTGGCAAAGCAAAAAGTGCCTCGCGTTTAAACCCTCTGCAGCGGACGGAAAAATCAAGCCGCAGGCGGTGGTGCAAGCGCTGTGGAATGCCACCGGCGGCGACGCGATCATCACGAGCGACGTCGGCCAACATCAGATGTGGGCCGCGCAGTACTACCCGTTCGACAAGCCGCGCAAATGGATTAACTCCGGTGGCCTGGGCACGATGGGGGTCGGCATCCCGTACGCCATGGGCGCGCAACTCGCGAACCCAGACGCAACTGTTGCCTGCATCACGGGCGAGGGCAGCGTGCAAATGTGCATTCAAGAGCTCTCAACGTGTAAGCAGTATCACATCCCGATGAAGATCATCAACCTGAACAACCGCTCGCTCGGCATGGTGCGGCAATGGCAGGAATTCTTCTATGGCAATCGCTATGCCGAGAGCTACATGGATGCGCTGCCCGACTTCGTGAAACTCGCCGAAGCGTATGGTCACGTTGGAATGAAGATCGAGAAAGCGGGCGACGTTGAAGCCGCGTTGCGTGAAGCGATCAAACTTAAAGATCGCCTCGTGTTTATGGATTTCATCACCGACGAAACCGAGAACGTGTTCCCGATGATTCCGGGCGGCAAGGGGTTGTCCGAAATGATTTTGGCGGAGGAGCTTTGAGATGAGACACATCCTCTCAGTCCTTCTAGAAAACGAAGCCGGCGCGCTCTCGCGCGTGGTCGGTTTGTTCTCGGCGCGCGGCTACAACATCGATTCGCTTTCTGTTGCGACGACCGAAGACACGACCATGTCGCGCATGACGATCGTCACGCACGGCAGCGACGATGTGATCGAACAAATTACTAAGCAGCTCAACAAGTTGATCGAAGTTGTGAAGGTCGTCGACTTAACCGATGGCAATCACATCGAGCGTGAACTCATGCTCGTCAAAGTCCGCGCGGCTGGCAAAGATCGCGACGAAATGAAGCGGATGGCGGATATTTTCCGCGGCCGCATTCTGGACGTCACCGATAAGAGCTACACCATCGAACTCACCGGCGATAGTCATAAACTTGACGCGTTTATCGCCGCGATTGAGCCGGGTGTGATTTTGGAAACGGTGCGCACAGGTGCTTCTGGCATTGGGCGTGGCGAACGCATCTTAAAGATATGAGGGGGAGCATGAGAAAAATTGCTATCTTCCTGGCATTTGTCACGCTAGTCGTTGGCGGATGTGCAACGTATAAGCATGTACCTGATGGCTATACAGGTCCGGTCGCGCAGTTGGGCGACTCAGGCATGCAACTCAGCGGCGGAAAAGGCGAGCTGTTTTACGTAGAGTCGATCAATGGCAATCAGATTGAGAATGCGAGGAATGCGACGGGGCGAGCAAGTCAAGGACGCGGCTTCAGCTTAACGCTTCAACGGGTTTGGCGCCCAGTCAAGATAGAGCCGATGAAACTTAAGATTGTTGGTACTCATGTGACCGCCGCGCCAATCCACGAAATCGCTAGCAGAGCCATCGGTGAGTTTTTCACTGTCGAGGGCGAAGTCGAATTTACGCCAGTTGTCGGTAAAGAATATTTAGTGGTAGGTGAGCTTACGAAAGCACAAGCCAGTGTTTGGATTCAAGATCAGGAAACAAAGCAACCCGTCACCAAAAAAGTTGTTGCGAAGTAAGAGTTATACGAAAAGTATCTAAGGAAATCATATGAAGGTTTATTACGACAAAGACACTGACTTGAGCCTCATCAAAGGCAAAACGGTCGCCATCATCGGATACGGTTCGCAGGGCCATGCGCATGCGCAGAACTTGAACGACAGCGGCGTGAAAGTTGTCGTCGGTCTGCGCAAGGGCGGCGCATCGTGGGATAAGGTTGGCAAAGCTGGCTTGACCGTGATGGAAGTGAACGACGCAGTGAAAGCCGCGGATGTAGTGATGATTCTGTTGCCTGACGAGCAAATCGCTGAGGTTTACAACAACAACGTCGCGCCGAACATGAAGAAGGGCGCATCGCTCGCGTTCGCGCACGGCTTCAACGTGCATTACAACCAAGTCGTGCCGCGCGAAGATCTTGACGTGTGGATGGTTGCGCCGAAAGCGCCGGGCCACACCGTGCGCAATACGTACACACAAGGCGGCGGCGTGCCGCACCTGGTGGCTGTGCATCAAGACAAGAGCGGTAAGGCGCGCGATCTCGCGCTCTCGTACGCAGCAGCCAACGGCGGCGGCAAGGCCGGCATCATCGAAACCAATTTCAAAGAAGAGACCGAGACAGATCTTTTCGGCGAACAAGCAGTGCTTTGCGGCGGCGCGGTTGAGCTCGTAAAGATGGGTTTCGAAACGCTCGTGGAGGCGGGCTACGCGCCTGAGATGGCGTACTTCGAGTGCCTGCACGAACTCAAATTGATCGTCGATCTGATGTACGAAGGCGGTATCGCCAACATGAACTATTCGATCTCAAACAACGCTGAGTACGGCGAGTATGTAACGGGACCAGAGGTGATTAACGAGCAATCTCGTGCTGCCATGAAAAATGCACTCAAGCGCATTCAAAACGGCGACTACGCGAAGATGTTCATCCTCGAAGGTCGGACGGGTTACCCGTCGATGACGGCACGTCGTCGCAACATGGCGGAGCACGAAATTGAAGTGGTGGGTGGGAAGCTTCGCGCGATGATGCCTTGGATTGCGAAGAACAAATTGGTAGATAAATCGCGTAACTAAGGCTGTGCGTTTTGTGGGAGTGCTCTTGCGCGCGATTCGCGCGCAAGAGCACTCCCACAGTTGCAACCATGCAAACTCTCACCGTATCTTTGGCTGATCGTAGCTACTCGATTCACATTGGATCGGGATTGCTCGCGCGTGCTGAAAGCTATGCGCCGTTCATCGCGGGAAAAACCGTCGCAATCGTCACCAATGAAACGATTGCGCCGCTCTACCTTCCGCAAGTAAAAGCCGCAGTCTTATCGCTCGGAAAATCGATCATTGAAATCATCCTGCCCGACGGTGAAGAGCACAAAACGTTTACCTCGTTAGACAAAATTCACACCGCGATGCTCGCGGCTGCGTGTGATCGCAAAACTACCATCATCGCGCTCGGCGGTGGTGTGATTGGCGACGTCGCGGGCTTTGCGGCAGCAACCTATCAACGCGGTGTTCCGTTCATCCAAGTGCCAACCACCTTGCTCTCGCAAGTGGATTCATCAGTCGGTGGCAAGACGGCAATCAATCATCCGCTCGGCAAAAACATGATCGGCGCGTTTTATCAGCCGCTTGCCGTGATCTCCGATACTGATACGTTGAAGACGCTGCCGCCGCGCGAATACGCCTCTGGCCTCGCTGAGGTCGTGAAACACGCGCTCATTTTCGACGTAGACCATTTCGCCGAGCTCGAAGCGAACGTCGATGCGCTCAACGCGCGTGACGCGAGCGTGCTCACCCGTGTAATCGCGCATTCGTGCAAGATTAAAGCGGATGTCGTGAAGCAAGATGAGCGCGAAACCAAAGACATTCGCGCACTCCTGAATTTGGGTCATACCTTCGGGCACGCTATCGAGACAGAAATGGGCTATGGCGCGTGGTTTCACGGCGAAGCAGTTGCTGCCGGAACTGTGCTCGCAGCCCAATTTTCGCGGGATGAATGGGGAGGGGCTGACATTGATCTTCCGAGTATTGAGCGGCTGCTCACATCCCTGAATCTACCCACTAAGGCTCCGAAAGTCGCAGCGCAAAAACTGTTGGCCCACATGCAGCGGGACAAAAAAAATGAGGATGGGGTCGTCACACTCATTTTGCTCAAGCGGATCGGCGAGGCGTACGTAGATCGTCGCGTGCCCGGCGCGAAGTTACTCGCATTTCTTGAACGCGCAGTCGCTTAGCTGAGTGTGCGGCGAGTTGAATGCCGCAGCCTAATACTCAAAGCATTGCCCGCAATTTGGTGGAAGCTCGCTGAAGCCGTGGCAGCACTTTTTTCAGCAGATGATCTGCTGATGTGGATTGCAAATAATCTACCGCGTTGAGCGCGCCGACGCACTGCCCCGCCGCGTCGATGAGCGGAACTGCAATCGCATGCACGCCCAGTTCGTGCTCTTCGCTCGCATAGCAATAGCCATCTCGCCGTGCGGCTGCGATCAGCGCAGCAATTTGACTCTTCTGAGTAGTTGTTTTCGCGCTGAGTTTTCCAGGGCTGCACGACTGAAGCCAGGTCTTCAGCCCGCTGGGCGAAAAACAAGCGAGCATGACGCGCCCACTCGAGGTGCAAAACGCAGGCAGCCGCGACCCTAAGTGCGCACCGAATGGCGCGCTGTCATCGCTCCCCCAGCGCTCGCCGCTGGTTGCCACGATTACAGACTCTTGCCCGTCGAGCACCGCTACGCAAAACGTCCCGCGAAGTTCGTTAGAAAGCTCGGCGAGCGTAGGGCGTACCGCCCGTGGTAGGCGCGCAGACGCCAAATAGCTGCCCGCCAATCTCAACACGCGTGGCGCCAGCCAGTAGTGCTGCCCGTCGCTTTCCAGATAACCCAAGTGTGAAAGTGTAAGCAGGTGACGACGAGCCGCCGCGCGCGTGAGACCGGTGCGCTCTGCGGCTTGGGTGGCGTTTAAGCGTTGGCGGTGAACATCGAAGCTCTCCAGCACGGCGAGTGATCGTGCGGCGCCCTCGATGTAGTCCGCTGCGGCAATATCAGCATGCTTCTGCATCGCGTCCTTTTTGCGCGATGATCGCGCACGTTGTATAACAATCGCACAATTCTATTGCCCATGCATTGATCTAGCGCACGGCGCACTGCAAGATGCAAGACTATGAAAACGCAGGTTTGTATCGTCGGCGCTGGGCCTTCTGGGTTGTTACTCGGCGCGCTGCTCGCAAGGGCAGGGATCGATCATGTCATCGTAGAGCGTCAATCCGCCGATTACGTGCTGGGACGTATTCGCGCGGGCGTGCTGGAGCAGGTGACGACTGATCTATTGATCGAAGCGGGTGTTGGCGAGCGCATGCAACGCGAGGGACTGGTGCATGATGGTTTCGAATTGCTCTTCAAGGGCGAGCGACATCGGATTGACTTGCGTATTCTCACGGGCGGAAAGGTAGTGACCGTTTACGGACAGACGGAGGTCACGCGTGATCTGATGCACGCGCGTTCTGCTCAGCAGTTGCCAACCTTTTACGAGGCGCAAGACGTGCGTCTTCACGGAATCGAGGGCTCGTCGCCAAGCGTATCGTTTCGTAACAAGGGCGTTGAAACAGAGATTGAGTGCGAGTTCATTGCCGGGTGTGATGGCTATCACGGTGTGTCTCGGCAAAGCGTTCCGGCTACCGCACTCAAGACGTATGAAAAGGTCTACCCATTCGGTTGGCTTGGCGTACTCGCGGATGTGCCCCCTGTCTCAGACGAATTGATTTATGCGAATACCGAACGTGGGTTCGCGCTCTGCAGCATGCGTAGCGCGACGCGAAGTCGGTACTACATTCAATGTGCCTCGCATGATCGTGTCGAGGACTGGAGTGATGATGCATTCTGGGAAGAGCTTAAGTTACGACTTGATCTTGAGGCGCGTGGTCGGCTTGTCGCGGGTACAAGTATCGAAAAGAGCATCGCGCCGTTACGCAGTTTTGTCGCCGAGCCAATGCGTTTCGGTCGCTTGTTTTTAGCGGGTGATGCCGCACACATCGTGCCGCCGACCGGGGCGAAGGGACTAAACCTCGCTACTGGAGACGTGAAATACCTTAGCGATGCGTTGATCGAATACTTCATTGAGAAGCGGGAGACAGGTATCGCTCATTACTCTTCGCGTTGTTTGTCGCGCGTGTGGAAAGCCGAGCGATTCAGTTGGTGGTTTACCTCGCTCATGCATCGATTTCCCGAAGCGGGCGAATTTGGGCAGAGAATTCAGGAAGCGGAGCTTGAATACCTTGTAGGGTCGGTGGCGGCGTCTACATCGCTCGCCGAAAACTACGTAGGTTTAGCGCTCCGTTAGCGTTACGATTAAAAGAAGGAGGACTCCGATGCGTTTCCCACCGTTAGGACTCGGCGAACGACCGAACGACATACACCCGCCCTACAAGTCAACGAGCGTTCGCGGTCCACGTGAACCTCGTATTGCAGTGCGCCACGAGTTGGTTGCGGCAACCGGCATTGGCGCGCCCATTTCGATTTTTCGTGCGAACGATACAGATCTCACGCGTCACGGGACGAGTGAACCGATGGGGCAGGCAATCACCGTGTCTGGCCGCGTTATCGATGAAGATGGAAAGCCGGTGCGTGATAGTTTGGTAGAGGTCTGGCAATGCAACGCTGCCGGTCGGTACGCGCATGCGAAAGACGATCACGATGCGCCGCTCGACCCGAATTTCCTGGGTCAAGGAAAGTTTCTCACCGATCACGAGGGACGCTATCGCTTTAAGACGATCAAACCCGGCGCTTATCCCTGGGGTAACCACGAAAATGCATGGCGCCCAGCGCATATTCATTTCTCGCTTTTTGGCAACGTATATGCGCAGCGCTTGGTGACGCAAATGTACTTTCCGGATGATCCGTTGTTTCCATTCGATCCGATATTCAACGGAATTCCAGATGGGGCCGCGAGACAGCGGCTCATTTCGCGATTTAGCCTCGATGAAACGGTCAGCGGTACGTCGCTGGGCTATGTATTTGATATCGTGCTGCGCGGTCGCGGTGCCACGCCAACGGGGATTTGAAATGTCTAACGTGACGAGCAGCCAAACGATCGGTCCCTTTTTCCACAATGCGCTTGCTTGGGCTTTTGATTCGGGATCGGGTCCGATCGAACTCGTTGGGCGAGTGCTCGACGGAAGCGATCAACCGGTCAGCGATGCGATGGTCGAAATATGGGCTGATGGCGCCACTGGGAAAGATGGTTTTGGGCTACTGCGCCAACCCACGGACGAGGCTGGGCAATTTCGATTTCGAATACCAGCGCCTCATCCGAGTGCACCGCTTGCACACGTGTGTGTGTTCGCGCGGGGTTGCTTTAATCAACACTTCACAGCAGTATTTCCGAGCATGATGAATCATCGCCTGCTCACCGCGGCTCCTGAATCCCGGCGAGCGACATTAGTTGCGGCGAAAGAAGGCGACCATACCTATCGTTGGGACTTGTGCTTGCAGGGGGCACGTGAAACCGTCTTCTTTGAGTATGAGTAAGGCGTGACTGAACTTCCCTTCGAGCACTTTCTTTCCACGCCTGAGGCGATGGACTGCTTTAGCACCGAGGCCATCGTGCAGGCGATGCTCGATTTCGAAGCAACACTTGCACGCGCGCAAAGCGACGTCGGGCTGATTCCGTCGGGTGCTGCATCCTCGATTGCTGCGCACTGCAAGGCATCGCTTCTTGACTGCGACAAGATCGTCGCGGCGAGTTCACGCGCGGGGTCGCTGGCTATTCCGCTAGTGCAGCAGTTGCGAGCGGCTGTTGCGACGGTCGACAAGGATGCTGCCCGCTACGTGCACTTCGGCGCGACGTCGCAGGATGTAATTGATACCGCGGTGATGCTTGCCACCAAAAAGTCGCTCGCGATGCTCGATAGTGAGCTCGGTCGTATCGTCTTCGCGCTTGCCAATCTCGCGCGGGTACATCGCATGACGCCAGTGCTCGCGCGGACACTGATGCAGGCGGCGCAGGTGACAAGCTTTGGAGCAAAGTGTGCAAACTGGCTCGCACCGATTGCGCGCTCACGCTGGGCGCTCCGTGAACTCAAGGCAGATGCTTTGCGTGTTCAATTGGGCGGTGCTGTTGGTACCCGCGCGCTGCTGGGAAAGAATGGTGGCGAGATCGCCCGCTTAATGGCTGAGCGTCTCGAACTAACTTCCGCACCAGCGCCGTGGCATACGCAAAGAGATCGCATCGCACGCATGGCTGCTGAGCTTGGCATTCTTGCGGGCTCGCTCGGGAAAGTGGCACGTGATGTGTCGCTCATGATGCAAAGCGAAGTGGCGGAGCTTGGCCAAACCGTCGACGCAGGGCGTGGCGGATCGTCTGCGATGCCACACAAGAAGAACCCTGTTGGTGCGATGGTCGCCATCGCCGCGAGTATTCGCGCTCCGCTTCGGGTGGCGGCCATGCTCTCAACCATGAGCCAAGAGCACGAGCGCGGACTCGGCAACTGGCAGGCCGAGCTTGCGGAGTGGTCGAATTTGTTTACGACTGTTCACGGCGCGGCACACGCGCTGGGTGATCTGTGCAGTATGTTGACTGTTGACGATGTACGGATGCGGGCTAATGTCGAATCACAGCGTGGCCTCGTGTTCACCGAAGCGGCGAGTCAGCTCTTGGCGAACGAGCTAGGAAAGAATGAAGCGGACGCGTTGGTGCAAGTGGCCAGCCGCCGCGCCGTCGCGAACGATTCATCGCTCGCTCAAGAGTTGAGAATCGCGCTCGCGGCGGATCCGATGAGTTTTGGTGTTGTGGATGAATCGGAACTGGCGGCCGTATTCTCGATTGATGAAGCGGCGTCACAGGCCGCTTGGGTGATCGACGCGAACCTTGATGAACTTGCTGCTATGCGCGCACTGGATTGATGATGAATGAATTTGAACTGGGCCTTCAAAATCGTCGCCGTATTTTGGGCGATGCCTGGGTCGCGCAATCGCTCGGCAGCGCAGATGCTTTGAGCGCAGAGTTTCAAACCTTCATCACGCGACATGCATGGTTCGATGTGTGGAATCGATCACACGCGAGCGCACACGACGACAAGACGCGACGCCTTCTAGTGCTCGCGATGACGCTCGGGCTCGGTCGATATGAAGAGTTTTCATTGCACGCGAAAGCGGGTCTGATGAGCGAGGATGCGAGCAAACTCACGGCAGACGATTTGCGAGAGCTCGTGATGCAGGGCGCGGTGTACTGCGGTGTACCGGCGGCTAATACCGCGATGCATGCGCTGCGCACTGTGCTGAAAGAGATAGATCAAACCGCGCCGGCGCTTGCGGTGACTGTTCGCGGCGAGATACGTGCTGATCGACCGACGCTCGTTCTATCGCATGCATTGGGCTATGACCAATCGATGTGGGCTGACATCATCGCTCCGCTTGAGGCCGACTACGCAACGGTTACTTACGACCATCGTGGGCAAGGGCGATCCGCACGTACTACGAGCGATTTTTCGATGGATACGTTGGTTGATGACGCTGCCTCGGTGATCTTGAACCATGTGTTCGCGAAGGGCGGCGGCCCTGTTCACTTCGTGGGCGTGTCGATGGGGGCAATGGTGGCGCAGGGGCTGGCCGCGCGCTATCCGCATCTGGTGAAAAGTATCGTGGTCGCGAATAGCGCAATGCGCTACGACGACACTGCGGTAGCGCTGTGGCGCGCGCGGATCGATACCGTAAAGCGCAAGGGGATGTCCGCCGTTGTTGAAATGGCGCTGGCGCGATGGTTTGGCGAAACGTTTCGTGCCGCGAACCCTGCGCTCGTTGCTAAAGTAACTTCGATTCTCTTGGCAAATGACGTTACTGACTATGCGCGAAGTTGTGCTGCCGTGTCCGCTATTGACTTTTCGCGCAGCAATCCACTGATTCGCTGTCCAGCGCTCGTGATGGCGGGCGCGCGCGACGAGGCAACACCTCCGGAGCTTTCGAACCAGATTGCGTCGTCGATTCCTCGCGCAGCGCTGGTGTCGATAGACGCTGCACATATCAGCGCGGTGGAGCGCCCTGAAGCGTTTGTATCTGAGGTTCGTCGCTTTTGGCGCGATAACAACTAATTGAGCTTAGCCGTGACTTCATGAGGGCTAGCGAAGAATTAAAGTAGTTGTAGAAAATGCAATTAAATGCTCGTTAGCAGCCATTTAACAAAGTCAGTGGCTGAAAAGAAGCTAAAGTTTCTGCGCTAATCGAGCAGCCGTTTCATTCAGTAGAGGCACCAGTTTTTTGATCGCGGAGCTCGCAGTCATTGCGCTCACTGCCATTGAGACGCTGAGCGCACCGACCAGATTGTTTGCACTATCGCGTAGCGGAACTGATATGCCGCGCAGGCCGGGCTCGAACTGACTTTCGGTGATTCCATACGCTTGCTTACGCATTCTCATAATTTCACGCTTGAGCGTTGCTGGCTCGGTTACGGTGAAGGTTGTGTGAGCGCGTGGCGCAGATTTCTTGATCCAACGATCAAGTGCGTGATCATCCAGAAAACTTGCGAGTAGCCGCCCCGCAGTGGAGGTATACGCAGGAAGGCGTGTTCCGGGCTCAATGCCGGTAGACAGCAGTCGATTCGCATTCGCGCAACACACGTAGACCGCCTCAGTGTCTTCGAGTACTGCGAAGTTGGTTGATTCGCCACAACGCTCAGTGAGCGCTTGCAGTTCTGGCTGAATGGTGCGGGGGAGCCGTGAGGATGCCGTAAAGCTGCGTCCAAGTTGCATGACTTTAGGCGTCAGCCAAAAGTTTTTGCCATCGCTTGCCATGTAGCCGAGCGCGGTGAGGGTGAGCAGATAGCGGCGCGCCGCAGCGCGACTCAGATCGATGCGAAGTGCGAGCTCGCTCTGCGTCATTTGCGGCGAAGCGTCATCAAATGCAAGGATGACCTCAAGGCCCTTCCTCAGCCCGTCGACTAAATCGCTCGGTTTGATCTCATCATTCATGCAATGGCCAGTCCTTTTCAGCGCTGCGGGCTTCTATCAAGTAGCAGTTCGGCGGGTTGCACAGTGCGCCTGCTTGCTTGCAAATATCGAAACCGCGGCTCGCGAGTCCGATTGACTTGACAGTTTTAACCCACTAATATGTTCTCTAGACGAACATGTGTGCGATTATCGCACAAAAAAAGCGCAGATAAGAAAGGTGTTGGACACCCGGCTGTGCAAAAAAAGGAGAGCGTTGTGTGTTCAGGTAAAAGCTGTTGCACGGTGCGAAGCGCGTGCACCGTGTGTGCCGCGTGTAACGCGGGTTAGGCGGGCTGTCGCCAATGCAGACATCACCGCAGAACAATCCACTCGGCGTCAACGGCATCGAGTACGTTGAATACGCTTCGAGCGAACCCATCGCATTTGGCGCGGCACTTGAGACGCTCGGCTTTCAAGCTGTCGCGCGTCATCGCAGTCGCGAAATCGTTCACTTCCGCGCTGGCGGTATGAACATCATCGTCAATTCGCATGCCGCTCACCAATCAGGCATCGAAGGCACTGAGCTTATTGCGTTTGCGCTCCGGGTGCGTGATGCCGCCTCCGCGTACTCGTATTGTGTCGATCGTGGAGCCTGGCCGATTGATGCTCACGCCGGTGCAATGGAGCTCAACATTCCTGGCATCGCAGGCGTGGGAAATAGCACGATCTACTTCGTCGACCGCTACGACGAATTCCAAATCTACGACGTAGATTTCAAACCTATCCCCGGCGTAAATCGAAACAATACGGCCGTTGAAGGGATGCACTTCTTCGGTGTGGTGCAAACAATCGGCGCCGATCGCGCTCAAGAATGGAGCGATTTTTATCGCGAACTTCTCGATTTTCGCATCTTGCCCGAGGGCGAATACTTCGGTGTTTTGCCAAAAGGCGTGCTGCTCGAAAGCCCCTGTGAACGCTTCTACCTTCAACTCGTCCAGCCGCCAGAATCAACCGCTGATATTGATTGGAGCGAACGCTTGACTCGCGTGGGGTTTGGCGCTGTCGACATACCGGCGCTTGTTAGCGCACTTTCTGAGCGTGGCGTTCGGTTTGTTGAGGCAACACATGTGCACACAAGCGAGCGAGGTGCCGTGTGTTACTTGGGCGGAACCTCATTTGAGTTCGTGCGAAGCCATCTGGGGGGCGCATGATTCCGATTTCCGGCAAAACGCGTATTTTTCCTGTCATCGGCTGGCCGGTCGAGCAGGTGAAGGCTCCCGCGATTTACAACGCCTATTTTTCGCAGAAAGGCATTGATGCGGTGTGTGTGCCGATGCGCGTGCCGCCGACCGAGTACGCGTCATTCGTGCGCAGCATGATGAGTGCGAGCAATGTGGGTGGAATTTGCGTCTCGATTCCACACAAGCCTGCGAGCGTGAGCGTGGCGGATGTGTCCACACGAGTCGCGAGAGTCGCAGGCGCTGCAAACGCCATCTATCGCAACGGTAAGGGCGAGGTCGTCGCTGATCTGATCGACGGCGAGGGCTTCGTGCGAGCACTCGATCGGACAGCGCAGCCGCTTGGCTTTCCGTATGCTCAGAGCAGCGCACTCATTGTTGGCTGCGGAGGCGTCGGTTGCGCAATTGCGGCGGCGTTGGCGGAGCGCGGGATTGCTGCGCTTTGTTTGGTGGATGTAAATACTGACTTCGTCGAACAGCTCGCAACGCGGCTGCGTGCGCACTACCCCGCGCTAACCATTTCACTGCACAACTACGAGGTGGGCGAGTTCGATCTACTTGTGAACGGCACCCCGCTTGGCATGACGCCAGGCGATGCAATGCCATTTTCAGTGGATGCTGCGAAGCCCAGCGCGATCATCGCCGACTGCGGCATGAAGACTGAGATGACGGAATTACTTCAGGCTGCTGCGGTTCGCGGCTTACGAATTCAGAAGGGAAAAGAGATGCTCTTCGAGCAAGCTCCGCTCTATATGGAGCGATTCGGTTGGCCAAATACGACCGCCGATGAGTTTCGTGCATTGGGGGTCCTGTGAATCTGCAAGACTTTTCGATGGACACTATCACGCTTGCGGGTTCACTTGAGAGCAAGCTTGAGGCCGCAACGATTGCGGGGTTCTCACAAATTACATTGTGGGCTAAAGATTTGGTCGGGCATCCGCGAGGGCTTGCTTCTGCAGCGCAAGCAGTTCGTGCTTCGAAATTGCGCGTTAACGCGATCCAAGTAATGCGCGACTACGAGGGGCTTTCCGGTGCGTTACACGGCTACAAGGTGGATACCGTTAAAGAGATGCTGAAAGTATGCGATCTCGTCAATGCCGAGAGATTGTTGATTTGCTCATCCACTTCATCTCACGGAAGCGGCGACGTTGATCGCATCGCAGCTGACTTGAAAAAGGTTGCGCTATTGGCGACGCCGCTCGGGATTGCGGTGGGCTATGAAGCGCTATCCTGGGGACGTCACGTCAGTGACTTCATGCTTTCTTGGGAGGCGGTTCGCCGCGCGAATTGCAAAAATCTCGGCGTGTGCATCGACTCATTTCACGTGATTGCAAATTGCACACTGAACGGCACAGATTTTGAGTCGCTCACCGAAATTCCGGGCGAAAAAATCGCATTCGTTCAGCTTTCAGATTTCCTTTGGAACGCCGTGCGCAGTGCCGAAGAGCGCATTGAAACCGCGCGCCACCTGCGGGTGTTCCCTGGCGAAGGTGTCCACAGCGACATGCTCGCGCGCATGATTCGCATGATTGACCGCGCGGGCTATCGCGGGGATTGGTCGTTTGAGGTTTTTAATGACGACTATCTGCAGATGCCAGTGAGCGCAGTTGCTGCCCGCGCATGGGCGAGTGCAAAGTGGGTCGCGTCGCAGAGCGCACGTCGAAGCGTGCCACGCGACCGTCGGATGGACAATCGCCACGCGGCTATTCCTGGGGAGCTTCGCGCAGCATGATCGATTTCTTTCAACTCCTCATCAGCGGGATCGCCACCGGCTCCATCTATGCGATGGCGGCACTCGGTTTCACCCTGCTGTGGCAAGCCTCGGGAACGATCAATTTTGCGCAGGGCGAATTTGTCATGTTGCCAGCATTCTCGATGTTGATTGCGATGGCGGTGGGCTTGCCGTTGTGGGCAGCGTTTGTCGTAGCGCTCATCGTATCCGTACTCGTGCTGGGGATGGCTTTCAAGCGCTTTATTGTTGACCCGATGCGCGCGAGTGGCGTGATCTCGATCGTGGTGGCAACACTTGGCTTGTCGATTGGGCTCAAGTCGGTGGTGAAAGCGGGCTACAGCGCCGAGCCTCACCCCTTTCCGAGCGTTTTCGGCGATGAAGTATTCAAGCTTGCAGGCGTTACGATTTCTTATAGCGATGTGGGCGCATTGCTGTTTGCAGGATTGATGGTCGTTGGCCTACAACTTTTTCTGAACAAGACACTGACTGGTCGCGCAATGCAGGCAGTAGCGCAGAATACTTTCTCAGCCGAAGCGCTTGGGATCAACGTGAAGCGGATGATTTTCTACACGTTCGCGATCAATGCAATTTTGGTAACGGTGACTGCGCTGTTGATTACGCCCACCTATCTTGCGAAGTTTGATATGGGCGACAACATCGGCCTCAAAGCATTCTTTGCCGCGATCATCGGTGGGTTCAATAACTCGCGCGGTGCGTTGCTGGGTGGCGTGATCGTCGGCGTACTTGAAAACCTGGTGGGGGCCTACATCACACCCTCTTACAAAGACGGGGTCGCGCTTGCGTTGTTTCTAGCGGTGATCCTAGTGAAACCCGATGGCTTGCTTGGCACGCCGGCGGAGCGAAAAGTATGACGCTTTCAAAACAACATCTCGCGTTGCTTTCGGTTGCACTCGCAGCCCTGCTGATCGCGCCGAGCCTACTCAAGTCATACGGCCTTTATTTGCTTACGCTGTGGCTGGTGTACATCATTGCTGCGCTCGGTCTCAATCTCACGGTTGGGTATGCAGGATTGAAGTCGTTGTGTCATGCGGGCTTTATGGGCGTGGGCGCGTACACCGTTGCAATCCTCCTGAAAGCAGGCGTGAGTTTCTGGCTCGCAACGCCCGCTGCAATTGCGCTGTGCTTTGTGTTGGGTCTGTTGATTGGCTTCCCAGCGTTGCGTGTGCAGCTTCACTATTTGGGCTTCGCAACGCTCGGCTTTAATTTATTGCTGATGCTCTTTTTCCGTAATGAAGAATGGCTCACTGGTGGCACATTTGGCATTCAAAACATCAAGCGCCCCGACCTCTTTGGATTTTCGTTTAACGGTAATCTGGCGTTCTACTACTTGGTGCTTGTGATTACGCTCGTATCCGCAGCATTACTCGCGTACGTCTTGCGTTCACCGTGGGGGCGCGCCTTTGCGGCGCTGCGAGACAACCCAATTCGGGCGGAGAGTACCGGCGTGAATATTACGGCGTACACCTTGATTTCATTCGCAATCGGCGCTGCCTACGCGGGGCTTGCGGGTGCATTGTTCGCCCCGTTAGTGAATTTCATCGAACCTGCGCCGTTTGGGCTTGGCATGTCACTCTTGTTTCTGATGATGGTCGTTGTAGGTGGATCAGGGAAGTTTTACGGCCCTGTGTTGGGTTCAGCGATCGCGCTTCTCTTACCTGAATATTTGCGCTTTGCGAAAGATTGGTATCTCGCAATCTTTGGCTTCGCCGTCGTTGCAATGATGATTTGGTTGCCTGGTGGTCTGCTCTCGGTTCGCGAAAGGTGGCTACTGTACAAGGCAAAAAAAGCCAGTGAGAAAAATGCGACTGGCGTGGGGGCAGTATGAGCATCCTGAAAGTCAACGACATCAAAAAATCTTACGGCGCGATCCGCGCGGTGGACGGGGTGAGCTTTTCGGTGGAGCCGGGTGAGATTCTCGGGGTGATCGGCCCAAACGGCAGCGGGAAAACAACGCTCTTTAACTCGATTCTTGGGCAGATCAAACCCGATGCGGGCCGTGTTGAGTTTGAAGGCGTGGATATCTCCGGGAAGTCCCCGCTTGAGCTCTCTCGCATGGGCGTCGGACGCACGTTTCAAAACCTGCAGGTGTTTGGCAAACTTTCGCTCCGCGACAACTTGATTGCCGCTGCTCAAGAATTTCACGGCAGTTTTTGGGGGCGAATGTTCGCGCCTACTGACAACGGTTTGGGCGCGCGCGCTGATGAAATGATTGAACTGTTTCGTCTCGGACACGTTGCCGATCTGCCGGCGGGAAGCTTGTCTTACGGTCAGCAAAAGCTCGTTGATATCGCGATGGCGTTCATGCCAGCGCCGCGACTGGTGCTACTTGACGAGCCTTGCGCGGGTGTAAACCCTTCCTTGGTCGACGGACTGCGAGACTTGCTCGTTCAACTCAACCAGCGGCAAGGTGGGAGCTTCGTAGTGATTGAGCACAATATGGATTTCGTGATGAAACTTTGTCATCGCATCGTGTGCATGGTGGAGGGGCGCGTTCTCGCCGTCGGACGTCCCGAGGAAATTCAAAGCAATCGCGCCGTGCTTGACGCGTATTTGGGGAATTAGTCGTGAGCGGCGAATCTTTCATCGAATTTGATCGTGTCGTCGCGGGCTACACGCACCTGACGATTTTGAACGAGCTCACGCTCGACGCACGTCGAGGTGAGATCACGCTCCTGATCGGCCCGAACGGCGCAGGCAAATCAACCGTATTGAAAACCTTGTTCGGCATGCTCACACCACGCTCCGGCGAAGTGCGCATGAACGGCAAACGCATTAATGGGAAAACGCCGCGCGAGCTCCTTTCAGAAGGTATCGCCTTTGTGCCGCAAGGCCGTAATTTGTTTGGGTCGCTCTCGGTTTTACACAATTTAGAACTCGGTGGTTTTCACCTGTCTACTCCCAATAGAAACGAGCGAATCAAAGAAGTGCTGAATTTGTTTCCGCGCTTGAAAGAGCGGATTCATTCACGTGCTGCATCACTCTCGGGCGGGGAGCAAAAGCAGCTTGAAATTGGGCGGGCGCTGCTGGTTCGACCCGAAGTGTTGCTCATTGATGAGCCTTCAATCGGCTTGGCACCGATCATTGTGCAAGACGTGATGCAGCTCCTGCGAAAACTCGCCGATCAGGGAAAAAGCGTCATCATGGTTGAGCAGAATGTTCGAACTGCGCTCAAGTATTCAGATCGAGCGCTTGCGCTTGAAATGGGGCAGCTCGCGCTCGATAAACCCGCAGCAGAGCTGCTCGATGATCCAAATTTGAATCGACTCTTTTTGGGCGGGCACGCTAAAGCGGCGTAGTTCTCCAACTTATCGTTATTTGCTTACGTCACTGAAACACATTCCAAAGGAGGAATCATGAAATCTGTATCAAAGTCGCTCCTCGCGAGCGCGCTAGTTGCATCTGGAATCGCTCTCACGTCGGGCGCCTACGCGCAGGCCATCAAGGTCGCAAAAATCGTTGAGCTTTCTGGTGGCGGCACCACCGCTGGCACCATGTATCGTAACGGTGCGCGCCTCGCGTTCAACGAGATCAACGCGGCGGGGGGCATTATGGGACGCAAAGTTGAAATCGCCGAGATGGACACGCAAAGCCAACCTGCGGTCGCCAAAGCAATGACGGTGAAGTCGATTGATGACAAAACTGACGTGATCTTTGGGCCAGTTTTTTCAGGCTCGATCCTCGTGTCGATGACGGAGAGTCAGCGCGCTGGCATCCCGAACTTCACTGGCGGCGAGGCAGCAAATCTTACGCAGCAGGGAAACCCATTTCTGTTCCGCTCGTCGTTCAGCCAATCGATGGGGATGCCGAAAGTCGCGAACTATCTCGCGAATGATCTCAAAGTGAAGTCGGTCGCGGTAATCTTCATTAACAACGACTTCGGTAAGGGCGGTCGTGATGCGATCGTGAAAGAACTCGGTGCTCGCAGCATTAAGGTAGCCGCTGATATCTCAACTGATCCAGGCCAGGTCGATTACTCGAGCGCCGTCCTCCGCGCAAAGCAAGCGAATGCGGATGCGCTGTTTGCGTACCTGAATGAAGAAGAGTCAGCGCGTTTGCTGCGTGAACTTCGCAAGCAAGGTTTCGACAAACCGATCGTCGGTGAAACGACCATCATGGGAGCGAAAGTGATCGAGCTGGCCGGAAACGCAGCCAACGGCGTTCGCGGTCACGTAGGCCTTACGGTCGATGCACCCATCCCGGCGATTCAGCAATTTGCGCAGAAGTTTGAGCGCGAGTTCAAAGCCAAGAGCGACCATAACGGCATCAAGGGCTACTTCTCAGCCTACGCCTACAAAGCCGCCGTTGAAAAGGCTAAAACCACCGACGGCAAAGCGGTTGCCGCCGCGCTGCGCAATTCGTGCTTCAACACGAAAACCAATCCTGGCATTTTGTTGGACGTATGCTTCGATGCGAACGGCGATATTGATCGCGAAAGTTTCCTTGTCGAGGTAAAAGACGGCAAGCAAACGGTCATCGCCACCTTGCCGCCGCTGGTAAAGCGATAGGCGACGCCGCGCTTGGGGTTGTAGGCGACGACTTGGCGTCGCTCGCCTACAACAGAGCGCGGCCAAGTCCGCGCCTACGAGTAGATCTAGACACAGAGCGCGGTCAAGCCCGCGCCTACAAATCGGCCGGGGTTCCACGCTCGTTCTTTTTTTCGTAAGCGAATGATTTCCAAAATTTCCGCATCGATCGAATTGGCGCTTGAGGGCATCAAGGACAGTTCAACCATCCTCATTGGCGGTTTTGGCGGTGCCGGGATGCCTAATGAGTTGATCAACGGCTTGATCGAGCAAGGTGCGAGAGATTTAACGATCGTGGCAAACAATGCGGGCAATGCGGAGTTTGGGCTCGCAGCGCTCTTGAAAGCGGGACGCGTGCGGAAAGTCATTTGCTCGTTTCCGCGACAAGCGGATTCGTATGTGTTCGATGCGTTATACCGCGCTGGGAAGGTGGAGCTCGAGTTAGTGCCACAAGGAAATCTGGCTGAGCGCGTTCGTGCTGCGGGTGCGGGTATTGGTGGATTCTTCACGCGCGTTGGCTATGGCACCGAGCTTGCGAAAGGTAGAGAAGTGCGCGAGATCGGCGGGCAGATGTACGTATTTGAATCGCCCATTCACGGTGACTATGCTCTTGTGAAAGCCGAACGTGGAGATCGTTGGGGCAATCTCACGTATCGAATGGCCGCTCGAAATTTTGGACCGGTGATGGCGATGGCAGCAAAGACCACTGTTGCGTCTGTCCATGAGGTGGTCGAACTTGGCGAACTTGATCCTGAAGTGATCGTGACTCCGGGGATATTCGTACAGCATGTGGTGAAAATCGAGCGTACGGTCACTGCGGCTTCAGGAATCAAATCATGAGCTACGTGAAACTCACTCGCGACCAACTTGCTGCGCGCGTTGCCCGTGATATTCCGGAAGGCGCCTACGTGAACCTCGGGATCGGCTTGCCAACGCTCGTCGCGAATCATTTCTCGCCTGACCAAGAGGTGTTCTTGCAAAGCGAGAACGGGCTCCTGGGGATGGGTGCTGCGCCGGCGAAGGGTTGGGAAGACTTTGATTTGATCAACGCGGGAAAGCAGCCCGTCACTCTTCTTCCGGGCGGCTCATACTTCCACAGCGCAGACTCGTTCGCCATGATGCGCGCGGGTCATCTCGATATTGCCGTACTAGGCGCGTTTCAAGTCGCTGCTAATGGCGATTTAGCCAACTGGCATACAGGCGATGCAAACGATATTCCGGCCGTGGGTGGCGCGATGGATCTTGCCGTCGGCGCGAAACAAACGTGGGTGATGATGGAGCTTTTTACCAAAGACGGTGTGTGTAAGTTGGTGGATCGCTGTAGCTACCCGATAACAGGCGTTGGCTGTGTATCTAGGGTGTATACCGACCACGGCGTTTTTAGCCTTGGCGCGCAAGGTTTTCAGCCGCTCGAGCTCGTGGCTGGCTTTGACGCGGCTTCGATTTTCTCCAAACGTCACGCCTAACCCGCATTTCGCCTCCTTACTCACGCAGCTTGTCGCAGCGCGGTTTGTGCGCGCGTCCCATGCAATTAAAGTGATATCACTTTGATTTCTTTCTCCAACAAGAAAAGAGGGACGTGAAATGAGTTCAAATAAATCGGCCTCGGGCGCGATGCAGTATCGCGAGAAGTCTGCCATGACTGCGAATGGATACGCGATGGCTGCGTTCGGCGCATTGCTCGCGATTGCGCCGCTGCTTAGTTTCTTTCTTGCCCCGCTCGCGGGAGGCGCAGTGGGCATTGGCCTGCGCGTATTGCTAATCATCGCAGGCGCGCTCGTTCTCGCTGGGCTGTATATGTTGCAGCCTAACGAATCCGCGATTTTGACGCTTTTTGGTGAGTATGTCGGCACTGACCGAAGCGAGGGGCTGCGCTGGGCAAATCCTTTCTATGTGAAGCGGAAATTAAGCCTTCGCCAGCGTAACCTGAATGCGCCAACGCTCAAGGTGAACGACAAACGCGGCAATCCGGTGGAGATTTCAGCGGTGGTGGTTTGGCGGGTTGAGGACACGGCCCAAGCGGTGTTTCAGGTGGATGACTACGAACATTATGTGAAGGTGCAAGCCGAAGCCGCGCTGCGTCACGTCGCTGCGCAGTTCGCGTATGACGAAGGTGAAGATTTGGCTGAGGGCGAAGCCACCTTACGGCATGGCGCGGCTGCGGTGAGCGCACTCAAAGCCGAAATCCAAGATCGCTTCGCTGACGCGGGCGTGATTGTTGAAGATGCGAAATTGAGCCACCTCGCGTACGCGCCCGAAATCGCACAGGTGATGTTGCGTCGTCAACAAGCCGAGGCAATCATCAGTGCGCGCCAAAAGATTGTGCACGGTGCGGTGAGCATGGTCGAGGCAGCGCTGAAAGGGTTGTCAGACAAAAAGATCGTCGAACTGGACGACGAACGCAAAGCTGCGATGGTGAGCAATCTGCTAGTCGTGTTGTGCTCTGATAAGGACACGCAGCCGATTGTGAACACGGGCACGCTCTACAGTTAGCGCTACGGCCAAGTCGCGAATGGCGAGTCCAGACAAAAAGAGCTTCTTGCTTAGGATCGATCCCACGCTGTGGGATGAGATCGAGCGACTGGCTGCACAAGAGTTCCGCAGTGCGAATGCGCAAGCGGAGTATCTATTGCGGGAAGCGCTTGCACAACGCGGGCGCGTCCCTAAATCCGAGAAGCTGCTGAAACGAACGGTGAAATAGTTCTCTTTGCGTTTAAGCGATTCGCAGCAATGCGTAACGCTTCTTTCCGTTACGCAACACGATCACGCTTTCCGAGGCCCGGTCAGCGTGGGTCAGCGCTCGATCCGTGTCGAGTCTGCGATTGTTGAGCGCGATCGCACCTGCAGCGAGCGCGCGCTTTGCGTCGCCTTTGCTTGCGCACAGGCCCGCGCGCGTGAGTGCGTCCACAAGCGAGATGCCGCTTTCAAATTCAGTTTTCGTGACCGAGACGCTCGGCACATCGGCAAAGATCTCGGTCAGCTGTGTATCGTTGAGCGAATCGATTTCAGCGCCGAAAAAGATGTCGGTCGCTTTTCGCGCCGCCGTCAATCCCGCATCGCCATGCACGAACCGGGTGAGCCACTGAGCGAGTGCTTTCTGCGCTGCGCGCTCTCCCGGCTTGTTTTTTGTACTCTCGCCGAGCGCTTCGATTTCGTCGCGGGAGAGTTCGGTTAAAAAGCGGAGACAGTTGCCTGCGTCTACGTCTGCGACGTTGATCCAGTATTGATAGAACGCGTACGGCGATGTGCGTTCGCTATCAAGCCAGAGTGCGCCCTTGGCCGATTTGCCCATCTTTGAGCCGTCGCTCGTCAAGAGCAGTGGCATCGTCAAACCGAACAGGTTCGCGCCGGCCATCCGTCGGCCGAGATCAATACCCGCCGTGATGTTGCCCCATTGATCGCTCCCGCCGATCTGCATCGTGCAGCCAAACCGTCTGAACTGTTCTGCGAAATCGAAGGCTTGGAGGAGCATGTAGCTGAATTCGGTATAGCTAATGCCAGCGTCAGGTCGTTCAATTCGCGAGCGAACTGAATCCTTTGCCATCATGGTGTTGATGGTGACGTGCTTGCCCACATCGCGCAGAAAATCGAGATAACTAACGGGCGCAGTCCAGTCGTAGTTATTGACGAGCTGCGCCGCGTTTAATCCGTCGAAGTCGAGAAACCGCTCAACTTGTTTTTTGATACCCGCGACATTCTCGGCGAGCTGCTCTTTCGACAAAAGATTTCTTTCTTCACTCTTGCCCGATGGATCGCCGATCATGCCCGTTGCGCCACCAACGAGTGCGAGCGGCTTGTGTCCGAAGCGCTGAAAGCGGCGCAATGTCATGAGCGCGACCAGATTGCCTACGTGCAAACTCGACGCTGAAGGATCGAACCCACAATAGAGCGTGCGCGACTCATTCAAATGGTTACGAAGTTCGGTCTCATCCGTGCTTTGATGGATAAGGCCGCGCCATTTCAGTTCGTCGAGGATGTGGGGGGTACTCATGTGTTTTGTTATGTTGTTGTGCGCGCAATCGATTTTGACTGCGATGCTGGACTGCTGCACCAGGCGTCACGCGATCTCATTGGGGCGTCCCGCTCTAATTTTACCGACGCGAGTCTGTGGTGCGCTATGCAAAACGCAGCACATGCCCATCGCGTGGAGCGACACCGCCTTTGATCACCGACGCGACAGTCGACGCAATTGCATCTTGCCCCGTGGATGTAACCACATTCAACCACGGGGTGCTCGGCGCGGAGACGTTCGTCATGAAGCGATCCCATGCGCCCGTGAGCTGCGTTTGAAACTCGGCAGGTCCCCATTCGCCGACCCGTTTCTTTGCTTGCGATGGCGCGAAGAAGAGGGTGGGGCGCGGCCCGGGCAGGTCACGCGTCCCGCCGAGGTGATCCCAGTGGGTGCCGCCGATGCTGCAGCTGTATTTGAGTGCATCACCGAAGTGGGTATGAATCTTTGCACGAAGGTCAGCATTCCCCGCGAAGTCGCAATAGATTGTGGGCACGTTTGCGTCGAGCGTCGCGAGATCTTCGTAACTGATGACGTTTGAATAGCAGCCAAGCGAGCGCACGAACTCTGCGTTTGCCGTCGACGTTAAGCCAACGACTGAAGGCCCGTGATCACGATGCGCGAGGCACGACGCGGTGCCGTACGCGGTTTTGCTCGACGCGCTGGAAAGTAAAACCTGTGCAGCGCCGAAAAAAGCATTGTCAGCCAGAAAGTCTTCGAGCAGAAAGCTTGTGGCGAAAAGCGGCCGCAAGATCGCAATTTCGCCTTCGCGATCTTTGCGATACATGGAATCGCTGCTAGATCGAATGTACTGGTTGTAGATGATCGGCAACTCGGCGCGATGCGGCGCAGCGTCTGTGAAACCATGTGCAGAGACGCGCGAAGCTTTCACGACGAGATGGGTCGACATCGGGTAGTAGCCGTAGAAGCGTTCGCCGACTGAAACACCTTCGGCGCTCGACGCGACGACATCGGCGAAGCCCCACACCGGAATCGTGCCGTACGCGGTGTCATCCGTCGGAAAAAATTCCCAATACTTCATCCTCTCGCCGAACATCGCGTAGGTTACGTTGTTCGCCGTGAACGAAAACGAATCTACCGCAAGCAATACCTCGCCTTCGCCAAGTGAAGGCAGCGGTGATGTTGACCAGCGATGCTGCGTCGGGTTGTTGCGGCGGACTGTGAAATGCTCGATCATGCGGTTCATTCACCTGCGTTTAAGTTCAACCCTTGGGAGCATACGCGTTTGATCTCGCTATACGGCTTTAGCTGCCGTTTAGAGACTCTAACAAAGATATCTGTATAACAACAATTTACCCTGCGCGAAAGCCTAAAAATAGCTTTTATCAGGTAGCGGCGAAACCGCCATATAGTTCAAAGCAAATAGGGGCTTATAAGAAGTAGCTGCTAACAAACGCCATATTGACTGACACCAAACGCAACAGCACGCGTCACATTGAATTTTCATCGCCACCCCCTAGATTAAAAGTAACTTAACAAACGAATTGCTTCGGAGTTTCACATGCGCTTCGACAAACTCACAACCAAATTTCAACAAGCGCTCGCTGAAGCGCAGTCGCTCGCGCTCGGCCTCGACGCGACACAAATCGAGCCGCAGCATTTGATGATGGCGTTGCTCGAACAAGAAGACGGCGGTACGAAATCGCTCCTGCAGCGTGCAGGCGTGAACGTTGGCAAGCTCAGCAAAGACTTGCAATCGAGTATTGAGCGCCTGCCGCGTCAGCAAGGCGGCGATGGCAACATCTCGATTGGTCGCGACTTGAATTCGCTCTTGAATCTCACCGACAAGGAAGCGACCAAACGCGGTGATCAATTTATCGCTTCTGAGCTTTTTCTGCTCGTACTCGCCAGCGACAAAGGCGAGACTGGACGTGTTCTCAAGGACGCTGGTGCCAGCGCGAAGACGCTTGAAGCGGCGATCACGGCCGTGCGCGGCGGCGAGGGTGTGTCTTCGCAAGAAGCAGAGGGGCAACGTCAGGCGCTAGAGAAATACACGGTTGACCTTACGGAGCGCGCACGCTCCGGGAAGCTCGATCCCGTGATCGGTCGTGACGATGAAATTCGTCGCGTGATTCAAGTCTTGCAACGTCGCACGAAAAATAATCCGGTGCTCATTGGCGAACCAGGCGTGGGCAAAACTGCAATCGTCGAAGGGCTCGCGCAGCGCATCGTCAACGGCGAAGTGCCGGAAGGATTGAAGAACAAGCGCGTGCTCTCGCTCGATTTCGCAGCGATGCTGGCGGGCGCGAAGTATCGCGGCGAATTTGAAGAACGGTTAAAGGCGGTGTTGAACGATCTCGCGAAAGACGAGGGGCAAACCATCGTCTTCATCGATGAATTACACACGATGGTCGGCGCTGGCAAAGCCGAGGGCGCAATGGATGCGGGCAATATGTTGAAGCCCGCGCTCGCGCGTGGCGAGTTGCATTGCGTGGGCGCGACGACGCTCGATGAATATCGCAAGTACATCGAAAAAGATGCAGCGCTTGAGCGGCGTTTCCAGAAAGTGCTCGTTGGCGAACCGTCCGTTGAATCGACGATTGCGATTCTGCGCGGGCTGCAAGAGAAATACGAAGTGCATCACGGCGTGGACATCACCGATCCCGCAATCGTTGCCGCAGCCGAGCTTTCGCATCGCTACATCACGGATCGCTTTTTGCCTGACAAAGCCATCGATCTCATCGACGAAGCAGCGAGTCGCATCAAGATGGAGATTGATTCCAAGCCGGAAGTGATGGACAAGCTGGAGCGCCGCATCATTCAGTTGAAGATTGAACGCGAGGCGGTGAAGAAAGAGAAAGATGATGCGTCGAAAAAGCGGCTCGCGCTCATTGAGGAGGAAATCCTAAAGCTCGAACGCGAGTACGCTGATTTCGAGGAAATTCTTCGCGGCGAGAAAGCGGCTGTGCAGGGCACGCAAGGCATCAAAGAACAAGTTGAACAACTCAAACTTGAGATGGACGAAGCGCGTCGTCGTGGCGATTTCGCGCGCATGTCGGAAATCCAGTACGGAAAGTTGCCGGAGCTCGAAGCCAAGCTCAAAGAAGTTGAATCGACGAAGGGCAACGAACAAGCGAGCAAGAAGCGACTCCTGCGCACCCAAGTCGGTGCTGAAGAAGTCGCCGAAGTCGTTTCACGCGCCACGGGCATTCCCGTGAGCAAAATGATGACCGGCGAGCGAGAAAAACTCTTGCACATTGAAGACGCGCTCCACAAACGCGTTGTCGGTCAAGACGAAGCAGTGCAACTCGTCGCCGATGCGATTCGTCGCTCGCGCGCAGGGCTCGCTGATCCGAACAAACCCTACGGTTCATTTCTGTTTTTAGGCCCAACCGGTGTCGGCAAAACCGAGCTCACCAAAGCGCTCGCAGCGTTCATGTTCGATAGCGACGAAGCACTCATTCGCATCGACATGAGCGAATACATGGAAAAGCATTCGGTCGCGCGCTTGATCGGCGCGCCGCCGGGCTATGTTGGCTTTGACGAAGGCGGCCAGCTCACCGAACAAGTGCGGCGCAAACCGTACAGCGTGATTCTGTTCGACGAAGTTGAAAAGGCGCATCCCGATGTGTTCAACGTGCTCCTGCAAGCGCTCGACGATGGCCGCATGACGGATGGCCAAGGCCGCACCGTGGACTTCAAGAACACCGTGATGATTATGACCAGCAACTTGGGCGGCGCGAAGATTCAATCGATGGTGGACGAACCAAACGAGCTCGTGAAAATCGCGGTGATGGCCGAAGTGAAAGGTCATTTTCGCCCCGAATTCATCAACCGTATCGACGAGATCGTAGTCTTCCATGCACTCGGTAAAGACAACATCAAAGGCATCGCAAGAATCCAATTGCAACGCCTCGAACAACGTCTCGCAAAACTCGATCTCAAACTCGAGGTATCGGACGCGGCACTCGAACTCCTCTGCGAAGAAGGCTTCGACCCGGTCTACGGCGCACGTCCATTGAAGCGCGCGATCCAGCAATCGATTGAGAACCCGCTCTCGAAGGAGTTGCTATCCGGCAAGTTCGCACCCGAATCCACGATTCGGGTGGATGCGAAGGGTGGGAGCGTTGTGTTTGCGTGATCGAAAGGAGCGGTGCGTCATGCATCGCCCCAGTCAGCTCGCAAGATGCTCGACGTAAGGCGCATCAGTGCGTCGACCGTCGGGCCTCAATGGCCTATGAACTTTTTTTCCGCTGCGGCAGAATGATTGGGTCATAACTCGTTCGGGGCACAAGCGTGAAGAAAGCTCTAGCGCTCGTCATTCTGGTGGTTGTCGGTATTTTTGGCTGGCGGCAATGGTCGGCAAACCAAAGCAGCGCCGTCGCCGCATCGAAGGCTAGTTCACCGCCGCAAAGTGCTGCCGCGAAATCGGATGCACTGCCGCCGTCGGCCGTTCTAAATATCGATCCGCGCATGAGCGCGAAACCTGCGTTGATGGGGAGCGGTTCGACGCCACAGCGTGGACAATTGCCAGCGAATGTCTCACCACTCATGGCGGACTACATCGCGCGCAAGGATTTTCCCGCGCTGATGGCAAAAGTCAGTCAATTGCCAAACGATGGTGAGGCACAGTTCATACGTGCTCAGCTCCTCAATAGCTGCGCGAAGAAAATGGATCAGACGGACGCTCGGCCCCGGAAAACCTGGGCCGAGCGACGCGCCGAGTTTGTTGCCTCGCTTCCGCAGAATCACCCCGACACACCGATGCGCATAAACGCCTGGGATTTGGCCAATCCTGACGTGTGCGGATCGCTTCGCGGCTTGGAAACGACAAAAAAAGAAATTGCGGATGCGTTTGCACGCGCACAAGAGTTGAAAGACCCCACCGCACTCGCGCGCGAGCTCAACTGCGAGATCCACGCAACCAACGATCCGGTGAAGTTCCCTAACGCCCGCGCCGTTGAAATCAACGATTCGCGCGCAGAACGTATTCGACAGGCCATCGCCTCACGCAACCCGACTGCCGTTCGTGCGGGTGTTGGGATGCTGTCCAACACTTATCGCAACGGTGCGTTTCGCATTGGGAACGACGGCGCATTTGTTGATCAAGCGGCGATGCATCATGTGGCGAACTTGCTTGCGTGCCAATATGGTGGCGATTGCGTGACGCCCGTGCAGTCCGCGTGCGCACGCGAAGGGCGTTGTGCGACCAACAATTACGAGGACTATCTTGCGTACTACGAACTCTCGCCGAGTGCGGCGCAGCTCGTTGACACCTATCGCCGACAACTGACGCAAATGATCGACAGCGGCGACTTCTCGCAACTTCAGCTTGTAAAAGGCGAACAACCCACCGATTCGGTCAGAGTGGGAAGTTACTTTCAGTGCAATTAGTTAGCGTGGCCACGAGGGTATTTTTGCGCTCGATTTGCTATATGAAGAAGGTTTAGATCCGGCCTACGGCGCACTCTCGTTGACGCGCACAATTCAGCAATACATTGAGAACAAGTTGTCGAGAGAATTGCTATCCGGCAAGTTCGCGCCCGAATCCACAATTCGGGTGGATGCCAAAGCAGCGGAGATCGACCTTACAGGACGAAACTAGCTTTATTCAGCAGGTCGGTTTGGAACAGGCAGATACTGGAGCCCCAGAGCCTTTTTTTGCGTTTCTCTGTCCCCGATTGGAAATCCCCAGCGCCGTTGCAAGAATTCAAGCATTTTTTGACCTCTCTGAAGTATCGTGTCAGCGTTCCAATCGGCGAAACTCGCGACTTCAATTTCGGAGTAACTCCCCACGCGATAACCGAGATTCGGGTCATCGCGTTTGATTGGGAAAGCCTTGTTGCTGAGTGAAGAGTTTCGTGGACGAGATAGCGCAACCATATTTCCTAGCGAATTCTTTAGAGCACGTCGCTGCGATGTGGTGAACGATTCGAAACGTTCTTTCCAATAGTCGTCGCGACTCTTCTGGGGGTATACGTGCTCGATAGTTTCGTAGTCGTATGCATAATCTTCCCGAGCGAATTCATCCCATCTAACTTTTTCTCTGTGAGTGCGCGAAGCTTCCAACAATTCGCACTCGTACTCGAACAGAAAGTACTTCAGGTTTTTCCAACCATAGTAGGCTTTGCTTGACTGAACCCAGTCGCCAACCAAATCCCAGGTAGCCGTTTCCTTGAACACGTCTGAAACAGCATTCTGAAGGATAACGGTTAAGTCAGCGATTGATAGCTTTCCGCTCGCCACGTCACGAGCCCAGAGCAAATGCTGACCTGGACGCAGCTGAATCGCTTGCGAGGCATTAACAAACGACATTACAAACAGAAAGCGCTCGAATGCTTGGAGAAAATTCGCTCGTTCGCGTCCAGAGGATTTGCTTTTGAATGACCACAGGAGCAGTGGCGAAGCCGCATAACCTCGCAGACGATAAACGCGTTCCAGCCAAAGTTTTTCGTCTACAGAGAATTTAGATGATGCAGGTGTACTCAGCTGAAAATACAGTTCGCAGGTTTGCTTTAGGTCTGCTGTGTAGTCGCTAATTGTGGCTACTGATATCGGCTTAAACTCGTCCTCAGCACGAGCGATTCGCTTTTGACTGAAGACATCACCCAAAAGTAGCCGGCCAACTTCTTCGATTCGCCTACCGGCGAGTGAAAAGTAGCGCTCCCTTTCATCGTCATTGCTCGGTTGCGCGATTATTAGGCGATGAAAATAGCCGTGAAGGTGTGCGACAAGGAACTGGTCGTCATTTAGCAGGCGTTGATCGTTTCGCCCAAGATAGTGGTAAACAGACTTCCATGCCTCGTTGATGTTCGTTCTTAGCTTCTTTGCTTCATCCTTTGTTTTGCCGAGCTTCGTCGAGAGGTAGATTAAGCGATTCTTCAGTAGCTCTAGGTTAGATAGCGCCTTACCTCGATTGTTCATCGTTTCGAACGTTACGAACACATCGATCTCGGATGCAATCTCATACACGTTGAATACAAGGCGCTGAGTAACCTTATCGAATAGCGTTTCAAGATTTTTCGTCGAGTAACTTGCGATTTTGGTCTTGAAAAACTCTTTCGCTCGCGTCAGGTTCTTTGTGTATATCGTTTCTTCGCCTACGGAATGCACTTCCGATGGTTCGCAGAAGATTGCAGTCTTCAGATGCTCGTAACTCGGATTGTCTTTCTCGTAGCCAAAAATGTATGATCGGGACCGTCCCTCATCTTTCGAATCAAAGATGTACTTTCGCCGTATGTCGCCAGTTGGTGTGTAGTTGAGCTTGGGTGAGCTGGTTTTCTCGAGGATAACTTGCATCAAGATAACCAACGTAGTCAATCGTTGCTGACCATCCACGACGTGGAACGGCCTGAAACGTCGCGACTTAATGATCCAGGTATCGTGCGTCCACGTTTTCCACACAGTGTCAGGCACAGCTTCAAGTGTGAGGACGCCGGTGTAGTGATTTGAATCTTCCGGCAGTTGATCGACGTCCTCCCAGAAATCACGCAAATGCGACTCCTGCTATGCATAGCCACGTTGGTAATCAGGAATTCGAAACAGGGACTCAGTAAACAGCTTAGAGAGGGTGATTAGCTCGGTGCGCATTTCGTAAGAATTTCGGGTTTGAGTGGCAATGGATCGCTGTTTTTATTGAACGCTAAGCTGTCACGTGAGATTCAACTGCAATTCTTTCCCACACGCCTGAACATATTTCCGCAACGTAGCAATCGACGGCGAATGTTTCCCCGTCGCGAGCGAGCGCTCCAGACGCGCAATCGCGGGCGCTTGCGTACCCATGCGTTCCGCTAGCTGCGCCTGCGTGAGTCCGGCGTCTTGTCGCGCTTTAAGTAGCGCATCGAGAAGTTCGCCTTCCTCGCGCTCAATGCGTTCGAGCTCGGCGCGAACGCCGGGTCGGGTCATGAGTTCTGCGACGACTTCGTCGTGAGTGTTACGAATTGGCATGTTTGATCTCCTTCATTCGCTTAGTTGCGAGCTTGAGTTCGTTCGGCGGCGTCTTTTGAGATTTCTTCACGAAGCTGTGGAGCATTACGATGCGCTTACCGATGAGCGCGCAGTAGAAGACTCGCGCGATACCCTCGCCTCCCTTCAATCGCAACTCAAACAACCCGTCCCCAAACGCTTTCGTGTGCGGTTCACCAAGATTCGGACCGACGGCAGTCATGCGTCTCGTCAGAAATAGGTACCTTGCGACGATTGTGTCCGGCAGTTCGAGGATCTCTGCCTCTACGGCGTGATCAAAATATTGGATCGTGTATTCCACTTCTCAATAGTAACAAATTTGTTAATTTGCACTATAGACGTGTCGCCATAAGACGACTCAGTCAGGGAAAATACCAATTAGACAAATATTGAACTAATGAGTATAAATTCGCTCATAGGAACAGTTTGCTCGCGGTGCTTTCCTCCTCCTCCGTTACTTGAAAGCATCCGGCAAACTCCCTTTTTGATCAATAAATGGAGTTTGTATGTCATTGAAATCATTAAAACTTATCGCTGCAACCGGGTTGGCTTTTGTCGCAATGTCGGCGGCTCACGCGGCGGATACGATCGTTGGCGTGGCATCGAAGAACAAGGATTTTTCGACGCTCGTGACCGCGGTCAAAGCGGCAGGTTTGGTTGATACGCTGAACGGCAAGGGCCCGTTCACGGTGTTTGCGCCAACCGATGCGGCGTTTGCGAAGCTCCCACCCGGAACGGTTGAAGGCTTGCTTAAGGATCCAGCCAAACTGAAGGCGATCCTCACGTATCACGTGGTGCCGGGTAAAGTGATGGCGAAAGATGTGAAACCAGGTGCAGTGAAGACTGTGAACGGCGCATCGGCAACGATCGCCGCTAAAGATGGCAAAGTGACCATTGACGGCGCAACCGTGACTGCGACCGACGTAGCAGCGTCGAACGGCGTGATTCACGTAATCGACACTGTGATCCTACCGAAGTAATTTGGCTGCTTTGTTTCCCCAAGAAAGATAAGCGCGCAGCTTTGAACAGATATCCAGCGCGTGCGGTTGTCCTCTAGCAGCCGTATGCGTCGGGTTCTGTATGAAGCTCGCGCGCGTGGGTAGAGACACGCGAATCGCACCTCGGCATTTCCTCCTCCCCCTGCGGCACACACCGCAAGCCGATGCGATTCGCGACCCTGTATCGAGGGCCTTCAAGTAGTACCCGTTTAATACTTTTGATAAAGGCTCCTCTATGAAACTTCCCGCGATAGCGGCCTCTCTGGTCGCAACGATTGCTGCTTCCTCTGTATTTGCAGCGCCCACACTGCCCGTGGGCTACGGCGATACATCGGTCAAGCTAGATCCTATGTTTGTCGGCGCATTGCAATCACTGTCGGTAACGCCAAGTGCGCTCGGTTACGCACGTCTGCGAAACGGCGTCGCGTCATTCCCCGTGATTGACGGCGACTTTGATTTCGGCACGGCTAAGGGCGAAATCGCGCACGGCGGCGGGCTCATGCTGAAAGGTGGCGGAACGGCAGTTGAGCTGCGCGATTTCAACATTGATACCAGCGGCGCCGCTCCAGTGCTCACGGGCAAGGTCATCGTGAACGACAATTTCGTCGCAAGAATTCCGCTGTTTGATTTGCGGCTCCCTGCGCTTACGCTTCCGCTGCAAGCGCCACGCGGCTGGGGGCAATTGACGGTCCCTGGCGTAAAAGTAACGTTGAATGCAGGCGCGGCGGCGGCGCTTAACGGCGTGTTCAACGTCACTGCATTTGCGGGCGGGATTCAGATTGGCGATGCGACAGTGAAAACCTTCGCATTTGGCGGCCACTGATAACCAGGAACGGGACCGATTTGCGCTCGCGAATCGGTTCTTTTTTTACAGCTTTATACGGCTAACCCATATTGAAATGGGGTAGACGTCATAAAAGCAATGGCTTGACCAATACTAAAAGCAGTAGTATTGCCCAATCTAATGGGGCGCGAAGCGCTAAAGGTATCCGCTATTTGACCATGGCAGCCGCGGCTGTCGTATGCGTCCCTGGGTCAACTAAAACGACTGCGCCGCGCAGGGCGCTTATCTCGTAGTCAGCAATCGGCAACGCGCTCCCGAATTCAATCGTCGCTTCAACGATGTCGTTTGCATGAACCACGGTTTGCGCGGCGTCTTCGCCCTCCGATTGATCAATCCAGTGTGCCGATTGCAAATCGAGCCGCCTTGTGATGCGTGACACACGAGCTGGCAACCAGCGGGTGCCGTGTCGAGCGAGCAAGCGCCTGCCTGGTGCGAGCGGCGCATTGTCGAGCCACGCAAGTGTTGCAGTTACGCGATTCGTGCTTAGCTGCGCGCCGACGCTGGGCGATTCGCGCACAGCAATGATCCAATCGCCGCGCGCGACGTCCACCTGACGATCCAGTCCAAGCGCAACCGCTTCGTCAACGTGGGCAACGCTCGTCGAACCGCGCGGCGTATTGATCGCGGTGACAACCGCCAGCGCGCCGCTCGGGAATACACGAATACGGTCCCCAACGTTAAGCGCAGCATCGGCTACATCGCCCATGATCCAACGACGATGACCATCGGCCGCGTCGCGGGTGACATACTGAACGGCGATGTGTGCGCTGCGCGTCTCGTCTGCCCGAGTTGAGTCTGAATTCTCTGCCGTGAGATCGATCGATTCGAGCGCTTCTAGCAGCGAGGGGCCGTCAAACCACACGGTGTTCGACGTGTGCGCAACCACGCCATCGCCTTTCAACGCGGAGATCGGTACGGCCGTGAAATTCGAAAGATTGAGAGACGATGCAATCGCTTCGAACGCGGCGATCACGCGCTCAAACTTCGCGCGATCAAAGTCAATCGCATCCATTTTGTTGACCGCGACTACGAGGTGTTTGATACCAAGCAATCCAGCGATTGCGGAGTGGCGCTTCGTTTGCGGAAGAAGTTCAATCGTGTCTCCCGAGAAATCGAGCTTGGTCACGTCTATCAAGATCACCGCAACGTCGCTCTTCGATGCGCCGGTCACCATGTTTCGCGTGTACTGCTCGTGGCCCGGTGCGTCGGCGATGATGAATTTGCGCTTCGGTGTTGCGAAATAACGATAGGCCACATCAATCGTGATGCCTTGTTCACGCTCGGCTTCGAGGCCGTCGGTGACGAGCGAGAGATCGAGTTCGCCCGCGCGAGTTTGCGCCCCACGCGCACGACCCAGTGAGTCAAGCTGATCGAGCATCAGCGACTTGCTATCAAACAGCAAGCGGCCGATTAATGTGCTTTTGCCGTCGTCAACGGAGCCGCACGTGATGAAGCGGAGGGGGCGGGAGGAGGTGGTCATGTTTCTATCTTTGAAGTGCGTGTCCGAAAATTCCCTCCCCCCTTGAGGGGGAGGGTGCCCGAAGGGCGGGAGAGGGGGCTGCGTGGATTTCCGTTGCTCGTACGTCAGACATCACCCTCTCCTGTCGCTGACGCGACATCCTCTCCCCTCAAGGGAGAGGAAACGAACTAGAAATATCCTTCCTTCTTCCGTCGCTCCATCGCCGCATCGTTCGCGCGATCGTCCATGCGTGTCGCGCCGCGTTCGCTGTTTGTTGCGGCAATCGTTTCGAGCACAACCTCCTGTGCGTTCGCGGCTGTGCTTGCAACCGGGCAGGTACACGAGATGTCGCCAACGGTTCGGAATCGAACATCACGGGTGATCACGGTTTCGTCTTCCTTCGGCGGCGTGATGTCTGTCACAGGAACGAGCAAACCGTTTCGTTCAACGACGTCGCGTTGATGCGTGTAGTAAATCGACGGCAGTGCGATGTTTTCGCGGGCGATGTAATTCCACACATCGAGCTCAGTCCAATTCGAGATGGGGAACACGCGGAAGTTTTCGTTCGGCGCGAGTTGTGTGTTGTACAGATTCCAAAGCTCAGGTCGTTGCGCGCGCGGCTGCCATTGCCCGAAACTATCGCGATGCGAAAACACGCGCTCTTTCGCACGAGCCTTCTCTTCGTCACGGCGCGCGCCGCCGACCACGGCATCAAATCGGTTTGCTTCAATCGTTTCAAGCAATGTGACGGTTTGATGGCGATTGCGACTCTCAAGCGGATGCGCGAGCCGAATGGTGCCGCGACGAATCGAATCGTCGAGATGGCCGACGATCAGTTTCAACCCATGCCGCGCGACCAGCGCTTCCCTGAATGCGATCACCTCGGGGAAGTTGTGTCCCGTATCGATGTGGACAATCGGTACAGGCAGCTTTCCCGGTGCTGCGGCTTTCATTGCAAGATGAAGCACCACGAGCGAATCTTTGCCACATGAGCAAAGGATTGCGGGGCGCTCGAAAGCGCCGAAGACTTCGCGAAGAATGCTGACGGCTTCGTCTTCAAGCCAGTTCAAATGTGTGTCCGTCGCGTGAAACTCGGAGGCTAGAAAAGCGTCTCGTGCGGTCATTGCACTTCCTTTGATGTCGAACTTGGATGCGCGGACACATGGATGCCGCACTCACTCTTTATTGCGTTGGGATCGGTTTGCTCCCACCACCAACGGCCCGCTCGTGCAGGCTCGCTTTCGCGAATCGGGCGGGTGCATGGATTACAGCCGATGCTCGCATACCCTTTTCCATACAGGACGTTGTAGGGAATTTTGTATTTATCGGTAAAGTACCAAACATCCTCGTCAGTCCAATTGATCAAAGGGCTAAACTTGTAGAGCTGGAATCCGTGATCAAACTCCGAGGCATTCATCGTTGCCCGGCCCACGCTCTGTGCGCGGCGTAATCCCGTGACCCAAGCTTGTTTTCCTGCGAGCACTGCGCGAAGCGGCTCGGTCTTTCGTAGCTCACAGCAGCGCAGACGCACCGATTTGCTCTCATAGAGCGCTGAATCCGCGCTCATGGCAACCAACGCATCCACGGATGCTTCTGCGGGTGACACACGCTCAATGCGCGTCGAATAAATCGTCTCCGCACGGCTCCACAAATCCAGCGTTGCTTCCGGCAATTTTCCGGTGTCCAGCGCGAACGATTGAATCGGAAAGTGATGCTCAACAATCAAGTGAAAGATCACCATGTCTTCCGCAGAAAGACTGTGCGCGAAAACACACGGCGAATGACGTGAGGCTTCGCGAAGAAGTTCGAGCGCCTCGTCAAGCCGCGCGGAAAAACCACTGGGCGCGGTTGTCGGGCGAGGTCGTTTGTACCAACGAACCGGGGATGCAGCAATCGCGTTCATCGACATCTCATTTAGTGGTGGGTGAGCTTCCAGCCAGCGAGCGTAAGCATCGCGATAAGTAAGCCACGCGTCGCAACTTCTGGCACTCGAACACATAGTTTCGCGCCGAGCAAGATTCCGGGAATCGAACCAACCAGAAGCGCGGCCAGCAGTGAAACGTTTAAGTTGCCAAAGCCCGCGTGTGCAGCGCCAGCGAGGAAGGTGAGCGGGACGGCGTACGCAACATCGGTGCCAACGATTTTTCGAAGCGGCAACAACGGAAAGAGCAACATCAGCGCCGTGACACCAATTGCACCTGCGCCAATGGAGGACACCGCAACCAGCGCGCCGATAACGAAGCCAAGAATCAGCGGTGCCCATGCGGTGGGTGCCGCGTGTTCGTTCACGTGGTCCCGCGCAAAGCGCATCCGCCATTTCATAAGCCAGGGCCGAATCACCAAAGCAGATGCAGTAATGAGCACGGCGATGCCGAGCGAAATGCGGATCGTTTTGTTCAGTTGGGCAACGTCGGGCTTGGCGAGCGCCAACCAAGTGAAGAAACATGAAGCACCGATCACGCTGCTCAGCACGAGACGCCAAAACAGCGGTTTCACCACGTGTCCAGCTCGCCAATGAGACCAGCCGCCAAACGATTTCGTGATCGCGGCAAATAGCAAATCCGTTCCAACCGCAATTGCGGGTGGCACGCCGACAATTCCAATCAACGCAGGCGTCATCAACGAGCCGCCGCCAACGCCGGTCAAACCGACCACGAGGCCGGTCAGAAATCCAATCGCGGGAAGCAGTAGAAGAGAAGTGCCGTCGAACATGCTGCCATGCTAGGCAGCGCACTGAGTTTGCTAACGATTCTAAATGGAATACGTAATATACAAATTCAGCATATTAAACTCTCTCAAGCCTGCTTGCTACTCGGCGATCGTTCGCTTCACCCAGCGCAGTACGTGCTGCAAATTTTTGCTCGACGCTTTTCCTTGCCACGCGATGTCATACGCGGTGCCGTGATCCACGCTTGCGCGCAGGAATGGCAGCCCAAGCGTGACGTTCACGGCGCGATCAATGCCGTCGAGCTTCACGGGAATGAGCCCGTGATCATGCGTCATCGCGACCACGATATCGAATTCGCCACCTTCACCGCGATTGATGGCCCGCATAAAAATCGTATCGGGCGGATACGGGCCGCTCGCGTTGATGCCCTTCGCTCTGCAGATTGCAATTGCAGGGGCGATAAACCGTTGCTCTTCGTCGCCAAACAAACCGTCTTCACTTGCGTGAGGATTGAGCCCAGCGACGGCGATCCGTGGCGAGCGGCCTTCACATCCAAGTTCGCGTTTTGCGCTGTGCGCAAACTCGATGGCGCGAGTCACGCTGTCAATCGAAATGTCGGCAATTGCGTCGCGAAGCGAGCGATGAATCGTTACGAGGATCACGTTTAACCGCTCGGACGCGAACATCATCGTGACATGGGGCACACCGCAGAGCGCGGCGAGCATTTCAGTGTGTCCCGGGAAGGGCGATCCTGCAAGTTTGAGCGCTGTCTTGTTGATCGGCGCGGTGATCAACGCTGAAAACTTGCCTTCGGAACACGCGCGGGTTGCCGCTTCGATCGCTGCAATGGAAGCGAGTCCGCTCGCAGCGCTTGCCACACCGGGCTCGAACCGCGTGTCTGATGAGGTTTCCACAATGTCCAGACGCAGCGCGCGCGCACGGGGGTGCGTACTCAACGCGTGCGCACGCTCCAGGATCGTGCGCTCACCAAAGACAACTACCTCGCGAGCGAAGGCTTCGTCGAGCGAACAAAGCGCATCTACGATGATTTCGGGGCCGACGCCTGCCGGGTCGCCCATCGTGAGAGCGAAGCGGGTCATGATCGCACGTCCGTGAGAGCGAAGCGAGTCAAGCTAGCCCTGCACCGCTTCGAGATAGCGCTTTACGCAGCCGGCCATCCCAAAGGTCAATGCGTCAGCAATGAGCGCGTGCCCAATTGAGACTTCATCCGGTTGAACTGCATTCACAAAAGACGGCAAGTTTTCGAGGTTTAAGTCGTGCCCCGCGTTGACGCCGAGCCCGATTGATCTCGCGTGCGCGGCCGCGTCCGCGAACTGCTTGAGTGTTTTCTCAAAAGTACCGTTGTGAAGCGATTCGGCGTACGGCTCGGTGTAGAGCTCAATGCGATCAGCGCCCGCGGCCTTCGCGGCGTCAATCGATGCGAAATCAGCATCGACAAAGATCGACACGCGTTTCGCCGACTTCTTTGCGTCCGCGATGAGTGGCGTAATCGTCCGTGCATGATCTGGCGAGTAGCCGTGATCCGAGGTACGTTGAGTAGTGCTATCCGGCACAAATGTGGCTTGGTGCGGGCGATTGGCGGCAATCAGCGGTAGCAAGTTGTGCTCTGGATTGCCTTCGATATTGAACTCCGCATGAGGAAATTCAGCAACGATCTTGGCCAGCGGCGAGACGTCACTCGCGCGGATGTGGCGCTCATCGGGGCGCGGATGAATGGTGATGCCATGTGCGCCCGCCTCTAGAATCAACCTCGATAGCGCGAACAGGTCCGGCGTCCAGCCGTGATCGCGACTGTTGCGCAAAAGCGCGATTCGATTCACATTCACTGAGAGCAACGTGGGCATGATGGAAGCGCAAAGCGCAGTTGATATGTCGGCACAAACCGAGATTTCGCGAGTAGCAAAAGCGCTGCGCGCGAATGGCTTTGCGATTCTATCGGCGCAGGCGGTCGCTGCCGTGTTGGAGTTAAGTTGCTTTGATGCGTCAACACGCGATGCGCTTCTTCAGAGCTGGAACGATTTGCCCACCGACGAATTTCTCGCGGATGGTGGGCGGTATCGCTTCCGCCGTCACGCTTCGTTGAAATTGAGCTATGGCGAATTCGCCCAATGGCTCGACGAGCCTTACCGCCCGCACTGGCAACCCAAGACGTACAACAAGCTGCACGGCGGTGTATTTCGCACCTTTGGCGAGGTCAAGCCAGAGACTACCGCCAACCCCCTTTATCGCGCGATTGTCACGCAATTTGGTGAGGTGTTTCGCCAAGCCACGCTACCCGCGCCCGCAACTTGGTTCGTCGAGAGTCATCAATTTCGGATCGATGCCCGAAGCGGCGAAGGCCGTCCCACCCCCGAGGGCGCGCACCGCGACGGCGTGGATTACGTGTTGCTCCTGATGCTTGGACGCCGAGAGATCGATGGCGCGGTGACCACAATTTACGATAACGACAGCAAGCTGCTCGCGGAATTCATGTTGCATGAACCATTCACCGCGATGCTGCTCGACGACAACCGCGTCGTACATGCAACCACGCCTTTCCGAGCGTCAGGTGCGAATCCGGAGCGCGACACCTTGGTGGTAACTTACCGCGAGAGCAGTTTTCTGGAGCCCCAGTAGCGCCGTTTCGGCTCGCGGGAAAGTCAGCTAAAATTCATGGCTTCGTCCGGAGGGTTGGATGAGTGGTTTAAGTCGCACGCCTGGAAAGCGTGTTTAGGTTAATAGCCTAACCGGGGTTCGAATCCCCGACCCTCCGCCAGTGTTATTTTTGGTAGAACGGAAAGTTGGAGAACGCTTTGGGGATGAGACCCCCGAAGGGTAAGTGGGAGCCCAAAGGGCGCGGTGCAGCGCGAAGCGCGAAACGACGCCGGAAACGGCGGCCCTGAACGTAAGTGAAGGGTGAGGAAATGAGCGTTGAGCGAATGCCGAACCATCCCCGACCCTCCGCCAGTGACTCGTGAGTTCTTCGTGTCACGCGTTGTAGATGCGCACAAGCGCATCCCGGCCCGCGATTCTGTGTACTACGCCCGATAGCCACACCGAACCCGTTAAATCTTGCTTATGAAAACAGTGCTCAAGATCATTCCTTTCGCGCTGGCTGCAGCGATCGCTGCGACCTCAGCATCGGCGCAACAAGCCGCTCCTGCGAAAAAACCCGCAACGCCGCCTGCTGCTGCGAAAAAGGCTGCCCCAGCGAAGGCTGCAGCAGCTGAGGAGGCGCCACCGCGCCGTGACCGCGTGATGACCAAGGATGAGCTTCGTGCCTGTTTGCAAACGCGCAAGAACAATGACGCGGAGGCGGCGGCGCTCAAGAAAGATCAAGCGGCATTCACGGCCGATTACGACGGAATCAAGACAGAACAAGCTGCAATCGCAAAAGCGAACGACGACAGCCGCACTCGCTCTGCAGCGTTAAGTGCTGAGCGCAACGGCATCGTAAATCGCATGGAAGAGCTGAAAACAATCGCTGCCAACGCGAAAACTGATCCTGATCGTGCGGCGTATGAAGCAGAGCGTTTGAAGTTGGTGGAGCGTAATCGCGTTCACGAAGAGGAGGTCGCTAAGTTCAACTCGGCGCAGCAATCGCTTCGTGATCGTGTGGATGCGTTGAACGCAAAGGTCGGCGGGATCAACGAGCGCAGCAAGGCCCTCAACGATCGCGTTGAGCCGATTCAGAATCGCGTCGATGAATGGCGTGAGCAGTGCGGAAATCGGCGCTTCCGAGAGGAAGACGAAATCGCGATTAAGAAAGAACTGGGTATGTAGCTTCGCCTAGGCGCAGTACGTTCAGACTGGGACTTATTCCCCGGCTCAAAAAAAGCCCGCTTTTGCGGGCTTTTTTGTTTTCGCGAGTCGTATGCGATGACTTGTTCGCGCCAGCTGCTGGTTATGTGTATTATTGTAGTAATACAGTAGATTATGGTTATTCGCTTTTGTTTCGATTCGAGTTGGCTGCGTCTTCCGCGACACCGCTATATCGACAGATCGTTGATCAGGTTGAACGCGCGATCGTTGGGCAAACGTTACGTGAAGGCGATGAGTTGCCTTCCGTTCGCGCCGTCGCGGAAACGCATGCGATCAACCCAATGACCGTTTCCAAAGCCTATGCACTGCTTGAGCAACGCGGGGCGATTGAGCGACGAAAAGGGCTTGGCATGTACGTCAGAGCCCACAACAGATCGGTGCAAGATGCGAGATCCATATTCTTACCAACTATTTCAGAAACAGTCAGCATCGCCCAACAGCTAGGTTTTTCAAAGAGCGAAGCTGTTGAACTCTTCTCCGAGCAATGGACTTGTGCTTAGCGCGAGTTAAAGCAACGAAAAAAGGATCAAACGTGACGCCGAATGACTCCGTGATCACCGTGCGCGATTTAAGCGTTTCCTTCGGCAATCGCCAGCCGGTCCGCTCTGTAAGTTTTACGGTGCCTCGTGGCGCTGTCGTCGGCATCGTTGGGAGGAACGGCGCCGGAAAGACGACGCTATTGCAAACGATGCTGGGGCTGGTTCATCCGGAATCAGGTGTGGCCACGTTGCTTGGCGACCCTGCGCGCGCACTCACCGACGCCACGAAAGCGAAGCTTGGCTACGTGGCGCAATCGCCAGAATTGTTCGAGTGGCTGAAGGTGCGCGATCAACTTGATCTCTATGAATCGCTCTATCCAACGTGGTCGAGCAGTTATGCGAATACCTTGATGAAGCGCTTCGAGCTTAACCCTAAAGCGCGAACGCGCTACCTTTCGATGGGAGAAAGACAACGCTTGGCTATTGTCCTCGCGCTCGGGCACCGCCCTGAGCTCTTGATTCTCGATGAACCCGTCGCAAGCCTCGACCCAATGAGCCGGAGAGATTTTTTGCGCAGCTTGTTTGAGGAAGAGAGCAACGCCGATGCGCGCACCATTCTGCATTCAAGTCACTTGCTCGAAGACTTGGAACGCGTCGTGACCCATGTGATCTTCATGCGCGACGGCAACCTGCAGCTCTACGCGAGCGTCGAAGAGATCGAGGCGCATGTGCGCGCCATTGAGATTTCCGCGCCGCTTGATCCGATGGCGATGAACGTGAGCGTGCTGCACCAAACAAAGTTGAAGGACGGTAGTGCGCAGATTGTCGTTGATACGCGCGACGCGTGGGGTGCAGCGTTTGCGCAACAAAACGCCCCGCGCACGTTGAGTATTTCCGAACTTTTCTTGGCGCTCAACCAATGAAACGTGAAGTTCAACTGTTGATGTTCGCGGCGTCGTTGGGCGGCGGCAAGTGGGCTGTGTCGGTTGGCCTCGTCGCGGTCGCAATCGTCCTTTGGGTTGCGCTGAGCGTTACCCTCGTTCCGTATGAGTGGATCGGAAAACCTGACCTTAGCGTATCTTTTGGTGCGATGTTCAGTGCAGTTCTTTTTTACTGCTGCCTGTATGGTGCGCTTCAGCTACCGAGAACGCTCGTCAGCAAACACACCCTTCGATTTGCGCCGCTCGCCCGCGATTACGTGATGAGTCTCCGTCGGCGCTTGATCTGGATTGGCGTCGCGTTGCTCGTTGCCATGTTCATTCTTCAGCCGTATCACTTAGCGCTAGACAAAAACTACACTGAATCGTACTTTCCTCTGAGCAGAGTCACCGCTGAGGATTTTGTGCTCCCGGGTTTAATGCTGACGCAGATATCGCTCTACGTTTGGATTCTCGCAAGATGGGTTCGTGCGCCATTCAATCTTTTGTTTTTTCCGATCTATTCAGGCTCGAACGTAGCAAGCGTAAAAAATCTGTGGTGGTGGCCATTCACAACTTTCGTGATCATCGTGATTGGCGTCCTTGCATGGCGCGCTCATGCAAAAAATCAGTCCGCGCCGTCTGTCAATAGTGTTGACCTGCTTCAAATGCTCGATGGGGAAGAACGCCCCAACAAGATCACTCGTCTCTACAAGATTCGGTGGCAGACGACATTGTCGACACTCAGATCCCGGTCGTTTTCGTCTGCGAGAGGTGGTCTGCTAATTTCAAACCTCCCATGGGCGACTGCTTTCAACTTGGGACTCGTTTTGCTGCTCGCCTGTGCGCTCGTCTGGATGCGCGCTTGGGCACAGAGCGGCTTCTTCGTCTTTCTCTGGGCCACGTTTGCCAGCGTGTTAGCCATGCACGCCCGCGCGATTCCGTTGCTGCCAAGCATGCTGCTTCCGATTGGCCTGAACCGTCGTAGCGTCGCGGGTACGATGTTGTGGGTTTGGTTTCGTCGTGACCTCGTGTTTTGGTTAACCAGTGGCGTGCTCGCATCTCTCTGGGTTGCGCTTTCAACGCGATTCGGTGTGTGGATGCCGTTCGCCAACGCGGGGCGTTTTCCGTGGGCTGAGCCCGATCCGGTCGTAGTGCATCCGTCGGTCGGAGTGATGTCATTCGTAGCCGTAGGGTTGGGGCTTGCGCTCTGTACGAGACTATTCCTTTCGGCTACGCCACAGGCCGCGAGCAATCAGGCGCGCTTCGCGTGGGTTCGCGGTATCTTCGTGTTCATCCCGCCGCTTTTGACGTTTGCGATCGAAGTGTTTCTGCGAGAGCACGCGTCGCAGTTTCCGCTCCTCGGTTCGTTCACGCTGCGCGTACTTCTGGCGGCATGCGTCATCCTGCCTTCAGTATTCTTTGTTTACTTCTTGCTAGTGCGCCGAGCTTGGGAAACTGCAAATATTTCGCGAGCGTCCGAGACCTATTTGACGACCGAACTCAAAATGATGCAAAACCTCCTTGGCCGTATCGACGCAGGAGGCGTGCCGCGCAAGTAGCTCGCTAAACTTGAGCTATGCAATCTTCGTCACTGTCTCGCCTTGCCATCCCCGCGTTCATTTTTATTTGGGCCTCCGGCTATGTCGTCGCGAAGCTTGCTGCGACTGATGCTGAGGCGCTCTCGTTTTTAGTATTTCGATACGCGGGCGTTGTTGTGCTGATGCTCGTGCTTGCCCTCGCGGCGCGCGCGAAATGGCCGAGTGCCCGCGATGCGATTCACATAGCAATCGCGGGCGTGATGATCCAGGCGATTTATCTCGGCGGCGTTTGGGTTGCGATTCGTATGGGCTTGTCCGCCGGGCTCTCCGCGTTGATTGTGAACCTTCAACCCGTTCTCACCGCGTGTTTGTTTTTCTTGACGCATGAGGCGATTTCTAAACGCCAGGTGATCGGCATCGTGATTGGCTTCTTCGGCGTCGTCATTGTGCTCGCCTCGAAGCTTCTCACAGCGAATTTTTTGCTGATCCCCACGCTTTTGTGTGTGATGGCGCTCGTCGGCAATACACTCGGGGTGATCTACCAAAAGCGCTTTGTGCCGCACTTCGACCTTCGTAGCGGCCAGGTGATTCAATTCGCAGCGTCGTTTCTCGCAACGCTACCGTTTGCATTCGCGTTCGAATCGTTTTCCGTACGCTGGACGAGCGATGTGATCATCGCGATGATTTGGAGTGTGTTCGTGCTCTCGGGCATGGGCATCTCGCTCATGTTTTACCTGCTACGAAGCGGCTCGATCACGAAGCTCACGAGTACCATGTACATCGTTCCCGCGCTCACGGCGCTCATGGCGTGGCTCTTGTTCGATGAGCGACTAACCTGGAACGTTATCGCCGGTATGATGGTGACATTGGCTGGAATTTACCTCGTTGTCAATACAAAGCAAAAGTAGCGTCAAGCCCCAATTAATGTTGGACTAAGCGCGTTTTGTTGTAATGCTGCGAATAGCTACTTCGAGCATGCTGCAATCACGGAGTGCTCCCATTCACCGTGCGCGGTTGGGGGTAGCGCTGTCAGAGGAAACCAGCGTGAATCGCCCGTGACCGCGCTTGAGTTTGTGGCGACGCTGTAGTTAAACATCACATGCCAACCGCGTCGCCCGCGAAATGATTCGACGTGTTTCATTGTCGCAGTAAGTTCGTCGCTCTGACCAATGTCCGCGAGTGCTCGCCCGGCAGCGGCGTCGGGATGCTCGTAAGTCTCAAGTGACGCGCCGGGAATCCACCAGCGCTCGTCGTCGGGATCGTAACGAGTGAGGAGCACTTCGTTCTTATCATTCACGATCACGACGTTCGATGTGAGTTGAATGTCGGGCTTGTTTTCCTCGTTCATGGTCGAGTCCTTTCGGTCGGTTGCGTTGTCTAGGGGCGCCAGTCTTTGAGCCATTTCAATTCCGCATTCATGATCGCGAGCGCGCGATCAACCATCGCCTCGTCGAGCGCGGCGCGGCGCAGTGATTTGCACTCGGCAATTCGTGTTTCGAGCGCTGCGACTCGATTCGCCTTGAGCGTTTCGAGCGACCCCGGTGGAAGTTCCGCTTTCCCCGCAATCGCCATTGAAAACGGATCACCTAACAGCGGCGTCGCGTCCCATGTTTTCGCGATCAACTCGCGCAAGTGTGCGCGACCCGCGCGCGTGATGCGATAGCCCATGCGCTCAGGTCGAGCGCCTTCTTGTTCGAGCCCGGTCTCTTCCACGTATTCGAGTTTGACCAGCGTACGCAGTGCCGAATAGATCGAAGTGAACTCAAGCGAGAACCAAAACCCATAGGCTTCGTCCTCAAGAATGCGCTTGATTCGGTAGCCATGAAGCGGCGTTTCCGAGAGCAGCCAAAGGATCAAAAGACGCGTCATGATGTAACTATATTACTGAAATTACAGTAATACAAGCGGTTTTGTAAAAACATCAAACGAAGCCTGCGATCATTTTTAAGCGCGGGCTTGACTGAGCATCGTTTTCACCTCTCCCTCTGGGAGAGGTCGACGCGAAGCGTCGGGTGAGGGAAGGAGCGACGTCAAGCCGTCGCCTACGGATGTGCGCGCGAAGCGTTGCGCTAGGTGACCTGCGCCAAACCTGGCGTTACGCCGCCGCTGCCAACTTCAACCCCGCATGCTCGCGCAGAGGATGGAATTGAATCTTCGGATGGCGCTCTTGCGTGAGGCGCAGGTCGTAGGCGCTGGTGAGCATGTAGGCGAGGGTATCGGCGGCGTCAGTCGCGAGTTTGGTAGCGTTGTAATCGCAAAACTTTTTGAACTCCGCCGGATCGTCGCAGGTGACCCAGCGCGCCCCGACGAATTGACAAGGCTTCAGGCGAATCTCCGCTTTGTATTCGTTTTGCAAACGATGTTGCACGACTTCAAATTGCAGTTGACCAACGGCACCTAAAAGCATCAGCGAGCCGAGCTGTGGTTTGAACACCTGAATCGCGCCTTCCTCCCCCAGCTCTTGCAAGCCCGCTTGCAGTTGCTTGCTCTTCATCGGATTCATCAGCTCAATGGTTTGGAAGAGTTCGGGCGCGAAGAACGGCAAGCCGGTGTACTGCATCGGTTTCGTGATTGTGGCGTCGGTGATCGTGTCGCCGAGTTGCACGCCACCGTGAATCGTGAATCCGATGATGTCGCCCGCATACGCTTCCTCCACCGCTTCGCGTTTTTGCGACATGAAAGTCACCACGCTGGTGGGGCGCATTTCTTTGGCAGTGCGCTGTACCTTTAGCTTCATCCCGCTTTCGTATTTTCCCGAGCAAACGCGCACGAACGCGATGCGATCACGATGCATCGGGTCCATATTGGCTTGCACTTTGAACACGACACCCGAGAAGCCATCGCTCTCGGGCGCGACGGTGGTGAGGCTGCCGTCGCTATTGGTCGATGAGCGCGGATGCGGTGTGGGCGCAAGATCAACAAGCGCGTCCAACACCTCTTGCACGCCAAAATTGTTAATCGCAGAGCCGAAGAACACAGGCGTTTGCTTGGCCGCGAGGAAATCTTCGAGGTTGAACGCAGGGGCTGCGCCGGAAACGAGCTCAATGCCGTCAAGCGCATGCGTGAAGTCGTCACCGAAACGCGATTTCAGCGCATCGGATTCTGAAAGCGAAATGTCTTCAAACTCACCGACTTTGTCTTCGCCCGCTTCGAACACGCGCATGTTTTGCCTGCGCAGATTCACGATCCCAGCGAACTGTTTACCTTGACCGACAGGCCAGGCCATCGGCACGCACGGCATCCCAAGTTCTGCTTCGATTTCATCGAGCAAGGTGAGCGGATCGCGGCCTTCGCGATCCATCTTGTTGATGAAGGTGATGATCGGCGTATCGCGCTGGCGGCACACTTCGATCAAGCGCTTCGTTTGCGCTTCAACGCCGTTTGCGGCATCAATCACCATCAGCGCGGAATCAACCGCAGTCAACACGCGGTACGTGTCCTCCGAAAAATCGCGGTGACCGGGCGTATCGAGCAGATTGATCACGCAATCGCGATAGTTCATCTGCATCACGGAGGAAGCGACCGAAATCCCGCGCTGCTTCTCGATTTCCATCCAGTCCGAGGTGGCATGGCGCGACGCTTTGCGCGCCTTCACCGAACCGGCAATATGAATCGCGCCCGAAAACAGCAAGAGCTTTTCGGTGAGCGTCGTTTTGCCCGCGTCCGGGTGAGAGATGATCGCGAAGGTGCGGCGCTTGTTTACGGCGTCGGTGACTGGGGATGAGGACATTGATACGAGGCGCGAATGGCGTCAACCTTTATTGACGACCGCCCATACTAAACGGGAGGGAAAGCAATAAATGAGCGCTGTTGAAAAACCATATTAACCACATGTCGCCCCAGATAAGCGGAGCGGCTAGGCGAAAGGCTGAGCGGAAATCTAGCTACTGCATGTTAACCACGCGGCACTGCCGAATAAATCCACACTGGTATTTTAATGGGTGCGCGAGCGGGTGACATCGATGTCACCCTGATTGAGCTGGCCTCGCGAATCGCGCGGTCTTACGAGCGACTAACCACGCGCATGCTTGCGCAGCGTTGCCGTTAGAACGAAGCAATATTTCAAGACAATACTGCGTTGCGCATTGGTCTTTAGTCTTAATTTAGCTACAGCCGCGAAAGATTTTTGCAGTTGCCTGACAGTGCGCGCCGATCGTGTGTAGTACGCGTGGACTTATGGGTGTTCGCACGAATACGCGATGGCGTCTGGCGCAGTGCAGTCGCGTATGCATCGTTTCAACTCAGACGGTTTTAATGAGTCGAAGAGCTTGGACGGACTACCGCTTTGTCCGTCCAGGTAACGTCTAAGGCTCTCTACTTAGTTGCTGCTCAGTCGCTGATCGATCCACTGGAAGGCCGATTGCACATCGTAATTGCCTGCGTGACCGGTATCCCATTGCAGCGCATAGTCGACATTTTTTACTCTGCTGTCCGCTTTCAAGGCGCGGCTAATGTTGTACGAAATCGTGAACGACGTGTCGCGATCGCGAGCGCCATTACGGATACGCCAGTGCGGGCTGATGCCCTCGGTTTTCCCGATGTAGGGCAACGCATTGATCAATTTCGCTTGATTCAGCACGAACGCCCGCTGCGGATTAGCTTCCCAAGCGAGACCCGTATTTTTGAGACCAACATCGCTTTGGATGGGGTTAACAGCATCGCCGCCATTGTTGTTGTTCCATCCGTACTCGGTGAAGTTTGTATAGGTTTGCGCGGGCGTTCCGAAAAGGTTGGACTCCCCGCCGCTGTAGTTGCCAAAGATCGTCACACTTGCGCTCGGCGGGATGCCTTTTGTGCTGTCTGCAGACGCTGTTGTAGCCAGCGCCGGGGTTTGTCCCACTTGGTCAAATGCGGGGACTGCCTTGAGTCGCGATTGTTTTGCTACAAATTTCAAATAGTTGGGCATGTTGAAAAACGTGACATTGCCACTTGCATCGACGTTGATGAAGTCGTTCACGTAAGTCAGCGTACCGGTTCCGCCCACCACGCCATTGGCTGCTGCTGTGCCGGTAGCACCAAAGGCAACGATGGGTTTTCCAGCCTTCACATGCGCGCTCGCTGACTTCTTAAACTCCTCTTGGAGTGCTGCGAGCATGGTGTCTGCGGTCAATGCGCTACCGTCATCGCCTTTCAAGCCCCAGCTCGCCTGATAAGCGGCGAACCTTGCCATCAATAATGCGCTGCCTGCAGGGGCAGGGTTAGAGGCGCGGATCAATTCCGCTCCACTCCCGTCTAGGATCAACCCCGCTTTTTGGTCCGACGATACCGCTGCTCGCGTGCCTAGCACGTTGTACATCCACTCATATGAAATGTCCGCGCTGCCTATATCTTGAATCGGGCAATAAGCGACAACAGCGAATACGCCATCGCTCAGACCACTCTTGCCATTCGTGTCAATGCCGGCGGCGCCGATCGCTTTGAGGTACGGGAGGTAGTCGGCATGGTCACCCGTTGCACCCAGCTGAGTCACTTGCGCACCGCCACCGCTGGTACCGTTAACAATGATTCGGCTCGCGCTACCCGGCATCAGGCTGTCGTTCAGGCGCAGATAGCGCACAGCCGCTTTGGCGTCAACAATCGCAGCGGGCGCTTTTCCCTGCCAAATACCATCGGCAAACACGCCGGCAGGCGCCTCCGACTTTCGGCTGCGTGATGCCACGGTGACATACACAAATCCGCGCTTGAGAGCAGCCCCGACTTTGTCTGTTTCGCTCGTGCTGACGTAGGAATTGCCGTTAATAATGTCAGCGCCGCGATAGTTCGTGCCGTTGACAATCGCGCCGGTTCCGTTCCAATTGTTTAGGCTGCCTTGATACGTGCCGTACCAGCCGCCGTTGCTGACGTTCAGTAGGATGGGACTGTCTTGTTTCGCTGCGTCCGCCTCGCGAACGAAGACGTTCATATTTTGGAAGCCGCAATCTCTGTTGTCTACGTTGATCGGCGCTCCGAGCAGCGCTTGCGTGGGCGCTAGCTTCATTGGCTTGGCCACGTAACAAACCTCGCGATACCAGCGCAAGGGTGTGCTCACCCCATCCAGCGTAACGGTAATCGTCGAATACTTCGCCCTGTCGAATGTAAGAACTGAATCAAATTCTCCAGGACCGGCTGCATCTGCGGCTGAAATGCCGCCACCGTCGCAACCCGTACCTAGTGTCACAACGCCGAGCAAAGCAACTGCGCCATGAACCATGGACTTCTTTACGTTTACCATCATAGTGGACTCCTTATGCCTGCCATTTATGTGGCCGGTGCTGATTGTTGGGTGTACGTCGTAGATACCTCTGCACAACTACTTCGATCCCGTGATGCTTCGTCAAAAATCCACGAAAAATCCTGACGTACCTACGTACGCTCCGGTGTTCTCGCGAATTTTTTTCTCGCCTGACGGGATCTCGCTACGTTATGCGGAATCTTTCGTATGAGTTTGACCACTGCGCGTTCAAAGTGAATCACGCAGGTATTCTTTTTTGAGAAGTGTCCCAAGGCTTTCGTCTTGGGTCGATAACGCCACTTTCAAACCCCAAGTCTTGGGCTTAGCGGCCCTCGTTTTCGGCGTATCGGTGGATACGCCGAAACATCGGATCGGCGGGTAATTTGCTACTTACTAATCGAGCTGCACGTTGAGCCGCTTCACCACGGCGGCGTTGCGCTTACTTTCAACTGCGAGCAGATCGTTGAATCCTGCACGCGATAGTGGATAGCCTTCGTAGAAGAGCGCCGCAAACTTAGCCTTCATCGCGGGCTCCGCAAGCGCGGCTGCGACGTCGCGATGAATCTTGTCGAGCGTTGCGGCAGGTACACCCTTGGGCGCAACCAGCGCCGTCCAAGCGCTATAGTCAAACTGCGCAGGGCCGCCCGATTCCGCGACGGTCGGTATGTTCGGCAACTCGGGTAAGCGCTTCGGCGCGCTGACAGCGATGTAGCGCAGTTTGCCCGCTCGCTCCAGTGAGCCCGATGTGGCAACGGAGCCGAAGGCCCAATCGACTTCCCGGTTCGCGACACCGATGTAGAGTTGGCTTGTTTCTTTGTACGGCACATGCGTCATCGTAGTGCCCGTTTCCGCTTCGATCATTGCGGATGCGATGTGCACTGGGTTACCAATCGACCAAGAGCCGTAGGTGATTTTTGTGGGCTTTGATTTCGCATCGGCCACGATGTCGCGCATGCTTTGGTAGGGGCTGTCTTTCGAAACTGCGACCATAAAGTAATTGCGAAACAGCGGGATGATCGCGTCAAAGTCTTTGTTGATGTCGTAAGGGAGTTTCTTAAATAGTGATTGGTACGTTGTCATCTGCGAAGTGTCCATCTGCAACAGTTCGTGGCCATCGGCGGCCTGACGCTTTGCCTGATCGATGGCGATGAAGCCGTTCGCACCTGGCTTGTTTTCAATGATGACTGGCTTTCCCCAGGTCTTACTCAAGCTATCTGCGAGCAAGCGCAATACGCCTTCAGGACCGCTACCAACTGGGAACGGCGTGGTGATGCGCACCGCTTTCGTGGGGAAGTCTTGCGCGTTCGGTGCGGAAATTGCGAGTGCACCACACACAAGCGCGGCGCATTGGGTTGTACGGGAGAGCAGCATGATGCAGGTGTCCTTTGAAGTTAGAGACTTAGGCGACGAAGCCGAGCGTGTAGGTGGCGATATATCCACCAGCGGGATCTTTGGCGATGTTCATTGAAAGCGCGGTGAAACGTACGGTGTCGCCGCGCAGTTCAATGTCTGCTGCGACGGTCGTGGGGTTCTGCCCTTTGGTGTAGCGAGGGTCTTGGTACGCCTCGGTCTCAACCGCTTTTGGATAAAAGAAATTTGTTGTCTGCTTGAGGACGCCACCGACAAAGAGCTTCGCGTGTAGGTGCGTTAGACGACCGTTGTACCAACCCGGAAAAATCGCAGTGAAGCGGCATTGCCCTGCGGCATCAGTAAGCTGGAAGCCGCGAAGCCAGGTCTGCCCGAGTGTGCCTTGCGCCGCGAAGTCGGAGTACACGCCATCTTTATCGCATTGCCAAATGTCGACAACAGCGTCCTTGATCGGGCGACATTGCGTGTCTTGCACAGTGAAGACGTAAGTGATGGGAATCCCGACACGGTCCTCTCGAACATCCGTGCGATTGAGCTTTTCGTCTTTGTAGTACGGCCCTTCTGGCACTGCTGGCGTGACCTCTTGCGCGCAGGCGGTTGGTGGTGGGGCGCTCGGTGGCGGTGGTGCTGGTGGGCTCGGTGCAGGTGGCGCAGGCGGTGCAGGGGGAGCGGGCGCGGGCGCTGGTGGCGCGGGTGTTGCTGCGTCGGATCCACCGCCACATGCCGCGAGCAGCGAAGCAGCTATGCTGCCAGCCCCGAGCGCAGACGCGCGGCGAATAAAGGTTCGCTTGTCCAACGATGCTGAGGGCAGCGCTTTGGTTGTAGTGCTATTTGAGGCGGTGTCGTCGTTTTTCATAGGGGCTGATAAAAGTTGGGGTGCTACGAATACTTGCGGTGATGAAGTGTTTTGGCAGCGACTCAGGCGCCACGATCTCGGATGAGCGACGCATCAAACACCGTCGTATCCTGGCCTGGCGGAAAATCGACAAGTGCGGCTTCGAGCGTTTTGGTTTGACGCCATTCATTTGGTGGACGCACATAGCCACCGTGACCCACTTGATCGAGTCCCCAATAGATTTCAAGATGATGGCCATCGGGGTCGAGGAACTCAACCGCGACTTGGCAGCCTGCGCGGCGGCGTCCTTCGTAAACGATTGGCACGCCTGCTTTTTCCAGATGGACGCGCGCACGAAACACCTCGTCCAGCGTCGATACGCCGAAGGCCATGTGATGCATTTCGCTGCGCTTCGATTCGTCTTTAGCCGAGCCGACGAGTGCAACGCCGTGATGATCAGACGAAAAGCGCATGAAGACCATACCGCCCGGCACCATCGCGTCGGGATATACATCTGAAATCGCGAATCCAAGCGTCTCTACATAAAACTTCGCGGAGCGTTCAACATCGCGTACGTTGAGCACCACATGGCCAATCTTTTGAATCGAAAACGGCGTTCCGGCCGGTGTTTTGAGCGCAGTAATTTGGGCTGCTTTCGCGGCATCAACGTTCATCTTTGTTCGCTTTCTCGCCTGCGGCGATGTAAGTAAGCCCCGCGGCTTTAAGCGCGGGACGCATGTTGTACATATCAAGCCCGAGCTCGCCCGCTGCGAGCCGTGCGCGCTTTGACGCTTCGTTCGCTTCACGTGCTTTGCACTTTTCGATAACGCTTGTGATCGTGTCGCGCGGCACGATGACTACGCCATCGGGATCGGCAATCACCGCGTCGCCTGGCGTCACTAACGCACCCGCGCAGATAATCGGTACATTCACCGATCCGAGCGTGGCTTTCACCGTTCCCTTCGCGTTGATGGCTTTTGCAAACACAGGGAAGCGCATTTCGGTGAGCGTTGCGACATCGCGCACGCCTGCATCGATCACGAGCCCGCGTGCGCCGCGCGCGCGAAGCGATGTTGCGAGCAAATCGCCAAACATACCGTCGACGCATTCGGTGGCGCAGGCGACCACCAACACATCGCCCTCACGCAGCTGCTCGACTGCGACGTGAAGCATCCAGTTATCACCTGGCTGCGCGAGCACTGTGACGGCCGTCCCTGAAAGCACAGCGTCCGCGTAAATCGGTCGCATGTAGGGCTGCATTAAACCGACGCGGCCCATCGCCTCGTGGATCGTGGCGACGCCGAATTTCGCGAGCTCGGCCACCAAATCGGCGCCCGCACGTGGCGGCTCCGTGAGCACGACGCCGAGGCGATTCAAGTATTCGATCATTGCAAACCTCGCGCGGCGAGCACACTATTCAATCGCGGGAATACACGCTTCGCGTTTTCGGAAAACACCATGGCTTTTTGTTCGGCATTGAGTCCCGGAAAGGCATCAACATAGCGGCGCGTGTCGTCGAAATAGTGCCCTGTTTCAGGATCGATCCCACGCACGGCGCCCACCATTTCCGAGGCGAACAAAATGTTTGATACAGGCATCACCTTAAGCAGCAAATCCATGCCGGGCTGGTGATACACACACGTGTCAAAAAACACGTTGTTCAATACGTGTTCCGAGAGCGGGGGCAACTTCATGTCTTGCGCGAGACCGCGAAAGCGTCCCCAGTGATAAGGCACCGCGCCGCCACCGTGCGGAATGATGAACTTGAGCGTCGGAAAATCGCGAAAGAGGTTGCCCGTCATCAGTTGCATGAAGGCGGTTGTGTCAGCGTTTAGGTAGTGCGCGCCCGTGGTGTGAAAACATGCGTTGCAGCTCGTGCTGACGTGAATCATCGCGGGCACATCGAGTTCCACCATCGCTTCGTAAATCGGATACCAGTGGCGATCAGTGAGCGGTGGTTCGCGCCAATGTCCGCCCGAGGGATCGGGGTTTAAATTGCAGGCGACGAATCCGTATTCATTCACGCAGCGACGAAGCTCAGCGATGCAGTTCGCAGGGGATACGCCCGGTGACTGCGGCAGCATGCAGGTACCGATGAAATTCTTCGGATACAGCGTGGCGACGCGATGAATCAATTCGTTACAAATCGCTGCCCAACTTTCACTCACCCGAGCATTGCCGATGTGATGCGCCATGAAACTTGCGCGCGGCGAGAAAAGTGTGACATCGGTTCCGCGCTCTCGCTGAGTTTTTATTTGGGCTTGCTCAACAGAATCGCGTATCTCGTCATCGCTAATTTTGAGCGTGCTGCTTTGAGGAGGCGTGAGATTCGCGTCATACGCCGCAACCTGTAGCTTGCGCCAATCTTCGAGCGCTTTCGGTGCAGTGGTGTAGTGGCCGTGGCAGTCTATGATCAATGTGGCCTCCAGTGGGCTTTTTCCTTCTCCCTTTGGGAGAAGGTGCTGCGAAGCAGCGGATGAGGGTGTAATGTTGAGCACGCGATTTCCCTCACCCGCGCCTGCGGCGCGACCTCTCCCAATGGGAGAGGCGCTCTGAATGGTGGAGCGCACCTAGCGACGGACATACACCTCACCGCGCATGATCAGCCGCGCTGTGCGCAGTAGCTCCGCCGAGACCACGCGGCTTTTATCGCTTGGATCGAGCGTGAAGTTCACGGTGAACTCGCCCGTTGGATGCTCGACCGAAATTGAGCGTCGGTGACCGTCGTTTTCAGCCGCGGGAGAGCAGATGCGCGCTGCGACGGTCCCTTCAAGCACGGCGGCGGTGGCGACTGAGACGGCACCCAACACGCCAATGCTCGCGTGGCAATCGTGCGGAATGAAAGTTCGCGTGCAGAGGCTGCCGCCCGCGCGAGGTGGGGCGACGAGGCTCACTTTTGGAACCACTTTTTTACTCACGTCACCCAGGCCCATCGCAGCGCCGGCTTTAAGTCGTATGGACTCGATGCGGGCTTTCAGCGCAGCGTTCTTGTTGAGTTCATCGCGTGTCTCGTAGCCGGTGACGCCCGCATCAGTTGCGCTGAGGAGAATCACAGGCATCCCGTTATCGATACAAGTGACCGCAACGCCGTCGAACTGATCGATGCGATTGCCGGTCGGGAGCAGAGCGCCACATACGGAGCCTTCGGTGTCCAGAAAGCTAATGTTGACCGGCGATGCAGTTCCGGGAACGCCGTCGATTTTTGCTTCGCCCGCGTAGACCGGTTTTCCGTCGAGAAGTCTGACGGAAATGTCCGCCAGCGTTCCCGTGTTTTGGGTGTGCACGCGAAAAGTAGCGATTTCGCCTTTTGCAGAAACGAGCCCTGTCTCCAGTGCGAACGGCACCACAGCCGCAAGCATGTTGCCGCAATTCGGCGTGGTGTCGACGCGTGATTCGTGGATGAGAACTTGGGCAAAAAGAAAGTCGAGATCGACCCCGTCTCGTGCCGAACGAGAGACGATGCCCACTTTGCTGGTTAAGGGATCCGCGCCGCCGAGCCCGTCAATTTGACGCGCGTCGGGCGAGCCCATCACGGCGAGCAAAACTCGATCACGTTCCGCGATAGCGCTCGGCAAATCGCTCGCACGAAAAAACGGCCCGCGTGAGGTGCCGCCGCGCATGAATAGACAAGGGATCGCGTGTTGCATGCTCGCATTGTTGAGAGAGTGCAGCTATCCAGCAAGTCGATATATAAACTATCAGATATACCAAAATGCGATAGCTCGGAGCTCAGCAGATGGATATCAAACAACTTCAATACTTCGTGCGAATTGCAGAGTTAGGCAGCGTGTCGCGCGCGGCCGACGCCTTAGCAGTCGCGCAGCCGGCGCTCAGTCGGCAGGTTCGCTTGCTAGAGGTTGAGCTCGGTGTCAGCGTATTCATTCGGCACGGGCGCGGCGTGCGGCTGACCGAATCGGGCAAAACGCTCTACGAACACGCGCTGGGTATCTTGCATCAGTGTGATCGTACGCGTGCACTAATGCAGCACACTTCGCACGAAGTGGCCGGTAAAGTTGCCGTGGGATTACCGCCAAGCTTGTGCAAGCTGCTCGCTGCACCGTTGCTAAGCTCGCTCCAGCGAAGGCACCCGGGGATACGAGTTACAGTTCGCGAGGGGCTCTCGTCGCATTTAATGGAATGGCTCTTGGGCGGCTCGCTTGACTGCGCGCTCGTTTACAACGCGGTCGTTACGCCAGAAATCATTGCTAAGCCACTCGGGATTGAGCCTCGCTGGCTTGTGTCATCTAAGCTAAATAGCTTGCATCGGAAGCGACTCAATCTCGAAGCGCTGGCTGCATTGCCACTTATTTTGCCGTCTCGACCGCACGCAACGAGACTCAATGTGGATCGGGCGCTGGCGGACATCGGCAAGGTCGCGAACGTGGTTGCCGAAGTCGACGGTGTGCCCGCGATTCTCGAATTGGTGCGGGGCGGGTTCGGCCATGCGGTGCTGCCGCTGGCTGCGGTGAAAGCAAGCGGTAACGCAAGCGATTTCGTGACAACCGCCCTTTCCGGTCACGCGATCGAGAGCAAATTAAGTCTTGTTACCGCAGCTAGACGGCCTGAATCAAATGCGCAGCGGGCTGTGAGCGAAGAACTGAGTAATCTTGCTATAAAAGAAATATCTCAGTAAGTCCTCAAAGATAGTTGGGAACGCAGGTAAAGCTGTGTTTCGCTTCCGGTCGCTAGGTGTCGCGGCGTCTCCGCCGTTCACTCCTCGGACGCGCAGGCACGGGCTGACAGTGTGCGAAACGCCGGGAAATACTCGTTGAACCGCTCCGAATGCAGCGCTGCATGACAGCCCAAGCGCGCGGAATGTGTGTAGAAAGACGCTGGAGCTACAAATGCGTGCGCTCCACAGCTCATGAAAAACGAGTTACGGATTCTCGAATCGCTCGGCGCAACGCGCGGCTTCCGGTTAGCTTTTCCGCATCTGGGCCGCATCTGCTGCATTGTGTAGCGAGCATGGAGCGAGGGGCGGGTGGAGGCGGGTAACGGAATCGAACCGTTCTAAACGGATTTGCAATCCGCTGCATAACCTCTTTGCTAACCCGCCATGCTTATTTGCCGCAGAGTCATTCTGGGCAAACAATTCATCGTTGCTCGGGGGCCGTGAGCGCGGACCTCCGAAACAAAAACGGAACCGTTGCGGTTCCGTGATCTTCCAATGACTTGGAGCGGGAGACGAGTCTCGAACTCGCGACCTCAACCTTGGCAAGGTTGCGCTCTACCAACTGAGCTACTCCCGCAACGAAAACAAATTATAGCGTGTTTTTTTTTTCGGTCAAACCGACCTACCCATGCTTCGAGTCCCTAACACGCAAACTTCAAACTTGGATCGTGGCTTGTATACGCAGGTCAAAGCACTTTTGCAATTGACTCCGCGACGTACTGCACATTCTTATGGTTCAGTGCCGCAACGCAGATACGACCAGAGTCAACCGCGTAAATGCCGAATTCGCCACGCAGTCGATGCACCTGCTCTTTCGAGAGGCCAGAATACGAGAACATGCCGCGTTGCGTGAGGATGTTTTCAAAATCAGCATTGGGCGCGAGTTTCTTCAGGGCATCGTAGAGCGCGCGGCGCATCGCCTTGATGCGATCGCGCATGCCGCCTAATTCTTTTTCCCAGAGCGCGCGTGCCTCTGGATCGGTAAGCGCAGCCGCGACAAGCGCCGCGCCGTGCGTTGGCGGATTAGAGTAGTTGGTGCGAATGACACGCTTGAGCTGCGAAAGCACGCGTGCCGCTTCCTCTTTGTCTGCTGCGGCGATGGTGAGTGCGCCGATTCGCTCACCATACAGGGAGAACGATTTTGAAAACGACGAGGACACAAAAATTGGTCCAGCGGTTTCAGCGAAGAGTTTGACCACCGCGCCGTCTTCCTCCACGCCGTCGCCGAAGCCTTGGTAGGCCATATCAAGAAACGGGATCAAGCCGCCAGCGCGAACCTCCCCTGCGATTTCGCGCCACTGCGCCATGGTTGGGTCAACCCCGGTGGGGTTGTGGCAGCACGCATGCAAGACGATGATCGCGCCAGCTGGCATCGCCTTGATAGAGGCCATTAAACCTGCAAAATCTAGCGAGCGTGTCTTCGCATCGTAGTAGACATAGTCGCGGACGTCGAAACCCGCTGCAGTAAAGAGCGCGCGGTGGTTCTCCCAGCTTGGCGCCGAGATGTAGACCGCACTGTTGGGCGTAATGGCTTTCAACAAATCGGCGCCGATTTTGAGCGCCCCAGTGCCGCCCAGCGCTTGCGCTGTGACAGCGCGACTGTGCTTTACGATCTCAGAATCGGCGCCAAACACCAACGACTGTGTTGCTTTGTCGTAAGCGGCGATTCCATCTATCGGCAGGTACCCGCGCGGCGCAGCCTTTTCGGCCATCGCAAACTCCGCCCGCTTTACGCACTCAAGTAACGGAATCTTCCCCGCTTCATCGGTGTAGACACCGACGCCCAAATTTACTTTACTGGGATTTGGATCCGCATTAAAAGCTTCGTTGACGCCAAGGATGGGATCTTTAGGCGCCATCTCAACGGAGGAGAAAAGGTTGACGGCAGCGGGTGAGAGGGCTTGAGAAATCACGTGTGGGAGAGTTGTCAGCTAACGCGAAATTGCGTCTAACTCTGAATTTTAGGGGGTTAGGACAGGCAAACCGTGAGCGTCGACGAAGCCGATTAGGAATGAGTCGATACCGTTTCCGCCAATGCGTTCGCTGCGCTGCGTAGGCTATGCTGGCTTCTTTGATTGACGGAGCGGTAGGTGATTCGACTTGTTTACGTGAGCACGTGTGCGCCGGGCCTGGGGATTGATGATGTCTACGCCATCATGAAAGTCTCGCAACCATGGAATGTCCAGCACGAGTTGAGCGGAATGCTTTGCTGGTCGGGCGAGTTTTTTTTGCAGTGCCTCGAAGGCGATCGCTCTGAAGTTTCGAAGATCTTCGCAAAGATCGCCACAGACCGCAGACACCACAGCGTGGAGCTGCTGATCGCCGCACCGACAAACGTTCGCTGGTTTGGTGAGTGGGGCATGGGATTTTCGCAGCTGATGGCTTCGCACCGACTTGATCTGCCCCGAGGTCGGGGTGAGAGTTTCAACCCGTATCTGCTTCAAGCCGTAGACCTGGAACGCACCTTTGAGCAGCTCGCTACCTTTGCCCAGCGTCTTGCGATCGACTAGCGAAGGAAAGAAGGGCGAACGATGCCCCGCGCTCGAAGACTTAGTCGTCGCCGTGCGGTGCCTTGACGTTTCTGTGGTGCGTCGCAACGATCTCGCGATGCAGCGATGTTGCGCTGCAATATGGCATAGCGTTTTCCTGAGCGTTTAAGCAAAATCCGCGAGCATAGAATCCCGGCATAGCTCGATGTTGTATCGAGATTACAAACCGGAAGTCGGTAAGGAGGCTAGATTGAAGTTTGCTGTTAAAGCGCTCGCCGTAGGCGTAGTCGCAGGCATTGCAATGGTGAGCGGCGCATCCGCTCAAAACGTAAAGATCGCATTCATCGAGGGGCTGTCGGGCCCGTTCGGCGGCGTCGGTCAAAACCAGCTGAAGCACTTCCAGTATGCGGCTGAGCGCTTTAGCGGTAAGAACGCAAACAGCAGCGTAACGGTCGAAATCGTTCCGCTTGACTCAAAGGGCTCGCCGCAAGAAGCATTGGCGCTGCTCAAGAAAGCCACTGATGACGGCATTCGCTTTGTCTCCCAAGGCAACGGATCCAACGTCGCTGGCGTTTTGATCGACGCCATCAACAAACACAACGAGCGCAATCCGGGTAAGGAAGTCGTTTTCCTTAACTACGCCGCGATTGATCCCGATTTCACGAATAGCAAGTGTTCCCCTTGGCATTTCCGCTTTGATGCGGGTGTGGACATGAAGATCGAGGGGCTTACAAATTACATGAAAGATCAGAAAGACATCAAGAATGTCTACGTGATCGGTCAGAACTATTCCTTCGGCCAACAAGTCTCGAAGTTCACCGCCGACATGCTCGCGAAGAAACGTCCAGATATCAAGATCGTCGGTAACGAGCTGCATCCGCTGGGACAAGTTAAAGATTTCGCGCCGTACGTGCAAAAAATCATGGCTGCGAATGCTGATACGGTAGTCACTGGAAACTGGGGCCCCGACCTCGTGCTCTTGATTCGCGCTGCCAACGCCGCCGGATTTAAAGGGAATTTCTATACGTTCTACGCGGGTGTCATCGGTACACCTACCGCAATTGGCGCTGCCGGTGCAGATCGTGTCCGGATGGTTTCCTATTGGCATCCAAACACCGCACAGAATGAAATCGAGAGCGTCTACACCGGCTTCAAGCAGAAGTTCAACGAAGAGTTCTACACGGTTGCTGCGGTGAATGCAGTTCGCTTCCTGGTTGCTTCCGTTGAGAAAGCAAAGTCAACGGAAGCCGTTCCGGTCGCGCGTGCGATGGCTGGCATGAAGATGAAGGGCGCGTCGGGCGAAGATATCGAAATGCGTGCGTCTGACGGTGCGCTCCAGCAGGCGATGTACATTGCCCAGTGGACAAAGGCGGGCGGAAAAGACGTGAAGTTTGATCAGGAAGGAACGGGGCATGGATTTAAGACCGTCCGTTACCTGATGCCACAACAGAACACGATGCCTACCACTTGCAAAATGCCGAAGCGCTAGTCAAACTTGGCAGTAGCAATGCACTGAACAAAGAGGGCTCGGTTCGCCGGGCCTTTTTTGTTTAATCGGTGCGATCAATTCGTACCAGCGAAACTTGAGCGGTTGAAGTGCCCGCGAGTGCTGTGATTTGAGAGGCGAGTTATCTAGAAGCTCGATGTCAATGTTCGCGCGGTACCGGCCGGTTGTCGACGAAACGTCGTACGGTCCCGATTGGCCATCAGAAACTACACAATGCAGCGCAGCGCCTGAAGAGAGAGAAGGAGGAAACACTTGGAGTTTTTCATCATGTCCGTGCTCAATGGAGTGAGCTACGGATTACTACTCTTTATGCTCTCTGCGGGCCTTACCCTCATCTTTTCGATGATGGGTGTGCTCAATTTCGCGCACGCAAGCTTCTACATGTTGGGTGCTTACTTCGCGTATCAGTTTTCCGCGTGGAGCAACTTTTGGGTCGGTTTGTTGTTCGCGCCAATTGTGGTCGCGCTCCTTGGTGGCCTTTTCGAGCGATTCCTGTTGCGCAAGACTCATAAGTTCGGACACGTTCCTGAGCTTTTGGTTACGTTCGGCCTTTCGTTTGTGATTTTGGAGATCGTTCAGCTCATTTGGGGGAGAACGTCAGTTGACTATCCGATCCCCGCTGCAATGAGCGGGTCGCTCTTCAAAGTGTTTGATTCAACTTTTCAGACCTATCGCGGCTTCATGATGTTGGTCGCTATTCTCATGCTGGTGGCTCTTTACTGGGTGATCAAGCGAACTCGGATTGGTTTGGCGATCCAAGCGGCCCTTACGCATCCCGAAACGACAGAGGCGCTGGGCCATAACGTGCCCCGCGTGTTCGCACTTGTGTTCGCTGGCGGCTGCGCGCTTGCGGGACTCGCTGGCGTCATTGGCGGTAACGCGTTCATTACGGAACCCGGGATGGCGCAATCGGTCGGTGCGATCATTTTCGTCGTGATCGTCGTGGGTGGTATGGGCTCGCTTGCAGGTGCGTTGATTGCTTCGATTTTGATTGGGTTGTTGCAAACTTTCGCGGTCGGACTGGATTGGTCCTTCGCAGGGGCATTTACGACACTCGGCTTGGCGGTCACGCCTGAAACGTTTGGCTACCCTTTGTGGAAACTGAAGCTATCGCAAGTCGCTCCTATCCTGCCCTTTTTGTTGCTTGTCGTGATGCTCGTCGTGCGTCCTAAAGGCATCATGGGGACGCGCGATGAATAGCGCTCTCAAACCGCTTCACTTCAAACCGCTTAACGGCGTGCGAATCGTTGTTTGGAGCGCGTTCGCCTTCATCTTGCTCACGCTTCCAGCGCTTTTCACCTCCAGCTTTGCGATGACGCTTCTGTGTCTGACCGGCATCGCTGCCGTGGCTTGTATGAGCTACAACATGTTGCTTGGGCAAACTGGGATGCTGTCGTTCGGGCATGCCGTTTACACCGGCTTGGGTACGTTCGTCGCGATTCATGCGATGAACAAGATCGTCGGCGGCTGGTGGATTCCAATGTGGATGATTCCGCTGGTCGGCGGTCTTGCGGGGCTCGCGTTTGGGGCGCTCTTGGGATACGTGACGACGCGTAAATCGGGAACACCGTTCGCAATGATCACGCTCGGGATCGGAGAGCTTGTATTCGCGAGCGCGCTCATGTTCCCCGAATTTTTTGGCGGAGAAGCCGGGATCAATTCGAACCGAACCGCTGGCAAGGAAATGTGGGTGAATCTGGGGCTCTCGTTCGGGCCGCAGCTGCAGGTGTACTACCTCATCGCGATCTACTTGTTCGTCTGCACCGCGGCAATGTACGCGTTCACGTTGACCCCGCTCGGACGAATTGCGAATGCGGTGCGTGACAACGCGGAGCGTGCTGAGTTTGTCGGCTACGACACGCGCCTCGTACGCTATCTGGTGCTGATGGCTTCCAGCTTCTTCGCCGGAATCGCTGGGGGCTTGACGGCGATTAATGTTGAAGCTGCTACGGCTGATTTATTGCACGGTGTCCGCAGCGGCTCTTATCTATTGTTCACTTTCTTAGGCGGCGTTGGTTTCTTCTTTGGCCCGATCATCGGTTCAGTGCTGCTCGTTTTTTCGCTTGTCGTCCTCTCGGAGTACACAAAGGCGTGGCAGCTCTATGTGGGCATCGTTTTCTTGATTATGGTCGTGTATGCGCCTGGCGGATTCTCTGCGCTCATTATGCTCAATCTGCGACGCGTGAAATACGGAGAGTGGCGGAAGATGCGATGGCCCTATGCAGGAATGCTTTTCTTTGGCTTGGTTGCGCTTTGGGGACTCGCCGCCATTGTCGAGATGGCCTACCAACTCAAGGTGGTTGAAGGATCGGGTGCCGCGCTAACCGTCGCGAGGATTCCACTGAATTGCGAATCGCTTACCTCTTGGTTGATAGCGCTAGCCGTACTCGCGGTCGGCGGAGCCGGGTTTGAATACTGGAGGCGGAAATTCGTTGCGGTATGGGACGCTGGCGAAGCGCGCATTGCCGAGGCCATCAAAAAAGCCGAAGCGGCGATTGTGTAGGGACCGGTATGACATACGCACTCGAACTTTCAAACGTTAAAAAGTCGTTCGGTAAGACCGAAATCATTCGCGGCGTAAACCTCGCCGTAAAAAAGGGTGAGCGCGTCGCGGTAATTGGGCCGAACGGCGCGGGAAAGAGCACGCTTTTCAACCTAGTTAGCGGACGCTTTGAGCCCTCGAGCGGCTCGATCAAACTTAATGGCGAGGAAATCGTTGGAAAGCGCCCTTTCGAGATCAATCGCCGTGGTCTCGCTCGCAGCTTTCAGATCACGAACATCTTCCCCCGGCTCACGGTGTTTGAGAATCTTCGTTGCGCGGGGCTATTCGCAAGTGGGCAGAAGTATTCCTTTTGGAAGCCGCTCTCAAAGCTCGAGGAATTCAATGATCGGATGGAAGCCTTAATGGCTTCGATCGAACTCAAGCGTCGACGCGATGTTCCGGCGATGTCGCTCACCTACTCAGAGCAACGCGCGTTGGAGATCGGTATCACGATTGCGGGCGGTGGCGATGTTGTGTTACTAGACGAACCGACGGCCGGCATGAGTCACTCGGAAACGGATCGCTTCGTCGAGTTGATCCGCAAAGTGACCGAGGGGAAAACGCTTCTCACTGTTGAGCACGACATGGGCGTTGTGTTCGGACTTGCTGATCGGATCGCCGTGTTGGTTTACGGTGAGGTGATCGCGTTCGACACGCCAGACAAAGTTCGTGCCGATCCGAAAGTGAAAGAGGCGTATCTTGGGGCCGTCCTCGAATCAGAAGGCGCGGATTCAGCGGCCGAAGGGGTACTCGCATGAGCACAGGAAACATTGCGCTTGAAACGAAAGAATTGCAAGCTTTTTACGGAAAGAGCCACATCCTTCAAGGTGTGAACGTCAACGTTCGTGAGGGCGAAATCGTGGCGCTCCTCGGGCGCAACGGTGCGGGTCGATCTACGCTCGCAAAAGCCATTATGGGGATGGTTGATACCAAAGGCGAGATTGTCTGGCGAGGAAATAATATCGCTGGCTTGAAAGCCTATGAGGTTGCACATCTGGGAATCGGGTACGTTCCGGAAAGCCGAGATATTTTCCCCAAACTCACAGTGCATCAAAACCTCATGCTCGGTGAAAAGGGGACGAAAGCCAAAAGCCGCTGGTCGTTCGAAGATATGTACAAAATGTTTCCGCGACTCAAGGAGCGGCAGCATACTGAAGCGGGCGTTCTCTCCGGCGGCGAACAACAAATGTTGACGCTGTGCCGCACGCTGATGGGTGACCCAGATCTCATCCTGATCGATGAGCCCACGGAAGGATTGGCACCTGCCATCGTTCAGCTCGTCGCCGAATACCTACGCGAGCTGAAACGCCGCGGCATCAGCGTTGTGCTGATCGAACAAAAACTCGCGATTGCGCTGCAAATCTCTGATCGGGTGTATGTGATGGGCGACCGTCGTATCGTATTTGAGGGAACACCCGCTCAATTGAAAGCGGACTCGAATGTGCGCAAGGAGTGGCTAGAGGTCTAGGAAGTGCTGCGGCGACGGTGCGGCGGCTTGGGAAACGCTGAATCCGTGTCCGCGGGTTGGCGGGCGGCTGATGCGAGAGACTCGTCCAGCGTTTTCCTAGCTACTGCTCGCTGACCTCGGGCGTGTTCGCGACGAGTTCTGAAAGCCGAATCGGCTTGTGAATGGCGTAGCCTTGAGCAAAGTCAATACCGAGATCGACCAATTGCGCTAACAGGTCGATCGACTCGACCCATTCGGCGACCACCTTCATCCCGAGCGTATGGGCGACATCCGCCATTGAGCGCACAATTGCAACGTCACGGTCTGCAACACTTCGCCCGCTGCTTCGATCGATGTCTCGGATATAGCTGCCGTCGATCTTTAGCGTGTCGACGGAAAGCCGCTTTAAATGCGCGTACGACGTGTAACCGCTTCCGAAATCGTCTAAGGAGAATCTCACACCGAAGCGACGCATGTCACGAATAAATCCCTCTGCCGCATCGAAATTCTGAATCGCAGCGCTTTCTGTAATCTCCAAAATGAGCTTGTCAGCTGCGACTTGGGAGTCTTGTAGCGCTCTGCGTAGGAACTGCGAAATTTCCGGGTGTGCGAGCGATGCGACTGACAGGTTGACTGCGATGCCGCTAATGCCGTCGAGCACGAGTGCGTTACTTCGCATCCATATGAGCGCTTGTTGCAGCACCCAGAGGTCGAGCTCGTGCGCGCGTCCGAGCCGCTGCAGGGCGAGTACAAATTCGTAGGGCGAAATTGATTCGCCTGCTTCGGGCTCAACGCCCAACAGAAGCTCATAGCCCGGAAGACTTCCTCCCGCTACGCTGATTGGCATTACCGCCTGCGCTCTCAGGAAAAGTCGATCCGATTCGAACAGCGAATCGACGCGGCCTGCCCATCGGATGAGCGATTCCTCATTACGCACTTCTTCGTCACTGACCTGGTACACGCGAACTCGATTCCGCCCGCTGGTCTTCGCGGCAAGGCACGCGGTATCTGCGCGGCGCAATAGCTCTTCAACCGATGTTTTGCCGGGTACGAATTCGACGAGACCGACAGAGACCCCGATGCGATACGACTGTTGCTTATATGAATAGGGAAAGTCAGATAACTTCTCGCACAGCTGTGCTGCGACGCGCTCGGACGCAGCGAGGCCATGGTCCGAGAGCACTACAGCAAGCACATCCTCTCGGTACATCCCGCATTTGCTGTCCCGAGGCAGTCGCTGCGTGGCGCTCGCGATGAGCGACTTGGCAAGTGCATCAGTCGCATCTACGCCGCAGGCGGCAGAAACTGCGCGGAACTGGTCGAATTCAAGCAGCAGCAATACATGGTGTTGGCCATCACCGGAAAGTGTGTTTTTCTCACGCAGTACACGCAGAAGTCCCCGGCGGTTGAGTACGCCAGCCGCCGCGTCGATATCCGAACGTCGTACCGTGTCGGCATACGCTTCATCAAGCAAGCTGGCTTCCGACCGATCAAGCAAGGGGACATCAAGACTTTCGATCGCGCGCAGTTGTCCACGGTTTAGCTGCGCTTTGAATTCGTCTAACGTGAGCTCGAGTCGATTGCTCGCACTACGATTGACAAGTCCGAGTCGCCCAGTCTCTGCGCTAGCCCACACTAGTTGTATTGGAACGCCACTTTCATCCCTGCTGAGGTTCCACCAGCTTCCGATGTGCAGACCCGGCACCGAGTCGATCGTTGGAGCGGGAGGGGGCTCCAAAAAACGGGGCGCTTCGACAAAATCCTCCACCAAAGCGCGTTCAGCTTCAATCAAGATGAGTCTAAGATCTTCAGTTAGCGCTTCTCTTAAAACTAAGTCACTCACCGTAGCTCTGAGCACTTCGGATAACTCTCGAAACAGTTCAGCTCGAAGCGGAGCGGTTGCGGACTCAGCGAGCCCGTTGGATGCAACTGCCAGCGTGCGTTCAATCAGATCGAGACTTTCTCGCCACTCTTTGCTCTGGCAGCCAAACCTTAATCCGATCAGCACTGAGTGCTGCCGCCAGACGTCGTCAATCAAGCGAAGGAATGCACGCGGTAAGCGACGTCCTGCTAAACGCCTCGCGAGCGCTTGGTCGACGGTGGTTCGCGCGACTCGGACTCGATCACGGCTCTCAAGTGCTTCGACGGTACGGTCTACGCGTTCGCGCCGCTCTCGCCTGAGCTGGTCGACGTCCTGGTGCAAGTTTTCCCGCACGATCTCAAACACGCCGGGGTTATCGTCCGCTTGCTCGCAGATACGTGAAACGAGGGACTCTAGATTTGTACGAAGCTTTGCATCCGTGAGTCGCCCATTGTCTGCGGCAGCGAAGCTGTACTGCTCGATCAAGTTGATAACTTGGCGTCCCGGATGAGCGGGCGACGAAGGGAACTTACCGTCGCGTAAAGCAAGCTTCAACAGCGTGTGCTCCAACTGCTTCAGTAGCAACTCGACATCGCCGTTCGCAATGAGCGTTGTACCCGCTCGCTTGAAAAGTGCGCCGCTGGTCTCGATCACACTTTCGTGTTCAGGCGACAGCGCGCGAGGGGCCGCGATGTCGGACGACGTCGGCGATCGAAGTGACTCCCGGAGCGCTTCGATCGGAATCGAGGAAAAGACGCTTCCCTTAGAGGCGGGAAGTGCATTGATCGCTGCGATCAACTCTGTTACCGATGCTTGCGAGAGTGAGTCCAGCGGCACCAGCTCAGGCGCTATCCGCTGCCCGGCACGTGCTTCCCTTGCAGCGATTTTCGACAATGACTCAATTACTCGCAGCGCGCGGGGCGGACTCACGGGTTCAGACCCACCAGAATGGCTCCCCCGGTAGCTATCCAGCCAGTCGTTCGCAGCCGCCGTGATACGACCTGACGAAGTAAACCGCGTGCTGCTACCCACTCGTCCTCCACGCGAGCGAGCCCCGTCAGTACTCGTCACTCGAGGCGTAACAGGTATTGCTGAAAGCGTCTGGCTGAGCGCATTCAGCAGGAGCCGACAGTGGTCATCTGCGATTTCGTCGAGAGCCGTGGTGAGAATTCGGCTCGCGGCCGCGCTGATTTCAACGCTAGCAAGCGCGGCGCGCGCTTCTCGAAGCAGCGCGTCTGGGGCTACGGCGGACTTGCCAAACGGCGTGGGCCGACTTGTGAGCCGGATCAATTTCGTTTCTACGGAGTCAATTTCGAGCCGCAGAAGCTCGGTGCAGCGTTTTGCGGTAGACCCGACGCTCAGATAATCTTCAAGCTCGTCGGCCTCCATCAAGCGCAGGTTATCGTCGGGCACCCCTTCAGCCCAATCTCGATCATCACTCAGCGCATCGGCCCCGAAACGAGCCTCACCGCGCGATGCGCACTTCTCCATCACCATCGGCCCCAAGGTGCCGAGACTGCGGCGCGCTTCCGGCAGTGCACTTCGCTGCGCTTGATAGGCGTCTTGTCCTTCCAGTGCGCCCAGCTTCTCAATCGTGCGGCTGGTCACATCGCTGGCGAGTGCTCGGAGACTATCGAGGTAAATATCCCGACAGCGTTGGAGCAAGCTGTCGTAGACACGACGTGATTCTGCGCTTGGCCCCAACAACTCGCTGTGGGAGCCCATGTCCGCCGACGTTGCCATTGACTCGGTCAATCGCGGGTGACCCAGCGCGCTCCACCATTCCTCCGGCAAAGCGGCAAGAGAAAACGTAACGTCTTGGGGGCCGATATGACTGGCGATCCCCTCGAGCGTCGTGAGCGAACGCCTACCTATCGAATCGAGATCGGCGTCCGCGCCATTACCAAGCGGGAGGCGAGAGATTTTCGTTACGCACCCCAGCGGGATGTAATCGCTCGGCAAAGGCGCGTCTGTCTCCACATACAAGCCCGTTGCGGAGAAGTTTGCGATCGTTCCCGACAGTTCGTGCTCGCCGCACAAAAGCTGAACCCGCAGAGCGCAGCTGAATCGCTCGTGAGAAGGTCGATCGAGTACCCGATCAAGTTCGGGAAAGTCCATGCCAGTGTCTGGTTGAGCAAGAAAGTTTGTTGAGTGGGCTATGCCTGGACACTCCGCGCGACCTCATGCATCGTTAGGTCAAGCCCGCAGCTTGCATGATAAGCGAAGCGGCAGAAGTACCGGGCTACAAGCGTCACACGACCCCGGCGCTGTATTGTTGGTAATTCCCCCGAATCCCGCTGTGACGTTTGGTGTCGCTGGCATGGCTGCCCCTTACCGGTTGAGCGGGCATCCGGGGCGCAACGTGGGTGAAAGTCATCCATTTAGCGCTACATCGCCGGATATCGGAAGCGTAGAGCGGCTCGCGCGGTTGATTTCTGCGCAAGTTCATCATCTAGCAGCGCAACCAGAAATCCAATTTATGGAACAGATTTCCCACGCGCCTCGTCAGATTTCGAAAATTGATACCGAACGTGCCGAACCGCGTTTGGTGCGTGCGCTCCAAAGCTAACGCAGCACCGGGTCTGTGTTTGTCTAGAGACGTAAACTGGGAGGTTAAACGAGATTCTGAGGGTAGTAGTAGGTACAGGCCACGTACTGTCCGCAGATCGAAAATCACTAGGTATTGAAAGCAGCCCAACCATGACTACACGCTACGAAGTACGCGACGGTGTCGCAATCCTCACGCTTGACAATGGGCCGGTTAACGGCCTTTCACACGCGGTTCGCTCTGCTTACGCTGAGGGGCTTGACAAGGCGAATGCAGATCCTGAGGTGAAGGTGATTGTGGTCACTGGCGCTGGCAGGGCGTTTTCGGGCGGTGCCGACATTAAAGAATTTGGATCTCCGAAAGCTCTGGCCGAGCCGAACTTGGGTTCGATCATTCGCATGACGGAGATGAGCACGAAGCCGGTGATCGCTGCGATTCACACGGTGTGTATGGGAGGTGGCCTGGAGTTGGCGCTCGGCTGCCACTACCGCGTCGCGGCACCCGGTGCACAAATTGCGCTGCCCGAAGTGAAGCTCGGTTTAATTCCGGGCGCGGGCGGTACGGTGCGTTTGCCGCGTGTTTTGGGCGTCGAAGCGGCCACTTCGATGATCGTTTCTGGCGAGCCCGTACCAAGCGACATGCTCGCAATGGCGCCCGGCCAAAAACTGTTCGACAAACTCGTTCAAGGCGATTTGCTTGAGGGCGCAGTAGCGTTCGCTAAAGAGAAAGCCGACGTGCGTCCACTGCCGCTCGTGCGCGATTTGAAGGTCGGGCATCCCGAAGCCGACGGCTACTTCCAATTCGCGCGAAACACCGCGAAGGCGATGGCGAAGAATTTCCCCGCGCCTGCGAAGTGCGTGGATGCTGTGCAAAACGCAACGAAGATGAAGTTCGACGATGCGCTCGCCGCGGAGCGCGAGATCTTCGTGAATTTGATGTTCACACCTGAATCAAAATCGTTGCGTCATTTGTTTTTCGCCGAACGGGCTGCGTCGAAGATCCCCGACGTAGGCGACGACGTGAAGCCGCGCGATATCAAGAAAGTCGGCATCATCGGTGCAGGTACGATGGGCGGCGGCATTGGCATGAATTTCTTGAACGCGGGCATTCCGGTCATCATCCTTGAAATGAAGCAAGACGCGATCGATAAAGGCTTCGGCATCATTCGCGGCAATTACGAATCGCAAGTCAAAAAAGGCAAACTGAAACAAGACAAGCTTGATCAGCGCATGTCGATGCTTTCGTCGACGCTTTCCTACGACGATTTGAAAGATTGCGATCTCATCATCGAAGCGGTCTTTGAAGAAATCGGCGTTAAAGAAAAGGTGTTCAATGCGCTTGATGCAGTGGCGAAGCCAGGCGCGATCCTCGCGTCGAACACCTCGACGCTTGATGTGAACAAAATCGCAAGCTTCACGAAACGTCCGCAAGACGTGGTCGGCATGCACTTCTTCTCGCCTGCGAACGTGATGAAGCTGCTTGAGGTCGTTCGCGGTGAGAAGACCGCGAAAGATGTGCTCGCCACCGTGATGGCGGTTGCGAAAAAGATCAAGAAAGTCGCCGTCATCTCTGGCGTGTGCGATGGCTTCATCGGTAACCGTATGATCGAGCAATACGGTCGTCAAGGCGGTTTCCTGCTTGATGAAGGTTGCACGCCGCAACAAGTTGATCGCGCCGTAGAAAAATTCGGCTTCGCGATGGGCCCGTTCCGCATGGGTGATCTCGCGGGTAACGACATCGGTTGGGCGATTCGCAAGCGTCGCTACACCGAGAAGCCGAATATGCGCTATTCGAAGACGGCGGATTTGCTTTGTGAGCAAGGCCGCTTCGGTCAAAAAGTCAGTAAAGGTTGGTACGACTACGTGCCCGGTAAGCGCGATGCGATCCCCAACGCAGACGTTGAAGCGATGATCGCCAAACATCGCGAAAGCCTTGGCATCACGCCGCGCAAAATTTCCGATGATGAAATCGTTCATCGCCTCGTGCTCTCGCTCGTCAACGAAGCCGCGCACATTTTGGAAGAGGGCATCGCGAATAAAGCAAGCGACATCGACATCGTCTACATCTACGGTTACGGCTTCCCACCGCACCGTGGCGGCCCGATGAATTACGCGAATGAATTGGGTTTGTTCACCGTCGCGCAGATGATGAAGAAGTTCGCGCAGAATCCGCTCGATGATGCGAAGTTCTGGGAGCCCGCACCGCTCATTAAAAAGTTGATTGCGGAGGGAAAAAGCTTTAGCTAACGCAACGTCCCTCTCCCTCTGGGACCAGCCGCAGGCGCAGGACGCAACGAAGTTGCGGTCTCGACCGGAGGGAGAGATGAGCGTAAGCTCACAGAGGTCGCGCGCGAGCGCGAGCGCGGGTGAGGGTGAGATCGCCGTCGAGCTCGACACTTTTCCCTCACCGGCACGACGTGCCACCTCTCCCAAAGGGAGAGGAATTTCTTCGAGAAAACGACGATGAAAATGGTAAAAAAAATCCTACTCGCGCTGATCGCACTGCTGCTCGCAGTCGTGATCGCCGTCGTCGCGAAGACCTTGCTCACGCCATCCAAGCAAATCAGCGTCCCGAAGATCACGCCGATCGCAGTTGACACCAACGCTGCCGCGTCGCGCTTAGGCGCGGCAGTGCGATTGCAGACGATCTCATCGTCGAGCGATCCCGAAGCGAATGCGGATGCATTCAAAGCGCTTCATGCACACCTGCAAGCGAGTTTTCCTAAGGTTCACGCGACGCTCAAGCGCGAGGCAATCGGCAACTATGGCTTGCTCTACACCTGGCAAGGCACTGACAAAACCGCAAAACCGATCGCGATCTTCGCTCATCAAGACGTGGTACCAATCGCGCCGGGCACCGAAAAGGATTGGGCGCAACCGCCGTTTTCCGGTGCGATTGCCGATGGCTTTGTGTGGGGTCGAGGCGCGTGGGACAACAAAGGCAATTTGATGTCGCAAATGGAAGCGATTGAGACGTTGCTTGCGTCGGGTTTCACGCCTCGACAAACGGTCTACGTGTTCTTCGGGCACGACGAAGAAATCGGCGGATTGCGCGGCGCAAAGACCCTCGCAGAGCGCTGGAAGAAAGAGAGCGTGAAGCTCGACTTCGTTTTAGATGAGGGCACGCTCATCGTCGAAGGGATTCTGAAAGGCCTGGAAACGCCAGCCGCGTTAGTGGGCATGGCTGAGAAGGGCTATGTGACTGTGCTGCTCACGGCGAGCGCAACGCCCGGCCACTCGTCGATGCCGCCGCCATCGCCGCGCCAGAGCGCGATTGCAATGATGAGCGCTGCGCTCTCGCGGCTGGACGATCAGCAGTTCCCCGTGCAGATTCGCGGTCTCGCGCGCGATATGTTTGATACGTTGGCGCCTGAGATGACGCTCGTCAATCGCGTTGTGCTTTCCAATCTTTGGTTGACGAAACCCATCGTTGAATCGCAACTCGCGAAAAGCGCAAGCACGGCTGCGATGCTTCGCACCACCACTGCGCTCACGCAGTTAAACGCCGGTGTTCGCGACAACGTGTTACCCGGCAAAGCAGAGGCGTCGGTGAACTATCGCGTGTTGCCGGGCGATACGACCGAGCAGGTGGTGAAGCACACGCTGGCCGCATTTGGAGAGGGCGCGCCCGTAAGTGCCACAAAGAAGGAAGGCTATTCGGAGCCTTCAAAAATTTCGAGGATGGATGCGCCCGGTTACCACGCGATCGCGAAGACGATCCGCGGCCTGCATCCAACGATGGTCGTTGCACCGAGCTTGATGTTGGGCGGCACCGATGCTCGGCATTTTGATGACGTCGCCGACAACGTGTATCGCTTTTCACCCGTGCGCGCGGGGCCCGATGATCTATCGCGTTTTCATGGCACGAATGAGCGGATTTCGCTTTCGAACTACAGCGAGATGATCCAGTTCTATGCAGAGTTTTTGCGTGCCGCCGCCGGCCCAAGCAGTACGAAATCTCCTTAACAACTTATTACTTACCCGCCCAGATTAACTAGGGCAAGCAGACGAAAAGGTACTACTATGACTGATGCCGTAATTGTTTCTACCGCCCGCACTCCGCTTTGCAAAAGCTGGAAAGGTGCGATGAACATGACACATGGCGCAACGCTCGGCGGCCATGTCATTGAGCACGCCCTGAAGCGCGCTGGCATCGACGGCGGCGAAGTGGAAGACGTGATCATGGGTTGCGCAAACCCGGAAGGCGCGAACGGCTGGAACATCGCGCGTCAATCTGCGTTGCGAGCCGGGCTTCCGGTCACCGTGAGCGGCGTCACCGTGAACCGTTTTTGCTCATCGGGATTGCAAACCATCGCGATGGCCGCGCAACGCATCATCGCGGGCGAGGGCGATATCTACGTCGCGGGCGGACTCGAATCGATCTCGTGTGTGCAACAAGAAATGAACATGCACATGTTCAAAGAATCGTGGCTCGACAAAAACAAGCCAACGATTTACTGGAACATGATGCAGACGGCGGAAAACGTCGCCAAGCGCTACAACATCCCGCGTGAGCGCATGGATCGCTTCGGTGCGGAAAGCCAACAAAAAGCGTGCGCAGCAAAAGCCGCGGGCAAGTTCGCTGATGAAATCGCGCCGATCACCGTCACCGCAGGTGTGGCTGACCCCAAGCTCGGCATGATGACGAAACAAGTCACCGTCGAACACGACGAAGGTTTGCGTGACGGCACGACCTACGAAGCCATCAGCGGTTTGCGTACGGCCGTTCCCGGCGGCGTGATCTCCGCAGGTAACGCGTCGCAATTCAGCGATGGCGCAGGCGCATGCGTCGTGATGAATTCGAAAGTGGCGGAGCAGAAGGGCTTGAAGCCTCTCGGCATCTTCCGCGGCTTCGCGGTTGCGGGCTGTGAGCCGGATGAAATGGGCATCGGCCCCGTATTCGCCATTCCAAAAGTGCTCGCGCGCTTGGGCCTCAAAGTCTCTGACATCGATTTGTGGGAATTGAACGAAGCGTTCGCCGTTCAAGTGCTTTACTGCGCTGACAAACTCGGCATCCCGATGGACAAACTGAACGTGAACGGCGGCGCAATCGCTGTCGGTCACCCCTACGGCATGAGCGGTCAACGCCTCGTCGGCCACGCTCTCATCGAAGGCAAACGCCGCGGTGCGAAACTTGTTTGCGCGACGATGTGTATTGGTGGTGGGATGGGTGCTGCGGGTGTGTTTGAGGTGGTTTGATTTTCTACTGCGAGCCCGTGATGCATCGTTAAAAATCGTCTCGCGATCCTCATGTACGCACAAGTACACTCTGGTCGCTCGTCGACTTTTGCCTCGCCTGACGGGCTCTCGCTACGAAAACCAGAGCGTCGCTAGCCCATGCTTAGACGAATGATCGAAAAAGTTGCGGAGTGGGATCATGTTCCACTTGGTAGGCTGCTTTGGATCAATTTCGCGATTGGCGCGCTCGTCGCATTCTCCAATGGCTTGGCTCTCGGTTTTGCCAAAGATCCACCAAACTTCGTCTATGTAACCGTACCTCTCGGCCTACTGTTGGCATGCATGTCAATCTTCGGGATTCGCGCGAAACCAGTTATTCACAAGATTCTTAAAGTACAAACAGCGATACTACTGATCGTGCTGGTTGCGCTTCTTGCATTCACCTTTCAAATTGCAGTGTTCGGACTTCCGGCTGAAGCGAAACGCGTCTCGTGGAATCCGCTCATGTTCGTCTTTGTCTGTGCGTATCCTATTTACCTTGCTCGTCGAGTGTTTTTCGACATTCGTTCTAGCAACCTGCTCTTGCAGTATTCCCACGTACTGGCGATTTTGGTATCCATCCCCATTAGCGTCTACGTGATGTATTCTGTGGTGGGCTCGTAGGGAGCGATCCTATCGCACCTCGTTCGATACGCGCGGAGCGCATTTCTCCGTTCACGCGTTGTTGGTATCAATTTGTGGTGCGATAGGATCGCACCCTACGGATTACGAGGCGCAATAAGATTGCGCCCTACACAACATGCGCACCACGGTCGATTTTCTTCTTCACCACTGGCTCAAGGTTGACGAGCTAACTTCGCGACCTCGTTTTACCGACCATTCGCGGGAAACGTTTGCGGCCGTGCTTGATAATGCCGAGCAAATCGCGGCGGACAAATATGCGCCGTTCAATCGCGCGGTGGATAACGAAGAGCCCCACACCGAAACGAACGTTGATGGCACGCTTCGCGTCGTGCTCCCGCGCGCGACACATGATGCGTGGAATGCGTACGCAGGCTCGGGCATGTTGGCGGCGGCGCAGGATTACGAGCATGGCGGCATGCAATTGCCCTACGTCGTTGAGGCATCGGCGAACATGTTTTTTAGCCGCGCCTCGATCAGTATCTCGTGGGCGCTGCTGACGACCGGGAACGCGAACGCGATCATGGCGCATGGTACGCAGGCGCAAAAGGAAGTGTTTGCGAAGAATGAATTCGCCGGGCGCTGGGCGGGGACGATGTGTCTTTCCGAGCCGCAGGCGGGTTCGTCGCTTTCCGACATTTCGACGCGCGCCGTGCTCGATGATGAAAACGACGCGCTCGGTCCGCGCTATCGGCTGTTCGGCAACAAGATGTGGATCTCGGGCGGCGAGCATGATGTGACGGAGAATATCGTGCACTTGGTGCTTGCGAAGATTCCGGACGCGGATGGAAAGTTGATTCCTGGGACGCGGGGGATTTCGCTGTTCATTGTGCCGAAGTTTTTGCCTCTCCCTTTGGGAGAGGTCGCGCGCAGCGCGGGTGAGGGAAAAACAACGACTGATGAGAAGCAGACTACCGATTTCCCTCACCGTCACTACGTGCCACCTCTCCCAGAGGGAGAGGGATCAACCCGCAACGACGTCGTCCTCGCCGGCTTGAATCACAAACTCGGCTGGCGCGGCACGCCGAACACCTTGCTCAACTTTGGTGAAGGCAAGTTCAAGCCGCTCGGCAAAGCGGGCGCGGTGGGTTATCTCGTTGGCAAACCGGGCGATGGCTTGCGCTGCATGTTTCACATGATGAACGAAGCGCGGATCGGCATTGGCCTCGCAGCGACGATGCTCGGGATGGCGGGGTACGAAGCGTCGTTGCAGTATGCGAAGGATCGTAAGCAGGGAAGACCGGTCACAGGTGATGGTAAAGATTCATCGAAGCCGCCCGTTGCGTTGATCGAACATGCTGACATCAAACGCATGCTCCTCGCGCAGAAATCGTATTGCGAAGGCGCGACGGCGTTGTTGCTTTACTGTGCGAAGCTCGTCGACGAAACGCATACCGGCTCGCCTGATTCTGCAGCAGAAGCGAAGCTCTTGCTCGAAGTGTTAACGCCGATTGCGAAGAGCTGGCCCAGTGAAAACTGCCTCGAAGCAAATTCACTCGCGATTCAAATTCACGGTGGCTACGGCTACACGCGCGATTTTCCCGTCGAGCAATACTGGCGCGATAACCGCTTGAACATGATTCACGAAGGCACGCACGGTATTCAAGCGATGGATTTGCTGGGGCGGAAAGTGGTGATGGAGGGCGGCAAGGGGCTCATGCTGCTTGCAACCAAGATCAACGAGACGATTCAACGCGCGATGAACGCGCCCAGCGGGCAGCAAAACGCCGAACTCGCTGATCACGCCCACGCGCTCGCTCGCGCGTTGCAGAGCGTGGGCGCGGCCACGAAAGCGGCGTGGTCAACCGGCAATCCGAATGAGGCGCTCGCGAATGCGGTGCCGTATATGCAGGCGTTTGGGCATTTGGTGTTGGCTTGGGTTTGGTTGGATGTCTCCCTCTCCCTTTGGGAGAGGTCGCGCGTTAGCGCGGGTGAGGGAAACGCGAACTCAAGACATGCCGCAGGCGTCGATTTCCCTCACCCGCCCTTTGGGCACCCTCTCCCAGAGGGAGAGGGAAAATTCCGCGAAGGCAAACTCGCCGCGTGCAACTATTTCTTCCGCTACGAATTGCCCAAGATTGACGGCTGGCTCGCCCCGGTGAAATCGCGTGACATGACTTGCGCGAATGTTTCTGTTGACGCGTTGTAGGCGCGGGCTTGACCGCGCTTTCGCAGCCTACGAATTCGCTTTATTCGAGGTGTTCATTGTCCTGAGCGCGGTCAAGCCCGCGCCTACAATCGGTTGATGGATTCGAATATCAAAGGAGCGAGCTTGCGAATCTTGATTTCTGCGGACGCTAGTTAGCGTTCCTCGCTTTGCCGCATCATTTGTGGAGTGGGATCGTCGTGATCGTGTTCGCGGTGTGCGCTGGGGCGGCAATCGTAATCAGGTTTATCTGCGGTTAGCTTCGGCGGTGATCGCCCTAAAGAGATAGGGCCAGGATCGGTTTTACAGCGTTTTCAAGAATAATTTTTCTATCAAGCACGCCCCAATAAAACGGTGCGTTGCGTTAAGGAGTTAATTAAATGTCTGCACGTCACACAGCGAAGCTTTTCGACCTCACCGGCAAACGCGCGCTCATCACTGGCGGCTCACGTGGGCTCGGCCTGCAAATGGCGCATGCGCTCGGCGAAGCGGGTGCGTCGGTCGTGATCTCTGCGCGTAAGCAAAGCGAACTCGACGAGGCGGTGAAAGAGCTTACGGCGGCTGGCATCAAAGCGAGCGCGATTGCCGCCGACTGCGGCACGACCGAAGGCGCGCAAGGGCTTGCCAAAGCCGCGCTCGAAGGCGGCCCGATCGACATCCTCGTGAACAATGCAGGTGCGAGCTGGGGCGCGCCGCTTGAAGATCATCCGGTCGAGGCGTACGACAAGATCATGAACTTGAATGTGCGCGGCATTTTCGTGCTCACGCAAGCGATTGGTAAAGCCTGTTTTATTCCGCGCAAATCGGGTGCCGTCATCAACGTTGCCTCAATCGCCGGTATCGCGGCAAATCCGCCGTACATGAAAACTGCGGCGTACAACACGTCAAAGGCCGCAGTGATCAACCTCACGCGTGCGATGGCGAGCGAGTGGGGCGCCTATGGCATTCGCGCGAACGCGATTTGCCCTGGCTTCTTTCCGAGCAAGATGACGGCGGGTTTGATCTCTGCGGTGGGCGAAGAAAAAATGGCGAGCGCCGCGCCCTTGAATCGTCTCGGCGACGATGAGGATCTGAAGGGCATCACGCTGCTATTCGCCAGTGACGCAGGTAAACATATTACCGGGCAATGGATCGCAGTCGACGGCGGTGTGTCCGCGATTTTGGGAGGCTGATCGATGTATTCCTATGCCACTCTCGGATCAAACGATATCAAGTCATCGAAGGCGTTCTACGATGCTGTATTTGCGCCGCTCAACATTGTTTGCCGCTATTCGTACGACGACGCACTCGCGTACGGACTTGCCGAATCGAAAGTGCCCGGACTTTGGATCGTACCGCCGTTTGATAAGCGCGCCGCAAGCGTTGGCAATGGTGCGATGCTTGCCTTTGATGCGCCGAGTGTGGACGCAGTGAATGGGTTTTACGCTGCAGCGCTCGCACACGGTGGCAGCGATGAAGGCGCGCCCGGTTATCGCGAACACTATTCGCCAGATTTTTACGCGGCGTATGTGCGTGATCCGCTTGGGAATAAGCTGTGTGCGGTGTTTCGGGATCCGTCGCGGGCGGTGAAGTAATCTGCGACAAACGCGTGTTCGACGCCGATGGAGAAGTAGCGTGCTGAATCGAGGCAGAATTTCGGAATGGTGGCGCCGCCCGCTGACAGCTCAAGAGGTGAGCTACGCGGGAGTTCTCGGGCTTCTCGGAGGGTTTTGGATTTCGTTGCTGGCTGCAGTGTTCTTGCTGGGGCACGTTAACAAATTTGTTCCGGTGGACGGATTTGTTGTGGTGCTTTTCGGAGTCATCGGAGCTTTTGTCGGCAGGTTGATCGGACGTCGTTGGCCAAAAATCTCCAAAATTGTGTTCTTACCCTTTGCATTTTTCGGATTCACTTCGTAACTGTTTTAAGAGTGACAAGAAAACATCACATGAAAAAAACCTTAGTCATCACCGGTGCTGCCTCCGGTTTCGGTCTTGAATTCGCGCGGCTCGGCGCGGCGCGTGGCGACAACATCGTGATGTGCGATGTTGAACAGACTGCGCTTGATGCGGCCCGTGACGAGATCGCCGCGTTGGGTGTGCAAGTTCACGCGGCTCGCGTCGATGTATCAAGCGCAGAGGCAATGGACGCGCTGGCGGCGGACGTGAAAGCGAAATTCGGTGCACCGCATTGGGTATTCAACAATGCAGGTGTCGGCTCCGGCGGCCTCGTGTGGGAGAACACGCTCAAGGATTGGAATTGGGTCTGGAACGTGAACGTGATGGGCGTCGTGCACGGCGTGCGCGCGTTCACGCCGATGATGCTCGAAGCTGCGAAGGCTGATCCGAACTATCGCGGCTGCCACATCAACACGGCCTCCATGGCTGGCTTGCTCAACGCGCCCACCATGGGCGTGTACAACGTGTCGAAACATGCGGTAGTTTCGCTCACGGAATCGCTGTACCACGACCTAAAACTGGTTTCCGATCAAGTGACTGCGGCACTGCTCTGTCCGTTCTTCGTACCTACGGGAATTTCGAAATCACATCGGAATCGCCCTGAGGATTTGAAGAATGATGCGAAGCCCACGCTGTCGCAAATGGTTGCGCAGATGCAGAGTGACAAAGCGGTGAGTTCCGGCAAGATCACCGCTGCAGATGTTGCCAAGCGCGTGTTCGAAGCGGTGGAAGCGGGCGAGTTCTACATCTACTCGCATCCGCAAGCGCTGAAGAGCGTCGAAGTTCGCATGCGCGACATCGTGGATCAAAAGAATCCGACCGATCCGTTTGCGGACAAACCGGAGATCAGCGCGTGGCTCAAAGAGAAGTTGCGCGGGTAGGTGCGGAACCCGTAGGCGACTCCCGGCGGAGGCCGGGATTGACGTCGCTTGTTTGCGACGAAAGCGCGGTCAAGCCCGCGCCTACAAATCTCGCTCGGATCAAACTTGGACAGATGGTGGCTTGACATCGCACAAGGTTTACAAGGTTCCGATGCATAAACCAGCCTCGCTAATCTCTTGTCCGTGCGGCGGTGTACCCGCCAGTGCGAACTACGACGCCTGCTGTGGTCGCTATCACGTGGGCGAGCAACACCTGCAAGCGCCCACACCTGAAGCCCTCATGCGCTCGCGCTACAGCGCGTATGCGTTGGGGCTCGTCGATTATGTCCGAGACACGTGGCACGCCTCGACACGCCCAGGAACGTTAGCGCGTTTCGATGCAGCGGATAAATGGCTCGGGCTTGAAATCAAGGATGCACCGCGAGCCATTGACGACGAAGGATTTGTCGAGTTCGTGGCTAGGAACAAACCGAAAGGCGGCGGTGCCGCGAGTCGTTTGCACGAACGGTCGCGCTTTGTTCGCGAAGGCGGACGCTGGTTTTATATCGATGGCGTGATTCTGTAGGCGCGGGCTTGACCGCGCTCAAAAGCATTCGATGCCTAAGAAGTGCGGTCAAATCGCACTGGCGATTTGCTGGGTTCGTAGCGCGGTCAAGTCCGCGCCTACAACCCCAGTACGCGCCGAAACGCCGCCACGTTGCTCCAAGACCTCACAGCTCCCATCGCCTCTCGCATTGGCATCCACTGAAACGCCGTATGTTCATCGGGCGCGAGATACGGGGTGAATGTGTGTTTCACACAGAGCGCGAAACAGCGCTCGCGATTGTGCGTCGTTCCCGGTGGATAGCGGTGCCGAAATTCGGGATATATCGCGAACACGTTTTCGTAGCTGAGATCCGTGAGCACGCCATGCTTGTCGGCATCGATGCCCACTTCCTCGGCAACCTCACGGATTGCGGTTTCTCGCCAAGACTCATTCAAGTCTTGCGAGCCGGTAACCGATTGCCAGAAACAAAGCGGCGGTGTCCGTTCAATGAGTAGCGTTTCTAGAGCAGGCGTGTGGATAACGACCAGAACAGAGCGGGGAACTTTAAGTGGCTTCAAAGGGGTACTCCATCAGCAAACGGCTGCGTTTCGGCACTATACAAGCACCACATTAAACGCCTTATCGCGCTCTTGCCACCATTCACTCGCCTCATCAAGAAGGTCAATAAGCGTGTCCCAATCTTCGCCAAAGCGCTTCTTCGCGGCGGCGCTATCGATAATCACAATCGAGTAGCCCGATGCCTTGGCCCAATCCGCGTCCATCAAACAATCGGCGAGCGCGTCCCAGTTGTGGCCGAAATGCTTCGGGAGTTTGAAATGCTCACCGATCGCTTCCATCAGTGATTTCTTGGTGCGCTTCCCTGATAAATCCAGGACAAGAAGCTTTTCTGCGGCTAAGTCAATTATTTGATTTTTCATTCGTTAGCCCAATTATTTTGTGGCGATGCACTGAAAAGATTTGTAGTGATCTGCTGTATAGAAACATTCGTTTGCCGCCCGCTGATCGCCGCCGCACACGATACGTCTTGCGCCGCGGTGCTTAACCCCGGGTGTGCGAACGGTGTATTCCTTGTAATAGCCACGCGCTTGCCGGGGAAGGATTCGCTCTCGGTTTTGAAACGTAATCCCGTCGCGGTCATGAGGAAATGGGCCGCCTGAGCGGATGAGGGCGAGCGTGTCTCGCCCTTGCTTGGGTAGGTCACGTTCGCTGATGCTTTCGGCGAGCGGGCAGCTTGAGCGCGCTGACGCGGTGGCGGGCACGCCGAGCGCGGCAACGACTGCAACCGTTGTAAGCCCCCACGCCAGCCCTTGTGAGCAGCGCTTGCCGAACGTGGCGGACGCGAAGGCGATGGCGAGCTTGTTGACGAAAGAAGTAACCATAGATTTTTTTGGATCGGAGTTGGATGTAGCGCGGGCGCCTACGTACCCCGCTATTGTTGGTTCATGTAAGCGATTTTGATGCACTGATCCTCGACGACCGCGATGCCCGTTGCTTGAGCGATCTCGCGCGCCTCAGCGCTCGCCACGCCGAGCTGCATCCACAGCACCTGAGGCAAGGGCGACATGCGAACGACCTCGCGCGCGACGCTCGGCATGTCCATGCTTTTCCTGAAGCAGTCCACGATATCAACCGCACCAACAATGTCCATGACGCTTGCGACGCAACGAACGCCAAGGATGTCATCGCCAGCAAAATTGGGATTAACCGGCACAATCTCAAAACCGAATCGCTGCATCGCACGGGAGACGTCATAGCTAGGCCGGTCCGGCTTGGCCGAGAGCCCCACCACTGCGATGCGTTGCCCAGGAACGAGGCGCAACTGCGTTGGCATCTGCGTCGGAGTCCGCATCCGCTCTAGCGCAATCGACGGAAGGATGAAATGGAGTCATTCATTCCCGGTGGCATTTGTGCATATTGGCCAGGCCCCGCGGTGAAGCAGCGACCACCGTAGTTGTCATGTTCGCAAAACTGCCAGGTGCCCCAGCTAATGAACATGCCCGAGGCGCGGTCATTGAATTGCGAATCGCGCAGCGATGGCACGTCGCCGGTTGCACGCAGGCTTACACCGCCAAAATCCCCGTGTTCAAACAGCCAAAGCGGATGCCGTGTACGTGGGCCGTTCGCCTCAAAAATTGTGTAGTTTCCACCGTTTGCATTGAGTCCGCTCCACACCGGTTCGCGTGTAATTTGCCGAATCGATGAGATCGCGCGATCTAGCTGCGGCGGCAAGCGGCGATAGTCGCCAGGGCCGAACGTCATGCAGACGCCGCTGAAGTCGCGGTTTTCGCACATTTCCCACGTGCCGCCGAAGACGCGCATCGATTGAATGCGATCATTGAAACCCGTGTTGCGCAGGTTTGCGATATCACCGTCAAGCGTGACAGCTTGTCCCGTGAAATTGGGATCGGTGAACACTTCAACGCGCGTGCGGTCGTAGGGCTGCGGCTGATAGCTTGAGTTGCCGTAGGATCCGATAGGCCCGGTAACGACTGGCCCTGGCGCGGCAGTGACGGGCTCCGCAGGTGGGCGCGCGGGCGGCGCCGAATTTTGCGCGGGCGAAAGCGAGCGAGCGGAAACGATTTTGTTATCGAGCTGCGAACCCAAATCAGGGTAGTTGCCCGGAGGCAGCGCCTGGCAGCGGCCCCGGAAGTTGAAATCGGTGCAAATTTCCCACGTGCCGCCGGTCACAATCGCTGAGGAGGTGCGGTCATTGAACCCCGCACGGCCCAAATCGCCCGCGCTCTGTTCAAGTGTGAGCGTGCGGCCGCGATATTGGCGTGATTCGAAGAGTTGCAACTTTGGCCCGACATAGCCAACGGCAGGAGCGCCGTAAGTGACGTCGCGCACCGAGAGAATTGCGTCAATGCCACGACCGCCGACCTCGCGGTAATCGCCAGGCGTTAGACGACGGCATTCGCCAGCAAAGTTTTGGCCGGTGCACACTTCCCACACGCCGGATGCAACGCGCACAGAGCGCGCCGCGCCAATTGCGAGATAGGGCTCCGAGCGAGAGAGCTGTGCAAACGAGCCGTAGAAATCACGCTCGCTGTAAATCAGAATTTCAGCGGAGAGCGCAACGCTTGACGCTGCAAAGGCAGTGGCTGCGACCAGGGCGCGACGCCATTTCTGAGAGTGTGTGGCCATGGAGCCTCCCTATTTGGGTGAGTTTTTTCGTATCGTTGGGGCGAGCATGTGACGCGCCCAACACAGTGAGAACGCCGCAAAGTGTGTGGCGTTGACCATCAACAAAGCGTAACCCATCGCGATTGGATTCACCAGATTGCTCGCGCGTTCAAAGGCTACGATTCGGAACTGTTCCCGTTAATCGTGTGATGCGCACCGTAAACATCGCGCAAAATTCGAGGTTTGCAATGCTGGGGACGAGCGATGCGCGAACGTTGGGTGATCGGAAACTGGAAGATGAACGGTACGCTGCAGCGAAATCGAGAGCTGCTCGATGCGCTCAAAGCGCTCGCGCCGACGCGTGCGCGGATAGCGGTGTGTGTGCCAAGCGTTTTTCTGCCACAAACTGCCGAGCTTTTGGCCGGAACGGCAATCGCATGGGGTGCACAGGATGTGAGTGCGCAGCCGAACGGCGCCTACACTGGCCAAATTTCTTCATCGATGCTCCAAGAGTTTGGGGCAAGCGTCGCGATAGTAGGCCACTCGGAACGTAGGCTATTTAACGCTGAATCCAACGAAGACGTGGCGAAAAAGGCGCTAGCTGCTGCGAATGCAGGCCTGCGACCAGTTGTTTGCGTTGGCGAGAGCCTTGCCGAGCGCGAGGCCGGGCGGGCCGAAGCCGTCGTCGGTGCTCAGCTAGCCGCGTGCACCGAGGCGCTGGCAAGATTCCCGGCGCTTCCAGTCATTGCCTACGAGCCCGTCTGGGCCATTGGCACAGGCAAAACCGCCTCGCCGGAGCAAGCCGAAGCCATGCATGCCTTCTTGCGTAGCGAGCTCGCGAACATTTCGCCTGAAGCAAGGCAGGTTCCGATTTTGTACGGTGGCAGTGTGAAGCCGAGCAATGCTGCGGAGTTGTTTGCGCAACCGAATATCGACGGGGGGTTGATCGGCGGCGCGTCGCTTGTTGCAGCCGACTTTTTGGCGATTGCTGCTGCTTAGCCGGAATTTTGGTAATTTGCGAGGCAAAACGCGCCGCGTAGTTTGCATCCCGATGCGGCACAACTCGATCCTCTCGTGTGATCGATCTAGCTCGTCGAGACCGTGCTTCGAAGAGCTCTGCAGAACGTAGCGCGCGCCCGTCAGGCGCGGCAAAACTTCGGGAAGTTACCTGAGCGTGCGCCGGTAGGGGAGGACATTTCACGGATTTTTGGCGAAGTATCACGGGCTCGCAGTGGTTGCGCGGAGGCCATCTTCGCTTTGTTTTTGAGCAAGAAGGCGCTGGGCGCGGTCGTGTGCCGGCTGTATTGCTCAGGGGAAACGCAGCCAATCACCAGCACCGTTAGACGTTTCGATATATAATTTCGGGCTATGGAAATTTTGCATTCCCTCATGCTTGCGGTGCATCTGCTGACGGCGATTTCAATCGTCGTCCTCGTGCTACTCCAGCAAGGAAAAGGGGCCGACATGGGTGCCGCGTTCGGTACTGGTTCGGCGGGTAGCGTTTTTGGCGCAGCGGGATCGGCTAACTTTTTGAGCCGGTCCACGGCTGTTGCTGCGACGGTGTTTTTCGCGACCAGCGTGGCTCTCACCTACTACGGCGCCAAAGCGCCGAGTGCGTCCGGTGGAGTAATGCAGGGCGTGAGCACGTCAGAGCCAGCGAAGAAAGAGGCCGCGGTGCCGGGTAAGGCACCAGCGACTGGAGCACCTGCCGAGCCCAAGCAAGACGTTCCGAAGTAAGTAGTTTTTTAGCCGTCGTGGTGAAATTGGTAGACACGCTATCTTGAGGGGGTAGTGGCGAAAGCTGTGCGAGTTCGAGTCTCGCCGACGGCACCAAAAAAGAGAAGCGTCCCTGCGGTGTGCAGTGGCGCGACAGAAAGGGCGGAGCAGCAGTGCGCCGCCTTTTTTTTGGCTTCCCACGCCGGGGGAGCTGATGGCAGAAGCCTTCAAGCGGCGTCGCAAACGAAACCCATCGGTCATGACACTCGAAGCCTACGTCCCGATTCTGATCTTTATGATCGTTGCGCTTGCTTTTGGCGGCGTTTTGATGGGGGTAGGCTGGCTGGTAGCGCCCGCGAAGCCGGACGATAAGAAGCTCGCGCCGTACGAATGCGGTTTTGAAGCATTCGAAGACGCAAGGATGCGTTTCGACGTGCGCTACTACCTTGTTGCGATTCTCTTCATTTTGTTTGACTTGGAAATCGCGTTCCTTTTTCCGTGGGCGGTCGCCCTTGTGGATTTGGGCGCATGGAGCGCGGGTTTCTGGGCGATGATGGTGTTTCTGGGCATCCTGACTGTAGGGTTCATTTACGAATGGAAGCGCGGCGCGTTGGACTGGGAATGAGTTCTTTCGCTAAAGTAAATAGTACTTTTTCGCTCGCAACTTGCCGAGTGTCCCGCGCATTCACACTGATTGTGTCGCGGCCGCGTGTTCTGTTTGATTTGTCGAAAGCACATTGCGCTAGAGGAATGGAAGTATGAGTCTCGAAGGCGTATTGGAAAAAGGGTTCGTAACGACCACGGCCGACACGGTCATTAATTGGGCGCGAAATGGCTCGATGTGGCCGATGACGTTTGGTCTGGCATGTTGCGCTGTTGAGATGATGCACGCGGGTGCGGCGCGTTACGATTTGGATCGATTCGGCATTGTGTTTCGGCCGAGTCCGCGTCAATCCGACGTGATGATCGTTGCCGGCACGTTGTGCAACAAGATGGCGCCCGCGCTTCGTAAGGTTTACGACCAAATGGCCGAGCCGCGCTGGGTTATCTCAATGGGCTCGTGCGCGAATGGCGGTGGTTATTACCACTACAGCTACTCGGTCGTCCGCGGTTGTGATCGCATCGTGCCGGTTGATGTTTACGTGCCGGGCTGCCCGCCGACCGCGGAAGCGTTGATCTACGGCATCATCCAGCTGCAGAACAAAATTCGCCGCACCAACACGATTGCGAGGGCATAACGATCATGATGTTTGTTGCTTCGCAATTTCCCACGATCATGATCGTTTCCCTCACCCTCAGTCCCTCTCCTGGTGGGAAAGGAAAAACGTTGGCTCAGAAGGGTGGGTGCGCTGATGCTTAATGAAATCGTCACCAAGGCGCTCGGCGACAAGATCAAAAATCTCTCGACCGCGCTCAACGAGCTCACCGTCGAAGTCGCGGCGAGCGACTGGGTCGCGGCATGTACAGCGCTTCGCGATGACCCCGAATGCCGGTTCGAGTCGCTCATCGATTTATGCGGGGTTGACTATTCTGCTTATGAAGGCCATGCCCATAAAGAACAGGGCTTCGCCGTTGTTTGTCATCTGCTGTCTGTAAGCTTGAATCAACGCGTGCGAATCCGCTGCTTCGCCGAGCACAATGAGTTCCCCGTGGTCGCATCGCTCGTCGATGTTTGGCCAGCCGCAAATTGGTATGAGCGCGAGGCTTTCGACCTTTATGGCATCGTGTTCGAAGGCCATCCGGATTTGCGCCGAATCCTCACCGACTACGGTTTTGTCGGTCATCCGTTCCGCAAAGATTTTCCGACCACAGGTTACGTTGAAATGCGCTACGACCCCGAGCAGCGTCGAGTCGTTTATCAGCCGGTCACGATCGAACCGCGTGAAAACGTGCCGCGCGTGGTTCGTGAAGAAACGTACGCAGGATAGGGCGGGGTAATCATGGCTGAAATCCGTAATTACACGATGAACTTTGGACCGCAGCATCCTGCGGCCCACGGCGTGCTTCGCCTTGTGCTTGAGCTCGATGGCGAAACGATTATTCGCGCCGATCCGCACATTGGCCTGTTGCATCGTGCAACAGAAAAGCTCGCTGAATCGAAGACGTACCTTCAATCGCTGCCATACATGGATCGTCTCGACTACGTGTCGATGATGGCCAACGAGCATGCGTATTGCATGGCGATCGAAAAGCTCGCTGGGATCGAAGTGCCACTGCGCGCGCAGTACATCCGCGTGATGTTCGATGAAATCACGCGCAATTTGAATCATTTGCTGTGGCTCGGCTGCCACGCGCTCGACGTCGGCGCGATGACGGTTTTCCTTTACTGTTTCCGCGAGCGTGAAGACCTCTTCGATATGTATGAGGCGGTCTCTGGTGCGCGCATGCATGCGGCGTACTACCGCCCCGGTGGCGTGTATCGCGATTTGCCGGATTCGATGCCGCAATACACCGCGTCGAAAATTCATAACGCGAACGCAATCAAAAAAATGAATGAGAACCGCGGCGGTTCTCTGCTCGATTTCATCGAAGATTTCTCGAATCGCTTCCCGAAATGCATCGACGAATACGAGACGCTTCTGACCGACAACCGCATTTGGAAACAGCGTACGGTTGGCATTGGTGTTGTCACGCCGGAGCGCGCGATGGCGCTCGGCTTCACCGGCGCGATGCTTCGCGGTTCCGGTATTGCGTGGGATTTGCGTAAGAAGCAGCCCTATGAGGTCTATGACAAGATGGACTTCGACATTCCGGTTGGCGTGAATGGCGATTGCTACGATCGTTATCTGGTTCGCATTCAGGAAATGCGCGAATCGAACAAGATCATCAAGCAGTGCATCGCTTGGCTGCGCGCAAATCCCGGGCCCGTGATTTCAGACAATCACAAAGTCGCCCCCCCTTCACGTGAAAACATGAAGGAAAACATGGAAGAGCTGATTCACCATTTCAAGCTCTTCACCGAAGGGATGCACGTGCCGCCAGGCGAAGCGTACGCCGCGGTGGAGCATCCGAAAGGCGAGTTCGGCGTGTACATCGTTTCAGACGGAGCAAACAAGCCGTACCGCTTGAAGTTACGCGCACCAGGGTTCGCGCACCTCGCAGCGCTCGATGAAATGAGCCGTGGCCACATGATCGCTGACGTGGTTGCCATCATTGGTACGCAAGACATCGTGTTCGGAGAGATCGACAGGTAATTGATGATGAGCCTCTCTACAGAAGCATTGAAAAAAATTGATCGCGAAGTCGCGAAGTTTCCTGCTGACCAGAAGCAGTCGGCGGTGATGGCGGCGTTAACGATTGCTCAGAAGGAACACGGTTGGCTTTCATCGGAAACGATGCAAGAAATCGCGGGCTATCTCGGCATGCCGCCGATAGCCGTGTATGAAGTTGCGAGCTTCTACACGATGTACAACTTGAAGCCCGTTGGCAAATACAAGCTCTCGATTTGCACGAATCTGCCGTGCCAGTTGCAGGGCTCAACGCTTTGCGCGGAACACGCCAAGACGAAGCTCGGCATCGAATACGGCGAGACGACCGCTGATGGTCAGTTCACGTTGAAAGAGGGCGAATGCTTTGGCGCCTGCGGCGATGCACCAGTGTTCCTCGTGAACGATCGTGACATGCGCGTGAAGATTACCCCTGATAAATTCGATCAAATGATCGACGCATTGAAGGCATAAAGGAAGTATTGCTATGCACTTCGGTCCACACATCAACCCCACGATCTTTGCCGATCTGAAGATCGACGATCCCAACGATTGGCGCATCGGCGCGTATCAAAAGCGCGGCGGCTACGAAGCGCTGAGAAAAATTCTTGAAAACAAGATTCCGCAAGATGAAGTGATTGCGGAAGTGAAGAAGTCCGCGCTTCGCGGCCGCGGTGGCGCAGGCTTCCCGACCGGGCTCAAATGGAGCTTCATGCCCCGCCAGTTTCCAGGGCAAAAGTATCTCGTGTGCAATAGCGACGAGGGTGAGCCGGGCACGTTCAAGGATCGCGACATTCTTCGCTACAACCCACACATGGTCATCGAAGGCATGGCGATCGCCGCCTACGCGATGGGCATTTCGGTGGGCTACAACTACATTCACGGCGAAATTTTTTCGACCTATGAATTGTTTGAACAAGCGCTCGAAGAAGCACGCGCTGCAGGCTTCCTCGGCAACAACATTCTCGGGAGCGGCTTCGATTTTCAGCTTCACGCGTTTCATGGATTTGGCGCGTACATCTGCGGCGAAGAAACAGCACTTCTCGAATCAATCGAAGGCAAAAAAGGTCAGCCACGCTTCAAACCACCGTTCCCCGCGAGCTTTGGTTTGTACGGCAAACCCACAACGATCAATAACACCGAAACCTTCGCGGCCGTGCCGTGGATCATTCGAAACGGTGGCGAATCGTTCTTGAATTTGGGCTTGCCAAATAACGGCGGGACGAAACTCTTTTCGGTGTCTGGTGACGTCGAGCGTCCTGGCAACTATGAAGTGCCGCTCGGTACGCCGTTCGCAAAATTGCTCGAGCTCGCAGGCGGTATGCGTGGCGGTCGCAAAATCAAAGGTTGCATTCCTGGTGGCTCATCAATGCCCGTCATCCCCGGCGCGCAGATGATGGAAACCAACATGGATTACGACTCGATTGCTAAGGCGGGCTCGATGCTCGGCTCCGGTGCGGTGATCGTGATGGACGATACGCGTTGCATGGTGAAGTCCTTGCTGCGCTTGTCGTACTTCTATTACGAAGAATCCTGCGGTCAATGCACGCCCTGTCGCGAAGGCACCGGTTGGCTCTGGCGCATGGTGAGCCGCATTGAAAACGGTCAAGGCCGCGCGGAAGATCTCGACATGCTGAACAGCGTGGCTGACAACATTCAGGGCCGCACGATTTGCGCCTTGGGCGATGCTGCTGCGATGCCTGTGCGCGCGTTCGTGAAGCACTACCGAGACGAATTTCAATATCACATCGACAACAAACGTTGTCTCGTCCCGGCATACGTTTAAATTTTTTGGCCACAGATGAACACAGATAAACACCGATTTTTCACGATAGGCGACGCGCGTCATCTGTGTTCATCTGTGTGCATCTGTGGCAAAGTTTTTTCTCGCGAGTTGCGAGAGTGTTTTGAATTTCAAGAGTTCGCTCGATGATCAACGTAGAAATCGACGGCAAAGCAGTTCAGGTTCCACCGGGCTCCACGGTGATGGATGCGGCTACGCAGGTAGGCGCATACGTTCCTCATTTTTGCTATCACAAGAAACTCTCGATCGCGGCGAACTGCCGCATGTGCCTCGTACAGGTTGAAAAAGCGCCGAAACCGTTACCCGCTTGCGCCACGCCTGTGACAGAGGGCATGAAAGTGTTCACCGCGAGCGACTACGCGAAAAAAGCGCAGCAATCGGTGATGGAGTTTTTGTTAATCAACCACCCGCTTGATTGCCCCATCTGCGATCAAGGCGGCGAATGTCAGCTGCAAGATTTAGCCGTGGGCTACGGCAAGTCGGAATCGCGCTACAAGGAAGAAAAGCGCGTTGTGTTCGTGAAGAACATCGGCCCCCTTGTCTCAGCAGAAGAAATGAGCCGTTGCATTCAGTGCACGCGCTGTGTTCGCTTCGGTCAGGAAGTCGCTGGCATCATGGAGCTCGGCATGGGCGGCCGTGGCGAGCATTCGGAGATTCTTTCGTTCGTAGGCAAAAGCGTCGATAGCGAACTTTCGGGCAACATGATTGATGTGTGCCCCGTCGGCGCGCTCACCTCGAAGCCATTCCGCTACAGCGCACGTACTTGGGAATTGCAGCGTCGTAAGAGCGTGAGCCCGCATGATGGTTTGAACGCAAACCTGCAGGTGCAGGTGAAGGGTGATCGCGTGATGCGCGTGTTGCCGCTTGAAAACGAAGCGGTAAACGAGTGCTGGATTTCTGATCGTGATCGCTTCAGCTACGAAGGTTTGTATGCCGAAGATCGCGTGACATCGCCGATGGTGAAGGTTCACGGCGAATGGCAACAAGCCTCATGGCAAGACGCGTTGATCGCTGCAGCCGAAGCCATCGCCTCGAACGCCAAGCAAAATGGCAACGACGTCGCGATGTTGGTTGGACCCCACAGCACGTTGGAAGAGTCGTATCTCGCCGCGCAAATCGCGAAGGCCATCGGCTCGGGTTCGATTGATCACCGCCTTCGCGTTTCAGACGCGGCGCTCGACAAAGGCGGCGGGATTCCGTGGCTCGGCCGCAAGCTCACTGACTTCGCGAGTGTTGATCGATTCTTGGTGATCGGATCGAATTTGCGTCAGGAGCAACCGCTCGTCGCGAGCCGCATCCGCCAGCGCCTCAAGAAAGGTGCAACGCTTTCGGTAGTGAATCCAACTGACGATGACTTGCTGTGCCCCGTTGCAGCAAAATCAATCGTTAAGCCATCGCAGATACGCGATGCACTGGCTGCCATCGCGCAGTCGCTGGCGAAGCGTCTCGACAAGACAACTTCTCTTGCCAATGCCCAGGTTTATTCGGGCAGCGAAGAAGTTGCAGCGAATCTTGCTACAGGAAAAAACGTCGCTGTTGTCGTTGGCGAAATGGCCGTTTCCCACCAAGAGGCGTCGCAAATCGAAGCGCTTGCGGCGAAGATAGCTGAGCTCGTCGGTGGCACGCTCGGTCGACTCTCAGCTTCAGGCGCAACGACTGCGGCATACGCCGCAGGTGCGATGCCGTCGGCAAACGGCAAGACCGCTCACACGGCGCTCACAAACGGCAGCAAGGCCTTCGTGTTGATCGGTTGCGAGCCTGAACTCGACAGCGCTGCAGGCGCGCAAGCGGTTGCCTCGCTTAAAGCGGCAGATAAAGTTGTTGCGCTCACTGCATTTGCATCGAGCACGATGAAGGATTACGCCGACGTGATCCTCCCGATCGCGCCGTTTACCGAGACGTCGGGTACCTACATTTCGCAAGATGGCACAGCGCAATCCTTCACAGGCGTGGCACGACCGCTCGGCGAGACGCGACCCGGCTGGAAGGTGCTGCGTGTTCTTGGTGATTTGTTGCACGCCAATGTGGGCGCGTTCAATTCATCGGACGACGTGAAGAAAGCCGCGCTCGCAACCTTTAGCGATGCATCGCTCGGCGCGAAAGCGGCCGTGATCCAGAACCCTCACCCGCCCTCCGGGCACCCTCTCCCAGAGGGAGAGGGCACGTTGGAGCGCGTGGCTGATTTGCCGATCTACAGCGCCGATCCGATCGTGCGTCGCGCCAGATCATTGCAACTCTCCGCGCACGGCAAGCAAGCGCGTGTGCGGATGAATGCTGAGACTGCGAAGCGCGTTGGCGTAACGCACGGTGCGCCGGTTCGAGTAGAGCAGGGCGGAACAGCGGTGGTTGCAACGCTCGCGATTGACTCGACGGTTGTTACCGGCGCGGTTCGTGTGCCGTTCGCAACCGAAGTATCGGCGGCACTGGGCGCTTCAACCGGCGAGATCAAAGTGAGCGCGGTATGAACCCAATCGAGCAATTGATGATCTGGGGGCTGGGTACGAACTACCCGACGCTCGCTTACGCGATTTGGACGCTCTTGAAAATTCTCGTGATCGTGGTCCCGATTACGCTTTGCGTTGCCTTCCTGACGTTGTGGGAGCGCAAAGTCATCGGCTGGATGCAGGTTCGTATCGGCCCCAATCGCGTGGGTTACGGCTGGTTGCAACCCTTCGCCGATGTGTTGAAGCTCTTGTTCAAAGAGATCATCATCCCGACAGGCGCGAACAAAGCGCTTTTCTATATCGCGCCGTTGCTCGCCATCGGTCCTGCGCTTGCCGCGTGGGCGGTGGTGCCGTTCGGCGATCAGAAGATGCTGTCCGACATCAACGCCGGGCTTCTCTACATCTTGGCGCTCACTTCCGTGGGCGTGTACGGCGTGATCCTCGCGGGCTGGGCGTCGAACTCGAAATACGCATTTCTTGGCTGCCTTCGTTCTGCAGCGCAAATCGTGTCGTATGAAATCGCAATGGGCTTCGCGCTCGTTGGCGTGTTGATGGCTGCGGGAAGTTTGAATCTGGCGGCCATTGTGAACGCCCAAGCCGGCGGGTTGCACCAGTGGTATTTCATTCCGCTACTGCCGCTCTTCGTTGTGTATTTCATCTCAGGTGTGGCCGAGACCAACCGTCATCCGTTTGACGTGGCTGAAGGTGAGTCCGAAATCGTTGCTGGCTTCCATGTGGAGTATTCGGGCGTCACGTTTGCCGTGTTCTTCCTTGCCGAATACGCGAACATGATCCTGATCGCGTTGTTGACCAGTTTGCTCTTCTTGGGCGGATGGCTGTCGCCGTTCCCGATCACCAATGAGCTCAAGCTGTTCGGTATGACGCCGTTTGGCGATGGATTCTTCTGGCTAGCGCTGAAGGTCTTCGTCGTTTTGTTCTTCTTTCTCTGGATCCGCGCATCGTTCCCACGTTATCGCTACGACCAGATCATGCGCTTGGGCTGGAAAGTGTTCATTCCAGTCACGCTCGTATTCATTTTGTTCCTTGCGGTGATCATGCAGACACCGTGGGGCACAGCGTTCCATTGAGGTTGAAATGGTTGCTTCACTGAAACACTATTTTCAGAGCTTCCTGCTCTATGAGCTGTGGAAAGGCCTCGCTTTGACCGGGCGCCACATGTTTCATCGCAAAATCACCGTGCAGTTCCCCGAGGAAAAAACGCCGCAAAGCCCCCGTTTCCGTGGGCTTCACGCGTTGCGCCGCTATGAAAACGGCGAAGAGCGCTGCATCGCTTGCAAGCTTTGCGAAGCCGTGTGCCCCGCAATGGCGATCACCATTGAATCGGGCGTTCGTGAAGACGGTACCCGTCGCACCACGCGCTACGACATTGATCTCACCAAGTGCATCTTTTGCGGCTTCTGCGAAGAGAGCTGCCCGGTGGATTCCATTGTTGAAACGCGCCACCTTGAGTATCACGGTGAAAAGCGCGGCGATCTGTATTACACGAAAGAAATGCTGCTCGCCGTGGGCGATCGGTACGAGAAGCAAATTGCAGCAGATCGTGCGGTAGACGCACGTTATCGGTGACCTTTACTCTACTTTGAACGTTCGTTCGGCACGCTGCGGAATGATCGGTTAGGAGCGCAGGCGGGGGCCAGTTCTTGTTCGAGCTGGGCCGCACAATGCAAAAACAAACATGCCAGATTTAGCCACCATCGTCTTCTACGTTTTCTCGGGGATCTTGTTGCTCTCAGCAACACGCGTGATCTCGGTGAAAAACCCTGTGCACGCCGCACTGTTCCTCGTGCTCGCCTTCTTTTCGGCCTCCGCGCTATGGATGCTTTTGAAAGCGGAGTTCCTTGCGATCGCGCTCGTGCTCGTGTACGTGGGCGCTGTGATGGTGCTCTTCCTGTTTGTGGTGATGATGCTCGACGTGAATTTCGAAGAGTTGCGTAAGCAGTTCAAGAGCCATCTGCCCGTCGCGCTGTTGGTCGGGGCCGCTGTGCTCGTTGAGATGGTGCTGGTCATGCGCCTTGCGTTCAAAGGCCAATCAGGCCCGACTGGAACCACCAACGCGATCGTCGTTGATGGCAGCAATACAAAAGCGCTCGGACTCGAACTTTTCACTAAGTACATCTACGCGGTGGAGATTGCTGGCGTGCTGCTGTTGGTGGCCATCGTTGCGGCAATCGCGCTCACCTTGCGTGATCGACGCGAAACCAAATACCAAAATCCGGGCGAGCAGGTGCTTGTGAAACGTGACCAACGCCTTCGTGTATTGAAGCTCGAGGCTGAAACGCCCACTGCCGCTGAAACGGCTGCTTCTGAAGGGGGCAAACAATAATGTTGCCCGAACCAACTCTTACCTCATATCTGACGGTAGCCGCGTTGCTGTTCACGATCAGCGTGATAGGCATTTTTTTGAATCGTCGCAACGTCATCATTTTGCTGATGACGATTGAGCTCATGCTGCTCGCGGTGAATTTGAATTTCATCGCGTTCTCAAGCTACCTCGGTGACATCTCGGGGCAAGTCTTCGTGTTCTTTATCCTGACCGTGGCCGCTGCTGAGTCTGCAATTGGCCTCGCGATCCTCGTTGTGCTGTTCCGTAACGTCGGCTCGATTGACGTAAACCAAATCGGAAAGTTGAAGGGGTAAGCGCATGAAACTGTCTTATCTCATCGTCGCGTTTGCGCCACTCATTGGCGCAATCATCGCGGGCTTGCTTGGAAAGCAAATTGGCCGCAAAGGCGCACACACGGTCACCATCCTCGGCGTCTTGATTTCGTTCATCGCATCGTGCGTGGTGTTCGCTGATGTGCTCGCAGGAAATACGTTTAACGGTCCGCTCTATACGTGGATGGTGTCGGGCGGCGTGCGCTTTGAAGTCGGTTTCTTGATTGATAAGCTCACCGTCACCATGATGCTGGTGGTGACCTCCGTTTCGCTCATGGTGCACATCTACACCATCGGCTACATGGAAGAAGACCCGGGCTATCAGCGTTTCTTTAGCTACATCTCGCTCTTTACCTTCTCGATGTTGATGCTCGTGATGAGCAACAACTTCTTGCAACTCTTCTTCGGTTGGGAAGCGGTGGGGCTGGTCTCGTATCTGTTGATTGGCTTCTGGTACAAAAAGCCGACCGCAATTTTCGCCAACATGAAAGCGTTCCTCGTGAACCGCGTGGGCGATTTGGGCTTCTTGCTCGGCATTGGTCTCGTGCTCGCGTACACCGGCAGCCTTGATTACAAAACCGTGTTCGAGAAAGCGCCCGCGCTTAAAGACATCGCAATCCTGATGGGGCCGTTCGGTGTCGTCTCGCTGATGACCGCGACTTGCATCCTGCTTTTCATCGGTGCGATGGGTAAATCAGCGCAGGTTCCGCTTCACGTGTGGCTACCGGATTCGATGGAAGGCCCAACCCCGATCTCTGCACTGATTCACGCAGCAACGATGGTGACGGCAGGCATCTTCATGGTGTCGCGTATGTCGCCGCTCTTTGAGATGTCCACCACGGCGTTGTCCTTCGTGCTCATCATCGGCGCAACGACGGCGCTCTTCATGGGCTTCCTAGGCATCATTCAATACGACATCAAGCGCGTGGTGGCCTACTCGACGCTTTCGCAGCTTGGCTATATGACGGTCGCCCTCGGTGTTTCGGCGTATAGCGCGGCAATGTTCCACTTAGTGACTCATGCGTTTTTCAAGGCGTTGCTCTTCTTAGGTGCGGGCTCGGTGATTATTGGCATGCACCACAACCAAGACATTCGCTATATGGGCGGCGTCGCGAAGTACATGAAGATCACATGGATCACATCGCTTCTGGGCTCGCTGGCGTTGATTGGTTTCCCGTTCCTTTCGGGTTTCTATTCGAAAGATTCGATCATCGTCGCCGCGAGCCACAGCAAGATTTTCGGCTCCACTTACGCCTACATCGCAGTCGTCCTCGGCGTATTCGTCACTGCGTTCTATTCGTTCCGCATGTATTTCCTCGTGTTTCACGGGAAGGAGCGATACGACGAAGCACCTCACGCAAATGAGCACGACGATCACGCGCACCACGACGATCACGGCCACGGGCATAGCGGCAAACCGCACGAATCGCCTTGGGTCGTCACGCTCCCGCTCGTATTGCTCGCGATTCCATCGGCGATTCTTGGCGCGTTTATGTTTGAGCCCGCCATTATCAAAAATTGGTTTGGCTCCATCGGCCCAACGGGTAAGGAAATCATCACGGTTGCCGCCGCAAACGACACACTCGCCGCGCTGCGTGAGCATGGCTACACCTGGATTTCGATGGCCGTTCACGGCTTCATGACGGCGCCGTTCTGGCTTGCGATGGCAGGCGTTGCGCTTTCGTATTACCTCTACATCGTCAACCCAGCGTTGCCAGCTCGCTTGCGTGAAAAGTTCAGCGGTATTGTGAAGGTGCTCGAAGAGAAGTATTACTTTGATCGCTTCAATGAATTTTTCTTCGCAGGTGGCGCGCGCAAGTTGGGCGAGAGCCTCTTCAAGATTGGCGATCGCGCGATCATCGACGGCGCGTTCGTGAACGGTTCAGCGAAGGGAGTGGGCTTGCTCTCGGGGGTGATGCGCCATTTGCAAACGGGCTACATCTATCACTATGCCTTCGTGATGGTGGCGGGCATTCTTGCCTTCCTCACATGGCTGTTACTACGTTAACGCGATAGAGCGGAAAAGAACGACACATCATGCTGCTCTCACTAGCTATCTGGATCCCGATCATCGGCGGTATCGCCGTGATGACCACTGCGAAAGACAAAGGCTCCAATGCAACCCGCTGGATTGCATTGATTGCCGCGCTCGCCGGGTTTTTAGTCACCATCCCGCTCTACACCGGGTTTGATACCTCAACGGCCGCGCTTCAGTTTGTTGAGAAAGCAAGCTGGATTGAGCGCTACAACATCAATTACCACTTGGGTGTTGATGGCATCTCAATGTGGTTCGTGATTCTGAATAGCTTCATCACGATTTTTGTCGTTGTTGCCGGTTGGAAAGTGATCGAAGAGAAACCTGCGCAATATTTCGCCGCGTTCTTGATCATGTCGGGGCTCATTAACGGCGCTTTTGCCGCCGCCGATGCCGTGCTTTTCTACGTCTTCTTCGAAGCGATGTTGATCCCGATGTATCTCATCATCGGCGTGTGGGGTGGCCCGAACCGCGTTTACGCTGCGGTGAAGTTTTTCCTCTACACATTGCTCGGTTCGCTCTTAATGCTGGTCGCGCTCTTGTATCTCTACAACGTCTCTGGCGGCAGCTTCGAAATCGCGCAGTTCCACAAAGTGCCGCTCGCAATGAATCCGCAGATCCTGTTGTTCGTTGCGTTCTTCCTGGCCTTTGCGGTGAAAGTGCCGATGTGGCCGGTACACACCTGGTTGCCGGATGCGCACGTCGAAGCGCCGACGGGCGGCTCGGTGGTGCTAGCCGCGATCACCTTGAAGCTTGGCGCGTATGGCTTCTTGCGCTTTATCCTGCCAATCGTTCCCGATGCTTCGGTGTATCTTGCGCCGTTCGTGATCGCGATTTCGTTGGTCGCGATTGTCTACATCGGCTTTGTTGCGTTGATTCAAACCGACATGAAGAAGCTGATTGCGTATTCGTCGATCTCGCACATGGGTTTCGTCACGCTTGGTTTCTTCCTCTTCGTGCAAACGCAGGGCAGCGCGCTCGGTATTGAGGGCGGTCTGATGCAAATGATTTCGCACGGCTTCATCTCCGGCGCGATGTTCTTGTGCGTCGGCGTCTTGTACGACCGTATGCACACACGAAACATTGCGGACTATGGTGGCGTGGTAAACACCATGCCGAAATTCGCAGCGTTCATGATGCTCTTTACGATGGCGAATGCAGGCCTTCCAGGCACATCCGGTTTCATCGGCGAATTCACCGTAACGCTTGCCGCAGTGAAGCAAGGAATGTTTTGGGTAGGCGCGGCGGCCGGTCTGACCTTGATCCTCGGTGCCGCTTACTCGCTCTGGATGTACAAGCGCGTGATCTTCGGCGATATCGCCAATGACAATGTGCGCCAGTTGACTGATATCGAGCCGCGCGAATTTTGGATGCTGGCGGTGCTCGCGGTCTGCGTGCTCGCGATGGGTATCTACCCTGCGCCCTTCACCGAAGTCATGCATCAGAGCGTGAATGAACTCATCGCGCATGTCGCGAAATCGAAACTGTAACGAGGCCAATACAAAAATGAAAGACCTCACCCTCGTTTCCCCAGAAATCGTTCTGCTCACGCTCGCGTGCTTGATCCTTGTGGTCGATTTGTTTGTGCGACGCGATCAGAAGCTCTACACCTTCACCTGCGGCATTGCTGCGCTTCTTTGGACCGCGGCCTACGTGTACGCAGTGGGTACGCCGATTGGCTCTGCGCCGCAGTACGCGTTCTCGAATCTGGTTGTCGTAGATGGCGTGGCGACGGTGCTCAAGCTTTCAATCCTATTGTCGGCTGCCGCTGCCATGGGCTACTCGTGGCGCTATCTCAAGAAGCACGATCTCGCCAATGGCGAATACGTGACGCTTGTGCTGCTCGGCACGCTCGGCATGTTGGTGATGGCTTCCGCCGCCAACATGCTCACCGCGTACCTCGGCCTCGAACTCATGAGCCTTTCGATGTACGCGCTCGTTGCGTTGAAGCGTGACGACAAAATCGCCACCGAAGCCGCAATGAAGTATTTCGTACTCGGCGCGCTTGCGTCAGGATTGCTGTTGTTTGGCATGTCGATCATTTACGGCGCTACGGGCTCTCTGGATCTCGACGCGATCGGCGCAGCGCTCGCGAAAGGCAACCGCACGGCGATCGCGTTTGGATTGGTCTTCATCGCAGCAGGTGTGGCCTTCAAACTTGGTGTTGTGCCGTTTCACATGTGGGTGCCCGACGTTTACAACGGCGCGCCAACCGCGGTGACGCTCTTTCTTGGCACTGCGCCAAAGGTGGCTGCCTTCGCGCTCGCCTACCGCTTGTTCAACGATGGGCTTGCCGCTGCCATTACTGATTGGTCGATCATCCTTGCGGTGATCGCAACGCTGTCCGTCGTGCTCGGAAACCTTATCGCAATCGCGCAAACGAATATCAAACGTATGCTCGCGTATTCGGCCATCGCGAACATGGGATTCCTGCTGCTCGGCGTCGTCGCAGGCGGAAAAGAAGGCTTCTCCGCGGCGCTTTTCTACGCAGTCGTCTACACGATCACCGGCTTAGTTTCACTGGGGATATTGGTATTGCTCTCGGCACGCGGTGTTGAATTTGAGAACATTGACGATCTCAAAGGGTTGAACTCGCGCTCACCGTGGCTCGCGTTTTTGATGTTGCTTGCGATGTTCTCGCTTGCAGGCATCCCGCCGACGCTTGGTTTCTGGGCGAAGCTCACCGTAATCGAAGCTGTGGTTAACGCAAACTACGTTTGGCTTGCCGTGATCGCCGTGCTTGCGTCGCTGGTTGGAGCGTTCTATTACCTTCGCGTCGTGAAAGTGATGTACTTTGCCGACGCTGATGAGGGCAAGCTCGCCATGCCATCGCGCGGCGAAATGGTGTTGCTGTCAGCGAACGCACTTGCGATTTTGGTTCTCGGCGCGCTGCCGAGTGCGTTGCTCGCGATCTGTGTCAAAGCGGTCCAGGCATCGTAGTTCTTCGTAACAGTTAAGCGTTTTCGCTCGAAGGGACAGGGCTAAGCGCCGAAAATTAACCTATACCAACTAGGTTGTTTTATTGCTGCTAGCCCCAGCGTTTTGCGAACTGAAAGCGCATAGCTTGCGCGAAAGTAGTGTCGTTGCGTCGACCTCGTGACGAGTAGGGCGTGTACGCACTTATCATGTCGCCGTTGAGGCCTGATCACACATCGCGGGACGCGACGCGCTATTCTTCCATCCTCATCCCTTTTTATTTGCAGCGTACGTGTTCGTACGATGCCTTTTTGCCTCTCTTATCATGACCGCATCTCTGACTTACCCAAATACACAGCTCCTCATCGATAACGTTTGGTGCGACGCGAGTGGCGGCAAAACGCTCGCTGTTGTAAACCCGGCGACGGGCAGCGAAGTGGGCCGTGTTGCTCACGCATCGACCGCGGATTTGGATCGTGCGCTCGCTGCTGCGGAGAAGGGTTTTGCGACCTGGCGAAACATGACGGCATTGGAGCGCTCGGACATCATGCGCAAAGCCGCTGTGATCCTGCGTGAACGCGCTGAGTTGATCGCCGCCTACATGACGATCGAGCAGGGAAAACCGATTGGCGAGGCGAAGGTTGAAGTTGCGTCTTCTGCGCAAATCATCGAATGGTTTGCCGAGGAATCCCGCCGCGTGTATGGCCGCATCGTGCCCGCGCGCGCGATGAACATCACTGCGATGGTGCTTAAAGAGCCAGTCGGCGTCGTGGCCGCGTTTACGCCTTGGAATTTCCCGATCAACCAAGTCGTGCGGAAAGTCTCTGCGGCGCTGGCGACGGGCTGCTCGATTATCGTTAAGGCCCCGGAAGAAACGCCTGCATCGCCCGCCGAACTGATTCGCGCGTTTGTGGACGCGGGCATTCCACCCGGCGTGGTGCAGCTTGTGTACGGCAATCCAGCTGAAATTTCGAGCTACCTCGTTCCGCACCCCATCGTTCGCAAGATTACGTTCACGGGCTCGACACCCGTTGGCAAAATGCTCGCCGCGTTGGCGGGTCAGCACATGAAGCGCGCCACGATGGAATTGGGTGGACACGCGCCCGTGATTGTTGCTGAGGATGCTGACATTGCGCTCGCCGTGAAATCTGCGGGCTCCGCGAAATTCCGCAACGCTGGCCAAGTCTGCATCGCGCCGACACGGTTCTTGGTTGCAAACAAAATCAAAGCCGAATTCACCGAGGCCTTCGTCAAAATGTCAGAGGCTTTGAAAGTCGGCGATGGTCTGACGCAAGGCACGCAAATGGGCCCGCTCGCCAATGCGCGTCGCTTAGACGCGATGAGCAAAGTCGTCGCAGATGCCAAAGCAAAGGGCGCGAAAATTGTCACCGGCGGTGAACGCATCGGAAGCGCGGGTAATTTCTTCACACCCACCGTCGTCGCCGACGTCCCGCTCGACGCCTCACTTTTCAACGACGAACCATTCGGCCCCATCGCAGGCATTCGCGGCTTCGACACCATCGAAGAAGCGATCAAAGAGGCCAACCGCCTCGCGTTCGGTTTGTCAGCCTACGCCTTCACGAAGTCCATCAAAACGGCGCACATGCTTTCGCACGGCGTTGAAACCGGGATGCTTTGGATTAACCAGCCGGCGGTCGCAGTTCCAGAAATGCCGTTCGGTGGCGTCAAGGACTCAGGCTACGGCTCGGAAGGCGGCCCAGAGGCGCTTGAGGCTTACCTGAACACGAAAACGGTGAGTGTGACAAACGTTTAGGCGGTCGTAGGCCACTCCTCGCGAAGGCGGGATTGACGCCGCTTGTTTGCGATAAGTTGTTGCTAAGCGCAGCCGAGTTTGCACCTGTATGAGCACGAGTTTGACTCCCGCTTTCGCAAAGACGCACGCACCGTTATGATCGCAACATGCGCGCCGCTCAAAACGAACGCCTCACACGCATCGGCCCAGAAACACCTTGTGGTGCGCTGCTACGCCACTATTGGCAGCCGATCGCGCTGACTGCTGAATTCGATCCGGCGCTTGATGCGCGGATGGGTGTGCGTCCTGCGAAGGCGGTTCGGGCGCTTAGGCAAGACTTCGTGCTCTTTCGTGACGCGCTGACTCGGAAGTTCGCGCTGCTTGATCGCGCTTGTCCGCATCGTGGGGCAGATCTCGCTTACGGTCGACTCGAATCGGCAGAGCACGGTGGCGGCATTCGCTGCGCGTTTCACGGTTGGCAATTTCGCGCAGATGGTCAATGCATTGCAACGCCGGGCGAACCGAAAGGCTCGCGGCTCTGTGATGGAATTAGACAGCGGTCGTATCCGGTTGTAGAAAAAAGCGGCGTGATCTGGGCATGGCTTGCGCCGGAGGGCGTTGCGCTGAGCGCGTTTCCTTCGCTTGATTGTTTCGTCGCACCTGAGACACATAGCTTCGCGTTCAAAGGGCTTTGGAATTGCAATTGGTTGCAGGCGATGGAGGTCGGCATCGATCCAGCGCACGCATCGTTTCTGCATCGCTTCTTCGAAGACGAAGACGTGAGCGCGAGCTACGGCAAGCAGTTTCGCGCCGCAAGCGCAGGCAGTGATTGGCCGATGACGCGCGTGCTTCGCGAATTCGAAAGCCCTGAGATTTCGGTCGAAGCGACCGACTACGGAATGCGACTAACGGCGCTACGGCGCCTGAGCGAAACGCTCACGCATGTGCGCGTGACGAACCAATTGTTTCCGCAAGCGTTCGTGATTCCGTTGTCAATCGACACGACGATTACGCAATGGCATCTCCCGGTAGACGACACCCACACGTATTGGGTCGCCGTATTTACGAGTTTTGGCAAGCCGCTCGATAAGCCGTTGATGCGCGAGCAACGATTGAAACTGTACTCGTTGCCCGATTACGTTCCGCGCGTGGGAAAGCATGATCAGTACGGTTTCGATCCGCTTGAGCAATCGACAGAGACCTACACTGGCATGGGGCACGACATCAATGTGCACGATCAGTGGGCAGTGGAATCGCAGGGCGAAATTCAAGATCGCACAAAAGAGCATCTCGGTACGACGGATAAAGCCATCATCGCCTTTCGTCGGCAATTGTCAAATGCGATTGATGCGGTTGAGAAGGGCGACGCCGCGCCGCTGCAGTGGAGCAAGTCTGATGCCGCGCGAATAGTGGGTCCGATCACAGTCGATGGTATCTGCGCGGCGGATTCGTGGGATGCGTATTGGCGTGAGTTTGATTCAAAGCGGCGTGCGGCGTGCAAGTGGTTTGCTGAAAATCGGCGCGATCCCTCACCCGATTCGGCGTCGCCGAATCACCCTCTCCCGGCGGGAGAGGGGAACACGCGAGCATGAACGCCACACCTCAAACCACCATAGAAGATATTGAGCGATTCCTTCGCGGCAGCCCAATCGAACTCGTGCGCTTCGCGTTTTGCGATCAACACGGAATTTTTCGTGGCAAAACGTTAACCGCGAAGTATGCGGTTGAAGCCATTCGAAACGGTTTGCCGATGGTGGGAACGCTACTTCTGAAAGACACAGCATCACGCACAGCGTTTCCCACGTTCGATCCGGTCGCATTCGGTCAAATCACCGAAACGAACCCATCGCTTGCATCGTTTGCAAACGCGTCGGATGTGCTGATGCGTGCAGACCCGCCGACGTTTCACGTGTTGCCTTGGGCACCGAACATCGCGTGGATTCAATGTCAAACGCATGACCGTCATGGCAACCTGTCGCCCTTTGATACGCGCGGGCAGTTGCAAACAGCGTTGCGAAAGCTCGCGTCGTTCGGCTACGGGATGCGTTGCGGTCTCGAAGTGGAATTTCATGTCTACAAACTCGACGATCCAAAACTCGCACCGGAAGAATCTTCGTGGCCCGCGCCCGCGCCGCGGGTGTCAATGATTCATCCAGGCAACAACGTGCTGTGCGAACAATGGGCGGACATGAGCGACGAGCCGCTGCGCATTATTTTGAAGACCGCACAATCCCTCGGCTTGCCGATTCGCTCGCTCGAAATCGAACTCGGGCCGAGCCAGGTCGAGTGTGTGTTCGATGTGCAAGATGCACTTGCTGCGGCGGACTCGATGGCACTGTTTCGTAATGCGACCAAACAAGCCTTGCGCCGCGCGGGGTATCACGCGACTTTCATGTGTCGCCCACAGTTTCCAAACATCGTGTCGAGTGGCTGGCATTTGCATCAATCCCTCTATGATCAGAAAAGTGGTGCGAATGCGTTCTCGATCCCTACCTCCCCTTCAATGGGAGATGGTCGCGTGGTTACCAATGAGGATCACTTTCGGGCACGAGCGAGCAACGTGCTCTCGCCGGTAGGTGCGCATTGGCTCGCAGGTCTACTTGCGCATGCGCATGCGAGCTGTGCGTTTGCAGTGCCAACGATCAACGGCTACGCACGATACCAACCGAATATGATGGCCCCCCAGCGCGCCATCTGGGGCGTCGGTTCGCGCGGCGCTGCACTGCGCGTTGTAGCAAGCGGCCATGCGAACGACCCAGCTACGCGGATTGAAAACCGCTTGGGGGAACCTGCTGCGAATCCGTATCTCTACATCGCGTCACAAATTCACGCGGGCCTCGACGGGATTGCGCGAGACCTCGAATCTCCGCACGCTGGCGTTGCGCCATATTCCGACGATTCAACAGATGCGCTACCGATCTCGCTTGCCGATTCGGTCAGCTTACTTGATCTCGACGAAATTTTTTGCAATGGATTTGGCCGCGATTTCGTGAAATATTTTGCGCACATCAAGCGTCACGAAATTGCGCGTTTCAGTGCGACTCAGAGCGATGCTGCGCAAACGAAGGATTGGCAACAGCGCGAGTATTTTTCGTTGTTTTAACTTAGTCCAGCAACCCTCAGTTTAATGAGGTGAACCAGCCTATTAAAGTGGCTATCGAAAACGTAGTAAATAACGATTCACACTCAAGTATTTTGGGTGACAATTGCTATTGCTAGATCACGATTTACCGCCGAATACACCATGCACGGTACGAAAAGTGCACACGTCGTACGCGCGACGTCGCAACTTACTTCACTTCAAAACGTAATGTCGTAGGTGACTTACCTGCCAGCGTAATCACCGAAATCAGCTTCGTACCTTTAGTGACGGTGAACGCGCCTTTCGCTTCGAGTTTTCTGCCATCGTCGGTGGGCTTGAGTTCAGCTTCGGTTTTCGTAGTGCCGTTGAGCATCGTGATTTTCGCGGTCGCGCCTTTTACCAACATCGGTTTACCGTGATCGCTCACGTGCAGTGCGAGTGAATCTGGTTTCCCGACAAACTCAACGTCGAAGGATTTACCTTCGGCAATGATGCCGCCGTGCTTCGGTGAATGGTCATGATTGCCCGCAGCGAATACGGACGACGACCCAAACGTGATCGCAGTAGCGAGGAAGAGTGCAGTGATTTTCATTTCGATTCCTTTCGAGTGTGAATGAAAAGTGGAGAAAACTTGTAACGGTTAAAACGCTTCGGCATCTTTGTCGTTCACCAAGCGCTCCGCGTCGCGACGACCGAAGAGCCAAAACATCGCAGGGGTGAGATACGTGTCGAGCAAGGTAGAGCTAATCAAGCCCGAAAAGATGACGACCGCGACCGGATGCAAAATCTCGGTGCCAGGGCGCTCGGCTTCAAACAGAAGTGGTGCTAATGCGAATGCGGTGACGAGCGCAGTCATCAATACCGGCGAAAGACGTTCCAGCGATCCGCGAAGAATCATTTTCTGATCGAAGCTTTCGCCTTCGATTCGCATCAAATTGATGTAGTGGCTGACTTTCAGAATGCCGTTGCGCACCGAGATGCCAGCGAGCGTGATGAAGCCGATTAATGCGGCGACTGACAGCGGTTGCCCCGATAGCCACAAACCCACTACAGCACCAACTAACGCCAGCGGAATGTTGACCATGATAAGTGCGGAGAGTCTCACTGATTTGTATCGCGTGTAGAGGACGACAAACATCAAAATCAACGAAACGATAGACAACAATCCAACCAAACGAGAGGCTTCTTCTTGCGCCTGGAATTGCCCGCCGAGCGTAATGAAATAGCCCTCGGGCAGTTTCGTTGCGTCAACAACACCGCGAATATCCGCGACCACTTCTGACAATGCGCGACCCTGAGCATTCGCTGAAAGCACGATTCGACGCTTTCCATCATCACGGCTGATTTGATTTGGCCCGTCGCTATCTTCAATCGTCGCGATCAGCGATAACGGAATGCGCCCCGTTGGCGTTTCAATCATAATCTTCGCCAGTCCTTCCACGGAGCGTGCTGTTTCCGGCAAGCGAACGACCAATGCGAAACGACGGCCACCCTCGACAATCTGCGTGATCTTCTCGCCTTCAACCAGGCTCTGCAAGACGTTCAAAAGCTGTGGCGTGGCCACACCGTATTGCGCTGCTTTCGCGTAATCAACGCGTACTTTGATTTCTGGGGCGAGCACCTGCTTTTCGATTTCAAGATCGGTCAAACCGTTGATGTTCTTGAGTTGCGCTTGCAGCGCATCGGCTTGACCGCGCAAGGTATCTAGGTCTTCGCCAAAAATCTTGATCGCAATCTGCGAGCGAACGCCCGAGAGCATATGATCGATGCGGTGCGAAATTGGCTGACCAATCGCTGTGGCCGCAGGTAAGTTCACGAGTCGCGAGCGAATATCCGCCTGTATTTCGTTCATCGAGCGTTTCAACTGATCCGCAGGCAGCAATCCCACATCAAGCTCGCTCACGTGGACGCCTTCAGCGTGTTCATCAAGCTCCGCTCGCCCACTGCGGCGACCGACGTGTGTCACCTCGGGCACTTGTTTTATCAACACCTCTGCTTGCTTCGCGAGCGCCGACGATTCGGAGAGCGTCACACCCGGGTTCAACCGCATTCCGACGAGCAGGGTGCCTTCGTTAAACGGCGGCAAGAATGATGTGGGGAAAAATGGAACAGCGGCGATTGAAATCACCACCGCGATAGAGACTAGAAACAGCGCAATTTTTGGATGACGCAACACGCTCTCAAGACTGCTGCGATAGCCGCTCTTGAGTTTCCGCAAAAACCACGTTTCGCCATGATCGAGTGATTTCATTTTTGGCAGCAAATAGTAAGCAAGCACTGGCGTAATCGTGAGCGATACGATCAACGACGCGAGCGTTGAAACGATGAACGCGATGCCGAGCGGAACAAACAACCTTCCTTCAATGCCCGGCAGCGCAAAGAGCGGTAAGAACACCAATACGATGATCACCGTTGCATAAAGGATTCCCGACCGGACCTCCATCGAGGCGCTGGCAACAAGCGCGAGCGGGCTGAGTCGCTGCTGCGCGCTTTGTTCCCGATTCATTCGTAACCTGCGAATGATGTTTTCGACATCAACCACGGCGTCATCGACCAACCCGCCGATGGCAATTGCCAACCCGCCGAGCGTCATCGTGTTAATCGACAAGCCAAAATACTTAAACACAAGCGCCGTCATAAAGATCGACACTGGAATCGCAACGAGTGCGATGACCGTGGGCCGTAGCGTGCCAAGAAAAATAAACAGAATGACCGCGACGAATATCGAGGCGCCAATGAGTTTTCCTTGAAGATTTGAAATCGATGCCTCGATGAAGCTTGCCTGCCGGAAGGTAACGCGCGGCGCTTCCATACCCTGCGGCAAACCTTTCGTCACCTCGGTCATCGCCGTTTCAATACTGCGCGTGAGCGCAATCGTGTCGGCACTAGGCTGCTTCTGGATACCAAGAATCACCGCAGGTTTACCTTCAAAACCAGCGTCGCCGCGTTTGAGCGCAGCCGCGAATGTCACACCGGCGATTTGCCGCAACAAAATGGGCTGATTGTTTTTCGTCGATAGCGCGATGTTTTTCAGGTCGTCTAGACGAGAGGTTCGCCCCAGATTGCGAATCAGGTATTCGCGTCCGTTCAATTCAAGAAAACCGCCAGATGTATTAGATGAAAAGCCACGCAACGCGTTTTCTAATTGCTCATGCGTGATGCCAAGCTCTGCCATACGGGTTGTATTGGGCTGCACTTGAAATTGCCGCACTTCGCCACCGATCGGAATCACTTGCGCAACCCCCGGAATTGCTAGCAGGCGCGGACGCAATACCCAATCCGCGTACTCACGCACTTGCATCGGCGTAATCTTCGTCGTGTCAATCGGGATCGCCACTTGCATGATCTCGCCCATGATGGAACTGATCGCCCCCATCCGTGCAGTGACGCCGGAGGGTAGACCTTCCTCCATCGATGTCAGCCGCTCAGACACCATTTGTCTCGCGCGAAAAATATCCGTTGACCAATCAAACGCGATGTATACAAACGACAGTCCCGCGCTTGATACCGAGCGTACCGATTCAACGCCCGGCAAGCCGTTCATCGTCGTTTCCAGCGGAAACGTGATGAGTTGCTCTACTTCCTCTGCGGCCATGCCGCCGGCTTCCGTCATGATGGTGACGGTGGGTTTATTGAGATCTGGGAACACGTCCACTGGCGTTCGCGTGAGCGTGAACGCGCCGTACGCCATCAACACCACGCTGCCGATTAATACGAGCAAGCGGTTGTTGAGGCTGCTATCGAGTAGCCACTTAAACATGATGTGTGGCCCTTCTAGCGAATCTGATTGATGAGGCTCGCGCCGTTGGTGGCCACACGGTCACCTTTTTTGAGGCCGGATGTGACCGCGACCGTAACTCCATCCAACGGCTCGAACGTGACGACGCGCGAATCGAATCGCTCCGAATCCGTTTTGACCCACACGATGGTTTGGTTCGACGGGTTTTTCATGAGGGAGGATGCGGGCACACGAATGCCGTTTAATTTCGTACCTGTTTGTACGAACACCGTTACCGGTTGGCCGACTGCGAGTTTTGAAATCGCGGCGCCTTCCGCTGCGAACGACATCGGTAGGGCTTGTTCACGCAAGCTGCGTGCACTGCCGATGTATTTGAGTGGCACGCGTTCGTTGCCAACGGCCATCGTCGCCGCGCCCACGTTGCCGATTAACTTCGCGTCGTACGCGAGCGCTTCGATGCGTTGCCGCGAGGGATCAACAATTTCAAACGCAAGTTCGCGTGCATCGACGACTTGCCCGGTGACCACGTTCGAGGATGCGATCACACCGGAGACGGGCGCGACCAATGTCTCGCGAGTCGAGAGCCCGCCGCCAATCGCGGCCGCTCGCGCGGTCAAACTCGCGATTTCACTTTGCACCGCTTCGATTTCTTTGCGCGGAATCGTGCCCTCAAGTTCGCGCATGCGTGCGAGGCGCTTTTCTGCGAGGTCTTTGTTAGCGCGAAGTTCAGCAAGTTGCGCGTTTTGATTCGAACGCTCGATGCTGCTTGATGACGGAACGACATAGGCGAGCACTTCGCCTTTGCGCACTGATTGACCGAGGCTCGGCAAACCGCGCGGCCCGCCCTCGATGCGACCTGCTTGCGTGGGCTGCACGCGACCGCCCGCATTGGGATCCATCACGACTTTCCCGGCGAGTTCGAAGGTTTGTTGCAAATCGCTCGGCTCGACGGGCAGCGTGCGCACCGCGAGTTGGCGCTGCGCAGGCTTCGGTAGAAACACACTGCCATCGGGCAAACGCTTTGGGCTGTTGCCGCCAGCAACAGGTGCGGCTTCGCCGTGATCGTGACCCGGGCCTGCAAGTACAGGAAACGCTACAAACGTGGCTGTGAAGACCATTGCGACGCTGACTTTAACGATTGATCGAAAAACCGATTGCGCCGTAAAAGTCGCGTTGAATGACGAAGAACTAGGATGAGTAGTCACAATATGACTCATTTCTTAATGGCTCTGTTAAATTGGGGTTAGAGACCGATTTTGCGTTTTACGAAAAAAGCAATTACAGCAACCATCCCCAGAAGAAAAATGGCGATAGCGGCATAAGCCCATTTGGGCAAATCACCGATTCCGTGCGAATGTCCGTGATCGTGACCGTCGTCTTCCGAATGCGCTTCTTTGAGAATTAGATCGGCCGCCAGCAAATCCGCTTCGTTACCGCGTGTTATCGTGAATGAAAACGCAACGCTGTCTTTGGCGCTTTTGAGCGCATCGAACGCAACGCGATAAGTGCCGTCAGGCTGCGCCGCTGCGATGCCCTTGATGCCTGCTGCCTCAAAGTCAATCTTTGCGTCGGCAACGGGTTCATTCGTTAAGAACCGATCAAGGTAGAGCGTGACGCCGTCTTTCTCGTAGATGCCAACGAGTTCGAATAAATCGCTATGCGTTTCGAAACGAGGACTACTAGGTCCGGCCGCGGCAGGCGCTGCGTCTCCGTGATCGTGGCCTGGGCCCGCTATCGAAAGAGAGGTGAGTGACGCTGCAATCACGAGCGCGAGCGTCGCAGACGCGTGTTTGATGGACTGTATAAAGTTCATGGCAGATTCCCCAGCGCCTGCTGCAAGCGCGAAATAGCGTGTTCAACTTGAAGTTCGCCGCGAGCTGCGTCGCGCACTGCATTCGCTCTCTCGCCTTCAATGCGAAGTCGAGTCGGTAGATCAAGTTCGCCTAAGCGAAAGGCCTTTTCATAGAGCGAAGCGGCTTCAGAAGCGAGTTCGGCGCGACGTTTTACGAGGGGCACGCGCGCCTCTGCGGTTGCAAGCGCAAGCTCTGCGACGCGAATTTCACCCAGCACCGTGCGTTCAGCGCTCAGCGCTGCGCCGTCAGCTTCCGCGAGTTCACGCGTAGCCTGCGCTGCGCGCGGCGCATTGAAATTACCGAAACGAAACGCCGCATCGAATGGAATCGAAAATCCGATTCGTGCGCTGCTTTTGCTGCCGCCTTCGTTGGTGCGTTCGTTCGCTAGTGTGAACTTTGCCGAAGGCGGTTCGCTCGAAACACGATTGGCTTCATCGAGCCTCGCGCGTGCTGCCGCGCTTGCGAGACGTGCTTGCGTCAGCGATGCGTGCGACTGCGAAGGTATGTGAGAGGTCGGTTTACTCTCTCTCGATTCTGCGATTGCAGTTACGCTCGGTGCCGTCACATCGTTACGCGCTCCACCCACGAGTTGAGTCAGCAATGCGTACGACGCGTTCAACTTTCCGCGCGCTTCGGTCACGGCTGCCTCAGCGAGCTGTACGGCCGCTTCCGCCTGCAACGTATCCACTCGCGCCGATTCGCCCGCACGAGTGCGGCGTGCTGAATCGGCAGCGAGCGATTTCGCGCGCATGGCCTCATCTTCAGCAAGTTTCAAATCGCTTTCCGCAGCGCGCGCGGCCCAATACGTTTCGCGCACTTCGCCTGCAAGTTTGAGTCGTTGCGACTCGATAGCAGCTCGCTGAGTGGCAGCTTCTGCGTTTGCCGTTGCAGCCTGCAAACTACGGCGATGGCTTGTGGCAATCGGTGCTGTAACTTCAAACTCAATCTCGCGCAATCCCTCACGGCTGGACGATTTCGTAATCGCATCCGTGCGAATGCCTGCGTCGAGCGAGGGAGGCCCTGCGAGCCACGAGGTTGCGCGCTCTTGCTTCGCTTTCGCTTCTGCGTCAATGGCTTCACCCAATTTCGCAACGGGATCGTTCGCCCAAGCCTGAGCATAGAGTTCGGAAAGCGTCCAGCGTTTTTGATTGGCTGTTGTGGCTGCAGATTGGGCACGTGCGCCGCTCGCTGCGAGTGCGCTCAGCGTGAAAAGAAGTAGCAGCCGCGAAACAGAAGTTCGGAAGACGCGCTGATGTGCGTGTCGCACGGACGCGCCGCTCAGCATTCGCAGCCATCCGCGCAAGCGCGCGAAGAAAACGGTGTTGGATGACATAGTGACTCGGAATCAATCGAATGAATGGACGCGTGCGTATTGAGCAACGCGATTCGAGGGCCGAGAGAAACGTGCTTTCGGCGCGCCTATCTCCTAGATTGCGCGAGTATCGTTATGAGAGCGACGTATCCTCAGCCGATTCGCCGAGTGGTTACCAGTTGGGGCGTTCGATGCGGTCGCTGAGACCGATTTGTAGAGGCGTTTCGCGCGAGTGAAAGCCAATGTTCGCGTCGTGCCGCTCATTGGTCGCGGTATTGCCTGGAAGCAAAGCAGAGGCGTGGCAAAACAGGTGACACGTTACGCACTCACCAAAGCCGCAATCACTCTCGCTTGCACGATCGTGATCGTGCGAGTCGTGATCGTGGGTTACGCGTACATCGTTCGCAGTTACTTCGTGCGCATGCGCATGGCTCACATCATGTGTCTCTGCCGACGCCAAACCGCTCATCATCGCGAGAGAGATCGCGAGAAGTGCGCTTACAAAGCGTTTAACCGGTTGAGTGAACATGGATTGCGAAAACGATTTTGCGTGATACTGCAATCGGTCAGATGTTAGCGCAGCGTGAAAGTTCCGTGTTGAACGTGACCACACGAACTAAACGGGCTTCGCCTTGAAACTCGCAAGCTCGCTGTTAGCTTGTCGAATCACTTGTACGCCGGATTGGATCGCAAGCGCCGCCATGAATCCGGCGACTAATACATCGGGCCACAACGTACCTGTGCCAAATACGCCGACGGCGGCAAGCATCACGGCAACGTTGCCGAGCGCATCGTTGCGCGTGCAGAGCCACACTGAGCGCATGTTGGCGTCGCCATTGCGATACACGTAGAGAAGAAACGCGACGCCGACGTTTGCTGCGAGTGCAAGTGCGCCGATGACGCCCATGCTCATTGCCTCAGGCACAGCCCCTTGTCCGACGTTCCACATCGTTTTTGCCGCGACGACCACGCCGAACGCGATCATCGTCCAGCCTTTCCACAATGCGGTGCGCGAACGCCATGGGGCCGCAAGCCCGAGTACCGCTAGCGAGACGGCGTAATTCGCCGCATCACCCCCGAAATCAATGGCGTCGGCGAGTAGCGATACCGAATGAGACTGCCACCCAACGGCGATCTCGACGAAAAACATTGCTAGATTGACGACCAATGCAACCCACAACGCGCGCGTAAATGCGCCACTTGGAGGCCGTTCGTTATCGTAATTGTGTTCGTGGCAGTGGGCGGACATCGGTGGCTTTCGTTAATCGTTAGTGTTTCTCATTAAAAACCTTTGAGTTACTACAATGTCAAGCACGCTTCTGTACAAGGGGAGGGCTCATGCAAATTCGCGACGTATCTGCACACGTTGGCCTCAGCACTGAAACCATTCGGTACTTTGAACGCGAAGGCTTGATCGATCCGCCGAACCGGAACACGAACGGCTATCGCCGCTACACGCGTTCACAGATCGAGCGTCTTCGCTTCATCGCAAATTGCCGAAGTCTGGAGATGTCGCATGACGAAATTCGCCAGCTTCTCGACGCTGAGAAATCGCCCGATACAGAGTGCGAAACAGTGGCGGGCGTGGTGCGGCACCATGTTGTGCATGTCGAGACACGCATTTCACTTTTGCAGGAGTTGCTGAAGGTATTGAAGTCTGTCGAAGCATCCTGCGCGCATGATGGCGCGATGCGCGCGTGCGATGTGATGAAAGCGCTATCGACACCCATTCACTTGAGCGATGCGGGTCAGAAGACGCACCTATGACGCGGCACGCAATAAAAAACGCTTCGTTAGCCCACGCTTTACCGGGGCCGAAAGAGAAAATACACGTAAGTTAAAAAAAAGAAAAATTTACTGTAGCCGATGAAGAATAAGGGCTAGGAAGCAGAATTTATTGCACTTCGCTCAGTTCTTCGAATAATGCGGAATCGCCTCAGTTTCTGCGCAGAATTTCCGCAAATAAGACAGCCGATCCGCGCTCGCCTTGCCTGACGAAACGGCATCGAGCAGCGCGCAATTCGGCTCGTGCAAATGCTTGCAATCGCGAAAGCGACATTTCCCGAGGAGGGGCGCGAAGTCGGGAAACGCGCGCTCAATTTCCGTGCGCGAAAAATGCGCAAGCCCAAATACTTGCATGCCTGGCGAATCAATGACCCAACTGTTGCCGTCCGGCACGGACGTTGGCTCGGGGGCAATCTCGAAGAGACGAGTGAAAGTGGTTGTGTGTTTCCCGGAATCGAGCGCTTGCGAGATTTCTTGTGTGTGCTGCGCTTCCTCGCCGACGAGCGCGTTCAAGAGTTTGCTCTTGCCCATGCCCGATTGCCCGATGAGCACCGTCTTCTCGCCGAGCAATCGTTCGCGCATCGGTTGAAAGTTAAATTTTGCTGAGAACGGGATCACATCAAATCCCATCTCTCGATACAGCGCGAGCGCGTTCGCGGTGGCTGCCGCTTCCACGAGATCGATTTTGTTCAAGCCGATGATCGCCTTCACGCCGCTTGCGCGCGCGCAAACGAGCCAACGATTGAGAAGTTCGTCGGAATACGCGGGCAGGGGCGCAACGATGCACGCGACCTGCGAAACGTTAGCTGCAACCAATTTTTCTTTGAATTCGTCGGATCGGTAGAAAAGCGAGGTTCTTTCGCCGAGCTTTTCGATCACGCCTTCGTGTTCGTTGGTCAATGTGATCTGCACGAGATCGCCACACGCTGCTTGCAGTTGCCGACCTTTCGTTACACATTTCAGTCGACGTCCGTCGGAGAGTTTCACTGTTGCGTGACGACGTTGCGTTTCGATGACGAGGGCTTGTTCCAAATTTTTCTCGCGCGATTTACGTCCCCATCAAGGGGAGGTGGGCAGAGAGTGCCCGGTGGGGATGGGTGATTAGGCGGTTGCAGCCGTTTGCGCTAGGAATACTTCAATCCTCGCCGCACAAATGAAATCGTTGATCGAGATACCGCCTTTGCCGTGTTCCACGTCATGCGTGTTGAACTCAACGACGCATCGGCTGTAGTGAACAGTCAAATCCGGATGGTGGTCCGTGGCGTGCGAAATCGCCGCCAACACGTTTACAAACGCGATGGTTTCGTAGTAGTTCTTGAACGAAAACGTCTTTACGATCTTGCCGCTAACGAATTGCCAACCCGGTAATTGGGACAAGTGTTCAGTAATTTGTGCAGGCGTGAACGCCGGTTCGCTGTGTTGCGGGCGTGGCGTGAGTAAGGCGAGGGACTGGAGATTTATCATCGATTTGCGCTGTCATTCTGATCGGTAAAAGCCGCGGACGTTTTCCGCCCATTCGAAGGAAGGTTAGAGAGAGAGAGGGGTTTCGAATCAATACGTGACCGAAGAACCCCATCCCCACCCCCGCCCTCCCCTTGAAGGGAAGGGGCTATGTGCTCAAACCCTGCAAATGCGCAATTCGAATCATCGCGGGCGGGTGCGAGTGATGATAGGCGGAATACATTGGGTCGGGCGTCAAGGTATTGGCATTGTCGCGATAGAGCTTGGTCAGCGCGACAATGAGGTCGCTCTTGTTGCTGACTGCGGCGGCGTACGCATCAGCCTCAAACTCGTGCTTGCGCGAATACGCTGCGCCAAGCGGGCCGAGCCAGAAGAGAAGCGCGGGTAGTGCCATCGAAAATAGGATCAAGGCGACACCCGGTGCGGTCTTGCCCGTGTCCACCGCAAAACCGAATGGAGTGTAGAGCCAGGGCTGCTGCATCGCCCACGCAGTCGCAACAAAGAACGCGAGACTTGCAAACGCCATAAACACAATGCGTTTCACAATATGTTTTCGCTTGAAATGGCCCAGCTCGTGCGCAAGCACCGCAACGATTTCGCTGTTGGTAAGTTTCTCGAGCAGCGTGTCGAAAAAGACGATCCGTTTGGCTTTGCCAAAGCCAGTGAAGTAAGCGTTACCGTGGGCAGAGCGCTTGGAGCCATCCATGACGTAGAGCCCGTTGCTCTCGAAATCGGTGCGTTTCATCAGCCCCTCAATGGCTGCTTTGGTGTCTTCCTTGGCAAGCGGCGTGAACTTATTAAATATTGGTGCGATGAAGGTGGGATAGATCGCGAGCATTAGAAGTTGAAACCCGATGAAGAGGCTCCACGCATAAAGCCACCACAGCGTGCCAGATGCCCGCATGAGCCAGAACACCAGCGCGAGAAGTGGCAGCAAGAGCGCGGCAGACACGAGCGTCCCTTTAATGAGGTCCGTCCAAAACGTTACCTGTGTCGTTTTGTTAAATCCAAAACGCTCCTCGATGGAAAACGTGCTGTAGTAGCTAAACGGCAAGCTGATGACGCCCGTAATGATCGACATGAACGTAACCAGCAAAAGCTCACGAATCCAAATCGCGCTTGTGACGCTGGCGGTCAAACCCCATAGCCAGGCCAGACCAAAGAAAAGAAGCGCGATTGACACAATCACACCGACGGTTGCTTCCAGGTGTGAAAAGCCGCCTTTTGCCAGTGTGTAGTCAGCAGCGCGTTGATGATCGGATAGGGCGATGGTGTCGCCGAACGGCGCTGGCACGGCACCACGGTGCGCAGCAACGTAGCGCAAATGCCGCCTCAAGAGATAGGTCTCGATTGCGTATTGGAGCAAGATCGCCAGAAGCACTAAGCCTCCGAACAGCGTGAAAGTCTCCGTTGAAGCCATGAAAAACTATGTGAAAATCAATTGGCTGTCATTTTCTTCGATTTTTCGATTGCTACCGAGCTATCTGGGCGCGGTGTAATGAATAACGAAGAAACTGAACGGGCGGCGAGCCCTTCTCCCGGCGTCAAGCAGGGTAGTACTTATCGCAAACACCGCCCCGCGTCTTCCTAAGCTGTTTTTTGACGAAAACCCCGTATGTCACAAGATCAATCGCACCTCATTTGGCTGGACATGGAAATGTCGGGGCTCGATCCAGATTCATGTCGAATTCTCGAGGTCGCGGTGGTGGTAACTGACAAAAATCTCAACACCGTCGCTGAGGGGCCCGTATTTGTTATCAAACAGGCGGACAGCGTGCTCGACGCGATGGATGAGTGGAACAAAAATACCCATGGACGCTCGGGCCTCATCGAGAAGGTGAAAGCCTCGCTCATGAACGAGGCTGAGGCCGAACACCGTTTGGTTGAATTCCTCTCTCAATACGTTCCAAAAGGCGTGAGCCCCTGCTGCGGCAACAGCGTGCATCAGGATCGGCGCTTTATGGAGCGCTACATGCCCAAACTCGACAACTATTTTCACTACCGAAACGTCGATGTCAGCACGTTGAAGGAGCTGGCTGCACGCTGGGCACCCGAGGTGAAAAAGTCGTTCCAAAAAAAGACTCGTCACACCGCCCTAGCCGACGTTTACGAATCGATTGATGAGCTGAAGCACTACCGCGAACACTTTATCAAGCTGCCACAGGCCACCGTCGCAGAGGTTGCATGAAGTTTTGCTCTGAATGCGGTAGCGGTAACTTAGCGCGCTCAGTTCCCGAAGGTGACCACCGTATACGCTACGTTTGCCCAGATTGCGGCACGGTGCACTACAAAAATCCCCTCATCGTTTGTGGTGTCGTGCCGGTATTTGAAGACCGAATCCTTTTGTGTAAACGCGGAATCGAGCCGCGATTTGGGAAATGGACACTGCCTGCGGGCTTTATGGAGCTCGAGGAATCAGTGGAGGAGGGCGCGCAGCGCGAACTCTACGAAGAGGCGGTGGCTACGGTCGAACTTGGCCCCCTGCTTTCCGTGATTTCGGTGCCTCGGATCGGCCAGGTTCACATGATGTACTTGGGCGATTTGGCGGAGCCCAAATTCGCGACCACGCCCGAGAGCACCGAGGTGTGTCTCTTCCAGGAGTCCGAGATTCCCTGGGAAGAGCTGGCCTTCCGCACCGTGTCCACCACGTTGAAACATTATTTCGAGTGCCGTCGTAGCGGTGATTTCTCGCTGTTGCGCGATTCGTTGCAGTAGCGGTCCGCGCAATTCGCGAAACTGAAAAGCGTTTCGCGCCGTTTATGCGCGATTTGTCGCACGCTGCTCGCATTCCAATCTCTCCGAAACCAGAATTCATTCCGTTGCGATGTCGCAACGAACTATTTCGGGGAAACATCATGAATCCGCTCGGTTTTGTCACTCGTCCAGCAAAAACGCTCTATGAAGCGGCGGTGGCACCGTTTCAATTCATCTTCGTCGTCGGGCTCTGCTTCTTCATCAACTGGATGACGTTTGGCGGGTACTGGTGGGTGAAATGGGTCGCGTTTGGCATGGGTATCCACTGGATCGTTTCTTGGGCGAAAGCTGCAAAGATTGTGTTGTTCGTGGGGGTGCTCGCTGCGGTCGGCTACTTCATCTACAAAAAGTACGGCGCTCAAGCGAAGGCACGCTATGACGCATGGCGCAAAGAGGGCAACGTTGACGAAAAAGGCGACGTTACGCCAAGGAAGCCCGAGCAAGCGGTGCAGTATTACCTCGAAACGCGCACAACAGAAAAGCAAGTACCCGCGCTGTAATCTACAGACAACAAGACCTCCTTCCTCCCCTGCTGCCGCCGCTCGAGTTTTCGACGGCGGCTTTTTTCTGGGCACACGCTGCGCTGCACGCTGAAATATCCGCTCGCGGCTAAAAAAAGCACTTCGCGAGCCGATACATAGGGCTTGTCGCCTCATTATTGTGTCGGCCGAAGGCGCACAGAACAATCGCCTCACACCACCAATGAGGAACGGGGCTAACCGTGATTGACAACAGTGCAACGAACTTTGCTCGGGCTGAACGAATACACGCACTGGACGCGGCGCGCGCCATTGCATTACTCCTCGGCATCGGCTTACACGCGGCGCTTGCCTACATGCCAGGACCGTCCGCGTGGCCGATCATGGATGAGTCACGGAGCGTCGCTCCAGCGCTTGTGTTTTATGTGATTCACGCGTTTCGAATGCTGGTTTTCTTTGTGCTGGCTGGATTCTTCGCCAGTGCGCTCATCGAGCGCTTCGGAACTCGCAATTTTTTGATTGATCGGTGGAAACGTGTCGCCGTGCCGCTACTCGTTTTCTGGCCGATTGTGCTCACTGCAATCATTGTCGCGATCGTGTGGATGGTGAAGCTCAAATTCGGTGAGCTTCCGAAGGAGTCGCCGCCTGGCCCGACCTTTCGCCCGGACGATTTCCCGCTGACGCACTTGTGGTTTCTTTGGGTATTGATTCTCTTCTATAGCGTTTTCGTTACGCTTCGCACGCTTGTCGACGCGCTCAAGCTCTCGCAGCCGATGGGCTGCGCCGCTAGATTTGTCGCAACACAAGTTTCTCGCTGGTACGCTCCACTTGTGTTGGCGGTTCCGTTGGCGATCGCGCTCTACCTGCATCCAAAGTGGATGCATTGGTTTGGTATTCCAACGCCTGATAAGACGCTCTACGGAAATATTGCCGCATGGGTTGCGTATGGCTTCGCGTTTGCGGTGGGTTGCGCTATCGAGCGGCATCGAGACGCGCTAGGAGCGATCCGAAACAATACCTGGGCGCTACTTTTAGTTGGCGTTACTGCAGTGCTTGCTAGTGTCTCGCATGCGGAAATCTCCGCTCTAATTGGGCTGTCTGCCGTAAACGCGAAGAAGGCGCTATCCGCATTTTTGTATGCCGTAGCCGCGTGGGCGCTCTGTTTCGCTTTTTTGTCGCTTGCGATGAGGTTTCTAGCCCGATCGTCGCTGCGAATCCGCTACCTCTCAGCCGCTTCGTATTGGACATACATCGTGCATCTCCCAATCGTGATGTTCTTGCAAGTTGTAGGCACGCAGTGGAGCGGCGGCTGGGCCATTGAGTGGCCACTTGTCGTCGCCGGAACGCTCGCGCTTGCGCTGGGAAGCTACCACCTGTTTGTGCGAAACACGTGGGTCGGAGTCATGCTGAATGGACGTCGTTGGCGCGACCTGAAATCGCGCGAAGCACTCCGGAATGGCTGACATATCATCGCGCTCTATTGCTCGACAAGAGCCGAGCTCAACACGATATTCCTATGCGCATCGCTATCGGCGGTTTCCAGCACGAAACCAACACCTTCGCCCCGTCTAAAGCCACGTACGAACGCTTCGTCCAAGGCGGGGGTTGGCCGCCTGTCTCCATCGGCACCGAGATTTTTGATCGCTTCCAGGATCAAAATATTCCGATCTCGGGCTTCATGGCCGAGATGGGGAACAAGCACGAGCTGATCCCGACGGCGTGGGCTGCAGCGAGCCCATCGGCCGAGGTGACCGATGACGCCTTCGAACGCATTGCGAGCGCGATTTGCGAGGGTATCCGTAAAGCCAACGCGGATATGGTGTACCTCGATTTGCACGGCGCGATGGTCACTGACTCACATCGCGATGGTGAAGGTGAACTTCTGCGGCGCGTACGCGAAATCGTCGGCCTGAAAACGCCGATCGCAGTGAGCCTCGATCTGCACTCGAACACAACGGAAGCGATGTTTAAGCATGCGGAAATGATGGTCGCCTATCGCACGTATCCTCACATCGACATGGCGGAAACAGGCGCACGTGCGGCGTTCTATTTGAAGCAACGCATCAATGGCATGAACGCGCCGGATGTCGCGTTTCGCAAACTGCCGTACGTCATTCCGATCACATCGCAGTGCACGGATCTTTTTCCCGGCAACGACATTTACAGGCTGGTGGCATCGCTTGAATCGCGGGACATTGTGAGTGCGTCATTCACCCCCGGATTTCCTGCCGCCGACTTCGACGGCTGTGGGGCCGTTGTCTGGACGTATGGATCGTCGGAAGCCGCAGCGAATGCAGCCGTCGAACAACTTGAACGGCGCGTGCTTGCGGCGGAAGGCGAATGGGATGCGCGCGTGCTCACCGCGCTAGACGCCGTGCGCGAAGCGCAACGTATTGCCACGGCGGGTAGTGGCGCAAAAAGACCCGTCGTCATCGCCGACACCCAAGACAACCCAGGCGCGGGCGGCGATAGCGACACGATGGGCATGATTCGCGCGCTACTCGAATGCAGAGCGGAGCGTGCAGCGGCAGGCTTGATTGTGGACGGTGCTGCCGCGAAGGCTGCGCATGAAGTAGGCGTCGGGAATACGCTCAATTTCGCACTGGGCGGGAAAAGCTGCATCCCCGGCGATTCGCCGCTTGAATTGCCGTGGACGGTTGAAGCGATCTCAGACGGCAACGTCGCCGCGACCGGAATTTTCTATCGTGGCATGAAGCTGCGTCTTGGCCCGTCGGCATGCTTGCGATACCAAGGCGTTCGCGTCGTTGTCGCGACCTACAAAACGCAAATGGCGGATCAAGCCATGTATCGCTATGTCGGCATCGAACCGACCGAGCAAGCGATTTTGGTGAACAAAAGCTCGGTGCATTTCCGCGCTGATTTCACGCCGATTGCGGAGACGATTCTCGTGGCCAAAGCGCCCGGCCCTATGGCCGCCGATCCTGCGGACTTGCCTTGGAAGCATCTGCGTGAGGGGATTCGCGTGAGGCCGTTTGGTGCTGCGTTTTCGAAGTGAGCTACGTCGCACATGCGCATTGCAGGCGAGCAGTTTCATATGCAACAAATAAGAGGTAATCCTTATTAAATTGGGGCGTCACGGCCATAAATTGGAATAGCAACCTCATTGATTAAGCGGCCTTGGTCCACGTCTGGGCTTTGTTTAAGATATTTATTTGATATTTGCGACGCGCTCTAGTCGCGACGAAACGGGTTGGTATGTTGGCAACGGCGTTTTTGACGGGTTCCTGGCAGCTCTCAGAATCTGACGATCGCGCGATTCAAACCCAGATGCCTGTGTTCGCGATCTAGGGATGCGCTGAACAAGCCCCGCGTGTGCATCGCTTCGCCATGCTTCACCTCATCGCAATCCGCTGTGCGCTGCATCAAGCGAAATTGTTCAGCGCTTCTCTAGCAATTAAGCGGCAGGATACCGACGAAGCCACGCCGTTCAAATGTCAACGTTGGTACCTGCAGGGCGATTCCGTCGGCGTAAATCGCTGGCAACTCAAGGGTTCCTCGCGACGAGAGCGGCGGTAAGTCCATCAGATCGAAACGGTAGCGCTGATTGCCTGGGCGCGCGCGCTCCGCGATCAATTGCACGTTCGCGCTGCGCTTTGCGGATGTGCTCACGATGCGCGCGATGACTGGCTCCGCGCGCCCTTCGATTGTGACGCGCACGCGATCATCCGGCATTGACAAAACGACGTTCTGCGCTGCGGTGATGGTGAAGCCCGCGACTTTGTCGTAAGTCGCCTTGCTCGGATTGAGATTGAATTCGGAGCGCACGCCGTTTGACTCGAAGCTTGCCATCGCGGGTGCGCCGTATTGCCGGCAGATTTCATGTTTTCGCTCGATGTTCTCGACGTCCAGATGAACATACGTCGTCGCATACGGAAAGCAACCGCTCAAACTCGCAGCTGCAATCAGGATAGTTGGTAGGGATAGCTTCATATGCAAAGTGTGCGCTCGTGTGCTCGCAGCGCAAAGTCGAGCGTTGAAGGTTGTGTCTCCCGATACCGAATGCGTCGGCAGACAGGACTCGCACTCGATTGCGCTTCGCTCGCCCAGCCTGCCATGTGTGCGCCATCAAAGAATGTGCAGGACGAAGCGGGCCGCACGTTTGCACCAGCTCGGAAACGGCGAAGTGAGCGCTGCATCGTTGAATACTGCCCAATTCGCGTGATGACTGATTCAAATCAAGAAAAACAAACGCGAATCGGTCTTGCTCAGGATGCAGTTTTAGCTATTACGTCGTGTTGACCCGTTTCACCGCAAAATGCTCGTTTGCATTTGGCACGGCATCAACGATAGAGCGATCCGAATTGCGGTTGCCGAAGGAGCGAGTTCGACTGCTGACATCGCCTGCGCGACAGGTGCCACCACTTGTTGCGGCAAATGCCATGACTGTGTGCGAGAGATTTTGCATGATGAACTCGAGCGGATTACCCCAATGGAAGCGTAGGTTAGAGTGGTAGAAATTATGAAATCTATTCTCGCAAAAATAACTTATAGCCCCTCGAAAACTTGGGATTGATGGGCAAAGCTATCCAAGCACACCTAGATGGTGTGTATCGCAGGCCGAGTGAAAACTCCGCGTGCTGAGCGTAGGTTAATGTTCAGCGCTGAATTAATTCGTAGTAGGAGTTCCCATGAAGGGCGATAAAGAAGTCATCAAGCATCTCAACAAGATTCTTTACAACGAACTGGTGGCGATTAACCAGTATTTCTTGCACGCCAAAATGTTCAAGAACTGGGGCTTGGAAAAACTCGGCGCGTACGAGCATCACGAATCCATTGATGAGATGAAGCATGCGGATCGATTGATCGAGCGCATCTTGTTTCTGGAAGGCTTGCCGAACTTGCAAGATCTCGGCAAATTGATGATTGGCGAGGATTTGAAAGAAGCGCTCGAATGCGATTTGAAATTGGAGATGATTGCGCATCCTGATCTTCAAGCGGCAATCGCGCACTGCGAAACGGTGAAGGATTACGGCTCACGCGACTTGCTCAACGATATTTTGGCGAGCGAGGAAGAGCACATTGATTGGCTCGAAACGCAGCTAGAGCTCATCAACCGGGTGGGCCTGCAGAATTATCAGCAGAGCCAAATGGAAGTGCGCTCCGGGAGCTAGGGCAGGGAATTTAGGCGAAACCTGGGCGCATATCACCGCGCCCAAAGCATCGCGCGACGCGGCGACTAATCGTTAGACACCGTGAGCACAATTTTTCCGAAGTGCTCACCTGCTTCCATCATGCGGTGCGCGCTGGCGACGTCTTCCAGCGAAAACGTCGCGTGGATATGTGGCCTAAGTGAGTTCGGTTCAGGCTCAAAGCGCGGCCAGACCTCTTTTTCGAGTGATGAGGCGATTTGAGCCTTAGCTGATTTCGGTCGAGCACGCAACGTAGAACCCGTCCATGTCAGCCGCTTCATCATCAGCGCTTGCATGTTTAATTCCGCTTGCACGCCATGCTGAAACGCCACTTGTGCGATGCGCCCTTCAAGCGCGCAAACGTTCAAGTTCTTCTGAAAATACGGCGCGCCCACCATATCAAGAACGACGTCGACGCCGCGTCCGCCGGTGAGCGCTTTGGTGCGCTCAACGAAATCTTCCGTTTTGTAATTGATTCCCTGGTTCGCGCCCAGCTTAACGGCATAATCAATTTTTGATTGATCGCCACAGGTGACGATGATCTGGGACGCACCAAATGCGCGGCACAGCTGGATCGCCGTAGATCCGATACCGCTTGAGCCGCCATGAATCAAAATCGATTCGCTGGCAGCGAATCGGGCACGCTGAAATACGTTCGCCCACACAGTGAAAAACGTCTCTGGAAGCGCCGCAGCTTCGCGCATCGAGAGCGAATTTGGGATCGGCAAGCAATGCGCCGCGGGTGTCACACAGTATTGCGCGTAGCCACCTCCAGGGGTAAGCGCGCACACGCGATCCCCGATTTTCCAGCGGGTGACGTCACTACCGATGGCGATGATTTCTCCTGCAACTTCCAATCCCATCGTAGGTGATGCGTCGGCCGGTGGCGGGTATTTGCCGGAGCGTTGCAGCACATCGGGGCGATTCACGCCGGCTGCGATTACTCGAATCAGCACTTCGTCGTGTGCGGGCGTTGGCACTTGCGTGGTAATCATGCGCAAGCAGCTTAAGTCGCCGCCCGCGCCATGATCGATTGCGTTCATGGTGTCTGGAATCATGGATCGCATTATCTTCAATGCAGCGATTGGGATGCATTTGCTGCGCGTGAAAGCGAAATCCGCGTAAGTTCTTGATAAAACCCGCGTATGGGTACATTCCTCGCGAAACGAATTCTGGCCACGATCCCGGTAATGCTGATTGTGGCGATCATCGTTTTTGCGCTGATTCGATTGGTGCCTGGCGATCCAGCCGCTGTCATCGCGGGCAATATGGCTACCAATGAAGACATCGCGCGCATCCGCACAGAGCTTGGGCTTGATCGCGGCTTCTTCGCACAGTTTGCGATATGGGCAAAAGGGTTGGTGACAGGTGATCTCGGTCAGTCGTTTTTCTTCAAGAAAGATGTGACTGCACTCATCGCTGAGCGAGTGGGGCCCACCCTCTCGCTCGCGTTCCTCACGATCATGATCACCGTGCTGATCGCGGTGCCGCTCGGCACGCTCGCCGCTTGGCGGCATGGCGGCTGGCTTGATCGCGCGCTGATGGGTTTTTCCGTGCTCGGATTCTCGATACCGGTATTCGTGATTGGCTACTTGTTTGCCTATTTCTTTGCCTTACAGATTGATTGGTTCCCGGTGCAAGGTTACAAGCCATTTTCGGCAGGAATCGGCGAATGGATTCGGCACTTGTTGCTGCCTGCGCTTACGCTCTCGATTGTGTACGTCGCGCTGATCGCCCGCGTGACGCGCGCGAGTGTGGCCGAAGCATTGACGGAGGACTACGTCCGCACCGCTCGCGCGAAAGGCTTGCCCGAGTCTCGTGTGTTGATAAAGCATGCGCTTGCCAATGCGGCAGTACCGATTGTGACGGTGATCGGAATCGGCGTTGCGCTGCTCATCGGCGGCGTGGTGGTGACGGAAAGCGTGTTTTCAATTCCTGGGCTTGGAACCTTAACGGTCGACGCGGTACTCGCGCGCGATTTTCCTGTGATTCAAGGCGTAATTTTGTTCTTTTCTGTGCTCTATGTGCTGATTAATCTGCTCGTTGACGTCTCATACGTGTTTCTCGATCCAAGGATTCGCTACTGATGCGCGCGGGGATGTTTTTTCTTTGCAACAACCCCTTCCGTGCGGCGGCCCCTAAGGTGTTACCGTGAGCCCGAACGTACGACGCGTGCTTAAAAACGGAGCGGTTCGCTTCGGAAGCACGGTGCTGATCGTACTCACCGTGATCGCCTTGCTCGCGCCCTGGCTTGGCACGACCGATCCGGCTTGGCTTGATGCAGTGAACATGAACCAAAAGCCCGGCGTTACGGTGGACTGGACCGGGCCCGATAATCAAACAGCGCCGCGAACCTTGCTGATGGGCACCGATTCGTTCGGTCGCGATATCTACTCGCGTGTTTTGTATGGTGCTCGGGTGTCGTTACTGGTTGGAGTGATTGTTTCGGTCGTGGCGCTCGCGATTGGTACCTTGTTCGGCCTGCTTGCGGGCTATTTCCGACGGGTAGACGCGGTGCTCATGCGATTTATGGACGGCTTGATGTCCATCCCTGCAATCTTGCTTGCCATCGCCTTGGTGGCGGCGCTTGGCGCGTCGCTTACGACTGTGATCGTCGCAATCGCGATTCCCGAGATTCCCCGCGTCACGCGCTTGGTGCGCTCCTTAGTGTTGAGCATCCGCGAAGAGCCGTACATCGAGGCGGCGATCTCGGTCGGTACGCCGGTTTGGAAGATTCTGCTTAAACACGTGCTGCCGAATTCGATTGCGCCGATGGTTGTGCAGGGCACGTATGTTTGCGCGTCTGCCATTCTGATTGAAGCAATCTTGAGTTTTCTTGGGCTGGGTTTACCGAGCGAGATACCGACCTGGGGCAACATCATGGCTGAGGCGCGCGTGGTGTTTTCGTCGGCACCTTACAACATGTGGTTCCCAGGCATTTTTCTCACACTCACCGTGCTCGCCGTGAATCTACTTGGCGATGGCCTGCGCGACACGCTCGATCCGAAATTCAATAAACGTGGAGCGCAGCGATGAGCCGCGCTGAATCGCCGCAGGAGCGCTCGACCGCAACGCCGGTATTATCGGTGCGCGATCTCGCGATTTCGCTGCCGAGCGGAAGTGATCGATCACATGCCGTTGAACACATCAGCTTCGATGTACAAGCGGGCGAGATCGTATGTTTGTTGGGTGAATCGGGTTCGGGCAAATCAGTGATCGCGTTTTCGATCATGGGTTTGCTGCCAGGAAACGTACATGTGAGCGGCGGCGATCTGGTGTTGAATGGCACGGCGCTAAACGGCGCGACTGGGATTGATGCAGCGCGCTTGCGAGCCAAGCGCGGTACTGAAATGGCGATGATTTTTCAGGAGCCAATGACAGCGTTAAATCCAGTCATGAGCTGCGGCGAGCAGCTCGATGAGCTTTTAGCGCAGCACACCTCGCTGCCCGCAAACGCGCGCCGCGCGAAAGTGATCGCGATGTTTGAGGCGGTGAAATTGCCTGAGCCCGAACGCATTTACGCGAGTTATCCGCATCAGCTCTCAGGCGGGCAGCGCCAGCGCATCATGATCGCGATGGCGCTGATCCTGGAGCCGAAACTACTGATTGCGGATGAGCCCACGACGGCGCTTGATGTAACCACGCAAGCCGAGGTGCTCTCGCTCATCAAGGCGCTTCAGCGTGAGCGTGGCACGGCGGTTCTGTTCATCACACACGACATGGGCGTGGTCGCAGAGATTGCTGATCGCGTGGTCGTATTGGAGCAGGGTAAACAAGTTGAAACAGGTGATACGCAAACGGTGCTGAGCGCGCCACGCGAGCCTTACACGCAGATGCTCATCGCGTCGGTTCCGCCGATCGAACCGCCCGTGCGTGCAAGCGAATTTGCGGGGCCACCAGCATTGCGCGTTGAATCGCTTTGCAAAACCTATCTGAGCGGCGGTTGGTTTCAAAAGCGGCGCGAAACGCGTGCGGCAAACTTGGTGAGCTTCGATGTGAGGCCGGGCGAAACGGTGGGCATCGTGGGCGAATCGGGTTCAGGAAAGAGCACAGTTGCGCGGTGTATCACTCGGCTTATCGATCCGACAAAGGGCACGATTTCCCTTGGCGAACAAGCGCTTCATCTTGGCAGCGCCGACGAGTTGAAGCTCGCTCGGAAGCGCATTCAGATCGTGTTTCAAGACCCGTATCGCTCGCTTGATCCGCGTCAACGCGTGGGCGAGGCCATTATCGAGGGGCCGCTTAATTTTGGGGTGTCGAGAGATGCAGCAATGCGGCGTGCGAAGGAGCTGATGTCGCTAGTGCGCCTGTCGCCGGAGGTACTGTCTCGCTACCCAAGCGAATTCTCGGGCGGGCAGCGGCAACGCATTTCCATTGCCCGCGCACTTGCGCTTGATCCGGAAGTGCTCATTTGCGACGAGGCGGTGTCGGCCCTGGATGTATCCGTTCAAGCGCAAGTGCTAACGCTGCTCGAAGAGATCCAAGCACGCTTGAAGCTCGCCATCGTATTTATCACCCACGATTTGCGCGTCGCAGCTCAGATTTGTGATCGGGTGTTAGTGATGAGTCGCGGCCATGTGGTCGAGCAAGGGCTCACACGAGACGTTTTCCTGTCGCCGCAGCATGAATACACCCAGGCGTTGCTGGCGAGCGCGCCAGGCCGACACTTCAAGTTTGCGCGAAATAGCGCTTGAACGTTACGCGACCGCTGAACTCTGATCATCGCGAGAGTGACTATAGCTTACGTTGGCTATCCCTTATTCAAGCGGGGCTGAGCGAACCTTACTTGTTAATTTGATAAGAAATAAAATACTCTTTTAGCCCCAATAAATGCTGGGCTAAACCGCACTTCTTATTCCTGTAATCCGCGAGAGCCATTTCGAAAAAGGTAGGTCGTATTCCAGCGTGAGCGTTCTTGCGTGGGCGCGCATCGCGGGGCTTGCCAGTGCGGTGGCGAGATCGCCGCTCACAAGCGGAGATTTCGATGCGATCATGATCACGTTTTCTGTCTCGATTGACGGCAACAGCGCGATGTTGTCGCCGAACACTTTTTGCAAGCGCTTAAGTCCGGGCCGATATCGCGGCACATTGCTCCACATGTTCGCCACCAGCACCCCCCGCTTTTTCATGGCTCGGTGGCACGACTCATAAAACTCACTGCTTTCCAGCGCGCCCACTCGGCCGCGACCGTCATAGCAATCAACCCAAATCCAGTCAATAGTGCTCTCTCCCTTCGCCTGGATCGCCGCTGCAGCGTCGTCGCACACGATTCGCAGCCGCCGATCATCAAGCGGCAGCGGGAAACTGTGTTGCGCGAGCGAAATGACATCGGCGCGCAGCTCAACCACATCCATCCGCTTGAGGCTTTCACCCCAGTTTGCGAACGCCCAGCGCGGAAGCGCCCCCACTCCGAGCCCGGCGACGTAGACGTTGCCGGCGGGTGGCGCAAAAAGAAGTGCGGCGGTCATCTCCTGCGCGTAAGCAAGCGAGAGCTCGGCCGGCTTACGAATGCGCATCCGGCCCTGCACCCACTCGGAGCCAAAGTGAAGTGTTCGATAACCGTTGTGTTCGGAAATAAGCAGATCTGACATAGGGGGATTGTAGGGAGGCATCGTGAAAAAACGACCCAAACTGCCGCATTGGTCGGTACGCGCTTTTCGTTATTCAGCGAGGGATTTGGCTGCAACTATCCCGCGCGCTTCGACTACACGCTCCAATAGCGCTCTTTACGAAGGAACAAGCAGGTGCACGAGGGTAAAATCGTGACTTCTCGTCGAGAACGCGCTCTTTATCATGTCAAGCCTCAAAGTAGTACCCACGGCAGCGTCACCCGCTGAAGCGCCACACGATGCTAATGCGGGTGCGCATTCCACCGTGCTCTCGCCTGTCCCTGAAATCATCGCTGAGCTGAAAGCCGGTCGGATGGTGATTTTGGTGGATGAGGAAGATCGCGAAAACGAAGGCGATTTGGTGCTCGCTGCTGATTTCGTTACGCCGGAAGCCATCAATTTCATGGCGAAGTTTGGACGAGGCTTGATTTGTCTCACGCTCACCAAAGAGCGTTGTGAGCAGCTCGGACTGCAGCCGATGACGTCTAAAAATCGCTCCGGCACGGGAACCAATTTCACGGTCTCCATCGAGGCGGCGGAAGGGGTTACCACGGGCATCTCCGCCGCTGATCGCGCGCGGACCGTGCAAGCGGCAATCGCGTTCAATGCGAAGCCCACCGACATCGTTCAGCCCGGACATATCTTTCCCATCGCGGCGCAGGCGGGTGGCGTGTTGATGCGCGCTGGCCATACCGAAGCTGGCTGCGATTTGCCGCGGATGGCGGGGCTCACCCCAGCGAGCGTGATTTGCGAAATCATGAAAGACGACGGCACCATGGCGCGTCTTCCTGATTTGCTCGTCTTTGCGCAAGAACACAATCTAAAAATCGGCGCAATCACCGATTTGATTCACTATCGATCAGAGCGCGAAGCCCTGGTTGAATGCGTTGGCGAGCGAGCGATTGAAACTGCGCAGGGCGAATTCACGCTCAAGGTTTTCCGCGAGAAGCTCACCGATGCAACGCATTTGGCGTTGGTGAAGGGCGCGCCTACGGCAGAACGCGAAACGCTCGTGCGCGTGCATCAGCCGCTCTCGGTGATCGACACGCTCGACGTTGACAACAACGTTCACTCGTGGAGCGTTGGCAAAGCGCTGGCGCGATTGCAACAAGCCGAGGCGGGCGTGTTGGTGCTGTTGCATGAAACCGAATCGCCCGCTTCACTCAAGGATCGTGCGCTCAACGCGAAGCCGCTCAACGCCCACAAGATGGACTTGCGCACTTATGGCGTCGGCGCGCAAATCCTTCGCGCACTCGGTGTTCGAAAAATGAAGGTCCTTGCAAAACCAAGACGCATGCCTTCGATGACAGGCTTCGATCTTGAAGTAACGGGCTACGAATCGCCCGCAAACTAAGCGAACATCCTTTACGCCGCGTTGCTGATCTGCGTTTGAGTGGTGCGGCAGCGCTTTGTTAACCGATTAAATCAACAGTTTTTTTATGGCTCTGCAACCGAATATGAAATTACGTGGTGCTGGCTTACGCGTCGGCATTGTCGTTGCCCGCTTCAATAGCGACATCTGCGAGAAATTGCTGAATGGCGCAAAAAAGGCGCTGCAAGAGATGGGTGTTGAGGCAGACGACATCGCTGAGGTCACAGTCCCCGGCGCGCTTGAGATTCCGCTTGCACTACAAACCTTTGCGGCCACCGAGAGTTTTGATGCGCTGATCGCGCTGGGTTGTGTGATCAAAGGCGACACGTATCATTTTGAGGTGGTGTGTAACGAATCCGCGGCAGGCATCACGCGGGTTGGCCTGGATCTCGATGTTGCAATCGGCAATGGCGTGCTCACCACGTTCACCGAAGAGCAAGCGGAAATTCGGGCCGAACAGAAGGGCTTCGAAGCGGCGCAGGCGGCCATCGAAATGGCGCTGATTCAAGAATGGGCGCTGAACACCTATGGCGATGAGTGATCGAGCCTAGAACGCTCCGCCGCTGTCATGGTCGCTTTGCGCCGATATGCCAGCTGCTTTCTCGGCATCGGCTAATCTGAAACTGAACGCCGCGAATCCTCCGCCCGCTCCTCCGCAAGCTAATTGCGAGCTTTGACCGAATGCACTTATGACCGAAGAAAAAATCACACAAGATAAACCCAAGGCAAAGCCGAAATCGGCACGCCGCTGGGCCAGGGAATTTGCGATGCAGGGTCTCTACGAATACTTTGTGGCGGCCCACGATCCGGCAACGATTCGCTTGCGGATTGAGGGCGAGGAAGATTTCAAGCGCACCGACAAAGAGTTCTTCCGCGAGATGTGGCGCGGCATCTCTGACACCTGGGAATCCATGGCGTTGGTGATCGAGCCGCACCTTGACCGCAAATTTGCAGAAGTGAGCCCCGTCGAGCGCGCCATCATTCTTGTGGGAACTTGGGAATTGCAGCATCGAATCGATGTACCGTACCGCGTTGCGATCAATGAGTCCGTTGAGCTTGCAAAATCGTTTGGCGGCACCGATGGGCATAAATGGGTGAACGGTGTGCTCGACAAGCTCGCGCCAACGCTTCGAGCGGAGGAGTTTTCTAGCGGTCGCACGCGATAGTCAATAGCGTCGAAACCCATTTTTTATAAGGGGCTAAGGCGCATTTTTACAGATAATCGAATCGCAGTTTTATAGGTGCTAGCCCCGGTAGAATTTGGGCGGCGCTTGAAAATCCGATCTCACCCAAGTATCCGTTTTTTCCGCGCTCAATTGCCGATGTGTCTATGACTGAGTTTGAGCTGATTGCGAAATACTTTACGCGCTCAACTCCAGGCGCGCTCATTGGCAATGGCGATGACGCGGCCGTCGTCGCCCCGCGCGAGGGCCATGCCTTCGTAATCACGACGGACACGCTGATCGAATCTCGCCACTACTTGCCAACGCTCGATCCCATGAAGCTCGGGCGGCGCCTGGCACACGTGAACCTAAGCGATCTCGCGGCGATGGGCGCAACACCTCGATTTGCCACACTTTCGCTCACCCTCCCGAATATCGATGACACATGGGTTGATCGCTTCGCACAAGGGCTCTGGAGCGCGCTCGATGCACATTCGGTCGAATTGATCGGCGGCAATACCACCCGTGGTCAAACGTCACTTTCTATGACTGCGATTGGCGAGGTTTCTGTGGTGTCGGGGCGGGCCATGGCCTTGACTCGCGGCGGCGCGCGCGCGGGCGATGAGTTGTGGGTCAGCGGAAGCTTGGGCGATGCCGGATGGGCGCTGTACTGCATGACGGGCGTGATCGCCGCCGACGCATCACGCGAGCAAATTGATGCCTACGAAATGCCCACCGCTCGCGTTCGCCTCGGGCTAGCGCTGCAAAATCTAGCCTCCAGTTGCATTGACGTTTCTGACGGGCTTCTGAGCGAAGCCAATCATTTGGCGCAAGCGTCAAACGTCGCCTTCGAAATCGATTTTTCACAAATCCCGTCAACGCTCAAACCCATGTTGATCGATCCTAAGCTAAGCGCTCAGGCAACGCACTGCTTGCTCGCTACCGGTGACGCTTATGAGCTTCTATTCACCGTCCCTCGCGAGCGGCATGAAGAAGTTGCAACACTTCTGCGAACGCATGAGTTGGCGGGCGATTGCATCGGGCGCGCGGTGCCTGTTTCGCTTAACGATTTAGGTTCGCGTGTACGGGTGCTTGACGCCTCGGGTCACGCCATGGACGCGCGACTCAGCGGCTGGGATCATTTCGCATGAGTACAACGATCGATCATGCAACGCCCGCGCTACAACCGAGCTTCCGGTTCATGCTTTCGCATCCCGCGCACGTGATCTCACTTGGTTTCGGTTCCGGGCTCGCGCCATTTGCGCCTGGGACGTTCGGCGCGCTCCTCGGCTGGTGGCTCGCCCGTTGGCTATATCCGTTCGCGGGCGATGCTTGGTTTTTTTCAGGTCTCGCGTTAGTGACGGCGGTGGGGGTTCTCGCGATGCATGTCACCGGCACGGCGCTCAACAAAATGGATCACGGCGCGATCGTGTGGGATGAGGTGGTGGCTATGGCGCTGATCGTAGCGCTGATTCCTTACTCGCTTTGGCTCCAATGCGCAGGCTTTGTGCTCTTTCGGATCTTTGACATCGCGAAGCCAGGCCCAGTCGGTTGGGCTGATCGCAATGTTGGTGGCGCGTGGGGCGTGTTACTGGATGACCTCATCGCGGCTGGATTGGTTTTGGTGCTTCTGGCGCTCTGGATTAAGGTGTTTTAGGTGGAAACTTTTGCCCTAAGTGTGCATCCGTGGGCGATCCGATTAGCTGAGATCGCGCTCGCGAAAGGGGCTGTCTTTGCTGGCGCTGAAAGCTGTACCGGCGGGCTCGTGGCAGGTGCAATCACTGCGGTGAGCGGTTCATCGCAATGGTTTGATCGTGGTTGGGTGACTTACAGTAACGACGCGAAGATGGATTCACTCGGCGTAAGTCAGGAAACGCTTGCCCGGTTTGGTGCGGTGAGTGAGGAGACTGCGGCCGAGATGGCCGCTGGCGCAAGGGCGCGAAGCCTTGCGACCCATAGCTTTGCGGTTACCGGCGTTGCCGGCCCCACCGGTGGGAGCCGCGAAAAGCCAGTCGGCATGGTGTGCTTTGGTTTTGCCAGTGATCAGGGCGTCACCACCATGACCAAACACTTTGCGGGCGATCGCGAAGCAGTACGTTTGCAGAGCGTAGCCTATGTGCTCTCCACACTGCATGAGCAGCTTACGACGAATACAGCGGCAGCAAATCGCTAAACTCCTCGCACTAACGCGTGGATAAAGCTGAGTTTTTCAATGAAATGCCCGTTCTGCGGCTCGCTCGATACCCAAGTGATCGACTCTCGCGTCTCTGAAACGGGAGATGCGATTCGAAGACGCCGGAAGTGTCTATCGTGTGATAAACGCTTCACCACGTTTGAGACGGTTGAGATGCGCATGCCGCAAGTAGTGAAATCAAACGGCACGCGTATCGATTACAACGCCGAAAAGTTGCGCACCGGATTCAACCGAGCGCTACACAAGCGATTCGTCCCAACCGAGTTTGTTGACCAAGCAATCGCGCGCATTACTTCGAACATTCATAGCCTCGGTGAGCGTGAGATTTCATCGCGCTCGATTGGCGAAATGGTGATGGCTGAGCTCTATAAGCTGGATAAGGTGGCCTACATTCGCTTTGCTTCTGTCTATCGGTCCTTCCAAGACGTTGAAGATTTCCGATCCATGCTGCATGAGGTCGAGCGGCCGAGTGCGAGCAAAAGCGCAAAGAAGCTAGCGAAGAAGCCAGTGGCTGGAAAAGATTCGGGTGATGTTTAGCGAACACGATGAACGATTTATGCGCCGCGCGTTGGAACTCGCGGCGCGCGCGTTAAACCATGCAACGCCGAACCCGCGAGTCGGCTGTGTGCTGGTCCGCGATGGGAACATTGTGGCTGAAGGGTTCACGCAACGCCCCGGCGAGCCGCACGCCGAAGCGCATGCGCTCGCTCAAGCGCGCGCACGGGGCGTTGATCTCAAGGGCGCGAGTGCCTACGTGACGCTCGAGCCCTGCAATCACTTTGGGCGCACACCGCCCTGCACTGAAGCGCTCATTGCATCGGGTGTTGAGCAGGTGATCGCTGCGATGGAAGATCCGAATCCGATTGTCGGCGGGCGCGGATTTGAGCGCCTGCGCGCTGCCGGAATCCGCGTACGCGTCGGACTCTTTGAGCGCGACGCGCACGAACTCAACATCGGTTTCGTGAAGCGAATGACGCTGGGTAAGCCTTGGGTGCGAGCAAAGATTGCAGCATCCTTAGACGGACGCACGGGTTTGCCGAACGGCGAATCAAAGTGGATCACTGGCGAGACTGCGCGGCAGGATGGACATCGCTGGCGTGCGCGTGCTTGTGCGATCGCCACGGGAAGCGGCACCGTACGCTACGATGATCCCGCGCTTACTGTGCGCGGCGTTGAAACGCCGCTGACGCTGCGACAACCGCTTCGAATCGTGTTCGATCACATCGGGCAACTTGAGGCCAGTGCGAAAGTGCTCGCAGGTGGTGCGCTCGTGGTGTGCGGTGCGCGCAAGCCTATTGGTCTCGCGAGTGACGTGGAAATCGTCTCCTTCCCTGACGGGCAAGGAAAAATTGATTTATCGGCTGCGCTCAAAGAGATTGCGAGCCGTGGCGTGAATGAACTCCATCTAGAAGCGGGCGCGCGATTGACGGGACCGATGCTGCAGCAGGGGCATATCGACGAATTATTGGTTTATTTCGCCCCGAAAGTGATCGGCAGCGACGCGCGAGAAATGTTCTCAATCCCGTCGCCTCCGAAACTCGCAGACGCGCTCTCGTTGTCTCTTCATGACATTTCGAGATTTGATGACGATATTCGACTGATCTATCGCAAAGACTAAGCACTATGTTTACCGGAATAATCACTGGCCTCGGCCGAATCACTGCACATGAACCCATTCAGGGCACGGCGTACGATCCCAAAGGCGGCGGGCAACGGATCACCGTGGCCTGCGGCGATTGGGATTTAAGCGATGTGGCGATTGGCGATTCGATTGCGCATTCCGGGTGCTGCCTCACCATCGTGGAAAAAGGGCCTGGCACGTTGAAAAGCGATGTATCGACGCATTCGCTTTCGATTGTGACTGGGCTGAGCGTTGGTTCGTTGGTAAACCTTGAAAAATCGATGACGCTTGCCGACAAATTGGGCGGGCATCTCGTTACCGGTCACGTAGATACTTCGGGCGTTGTGCTGCAGTGGAAAAACATCGCCGAAAGTTGGTTACTGGAAGTGGAGGTGACCAATACGCTCGGACGCTTCATCGCGAAAAAAGGGTCGATCACAATCAATGGCGTGAGCCTCACAGTTAACGAAGTAGCCGACGCGGCGGATAAAACGCGTTTTCAAATCAATGTGATCCCGCACACCTATCAAGTCACCAACTTCAGCGAGTTGCGCGAGGGTGATCGTGTGAACGTAGAGATTGACACCATTGCCCGCTATGTGGAGCGGATGACGCAGTATGCGCGTTAATGATGTTATTTTGCTTCGTGGGGCTAAAGGCGCGGCTGGCGCGCTAGGCGGTGTAATTCTGGGTCAGCCCATTTGGCCGTTGCTCGGTCGTCGGCTAGCACCCTAGTGCAGAACGACTTCTTGGCCGCCTCGCATGGGTAGACCTGCTTGGATGGGGGCGGCGGTGTGGCTCAACATTCGCCACCCGAGCGGTGTGCGCAGAAACGTGTTGGTGGCAAATACCGGGCCGCGCGCCTGTGCCTCATCGCCGACATAGATCCATTCAATAGCGAATTGAATGGCCATACCGACGGTGATGTGCCAGTGCTCGTCCTTGACCTCGACTCGCATCGCGTCGTTGTTGCGAAAAATTGCATCCCACGCTGCGCGGACTGCACCGTAGCCATAGAGTGGCGCGGCGCCTGGGTGCCCACAAACGATTTCATCGTCTTCTGACCAAGTGGCCATGATCGCTTCTATTTCGCGACGCGCAAACGCGTCATAAAACGCGCGCGCGCAGTCTTCCGCCGAGGCAAATGAGATCTGGTTTTTCATGTGACTGGTCAGAATGAACTTTAGCGAATTCTACGGAAAGCCGCGATACTGAGCGGTCCGGCGACGATATCGCGTGCGAGTCTCTACAATCGATTTTTGCTTTTTGTCGCGGTTGAGGCAATTGGGTACGAGTCTGTTTGTTCTGCGGTGTCAATGATCCGAAGCGACTATCTTGATCGTGCTGACCCTGCGCGGCTCGACTGGGCGCGCTGGGCGTTGGTTGCGCTGGCGGGCTCAGTGCCGCTCGGAAGTGCGCTCAGTAACGTGCTCACTGCAGTGGTGTTGGTGTTACTCATCTGCGCTGGAGGATTTCGGTCTCATTGGGGCGTAATTCGGCGCAATCCTTTCGCGCTTGCGTCCATCATGCTCCTTGGCGCTCTCGTCGTTGGGATCTTCTGGACTACGGGCGAGCGTGACGAAGCAATTCGTGTCACAGAGAAGCACGCACGTGTGCTGCTCGTTGTGTTTGCGGTGGTGCTCGCGGTGCCGCGCCAATGGAGAAAGCGCGCCATTGCCGCGTGGCTTCTATCGATGGCGGTCACACTTTTGCTGTCGTATCTACACAGCGTATGGGCGTTTCCACTCGCACGCGCAACGCGCGAGGCGGCGATTGGCGATCATTACATTTTCAAACACCATATTACGCAAAACGTCATGATGTCGGTGTTTGCAGGGGCTTGTCTCGCGCTGGCGTATCGAGCATACGCGGTGGTCAAAACAAAGCTCGCAGCAGCGGGTGTAGTGATCGCCGCGCTTGCAAGTTTGAACGTGCTATTTTTCGTCGCGGGGCGTACGGGCTACCTCACGCTGCTCGTGGCACTTTTCCTGCCTCCACTCCTGCTTTTTAGGGGACGAGTACGTTGGTGCGCGCTTGGCGTGATCACCATAGCCGCTGCCTCAGTTGTCTTCTTCAGCGCCGCACCCAAGGAGCGCATGCACACGGCCGTCGAAGAGGCGCAGGCCCACGATGGAACGCAAAAAACATCGATTGGCATGCGAGTGGAATTCGCGCAAAAGTCGTTGCAGCTCATTGCTGAGCGCCCAATCGCTGGGTTTGGCACAGGAAGCTACTCGCGCGAGTACTGCCGGGTTGCAAGCACGCCGCTGTGGTGCGAGGTGGGACACTACAACCCGCACAACCAGTTCCTATTCTTTGGCGTACAGCTCGGTTTGATCGGCGTGTTGGTGCTGTTTGGCTGGATCGCGTGTGCAGCATACGTGCTGCTGCGCGTCGATACGACAGAGCGCACCGTCGGGTTCGTCTTGCTCGCCACGTTCCTCATCCACTCGATGCTCGACTCCCCGCTCTATATCAACACCGAGGGCGTGTGGTATCCGCTGGGGCTAGGCTTGCTCGCTGCGGGCTACGTGCCAGCTAGTAAGCGGTTGACTTCGGCGCCGACACGCTCAACTGAGGGCCATTCCGGGTAGGATTGAACAACGCTGACGTGCTCGCCGAGAGCGCCCCATTGTTCGCGTTTGGTGGGACCGAGCACGCTTAGTAGCTTACCGCCGACCGATGCCGCCATATGACCGGGCCCGGTGTCATTTGAAACAGTCACGGCTGCGTTTTGCATGAGCGCGGCGTAAGCGCCGAGCGAGAGGTTTGGCAGGAGTTTGGCGGCGGGAAAGTTCGCCTTTGCCATCTCTATTTCATCCGGGCCTGGCGCGAGCACGATGTCACGACCCAAACCGGGCGCGCATTGCGCGACCCAAGTCGCGAAATGGGGCCAGCGCTTATCCAATTTCTCGAACGTGCCACCTGCAAACGGTACCGCTACGATGTAACTGCTGCTCACGTTCGCATCGGCTAGCGCAAGTGCCGCTTCGCGTTTCGCGCGATCACTGACTTTAAGCGCTACTGCGCGGGGCGGGGGCGCTGCGTCGCCAAGCAAAGCGCTCGCCAATCGCCAGTATGAATGCATCGCGTGCTCGCCATACACAATGGGCGCGGAGCGCGCGAGCAGAAAGCTTCGGGCTTCCACGGCGTAGCCGTAAGCGCGCAGTCCGGCAAAACGCATGTCCATCGCGCTTGAAAAAGAGGTGGCGAACGTGATCGCGTTGATCGCTTTCGAGTTCGTGATTCTGGGCGCAACGCTATGCCGAAGTTGCTTTAGCGTCTCGACGCGCGCTGAAAATGCTTTTGGATAGGGCGTGACCTTCCAGCCGTGACCCTCAAGCAAACTCGACGCCCAGCCTTTCCCGACGCAGTGCAGTTCGTAGCCACGTGCCTCAAGTTTCTCGAGCGCGGGGATCATAAGGACGACGTCGCCAATAAAATTTCGCAGGCGGACGATCAGTGGGGAGCGAGGCTGGATTTTCACGCGTGGCGGTATGCGTGCGTCAACACGCTGAGTTTCTGGTGTTAAGCGGCGCGAACAAGCCAGGTCGTGCGCCAGTTATGATGCTAACTTGGATTGATTTACCCTTGCTCGGCGTTCACGTTCTGAACGAACGACGACTTCACAATTTTGTTGATACCTCATGAACTTCGATCTCAGTCAATTTCCCAGTGGGCGCACAGTGATTGCGTTTCACGATGCATGTTTTGCAAGCACTGCTTGGCCGAATTCGCTCCCCACGATTGACGAGACGCTCGTCTGGTACTGGGTGGCGCAGAATCATCGCAATAATTCCCTCCTGTGGGACGAAGAAGATCTGGCTCGACGAACCAAAGCGAGTGATGCTGAAATTACTGCGAATAAGCGCGCGATTGACCGCTACAACCAAGCGCGTAACGACGCAACCGAGCGGGTGGACGAGTTTTTGCTATTGCAATTGGGGCTGATCGATCCGGCGAGTGCGCGTAGCGATCAGCCGCAGTCGCGGGTGGCGGCCAGCGCGCGGCTCAATAGCGAGACTGCAGGAAGCATGATTGATCGCATGTCGATCATGGCGCTCAAAATTCGCGCAATGCGGGCGCAGACCGTGCGTGACGACGTCGATCAAGCGCATCGTGATAGTTCAACGCTGAAACTCGCACGCCTTGAAGAGCAGCGTCACGATTTGGCGGCTTGCCTCGATCAATTGTTGGCGGACAGCAAAGCCGGACGCGCTTACTTCAAGGTGTATCGCCAGTTCAAGATGTATAACGATCCACGCTTCAACCCGGTTTTAGTGGCAGAAACGAAGCAGAAATAACGAAAATGGAGACGGCTCGGTATATTCTTAACTGACCGGGTTGCGTGTTTGCTGTGTGTGTAAACCATGAATTATTGGCGTGTTCGCCGCGCTCATTGAGGAATCGGCTCTGAAGTTACTGATCGTTAAAACATCGTCCATGGGCGACGTGGTTCACACGATGCCCGCGATCTCGGATATCGCCAAGCACCGGCCTGATGTTGAGATTCACTGGATGGTGGAATCCTCTTTCGCTTCTCTGCCTGCGATGCACCCCGCTGTGCAGCGCGTCCACGTAATTTCTTGGCGCAAGTGGCGCAAAAAACTACTTCAATCGGACACCCGTGACGCGATCAAGCGCGCTCGCGCGGAGTTGCGCAGCACGTATTACGATTTGATCATCGATGCACAGGGACTCGTGAAAAGCGCATTTTTCGCCGGGCAGGCGCGCGGGTTGCGCGCGGGCTACGACTGGAAAAGTGCGCGTGAAGGGTTCGCCTCTGTTTGGTATCAACGGGTTGCAACTGTGGACAAAGCGCTTCATGCGGTGCAACGAACCCGACTCTTGATGGCGGCGCACTTAGGCTATCGTCCTGAAGGAGCGCCCGATTTTTCTCTGCGAATGCCCGACCCAACCTGGCTGCCACCGCACACACGACCGGCGCAGCGCCCGTTTGTCGTGCTCATTCCCGGCGCAAGCCGACCTGAAAAGCTCTGGCCCGAAGATCGCTGGGTGGCGCTTGCTAAGCACATCGCTTCGCGCGGTTTCGAGGTGGTGTGGTTGTGGGGTAGCAAAGAAGAGGGCTCGCGTTGCGTAAAACTTGCCGCGCAGTCAGACGGCGAGATTCCGCCCTTCCTTTCTGTGGAGGATGCGAGTGCTCTACTCGCACGAGCCCGTGCGGTGGTGGGGCTCGATACCGGTTTTTCGCATATCGCCGCCGCGTTCGGCGTGCCCACGGTGGGCATCTACTGCGACCATGAGCCGGGGCTTGTAGGAATCACCGGGCCAGGGTTCGTGGCGAGTGTGGGCGGTCGCGATCAAATGCCTGAACTTGAACGGATTAAGAAGCTTGCCGACGAGGCGCTGACGCACAGCACCGTTCGTCGCGTGATTAAATAGTTTTTGAATTACTGACTGATTGCCAGACTTAATAAGGGCAAGTGTCACGTAATTGCTCTACACAATAATAAATCAAATTTCTATCTAGCCCCAATTAAATAAGGGCTAGAAGCCTAGTGACGATAAAGAATCACGCGTTGGTTTCGCGGCCGATTTCAAAGTGAAACACTTTCGAAATGATTTGCCATCGTCGGTCGAGCTTGATCAGCGTCAGGAAATCGACGAATGATTTCGGCGCGATTGAACATTCAACCCGCGCAAATGCGGTGACCGGACCCGCGAACTGAATCTCCAAGATGCGATCTGTCCGCGCGTCGTTTCGACTCGCTGGTGACGGCCGCTTATCAACAATCGGGAAGTACTCCGGCATCGACAACTTGAGCAGTGCACCCTCGGTCGCGCAGGCGTATATCGCGTCAGAATGAAACACGGTGCGAAGACGCGTCGTGTCACTGTGATGCAAACCGTCAAAGTAAGTTTGCAGCACGGCAGACACCGCAGCAAATTCTGTGGCTTTCACGTCGATCCTTTCTGTATCGCTTGAATCTCGATGTGCTCGCCTCTCAGTGCGCTGACTGATTGCCCTGCGATGCCCCAGTTATCGAGATCAATTTCTTCGATCACGACGAAGGTCGTCGCGGGGTTTTTGTTGAGCACGTTTTGAAGCAGCTCCGTGGTGCCGCGTATGAGCGCAGACTTCTGTTCGGTCGTCACTTGTTCGCGGGTGATTTGAATATGTACGTAGGGCATAGGTAAAAGCTAGCGCGTCACTGTCGAAGGCCGCGACGCGCTCAAGGGTTGAGGAAACGCTGAACAAGTCCCACGCGCGCATCGCATCCTTGCTTTGTGACAGATTGCTGCGTCGAAAATACTCGCCATAGCCCCGCTATGACTCGCATTTGTCGATTTCGCACTCCATCCCAAACCAAGGCGCGCTGCGTCGCGGGGCCTTATTCAGCGTTTCCTTAATGGGATTGCTTCTCGGCCCGAAGCGCCGCTTCAACCGCCGGACGTACGGCGACGCGATCTAGCAATGCGTTCAGATTCAAGAGATCGGAGAGATCCAAGTCAACATAGCGCCGCCAGTTGGTCACCACAAACAGATACGCATCGGCAATCGTGAAAACGTCGCCCGTCAGATGATTTTTGCCCGCGAGCTGGGCGTCCACCCACTCATATTTCTTGCGCAGGTTTTTCCGCAGCACCGCCTTCGCAGCGGCATCGAGCTCGGGGTTGAAGAGCGGCGTGTACGACTTGTGCAACTCGGAGGTGATGTAGTTCGCCCATTCGAGCACGCGATAGCGAGCGATGCCGCTCCCCGGCAGAAGCGAGGTCGCGTTCGCGCGATCAGCAAGATACTGCGAAATGATCGGGCCTTCGGTCAAGCGCTCACCGCTGTCGAGCTCAAGCACGGGAACCTGACCCTTGGCATTGACTGCGTAGAAATCCTGGCCATTCGCAAACGTGTGTTTGCCGGTATCGACCCCGACCAGTTCGAAGTTGGCGTTGATTTCGCGCAACACGATATGTGGCGCTTGGGAACACGCGCCGGGCGAAAAGTAGAGTTTCATGAGGAGGTTTCCTTGTTAGTGAATGGAGCCCGCATGTTATTGTTGCGAATGCGAGCGATAAATGGTGTGCGAAGCAAATGACTGCTTACTGAAAGTGAATAAATGCGATCAGAACTTGATTTCAACCTGAGCCAGGTCGAATTCTTCTGTCGGGTGGCGGAGTTAGGCAGCTTCACCGAAGCCGCAGCGGCGGTGGGCGTGACGCGCGCGGCGGTGACGCGAGCAGTTCAACGGCTCGAGGCGCGGCTCAACGTGCAGCTTCTCGCGCGCACCACGCGACAGGTCAATCTGACCGATGCTGGACGTATCTACTTCGATCATTGCAAGCAGGCGTTGGCGCTGTTGGATCAGGCGGAGCGCGATGTCAGCGGGGCGCAATCGGAGCCGAGCGGGCTCGTGCGCATGAGCTTGCCCACGTCGTACGGGCACTTCCGCGTGTTGCCGGTGTTGGGTGAGTTTCGGGCGAAGTATCCGAAAGTGGATCTCGATCTTCATGTGAGCAATCGCAACGTCGATCTGATTGCCGAAAACTTTGATCTCGCGATTCGCGGGCGCACGCCGCCTGATTCCGGCATGGTCGCTCGCAAACTGGAAGACGTCGATCAGCTGATTGTTGCCGCGCCGAAGTATCTGCGCGAACGCAGTGCACCGGCAACAGTTGACGAGCTGGACGCGCATGATTGCATTCGCTTTTGCTTGCCGAGCACAGGGCAGGCGGTCGCATGGTCGCTGCGCACGGGCGACCGCTTCGTTGATTACATGCCGCAGCGCGGCGCGCGCTGCTACGAGGACATTCTCGCGCCGGTGACGCTGGCGCGAAGCGGCTTCGGCCTCGCGCACACGTATCGTTTTTTGGTGGAATCTGAGCTTGCTGAAGGTAGTTTGGTCGAAGTGTTGGAAACGACGGCGGGCGCTTCGCGCCCGTTCTCAATCATTTACCCATCGAACCGTCGTGCGCCACTGCGCGTCCGCTTGCTTATCGAGTTTCTAGTGGAGCGATTTCGGAAGTAAACATTTAGTGCAAAAGCGCCATTTGATTGGGGAAAACGAGTCTATTTAGTTGTAACTGAAATACGTTCGAACGACCTGCTAGCCGTATTAAATGTTTGGTTCTTCCGAAAAAGCTTTAACGCTTCACCAATTCGACGCGCCGATTTTTTGCGCGACCCTCTTCGCTGCGGTTGTCTGCGATGGGGCTTTCCTGTCCGAATCCTTTTGCGGCTAGGCGAGTCGCGGCGATGCCTTGGCCGACGAGCGCGTTCATCACGCTTTTTGCGCGATTCTCAGACAGCGTTTTGTTTGCGCTGGCCGTGCCGACGTTATCGGTGTGGCCTTCCACATTGATTTGCAGCGCTGGGTTTGCCTTCAGCATCTTCGCCACTTCAGCGAGAGTTGGCTGCGCATCGGATTTGATGTCCCACTTGTTGGTGTCGAAGTTGATGTAGAGCGTGATGAAACCCTTCGCGTTGAGTTCTTCAAGTAGCTTGTTTGCGGTGACCACTTGCTGCATCGCCGCGCGCTCGACGATGTCTAGCCGATAGCTAAACGTTGGGCTCGAGTAGACATCTGCGAGCACTTTCACCCACACTTCTTTGCCGCCGGTCGCCACGCGTAGCGTCGTTTCTGCGGTGTATTCCTCGATCCGTTCCCACACGACCTCGCCACCGATTGACTTGATCGCATTCTGATAATTTCTCACAACCTGCAGCGGGCTCGGTTGGCCTTCTTTCTTGTTGTGAAAGTAGTGCAGCCGCGTGGTGTCGCCTTCGACTTTTTCCCGCTTCACGCCGCCCGATGTGGCATCTCGTGCGACGGTAAATTCAATCGAGTTGAAGCTTTTCGAATACTCCGCGATCCGTGAGTCGGGATAGCGGGTCAGCATCGGGTGATCTTTTGCGCCGCGCGCATCTTGCGCCTGGCCTGCGCTCGCGAACGCGAGCAGCGCTCCAAGCAGAACAAAGAAAGAGAGGGATAGACGTGTCGCAGTGTTCATAGAGCCTCCGAATTCGGGTTGACAATCCTGAGTCGGACGGTGGAGGGTCTCGGTTCAACGCGCTACTTTCGCATAGCGAGAGGGGGGCGGAAGTCAAGCGGCTCGGGTGCACGTGGCGCTTGCGCGTGAGACAGTAACGAGCTTAATCGCCCCGGCGTATTGCCCGCCATCCCGGGCCGCGTAGCGTGGTTTGATTGATGAGCGTGCCGGAGAGTATGCGCGCGTCGGCTCCGTTACGCCAAGCGAACTTGAATTGTTTACCGCGTAGCTCCGACCACGGCACATCGCCCAGGTTTGATCGTGCAGAGGTTCGCTGGAATTGTTGATTCACGGTGAGCTCGATGGTCTGGGCGGGCGCGTTTGCGTTTCCATCGAACCTCACTTCCCAGCGACCTGACACGCGCGCTGGCACCACCCAAAGATAGACGCGATGATCCTTTTTTGTGCCGTGTGGCTTGGCGGGCGACCAATAGCTGAGCGTTTCATCTGGAAGCCAATCGCCCATATCCCATTCATGCGAAACAATGCGCGCGCCGGGTGTCAACTGCGCCAAAAGCTGGCCGCGAAGCTTCAGGTTGTATTCAGGCAAGAGATACATCGAAACAACGTCAACGCCAGAAAAATCGAGCGTAAAAATGTCTCGCTCGAAAAACTTTGCACGTGCGGCGACGCCTGCTCGTTTTGCGCTCTCAACGCTTTCGGTCACTAGACGTGGATCAATCTCAAACCCACTTGCGCGCGCGCCGCGTTTGGCCGCCGCGATGACGATCCTGCCATCGCCGGAGCCTAAGTCCCAGAGCTTTTCTCCAGCCTTCAGATCGGCCAGTTGCAACATGCGATGCACCACGTGCGTCGGCGTTTGCACATAGGGTACTTCCTCAGTGGGCTGCGCGGGCTCGCTCGTGGTGCTTGCCGTCGCGCGCGTATGCTGCGCCAAGAGTGGCGGATACGCGCCCAGCGCAAACAAAAACGCCACGCAAAGCCGCGTGGCGCTCGATACACGGCTAGGCTGCGCTGCACTTACGGCAATCGCGCTGCTTGCCCGGGAAGACTCATGAGTGATCATTGAGCAGGTGACGCTTGAAGCGCAAATCACTGAAGGCTAGTGGCCTGCAGGCGCCGGTCCGCTGAGGACATAGTGTGTTCCGCAGTACGGACACGAGGCTTCGCCCGTCTTTGCCACGTCCAAATACACCTTTGGATGCGCTGACCAGAGCGGCATTTTCGGGTTAGGACAAAAGACAACGCCGTGTCCGTGCAAATCGCTCGCGGTGACGTGCACGGGGGCCTTGGGGTCCACTTTTGGATCTTTCGGTTTTGCGCTCATGATGGGTGAATTATCGAATCAAACGTGGGCGAGCCAGCTCGCGTATTTCGCATTGCGACCGTTCACGATATCGAAGAACGCCGCTTGAATTTTCGTGGTGATCGGGCCACGTTCGCCCGCGCCAATTTGAATCCGATCATATTCGCGGATTGGGGTCACTTCCGCTGCGGTTCCGGTGAAGAAAAGTTCGTCTGCGATGTAGAGCTCATCGCGAGTCAAACGCTTCTGGATGACTTCAATACCCAGATCAGCCGCGATGTGGAAAATCGTATTTCGTGTGATGCCGTTGAGTGCACCCGCCGACAAATCAGGCGTGTAGATCTTGCCGTCTTTGATCACGAAGATGTTTTCGCCCGCACCCTCCGAAACGAATCCAGCGCTATCGAGCAGCATCGCTTCGTCGTAGCCCTCGTCGGTGACTTCCATGTTGGCGAGAATCGAATTGGTGTAATTCGACACGGCCTTTGCCTGCGTCATCGTGATGTTTACGTGATGGCGCGTGTAGCTCGAAGTTTTCACGCGAATACCTTTGCGCAAACCTTCTTCGCCAAGATAGGCGCCCCACGTCCACGCCGCAACCATTAAATGAATTTTGTTGCCCTTCGGAGAAACACCCAGCTTCTCTGAGCCGATCCACGTGAGTGGTCGCAGATAACCCGATTCCAGTTTGTTTTCGCGAACAACTGCTTTCTGCGCCTCCATTACCTCTTCAAGAGAGAACGGAATGTTCATGCGCAAAATCTTTGCGCTGTTGAACAGGCGCTTGGTGTGTTCTTCGAGACGAAAGATCGCCGTACCCTTATCCGTCTTGTAGGCGCGCACGCCTTCAAACGCGCCGCAGCCGTAGTGCAGCGTATGGCTCAATACGTGGATCTTGGCATCGCGCCACTCCACCATCTTGCCGTCCATCCAAATCTTGCCGTCGCGATCGTCCATTGACATAGTGTGTTCTCCAAATTGTTGACGTGCCTTGTGAGCCCGCTTGACGCTCGTGGTTGAGTGCGCGTGGGTATGGCGTTAGCGGGATTTTAGGGGACGGATCAACGCTCCCCTGGAGGATCGCGCGGATGGGCGCGGAGGTGATGAAACCGAGATAGGTCAATCACATTGACCTATTCTTCGCTATGCCAAAATAAATGTCAAGTCGCTTGACCTATGCCACGCAAAACACCCGAAAAAACAGACGCTTATTCGCACGATCACAGCCGACTCATTGAAGCGTGGCGGGTGATGCACTATGCGTTGCGCGCGGTGATCGCAGAGCCAGATCGTATGCTCGCGAAGCGGGGACTGACGCGGGTGCATCATCGAATTCTCTTTTTCGTTGCGCGCCAACCCGGTATGAGCGTGGGTGAGCTTCAAACCGTCCTTGATGTGACAAAGCAAGCGCTCAATACGCCACTTAAGCAGTTGCAAACGCAAGGGCTCATTGATCTGAGCAAGGCCGCGCACGACGCACGCGTACGTCGAATTGAACTAACCGCCGAAGGCGCGAGCCTGGAAGCGAAGTTGACCGGCGAACAATTACACATGTTCGCCGAGGCTTTCGCGCACGCGGGCGAGGATGCGACCGCGTCTTGGTTCGAAGTGACAGGCAAGCTGGCAGAGCGGATCGCTCGCTAGCATAGTGGCGCGGAAAAGAGGTAATTGTGTAGCGGCTCCGAGCGCTCAACGAATCCTATCGCGCGGAATCCGGTGCGCGTGTGAGCGATGCGATCGCTACGGGGCCCTGTTTGTAGAGGATGTAATCAGCCTGATACTTCACGACCTCCCGCTTACCTTTGCTTGAGGCATCGCAAGTCATCGCTGGCGCAACGCCGCCCTTTGTTGCGACGCGCTGGATGTAGGTGACGCCTGTCATCATGCCGCTTCCGGTTGATGGGTTGGCTTTAACCAGCTGTAGCGGAATGCTGCCTGGGCTTGCGGGCGCGATGGCGAGCTGCGTTGCGGTCACCATGGAACCATCGGTTGATTTCCATGTGGCGGGCGGCCCGTAGTAGCTTCCAATGGCCTTGCCGCTCCGATCATTGAGCACTGCGACAGGACCGACAAAGGCCCATTCGAATTGCGCGGCCGCATCTTTCTTGTCGCGACATTCGTATGTGATCTCGCCGACGCCCACGCTTTCAAGGGCGACTCGATGACCCATCGGAGCCTTGACCGCATCGGGAAGCGCCGATTGATCGAAGTTCGGTTGTGCGAATGATGCCGTACTGCAGCCAACGACAATGAGTGCTGCGAACGAGTATGGACGAATTCTGAGCATGAGATCTCCTCACCAAAAGTGATCGAAAAGAAAAGAAGGATCGCCGCGCACGGGGGAAAAGGGCGCGGCGATGAGTGGGGTACGACCTAGTTCGCTCGTCGGATGCAACGTCGCGACCGAGTTTGATCGCTTTGGTGAAACACGCCGAGTTTTAATAAAAAATTTACATAGGTTATTTCTATTAGATAAGGGCTAAAAAGAATAAAACAGTAAAGTCTATTTACCGTAAAAATGCAGCGTAGCCCTGATTAAATAGATCACTAAGATAATTTGTTACGACGAACTTTCGGCGAGCGTTCGCTCAAAAAATTCAGTGACAGCTGCCGCAAGTGGCTGTGCTTCCCCCACGCTCACACGAGCCTTTTCCGCGCCCCGCAGTCGTATTGCGTGTTGCATCTTACGCAGCTCACGATACGCATCGGCGGCGGCGTTTGCGATGCGATCACCGTCGCTTCCGATTAGGCCGAGTTCGCCCGCCCTTTTGGCGAGCGCGATGTTGCCATGATCGAGCCGCATCGCTGGATGCGAAGCACCGTATCGGAGCACCAGTGCTTGCACCGCAAACTCCATATCGACCAGGCCGCCGCGATCATGTTTCAGGTCGAACAACTCGTCGCGCTCTCGGTTAGGATGCTCCCGCGCGATCCGCTCGCGCATCTCCAAAATGTCGCCACGCAATTGCCGCCAGTTGCGCGGAAGGGCGATGATGTCATCTCGGATTTTTTCGAACGCAGCGCCGAGCGTGCGATTGCCAGCTGCAAAACGTGCGCGCGTGATCGCTTGATGTTCCCAGGTCCACGCTTTTTCTCTCTGATAGGTGACAAACGCGTCGATTGTTGAGAGTAGGAGCCCGGACACGCCGTCGGGCCGAAGCCGCACATCGATCTCATAGGCGCGACCCGCAGGCGTTAACGTGGTGAGCCAGTTTTGAAGTCGTTGCGCCACGCGGGTGAGCTGATCACGAAAATCGGCCGCGTCGTTTGGCATCAAGAAAATCAGATCGAGATCGCTCGCGTAGCCAAGCTCTTTACTTCCCCATTTACCATACGCGATCACAGTGAGCGTCGCCGTCATTGGAAGTTTTGCTGCCGCCAAAAGCTTGCGCAGCGTAACGTCGACACAGACATCAGCCAGGGCGGAGAGATGGTCTGACAGCGACTCAACACTTAGCAAACCTGCGACATCTTTAAGTAGCAAGCGAAATACTTCGGCCTGCTGAAAGTGGCGTAGCGCATCCATCCCAGCCTCTGTGTCGTCGCCCAGAGCGGCAAGTGCCCGTGTAAGCTCCACGCGCCAATTTTCATAGTCGACAACAGAGCTGAGCGAGCGAGCATCGATCAGCTCATCCAGCAAAAGAGGGTGCGACATCAAATAGCGCGTTGCCCATTCGCTCGATGCGGCAAGATCAACCACGCGACGCAGCGTTTCTGGGCGCTCGGTCATCAGTGCTAGATAACTTGACCGGCCCGCGACGCCAACCAAGAGATCGAGCGTTCGGGCGTGAGCATCACGCGGTGCCGATGTTTGCAACGCCAACTGAACCACGCGCGCAGCGAGGCTTTCAAGCCGCTGGCGGCTGTTAGCCGGGAGTGCACGGGCACGCACGCCTGTGAGTGTGGCTTGGTGATACCGCTCGATTTCCTCCGCGTTTGCGTAGCTCGCAAAGCCAATCGATGTGTCGTTCGTGTACGCATCGGGCTGGGTTGTCTCCGCATTGCCGATGCCAGCTAAGGTGGTTCGCGCGCTTTGCATACCGCCGAGCGTCTCATCGAAGAAGCGCGCCACGTCTTCACGAACTGCGTTTAGTCGGCGCGCGAAACTTGAAGTGTCCGACTCGCCTAGCGCGTCTGCCAGTGGGCCAAGCTCACTATCGTCGCGGGGAAGGGTTTGCGTTTGCAGATCATCGCGATACTGCAGCATGTGCTCAACCCGGCGCAAGTACCGATAGTGCGATGACATTTGCGCTGCGTCGCTCGAATTGAGATAGCCGAGTGATGCAAATGCGGAAAGCGCATCGAGCGTGTTTTTGGTTTGTAAGCGCGGGTCTCGGCCGCCGCGCAAAATTTGGCGCAACTGCACGCCAAACTCGAGTTCTCGAATCCCGCCGCGCCCCAGCTTCACGTTGTTCGGATCAGTTTTTTCAGCACGCAGTTGGCGATGCAGATCGCGAACGCCGTCTATCGCATCGAAGTCAAGGTAGCGACGAAACACAAAAGGGGTCACCAGCGACTGCACGGCACCGGCGAGCGGACCGGCGACGACTCGCGCGCGAAGCCACGCCAAGCGCTCCCAGGTTCGCCCTTGGGTAACGAAATACGTCTCAAGGAAATCAAGCGTTGGCACCATCGGGCCAGCGCTCCCGTAAGGGCGCAAGCGCGTGTCAACGCGAAAGACAAAATCGCCCTCCACTTCGCGATCGAGCGAACGAGTGACCGCATTCGCGATGCGATTCATCCGCTCAATTTGATCGCTCGTTGGCTCGTCGCAAACAAACACAATGTCGATGTCAGACGACACGTTGAGCTCATAGCCGCCGAGTTTTCCCATTCCGATCACAGAGAGCTGCCCGAGCGTTTCGCTCGTTTCGCCCACCTTCTCGAGTTGCGCCTGGAGAGCCACGTCTACGCACAGATCGGCAAATTCGGACAAGTCGGAAACGAGCTCCGTATGGTCAGCGGCAAACGAGATGTCTCTTACGACGCTTCGCAGCATGGCCTCTCGCCGGATTTTGCGAAGGCTCTCATCAAGCGATTCGCTTGGACAGGCCGCGAGCGCTTTTCGCCACTCAGTGATGGGGAAGCGTGACTGCGGGTTTGCGAGGACACGGCTAACTGTCTCTGGATCACGACGGCTGAGCTTATCCGCGTAGCGCGAATATCGGAACGCAAGCGATATTGAGTCGGTCACAGTGCTTGAGAGTGGTATCGATAGAATCGAAATAGAGTAGCACGCCCCGAATGCCGAACGAACCCCCGATCATTGCCGCTGAGACCAATCATTCGTTAGTTGAGCGAGTTGAAGCAGTTGTGGACGCTGCAGAGCGCTCATTGGGTAGCCGCACGCTGACCTTTTGCGTACGAACACTCTTTTGGCTGACGCTCGCCACGGTAGCGCTTTTCTTGGGCGTTATCGCGCTCACACGCTTCTGGCTCGTTCCCAATGCGGATTCGTTCCGGCCCCAAATTGTTGAAGAGCTCTCGCGTTTAACCAAACAGCGCGTCGCGTTGGGCTCTTTTGATGCAGGCTGGAACGGTTGGTCACCCGAGTTTAAGGTGACCCGCCTGCAGGTACTCGATGCTAAAGGGCGCGCGTTGCTGGAATTGCCGGAAGTTGAGACAACGATTTCGTGGCGATCAATTTTCGCGTTTGAACCGCGACTTTCGAGCCTCACCATACGCTCCCCGCGAGTCGTTGTGCGCAGGGACGAAGCGAATCGACTGAGCATCGCCGGTTTTGACGTTGATCTGTCGAGCACTGAGCCCGGCGATCCTGCGATGCTTGAATGGTTGCTCCGTCAGCGATATGTGCAGATTGAGGGCGGAGAAATCGAATGGCAGGATGCGTGGAGAAACCTCCCGCCTTTGCGTTTGCGTGATGTAAATATTCGGCTTCAAAACGACGGCAGTCGACATCGGATGGGCTTACGGGCGGTACCGTCAACCGCGATTGCTTCGCCGATTGAGCTTCGTTCTGAATTTCGCGGTTCGGATTTGCGAAAAATAAACGACTGGGGCGGCAGCGCGTACGTACGCGTGGACTATGCCAATATCGGCGAGCTAGCCAAATATTTGCCGCTTCCCGTCGAAGTACTCCGCGGTGACGGAGGACTTCGTGCATGGTTTGATTTCGACAACGGACGTGCCGTGTCGGTGACAACCGACTTAGTGTTACGCGACGCGCAACTGCGCGTTCGAAGCGATTCAAGCGCCCGCGTCACAGCATCGAAGCCCCCGCTGGCTGCGGGCGCTAATGGCGCAACTGCTGCGCTTCCGGTCAGCAATTTACCCATCGCGTTTTCGGAAGTGAGCGGACGACTCGAGTGGCGCGACGAAAATTTAGGCAATGCGTTCGAGCGATTCGTTAAACGGCTCACGCCGGAGAGTAGCGAGCGCTGGAAGCTCACCGATGTAAAAGTCACACCTGTAGATCGTCCCGCGCTCAACCCATTTAGCGCGGAGCTCTCGTTAACGGTTGATACGAGGCAAACGACGAGAGGTGAGTTGAAGGCATCCAGTCTCGATCTAAAAGCAATGGATGTTTTGCAAGGCTCGCTCGCACCCCTATTGCCATCGTCGCTTACCCATCAAAAATTCCTTAGCTCACCCCGGGGACAGATCAGTGGTGTGCGGGCAAGCTGGCAGCTTGATGCTGAGCCAATTCGCTTCGAGGTGGTTGCACAACTCAACGACGTTGCGTGGCAGCGCGGCACGCTGCCTGGCGTTACAGGTCTCGCAGGCCAGTTAAACGCCACCGAAAAGAACGGCAGTTTACGATTTGACGCCGGCGGTCAAATCCCCCCCACGATTTTCGAAAGATGGTCCACAAAAAAGGTCGCATCATCAAAGCCAACGCCACAGAAGGCTGGAGCGTCCTCGGGGCTTACGCTTGATTTCGGTGATTGGTTCGTTGAGCCGCTGAATCTGGGCGTCGTTGGCGGCGCATTGCGCTGGGAGAACTCCGAGCCGAGCGCGGCTCGCCTGGCGGCACAGCAGCCCTCGGCGCTCGCCGGTAAAGGTGTGCCGCTAAAGTGGCTCGTATCAATTGATGCGCTTAGCATCGCGAACGCGGACGCGCGCGCCACATTCAACGGCACGTGGCGAAACGATGAGCTCGGGCCGGGTGTGGCGAAAATTTCAGGGAAGATCGAGTCCGCGGATGCGCTTGCCGTGCATCGTTACCTGCCCAAGGCAGTCGGTGAAACCACCAGAATGTGGGTGCGAGAGGCGATAGATGCGGGCCGAATCAACAACGCCACGTTTAGTTTGGACGGCGCACTGTGGCATTTCCCGTTCGCTGACGGCAAGCACGGCAATTTCGAGTTAAGCGCCCCGTTAAGCGGGGTGATCGTTGATTACGCCGACGGCTGGCCCCGTGCGGAAAACATCGATGGAACACTCAACTTTCGCGGCGCGACGCTTAGCGCGGATGTGGAGCGGGCGACCATTGCTGGTGCGGAGGTCGCGGCTACTCAGCTGCGTATCGCGGACATGATGGCAAGCGGGTCAACCGTGGAGATCAAGGGATTGGCGCAATCCTCGCTCGAAAATTACCTCCGATTCATTGCCAGCAGTCCCGTGAACCGTTTGCTTGACGGCTTTACCGAGCGCGCGAAAGGCAGTGGCGCTGCAAAACTATCACTGGCCCTCGCAATCCCGATTCAGCAGGCCGACCGGGTGAAAGTAGATGGCGAGGTCTTTTTTGAAAACAACCGGATTGAGCTTGGGGGTGATATTCCGCCGCTCGATGCGGTTAATGGTCGAATTCGCTTCACCGAAAAGTCTGTCGGCTCACGAGAGCTCAGGGCGGTGGCTTTCGGGGGCCCTGTAGTCATTGACGTTGCAACGGATGCGGGTGGCGTCATTAAGACTGTAGCTTCAGGCAAGGCGGACCTTGCGAAGGTGCGCGACGCGTACGACTACCCTTTGCTCGATCAGCTGCGCGGCGTCGTCGACTGGAAGCTTGATGCTCAAGCGGCGACGCGAAACAACGCGGCGCTGCCAACGATTTCGTTGAGCGGGACGCTTTCCCCGCAGACATTACCGATTGATCGGGTCTACCAAGTAGGCGTTGGCCCGCGGGATTTGACTCAACCCATCGCGTTTTCGCTGGTGCGCTCGTCCCAGGCGGAAGGGCGTGACCGCCTAGAGTTTGAGCTTCCGTCGCTCTTGCACGCAATCGTGGAACGCGCGCCCGCTAAGGGAAGCGCTCCGCGAGTGGTGGAACGGGCAGTCGTTGACCTAGGCGCCCAGAAAACGACGCTTCCCGCGCGCGGCTACTCTGTTCGCGGTGAGCTCACAAAACTTGATGCAGATGCCGCGCTTGATGTGTTGCCCGCGCTGGGTGCCGGCAACGCGCGGAATGTCGGCGGATTGCAAGGCGAGCTTAATTCGCCTGACTTCGTCAACGTCAACCTCCGCGCAGAACGCGCGCTCGTGTTTGGCCATGTTCTAAACGATGCCAGCTTGCGCGCTCAACCAGGCGTTGGGCGTTGGCGATTAGCGCTACGAAGTAAAGAGGCAACAGGATTGATTTCTGTCGAATCGTCGGCGGATAACGGCGCGGTCAACGCGTTAGCCGTTCGACTCCAACGCTTCTCACTACCCAACGCAATGACCGAGAAAGATCGGCTCGCGGCCGCGCCGACGGGGCCGCTGCCTGCAACGGCAGCAGCGCCCGCCAACGCCACAACCGCTCGATGGCCCAAACTCGACCTCACTGCGGAGAGTTTCGTAAGCGACGGGCGCGAACTTGGCAAGCTTGAAATTGCGGCCCAGCCTGGACGCGATGAGTGGCGGATTGATCGGGTTCGCCTGACGAGCGCGGATGGATCGCTCGAAGCGAAGGGACGTTGGCAACTTCCTGCGCTCGGAGCCAGCCAACGCGGGAACGGCAATACTGCGGTGGACGTTGCGCTTGATTGGAAAGACGCGGGTAAATTCATGCAGCGCTTTGGCTTCCCAAAAGGCGTAGAGCGCGGCGAAGGGCAGTTACGCGGAGAGCTTTCCTGGGCGGGTTCGCCCTCGGAATTTGGCTATGACAAGTTAGACGGAAAAATTGCGCTGAAGACCGGTTCGGGGCGGTTCACTGAAATGGACCCGGGCATTGGCAAGTTGCTCGGGGTGATTTCGCTGCAATCAATTCCTCGACGCCTGACATTTAACTTTGATGACTTATTTGGGCGCGGCTACGCGTTCGACACTATCGGTGCTGAGGTGGCGATCAGCAAAGGCAAAGCGCGAACCGAAAATTTTGAAATCGCGGGGCCAGCTGCTCGTGTTGAGATTCGCGGTGATGCGGAATTGGATCGTGAAACCGCGCAGCTCCGAGTGCGCGTGTTTCCAAGTATTTCGGTGGCGACCGCCATTGGGATCGGGCTTGCCACCGCCAATCCCGCCATCGGCGCGGCGGCCTGGCTTGGGCAGAAGATCGCACGCGATCCCGTCGAGCGATTGCTGATGTCGGAGTTTGAAATCAGTGGTTCGTGGGCCAATCCTGATGTGAAACAAACGCGCGGCGTCGGCGCGGTCGCCGCCGAAGCACGCGAGACAGAGGTGGGCCCTATCCCAACACCCGCAACGCCCGCAGCACCTGCCACGCCCGCGCCTGCACAGCGCTAGTGACATTGCGTGGGAGACGTTGAAACAGCGCGCATGGCGCAGTGTGCGGCGCATCGGGATGACTGATCCTATGAGCCAAACGTCGCGGCGTGTGCGCGAGACTTTGCCGCCACTTAAGCACGATCATTCCGATGCGTCGTTGCTAATGCTCCGCATGCACTCGCGAGGCTGTTGCTGCCCCGATTACATGTCCGTAGATTTAGCGGGTTACGAGCTACGCCCCTGAGGTTCAACTACGCTCGTGCAATCGGGTTCTCCGGATGCGTGCACCACTCGCTCCAACTGCCGGGATAGAGCCTGCTGCCTGACAGCCCAGCATGTTCCATGGCAAGCATGTTGGCGAGCGCGGATACGCCACTTCCACACTGATGTATGACTTGCTGCGGACTGCGGCTAGCAAGGATCGCTTCGAATTCGGCTCTGAGCTCCGTGGCCGGTTTGAAAACGCCATCACGCAAGTTCTGCGTAAACGGGCGATTGATCGCGCCTGGGATGTGGCCAGCGACGGGATCGATTGGTTCGACTTCGCCGCGAAACCGTTCTGGCGCACGCGCATCAATGATGCGAGATTCTGGCGCGGTCAGCGCTTTTCTCAGCTCGATCATGTTGACCCGCATCGATTCTTGCGCTCTTCCCACGTACTCGCGTTGGGCTCGCGTGGGAATTACGGTGTCCACGGAGCGTGCTTCCTGCGTCCATCGCGCATAGCCACCGTCCAGCACATAAACCTCATCGTGTCCCATCCAGCGCAGCATCCACCACAGGCGCCCCGCGTACATCGCGCTCCCCTGATCGTAGATCACGATCTTCGACGTGCGATCAATCCCTTTTTGACCGAGGGTATGTGCGAATGCGTCGGGCGCGGGCAATGGGTGACGCCCATTCTTCCCATTTTTTTCTGCGGCGAGATCATGATCGATCGAGAAGAAAATTGCCCCTGGCAAATGACCGTTCGAATACGCCTCGCGCCCCCACTGTGGATTAGCGAGCTCATGTCGAGTATCGACGACGACGCACGTTGGGGTGTCGATTTCCAAGGCGAGCTGGGCGGTGCTGATGAGAGGCGAGGGCATGTTTTGGTGTGTTGTGGACGCGGCTAATATCGCGCGTGGAGGTTAGAACGGCGGATGATCTTCGTCGGGTGGGGGGGCGAAATGCGATCCCATCTCGAAGGGGATGTCGTCGATGTTGTCGTCATTCTTGTTCCCGCGCGCTTGGGGAGGTGGGGCGTCGCGAAGGGGCGGAACCGGGTTGAGTCGGCTATCAGGAATACGGTTGCCGTTTTCTTTTTCGTGGTTCGTTAAGTCGTTGTGCCGATCAGCGGCCATGCTTTGATGTTTTCGCGGCGGCACGAAATCCTTCTCACCTAACTCCGCCCCGCCAGGAGAGAGCGAGTTTGAGCGTTCTCCAGGGTCGTTTCGTCGGGGCGTGAGCGCGAGAATGCCCGCGCCACCCAGATGCGATGGCACGTCGATCGCGCGCGACGAGGGCAGCAAACTACCGTTCACAATTTTTTCGCGCAGCACACGGAGCTCAGCCTCAATCTCTTCGTCGTTCAGGAGCGCATCAAGTTCGTGATCTCGATGTGTGAGCAGCTGCGCGATGTCGTTGGCGAATTCGCTGTCCCGAAATTGTTCAAGTACGGCGCCGTGATTTGGTTCGTCCGGTAAGCGAATCGCCACATCCACAACCGCATGGAGCAGCCGCAGCGCGCGCGGTGAAGTCGTGGCCTCAATCGGTGGGAGATCAACGAGGTGCATCGCGAGCTTGGGGCGCGCGAGAATGCGCCTAGATGCGGCGAGGATGCGCTGCGTCGCTGGGTCGTTTCGTGCTGTCGGCGGCATGGGCGGTCTGCGTCCGAAGGCACGTGAATCGCGACGGTAGGCGTCGCGTATGGGTGCACCGACGTCGAAACCTTCGTCGCCACGATCGCTTCGAACGCTCTGGCGCTCGGGCGCGACGCGCGGCTTCACCGGCGGCAAAAGTGTGTAAGAGGCGATATTCACATCCGCTTCGAGCGCCTTGGCAAGCGATTCGCGAAGCATCGGCGCAGACACCACTTCAAGATGTTCGCGCGCTGCTGATGCGCGTGCAGCCTTCGCCTCCGCGCTATCGCCCGGATGGCGTGCGTTCAATTCGCGCAGCCAGTACCGCGAGAGTGGCAGCGCAGAGTCGATGAACTTCTCGAAGGCTTCGCGGCCGTGCTCTCGTATGTAGGAATCAGGGTCGTGCTCGGTGGGCAAAAACAGGAAGCGAACTTGCTTGCCGTCACGAAGCGCAGGAAGGGCATTCTCAAGCGCGCGCCACGCCGCACGCTGGCCCGCGGAATCGCCGTCGAATGAAAACACAACTTCGTCGGCGAGGCGCAGCAGTCGCTGAGTGTGTGCTTCGGTGGTCGCGGTGCCAAGCGTTGCAACAACGTACTCGACGCCAAACTGCACGAGTGCAATGACGTCCATGTAGCCTTCAACCACCAGCACGCGGTTGGCTTTGCGTATCGCGCCTTGCGCCTGGAACAGCCCGTAGAGCTCTCGACCTTTGGAGAAGATCGGCGTTTCTGGCGAGTTCAGATATTTGGGGCCGGCGTCGTCTTTGCCGCCAAGAATTCGTCCGCCGAATCCAATCACCGCGCCTTGTTGGCTCAGGATTGGGAAGATCACACGCTCGCGAAAGGTGTCATATCTTCTGCCGCCGTCTCCCAATTTAACCAGGCCGCCGGTGATTAAAAGCTCGTTTTCGGCATAGTCATCAAAAGCCTCTGATAGCCCCTGCCAATCGAGGGGTGACCAACCGAGGTGGAAGCGTTTTGCAATCTCTCCCGAGACGCCGCGCCTCTTGAAATACTCGATCGCGACCGGCGCGCTTTTTAGCTTTGACTTGTAGAAATTTGCCGCAGTAATCATCGCATCGAAGAGCGGCCCCGCAAGCGGATCGGCTTTTTTCGATTCATCACGCGGCACGGTCAGACCGATGTTCTGTGCAAGTTCCTCCACGGCATCAGGAAAAGACTTTCCTGAATACTCCATCAGAAACTTGATCGCTGAGCCGTGCGCGCCACAGCCGAAGCAGTGGTAGAACTGTTTGGCTGGGCTCACGGTGAACGAAGGCGATTTTTCCTTGTGAAACGGGCAGCATGCCGAATAGTTCGCCCCGGCCTTTTTGAGCGGTACCTGGCGATCAATCACCTCGACGATGTCAACTCGCGAGAGTAGCTGTTGAATGAAATCGTCCGGGATCATCGCTCGTATTATCCCGTTTCGCCTCTGCCGAGTTGGCATCGACTCATCTGGTTCAAGAATGGCTGCCGCTCGACGCGCGTCGGGATTCTCGATAGATTAGAGGCTATGGGACTTTTTGATATCTTTCGTCGTCCGAAAACCGACGAAGCCGCGATCCTTCGCGCCGACTCACCGACCGAGCGTCGCGCGAAGCCGCGCAAACACGCGCGCCCTGGCACTAAAGTGCTCATCATCGACGATTCGAAGACGGTGTGCACGGTCTTGCGCAAAATGCTGCGCGAAAACGGCTTCACAACGTATGAAGCCTACAACGGCGAATCGGGAATCGAGCTTGCTGGAAAAGAGCTGCCCGAGCTGATTTTTCTCGATATCGTGTTGCCCGGTATCAATGGTTTTGAGGCGCTGCGCCGGATGAGACGCAGCGCCGAAATCTCCCACATTCCGGTGATCATGATTAGCGGCAACGAAAGCGCCACCGAACAGTTCTACGTTCAACGCATCGGCGCAAACGATTTCATGAAGAAGCCTTTCTCGCGAGCCGAGGTTTTTACCCGCGTCGAACGCGTGCTTAATCTCGTTCCTACGGTACTCAAACCCGCAGCAAGCGATATCGTTCGCTAGAAAGCCTGGATCTACGATCCGCGATAGGTCGCAAACCGACGCGCGAACCTTTCTGCGGGGTGCAGTAGGATTGAGCCTCATGAGTTCAGAAATCATCGAAGCTGGCTACGCGCCTGTCGCTCACGACGCGCTACGTTGTGAGCCATTGTTCCCGATTCTCGCAAAGCCTCTGGTGCTGGTAGGACCAATGGGCGCGGGCAAGACGACCATCGGCACACTACTCGCTAAACGTCTAAATCGCCCGTTTCTCGATTCAGATCATGAACTAGAGGCTTGTACCGGTGTAAGCGTCGCAACTATCTTCGAAATTGAGGGCGAGGTGGCGTTTCGAGATCGCGAGGCTCAGGTGTTGGCGCAGCTATGCGAGCCCGGCGCAGAGATCGTTTTATCTACAGGCGGCGGTTCGATCCTTCGCGAATCAACACGCTTGCTGCTGCGTGAGCGTGCAATTGTTGCCTACCTCCACGCGGCACCCGAGGTTTCGTTCGAGCGCGTTAAACGCACCAAAGACCGCCCGCTGTTAAAGACCAATGATCCGCTCGGCAAGCTCAAAGCGCTCTATGAGATGCGCGATCCGCTTTACCGCGAAACGGCACATTTCAGAGTGGAAACTCATCGCGCGCGAACCGCGATCGTCATTGACGAAATCCTTACGCTAATTCTTTAAATGATCGCAGCGCGGCTGACGCGTTGAGTGATTGCAGTCACATGCGGCGCTTCGTTGCCGCATACGTTTGCCGCCAGCTTAGACCCGCAACTGTGCGACTCGTCGGCTTGTATTCGCACCCGACCCAGCCGTCGTAGCCTGTCGCGTCAATCGCGGCCAGAACGAATTCGAAATTGATTTCGCCCGTGCCAGGTTCACCGCGGCCGGGAACGTCAGCAATCTGAATGTGACCAATGTGACCGATGCGCTCGCGGAGCCGAGCAATGATGTTGCCCTCCGTCATTTGCACGTGGTACACGTCGAACATAATCTTCACCTGTGCGCTACCGATCCGTTCAATCAACGCACTCGCCTGGGCTTGTCGAGACAGGAAATATCGTGGCCGATCCGTCGGATTGAGCGGCTCGATGAGAAGCGTTTTGCCGGCTTCTTTTGCACGCTCGGCAGCGCGTGAGACGTTGGCAACGAACACATCATCCGCATGCTCGCGCTGCGTGGTGGGATCGAGCCTGCCCGAGAGCACGTGAATATTCGGGCAATCCAGCGCGATCGCGTACTCAAGCGCTTGGTTGAAACTCCGCATGAAATCGGCTTCGCGTTCGGGGAGCGCTGCAAACCCGAATTCGCCACGTGCAGGATCGCCCGGTGGCGTGTTGATGCCGATGAGCTGCACCTGATGCGCCGCGAGCGCGCGCCGAATCTCGGAAGGCTCGTGATCGTAGGGAAACCAGCACTCTACGGCGTTAAAGCCATGTTCACGAGCCAGCGCGATGCGTTCAAGGAACGGCACTTCGGTGAAGAGCATCGAGAGATTGGCGCTGAGTCTTGGCATCTTGGACGCGACACCCTAGAGGCGACGCAGCAGTGACTAAAGCTATTACAGATAATTCAATATTGCAATGAGGCAATCTCGAAACTAATTGATTAGTCAAGTCAAATATAGACTGCCCGCTTGCCCAATAAAAACGGCGCTATAGCGCCGTTTTTAATGCTTCTTTTTGATTACGCTTTTTCCGCTTCGGGCGTCCATTTGCCTTTAGACGCCAGCGAGTTCATTTTGCAGCGATGGCCGAAGGCCGCTTGCGCCGCTTTGTAATTTTCTTTCTTGCCTTGCCACACCTTGAGTGCGGTGAAATGCAGTGCGCGGCTATAGCTAAAAGTGAGCGGCCATGGGTTGCCTGAAAGCTTGTTCATCTCGTTCAAATGCGCGGCGGAATCAATATCGCTTTGTCCGCCCGAGAGAAACACGACGCCTGGCAATGCTGAAGGCACTGTGCGCTTCAAGCATTCGACGGTTCGCGCACCTACGGTTTTTTGATCAGCGCGATTTTTTGCGTCTTTTCCGCTGATCACCATGCTTGCCTTGAGGATCGTGCCCTCAAGCCAGACGCGGTTATCGCCGAGCTGCGCGAAGAGCGTGCGAAGCGTGGCTTCGGTCACATCGAAACAGCGGTCAATCGAATGATCGCCATCGAGCAGCACTTCCGGCTCAACGATTGGCACGATGCCCGCTTCTTGGCAGATCGCCGCGTAGCGCGCCATCGCGTGTGCATTGGCCCAAATGCAGCGTGCAGTTGGGATCGACTCACCAATCGTGATGACTGAACGCCATTTGGCAAATCGCGCGCCGAGTGTGAAGTATTCCTTCATGCGCTTTTGCAAGCCGTCTAGGCCGTCCGTCACCAATTCACCCGGTGCGAGCGCCAGATCGCGGGTGCCGCCATCTACCTTGATGCCGGGAATGACGCCGATGGAATTCAGGTAGTCAGCAAAGCTCTTACCGCTCGAATGATTCTGACGCAGCGTTTCGTCGTGCAGGATCACGCCCGAAATGCTCGACTTCATCGCCGGCGTGGTGAACAGCATCTCGCGATACGTGCGACGCATTTCTTCGGAATCGGGGACACCGGCGGCCGCGAATCGCTTCGCACAAGTGCCGGCTGATTCGTCGGCAGCAAGCAGGCCTTTACCGGGGGCGACCATTGCTTTAGCGGTCGCGGCGAGAAGTGCGTGATCCATATTGATTTTTTGAGTTGGGTAAACAGGTGGGAAAGATGAAATTTTACGTGTGGGAAAGTGTTTTTACTGACTGTAGCTTTACAACACAAAAAAGACGCCCACCTGATGACTGCGAGCCCGTTTTGCTTTCTGGCTCTCGTTCTTTGATCCACTAGCGCTGTCGTCAATCCGACACTGAGACCGATCCGCCCAGATCGACCGTATGTGGCGAACGCAACGAAAGTGGAGAATTTTGGGAACTTCTTTTGTACTGAATTGACGACGGAACAAGGCCCGATTCACCAAGCGGCGACTTCTTTGTGGGGCGGGCTAACTTGGCTGTAGCCGTTGAACAATAAGGCTTTCATCGCGCTGGATGATCCCTTGGCATGATCACTGCAAAGCGTTGCTGCACGGGTTCTCCGTGACACTGTTTGAAAGGACAGCATGAAAGCAACTCTCAGCAAACGCCTTCTCCCTACGCTTGTTATCGCAGCAGGAATCCTTAGCGCAGCCTCATTCGCTCAACAACCCGCGCCGATGCCAGCGAAGCCCGAGACACCGGCAATGCCCGCCGCAACTACGCCGCCCGCGAGCGGCGCACCGCCTGCCGCGCAAAGTGTTGAAGCACTCTTCAAACGAATTGACACCGATGGCGACGGATCAATCTCAAAGTCTGAGCTCGAGAAATTTGATCCCGAAGCCGCGAAGAGTTTTGACAAATACGACCTCGACAAAGACAGCAAGCTCTCGATGGCTGAGTTCGATGCCATGGTGAAGGGGCTTCGCGCGGGCTAGCGCGCTTGCGGCGATCTCGCGCTCGCTGGCTGCTTCGGCATCAGGCGAGCGTGAGTGAAGGTGTGCGCCGTGCTAGTTGAGCGGCACAGTCAAATGCTGGATCGCCTGTGCGGTTGCAGGGCGCACGCCGCGCCACCAATAAAACGCCTCTGCCGCCTGTTCGACCAACATGCCAACGCCGTCAACCCACTGTGCTGCGCCGCTTTCTTTCGCTAAGCGCAGAAAGGGCGTGAGGCCTTTTCCGTAGGTGAGATCGTAGGCGAGCCTGGAGCCAGCGAAAAGTTTTGCTTCAATCGGCGGCAACGCGTGTGCGAGCGAAGACGATGTCGCGTTGAGCACCACGTCAAACGCGCCTTCGCCGAGCGAATCGTACCCACACGCTCGAACATTGGAATTGGCGGCACCAACGACATCGGTGACTAACGCCTGCGCCTTCGCCACATCGCGGTTTGCAATCCAAACTTCGCGCGGGAGCTCTCCAAGAATCGGCGAAAGCGCGCCTCGACTTGCGCCGCCCGCGCCGAGCAATAGGATTCGTTTACCGCGAAGCGGCGTACGCAAATTGGCAACGATGTCGCGCACGAGGCCGACGCCATCAAAATTTTCAGCCACTGAATTCGAGCCGTCGAACTTAATCGCGTTGGCCGCGCCTGCAATCTTCGCTGCAGTGGATTTTTCGGTGGCATAAGCAACCGCGTCTAGCTTGAAGGGCGCTGTGATGTTGATCCCCGCGCCACCACGCGCGCGAAACGCGTTTACCGTCTCGGCAAACCGGCCGAGCGGCGATTCGATTCGTTCGTAGGTGATGCGGTGTCCGCAGGCTTCTGCAAACATCGAATGGATGACGGGAGATTTGCTCTGAGCGATGGGATTTCCCACCACGGCGTAGAGATCGGACATAGAGACGAGATGCGAGAGTGACGCAGCCCCAGACGGCTTGCGAGACCTCTATTTTGCACGCGGCGAAAATCGCGCCACAACGAGCGACACCGCAATGCCCAGCAACACCGCCCATTCGAGGGGTAGCACGAGCGTGGCGATGAAGGTGCAAAGTAGCGTAATGCGTTCAAATTTGTGACGCAGCAGCTCTGCGATTTCGCGTCGATCAATCAGTCCCCAAGCCACGAGGAACAGCACGGCGGCGACAGCGGCGATGGGCAAATACTTCGCCAGCGGGGATACAAAAAAGAGAATCGCGACCAGGAACAGCGATGCGGCAATCGCTGAAAACGGCGTGCGCGCGCCGCTCCCGATGTTGACGCCTGAGCGGTTAAAAGAGCCGCTCGATGGGTAGCACGAGAAAAACGAACCCGCGACGTTTGCGAGGCCTTGGCCAATGAATTCTTGAGAGCTGTTGAGCACCTCGCGGCGCTTACGTGCGAGCGCCTGTGCAATGGAGACGGCTTCCGCGAGCGCAAGCAGCGTCATTGCGATGGATGGCACCAAGAGCAATTGAAGGGTTTCGAGATCGAGGCTCGGCGCGGAAAGCGGCGGCAATGCGCCCGGTAGCGCATCCACGGTTTTCGCGGTCAAGCTCGGATCGATGAATTTCGAGATCGCAACATAGATCGCCCCCGCCACAATCGCGACTAACAGCGCCGGAACAAATCGATTGAGTGGACGCCATACGAGCGCAACGATCATCGTAATGAGCACGGTACTGGTCGCGAAGAAATCAACGCGTGGCTGCGTTTGCAACACATGCTGCACCGTTTGCCATAGGTTTGAACCGCGCGGAATGTCGATGCCGAAGAAATTCCGGATTTGTGAATTGATGATGAGCACTGCCGCACCGGCCGTGAAGCCGACGATCACAGTATGCGAGACATAATCCGCGAGCTGCCCCGCGCGCGCGAACCCGAGCAGAAGTTGCCAGAGCCCCACCATGAACGCGAGGGTGATGGCGAGCGTAACGAATCGGTCGGATTCCGGCGTTGCGAGCGGGGCAAGCATCGCGAGCACTGTCAGCGAAATTGCATTCGCTGGCCCCGTAACCATCAGGCGAGACGCGCCGAAAAGTGCGGCAACGATACACGGGATCATCGCCGTGTAAAGCCCGTATTCCGCGGGCATGCCAGCGAGCGTTGCAAAGGCAATGCCTTGCGGCAATACAACAACCGCACCAGTGAGCCCGGCGAGCACATCGGCGCGCAACGTGCCGGGATTCCTAAGCTCCGGCAGCCAGGCGAGAAACGGAAGGAGCCGCTGTAGGCGCATCAAACGACGCGCTGCCCGTGATAGAGCCGCACCACATGTTGCGCCTCGGCGAAAAACAGCCAGCGCTCAACCAGCAGCCCCGCGATACACAGCACGCTCGCCACCCAATACCAGGGGCTCCACGCAAGCAAAACGAACGGGATCACAAACGCCCACAAGATCGAAAGCCAGCGCAAGATGTGCGCCTTGTCGCGCGCCAGTTGAAAGCCAAATTCGTGAGTGAGAAACGTACCGTGAGAATGGCCCACATCGAGCATGCGCACGCGACCTTGCGTCACGCCGAGCGCGTTCTCAATCGTGTGCGCGCGCGGGTAGCGAAGCAGATACGCGAAGTAGAGAACGACGCCGAGCACGAGGAATACCAGCGCCATCATCGGCGTGCGAATCGGCCCCACTTCCACGGGCCGCAGCGACAGCGCGGAGGTGAAGAGCACGGCCCCGCTCATCAAGCCAAACACCACATACTTCGCGGGCGTCATCCACGTATTCCAACGCGGCACGGTCGGCAAGCAGCCGTAAATCATCCCGGTGCAAAACAAAATCGCCAGCGCGCAGGCGATCACTTTCAGCATTGTGAACGGTGCGAGCGACGCGTAGCTTGAATGGATCACGAACAGATGCGCCGCGATCAATGGGTAGAGGAGGAGCGCGAAAACGCCTTCGCGCGAAAGCCAAGACGTTTTCCAGCGCGTGAGCGCGTAAACGGCGTTCTTGCGATTCGCCAGATGCAGGGTGGAGGAAAGCAACCCCGCTGTCGTGAGCACGAGCGCAATCCCAATGGCTTTGTAAAACGTTACCGCATCCATTCGGATGTGCTGCGGCATTGTCGATGCGATCAGCGTCCAAATCAAAAGGCCCAGCCCCGCGCCGGAAAACACGGTGAAGAAGATGACGGAAAGTGCGGGTTTCATCGATAACCTATCGCAAAACTACTGCGCGATTCGATTGCGCGACTGCGGTGCTCGCCGTACATCACGTACGTCTCCGCTCCTCGCCGCACACTCGAATCTGCTCGCGACGTTTTGCGATGGGTTATCGCATCTGCTCGCAATAACGACATGAAATTTGGCCGACGGCGCATCACAACTGAATCAACCTATTCACAAACGCCTTAGCCTTATCACTCAAACCAGATCGCACAGGCAAGCTCGGCATCACCTGAGCGGGCGCGCGCGGTGAGAGATACGCGTTCGTCGGTTTGTAGCCCAGCTCATCCAGCATCGATTGCCGACCGCGTTGCGCTGCAAGCTGCGACACTTTCGAATGAGGATCGTCATAGTCGCCGAAATGCCGTGCGTGAGTCGGGCAGGCGAGCACACAGGCGGGCTGACGCTCTTCCTCGGGCAATTGCGTGTCGTAAATGCGATCCACACAGAGCGTGCATTTCTTCATCACACCGGCGTTTTCATCCAACTCGCGTGCGCCATACGGACACGCCCAAGCGCAGTAGTTGCACCCCATACAACGATTTGGATCAACCAGCACGATCCCATCTTCCGCCCGCTTGTACGACGCCCCCGTCGGGCATACCGTCACGCAATGCGCTTCCTCGCAATGCATGCAGCTCATCGGGACATTGACGGTTTTGGAGAGGGGGACGTGAGTGGCGTCCCCGAAAACGAGAGCGGAGGCTGCAGCAACCTCCCCTTCAAGGGGAGGTCGGCCAAAGGCCGGGTGGGGATGGTTTTCCGTTGAGCCGCAACGATGCGGCGAAAACGCCGGATCCCCCTCAATCTCAAAATGCCGAATCCGGTTGTACCAAACGCCGCTCGGCGCTTTGCCATGCGCGTCGTAATCCGGCGCACCGCCCATGAGCGACGCTCCATTCCACTCTTTGCAAGCAACTGCGCAGGCGTGGCAACCGACGCAAGTGTCAAGATCGATGGCGAGGCCTAAGCGCATGCGGCGAGTGATTAAAACGACCCTCGCAGTTTAAGTCATCTATATGAGTTGTGCGCCAACACGGATGCCCGAGATCAGCGCTCCGAGCGCGCTTTGTAGAAGTCCAACGCGACTTCCGCGAAATTTCCGACGAGCGCGTCTCCTACGTGGTTGGCATACCAGTTGAATTCCGTTGTCACGCGAAATGTCATTTCTGTTCGAAGTTCAGTTCCTGCTGACGTTGGAGAGAGCGTGTAAGTGGTGTCGAGCACGTCGAAGTAGCGCCCACCAATCGTCACGTGGTCATCGAGCGCGCCTTTTGGAAATGAGTCGTCAGTGAAGCGATACGTCCAGCGAACGCGCTTATCTTGTTCCCAGTCGTTTGAGTGTTGCTCGAAGCGAATGTTTTTGCCCATCTTAATTTCGCGCACGAGGTCGTTGTTTACGGTTTGGGTGCTCGCGAATTCGGGCGTGGGTACGCCAATGCGGTACATCCATCCGCGCTCCATTTCTTCGGGCTGCATGTCCTTCGCGTTTAGGAGCTGCTGCCACACGTGCGCTGGTGGCGCGGCCACCACAACGGTGCGGGACACGCTTCGTATCGAGGTGTCTTCAAGCGCTGTGGTGGGGATCGCGCCAAGTAATAGCGGAAGTGCTGCGAAGCTGTACGTGGCTTGCTTTGGCCAGTTGGTCATCCTGCAGATCGCGCCCATGAGGAGTCCGCCGAAGCTTCCGTAGACCGCGAACACCGGGACGATCACGATGGCGCAAATGAGGCCTTCGATCAAAATGATGAGCGTCCCGACCACGAAGAGGGCGTTTGCAAGCGCCGCCGACACAATGTAGTAGCCCACAGAACGGCGTGCAGTTCGCTCCGCGAGATAAACCGTAATTGCGCCCACGGCGAGGGGTACAAAGAAAACGAACGCCATGCCCATCGGCGCAAACGCACCGCCAGGCTTTCCAAGAAATACCAACCGGACAAGCACGCCGACGAGCGCCCCTGCGAGCACGGGCCAGCCTTTTGCGAATGGGAGGCGCTTTCGTAGTTCTGATTCCGTTTCAGGTGTGCTGTCTGGCGTCATAGAGAGAAGAAGCCCCGCACGGAATGGCGGATGGTTGGTGGATGAGCGCGAAGCTCGGGGCGTGGCGGCAAGTCGGCTGGCAGAACGATGTCGCGAACCAATCCCAAACGAGCGAAGATGCAAAGCACCCACCAACCTGGGTCCCATTCGGTGGCATTGAGTCCGAGGCGCGCGGAACCAGGATAAGCGTGGTGATTGTTATGCCAGCTCTCGCCCATCGTGATCAACGATGTCCAGGGAATGTTGCGGCCTTGTACTGCGGCGCCCATAACGTGGTGATTCATTGCGCCGTGGTTGTGCGCGAAATAGCCGATTAACCAATGTCCAAAAACTCCCGCAGTCACGCGAGCGCACACGCCCCAGAGCACCCAACTCCAGCCGCCCAACACGAAGAAGATGCAGGCGATGGGCAGCTGTTGCAGCATCCAAGTGGCTTCAAGCCATCGATAGAAGGGAGATTGCCGGCTAGACTCAATGTTGATCTGTGGTGGCGAGGTGAACCGAAGTTCGCAATGCAACTGGTGCCAGGCATCTTTCACGAAGCCGCTGCCATGACGTAAATAAGGATGGCAGTCGGGCAGGCGCTGGGCGAAGTCACGAAGCTCGTGTTGTCGTAACAATCCGATCGGGCCTGCAAGCCCCACCAGTGTGCCAAAGTACACGAGGCAGTATTCGAGCCACCTTGGGCAGCTAAAGCTGTCGTGAATGAATTTCCGATGGCTGCCGAGCGAGTGGCCGAAAAGAAGGACGAACGCGGTCGACAACACGAAAAGCGTGACGCCGCTCCAGCTAAAGAAGAGCGTCGCAGCGATCAGCGATCCCGCGAGCATCGACGTGAACCACAACGATTTGATCGGCGAATAGCGAACAACACCGCCGATCAATTGATCGGCTTCTGCGTCAACGCGGTGGTGAGGGACAGGAGCCTGCATCAAGCCGAAGTTTACGGTGCGAGCTTGCTCGCCAAAACTACGGCGTGCTACGCACGCTCCCAGGGATCACGCGTTTGCCAACACCAGCCCATTGAGCGCATCACCACGCCCGTCGGTGTACGGAACGCGCCATCTGAGTACGGCGCTCGCCCGTTCACACCGCTCGCGCAAATCGTGTTCATCGCGCCCGCCCAAGTGAAGGATGCCGTAGCGATAGCTGCCGAGCCATTTGAAGTCTCGGGCGATTTGCGATTTGTCTTTCGGGAAGGTGAAGAGGAGGGCGTCCGGGAATTCTTTATGAAGCTGGGCTTGCTGTTCCGCGCTGGGCATCGCAATCGCTGCGTTTGGTTTCGAGGGATCGCCTAGCGCCGCATCGAACGAGCGGTAGACGAAGCTGGAAGCCGCGCCTGCGGTCGGTTCGCTTCGCGGTAGGGTGGCCGGATCAATGCCGTGCGCGAGGGCGAAGGCGTACTCATGAAGATCGATGCCGTCGACGCGGCGGTAGAGATCGGAGAACTGCGAGGCCATGCGTGGATTGAATTCAATCACCTTCAGGCGTTGATCGTCTTCCCCAACAAAGAATTCGACGTTGAACAATCCATGGGTAAAGTTGATTTCTTTTAAAAATGGCCCGATTCCCCGTTTAAACTGGGCGATTACGCTTGGTGCTAGTCTCGAGGGATAGTCAAACCGCATAAAGGCTTGGGTGCCCGGATACATGATCGAATCGACGCAGCCGATCACGTGCAACTCGCCGTTTAGCATGTAGCCATCGAGGTTGTATTGCTGCCCCGCGAATACGTCTTCGAGCATCATTCGATGCGCGGTCGGTGCGTTCGGCAAGCGCGTTCGCATGACGCGATCGAACGGTTCGACCAAGTGGCGAATCACCCACAGTTCCCACGCACCGAATCGTGTGTGCGCATGCAATTCATCGCGATTAGCGACCGTTCTCGCAAGCACGGAAAACGCGGCCTTTACGGGCTTTGCAAACGCGGGATACGCCAGTCCATCGGGGATCGGAGCGCCGTATTCACAGGGCAGTTCGCGCGCTGCGATGTTGATCTCTGGGCTGACGCGATCAAGGATTTGCCGCGCATAGAGCTTGTGTTGACACGAAAGAATCGCGTCAACCGGCGTGCCTGGCCAGCCCATTTTTTCTGCGAGGAGGGCGGCGGCGAGCGCGCCGAATTGTTCGTGGTTTGAGGTGACTGCCGTCCAGCCGCGACGCTTTACTTGTTTTGCGAGGCGATCCACGAAGCGCTCCATGTCGAACCATGCGAGCTGCGCGTTACTCGGAAACGAGAAGAGATCGAAGCCGCGTGAATCATGCGGATAGCGATCCGCGAGTCGCGCGAATTCGCGTTGATCCCAGTCGTAGTTGAAGAGCACGAGTGTGCGTTCGTGGGTATCTCTCGGCATCTTGCTTTGGTTTGCTTCCTCTCCGTCGAGTCCGGAGAGGGTTAAGAGTGGGCGGTAGCTTGGTGCGGCGTCGGCTTTACCGCTTCACGCCTTGTAAGCGTTGAACTTTTCGATGATGAATTTGAGCAGAAACGGTGCAACCGCAAGCGCGACAAACGAAAGCGCGATGGGCAAACTGAACACGTCGGACAGCGAATTCACTTTTGAGAGCTCGTTGCCCGCATTGACGTATACCGCTGTGCCCGGCAGCATGCCAACGAAACTCACCCAGAAGAACGGCCACACGCGCATGGTCGTGAGCCCGACGAGCCAGTTCAAGATGAAATACGGGATCACCGGGGCTACGCGCAACGAGAAAACGTAGTACGCGCCGTTGCGCTCGATGCCGCGATCCACTTCGCGCATCTGCGTCGCGTAGCGTGCTTTCATCCAGTCGCGAAACAGAAAGCGCGTGGCGAGCATGGCGATCGTTGCGCCAGTCGCAGAGGCAAGTGTCGAGATCAACGTGCCCCAGAACATGCCGAAGCTTGACCCGGCGACGAGCATCAGCACCGCGGCTCCGGGCATTGATACGGCAGCCAGCGCCGTGAATAGCGCAAAGAAGCAGCAGCTCACAAAAAGCGGCGATTGCTCATATTCGCCCATGAACCACGATTGCACATCGCGAACAGATTCAATCGTCAGGTATTTCCGCGCGTCGGTGAGCACGTAGGCCGCGACCAGGAGTGCGACCGCGATCACAATAGCCCAACGCAGCGCCTTCGACGCGAAGAGGTCGCGGGTCATCGTGAGCGTGTGCGGCATGCCATGGAGTTCGCGAGTGTAGGGGGTTTGGTTACACGAGCGATACGGATCGCTGTGCACGTCGGATGCAGTGTGTAGGCGCGGATTCGGCCGCGCTCTCGTTACCTATGGCAAAACCATCCCCACCCAGCGCTGCGCGCTGACCTCTCTTTGAAGGGGAGGTATGTGCAGTAGAGCCCACGCGTATGGTTGAGCGCGGTCAAGCGCGCGCCTACAACTTGCTGCGCCCGAACTCCAACTTCGGCCAAATCCCTGTTTCTTCGGCCTTGTAAATGCGAACTTTCAAGTCGTACCACGCGGCTTGACCTGTGATCGGATCGCTATTGGAAAGTCGCTCACCCGAATCTGCGCGCACGCTCTCCGAAATTAAGTGGTTGAGCAGGAAACCTACCGTCGCTTCTGACGCATCTTTTTCTAGGCCCCAGGCCTCGCTCATCTTGCCGATCGCGTTCCACGTCCACACCGTGTTTACCTCGACGCCTGCCATCGTTTTCATTTGGCAACGAATTTTCCCGTTCGGCGATTCGACCCAGATCCAATCGAAGTCTTGCAGCCCGAGTTTCGTGGCCGTTTGCGCATTCACATACAAATAATTCTGCGAAATGATTTGCCGTAACCAGGCGTTTTGCGAGTCCCACGAGTGGTACATCATCATCGGGCGCTGCGTGATGGCGTGGAGCGGGAAGTCGCTACTGCGCGTCCCGGATGCTTTGTTGGATGTTCGCGCGGCGTCTTGCCGTAGATCTACTACTGTCTGCGACGCCGCGCGAACATCCGCCTCGCCTGCGGGCCGCTCGCTACGCGACTTCTGCGCGGTGTGGTCAATGTCGTCGCTCGAATACCAAACCGGCAGCGGATCAAAGTAAGCCGCGAGCCGTTGCTTATCCACCTCCCGCGTTGGCTTCGCACCTGCGTACGTGCCCCTGCCTGCCAGACGAAATTTTTGCAAGGGCTCTGAGTAAAGCTGCGCGATGATCGGCTCAGCTTTTGGGATGAATCCCGCATCCGCTGCAGCATTCAAGTAATCGCGATTGACCGCGCGCATCCAGCGTTGATTCTCTGGCCAGTGATACGCGAAGAAACTCTGCGCTTCGATGTAAGCTTTCCACTGGTTGGGATTGGCTTCACCACGCAAAGACTTTTCTCCGTTTTTTCCACGAAACCCGCCGAGAAATCCGATACCCGGGGCGCGCTCGTAGTTCACGATGAAATCGTTGTAGCCCGCGAACTTTCGTTCGCCATCGGCGCCTACAAATGCCGGGAATTTGAGCCGCGTGGCGAGGTCCACCAACACGTCTTGCCAAGGCCGCACATCGCGGTCTAACGGCAGAATCGGATGACGAATCGCATCGGCGAACGCGTCGGGTTCGCTAATCGGGCGATCCAGCACACTGATTGCATCGTAGCGCTCGAGATAGGTGGTATCCGGCAACACAAGATCGGCGAAGCGAACTGTTTCCGAATCAAACGCATCAGCGACCACGAGGAAGGGGATTTTGTACTGGCCATCCGAAGATTTCGCACGCAGCATGTCCTGCGTCTGTGCGGTATTCATCGCGCTGTTCCACGCCATATTCGCCATGAACAGGATCAACGTGTCGATCTCATACGGATCGCCCTCAACCGCGTTTTTGATGACCGCGTGCATCATCCCGTGCGACGCAATCGGCGCTTCCCACGAATAGGCTTTGTCGATCCGTAGCGGTTTGCCGTTCTCGTCAATTGCTAAGTCTTCGGGGCGCGTGGGAAAGCCGAGTGGTGTTTTCGAAAGCGCGGTGTTCGGCGCGTTGATCAGACCTGGATCGTTTTCCGGCAACTGCGCCGGCGGAATGGGGCGAGGGAAGGGCGCTTTGCTTCTGAAATTTCCGGGGCCATCGAGTGCGCCCAAAAGCATTTGAATCATGTGCAACGCGCGACAGGTTTGAAAGCCGTTCGCGTGGGCGCTGATGCCGCGCATCGCGTAAAACGCGACGGGGCGACCGACAACTTTGTCGTGCTGATTGCCGTAAATGTCGGTCCATTCGCAAGGCAGCTCGATGGTTTCTTTGAACGCGACGTGCGCAATTTCAGCGGCGAGTCGGTTGATTTGTTCGGCGGGAACGCCGCATTGCTCGGCGACGGATTCGGGGGCGTAGTTTTCCGAAAGATAGCGCTCGTGAAGGAGATGAAAAACAGAGCGAACACGTGTGCGATTCGCTGTCATCCCCGCAAAGGCGGGGACCCAGTCCGGGCTGGTGGGCCGCGCTTGCGCGTTTATTTCTGGAAGGGCGGGATCAGCGCTGTTGTTACGAGCGTCACTCTCCGCGTCACAGTTCTCGGTCTGGGCCCCCGCCGTCGCGGGGGTGACGACACTTTGTTCGACTTCGCTCGCCCAATCTAACGCCGGTGCGACCCCCTTTTCCATCCTCCGCACCGACTGCGAAAGCTGATCCCACACCTGCGGATTCCCGTCCGCATCGCGCAGAAACAATCCATCTTCCGAAGTCCCCGGGGCATCGATCACGAGCCACGGCGCATTGGTGTATTTCGTCAAGTATTCGTGATCGATCCAATCGTTTTTGAGTAGCTCATGCACGATTGCGAGGGCGAGCAATCCATCGGTGCCCGGACGAATCGGCACCCACTCGTCCGCAATGGCGCTGTAACCTGTGCGCACAGGATTCACCGAAACGAATTTCGCGCCGCGTGTTTTGAGTTTGTCGAGACCGATTTTGATCGGGTTTGACGAGTGATCTTCGGCGACGCCCCAGAGCACGAAATACTTTGCGCGATCCCAATCCGGTGCGCCGAATTCCCAGAACGAATAGCCGATGGAATAGAGGCCAGCCGCAGCCATGTTGACCGAGCAGAATCCGCCATGCGCCGCCCAATTTGGGGTGCCAAATTGTTGCGCCCACAAACCGGTGAGCGCCTGCATCTGATCGCGCCCAGTGAAAAACGCGAGTTTCTTTGGATCGGTCGCGCGAATGTGCGCGAGGCGCTTGGTGAGCAGCTCAAGCGCGTCGTCCCATGAAATCGGATCGAAAATGCCTTCGCCGCGCTCCGTGCCGGGGCGGCGAATCATCGGATGCTGCAGCTTCGCTTTGGAATACTGCTTCATGATCCCGGCGCTGCCCTTTGCGCAGAGCACGCCCTGGTTCACGAGATGATTTTTGTTGCCTTGAATGAAACGAACGTGCGGCGTTCCGTCTTTTTCCTCCGTCGTCACTTTGATCCCGCAGCGACAGGCGCACATGTAGCACGTCGTGTAATGCGTTTCTTGCTTGCTGCGATCTTCTATCGCGAAGTAGCGGTCGGCGGCGGGTGTGAGCGGAGTGGGCACAGCGGGTCGTTCGAATGACTGACGAGCGCCATTGTTGCTCAATCTGCGCGGAAACGCTTCAACTCATCTATATGACTGAACTTGATCGTCTGTCAGACGCACTTTTTTTGTAGTGGGCTTAACGATCAAAAAAGGCTAAAGTCAATAAAGTATTTAAGTTGTCGCTTGCCCTCATAAAGCAAGCGCTATGAGTGAAATGTTAATTTAGGTCGCAACTGCGCTGTCGCGCCGCTCACTTGCCCATCACGACCGTGCCGTTCACCGCGAGCGTGAGCGTCGATTTACCGCCTTCGATGGACATCGCCTCCGGCGCGGGCGCGGCATCCATGACTGCTGCGCGTGCCATCGCGAATTTTGGCTGCGGGCGAATGTCGCCGCCGATGCTGCCAAGGTTGACTTCCCGCAGCGTAAAACCAGAGAAACCAAACGCTTTCGCAGCCGCAGTCGCTTTCGTTTTGAACGCGTTTACAGCCGCTTCGATGAGCGCGGCTTCTTCGCGTTCACGCTGTGCGCGAGACATCTCAAAACCCGTATTCGCAATCATCAGTTTTTGCTGCGCGAGCTTGCCTGCGAGCGTGCCAAGCACACCGAAATCCTTGCTTTTAATCACCAACTCAGCGCGTACCGTCCAGCCGTCGCGCGCACCTTTGTTGGTCCAGCGCTGTTGGGTGTTGAAGCCGCCGGTTCGCGCTTCCACCTCTTTCGTTGCTTTTGCCTGCGCGAGTCCGGCATTGATGATTTGCTGCACTTCGCGCGTGATCGCACCGGCATCCTGCCCGGAGGCTTCCGCCGCGAGCGTGACATACGCCGTATCGGGCACTACTTCGACCGCAGCAGAGGCGTCCAGCGAGAGCACATCACGATTCACAGGAGCAGGGGTAGGCATAGCGTTTTGCGCGAAAGTGAAAGACGAGAGCGCTGCGAATGCGAAGATCGCAGCGGACGAGAGGAGCGTCGATTTATTTTTCATGGCGTGTATCGGAAAAAAGTTAACGATACACCCTTGAACGAAGCACCCCGCAAAACGGGGTTAATTCCCCGAAAGATTTACCTCGCCGTATTTGCATGCGCTTTTTTGAGCGCTTCCATCGTGCGTTTCCATGAATCGGTCACGTAGTCGCGGCGATAGTTGCGACCGGTCAAATCGAATCCATGTTCGGCGTCGGGATAGGTCACGAACTCGAAGCTCTTGCCTTTCGCTTTCGCTGTCGCCTCAATTTCGCGCGCCTTTTCGATCAGGCAGCAATTGTTGTACGTGTCTTTTTCCGCAGAGATGAAAAGCAGCGGCACGTTCATGCGCTCCACCAAACGGTCGACGTTTTGAATCCAGCTCGTTGCGGGGTACATGGCGACCACGCCAGACACAGTCTCGGTTTGATGAATCGCCTGCGCAAGTGCGCCGCCACCGCCGAGTGAAAAGCCGACAACCGCGACTTTGCTCGACGTGTTGTTCGGCGAAGCGAGCATGCTTGCGACCGCTTCCTTGAAATTCTGCGCACCTGGTTTCGTTCGCGAATGAATGTCGTTACCGTCGAGGAGTAAAACGTAATAGCCCTCCTCCGCGAGATCTTTCGCGTAGCTGCGCCGTGAATCCGGACCGGTTTGCCCAGACATCACCAGCACCCCTGGCCCCTTCCCGGATTTGGGCAAAAACTCCTCGTGAAACATATTCTGCGCGAGGCTCACTTGGCATGCAGTTGCACACGCGAGGAGCAGCGCAGCGGTAAGAAATCGATTTATCGTCATAGTGAAGCCCTTGAGTTGCGAAACGGTTCAGTCTTTTCTCATCGCCGCTTATTGCTTCTGAGTTGCGTGTGAGCAGACGCGCGGCGGACGTGGTGCGAACGATACGGAATGCTGAGCGGCTGTCAAGTACACCGGACGACTTCAACTTTACGAAATCTTTACGCGGCGCCTCCCAGTCTTTGCAATTTTTTGACATTGCGACACCTACGCTTTCATCCGCTGTCGACAGTGACCAGCCGCGAAAGGGAAGTTGTGAGCGATTTGATTTATTTTTTTGGTTTGATGGGATTCGTGCTGCTGGCGGCACTTGCAATCCGAGGCTGCGCATCGCTGGAAGAAAAGCCGCGTACAAAAGGCGACGCGCCATGAACACGATGGAAATTTTCGCAGGGTTAATCGCCGTCGCATTGTTGATCTATCTGTTCGTCATTCTGGTGTCGCCGGAGGATCGCGTATGAGTGCGACCCTTCAACTGATCGTGTATTTGGTGCTGCTGTTTTTGCTGGCGTGGCCGGTGGCGCGCTGGATGAGTGCGGTGATGGACGGCCGATTCGGCTGGGGCGTGCGAATTGAGCGCGTACTGTTTCGCATGGCTGGCGTACGCGCCGACATGGAACATAGTTGGAAGTCTTACGCCTTCGGCTTGTTAGCTATCAATGCTATTGGGCTAGTAGCGGTTTACGCAATACAACGCTTACAAGTATTTCTGCCACTTAACCCCGAAGCAATGGCCGCTGTTTCGTCAGATTCGGCGTTTAACACGGCTGTAAGCTTTGTGACCAATACCAACTGGCAAGGCTACGGCGGCGAATCGTCGATGAGCTATCTCACGCAGATGCTCGCTTTGACCGTGCAGAACTTCCTCTCCGCTGCAACCGGCATTGCGGTCGCCATCGTGCTCATCCGAGGCTTTGTACGCAAATCCTCATCGACGCTCGGCAACGTGTGGGTGGACGTAACGCGGATCACACTTTGGATTTTGCTGCCGCTGTCGCTTGTCTTTGCCGTGCTGATGTCGGCTCAGGGCGTGATTCAAAATTTCAAACCTTACGAAAAGGTCGCGACCGTGGAGCCGGTGAAATGGCAAACGCCCGTGCTTTCTGCGGATGGCACGCCACAAAGGGATGCTAAGGGTGCGCCGATACTCGCTGAACAGCGCAGTGACACGCAAACACTCGCAATGGGGCCGGTTGCCTCGCAGCTCGCAATTAAGATGCTCGGCACCAACGGCGGCGGATTTTTCAACGCGAACTCATCGCACCCGTTTGAAAACCCGACGGCGCTCACTAATTTCCAGCAGATGCTGGCGATCTTCTTGATTCCCGCCGCGCTCTGCTTGGTGCTCGGGCGAATGGTCGGCGATCGGCGTCAAGGCATCGCGCTATTGGCCGCGATGACCACGGTATTCATTGTTGCTGTCGCGCTCGCCACCGATTTTGAGCAACAAGGCAACGCGGCGCTCACTTCGCTCGGTGTAGATGCGATAGCGTCTGTCACGCAACCCGGCGGCAACATGGAAGGCAAAGAAACGCGCTTCGGTATTAACGCGTCTGCTTTGTTCGCGATCATTACCACCGCGGCGAGCTGCGGCGCGGTGAACGCGATGCACGATTCCTTTACCGCGCTCGGCGGTGCCGTTCCCATGGTGATGATTCAATTGGGCGAGGTGATATTCGGCGGCGTCGGAGCTGGGCTCTACGGCATGATCGTATTTGCACTGCTCGCCGTTTTCGTTGCCGGTTTGATGATCGGACGAACGCCCGAATACCTCGGCAAAAAGATTGAAGTGTTCGAGATGAAAATGGTCGCGCTTGCCATTCTGATCGTACCGATTCTCGTGCTCGGCGGCACTGCAATTGCAGTGGTGACCGAGGCGGGTCGAGCGGGCATTCAAGACGCTGGAGCCCACGGGTTCAGCGAAGTGCTCTACGCGTTTTCTTCCGCAGGAAACAATAACGGCAGCGCGTTTGCCGGGCTTTCCGCCAACTCGCCGTTCTACAAAGTGTTGCTCGCCATCGCGATGTGGTTAGGGCGCTTCGGCGTGATCATTCCAGTGCTTGCGCTCGCGGGCGCACTCGCAGCCAAAAAACGCCTCACACCGAGCGAGGGCACTTTACCCACGCGTGGTCCGTTGTTTGTGTTTCTGATGATTGCCGTGGTGATGCTCGTCGGGTTACTCAACTACGTTCCCGCGCTCGCACTCGGGCCGCTTGCCGATCACTTCGCTGGCTTCGCGCGATAAGAAAGGCGACGATTTATGCAATCCAATACGCAATCCATGTTGAGTGCTTCTTACAAAGACGCGCTCCGCGATGCCTTCGTAAAACTCGATCCTCGCACGCAGCTTAAAAACCCGGTGATGTTCGTGGTGTACGTCGGCAGTATTTTGACAACCATACTCGCCGCGCAATCACCGAGTGTGTTCGCCATTGCCGTCGCCATTTGGCTTTGGATCACCGTACTGTTCGCAAATTTTGCGGAGGCGGTGGCCGAAGGGCGCAGCCGCGCGCAAGCCTCTTCGCTGCGCGGTCTTAAAAAGAAAACCTGGGCGAAGGTGGCTGAGGGCGAAGTGCGTCAAGGCGCGTCGCGCGACGGACTCAAATGGCATCCGCTTGAAGCTGATAGCTTGCGCCGCGGAAACACAGTGCTAATTGAAGCGGGCGATGTGGTGCCTGCTGACGGGGAAGTCATTTCCGGCATCGCGTCGGTCGATGAAAGTGCGATCACGGGCGAATCTGCGCCAGTGATCCGCGAATCGGGCGGTGATTTTTCTGCCGTCACGGGTGGCACGCGGGTGCTCTCGGATTGGATCATTGTGCGCATTACCGTCAATCCCGGCGAGACGTTTGTTGATCGCATGATTTCGATGGTCGAAAACGCGAAGCGGCGCAAAACACCGAATGAAATCGCGCTGACCATTTTGTTAGTGGCGCTCACCATCGTGTTTCTCGTGGTGGTGGGCACGCTGCTGCCGTTCTCTGCATTCAGCGTGGCTAGTGCAGGCTCTGGGCAGGTGGTGAATTTAGTCGTACTGATCGCGCTGCTGGTCTGTTTGATCCCGACAACGATTGCCGGATTGCTCTCTGCGATTGGTGTGGCCGGCATGAGCCGATTGCTCAAAGCGAATGTGATTGCAACGTCTGGGCGCGCAGTGGAAGCGGCGGGTGATGTTGATGTACTGCTGCTCGACAAAACCGGAACGATTACGTTGGGCAATCGGCAAGCGAGCGCGTTTATCGCCGCGCCGCAAGTGCCCGCGCGCGAGCTTGCGGAAGCGGCGCTGCTCGCTTCCGTTGCAGACGAAACGCCGGAAGGTCGAAGCATCGTTGCGCTCGCGCTTTCGCAACATCGCTTGGCACTGCGAACACTCACCGAGATCAACGGCAAAGCGACTGACTTCACTGCGCAAACGCGAATGAGCGGTGTCGATATTTCAGGCGAAGGCGTAAGTGAACGCAGATTGCGCAAGGGCGCGGCAGATGCGATTGCACGCTATGTTGAGTCGCTTGGCGCGAAGATGCCGGTGACCGTGAAGACCGCAGTGGATGAAATCTCGCGACGCGGCTCAACACCGCTCGTAGTGGCCGATGGCGCGCGGGTGCTGGGCGCAATTGAACTCAAAGACATCGTGAAAACGGGCATTCGCGAACGCTTCGCCGCGCTGCGAAACATGGGCATCAAAACAGTGATGGTGACCGGCGACAATCGCTTGACGGCGGCCGCCATCGCGGCGGAGGCGGGTGTCGATGACTTCTTAGCGGAGGCGACGCCGGAGGCAAAACTCAAACTGATTCGCACCTATCAAGCGGATGGCAAGCTCGTCGCGATGACGGGCGACGGCACCAACGATGCGCCTGCGCTTGCTCAAGCCGACGTCGCGGTAGCGATGAACAGCGGCACACAAGCAGCAAAAGAGGCGGGCAATATGGTCGATCTCGACAGTAACCCGACCAAGTTGATCGAAATTGTTGAAACCGGAAAACAGATGTTGATGACGCGCGGCTCGCTCACCACATTCAGCATCGCTAACGACGTCGCGAAGTATTTCGCGATCGTACCTGCGGCGTTTGTGAGCACCTATCCGCAGCTTTCCGCGCTCAATGTGATGCACCTTTCGAGCCCTGCCTCGGCGATTTTGTCTGCGGTGATTTTCAATGCGGTGATCATTGTGTTTCTGATTCCGGTGGCGCTTAAAGGTGTGGCCTATCGCGCAGTGGGCGCGGCGTCACTCTTGCGACGGAATTTATTGGTCTACGGCGTGGGTGGTTTGATCGCGCCTTTTGTGGGCATCAAGCTGATCGATCTCTTGATCTCGGCCATGGGTTTGAAATAAAGGCTGCAGTAATGAACACCACACCAACAAACACGAATGAACTGGGTGCAAATCATGAATCCACGCCCTCGCTATTTTCGACGCTGCGCGCCGCCATTGTGCTTTTTGCGATGCTAAGCGTGATTACAGGCTTACTCTATCCAGCGCTCGTCACTGGAATTTCGCAATCGCTGTTCGCGCATGCTGCCAACGGTAGTTTGATCGAGCGAAACGGAAGAGTGGTCGGCTCATCACTCATCGGTCAGTCGTTTGATTCGCCCAAGTATTTCTGGGGTCGGCCTTCAGCCACTTCACCGATGGCCTACAACGCAGCGGCCTCCGGTGGCTCGAACTTCGGCCCAAATTCGGACGCGCTGAAATCAGCGGTCGCCGAGCGGATCGCAGCGCTCAGGGCCGCTGATCCGGGGAACACTAACGTGGTGCCCGTTGATTTGGTGACTGCGTCAGCGAGCGGACTTGATCCACACATTAGCCGTGCTGGGGCGGATTACCAACTGGCTCGCGTCGCCAACGCGCGTGGTATTTCGCCTGCAACGCTTGCGGCAATCGTCGAAAAACACACTGAGCGACCGATGTTTGGATTTTTGGGCGAGCCGCGCGTGAATGTGCTTTTGTTAAATCTTGAGTTGGATAACGCACGATAATCACGCGCTTCGCCGCACGTAATTGTTAGACCGAATCGATGACCGCTAACCGACCCGATCCCGACGCGCTGCTCGCAGCAGTTGTCGCGTCCGACGAGAAGGCGCGTCGCGGGAAATTGAAAATTTTCTTCGGTGCGTCGGCGGGCGTGGGCAAAACCTACGCGATGCTCGCCGCTGCGCGCGCGGAGTTGTCGCAAGGTCGCGCGGTGTTGATGGGCGTGGTCGAAACACATGGTCGTGCAGAGACGGTCGCGATGACGCAGGGCTTTCAGCGCTTGCCGCTGCGCTCCATTGCCTACCGCGACAAAACGCTCGACGAATTCGATATTGACGGCGCACTCGAATTCGCACGCAAAGCACACAACGCGCTGGTACTCGTCGATGAGTTCGCGCACGGCAATGTGCCGGGATCGCGACATCCCAAGCGGTGGCAAGATGTTGAGGAATTGATCGCTGCCGGCGTCGATGTGTGGACGACGTTAAATGTGCAACATCTCGCAAGCTTGAACGATATCGTCGGCGGTATTACCGGCATTCGCGTGAATGAAACCGTGCCGGATCGTGTGTTCGATGAGGCGGATGAAGTGGTGCTCGTGGATTTGCCGCCGGATGAATTGTTGCGTCGGCTGCGACAGGGTAAGGTTTACGTGGCGCAGCAAGCTGAACGCGCAGCGGCAAACTTTTTTCGCAAAGGCAATTTGCTCGCGCTTAGAGAGCTTGCCCTTCGGCGCACCGCAGATCGCGTGGACGATGAGGTGCTGGCGCTGAGAAAGCAGAGCGGCGCGACGGAAGTTTCGCCGCATCGCGACGCCATTCTTGCTTGCATCGGTCCGGTGGAGAGCGCTTCAAAGGTGATCCAAACGGCATCACGCATGGCCAATCAGCTTAACTGTGACTGGCACGTTATTAGCGTGGATAACAGTAATAAATGGGATTTAGCGAAAAATACAATAAACGAACGCATCGCCCAATTAAATGGGGCAAGTAATGAAGGTGCTATAACTTCTCTCATCGACGCTACGAACGTTGCTGACGCCTTTGTGCGCTACGCACGTCAGAACAATTTAACGCGCATTGTTCTCGGTCGCAGTCGCCGTCGTACGTTGTGGGGGCGAGACCTCGCCGACGAAATTGCTGCGGCTGCGCCCGACATCGACATCGTGCAGACGGCGGTGCCGCGCGTGGCGCCGTTGTTACGAGAAGGCGCATTTTCCGCGAGCCATGGCGCAGAGCGCTTGCGAATTTCCACGAAGCAGTGGCGAAACTACGCGAGCGCCCTCGGTATTTGTATCGCCACTACAGTGATTGCGACGCCGCTGCGCTACGTGCTCGATTTGTCGAGCATCATGCTGCTCTTTTTGCTTGCGGTAGTTGCAAGCGCCACGTTTTTCGGGCGCGTTGCCGCGGTGCTGGCATCCGTGTCTAGCGTGTTGCTGTTCAACGTTTTCTTTGTCCCGCCGCGCTTCTCGTTGTCGGTGGCCGATGAGCAGTTCTACGTCACGTTCGTTGCCATGCTCGCAGTGGGGATCATCGTCGGCGAACTCACCGCGCGGTTCAAATGGCAGGCGCGGGCGGCATCGCTGCGTGAGCAACGTATTCGCGGTGTCTACGAAATGTCTCGCGAGTTGGGCAGTGCGTTGATGAATGAACAAGTGCACGATTCGGTTACGAAACATATTCGTGCGGAACTGAAGTGCGACGCCGCGATGTTCGTCCTGGATGCCAATGATCGATTGGTGCTGCTGCCACATGCAGGTGCTGCGCCCGATGCAGCGGTGGCGCAATGGGCGTTTGATCGAAATCATGAAGCGGGCTGCGGCACCGATACCTTGCCGTCGGCGACGCATTTCATGTTGCCCCTCCGTGCGTCGATGCGAGTGCGCGGCGTGCTCGCAGTCGCGATGGATCCCGCGCAGAGCCAGCGCCCCGAAACGCGGCAGTGGATAGAGGCCTGTGCGACACTCGCTGCAATCGCTTTGGAGCGAATTCACTACGTTGACGTCGCGCAAACAAGTGTGGTGAAAATTGAATCGGAGCGCCTACGAAATTCGCTGCTCGCCGCAATCTCGCACGATTTGCGAACGCCATTAACAGCGACACTCGGCCTCACGGAAACGCTCAAATTGTCGTCACCTCGCTTTGACAGCACGCAAAATGAGTTGATCGACGCGATCCGCGCCTCGGTCTTGCGCATGACTTCGCTCGTCAATGGATTGTTGGACATGGCGCGCTTTGACGCGGGTGCGGTGCAGCTTAATCGTGAGTGGCAACCGATTGATGAATGGATAGGCAGCGCGGTACTCGCCACCGAACAGCTCATTGCGCCGCGCACGCTCACGATTAACGTTCCCGAGAACGTGCCGCCCCTCAACGTCGACGCGGCGTTGATGGAGCGGGTGGTGGTCAATCTGCTTGAAAACGCAGCGAAGTACACGCCGCCCACCGCACGCATCACGATTCGCGCCGAAGTTTTAGGCGATACGGCTGAGGATGAGATTGCAGTTTCCGTCGCCGATGATGGACCGGGCTTGCCGAGTGGTGACGCGGAGCGCCTATTTTCAAAGTTTGAACGGGGTCGCAACGAAGACGCCATTCCCGGCGTCGGGCTGGGCCTTGCCATTTCGCGCTCAATTGTGTCTGCGCACGGCGGTCGGATTACCGCCGGTAACGCAGCAACCGGCGGCGCAACGTTTACTATTTGTTTACCGCGCGGGAACATGCCGGCAGATTTGGGGCAATGGGTGAACGCGACAACGCCTACATGACCAGGGCGTGTTAACACTATTTTGGCGAGATGCGTTTCGAAAGTGCGGCGATGGATGCGCGAAGCGTTGCGAGGAACGGGGTTATTCCCCGTTCGAGCGGCGCGAAAGCGCAGCTTCAGTGAAGGCTAACCTGAGAAGCAGGTTTAGCGCAGCGGCCGGAGCTACAAAGCAGACGCGCCGCATTTTCGAAACCCTTCGGGGCACGTTCAGGTTTCGCGCCGGGTGTTGTTGCGAAGTCCTTGCGACAAACTTGTCGCATACGCTCCGTGCCCGCACCACGGCGGCCTTCGCGCCTAACCGTGCATCGAAACCTGAACCGCCGCACTCGTCAAAATAGTGTTAATACGCCCTAACCACAAACCGACCGTGTTGATCGTTGAAGACGAGCGCGAGATTCGTCGATTTGTTCGCATCGCGCTTGAAGCTGAAGCGTTTAGCTGCGTAGAAGTCGATTCGGTCTCGCGCGCTTTGATTGAAGCGGGTACGCGGCGACCTGAGTTGATCGTGCTCGATCTTGGACTGCCCGACGGCGATGGAATTGATTTCATTCGCGAGTTGCGACAGTGGTCGCGCACGCCGGTGATCGTGTTGTCAGCGCGAGCGAACGAGCGCGATAAGGTGGATGCGCTTGACGCAGGCGCGGATGATTACTTGGTGAAACCGTTTGGCGTTGGCGAGCTGTTGGCGCGAGTTCGCGCGCAGATGCGGCGCGCGGGCGCGACGACGACCCAAAGCGATGCGGTGACAACCTTCGGCAACGTCGTGGTTGATCGCGTCAGACGAGTGGTCACTCGTGGCGGAGACAACGTTCATTTGACGCCGATTGAGTATCGGCTACTGACGCTCTTGATGTCGCAGCCTGATCGCGTGTTGACGCATCGACATTTGCTGCGTGAAGTGTGGGGACCAAGTCATGTTGACGATTCGCACTATTTGCGTGTTCACATGGGCAACCTGCGCAAAAAGATTGAAGATGAGCCGTCGCGTCCGCGCTGGTTGAAGAGCGAAGCGGGTGTTGGTTATCGCTTTGTGCCGCAATAGCGCGGTGGAAACGCAAGCGAGTGACAATACGGACTTGGCTCGCTCGGATCAACACGCGACAGTGGGGGTGGCGCAATGTCGGATTGGTTGTGTACATCTCATACGGCGTCGCCTGTGTAGGAGCGGTGAAGCATGTGTTTTTATAGCTGGCGTGCGCTGTTAGGTATCGCATTGCTCGGCAGCAGTTGCATCGCGGCCGGAAATCCACGCCATACGTTCGCATCCTCCGGCACGTTGCCGCTGTTACTCACGGTACCGCATGATGGTGACGCCGTCATCGCAGGTGCACCGAGGCGCACGAAGGGCACAGTCGTGCGCGACGCTGGAACGCGTTCGCTCGCCGAAGAGGTTGCGGGGTTGTTGCAGGAAAAAACAGGGCGGCGTCCGTACATCGTGGTTGCATTGGTCAGCAGAGCGCAAGTGGATGTGAATCGCCGCGAGATCGACGCGATTGAGGATGTGAATGTTGCTGGCAACGAGAAAGCCGAAAAGCCGGAATACGTTGCCAATACCACGAACGCGGCTGACGCTTATCGCGAATATCACGCAATCGTCGCAGCTTACGTTGCTGAAATTCGCTCGAAGTTTCCTCAAGGTGCGTTGCTGATCGACATACACGGTCAGTCTGAGGTGCCGACCACGACGTTCCAGGGCTCGCGATCTGGCTTAACGGTTACGCGGTTGATTAGGCGCTTCGGCGCGAGCGCGCTGACGGGTGAGAAAAGTGTGTTGGCTGGTTTAGCTCGCCGTGGCTACGGCGTCAATCCGCCGCTTATGGCAAGCGGTTTGCAAGAGGATCGGCGCTTCAACGGTGGCTATACGGTCTTTACTTACGGCAGTCATCGAGACGAGGGGATCGACGCAATCCAGTTGGAGTTTGGACGTGCCCACCGTGACAATCCGGCGTTGCCGCTTGATTTCGCGGATGCGTTGGTCACGTTTATGCAAAACCATGGCCTGTTGGAAGCCGACTCCTCGCGGCGAGTGCCAGCGTCGAAGCTGCCAGCGCCGGCGGGTACTGTGTCTCATGAACTCAAGTAGCCCAGCAAAATGCGGCAATTCGTAATGGATGATGTTTCAGCCTATCGTTGCGTGATCCTCCGCGGTTTACCAGGGAGCGGCAAAAGCACGTTCGCAAAACGCCTGGCTGTGGAGCACGGATTCATTCATTTGGAAGCCGACGCACACTTTTATGTCAACGGCGAATATCGCTTCGACCCGGCCCGAGTTGCGGATGCACACGCGCTGGTGGTTCGTGACGCCCTTGCGCAGTTGCAATTGGGCGCTCGCGTTGTCGTTGCAAACACGCACGCCCGCTTGTGGGAGATGGCCGGGATCGTGGGGGCGGCGTCTCTCGTTCAGCGATCTTTCTGTATCGTCGAATTAAAAGGGGCTTACTCGAATATTCATGACGTACCAGATACTGTGATTTCTGGGATGATCGCCCGATGGGAAAAAGTGCCGATCCAATGGGCGGATCACACATTCGTGCTCGATGGCTCGGCCGATTTTCGCGCTTGAAACCCGGCGCTCTGCCCCCAAATCCCCCGCTAACAAAATGGATTTACGGGCCCGCGCGTTAAGCGCGGCAAAGTTATGGCGAAAAAAGATTTCTATAAGGTGTTGGGCGTTGAGAAAAGCGCTTCAGACGAGGACATTAAAAAGGCCTATCGCAAGCTCGCGATGAAATTTCACCCGGATCGCAACCCGGGCGACAAAGCGGCGGAAGAGTCGTTCAAGGAGGCCAAAGAGGCCTACGAGATCCTTTCAGTGCCGCAAAAACGAGCCCCTTACGATCAATATGGTCATGCGGGCGTTGATCCGCAAGCAGCAGCGGCGGGTGCAGGCGGGTTTGCTGGCGGCAACTTCGGCGACGCGTTTGGCGACATTTTTGGCGAGATCTTCGGCGGCGGTCGCGGCCGCCAACAACGCGCAGACTCGCCATTTCGCGGCTCTGACCTTCGCTACAACCTAGAAATTACGCTTGAGGAAGCCGCTCGCGGCACGACTACCAAGCTGCGCATCCCAACAACGGAAACCTGCGACGTTTGCCACGGCACCGGTGCCGAAAAAGGCCATGATCCGGAAACCTGCCCGACGTGCAAGGGCGCGGGCGTGGTGCGCATGTCGCAGGGTTTTTTCAGCGTGCAGCAAACCTGCCCGCAGTGTCGCGGTAGCGGGAAAATCATCAAGCATCCGTGTAAAGCCTGTAACGGCGCTGGCGTCAAGAAAACGGCTAAAACGCTTGAAGTAAAAATTCCTGCGGGTGTGGATACTGATGACCGAATTCGCTTGGCGAACGAGGGCGAGGCGGGCAGCAATGGCGGACCTGCGGGCGATCTTTATGTGGTGGTTCAGATCAAACCGCACGCCGTGTTTCAACGCGATGGCGCTGACTTGCATTGCGAGATGCCAATTTCGTTTTCCACCGCCGCCTTAGGCGGTGAGCTTGAAATACCAACGCTCGACGGCAAGGCAATGCTCAAAATCCCCGGCGAGACGCAAAGCGGTCAAGTCTTTCGCTTGAAAAACAAGGGGATCCGCCCTGTTCGCGGCTCAGTCACGGGAGATTTGTATTGTCACGTGCAAGTGGAAACTCCGGTCAATATCACCTCGCGGCAGAAAGAATTGTTGCGTGAGTTCGAAGAAATCCGCGCTAAAAACTCGTCAAAGCAAAGCCCTAAAGAGGCCGGATTCTTTGACAAAGTGAAGGCGTTTTTTGAGTAAGCGCACATCGCAATAGAGCGGCGCTGAGCTTTGGTGACGCGGTGCGTATTGGGCGATTGAGCGCTGAGGCATGTTCGTCGCGCTAAGCCGCGAGCGTACGGCTTCGAGAGGCGAAGATATCCGCGCAGAGCATCTCCTGCTTAGACAATCGCAAGCCTGTCTGCATCGTCAAGCCGCGGAGCGGCTCGCTTCACTGCGTTTCGCCAAAACGGCTGGGGGCGTTTCCCCTCTGAATGGTGAACGCTCCCTTCGTGCAGTCGTCAGAAAAATGGTGTGCAACGCTTCGTTTGGGTCCGTATTTGCCCGCTGTGCTGCCAATGGATGCCATAGGCTCGCCTGCGTGATGCGAGGTAGACGAAGCTCGAACGCGTTTACAGCGCATCGATCATCGGTGGCCGCGCGTGTTTTTCCAGCTCGGCGAGGAGAAATTTCCGTTTTGGCACGTTTTGCGCAGCACGGGACGCGACTCAGATAATTCTGTGATCGTCGACGTGGCGTCGCAATCTACATTTACAGGGTGAAAAATACCGCCCGCTCGCAGTATCGTCTCAGGACGCTACTCACTTACCCTTTTGTTGCGCTCATTTTGTTGCCAGCGCTGTTGATTGCTGGCACATCGCTCTATACCGGGCTTAACGCTGTGGACACGCTATCTGAGCGCGTCATCATCGACGTTTCTAGCCGAGTTGAGCAGGCCTCTGTTCATCAGCTCGAAGAAGCGGCGATTGCGCTCCGTTCGACGCTACCGAGTCCGCAATACGTGAGCGCGGCGACCGTTGCCATGTTCGCCGATCCAACAGAGGTTGAGCGCACATTGTTCGAGCTCGGATTTGGCGCGCGCACCTCGAGTTATTTCTATTACGGCACAGCAGCGGGAGCGTTTATCGGCGTAGATCGCGGGCGAATCGGTGGCCAGGCGTCCGCGCTGGTTCGAACCAAGCGAACGCCTGGCGAGAAACGCCATATCTACAGCGCGTCCCGTCCCGGTGACCGTTCACGTTTGATCGAAGTAGAGCAGCGAACTTTCAATGTGACTGAGCGCCCTTGGTTCACCGCTGCCGCGCGCGCGCGAAAGCTAACGTGGACGCCGGTCTACGTGTCGTTTGCGAGCAAAGCGCTGGTGACTACGGCGAGCCAGCCGCTTTATGGCACCAATGGCGAATTAGTAGGTGTGCTTGCGGCCGACGTCGAGCTTGCGGGATTATCGGCGTTCATGAAAGGGGTGTCGGTAAGCGAGACTGGGGTGGCTTTCATCGTCGATGAGCAGGGTTTTTTGGTGGCAAGCACCACCCCGGGCGAACCGTTCAAGTCTGGCGGTACCGAGCAGCAACGAATTCGAGCGACTGAATCGCTCGACCCGGTTGAACGAGCGGCCGCGATCTGGCTGCAACGGCGGCAGGCGGGCGGAGAGTCTGTCAGTGATCGATCAATGCTTGCGGCGAAGATCAAAGATGCCCATGGTGATGCGATTGATTTAGCTGTGCGTCGCGTAAGTGGCGTTGAGGGTGTTGCTTGGGACGTTGTAGTGGCGATTCCACGTCGTGACTTGACCGCACCGATTGTGAAGAGCGCGGTAGCGATGTTTTTGGTGACATTCGGTGCGCTCGTTGCCGCACTGCAGTTGGGTTTGTGGATCGTGCGGCGTGTTACGCGCGATGTTGATTCGCTCGTAGACGCGGCGCGGCGGGCAACGGTGGAAGGTAGCGAATTCGTTGAGCCGCAAACAACGTTGCAGGAAACCGGGATCTTAAGTAGCGCGTTCAGGGGCATGTTCGCCAGCTTGAATCGTTCTGCAGCGACGATTCAAAGCCAGAATGACGCGCTGGCGGCGCTCAATGCCACGCTTGAGGAGCGCGTGGATCGAAGAACACAGCAGCTCGAGGAGAAAAACTTTGACTTGCTTCGACAAATCGCCGCACGTGAGGCGCTAGAGCGAGAACTGCGCGATGCGAACGAAATGGTGACGGCTCAGTCGCGTAACAAAGCACGCTTTATCTCGATGCTTAGCCACGAACTACGGACGCCGCTGCAATCCATCGTCGCGGAGGCAGAGCTTCTACGCACGAATCATCCAGATCGCGCCGCCATCAATACGGAGACCCTTTCAGCAGCCTCGCGCTCGCTGCTGTCGCTCGTCGATCAAATTCTTTCGCAGGGGTTCATTGATTCGGGCCGTATCGAAATAGCGCTTGGGGCGCTCAATATCCGCGAGCTGATTGCCGATGCTGTTCGAATCGCGTGCAGCGCGGCGTCGGTGGCTGAGTCTCGGGTGCGCATCCACGTAAGCGAGGAGGTACCTGGCTTACTTCACGGCGATGGCGGCGTGGTCCGTCAGGTTGTCCTAAATCTCTTGGCGAATGCGTTCAAGCATGCGCCTAACGCCAACGTGGAGGTACGCGTTCGCATGGCGCCGCTACCTCAGGGGATCACGGCCCTGGCATCGCTCGAATCGTCAGCCGTGGATACCTTGTTGATTGAAGTTTCCGATGACGGCCCCGGGGTGCCGACTGAATTGCAGCCAACGTTATTTGACGTTACACGGGCCTACTCACGCCGCGAGGCAACGGGCGCGCGTGGGCTTGGGCTGGTGATCTGCGGCTTGTTGGTGAAATCGCTCGGGGGGCGGATTGAGTATTCGCCCGTAGCGCCGCGCGGGTCGCGGTTCAGTTTTTTCGCGCAAGTCGCGCATCCCACGCCCGAGCATCGTGAACTCGCGTCGGGCGCGGTTGATGCGAAAGATTTGCCTACGGTGACTTTGAAATGCCTACTGGTTGACGACAATCCAGTGAACTTACAGCTGATCCGACAGTTGTTGCTTGCGCTCGGACATCGGGTGAGCTGCGTGACGACCGGTGAAGCCGCTGTGGCGGAGGCCCGAAACACCGCACTCGACACAGCAAATAACGGCAGCGCAGCGGAGCTTTTCGACGTTGTGCTGATGGACCTCAACCTACCTGGTATGTCCGGCGCGCAAGCATTACACACGATTGCGGATGAGTGTCGTCAGCGATCGCTGCCCGTGCCGCGATTCATCGTGCTCACCGCGAGCACTCACGCAGAATTCGTGGCGCAAGTTTCCGCGGTGGATGAGGCCATCTACTTATCAAAGCCCGCGACGATTGACTCACTCCGACATGCGCTTGCCGCCCGGCCGATCAGTGCGGCAAGCACAGCCGTTGTTTCGCCTAACGCAGCCGACCGGGTGATCGATCAAGCAATACTCATGCAGTTGGCGGAGATCGAGAAGAAAAGCCCCGACCCGTTCCTAAACGCGCTGCTGCATGAATTCGTCAGTACGCTGCCCGATGAATTAGGTCGCTGTGTGGCTGCCGCGTATGCGGGAAATCCACTGAAGCTCCACAAACTAATCCACTCTCTGCAAGGTTCTGCGAGCCAATTAGGTGCCGTAGCGGTCATTAATTTTCTGAAGCGCTTGCCCGCAAACAGTGAGGATTTACCGAAAAATGCCGTTGAAGATGCTGCGAAGCTCTGTGCTGAGCAAACGGCGTCGGCAATCCACAAGTGGATCGCCACGCGCTCTGTCGGTATTGCATAGCGCGGCTAGCCGCAGTTGTGCCCAATCAGCGTCAGAGTAATCCTGATTTGACGAGCTCTCGCGCGGTAACCGCTGCAATCGTTTGCGTCGCGAGGCAAAATCTCCAGCGGCTTGGGGTGGAAGAGCGCATAAGACGCTACTTGTGGAAGGAATGTGTGTGATCAGAATCGGTATCGCCGACGACCACCCGATCGTGCGGGCGGGACTTCGGGGCATCTTGTCAGGGGACGAAAGCTTTTCGATTGTGGCTGAAGCCGTCGATAGCGTGAACACCATCGAGATGCTTCGTAAGCACAAACTTGACGTGTTGCTTCTCGACCTCTCGATGCCGGGACGAAGTGGCCTTTGGCTGCTTTCGCGTGTCTTGGACGAGCAGCCCGGGCTGCGCGTTGTCATCGTTTCTTCCTACGACCCCGCCTCGCACAAAGAACGATCGCTTGCGCTCGGTGCTGCAGCGTATCTCACCAAAGAAACACAACCGATGGAAGTGCTTAAGGTCGTGCGCGATGTGCTGCGCCGCCCGGCACCGTCACGCGCGCGCATGCAGGAGACGGAGCCGCACACCACCCTGTCCAACCGTCAGTACGACATCTTTATGCACCTCGTGGCAGGTCGCTCGGTGACTGAGATTGCGACGATGTTTTCGCTCAGCGTGAAAACGGTGAGTACGCACAAAATCGCTGTTCAAAAACGGCTTGGTGCAGCGAGCGTGGTCGATTTAGTGCGCTACGCAGCCATGCACGGGCTCGCGCCAAGCGCTACGTAATACGTCCGCGCCGCACCGCACCGCATCGCAAATCAAGATTCGGCGGCTTCGTCGGTCCCCGGTGAAAAGCGGTTGGCGCGTCCGCGCGTGCGCGGTGTTCAATGCGGTTGCGCAAGTGTTGTGAACCTCACTGAGTCGTGCGCGCGCTGCGCAGCGTTCTCGCGCGCCGTTCGCGCCGAACTTGTAAAGGTCGCGATGCAAACTAGCGAGTGAAGGGTGACACGCTCGCCGATCTCGCTTCGGTAACGCATGAATTGCGAGTACTGGGCGAGATGTTCCAGAGAGTGCTGATTCACCGACGTTTTCGCTGCGACTCGGTTCTTCCAGGACACTCAGTCGTTGGTGCGGCCCAAGCGGAACCCGGAGTTTCGGGATTAAGACGTTACGGCCTGACCCGCATCCAACGTTCGTGTATTCTTCGCATTTGTCCTAGACACATCCACGTTTCCCTCCAGGAGTACAGAATGATTACCCGTCGCGACTTGCTAATTGGTGGCAGTGCCGCCGCAGCCACCTACGCAGCTACTTCCTTCTTCCCACTCATTGCCCAAAACGCGCCAAACTTCGGTACCCCGAGCGTCGTACAAGTCGGCTTCCGGAAGCAGAAATTGGGCGATATGGAACTCATCGCATTGAACGACGGTGTGCTTCGCCGACCACTAGCCGCCGAATTTGTGAAAAATGCTCCGCTCGACCAAGTTCAGGCGCTCCTGAAGGCACAAAATTTACCTACCGAGTTTATTGATATTCCCTTCACGGCCTTCTTGGTAATTGCGGGAAATCGCCGGATGCTGATGGACACTGGCTTCGCCGATAACGGACCGGGTACGACGGGCCGCTTGATGGCCAACTTGAATGCGGCAGGCCTCAAGGCGGAAGACATCACTGACGTTGTGATTAGCCACTTCCATGGCGATCACATCAATGGCATTCGGAACAAAGCGGGTCAGTTGGTGTTTTCGAAAGCAAAGATTCACGTGCCGGCACCGGAATTCGCGTTCTGGATGGATGACGCGCGCATGAACGCTGCGCCAGAAGCGATGAAGGGTGCGTTTGGTGCAGTGCGCCGCGTGTTCAACGGCCTAACCGCCGAGCAGCTCGCGCAATTCCAACCAGGTGCCGAATTGGCGCCAGGCGTGGCAAGCGTTGCCGCCTACGGCCATACGCCCGGTCACACCTTGTTCACCGTGCAGAGCAAGGGCGAGAAATTCGCCTATGTCGCCGATCTCACCAACATTCCGCAGCTCTTTGCGCGCAATCCGGATTGGGCCGTGCAGTTCGACATGGATGCCGACGCAGCGCGCGCCACGCGTCGCAAGGTATTCGAAATGATCCTCACCGAAAAGATGATGGCGGGTGGGTATCACTTCCCATTCCCAGCATTCGGCAAGATCGAAAAGCTCGGCAACGGCTACGACTTCAAGCCAGTCGCTTAACTGCTCAATTTGTGACCATAAAAGGTGCCTGCGGGCACCTTTTTTATTTTGTGCGCCACGGTATTTATCGGGCGGTCGCGACAGAGGGCGTGTTTGCAGCGAAGCCCGGCTACCCCTCGCAGCATTGTTCAACGATTCGGTTGCGGCGCTCGCTCGTGTTTCCAAACGCGGCCTAGCGCATCGAACGCCACCTGCACAATGTCGCGCTCGCGCTGTTTTGCGTGGCAGATGAAGCAGAGTTCCGCGTTGAGCGCGACGCGGTCTGCGATCGCCAGGCCGTGCGTTTGGCTCTCCGAAATCGCCAACGAATCACGGGCGAGACTGAGCCCAACGCCTGATCGAACGAGTGCGAGCATCGACGCTTCCTGATCCACTTGCGCCACGCCGTTGAGCGATAGACCGAGCGGACTCAGCGCATCGTTTAGCAAGCGACTATGCACAGAGTGCGCTGGTGTGATAACCCATGGAAGCCGTACCAACTCGTTCCAGCTACGACCATGGATTTGTGGGCCCCAGCCCGTTGGTGCAATCACTCGATAGGTGTATGAAATCAATGTCTTCGCCCAAATAGATTTGGGCAAAGTCTTGTGAACCAACACACGTTGGTTTCGCACTTTCTGGGCTGACGTCGTCGCCGAATCGATGTAGTAGCCCACGTCTAAATCGCCACGGAGCAGCGCTTCGCGCACTTCACCGCTCATGCCTTGGCGTAGCTCGGGTGATACCTCCGGTGCGATTGCGACCAATTGCTTGAGGAACTCGCCCAAGCGAGTGAATTCGGGATCGAGCACCGTGCCGATTCGCAGTTTTCCGCGCACTCCACCACGCATTCGTTCTGCCATTTGCAAGAAATCAGCGTGCGCGTCCAATGCGCGCTCAGCATGCGCGAGCAGCTGCGCGCCGTCGCGGGTGAGGATTACGCCGTTTGGCATTCGCGTGAAAAGTGGAAATCCGAGCAGTTCGCTCAGTTGCTTGATTTGCAGGCTAACCGCGGGCTGCGTGAGGTGAAGTTTTTCCGCGGCACGCGACACATTGCCTTCTCGCGCCACGATGACGAACGCGCGCAGTGCTCGGTTATCTAGGGCTTTTGACATAAGCGATTTTTATATCAAAAGCGAACGGATTTCATTGGTAAAAGTGAGCAAACTTGCGTAAATTTCGGGCATTCAACTAGGTAGCGTTATGAACACAGTCAATACCGAAGAAGCTCGCGCCGTCGCGGGATCGATCACCGCCATTGCCCACCATGTCAACGGCGCGCCATTCGCCGGGTCGAGCACGCGTACGAAAAGCGTTTTCAATCCTGCGACAGGTGAAATGACTGGGCAGGTCTCGCTGGCAAACGCGAGTGATGTTGATGTCGCAGTGCGTGCGGCGAAGGCTGCGTTCCCGGCATGGTCCGACACTCCGCCGATCAAACGTGCGCGCTTGATGAATCGTTTTCTCGCGCTAGTCAATGAAAACAAGGATCGGCTTGCGCGTGCGATCACGCTTGAGCATGGCAAAGTGTTCAGCGATGCACAAGGCGAGGTCGAGCGTGCGATTGATGTGATCGAATTTGCGTGCGGGATGCCGCAATTATTGAAGGGCGATTACACCGAACAAGTCTCGACCGGTATCGACAATTGGACGATGCGCCAACCGCTCGGCGTCGTGGCTGGAATCACGCCGTTTAACTTCCCGATGATGGTGCCAGCGTGGATGTTTCCGGTTGCCATCGCGGCGGGCAACACGTTTATCCTCAAGCCATCGCCGATCGATCCCACCCCGACGCTCTTGACCGCAGCGCTCATGAAGGAGGCCGGATTTCCGCCCGGTGTATTAAACGTTGTGCAGGGCGACAAAGACGCGGTCGATGCGCTCCTCGTGCATCCCGATGTGCAAGCGATCTCTTTTGTGGGCAGCACGCCGGTTGCAAACTACATCTATGAAACCGGTGCACGGCATGGCAAGCGTGTACAAGCGCTGGGCGGCGCGAAGAATCATTTGATTGTGATGCCCGATGCTGACATCTATAAAGCGGTTGATGCCTTGATGGGCGCGGCTTATGGCTCTGCCGGTGAGCGCTGCATGGCAATCAGCGTGGCGGTACTGGTGGGCAGCGCCGCTGAGCAGGTGATGCCAAAGCTCGCCGCCGCCGTTGCCAAGTTACGCGTCGGCAGCGGCTTATCGAATGACAGCGAAATGGGGCCGATCGTGACTACGGAGGCGCGTGAGCGTATTCGCGGCTACATTGAAAGCGGTATCGCCGAGGGCGCGACGCTGGTAGCCGATGGACGCACGATCACCGTGAAAGACCATGAGCAGGGCTTCTATCTGGGCGGCACCTTGTTCGATCACGTCACGCCGGCGATGAGCATCTATCGCGAAGAGATCTTCGGTCCGGTGCTCTGCTGCGTGCGGGTGAAGAGCTTCGATGAGGCGGTGCAACTTGTCAATGCGCACGAATTCGGCAACGGCGTGTCGTGTTTCACGAGCGATGGCAATGTAGCGCGCGAATTCGCGCGGCGTATTCAAGTGGGCATGGTGGGCGTGAATGTGCCGATTCCCGTGCCGATGGCGTGGCATGGGTTTGGCGGCTGGAAACGCAGCTTGTTCGGCGACATGCACGCCTATGGCGAAGAGGGCGTTCGCTTCTACACCAAGCAGAAAAGCATCATGCAGCGCTGGCCCGACTCCATCAGCAAAGGGGCGGAGTTCACGATGCCTGTTGCGAAGTGATGGCCTGAGATGTCTGCGTCAACTGCGATGCGAGCGCTCGTCAGATCATGAGCGAAGCAAGGTTTGATTACGTCGTCGTCGGCGCGGGTACGGCTGGCTGCTTGCTCGCCAACCGGTTGAGCGCTGATGCCTCAAAGCGCGTACTACTCATCGAAGCGGGGGGGCGCGATAACTATCACTGGATTCATATCCCCGTCGGCTATCTCTACTGCATAGACAATCCGCGAACCGATTGGCGCTACCGCACCGAGCCGGACGCTGGACTTAACGGTCGCAGCCTGCTGTACCCGCGCGGAAAAACGCTCGGCGGATGTTCGAGCATCAACGGCATGATCTACATGCGCGGCCAGGCACGTGACTACGATGCGTGGGCGAGTGCAACCGGCGAAGACGCGTGGCGATGGCACAACGTTTTGCCAGACTTTATGGCGCATGAAAGTCATTACAGCCTTGACGATGAACGCCAGATTTGCGTAGGGCAAGGTAGCAAATACAGCGGTAATCCAACCATTGCTAAAAACGGGAATCTAGCCCCAAGCTTTCATGGCCGAAGCGGCGAATGGCGTATCGAGAAACAACGGCTGCGCTGGGACATTCTCGACGCGTTCGCCGACGCTGCCGTGGAAGCTGGAATCCCGCGAACCGAGGATTTCAATCGCGGGGACAACGAAGGCGTTGCTTACTTTGAGGTCAATCAAAAGGCGGGTTGGCGTTGGAATGCGAGCAAGGCATTTCTACGTCCGATTCAATCTCGGCCGAATCTCACAGTGATGACCTCCACGCAGGTTCGCAGGCTGCGGTTCGCGCGCTCGACCGAGCGGGGCTTGCATTGCGTCGGCGCGGAGCTGATCGGCGCGAGCGGCGCGTTTAGCGTGCGCGCCGAGCGCGAGCTCATTTTGTGTGCGGGCGCAATCGGAACGCCGCAGCTATTGCAACTCTCGGGCATCGCTCCGCGTGGCTTGCTTGCGAGACACGGTATTGAGCCAGTGCACGAATTGCCGGGTGTGGGTGCAAATCTGCAAGACCATCTGCAGATTCGCGCGGTGTTTAAGGTAAGCGGCGCAAAAACACTCAATACGCTTGCCAATTCGTGGTGGGGCAAGGCGGCGATTGCGTGGGAGTACGCAGTCTCGCGAACCGGGCCGATGAGTATGGCGCCGTCACAGTTGGGCATCTTCACCAAGTCGCGGCCCGAGCTCGCACACACAAACCTTGAGTTTCACGTGCAACCGCTCTCGCTGCCCGCGTTCGGCCAGCCGCTACACGCATTCCCCGCGTTTACCGCGAGCGTGTGCAATCTGAATCCGACGAGTCGTGGCAGTGTGAACATTGTGAACGGTGATTTCAAAACGCCACCCGCAATTGCGCCGAATTACCTGAGCACTGATGCTGATCGTCAAGTGGCGGCCGATTCGCTTCGTGTAGCTCGGCGTATCGCGGCGCAGCCTGCCTTGGCGAAGTATTCGCCGCAGGAGTTCAAGCCTGGCATTGAATTCCAGAGTGATGATGAGCTGGCTCGGCTCGCAGGTGATATCGCCACCACCATTTTCCACCCCGTGGGCACGGCAAAGATGGGGCGATCCGATGACGCCACCGCGGTGGTTGATGGAAAACTGCGTGTTCACGGGGTTCGCGGCCTGCGCGTTGTGGATGCAAGCGTGATGCCAACCATCACAAGCGGCAATACGAATAGCCCCACATTGATGATTGCTGAAAAAGCGGCGCGATGGATCATTGAAGAAAGCCGCGCGAGCAGCGAGCGCTAGGGTGTTTCCCGAGCGCGCCAACGCTGCATTGCTGTTCAAATTCATGCCCGTTCTACGCAGAGCGCGAGCGATGTCGTCGCCGGTTAAGCGGAACTCCCTCCTGAACTCACCGATCAGTTCGTGAGTCAGAGCGCACATCGCATTGATCTCCTTCTCACAAAAAATGAACAACAACCTTCTTTTCATTCGAAACCGCTTATTGCACGCGCTCGCGCCGTTTGCCGCGCTGTCGATGCTTGCTATATCGCCTGCGCTGGACGCACAAACTGCGGCACCGAGCGCGCCGAGTTTCGATGTGACCACCGTGCTCAACAATCTCGATGATCCGTGGGACGTCGCATTTGCGCCGGGTGGCGCGATGCTTTTCACGGAGAAGTGTCGCGGTCTGTCGGTACGGCTCGCCAACGGCACGGTGCGTAAGTTGATTGGAAACACTCGCGACTACGTGCTCAATGCAAAAGACTTCTTCTGCCAAGGTCAAAGCGGGGTTCACGGCGTGGCGGTTGACCCTTCGTTTGCGCAAGGCCAGCGCTTCGTGTACGTGTTCAGCGCGTCTGACCTCAGAAAAGAGCCGCGAACGAATCGCGTCATTCGCGTGCGCGTGAGCGATGATTGGTCGCGCGTAACCGATCGCGTGGATATCGTTGACGACATCTCGTTCAAGGAAGCGGGCATTCTTGGGAGCGCGGGGGCCCACAGCGGCGGCCGATTGCGCTTTGGCCCTGATGGATATCTGTGGATCACGACTGGCGACAATCACGATCCAGGGCTGCCGCAGGATCCCAAGCGGATTGGCGGCAAGGTCATTCGCGTGGATCGCGATGGCAAAGCCGCGCCGGATAACAAAGCGCCTGCCGGTTTCGATGCCCGCATTTACACCTACGGTCACAGGAATCCTCAGGGAATCGCGTTTCGCCCCGCCGGACAAAGCGCCGCCGGTCAAGCCTTTACTGGCGAGCATGGGCCAAACCACACCGATGAAGTCAACGCGCTCGTCGCGGGCGGCAACTCAGGTTGGGATCCGCGGAATCGGCCGGGTCTGGATTGCTGGAAAAGTGGCTATTGTGGTTATGCGGGCGACCCGAAAACAATGCCGATGACTGATTTCACCCGCTTCCCGCAAGCGATGCGGCCGGTCTGGGAAAACGACGCGCGGAGCCAGGGGATGGGACCGGTAGAGTTTTTGAATGGATCGCAGTGGGGCGCGTGGAATGGTGCGCTTGCCGTGTCGTTCATGCGTGATCGTCGCCTCGATCTGCTCACGCTCGACAGCGCGGGAAAACTTAACCGCGTGACGACCGTGAAAATGCCCACCGATCTGCGTATTCGAAGCCTGATCCAGGGCGCCGACGGTGCGCTCTGGGCGGCGCTTGACGGAGGCCAGATCGTGCGAATGACGATGCGTTGATTGGGCGTGATTGCGTCATGAAAAAGGCTCGCGAACGAGCCTTTTTTGTGCGTTTGGCGGGGTGAGTAGATTCGATCGTTAGGCCTATAGGTCCCGAACGTAGCGCCCAACGCGCTCCCCCGAAATCAGAAAGCTTATCGGGCGTCGCTTTTGGCGTTGTATTGGTTGGATATTTGCGGGCTAGACGCTGCGTTGCGTCGAGTATTCGCAGAGATCGAGCATCCAGCGCTTGGCATTGCTTTCGGGCAGCGAAGCAATTTCTTCGGCCGCCGCGCGCGCGTGACTTTCTGCAAGTGCCATGCTCGCGTCGAGTGCGCCGCAGAATTCAAGAAGCTCGCGTACTTTTGGCAAGTGCGCGTGTTCGTGCGTAACGCGGTTATCGCGAATAATCGAGCGCAACCAATTACGCTCTTCTGAGGCGGCGCGCTTGAGTGCAAGGATAATGGGCAGCGTGAGCTTGCCCTCCGCGAGATCGTCGCCGAGGGATTTTCCAAGAACGTCAGCGTCGCCCCGATAGTCGAGCACGTCGTCGGCGATTTGAAATGCGACGCCGAGTCGCCTTGCATAGTTGGCCATCATCGTCTCGCGCGCGCGATCCGCGCCCGCGGCGATTGCCCCTAACGCGCCGGCGGCCTCGAACAACTTTGCCGTTTTTGCCTCGATCACGCTCATGTAATCGAGTTCGGTGAGCTCGAGGTTACCGATGGCCAGAAGCTGCATGACTTCACCTTCGGCGATCCGATTGGTCGCCTCGGACACGATTTCAAGCACTCGCATGCTGCCCGTGGAGACCATGACTTGAAAAGCGCGACTGTAGAGAAAATCGCCGACCAAGACGCTCGCTGCGTTGCCAAACTCGGCGTTCGCGGTTGGCATTCCGCGGCGCATGTCGGACTCGTCGACGACGTCATCGTGAAGGAGGGTCGCGGTGTGGATGAGCTCTACAGTCGTTGCCAGCGCAATGGCGTTTTCGCGTGAACCCTTATTTTCTTGGGCGTAAAAGCTCAAAAAAACGAGAATAGGTCGCAGTCTTTTTCCGCCTGCGTTCACGATATAGTCTGCGATAGAACGAATAAGCGCTACATCTGAATCCAGCGTCGTGCGCAGCTTTTGGTCGAGTAACCCAAGATCGGCGGCGAGGCCATCGATGATCGGTTGGACAGAGGGGGCGGCGACGACACTCATGCCATCGATTTTAGAGGGCGGCGGAGGTGACGTTTGCCCATCCAAGCCGACCATCGGGCGGGCGGCCCAGAAAATGGAGCGTTCGTTCGGTTTGTGGCTGAATTGTTTGAGGAATTGACGCTATAATCTTGGGCTCTTCGCGATTTTTGTGCTGCTCTGCAGCGCGCGAAAAGTTATCCAAACTCAAGGGTTATCAACAATGTATGCGGTCATAAAAACCGGCGGCAAGCAGTATCGCGTTGCAGCTGGCGAAAAACTCAAGGTAGAACAGATACCTGCAGACGTTGGTGCAACCGTCACGTTCAATGAAGTGCTTGCCGTTGGCGCAGGCGCAGATTTGGTGGTGGGAGCGCCTTATGTGAGTGGTGCTAAGGTCGATGCCGCCGTGATTGATCACGGTCGTGGCGACAAAGTGCGCATCTTCAAGTTGCGTCGTCGTAAGCACTACAAAAAGCAGCAGGGTCATCGTCAAAACTTCACCGAGGTCTTTATCTCGGCAATCTACGGCGCTAATGGCGCTGAAGTGGCAAAAGCCGATGCTCCAGCTGTGAGCGGAGCTGTTGCTGTCGCCGCTGCGGGCGCAGCCGTTGCTGCAGTCGCAACGAAGAAGTCAGCAAAAGTACGCGGCAAGAAGAAAGACGGCAGCGACGACATCGAGATCATCGAAGGAATCGGTCCGAAAATTGCCGAGCTGTTGAGCGCCGATGGCTTCGGTACGTTCGAAACGCTCTCGAAAGCAAGCGTTGAACAGTTGAAAGCATCGCTCGATAAAGGCGGTAACAAGTTCAACATGGCGAAACCTGAAACCTGGGCCGAGCAAGCCGCGTTGGCTGCTAAGGGCGATTGGGCGGCATTCGACAAGCTCACCGAAGAGCTCGTTGGTGGCGTTCGCAAGTAAAGGAGTAAGCACACCATGGCACAGAAAAAAGGCGGCGGCTCCACACGCAACGGTCGCGATTCCGAATCGAAACGCTTAGGCGTTAAATCGTACGGCGGTGAACTCATCAACGCCGGTACCATCATTGCACGTCAGCGCGGCACCGTGATTCACCCTGGCGTTAACGTCGGCATGGGTAAAGATCACACGCTGTACGCGACGATGACTGGCCGCGTTGAGTTCACAGTGAAAGGCCCGAAAAGCCGCAAAACTGCGAATATCGTTCCGGTCGCAGCGGCGGAATAAATCTCGCCCTTCAAAACAAAAAGCACCTTCGGGTGCTTTTTTGTTTTCGAGCGCCTGATTTTTTGCGTGTCTCGCGCCCTTGTGATTCGCGCGACGCGGCGAAGATTGGCAACAGCGACTTTTAGCCGGCTTTATAGGGGCAAGCTAGTATTTTTATGCAATAGCAATGAGTGTGAAAATAAACGCTTTGCCCAAACGTATGTTGATTTAGCGCGAGAGTGCTATGAGCAGATCACCGACGTTCGATCCGCCAAGTCATCGCCGCGGCGACGGTGAGAAAGAGCATCGAGGGCATCACGGCACCAAGTAGCGGCGGCCACTGATACAGCAGCGAAAGATAGGAAAACAATCGGTTAAAGATGATGAAAACGAGCCCGAGCAAGATGCCGATAAAAATTCGCCCAGCGACGCCGCCCGCACGCTGCTGAATCTGCGCAAACGGGATTGCGATCAGCATCAGTACACACGTTGCGAGCGGGTAGAAGAATTTGCCCCACATCGCTGATTCGAAGCGGCGCGAATCCTGGTTATTGGCTCTCAAATGCCCGATATATTCGACCAATCCGTCAAGCGAGAGCTTCTCCGGCGCGAGCTGCAGCACGGAAAGCATGCTCGGGGTTAGCACCGTGTTCCACAACTGCGTCGCGTTTACAACGGCGTTGACTGCCTGCGGCTCGAAACGCGTTTCGGTGACGCGCTCTAGTTGCCACTGCTGCCCGCCTTGAAATACAGCTCGCTCGGCGACGATCGTTCGTGCGAGGTCAACATCATTGGCGTATTCAAACACCCGCACACTTCGCAGCGATCCATCGGGGAGCACGCTTGCGATGTTGATAAACGTGTTGCCGTCCTTAAACCAGTAACCGGATTGGAATGCGCGAGCAATGAAAGGCCGCGCGCCGGTGACCGCGCGAATGCGTTGCGCCACCTGCTCGCTTCGAGGCACCACGTATTCACCGACGACGAACACCAATCCGGCGAACACCAACCCAACGCTGCTCACTACGCCGGCGATTTGGAGCGCAGAGATACCAGAGGTACGCATCACCGCGTATTCGCTATTTCCAGCGAGCTGTGCAAGCGCGAACAACGTGCCAATCAGCGCAGCAATCGGTGCTAGTTCATAAAACGAACTCGGCACCGTCGCCGCCGCGAGAATGAAGAATTGCGCCGCGTTGAGCTGTCGAAGCGACGCAAGCTCCTGCAAAAAATCATAAAAAATCAGCAGTAGAAGGAGCGCCACGAGCACCAGCGCGCTTGCGGCCACGATCTCGCGCGCGATGTACCTTGCGATTGTCTTCACGCGCTGGCCTTTTCGTTGCGTCGGCTAAAGAGCGCCGGGAACACGCCAACCGCGCCGCGATAGCGACGGTAGTAAAACGCGACTACCGACGCGGCGAGTGCGCCATGAAACACGAAGAGGGCCGCTACGAGCCCGATGCTTTGCGTTCCGATTTTCGCTTGCACAATGTTGAGCAAATTGAGCGTGATCATCAACAAAAGGATCGCGAGGATCAAATTCATGGAGCGACCCATTCTTGGATTTACATAAGCGAGCGGGATCGCTAGCAGCGTCAGTAGTAACCCGGCGATGGGGATTGAGAGTCGATAAAACACCCAACCGTGCGCGGTAGGCGTGCCGCGCTCAATCAACGTCATTGTGTCGGTCGCTCGTTCTTCGAGTGGGTCATCGCGCACTTCTGCCGCATTCATTCGTACACCGTAGCGTTCAAAACGTGCGATTTCGTACTCCGTCGGCGTCGCGTTCGCACCTGCGCGACGCACGCGTTTGCCAGATTCGAGAATGACGTAGCGATCACCACGTTCATCTTGTTTTACAAAGCCTTCTTTCGCGCGCGTGATCCATGCGCCGCTCGGATCATCAGAAAACACAAAAACATTTCTGATGCTGCCGCGTACCAGATCACTGCTCTCGATGAAAAACACCTGCTTGTCGCGGCGTCGTTCCTGGAAAAGCCCCGGCGCGAGCACGGCCAAATCATCGCGAGCGTCAAGAATCCGGCGAAATTCAACCGTCTTTCTGTCTGCCCAGGGCGAGAGCATCAGCGAAAGCGTCGCCGCAATCAAAAGAAGTGGCACGGCAAACGAGAGTACCGGCCGAATCCACGCTAGCAAACTCTGCCCGGCGCTCATCCAGATCGGCGTTTCGCTGTCACGCCAGCCGCGCGACAGCGTGAGTAGCGTTGAAATGAACACCGCAATCACGATCAGCGGAGCGAGCTGTGAAAGCAGTCGGAACCCCACCAACGGCAGCAGACCATCGGTGGGCAGCGCCCCCGACGAGGCCTGACCAATCAGCCTGACGATGAACTGAGTCATCAGGATTGCGACCAACACTACGAAAACGTAGGTGGCGTTGATTGTCAATTCGCGAATTAGCGCTCGGCGGAAGATCATGCCTGTTGGCAACGAAACGGAGTTCCGCATCGCAACCGTGTTTCAAGAGATAATTTCGAAGTTTACCTACCCGAAGAAACTCTCAGCCATGATCGATTTTTCGCTTCGCACCGAGCATCCGCATAACACCAAGACGGATGCTGTCGCGGTCGCAGTCCATGAGGGCCAAAAACTCTCTTGGGCGGCCGAAGAGCTTGACCGCGCTAGCAAGGGCGCAATCTCCGCTGCGCTTAAAACTGCTTCGTTTTCCGGGCGTGTTGGCGCCGTCTTGCCGCTACTCAATGTTGCAGGCGTGACTGCGCCGCGTGTTTATGCATATGGCGTGGGTGCGGGCGCAAGCCTTTCCGCGAAAGATGCGCGCGTGAGCGGCAAAGCAATCGCAAGTTGCGCCAACGAGCATTCAATCGCGGAAGTTGCCCTTTTCACGCTCTCTGACGGTGCGGTCGAGGCGATGACGCAAATGGTTTTGGGCGCATGTGATGCGGTCTACCGTTTTGATGAAACTAAGGGTGCTGCCAGCAAGGCGAAGGCGGAAAAGCCATCGTTGAAACGCGTCCGCTTCGGCTTGCCTGAAGGTACGAAAGACGCGGCGAAAGCGCTGAAAGTGGCGACTGCCTCCGCCTCCGGCATTGCCCTGACGAAATACCTCGGCAACCTGCCTGGAAATCACTGTACACCTGCGCGCTTGGGCGAAGAAGCTAAAAAGCTCGGTAAATCTCACGGACTCAAAGTGACCGTGATGGATCGCAAGCAGATCGAAAAGCATGGCATGGGCTCATTCTTGTCGGTGACCAACGGTAGCGACGAGCCGCCGCGCTTCATCGTGATGGAGTACGCGGGCGGCAAGAAGGGCGAAGCGCCAACAGTGTTCGTGGGTAAAGGCATCACGTTTGACACGGGCGGAATCTCGCTCAAGCCGGCCGGTGAAATGGATCACATGAAGTGGGACATGTCGGGCGCGGGTACGGTGTTCGGTGTCATGCGCGCGGTCGGCGAAATCAAGCCGAAACAAAACATCGTTGGCATCGTCGCTGCGTGCGAAAACATGCCGTCTGGCCGCGCAACGAAGCCGGGCGATGTGTTCACCAGCATGAGCGGGCAGACGATCGAAGTGCTCAACACCGATGCCGAAGGGCGACTCATTCTCTGCGACGCGCTCACCTACGCCGAGCGTTTCAAGCCGAAAGCGGTAATCGATATTGCTACCTTGACGGGCGCGTGCGTGGTTGCACTCGGAAGCGTCAACGCCGGGCTTTTCTCGACCCATGACAAGCTGGCGGACGACATTTTGGCGTCGGGCAAGAAAATGAATGATCGCTTCTGGCGGATGCCGCTTGAAGACGATTATCAGGAAGCGCTCAACTCAAACTTCGCTGACATGGCCAACGTTGCGGGTCGCGAAGGCGGCGCCATCACGGCTGCATGCTTCTTGTGGCGCTTCGCGAAGAAGTACCCATGGGCGCATCTTGATATCGCAGGCGTTGCCTACAAGGGCTCAGGGAAAGAAAAGGGCTCAACGGGGCGGCCGGTCGCGGCACTTGTCGATTACGTGATGGCAAACGAGTAAGACGCCTATGCGCGGCTGCTGCAAGCGATGTGAAGCCACCTTTAAGCGCATCGAGGCCGAGCGTTTTCATCAATGGCAGCGCGCGAGGCTGCCACGCCCCGCGTCTAACCCTCCAGTGCCCTATGACCACTATCGAGTTCTACACCGGGATCGCTGACCCAATCGCCGCGACGCATCGGCTGGCGCTGAAAGTCTACGCGTCGGGTCGTCGCTTGCGAATCGCAACGCCGGATGAAGCGACGACGCTCGCGCTTGATCGCGCACTGTGGGAATCGCCTGAAGATGCATTCGTACCGCATTGCGCATTGGGCTCTCCGCTTCGAGATGCAACGCCCATCGTGGTCGATCATGCCAACGATCACGACGGTGAGGCAGATGTGTTGATTAGCTTATGTGGGCAGCCGCCAAAATACTTCGCACGCTTTGAGCGAATGATCGAGGTGGTCGGCGCCGATTCAGCACTCGCCAGTGCTGGACGCGAGCGTTGGGCTTTTTACAAGTCGCGCGGATATCCCCTCAACCACACCGACATGAGTAAGCGTGGCTGACCTCCCATGACTGCAACTGCCTCATCGGGCGGATACGTTTGTGTATTCATGAGTGCCTGCGCATAATCGAAGTATGACAACGTCTTCTGCGAAGGATTTACTTGCGCAAGCCGATCAATTGATGCGCGGCGGGAAAGACCGTGGCGAATTGCCGGTGCTCACTGAGCTAATTGACGAGCGCAGACGCAGGATGGCGATTGAAGATATCCCCAGCCTCACGGATCGTATTGACTTCGATCCGATAGATACCCGTCCGTCAGCAGCCAATCCAAACCCTGGAATGCGCGGCAGTGAACGCGTAGCCGCCCCAAAAGCGGCACCCTCGGCGCGCATTGATCCCGTGTTGGGGGATGAGTCCGACGAAGACGCTGATGAAGAATACCCGACTGGCTCACGGCTGTTCCCGCCGCGTAACGCCGACGGCGAGCGAGCGGCGACGTACACACGCGAGCAGTTCGATAAAGCGGTTGCTACCAAGCTAGAAGAGCTCGGCCACGCGGTGTATTCGCAGGTGATGCAGCAGTTGGAGCTGCACGCAGCGGGCGAACTCAAGCGTCGTCTGCGCGAAGCGCTAGAACCTGCACTCATGCAAGTTTCTCTCGACATCGCTGCGCAAGTCGCGGATGAAACCTCGAACCAAATTCAGTCGGTTGTCACCATCGCGGTCGAGGCGGAAGTTGCGCGGTTGCGAGAGCAAATTCAAGCGAAGCGCCGAGACGGTCGGTAGACAACAATCGCAGCTCTCTTCGCCACATAAAGCCAGGGCTAGCTGGCGGTCATCATAAAAAGCGTAGCTCACTAATTATTTGGTGTAGCCACTAAAACACAGGGCTTATCGCCTACTTGCTGAAACCGCGACGGATACAATCAAGGGCGTTCAAACTCCCCGCGTAAGCGTCCGCTCTTAGCCATGTCAGCCCCAGCGTCAGCACTATCGAATCTCGCAAAGTCTTTCGAACCGAAAGCGATTGAATCGAAGTGGTATCCGGTCTGGGAGTCGGGTGGACATTTCGTTCCAAGCGGCGATAGCGCGAAGGCCGCGTACACGATTCAACTGCCGCCGCCGAATGTCACCGGCGTGCTTCACATGGGGCATGCGTTTCAGCAAACGTTGATGGACACCCTCATTCGTTATCACCGAATGAAAGGCGAGAACACCAATTGGGTAGTCGGCACCGATCACGCAGGCATTGCCACGCAAATTGTTGTTGAGCAGAAGCTGCGCGCAGAAAACAAAACGCGACACGATTTGGGCCGCGAAGAATTTGTGAAACGTGTGTGGAATTGGAAAGAGCAATCGGGCTCTACGATTACGCGGCAGATGCGTCGCTTGGGCGCTTCAGCGAACTGGGGCTTCGCGGACGCGAGCGGCGCGAACCAAGGCTATTTCACGATGGATTCGCACATGTCGAAAGGCGTGGTCGAAACGTTTGTGAAACTCTACGAAGAAGGCCTGATATATCGCGGCAAGCGGCTCGTGCATTGGGACCCAGTGTTGCAGTCGGCGGTGTCCGATCTCGAGATTGAGTCGGTCGAGCGCGATGGCCATATGTGGCACATCCTCTATCCGTTTTCTGACGGTCCGCAAAAAGATCACGAAGGCAACTTGATCGCGGGCATGCACATCGCAACGACGCGCCCTGAGACGATGCTCGCCGACGGCGCGCTAGCGGTGCACCCCGAGGACGAGCGCTACAAACATCTCGTCGGCAAACTCGTCGACTTGCCACTTTGCAATCGAAAAATTCCGATCATCGCGGACGATTTCGTGGATCGCGAATTCGGCTCTGGTTGCGTGAAGATCACCGGCGCGCATGACTTCAATGACTACGCCTGCGCGATGCGGCACAACTTGCCGCTCATCACCATCTTCACGCTCGATGCGAAAGTGAATGACAACGGCCCGAAGCCGTACCAAGGCTTGGATCGATTCGCGGCGCGTGATGCGGTGCTCAAAGACCTCGAAGCCCAGAAGTTTTTGCAGAAGGCCGTGAAGCACAAGAGCATGGTGCCCGTGTGCGAGCGTACCGGGCAAATTACCGAGCCAATGCTCACCGATCAGTGGTTCGTCGCCATGAGCAAGCCGACGGCAAAGCACGCGGGTGGACTTGCGGGGCGCGCGCTCGATGCAGTGAAAAACGGCGATGTGAAATTTCACGCGGATCACTGGAGCGCGACCTACTACCACTGGCTCGAAAATATTCAAGACTGGTGCATCTCGCGTCAGCTCTGGTGGGGGCACCAAATTCCTGCGTGGTACGACGATAAGGGGAACGTCTACGTCGGCCGCAGCGAAGAAGAGGTGCGGAAGAACAACCCGTCACTACTCACTGCTCACAGCTCACTGCGCCGCGACCCAGACGTGCTCGACACCTGGTTCTCCTCCGCGCTCGTGTGCCACACGACGCTCGGCTGGCCGGAGAAAGAACGCTTCGCGAAAGACAAGGTTTACCTGCCGAGCAATGTGCTCGTGACGGGTAACGACATCATCTTCTTCTGGGTCGCACGCATGATCGTGATGACCTTGCATTTCACCGATCAAGTGCCGTTCAAAGACGTGATCATCAATCCGATGGTGCGCGATGCCGAAGGCAACAAAATGAGCAAATCGAAGGGCAACGTGCTCGATCCGATTGATCTGCTCGATGGCATTGAACTTGAACCGCTGGTTGCGAAATCGACGACGGGTTTGATGCTCGCGTCGCACAAAGAGAAGGCGGAGAAATACATTCGGAAAAACTTCCCGGATGGCATTCCGGCGTACGGTGCGGATGCCGTGCGGTTCACCTTCGCATCGCTTTTCACCTTCTCGCTCACGCTTAACTTCGATCTCTCGCGCTGCGAGGGCTATCGCAATTTCTGCAATAAGTTGTGGAATGCGACGCGCTTCGTGTTGATGAACACGGAAGGTAAACAAACCGAACCCTACGCCAAAGCACCGCTTGAGAGCTTGACGTTTGTTGATCGCTGGTTGCTCGGTCGTTTGCAGCAAGCCAAGACTGACATCACGGACGGTTTCGACACATTCCGCTTCGACTTCGCCTCAAAGGCGCTGTACGAATTCGTGTGGGACGAATATTGCGATTGGTATCTTGAGTGCGCGAAGGTACAGCTCGCTGAAGCAGAAAAACGTGGCGATGCGGCCTCGCTCGCAGCGACGCGCGGCGTGCTCGTACGAGAGCTTGAAAACGCATTGCGCCTCGCGCATCCGATCATTCCGTTCGTCACCGAAGAGCTGTGGCAAGCCGTTGCACCGCTCGTCGGCAAAGCCGGACCGGGCTCTACGATTTGCAATCAAAAGTGGCCGACTGTTGTTCCCGAAGTGATCGATACCGCGTCAAACGCAAAGATGGCGTTGCTCAAATCAATCGTGACATCGGTGCGCACGTTGCGCTCTGAGATGAAGATTTCACCTGCTGAACGTGTGCCGCTTTTCGCGCAATTTACAAACGCCGCTGATGAGGTGACGCTTAAAGAATTCGCACCGTACATTGCCACGCTCGCAAAGCTCTCCGAGGTAAAGATCGTTGCTGCGTTACCGGAGGCTGACGCGCCCGTGCAAGTGGTCGGCGATTTCCGCTTGATGCTGGAAATTAAGGTCGATCCCGCACAAGAGCGCGCGAGACTCGATAAAGAAATCGCACGCCTGGAAGCGGAGATCGCCAAGGCCAACGCCAAGCTTAACAATCCTGCGTTTGCTGACAAAGCGCCAGCGGCAGTGGTGGCACAAGAGCGCGATCGCGTTGCCGGCTTTGCCGCTGTACTTGAGAAGAATCGCGCGCGTCGCACGGGGCTTGGCTGATCCATTTTTTGATAGGTAGCTGCAGAACGCTGGTAGACCTAGCGCCATTTCTTCTTCTCTCCCCATTAACCGTGGGCAAGAGCGCAGAAAGACTATCTATCGAAGTTATTCCCATATTGCATGATGTCCCGATTGAAATGAGCGACCGCGAAGGGAGTTGATACGCTATCAGCAATCGCGGTTGATCAACAAGCAAAGGCTGCATTCATGCATGGCATCCCTGCGCACGACGGCGGAAGAAGCTTCGATTGGGGCAACACCTCGTCTGATTACGGCAAGCATCGTCCCGGCCCACCGGCGTCGTTTTATTCCCGCTTGCAAGCGCTCGGCGTAGGGCTTGCGGGTCAGCGGATTCTTGATTTAGGCACTGGCACCGGGTTGCTCGCGCGCGAATTCGCGAAGCAAGGGGCTATTTCGAGTGGTACAGACATCGCGCAAGGTCAAATCGAAGTTGCGAGGCGTCTCGCTCAAGACGCGAATCTCGGCTGTGATTTTCACGTCGCAAGTAGCGAGTCGCAACCTTTTCCCGACGCTAGCTTCGACTGCATTACCGCGATGCAATGTTGGCTCTATTTCGATCAGGACAAAACTGTCGCTGAGGCGAAACGACTGCTAAAGCCCGGCGGCTCACTGATGATTGCCCATTTTTCTTGGCTAGCGCGGCTAGATCCGATTGCAAAGGCTTCGGAGGAACTCGTCCTCGAGTTCAATCCTGAATGGGGCGGCAAAGATTGGCATGGCATCGTGCCGCCGGTTTGTTACGAACTCGATCGATACATGCCGCTGCAGGCGATGTTTTGGTACGACGAAGCCATCCCTTTTTCTCGCGAGAGCTGGCGCGGTCGCATGCGTGCATGCCGAGGCACGGGCGCGACGCTCCCACCCGAGAAGCTCGAGGCATTTGATCGCGAGCACGAAGCACTTCTTCAACGGATCGCGGGCGATCATTTCACCGTGCGCCATCGGATAGACGCTCATATCTTTTTGCGCGAATAGCCGACTTTTTCCGGTGTAACCATTCGTTCTGACAGCGCGAATCGTACGTACGCGCATCACGCGCAACTGCCCCTATCCTAAGATATTGAAGGAAACACCGATGATTCGTCTTCTAAAAGTTATCGCCGCTGCTGTATTCGCACTCGTTGCGGGTGTTGCGTTCGCCACGCCGTATAGCCAAGTGGAGTTCGACAAAGCGGTTACCGCCGGTAAATCCGTGGTCGTCGATTTCTACGCCGATTGGTGCCCAACTTGTAAGGCTCAAGCTCCAATTTTGAAAGCATTGGCCGCCGATCCTGCCTACAAAAACTATGTTGTGTTAACCGCGAACTTTGACAAAGATACGGATCTTAAAAAGCAGATGAAAGTATCGAAGCAAAGCACGCTCGTCGTATTCAAGGGTGGCAAAGAGGTCGCGCGCTCGACCGGGCAGACGTCGAAGGCAGATATCGCTGCGACCCTCGGGAAAGCGATGTAGTTGTCGCTATCGGCAATCGCTGTCGCAGTCGCAGCTGCGGGGCGCAACGATCCGTCGTCGCCCCTGGCCCAGTTTCCTCCGTTGGCGCGCATCTCTAACGCGTTCATGTCGCTGGGCGAATGTGTCTCAGCGGTACACCTCAGAATCTTTCATACTGACTCACTATGGACTTTGGTTTCGCCACCTATTCGCTTGGCTATTTGGCCGGCATTCTTTCGACACTTTCCCCCTGCGTGTTACCGCTGCTGCCGATTCTGATCTCCACGGCAATCACTGCGCATCGCTTTGGCCCGTACGCGCTCGCGCTTGGGCTCACAATCTCGTTCACTGTTGTCGGCATGCTGATTGGCACTGTCGGGGCATCGCTGGGAATCGACCAGGACATCTTCCGGTATATCGCTGCGGTCATTCTCATGGCGTTCGGTGTGGTGCTCTTGTCAACCCAGTTGCAAGAACGATTCGCAACAGCGACATCAGGGCTTTCGACGGCGGGCGATTCATTTCTCTCAAAACTAAGCATCGATGGGCTCAAAGGCCAATTTGTCATTGGTCTCGTGCTTGGCATTATTTGGACGCCGTGCGTAGGTCCGACCTTGGGGGCTGCAACAACGCTCGCATCGCAAGGAAAAGATCTCGCGCAGATCGCGCTTCTGATGCTCGTCTTCGGAGTGGGCGCGGGAACGCCGCTTGTCATTCTTGGCTCCGTATCGCGCGCGACGATGATGAAGCTTCGCGGACGCATGTTGAGCGCGGGAAAAACAGGCAAACTTCTTTTAGGCGGCATCATGATCCTGCTCGGAATCATGATTCTCACCGGGCTAGACAAGTCGTTTGAAGCATGGGTGCTGTCGGTCTCGCCGCAGTGGCTGACAGAGCTCACGACGAGGTACTAGCCCATCCACTGGATCTGGAGGCCAACGCGACGTCTTTGTAAACCACAGCTTTTACTCTGGTTCAAAGCGCTGCAAGTGCTGTGAACAGACCGAGCGCGGTTGCACCTAGAGAGCCAAAGGGGCGCGTGCTGCCAAGCTTCGCAGAACACCGCTTTCGCAATCGACCTCGATTACTCGTGCGCGAACCGCAAGCAAAGCCTTACGATATTGCGAGTCCGCTTCACGCGTTCATACTTACAATCAAGCGAATGAACGCAACCGCTGTCGTCATTGGAGCCACTGGGTTAACCGGCCTCGAATTGGTGAACCAACTCTGCAATGACGCTCATTACACAGCGGTTATCGCCGTTGTGCGTAAACCGTACGATTTCAAACTCAAGCGAGTAACAACGCTCGCGCTCGACTTTGAGACCTGGGTCGATGCCCCGTCAGCGCTCGCTCGCCAATTGGCATCAAGGCTTACGGACGCGTCGCCAGTTCACGCGTTTTGCTGCTTAGGCACCACGATCAAGCTGGCTCGATCGGAAGCCGCATTTCGTCGCGTAGATTTCGAATATACGGTTGCTTTTGCTCGCGCGGTGCACGAGCTCGGCGCACTTCATCTGGGCGTCGTTAGTGCGCTCGGGGCGGACGCGCGCTCCCGAGTGTTCTACAGCCGGGTGAAGGGAGAGACGGAGGCGGCAATCGCGGGCGTTTCGCTACCGAGCATCCACTTCGTACGACCCTCTTTTTTGGATGGTGACCGCAAAACGAATCGCCCAGGGGAAAGGCTCGGAGTGATTGCCACGAAGTTGCTGTCCCCGATGCTCGCTCGGCGCCTTCGACGCTATCGCGCCGTGAGCGCGAGTCGCGTAGCGACCGCGCTGCGCGCTAAAGCGAGCGAAGCGCCCGTCGGCGTTTGGGTGAGCGAGTCCGAGACGTTGTAGTGATCTCTCGCGGCCGAGACGCTTAAAGGCAGGCGTAGCACCACCGGAAAGCCTGAGCCCAGGGTGTGGGCTGGGTGAGACTACGAAAAAGCGACCGTCGTTGCGACGAATTTGCCTTCGGTGTTCTTCTCAAAAATGATGACCGCTTCGCTGTCTTTCTGACCGTTGGCATTGGTATCAAACGTGCGGGCTTTGTAGACGAACTTGTGCACCTTATCGTTCGCGGTTTCCGCTACATCGGGTTTGCCGACAGCTTCAATGACCGTATCTTCGGTTTGACCGGCAACGCGTCCTTCAAAAATTCCGCGGCTGTAGCTCCCGCCACCACACGCGCTCAGAATCAACCCAGACGCAATCACCAACGCAGCTAATCGTAGTTTCATAAAGCTCCCCTATTACTGTGCTGCAAACGACACAGACCTGCCGATTGTCTCCAGCATCCCTGACCGGATGCTGACAAAATCAAGGGTTTACGCGATAAAGCACTTTGCCGGAGCTGCCAGGAGGCTAGAACGCCACCACGTGATCAAGCTCCACACGAATGCCAATCGCTTCCCCAATCCGATGGTTGTGGTGGCTTGGAACAAGCGCCAACACGCTGCGCCCGCTCGGCAGTTCGAGGGTGTAGAGGAATTCTGCGCCGCGAAACGCGCGCGCCAACACCTTTGCCGTGGTGGGGCTCGCGTCGTCATGCACGACGTCGTCCGGGCGCAAGAGTAAGTCGATCCGCTCACCACCGCTGCGAGTGGTAGGTGTTGAAAGCTTCAACTCGCCAATTTCGCTTTCGACGTGGTTCGCGTCAATCACAGTCACTGGCAGAAAAACGCCTTCGCCCACAAAATCAGCGATGAATCGAGAAGCTGGCTTGTGATAAAGGTTGTAAGCTGTATCCCACTGCACGAGCTCACCATCGCGAAGCACGCCGATTTCGTCCGCGAGCGCAAACGCTTCGTATTGATCGTGTGTCACCAAAAGTGCAGTCGCATTGGCTTCGAGGAGCGTTGCGCGCACCTCGGCTGATAACCTCTGCCGAGTCTCGATATCAAGGTTAGAAAACGGTTCATCAAAGAGCACTAGCTGTGGTTTCACCACGAGCGCGCGCGCCAACGCAACGCGCTGCTGCTGGCCGCCGGAGAGCTCATGCGGATAGGTGTGGCCCGCATCGCGCAGGTGCACGAGACTCAGCGCTTCATCCACCCGTTTGTCGCGCTCAGCGCGAGTGAGCTTCGCTAACCCGAATCCAACGTTATCTCGCACGTTCAAGTGCGGAAAGAGCGCGTAATCCTGGAATACGACACCAACGCCGCGATACTCCGGATCGATGTAGGTGCGACTATCTGAAACGACGCGTTCACCGATTCGAATCGAGCCACCGCCAATCCGTTCGAGGCCAGCAACGCATCGCAGCAAGGTCGTTTTTCCACAGCCCGACGGGCCCAGCAAGCAGCCGACGCGTCCCGCTTCCACCGTAAACGAGACGCCATGTAGCGTATCCCGCGAGGGTTCTCGCCCGCGCGGCGGATACCGGTGAGTTAGCTGCGAGACGATGAGCGAGTTGGGCATCGAACGATTGTAGGATGGGTGGAGCGGAGCGATACCCATCAATGGCGTTTTGAACGGCGTAGCTCGATTGCGTCGCGCGCGATGGGTATCGCTTCGCTCCAACCGTCCTAACCAGGCGCGTTTACAGTGAAGCGGCGATCATCGCCTTCACACGATTTACGTCCAATCCCATCGTGGTTACTTGCTGCGGCAATTTCATCATCGCTTTCTGCGCGTCGGTCATCGGTGGTTCGAAGCCAACAGCTTCTTCTACCGTAGCCGCAAACTTTATGGGCAAAGCGGTTTCTAAAGCAATAATTGGTATCTCTTGTTTTATGTGGGCGCGCCCCACATAAACCGCGTCTGCCGTGTGAGTGTCGATGAGTACGTTCGTTCTCTGAAACGTCTCGCGAATCGTGGCTAAGCGGTTTGCGTGCGTGCTCGTACCGGCCACAAACCCGAAGCGTTCACGCACTGATTTGAATTCCGGTGTGTTCGATAAATCGAATGATCCACCGCGATCCACTTCCTTCCAAAGCGCGGCAATTCGCTCGGCATCGCAACCGAGCAAGTGAAAGACGAAGCGCTCAAAGTTAGACGCTTTCGAAATGTCCATGGACGGCGAGGAGGTTTCAAACGTTTCCGCGCTTTTCCGAGGGCGATACACACCGGTCTGGAAAAACTCAGCGAGCACGTTGTTTTCGTTCGTTGCGAGAATCAGCGTGTCAATCGGCACGCCCATCTCGCGAGCGATGTGCCCCGCGAGAATATTGCCGAAATTACCTGACGGCACCGCGAACGAAACCTTCTGTGAATTGCTTGTCGTCGCCGAAAGATAGCCGCGCACGTAGTACACGACTTGCGCAACGATGCGGCCCCAGTTGATCGAATTGACCGTGCCGATGTTGTGTTTGCGTTTGAACTCAAGATCGTTCGACACCGCTTTCACGATGTCTTGACAATCATCAAATACGCCAACGACCGCGATGTTGTGAATGTTCGCATCTTGCAGCGAATACATCTGCGCACGCTGAAACGCACTCATCCGACCGGCGGGTGAAAGCATGAAAACCGAAATTCCTTTACGACCGCGCATCGCGTATTCGGCTGCGCTCCCTGTGTCGCCGCTCGTGGCGCCAAGAATATTCAAGGTTTTGTTTTGCCGCGCTAGCTCGTATTCGAACAGCCGCCCGAGCAATTGCATCGCCATGTCTTTGAATGCGAGCGTGGGGCCGTTCGAAAGATGCTGGAGCATCAACCCCGGTTGCAGCGCTTGGAGCGAGGTCAAAGGCGTGATTTCGTCGGTGTTGAACACCTCTTTCGTGTACGCAGCCTTCGTCATCACAGCAAGATCGGCATGCGGCAGATCTGTGTTGTCTACGAACTTCGCAATCACGTTGAATGCGAGCGCGTGATACGGAAGCGTCCGCCATGCGGTGAGTTCGGCCTCGGTGATCTTTGGAAGCGTTTCAGGCAGCATCAAACCGCCGTCTTCGGCGAGGCCCGAGAGCAATACTTGACTAAACGTTTGTTTGTGCGCGGTGTTGGTAAATGAGCCGCGGGTGGAGATGTATTTCATTCTGTGATGTCATCCCCGCGAAGGCGGGGACCCAGACCGGGAGAGGTTGCGATGGGGTGGCTAGGGTAGTTGTGTTGAAGGGTTCGGGGCCTAGGTCCCCGCCTTCGCGGGGATGACAGAGTTAAGTTACGCCAAATTCTCAAGCCGCAACATCACAATCTTCCCGCGCGTGCTCGGTTGTGCTTCGATGCTTGCAATGGCGCGTTTGATGTTTTTCTCAACGGTTTCGTGTGAAAGCAAAATGATGTCGGTTTGCGCTTCGCCTTCCTCAGGTTCTTTTTGCAACATCGCGTCGATGGAAATGCTGTTATCTGCCAAGACGCGTGTGATATCCGCGAGCACGCCTGGCTTGTCATCCACTCGCAAACGCAAGTAATACGACGATTCGACCTCATCAATTGAAAGCACCGGCTCGCTGCCGATTTTGTCGTGATGAAAGGCAAGGTAGGGTACGCGCTGATTCGCTTGTGAATCGTTGAGTCGCGCAACATCGACCAGATCCGCAATCACGGAAGAGGCCGTGGGCGATGCTCCAGCGCCTGCGCCGTAGTAGAGCGTTGCACCGGCCGCATCGCCTTTGACGAGCACGGCGTTCATCACGCCTTCGACGTTTGCGATCAAGCGCTTGGTGGGGATAAGCGTCGGGTGTACGCGAAGCTCGATTCCGTTCGCGCGACGACGTGCGATACCGAGTAGCTTGATGCGATAGCCCATTTCCTCAGCGTAGCGAATGTCCATCGCATCAATTTTCGTGATGCCTTCTACGTGTGCCTTGTCGAACGAAAGCGGAATGCCAAACGCTAGCGACGCGAGGATGGAAGCTTTGTGTCCCGCATCAATCCCTTCAATATCAAATGTGGGATCTGCTTCGGCGTAGCCTTTTTCCTGAGCGGCTTTGAGTACATCGGCGAACGCAAGCCCTTTGCTTCGCATTTCAGACAAGATGAAGTTCGTGGTGCCATTGATGATGCCCGCGATCCACTCGATGCGATTCGCCACGAGCGATTCGCGAAGCGTCTTGATGATGGGGATGCCGCCTGCGACTGCGGCCTCAAACGCAACGATCACGCCCTTTGCACGAGCCGCAGTGAAAATTTCATCGCCGTGCACCGCCAGAAGGGCTTTGTTCGCCGTTACAACATGTTTGCCGTTAGCGATAGCCTTGAGAATTAAGGTTTTCGCTGGCTCATGGCCGCCCAAGGTTTCGACAACGACGTCCACGTTTGACGCGTTCACCGCTTCGTCGAGCGACATGACCGGAACCGTCGCGCCACTCATCCGCTTAATCGCCCGCTCGGGCGAGCGCGCACCCACGGCAACGATATTGATTTTGCGACCGGCACGCCGTGAAATTTCTTCGGCGTTTCGCGTGAGCACGTCAAACGTGCCGCCGCCGACTGTACCGAGACCTAGGATTGCGATGTTGAGTGGTTTCATTCTGTTTCCCTCTCGCGCAGTGCGGGAGAGGGCTAGGGTGAGGGTGGGGATCATGCGTTCGCCTTTTGAAAGCATGATTAGCTGTTACGTTGGGGTCAATGCGCTTGGAAAGAGAAAACTTCCGATGCGCTCTCACCCCAACCCTCTCCCGCGCTGCGGGAGAGGGAGCTTAAAGCAACCCGTCTTTGCGAAACATTTCCTTAATTCCGCGAACGGCTTGCCGTGATCGTGACTCATTTTGCCTCCGGCCGCTCGCGTGCGCTCGCTTAACGTTCGCTACGCTCATATTAGCCTTCGCCGAAATGAATCGCGCACTCACAATAGTCCATCCTTGCGGAACATTTCCTTGATTCCTCTAACTGCCTGCCGTGAACGCGATTCATTTTGCCTCCGGCCGCTTGCGTGCGCTCGCTTAACGTTCGCTGCGCTCAAATTAGCCTTCACCGAAATGAATCGCGCACTCACAATAGTCCATCCTTGCGGAACATTTCCTTGATTCCTCTAACTGCCTGGCGTGAGCGCGATTCATTTTCGATCAATGCAAACCGAACGTGCGAATCGCCATACTGGCCGAAGCCGATACCGGGCGACACACTGACTTTTGCATCGGCGAGTAACTTCTTTGCGAATTCGAGTGAACCCATTTTTTTGTACGCGTCGGGGATCTTTGCCCAGATGTACATCGATGCGATCGGGTTATCCACCATCCAGCCCGCTTCATGCAGCCCCTTCACCATCACATCGCGGCGATGCTGATATTTGAGGCGAATTTCCTCAACGCATTCTTGCGGGCCTTCAAGCGCCGCAATACTCGCCACTTGAATCGGAGTGAACGTGCCGTAATCGTGATAGCCCTTGATGCGGCTCAGTGCTGAAACTAATTGTTGATTGCCCACCATAAAGCCAACACGCCAGCCAGCCATGTTGTAGCTTTTGCTCATCGTGAAGAATTCAACAGCGACATCTTTCGCGCCCTTCACTTGCATGATCGATGGCGCTTTGTAGCCATCAAATCCAAGATCGGCGTAGGCCAGATCGTGTACCACCCAAATGCCGTGTTCTTTAGCGAGCGCAACGATCTTTTCGAAAAACGCGAGGTCAACGCATTTCGCGGTTGGGTTTGACGGAAACCCAAGAATCAGCATCTTCGGTTTCGGAAAACTTTCCCGAATCGCGCGCTCGACCTCTTCGAAGAAGTCCACGTCATCGGTCATGCGAACGCTGCGAATATCTGCGCCCGCGATGATCGCGCCGTAAATATGAATGGGGTAACTCGGATTCGGCACGAGCGCGGTGTCGCCTCGATCCATCGTCGCGAGCATTAAATGCGCAAGCCCTTCTTTCGAACCGATGGTAACGATTGATTCGGTGTCTGGATCAAGCCACGCGCCGTAGCGCTTCGCGTACCAGCCGCAAATCGCTTTGCGCAAACGCGGAATGCCTTTTGACACGGAGTAACCATGCGTATCACCGCGTTGTGCGGTTTCAACGAGCTTATCGACGATATGTTTCGGCGTGGGACCGTCGGGGTTGCCCATCCCAAAATCGATGATGTCCTCGCCGCGATGGCGGGCGTTCATCTTCAGTTCGGAGGTGATAGCGAAAACGTACGGAGGGAGGCGCTTGATGCGCGAAAAGTCGGTTTGCATGAGGGGTTCCTTGAATTTTTCCCTCCCCGATCCGGCAGCAAATCTGACAGACGAAGGGGGAACCAAACTCAAGTTTACCGCAGCGCAACACAGCGCTGCGTCCGTAACGATTAGCGCAGCATCTTTCTGAGTTGCGTCCCCAATTATTATGGGATAGAGGCGAGTTTATTGCAAACACGAATCGTGCTTCTCGTATTCGCTTATCTCACTTTTCGTTTCGCGATGGTTTCAACCGCTTGATTGAGCCCAACAAACATTTCGCTCATGAACTCGGTCACGACTTTTGGTGCGGTGGCTGGCGACCCTGCATTGAACGGTGGCGCGGGATCGTATTCGAGGTAGAGCTGTACCGCCTGCGCATACGTTTCGTTCCGCAACTTCGCGACGAGTTGCAATCCAAAATCGATCCCGGCAGTAACGCCGCCGCCAGTGATGCGATTGCGATCGGTGACAACGCGCTCACGCGTCGGTATCGCGCCAAAGTGTTTGAGTGAATCGACAGTTGCCCAATACGACGCGGCTTTGTAGCCGTCGAGCAAACCTGCTGCCCCCAGAATCAGCGAACCGGTGCAAACGCTTGTCACATATTTCGCACGTTGTCCGCGATCGCGCAAGAAAGCCAACACCTCAGGATCATCCATCATCGTGAGCGTACCCGGTACGCCGCCAGGAACGAACAATACGTCGAGATCTTTCGGGCACTCTGCAAACGTGGTCGTCGGGTGGATGGGCACGAGGTTCGGGTGTTCAGGCTTTTCTGCGCGAACGACGTTACGGTTCTTCCACACGATATGGATGTCGCGATTCAACAGTGCTTCGAACACCGTGAGCGGCCCGACCAAATCCAGTGGAAACATGCCCGGATAGGCGAGCATGGCGATGGTCAGCTTCTTCCCTTCCAGCAAGTGCGCATACTTTTTCATCACCTCCAAATGATGCGCTTCGGAGGTATCTTTCGCGGCTTGTACTTCGCGAGAAACGCGCGGGGCTGCACTCGTTGCGGATTTACTCTCCGCCGTGTGAGCGCCTGCCTTTGACGCGGCGATCAATGAAGCGATGGCTGATGCTTGTGCAAACTGTCTTCTGTTCATTTTCAATGTCCTTAAAAATCGTAGCGAAATGAAAGCGAGGCGGTGCGCGGTGCGCCGACTGCGACCCAATCTGTCACGAACTGGTGGCTGCCCGTGAAGTACGCGCGGTTGAACGCATTCTTGAGATTGGCTTGCACTGTTGCGCGACCGTTGCCCATTCGAAACGCATAACTCGCCATCAAATCCACGGTGGCGTAACCAGGCATTTGGAACGTATTGGCCGTATCGCCCTGGCGTTGCGACTGTGCGAACAAACCGCCGCCGAACGAATACGCGCCGAGCGTGTAGCGCGCCCACACGCTGCCGGAATGCTTAGGTACATTCGCGAGTTGTTTGCCACGATTAAACGCATCTTCAAGCACCTCGGTTTCTGTGTACGCATAGCTTGCGATGATGGAAACGCGCTCAGAAAGCTGCCCCAATGCATCGAATTCGATCCCGCGTGAACGCGCTTTGCCCGTGGTCAGCAGGATATTCTGCGCGAAGAAAAGGCTGTAGTCCGCGAGATTTTGCTTCTCAAGTTGATAGGCGGCGAGCGTGGTTGCGAGCGCGCCATCGAACCACTGCGCTTTGTAGCCAAGCTCGAATTGCTTTGCGCGTTCCGGCTCAAGCGCTGCGCCATCCTTCGGATTCCTTCCATTGTTGGCCGCGAGCGAGGTTTGATATTGCGCGTAGACCGATTGACTTGGCGCTAACTGATAGACGAAGCCAATACGCGGTGTGGTTTCGTTGACTTTATTCGGCGCTGTACCCTTCGCCGCGTAAACGGCTGCAGTGCGATCATGGCGCAGTGCGACCACGCCATGCAATCCTGACCCGAAGTCGATCTGATCTTGCACGGTCAAACTGCTCCAACGTGAGAGATCATCACGGTCCGTTGGGAATGCGGTCGCCGTATTGAGGCGCGGTGTATTGATCGGTTTCGGATTGAAAAAGCTGACCGATGGAAGCGTTTGTTGATACGTAGCACCCGTCTTCTCGCTGCGCTGGGTCTCGAGTGTGGCGAGGATGCTGTGATTGATGCCACCCGTTGCAAATTTTCCGGTGATGTCGAGCGTGGCTTGATCGAGCTCAACACGTCCGTCTGGGCGTGCGGAAAAATAGTAGCGACACATTTGTGGTGGCGTTTGCGTGCTGCAATCGTCGAACGTGTCAAGATTGATGCGGTACGGCGTTACATCCACCTCACGCGTATCTGCGCGCTGCGTTAGCAGACGCAATTTCGCAAGCCACGCATCGTTCAGTTTTCGCTCAACATTTAGCGCAATCGTGTTGCTCTTGACCCGCGAGAGCTCAGGCGAATCGTTGTATTGCAAATCATCGCGTGGCGCGACCGGACGCGTACCTTGAACGGGCACACCAAAGTCGGTGCGGTAGCGTTGATCGGTGGTGTTCAAGGAGACGCTCACCGAGGTGAGCGCATCGCGCCAGCCGAGCGTCGCGCTTCCCGCTGCAAGTTTGTCCTCCACAAATTTGCGCGGTGAACCGCCATCGACGTACGACAAGTTTGCCCGCGCGAGGAGGGATTTGTCCGCATTCAATGCACCGCCACCCTCGAAAACCGTACGTGTGAGCCCATGTTCGCCGATCGTTTGATCGACAGAGAACGCGGTGGTCGCACTCAACGGACGGCGAACCACGTTCACCAAGCCACCCGGCTCGGAGCGACCGTAGAGCACGCTCGCGGGGCCTTTGACAACCTCCACAGCTTGCACGTCCGCCATATTGACCGGCACGCCCTTCACGCGATTTCCATCGAGATAGTAGGTCGAGCTGCCCGACATCGGTGACGATGCGGACATCGATGTTGAAGGAAAGCCGCGCAGTATGAGTAGCGGTTGTGCATTACCGTTGAAGCCGAAGTCGTTGGTCACGCCAGACACGTTGCGCACGGCGTCGGTCAGCGTGACCACCTTCTGCTCGTTCAACACGGCACGCGGCACCGTTTGAATCGCTTGCGGCGTCAAAAGATTCGGCGTGTCGGTCTTCGTTGATGTCGTTGTCGCGGTCGGTCGATAGGATTCCTGCGTGCCGATGACCTCAACCGTCTCTACACGCTGCGGTGGCGTTGAAGACGGCGGTGTCGGGGACGCTTGTTGCGCAAAGCTAGCGCTGTTGACTACGCCGGCGATGGCTATCGCGATTGACGCGGAGAGAAGCGTCCTGCGGGCAATCGATTGCGGGAGGGATAGGAGTTTCATAGTTTTGATCGTGGTTGAAATGGATGATGTTGGTGTAATGGATGTGCGGGGCGGCGCTGGCTAGCGCGTTCGAATCAGCACGAATACGGCGAGCGTGTCTCTGTAAGACCAGCCGCACCACCAACCGAGAAAAAGGATCGCCTACGTAAGTGCGAATGACTACCGCTTGTCGCAGCGACAATGTTTTTGGCGTTTATGCTTGCAACTGCCCGCGCGAACGCGCGCCAAATCAGTGGCGATTGAAGTTATCGCGACCGTGGAACGAGCGTGTCGACCGGACTTTTATTGCTAAAAGTGCGGCAAGGCAGTGAGTCGAGTGAGCGCGGCGGAGCGCGCGCGAGCGAGGCTGTCCAGGCGAAAAGCCGTGGAGCGGCGGAGTAAAACCGCGCAGGTTTCTCCGCAATTGGGGCGTCGATGAGTACCGAGGTGCAGCCGCTGAAATCAGCGAGTGCGGGCGAGTGAGAAAGCAGGCTGCAGTAGCCGCATTTCTCAAGATGACTCGCGCTTGGATGGCTACCGCCGTCTAGCGAACCATCCACTACGAGGCGCGTTTCACCATTTGCCGCGCATAGCTCCTGCACCATTAGGATTTCACCGTTTGCCGCAGCGATTGCGCGGCTGACGGTTGGCATTAACGCGAAGAACAACGACGCAACCAGCGCGAGGAGCGCGGTGATGCGTTGTGTTCGGCGTCGATGAAACGAATGCATTTCAAGATTTTACTGTCTCAAGGCGCGGCGCGGAGCGACGGCACTTCGCCCGGCACGAAAGGCGCGAGTGGCCATCGATTACGCTGAGAGGTAGAAAGCAGGTGCATGGTCGAAGATAATCGCAATATGGCTCTTCAATTTGTTCGAGAATCTCCTTCTGATTTCGCGATCACCGCTTTCGATGGAAAGTCAGTGAGCGTTGGCGCTTCTGAATACCGCGAATCCATCGCGGTATCGCACAATACCCAAGCAAGTACGTGGCACGCGATGCATCCGGTCAGAGCTGACATGATCTCTCGCGGCACGTCGCTCGACGCAGAGATCATTCTCATTGGCACCGGCGCAAAGCATGTGTTTCTGAAACACGAAGTGTTGCGACCGCTGATCGAAGCGCGAATTGGCTTTGAATTGATGGCTTCGTCCGCCGCGTGCAGGACGTATAACGTGCTCCTCGCCGAGGGGCGCAAAGTGGGATTGCTTCTTTTGATCGAGTAGAGGCAGCTTCAGTCGCTAACGTCCAATTTCGACGGGGCAAGCGATTCGTTTATGTATATAAAGTTACCTAATCTTTTTGGTCTTTAGCCCTGATTAAAAATGAGTTCTGCGGAATAAACTGTATATCGCTTTGACAATTTAGAGGATGCGGCTAACCGCTTAAAAAACGGGGCAGACTCAGTTACTTGAGTTGTGTCCTCTGCATGCGCTGCCTCAGCTGCACTCCCGTCGCTGACTGCATGTCAATGCGTGGCCCGTCTGCGCGAAACAGGGTGTCAGGATTAGCGACTTGCGGCTCGCCCGCCGCGTATCTCTCAATACACTCACAGGCTTTGCTCCAATCGCCCTGCGCGAACCCTCATGAACACACTCTTCCCCGCCGCCGTTTGCGGAAGCCTGCCGAAACCAGCATGGCTGTCTGAAACCAACAAACTCTGGCCGCAATGGCAACAAACGGGCGACGAGCTGGTCGCCGCGAAGAGTGACGCAACGACGCTTTGGGTGAAGGAGCAAGAAGACGCGGGTCTTGCAATCATCGGCGATGGCGAGCAATCGCGGCAACACTTCGTGCACGGTTTTCTTGAGTTCGTTGAAGGGATCGATTTCGAGCACAAAGTGAAGATGGGTATTCGCAACAATCGCTACGAAGCGATGGTGCCCGTGGTGAAAGGCCCGATTCGTTTGAAAGGACGCGTGCATCAAACTGAAGCACGCCTACTTCGCGCGCGGACGACGCAAAAAATCAAGTTCACGATGCCCGGCCCGATGACGATTATCGACACGCTGGCCGATGAATTTTACGGCGACAAAGTGAAACTCGCCTTCGCGTTTGCCGAGTTGCTCAATCAGGAAGCGCGTGCACTGCAAAACGACGGCGTTGACATCATTCAATTCGATGAACCCGCGTTCAATGTGTACATGGACGACGTGAAGCGATGGGGCATCGAAGCGCTTCACCAATGCATCGAAGGACTGACGTGCAAGACCGCAGTGCACATTTGTTACGGCTACGGCATCAAAGCGAACCTCGATTGGAAAGAAACGCTCGGCGGTGAATGGCGGCAATACGAAGAAACGTTTCCTGCGATTGCTGCGAGCAAGCTCGACATGGTGTCGCTTGAATGCGCGAATTCAAAGGTGCCGATGCATTTGATGAGTTTGCTTAAAGGCAAAGAAGTGATGGTGGGCGTAATCGATGTTGCAAGCGACGTTGTCGAAACGCCGGAGCAAGTGGCTGACACGATCAAACGCGCGCTCGAGTTTGTGCCCAAGGAAAAACTCATTCCCTGCACCAACTGCGGCATGGCCCCGATGGAGCGCGGCATCGCGCGCGCCAAGCTCAACGCGCTGGCGGCGGGGGCGAAGTTGGCGCGAGCGTTGTACGCATAGTTTTTCACGCGGTGCTGATTCGTCGGGCTCACAGGCCGACGGTCAGTGCTCCCCGCGATTCGTCCGCAACGCATTGCGAGGACGCGCGCGCTCGACAGAATTCGCTGCGCATCCCGTGATGCAGGGGAATTAGCAAATGAAACTGGTTAAGAGAATCGTCTTGTGGATCGTCGGCGTGGTCGGCGCGCTGGTGCTCGCCTTCGTCGGCCTTCATGCCTACTACCGCCTCACGCCTGTTGAGCTAAGCGAAGAGGCTAAAGCGCTGCTTGAAGAAACTGCGCATATGGCACAGCTGACGGAGAACGGATATCGGTTGCACGGATTGCTTGCGCCGGAGGGCATGGATCCGGTGATTTATGGCAAGTGCCTGGTAAATGCGAATGTTGAACACGCAAAGTCGGGCGACCCTTTCTTCAAGAAGTACGAGACCGACGCAGAGCGCGACGCTTGGATCAAGACTTGGTCTGAGGGGCTCAAGCAAAGGACGGACGTCTGTGCGGGCGGGAAGCTGCCGCTTGATTCGCTCGCACGCCCCCAGCAAGTGAGGCTCGCTCCCGGGCAGCCCTTGAGCGAGTGGGCGAATATGATTATCGCGCGGGGCGATCCAGTGCTTTCCGCGCGCTGGGAAAGCGTTCTTTCCAGCGGTGTTCGCGGAGGTATTCCTGACCCGACGCTCGCGATCATTGCGTCACTGCAGACCCCTCTCGAACTTGAGCGTCGTCAGCTGGGTCTGTTCGCCTCTGAATGGTCGGCGGCGAATTCGGCTGCTTCACGAGCTTCGGCGTGGCGACATATCTCAACTCGGGTTGCACCGCTTGTCGCATTCGCGGACGGCACGCTGATCGAGTCAATGATCGCTACCGCGGGCATTACACGCCAGCTGTTGGTTATGCAAGCGGCGACCAGTGGCGCAAACGAACTTGACCAAGCCCTGTCGCGTGAAATGCTCGCGACACTTAAGGCGGTTGACCGCCTCCCGTTCGCAGTTTCTAACGCGATTGGCGCAGAGTTCCAGGGCTCGGTTGCGATCACCGACAACATGCTTGGACGCCAAGGATTTGGCACCGGCTACGGTCCTGCCTTCGTTGAGTGGATGGGACGTTTCGCTTTTGATCGCGGCGACACGCTCAATCTCTTTGCCATGGGCTACAGGGACAGCCAACGTGCCGTTCAAAGTCGGACGCGTGGTAACACGAATGATTCCCGCGCTTATGTGTTCGCGGCGAACATGGGATGCCCCTCATGGGGTGATTACTTTTGGGCTTGCTTAGTTCTCGAAAGAAACGCAGCGGGGCGTGTAATCGCGACGATTGCGATTCCCGCCTATGCCGACTACGGCTTACGCGCATGGGACGTCGTGAACCTCGCCGCCGCAACCCGTTTAACGATCGAGGCGCGGCGTCGCGGGCTGCAAGGTGAAGCGCTTGCGCAGTTCATCGCGAGCGCGCCGGAGGGGATGCGCGATGTGTACACACAGAAAGCGTTTTTGTACGACGCGTCCTCGAGAAAACTCAAAATCGAGTTGAAGATGAAGAGCACGGTGCTGGGTGAAAAGTCCTATGAATTGACGCTCTAAGGCCGGCGCGATCTCAATTTGCGGATTGCAGATTTGGTTGCCGCTAACTCGTCGCCTGCCATGCAGCCTCGGGCCGCGCATACTGCCCCTACAATTCCTATAACGCCCCGGTAGCTCAGTGGATAGAGCTCTCCCCTCCTAAGGGAGAGGTCGGACGTTCGATTCGTCTCCGGGGTGCCAATCCTTTTCAAAATGTCCGGGGGATGTTTTGAAAAGGATTGGGTCGAATTCAAATGAAACCATAGGTCGCATCCGCATGCGGGTTATGAACGAGCGGATATGTCCCAGACGATAACAACGTCGTTGCAACGTGATCGTAATGAGCGTAGCGAACGGTTCAAAACCTGAGCGAACTTGTGAGCGAAGGTTGCCGCCTCTCGGTGATGAGTAACCTTCAGCGGAGGCAAGAGGGTGCATGAACGAGTTGTGCGTCGTTGACTTAGCCCAGTGGCAACCTTTACCCTATGAACCTATACGTTGTTGAATTTTCTGATCCCGCCGGTCATCTGATCGATGTGTCGTTCACCCTCGCGTCGCCCACCGCAAAGCAAACGGTGTCGATGCCGGCGTGGATTCCAGGCTCGTACATGATCCGCGAGTTTGCGAAGAACATTACGGCCCTTTCGGCGGAGCAGGGTGGCCGCACAATCGCTGCGACAAAGCTCGATAAAGCGACCTGGCTGCTCGATTGCGACGCGTCCGCACCCGTCACCATCCGCTACCGCGTGTATGCGTGGGATCGTTCAGTGCGAACGAATTATTTCGATCAGTCGCGCGGTTTCGTGAACCCCGCAGCGCTTTGTTTGCGTGACGATGCTGCGCCAAATGCGAATTGCACGCTCACAGTGATCGCGCCCCGTTTCGCCGAGGGCGCTGATTGGAAGTGCGCAACGTCGATGACGCCTGTCTCCGTTGACGCTCACGGGTTCGGTGACTATCGAGCCGCCGATTACGATGAGCTCATCGATCATCCGCTTGAATGTGCGGCGTTCGACGAATTCAGTTTCGATGCTGGCGGCGTGACGCATCGCTTTGTGATTTCTGGGAGGCATCGAGGCGATTTGGAACGACTCAAGGCGGATTCGCAAAAAATTTGTCAGGCCCACATTGATTTATTTGCCGACGCCGACGCCGCGGGTGTTCCTGCTCGTGCGCCGTTTGATCGCTACGTGTTTCAGCTACACGTGGTCGACGAGGGCTACGGCGGCTTGGAGCATCGTGCGAGCACCGCGCTGATCTGTCCGCGAAACAACTTGCCGGTGAAAGGCGACGCCACCATCAGTGAGGGCTATCTCGAGCTACTAGGACTAATTTCGCACGAATACTTTCATGCGTGGAACGTGAAGCGAATAAAGCCGGCGGCTTTCATCCCCTACGACACGTCGCGCGAAAACTACACCCGTCTACTTTGGCTTTTTGAGGGATTTACGAGCTACTACGATGAGTTGATGCTGGTTCGTGCGGGGCTCATCACCCAGGGCGACTACCTGAGGCTTATCTCGCGTCACCTCACGCAGCTGCTGCGCACACCTGGCCGCGCAACGCAAAGCATCGCCGAGTCGAGCTTCGACGCGTGGACCAAGTATTACCGGCAAGATGAGAATTCACCAAACGCAATCGTGAGCTACTACCTGAAAGGGGGGCTCATTGCCCTGCTGCTTGACTTGAAATTGCGTAGCGAAACAGAGCACACGCTTGATGACGTGATGCGCGGGCTTTGGCGCGAGTTCGGCAAAACGGGTGTGGGCGTGCCGGAGGACGTATTCGAGCGCTTCGAGCGCTACACCGGCGCACAACTTTGTGAGTTTGAAGCCGATTTTGTGAAGGGCACTCGCGAGCCGGATTGGGCGAGCGTCTTTGCTAAGTTTGGGATTGAGTACCAGCAGCGCGCCTCGATCAATGCTGGTGACCGTGGCGGCGTCGCTAGCGGCACGCAGGAACTGCACTTGCGGCAATTGGGGATCGTTCTGTCTGAGTCGGGTGATGCCCGGCTGCGATATGTAATCTCGGATTCTGCCGCTCATCGTGCAGGTTTATGTGCGGGCGATGTGCTGGTCGCGCTTGACGGCTTACGCGCAACTCGACCCATGTTGGCGAAACATCTAGCGCGGTTCTCTGAGGGGGATCGGATGGCTGTGCACTACTTTCGGCAGGACGTTTTGTGCTCGACCGAGCTCTCGGTCGGGCGAGCCCCGCTCGACGCGGTGTCATTGAGGGTCATACAGCCAATGACAGAAATCGGCGCATTTCGGCAACAACAATGGCTAGGGCGATGACGCTTGGCATTTAATCGAAAGCCCAATTTTAATTGGGGATAGACCACCGTTACTGCGTAAGCGAATCATTAGCTTTTGTATAGCTAGCCCGCGTCCAATATCGTTTCGATTAGTTTTTCTATAGATTTTCACAACTGTTCCACTTTTTTCGCGAATCTGTGCTCCACCGAGCTCATGAAACGTGCGTATTTCCTCACTTTTCCTCTAAACTCATGACATTGGCATGGTTTGTTGGGTGCAACTTGACCAAAAGTTTTTGAACACGCTGGCTCAGCGCTGTTATCGCAAAGGTTAAGGATGCCAATTGCATATTTCTTGCTTCAAGCAGGGCAAGCAGTCAGAACTCGGTTGGAGGGAAGTCCATGAAGTTGCGTTCGATTTTGGTCGGCGGCGCATTGTTTGCGTCCGCTTTTTCGGCAACAACGGCATTTGCGCAAGTCAGTAATTGCCCGTTCAATATTTCGGAGGCAACGCCTACCGGAACGCCCGACGCGCTGCGCGACAGCGTGCTCCTCCTCCGGTATGCACGAGGCGTGCGCGGCGCCGGCTTGGTGGCGGGCATGACACCTGCACTCGCTGCCACCGATATCGAGAACCGCATCGCTTCCAATCTTTTGCGCTTGGACATGAACGGCAACGGCATTGTCGATGAGGACGACGCCACCATCATTGCGCGGATTACGCTCGGTTATCGTGAGAGCGCTTGGTACACACCCACCCTACCTGCCAGCAATCTTGGCAGCAACTACGCATCCAGAACGATCTCGGCAAGCATCAAAAAATTCGTGGACGCTGGTTGCGCACCGATGGCGATGACGAGCCTGACTGCAGACCAAGTCGCCGCGTCGCGTTTCCTGATGCAGAGCACCTTCGGCCCGAGTCTCAATGACATCGTCTCGTTCCTCGCGCTACCGGGCGCGAACCACAGTCAGCGAGTCACCGCGTGGATCAATGCTCAAACGGCTGCGCGTACGGGCGAGACGCATTTTCAGTACGTGTTAGCTCGCAAGGCTGAATACGACGCCGCGAGCCGCCAGTTCTACAGCGAAATGTCGCGCGAAGCTTTCTGGAAGCAGGCGCTCAAGAACAATGATCAGCTGCGCCAGCGAATGGCCTTTGCGCTCTCGCAGGTGTTAGTTGTGTCCGCAAACGGTGGTTCGAATGATCCGTTTGAGCTGGCCGCGTACTTGGACATCCTTGCCGACAACGCTTTCGGGAACTATCGGGACATCCTCAAACGGATTGCGTTGTCCCCGGCGCAGGGCCGATATTTGAGTCATCTCCGTAACGATGGCCAAAGCGCCAATCCAAACGAAAACTTCGCGCGCGAAATCCTCCAGCTTTTCGCGGTCGGGTTATTCGACCTCGATATGACAGGCGAGAAGAAGCTCTCGGGCGGTAACCCGATTGCATCCTACGATGAAGACATCGTGAAGGGTTTCGCCAAAATTTTTACTGGATTTGCATTCGATGATCCGTACTGCAAAGTGGGTGACCCTGGGTGGAGGATTCAGGTTGGCGACGGTTCAGTCGCGGCGTGTCGCGATGCCTATACCGATCAACATCCGTCGTGGTTCTGGGAACCTGGCCGGACTGACCTAGGCCCGAATTTCCCGCCTGTGCTCGCGGGGTGGACGCGTTCGATGGTGGCCTTTCCAGGGCGTCATAGCGCGCAGAGCAAACAACTCCTGCGCTACCCAAGCTATCCCGAAATTGCAGGGATCGCCGCATGCACGACCGTGAACGCTGCTAGTGGTGTGAACCCCATCACGCTGGCGAGTGCAGCGTCACCAAACGGCGGTTTGTTGCCAGCGCCGCCAACCGACGCGACGCTCAGTCGCACCCGTGTGAGCGTGGCGGAGGCAAACAAAGCGCTCGAAGCGGGCATCGACAATATTTTTTGCCACCCGAACGTCGGGCCATTCATTTCTAAGCACCTGATCAAGTTCTTTGTCACATCGAACCCAACGCCCCAATACGTGGGCCGTGTCACCGCAGTGTTTAATAACAACGGTAGCGGCGTCCGCGGTGATATGCGCGCAGTGATTAACGCAGTGCTTACCGATGTGGAAGCAATGACACCCGCCACGTCAGGTGTCGCGATCAACAAGTTTGGCAAGCTGCGCGAACCCGTAATTCGTTTTGCGCACATTCTTCGCGCATTCGATGCGACCAAAGCCAATGGGCGTTATGAGTTTCATTACGGGCAGGATGATCCTGAAGGCGGGTTAGCGCAAGCGCCGCTTCTCTCGCCGACTGTATTCAACTATTACAACCCAGAGTTCTCGCCACCGGGCTATATCTCGTCGGCAAGCGCTATTGGCCCGGAATTTGAAATTACCACGACCACTTCAATCGCATCCGCACAGAACCAGTATGGGAATATGGTGACAGGTCGTGCATGGAACAACAAATTTCTCCGGCAAAGTGGATTTATGTATCTTGGCGATGGCTGTAACGACGGCACCAACGCTGCGGTTTGCTTGCTGTCGAATTACGAGGATTTGTACAGCTTGCAGGGGGATGCCACGCAGCTTCTCAACTACATCAACTTGGTGCTTCTTGGCGGCACGCTGACCGACGCGGTGCGCACTAATCTGGCCGCGACGCTCGACGCTCAGTATCCCGTTCAAGCCGCGCCCGCTGCCAACGCGAACACCGGCACGATTGACGCGTATCAAAATCGCCGGTCAGATCGGGTCAAGGGGGCCCTTTGGTTAGCGGTCCACATGCCTGAGTTTCAGATTCAACGATAAGGGGGCGATTCATGACTATCGATAACGAGACCACCCGTCGCACCTTCCTGAAAACGGCTGCGGCATTCGGCGTCACCGCGAGCTCGCTCACGATTGATTCGTTAAACAATATTGCGGTAGCAGCGGCTCCTATTGGCGGGCCTGGCACCACCGAAGTAGGCTTTGACTACAAAGCCATTGTTTGCGTCTATTTTTATGGCGGGCAGGATCATTCAAACATCCTGATCCCATGGCTCGACGGAAATGCAAGCGGAACCGGAGCGGCCGCAAGCTCGAACGAATACACCGCATACGCGCACTGGCGGTCAAACTTTGCATCTACAGACTCTGGGCGTAAGGCGCAAACGATGCGGCCATCGACTGGCAACCTGTCGTATGCGCGCTCCGGACAGCCTGCTGACGGTGCGGGTGTTGCCATTCCCGGCTCAGCTGCGCTTTCGGCCACTGTGCTACCAGCGACAACCACTAATTCGCTGACTGGTAACGCGAGCCCCACTGCTGGTGGCTGGACGACCAATACGTACGGGCGTCAATTTGCACTGAATCCCTGTTACAGCGAACTTCATTCGCTCTACACGGCTGGCAAGCTTGCCATCATGTCGAATGTTGGGCCGCTACTGCAAAAGGTTAACCGCCACCAATGGTTCGCCCAACGGAGCACCCTCAACCTGCCGCTGAACCTTTATTCGCATGACGATCAAACCAAAGGCTGGATGAGCGGCACGTCCGGCGAAGCCAATCCGAGTGTGGGAATTGGGGGGCGGATTGCTAACCACCCCTCAATCGTTGCCCTAAATCGATCGGGCGGTGTCGATGCGAAAGTGTCAACCCAGATTTCTATTGACGGAACTAACACGTTCATGTTGACAGAGTCTACGGCGGCCACGAACGCCATTCCGTATCAAATGGGTACCGGCTCGCTCGGTCGGTTGCAGACTACAGGCACGCCGGCAGTGACGTCGTGCAACACGCAAAGTTCTTACATTTCCGCCAATCCAACACAGCCCTATTGCATTCGCGGCGGTCCGGTGCGCCTCAGTAATGGTTTCACCGGCAACGCCAGCATGCTGGCGGCTGTAGCAGCCCGCTATTCGTTCACTGCAGAGGGCGTTTCGATTTACCACGATCAGTGGCGTCAAACGATGCGTCAATCGATCGACACCGAGCAAGCGATCTCGGCTGCGTTTATCGCGTCGCCTACAACGGAAGCGGTCATTGATCCGTTTGTTGCCATTGATACCTTCGCTGGAAGTTCTAATCATCTTGCCCGTCAGCTTCGGATGGTGGCAACGATGATTCGTGCAAGTAATCAGCTGGGGCCCAATTCAACCACGCCAGTGAAGCGTCAAATCTTTTTTGTCGGTATTGGCGGTTTTGATACTCACGGCGTCGAGTTTTGGGAAAACAACTGCGAAATCAATCGCATGATTAGCCTGTCGCTGAACGCTTTCTGGACTGCGCTCGGACGTATCCAGATCCGAAACGCAGCGGGCAGCGGTTTTGAGCCGGGCACCGCTCAAGACAGGGTCACGACTTTCACAATGAGTGAATTCGGGCGTACGCTGGACTCGAACGGAGACGGTTCCGATCATGGTTGGGGGAATTTCCAATTCGTGCTCGGCGGCGCAGTACGTGGTGGGCAAATTTATGGCCAGTCTCACAATATTGTTGACGCGGACATTCCTGTCGACGGCGGATCGGACATTCCGATCGCGCAGCGACCTACCCAGAAGTCGAGGTATATGTTTGTTGATTCCACGGCTGGCGCTGTGCCGCGCATCGGTGTGCCGCCCACCTGGTGGCAAAACAACGGCACTCAGGGAACGCGTGATCCAGGTGGAAAGGCGCGCATGCTGACGCAGCCCACGACGGGCTCCAACGCAAACGTGCCAAATCTTCCGAGCACGTACAACCTGTATTTGAACCATTCTCTTGATCGTGGCGAGTTGATTCCAACGATGTCGAGCGACGCGATGGTGGCCACCATCGCGAAGTGGTTTGGCGTACCCCCCGCGTCGATTGCAGGCGCATCGCCTGGGACGTATGTGTTCCCAACGCTCAATGGCGTGCATGGTGCCAATTGGGATGTCGGATTCATGAATCCTTAGATTCGCCACGGCTTCACGCACTCGCGATTCGATCTTTCGCGGTTGCGTGATAGCCTTTCGCCTCCCTAGAAGTGTTACGGGTACGATCGAAAGGATTTTCCGTTGCAGCAGTTGTTAATCGCGTCGGTACGGACGCTGATCTTACTAGGTCTCGCCGCAATTGCGTCAACCCTGTCTCACGCGCAGGACGCGGCGAATGGGCGGGCGCTGTACCAGGGAATCATTGTTCCCGGAAACCCAAATTGCGCGAGCGGTGGATGTCATGGCCCCAACCCGCTGCTCAACATTAACGGGGTTCAAAACGGTGATACCCCCGGAGGTATCGCGCTGGCGATTTCTCGTGTCGCGCAAATGTCGTTTTTGCGCGGTGTGTTGACGAGCTCACAGCTTGGCGACTTGGCTGCGTACATCGCCAATCCTGCTGCCGCAATTGCCCCCGCCATCTCTGTTTCCGTCACTGCAGTCGATTTTGGTAGCGTGACGATCGGTGACACTGCGCCGAACCGCACCTTTACGATTTCCAACACGGGCGATGCGGCGCTTGCGATTTCGTCCGTGAGCGTAGGCAATGCTGAGTTCAGTGCTACCGGAACGGGCTGCTCGCAGATCGCGCCTGGCTCATCGTGCTCTGTCTCAGTTGGCTTTCGTCCGCAATCGGCCGGCTTGAAGCAAACCACGCTGACCATCGCACACAACGCCAGCGGCGGTAACAGAACCGTTTCGCTTTCGGGTACCGGCGCATCGTCGCAAACGACGGTGCAACTCTCGACCAGCTCTATTCAGTTTGGTCGCGCGTTCGTGGGCCAACTCTTGTTCGTAGAAACGGTAAGAGTGTTCAACACGGGCACGCTACCCCTTACGATTAACGGGCTGGATGGTTTTGCGCCAAACTTCGTTTTGCTAGAAAACACATGCTCGGTTGGCGCAACCATTGCCGCCGGAGGCGAATGCCGTATCGAGGTCGGATTCGTGCCCCAGTCTGCAGCGTTTTCTGCGACAACCCTGACGATTACACATAGCGGCCAAGGAGGGCAAGGCAGCATTGCCCTGAGCGGCACTGGTGTGGCTTTGCCGGCGGGAACGCGGTTGATGGTCGAGTACTACATCCCAGCGCTCGACTACTACTTCATGACGTCGCGTCAGGCCGAACAAACCTTACTCGACGGGGTTGCTGCGTTTCGTCGCACGCAGTTTGCGTTTCCGGTGTACGAAGCAACGGGGCCTACGCGAGCGTCGCTCTCGCGATATTTCTTCGCTGAAGTGGCGCGTAACGCATCGCGTGGCTCGCATTTCTACACGGCCATTGATGCGGAGAAAACGCTGCTCGCATCGCTCAATCCCAGCAACGAATCGGGTCGCGGCAAAGGCGTGAATGAGGGCGTGGATTCTTGGGTTTCCTCTCCAGTCGTCGAGGGCGTGGGCGGAAGCTGCGCGGCAGGCGAGCTGCCTGTCTACCGAGTGTTTCGCGGCAACACGCGATTCCCTGATGATCCGAACCATCGATTTACCGCCGTGCGCAGCGTTTACGAACGTTTCGTCTCGAATGGATGGGACAACGAAGGCGTGAAGCTCTGTGTTCCGGCGCCGTAGCTGCTGCGGAGTCGCCCGCATGCTGCATGCACTTATCGTGACGGTCGCCTGCGCGGCATACCTTGGGGCGCCAACGCTTGCGTACGCGCTTGAGCGGGGCGATCCCGCGCCGAATGTTTCTCTGCCCGGCATCGACGGCTCGGTATCTCTTGCACCCCGTGCCGGGCGCTGGCTGTACGTCGATTTTTGGGCGTCGTGGTGTGCGCCTTGCAAACGTTCATTTCCTTGGATGAACGGCATGCATTCGAAATATGCCGCGCGTGGGCTTGATATCGTTGCGGTGAATGTTGACCAACGGCGCAGCGACGCGGATCGATTTTTAAAAGGCACGCCAGCGCAGTTCGCAATTGCATTTGATCCTGCGGGCGACACGCCGAAGCGCTTCAATGTGAAAGCGATGCCGAGTGCGTACCTCATCGATCCCCAGGGGCGGGTTCGATTCGTGCATCGTGGTTTTAATGAGAGCGATGCAGAGGTTCTTGAACGCGAAATCGCGAAATTCATCGAAGGAAAATAGGCGATGAAATTAGTTTTTTTTGGTGCCAGCTTTTTCGGTAGGCGTTCGGTTTTATTGGGGCAAGCTCTGTTTTTCGTTGCTTTGTCGTCTGGTTGTGCATATAACCCCCCCGCCGCATGGGAACGGGGCGATCTGGCTAAAGTTAAAATGAAATTCGATGCAGATCGCCTCGACGCAATGGCTGCGCAACACACCTATTTCAGTAAGGAAGCCGCAAGCGGCGGCACGGGCGTGGGCGGCGGTGGATGCGGCTGCAATTGAAGACGTAGACGATGAGTTCAAAGATTGATTTCGCCGGTTCAGCGCTGGCGCGATGTGCGCCTTCAGACGCCACCGCTGTTGCTGGCCCCACACCTTCGCAGACCTCCGCTCGGTTTGGCTCCATCACGCTCGCGGCGCTCGCTTTACCTGGATTGGTCGCTCCGATTGGCGCGCAAGTTGCACCGCTCGAAGAAGGCGTGATCGCTGCGAAGTTCGGCGTATACGAAGATCGGCAACCGGGCCTCACGCGGGTCCGCGCGATCTCGCCATCGCTCTACATCGCGTCACCGATTGCGTCGAGCTGGTCATTCGAGGGCTCGCTCACACACGATAACGTCTCCGGCGCATCGCCGCGCTGGCATTCGTCCATTTCGAGCGCGTCACGGATGGCAGATCACCGCACTGCGGCAACTGCGAAGCTCACCAAGAGCTTCGAGCGCGTGGCAGTTGCGCTCGGTGGCGCGTATTCCGACGAGCAAGACTATCGTTCGCGCGCAGGCTCGCTCGAGCTGCGCATTGCAAGCGCTGACAACAACCGCACGTGGTCGATTGCCTTCGCGCATACGGACGACAATATTTTTCCAACGAACCGCGCCGCGCGTGGCGCAACACGTCGTACCAATGAGCTGGGTTTGAGCGTTACTCAAAACTGGACTAAGCATGACGTGGTGCAACTCGCGATTTCGCGCGCGGAAGGTCGCGGGTACTACAACGATCCGTACAAGATTGTTGATATTCGACCGCGCGAACGCGACCAAACAACGGCAACCTTGCGCTGGAATCACTTCATCGCGTCGAGTGGCGACGCATTGCGCACCAGCTATCGCTTCTACAGCGACAGCTTCGGTATTCGCGCACATACGCTGGATGCGGCCTACGCGAAAGCGCTCAATGATCGCTGGATCGTCACGCCCACCCTTCGCTATCACACCCAAAGCGCAGCAAATTTTTACTATGACCCCGTCTACGATCCTGTCGTCGGCGAACCCTTCCCCGTAGTTCTGGGGCGCTTCGCATCGCCTGATCATCGACTCTCAGCGTTTGGCGCGGTTACGGTCGGTGTACGAGCCGATTGGAAGCTTGATTCGCGCTGGACACTCGATGCAAAGCTCGAGCGCTACGAGCAGCGCTCGTCATGGCGATTAGGCGGCGGTGGATCGCCGGGGCTCGCGCCGCTCACAGCGCTGATCGCGCAAATCGGATTCACTCGAACTTTCTGATCTGAGCGGACTCGATCCATGCGCGACACGCTGGAGCACATCGAAACGCCGGCGCTTGAGCGTATCGAGCTTGATTCGCAGGCGACGGTTTTTCGATTTCGCGCGATGGCAAGTCCGTGCGAAGTGTGCGTTGAAGGGCTTTCGTCACTTGCTGCCGAAGTCGCCGCACAGAAGGCTGCCAACGAAGTCGCTCGAATCGAAGCAAAGTATTCGCGCTACCGAAGCGACAGCATCGTTTCGCGCATCAATGCGGCCGCAGGCGGCGATTGGATTGCTATCGACGACGAGACGCGATCACTGCTTGAGTTTGCGCAATCGCTCGCTCGCGAGAGCGAGGGCTTGTTTGACATTACGAGCGGCGTGTTGCGTCGAGTCTGGGATTTTCGAGCTGGCAAACTGCCTGAGGAATCATCCCTCAGCGAAACGCTCGCGCTGATCGGCACCGAGCGTATTTTGTTGGACGGCAGCAACGTTCGACTGGCCGACGCGCTCATGGAAATCGACTTGGGTGGGTTCGGAAAAGAGTACGCGGCAGATCGTGCTGCGGCAGTCCTCGCAGCGGAAGGTGTTCGTCATGGATTCGTGAATCTTGGCGGAGATTTGCGCGCGCTGGGGCCGAAGCAAAGCGGTGAACCCTGGAGTATCGGGATCGCGCATCCGCGAGAGCCGGAGAACACTATCGCCTCCATCTCGCTAAGAACGGGCGCACTCGCGACGAGCGGAGACTACGAGCGTTTTTTCGAACATGACGGCCAGCGCTACTGCCATATCTTGAATCCGAAAACAGGCCGACCTGTGACACATTGGCAGTCCATCAGCGTGCTCGCACCCGTGTGCGCGGCTGCAGGAGCGTTGGCTACGATCGCGATGCTTCGCGAAGCACACGCACTTGAATTTCTGGATGCGCAGGGATGCGGCTATCTTGCGATTCGTTTTGACGGTGAGCGCTTCGCGCGGTAGACGCGCGCACTGATCTAAGGTGTTAGCGCGCGTACATTGTTTCGAGCATCCGCAGGCAACACTAACGCTCCCGTTCCGGGTAGCAGCTGCGCATCGTCGAGGCCGAGCAGATATCGCATGATGATGAGCCCGTCTGTGGTTGCAGCGACGCCTGCACGCCCGTCGACATTCATCGACGCAACGGCGGTTGCGAGGAATGATTCGATATCGGCAGCGCTCGTGCGTGTTGCGCCGACGCCGAGGGTGCCGGTAAGCAGATTGCTCCCGCGTATTCCCACCAGATAGCGCAGAAGAATCACGCCGTCGGTGGCCGCATCAAATGCGCCGTTGTTATCAATGTCGATGCTCGGCACAAAACTACCTGTTGTGAAGTTCGCCGTAATCGTGGTGTTGGATGACGGCGCGACATAGGTTTTCGAGCGATTACCGCCATCGGACCAGCTGCTAAATCGATAGCCGCTTGCATTGTCGCTTTGGTCACGCGCGTTGAGCGTTAGAGACCAGTTTGGCCAAACAACCACGTTCACCGGCGTCGTCAATACATTGCCCAGCACTTCAAGTTTGCGTCCGCTCGGAACGCTTTGTAACGAGAGCGTTCGTTTCTGCGGCTGAAGCTCACGCGTGACCGTATGGGTGAGCCCGCCGCTGTCTGTCACCGTGAGCTCAACTTCAAGATAGCTATTGGTGGCGGCGAGCAAGTCCTCGGGCGCTGGCGTTAGAAAGTTGATGCTATTGCCCGTTGATGGGCCGAAATACGGATGCGTGTGGGTGTCGTGATGAAGGATCACACGCCACGAGAAGCTCGCGGGCGTGCTGATCGTGCCATCTTGCGCATCGGTTGCGCTTCCGGTGAGTGTGATCGATTCGCCAACGGTGAATTGTTGCCCGACAGTAGGCGCTGTAATTGAAGCGACGGGCGGCGTGTTACCCGCGCGAACGATTGTTGTGCGTGGGGCGGATTCTGCAGAGAAGCTGTCGCGCGCGATGACGCTCACCGTGTACACACCCACCGTGTTGTACGTTTTCTGCACGCTGTTTGTCGTGGTGGTTTGCGTGGTTGTATCGCCGAAATTCCAAACATAGGTGATTGGATTGTTTTCTGGATCAGAGGCGGTGGCAGTCAGCGTGGTCGTGAGTGGCACGCTGGCGCTGCTAGCAGGACTCGCGACGAGATTGCTTACCGTGGGCGCTTGATTGCTCGCCGGTGTGTAGATGATTTTCTGGATTGAGCCGCCGCCCGCAAAGGTTGTCATGTAGAGCGCGGTGCCATTGCCATCGGGCCCGAAGCGCAGTGACGTCGCGCTGCTGCCACCGAGGCTCGATGCGAAGTTTGCTGCAGTCGTTACCGGCACAGCTGGCGTTCCGTTGGTTGCGATTCGAACCACAACGCCGCAGACGTAATCCGCCACCAAGTACGTGTTGTCGTACGCTGCGGGCCACACCCCGTTGGGAACAAACGCGCCGCCGGTGATCGAGTTGCAATTGGTCGGCGATGTGGTGCCGGGGATCTGCACGCCGTGTCGATACTGATACACCGGGTCGACCATACTCTGCGGCGTTGGGTTGCATTGATTTTGGGTACGAAATTGATTCGCCCCTTCGCGGCAATTCCATCCGTAATCAGCCCCGGCTTGGCTCTCGCTGACTTCTTCCCACTGATCTTGCCCAACATCGTTGATGTAGAAGCGCGTCCCGGCCGCATTCGGATCCATTTCGAAGCGGAAGGGATTGCGCAAGCCCCACGCGAACGTCTCTTGGCAATGCCCCGTGCCTGCATGTGTGCCAAGCACATTGCAGCGGCCGGTACCCGCGCCTTGAAATGGATTTGCAGCCGGGATATCGCCCGTTTTCGCGATGCGAAGAATTTTCCCAGTGAGAATGTTGCGATCACGCGCGGCATAGTTGTCACCGGCGCCGCCTGCGCCCGTCCACGAGGTGCCGCCGTCGCCGATGGAGATGTAGAGCAGACCGTCTTTTCCGAAGTGCACATCGCCAGCGTTATGGTTGCCGCCGCGCGCGGGCATCCGGTCAACCAAAACTAGCTCGCTCGCTGGCGCAATGGTGTTGGTTTGCGGATTAAAGGTGAAGCGTGAAACGCGATTAACACGTTGGTTGCTGGCGTTGTAGCTCGTGCCGTAGTTCGGCGTGCCGCAGTCGGAGCCGTTGCGAGCGGTATAGAACACATAGAAGAAGTTATTGGTCGGCGCGGCGGGATTGACAATCGAGAAATCAGGATCAACGGCGATGCCGAGCACGCCCGCTTCGCTGGGTGTGCAGGTTTGCGGATTACTGCCCAAGCCGTCAGTGGCGAAGGTGAGCACTGTGGTGAGCTGCGATCCGGCGGGTGCAGCGGCGTTAAAAAGCCTGATGCTGCCGCCTTTCGTTGTGATCAGCATGCGTTTATCTGGCAGGAACGCGATGGCGGTAGGTCCCCCGACGTTGACTACCGTGCTCGCGCTGAAGCCCGCGGGAAAAGTTTGCGCGTTCGCTGAGTGCGGCGCGACTAGGAAAAGGGCGCTAGCAAGCGCTGCCAGCCCAGCGAAGTAAGTGTTTGACGCGTGTTTCACGTAAGAGCCTGTCGCTGCTTTCGATAGCGCGATCATAGCGGCAATACGCAACAAAAATGACATTGGCATCAAAATCGGAGCGGCGTAATCCGCCTGCGAATGAATAGCATTAAGCGCTTCGGCCTTTTTTGCAATGGCGCTAGAGAGTAGAAATACACGTTAGGAAAAGTAATATTTTCGCTCGTAGCCCTCGACTAATATGGACTTTGTAAAAAAAAGCCGCTTTCGCTATGAGACCTCCGCTTTGTCGCGCAATTCCAACGAACGTTGCCATTTCGTCGCCTCACCACAAGATGTAGTGGGGGTGACTTAGAAAATCGCTACATTTAGTGCATGGCTGTATGTTTTCTCGATCGGTAGTTGCAAAGCGCACGCCGATCCCCGTCTCCGCGATTTGCGAATCGCCGCGTGCCTTGCATCGGTTGCGATCGCGTCATTCCATCTTTCTCCCGCCCTGCGAACAGCGCTCAGCTCTTTCGCGTTGATGCTCTTTTTTGCGCTGCTGCGCTCCGTTTCCGGCCCGAGCCTGCTGCGCTCGACCCCCAGTTGCTTTCTTTCTAGGAAATCTCCGCAATGACACAACCAAAATCGCGAGTCGTTTCGATCACCTCCCGAGTTGGGAAAGGTAAAGCGAAAAACGCTGCCGCGAAACTCTTCGTGCTCGACACCAATGTGTTGATGCACGATCCGACCTCGCTCTTTCGGTTTGAAGAGCATGACGTGTTTCTGCCGATTTGTGTGTTGGAAGAACTCGACAACAATAAAAAAGGCACGCAGGAGGTAAACCGCAATGCGCGCCAAGCCTCGCGATATCTTGATGAGATCGTGAGCGCGTTCGACAACGGCATCGATGAAGGAATTCCGCTGGAAACGCCTTCGCGCAAAGCGGCAACAGGTCGCGTTTTCTTGCAGACTGAGCCGCTTTCGGTGCAACTGCCGTCGTCGTTCGCGGGCGGTAAAGCGGATAACGAAATCATCGCGGTGTGTTTGCACTTGCGAAAGAAAGATCCCAAGCGCCACGTTGTTTTGGTGTCAAAAGACATCAACATGCGTATCAAAGCGCGCGCGCTCAATGTGGATGCAGAGGACTACTTCAACGATAAAGTCCTTGAAGACTCGGATTTGCTCTACACCGGCATGCGCGAGCTGCCGAGCGATTTTTGGGAGAAGCACAGCAAGGGCGTCGAGAGCTGGCAGCAGGGCGGCTCAACGTTCTACAAAATCAGCGGGCCAATTGTGTCGAGCCTCTTGGTGAATGAGTTCGTGTACACAGAGGTCGATACGCCGTTCTACGCTCGCGTGGTCGCCGTTGAAGGCAAGATCGCAACGCTGCAAACCTTGCGCGACTTCGGTCATCACAAAAACGCAGTGTGGGGCATCACGGCACGTAATCGCGAACAGAACTTCGCGATGAATCTTTTGATGAATCCCGATATCGATTTCGTCACGCTGCTCGGGCAAGCGGGTACCGGCAAAACCTTGCTCACGCTCGCGGCGGGCTTGCAGCTCACGCTCGATCAAAAGATTTACAACGAAATCATCATGACCCGCGTCACGGTGCCTGTGGGTGAGGACATCGGTTTCCTGCCCGGCACCGAAGAAGAAAAGATGACGCCGTGGATGGGTGCGCTCGAAGACAACTTGGATGTGTTGATGGGCGCTGAAAACGAGGGCGGCGATTGGGGCCGCGCTGCGAGCAACGATTTGATTCGCTCTCGCGTGAAGGTGAAGAGCTTGAACTTCATGCGCGGCCGCACCTTCCTGAACAAGATGCTCATCATTGACGAGGCGCAAAACTTAACGCCGAAGCAGATGAAAACGCTGATCACGCGCGCAGGCCCCGGAACGAAAGTGATTTGCTTGGGCAACATTGCGCAGATCGACACGCCGTATCTCACCGAGGGATCATCGGGCTTAACCTACGTTGTGGATCGGTTCAAAGGCTGGTCGCACTCGGGGCATGTCACCCTGCAGCGCGGCGAGCGTTCACGTTTGGCGGACTACGCAGCGGAAATTTTGTAGGGCAACTTATCCGTTTGAGCGGCAAATTAGCCAGGGCGAGCAAGCGATTAATAGTCAAAACAATCGAGCGTATTATCGGCCGCTTGCCCCAATCGATAGAGGGCTATCAGACGAGAGTTGTAAAATGCAATGACACCGTTTAGTGCGCCTTTTCGTCGCGATGCGCTCTGGCTTCCGGGGCGGGCTCGCCAAACTCTCGCCGCGATACTGCGCGTTGATCGCAAAGCGCCCCCACTTTGAAAACTAAGCTCTTCGCGCTCTTGTTCGTTGCGATCTTCGCTGTGGCGTTCATCGCGGGGGGCGTGTTCGGTGGACTCATGCCACTGTGGCAGGCCGGGAGCGCTGCAATCAGCGCGTCCTCGCGTGTGGCGGTGCCCGCGCAGATCGTGAGTCTTTCGCTGGATCGTGGAAGCAAAGGTGTGATCGGCGCACGAGTCCGCTACAGCTACACCTACGGCGGCACGCGCTACGCGAGCGAGCAGATCAACAAGCAGGTGTCGCCCAATAGCCGCGATAACGTGGGCGATTGGCAGCGCAGCTGGTACGACCAGCTAAACCGCGCAAAATCCGAAGGCGGCGCGATCACCGCTTGGGTAAATCCCAGCGATCCCGCCGATGCCGTGCTGGATAACAACGTCCGCTGGTCGATGGTGTGGTTTGCCGTTCCGTTCGCCACGCTGTTTACCGGCGTCGGGCTCGCTGCGCTTTACGCGTTTTTCTACATCCTCTTCGCGAGAACTGATGAAACGAGCGACTCGAAGTCAAGCGCCGTTTCAGTCGCGATGAATGCGCGAACTCTACGCGGAGGTTCACAAATCGGGCTCTTTTTCTTCGGCGTGGTTTGGAGTCTGCTCGCGGTGCCGATGGCCGTGGTGGCGTGGAGCAGTGAAAGTGATGCGCTCGCCCGTGGCGTGACCGCATTGTTCACGTTACTCGGCGTGTGGATGATTCTGGCCGGTCTGCGTACAGTGAACGTATTGCGCGGCGCTCGTGAAACTACGCTCGAACTTGATCCCCAGCAACCCCAATTGGAGAGCGCATTTCGTGTGCGCATCCGCGTGCCGCGTAGCACTCGACGCGATCTTCCCGCAGCTATTGCAATTACCTTGCAAGAGTCGATTCGTGATGAGCGCGGCTCGTCCACAACGACGCGCGTGGGCGTATCTGAAACGTTTCTCGCGAACCGGGTGGCGAGCGCTGCGAGCGCGTCCACTGATACGGTGTATGAGGCAATCGTGAAAGCGCCACCGTCGGGGCATGCTTCGGGCGGCATAAAAGGCGATTTGGTTTATTCCTGGGATGTGGTGCTGCCACGGCTTCCCGCGTTTACAACGCACTCCTTTGGCGTCTCAATTTTCGGCAACGACGCCTCGCGTGGGGCATTTCTGGACAAGTATGAAGCACGTAGCTTTGCCGAAAGCTACAAAGCGTTTCGCGACGCGAATCCTGCCTCGCGCGGCGCTTTTTTAAACTCAAAGGAATGCCAGATCGAGATCAAGGGCACGCAATGGAGCGCGCACTTTCCGCGACGCGGGTTGCGCGGTGGAAGTGTGTTTACGATCTTTTGCGCGTTTGGATGTTTCGCCTGGTACGGCTGGCAATTGCTGTACGCGCCGCGACTTCTTGCGGAAAGTATCTGGTTGCAAGCGTGGCCCGTTTTCACAGGCACCGCCTTGCTGCTGCTTGTCATCCACTTTGCAACCCGAACGATGCGCGTGCAAATTTCGCGCGATGGCGTGGCCGTGATTCGCGATTCGTGGCTGACTAAGCACGCAGCGACCGTTGCGCTCGCGCGTGTGGGTGGATTCGATACGACGGAGCGCTACCAAACATCAAACGGCGCGTCATCGCTGCAGCATCGTGCGGTCTACGCACATGAGATTTCAGCAGGATTGCGTGAGCGCGTTTCACCGACTTCGTCGAACGTCGGTATGCTCAACGCGCTGCAGTTTGAGATGACCGAAGCGCTCCAACGCGTTCGCGATTTCGGCATCGGGCCTGCGCCAGAGGCGCCTCATCCACACTACGCAAACGCTGTGCGAGCACTGACTTGGGTAGTCGCGGTTGCGTTTCTAGCTGCTGCTGCCATCGTGAATCACGCATTCATCCATGATCGCGGTTCGCACTTCACGCTGCTCGACAAGCTCTACGCTTTTCCATACGGATTGCCTGCAACCTCCGACATCACCGGCACGCAGAAGTCGGCGAATGAGACGCAGTTGATCGACGCCTTGGAAGCCAATGACTTCGTCACCGTGCGCAAGATGTTAGAGGCGGGCGTGAGCACCAAGATCGAGTCGGATTCGGGCGACTCATTACTGCACATCGCCGCGAGAAATGGTCGGATCGAAATCGTCGACCTGCTGCTCGCGAACGGCGCGGAAATCAATCGCAAGATTGTGCGCGGACAACACGTGGGCGCAACGCCGCTCTCATCCGCCATACATTGTGGCGATGCGAAGATGGTCGCTCACTTGATCGCGCGCGGTGCGACGCCCTTTGGCTTAAATTACTACGGCTGGAACTACGCGAATTTGGCGGCGCATGTGAACTGCGTTGATTGCCTGGTTGCGCTCAAGAAGGCAAACGTGGATATCGACGCCTTCGCCCCAGCCGGTCGCCGCGAGACGCCGATCATGACTGCAGCTCGGTTTGCGAAACACGAATCCATCACGTGGCTCGCGAAAGAGGGCGCGAGTCTCACGAAGCGTGATCCGTATGGCTACAACGTGATGGGCTGGGCGCATTTCTTCAAACAAGAGGCAACCAAGCCGTTGCTTCTATCGCTCGGCGCGGATCCCGATGTGGGTGAGAAGCGCGCAGCGAACACGCCCTAGTACGGGCAACCTGCGCTCCAGCGACTTCCGTTGAATTGAACCGACCTCGATTTATCGTGGGATTCGTACGCTCGTCAGCTGATTCCAATTAACGTTGGTAGATCCCCGCTTTCGCTTTGTGGAGCAGGGCTAGAGCGAAGTTTGAGGTGATTTCAATATTGCTCAAATACTCGCACTAGCCGCAAGAAAGTTTGGGCTAGGCGGTAATTTGTGTAGCTAGACTACGGCGCGACTGACGTGCAAAACGCGACGCCCTCTGCGCTCCATCCGGCAGTGGCGAGGGCGTTGTAGGTGGCAACGTTCGTTGTCAGCCGGTGCGTGGGATTATTGGGCGCGACCGTCGCGTTACGGAACGCGCGGTACACCGGCGTTTGAGTTGATGTGCACGCGCCGTTGGTTGCGGCAAATGCGAATGCCTCGGTGCCTTCGTTGACAGGCAGGCGTGGCGTTTGCGAGTTGTTCGGATTGAGCGCATTGAGCGATGCAATTTCGTCGTCGCGCAAGGTGTAGAAATGAGTGCCCCGGGTTGGGTTTTGAGCAACAGCGTCGAAGTAGTAGCGTACGAGTGCTTTCGTGCCCGTGTCATTTGCGACGTTAACGAAGAACTTTGCGCCAGTCCGTTCCCATCCAGCAGCGCCGTCTAGGATGAATTTCTCAGCGTCTTTTGACGCGTAAAAATACGCGTCAGCCGCTACCAAGCGATATTCGACCATCTCACGTAGCGCGCTCGCAACCTTGCGGATACGAAGATTTCCGCGGTCGCTGATGAACACATCCCCTGCGGCATTGGACGCAACGCCTGACGGAGACAGCAAAAAGGCCGAGGTCGCGGCAGCACCGTCGCCAAGGACGAACGATGAGCCGCCGCCCGCCACAGTGGAGATCACCCCATCTGCTGCGACTTTGCGGATACGACCGTTGATCTGATCGGCAATCAACACGCTGCCGTTAGTTCCGAGCGAGACGCCGAACGGGCCGTTGAGCTGGGCGCCGGTGGCGGCTGTTGTGTCTCCCGCAAATCCGACGCTCGCGCTTCCGGCAAACGTTGAAACGATGCCACTGGAGTCAATCTTTCGCACGCGGCTGTTGCCGTAGTCGGCAATCAAAAGCGAGCCATCCGCAGCGAGTGTCATCGCGCCAGGATAAGAAAACTGCGCGCTTGACGCGGCGGCACCATCGCCCGCGAAACCGAGCGTTCCGCTGCCAGCAACTGTGGAGATAACCCCGCTCGTGCTGACACGGCGAATACGATGGTTTTGCGTATCTGCAATCAACAACTCACCGCTAGCGGTGATGGCGACTCCGACCGGATTATTGAGCTGTGCTGCGGTTGCGGCAGCGCCGTCTCCTGAAAAACCTTCGGTGCCCGATCCAGCGACGGTCGTTATCTTGCCGTCCGTGGCAATTTTTCGCACGCGGTGATTACCGTAGTCAGCGATAAACAACTCGCCAGCGGCATTGATTGCAATGGTCGTCGGGTAATTTAATTGTGCGGCCGTTGCGGCTGCGCCGTCACCCGCAAAGCCCTGCGTGCCGTTGCCCGCGACGGTCGTAATTTTCCCGCCCAAAGAAAGTTTGCGGATTCGGTGGTGATTCGAATCGGCGATGTAGAGGTTTCCAAATCGATCAAGCGCGATTCCGTTAGTGCCGTCGACCGTGGAGCTGGTGCCTGCGACGTTGTCGGTAGGCGTGCCTCGGGCGCCGGTTCCGGCGATTGTGGAGATGTTCTGTGCCGCCGAGACGGCGCTCGCCGTCGCGAAGAGAACAGCTACGAGGAGGGGACGCAATGAGAAATCGGCAGTGAGTCGCATAGGCACTTTGAGTTTGCCGCGAAAACGCGGTAGCCCTCTATTTTGCAGCATCACGATATAGCAAGCGCTCGACCCAGCCGGAAGGCGCGAGGTTCCGTTAGCGCGGGGCTTGCGCCGAGACTGTGGCGGATACCTGCGGCGCGGATCGTTTGATATCACGTGTCCGGGCGATTTGCGACTTGAGCCACGCTACCAGCGGCTGCCAGGCTTCCAGCTGCTGCTCGGTACGCGCGCGGGGAAGCTCGTAAATCGAGGTTCCATCACGGGCGCATTGCGGGTAGAGGACGCTGTCCGGAATGTAGGCAACGACCGGAAGACCGCTACGCGCAAAAAAACTGGAAAGTTCTTGCGCGATCCGAGTTCGACTGTCGGTTCGTGAGCCGACCAACCCGATGGCCACGCGCCCGTTCTGCACGTTTGGATCTTGGTGCAGTTTGAGCAGGAATTTCGCGGTCGCTTCGATGTCGAAAACCGAGGGGTTGACGGGAACGAGTACGACGTTGGCGCGAGACAACAGATAGGTTCGATCGGCTCGCCGAATTCGCGCGTGAGTGTCGATCACCATCCACTGCGGCGCGAAGTCTCGGAGTTCGCCCATATCCGAGTCTTCAGTCCAGGGCATGATCTTTGCCAGCGCATCAGGTCGACGTGCCAACCAGTTGGTCGCCGACTGCTGGTTGTCTAAATCCATAATCACCACGCGCTGCTTGAGCGCGGCTAGCATCCCCGCGATGTTGGTGGTCAGCGTAGATTTCCCCGCGCCGCCTTTCGGATTAGCCACCAAAATCGTAAACATCAAGCCCTCGTTGTTTGGATATTGTTTCTATTTGCCGCTAGTCTAGCGTGTGCATCGCGTTGGACTTTTGTTGCGACCAAAATCTCGGTTTTTCCTTCGACTTCGCGTTGCAAATGCTCTCCTGCTTGAGCCGTTGCTCCGCACGGATTCCAGGAAAACGCTGAACAAGTCGTGCTCAACGATGCCAACCTAACCATTGCGCGTCCGGGCATCGTTGAACTTGGGCGATGTGAAACGCAAATATTCGTCGAAAGAGCCCCGCTCTACCTCAGAATTTTGGGCTTCCAGCTCGCCCCCTTTCCGCCGCGCGCCGCATCACGCAGACTAGGGCGTGTTCACACTATTTTGCCGAGTGCGGCGGTTCAGGTTTCGATGCACGGTTAGGCGCGAAGGCCGCCGTGGTGCGGGCACGGAGCGTAGGCGACAAGTTTGACGCAAGGACTTCGCAACAACACCGGGCGCGAAACCTGAACACGCCCCGGAGGGTTACGAAAATGCGGCGCGTCTGCTTTGTCGCGTTGCTTGATCGGGGAGGCGCCCCGTTCTTCGCAACGCTTCGCGCATCCATCGCCGCATTTTCGTAACGCATCTCGCCAAAATAGTGTGAACACGCCCTAGTTCAGCGCTTCCCTGGAGTGGGTGAAAAACTCGTTGTTCGGTAAGTCAGCAATGCGGAACGACACGATCCTACCGCGAACTCCTAGGAATCACGACGGATTGCAACCATTCGAGCAGCGGCGGCCAGTCTTCCCACGCTTCGTGCGCGCGCGAGCGAGGCTGATCGAAGATTGTGAGCCCGTCGCGAGCTGCGTGAACGTAGAGCTGCGAATCGCGCACATGCGTCACCACGTCAATCGAGAGCGGCTCCAAAAAGGCATCGAGGTCTGAGGCGGCCACAGTTCTGCTGTCTACGCGTGATCCGATGACGGCAATCGCGCGTTTGCCGTCCTTTACCGGTTTGAGCGTCGCGAGTTCGGCGAGGAAATCGGAGGTGGCTTCGAAGTCAAATACGGAGGTTGCGACTGGAACGATCACCGCATCCGCGTCTCGTACTAGCTCAGCAAGCGCCTTATCGTGTACACCGGCTGGCGCATCGATAATGAGCCATTGAGGTGCGTAGTCGGCAACGATTTTTGGATCCGTGTCGGGCAGTGCGCCGCGAATCTCCGGGAAGCCACGCGGACGCCGCGCCAGCCATCGCGCAGCAGAGCGCTGTCGGTCCATATCCTTGATCACCACACGTTGCCGCTTGCCAGCCAAATAACCGGCAAGATTAGTGGCAATCGTTGTCTTCCCCGCGCCGCCCTTGGGGTTCACTACCAAAATAGAAAACATCGCGCCTCCACTTGATACCGAGTGCTGTCCCGATGAATCGGGCAACTGCGTTCAGTATAGGGTGGAGCGGAGGTTGCGTGCCAGTCTGGATTTCCGCGCGATAGCACAGGATCGCAGTTCAGAAGCGGTCGATCTCAGGCGCAATGCTCCGAAACGGCAAAGGCATCGAAACGGGAACGACGCCAAAACGGCAAAGACTCCGAAACGGCAAAGGCACCGAAACGGCAAACGCGTCAAACCAGCAGGCGCGTTGAAGCGGCGCGCCATCAGATCTCGCCCACACGCCGTCAGTCAAAAATGCGATAGGAGACCCACCATGCGACCGCCGCCATGAACGCCGAGGCCGGAATCGTAAAGATCCATGCCCAAACGATGTTGCCCGCGATACCCCAACGGACGGCCGAGAGCTTTCGCGACGCGCCCACGCCCACAATCGCGCCAGTGATTGTGTGCGTGGTCGAAACGGGAATCCCCGCCGACGAGGCGATGAAGAGCGTCATCGCGCCGCCGGTTTCCGCACAAAACCCGCCCACAGGCTTGAGCTTGGTGATCTTCTGTCCCATTGTTTTCACGATCCGCCAGCCGCCGAAAAGCGTACCGAGCGAGATCGCGGCGTAGCAAGAAATGATCGCCCAGTAGGGCAGCGTATTCACGTCTTTGGTCGCGTATCCGGCGATGATTAGCAGCAGCCAAATAATGCCGAGCGTTTTTTGTGCATCGTTACTCCCGTGGCCCAAGCTGTAGAGCGCGCAGGAAACCAGCTGCCCGCGCCGAAACCACTTATCGACGCGCCTTGGCGTCGAGTTTCGAAACAACCACGACACAATGAGCATCAGTAGGCCGCCAAGTACGAAGCCCAGCGTGGGAGACACCAAAATGAAGATCACGGTTTTCATGATCCCGGAGCCAATGAGCGAGCCCGTTCCCGCTTTCGCCACCGCCGCGCCGATCATGCCGCCAATGAGTGCGTGGGAAGACGATGACGGAATCCCGAAATACCACGTGATGACGTTCCAAAGAATCGCGCCCACTAACGCGCCAAAGATGACGTGATAGTCCACGATGGCGGGGTTCACCATTCCTTTGCCAATCGTGGCGGCCACACTGAGCCCGAAGATGAAGAGCGCAATGAAATTAAATGTGGCAGCCCAGACGACGGCTTGGCCGGGGCGCAAGACGCCGGTAGACACGATTGTCGCGATCGAATTCGCGGCATCATGAAAACCGTTCATAAAGTCGAACGCAAGCGCAAGCGCGATGAGCAGAATCAGAACCCAAAGCAGGGTGGCGGAGGCTTCCATAATCTCTTGCCTGCCGCGCTTACGCGTTCTCGATGACGATGCCTTGGATCACGTTCGCAACGTCTTCGCAGCGATCCGTGATGGTTTCCAGCAACTCGTAAATGGCCTTCATCTTGATCAACTGAACGGCATCGCGCTCAGTCCGGAAGAGCTTTGAGATCGCACTGCGCATCACGCGATCTGCGTCCGATTCAAGTCGATCGATCTCGTCGCAAATCTTCAGAATGGTGGTTGCATTGTCCATCTGCGGGATCAACGCCACTGCAGATTTCACTCGTTCACTGCAGGCGAGACAAATTTCAGCCAACTGCTTTGCCTCGGCCGGAACGCTCTTGATGTCGTAGAGCGATACCGATTCGGCTGCGTCCTGCATCAAATCCAGTATGTCATCCATGTTGGAGATGAGCTGGTGAATCTCTTCGCGATCAAGCGGCGTGATAAAGGTTTTATGCAGCAGATTGATCGTTTCGCGTGTGTGAACATCGCCGCGCTTCTCGATGGCGTCGATTGCCTGCGCATGATCGCGCAGATCGGTCGCACCTTCGCCAAGCGAATTCATCAGTGCGACGAGCTCTTTCGCACCTTCAACGATTTCATTCGCATGCAGATTGAAAAGATCGAAGAAGCGCCCTTCGGTAGGCATGAAGCGACCAAACATAACTCATCCCCTTCTAGTTGTGCGGGGATTCTATCCGTCGTTCCCACTGGCCTCTGAGCCTGACTTTGCGAGCAGCGTTGCAATACGGCGCACGGTTAATGGCGCAGAACCTTCCGCCTTATTGTTCACGATGGCAAACGATGCGCGAGAGGTTGCGTGCGCCTCTTCGATGAGCGCGCCCACCTGCGCGAGTCCGTTCTCATCGGGATCAACAATGGCATCAAAGGGGGCATAGCGTTCCTTGGCTTCTTCGTATTTGAATCCGGAGTGCAGGCTCCAACGAATCACAAGCGGCAGGATTCGCGAAGACTCGCGCCAGTAATGTGCTTGTTCGCGCGCCTGCGGCATGCGCGCATGAATCGCGATGCAATGAGTGGCGTTCGCCGCGTTCAAGGCAGCGGTGTATTCGTCGCAAAGCAACTCGGGATCGCGTACTTCGACCGCGTAACACGCAGGAAGCGCGAGTTTCGGCAGCGCGAGTAAAAATTCGGCGAGCCGATCAGCAAACTTCGCAGGCGCACGGGTGTAGCGCGGACCGAGCGGTGGGAATTGAAAAACAAGTGGGCCGCAGTGCTCCGCCAACCCGCGCGTCGCGGGCAATACGAATTGCGTTGTGGCCAGACTTGAATCCAAAAACGCATCGTTGTCGGTCCATACGCCGTCTTCACTTCGCAGGCGTGGCCCGGTAAAGAGCATTGGCGCTTTGACTAAAAACTTAAACGCGTCATCAGCCGTGGCCGCTTGCTTTGCATAGCGGCGAAACTCATCTTCGCTGATCGGGGCATAGAACGTCCGATCAATACCAACGCTTCCAAAAAGCGGGTGCGCCGCATAGGCGCCAAGGCCCTGCCGCGATAAGAGCGTTTCCGGGTAGCTTGCATCAAAAACGAGTCCTCGCCAGCCGCTGAAGCTCCAGGATGAGGTACCAAGAAAAACATCGTCAGGAAGCGCTGATGCCACGTCAAGCAAAGCGTCGTCAAACGCCGCAGGACCTACCTCACGTTGCTTTGAGGCGCGTCCGGCACTCACTGCGCGTGCTGCAGCAGGCGCGCTCGGAAGCGGGTCGCCGAAAAGATCAAATTGATCGCCGCTCATGCAGCAATTATCTCGTTTGAGCTCCGGTAAGCAACGTAGTTCAGGAAATTCAATGAAAAGCTTATTTTATTAGGGCTAGACGGTGCAAAACAGACTTTACAACGCCTAGTTTTATTGCTCCTTCGCGCTCGCTCACTTAACGTTTTTTCGATTGAGCTTAAAGTCAGCTGGATCGTAGAACGCTAGCCTCCGCAGCCCCCGCCACCGCAGCCGCTACCGCCGCCATCTCCGCCACCGCCGTCGGACGAATCGCCGCCGCTGTAGCCCGAACAGCCGCCACCACCACTGCTTGACGCGACGCTTGCGCGGTAGTCCCGTTCAATCGCATCAAGCGCATCGGGGGAGTAAGTAAAGCCATTTTCTACCCCGAGCTTGCCGTCAATGGCAAACAGCACCGCGCCCGCGACGGCCACGCCGCTTGCCACGCCTAGCGCGCCGACAGACTGAAGGGCGGCTCGGCCACCGCTGCGCTCGAGCGTTCTACCAAGCGCGGCTGAATTTTGTTCAGCGTTGGCTTGATTCGGTTCGTGGTGGACGTAGTTGCCGAAGCCTTGCTCGCAAAAGCGCTGGTAGAGACGCGTCATTAGGATGAACTCGTGCCACGCATCGTCGACGACGCGGCTCGGCATACCGAATTTTTCGCGGGGGTGTCGTTGCAGCAATAGAAACCACTCGCGGAGTGCGGCGAACACGTCATCGAGCGCGCGCTCAGCGAGGTGTGGGTGTCGTTGGTGAACCTTACGACGAAGCGTGTCAGGAAACACGTAAGCCTGAATGAAGCTACGTTGCGCTTTGCGCTTTCGTTGCGCCCTAACGATTCCGCTAACGGCGAACGCGACGAGCCCTGCGATGAGGGCGGTTATCCACGTTGTTGTCGTCATCTTTTTCTCCTTATGTTTTTATTGAGTGACAGATGCTTCTTATTGCCGCTAGTGGAGCACGGGTTTATGACAATTTGATGACCGGCCTTTCATCGCGCACGAGCGCGCCGTTATCGTCGATTAGTCAACCTTTGCGCCCGAGGCTTTCACCACTTTCGCCCATTTGTCGATCTCCGCTTTGATGTGCGCGGAGAACTGCTCTGGCGTAGAGCCCACCGCGTCAGCGCCCTGATTGGCGAGGCGCTCTTTCATCTCGGGGGCGGCAAGCGCCTTCGCGATTTCGCGCGAGAGCCGCTCAACGATGTCTTTCGGTGTGCCCGCTGGCGCGAGCACGCCGAACCAAGAACTTGCCTCGAATCCCGGCAAACCAGCTTCTGCGACGGTCGGCACGTTTGGCAAAGCGGGTGAGCGCGTAGCAGAGGTCACCGCCATCGCCTTCAATTTGCCCGCTCTGATGTGCGGCACCACCGTGGGGGCGTTATCGAACATGATGTTCACGTGCCCGCTCATCAGATCGGGCAGCGCTGCGGCCGAGCCTTTATAAGGCACGTGGGTGAGCTGAGTTTGCGACAGCATTTTGAACAGCTCAGCCGACAGATGAATCGAGGTACCGCTGCCGCTTGAGGCGAAGGTGAGTTTCCCCGGATCCTTTTTGGCGGCGTCGATCACATCCTTAACAGTATTTGCGGGAAATGAAGGGGCTGCGACGAGTACGTTCGGGACGCTCGCGACGAGTGACACCGGCGCGAAATCTTTCACCGCGTCGTAGGGCATTTTGGGATAGAGCGTTACGTTGATACCGTGTGTGCCGACTGTGCCCATCAGCAGCGTGTGGCCGTCCGCGGGCGCTTTGGCTACGGCATCGGCGCCGATGTTCCCGCCCGCGCCAGGTCGGTTTTCGATCACCACGGGCTGCGCCAGGCTCTTCTGCAGTTCGCCGCCAACCGCACGCGCCAAGAGGTCGGTTGTACCGCCAGGCGTGAATGGCACGACGATCTTGATGGGTTTATTGGGGTATTGCGCTAATGCGACAGCTGATGTCGCGAGCGCAGAAACAGCGAAAACCGCGCGGCGTAAGCGCAGGGTAGCGCTGCCGTTCGAATTGGTACAGCTAAGTGTGTGGCCCATATGAATCCTCCTTGGGGGTAGGCCGACCATTCGCTATTTGTAGTGTGCGATGCCATTCATATGAATCCACGCAGCGCGATCGAACAGGCGGCCAAACGATGATTCATTATGGCGCTCTGTTCGAATCAGACGTGCAGCGGTTTCAAAAAACCGCGCCTTCAGATATTCGCAGCGCGCTCTGCTAGCGCGCGAAACTAATTTCGACGAGCTTTGTTTGGGGCTCGCCCGTGCCTTCGTAGCGCCATTGTGCAAGTGCCGAGCGCACATTTCTGTCAAACACACGCGGGGGATTTGCCTCGACGATGTCGACGTTGGTTACCGCGCCTGCTGCGTTCACCGTAAGGCGCGCCCTCACGGTGCCGCGGTCCACCTCAGCATTGCGGGGAAACGTGGGCTCGACTCGCGAAATGAGCGCGCCCTCACGCGGCGCGGCGGGGGCGGGCCGCGCGACTGGCGCAGGCGTGGCCGCAACGGGGGCTGGCGTTGCGGCGGCCGGTGCGGGCGCGGGCGTGGGTGCGGGGGGCGGTGCAGGCGCGGGGACAGCTGCAATAACCACGGGCGCCGCAGGTGTTGGCGCAGCCGTTGGCGCTGCCGCGATCGGTGCAGGAGCCGCCGCAGCAACCGCTGGCGCTGCCGCCTTCTTCGCAGCCTCACGTTGTGCGGCTTCGCGCGCCTCACGTTCTCTCGCGGTTTCTTTAGGCGCGTCGCGTGGTGGCTCTTTGGTAGCCGCCGTCTTTGCTGCGTCGGCGGTCGGTGACCCGCTTACAAAAACACTGGTCGTTGCACCGTCGCTGGGCGCGGCTGCAACGGCGGCTGTCGCCGCAGCAGGCGCTGCGTTTTGCCCTGCAACAGTCGTCGCGGGCGTCGGCGCGGGCGGTGGCGCTCCAGTGCTACTCAGCAAGAAAATCGCAGCCGCCACGGCGGTGAGCGCTACCCCGCCAATGATGAGCGGCATCTTGCTCTTGCCCGCGCTCTCGGTGGCAGCACCTCCGAATGCGCTAGAGCGAAACGCGGCAGGTGCCGACGCAGCTGCGTCGTGCCGTGCAAGGCCTAACTTCTCAAACCGCTGGAGATTAACTTCAACCTCGGCGTGCGGAATGCCGCTCAGCGTCGAAAGTGCATCGACGCCCATCGGCGTTGACAACAAGGCCAGCAGCTTACGCTGGCGCACTGAAAGCGCCGCAGCGCGCACAATTGATTCATCGGCGGCGCGTTCGGTTGCGCTCCAATTGGCAGATTCGATTCCCATTGACTTCTCACCCCAGACGTTTCGTGCTCCGCCATGGTGTGGCGAAGCGAATAGCGTTCAGCGCTTGCGTGGGACTTCTCCGAGACCTCCACGCGCGTTCGTTTGGATCGCTGTCTGATCGCCTCCTCAGGTTGCGTCGCTGTGGAGCGATCGCTTAACCCTGTCGCATTATTCATACAAGTGCGCGAATAGCGAGTTTTATGTTTTCGACATCTATCCACCGATTAACTCGCGTTAGAGACTCATTTCCCATCACTGGGCGCGCAAAACTAATCATTACTACAAGCGCCGTTCAGTTGTTTTTTTACGACTTCTCGGCGGTTCACCGTGTCGCAGCGCGAAAAAAAGGGGGCAATGTGCCCCCTTCTGCCTGCAGACCGAAACTACGGGCTCAGACTACTCTGGCTTCTCGTTGATATCGCGCTTCATCGGCGCGAGCTTTGCGATTAAGCGAAATTGCTCCGACTGGGACACGCCTGCTGCATCCATCGCGCGCTGAAGTTCTTCGGCAAGCGCATTGAAATGATGGGTTTTGATGCCCATGCCCTGATGGGCGGCTCGCATGTCATTGCCCGTGTATTTGCATCCACCGCCAAGCAGCTCGCAAAACTGATCTGACAGCAAACCAGCGAGGCGAGGCGCGTCGGTGTCGGCAAAGAGCTTTCCAATGAGTGCGTTTGCCTTGACCCGCGCCACGAGGTCGAGATTTATCTTCATGAGCCCGGCGTAGCCCCCAAACCCGGCGATCGCGGCTTCGTTGGGAGCCGTCTTCGCAGGCGCGGTCGCTTGGGCGAAGCTGGTTATCGGCGTTGCGACCAATGCGATTGCGAGTACCGCAACTGCGATTTGTGTGAGGTTCGATTTCATGTGAACTCCTTAAAAACTCAACTGCAATGACGCGTACAGCCCGCGCTGCTTGCCTGGCACGACGATACGTCCCAGATCGACGTAGGCCAGCGTGAGCGACGCATTTTTTGTGGGGAACCACGCGACGAACGCGTCGTATGCCGCGCCTTCTTTGAACCCCAGGTTATCTCGCTTGGTGCGTCCCTCAACCCCAACGGCCAAATTGCGGCGAATGAGGAAGGCCACCGATCCTTCAAACTCAGGCTTGATCTTGTCGTTGAGCGGACCACCAAAACCCAAAATGCCAATTTGGTTTGCTTTGGTGAAACGCACGCCCGCGTTTAGAAGCACGCGTTGATCAATGAATAGTTTGGTTGCGGTGAGATAGACGTCGGTTCCACTATCGTGTGGAATGCCCAGCGCGGCGAGCACACTTCCGTTGGCGCTTTTTTTGTGCTGTAACCCCACGGCGATTTGCGGCAACCAGCGATCTTGATCGTAGATTGCGTCGCCCACGAGCTTCACTTTCACGCCAAAAATATCCTGCTTAAAGGTATAGCCCGCGCCTAGCCCGAGCGCGGCGCCGATCGCTCGCGTGTCGAAGCGGTGTTGCGCGAAAGAAAGTTCAACACGGTCATACAGCCCGATTGCAGCGCCCGTGCTGGTGAGGCGATAGTCGTCGAGATTGACGATCGTCGCAAAAGCGGAGCCGCCAATTTGATTTTCGGTACCGTAGCCTGTAATCAACGCCCACGGCGCGAGCCCTCCGCCACCCGAGCCTTCAATCTGGCTTACGCCACCCGTGGCGAAAAGCTTGCCGGAAACGCCTTGAGCAACCACATGGCTATGCAGACTTAGTCCAAACAAACCGGCGGCTAACGCCGCGTAAACACGATTTCTGACAATTTTCATAAGTGCCCCCAAGTCCTCGTTAAACAGGGTGGTTAATACGCTAGTTGCTCACGCTCCATGCAGACGTGAGCCGATTGGCATCCGGAAATTTCATGAGGCCTGTTGAAGCCGAGTGCGACCGTGCACGCCCCGCGTGGCTCCGCACTCTCTGAGAATGCTTCCTGACCGGTTTCAAGCAACACGCGCTTCGGCGGCGAATTCCCGCAACAGGATTGTCCGCATTGCACGTCGACTCGTCGCATGCCTCATAAAATTTCCAGACTAGGTTGGATACGATCCGACGCATTGTTCGGATGCAGACTTTTGAGTCTTTCGAGAAATTTATCAATGTAGGACGCGATTGGGATTCCCCGCCGCGTGCGTTTATTCATCGCCGTCCGTGATCTGCCATTTCTCAAAATCGCGATGGCCGACAATGGCAATGCCAAGGATGCTCCGTTGCCGACCGCTTAGTGAGTGTTTTCCCTTGGTTTGTACAAATGCGCACGCGCTGCATCCAAATGCGCGAGTCGAGCGTACACAGTAAGCGATAAGGTTGTACGCGTCCGCGTCAATCAATCATTTACGACGCCGTTCGCGGGGGTTGATCTGCACATGCTTGATGACATCGAAGTTAAACGCTTGATTCTGCGCACAGCCGCACAGGACGCCGAGGCATTTTCGCTGCTTTATCAGCGGACATCGCCAATTTTGATGGGCGTGGCGATGCGCATTACGCGGCGCCGCGAGATGGCAGAAGAGGTGCTACACGACGCGTTTGTAAAGGTGTGGAACCAGGCAAAGTCGTTTGATCCGCTCGCGCTGCAGCCCGTGGCATGGCTCACCGCGATTGTGCGCAACCGCGCGCTAGATCTGGTTTCGAGCGCCGAGGCAACGCGTGTCGAATCGTTTGATCGACATGACGATGATGAAAATGGCAATTCGCTCGAGCGCCTGCTTGACTGGAGCGATCAGAGCGATACCGGAGAGTCGTTGGACCAGACGCGTGCCGAGCACTCACTGCGCGATTGCCTCCAAGAATTGAAGCCTGCTGAACGACAGGCGATTGCGCTGGCCTATCACCACGGCATGAGTCATAGTGAGTTGGCTGAACACATGAAAAAGCCGATCGGTACGGTGAAAAGTTGGGTGCGTCGGGGTCTTGACTCGCTGCGTACTTGTATGGATACCTGTGCGGGGCTTGCGCGATGAAGCTCTCTACTCATCGCGCGCTCGACGCGCTCGCCGCTGAATATGTGATTGGGACGCTGCGTGGGTTCGCGCGGCGCCGGTTCGAGCGCGCAATCGTTAGCGAGCCGTTGGTCGCGACCCGCGTCGCCTACTGGCAAAACCGAATGAATCTGAAGCCCAGCGGCGCGGGCGCGGTGCAGCCTTCCGCATCTGTGTGGAAACGTATTGAACGCGACTTGAATTTACGAGCGCTCACGCCGCCGTGGTACTCGCGCGTGACGCTTTTGCGCACCTGGGCGCTGGCTGCAAGCTTTGCGCTAGTGCTTGTGGTGGGGGCACAATGGGTGCGCTTCAATGATCCAATCCAAGAGCTAAGCGCAGTTGCTACGCTCGCGGGCGACGATGCGGCTGTCCGCGGCACCACAGTGGCTGCGTTGCTTTCGAAGGACGGCAAACGCTTAGCTTTACGCGCAGAGCGAGCAGTCGTTGCCGACGCGGCCCGCAGCTACGAGTTGTGGCTCCTACCTGAAGGCGGCGGTGCACCGATATCTTTGGCGGTGCTTGGTAGCCTCGACGCGGAATTCGCGTTACCGAAATCACATGTGGGCCGGATCGGGCGCGGCGCGAAGCTCGCGGTGTCGGTGGAACCGGCGGGCGGATCCAAAACCGGCGCACCGACTGGACCCGTCATTTTGGTAGGCGCGGTGTCGTAATGCCGGACGACGCGAGACGGCGCTACGCGGTTAGAAAAGCTGTGGATACGGGTGTCGCGACGTGCGCCACGCCGCTGAAGCGCGCGGCGTTTCCGAGTAAGCCGCAACGAAGCGGTCTCTCACGATCGCGCCGGTATGTTGTGGAAATACGCGCTTAAAGGCCGGCGCCGCATTCACTTCGGCTCCGCTTATGCGAACTTTTTTGTGCAGACTGTGTGAAATAAGATGCCAAACTCTTCCGCCGGTTCAACAAAGGCTAGAACCACATTCATTGCATTACTGACTGCGGTGTTTTTTGCTTTATTCGCCCAAATTACGTTCGCTCAAGTGGGAGATGCTGAGCGTGGAAAGCGCGCGTGGCGGGCCGAGTGTCGCAGTTGCCACACGGTCGATCAAAACTATTTGGGTCCGAAGCATCGCGGCGTGCTGGGGCGCCGAGTCGGCAAGATCAAAGGTTTTAATTTTTCGCCTGCGCTCTCAAAATCTACCCTGGTGTGGGACGCGGAACTGCTGAACCGTTGGCTTGCTGATCCAGAGCAAGTCGTAAAGGGGCAATGGATGGGCTACCGTATCGATTCAGCGCAGACCCGCGCAGATCTAGTGGCGTACTTGGCAACGCTCAAATAGCGACTGCCTTCGCTTCGATCGTGCAGCCGCAATGGCGCGCTTCAAGTTGGGTTTCCCAGCGGGGTTGACGCGGATCGGTATTTTTTGAGCTTTTCCAATCCGATTCGCCTTCCCGCGCGTATGACACGATGTGTCTTGTTCAGCCGGAGCGGCGAGATAATCGTATGTATGAAGTGTCATGCCGTTAGTCGCGGTTACAGCAATGGCGCGTGCTAGCTCGAACGAACGGGCAGATGCGCTAACAGACGCCCAGCCTGCGGCGGGGTTGCGATCGAACGCATCCGAAGTTTCAGTAAGTGATCTGCACTTAAATTGTGAACTTACCGAGCTAGTTCGTACCAGCGCCACTGGCGATGCACGCGCCTTTGAGCGCTTCTACGAGCGAACCATCCATTTCGCGTTTGCAGCGGCGCGTCGCATCGTGGGTGAGGCGTATGCGGATGATGTGCTTGCAGAGTCATATTTTCAAGCGTGGCGCGATGCCTCACGTTATGACGCCGCGCGTGGCAATCCGATCGCGTGGCTCGTGACTATCGTGCGCAGCAGAAGCTTGGATCGCTTGCGCCAGGAAAGCCTGCGTCACGGCGGTTTATCCGGCGCGCCGGATTTTGATTTCGCCGCGCTGGAGGATCGCACCCTTCCCGGTCCCGATTCGCTCATCGAACATGTGCAAGCGAAGAGCGCATTGCACGTAGCCATGGCGGAGCTCTCCGCGAACGAGCGGTGGTGTTTAGGGCTCGCGTACTTTCGGGATTTGTCGCACGCTGAAATCGCTGCCACCACCGGCCTGCCCCTCGGAACCGTAAAGACACTCATTAGCCGTTCCCAGCAAAAATTACGCAACGTCCTGAGCGCACACGACGCTCGCAACTAGCGAGCAACCCAAAAGCCCTATGAAGCCAATACCGAGTCACCCGATCAAAAAAGCGCCCGGCGCAAGTAACGCTGTACCCGCCGCGCGCGCGCTCGATGACGATATCGTTCGAACTATCGACGGCGCGCCGGTCACTGAAACAGCGCCCACGGCGACAATTCATCGCGTGCGTTCGAAGATGCTTGCGAACATTGCCGAAGACGCTGTCGTCGCGCACACCACCGTGCACGCACATGAAAATACGTGGCAGCCTTTTCTAGATCGCATCGAATTCAAGTTGCTCAATCACGTCGAGGGCGTTGCGTCGTATCTTCTACGTCTTCAACCAGGCGCAGTGCTGCCCGCGCATCGCCACCCGATCGATGAAGAGTGCATCGTGCTCGATGGCGACCTTCGTATTGGCGAACGCTTGGTCCTCAAAGCAGGCGGCTTCCATCTCGCGCGCAAAGAATTGCCGCATGCAGACATCACTACCGATTCGGGTGCAGTGATTTTTTTGCGCGGCGCGATGCCTTCGCGTGAGCACACGCTGGTGGCCGCACGCTAACAAATCGCGATGTGACGGTTCTGTAAACGCAGTGAAGTGCTGTCGCGCGTTCATCGCTCAGACGTGGATGGACAGTACGTGCGGTAGTCACCGCATCGCGTGCGACTGCGAATTCCATGCGACGTTCGTACTCGCGCGCGAAAACGCGTTTGGCACGCCCCCGCGCTCGCGCCGCTCATCACCTCGAGATTTCCCAAGCGATGAAATCGAGTGAAAATGAGCCTCCGATCAAGCTGCGTCTGTGGGCTCCCCTCCCGGCTTCGTAGCTACGACGTGCGTTCTTGTGAAAACTTAGTCCAAACATGAACCTTCGCCCCGGCGCCCATCAAGACATTCCGGTACTCGACGCCATCGCGCTAGAAGCAAAGGCACACTGGGGCTATTCCATCGAACAACTTCAGGCGTGGCGCGAAGACCTGCTCATCCAATCGGATTTGCTGATCGCGCGCCCGATCTGCGTCGCGGAAGAAAGTGGTCAGCTGATCGGTTACGCGCAAGTCGCTACCGACACCCTGCCGTGGGAGCTATGCGCAGTGTGGGTGAGCCCCCATTGCATGGGTAGAGGTGTGGGTACAGCCCTACTTGCCTGGGCACGGGAGTTTGCAGCCACTGGCAAGCAGCACGAATTGGCCATCGACGCAGACCCCAACGCCGCTAGTTTCTACGTCTCCTGCGGAGCCAGATTGGTTGGAACAGTTGCGGCACCCATCGCGAGCAACCCACATAGAGTGCGCCCCCAATTGGTATTGAGCACGAGTGCGGTCTAGCCCCTCGCCCGCGCTGAGCCTTCGGATCGGGTCACCAGGCCGCCGCAGCGGCTACGCTGTACATATTTTGTGGAAGGACCAGGCTTTTCGCTGTTAATGTTTGTCTTTCCTTATCGTTAGGCCATACACCCCGAACACCGTGCACTTCATCGGCCCATCAACACATGCAGCCCGGCATTGCGAGCGCATCTTGCGTAGCCTGCCTCGGTGGTTTGGCATCGAAGCATCGCTCCTCGAATATGTCGCCGACTCGGAACGCTTTCCGACGTTCTTCGCGGTAGACGTTGACCCAGTCGCGTTCCTCACGGTGCGCGAACACTTTGCGCAAAGCTGGGAGGTGCATTGCATCGGAGTTTCAGCCTTACATCGAGGCAAGGGAATCGGCCGCAAGCTGCACGAGCACGTTGAAACCTGGCTTAAAAGTCGTGGCGCGCAAGTGTTGCAGGTCAAGACGTTAGCCCCGGCGCATCCGAGCCCAGAGTACGCTGAGACAAGACAGTTCTATACGGCCCTCGGATACGTGCCCCTGGAAATGTTTCCCGCGCTGTGGGGCCCACAGCTACCAGTGCTGCAATTGGTCAAGCCGCTGGCGACATTCAAGCAAGCGGACGAGTCTTTAATAGGCGAACGCCCCGAACAGCAATGCACTGCCAGGGAAATGCTGAATAAGTCTGCCTGAGGCGTCGCTTGATCAGCGTATGCCGCCACCATCGGAAAACTGTTTAGCGTCGATAGGGACTGCCAAGACCATGCGCTTTGCGGAAAAAGGGGGCTCGAGACTGCTGAAAGTTGTTTGCACCAATCGAGTGTCACGCCGCGCCGCTTGACCATTGCGGCTAACTCGTTTTTTGTCGCGTTGCATCCACCCCCACAACATCGTCGTATCGAAGCTAAGGCGATGTGCCTTTTCGATAGGAGTGCAAATCATGGTCACAGTAAATCGTCGCGCGTTTTTAGCGCAGGGTGCGTCGGGTGCGGTGTTGTCGGTCGCGGCTGTTGGACTGCTCGCGGGGCAATCCTCGCTTGCGCGTGCGCAGGGCGCAGACGCGGCGAAAGATGTCGGCATCTTGAACGTAGCGCTTGGGTTGGAGCATGAGGCGATCAATGCGTATCAGCTTGGAGCGATGAGTGGGTTGTTGCAAAAGCCGGTGCTTGATGTAGCGGTGTTGTTTCAATCGCATCACAAGGCGCATCGTGATACGTTGATTGCGACGATTCAAAAACTGGGCGGTAAGCCCGTCGCTGAAAAGGCGCTCAACGATTACGCGAAATCTTTGAGCGCGGAAACTCTTAAATCGCAAGCCGACGTATTGACGCTCGCAGCAAAACTAGAGCTCGGCGCAACGAACGCGTATCTCGGCGTGATTCCCGCGTTTTCTGATCGCGGGCTTGCTCAGGTCGCAGCGCGGCTAGCAGCCGATGAGACCGCGCACTGGACGCAATTGAACGCCGCGCTAGGTCGTCCGTTCCCTGCGAACGCATTATCGTTCGGCGCGTAGTGGATCGCACTTCGTGAACAGCTTGAATTGGCGATGCCTTCCTGCGGCAGCGTACGCGTCCTTCGCGCTCGCCGCAACCGCTCTGTTCGCACAGACAACGGTCGAAGCGAAAACGAGTGGCGACGCGAAGCGCGGCGAAGAGGCCTACGCGCGCCTTTGTATCGGTTGCCACTCGATTGATCAGAACCGCATTGGGCCAAAGCATCGCGGTGTCGTGGGGCGACGCGTCGGGGGCGTGGCAGACTTCAAATACTCTGACGCGCTCACGCAATCGAAGCTCACCTGGGACGGCGCGTTGCTGGATCGTTGGCTTGAAAATCCTGAGGCAACGATCAAGGGTCAGCGAATGGGCTTTCGCGTCACTACGCCAGCGACTCGCGCGGATATCATCGAATACCTGACGACACAAAAAGCGAGTAAATAAACAGGTAGTCCATATAAATTGGCGTACGCGCCAATAAAACTAATAGACTACTTTGCGGCTGCCAACTGATGTTGCGTCGTTCGCGAAACCCACAAGCCGAGCAGCAGCGCGACGACTAATGCGATGGCTGCGCCTGCGAAGATGGCGCGTGGCATCGCGTGGTCCATAAGGTATCCGAACATCGGCGCAGACACGGCAAGGCCAGTATCGAGCCCGGAATAAACCATTCCGTATACGCGTCCGGTTGAGCCTGCGGGCGTTGCTTGTTTGATGAGCAAGTCGCGCGACGGGCCTGCCACGCCGGTGCCGATGCCTGAGAGCATGATCGGCAGGAGCGCAGCCGTTCCGCTCAACAAGCCGAAGGCAGCGAGCATCAACATCGCGGCAGAAAATGCGAGCGCCGCCGCAATTACTTGCTCTGGCCCCATCCATTTTTTAGCGACGATATAGCCGCCACCCAATTGCCCGATGGCGTTGAATACGTAATAGCCGGTGAGCGCCGTTGCGGCGAGCGTTAGATCGATGTTGGCAATCGCGCTTAACGCAGGCGCAGAGAAGTTTTGCAGCGCCGAGCCGTTGAATGTGAGCACAAAGAAAAACGCGAAGCAGAGCCACACGGCGGGGTGCTTCATAAACGCTAGCGCGTGTTCGTTTGCATTGCTTGCTTTTGCGATTTCTGCGCGTTCGCGAATGAGGTGTCGCGTATCGATTGCGTCGCGGAAAACAATAGCGATCACAAGCGCCACAATCGCAAACACCATCGCTACGTAGAGCGCATTTCTCCAACCGAATTCATTGGCGAGCAACACCATCGCGAAGGCAGAGGTGGCGTAACCGAAGGTGCCGCTTAAGCCATGCGCGCTGTACGCATGCCCGATGCGCGATGACGAGACGCGCTGATTGATGATGCTGTAGTCGACAGGATGAAAAAAAGAGTTTCCGAGACCAGAGAGCATCGCCGCTGCGGTAAGCATGGCGTACCCATTTGCATTCGCTGCAATGAGCGCAGAGAGCGCGAAGAGGGCGAGCCCACCAAACAAAACAGCGCGGGTACCGATCTTGTCAACCACAAACCCTGCGGCCGCCTGCCCTGCAGCCGACACAACATAGAAGAGCGTTGCGAGCGCACCGAGCTGGGTGAAGGACAACGAAAATTCTTTGGCGAGCCACGGAAAGAGCGGTGGCAAAAGCAGCTGAAAGAAATGCGACGTACCGTGTGCCAGCGCGACCACCGAGATCGTCGTTGCATCAGCGCGGAAGTTCGCGCGTTCGAGAGAAAGAGTTTCTGCATTCACCACTTAATTATTGCTTTTCTGCGCGGATTGAGAGCAAAAGCGATACCGCGACGATCGCTGCTCCGACGAGCCCTAACCAGTGTATGCCAACCTGTGCCGAGGTGAGCGCGCCGATCGACGTGCCGATGGCCTGCCCTGAATACATCATGGTGGTGTTGAGTGAGATGCTCGCGCCCGCGAGTGCAGGCGCCGCCGTGGCGAGTCTTGCCTGCTGCGACGAGTTGCTGGAAAACGTGCCGAGCCCCCAAACGAAGCACGCGGCGAAAAACGCGAGTGCGATACCTTGCGTAAAGGTGATGGCGATCATGCCGGTGAGCATGAAGCTGAGCGCGATTCTCAAGTTCGAAGCCGCGCCGTGGCTCGCAATGCGTCGGCTCGCCCAAATGTTTCCAGCAACGCCCGCGATTCCCACCACCAGCAGTGCAAACGTTAATGTTGTTGCATCGCCACCGATTTGTTCCTGCACGTAAGGTGCGATAAATGCGAATACGGTGAATTGCCCCGACGAGTAGGCGACCGTTACGAGCAGTATCGCGATTAACGCGGGGTGTTTTGCCACCGCCATCCATGCGTCTTTTGAAAGCCGCATACCAACGAGTTTCTTCGGAACCACGCGAAGTACCCAAATCACACCTGGCACACAGAGCAGCGCGAAGGCAAGAAACGTAGAACGCCACCCGATGTGCGCGCCGAGCCACGCGCCCAGTGGTGCCCCTGCGACTGAGGCGATGGACCAGCCGACGAAGATGGACGTAATCGCTGAGGCGCGTCTCTCCGGGGCGAGCGCCAGGTTGAGCGTTGCCGCGGCCTGTGGCGTGAAGACGGCTGCGCCCAGCAATCCGCAGGTTCGCGCGACGATCAGCCAAAAAAGATTAGGCGCAAACGCGGCAGCAATGTGCCCAACGACGTAGAGCGCAAGCGAGCCGCACAATAATGCGCGGCGATCAATCCGCGACGTCATTGTCGCGAGCACGGGCGCGCCGATGCCAATCGCGATGGCAGAGACGGTGATCATCAGCGAGGCTTGTTGCGCGCTCACTGCAAGATCGTTCGCAAGCACGAGCAACAAGCCGGGCGCGAGCATGACGCCCGTGCCGATCAAAAAATTGCCAAAAAGGAATGCGGCGATCACCGCGCGTTCGCGCGACGCAGAAAGATACAGGGAGGGGGTGGCAGTCATTCAATGCGCAATCGGCATGTTCGAGCGCGTGAAGTGCACCCGCATGAGACTGCTTTTTTCTTGGATTCGCTAAGCTTACACCTATGAACTCCTCAGCACTTAGCCCTCGTTCCGGCGGACAGCTCATCGCCGACCAATTGATTGTTCACGGCGTCGATACCGCGTTTGGCGTCCCTGGCGAAAGCTATCTCGGCGTACTCGACGGGCTTTATGCACACGACGATAAGTTCAAGTTCGTGATCTGCCGCCAAGAAGGCGGCGCAGCGTTTATGGCCGAGGCTTACGCAAAACTCACCGGCAAGCCGGGTGTCTGCCTGGTGACGCGTGGGCCGGGTGCGACCAATGCCGCAATCGGCGTGCACACTGCGTTTCAGGATTCATCGCCGATGATTTTGTTGGTCGGTCAAGTGGGTAACGATTTTGTCGAGCGCGAAGCGTTTCAGGAGGTCGACTATCGCCGTATGTTCGGCCCGATGGCAAAATGGGTCGCGCAGATTGATGATGCGTCGCGTGTGCCCGAATACATGGCGCACGCGTTTCAAACGGCTACCAGCGGCCGCCCCGGCCCGGTCGTGCTCGCGCTTCCGGAAGACATGCTTTCCGCGACCGCAAGCGTTGGCGACGCTCGCGCGTATACGAGCGTGCAGGCGCACCCGAGCGCGGCGCAGGTGGAGCGTGTGCATGACATGCTCGCGAACGCTGAGCGACCGTTTGTGATTGTCGGCGGGCACGGCTGGACGCGAGAAGCGGCGAAGTCGTTTCGCGAATACGTCGAAGCGATGGGTTTGCCGGTCGGTTGTGCGTTTCGATTTCAAGACACGTTTGATAACAGCCACCCGAATTACGCCGGTGACGTCGGCATCGGACCGAATCCGAAACTCGCTGCGCGAATCAAAAACGCAGATGTTGTGCTCTCTATCGGCGTACGCCTGGGTGAAATGACGACCTCGGGCTACACACTCTTCGATGTGCCCGTGCCGAAGCAAAAACTCATTCATGTTCATAGCGATGTGAACGAGCTGGGGCGCGTGTACCAAGCGGAAATGATGATTGCGAGCGGGGTGAATGAATTCGCCGCTGCGCTCGGCGCACTAACCCCTTCCCCTTCAAGGGGAGGGCCGGGGAGGGGATGGGGTTCCATTGAAGAATCAGCAAACGAACTCACCGCCTGGCAATCCGAACCCCCCCTCTACAAAAACCGCACAACTCCCGCGAGGCTAAACCTCTGGCAAGTCGTGCAAACGATCAAACGCCTCGCGCCGAAGGACACCATCATCACCAACGGCGCGGGGAATTTCGCAACCTGGGCGCACCGCTTCTTTTCGTATCAAGGCGTTGAGCATTGCGGAAAGTCACAACTCGCCCCCACGAGTGGCGCGATGGGCTACGGCGTACCCGCTGCAGTGATGGCCTCCATCGTCGCGCCAGAACGCACCGTGATCAATTTCGCGGGCGACGGCGATTTCATGATGACATCGCAAGAGATCGCAACCGCAATGCAATACGGTAGCGCACCGATCTTCATCGTGTTTAACAACGGCATGTACGGCACGATTCGCATGCATCAAGAAAAGCATTTCCCAGCACGCGTGTACGGCACGGCGCTTAAGAATCCCAACTTCGCGAAGTTCGCCGAGTCATTCGGCGCGAGTGGCGTTCAAGCGGCAAGCAATGCGGAATTCGACGATGCGTTTGCGAAAGCGCTCGCGCACACGCGATCAACCCGAACCCCCGCGCTCATCGAACTCAAGGTTGATCCACAGGATTTAACACCCGGCGCGACCTTGGATGCGATTCGACAAAGCGCTACGAAATAGTCTTTGCGCGTTAGGGCAGCATCGACCGTCAACGGATCGAACGATGTGGGCAAGCGGCTCATTAGTAAAAATCGTGAAAAACAAACTAATGACTCTCTAGCCCAAATAAAAAAGTCACAACGGGGAAAAAGCTGTCTATTTCCTCGGTCACTTATCCGCGCCGCGTATCCAGCGAACCATCTGCTCGCACACTTCGCCGTCGCTAAGCAAATCCATGTGATTTCGCTCGAAGGCGATCCATGTGTTTGCTTCGGGAAACGCGAGTCGATGTTTGATCAGTCGGTGTTTTCCGAGCGCGCTGGCGACCGGAACCAGGCCGTCGCCGAGCAAGGCGTCGCGCAAATCCCGGGTTGATTTCCCGGTCGTTGCGGCGATGGCGAAACATTGAATATTGCTCGGTAGCGCCGTGGTGATGCGAGCGCTCGCATCGTTGCTCCAATCGCGTTCAAGCACATTCCCATAGCGCAAATCGGTGATGCCCGCGCTCCTAATTTTTCCGAGGCGCGCGAATGGCTTTGTGTAAGGCGTAGCCCCGAGCACGATGTCGATCCAACTTCCACCGCGTTCCAGCGGCGCGCCGTGATGCGGCGTTCCCAAGAAAAACACTTTGCTTACTTTGCGCTGCCACTTAGCGCTTGACTCACGTGCCTGTTCAATCGCGCTACGTGAAACAAGCCCGCCCATGCTGTGCGCCACGATGATGATTTCCTCAATGGGCGCCGGCCACGATTGAGAAAGCATTTCGAGGAGATTTGAGAGGGCAGCGCCGTTGATCGATGTGTGCTGTCCGGTGTTGTAGCGAACGTAGAGCGGCGTGAAGCCGCATGCCTTCTCAATCGCCGCGCCGTGATCATGCCCAGCCCGGAGCCATTGCCGATCATTCATGCAGAGCCCATGTACGAAGAGCGCAATTTTTCCGCTGACGTTTGGGCATTGCTTTGCGAGTGGCGCAGCAAAGTCAATCGGCTTCTGATTGAAACGAATCGACATCGGAATGGCAAGCGCGTTCTCTGTTTTCACCAGATGATCGCCGAGCACACCATTGAGCGCAGAGATCGCCGCGTCGCGCTCAAACGAAGAGTCCTCCGACGTGTCGGCGCGTTGAAACAATGAAAGGGCTGCATCGATGCCGCCGCCCACCGCGCCAGTTACGCCGCGAACACTTTTGTAAACGAAGCCTGTGATACCGGAAGTGCGGTCGGCACGTTGCCGATCAGCCATGCCAAATGGTGCTGCTATCTTTGCATGTAGGGCCTCGGCGAGATCGGTGATGCCGCGCGTTGCCTCAATAGCCAAACGGCTCGCGCCCTGCAGGTCGCTGACGCGCACATGTTTTGAAGGTTTCATGCGAACCGATTGTAGGAACGCGCAATAGAGCGAAGAGTCTTTTCTGGCGACCTGAGAAAATAGCGAAATGTCTTCACCCAACCTCTCGCCGCGCGATTCTGCACACTGGCGCTTCACCACCGCACCGATGATGGAATGGAGTGATCGCCATTGCCGCGTGCTCTTTCGCTATCTCGCGCCGCATGCGCGCGTGTATACGGAGATGATCAACACCGGGCCGCTGAATTACGGCACAGAAGAGGTGATTCGCAATCATCTTCAGTTCAGCGAGATTGAACATCCGGTCGCCTTGCAGCTAGGCGGCAGTGAGCCCGCGCATCTGGCGGTCGCGGCGAAGATCGGTGCGGATTGGGGATATGACGAGATCAATTTGAACTGCGGATGCCCGAGCGAGCGTGTGCAGCGTGGATCGTTCGGCGCTTGTTTGATGGCAGAGCCGCAGCTCGTGGCGGATTGTGTGAAGGCGATGGTTGATGTGGTGCCGTCGTCCGTGCCGGTGACGGTGAAGCATCGGATTGGACTCGACTACAACGACAGCTATGAATTCGTTCGCGATTTCGTGGGAACAGTGGCTGAGGCGGGGTGCGATGTCTTCATCGTGCATGCCCGTAATGCGGTACTGAAAGGTTTGTCGCCGAAAGAAAATCGCGAAGTGCCGCCGCTGCGCTATGACGTTGTCGCGCAGCTCGCCAAAGATTTTCCAGCGCTCACGTTTGTGTTGAATGGTGGGTTGACGACGGTGGTGCAGTGTGAGCGAGTGATTCCTCCCCCTTCAAGGGGGAGGGTAGGAGCGGGATGGGTTTCGATTGAAAACGGTGAGGAACCCCATCCCCACCCCCGCCCTCCCCTTGAAGGGGAGGGAGTACACGGCATCATGCTCGGCCGCGCGGCCTATCACGATAGCTACATTCTCGCGAAAGTGGAAACCGCGCTATACGGCACACCTCTCATCACCCGCGAAGCCGTCGTGGAAAAAATGATCGTGTACGCGCGCGAACAAATTGCAACGACGCAAACGCATCGGCATCCCACGCGCGTGCGCGATATCGCGCGGCACATGCTGGGGCTCTTCGCTGGCGAGGTCGGCGGCAAAGCCTGGCGGCGAATGCTCTCGGATCCGAAATTGCTCAATGAAAACGATCCCGACCTGCTGCGCCGCGCAATGCCTTATCAATCAGTCGGGAAAGAGGAGTTCAGCGATCACCGCCAGCCGCTACTCGATGCGATGACCGGGTGAGCGCACGAATCTTTTGTATTGATGTGGCCCCATGCGTATATGTCCTGCTGTCGGCTGTTTGCTGAGACGCTGCCCTCAATCTCATTGCAGCCCCGATAATGGCCGCGTGCTGATCACGCATAGCGACACCTTCGCTCATGACACACCGACATGATCTACTCGGCGTCAGCCCACTCGCCGAACGTCCCGAATCGCCAGGCATTTTGCATTCATGAACACATCGTCACAACGCATCCTGAACACGTTTCTTGCCGGTCTGCTTGCCGTACTGCCGCTGGTGGCAACGCTCTTACTGATCGGCTGGTTCGCCCAGTTTCTGCATCATTACCTGGGGCCTGGGAGCTGGTTCGGCGATCTGCTCTCGGTTTTCGGCTTCGGCCTTGTAGATTCCGAGCGAGTGTCTTATCTCATCGGTCTCGGCATCACCATTGTTGCGATATTCGTCCTCGGCGTGCTGGTGCGAACGGGGCTCGCGCGCGCTGGGCAAGCTGCTGTGACGGCGTTAGTGAAGCGGATTCCGATCGTGCGAAACGTGTACGACGTGGTGACATCGCTTGTAGACCTCGTTGCACAAAAGGACAACGACAAGCTCAAATCGATGAGTGCGGTGTGGCTTCACTTCGGGGGGGTGGGCGGATCGGCCGTGCTCGGGCTGCTTTCTACGAAAGAGCCCGTTCGCATCGGCGAGCTGTCGTATCTTGCGGTTCTCGTTCCCACCGCACCCGTGCCCATCGGTGGCGGCTTGCTCTACGTGCCGGAGAGTTGGGTGGTTCCTGCGGATATCGGCATGGAAGCGGTGACCAGCATCTATGTTTCGATGGGCGTGACTTCGGCTCAGTACCTTCCCGTGGCTCGAAGCGTTGCGGGTGCAGCGAGCCCTGTCGTCGTGAAAAACGGTGGGGCTTCGGCGTAGGGGGGCTGCGCCATTAACCTGCGCGGAGTCAGCGCCGACGCGCTACTCGTTTCCTTGGAATGAAATTAGCGCGCTAGCCCAAATGAAATCAAGGCTAGCTGCCGATAATCGTTCATAAAAATATCAAAGTAAAAAGCTCACTCGCCCTGTTGTTATCAGGGCTAGCGTAAGAAAGCTGTCAAGCGTCACTACGCTTTAGTCGATCTTTAATCCAGTCTTCTTGACGATCCGCTCCCACGTTGCTTGTTCTCGCTTCACAAACGCTGCGAATTGCTCGGGTGTGCCACCGCCAGCGCGCGCATCGTCTTTCTGAAAGCGTGACGTGATCGCACTGGTTTTCAACGCTTGATCGGACGCCTTTGCCAGCTTGTCGATGATCGCTTTCGGCGTTTTCGCCGGTACCAAAATGCCGTACCACTGCGACGTTTCGAAATCCTTGAAGCCGCTCTCTGCAACTGTCGGCACATCGGGCAAGGTGGCCATACGATCATGAGATCCAACGGCGAGTGCGCGCAGTTTGCCTGCCTTGATTTGGCCCATCAGCGCGGGCGCGCCAGTGAACGTTGTTTGCACACGACCGCCCAGCATGTCTTGCAACATTGGCCCAGTGCCTTTGTAGGGGACGTGCGTCAAATCGATGCCAGCCTCGGCCATGAAGTATTCCATCGCGAGATGGCCGGAAGAGCCATTGCCTGCAGAGCCGTAAACCATCGCGTCTTTCTTTGACTTTGCGAGCGCAACAAACTCTTTCAAATTCTTGACAGGCGTTTCAGGCGTGACGGCGATGATGCTTGGTACTCGCGCCAGCAAAATCACAGGCGCAAACTCTTTGTTGACGTCGTACGGATGTTTAGGCATCGCATAAGGGTTCACTGCCATCGTACCCACGTGACCCATGATGATCGTATGCCCATCGGGATCGGCCTTCATCACCTCTTGCATTGCAATGATGCCCGCGCCGCCCGGCTTGTTTTCAACGAACACTGTTTGACCGAGGATCGTCGATAGCTCTTGCGCCACTGAGCGCGCGACGATTTCACTCGTGCCACCCGGCGCAAAGGGCACCACGAACCGAATCGATTTTGTGGGCCAAGCCTGGGCGTGAATTGACGCCGCAAGGCATGTCGCGCCAATGATTGCAGCGACGCGCGTAACTGTTTTTAGCAATGATTTCATTCAGTCCTCCTTGTTCGATTTGTCACTAATTTCGCTCTGTTGTGCCGCATCGTAGCGCTAGAAGATGCCGCGATGCTGTCCGCCGTCAACGGGGATGTTTGCACCAGTTAACCAGCGCGCCGCATCGGAGGCCAAGAAGACAACTACGTTTGCGATCTCTTCTGGCCGTCCCAGCCGTTTGAACGGGATACCGCTTCGCACTGCTTCATACACGGGATCGTTAGCAAGTTTTCTCTGTTCCCACGTGCCGCCCGGAAATTCAACCGAGCCCGGCGACACGCAATTCACTCGAATGTTTTTCGGCGCAAGCGTAAGCGCCATCGATTTCGAATGCGAAATCATCGCGGCTTTCATCGCTGCGTAGGGAATCGCGCGCGTCGTGCCTTCCATGCCGCTGATCGATGAGATGTGAATGATCGTGCCACCGCCGCGCGCGGCGATCCACGGCTTCACCTGTTGCGTTGCGCGCACCGCCGCCATCATGTCCACATCGAATCCGGCTTTCCAGCCCGCTTCGTCGTCGCTCATACCAAAGCCGGACGGGTTATTCACCAACACATCGACGCCACCGAGCGCCGCGTTGGCTTCGTCTAGAAAGTTCGCGAGCGCATGAGCATTGCCGACATCGCACGAGGCCGCAAACGCTGACACGCCTTTCGCGAGGATTTCATCGCGCGTGCGGGAAAGCGCATCCGCGCCGCGCGCGCAGATCGCCACGTTCGCGCCTTCATCCGCGAACGCGAGCGCCACCGCGCGCCCAATGCCGCGTGATCCGCCAGTGACGATCACATTCTTGTTTTTGAGTTGAAGATTCATAAAGTCTAGGCCGAGAATTCTGTGAGGTGATTGAACACATGCATCGCGTGTGCCGCCGCATATTGCGTCTTGTCGAGCGGGCCGTACGCGAAATGCGGCTTAAGTGCGCCCGCGTAAGTGTCAAAGGTTTTGAGCGAAGCGAGCAAGCGATCCAAGGCAGCATCAGTGTTTCCGTTCGTCGCCAGAACGGGGGCACCGGGAATCGGTTCCGTCAAGCCATGCGTCATCGCGCCCTTCGACTGAAACACCGCAAACGCAACCGCGCCCGCGGTCGACTGGAAGAGGGGCGACTTTGATTGCGGAAAGCCAATCATCGAATAGTCAATACTCTGCGCAAGATGCTCAAACACCTGCGCAGGCGTCCAGCCGCCAGTGTGCTTGATCGCAGCGCCTTTGAGTTTCGCGAGTTCACTCGCTGCGGACGCAATCGTCAGCGCGCGTGAGCCGCTAGGCAGCGCGAGCCAAGCGCCAGCTCCGATGGCGACGACGCCAGCGCCGAGGGTGGTGAGTGCGGTTCTTCGCTTCATGATTTCACCTTACGAGTCTTGGTTCTTTCGGATTACTACGCGGCAATCGCGCCATCCCAAGGACGAATTTCCTTCAATACATCTCGCAACTCGTACTTCGCATGGGCTGCGTCATGATCAAGTTGTAGGCCAATCCAAAAGCCATCCGATGTGCCAAAGAATTTCGACAAACGTAAACCTGTATCCGCGGTGATTGAGCGTGTGCCAGACACAATCTCGCCGATACGCCGCTGCGACACACCAATTTCCTTGGCAAGGCGATACTGAGTGATGCCCATGGGTTTGAGAAACTCTTCGAGAAGAATCTCGCCGGGTTTAGGGTAGGGAACTTTGCGCATAAATATCTCCTCAGAGAACCGCTTTTCCCTGCGGCGTCGGGTAGCTCATTAGTGGTAATCAACAATCTCGACGTCGCTCGGTCCGTCTGCTGTCCAAACAAAACACACACGCCATTGCTGATTCACGCGAATGCTGTGTTGGCCTTTGCGATTTCCCGCGAGTGCTTCGAGGTGATTGGCGGGCGGCACGCGCAAGTCGTTCAAATTCGCCGCACGATGAAGCATCGCCAGCTTCCTCATCGCCGAGGCTTCGATATTCGCGAATCGCTTCACGCGCGTCCCCGAAAACATCAAGGCTGTATCGCTGCACTTGAAGGATTGAGTCGCCATTGTCAAATAGTAACGCTAAGCGTTAGTAACGTCAAACGACACGTTTTGCGATAAGCATACGGCGTGGCTCGAAGAGGTTCCGCCGAAACGGTTGCCCTGGGAGATGCGCGAATGCCTTTGGGGAAGTCACAAGTCGGAACCCCTTCGGGTGTCCGACCTACCGCAGGTTACGGCGTGAACTAATATGGTTTGGCAGGATTCGTGCGGTGGATGCGCGCAGCGCTATCTACCGTAGCCGTATGCCGTCAACGTCGGATGTCTCTTCGTGAATCCGCCCTCCCGCGCTACGGGGTTTACACAAGCGGTTTCTCTCGTGGTCGTCGCAACGCGTGGGTACGGGGGGGGAGACGCCTACGGACCTACCCTCTATTCGAGTCGGAATTTGAAGGGAATCTGTACAAGCTGATCGGACAAGCTCGGGGGCAAAACGCAACTTTCGTTTCGCAGCGCAATATCGAAGAGTCGCATGGTTGCAAGAGTCAACCGCGGCTCGGTGATCTCGCCTAGCGCCATTCCGTCTACCCGTCCGCGCGAGTCAACGAAGAAATAAACATCACCAACGACTACGTCAACCTTTAGCTGCAACATCGCTTGACGAGGTGGCGCGGGTGGACGACATGCCAGCGGCAGAGCGCCCGCCATCACCGCAGTTGATGGCTTCACCGGATCTATAAGTGTCTGACGCAAACTATGAAAATCGGAATGAATCCGCAGCTTCTGCATGTAAGTCAATCGTTGCTGCCAAAATCGATAGGCGCTCGCTCTTTCGCGATCAAAAAGTGTCTTGATCAACGAGTAGTCGCGATTACGATAGTTGGCGTGCGCAATCTCAAAATCGATCCAACGCAGTTGATGGATTCGGGCGAGTTCAACGTTTCTCTCTGTCAACTTCCCCTCGGCATACGCTTGGCACAAGAGCAGCGAAGCGCTGCCAACCCCCTGTTTTTCAGCGAACCCAAGAAGGTCGATGCCGCGCTCTCGGTTCTTTTCCACTCCCTTTCCCTCGAGCAACATCCTGCCCAGCCAGTAAGCGAAAAATGGATTTCGAACCGAGTCTTGCGCTTCCGCCAGTTTGTAAGACGCGTAAAAGTCTCCATCGACGTAAAGCTTGGTTACCGTGCGTGCTTCGGCCCAGAGCGCATCGAGTGCTTCAAATGGCCCTTGAGGGGGCAACCCGGGCAGCTCATGCGCTGAAGTCTTGATGTCAACGGTATTGCCAACGCTGCTCGAAACAGGGAAGGTTACAAGCGCTAGTGCCGCAAAGGCTAACGCAAGTTGCGCGATTGAGAGCTTCACGGGCGGCTTGTTTACCGATACACCGGAAACCGCGAACAAAGCGCAATCACTTGCTCACGCACTTTCTCAATCGTCGCTTCATCCTGCGGATTCTCTAGTACGTCCGCGATGAAGTTACCGACCATCCGCGCTTCGGCTTCTTTGAATCCACGCGTCGTGAACGCAGGTGACCCCAAGCGAATGCCCGACGTGACCATTGGCTTTTCCGGATCGTTCGGGATGGCGTTTTTGTTGCAGGTCATGTGCGCGGTGTGGAGCACGTGTTCGGCTTCTTTACCGGTTATTTTTTTCGCACGAAGATCAACGAGCATCAGGTGCGATTCGGTGCCACCGCTCACGATGCGCAGACCGCGTGACACGAGCGTTTCCGCGAGCGCTTTTGCGTTCTTGAGCACTTGTTCTTGATACGTTTTGAACTCAGGCTTGAGCGCTTCGCCAAATGCAACCGCTTTCGCGGCGATCACGTGCATGAGCGGGCCGCCTTGCAGGCCGGGGAACACGGCGCTGTTGAATTTTTTCGCGAGATCTTCGTCGTTGGTGAGGATGATGCCGCCGCGGGGGCCACGAAGTGTTTTGTGTGTGGTGCTGGTGACGACGTGCGCATGTGGCATCGGGTTTGGATACACACCGGCGGCGATCAGGCCTGCGTAGTGCGCCATGTCAACCCAGAGATACGCGCCAACTTCATCAGCGATTTCGCGCATCTTTTTCCAATCCCATTGCAGGGAATAGGCAGAGCCGCCGCCGACGATCATCTTCGGCTTCGTCTCAATCGCTTTGGCGCGCATCGCGTCGTAGTCGATTTTCTCTTCGGCGGTGAGGCCGTATGCCGTGGGCTTGAACCACTTGCCGCTCATGTTGAGCGCCATGCCGTGTGTGAGGTGGCCGCCTTCTGCGAGCGAGAGGCCGAGGAAGCCGTCACCCGGCTGCATGAGCACGAAATAAATCGCGGTGTTTGCTTGCGCGCCGGAATGCGGCTGCACGTTGGCGAACTTCGCGCCGAAAAGTTGCTTGATGCGTTCAATGGCGAGCGTTTCGGCTTGATCCACATATTCGCAGCCGCCGTAGTAGCGACGACCAGGGTAGCCCTCGGCGTATTTGTTGGTGAGCTGCGAGCCTTGCGCTTCCATCACGGCTTTGCTGGTGTAGTTTTCGGAGGCGATCAGCTCGATATGATCTTCCTGGCGCTGGTTTTCTTTTTGCACCACGGCGAACAAATCGGGATCGACCTGTGCGAGGGAGGAGACAAAAAATTCTGGGCGTGCGTTCATGGGCAATGTTCCTTTGCGATCTTTACAGACAATGCAGTTCGGCACGGAACACTCACGGTAGGTGTTCTGTGCATGCCCAGGCGAACGGCGGGGGTTGCGTGCGGATCGATTCGTGCGGTACAGGCGATCAAGAAATTTCACGATAGCCCAATGACGAAAACCACTTCACACAACAGCGCGCTTCCTGAGGGTGACTCCCTCTAATGCCGAATCGTTTTGATCACGGCACTACGCCAGTTACGCACTTGCTTCGGATTATAAAAACTGGTGACCTCATTTGTGAAGTAAATAGCCGCCTGTATATCGGCGAAGGCAGAGGCTAACTGCAAAAAAATAGTGATAACAACAAATTAGCTTATCTCACTCTTCCCCGATTTAAATGGGGCGATCGAGGTCGAAGCTGCTATAGCGGCGCATTGCGCGCTTTTGGCTCTGTCTCAACCGTGAACGGGAGCGAAAAATGCCACCATTCGCCGTCGTAAGGACGAAAGCCTGATTCGATCATCAGCGCACGCAGCACGCGCCGATTCGATTGTTGTAACTCCGTGATGCCGAGGCCGTCTTCGCGCCATTCGCTTTTGTCATCGAACGCATCGAATGCGGTTCCCATGTCAAGTTCGACGCCGTTTCGCTCGACGGTGAGATCAATCGCGACCGCTCGATTGTGACCACCGTAGCGTGGCGGCTTGGGCTGTGCGACCCACTTTGGATCGGCGACGAGGGCAAACATTCGCTCTTGCGCGTAAATCGGCCGATAGCAATCCAAGACCTTGAGCGTGAGCGACGTGTCGCGCGCGTGTAGTGCTTGCGCTGCGCGTTGCAGGACGACGGCGACCGAGGGGTTCGCGAAGCAGCGCGGTGTGGCGTAAAGTCGCTCGAGGATCCGACAGCGCGCTGCGGTGTCGCAGAAGATATTGTCGCCGTGGTAGGCCATTGCGATGCGCAGACCGGCCGTCTCGTGGACACGAACGAGCGACGGCGCATAGGCGCTATCAGCGATGTTGACGTCTGACGCAGCGATCCACGCCTCGCGGTTTGCAAACTGCGTACCGCAAAGGTCAGACTGCGCGATCCGGATGAGAAATCGATCCGCCTCAAAACGAATCGCCGCGGATGGCCCGGCAGATACCACACAGGACGTTGCAGCATCCAGCGATCGTGCATCAGTAAATGGGCGCGTCGCGCGCAAGATCGTGGCGGATAACGGCTCTACCGGTGCAGCGGTGTAACTAACCAAAGCATTCGAAACTGATGCAATCGGAGCAAACGAACGTGTCGGCGTCGTACATGCGGACAGACTCAGCAGCGGGAAAAGCGCGGCGACGCCAACTACGGCGCTCGCCGTTCGCGTCGCAAGCAATGTCATGCGCCCCTATCCCAAAATTTTGTGCAAGCCGTAAAAACAGAAAATCGCCACAAAAGTTGGAGGAAGCGCTGCGACTAACAAGCCGCCCGCACCAATCGAATCATCCGGGAAAGAGCCCTTGAGGATCGAATAACCCGCAGGATTCGGTGCGTTGGCAATGACCGTAAGGCCGCCGCCCGTAACGGCGCCCGCCACCACCATGTACTTGAACTCATCTGACAAACCGGGGACGAGAGATGCGAGATAAGTAAGCGCCGCGTTATCGGTAACGGCGGTGAGTGCAGTTGCGCCAAAGTAAACCGCGTCGGGCGACATTTTTGTGAGCAAAGGTTGCAGCCACCAGGCTTGCTGTCCACCCAGCACAACCAAGCCACCTAGGAAGAATCCAACCATCAGTGCTTCTTTCATAATCAAGCGACTCTGATACTTCTCGTACGCCGTTGCGAAGCCCAAGAAGAACAAGAAGATGCCCATGAACACGGCCGCATAGTGCGCAAAAACGACTACGCCCGCAAGAAATGCAACACTGATGAGGATGACACTCCACGGAATATCCGGTGCTTCGCGGCGAGCATTAAAGCGAACTTTGAAAAGATCTTTAGCGCAGAAGAGGGTCGCTGCGGCAGCGTTAATGCAAACGGCGAGCGTTGCTTCCCAGCCGAAGTTGAGGAACATAAACTTTGTGTCCCAGCCCCACGTTGCTGCCACCATCAACACTGGCGGCGCGGCAAAGGATGTGAGTACGCCGCCGATGGAAACATTCACGAACAGCGCGCCAACAGTCGCGTATTTGGCGCGCACCGAAATGTCCGGGTCACGGAAGACGAAATCTCGCAACATGAGCGCTGCGAGTGTCATCGCAGCAGGCTCGGTGATGAGCGAGCCTGTGAGCGGCACAAACGAGAGGATCAAAAAGTAAAAGAGATGCATCCGTAGGGTTGTGGACACAGGGATCAAGATGGTGAGCATTCGGACCGCCCAGCTCACAACGCTCACAATCGGCTTACTCGCAGCGACCACCATGATCACAAAAACAAACATCGGCTCAGTGAAATTGCGAGACTCTAGGTATTTCACTGCGGGCTCTTTGCCGAGCGCGAAGAACATGTACGTCACCAGCACCATCGCCCAGAAGCCAAACACCGCTTCTACTTCTCCGAGGAAATGGAACGTGCCCGAGTGATTCGGATAGCGATGAGCGAGCTTCTCGAATTGTTTGACGCTAAAGGTGTGGAGCACCGCGACAACAAACAGGCAGAGTCCGACGATTTGTAAGGTAGTTGGGTTCATGGAGGGACAGTCGTTGAGGTCTTGTTTTGTTGCACTCGCAGAGTTTGGGTCGTGTGCAAGCGTGAGCAGCTCACCCTATGAATTATGACGACACCGAGTGCGCGCATTCGGCGCATGTTTCCCGGGAAAACCCCGCTAGAGTGAATGCTCGCGCAAACCTAGAATTTGAGAGTTTTCATGGTGCGCGGCACAACTAGTTGACCTTAACGTTAACAACCTCGAAATCGGCATCGCGAATTTCTAGACAACTACTTTTCTAAGACCTGACTCTTATTTCATTGGAGAGACTATGCAACGTCGTAACTTTCTCGCTAAATCGGCTGCTGGTGCAGCGGCCGGTGGCGCGATCCTCGGTGCGCCAGCCGTTATTGGCCAGTCGCCAAATGTGCGCTGGCGTTTGACCTCCGGCTTCCCAAAGTCGCTAGATACGATTTACGGCGCGGCAGAAGTTTTCGCGCAACAAGTTTCGAAGATGACCGGCGGGAAATTCCAAATCTCGGTGCATGCAGCCGGTGAACTGGTACCGATGCCTGGTCTGGTCGATGCAGTGCAAAACGGAACCGTTGAAGCAGGGCACACCGCGCCTTACTACTATTTCGGCAAGAACGATGCGTTCGCGCTTGGCTGCGCGATTCCGTTCGGTTTGAATTCGCGCCAGATGACCGCGTGGATGTACGAAGGCAATGGCCTCAAGCTGATGCGTGAGTTCTACTCGGGCTATGGCTTCACAAGCTTCCCAATGGGTAACACTGGCGCGCAGATGGGCGGTTGGTATCGCAAAGAAATCAAGTCGGCCGCAGACTTCAATGGCTTGAAATTCCGAGTTGGTGGATTCGCAGGCAGAGTGTGTCAGCGCCTCGGCGCAGTACCGCAAAATATTGCAGGCGGCGAGATTTATCAGGCGCTTGAAAAAGGCACGATCGATGCGTGCGAATGGGTCGGCCCGTACGATGACCAAAAGCTCGGCTTCAACAAGGTTGCGCCTCACTACTACTATCCAGGCTGGTGGGAAGGTGGCCCGCAGCTCGATCTTTATGTCAACCAAAAAGCCTTTGACGCGCTTACGCCTGAGTACAAAGCAATCGTCGAAAACGCAGCGGCCTTCGCGCACACCGAAATGCAAGCTCGTTACGACGCGCGCAACCCAGCCGCTTTGAAGCAGCTCGTTGCTGGCGGCACGAAGCTGCATCGCTTCCCGAAAGATTTGATGGACAAGGCGTTCAAAGAGTCGATGGATCTGTACGCAGACATCTCGTCTAAGAATGCAACATGGAAAAAGATTTACGACGATTACTCGGCGTTCCGTCGCGAGGCCAATCAGTGGTTCCGCTTCACCGAGGCTGGCTTCGATGACTTCATGCAAGCTCAGCGCCTGTAGTCTGGGCCGATCTGGCGGAGCTTGATGCTTCGCCACTCAAAAGAACCGCAGCGATCCTGCGGTTTTTTATTTGCGACGCGGTTGAACGGCCCTGGGTTGCCTGCGAGTTGGTTCGAGGCGTAAATGTGGTCTGTGCGCGTCAGTTCACGCAGTAGCCAACCACGAAGCATGCGACAGTGGCCAAGCGCCAGCCACAACGCGCCTGCGGCAAAGCGCCAGGGTGATTTGCATCGACGGGTTGTCACGACTCGCTCTTATCGCTACGTGATCGATCGAAATAAAAAAAGGGCGACCGCAGTCGCCCTTTGTGATTTTCGATTCGTGGCGCGATTACTTCTTCGCGCCTTCCTTCTTCATTTCTTCCAGGAGCGCTTTGGCGGGATCATCGTCCACCTTGTTTGCGCTTGGCTGCTGGGCATCGTTCTGCTTCTCCTGCTGCTCGCGCTTCTGGTCAAACACTTTCATCATGTCCTCATCGGACAGCTTGTTCGTCGGTTTTTCGACGTCCAGGTTGATGTTGCTGGTGTCAATGGTTTTCGACTTCGTCTGCACGTTATCGATCACCAAGCCCGGTTTCCACATCACGACGCCCACCATGATGAGCTGCAAAATAATGAAGGCAATCGATCCCTTGTAGATCTGCGTGGTGGTGACCGCTGGGATGAGCTTTCCTGTCACGCGGTCTTTGTAGTCAGCTTTCGCTGCCACACTTCGCAAATAGAAGAGCGCGAATCCAAACGGCGGCGTCAAGAACGAAGTCTGCAAGTTCATGGCGATGATCACACCAAACCAAATCAGATCGATGCCCATCTTGTCGGCTACTGGTGCAAGCAGCGGCACGACGATGAAGGCGATCTCGAAGAAGTCAATGAAGCAACCAAGGATGAACACCAAGATGTTTACAACGATCAAGAACCCGAGCTGACCGCCAGGTACTTTATCGAAGAGATGCTCGACCCATTTGTGTCCGTCAGCGGCATTGAACGTGAAGCTGAACACTGTTGAGCCGATCAAGATGAAGAGCACGAAGCACGCAAGTTTCGCGGTGCTGTCTAGCGCTTGCTTGAGCAGTTTGAAGTTGAGTCTGCGCTTCGAGCCCGCCATGATGAGTGCGCCCAACGCGCCCATGGCACCGCCCTCGGTCGGCGTTGCCACGCCCAAGAAGATCGTTCCCAACACGAGGAAAATCAAGATCAGCGGCGGAATCAACACAAAGGTGACCTGCTCGGCGAGCTTCGAGACGAGCTTCAAGCGAAGCGCGCGGTTTGCAAGCGCCAAACCCAGCGCCACAAACGAAGCAATCGTCATCGACATGATGAACACTTCGTCTCCAGGCGCTGGAAGCTCGCGCTTGATCATCGGGTTGATGATGGACTGATGCATTTGTGACCACACGTAGCCACACACGCCTGCGATTGCGAGTAACGCAAGCAGTGACTTATGGCCCGACGCGCCGTTGTCTTCGCGATAGATGCGAGCTTCTTGCGGAAGCGCTGGAACCCAGTGTGGACGGGTGATTGCTACTGCCACAATGAAGAGCAGATACAAACCAACAAGCAACAAGCCCGGTACGAGCGCGCCTTCGTACATGTCGCCCACCGAGCGACCCAATTGGTCCGCCAATACGATCAACACGAGCGAGGGTGGAATCGCTTGCGCGAGCGTTCCAGATGCGGTGATCGTGCCCGTTGCGATGGTGCGG
>JAAFJO010000006.1 GCA_013298145.1 Betaproteobacteria bacterium
CCTCGTCAAACTCTTCAACAACCTAGATGGCTGCGTTCGCTTCGTTACGTTTGTTCAGCGGAGAAACGAGATTATGTAGCAACTTTCTAATCCACGCAACTCCAACCAACAAAAAAATAAGAAAAACTGCCAATAGATTAAGCAAAAACTGACCATTTCTTGAGCAGCGCAGCCCTGGAAACGCCGAAAAACCGTCTTTTCAAAAATATTTTGAAAATTTGCTCAAAAAAGTCTTACGCGGCTTCTCTTCTCTTCGTTTCTTCGTCGCGAAGCTCGCGCCGAAGAATCTTCCCGACGTTTGTTTTTGGTAGTTCATTTCGGAATTCCACAAACTTAGGTATCTTGTATCCAGTAAGCTGTTCTCGGCAGTGGGCGAGGAGTTGCGCGGATGTGAGTGCTGGATCCTTCCGTACAACAAACACCTTCACCACTTCGCCCGATTTCGAATCAGGAACTCCGACTGCGGCCACCTCCAGCACACCGGGATGCATCGCAACGACGCCCTCGATTTCGTTCGGATACACATTGAATCCGGAAACAAGAATCATGTCTTTTTTACGATCAACAATGTAGAAAAACCCCCGTGAGTCCATCTTCCCGACATCACCGGTCGCCAGCCAGCCATCGCCGTCTAGCACCTTGATCGTCTCCTCGGGGCGATTGAAGTATCCCTTCATCACTTGCGGACCGCGAATGCAAATTTCACCAGGAGAGTCAAAATCGTCCAACGCTACGAAACTGCCATCATCGCGACGAAGACGCACTTCGGTTGATGGAATGGGAACACCAATTGAGCCGTTGTACCCAGCGTCAGACACCGGATTGATCGTGGCACCGGGAGAGGTTTCAGTGAGCCCATACGCTTCGATCAACGGACGACCCGTGATGCGTTGCCAATCCTCAGCGGTCGCACGTTGAACGGCCATCCCGCCTCCTAGTCCGTAGCGAAGATTTGAGAAATCGAGTTGCGCAAAATCCTCATGGTTCATGAGTGCGACGAACAGCGTGTTAACACCCGGAACCACGGTGAACTTATGCTCTGCCAGCGTACGAACGAATGCGGGCACGTCACGCGGGTTAGTTATCAGGACGATCTTCGCTCCCATCGTGACGTACACGAACGTACACGCTGTGAGCGCAAAGATGTGATACAGAGGCAACGCCGCAATGATGCATTCGTCACGCGGCGCTTCGCCGGGCCTGGTAAAGCCGAAAAGCCAGGCACGGCACTGCATCACATTTGCAATGATGTTTCGGTGAGTGAGAATCGCCCCCTTGGAAACGCCTGTCGTGCCGCCGGTGTATTGCAGGAAAGCAATATCGTCGTGAGTCAGCGGCTCACGAGTAAAGTTCCCGTTTGCGCCGTCCGCAAGCGCCGCGTTAAAGCGAATCGCTTGTTTGAATTCAAACTGAGGCACCATCTTGGCGACGTGCCGGACTAGGAAGTTAAGGCCTGGCCCTTTCCACCAACTGAGTCGATCCCCAAGCCCAGTGACGATTACATGCGACACGTCAGTTTCTCGAAGCACTTCCTGCAACACACTTGCGAAGTTCTCGACGACCAAAATTCCCTTAGCCCCCGAGTCGCGGAGTTGGTGAGCTAGCTCTCGCGGCGTGTAAAGAGGATTGCAGTTAACAATTGTTACCCCAAGGCGCAGGCAGCCCATCAGCGCAATCGGGTATTGAAGAATATTTGGCATCATGAGCGCAAAGCGGTCTCCGCGCTTGAACCCATGCTTCTGTAAGTGGTTCGCAAATGCCGCACTCAGAGAGTCGAGCTCGGCATACGTGATTTGGCTACCGCTGCAGTAGAACGCGACCTTGCTTGCGTGCTCGCGAAACGCGGTCTCTACCAGCTCAGCGAGATTGGCGATCGAGTCGAAGTCGACCTCGGGCGCAATTGCTGACGGATACTCGCGTAGCCAAGGTCGAACGGTGTGCAGCGATTCACTCAAAATAACCTCCCCCAAATTCCTTGATTCTTGCCGACGACTGGCCTCCAGGCTAGCGCAAATTACCCTAGCTGAAACCGTTTATCTTTATAGAACGAGGCTAGTTTAATTTGCGTATGCCAGCACTATATCTTCAGTATCGATACACTGCGAATTGATCGGTTGGCCCAAATTAAATTGCGTCTGGCGGCGAAAGTTGTAGTGTGCAACGAGATCGCATGCGCGAGGCTGACGGCGACGAATCAACGGAGCTGCTGACGGTATTGCGTCGCGCAAAACAAAAAGCCCTGATAACAGGGCTTTCTGTGAATCTTGGCGGAGAGGGGGGGATTCGAACCCCCGATACCTTGCGGTACGCCTGATTTCGAGTCAGGTACATTCAACCACTCTGCCACCTCTCCGGGAACAGCCCTCCATTATAGCGGGAAAGTCGCTACGGCTTTTTGGCGGTGACCGGTGGGCGCTGAGCGGGAGCCGACGTGTTCTGTGATTTGGGAACTGCAGTTTGCTTCTGCCCGTGAGACTCGGAAGAACTCGGGGCAGCGACTGGCGGCGTCGGGGCGACCGCTACGAACTGAGACGGGGCGGGGGTTTTTCCAGCGGCTCTTGCCTCCTTAAACCAGCGCTCCGCGACGCGATCCTGGTAGCGCGCCTCGTCCGCAGCCGCCTTCTTCGCAGCGTCCGCAGCTTTCACCTTAGCCTCTTCTGCTTTAGCCTTTTGCTCATCGGTGAGCACGGGGACGGGTAATTTTGCGATCGCGACTGTTGCGAACACGCTTCCAAACGCGACAACAATCCAATGATTCAGTTTTTTCATTAGTCATCTCCTCCAACCGGCTGCGCAGACGTCAAATTCTTCGTACGAATTGCGGGAATACGCCCCGCCTTGATGTCGTCATACCATACCTCGTGGTGCTCTTTCGCCCATGCTTCATCGACCTGTCCTGTCTTCATCGCACTGAACGCGCCGGCCATTCCGAGCGTGCCCATGTAAATGTGGCCGAGCGCGCCGACCATGAAAATAACGGATCCGCCGAGATGAACGAGGTTGGCGAGCTGCATCGTCGAACGCGTTTGTCCAAAGTTCGGGAAATTCAACACAAGTCCTGACACGCCGACAACGATCCCCAGAGCCATCAGTCCACCCCAGAACCAAATCTTTTCTCCAGCGTTGAAACGCTCACTCGGGATGTGCCTTCCAGAGAAAAGCCCGCCGAACGTCATCAGCCATTTGAAATCAATAGCCCGCGGCGTGTTGTCTCGAAGGAACACAAAGAACGTGATCACGATGCTTACAACGAACAGCGGTCCAACGAAATTGTGCAGCGTTTTCGCGAGCGTCGCGAGCCATGAAAATACGGTGAAGCCGAACACCGGAATCAAGATGTTTTTTCCGAACGCAAGAATAAGCCCCGAGATCGCAAGGATTGAAAACGTAATTGCAGTCGTCCAGTGTGCCATGCGTTCGGTCAGCGTGAAGCGCTCAATCATGCGTCCCGTGGGCGCTTCTTTGAGCTGAATGGTTCCCTTCCACCCATAAAATCCCCCCACTACCAGCATCATCGCGACCAGCGCCCAGCCACCCCAAACGGAAACCGTTCCGTTCTTCAGCGCGCGCCAGGTCTGTCCGCCGTCTTGGATGAGCACGCCCGTCTCAACTCCAGGGATGCTCGTGTACCCCGCAACGGCTCCACGTGCCTTATCCCACGTGGGCGCGTTGTTATAGGGCTGCTGAACTGTTCGCAGCTGTTGCTGCTTCGCCAATTCCTCAGCGGGGAGCGTTGGGCCGGTGCTCTGCTGCGCGGACACAATGCTCGCGAACGCTAACGTCGCCGTAGCGAACAATGTCGCGATACGATGTAACAAACGATTCATGCTTAACTCCGAAATACGTCTCTAGCGAGTATGGCCGCCGCGTGTGGCACGAGCGCGAGTGGACTCACCAGTATGGCGACTCAATTGACGCGTTTGTATTCGTTCTGGTTATCAGCGCGCGCGCGCAGTGTGCGCTCCCACGCCGCTCGATCGCCCTTGAACTGCTCGTTCTGATATGGCTTATCGTCTGGCTTCGCAGCAGACTGCCCAGGCTTTACGGCGACCGCCTGCGGCTTTTCACCGCAAGCAGTAACCACTACAACCGCCCCGAGGGCTAGGAAAAGCTTGGGGCTGATCATGATTTTTGTTGCGTTGGCGCGGGTTGAACGGGTGCAGGAGATGAGCTTGCTTTCACGCCATACGCCGTTGCATGGCCCCACAAGTCTCCGCCACGCCCGCGACGCATCACACGCTCACGATAGATGTCGGAAAGCACGTCACCGTCACCCGCGAGGAGCGCTTTGGTAGAGCACATTTCTGCGCAAGCGGGGAGCTTGCCTTCCGCAAGACGGTTGCGACCGTATTTTTCCGTCTCTGCCTTGCTCGTGTCTTTCTCGGGACCACCCGCGCAGAACGTGCACTTGTCCATCTTGCCGCGCAATCCGAATGCGCCCGCTTGCGGGAACTGCGGGGCGCCGAACGGACAGGCGTAGAAGCAGTAACCGCATCCGATGCAAAGGTCTTTGTCGTGCAACACGACGCCGTCATCGGTCGTGTAGAAGCAATTCACCGGACAAACCGCTTTACACGGCGCATCAGAGCAATGCATGCAGGCGACGGAAATCGAGCGCTCAGCGCCGACGATACCGTCGTTCAACGTCACCACGCGACGCCGGTTCACGCCCCAGGGGACGTCATGCTCGTTCTTACAGGCGGTAACGCAGCCGTTGCACTCGATGCAGCGCTCGGCGTCACAAATAAACTTCATTCGTGCCATGATGATCCTCCTTACGCTCTCTCGACCTGACAAATAGTCGTCTTAGTTTCTTGCATGTTAGTAACGCTGTCGTAGCCGTACGTCGTGGCCGTGTTTACCGCTTCGGCGCGCACAATGGGTGCAGCGCCGTCTGGATATTTCTCCAAGCGGTCTTTGCCCTGCCACCAGCCGGAGAAGTGGAACGGAATAAACGTCGTCCCGGCGCCGACACGCTCGGTCACCATCGCCTTCACTTTGATCTGTGCGCCAGTTGGTGTCTTAACCCAGACATACTCGCTGTTGCGAATACCGCGATCATTCGCGTCTTTCGGATTGATCTCGACAAAGTTTTCTTGCTGCAATTCGGCGAGCCACGGGTTCGAGCGCGTCTCTTCCCCACCCCCTTCGTATTCCACCAAACGACCCGACGTCATGATGAGCGGGAACTTGGTGTGATAGCCCTCTGCGATGTTTTTGTCTTGAACCGTTTTGTAGAGCGTCTTCACGCGCCAGAACGCGCCTCCCTTATCGGCATGCGTCGGGTACTTCTTCATAAGATCTACGTTCGTGCCGTAGAGCGGCTCGCGATGCTGCGGGATTGCGTCTGGGAAATTCCACACGATCGCGCGTGCTTTAGCGTTGCCAAACGGGTGACAACCGTGGTTCTTCATGAAGACGCGGATCATTCCGCCGGAGAGATCAGTTTTCCAATTCTTGCCTTCGGCGCGCTTTTTCTCGTCGTCGGTAAGCTCATCCCACCAACCGAGTTTCTTCAGAAGTACATGGTCAAGCTCGGGGTAACCCGTCGTCAAGTCAGCGCCTTTGGAATGCGAGCCATCTTCCGCAAGCAGCGAAACGCCATCGCGTTCAACACCGAAGTTCGCGCGGAAGTTGCCGCCCCCCTCCATCACGTGCTTCGACGTATCGTAGAGATTTGGCGAGCCCGGATGCTTCATTTCCGGCGTGCCATAACAAGGCCACGGCAGGCCGAAGTATTCTCCGTCGCACGGACCCCCGTTCGCTTTAAGCGACTTCGGATCAAACGTATTCATGTGCTTCATGTGAAGCTTCAAGCGCTCGGGCGATTGACCGGTGTAGCCAATCGTCCACGTGCCCTTGTTGATCTCGCGAAGGATCGACTCGACTTCAGGTTCTTCCCATTTGCGATCACCATCAGGTTTCACAAATTTAAAGTTCTTACAAAGCTCTTTGTCGAATCCGAACTTTTTCGCAAACGCGTACATGATCGCGTGATCGGTCTGCGATTCGAAAAGCGGCGAAATCACGCGCTCGCGCCATTGAATCGAGCGGTTCGAGGCGGTTGCTGAACCGCTGGTTTCAAACTGCGTGCAGGCTGGCAGGAGATATACCCCGTCTTTGCGATCCGGCATTGCCGCGGCAGCGGTCGGATACGGATCGATGATGACCATCATATCGACCTTTTCCATCGCCTTTTTCATATCGAGACCACGGGTCTGCGAGTTTGGCGCGTGGCCCCAGAACACGATGGCCTTCACGTTCGTTTCTTGGTCGATCGTGTTCGGATCATCCAATACAGCATCCACCCAGCGAGACACCGTCGTTCCCGGCTTCTCCATCATCGCTTGCGACTGGAAGCGTGACTTCATCCACTCGTAATCCACCCCCCAGACCGTCGTCCAGTGACGCCAAGCGCCCGCGTTGATACCGTAGTAACCCGGCAGCGAATCTGGATTCGGGCCGACGTCGGTGGCACCTTGAACATTATCGTGGCCGCGGAAGATGTTCGTCCCGCCGCCCGAAACGCCCACATTTCCGAGGGCGAGTTGCAGAATGCAGCTGGCACGCACCATTGCATTGCCGATGGTGTGCTGGGTTTGGCCCATACACCACACGATCGTGGATGGGCGATTCTCGGCGAACATCTTCGCCACCTTGAACATCTGATCTTCTTTCACGCCGCAGGCTTCTTCCACTGCTGCGGGCGCCCATTTTGCAAGCACCTCTTCCTTGATTTTGTCTAAGCCGAAAACGCGATCATTGATGTACTTTTTATCTTCCCAACCGTTCTTGAAGATGTGATAAAGCATTCCAAACAGGAATGGAATATCAGTACCAGAGCGGATGCGAACGTATTCGTCTGACTTAGCGGCTGTACGCGTGTAGCGTGGATCAACCACGATCATCTTGCAGCCTGTCTCCTTCGCATGCAGCATGTGCAGCATTGAGACAGGGTGTGCCTCTGCAGCATTCGAGCCGATGTACAACGCGCACTTCGAATTCTGCATGTCGTTGTAAGAATTGGTCATCGCGCCATAGCCCCAGGTGTTCGCAACACCGGCAACCGTGGTCGAGTGACAAATCCGCGCTTGGTGGTCGCAGTTATTCGATCCAAACATCGACACGAATTTACGCAGCAAGTACGCCTGCTCGTTATTGTGCTTCGATGAGCCTACCCAAAACACCGAGTCGGGGCCAGCGGCCTTATCGTTACGGATCGCGAGGAGCTTGTCGCCCACTTCGTTGAGTGCTTGCTCCCAGCTGATGCGCACGTATTTACCGTTCACCAACTTCATTGGGTATTTCAAGCGATGCTCGCCGTGACCGTGTTCGCGAAGCGCGGCCCCCTTGGCGCAGTGTGCGCCCAAGTTAATCGGGGAGTCAAAGACGGGTTCTTGACGCGTCCAGACGCCGTTCTCGACGATTGCATCCACTGCACAGCCCACGGAGCAGTGCGTGCAGACCGTGCGTCGTACTTCTTCCTTACCGCCAGCGGCATCCGACTTCGCGGCATCGGCCTCGCCGACAAAGCCGAGCGGAAGGCTAGCGGCGAACGCGCCTGCGCCCACGCCCAAGCCCGAGCGCTTCAGGAACGCGCGGCGATCGAGTGTTGCGCCACCCACGGCGGCACCAAAACGACGAAACGCCGACGCCGGGCGATCGGTGTGGCTTCCGTCTACATCGTGTGATTTGCGAACCAGCATTTGTTAACTCCTTACGTTGGATCGCGCTTACACGCGCGTGGTGTCGTAATAACGGGTAGCGCGCTCGCCACTGACGTAGCGCTCATCGGTCCCAACTGTTGTTTTCGGAGCGACCGGAACTTTGGCTGCCTTAGGGGCAACGACGGCGGCCACCGCCCCCACCGAGCCGATGCTGCCTGCTACCAAAAAGCCACGCCGGCCGAGGTTGGCGGATGGTTTTGAATCGTTCATCTACGTGCTCCTTACAACAGCTTTGATGATGCGGGGCATGGTGCCTCGCTCGTGACCTTCATCGGACATCGAAGCTTACGCGCTCGACTCGAAAAAATGTCCCCGCTAATTCTCCGACTACTCGATAGAAATTCGCAAGCTCATGTGAACAAATCGAAACTTCCAGTTTCTCAATCCACGTCCAAATGTGCTCATCGAAAAACACTCTTTGCGTAGCGACGTTCGCGGGTGCGCGATCGCCGAGCCCGACTATCAGAATTCTCATAACTTCGCACAAACTTGCAATATGATCTTCGGTCGAGTGCTGGGATACCACGCGGGATAACCCGAGTGTTGCAAATGAGTTGCGCAATTCCGCGAGCGGCTTCTCCATCATGAACCCGGTGAGGTGGTGCGACGCATGCAAATTGACCCGAGCCTGACCCACGCCACCGAAGAGCTGTTCGTACTCCTCCGCTACCGCGTCCACATCGACCGCTGATGCGGCCGCAATGAGTTTCGACCATGCCATGGGCAGCGGCGCACCATCGTCCTCGGTTGACAACGGCGCTGCCGACGCAATTGCCGAGAGCAACGCCTCATCCGGCGCGGCCGCGAAGAGGCGCGCGATAAGCGCATACAGATTGGCTCGCCCATGATCTTCGGCGGAAACGTAGGCGCGAAACGCGACACTGCTGTGACTGACTTCATCCATCAGCGAACTCCTCGGGCGCTTTGAACAGGTACTGCTCTTCGCACGTAACCCAACACAAACTGGGACTAAATAGCAATTTTATTCATTAACAATCAGCAAATCATTGTGCCGCTTGCCCGTCAACGGTAATCGTTCTAGGCATTTAGCTATAACTGCGAAGGTCGCTTGGTGCGCTCGAACCTGCCTCACTTGCGGCTTCCCAAATCCCGAATGTCTACCGGCTTCTCTTCGCTGTAAAGATCGATCACGCGGCAATCGGGGCACATGCGCAAACGTCCGAGCGCTTTCGGGTCCGCGAACATGCTGTGCCCGGTAAGGCGGGAAATCATCGATTCGACGAGTTGCTTGGTACCGAGTGCTTTACCGCAGCGTGTACACGCCATGATCTCGGCCTGATTTAGAACGCGCGGCTTCTTCGCTTCCGGCAGTAGGTTTAATCGTGGCGTGAGCGTGATGGCACTCTCAGGACACGTTTTTTCACAGAGGCCGCATTGCACACATTTCGATTCGATGAATCGCAATTGAGGCTGCTCTGGGTTATCCGCAAGCGCGCCTTCCGGGCATGCCCCAACGCAAGCAAGGCACATCGTGCATTTGTCTGCGTTGACCTTAATTTCGCCATACGGCGCGCCGAGGGCGAGCGGGATGATCGTTTTCGGCGTCGGTGCGTGTTCAAGCAGATGGGCGAATACCGCGTCGAGCGTGCCGCGCTTGTCGTTGCTCAGATTAAACGTCGCCGCCACGCGAACCGCAAGGCCGCGTGGCGACCGCGATAGCCCACCACTGAAATAAAGCTCGTCAACGATCAATACCTGACAATCTTGATACCCTAGGCTCGCCAAAATCATGTTCGCAACCATCGCCTGCGCAGCGAGCGCGGTGCGATATTCCGGCGCGATGTCGTTGGTCACCAACACCGTGACCCCGGTTGCGCCGTAGGCAAACGCCCCGAGCCATACATCGATGCCTGCCGCGGCCGGATGATGTAGCGCAAGTGGGAGCGCGCTGGCTGGTAGCCCGTCGCCACGGCGCGCAAGCGCTGAGATCGCGTCACTTCCACGCCCTGCATCGTGCAGCAGAATCGTCGGATCGCGTCCGCCAGATGCCAAATAGGTTTTCAGCAGCGTCTTCAAGCGCGCACTCAAATCGCTCACTCTCGGGTACACGTAGGTAAGCGCGCCTGAGGGGCACACAGTCGTGCATGCGCCGCAACCCATACAAAGCTCCGGCGTCACTTCGATGTGATCGCCTTTGGGCGAAATGGCGGAGGTAGAGCAGACATCTATGCACTGCGTGCAGCCGGTTTTCTTATTTCGCGAATGCGCGCAGATGCTTGGTTTGTAGTTAAAGAATTTCGGCTTTTCAAACTCGCCCTTAAGCGCGATCGCCTGCGCAACCGCCTTCATCCGCGACACCGCGTCGTCGGCGGGCGCAAGATAGCCTTGCGGCGGCTGGTGCTGAGAAAAAAGCGCACGCTCAGAAAGATTCACCACAATATCGAATTTGCCGCCGCGTGCCGCAGTCGCGCTGGCTCGCGCAAAATCGATCGCGTTGTTATCGCCGCACGCGCTCACGCAGGCGCGATGCGATTTACATTTCTGAAGATCGATCTGATACGTCAGATCAATCGCGGATTCGGGGCAAGCATCAATGCAAGCGTTGCAGCGCGTGCAGGCATCCAGGTCAATCGGATTTTGCTGCTCCCACTTCGCCTCGAATGCCCCAAGCCAACCGCGAACGCTCGTATTCGTGCCGCTCACAATCGGGTACTCGCGAACGCTCGGCATTTCCGCGTTTGCATCGGTAAGAAGCACATTAACGCGCAGCGAATCTTTAAGCATCTCGGCCATCGGCAGCGCATCGCTCGCCGCACCAATGATGAGCGTCTCGCCTTTGGACTGGTAGCTCACCTGCGTTGTGGGCTGCGGATCGGGCAGCGTCGCTTCAGCAATCAGCGCGGCAATCTTGGGCGTGGCGAAACTGGATTCTTTCGACCAACCCGCTTTCTCGCGGATGTTGAAAAAGCGAATCGTGGAGACCTTCGTCGATTCACCGGCCACCTCACCGAGCAAGCGCGACTCCTGCGTGCAGGCGACGGCGATGTCGCCTTCGATGACATCGTTGAAGCGTTCGAGTTCACGCTGGCACATCGCGTCGAACACATGAACGCCCGATGCGCCGGCAGAGTTCGCTGCCGTCGCAAGCTCACCTGCGTCGGCAGTGATCGTGCGATTACACGAGCAAAGATAAACCTGTTTCCCCATGAACTTCTTACTTAGCGTGGATCGTCGGTCGACGCCTGAATCGGCGCAACACTCGATGCAATGGATGGATGGGTTGGCGCGTCGGTCAGCGCCGCTGTCGCCGCTGTTGCCTCTGGATCTTCGTAGCGGAAGTCGCCGACTCGCTTTCCGTAGCGCGGCGAGGTGGGCGGCGTTTGTTGAATCGGCGCGCGGGCATCAGTCAATGCGGTCTCCTCGCTGTCGAGCGGAACCGTTGCGCCCCGTTCGTCGGCGTTTTTGAGCGCTGCGAGCCGTTCGCGCGCCGCCAGCACCGCCTTGCCCTCTTCGCTCTCAACGTCAACGGCGTAGCCGCCAGGCGTCACCACTTGCTGCAGCGGCTTACTGATCGACTTCCACGCTGACAAGCCCTCGAGTTCCGCGGCGCTGATCGGCTCGAATTTTGTGTAGTCATCAATGTAAATGTCGAGGCCATCCATCACGTTGAAGTGCGGATCTTTGAACAGCGTTTTGAGCGCTTGCCGCTTCAATACTTCCGGCACTTTGGCCTGCATGAACGGGGTGAAATCCCGGTCCAAGGAAATGTCGTCCAGCGATGGCAATTCAGCGAGAGCATCGTTCGCCTTACGCGCAGCGCGCGCGTCGGGGACGACTACGCCCGGCTCCAACGCCGCATTTTTCTCACCATCAACAACTGGCGCTTCATCTGTATTAAACTGGGGCGAGCGAGGTGAAATCTCTGATACTGCTTCCGCCGGTTTATCAGGCGTAGCCCCACGCTTTAGGCGTGACCATCGTGAAAGGACAGACTCGTTCTGCGCGTTGGGTTCTTGCGGTTCAACCACGTTGTCCTCCGCGCGCCGCGGGCGAATCCGGCGGCACAATCAAGGCATTTGCGCTGTCGCTGGCGCCTTGGCGAAACGGATCGTTGCGCCTTACCTTTCGCCGCTTCTCCGGCGTGTAAAACTTCATCGTGTATTCGGCAAGCGCGCCCTGCATCGGCTCAGGCATCGGCACGCGATCAACGCGATCACCGGCATCGAGCATCCGACCCGCCTCGTTGTAGGAGGCCGTGACAACCGCTGGAATCGGCACGGCCCCGTCACCCGCATCGTCATCGATCCGCCACATCACGAACACGCACGGCGCATCGGAAGTGAGGTTCAGCCAATACCCTTCGCCCTCGGAGGGATGTAAGTCCATCAGCGCGCCGAACCATCGCCAGTAGGTGCACTCGTCTCGAACTTCGGTTTCGCAGCGAAGCGGCGGCGCAATCTGCGACATGATCGCCTCGACCGGTTCCCATTCAAAGTCGGCCCAGCGGCTTGCCACCGGCCGTTTACGGAACACGACCTCGACGGGCCAAACAACCTTTGCAGGAATGTTTGCGCCCCATGCGCCGTCGTGATTTGGCGCGGGGATTTCGTTCGGGGATAACTCACTGATGTTCACGGCGGCGAATCTAGCAGAATAGCGAGTAGCGACGTGACGCGCGGCGATATGACGCTGCGTAACTCGCGAAAAGCGGAAATCAACATTCAAACTTCAGCGCCATATCAGCGTTAACCCATGGGCGAATCAGCGAACCAATCGCGAAAGATCATTGCACTGGCCGTCGCGGGCGCACGAAACATCGAGCCCGCCGCGGCGCACGTACTGTCCGCCGCGAAACTCGCCGAACGCGTGTACGACACGCGCACCCGAGCGCTGCACGACCTGCGCATCTCGGTCACCGATCGTTGCAATTTCCGCTGCACGTATTGCATGCCCAAAGATGTGTTCGGGCCAGGCTACAAATTCTTGCCGCACGATGCGCTGCTCTCGTTTGAAGAAATCACGCGCTTTGCTCGAATCTCCGCGCAGTTGGGCGTTGAGAAAATTCGGCTTACCGGTGGCGAGCCAACGTTGCGCCGCGATTTGCCACGACTCATTGAGATGCTGGCTGCGCTCAAAACGCCAACGGGCCACGCGCTCGATCTCACACTCACAACCAACGGCTCGACCCTGGTTAAGCAGGCCCGTGCGCTCAAAGACGCAGGGCTTCAGCGGATTACAGTTTCACTCGATTCGCTTGACGATGCCACGTTCAAATCAATGAACGATGTGGACTTTCCGGTCGCCGATGTACTGAAGGGCATTGACGCGGCGCAAGCCGTAGGGCTCGCGCCAATCAAAGTCAATATGGTCGTTAAAAAAGGGGTGAACGATCAAAGCATTGTCGACATGGCAAACCATTTCAAAGGCACTGGTGTCGTAGTCCGCTATATCGAATTCATGGATGTGGGCGCAACGAACGGCTGGCGCATGGATGACGTGGTGCCAAGTGCGGACGTTGTGCGCGCAATCTCGGCTTGGTCGCCCCTTGAAGCCATTGATGCACAGTACGAAGGTGAAGTTGCTGAGCGCTGGCGCTACAAAGCTGGCGGCGGCGAGATCGGCGTGATTAGCAGCGTGACGCAAGCGTTTTGCAACACCTGCACTCGCGCCCGATTGTCCACCGACGGCAAAATTTTCACCTGCCTCTTCGCGACCGACGGCGCTGATTTCCGCCAGATGATGCGAAACGGCGCGAGCGATGACGACATCGCAGCGCTTTTGGTAGGTCTTTGGCAATCGCGCACTGATCGCTACAGCGAGATTCGTACCGCAGCCACCACACTTGAACGCCAAGCTAAAAAAGTTGAGATGAGCTATATCGGCGGGTAGAGAATCGCCGAGGGTGTTCACCGCCTGCATTGCTTTCAGCCGTCACGCGCTGCGACTGGATTGCGCGTGAGCGGTACCGCTTCGTCGAGGTTCTTTGCGCTGATTTCATTCATCGGCTGACGGCGAAATTCATTACAAACTAAACAAGGAGGAATTCATGAACATCAAACACCTTTTTCTCGGGCTCGCTGCAGTGCTCATCGGAGGGTGTGCGAGCATCGCACCACAACCCACCGCGCCTGCCGCGCCTGCGCTGCAAGTGGCTCCGAAGACGCCTGGCGAAGTGCGCGCCATGCTCTGGGTCGGCAATAGCTTTTTCTATTACAACAATTCGATGCACGGCCACGTCGGGCAGCTGATGAGCGCTGTGGGCGTTCGCGGCTTGCGAAGCGTCTCTGCCACGATTTCAGGTTCCGGTATCAATTGGCACGATGTGGCGGCCCATTTCAAACCAGGCGGCGTGGCAAGCTATTCGTTCGTGGGCGATAACGAGGTGCGCTTTAATCAATTTGATAAGCCGTTTGATGCGGTTTTGATGATGGATTGCAGCCAGTGTCCGGTGCATCCGCAACTGCAATCGGTGTTCTACGAATTTGCGAAAAAACACAGCGACACCGTTCGCAAGAATGGCGCAGAACCAGCGCTCTTCATGTCGTGGGCGTACTCCGATAAGCCAGAGATGACGCAGCAACTTGCCAATGAGTACATCAAGGCTGGCAAACAAAACAATGCGCTGGTTGTGCCTGCGGGCCTCGCGTTTGCAAATTCAATTGCCAAGCGCCCCGACATCAATCTCTACGTCGCCGACAAGCGGCATCCAAGCCTTGCTGGCACCTACTTGGGCGCGGCTGTTGTGATGGCATCGGTCTACAAGCGCAACCCAATCAGTAACAGCTACACCGCCGGGCTTCCGGCAGACGTCGCCACCCATTTACAAAATGTGGCGTGGGAAACGGTGCAGGCGTTTCATGCCAAAGAGGGACGTGGTTCGCTCTAGGCGCGTACGAAGAAAACGCTCACGGCGCGGCTTTTTGAGGAAGGCGCGCCGTAACTGCAACCGTCCGTGTGGATGAAGAAAATCGGATGAGGTTTCGCTCAGCGCGTCGTGCGTGTTCGCGCGTTTGCACGCTGAAGCTGAGCGCGAGACAGCCACCGAATCTCAGCGAACGTGGATCAACACTTTGACGTCTAGCCACGATTATAATGGGTTAGAAGCGATTTTTTCTGCTGCTTGCCGTAAATAAAAACAACGTGTTGTCCCAGTTGAATCAGGCGCGACGGCGTGTAGCTATTATGAACTAACTCACTTTACACGCACCCGGACTGCCCGCCGCGATGGGGTTTTCGAATTCACCACTACTCACGGCACGACCATCGAAAAGCTTTGGCAATTGACCCGCGTTTCCGAACTTTGGATCGGCGCGACGACGCTCGTTCAATACACGCACGATGTTCCATTCGTCATGTGCGCCGTTGCTGAACGATACCGATGCGCGAAGCGCGTAGTAATTTCTAAAGCTCGCGCGAGTCAGGCGACCGCGCTCCACTTCACGGCGAAGCCCGGCATCCTCCGCGAGACGCTTATCGAAATACTTCGCAATCACGTCCATATCGTTTTGCCCGGTGAGCCCAAAAAACGAAGCGAAATCGCTCGGCCCCGCGAAATACACAAAATCAAAATCTTCGCCCAGCGCATTCACTCCTTCGAGCACGCGCGTCCACATGAGCATGTATTCCCCATGACCACCGCGCGCTCCCGACGGCGCGGTGAGATCCGCTTCTTTCATCGCAGGATTCAAGACCCACGTGTGCTCCGCGCCGAAACGCCCTTCGATGCGCTCTTTCGCCCGCGCTGAGACTTCCGCGTTCACGTTGAAATACCCGCCGGCGGTGGTCGATAACGGCACTGAGAAATAGCCAATCGCCTTACCCTTTGCGCGCTCGCCAGCGATCATCGCACGCAAGGTTTTCACTCGCTCATCGATCACCGGCAAAAACTCATCATTCACGCAGTAACAGAGCTTGATTGCCGTGCATTGCGTGTTCTGCGCAACCTTCGGCGCAGCGCTCGCGGGCACCTGCGCAGCGGAAAGCCCAACAGCGCCGCCCCACGCTAGGGCCGCTAAAAAACTGGCAACCCGCGACAGCCGCGCCGCGCTGCTCCTCTGAAATGCGTGGAGTGTGGCATCAAATTGGATCATTCTTTTTCATTCCTAGACCGAATACGTTGCGGAAGCGACGTTCATGCCAGCAAGCGAGTTACGCCGCACGCACGCCCATCGCCTCGCCCATACGTACCGAGCCCGCTGGCTTCCAGCTTTCGGTGAAACGAATCGTGTCCCTTGGCCAAAGCATCACAACGGTTGAGCCGAGCAGGAAGCGCCCCATCTCATCGCCCTTTTTGAGCACCACCTCGCCGGGCTTGTAATCCCACTCTCGAAGTTCCAAGTACGGCGGCTCGTTTGGCGGGGTCACATGACAGACTTGCGCTGCGCGCTCCACTTTGTACTCACCGTGTTGCGGAATTTTTCCTTCGCGATCACGCGGGTTCACCACGCCATGCCACACAGTCGCCATCGAACCGACAATCGTCGCGCCGACCAACACATTCACAAACGGCCCGTGCGGTGTATCGAACACGCACACCACGCGTTCGTTAATGGCGAATAGCCCAGGCACCGCACGCGCCGTGGCGGGATTCACTGAATACAGCTTCCCGGGCACATAAATCATGCGCCGCAATTCGCCATCGCAGGGCATGTGGATACGGTGATAGTCCTTTGGGCTCAGATAGATCGTAGCGAACTGTCCGTGCTCAAACTTCTTTGCGAGCGCGACGTCGCCACCGACGAGCGCGGTGGTTGAGTAGGTATGACCTTTCGCTTGGTAGATCACATCCCCCGCATGGCCGGCAATCGGTCCAAGCTGCGAAATCGCGCCATCAACCGGACAGAGAAAATCTGCATCCGAGAACGGTCTAACACCTGGCTTCAGCGCACGGGTGAAGAAATCATTGAATGATTTGTAAGCCGCAGGATCGGGGTTTTCTGCCTCGTCCATCGCCACGCCGTAGCGTGCAATAAAACGGCGAATGACTGCGGTGGTGACGCCCCCTGCTTCGCGGCGTGCGAATGCGCCCGCCAAGAGCGTAAGGAGTTTTTTGGGAAGGACATGCTGTAATGCGACCATCCCGCTATTTTGGCCGAAACACGCGGCTCTCAGGGCCAAATCGTGCGCAAACGGATACGCACACGTTCAGGCTGATGTCACCTTGGTGGGCTGATGGCCCGCCGCGCGTTTGTAGCGCTGTACGACGGCGTCGATCTCAGCCGGATCAATCACGTCCTGCAAGCGCTCAAACCCCGACGGCGAAGCCTCGTGAACCATGTCAAGAATGATGTCGAGCCCCTCTTGCCGATTCATGCGAACAATTTCTGCTGTCATCGGACGGCGTACTGCCTCATACGCAGCGAGCGCGTCGCGCAGATTGGCATATTGCTCAAGCGAATCGGCGAGCGCACGCGCATCCAAAATTGCCTGTGTCGCACCATTACTACCGATGGGATACATCGGATGCGCTGCGTCGCCCAGCAACGTCATATTGCCATCTTGCCACTGCGGGAGCGGATCACGATCAACCATCGGCCACTCAAAAATTTGTGTTGCTTGGGTGATGAGGCTCGGCACATCGAGCCAATCAAATCGCCATGAGCCAAATGTCGGGAGCAAATCTTCAACGCGCCCGGGTGTACTCCAGCTTTCGCGGGAGGGCGCGGTAAGCACGCCCCCAATCCCATCGGCGACCCGAATATCTGCGATCCAATTGATCAGTTGCAAACCATCGTCACGCGGCATTTCTATGGGGTACACAACAAACTTCGCGTACTTATTACCGGCTTGCACCATCGTGCGTGCGCCCATAAACGGCTTTGCCAACGTGGTTCCGCGCCACATCATCATGCCATTCCATTTCGGTGGCCCTTCGTTCGGATAGCGCTGTGCCCGCGCAGCGGAATGGATGCCATCGGCTGCGATGAAGAGGTCAAATGAATCGGTGGTGAGCGTGCCGTCGCGCTTGCTAAACGACACGTTGCAACCGTGATCGTTTGACTCGTATCGCGTGAGTCGTGATCCGGGTCGCAATTGCACGTTGGCTCGAGCGCGAGCAGCATCGAGTAGCGCCGTATGCAGCGCGCCGCGATGAATCGAATACTGCGGCGTTGCGTAGCCACCAGCGATTCCGCGCAAATCCCGATAGATCGTTTGACCGAACTTATTTGCAAAGACAAGTGCTTCCGTTTCAACTGCACACGCAGCCAGCGCCTCACCGAGCCCGAGCTCGCTGAGTACGGCAACCGCGTGGGGCAGCACGTTGATCCCCACCCCCAACGCTTTGATTTCATTCGCAGACTCGAATAGCGTGATGCGATGACCGAGCCGTTCAAGCGCAAGCGCCGCTGTGAGGCCGCCAATCCCGGCGCCTGCAATCGCGATGTTTTGTAATTTCATATTTTTGCCAACCACAGCCGTTTTGTTGCATTATGCAACAATTTTCATTCGCTTGATCAAGGGATAATTGCGCACAGTGCTTAGGCGCTCACCCATAGTTGCACGCGTCGTGGCGACCGCGCGTGCCGCCCGCACTTTTCTACGACGCGAATGCGCCACTTATCATGCCCCGCAGAAATTCTCAATCGACACCATTAAACGTGATAGCCCCGATGCGGCGGGGCGAGGCGCTTGATTACGGTGTACTCGACACATTGTTGGGGTACTCTCTTCGCCGCGCGCAAAATGGCCTTTATCTACATTTCTCGAAAGCGGCGAGCGATCCGGAAATCACGCCACAGCGCTATGCCGCGCTGGTGTTGATTGATCGCAACCCTGGCATTGGTCAAACCGTTTTGAGTGAGGCGATGGGCATTAACCGCTCTGGTGCCATGCGACTGGTTGACTGGTTTGAGGCGCGCGAGCTGGCGGTGAGGATTAGTCAGTCTCAGGATGCGCGGCGATGGGGCGTGAAGCTCACGCCGCAAGGCAAAAAAACCGTTGCCACCATGACCGAGGCCGTGCGCGAGCACGATGCCGCGCTGACAGCGCTTCTCGGCGGCGACGGTGAAACACTAAAACGATTGCTCGATCAGCTCGCAGACCTGACCAACCGCGCCAGCTCAATCGCCAAAGTAAGCGATGAAACCTGAGTCATGCGCCGTATTCAAGTCAAAGTTAAGCCATCGGCGAAACATAGCAAACTCGAACTCCAGACGGACGCTAGCGGCGAATCCATCTGGGTGGCCCATGTGAAAGCGCCGCCGATCGACGGGCGGGCGAATGAGGCGTTAATCGGGTTACTAGCATCACATTTCAGCGTGAGAAAACAATCGGTACGAGTGGTGACGGGTCAAAGCGCGCGATTAAAACGAATTGAAATTGCAGATGAATAGCAGCGTTTCGAGCCCTTCAGCCACTGTCTCTCACGATGCACTCGCAACGTTGAAACGCGTGTTTGGCTACACAGGCTTTCGCGGCGCGCAGCAGGAGATTGTTGATTGCGTGGTCGCGGGGGAAGACGCGCTGGTGTTGATGCCCACGGGCGGCGGCAAGTCGCTTTGTTATCAGCTGCCTGCGCTATTGCGCGACGGCGTGGCAATCGTTGTGTCGCCTCTGATCGCACTCATGCAGGATCAAGTTGACGCGCTCACAGCGCTTGGCGTTTCAGCAAGTTTCTTGAATTCGTCGTTGAGTCTAGACGAGGCGCGCAGCGTCGAGCAACGCACTATGCGTGGGGATGTGAAACTGCTTTACGTTGCGCCCGAACGGCTCAACACGGAGCGATTTCTTGCGCTTCTCGATTCGCTCTCAAACGCGAACAAAATTGCGCTCTTTGCCATCGACGAGGCCCACTGCGTCTCGCAATGGGGCCACGATTTCCGAAGCGATTATCTGGAGCTCACGATACTCCACACTCGCTTCCCACGGGTTCCACGCATTGCTCTCACCGCCACCGCCGACGAAGCGACGCGCGCCGAAATCCGGAGCAAGCTGCAGCTCGAAAACGCAAAGCAATTTGTTTCAAGCTTTGATAGACCGAACATTCACTATGCAGTGACCGACCGCTCGGATGAACGAGATCAGTTGATTGACTTTCTGGATGCGCACGCCGACGAAGCGGGCATCGTCTATTGTCTTTCACGAAGCAAAGTGGAAGACATCGCGAGCTTTCTGCGCACCAAGGGCTATAACGCGCTGCCGTATCACGCGGGGCTCGATGCTGAAACGCGACGTGATCACCAAGCGCGCTTTCTTCGCGAAGACGCGGTTGTCATGGTTGCAACGATTGCATTCGGCATGGGGATCGACAAACCCGACGTGCGCTTCGTCGTCCATCTCGATTTGCCGAAGAGCATTGAAGGCTATTACCAAGAAACCGGGCGCGCGGGCCGCGACGGCGAACCCGCCCACGCGATGATGGTGTACGGGCTCGGTGATGTGGTGAAGCAGTTGCGATTTATCGACGATTCCGACGCCGGGGATGAGTTCAAGCGCTTGCAGAAGTCGCGCCTTGATCGCTTGCTCGCGCTCGCGGAAACCACGGCCTGTCGGCGCGCGATTTTGCTCGATTATTTTGGCGAAGCGCAGCCCAACGGTTATCGCTGCATGAATTGCGACAACTGCAATGATCCGCCGGATACGTGGGACGTCACGCGGGCAGCGCAAATGCTGCTTTCAACCGCGGTGCGTACGGGTCAATATTTTGGCGGCGCGCATTTGATCGACGTGCTTCGCGGCAGCAAAAGCGAAAAAGTGATGGCGCGTGGGCACGACCAGCTCCCGGTTTATGGCATCGGCAGCGGTATCGATGCGGATACGTGGCGTGCTGTGATTCGCCAGTTAGTCGCGCGTGGCCTCCTGCATGCGGATAGCGAAGCTTATGGCGCGCTGAAGCTCACAGAGCTTGCGCGCCCGCTCTTGCGCGGTGAGACGAGCTTGTTCATGCGGCCAGTTGCATCCAAGCAGGAGCGTCGAGCAAAGACAATTCGCACCAAAGCCGAAAGCCTTAAACGCGCTCGCCGCACTGATGACGATGAAGCGCTCACGGGTGACGCACAGGCGCGCTTCGCTGCGTTGAAGGCGTGGCGGATGGCGCAGGCAAGTGCAGCGAACGTGCCCGCGTTTGTAGTGTTTTCGGACGCAACACTTCGCGCAATCGCGCGCGCCACGCCAGACTCGCGCGAAGCACTTCTATCCGTATCAGGGGTTGGCGAAGCAAAGCTTGCGCGCTACGGCGACGAGCTGATCGCGCTCATGAATTCGCTCGGCTAGAACGATACCGCCTACACCAGCGGTTTTTGTGGCGGTGCTTTGGGGTGGGGGTCGGGCTCTTTCAGATCCTCCCAAGTGACGCGCCGACTCAGCCAAGACTTCGGCCAAAGCCAAACGATCAATCCCATGATCGGCCAATAAACCGCGTGAAAAACCCATCAACCGTAGAGCGCGCTCCACGCGTGGCCGCTCAGCGATTTTGAGAACGTCCGCTCGCCCGCGCGCTCCATGCGAAGCAAAACTCCCGTAGTCGGCGAAAGCCCCACCAGCGAGGCGAGCGAAGGGAAACTCGAATAGCGAACCGTCGCCTCGCCCCCGACCATGTGCTTTTCGCGGCACGCATGCGGCGCGCCTAGAAAATCGGCGCGACAAAGCAGTCGTTGGTCGCCGATCGCAACCACTGGCGCGCAGGTGATTAAGCAAACTTCACTGCGCGAAACAACGCCGGAGAGCGTCTTCGGCTCAGGTTTCAATATCGGCATCGCGCTCCAGAGCGTGAGTAGCAGGGGCGGGCTCGCAACGGCCGCGATACGCAGCGCTCGCCGTAGCCTATAGCTCAAGGAAATTCCGAAGGGCATGTGCGCGAGTTTAGCGGCGCACGTTGCCGTGTGCGCCGATCAGTCGAACACGGGCGATTCAACCCCTAAGACTTCATGCAGCTTGGTAGAGGTCGTCGTGTATTGCAGCTTCACGGTTTTCTCAGGGAAGATGTATTTCGCTGCGCCGAATGCAGCGAGTGCGGCCTCATGGAAGCCCGACAAGATGAGCTTTTTCTTGCCCGGATAGGTGTTGATATCGCCGACTGCGAAAAGGCCTGGAATGTTCGTCTCAAATTTCTCAGTATCAACCTTCACCTGGCGCTTTTCGATATCAAGCCCCCACTCTGCAATCGGGCCGAGGCGCGGGGAAAGCCCGAAGAACGCGAGCAAGTAGTCAAGCGGTAAACGGCGTGTTACGCCATCCAGCGAGGTGATCTTAATTTCTGTGATCTTGCCATCGGCTGCTTCGAAGCCGGTGAATTGCCCGGTGATGTGCATCATCTCCTGATTTGCGACGAGCGCCTTCATCTTCGCGACGCTTGCAGGCGCTGCGCGGAAATCATCGCGGCGGTGAACAAGCGTGACGCTGTTGGCGATGGGTTGGAGGTTCAGCACCCAATCGAGCGCGGAATCGCCACCGCCCAGCACGACGACGTCTTTACCGGCGTACTTTTGCGGGTCGCGAACGCGGTATGCAACCTGCCCGATTGCCTCAAACTCACTAATGCCTTCAACCTTCGGCTTTCGCGGAGTGAAGGCCCCGACGCCACCCGCAACAAAAATCGTTTTAGCGATAAATTGCGTTCCTGCCCCGGTAGACACGTCGAAACGGCCGTCTTCCCGTTTGGCAACACTCGATACCTCTTGACCGAGATGAAACGTGGGCTTGAACGGTTCGCACTGCTTGAGAAGCCCTTCGGTCAGCTCTTTCCCAGTACAAACTGGAATCGCCGGAATGTCGTAAATCGGCTTATCCGGGTAGAGCTCAATCGGCTGCCCGCCCGGTTGAGAGAGCGAATCCACGATATGCGCCTTGATTTCGAGCAGCCCCAATTCAAAAATCTGAAATAAACCCACGGGGCCCGCGCCGACGATCAGCGCATCGGCTTCGATCGGTGAGTTTGAGGAGGCCACCGCAGCCGGGATCGCCGGATTAACGCTCATATCCATTCTTTTTTTGAGGCAACGCCGCAGCTACTGGGGCGTCGATTAGTGTTGCAATGCAGAAATTTTAGGCGGCAAATCGTTACATGAACCTTGATTTAGCGCACTAAAACATTCCGATTTGGAATAACGAAACCAGAAAGCACGCACCAGAGCCACTGACACGCGGGAGATCTTGCGAGTCGTGATTCGTGGAGATCGGCCTAATCGGAATCAATCAGCTTATCAATGGCTTGCGTGTCCACCGAAGGTCCGCGAAGCGAAGTGCAGTCAACGCCTTGCTTTTCAAGCGCGCTACAAATGGCATTGAGCCGCGCATCCAGCTCCGCCGAATGGTCCAGCAACTTATGGATCGCCTGCACCAGCGGGTCGTCCAAGTCTGCCGAAATCCCGTACGCAGAGAAGCCCATTTTTTGCGCGGTCGCCTCGCGCTTCTCTTTCACCTCGGCGGTGATGATGCGCGCCGGGATGCCAACCGCCGTTGCGCCGGGTGGAACAGGTTTCAGCACCACCGAGTTTGATCCGACACGCGCGCCCTCACCCACTGTGAAAGAGCCAAGCACCTTGGCACCGGCAGACACGATCACACCTTTGGCGAGCGTCGGGTGTCGTTTTGCGCCTTTCTCAAGCGATGTTCCACCGAGCGTCACACCCTGATAAATCGTGCAGTCATCGTGCACTTCAGCGGTTTCGCCGATAACGATGCCCATGCCGTGGTCGATAAACACACGCCGTCCAATAAACGCACCCGGGTGAATTTCAATACCCGTGAAGAAACGTGAACAGTGCGACACCCAGCGCGCGAGGCTTTTGAAATTGCCGCGCCAAAGCGCATTCGCGATCCGATGGAAGCGAATGGCATGAAACCCTGGATAAGAAAAAATGACATCAAACGCCGTCCGGGCCGCTGGGTCCTTGGCTTTGATCGCGGCGATGTCTTCGCGGATGGAGGCGAACATTTTTAGGGTGACAAAGTTGGTCTAGCGAGTTTAGCGACTTCCTAGGATCAAACTGATTCGCTTCTCTGCGCTATCGACGTTGCTACCTCCCAGCTTGGTGCGCTCGACAGTATTGCAATCCCCCGAATCGCTGTTCGTGATTCCAGCAGTATTTACCTTCTGCGTAGGATATTTTTTCGCCGCAGTCTGCGCAAACGAGCTTCTTGGCAAGACTCGCTTGCTTGACTTCCGAAGCGCCACTCACTCTTTCTTGCGGCCCTGTGGCTACACCACGAGCCTCGCGCACATCGTTTCGCTCCGCACGAAGTGCCTTCACTGGTGCGGGGAGTTCCCGAGGCGCGAGCCACTCCGGCAACGCGAGCGGATTTTCTGGCTGGTGTTCAGCAACGAGCGCGCGCGCCCACTCGGCAATTGTTTGCGTTGACACAATGTTCGCGATCATTCCGAGCATTCCAGCGACACTGACGTCATCAATCTTTTTGAGGCGCCATTCCTCAAACTGATCGGCTTTGATCACGCAGCTTGAGTCAAACCTGTCCGAGGCGGGACGAGTGATCGTCGCCCGAGGATGCAGCAGCACCGCGTGAAACACCTTTGGTTTGCTGGCAAGTCGACCAGAGATCCCTATTCTCTCGAGCACTTTAAGCAGCACTATTTCATGTCGGCGGCTTTGCTCAATGGGAGAGGGAATTCCGTAAACCTTGTGCCCGTACCTTACGGAAAACTCCCCGCGATCATTGATGTTTACGTCACCCCCGAAATTCTTTGTTTCGAGCAGGAAAAGGTGAAAGCCTCGGCCAATGATGAGGTGATCAATTTGCGCCGTGTCTCCATCCGCCTCGATCCGCAAGTCGTGGATAACCTGATGGTTGTCTCGGGTCGCGAGGTAGCTATCAATGAAGTGAGCCGCCTGCCTCTCCCCGTTTAACCCGATTTTCTTGCGATCAATGTACTCGGCCAGTTGCCGTTTCTGTTGAACGTCGAGTCTTGGGGAATCAAGAAGTGCTTCAAGAATTCGAAGTCGGCTTGATGAATCATCTGCAGGTTTTGCAATCATCGAACTATCGTATCTAAAGTCGCCACCAACGTCTGCTACCAAAAACGAGAGGTTCGCTAGTTCGCTCCCAGCCTCACACTCACCCGCCCAGCAGAATCAAGGCAAGCTGACGCTAACGTGCTATCCCAACTTGCGTCAAATTCTGCACTCGGCCCCAATACAGTAACTGCGAGCGCAATATTTCCGTTGTGATCGAAGACCGGAGCGGAAAACGCATTAATGCCCGGCAGGGGATAGCCCTCAGCGCGGGCGAGTCCGCGTTTTCTGACGCTTGCGAGCGTCGCATCAAGTCCCGCAAGCGTTTTTTTCACGGCGGCTCTTTGCTTCGTATCGCCGTAGGTTGCATTCAGCGCCGCCTCCACGAGATTTTTTGGGAGAAATGCCGCGAACACGTGGCCCGTCGCCGTGGCGGTGAGCGACATTACAGTGCCGGTGCGCATGTTGATATGGATTGGGCGCACCGATTGTTGATAACGCACGATCGTTGGGCCGTAGTTGCCCCAGACGGCGATGGCCACTGATTGCCCCGTGCGCTCGGCTAGTTCACTCATCTCGTGCGCAGCGAGTTTCACGGCATCGAGGCGATTTAAACTCGCTAAGCCGAGCTGCAGCGAGAGCGCGCCCAAGTCATAGCGCCCCGTCTCGGCATCCTGCTCCATCAGCCCAAGCTTACAAAAGCTAACCAGATAGGCGTGGGCTTTCGCGGGTGGCATTTCTGCCGCCATCGCAATATCCTTCAGCATCATTGGGCCGCTCGATACCGCGAGCGCTTGCAGCAAGCGCCCGCCAACGTCGATCGACTGAATGCCGCGCTGTTCTTTCGTCATAGCTCACCCAAAAAACGCAAGATTGTTGCGATTTGTTAATAGTAAACGCGTTTACTTTTAACAAATACGTCGCTAGCATTCAAGATGGTTTTGTCATCGCGTGAGCGCCGCGACCTCGCTTCCCAAGGTTGTTTGCCACTTGCCACTGCATCCTATGTCCACTGAAAAAAAATTCGCCTCGCAAGCTGACCTAGAAGTCAAAAAAGTGAGCTTCGAGAAGCTCTCTGACAACGCCTATGCGTACACCGCCGAGGGCGATCCGAACACGGGCATTATCGTGGGCGACAACGCGGTGATGGTGATCGATACCCAGGCCACGCCGGTGATGGCGCAGGATGTAATACGCCGCATCCGCGAAGTGACCGATAAGCCAATCAAGTATGTGGTGATGTCGCACTATCACGCAGTTCGCGTGCTAGGTGCATCGGCGTACAAGGCGGATCACATCATTGCCTCGCGCGATACCTACGATCTGATTGTTGAGCGTGGTGAACAAGATAAAGCGAGTGAGATTGGGCGCTTCCCGCGCCTCTTCCAAGCCGTTGAATCGGTGCCGCCCGGCATGACCTGGCCCACCATCACGTTCCAGACTGAGATGACGGTGTGGCTCGGCTCACTCGAAGTAAAGATCATGCAGCTCGGGCGTGGCCATACCAAGGGCGATACGGTCGTGTGGTTGCCATCGCAAAAGATTCTCTTCTCAGGCGATCTCGTGGAATTCGACGCGACCCCCTACGCAGGCGACGCCTACTACGAAGATTGGCCTGCAACGCTTGATGCCATCGCTGCGCTCAAACCGGAAAAACTTGTGCCCGGTCGTGGTGCGGCATTGCAAACACCCGATCAAGTCGCCGCGGGCTTGCAAGGCACAAAAGACTTCGTGAGCGATCTCTACGCGAACGTAAGAGCGGGCGCGGTGAAGGGTGAAGATTTGAAGGCGGTTTACAAGCGAACCTACGACGCACTCAAGCCGAAATACGGACACTGGGTGATCTTCGATCACTGCATGCCGTTCGACGTCACGCGCGCGTACGATCTGGCGACGGGACACAAAGACCCCCGCATATGGACCGCAGAGCGAGATATTGAAATGTGGAAGGCGTTGGAGGGATAGTCCCCTCCTCGCTATCTTTCCCCTCCCCCTTCAAGGGGGAGGTTGGGAGGGGGATGGGGTTCTTTTTGAGCGTCGACGAACCCCATCCCCACCCTAGCCCTCCCCTTGAAGGGGAGGGGACATGACGCGCGAAACGCCATGAACTATCAAACTCACGAATTCACCTACCAACGCTGCCCCGACCAAACCGTGTCGAGCCCTGCACGCCACCCAGTCGTGATCGTGGGCGCCGGCCCGGTGGGGCTCGCGCTCGCGATTGATCTGGCGCAGCGCGGTCAAAAGGTGGTGGTTCTCGATGACGACTTTCGCCTTTCGAGCGGCTCACGCGCCATCTGTTTCGCCAAACGGACACTCGAAATTTTCGACACACTCGGCATCGGCGATCAAACCGTTGCGAAGGGCGTTTCGTGGAACGTGGGCAAGGTGTTTCATCGCGACGCGCTCGTCTATCAATTCAATTTGTTGCCCGAACCAGCGCATAAGCACCCGGCGTTCATTAACCTACAGCAGTACTACGCGGAAGGCTTCCTCGCCGAGCGCGCAGCGCAACTACCGAATATCGAGCTACGCTGGAAGAACCGGGTCGTCGCCGTCGACAACATAGGGAGCGGAACAACGCTCACGATTGACACACCAGACGGTGAGTACGCAATCATTGCCGACTACTGCGTCGCTTGCGACGGTTCGCGCTCGCCGATTCGAAAGCTGATCGGCGAAGAATCCAAAGGTCAAGTCTTCAAAGATCGCTTTCTGATTGCCGATGTGAAGATGACCGCGCCGTTCCCGACCGAGCGTTGGTTCTGGTTCGATCCACCGTTTCATCCGAACCAATCGGTGCTGCTGCACAAACAGCCAGACGATGTGTGGCGTATCGATTTTCAGCTCGGATGGGATGCTGATCCCGAAGAGGAAAAGAAGCCCGAACGCGTGATTCCGCGCGTGCAGGCATTGCTTGGCAAAGACGTTGAGTTCAAACTGGAGTGGGTGAGTGTCTACACCTTCGCGTGCACACGGATGCCAAAGTTCCGACATGGCCGCCTGTTCTTTTGTGGCGACTCAGCGCACTTGGTTTCACCCTTCGGCGCACGCGGCGCGAATTCGGGTATCCAGGACTCCAACAACCTGGGTTGGAAACTCGATGCGGTGCTTCGTGGGATCGCGTCTAATCCACTGCTTGAGAGTTACGCCACTGAGCGCGAGTTTGCCGCTGACGAGAACATCCTCAACTCCACGCGTTCCACCGATTTCATCACGCCGAAGAGCGAGATCAGCCGCCTCTTTCGCGACGCCGCGCTCTCGCTCGCAAAGGATCACGCATTCGCGCGGCGCATCGTGAATTCTGGTCGCCTTTCGCTGCCCTCTTCGTACTTGAATTCATCGCTGAACACGTTGGATGAAGCTGCGTTTGACGGTGGCGTGAAGCCGGGTGCGCCAGCGCTTGATGCCCCGATTTCACGAGACGGCGTTAACTCCTGGTTCATGAGCGAACTACCGTCATCGTTTGCGTGCGTCGTCTACAAAGAAAACAACACCGTCGAGGTCACGCGAATGGACACCGGTGCATCGCAGAACTTCGTCGCGTCGACCGAGTGGATCAGTCGCTACGATGCCGCTCCCGGGACGACCTACCTTTTCCGCCCCGATCATCACGTCGCCGCGCGATGGCGCGCCCGTGACGCGAGCAAAATCAGTAACGCGGTCCGCCGCGCGCTCGGACAGTGAGGAAAACGCAATCATGTTGCTCAACACCGAACCTAATATGCAGGACTTCGATGCGTTCTACGAAGCGCTCATCGAATCGCATCGCGACCTCACCACCGCGCAAAGCCACGAAATGAATGCAAAGCTCGTGTTGCTGCTTGCAAATCACATCGGTGAGCTCGACGTGGTGCGCGATGCGTTGCGCAGGGCGCGTGAGACAACGCTCGCCGCTCAAGCGTAACGAAACTCGGGCCTTAACAGGTTGTAGGCGTGGGCTTGACCGCGCAAGAGACTGAGAACCCGCTCACGCTGGCTGAGATCTGCGCAGAGCGGCAGGTGAACAAGCGCGGTCAAGCCCGCGCCTACACGTGAGCACAAGATGAAAACACCTCAATACCAATCCGGTTTCGGCAACGAATTTGCAACGGAGTGTTTACCCGGCGCGCTACCGGTTGGGCGCAATTCGCCGCAGCGTGTAGCTTATGGTCTCTACGCAGAGCAACTCACCGGTTCGGCGTTCACCGCACCCCGTGGAAGCAATCGACGCTCGTGGCTGTATCGAATTCGTCCGGCCGCGATGCACGGCATGTTTGCAGCCTACGCAGGTGCGAAACAGCTCACCAACGACTTCTCGCGCTTACCTACCAATCCGAATCAACTCCGCTGGTCACCGTCCGGCGGTAATAGGGCAAGCGTTGATTTTATTGATGGATTGAGTACCTATTGTGGAAACGGTGACGCCCACGCTCAATCGGGCGTTGCGATTCATGGTTACATAGCCAATCGCTCGATGAACGAGCGTGCGTTTTACAACGCTGACGCCGAAATGTTGATCGTTTTGCAGCAGGGCCGTTTGCGATTTGCAACAGAGCTCGGTGTGATCGATGCAGAGCCGCACGAGATCGTCGTGATCCCGCGCGGCGTCCGCTTCAAGGTGAGCCTGCTTGATGGCGAAGGCTCGCTCCATCGTGGCTATGTCTGCGAGAACTTTGGCGCGCTGCTCAAGTTGCCCGATCTCGGTCCAATTGGTTCGAACGGGCTCGCCAATCCGCGCGATTTCTTGACTCCCGTCGCGGCCTACGAGGATTCAGAGAAGCCACATGAGCTGATCGCCAAATTCGGCGGCAATCTTTGGCGCGCTGAGATGAATCACTCCCCGATCGATGTGGTCGCGTGGCATGGTAACTATGCCCCCTACAAATACGATTTGCGTCGCTTCAACACGATTGGATCAATAAGTTACGACCACCCCGATCCATCAATCTTCTTGGTGCTTCACTCAGCGTCTGACACACCTGGCGTAAGTAACCTCGATTTCGTGATCTTTCCGCCGCGAATTCTTGCAATGCAAGACACCTTCCGTCCGCCTTGGTTTCATCGCAACATCGCGAGCGAATTCATGGGGCTCGTACATGGCGCGTACGACGCGAAAGCCGAGGGATTTGTGCCAGGTGGCGCGAGTTTGCACAACTGCATGACCGGCCACGGCCCGGATGCAGACACGTTTGAGAAAGCGTCAAACGCAGACACCACAAAGCCGCACTACATCACCGACACCATGGCGTTCATGTTTGAAACTCGTTGCATCCTGCGACCGACTGAGTGGGCGCTCAATTCTCCCCACCTACAACAAAACTACGCAAATTGTTGGCAGGGGTTGAAGAAGAATTTCAATCCACGCAACAAATAGGAGCGTCCCCGCGCAGGCGGGGATCAACCGCGCTCGACGCAAAGCGACGTCAAGCCGTCGCCTACGAAATCCATAAGCGGTGCAAGTCTGCTAGTTTCAAGACTGATATGTAGCTCCTCTCATCGTGGAGGGCGTACTCGATGCGCACCCCTCATACAATGTCGGTATGACTTATTCGCTTAACGAAACCCACGACCCAAAACTTAAAAGCTTCGTCGCATCCGCGAACGACGGCCTCACTGATTTCCCGATCCAGAATCTTCCGTTCTGCGTGTTTAGCCGCGCAGATATTCACGATGCGTTTCGCGGCGGCGTAGCGATCGGCGACCAAATTCTCGATCTCGCAGCGCTTGCAAAACTGCATTTACTTTCCGGCGTTGCCGCGCAGGCGGTGCAAGCGTGTGCCGAGCCAACGCTGAATCGGTTTATGGGCATGGGGCGCGAATCATGGAGCGCGCTTCGTCTGGCGCTCTCCCGCTTGCTTTCCGAGAAAAATCAACATGAAGGGACCTTGCGAGCTTGCTTGGTTCCGCAAAGCGAAGCCGAATACGCGCTCCCCGCTCGGATCGGCGACTACACCGATTTCTACGCATCCGTTCATCACGCAACCAACGTGGGCAAACTCTTTCGCCCAGACAATCCGCTGCTGCCTAACTATAAGTGGGTGCCGATTGGTTATCACGGCCGCGCGTCATCGATCGGTATCAGTGCGCAAAAATTTCATCGCCCAGTGGGGCAAGTCTGCGGCGCAGGACAATCGATCCCTGTCGTGCAAGCATCAAAGCGGCTCGACTACGAATTGGAAATGGGCATTTTCATCGGGAGCGGCAACGCGCTCGGTGAAGCGATCACGATTGATCGCGCTGAAGATCACATATTCGGAATGTGTTTGCTCAACGATTGGTCAGCGCGCGATATTCAAGGCTGGGAATATCAACCGCTCGGCCCGTTCCTAGCCAAGAATTTTGCGACCACGATTTCGCCGTGGATCGTTTCGATGGAAGCGCTCGCGCCTTATCGCAGCGCATTTACTCGCCCCGCAGACGATCCGCAGCCATTGCCGTATCTCACGTCCACCGACAACAGCACATCGGGAGCCATCGACATCACGCTCGGAGTGTTCCTCGAAACCGCGCAGATGCGTGAAACGAATTCGAGTGCACATCGCTTGAGCCAAGGTAGCTTGCGCGACGCCGCGTATTGGACCGTCGGCCAACTCGTGACGCATCACACTGTAAACGGCTGCAACATGCAACCGGGCGATTTGCTGGGCACCGGAACGATGTCTGGCCCCGTAGAAGGTTCTCAGGGTGCGCTGCTCGAAATTACTGAAGGCGGGAAGAAGCCGGTTACTTTGTCTAGCGGCGAAACGCGAACCTTCCTTGAAGACGGCGATGCGGTAATCATGCGCGGCTCATGCGTGCGCGAAGGGGCAGCGCGAATCGGGTTTGGCGAGTGTCGCGGCGAAGTGTTGCCAGCACGTAGTTAGCACTTCGGGCTGTAGGCGCGGGCTTGAACGCGCTTGGTTTCTTGTAGGCGCGGGCTTGAACGCGCTTGGTCGACGTGGTTCCATCTCAACAGAGCGCGGTCAAGCCCGCGCCTACACAAACACAATTCCCTTACCCACGCGTTCCGCGTGACCTCTCCCAGGGGGAAAGGAAGAAAGCAAATATGCGCGCCCTGCTCTGCAAACAATTCGCTCCACTCGATCAACTCAGCGTTGAAGAAATCGACACGCCCAAGGCAACGCCGGGCCACGTGGTCATCGCGGTGAAAGCGGCATCACTCAATTTCCCCGACGCGCTGATGTGTCAGGGCTTGTATCAAGTGAAACCGCCGCTGCCTTTTGTACCGGGCGCTGAATTCGCAGGCCTGGTGCACGAAGTGGGCGATGGTGTCGCGCATGTGAAGGTCGGCGACCGCGTGATCGCGCAAACCGGCACGGGCGGTTTCGGCGAGTACGCGCTCGCGCCCGCCATGCGCGTTGCGCCGCTGCCACCGCCCATGAGTTTTGCCGATGGTGCCGCGTTCGTGATGACCTACGGCACGTCGTTTCACGCGCTGAAAGACGTTGCCGCGTTGCAAGCGGGTGAGACGATTTTGATCCTCGGCGCATCGGGCGGTGTCGGCACCGCGGCAATTCAGCTCGCGAAGTTGATGGGCGCGAATGTGATCGCTGCCGCATCAAACGATGAAAAGCTCGCACTCTGCAAATCGCTCGGCGCGGATCATCTGGTTAATTACTCGCGGGAAAATTGGCGCGATACGGTGAACGGAATCGTTGGCAAGAAACGCGTTGAAGTGGTTTATGACGCGGTCGGCGGCGCCTATTCGGAAACTGCGCTCCGCTCACTCGGCTGGCGTGGCCGCTATCTTGTCGTAGGCTTCGCGGCGGGCGATATTCCAAAGATTCCATTGAACCTCGCGCTCCTAAAAGAACGCAAAATTCTTGGCGTGTACTGGGGTGACGCGGTGGCGAATAATCCGAAGCAACACATGGCAAACATGCACCAGCTCGCGACCTGGTTCGGCGAAGGAAAGCTTCCGATTGCAATTACCGAGCGAGTTAACCTGGACGGTACAGTCGATGCGTTGAAGCGCCTTTCCACGCGGAAGGCGATGGGGAAAATCGTCGTTGAAATGTAGGGTGCAATCTCATTGCACCTCGTTCCTGTAGCGCGCAAAGCGCGCTTCGCAATAAGTATTTGTTATCTACAGTGATGGTGCAATGAGATTGCACCCTACGTGATCCGTATGCAATCCACCACTCACATCAAAATCAAACGTAACGGTCGCGACATCGCGATTGAATGTGCATGGGTCGGCGATCTCGCCGCGCGCGACACGATGGTCTTTTTGCACGAAGGCCTGGGCTCGGTCGCCATGTGGAAAGATTTCCCGCACGCGCTTTGCACAGCGCTCGGGATGCGCGGCCTCGTCTACTCCCGTTACGGCTACGGCAAATCGACCCCGCGCCCGCCTGAAGAACGTTGGGATTCGGCGTTCATGCACATGGAAGCGCAAAACGTACTTCCTCAACTGCTCGCGGCCTTGAAAATCAATCGGCCTTGGCTTTTCGGGCATTCGGATGGCGCATCCATCGCGCTAATTTATGCCGCCACGTTCCCGCGAACGATCCCCGGCGTCATCGCTGTCGCCCCGCACGTCTTCGTTGAGCCTCTTTCGATTGAATCCATCGAGGTCGCTCGCGATCTGTACGTGCGTAGCGGGCTGCGCGAAAAACTGGCGAAGTATCACGACGATGTCGATTCCGCGTTCTGGGGCTGGAACGACGTATGGCTATCGCGAGAGTTTCGCGATTGGGTGATTACCGACGCATTGCCGCACATTGAAGCACCCACGCTCGCAATTCAAGGCGAGGATGACGAATACGGCACGCCCGCGCAAGTCGAAACCGTTGCCCGCGAAGTCCAACGCGGTGAACTCGTACTGATCCCGAACTGCAAACACTCACCGCATCGTGATCAACAAGAGATCGTGATTGACGCCGTGTCACATTTCGTTAGGGATTACGGCGAACATTGACTAAACAACTACACGCTCAAACTCAGTTTTTATGAGGGCTCGGCATAAGTTTTCATTGATTTCAACACAAGAGAACGTGTGATGCTAGCCCTTTAATAATGGTCTGTAAGCCAAGTAAGCCAATTATCTACCGTGGATCTCGCTATGACACTCGCCACCACGCTGCCCGATAAAGCCACACCGCGCGGAAAGTTTCCACACGTCAAACGCGCGGGTGATTTCCTGTTTGTGAGCGGTACCAGTTCGCGGCGCAAAGACAACTCATTTGCAGGCGTCGAAGTCGACGCAATGGGAACAACGAAACTCGACATCAAAGCGCAAACCCGCGCCGTCATCGAAAACATTCGCGACATCCTAGCAGCCGAAGGCGCATCGCTTACTGACTGCGTAGAAATCACGAGCTATCTCGTCGACATGAATGACTTCGGCGGTTACAACGAAGTGTGGGCCGAATACTTCGACGCCAACGGCCCCACGCGCACCACCGTCGCCGTACACCAATTGCCGCATCCGCATTTGCGTATCGAGATGAAGGCGGTGGCGTTTAAGCAGAAGTAGCCGACAACGGCGAAGCGTTGTTGAATTGATTTGCTCGACGCGGCAATCATTACAGCATCACACGAATCTGTTTCTGACCGCAGTGAATTGCGCAGTCTCGAGATTTCAGAGCAAGCGCGCGTTGCGATGTCTTAATCGACAGACAAACTACGTTCTACGAGTTGTCTCAAACGATTTCGTGGATCGCCCAATGAAAATCTCTCATCTCCTCGGCGAGCCTACTAGCGCGCGTCGCGCATTGGTCGCCGCCGCGATCGTTGCCTCAGCCGCGTTCTCGACAGCGTCTAATGCAAAGGCAATCGCGCGAAGCGAAACGCGGGAATGCACGCCCGAGCAACATGCAACCTTTCCGCTCATCATGTGCCGCGTCGACGTTCGTTGCATCGGCGCCAAGGTTTATTGTTGCGACGCCAACACCTGCAAGGATGCACCAAAGCAACCGGTAAGGTCTTTAGCTCCCGTGCGCCCAACGGTGACCTCGCCCGCAAACACGATGTCAGACGCGTCAACCGCAACACCACGATCGCCTGCCGCGATCGCACCTACGACCCCAGCCACGGTTACGCCTGCGACAACGAAGTAACCTGTACTGGGCGTGGTGCCGCAACCCACGCTACGGGATCGCGGCAGCGTTGGCAGCACGCTCGCGCGTCAACTGATATTCATCGTCACGGCGCGCTTACTCATCCTCGGTACTGTTCCACAGGTCCTCGGTAAATCCGAGGTTCATCGCTGCGACCTGCTCTTGCGGATTCAAGTCACGCCAATCCTTTTCGGCGCTGGATGGCGCGTTGTTTCCATCCCATCGATCTTGTCGCCAGCCGAGAGCGGTCCAAAGCTCTTTCTCTCTGCTGCTCAGATCAGACCACGACAATTCTTCCCAGATTCCGGGATTGCCTTGCATGTCTCGTACATCCATCGCTGCCTCGTGTGGAAATGTTTACAACGGAAATTATGGGGCCTGCCATTTGAATTTGTGAAAGGCGAACGGCCGATTTGTGGACGTTACACGGCGCCTAGCGGCTGAGGTAACCGACCTGCCCGACGCAGGTACGGTTGACCGAGAGGCTATGCGTTGCCAGGCTAAGCATCGTAGTAGCAAACAAAGTATGGTCGTTCCCGGAGGACTAGCGACGGGGCGTACTCGCTTGGCTGAACCGCCATTCCCTCGGCAAGAGCACCGAGTACTCCTGTTGGAGAAACGTAGGAGTGATTGTGGACCGCAACTACGTTGTCGAAGCCATAGCCATCTGGAAGACAAAAGAATTCCATGCCAAATGTGGTTCCGTATGAAAACAACTTCCCATCATTCATTTCAAAGACGAATCCGGTCCATGCCATGGTGGTCTCGCCTTCAATCTGTTTGAGCAAAGAAAGAGGAATAGCGAACCTGCTAGGTTCGACTCGCGCAATGTCGTAGTGATTGACGCGGTTTCCCGCAGCCACAAAAGTTTTGACGATTGACTCGTAGCCATTCCCATCACGAGAACCAAAGATGCCCTTCCCCTTCTTCTCCTGAGCAAAACGCCGAATGGCGAGTTCGACGACTGGACTGGATTTCCTCAGCATTACGCACGGGAGAAAAGTGCCGTCCGTCAGATAGACGCTACAGCGGTAGCTCTCACCGTAAATGGAGTCTGGGAATCGCTCCACTCCGGACTTGATGTAGTCGAGGATCAAGTCGCTCATGAACTAAGACGCGTAACGCGAGTGATCAAACTTCGCGAATGATAACTTTTATCAACACGCGATTTTTAAGAGATTCGCTGGCAGTGTCGATGCGGCTCGTAGGGTGCGATCCTATCGCACCTTGTGGCCGATATGCGCGAAGCGCACTCGTTCAATCCAGCATGGCTGGTATCAATGTGGGTGCGATAGGATCGCACCCTACGCATCCGGCACGACGGCGGTTACTTCAATCTCCACCTTTGCGCGCTTTTCCATGAGTGCTGCGACGGCCACGCAGCTCATGGCGGGAAAGTTTTTGCCCATTACTTCGCGGTAGACGAGCCCAAGTTCTTTGAGGCGCGCGTTGTATTCGTCGCGATCGATGACGTACCAGGTCATGCGCACGATGTGTTCGGGCGCGGCGCCTGCGCAGGCGAGGACGGCTTTGACGTTTTCTAGCGCTTGTTTGGTTTGCGCGATGAAATCGTCGCTTTCGAATTGTTGTTGTGCATTCCAGCCGATTTGTCCGCCGACGTAGATTTGGGTGCCGCGGGCGGCGATGCCATTGGCGTAGCCCTTGGGCGGCGTCCAGTCGTCGGGTTGAAGCAATTTATGCATGGTGACTCCGAGCAGGCATACCTTCGCTCCACACAGCCCCGTCATTCCCGCGAAAGCGGGAAACCACAGGTGACACTGCAAGAGCGCTGAAAACAGTTACTCTGCTTTCGCGAGAGTGGGTTCCCGCTTTCGCGGGAATGACAGAACCTTCATTCTGATGACAGTCAGAAAACGAGAGACAAAGTGTCCGCATGCTTAACCTTCCGCGCGCAGTTTGAAGCGTTGAAGTTTTCCCGTTTCAGTGCGCGGGAGTGCATTGCGAAATTCGATTTCGCGCGGGTATTTGTACGGCGCAAGCATGGCCTTCACATGGTCTTGCAGTGTCTTCACCATGTTCATATCGTTCGCGTAACTCGGTTTCAATACTACGAAGGCTTTCACGATCATGCCGCGCTCATCGTCGGGCTTGCCGATCACGCCACATTCGGCAACCGCTGGATGTTTCAAGAGCGCATCTTCGACTTCGGGGCCGCCAACGTTGTAGCCGGAGGTGATGATCATGTCGTCCGCGCGCGCTTGGTAGAAAAAGTAGCCGTCTTCATCCTGCAAGAATGCGTCGCCTGGATAATTCCAGCCGTGTTTCACGTAATTTGCTTGGCGCGGATCGTCTAAATACTTGCAGCCGGTCGGGCCGATGACGGCGAGTTTGCCGACGGTGCCGCGCGGCACTTCATTGCCTTCATCATCGACCACTTTCGCGAGGTATCCCGGCACCACTTTGCCGATTGCGCCGCGACGCACTTCTTCGGGCGGCGATGAGATGAAGATGTGAAACATCTCAGTCGCGCCGATGCCGTCTGTCATTTCGATGCCGGTGGCTTCGCGCCAGAGCGTACGCGTAGCATCTGGCAAGCCTTCGCCTGCGCTCACGGATTTCTTGAGCGACGGCAGCGGCGCATCCTTCGCGAAGGCAGCCATTTGCCGATAGAACGTGGGCGCGGTGTAGGTGATGGTTGCGCCGATGTCGCGGATGGTTTGCACCATCGATTCCGGCGTGTAGGGTTTTGAAGGGAAATACACCGATGCGCCCACGCTCATCGGGAACAGCAGTAAACCGCCCAAGCCGAATGTAAACGCAAGCGGCGGTGAACCGATCACAATGTCTTCGCTCGTGGCTTTAAGCACATGTTTCGGCCATGCATTGCAAGCGCAAAGCAAATCGCGATGCGTATGCATGGCGGCTTTGGGCGTACCCGTTGTGCCGGACGTGAACGCGAGCATGGCGACATCGTCGGCGCTGCCGGCATGTGTTGCGAATTCTGCGCTCATTTTTTCGGCGCGCGCTCCGAGATCATCGGGCGCGTCGGCGCGGTTGTAAATCACGACTTCGATGGCCGCGGCGATCGCACCGCACGCTACGATGGCTTGATCGAGTTCATCGCGGAGCGCTGCATCACAGATCGCAACGGTGGGCTTCGCTTTATCAAGAATATCGCGCAGCTCTTTAGCCCGCAAAAGCGGCATGGTGGCAACCGCAACACCACCCGCTTTGACCACCGCAAGCCAAGAGAGCGCAAAGCCAATGGAATTGCTACCGCGCAAAAGCACACGATCACCGGGCTTCAGGCCGCATTCGGTCACCAACACGTTCGCGATTCGATTGACGCGCTCGAGCGATTCCGCATAGGTGAAATCCACGCGATCGCTGCGCAACATCACCTGACTCGCATACCCTTTTGTCGCAACAGCTTCATCGAGTAACTCCCCAACAGTATGGGCATCACTACTAATTTCGTATTCTTCTGATAAATAAATGAATTGCGGCAGTTGCCCAAGCACTTTCGTTCGAATAGCGGATAAGTTGTCTGACATTTCGCTTGGCTCGTTACTTGGGTCTCGACCTTCCACATCACGCTCCTTGCGCGGCCGAGGCGGCCTCGGCGAGCATCGCTTTCCCCACAATCAATTGCTGCACTTCAGTCGCGCCCTCGTAAATGCGCAGTGATCGGATGTCGCGATAGAGATGCTCGACAACTGCGCCCACTTCCACGCCGCGCCCGCCATGCATTTGCAGCGCCATATCAATCACGCGCTGCGCGTTCTCGGTCGCAGTCATCTTCGCCATCGCCGCTTCTTTCGTGGTGCGCGCATCTTGTTTGTCGCGCAACCACGCAGCGCGATAGGTGAGCAGCGCAGCCGCGTCGATCAGCGTCGCCATCTCACCGAGCTTCGCTTGCGTCAACTGAAAATCTGCGAGCGTTTGCTTGAACATTTTTCGGGTCGTGCTCCACGCAATGGCCTCATGCAGTGCGCGACGCGCCATGCCAAGCGCAGCCGCCGCGACCGAGGCGCGGAAGATGTCGAGCGTTTGCATTGCAAGCTTGAAGCCGCCATCGACCGAACCAAGCAGCGCCGTTTTGGGGACAACACAGTTTTCGAATTTCAATGTCGCCAGCGGATGCGGCGCCATTACGTGAATGTGCGCGGAATCATCAAGGCCCGGCGTTTTCGCATCAACGATGAATGCGGTGATGCCGCGTGAGCCCGCTTCGGGATTTGTTTTTGCGAAGGCACAGTAGAAGTCTGCGAGGCCACCGTTGCTTATCCAGGTCTTCGTTCCGTTCAGCACGTAGCCGTTCGCTGTTTCAACGGCGGTGGTTGCCATCGCGGCCACATCCGATCCTGCGTCGGGCTCTGAAAGTGCGAAGGCGGCGATCTTTGCGCCCCTTGCGACAGCGGGCAAGTATTTCGCGCGTTGCTCACCCGTGCCGGCGAGCGTGATCGCGCCGGAGCCTAAGCCTTGCATGGCGAATGCGAAATCGGCGAGCGGCGAATGAAACGCCAGGTTCTCACGCAAGATCACGAGCGCGCGCGAATCGAGTTGATCGAGCATGCCGCCATCACGTTTTGCAACGCAATAGCGAAGCCATTGATTTTTTCCGAGCAGCGAAACCCAATCGCGGCAAGCGCGGCGGTCATCCGCTTCATCAATCGATTGCTTCGGTAACCAATCGGCAAGGCAATTGCCAATTTCGCGATGGGCGTTGTCGAAGAACGGAAGGCCAAGGTGGTCGGTCGCTGCGCGCATCGCTAATCTCCCTTAAAAACCGGTTTCTGCTTCGCCGAAAACGCTTCGTATGCGCGACGAAAATCCTCGGTCTTCATGCAGATCGCCTGAGCTTGCGCTTCGGCTTCTATGGCCATGTCAATCGTCATGCTCCATTCTTGATTGAGCATGTTTTTGGTCATCGCGTGACCGAATGCGGGGCCGCTCGCGAGCTCAGCGGCGAGCGATTGTGCGGCGGTAAGTAGCGCGTCTGGTTCGTGCAGTGCGTTGAAAAAGCCCCAGGCTTTGCCCTCGTCCGCCGTCATCGCGCGGCCGGTGAATAGCAACTCGCTCGCGCGCCCCTGCCCGATCATGCGCGGGAGGAGCGCGCATGCGCCCATGTCTGCTCCCGCGAGGCCCACGCGTGTGAAAAGGAATGCGGTCTTCGTGCGCGGCGTGCCCATACGCATGTCAGCCGCGAGCGCGATCATCGCACCGGCACCGGCGCAAACGCCATCAATCGCCGCGATGATGGGTTGCGGACAGTGGCGCATCGCCTTCACAAGATCGCCCGTCATGCGAGTGAATTCGAGCAATTCGGGCATCGTCATCTTGGTGAGCGGCCCGATGATTTCGTGCACATCGCCGCCCGAGCAGAAATTACCGCCCTCACCCGCGACGACAATCGCCTTCACGTCTGTGGCGTAGTTCAATGCGCGGAACAAATCGCGAAGCTCGCCATACGAATCAAAGGTGAGCGGATTTTTTCGCTCGGGCCGATTGAGCGTGAACGTCGCGACGCTGTCTTTGCATTCGTAACGAAAGTGTTTTGCGACGTAATTCGCTTTCACATCGAATTGTGCGCGCATCGGGTTATCAGTAGCGATGAAATGTTTCATGCAGTTTCTTCTTCCATTGTCTTCTGATGCGACTTCAATCGCCCGAGCAACTTCGCAAGCGTGGCGCGCTCCGCAGCGCTCAACGACGCGAACGCATCGACGATCCATTGCTCATTCTCTCGCGCCATCGCCGCAAACGTTTTGCGCCCGCGCGCGGTGAGGCAGACGCGATAGGCGCGACGATCACCTTCCACATCGTTTCTCTCGACCAGACCCTCGCTGACGAGCTGATCGGTGATGCCCGTGACGTTGCCGCCCGTCACCATCATGCGGCGCGACAGCTCTTTCATGAGCATGCCATCGGGTTCACGCTCTAACTGCGCCATCAAATCGAAACGCGGCAGCGTGGTGTTGAATTGTTCGCGCAGATTACTGCGAACGCGCGTTTCGATGAGTTGCGTGCAGGTGAGCAGGCGCAGCCAAAGGCGCAATTCGTCCGGGTGTTCGCTATGGATTCGGGCTTCTAAGTCCATAGGTCAACCAGATCGCCTCGCGATGAGACTAGCGTAGCCCGGATGACGTGCATCCGGGCTACGCGTCTTGTAGGCGCGGGCTTGACCGCGCTCTGTTCCTGTCGGCGACAGCTTGACGTCGCTTCTCGCCTTGGTTCGACGGTTGAGACGCGCGGTCAAGCCCGCGCCTACAAAACCGAGCACGATTAATCTACGCATCATTACGGACGCGCCTACAAACGGATCAGCCACGTGCTTCCTCGTCATTCGTTTTCGCGGTCGCGGCGGCGATCGCCTGCTGCTTCGCAATTTCGCGATAGAGCTGATCGCGGCCACTCAAATATTGCTTCGGCCATTCGATATCGCGACTCTGCAATTTCGCGGCTTCGTGCAAAGTCCACGCCGGGTCCGCTAGATGCGGACGCGCAACGGCGCACAAATCCGCGCGACCCGCGGCAATGATGCTGTTAGCGTGGTCGGCCTCGGAAATCGCGCCGACTGCGATGGTGGCGATGCCCACTTCGTTACGAATCCGATCTGCGAACGGCGTTTGATACATGCGACCGTACACGGGCTTCGCGGCGCGCGTGGTCTGACCTGAAGAAACGTCGATCATGTCTGCGCCCGCTTCTTTGAAAAGCCGCGCGATCACAATCGCATCGTCTGGTGTGTTGCCGCCTTCAGCCCAATCATGCGCGGAGATGCGAACGCTCATCGGCTTATCACTCGGCCACACTGCGCGCATCGCGCGAAACACTTCCAGCGGATAGCGACAGCGGTTTTCAAGCGAGCCGCCGTATTCATCGGTGCGCGCATTGGTGAGCGGGCAAATGAAGCCGGAAAGCAAGTAGCCGTGTGCGCAGTGCAATTCAATCCAATCGAAGCCCGCACGCAGCGCGCGCTTGGTCGATTCAACGAAGGCGGCGGTCATCGCATCCATGTCGGCGCGGGTCATCGCCCTCGGAATTTGGTTCTGCGGGCCGTAGGCGATTTCGCTAGCAGCTATAAGCGGCCAGTTCTCGTTTAATAAGGGCTCATCTGTAGTTTCCCATCCTACTTGGGTCGAGCCTTTTGCGCCGCTATGCCCCAATTGAATTGCGGCTTTAGCCGTAGAGTTCGAATGAATGAACGCAACGATTTTCGCGAGCGCCGCCTCATGTTCGTCAGTCGCGAGCACGGGGCAGCCAAGAGAAATTCGGCCATCCATCGTGGGGCTCGTCATCTCCACAAACACCATCGCCGCGCCGCCCAGCGCTCGCGCGCCGAGATGCACGAGATGGAAGTCGTTCACCACGCCGTCCTTCGCTGAGTAAGTCGCCATTGGCGAAACAACGATGCGGTTTTTGAGCGAGAGGCCGCGCACGGTGAACGGCGTCAACATCGGCGCTACGGCGCGCGGCTTTTTCGCGAACCATTGCTCATAGCCGTCGAGCCAGCGCTTGTCTCGAAGACGCAAGTTTTCGTGGCTGATTCGTTGAGAGCGCGTGAGCAGTGAATAGGCGAACTGTTCGGCCTCCATGCCCGTGTAGCGATCCACGTTTTCGAACCACTCGGTTGAGTTACGCGCAGCATTCTGAATCTTCAACACTTCAACGGAGCGGCGCGCCTCGTAATGCGCGAGCACGTCTTCCATCGATTCATCGCGATCGAATTCGTTGGCCAAATCAATCGCATCTTCCAGCGCGAGCTTGGTGCCCGAGCCGATGGAGAAATGCGCCGTGTGCGCCGCATCGCCCATGAGAACAATCGGTACGCGTTTGCCGTTGGCGAGCGATTGCCAGTGAACCCAGGTTTTACAGACGACGCGCGGGAAGCGAATCCAGATCGCCGAACCGCGAAGGTGCGACGCATTCGACATCAAACCATGACCGTCGAGATACTTCGCGAAGAGCTTCTCGCAAAACGCAACGCCCTCTTCTTGCGACATCGCATCAAGGCCGTGCGCCTTCCACACCTCCTCGGGCGTTTCAACGATGAAGGTTGACGTGTCTTTGTTGAATTTGTAGGCATGCGCCTGAAACCAGCCGTGCTCGGTTTTCTCAAAAGCAAAGGTGAACGCGTCAAACGTTTTCTTGGTGCCGAGCCACACGAAGCGGCATTTGCGCAGATCGATGTCGGGCTGGAAAGTGTCGGCGTAGCGCGTACGAATCCGGCTGTTCAAGCCATCGCTTGCAATCACGAGATCAGCATCGTATTGCGCAGCAAGCGCTTGATCATCGCTCACGTCGGTTTCGAAAACGAGGTTCACACCGAGCGCTTCGCAACGCGCTTGAAGAATGTTTAGCAAATGCTTTCGTCCGATGCCGCAGAACCCATGTCCGCCGGAGCGAACCTGCGCGTCCTTGAAGAACACGTCGATATCGTCCCAGTGGTTAAACGCATCACCGATCTCTTTGGCGGTCACCGTATCCGCACGAGCCAGGTTCTGCAAGGTCTGATCCGAGAGTACAACGCCCCAGCCAAAGGTGTCATACGGACGGTTACGTTCCACCACGGTCACAGTGCGGCTCGGGTCGCGCAGTTTCATCAGAATCGCGAAATACAGCCCTGCGGGGCCACCGCCGATGCAAAGGATTCGCCGAGCGAGTAAGGGCGTCGCGATGGAGCTGGGAGCGCTGGAGATCAACATAACTGCGTTGTGATTCTTCGTGGAAACTACCACCTGTATCACTTTATGTCGCAATAGTTTAAATGTCAACTAAATGACAAACAAAAAAGCAGCCCGCAGGCTGCTCTTTCGCAACCAAAACGGCGCGAGCTTAAGTCATGTCCTTAATCGTTTTGGACGCACCATTCGTCTTCACGGAGGCAATACCATTGTCGCGGCCGTCTTCCGAGGCATACATCTGGCTCGTGCCGATCACTTGGTGATTCGCCGCCTTCAGGTTAAACATGAACTTACCGTTAGCCGCCGTTTTCTTTTCGAAGCGATCATTGTTGCCGCAATTGGTCTGCACAGAAGCAATCCCGTTTTCGGCTGACGCTTTCGCTTGATAGAGTTCGCTGGTGAGAATCGTTTCGCTGTTACCCGCTTTGAGCACAAAACGGAATTGACCGTCGCTGCTCTTGCTCAGTTCGTACCACCCTGCCATGACAATCTCCTCTGACGTTGAATGAGACCCGCACAAAACGGAACACGTACGGATTGTGCAACGCAACGCGCACGAACACAACCCCGCGCACTCGTGTGATCACGCGGGGCTGGGCGCTTAGTGCATGTGCTGGCCGCCGTTGATGGCGATGTTGGCGCCGGTCAGGAAGGCCGCCTCGTCACTTGCCAAATAGGAAACCAGGCCCGCGACCTCTTCCGGTTTTCCGAGGCGACCCATCGGAATTTGCGGAATGATTTTTGATTCGAGCACGTCACTCGGGATCGCCATCACCATCTTGGTGCCGATGTAGCCGGGCGAAATCGTATTGACCGTTACCCCTTTGCGAGCCACCTCAAGCGCCAACGCCTTGGTAAAACCGTGCATCCCCGCTTTGGCAGCGGAATAGTTGGTTTGACCGAATGCGCCCTTTTGGCCGTTGACCGACGAAATGTTGATGATGCGACCCCAGCCGCGATCCACCATGCCGTCACACACTTGCTTTGTCATGTTGAACACGGAATCAAGGTTGGTTGCCATCACCGCCGTCCAATTGACCTTGTCCATTTTCTTGAACGTCATGTCGCGCGTGATCCCCGCGTTGTTCACCAAAACGTCAATCGGCCCTACCTCTTTCTGAATTTGCTCAACGCATTCACGCGCGGACTCAAAACTCGTGACATCACAGGCGTACGCACGAAAGCCATATCCCATTTTGTTCATTGCATCGAGCCATTCTTTCCAGCCCTTGTTTCCTGGCGAGTAAGTCGTGACGACTTTGTATCCAAGTGCTGCCATCTTGATACAAATGGCCTCGCCAAGGCCGCCCATTCCTCCAGTAATTAGTGCTACGCGTGACATGTCTCCATCCTTCCTTTGTTTTCTGCGATTGAACTTTTTCTGTGAACTGAACTCGGTGACTCAGGAAACGCTGAAATAGTTTTCTCGCATTTCCTTAAATCTTTTCGAGCACGTATTGGCCCGGCGCTGCGCCAAGCTTCGATACTTTGTGTTTTCTCGGTGCACTCTTTTTTCCCGAGCGTTTGGCGAGCCAGGTATACCAATGCGGCCACCAGCTGCCGGGGTGTTCTTTCGATTTTGCGTCCCATGCTTCGGGATTCTCAGCTGGCCAAGCGGAGGTCCAATACGATCGCTTGACCGGTATCGGTGGATTGACCACGCCCGCGATGTGCCCCGATGCGCCGAGCACAAATTCGACATCACCGCCCCAGAGTTCCGCCGAGGCAAAGGCGCTCTTCCATGGCACGATGTGATCCTCGCGAGACGAATACACATAGGAATCAATCGTCACGAGCGACAAATCAATCGGCTCTTCCAGCATGGTGAGCGCGCCGGGTTGCGTGAGCTTGTTATCAAGATAGAAATTGCGCAGGTAGTAGAGATACATCGGCCCCGGCAAGTTCGTTGAATCGCTATTCCAGTAAAGCAAATCAAACGCGGGCGGGTCTTCGCCCTTCAAATAGTTTTTGACGACGAAACTCCAAATGAGATCGTTCGCGCGCAAGCTCGCGAACGCCTGCGCAAGCTCTGCGCCGCTCATCAATCCGTTTGTCCCATCCTCGCCGAGCTGCTTCACGCGCATCGCATACGTACTCTCGCCCAAGTACGCTTGAATGTCTCCCGGTTCGCTGAAATCGAGCAACGTAGTGAGGTAGGTGGCGCTTTCGACAAACTCTTCCAACTCGCCGCGCGCGGCGAGCACCGCGAGCGAGCACGCGAGGATCGTTCCGCCCACGCAGAAACCGAGCGTATTGATCGTCTCTACGCTGGCATGTTCGCGCACTTCATCAATCGCAGTTAACACGCCGGATTCGAGATAGTCTTCCCACACAAGCGTCTTGAGCGCTTCCGGAATGTTTCGCCAGGAAACGAGATACACATCGAAACCGGCGGCAACGGCATGCCCAACGAATGAGTTCTCGGGCTTCAGATCAAGAATGTAGAACTTGTTGATGCACGGCGGCACGATCAACAGCGGCCGTTCGTGCACGGTTTTCTGCGTCGGCGCGTAATGAATCAGCTCGATCAGATCGTTGCGGAAAATCACCTCGCCTTTTGAGAGCGCTACGTTTTTTCCCACCGCGAACGCCGATTCGTCGGTCATCGCGATATGGCCACGTTCAATGTCGTGCACGAGATTTTCGATCCCGTGTTTGAGGCTCTCGCCTTTGGTTTCGATGGCTTTTTCGATCGCTTCAGGGTTCGTGGCAAAGAAGTTCGTGGGTGCGATGGCATCGAGCCACTGCTCCAAGAAGAATCGAGCGCGCTGCTTCTCTTTGTCATCAAGCGCTGCGCCTTGAAGCAGATCGCGCCAGAACGCCGCGGTTCTTACGTACTGATCGCGAATGCCTTGAAAGAACGGCTGCTTCGTCCACGCCTCACTGCGGAAACGTCGATCTTTCGCGATCAGATCATCCAGTTTCGTATCGAGCGCGTACCACTTCGCCGCCGCCTGCCACGCCTCGGGCTTGACCGACGGCAGCCACCACCAACCGGCTTCGAGCTGCGGCATGCTGCCTGCGCCGGAGGGGAACGCGAACTGCGCGTTGGGAAATGCAAACGACGGCATGCCCGCCGCACCCGCGCCCATCCCCCCCATCGCGCCCGCATTCTTTGAAAGAAACTCTTGCCACGCTTGATGCGCTTTTGTGTAGTCGCTGAAATCCATACGCCCGAATGTAGGCGAGGCGCAACGCGTTGGCAATGGGGAATGTCAAGCTTCTACCGTGAACGCGGGGGTTATGATTTAGCGCAACACAAAGGAAACGACATGCATGTATTGGTGATCGGTTGGCTCTACGTCGTCATCATGATTTCGATCGTATCGGAGAGCGTGCTCAAGGGCGTTGTGCGCTTCTTGTTTTTAGGGGTCATACCAGTCGGGCTTTGGATGTGGTTCACCCTTCAAAAGCGTCGGCGGCAGATGGAAGCGGCGAAGCTTGAAGCGGCGCAGGCGGAGCGGGACGATTCGATTCAGTAGCGCGTGACGTTTCCCCCAAGTTAATCTGGGGCTTAGCGTCGAAAAGCATCCTTATCGAAATAAAGTTTAAACGCGCGTTCGCCCATATTCAATAAGGCCATGCGCGGTAAAGTGCAAAGCGATGCGTAGACGTGGATGTGATCGCGCGCCAAGATCTGTAGGCGCGGACTTGGCCGCGCTTGTGTCTGGTTTCTCTTCATTCGACGAAGCGACGCCAAGTCGTCGCCTACATTCCGAACCCCTGTAGGCGCGGACTTGGCCGCGCTTAGCTGGCCTTCCGCTTCATTCGACGAAGCGACGCCAAGTCGTCGCCTACAACCCGAATTGCGATGCGCATTCGTCGCCTACAACGCTACGGCACGTAGGGCTCAATACGGTTGCGCACCGAATCGGCGAACTGCTCCGCATTCATGCCTGGCGGCAGCGTTAAGCCAGCCACCAGCGCTTCGCCGCGGAAACCGGACATCCACCGCAAAATGAGCAGTGCGTCGTTGTTGTCTACGCCGCCGACTTGGTCAACATTGAATAGATTGCCGACGCTGCTGACGTGATTGAGATAGTCGAGGATCTCCGATGCGTTGGCTCGCCTGGCTCCGCCGCTGATAGCGACGGCGCCCTGAGTGAGCGCGGTTCCGGTCAGGCCGCGGATGTAGCGCGCGATCAACAGCCCGTCGGTTTCTGCGAGGTATTTGCTGTCGCCGTCAATGTCGAACGTCGGGGCGACGGTGAGCGTGACGTCGTTGCCATCGCCGCCGACGTAGGAGATCTTGCCGTTTCTTGCGCCCATGTAAACCGAGCGGCCCTCGGGGAGCCCTGGGAAGATGCCGGTGACGGCACCCGCGCTAATTTTGCTGACGATCTCGAACACGGTGCCGTTGGCGGGCACTGGGTTGTTGGTCGGGTTGACGTAGAGCGATCCGCCGTCGTTGTCACCCGGCCGGAATGCGCCGGTCACCGAGAGCTTGCCTTGGGTGCCGGGTGTGGCACTGGGCAGGTCGATATGGAGCCGGGCGCTGGGCCCGAAGGAGAAGGCCGTTGCACCCGTCGTGAAGACAGGGCCCGCGCCACCTCCGGGCCGAAGCGTGGAAATCGCGGCGACGTTGCTGCCGACTTCGACATCCCCGACCCGCCCGCTGCCGGTTAACGTGCCGCCGTCAATGTAAACCGGTGCCTGAGCCATTTGCCCCACCACGGATAACACGCCTCCGTACACCACCAACGACCCGTCGTAGGTGGTGTTCAAGTTAAATATTTGCGTGCCGCCGCCGCGCTTGTTGATGCGCTTGTTGCCGTCGCCATTGGGTGATGGGCTGTCGATCGGGCCAAAAAACGCAGGAAAGCCGCTGTCGAAGTCAATCGTTAATTCCGGCCGGAACGGCAAGAACAGCTTGCCAGAACCTCGCAACTTGCCGACCGTCTCCGTTCGTACGCCCAACGCGGAATTGCTCACCTGATACACGCCGGAAAAGTTGAGTGTGACCTCGGGTTTGCCGATGAGTTGATTGCTCGCGAGGTTTTTGAGCGTGGCCGAGCCCGCGGGATCGGTGCTGTTACCAATCACGATGGGGCCGGTGATGGCGGTCACGTTGTCGGGTTTGGCGAGTTCCAAAACGCCCTGCTCGATGGTGGTGCTGCCGCCGTAGGTGTTCGCGGTAGTGCCCGCGAGGCGCAGGGTGCCGGAGCCGGTTTTGATGATGTTGCGGGCGACCGCGTCCGTTCGTACCGTGCCGCCGATAGTTAGCTCGGGCTGCGCGCTACCGGCGTTCACCGTGAAGGATGTAGTCGGCGATAACAAAACGACGAGCGAATTGATCGTCGCCGGGCCAAGTGCTCCTGTTGCAGTCGCTACCACATTGGACATCATCCTCAAATTGCCGCTACCCGCGCCCGCGACCGTGCCGCCGTTCATGCTCAAGCCACCGAATACGGTCAGGCTACTCGCACCCAAAACGATGTTGCCGCCGTTTAGAGTGACCGCGCCTAAATCATCACGAGACGAAACCATCTCGAATGTGCCGTCGGAATTGATGATGGTCGGTGCACCGCTTGCGTTACGGTTTATCTGATAGTCATTTGCGATCTGCACTATGGCCGTATTAGCCGCGCCGATACCGTCGCCAATGGTGAGCGGGCCTTGGATGGCTTGGATAGTGTCGCCCGCGTTTAGCACCAACGTGCCGTTGCTGACGGTGGTGAGGCCCGTGTAGGTGTTGGCCGCGGCGTAGGTCATCGTTCCGGTACCAACTTTATTGACGTTGCCCGTGCCGGAGATCACGCCGCCCCAGGTGAAATTACCCGTATCGCCAACGGTCAGCGTGTTGGTGCTCGACATGGAGACGCTGCCCGTGCCCGTGAGCTGCGCGATGGTGTCGGATCGAATGCCCATGTCGAGCTGGCCGTCGGACGCAATCGTCACTTTCGCTGTGTCAGCGATCAAATCGGAAAAATTGGAGGTGAGCCTGACCTTCGCGCTGTTGGCGACACCGGTTCCGTCGCCAATAAACAAGTCGGCGGGAACCAGTTTGAAGCCAAGCCCGCTCAGCAGCAGCGTTCCTTGCGGCATCACGGTGGTGGCACCGGTGTAGGTGTTATCGAATTGCCCAGAAAAGTCAACGCTGCCGGGGCCGTACACCCGCACACCGAAGTTGCCGCTGATCACGCCATTTAGTTTGAGCGTACGCGTGGCGCTTTGGGCGCGGAAGTAGGCCGTGGTCCCGGTAAGGGCGATCGTCGCGTTGATTGTGTTGGGCGTGGCGGTGGTGTTCTGATCATCAATGTTGTAGGTTGCGCCTAAGCCGTTGATGGTCACCGCGCCATTGATGACGCTGCCGCCGAAGGTGGGGCCGAACACGATCGCGCCGAGGGCGACCGCGCCGAGATCGGCGTTGGAGATGGTTGTGCTGTTGAACACAACGGTGTCGCCCGCAACCGGCACGCCCGAGGGGCTCCAGTTGGGGCCTGTTGACCAGTTGCCGCCCGAGAAGGGACCCACCCACGTTTTTGTCGCAGCCAGCGCGAGTTCTGAGCACAAGAGCGCGGCAGTGGCGAGCGCGCACAGGAAGAAACGACCCAATCTCACAGGACACCCCTCTGGCCGCGTTGGCAGCGTTATTCGTTTTGCAACCGTTCGGATTGTAGGTGCGGCGGTGGCCGTGCGGCGCGATTTGTTGGTGCAGAGTTGGCCGCGCTTGGGTGGCCTTGCACTCCATTCGACGAAGCGACGCCAAGTCGTAGCCTACATTCCGAACTCCTGTAGGCGCGGACTTGGCCGCACTTGTGTCCGGTTTCTCTTAATTCGACGAAGCGACGCCAAGTCGTCGCCTACAACCTGAGGTCGCCGACAGCGCTAGGAGCCAAAAGCACTGATCCTCGCTCCCGGTCGCGCTTCTGACTTAGTGCGCGTGTCCGCCATGCAGGAAGGAATGCATGAAAACGACGGTGAGCACACCCAGACCGATCATGAACATTTGCTGCAAGGTGTCTTTGATTGAAAACTTGCGGTGTAGCGTTGGGATGAGATCGGCCACCGCAACGTAGAGCATGGATGAGGCTGCGAACGCAAGCACGGGGGTGACGTACGCCTGCGCTTGATCAAGCGCGAAATAGGCAACGACGCCGCCCACCACCATCGCAAGACTCGAAATCATGTTGTAAACAAAGGCTTTTTTCTTGGAATAGCCTGCGTGCAGCAGCACGAAAAAATCGCTCACCTCTTGCGGAATTTCGTGCGCGATCACGGCAAGCGATGTCACCACGCCAAGCTTGAAGTCCGCCATGAACGCAGCCGCGATTACGACGCCATCGGTTGCGTTATGCAGCGAATCCCCAATCAACACCATCAGCCCGGTGCGGCCTACACCGTGGCTGTGGGCGTGGCCGTGGGAGTGATGATGATGGTGGTGATGGTGGGTGTGATTGGGATCGGCTGCGGCGCTGCCATCGGCGGGGGGCGGGGTGAGATCGCCGTGTGAGTGACGCCAAATGACGAGCTTTTCGAGGAAAAAGAAAAACAGAATGCCACCCAACACCCACACCATGAGAGACGAAGGCACCACGCCATCGGATAAGGCGTGCGGCAGGATATCGAGAAATACGACTGCGAGCATCGCGCCTACCGCGAACGCCACCCAGCGCTCAATGGATTGCAGTTTGGCTGCGAGCGCAATCGCCGCGATGAGACAGGAAGCGAGGCCACCGGCGACGGTGGCGACAACGATATAAACGAGCGTCATAAAGGAGAAATTTGCGGTGCGTCGATGAGAGGTCTTGTTATGAGCGGAAACCGGGCGGGATGTAACCCGCCAGTCGCTTCCTGAACAGATCCCAGGACAGCACGGCGGTAAAGCGCGCTTGTCGTGTCAGTCAGAAAATAATGAGCGTGCGACTAAATCACAACCGTAAGACTTAATTTTACGTCGCGCCTCGCTCCGTGAGTTATTGCCCTTATCCCGAGGCCCGATTTCTCCGGCGCAGCATCGTGTTTCAGCGTGTTTGTTTTCGGAACCGCGCTTGCCTATCTTGGACCGTCGCACGGGTAAGTCCGAAGGCGCGTGACAAGGCATCGCACCAGAATACGGATACAACCGCGTTTTCGGCGGCGATTACAACATCACCACGAAGTCGGGATTCCGGGGCGCTCTAGCCCACCACACTAAGCGAGGAGATAGTTCATGTCAGAGCAAAGTGTTGAAACACGTCGAAAATTTCTGAAAGCAGCGACGATCGCGGGCGGAGCAGTCGTGGGTGCAGCGCCGATGGTAAGCGTCGCGCAATCGCCGATCAGCTTCCGGTGGCAATCCACATGGCCCGCGAAAGACATCTTCCACGAATACGCGAACGATTTCGCGAAGCGCGTGAATGACATGTCAGGCGGTCGCTTGAAAATCGAAGTGCTGCCTGCGGGCGCGGTGGTCAAAGCGTTTGATCTGATCGACGCCGTGTCAAAAGGCACGCTCGATGGCGGTCACGGCGTGGTGGCGTACTGGTACGGCAAAAATTCGGCGATGGCGCTTTGGGGCTCAGGGCCTGCGTTCGGCATGGATCCGAATATGGTACTCGCATGGCACGAATACGGCGGCGGTAAGGCGCTGCTCGATGAGATTTACAAGGGCTTGAACCTTGACGTTCAGTCATTCCTTTACGGCCCGATGCCAACGCAACCGCTCGGCTGGTTTAAGAAGCCGATTACAAAAGTTGAAGATTTCAAAGGACTCAAATACCGCACGGTGGGTCTATCCATAGATATCTTCACGGCGCTGGGTGCGGCGGTTAACGCGCTGCCAGGCGGCGAAATTGTTGCGGCCATGGATCGCGGCTTGCTGGACGCCGCTGAGTTCAACAACGCGTCGTCGGATCGCCTGCTCGGCTTCCCGGATGTATCGAAAGTTTGCATGCTGCAATCCTTCCATCAGTGCTCCGAGCAGTTTGAGATTCTTTTCAACAAAACGAAATACAACGCACTGCCGACTGAACTCAAAGCAGTGATCAACAGCGCGGTTGCTGCGGCATCGGCTGATATGAGCTGGAAGGCAATTGATCGCTATTCGAGTGACTATCAGGAGCTGCAAAAAGCGGGCGTTAAGTTCTACAAAACACCGGATGCGATCCTCCAGGCTCAGCTTCGCGCGTGGGACGAGGTCACCAAAAAGAAAGCGGCAGAAAATGCGCAATTCAAAAAGGTACTCGAATCGATGCAGCGGTTTGCGGAGCGCGCTTGCCGTTGGCAGAACGATACGCTCGTAGATCACAAAATGGCGTTCCGTCACGCTACACGTCGTACGTAACTGCTGATAACAACCTGACTAAGCGCCCAGTTTAAATGGGCGCTTTTTCTGTTTCTAGTATTTTTCGATACATTAATCGATTCCGCGCTAGCCCCAATTGAATCAAGCTTTGACGTATAAAGTTAGCTTTCGATTGCAGGCGGTGCGCGGCCCGAATTTACCCTTGCACGCGATTCCATCATGCAGAAACTGTTACTCGCAGTTGATCGTTTATCCACTCGCCTAGGCCAGCTCTGCGCGTGGGCCATTGTGGGGCTCACACTGCTCATCGGCTGGGAGGTGTTTAACCGCTACCTGCTATCTAACCCGCATCCTTGGGTGATGGACGCGAGCAATATGCTCTACGGGTTGCTTTTCATGATGGCCGGCGCATACACGCTGTCAAAGAACGGTCACGTTCGCGGCGATGTGCTGTACGGTTTCTTCGAGCCGCGTACGCAAGCTTTCTTTGATTTGATTCTCTACTTGCTTTTTTTCGTGGGCGGCGTTGTCGCCCTGGTTTATGCGGGCTGGGATTTCTTTCAAGTCTCCTACGCGCAAGGCGAACGATCCTCAATTGCAGCTGACGGGCCTCCGATCTATCCGTTTAAGGCAGTCATTCCGATTGCTGGCGCGCTGCTTCTTTTGCAAGGCATCGTCGAAATCATTCGCTGCCTCATCTGCCTCAAAACGGGGGCATGGCCGTCGCGCGAACAGGATGTAGAAGAAGTCGATATCGACAAGTTAAAGGCGATGGTTCACGCCGAAGACATGCCGGATGCGCCCGCTTCTGCCAAGAAAGTTGGGGCATAACATGAAGATCAAAAAGGAACTTTGGTTTGGTTTGATCATCATGGCGTTGATCGCCACGCCAACGCTCGTGCTCATGCCGTGGGGATCGATGTCGCTCGGACATTACGGCTTGATGATGTTGGCGCTCGTTGTCGTCGCGATCATGCTCGGCTTCCCCACAGCCTTTACGCTGATGGGCATGGGCGTGATCTTCGCCTTTATCTCGTATTACGCAGCCAAGGGCGGCGATGTGAAGACGGCCGCGAGCCACACGCTGGATCTCATGGTGCAGCGCACCTACGGCGTGATGACCAACGACGTGTTGATCTCGATTCCGCTCTTCGTTTTCATGGGTTATTTGGTTGAGCGTGCAAACCTGATCGAAAAGCTCTTCAAATCGCTACACCTTTCGCTCGCGCGAGTACCGGGCTCACTCGCTGTGGCAACGCTCGTGACCTGCGCGATTTTTGCAACCGCCACCGGAATCGTTGGCGCGGTGGTAACGCTCATGGGTTTACTCGCGTTGCCCGCAATGCTCCGAGCCGGGTATGACATTCGTTTGGCAGCGGGCGCGATTACCGCAGGCGGTTGTCTTGGGATATTGATCCCGCCGTCCGTCATGCTGATCGTTTACGGCGCAACGGCGGGCGTCTCGGTGGTGAAGCTTTATGCAGGCGCATTCTTCCCCGGCATCATGCTCGCCACGCTCTACATCATCTATGTGATCGTGCGCGCGAAACTCAATCCCAAGCTTGCTCCACCGCTCGCGCCACAAGATCGTATCGTGCCACTCACGCCTGTGGCCGCAGCGCTCTCAAGTCAGGGTACGCAACGCACGCTTCCAGCGCTTGTTAAAGCGTTGGGAACAGAGGCACGACTAGGGCTTCCTTCCCGCACGGTAGCAAAGCAAACCTTGGTTGCGTTGTTGCCGGCAATCGCAATTGCTGCGCTCTTGCTGCTGGTGCACCGCGCGGTCACCACGGGCGAGATCGCCGCCAATACGAGCGGTCTCGTGGAGATGGGATCAAGCGCATCCACTACGAGCGGCGTGCAAGAACCGCCAGGAAGTAATTCAAGCGATCTAAAGGAGCCACCTGCTGCGCTTAACGAAATCAAAGAGCCCGCGGCAAATGGCGAGCTGAAAGAGCCGCCATCTGCGGAGGGTGTCAAAGAACCCCCAGGCGCGCAGGCGGCACAAGCAAGCGGCGATCTTAAAGAACCGCCAGGTGCAAATGCGAGTACATCCTTGCCCGCCGCGACAGATGGCGTGAAAGAGCCGCCGACCGCAGCGGTCGCCGAGCCGGGCGCGAAGGCAAAGCCCGCCAAGCTAGACACGCCGAAATGGTTCTGGTGGACCTTGGGCGCGATGAGCATCCTTCTAGCGTTTTTCTACGCCACACTGAACTGGCAACGCTTCGAAATCTTCAAGATGCTTCTTGCATCCTTCTTCCCGCTTGCGTTCCTGATTCTTGCCGTGCTGGGAACTATCGTGTTTGGCCTCGCAACACCCACTGAGGCTGCAGCGGTCGGCTCAATTGGCGGCTTTATCCTCGCTTCGTTCTATCTTGCGGCGGCGAAACCGAGCGCTGAGCGACGAAAGATCCTTCGCCTTTGGTTGCCGCTGTGGGTGCTCATATTCGCTGCGATTGTTTGGTTTGTGCTGCTGCAATCTGAGTGGATCACGAGCCCCGTTCCCTTGTGGCTCGGCTGGCTCTCAATGACGGCGTTCGTCGTTTGGTGCGCGATTGCCACGGCTCAGGTAAAGCTCCAAGGCGTGCTTTCCGAATCGGTATTTCTCACCGCGAAGACCTCGGCGATGGTGTGCTGGTTGTTCGTGGGCTCATCGATTTTCTCTGCGGCGTTCGCACTTCTGGGCGGGCAGGAAATCATCGAGACATGGGTGCTATCACTCGGACTCACGCCAACGCAGTTCCTCATCCTGTCGCAGTTCATTATTTTTGTACTCGGTTGGCCGCTTGAGTGGACAGAGATCATCGTGATCTTCATGCCGATCTTCATTCCACTGCTTGCCCAGTTCAACATTGATCCGCTCTTCTTCGGGCTGCTTGTGGCGCTCAATCTGCAAACCGCGTTCTTGTCTCCGCCCGTTGCGATGGCGGCGTTCTACCTGAAGGGGGTTGCACCGCCGAGCGTCACGCTGAATCAAATCTTTGCGGGCATGGTTCCGTTCATGCTGATTCAAGTGGTTGCGCTCGCGCTCCTATACATCTTTCCGCAAATTGGCCTCTGGTTACCGAACGTGCTTTACAACTAAAAGACGAGTGCCCGCGACTTGACCGGTTGCGGGGAAGAAATATCTTTCGGAGCCGAGCTGAGTCGCGATTAATTCGCACGACCACTGATTCGCTTGGCGCATCGCATTGCCGCGCGCTCAGCGACTTTTGTGGCGCGGTATCGACTACGCCTGACTCTGCGCGCGCATGATGTCGATGATTTCTTCGATCGGCCGTGCTGCGTCGAAGTAGAACCCTTGTAGATGAGTTGCGCCTGCTCGAACCAAGGCGTCTGCTTGGGTCTTCGTTTCCACGCCCTCGACGACAACCTCTGAACCAATCTGAAGCGCCAGATCAATCAAGCTCTTCACCACGGGTGTCACGCCATCCGGGGTTTGAATACTGCGCACCAACATGCCGTCAATCTTGATGAAGTCAAAAGGCATTCTTTGAAGCTGACTTAGGTTCGCGTATCCCGTACCCAGATCATCCATTCCCACCTTTACGCCGTTTGTGCGAAGCTCGTGCAGGAGCACTTCAGCGTACTCGCCCAACGGTGCGCGCTCGGTAATTTCAATTTGAAGTCGCCCCGCGCCCACCGACATGATTTGTTGAGAAATTGCGGCAAGCACCCGATTGTCTTCGAGCAGTGTGGGGGGAACGTTGATAGTGCACCAGAATTTCAATTCACTTGGCACACGCGCCAGGTCCGCACTCACCAAATCGATCACACGTTTTGTTAAAGGTGCAGAAATGGCGTCCTGCGAGAAGATGTCGGCGAACTGCGCTGCGCGCAAAAGCCCACGTCGCGGATGCTTCCAGCGTAGCAGCGCCTCAACCCCCACAATTTTCAGGGTTGCGGCAGCAACGATCGGCTGATAATGCATTACAAACTCGTCACGCTGCAGCGCACCCAGGTAGCGCAAACGGTCGAGGTTTCCGCGTAAAAGCCAACGATGAATTGCAAAGCCGCAGAGTGCACCAATGGCACCAAACCCAATTAAAAACGTAGGCAACAGCGAAAACATTCCGCGAGTCCAGACGTTTAACGTGGCCTCAGCGGTCGCTTCGAATGCGCTGCGTGACGAACGAGAAGAACGCTCAAGTACAGGTAGCCGACTTTCCGACGAACTTATTTCACCAACGGTGTAGACGGGGTCGCTAGCCTTAACGCCGTCCGGTGCCAGCGGGTGATTGGGCGCGAATCGTAGCTGCAAACGGCCCGAGCCAGCATACGCGAAATCACGTTCAAATTCGGCAAGAACCTGTGGATTGAATAATGCATTTACGGCCGTCCCACGCTCTCTAGATACGTACACAAACAACGACATGTTGTTCGTGATGACTTTGTTAGGCGCAATATCTAGGTGCGTACCTGGCTGGGTGAGTGCCGCTGGAATAGGGATTTCGGTGTCTGTGGGCCCAAAGTTTGTGCAGTACAAGCGGCCATCGCGAATCAGTCCCACCTCGCGGATCTGCGAAAGCGAGGTGTAGACAACATCTTGTAGGACCCGACGGGTAGCGGCGTCGCAGGGCTGTCCACGTAGGGAATCAATTCGAGCGAGATCGGTGACGGTGCGATCAATTAAGCGATCCGCGTTAAACACGGCTCGATTCGAACTCGACTCGAGTTCGGAGGCTACGATCCGCCACGAAATCAAAAGCGAAAATGCAATCGCGGAGAGCAGCGCAACCGCAATAAGCGCAGCGGTGATGTAGCGAAATCGCACGAACCTGTACATCACGTTCTGGTCCTCGCCCCTCATTTAATGGCACAAAATTACGATGGACGCTCGCTCAACTCTGGCGGCTGCACGCTGTTTTCAGGGCACGCCAATCTGCGGTAAGTTGCGGCGTCAAAAACTGCGTTAAGCAGTCGATGCGCCAGCCTTTGTCCATAGTACCGGGAACTTCGCGATTCGCAAAGCACGTTTCATCCGCTCGGCGCGCTAAATCGCTGAAGGATAGAGACGCGCTTGAGTATGCGGCCCTTTTACTTAAGTCGCTCGCCCCAATAAAACTGCTTGACCGAGCTGTCGCCAGTGCGCTCATCCCTGCGCAGCCCCTCTTCGTATGCAAGTACCCGGAACTGCTCACGCGTACGATCAAGTAATTCATTCGAGCGCAATAAGAACTCAGCGCGCGACGGCCTGCCGAACTGCTCGTGACCTTCCATGTATGTTTCGTAAATCAGGAAGCCTCCAATCCGCACAGTGTCAATTAGCCTAGCCAACGTCGGGCGCCAGAGGTAATTGCAAACGAGTACCGTGTCAAAACTCTGGGCCGGGTAAGGCCAGGCCAAATCGCTCAGCGAGTCTCCTTCGAGATCACGCAATTCGGTACGAATATTGTCGTGACTTTCCAACCCTTGCAGCGAATTCGGATCACGGTCAACGGCGGTGACGTGAACTCCGCGTCGAGCAAAATAAATCGCGTGCCGACCGGAGCCACATGCAACATCGAGGAGCGTACTTCCGTCGCGAATTTTGCACGCGTGCTTCACCACAAACACGGAAGGTTCTGAGCTATTTGTACGATGGGTCTGAAACATTTTTCGACGAGTTGAGGAAGCACAGTTTGCTGAATGCTAAGACCAAAGACAGCTAGCTTGTCGTTGTTCAACTGAGGGTGCTCCAATTCGGCAAACAATGTTTCACTCCGCTCTCAAGCGCACACGCGCACCAGTTTGCCCATCACTCATGACTGCTCACCTCTCGCGTTTGCTCTCTCCTCGCACATTCCTGATGCAACAGGAAGCCTCAAGGTGCAATCTAATCCGTAAGCTCATGTTCACGATAGTCACGTCGCTTGCGGTTCTCATGTTCGCGACATCCGCCGCCGCGCAGTTCGCGAACGGCACGGGCATCGCAATAATTCCGGGTAGCGCACTGGGATGGGCGCTTGCCCTACAGAGTGACGGAAAAATCGTTGCTGCTGGTCCGTGCGGAACGACCTATTGCGTAGCTCGACTCAATGCAGACGGCACCGCAGACACCAGTTTCGGCAACGTTTCAACACCCGGCCGTGTCGTTATTCCTGATCTGATTTATATGTTTGGGCGCGGGAAAGCCAAGCTCCTCGTGCGCGCCGATGGAAAGATCGTCTTCGCGGCGAGTTGTCGCGCCGGGCCATCCCTCTCCGAGCGCACTCGCTTTTGCGTCGCTCGGCTCAATGCGAACGGCACTCTCGACGAAACGTTTACCGGTCCCTCCCTTGCGGTGCCAGGAAACGGCCGCTTTGTACTGCCAGTTTCAGTCGATTCAGACGATATCGTGATGGGGATGGCTGTCGAATCCATCAATCAACAAAAACTCATCCTAGTGGGCGAGTGCAACCGCTATCACTGCGTTGCGCGACTCAACGATGACGGCGCTTTTGATGCAACGTTTACAGGTCCAGGCAGTAGCGTTTCTGTCCCAGGCATTGATCCACCCGCACCCAGCGCGGGGCGCGACGTGTTCAAACATCTCTTTAACGACTTCGGTCGCGCCAACTCGGTCACGACCTACCCAAACGGAAAAATATTGATCGTCGGCGTCTGCGAGTATTTCGCAACACGAATCTGCTTAACGAAGCTGAATGCAGACGGCAGCCTCGATACCGACTTCAACGGAGACAACACACCCCCCGGACAAAACCCAGGGCGTATCGTCGTTACGTCAACCACGCCCGGAAACGCAGTGATTAACGAAAGCGGGCTCGACGTAGCACTTCAGTCCAATGGCGACTTCTTGGTGCTCTGCGAACACGGGCTGAGCGCGGCGCACTGCATCTACCGGTTTAACAATGGCGGCACGCTCGACACCAACTTTAGCTCCGGACTTGCGTTTCCGAGCGTACCGGGACGCACGGTTTTCAGCACAATCGGAAGGCCCGTCGCGATCGCACTCACCCCGCCCGGATCTGGCTTGAACAACCGCGTACTAAGCCTGGGAAATTGCAATCAGCCCAGTAACACCGTCACGATGTGCGTCGGCGCGCTGAACAACCAGTCGGGAGGCGCGTTTGACGGTACCGTCGATAGCGCGGGTTTGACCGGCCCCAATGGCGACGGGGCAGGATCATTTGCCTATCCGGCGTGGCCGTCAGGCGGCGTCATCTCAGGTGTGGGACCGAATGCGATCGTCGCCAAGAGCGATGGTTCGTTCTTTATCGTCTCAACTTGCAGTGGACAAATGTGCGTTTACAAGTTTCGTCCAGACGGGGCGCTCGATACCTCGCGATGCAACAAAGACGTCGATAGCGACGGTTTCGTTAGCGCGCCTGCGGATGGCATGAGGCTAATCCGCGCCCTGCTGGCCGTCCCTGGCGCCCCCGTGCTCCCGGCGGGGCTCGGGTACGACATCGACGGCGATGGAGAGCTCAACGCAGCGCGTGATGGGTTGCTATTCGCGCGCCGGATGCTGGGCTTTAGCGGGAGCGCACTCACGAGCGGCATCACCGCAGCGCCCAATGCGCGGCGCAGCAGTGGCGTGGACATCGAAAGTTATCTACGAACGCGCTGCGGGCTCTCCTAGCCCTGTAAAACAGGTCGCGAATGCCACAGCGCGGTGCGCCGCAGACTACTCGTCAAAGTAAGGATGCCTGCCGCGAATGGCCCGCGTCCACGACAGCAACGGCCGTCATGTTCACGATACGGCGGACCGTAGCGCTTGGCGTCAAGATATGCACGGGCTTTGCACAACCCAGAAGAATCGGCCCGATGGCGACGTTATTGCCAGCACCCGTCTTGAGCAGGTTGTACGCGATGTTCGCCGAATCGATATTTGGACACACGAGCAGGTTCGCTGAACCCTTCAGCGGCGATTCGATCGCGCCACGGATGTCTTCATCAAGCGCACTATCACCATGCATCTCGCCATCGACTTCAAGCGTGGGCGCACGATCCTTGAGCAACTGAAGCGCCTGTCGCATCTTGAGCGCGGACGGCTTGTTCGATGTGCCGAAGTTTGAGTGCGACAAAAGAGCGACTTTCGGTGTTAAACCAAAGCGGCGCAATTCGTCGGCAGCCATCAGCGTGATTTCTGCGAGTTGCTCTGCGGTCGGGTCATAGTTCACATGTGTATCAACCAGAAAGACCAAACGGTTCGGCAACATGATGCCGTTCATCGCCGCATACTCTTTCGCGTCGCGTCGTAAGCCCAGCACCTGATCGATGTATTGCAAATGCATCTCGTGGGTGCCCCAGGTGCCGCAGATGAGCGCATCGGCATCCCCCTTGCGCACCATCATTGATCCGATGAGCGTTAAGCGGCGACGCATTTCGATCTTGGCGAGCTGTGCGGTGACGCCCTTGCGCTGGGTGAGCTGGAAGTATTCCTGCCAATAGTCACGGTAGCGCTCATCTTGCTCGGGATTCACAAGCTCGACATCAACGCCCGCTTTCATGCGGAGCCCGAACTTCTCGACCCGCTGCGCAAACACTGAAGGTCGCGCTACGACAATCGGCTTCGCGATCCCTTCATCGATCACGACCTGAATCGCGCGCATTACGCGTTCCTCTTCGCCCTCAGCAAAGACAACCCGTTTCGGCGCTTTCTTTGCGGCCTCGAAGATAGGCTTCATCACAGCGCCCGAGTGGTAGACGAACTGTGTCAGCTGCGCTTTGTAGGCGTCGAAATCTTTGATGGGGCGCTGCGCCACACCGGATTCAATCGCCGCTTTCGCAACCGCTGGCGCGATGCGCACGATGAGGCGCGGATCAAACGGCTTTGGGATCAAGTATTCGGGGCCGAACGACAGCGTGCCCGCGTCGCCGTAAGCAGCTGCCACCTGATCGTTTTGCTCAGCCATCGCCAAATCGGCAATCGCGCGCACGGCGGCGAGTTTCATCGCTTCGTTCACCGTGGTTGCGCCCACATCCAGTGCACCGCGGAAGATGAACGGGAAACAGAGCACGTTGTTGATTTGATTCGGGTAATCGCTTCGCCCTGTCGCGATGATCGCATCCGGCCTTGCTTCCTTGGCAAGGTTTGGCATGATCTCCGGCTCTGGGTTCGCAAGCGCGAAAATGAGAGGGCTAGCGTTCATTTTCATTAGCCACTCGGGCTTAATCACTTTTGCAGCGGATAGCCCAAGAAAAACGTCTGCTTTATCAAGAAGCTGATCGATGGTTCGCAGCTCCGTTTGCTGTGCGTAACGGGCCTTGTTGTCATCCATCTCCTCGACGCGTCCCTTATAGACGACGCCCTTGATATCGCTCACCCAAATGTTTTCGCGCTTGATGCCGATCGCGACCAACATATCGAGACAGGCGAGCGCGGCGGCTCCTGCGCCGGAAACAACGAGCTTCACGTCTTCGGGCTTCTTGCCAACCACACGCAGACCGTTCAGGATACCCGCGCCCACGATGATGGCAGTGCCGTGTTGATCATCATGAAAGACCGGAATCTTCATCCGTTCGCGGAGCTTCTTCTCGATATAAAAACACTCAGGCGCTTTAATGTCTTCGAGGTTGATTCCGCCAAACGTCGGTTCAAGCGCGGCGATGATGTCAACCAGTTTGTCGGGATTGAGCTCGTTGACTTCAATGTCGAAGCAATCGATACCGGCAAACTTTTTGAACAGAACCGCTTTGCCTTCCATCACTGGCTTCGCGGCGAGCGGTCCAATCGCGCCCAGACCAAGCACGGCAGTTCCATTTGTCACCACGCCCACCAGGTTGCCCCGCGACGTAAGATTGAACGATTCCGCTGGATCCCTCACGATTTCTTCGCAGGCGAACGCAACGCCCGGCGAATAGGCGAGCGCCAAATCACGCTGGTTCGACAGCGTTTTGGTCGCACTGATTTCAAGCTTGCCCGGCTTCGGTGAGCGGTGATATTCGAGAGCGGCGTCTTTTAGATTCTGGATTGACCGTTGGGGCATGCTGATAGTGTCCTGATGTGTGGCTGCGGGTCGTTGCTTGGCGTTTAAGATCGCGCAACAGGCAATTTCCGCTAGGCGGAATCGATTTTCAAAGTTTAGCTTGCCAAACTTTCGATTCGCTTGTTTGAACCGCAAGAATGGACTACCGAGCTGTCGGAATGCCGACACCAGGATACGAATCGCCGTGCCGTCGTTACCGGGTCAGTCAGATCTCGGTTGCCAACTGCAATTTTCCACTGCCACTGATGAATCTTGCATTCCGTTTCGTCATCAGGGCGTCACGATCGAGCATGAATGGGCGAGCCCCTTGACTGTGCTTCCGCTACGTCTGCGAACGCTGAACGTCGTGTCCGCGCGCCGCTTTCGTAGCAACATCATCACCGACAAGGTGCTTCAATCTAATACCAATCCGGCAAGGTTGCGCGCGCGGGGCGCTATTCGCCAATAACCATGCCCTCACGCCGCAGGTCAGCCCCGCCACGCCACCCGATCGCTTTACCTTTGGTATCAAACGTGCGTTGGAGCGCCTGCAGCCCACTCGTGAAGTCGGCAATAGACACCGTATGACCGCGCGCCTCTAAGGGCGCTTTTAACGCCTCAAGCGCAGTACCCTTTTCGAGCTCGGTCGGCCCATTGCGTGACCCGAAATTCGGCAAATTGATTGCCGCCTGTGGATCAAGTTTCCAGTCGATCATGCCGACAAGCGTCTTCAGTACGTAGTTTGCAATGGCGCTGCCGCCGGGTGAGCCTGTGATGATTTCGGGATTGCCTTTCGCGTCATAGACGATCGTGGGGGCCATCGTCGAGCGCGGGCGTTTCCCAGCCTGTACGCGATTCGCGACCGGTTTACCGTTCTCTTCAAAGCGCATCGAAAAATCAGTGAGCTCGTTGTTCAGTAGAAAGCCGCGCACCATTTTTCTTGCGCCGAAGATGTCTTCGATGGTCGTCGTCATCGACACTGCGTTTCCGAATTTGTCCACAATCGAAATGTGCGACGTGCCGGTAAGGAACGCATTTGCATCTGGCGCCTGCGCGACTTTCACGCCGGGCGGCGTGCCCGGTTCGGCGCGCTTCATGCTCTTGGTCATATCGATCAATGCACCGCGCGATTTCATGTATCCCGGATCAAGCAAGCCTTTCGGTACATCGATGAAATCCGGATCGGCAAGGTATTGCGCACGATCCGCATACGCGAGCCGACCTGCTTCCGCAAAGACATGGACGGAATCGGTGGAGTTTGCGCCCCATTGCGAGAGCGGGAAGCGTTCTACTGCGGCAAGCATTTGTGCAATCGCAACGCCACCCGATGAGGGCGCAGGCATGCTGCACAACTTTTTCGAACGATAACTAAAACAGATAGGGTCGCGCTCGATCACCTGATAGTTTGCGAGATCCGTTTGCGTGAGATCCCCGCGCTTCGCAACGTCTGCATAGTCACGTACCGCGTTCACCATCGCATCGGCGAGCTCTCCCTCGTAGAAAGCTTTTGCGCCATTCGCAGCGATCGCTCGAAGCGTTTTCGCGTAGGCAGGATTTTTAAGCGCATAGCCGACCGGCCAGGCCTCGCCCTTTTCGTTAAAGAAATACGCACGCGCTGCTGGATCGTCCTTCAAGAAGCGGTCTAGCTTTACGACTTCATGCAAACGCGGGCTTACCGGAAAGCCCTGCTCTGCAAGTGCGATGGCGGGGGCGAACAACGCGTTCCACGGCAGTTTGCCGTGTTTCTTATGCATCGCCGCGAGGAGCGCTACGGTTCCGGGCGTGCCGACGCTTCTACCGCTAACAGCCGCGTCGTGAAACTTCATCGGCAATCCATCACTACCGATAAATCGGCTTGGTGTTGCTGCGCCAGGCGCCGTTTCGCGACCATCGTATGCTCGGAGTTTTTTCGTTCTCCCTTCATGCACCAGCGCGAACGCGCCGCCGCCAATGCCCGAGCTTTGCGGCTCCACCAGCCCGAGAACAAGCTGCGTTGCAATTGCAGCATCCACCGCGCTGCCACCCTGCTTCAACATTGCAAAGCCCGCTTCAACGGCGAGCGGATTTGCCGCAGCGACGCCGTGCGATTTGAAGCTCACCAGCGATTTTTTGTAGAGCCCGGTCGACGGCTCTGGCTGGCTTGGCGGTGCGGCCAATTGCGCGCTGACCGTCATCACACAAAGCAAGGATAGACCAGTAGCTAAAAGTCGCAAGCTTTTATAAGTCCAGGGCTTACGGTTATTTGTGAAATAACTCTCTTTACTCATTTTCTTCCTTTTAGACCTTACTTCGGATCGATACAGCTGGTAAAGTTGCATCGTGAAGACGCGCAATGTTGCGCGGGTACTCGCGAACGAATCAAAGCACGACCCCGTCAACACTTGCGGGGCGCGCACTGCCAGCGCCCAATGTACGCTGCATCAGCACAGTATCCAACCAGCGATCAAATTTCCATCCCGTCGCACGAATTACCCCAACATGCTCAAAGCCCATCGAGGAATGTAGCCCGATAGATGCACGGTTCGCGCTATCGCCAATTACCGCAATCATCTGGCGTGCGCCTGCCGCCTCTGCGCGAGCAATGAGCTCCGCCATTAGCAACCGCGCAACGCCATCGCGCTGTGCGTGCGGGCTCACGTAGATCGAGTTTTCAACGCAAAAGCGATACGCCGGGCGGGGCCGAAACCAGTTGGCATACGCATAACCAAGCACTGAGTGATCTCGCACAGCCACCAGATATGGCAGCCCTTTTGCGATCACGTCGTTGTATCGCCGACGCATTTCGTCGATGCCCGGTGGTTCCAGCTCAAAGCTCGCCGTGCCGTTGAGAACCCAATGCGCGTAAATTGATTGAATCGCCTCGAGGTCGTTTTCTGTAGCTTTTCGAATCAGCATCGCGAACTATGCCAAGTAATCATTGATGAGCAAGCCATTGGTCATGGAGCCTATGAAGCATCTGGTTTCGATCAGCGAACGCGTTTTCTTCTTGCAGACGAATATTCGAATGGTTTATTCGGCAAATACGCGATTGCAAGGGGTCGCGAACTTCGATTGCTAAGACTTTCAATCGTCTCGCATGGGGTGAATGCCCATCTGATGAAAGTTGACGCATCCTGATATCGATCCTACGTAGCGTACTCTACGCGCAAATGTGATGGCCCAGAGCTACCTGCGCCTGAGATCGAGCGTGTAGGGAAACTCTGCGGCGCTGACCGCGGGCTTTGCTTCAACTTCGCCAGGCGTGTGCCCCATCCGTTGAAACCGAGCGAGGCGTCGTGATTCGGCATCGTATGCGTTGATTGGAAAGCTACCCGGGTTCGAGCCGCCCGGATGCTGCACGTGGTATTGACAGCCTCCGATGCTTCGCTTGTTCCACGTATCCACGATATCGAACACGAGCGGCGCATGAACCGCAATGCTGGGATGAAGCGCAGACGGCGGATTCCACGCCTTATAGCGCACGCCAGCGACGAATGTGCCCACATCGTCGACAGGCTGAAGCGGCAATGTTTTTCCGTTAACCGTCACCACGTAGCGGCCTCCAGTCATCCCGCTCACGCAGACTTCTAGCCGCTCGATCGAAGAGTCAACGTATCGCGCGGTGCCGCCCCCCGAGTTTTCTTCGCCCATCACGTGCCAAGGCTCGAGTGCACCACGGAGCGTGAGGGTCATGCCGTGCACCACGATTTCTCCGTAGAGCGGAAATCTAAACTGAAAGTGCGGCGCGAACCATTGCGCATCAAACTCATACCCGCCGTTTTCTGGGCGCGCAAGGTCGGCAAGCACATCATCGAAATCAAGCTTTACAAAATGCGGCAGCATAAAGCGGTCATGCAGCGCAGTACCCCAACGAGCCAACCGATGGTACTGTGGGCGCGCCCAAAAGCGCGCCACCAGTGCGCGCAATAAGAGCTGCTGTACGATGCTCATGCGCGCATGCGGTGGCATCTCGAACGATCGCAATTCCAAGAGCCCAAGGCGTCCGGTACTACCGTCCGGCGAGTAGAGCTTATCAATACAAAACTCGCTTCGATGGGTGTTGCCGGTCACATCGATCAAGATGTTGCGTAGCGTTCTATCAACGAGCCAGGGCGGCATCGCAGCTTTATGTTTCTCGCGTTGAGCTGCAATTTCTTGAAACGCGATTTCCAGCTCGTAGAGCGAGTCATTACGAGCCTCATCGACACGCGGCGCTTGACTGGTTGGCCCGATGAAGAGGCCACTAAACAGATAAGACAAGCTCGGATGATTGTGCCAATACGCGATCAGCGATGCGAGCAGTTCAGGTTTTCGCAGAAATGGCGAATCAGCGGGCGATGCCCCTCCCAACACAAAATGATTGCCGCCGCCGGTCCCCGTGTGTCGTCCGTCAAGTGCAAATTTTTCCGCGCTCATGCGCAGTTGAAATGCCGTGTCATAGAGAAATTCGGTGTTTTCAACGAGTTCACGCCAAGTCTTCACTGGCTGGATATTCACCTCTAGCACACCCGGATCAGGCGTGACTTGTAAAACCTTTACACGAGGGTCCCGTGGCGGCGGGTAGCCTTCGATCACCACGGTGAGACCTAGCGATTCAGCCGCCCGCTCGACCGCTGCAACGAGTGCGAGGTAATCTTCAATGCGCGATGCAGGTGGCATAAACACATAGAGCCTGCCCTCGCGCGCTTGTACGCAAAGCGCAGTGCGAACGGTGTACTTCGCGGATTCGAAGCGCTTCGGTTTACGCAGTCCAAGGGATTGCTTCACTGCACCCGCACTCAATGCGACTTCGCCCAGCTCGTCGCGCTCGTCGAACGGATCGCGTTCGTGTTGCAGATCGCGATCTTCTTTCGCGACCCACGGCAGCGATTCAAGCGGCAAGCGATAGCCCATCGGCGAATCGCCGGGAATGAGATACATGCAATCATCGCGGAAGTGCCACGCACTTGTCCGCCATTCCGACTTGATCGTCGGCGGAATCTTTTTCTTTTTTCGCCTCTCTGCGTCTTCTTTCGCAATCGATTCTTCGTCGACGGCCAGCGGAAGCACGTAGCCAACAACCGCTTTCAACCCAGTGTCGAACACGTTTCGCAAGCGAGCTCGCTCGAATTCATCGTCGATCCGCGAGTCGAGCGCGTTTACGTTGAGCGGCAATTTGCGTTCCCGCCAGAGATAGTGAAGGGTATCTTCATAGCCTAGCACCAATGTCTCGTTTTCGATGTTCAAGGCATCGCACAAGGCGCGCGAAAATGACTCAGCATCCGCTACCGTGTAGCGCGTCGGCGCTTTTCCGCGCGCGAAGCGCGTGCTGTCTTTCCAGATCGCAATGCCGTCATCGCGCCAAAAGAGCGTGAGCGCCCAGCGCGGGAGTTGCTCGCCTGGATACCATTTACCTTGACCAAAATGCAGCGCGCCGCCGCGACCGTAGCGCTCAAAGAGTTGCGCGAGAACCGCTTCGCCATACTCACGCTTTGTCGGCCCCAGCGCTGCGATGTTCCATTCGGGCGCGTCACGATCAGTGCTCGCAACGAACGTCGGCTCACCGCCCATGGTCAGGCGAACGTCGTGTTTTTCAAGATCGACATCCACGCGATCACCGAGCGTCAGCACGTTTTTCCACTGCTCGTCGGAATAGGGCTTGGTCACGCGCGGTGCTTCGTAAATCCGCGTAACCTTCATCGAATGCGAGAACTCTACTTCACACGGATCAAGCCCCCCTTCAATGGGTGCCGCTGAGCTTGGCTGCGGCGTGCATGCGAGCGGGATGTGGCCTTCACCCGCCAGTAATCCGGAGGTGGGGTCCAGTCCGATCCAACCCGCGCCCGGCAAAAAAACTTCGCACCACGCATGCAGGTCGGTGAAGTCCTTTTCAGCTCCGCTGGGTCCATCAATGGATTTGACATCGGGCGTAAGCTGGATGAGGTAGCCAGAGACGAAGCGCGCCGCGAGTCCCAAGTGCCGACACAATTGCACGAGCAACCACCCTGAATCGCGGCAGGAGCCAGATTTGAGCTCAAGCGTTTGCTCCGGCGTCTGCACGCCGGGCTCCATGCGAATCACATAGGTGAGATCGCGGTAGAGCATCGCATTCACATCCACCAAGAAATCGACAATCCGTCGCTCGCGCCGATCTACCTTGCTGAGATAGCTCGAAACCAAAGGTGTGAGCGGCAGCGTTGTCAGATAGGGCGCGAGCTCCACGCGCAAGTTGGGCTCATACGCAAACGGAAATTTTTCAGCGCTCGGCTCCAAAAAGAAATCGAACGGGTTGTAGACCGCCATTTCAGCGACTAAGTCGATAACAACCTTGAGCTCTCGCGTCTTCTCAGGAAACACCAATCGCGCCATGTAGTTCGCGAACGGATCTTGCTGCCAATTGCAGAAGTGCTCACCGGGCTCGATCCGCTGGCTATACGAGAGGACGCGCGTGCGGCAGTGCGGCGCTGGCCTCAGCCTGACGATCTGCGGCCCAACGCTGATCGCGCGATCGTAGCGATAGTGGGTAACGTGACTGAGCGCAACATGAATCGACATAACTTAACCGAGAGGAACGAATGAAACGATTGAGCAAAACACGTGCCCACTGACGAATGTTCGATGGAAGCTTGCGTAAAGGAATGCTGGTTACCGCTAGTGTCGTCTATCTTGTTGCCAGCCAAGAGGACGTCTGACGACTCGCAAAGAAGTTACAAAACTACGCTAGCGCACCGTCGTATTCAGCGTAACGATCGGCAGCATCACCGCGAGCACGAGTACCAACACAATCGCACCAAGCACCAGAATCATGATGGGCTCGACGAGCGTGGCGAACCACTGTAAGCGCCGCTCGAGAGATTGATTCTTGAGCGCTGCCGCCTTTGCGAATGCGCCAGGCACCGCGCCAACACTTTCTCCTTGGCGCACCAGCTCGAGCGTCATGCCGTCCACCGCTTGGGTGTCAGCAAGCGCCTGAGCAACAGCAACGCCTCGCTCAATTGCGGCTTTTGATGCACGATATCGATTTGCGTTTTCGGGGAAGCGCGCTGTCTCAGCGGCCGCTGCCAGTGCTTTTGGCAGCGGGACAGCGCTTTCGGCCAGCATAGCGAGCGTTGAGAGCGTGCGCACCTCATCAGCGGCTTGTGCGAGCGGCCCAACGACCGGCAGGCGCTGCATGAGCCGAAGCGAGCGCAGGCGCAGCGGTCCTCGCGCGAGCCAAGTCGCCGCGACTACGCCAATAGCGGCGACGGCTAGCACCCAGACGCCATAGCTCTTCATAAATGCGGCCAATGCAACAAGCGATCGCGTGAGCCACGGAAGCGACTGTTTGGTTTGCGCAAACGCCGAAACAATTGTCGGCATTACAAACACGAGCAACGCAGCAATCACAGCAAACGCGACAATCCCAACTAACGCCGGATACACCATGGCACCGATCAAGCGCCCGCGCAACACGTCGCGCGACTCGAAGTAGTCTGCGAGACGAGTGAGCACGCGAGACAAGTCGCCAGATTCAGCGCCCGCGACCACAACTTGGCGCTCTACAGACGGGAAGAGTTTCGGCGCGTTGGCGAACGCCTCCTTCAACGTTTCACCGTTGACGACCGCGTCGCGCACGCGCCCGAGCTCGTGTGCAACACTCATTGATTCGCTGTTCTGCGCTACCGAGTTGAGCGCATTGGGCAAATTGACGCCGCCTTCGATCAAGCCTGCAAGCTGGCGAACCGCGAGCGCTCGGTCACTGGCACGAATCCGCTTTGCGCGACCTGAAGCGCTGGCGTTATCAGCGGCGACTTGAGTGATCGCGAGAACCGTGACGCCGCTCGCTTCGAGCGACTTTAGCGCGGCGCGCTCGTCGCGAGCAATCAATTCGCCTCGCGCGCGCCGCCCATCAGCGCCGATCGATTCGTATCGAAATAAACTCATAACGACATGGACTACGCGCTCACGACGCGCAGCACCTCAGCGAGTGAGGTATCACCGCTTTGTAACGACTGCCGGGCATTCGCGGCCATCAATGACCATCCGCTCTCTACCGCAATTTGCTCAAGCGCGTCGTCTGCAACGCGGGCGTGAATCGCTTTCGCGATCTCGTTGGACACCGGCAACCAGCGATAGAGACCGAAACGGCCGCGATAGCCTTCAACGTCGCCGCCCGCCGCGTCGCTCGGGGCGGAGAGTTGAGTCACGTCGCCAATCGCGTAGCGCTCCAGGAGTTTACGTTCAGCAAGACTCGGTGCCGCGCGAGCGGATTTCGATGCGTCGAGCCGGCGAACCAAGCGTTGAGCGAGAACACCGCGCAGGCATGAGGCTAAAAGATATGGCTCAACTCCCATTTCCATGAGCCGCGTTACCGCCGCCCCCGCCGAGTTCGTATGCAGCGACGCAATCACCAAGTGACCTGTGAGAGCGGCTTGAACGGCAATATCCGCAGTTTCCCGATCACGAATCTCACCAACAATAATCACGTCGGGATCGTGGCGAAGTATCGAGCGTAGAGCGCGCGCAAAGGTGAGCTCAATGCGGGGATTCACCTGTGTTTGTGCCACTCGATCAAGCGCGTACTCCACCGGGTCTTCAACGCTGACCACATTCAATCGTGCGCGATCGAGCTCGCTCACAGCAGCGTAGAGTGTTGTGGTCTTTCCCGAACCCGTCGGTCCGGTTACAAGTACAAGCCCGTTGGGCATCCGCACCGCCGACCGCAATGCTTCCTGGATATCTTGTGGCATTCCGAGCGCGCTGAAATCCAGCGCCGCGGCGGCGGTATCAAGCAAACGCAATACTGCTCGCTCACCATGTTGCGTCGGAAGCGTGGCTACGCGAACATCAACCTTTCTCCCGGCGATGGTGACCTGCAATCGCCCGTCCTGCGGAAGTCGCCGCTCTGCGATGTCAAGCGTAGCCATTACTTTGCAGCGAGCGATCAATGCCGCATGAAGCGCGGAATCGATAGTTTCCACATCGCGCAGCACGCCATCAATACGATACCGAATGCGAGCGCCTTGGTCAGTTGCATCAATATGAATGTCGGAGGCGCGCTCGGCAAGGGCATTGCGCAACAAATCGGCGAGCAGCCGGACGGCAGGCGCGTCGTCGCGCTCAGCCTGAGCAAGCAGATCGTCGCTAACTGCACCTATCTCGGCCGCGCGCTTGGATTCGCTCGGCTTTGCGGCATCGATTCGTGCACTGCCTGAGAACGCAGCGCGCAGCGCGAGCGCGAACTCATCGGCGGTTACGCTTTGCGTTCGAAGCGGGCGGCCCAGCTGCGCGCGCGCGGCAGCCAGCGTTGCGAGCGTCATGTGCGGCGCGGTGTTGGCGAAAAGCGAAGCGCCTTCGTCGGCAACAACGACGATGCCGTATTCCTGAGCGAGTTCAAACGGGAGCTGTGGCGCGTTCATTGGTGACTTAACGTGCGGGGCGCTGATCGCCAGAGGCGCGTCACTTCGCTGGCGACACAGGCTGAGCCGGCTGCGCAGGCGGCAGTTGCCCAAAGGGCATACCTGGATTACTCATGGGCGGAAACACACTCCGGGGTTCAGCACCAACGCCCTGCTGCTCAAGGCCGAGGGCACGGTAGCGATCATTCGACAACGCATTCAGGCGCGCGGCATCGCGCACTACCGTTGGCCGCAGAAAGATCATGAGATTCGTTTTCGTGCGCTTTCGGCTATCAGTGCGAAAGAGGTTTCCGAAGAAAGGCGCATCCCCCAGCACCGGCACTTTATCCGTTGAGTTTGTATAGCCCTCTTGCAAGAGTCCGCCGAGTACGACAATCTGACCGTCGTCGACGAGGACACTGCTTTCGAGCACTCGTTTGTTGACACTCCCCAGCCCCTGCGCAACAGCCGCTGACTCGATAATGTTTGAAACCTCTTGGTAGAGCTGCATGCGGATCGCGCCACCTTCAGTAATCAGCGGCTTCACCTTGAGCGTGAGCCCGACATCGCGACGCTCAACCGTATTAAACGGAGTGACGGAGTTATTGTTGCCAGTACTCGCGTATTGCCCCGTCAAAAACGGTACGTTTTGCCCGCCAGAAAAACGCGCTTCTTCGTTGTCGAGCGCGAGGAGCGTGGGCATCGAAAGAATGTTGGCTGATGTGTCGTTTTGAAGCGCGCGAGCAAGCAGTCCCAGGTTGAAGTACTGATTCTTCCCGATCTGAATTGCGCCCTGAACAAGCCCCACATTCAAGCCCCGCCCGGCCGCAGTCGGGTCCGCAGCGACAGCGAGGATGTTTCCGGTTGTGCCGAAATTGGTCCCGCCGAAACCTTGTGTGTTAGAGCGGGCGAGGCCATCGAGGACTTGCCACTGAATACCGAACTCGGCGGCCTTGTCCGCTTGCACCTCAACGATGAGTGCCTCAACAAACACCTGAGCACGACGCACATCAAGTTGCTCGATCACTGCGCGCAAGTTGTTGTAAGTGCCTGTGGGCGCTGAGATCACGAGGGAATTGGTAGCGGTATCTGCGTAGACCGTTGCGCCCGAGGCACTGAAAGCGGTTTGGTTGTTTTGCGTGAGCTGCGGCAAGTTTCCGCTCGCGCCGAAACTGCTCCCAGCGGACGCGCTGGCGCCTCCGAGGCTGATGCCGTTGCTGCCGAGCGAGAGCGTTGAGCCAGCCGCGACGGGTGAATTATTGGATGCCGCGCCTGGCAGCAACGAAGCAAGTGGCGAACTTGACGCGCTTGATGCTGGCGTGTTGCCGCCATCCGCTCCGAGTACACGCCGAAGCGTCTGCGCAACTTGCGTTGCGTCTGCGTGCTTGAGATAGACGATACGAATATTGCCGGGCGATGCAGTCGGGCGGTCGAGCTCTGCGATGAGGTTACGAACGCGACTCAGACGGTTGGCATCGTCACTGCGCACAATGATCGCATTGCTGCGAGGATCGGCCGCAAGAGTCATGCGATCACGCGCATCGGTCGCCGCACCTTGCGGCGTATTGTCGAGGAAAACCCGGTTCAATGTGGGCAGCACATCAAGCGCATTGGCGTGGTTGAGCATGATGAATTCCGCCGCCGCCACGCTGGGTGTATCCAGGCGCGAGATGAGCGCCTCAATCCTTCGGATGTTGTCGCTGTAGTCAGTGATGATGAGCGCATTGCCAGGCGTGTAGACCACGAGCGCGTTCGCGTTTGCCGCAGACATCAGTGGGCGCACGGCGTTGGCGATTTGCGTGGCCGATTGGTTTGTGAGGGGCAACACTTTCGTTGCGATTACGCCAGACGCGGCGTTGCCGATGGGTGTGGGCAAGGTTTTCGCGTCGGCTTCGGGAACGATCCGTACGATGTTGCCCTGCTCGACCACGGCGAAACCCGACATTCGCAGCGCTGCGAGGAACGTGGGGTAGGCGAGATTCGGTGCCACGCCCTGCGCCGATTGGATATTGATTTTTCCTTTTACGCGCTGATCAATCACGAAGGTCTTGCCGGTGAGTTCACCCACCGCTTTTGCCACAACATCGATATCCGCATCGACAAAGTTCAGCGTCACTGGCGTGTTGGGCGACTGCGCAAACGCAACCGCCGCAACAAGCGACATCACTCCCACCACACCACTCCGACACAATGACTTCAGCACAAGACACATCCAACGCTCAATGATTTCTTCAGTTTAGCATCGGCAAACGACAACCATTCCGTCGGGAGCCGATGAATGCACGACGGGATTTTCGCGGTGTGCCGCTTAGAAACTACCCGCGCCGGGATGGCGGGGTAAGCCAGCCGAATCAAGGCTTTTGAAATACGGCCGCTTGGCGCGTTAGTAAAGGCAGTAAGCCAAACTATGCTTAGCTATAGTCTCTCGCCCCAAATTTAATTGGGGCGAAACCAAACTAAACGCAGGTAACGTTATTGATGAAATTGCGTCTCTCGCCCACGTAAAACGGACTTATGATGAAAAAGCAGCTAGCTTGTTCAATGTCCGTCAAACGAACAAACGGTGAATAACGGCAGCCCCGCATCGCGAAGTAATTTGGATCCGCCGAGCTCAGGTAAATCAACGATTACCGCGCCTTCGATAACGGTTGCACCGAGTCGCTGCAGCAATTTCATACCAGCCATCATCGTGCCGCCCGTGGCGATCAAATCGTCGATGAGCAATATGCGTTCACCCGGTTTGCAGGCGTCGGTGTGAATTTCAACGGTCGCACTGCCGTATTCGAGTTCGTATTGCTCTTGAACCGTGTCAAAAGGCAATTTTCCTTTTTTCCGGATCGGAATGAAGCCGACGTTTAGCTCGTACGCGATGATCGCGCCGAGAATGAATCCTCGGGCATCCAACCCCGCCACGCGATCGATCTTCTGGCCCATATAGCGATGGACAAAGGTGTCAATCAGAACGCGTAGCGTTTTCGCATCTTGAAGGAGCGGCGTGATGTCTCGGAACTGCACGCCCGGCGCGGGCCAATCGGGCACTGTACGAATGCAAGCGCGCAGGTAGTTGGGATCGAGATGCGGCGTGTTGAGAGGTGCGCTCATTAAAACGGTTCGAGTTGATTGCGCGGGCTGGGCCCAGAATTAGCCAGCGTTAAGCCGAAAGCGCTGCACTTGTTTATCGTATTCGCGCTCGACATCACGCGTGATCTCAACCCCGTCGAAACGAATCACGCGACCGCCGCGCGCGCGACAAGCGTTTCGCTCGTACTGGCACGGCCCCATCGCAGGAAACCGCGAGCAAATGCGTCCGCTACCCTCTGGCAACTGAATTTCGGTGAGTGCGCCTTGCTGCTCGCACGCATAGCGCGAGCGACCAGAAGGCGTAAGCGCCTCAGAGGTAGCAACCTGTCTTGCATCGAGCGCGGGTGCACCGCGCACCGCGTCATTGGTGGCAGGCGTCGAAGTCTGCGATCCGGGCGCAGGCAAAGCAGGCGCTGTAGGCAGTGTAGGCATCGCATTCACGACCGATGGCGCGGTGGGCGGTGAGGGCGACGTCACGCCTGAAGCTTGTGCCGGCGGCGGCGGCGTGTGCGCGCAACCCACCACTAACGCGGCTGCACACAACATGGATCCAATCAGACGCGCTTGCTTCGCCCTACCAGGGTGCGTGCGTTGGCTAAGAGAACTGTCGCCTGTTGAGTGGGTCGAGACATGGCCCATTAATCGCTCCTTTTCTACGCGCAGCTCCGGCAACTTTCTTCATCTTTTTCTATCTTGCAAGCAAAGCGAATGCAGCTAAATACACAGGCGCTCGCCCCGTCCAGCCTTCACTTACGCTGACGGAATAAAGCTCTCGTCGCCTTGGTGTTTACGTTCAAACTTGATGAAGCTGAAATACCCGCAGGTGTTGCCGTTCGGGTAGTCACGACAGACTTGCGGACGGCCTTCATAAATTGTGCAGCGTCGCTCGGTTTGATCGAAAAACATGCACATCGATTTGTAGACGTGATCTTTACGATGCCGAAGCACGCGTATCGCTTCGCCCTCGTGCTCAACCGCTTTCGTGAAGCGCTGGCGCGCACTTTCAACCGAAATTCCGTGGTGTTTGGCCAGGCGGGTGATATCGCTTGGCTTCGTTTCAATGTAGTCGTAGCTGCAGCAATAGCCCGGACATTGGCTGCAGTCGTATCGAACTTTGTTGCTCATGCGTGAATCTAAAAATGCTGTTTGCTTGAATGATAGTTAAATTGGCCGCATGCTCGTTGGCAAAACCACACTCCCATCGTCTGAAGCTTCCACAAGCGTTGTGAATCTGCACGCTAGGTGTGGCCGCGTTGGCCTCGCGCTTCTCTCAACGCTGCTCTTCCTGCTTGGCGCATCGCAGGTAGGTGCAACCGCTACGCCCGCAGTGGAATCGGCAAGTTTCATTGCGCGCGAGCTCGTGGATGTCGAATATCTTGCTGATCACACGCTCGCCATTCTCATCTCTTCGCCGGGCGCGGCGCAGCCGGGGCTCTATTTGTGGAAGGCACGTGATCGGCAACCGCGTAAGCTTTGCGGCATCGGCTCGGTCGCCGCGTTTTCGTTTGATCGCCGCTCAATCATCGAGCGCGAGCGCGGATTGCCGTCACGCGTTCGCGTGTATTCGCCGAGCGACTGCGCGCTGACGGCGGCCATTGAAATACCGGGGCGCGTACTCGACGTCGATGCTTGGGGGCGCTACATCGCCGCTGCAGTGCGCTTGGCGGACCAATCGCTTGAATTGCAGCTGTACCGAACCAACGGCGAGCTTGTTTCATCCACCGCGATCGGCCGAAACGTTGAGATGGGATTTTCGCCTGACGGTCGCTTCTTGGTGAACTTCGATTTGAGCGATGCGGGGTTACAGGCGTGGCGGCTCCCGCGAATGCGCACGAATCCGCTCCCTGATTGGCTTATCGCCGGCGACACCACTTTCGTGCCCGGATCGCGTTATCTCAAACGCTACGCCGACGGGAAGCTAAGTCTCGTGCGCTGGCCGCTGGGAACGGTGGCACACGCCATTTCAGCGTCACGCACGCTTCGCCTGCGCGCGCTTACAAGCGACGCGCGATTTGGCCTCGCACATGAATTTGAGGGCACGGTCGAGGCGCTGCAATGGATCGATTTCGTGCGCGATCGCCGCACGGTGCTCGCGCGCGGGAGCATTGATAACGCCGCAATCGCTCGCGATGTGTCGCAGGCAGCGTGGAGTCTTCGCCTTCCAGGGCGGGAGAATCGCGTCGTGGTGCAACGCCGCACGCTCGCCGGGGCCATTGCCAACATGCCTGTTGCGGCTTTCTCGCCCGAGGAGCCCTTTCTGCCGCTCAACGACGGGGCGGAACTGGAAGACGCCGCGACACCGGGCGATCGCAGCAGGACATCGCTTCTGCCCCACCCTCCCGCAAGCGCGCCGCGAACTTCCCGCTAAGGAAGCGACAGGCAAAACGTGATCTCACCAGTCCGCTAGTCGCGCTGTCAGGGTGTTGCGTCGTATTTCGTCTTTTTTCTTGTGCGATAGCGACCAACGGTCATAAACTCCGCCTCACAAAACTGCCGGTATCCGGTTGAACCGGCGTGAGTTCGGATACGACTCATGGCGCGAACGCCCCGGGGCGCTAGAAATTTTTAACAAAGGGAATCACCTATGGACTTTGCAAAACTGATCGAACGAGCGAAAAATATTTGTCTTTCGCCGCAAGCGGAATGGCAAAAAATTGCCGGCGAAACAGAAACCACTCAATCGCTCTACGTCAATTACGCGATGATTCTGGCGGCGATTCCGGCGATTGCGATGATGATTGGTTCGATCAGCTCGCCTCGCTACGGCATCACGATGGCGATCGTCACCTACGTGATCACGCTGGTGGTGATCTTCGTTGCAAGCCTCATCGTTAACGCACTCGCCCCCACGTTTGACGGCGCGAAGAGCCCGATTAACGCGCTCAAAGTTGTGATCTACAGCTCAACTCCCGGCTGGCTTGCAGGCGTGTTTAACGTGATTCCGATTCTCGGCGGCATCATCGCGCTGATCGGCGGCATCTATGGCATCTACGTGCTCTACCTTGGGCTGGCGCCTTGCATGAAAAACCCGCACGAGAAATCGATTGGCTACACCGCACTGATCGTCGTGTGCTACATCGTCCTCACTTTTGTCCTGATGGGCATCATGGTGTCGATGTTCTTGGGCAGCGCGATGATGGGCGCATCGATGCTGCGCTAGTTAGACTACAACTAGCGTCCGCTCGCCCCAATTCAATTGGGGCGAGAAGAGAAAAAGCCGCTCACGCGGCTTTTTCTCTTTTTAGCCTTCTTGCCCAGTTGCTTCGGGCGATACAGGTCGATTGGTGTTTGCGAGTCCGGGGCCGGGCTGCGCCCGACCTGCATGCCCAAACAGGCGATCACGCCGTGTGACGCTTCGTCCGTAATGCAGAAAGCGCTCAAGCTCGACGAGCGCCGTTTTGTACACATCGCGCTTGAACTCAATCACACCGTCGAGATCGACCCAGTAATCTGTCCAGCGCCACGCATCAAACTCGGGCTTCGAATCAGCGCGCAAATTCAAATCGGAATCGCGCCCGACCAATCTGAGCAAAAACCAAATCTGCTTTTGCCCACGATAGTTACCACGCCACTCGCGCTTAATCCAGCTCGAGGGCACCTCATAGCGAAGCCAATCACGCGTTCGCCCAAGGATTTGCACATGTTCCGGCCGTAAGCCAACCTCTTCTCGAAGCTCTCGGTACATGGCGAGCTCCGGGCTTTCGCCCGGATTGATGCCGCCTTGAGGAAATTGCCAAGAATGTTCCCGTATCCGTTTACCCCAAAAAACCTGGTTTCTGTGATTCGCGATCACAATGGCGACGTTCGGCCGGAAGCCGTCTTTGTCCAACATACGTCACCTGAAAATACTGCATAGTTGGCGCGATTCTCACACAGTGTTGCCATATTTGCATCGGGTGCGTACTGTTTGATTTGCACCACGGCGCCCCCTCAGGAAGGGTGACTTCGCGAATCCGGGCTACCATTTCTTTATGTCTACACCTCGCCATCGCCCCGAGCTTACCCAAGCAGCGCGCCCCGCTACGTTTGTTGTCACAACACTTAACGAACATGGCGAGCCGTCTGAGGCGCAAATTGCTGGGGAACACCCGCTCACGGTCTATGTTGACAAACAAGAAATTCTCACCTTGATGACACTCGGCGCGGCCCCTGAGGCGCTGGTGGTCGGTTATCTTCGCAACCAGCGGCTCGTAGACTCAATCGACGAAATCAAGGCGGTACAAATCGATTGGGAGGTCAACGCGGCGTCGGTGTACACGCAGAGCGGTTTGGTTGATCTTGCCGCGAAAATGGAGCATCGCACCAAGACAACAGGTTGCGGACAAGGCACGGTGTTTGGCGATCTGATGGCCGACATCGATGACATCAAGCTTCCCAATAACGTGAAGCTGCCGCAAACGACCCTTTACGCGCTAGCGGAGCTCGTCAGAAAGCATGAAACGATTTACAAGCAAGCGGGCGCGGTTCACGGCTGCGCGCTCTTCTCGCTCACGCCAGAACTTTTGTACTTCGTTGAAGATGTGGGGCGACATAACGCAGTCGACGCCATCGCCGGGATGATGTGGCTTGATGGCGTTGACGGCGGTGACAAGATTTTCTACACGACCGGTCGGCTCACCAGCGAAATGGTGATTAAGGCTGCTCAGATGGGCATTCCGTTTCTCGTCTCTCGCAGCGGGCTCACCCAAATGGGCTACGAAATCGCGAAGCGAGTCGGGATGACGATGATCGGGCGCGCGGTGAATAAGCACTTCTTGCTTTTTTGCGGTGAGGAGCGATTCGAATACGACGCAAAAGAGAGCGTTGAGCCGTGACCAGCGTGCAGGAATCACCCCGGGGCGACGAGAGCGATGCGCTTACAGAAACGCGCTCACTGGTCACTGGTTTGGTGCTCGCCGGGGGCATGGGGCGTCGCATGGATTCGCGCGATAAGGGATTGGTTGAGTTTCGCGGCAAAGCGATGGCACAACACGCAATCGAACGATTGCAGCCGCAAGTGGGTGCGCTGATCGTCAACGCGAATCGCAACGCGGAGGCTTACGCCGCATTCGGTCATCGCGTAGTTAGTGACGAGGTTTCAGGCTTTGCTGGGCCGCTTGCTGGGCTTCACGCCGGCATGCGCGAATGCGGCACCGAACTCATCGTGACAGTGCCCTGCGATTCGCCGTTTCTTCCAAGCTCGCTGGTATTACGCTTGCATGAGGCACTGGTTCAAAACAACGCGGAGATCGCCGTGGCCAGCACCGAGGGGCAGCTGCAACCCGTGTTTGCGCTCTACAAAACGACGCTACTCAGCAGCTTGGAGAAATTTTTGACCGACGGCGGGCGGAAGATCGACAAGTGGTACGACGCGCACAGAACAGTCGCCGTGGAATTCGAAGACGAAAGCGCGTTTGCAAACATCAACACGATTGAGGAGCTTTCCGCGCTTCAAGATGATCGTGCGAAGCGCCCCGCCGCTAGCGCATAACGCGCAGGCTACTGCCCCTCCCGAGCATGTCGCGCAAACTTAACTACATCTTGCGACCGTCGCTGCCGCGCCGCGCGGTGGTATGGTTTCCGAATTTTTCGAACGTTGCGGGCATTGATCGATTTCGCTCACTCTACGATCCGCTCGGAAACGTGATGCCGCCGCATCTCACGCTGGTCTTTCCGTTTCATTCGCGGCTCACGCTCGATCAACTCACAGCGCACATACAAAAAGTGGTGCGCGCATGGCCTGCGTTTCCAGTCGTGATGAATGGTGTTTGGAGCGCACAGAACGAATTCGTGGGCATCGGCGCGCAGGTGGGCAAAGATGCGCTGGCTGAGATGCATGACCGGCTTTATCGCGGCCCCTTGGCTGAGTTTTTACGCCCCGAATTTGACTACGAGCCACACATCACACTCGCACGTGCGGTGCAGCCGAACCAATTCGATGCGCTGGTACGCAACGTCACACCCGTGGTGCGCGAAAGTTATCGCGATCTTTTACGCAGTGTGAGCCTCATCACGCTCGAAAGCGAAACGCAATGGTCGCGTGATCGTGATATCCCGCTCATTTGGTGACACTGCTTCGGGCAGCTAACCCATCACGTAATGGGCAAGACGCAAATAAACCTTCTCTTCGCTGAGGTATGAATACGAGCGTTAGCCCCCGTTTAATTGGGGCTACCAGACGACTGCCGTTGCCCGCTTACGCTGACTTTGAGAGCAGCGTAAAGTGCTCCACGGTAGGCGGCTTGGCAAAGTACGGACCGACGATTGCACGCCATTCGGGAAACAGCGGCCCTTGGCGAAATCCCACCGTGTGATCCTCAAGCGTTGCCCAATAGATCATGAGCACATAGCGTTCGGGCGACTCAACGCCTTTATTGACCTTATAGCCGCGAAATCCGTTTGCCTTTGACGCGACCGTTTCCAGGCCACGCACGATGGCCGCATCAAACTCCGCTTGTTTTCCTGGCGCGATGGTGATGTCGGCGATTTCGAGAATCATGCGCACTTCCTCTTCAAATAAAAACGCAGTGTAGCGATGCGCCGCTTCAAGCACGACGTCCGCTTGTACGGTTGAAAGCTTTTTCAAGGACGCCCAGGATCGCTGGCCTCGGTATTGGCCATCGCCCAGCCATGCATCACGCGTCGCCATTGGTCGGGCGCCGCACGTGTTGAAGTTGAAACGCGAGTTGAAGCAGCCTTGCCTGCGCGTAGCGGCATTCAGCGCTTCGCCACGCTGCTCGGAATGGTGATGTTGGGCCTTCTGCTGATCGCGAGCCTCTCGTTAACGAACGTACCCGCCGTCCGCGACTGAACGTTTGCGGCTATCCACGCCAGTGGGAGCGCGGCAAGCAACACAACACTTACAAGATTTAAAAGGAGGGCTTTGGGCGCATCGGCAAACTTTGAAACAACTCGACGTGCTTTGAAAGCCGAAAACTGAGGGCCGTTACAAGCAACACACGACTTACTTTCTGCGATTGACCGACCTGCTCGTTAAACTTTCGGCCTGCATTCCACGCGCGTAGCCAAAAAATGACTTCAACGATCCGCGAAATCTCCTGTGCCGACGACTACGATCCGAATTCGATGCCGGTCGATAAGGCTCGGGAGTTCATCTCTCGGTTTCTCTCGCCGATTGCAGACACGGAGCGCGTGCCCATTCGCTCCGCGCTTGGGCGCGTGGTTGCCGAAGATGTACCCTCGCCGATTGACGTGCCCGGCCACGACAACTCGGCGATGGACGGCTGGGCATATCGACATAGCGATCTCGTGCAAGGCGGCCCGATCACTGCGATGAAGCGCATCGGCACGAGCTACGCAGGCAAGCCGTATTTGGGCAACGTCGGCACGCGAGAGTGTGTTCGTATCTTTACCGGCGCGGTCATGCCAGCCGGTTGCGACACCGTGGCGATGCAAGAACGCGTCACTGAGAACGCTGAGGGCGTACAGATTCCAAACGACCTGAAGGCTGGTCAAAATCGGCGCTTTCGCGGCGAGGATCTAAAGGCGGGCGCGATCGCGCTAAATCAGGGGGCTTTGTTCACGCCGGCCCATTTAGGTCTGGCGGCGAGCCTTGGAATCGGTGAAATCAACGTTTATCGAAAATTGCGTGTTGCCTTTTTCTCTACGGGGGATGAACTAAAAAGTATTGGTTCACAGCTGGGCGTGGGCGAGATTTACGACAGCAACCGTTACACCATTTTCGGGATGCTCGAACGCGCCGGTTGTCAGCCGATTGATCTCGGTAATTTTGTGGACGAACCGGAGGCGATCCGCACCGCGTTTGAGCGCGCCTCGGCGTGTTCGGACGTAATCGTGACGAGCGGCGGCGTCTCGGTCGGCGAAGCGGATTTCATCAAGCAAATGTTGAATGAATTGGGTGAAGTGCTGTTCTGGAAAATCGCGATGAAACCGGGCAGACCGATGGCCGTGGGCAAAGTCGGTGGCGCGTATTTCTTCGGGTTGCCTGGTAATCCAGTCGCCGTCACCGTCACCTTCTACCAATTCGTGCGAAACGCGCTTGCCACGCTGCAAGGTCGCTCAGATTACAAGCTGCCACCTTACTTAAAGGCAAAGCTCACGAGCCACGTGAAAAAGCTGCCCGGTCGCACTGAATTTCAGCGCGGCATCTTGACGATGACCGAAAGCGGCTACGAAGTGAAAACAACGGGCGACCAGGGCTCAGGCATCCTCTCTTCCATGACACAAGCGAATTGCTTCGTCGTGCTCGGTACCGACGTGGGAAGCGTCGAAGCAGGGCAAATTGTGGATGTGCAGATGTTTGAAGGCGTGATGTAGTCACGCGGCACATTTTTTCCTTCGCGTTTGGGAACGGGTTCAGATGGGTTGGCCAATCATCGTTTTGCTCGCACTTGCGCTCTGGGGTGCGTATAACGGATACACCACGCGCGAGATCAAGCACCCGCCGGGCGTGATCGCGCCGGATGCGCCCGTTCAGCGCAACTTTGAAAACGGCAAAGCCTTTCAAATCAAAGATTTCACCATCACGCCGCGAGCCAAGTTCTCGCTCACCGCGCGCGTACTCGCCCGTGAAAGGTATCGATCTGATGCAGCGGCAGACATCATCCCCATCGACATTGCGTTTGGCTGGGGACCGATGTCAGACACCGCCTTGATCGACAAACTAAAGATTTCACAGAGCGGTCGCTTTTATTTCTGGGGCTATCAAGGGCAACCGCCCGCCGCGCACGAGGTCATCATCCGATCATCCGCAAACATGCATCTCATCCCCGCAGACAGCATTACGCGCGAGCGCCTGCTCGATGCACGCGTGGGCGACGTGCTTGAGCTCGAAGGTGAATTGGTGGACGTTAAGCGGAGCAACGGCTGGAATATCAGCACATCGCTCACGCGCGACGATTCCGGCGGCGGAGCGTGTGAAGTGATTTATGTGCGCCACGTGATCGCGCGAGGCTCATGAACGAGAGCCTTCGTATCGCCATCGTTCAGCAGCGCATGTACTGGACGACGCAAGAGAACACACAATTCATCCTCGGCAAGATAGAGAGTGCGGCCCGACACGGCGCACAGATTTGCGTTTTCCCTGAACTTGCCGTCACGGGTTTCCATCGTCAAATCAGAACTGAGGCGACGCCCGAGATCGTGGCACCCGCGCTTTCGGATATCCGCAAAGCCTGCGCGAAGTTCCGGGTTGCTTCCTTAGTCGGCACGCCCACCTTCGATACGTTCGGAAACATATTCAACAGCGCCGAATTCATCACGGATACGGGCGAGACGTGCGCGACCATTGCAAAGATCGGCATCACGCCCGCAGAGGCCACGTTTTTCGCGGAGGGCGCAGAGCGACCCATCGTCGATTTTTTGGGACACCGCAGCACAGCGATCCTCTGTCGCGAAGCGAACGATGTCGAACTCTTACAAGCGCAAATTGCTACGAACACTGTAGACATCATCTACTGGCCCGGCATCATGCGCCCCGATCCGGAAAAGCCGGACAACGCAGAGCATCACCTACTCGATGCGTCATCGCTCGCGAAGCATACGGGTGCGTACATCATCCAAGCAAATTGGCCGATGTCACTCAACTACCCAGAAGAATCGATAGATTCAGGGCACAGCATCGTCATTTCACCGAGCGGAGAAACGCTGTTTCGCCTGCCGAAAGCGCAGGTTGGAATGGGCGTGTTCACGCTTGGGGACACACATTTCATTTGGATAGAACTTTAGGTGTAACTCGCCCGCTTTGATACGCTTCTGCATCAATTCCATATCACGCACAGCATGAAAAAAGCCAAACACCTCACCGCGCATTTGTCTGTGGACCACCTCTGGCAGTGTGAGCGGATCGGAACACCCAGCATTTCGCCAGACGGCAAATGGGTGGCGGTAGATCAAACGCAGTATTCGATGGAAACCAACGAGTCGGCGACACAGCTCTGGCTTTACTCCACCGATGGCAAAGTGCGCAAACAGCTCACTAGCGCGGGCAAGAAAAATGCGAGTCCGCAGTGGTCGCCCGACGGAAAATGGATTGCGTTTTGCGCCAAGCGCGAAGGCGATGACGCCGCTCAGCTCTACGTCATCGCGCCCGACGGTGGGGAAGCGCGCCGCGTGACCCAACTTTCCACGGGCGTGTCGTCGCCGCGATGGTTCCCCGACGGCAAGCGCGTGCTCGCGATATCGAACGTGTGGCCCGATCTGAAATCTGACGCAGCGCAAGCCCAGCGCGCGAAAGCTAACAAAGAATCGAAAGTTCAAGCGAAGGTCATTGAAATAGATAACTATCGCTACTGGGATCACTGGATTTGCGATGGCAAGCGCCCGCATCTCTTTGAAATCGACATCGCAAACGGCGGCGCAAAGGATCTTTTTGCGGGCAAGCCTTGGACGCTCTCACTGGCCGACGTTGGCCCTTCCGATTTCGCGATTTCGCCCGATGGCGCTGAGATCGCATGGCTACAGCCGAACGAGCCGACCCGCACGATTGATCCCAATACGATTCATCTGCTCAATCTCAAAACGCGTCGCACTCAGTCGATTGATCCGGGCGATATGCGCCTCGGCCAACCGGTGTATTCGAACAAAGGCGACCAACTGGTCTTCTTGGCAACGCCCACTGCATCGCCAACGCAGCACACGCGCCTGATGCATTGGCAACGCAAAGGCAGCAAGTGTGAACGGCTTGCGGCGAAATGGCCGAGAAGCGTGGGAACGTATGGCGCGGCCCAATTGCAATGGACAACGGACGATCGAGCGATCCTTTTCACCGCCGAGGATTCAGGCCAGCAACACCTCTATTCACTCCCGCTCGAGGCTAGCGAGCCGATTCGTATTGCCAGCGGTGGCTACATCCATGCCTTCGATCTCGCTCGTGACGGCGGGCAACTCGTCTACACACGATCAAGCATCGATCATCCTGCGCAACTTTTCGCGCGAAGCGAGCGCGGCGAAACGCGCCTTGATCGCTGCAACAAATTTTTGGATTCAATCAAACTTGGTGATTGGGAAAGTCGCGTGTTCAAGGGGTGGAAACGCGAAGACGTGCAGGCCTTCATTTGCTACCCACCGAACTACGATCCGAAGAAGAAATACCCGTTGCTTCAAAACGTGCACGGCGGCCCGCACGCCTCACACATCGATACCTTCCACTATCGCTGGAACATGCACGCGTTCGCCGCGGAAGGCTATGTCGTCGCCGCAGTGAACTTCCACGGATCGGCAGGCTTTGATGAAAAGTTTCTGGGCAGCTTGAATGGCAATGTCGCAATGCCCGCCTACACCGACGTAGAAGCCGTCACCGACGCACTCATTCGCGATGGCATCGTGGATAAAAACAAGCTCTACGCCGCTGGCGGCAGCTACGGCGGCCTGATGGTTGCCTGGATGAACGGGCACACAGATCGCTACAAGGCGATGGTGTGCCACGCGGGTGTGTACGACTGGCAAGCGCAGTTTGGCGACGATCTCTATCTCTGGACAGAGAAAGAGCTTGGCGCTTGGCCGTGGGACGATCCCAAAAAACACGCCGCGCAATCGCCACACACCTACGCGAAGAACATGAAAACGCCGACCCTCGTCATCCACGGCGAACTCGACTACCGCGTGCCGTACTACGAAGGCCTTGAGTACTACAACACCCTGCGCGCCAAAGGCATCCCGGCAAGACTCGTCATCTACCCTGACGAAAACCACTGGATCTTAAAACCACAAAATTCACGGCTTTGGTATCGTGAGTTTTTTGCGTGGTTGAAGCGGTTTTGATCGTCGCCGCTCCCGCTGGGAGCAGCGTACGCGCGGGACACCGTTTGCGGCGGTCTCGACCAAATGTCGAGATTCGGCGAACCGAACACAGGTCAGCGCGCGTTTAGCCCCGCACTTGATGTCGGGGCTGGGCGAGGGAAAACAGACCAGCACTACACGGCTCAATTGACCAAGCCAGCGAGCGACGTAAAACAGCATCAACCTCAAGCGGAATCAACCCGATGAAAGTCAACGTCCGCGAAGCGAAAGCGCATCTCTCGCGCTTACTTGAACGCGTGCCTGCGGGCGATAAAATCACCATCGCCAAAACCGGAATATCGATTGCGAAACTCATCCCCATCCACGCGAAGCGCAATGCCCTTCCATACGGTTTGCTCAAAGGCACGTTGAAAATCAAAGAAGGTTTCGACAACCCGCTGCCCGACGATTTCATCGCGGGCTTCGAGCGGCGCTAATGCGCATCCTCCTCGACACGCCCATCTTCCTCTGGCTTGTCACTGACGACCGCAAGGCAAAGAAAACGCTACGAACGTAAATCGAAGCGGCCACTGAGGTATACGTCTCCGCGGCGTCCGCCCGGGAGGTTGCGATCAAACACACTTAAGGCTAGCTCGACGGCGATCCCGTCGCATTTCGTCAAGCGATCGATGCCTTTGGTTTTCGCGAGCTGCTGATCACTGGCGAACAAACGCTTGTAGTTGCGAAACTTCGGCCGATTCGAAAAGATCCGCTTCATCGATTGCTGATTGGACAGGCACGCCGAGTGGCCGACATAACTCAGTGCAGACTCGGGGCTTCGCGGATACAGCAATCTGCACTTGGTTCAGAAAATGGGCTATGTGTGCCCTGCGCTGTCATCTTGGTTCGCGTGAGTCACTCGAACCACGAGCAGACTACGAGGCATCTTCTCGATCCTCGGTTGCTCTTTCTGCGAAAAGTCGGTTGACAGTTAATTTACGCCGCTTTCTTTGCCAACCTGTGATTCGTCGCATGCCTCTCGCGCCGTCACGCGATGCGATCTATCGTCGCCAACATTGCGTCCTATAACAACGAGGAGTACGGGGTGGCACTATTTTTTTCTACTCGTAGCAGTGCTTTTCGCTGCGCCGCGCAGCGGATCGCGCATGCGTTCACACGGTTGTCGGGGTGTGTGGTGCTTGTGGCTTGTATGTCGTTTCCGGCGATTGCAGAGCCGAACCGGCCACCCTCCTCGGTGCTTTCGGGTTTATCGCTTGAGGCGAAAATGGTGGTGCTCGACACCGACTTCTTCGACGCTTATAACCAATGCGACCTCAGACGTTTCGGCGATTACATGGTGCCGAACGTGGAATTTCTTCACGACCAAGGCGGGCTGATGCTCTCTCGAGCAATGGTGGTTGCAGCGACCAAAAAATACATCTGCGGCAAGGTTCGTCGTGAATTGGTGCCAGGCTCTTTACGTGTGTACCCGATAAAGAACTACGGCGCGCTTGCGATGGGGGAGCATCGCTTTTGTGAACTGGCAACGCAGCAATGCGTGGGCATCGCGAAGTTCACGCATGTATGGCGCGAGCGCAATGGCAAGTGGCAGATGACTAGGATCCTCTCCTACGATCATCAACCGCTCAAGCCCTAGGCTGATTCGGCTCTTCCCGATCTACGCAGGATGATCGTTACCGCCCAAAGAGAAACATTGATCAAGTGGTCAGCCCCTCACGCGGCGACTCGCTCGGCCGCGAGCCACATCAGCTGGCCGTACCGTTCAGAGCGCTTGTTTGAACAAATCGATGATGCGTTGTCGATTCGTTTGTCCGGTAGAGCGCGCGATTTCTTTTCCATCCTTAAACACGACGAATGTACTTTGTCGATTTACTCGCAAAAGGCGCTTTGCAAGCGTGTCGTAATCGTAGTCTGCACGAATTACAGTGATCGGTTTCAACGTGGGATCGTTCGCAAGTTCTTTGAGAATCGTTTCTTGCGTACGGCACGTCGGGCACCACGGCGCGTAGAAATCAACGACGACGGGCTTGCCCTCGGCAAGCAATTTCTCAAACGTCGCCTTGTCGAAATTCTGATTTGCAACCGCAGCGCCATTAAGGAGCAAGGCGACCGAAGCAATCACCCAAACACGGAAAACGTTGCTGATGCGCATATCGAGAAAGGGCACGCGAACGGCCCGGGAAAATTGACACACTCGTCAATTCGAATCCGACACGCCGTTGGTTACACGTCGATGCAGGTTTTTCTCGCCTGTGGCACTTTTCTGCGCACGGCTTTACTTAAAGAATTCAGCGGCTGGAATTCGCTGAGACAAGCGCTTTTCTCGGCGCTGTCAGATCAATCAATACAGGGCTAACCCGCGACGATCGTAGACACGTACGCGATCCCCGCGTCGCACGTCGACGTTTGCGGACTGCTCGAGCGTGATGATCTGCCCATTTTCCAATCGCACGCGAACAACGCTGTATTGCGCACCACCGCCGCGCTGGTTGCGTTCGATCTCGTTGCCTATGATCGCGCCGAGGACTGCACCGCCAACGGTGGCCGCGTCGCGCGCGCGACGCGATCCACCTGCTTGGTGCCCGACCACGCCACCGACGATGCCGCCGACAACTGCGCCAGCGCCGCTCGTGTTGCTGCCGCCACCGACGTACTGAACATCTTCCACCGTTCCGAACTCAACCGAGCGATAGCCTTGCGGAATCACTTCGTTTGGGCCGTAGTTCACGGTTCGCGGTGCCTCGGAGCCGCTATAGCGCGGTTGCGGATCATAGTTCGCATAGCGCGGGCGATTGCTTTGACACCCCGTCAGTGCAATCACGCCGAGCAATGTGGCAGCGATGAGTAACTTGCTTTTCTGTTGCATTCGAATCTCCTTCGATGGGGCGCGCATTCGTTGCGCGACGGCAAGATAATCTAACGCTTGAACACGACGCGTAGAGGACATGCGCTCAGAAAAGCGCCCGCCGCGTCGCTCGCCAGCGACAACCGCGAGTCATACGCGCACGATGTTTACAACGCCGCTCGCGATTCGATGAGTTCGATCTTGTAGCCGTCCGGGTCCTGCACAAACGCAATCACCGTGCTGCCGCCCTTCACAGCCCCTGCCTCACGCGTGACGTTGCCACCCGCTGCGCGTACCTGTTCGCACGCCGCGGCGGCATTGGGCACAGCGATTGCGATATGGCCGAACGCACCGCCCATTTCATAGCTTGAAACACCGTAGTTGTAGGTGAGTTCGATCACCGCGCCTTGGCTTTCATCGCCATAGCCAACGAACGCGAGTGAATACTTTTGCTCGGGTCGATCCGTTGTGCGCAGTAGCGTCATTCCCATCACGTGGGTGTAGAAATCAATGGACCGCTGCAAATCGCCGACTCGCAGCATGGTGTGAAGAATTCGCATGTTTAACTTTCCTGGAAATAGTCGACGCGCTTCTGATTGTGAAGCGCAATGTGGCCGCTGGGATCAAAAGGCTGTGAAGCCCAAATTGTCTTTCATCGGCTGCGTTATGGGCGTTCTACACGCAGTGAATGGGATTGCGGGCATAGCTCACACTCAGCTCACTACACGTAGCCGCAAGTGGTTACCCAGCGCAACGCGTTGAAAGCCCGCGCTCTCGTAAAGGGCGGTAGCCGCATCATTGCCCGCAACAACCGTGAGCGCAACGTTTTTTACCGGCGCTTGCGCAAACGCCCACGCAAGCGCATGCCGCAGAAGCGCGCGACCGAACCCTGAGCCGCGCTGATCCTTTAGAACTACAAGGTAGTCCACATAACCCTCAGTGCTGCCGGGCTCCCGACTTGCATGCACACATCCCACAAGGATTTCATTCACGGCAAGAACAAAGGTGACTGCCTCATCGCTTTCGGGCGCCGCAAAATCATCGCGGGTGAGATACCCACCGGGGAACGCTTCTGCAGTAAGCGCAACCACGTCATCAATCCACGGCGCAGATATGAGCTCAATTCTGGGATCAAACATCGGGTTGGCGTGTTCCCGCTCAGCGGAGTAAACGGCGTTTTGTTTGAGCGATTCAAACTGCCAGCTCGACAGCGCGCTGAGTGCCCGACCGTAGGAGCTTTCGAGATACGCGTCCCAGGTGGCCACATCCTCAGCGAACCGCGCGCGAAGCGCATCGAAGGCCAGCTTGCCGATGGTTTCAAAGCGCGTTACAGCGCCTTGGGCAACGAACGGCCCGCGCAGCCATGCACGACGCAAATCAATCGCAACCTCTGCGCCATAAAGGCCAACCCAGCGACCATCCGCATCATCACGAATCGCGACGTAGAACACTTCGCGTTCGTTCTCCGACGCAACCGTTTCGGCAAGCCATTCAAAATCGGCGTGAAGGCAGCGAGCGCCCGCGTGTGACTGCGCATGGTTGACGAGCGCCAACAACTCAGGATTTGTTGCGACTTCTCGTGGCGTAACTAAGTGGCAGGTAAGCATCTAACCTTTTCGCTAAAGCGCTTATTCGATAGGGGCAAAGTACCAATATTTGCTATTTTCGGAAATGCACAAATACCAACGCTAGCCCAATTTAAACAACGGTTACGTATTGCTATTTATTTTGTAATTCACTACTCATCTTGCGTGCCACCCAACGCGAACGCTGTCTATGATTATGTGATGAAACTTTTAGTCCTTGGCGGTACGCAGTTTTTGGGGCGGCACGTCGTTGAACATGCCATTGCGCATGGGCACGAGGTAACGCTTTTCAATCGCGGGCAACGCAATCTCGAACTCTTCCCCGATGCGCCACGGCTGATCGGCGATCGCAATGGCGACATGAGCGCACTGTCAGGGCTCAGCTTTGATTCGGTGATCGATTGCTGCGGCTACACGCCAGAACAAATGACCCGCACTGCAGAAGCGCTGGGCGATGCTGTGCCGCACTACGTGTTCATCTCGTCGATTTCAGCCTACGCTGCTCGCCCACCGCACGAGCGCTACGACGAAACAGCGCCCCTCGTTGAAGGCGATACAGGTTACGGCGAAGAGAAAGCACGCGCCGAACAAGCGATTGACGCAGCCTATCCGAAACGCGTTGCCATCGTGCGACCCGGGCTCATCGTTGGGCCTCACGATCCTACCGGCCGCTTCACCTATTGGCCGCTGCGTTATGCGCGCGGCGGGAGCGTGCTAGCGCCCGGTCGACCAGAACGTCCCGTGCAATGGATCGACGTGAGAGATTTGGCCGAATGGATTGTGATGCTTTGTGAATCAGGCACAACGGGTGCATTCAATGCAATCACCCAAGCCGATCAGTACACGATGAAAGCACTCACCGAGGCGTGCGCCGCGTTGCATGCTTCAGCCGTTCGCACTCATTGGATTAACGATGAATCGCTCCTCGCGAAAGGCGTCGCGCCGTGGAGCGAGCTACCGCTTTGGATTCCCGAAGACGACCTAGACGCGGGCGGATTGATGCTCGCGAAAGCGGATCGCGCCATTGCGGCAGGGCTTCGCTTTCGGCCCACTGAGGTCACCGTCCGTGAAACGCTTGAATGGGCGCTTACACTCAGCGACGAACATCCCGCGTGCGGTATCGGAAAAACGCTAACACCTGAACGCGAAGCAACGTTAATCGCCGAGTTTTCAACCTAGCTAAAGACAGTCAGCCGTTAGGATTTTTATGATCACCACCGCCTATTGCCAACACATGGCTCGCTACAACCGCTGGCAAAACCAGTCGGTCTATGCGGCGTGCGAAAAACTCACCGACGATACGCGAAAGCGCAACATGGGCGCGTTTTTCAAGAGCATTCACAACACACTCAATCACTTGATGGTTGCAGATCGGCTGTGGCTATCGCGATTCGATGGTGAACCTGCAGGTGATATTTACTCGCTCGATCAGGTGCTCTACACCGATTTCGAAGAGCTCAAAAAGCAACGCGGATTCACCGATGATCGCGCTGATCGATACATCGCGACACTCACACAAGCGCGTATTGATTCAGCGCTTACGTTTCGTCGCGTCGGCGGAAACAAGGATGAAGTAAGTATGCCCATGCATATTTGCTTGATGCACTACTTCAGCCATGGCACACATCATCGCGGGCAAGTCACCACGCTCCTGATGCAATGCGGCGTTGATCCGGGCGTCACCGATTTGCCGTGGCTTCCAAAGGATTTTGCATCACCGATTTTCGGGCTCGGTCAGGGGTAGTTTTCGCCCGCGTGATCGTCTCAATCGAATAGCGATCCCTGCCGCTCTCTCGATTGCGCTTCTCGCTCGAATTTAGTGATCTTTGGCGTGCCCTCGCGTGCGGGGTTCCTTGAGCCATGCTTCTCATAAACGCGCTTTGATTCCTCGCGGACAGTTTGGCTTTTCCGCAGGGAATAAATCTTTTCCTTCGCTTCACGCATCGACGCCATTTGATCGACGATCGGTGCACGATAGATTGACGCGTCAATATCTGCGCGCCACGGCGTATGGATGAGTGCGCCGCTCAAATGAGCGAGCTCAGGCACCCATCGGCGGATGAACACACCCTCCGGGTCTTGATCGATACTTTGCTTCACCACGTTATAGATGCGAACGGTATTGATACCGGTAACGCCGCTTTGCATTTGCGCTTGAGACCAATGAATGCCGGGCTCAAAATCGATGAACTCGCGTGCGAGATGTAAGCCCGTGAGCCGCCAATGAAGCCACAAGTTGTAGCTCGCGAAACTCATGAGCATGGCGCGCATCCGAAAGTTAATCCACCCCGTCGCGGCGAGGCTTCGCATGCAAGCGTCAACAAACGGAAAACCTGTTCTTCCTTCACACCATGCACGATATCGGCGAAGTTCGTCTGGTGTGAGCACGTCGATGGACTCCGCTTCGTGTCTCAGCCCATCAAACCCGCGATGCACGTTGCGAAACTCGATTTCGGGTTCGTCTTCAAGTTTCTGGATGAAATGGCAATGCCAGTGCAACCGCGCTTCAAAACTCTTGATGGACGCTAGAAATCCATCGGGCCGCGCGCCAAGTTCCATCGCTCGGAGCGCATCCCTGCGCTCAATCAGCGCAGCAACACACTCGCGAATGGAAATTGATCCCCACGCGAGATGGGGCGAGAGGCGCGAGCAAGACGTGGCTGCCGTGGTGGGCGAGGACATTTCGAATCGATAATACTGACCGCGCTCCATTAAAAACGAATTGAGCATACCGAGCGCGCGCTGACGCCCGCCCTTCAAGCGGCGCGGTTTATCGTCACCTGGAATGCCGAGCGCGCTCGCCGTTAATTCCTCAGTCGAACGAAATGCGACGTTGACCCAACGAATGTGCGTCGGCGCGGCGAGCGGCGCGTTCGTCATCCGCGAATTCCAATGCTTCGTCCAGCGATCCCGCGAATCCAAACACCGTACTACCGCGTTGCTCGGAAACTCGTGCCAAGACATTTCGTTAGCGCGACACCAACGAGCGACCTTTTTGTCTCGCTCGTAAGACCAACCGTTCCCGGTTTCCTCATGGCTCAAGAGCTCAAACGCACCCACATCGCTACGAAGCGTCTCAAGCACCACGACGATATCGCCATGCATGCGAATGAGCTTGCCGCCGTTAGCAACGCACCAAGCGTCGAGTTCACGAAGACATTCGTTTGCAAAACCAAGATGTTGAGGCGCAGCATCGGGCTGTTGCCACTGCTCGGGTTCATACACCCAAAGCGCGATGACCGGGCCGCGCTTCGCGGCTTCGCAAAGCGGCGCGTGATCCACCCATCGAAGATCGCGCTTAAACCAAACGACTTGCGGCTTAGCGGTGTCCATTACTGCAGCGATGTGCAACCGCTATCGGCGCGACTCAAGTGAACGAAGGTCTGATTCCGAAAACCACTGGGGCGCGACCGACTTCCAATACGCGGTGAACCGCGAGAGTTTTCCGCTGAACTCCACGAATTGGGGCTCCGCCTCCCATTGAATGGCGCGCTTCGTGGATGCCAACCAGTCGCGAATAGCGTGGTTCGGCGTTTCCTGGGTCACGATGTCGCTTGCGCCAAGGTCATCGCACACGGCGGCGAGCGATCCGTGAAACACGCGGACATCCGGAATTTCGCTTAGACAATCGACGATGAATTGAACGCGCTTGAGCGACCAACCCTCGCGCGCTACATAGGCGGGATCCAGCACGAACACACGAGTTAAATCGCGATACGCAGCAAACACCGGCAACGCTTCATTCAGCATTTCATCGTGAACTAAAAGAATCTTCATCGCGAAAACGATTCCTTACCAAAGAGCTTTTTCTCAAGTGCGGGATAAGGCGCATCAAACGGACATGCGCGTGCACGCGGGCACTGCGCGCAGTAGCGCCCCTCGGTGTAGCGCTCCAAATTTTCGCGATTGAAGAAATACGGTTTGCTCGAAAACGTTGACGCAACCCACTGCCACGACAGATGATTGCTCGCGCGATCGCCATCGAGCAGTTCGCCGTAATACCAATCGGCAGCCGCTTTCCAACTGACTTTTCGGTGATGAACGAGATAGCTTGCAAACCACATGCGAGCATGGTTGTGCACGTAGCCTGTATCCACGAGATCGCGCACAAAGCCGTCCATACACGCGAGTTCTGTGTTCGCGTTTTTCACGTCGTCTGGCAACGGCGCGTCCCCGAGCGGTACTTTAGCTCGCTCCAAGTCCTGTTCAATCTTCTTGCCGTCACGCGCCCATACGCGACGCCAAAAATCGCGCCACGCCAACTCGAATACGAATTTGTAAGCGCCGAAGCCGCTTCGCTTTATGCCCTGCTCAGCCGCCTCAGCGAGCGTGAGCACACCGTGCCGAAAGTATGGAGAGAGCCGCGTTACTTTTCCATCGAGGTGATTTCGCGTGCGCGCATAAGCCACGGGGTCAACACGACCGAGCGCGCGGAGCGCTGCGCTTCGGCCGCCTTCCATCACACAATCTGCGCCACTCAAATTGGGAAACAGTTCGCGAACCTGGGCATTGCGCGCGGCACGCGTCGGCGCGAGCATGAACTCTCTGACATTTGAAGAAGTCATAGCGCGTTCAGGTCCTTCAGCATACGCTTCGCGTCGGTACGCACGGCTGCGCGTTCTTCGTCGGTCATCCGTTGCAAGTTTTTCACCATTAGTGAAGTGCGCGGATTGCTTGCGAAGGTTTCTTCGTGTTTATCGAGAAAATTCCAATAGAGCGTAGAAAGCGGACAGGCCTTCGTACCGGTTCGTTGATCGGGCTTATAGCGACAACCATCGCAGTAGTTACTCATACGTTTCACGTAAGCGCCGCTCGCGACATAGGGCTTGCTCGTAAAGCGCCCGCCATTGGCAAAGAGTGCCATGCCTGCCGTATTAGGCAACTCAACCCATTCGATCGCATCAACGTAGACGGCGAGATACCAATCGCAGAGTTGTTGCGGCTCGATTTCCGCTGTGATGCCGAACATGCCGGTAATCATCAAGCGCTGAATGTGATGCGCATAACCAAACTGCAGGGTTTGATCGATGGAATGCTTGAGGCAATTCATCTGGGTCTTGCCTGTCCAATACCATTCAGGCAGGGCATTGGTGTGGCCGAAGTGATTTGCAGATTTCAGCGATGGCATGTCGATGAAGTAAACGCCGCGCATGAATTCACGCCAGCCCAGCACTTGCCGAATAAAGCCTTCGACGCTCGCCAAATCAAGCGCACGCTTCTTGAACGCTTTCTCTGCTGCATCAACCACTTCACGCGGATTCAGAAGCTTCAGATTGAGCGAGCTCGATAGAAGCGAATGCCAGCCGAAGTGGAGCTTTGTCCACATCGCATCTTGATGCGGCCCGAAATCTCCGAGGCGCTTTTCAATGAAATCGTCGAGCGCACTCAGCGCTTCTTTTCGGGTGACCGGCCAATTGAAGTGTTCGGTGGATCCGGGATGGTCGTTGAAGAGCGTCTCAACGAGCTCGATCACGCCTTTCGTAATTACGTCGGGCGCGAAACTGGGCGGCGTGGGTACGTTTTCTGGTCCGCCCTTGCCAAAGCTCTTGCGGTTCTCTGCGTCATAGTTCCACTCGCCGCCAACGGGCTTTTCGCCGTCCATCAAGACGCGGTGTTTCTTGCGCATCTCGCGATAGAAAAACTCCATCCGAAGTGACTTGTTTTTTCCCGCCCATTTCTTGAACTCGTCGATTGAGCACATGAAGTGTCGGTCTAGACGAAACTCAATCTCGCACTTCGCCTTTGCGCACGAAGCTTCAAGTGATGCACGAACGCGAAGGTCTCCAGGCTCAACGACGATCACGCGCTCTGGCTTCTGCGCTTTAATCGTGGCCGCAAGGCCGGTCGCGAGCGAGGCATCGGCTTCGCGATCCAGTGCACGATATTCAATCGGCCAACCCCGCGCCTCAATCTCTTTCGCGAAATGCCTCATCGCAGATAGAAAAAGCGCGGTTCGCGTTTTGTGCGACCAGACATGCTTCGATTCTTCGAGCGCCTCGATCATCACGATGCCATCGCGCCTCGGATCGAATCCATCAAACGCCGCCGACTCGCTATCGAGTTGGTCACCCAACACCAGCACCAAATTACGCATGGTTCAACTTTCGATTCCGGCAGCGTTCAGAGCAGTACTTCACTTGCTCCCAGTTTTTAGCCCAACTTTTTCGCCACGTCATCGGTTTCCCGCAGGCAACGCAGTCTTTTGTAGGTAAATTCGATTTATTACCTTTATGCATAGCTAGCCCCAATTGAATCAGCGCTAGCGCACTAAAGGTCTAATCGCAGTGAAGCCTCCGTCAACCGTCCAGGTCTGCCCGGTGACGCGGCGCGCGCTGTCGCTCAAAAGCCAGTGCATCACGTCCGCAATTTCCTCCGCCGTGCCGATGGTGCCGAGCGGATACTGCTTGGCACTCGCCTCCCGAAGTGCGGGGGACGAAAGAAACTTCGACGCAGCCGGTGTTTCCATCAGGCCGGGCGCAACGGCGTTCACGCGAATGCCGTTGGCGGCGTAACTTGCGGCGGCCGATCGAACCATCGCCTCAAGACCGCCCTTGGCAGCGGCAACCGCCTCGTGATTCGCGATACCGATTTGCGCGGCAATCGTCGACACAAAACAAAGCGCTGCAGGCTGGTTGGCGGAACGAGCCGCAGCGATCACTGCCGAGAGCATGAAAAACGCGCTGTCAAGATTGGCTCGCATCACGTCGCGATACTGCGCTTCGGTCGTGCGTGCGGCGGGGGCGAGCACGATATTGCCCACGCAATGCGCAAACTGCGTCGGTGCGCCGAGCGATTCTGTGCACGCGGAAACGGCAGCCACCGCACCTTCGTGCGTGCCGACGTCGCTTACGATGTGCAGATGCGCGTCGCCAAACGCTTCGCGCAACTTGTCAGCCGAGCGACCGACCACCGCGATCTTGGTGCCGGACACTGACGCGTCGGCTTCAATTGTCTTTACGAGCGCACGGCCAAGACCACCCGCCGCTCCGGTCACTAACAACACCTGTGACATGTACTACTCCGAAAAACAGTTACCTCCCTGCTTTTCAGGCATGATTGTCGCACGCGGGAGGTTCGGCGTCTGTCGCGAAAAGCGGGCGCTGAACTATTTCTAGCCTTAAAAGTCCCTTAGCGCCTGGCAAACGCATCGCCAAATCCAGAAATCCTCAGACATCCCTTTGTGACCGTTTATGTTTCGCCCCTCCAGACGCACAATCACCTACGTCGCCGCACTTGTCTCCGCTATCCTATTCGGTGGTTGCAGCACGCTGCACCACAAACAAGGCGAATGGATTTTTAATCCGAGTGATCGAAGTTGGGGCAATAGCGCCCAAGCCGCCGCCGACATGCAAGATGCCTGGATTGAGTTCCCTTCGAAAGTGTCGGCGGCTCCCGCAAAACTCCATCTCTTGATCAGTGCTGCTGAGAAAAAAGACGCACCCATCCTGCTCTATCTCCACGGCGCGCGGTGGAACGTATTCGGAAGCTCATTCCGCATCAATCGAATGCGTGATCTCGGCTTCACAGTGGTGGCCGTCGATTACCGAGGCTTTGGAAAAAGTACAAGCGAGACACCGGCTGAAGACAAAGCCTATGAAGACGCCGAACAGGCGTGGAAATGGATTGCGCAGCGCTATCCAGACCGCCCGAGATACATTTTTGGCCATTCTCTCGGCGGCGCGATTGCCATTGAACTCGCCTCACGCGTGACGGACGAAAAAGGAACCTTGGTCGAGGGAACCTTTACGTCCGTACCCGAGGTGTTCAAAACAATGAAATGGGGTTGGTTGCCGGTGGGCTGGCTCATCACGCAGCGCTTCGATTCACAAAAGAAAGTGAGAGAAATTGGTTCGCCACTTCTCGTGGTGCACGGTACAGAAGATCGCGTGATTCCGCTTGAGCTCGGCCGCAAGCTCTACGATTCCGCTGCCCAGCCGAAGCGCTTCGTTTCGGTCGAGGGCGGCTCACATCACAACACGAATTCCATCGGCCAATCGCAGTACCGCGAAGCGCTGAAAGCGATGTTTGGTCACCGCGGCTGATGAGTCGGTTCGAATTTTCAAGCGCCGTATGAAAGCACGCGCGCTTTTCCCCAAAAGATTCGGTACACAAAAATCGTGTAGCCGATGATGGCGGGTAGCGTAAAAAGCGTTCCGATCAAGATGATCACGAGCGATTCAGTGGCGCTCGCAGCCTCCCACACGTTCAAGCGATCAATCACGATGTAGGGATAGATCGAGAACGCCAAACCAAGGGTTGCCAACAAGAGAATCACCAAGGTCGCGACGAACACAATCCAGCCATAACCGGCATCCACGATTTGCTTCCGGCCACTGACATGCCAGAGCGCCGCCACAGCCGCCACCGTCATTAAGGGAATTGGAAGCAGCGCAAAGAAATCAGGCAAACGAAACCACTTGTTGAAAATTGTTTCGCTGATTAACGGCGTCGCAATTGAGATTGCAGCGATACCGATGGCAAATGGGATCACGGCCTGGCGCGCCCAGCGCAGCGCTCGCACTTGCAGGTCGCCTTCTGCTTTCATGATGAGCCAACCCGCACCGAGAACCACGTAAGTCGCGGGAACCGCCATGGCAATGAGCAAGTTGAACGCATACGTCCACCAATCGCTGCGAAAGCTCGTGATGTAGCTGCCGAGCATCCAGCCTTGTGCGGCTGAGGCGATGAATGATCCAGCGGTGAACATGGCATTCCAAAACGCCTTGCGATGATCGCCCGCTTTGCCTCGAAAATCGAAAGCGACACCCCGCAGCGTGAGCCCTACGAGCATCACGAACACTGGCAGATAAAGCGAGGTCAGAATCAAGCCGTGAGCAAACGGAAACGCGACGAGCAAGATGCCGACGCCGAGCACGAGCCACGTTTCATTAGCATCCCAGAAGGGGCCAATACTTGACACCATCAAATCTTTTTCGGCATCGTTCGCCGCGCGAGGCAGCAGCATGCCAACACCCAAATCGTAGCCATCGAGCACGACATAAGCCAGCATGGCAAGCCCCATGACCGCCATGAAGACCAGAGGAAGAACGGTGGCGAGTGTTTCCATAATCGGTGTTCGATTTCGTCAAGTCTTGTAAAAGCGATGTTGCGGCGGCCGATTGCCTCGACCTGCAGGCGACGGCTCGATGTCGCTCGGTTGATCTGACGTCACACATGCCATACGGAGCGCGGTCAAGCCCGCGCCTACAGGCCTCCGTTTCACGTCATGCGCTCGGTTGTGCGCGATTGAATGACGTCGGCAGCGAGAGCGCTTCGCCGCGCGTTGCTTTCTCCGCTAAACGTTTCACAACCAAGATGTATGCAATCAACAATCCCGCGTACAGTGCGAGGTACACGGAAAGCGTGAGCCCAATCATCGCAGGCGCATGCTTCGCCGCCGTTTCAGCGACGGTGATTACGCCATACACGATGTAGGGCTGGCGTCCAATTTCCGTCACGTACCACCCGGCAAGCGTGGCAACCCACCCGGAAAACACCATCAAGGAAAGCCCCCAGAGCAGCGGCTTCGGAAGCGTGGCAGGTGTCCGCTTGCGCAAGAGCGCCACCGTCAGCCAGCTTGCTGCAAGCATCAGCATGCCTGTGCCCACCATCACGCGAAAGCTCCAGAACACAGGGCCTACCGGCGGATGTTTTCCTTCGAAATCGTTCAGTCCTTTTAACTCGCCGTTCGGGTCATGCGTAAGGATCAAGCTCGCGAGCTTCGGAATTTCAATCGCGTACAAATTAGAGCGAGTCACTGGGTCTGGAATGCCGAAGAGCACCAGCGGCGCGCCCTTCTCTGTCTCCCAGAGCCCCTCCATTGCAGCAACTTTTGCAGGCTGGTGCTTGAGCGTATTCAGGCCGTGTAAATCGCCCATAAAGATCTGTACGGGAATGAGCACAGCAGCTGCCACGATGGCAGACTTAAACGCAGCGTGGGTCGCCGCAGAGTCCACCTTCTTCAGAATTTGCCATGCGCTCACGCCTGCGACCATGAAACACATGGTGAGACCGCTCGCAAGCAACATGTGAGTGAAGCGATAGGGGAACGAGGGATTGAACACAATCGCCCACCAATCGGTCGCGTGGAACCTTCCGTTAATGATTTCGTAACCAACGGGCGTGTGCATCCACGAGTTCAGCGAGAGAATCCAAAACGCGCTCATGGTGGTGCCAAACGCCACGAGAAACGTCGCGATCAAATGCATCCGCTCAGACACGCGCCCGCGACCAAACAACATCACGCCGAGGAATGTGGCTTCCAGGAAAAACGCGGTGAGCACTTCGTAGCCCAAGAGCGGCCCTGCGATATTGCCCACTTTTTCCATGAAGCCCGGCCAGTTGGTGCCGAACTGAAAACTCATGGTGATGCCCGAGACCACACCGAGCGCGAAAGTGAGCGCGAAGATTTTGGTCCAGAAGTAGTACGCCTCTTCCCACTTTGAATCGCGCGTTGCGCGAAATCGCAAGCGAAAGAAAAGCAGCATCCAGCCCAATGCGATGGTGATCGTGGGGAAGAGGATGTGAAACGAAATGTTTGCCGCGAACTGGATTCGCGCAAGGATGAGTGAGGTCGGATCCATGTGTACTGCCTTTGAATCGTCGTGAATTTGCGTTGCGTTTACTCTTCGCCCGCGGCTTTACGGCGACCCACACTTTTGAGTTTGTCAGTCATGTCGAGCACGGTTTTTACGCTCGAACCCATGCGCATGAGCCGAGCCAGTGTTTCGGGCGATAGACGTTGCACATCGTCAAACCAGGTTGAAGAAAGCTCAATTAGCTCGTGCATCTGCTTCATTCGAGATTGAGCGTATTGATCTGCCTCGTTTCCAGGCGTTTCGAGCATCGCAGCGCGCAGCATTGAAAGCGTCGGATCAATTTCGCGACGACGACGCTCTTCGGCGAGATTCTTGAAAATCTCCCACACGTCTTGTGGCGCTTCGAAATATTCGCGGCGATCACCGGCGATATGGCGAAGTTTGACGAGCCGCCAACTCTGCAGCTCTTTCAAACCAATCGACACGTTGGATCGAGAGAACTCCAGCGCATCCGCGATTTCGTCCGCGTTGAGCGGCTTGTCGGACACGAAGATCAGCGCGTAAATCTGACCGACGGTGCGGTTGATCCCCCAACGTGATCCCATTTCGCCAAAGTGCGCCACGAATTGAGCGGAAAGCGGAGTCAGGTTTTGCATTGCTGGCCTTTTCGTCGAAAGCGCACACTCGCGCTTTTTTGTGTTGACGAATCGCAATATATCTCGAAACTTTCGTAATTTCACAAATTATTGAAAATTAGAAAAATTATTCAACAATTTACGTAAAACGTCTATTGCGTTGGGCCTAGACAAAGTTTTCTTTGTTTTCTCTTTTCTGTCGAAGCTACGATCTAGCGCGCATATGATTGGGGCTTAAACACAAGATCTGTTGAATCCTATCCCACCAGCAGCCCAATCGCGATCACCCACATTACCAACGCGATCGACATATCCAGAACACGCCACGCAATAGGTTTTGCGAAGAGCGGCGCTAAAAACCGAGCGCCATAGGCGAGTGAGAAGAACCAGACAAAGCTCGCACTCACGGCTCCTACGCCAAACCACGGTCGTTCCAGCGCAGAAAATTGCGACGAGATTGCCCCCATGAGGACGACTGTATCCAGATAGCAATGCGGGTTGAGATAGGTAAACGCCAAACAAGCAAGCAACGCGCGCTTGAGACTTCCACTATCGGACGAAACACGGTTTTCGTTGCTCGCTGGTAGATATTGGTCAGGGCCGATCAGTGCGCGGCGCGCCGCAAACACGCCGTAGAGCAGAAGAAACGCAGCGCCGCCATACTGCGCAATCGCCAGCAGCACTGGCGTTTTCTGCACCAGCGCGCCCACGCCCGCCACGCCAAGCGATACCAGGAGTGCGTCAGACAGGGCGCAGCACAGCGCTACCGCAAACGGATGCTCACGCCGCAAGCCTTGGCGCAACACAAACGCGTTTTGCGCGCCGATTGCGATGATGAGTGCGGCACACGTTAGGAAACCTTGGACGAAAACAGAGCTCAACTGCACGCTGGATAGCCTTCTTGTACTGTGAATTGCGGTGAAAACAACCGCCTTTTCTTGCAATTTACCGCGACATATCGATTCAATCCAGCTAAACTTTTTAATTGCCATTAAGCTTTTCTAATGCATGAATCTCGACGCTGCACAACTCGCTGCGTTTTCTGCGGTGATCCGCGAAGGCTCGTTCGACGCTGCCGCGAATGCCCTCTTCGTCACGCCATCGGCGGTCAGCCAGCGAATTAAGCTCCTGGAAGAGCGCTGCGGACGAATCCTCATCCAACGCGGCAGCCCTTGCACGCCCACGCCCGCAGGCGAAGCGCTCTATCGCTATGCGCTTCAAGTCGCCCTACTCGAAGGCGAGGCGCTCGCCGCGCTTGCGCTTGAACCGCAGGGCAAGCGTCCGCTACCCATTTCCATTGCGGTAAATGCCGATTCGCTCGCCACGTGGATTGCGCCCGCCCTTACAGAGACACAGCGCAGCCAACAAGTCTGCTTCGATCTGCAAATTGAAGACCAAGATCATGCTCATGAATTGCTACGCAGCGGACGCGTGATGGGCGCAATCAGCACCGATGCCTCACCCGCGCAGGGTTGCGAGAGCGTGGCGCTCGGCGCGATGCGCTATGTTGCAGTGGCCTCGCCCGCATTTTTTGAAACGTACTTTGCCTCTGGCATCAGCGCTGAAACACTCGCGCACGCGCCCTGCAACACATTCAACCGAAAAGATAGTTTGCAGCGCGAATTTCTTCGTACGCTGGGTTATGCGCGCCTCAACCCACCCAAGCATTTCATCCCAAGTACGCACGGATTCGTAGAAGCTGCGCTCGCAGGCCTCGGGTGGGGTATGAACCCGCAGTCGCTGGTGGAAAAACACATCGAGCGCGGAACCCTAAAGACGCTTTGTGCCGATGCCTTTCTCGACGTGCCGCTGTATTGGCAGTGCTGGCGCTTGGAAAGCGCACCGCTCAAAGCGTTGACCGATGCGATTGTGAGAGCGGCGCACGCCCAGTTGATCGCAAAACCACAATCGAGCGCACCGCTGACACCAAAGCGACCGAGAGCGATCAAAAATTCGATCGGTCGCACGGATAATCGATAGCTAACGAGGCAGAGCGCTGCGCGGCGCAGGCAAGAGAGCGCGAAATGCACTCAACCAGTTTTTCGCGTCTGCCATACCCAGAATCGCTGAGAGCTTCTCAGCATTTGCGTGGGGCTTAAGTCGCAAGTTGCCGCACAACAAGAAGTATCTGCGAGGGGTGTCATGACACAAACGGTACAAAACGAACGGCGCGGGCGAGAAGCCCTTGACAGCGCGTTTCTAGATCAAATGCAGTTAGTGGCAGACCCGCTCGCGGATCGAACCGTCGCCGCGATCTTTGATCCGCTTCATGACTCACCGATTGACTCAAGCGATGCGGAGATCCTTAATGCCAATGCGCCTCTGTGGCAGCGAATTCGTATCGCCAACACGCTCATTACGCAGTGGAAAACCAATGGCGAGCTCGCTACCTGGCAGCCCGACTTGAATGTAATTGCGAACGCCAATCCCGTCGAAGCCGCCGTGATCGGGGACGTGCTGCGCGCCTATTTGGCCGAGGGGCATCAACTGCCGCCGTGGGCGGATGCATCGCAGGTCGCAGTGGCCGAGCGTGTGTTCTTTGATCACGGCGTGCTCTCTTGCTTGTTGCTTTTTTGCGCGAGTTTGCCGCAATGCTATGTATTGCCCGATTTGTCTGACGTCTTGCATGCAGCGGGGCAGCTCGAAGCCCATACCGAACATCGAATTCGCTCGACCGCCGCGATGATTTTTCCCGTGATGCTCGCGGGCGGTTTAACGACTGCCGATGGCTCAGGCGTGACGCAGGTGCTCAAGGTGCGCCTCATCCACGCCATGATTCGTCACTTGGTGTTGCGCGGCGCGCCTGAATCGGCCGTGTTGGCCCTTACGCAAGATGCAGTGATTCCAACGCCACCGCTCGCTATTGCCGATGCAGGCCGAGATATGTATCGCACGCTTTTCGCACACGGCTGGGCGATTGAGCGCGATGGCCTGCCCTGCAATCAGGAAGAGCTTGCCTACACACTCTTGACGTTTCATTACGTGTTTGTGGACGGAATGCGAACGCTGGGCGTGCCGCTGCCGCCCGATCAAGAGCGCGCCTATTTGCACTGCTGGAATGTGGTTTCTCACATCTTGGGCATTGATCGCCGACTCACCCAAGACGATCTCAACCCTGCTCGGGCCGTTTTTGAACTCATGCAAGCGCGCGGGCGCGCGGATGCGGCCAAACGCCCGCCCACAACTGATCCACGGCCCAAACTTGGCGTCGCGCTGATGGCGTCGATGGAGCGCGTGATACCGCTGCCCGTCTTGCGCGGCGTTCCCTCGTTACTCACAAAAACGCTCTGCGGCAAGCAGGTGGTGAGCGAACTTGGAATCGATCATCGGGCAACCTGGCCCCAGCGCATTTTCTTCGCCATCACCTTTGGCAGCGCCCGAGCAATTGATGCTGTCGCCCGCCTCGTCTGGAAAGATTTCAGCCTCGCAAAGCTGATGTCGCGAATCGTCGGCTACCACCTGTTAACCAAACTACTCCTCGATCAAACGCGCCCACTGCGACTTCCGGATCGGCTCCTGGATCAGATTGAGGGTCAGGTCAACGATTGGTCCGACGATCAGCGCGCGCCAAAATGGATCAATCGCTTGGAAGATCGTTTCACCACCCACGGCGAATGGAATCTTGCGCGAAGAAAAGCAGCGACAATGTACGGGGATAAGTGAGCTATCACACAAAAATGCGGGAAAAAAGGGATAAGGCTAAGCATTCAAGCAACTGCGTTTACGCGGATGCAAGCCGAGTGCGATACGTCAGTCGACTTATTCGCTTTTTTGGATTGAGTCCCAGTGAACATTTTGGCTGCTCTGTTTTGTTGTTCGGCGCTCGACGTCTCTTTTCCCTTGCCATCGCTGCGATCCTGCTCCTGGCCGCTGCTGTATCCGTAGCGGGCAGCGGCCCGTCTGCAGCAGTCGCGCTTTCGGATGATCGTCCGCGCATCGAGGTCTGGCCCTACACACGGATCCTGGCCGAAGAGGGCGCACGGCTAACGCCCGAAGACGCACTCGCAGCGCTTCCCCGCTTCGTCGCACCCGATACGCACCACGCAACACTCGGCCTGCGCAAACAGCCGATGTGGCTACACGTATCGTTGCAAGTGGCGGCATCAAGCGATGTCCATTGGGTAGTCGACATCGACTACCCGCCGCTGAACAACGTTGACTTCTTCCTGCTTCGCGACGGCAACGTCGTCTCTCGCGCGGCGAGCGGCACCCAGCGACCATTTGCAAATCGGCCGCTTTTTTCGCGATCACACTCCGCGCCGCTCGAACTCGTCCAAAACGCGAAGTTCGATTTACTGATTCGCATTGAAACTGGCGGCGCCACCGTGGTGCCGATTACGCTGCAATCCAACGCCGAGTTTCACCGCTCTAGCACCGTCGAACAGATGGTGCAGGGACTCTTGGTCGGTATCGCGATTTCCCTACTCTTCTACAGCCTCGCACAGTTTTTCAACTCACGCGAGTACTTGTTTTTGAAGTACACGCTGCTCGTTGTCGGCAGCCTCACATTCACGCTCTTGCAGCTCGGCGTCGGGCCGCAATTCTTGTGGCGAGATGGATTCTGGTTTGATCGACATGCGGCCGGGCTATCCTCGCTCGCGGCGATTGCGGGCACGTTTCTATTCTTGGAAGAGTCGCTGCGCGAGCTGCCGATCTTCGCCCGCAAAGAGGACAAGCTCTTTCCACGATTGATGAAAGGCGGCGCGATTCTTTGTGCCTTTATCGCAGTGCTCTTCATTGCCGGGGTGATCAATACCAGCATGATTGCAGCGCTGGTCACTGTAATGGGGCCGCTTCCGTCGGTCATCGCCGCGCCGAAAATGATCGGGCGGGTGAGACGCGGCGATCCGGTGGGCTGGTATTTACTGATTGCGTTCGCGATTTACATGGTGGGCGTCGTCACCATTACCGGTGTCATCCGCGGCTACATGCCGGTAAATTTCTGGACGTTGCACGTCTTCCAATTCAGCGCCACGCTCGACATGCTGGCCTTCATGTATGTGCTCACGCTTCGATCAAAGGCGATACGACTCGCAGCGCTGCACGCGAGCCGCGAAGCCGACATCATGCGCGCGCTCGCGCACAGCGATCCGCTTACCGGCCTCGCAAACCGGCGCAGCTTGAGCGATGCACTTACACGCGGCCTGTCGCGTTGTAACCCCGGTAACCTACTCGCAATCTTCGTGATTGATCTCGACAACTTTAAGCCTGTTAATGATCTCTACGGACACGACGTCGGCGATGAACTACTCGTTGCCGTAAGTAAGCGAATCAAAGAAAACGTTCGCGTCGGCGACGTGGTGTCACGTCTAGGTGGCGACGAGTTTGTGATTCTTGCGAGCGGGTTGCGCAATGAGCAGCAGGCGGCAACCATTGGCGACGCGCTCATCGCCGCGTTCCGCATGCCGGTAAGACTCGTGGATCGCGAAGTAACCGTTGGGCTGACCGTGGGCTACGCCATCGCGCCGATACACGGCAAAGACAGCGTGACGCTGCTCAAACGCGCCGACGACGCCATGTACGCTGGGAAGCAGCAAGCCAAGGGCAGCGTGCGGCGCGCTAGCTAGTTGACACCGGCGGCCGAACGTGCGGGAACCATCTGGCCTCTGCGAATATCACAAAATTTCTCGCATTCGCCATATTTTTTGCGGACGAGACGCTGAAATAATTATTAGTGATTGTTTATACTTTTCGATGCTAGTCCCAATTGAATCGGACCAATCGCCCTAGAGCTGATAGCCTGTACCCAGAGCAAGAGCGTCTTTGGGCGACCTACTATTCACCCGCCACGCCGCCCTCTCTCGCCGCAGTGCCGACACATTCCGCGTTGAATCCTTGCAGGGCGAAGAAGCGCGCCTACCTCGATCTGAAATGATCGATCTCCTGCTACGCAAGCTATAATTTAAGGCTTTGTTTCGTAAGCCTTTTTTGCTGCGAACCCCCGAAGCGCTTCAACGGTTACGCGTCGATTTGATGACGCTAAGCAGTTATCTATTCGGGCCACCTCTTCTTCACTAGAAAAACACTGGAAACCACCATGGCGATCGAACGCACCTTCTCCATCATCAAACCTGATGCCGTCGCGAAAAACGCAATCGGCGCAATCGTCGGACGCTTCGAAGCTGCCGGCCTCAAAGTGATCGCATCGCGCATGACGCACCTTTCACGTCAAGAAGCTGAAGGCTTCTATGCCGTGCACAAAGCGCGTCCTTTCTTCAAAGATTTGGTGGACTTCATGGTCTCTGGCCCTGTCGTTCTGCAAGTGCTTGAAGGCGAAGGCGCGATTCTTAAAAACCGCGACCTGATGGGCGCCACCGATCCCAAGAAAGCCGCACCTGGCACGATCCGCGCTGACTTCGCCGAATCGATTGACGCAAACGCCGTACACGGCTCTGACGCGCCAGAAACCGCAGCGCAAGAAATTGCGTACTTCTTCCCAGCGTCGCAAGTGTTCAGCGGTCGCTAAACGCGGCAAAAACGACAGACGAGTGCAACGCAGGCTCGATCCGCGCCGTCGCACTCGTCTTGTCGAACCTCCATGCAAAACCTACTTGAGCTAACAGCGCCCACGCTCGCAAAGTTCTTCGAACACATCGGAGAGAAGCCCGCGAGCGTCAAGATGCGTGCGAAGCAAACGCTCAAGTGGTTGCACCAGTCACAGGTGGGCGATTTTTCGGAGATGACCGATATCGCGAAGACCACCCGCGAAACGCTCGCACGTCACGCGGAGATCCGTGATCTAAACGCGATCAAGGATTCCACCGCGAGCGACGGCACGCGAAAATGGCTCTTCGATGTCGGCACCTCGGCGGTGGATGCCGTTTTCATCCCCGAAGATGATCGCGGCACGCTCTGCATTTCATCCCAAGCTGGTTGCGCGCTCGATTGCGCCTTCTGCTCCACCGGTAAGCAAGGATTCAACCGCAATCTCAGCACCGCCGAGATCATCGGCCAGCTTCGCTACGCCAATCGTGCGCTCAAAGCCGATCAGGGCATCGTCGGGCGCACACCCGACGGCGTGCAACCCATCACAAACGTCGTGATGATGGGCATGGGCGAGCCGCTCGCCAACGTCGACGCCGTGATTCCTGCGCTTGAGCTGATGCTGGATGACAACGCGTACGGTTTGTCGCGCCGCCGTGTCACCGTTTCTACCTCTGGCATGGTGCCGCAGATTGATGAGCTATCGCAGCGCTGCCCGGTCGCGCTCGCCGTGAGCCTGCACGCGCCAAACGATGCGCTACGCGATGTGTTGGTGCCAATCAACAAGCGCTACCCGATCAAAGAACTCCTCGCGGCGTGTAACCGCTATCTGGCGCATGCGCCGCGCGACTTCATCACCTTTGAATACGTGATGCTCGACGGCGTGAACGATCAGGCCGAACACGCAGATCAACTCATAAAGATCGCGCGACAGGTGCCAAGCAAGCTAAACCTTATCCCGTTCAACCCGTTTCCGAACTCAGAATTCAATAAGTCGCCGCGCGAGCGAATCCTGGCATTTCAGCGGCGCTTGAGCGACGCAGGCATTGTCACCACGATCCGCAAAACACGCGGTGACGCGATTGATGCGGCTTGCGGACAGCTCGCCGGACAGATCAAAGATCGCACTCGGCGCACGATCGCGATCAAGCCGGCACGCTCCAGCATCGACGCCACCTCTGCACAAGCGTCGAACCGTTCGGAATGAATGGAAACCGCTAAAGACAACGGTGAGCAGCGCAGTTAGCATCCGTGCAACCGCTTAAAGTTGGGGAGCAGAAACATGACACACCGTTGGATGCAGCGTTCGCGCACCAGAGCCTTCGCCGCGTCGATACTCACCGTATCGACGCTTGCCTTCCTGGGCGGTTGTGCGAATTCACAAAAAAGCAGTGATGCCGCCGACGAAGCCTCGCAATCAAGCGCCGGAACGTCTAACGAGAGCCCCGCTCGCTATCGCTCACGTCTTCACACCGAACTCGGCGCAAACTACCTGCAACGCGGCCAGTACGCAATTGCACTCGAAGAGCTTCGTGAGGCTGTGCGAGTTGATCCAAACTATGGCCTCGCGCACAGCATCATGGGCTTGGTTCACGCCAACTTAAATGAAGACGCGCGCGCCGAGGCTGCATTCAAGCGCGCCGTCGAAGTTGCCCCTGCGGAAGGTGACATTCGCAACCAATTCGGCTCGTATCTCTGCGGGCTCGGTCGCGCCGACGAAGGGCTTGCACAGTTCGAAGCCGCGCTTCGCCAGCCGCTCTACCAAACGCCGCAAGTCGCCCTGGAAAACGCAGGAAGCTGCGCACTCGCGGCATCAAAGATTCGCGTCGCTGAAGGCTATTTCACGCGCCTCGTACAACAAAGCCCGTTTGGCCCACGCGGCTACCAGGGGCTTGCCGCCGTCGCGCTGAAAACATCTCGGTTCGATGATGTGAAGCGCCACGTTGAGGCCGGATTACGCACACAGCAAGTCACGCCGCAGCTTCTTTTTTTCGGCGTTTGCGCTGAACGAAAGCTCGGCAATAAGGCTCGTGAGGACGACTATCGCTCGCAATTGAAATCGCGATTCGCAGACTCGCCGCTCAACGAGGCCATTGATCGCGGGGGATGTGAATGAACGATACAGTCATGGGCGACACGATCACTGATCGCACGCCCAATTTGGCGGGCGGCGCGTTGCGCGCAGCGCGGGAAAAGGCGGGGCTCACGGCGGAAGAAGTCGCCAGCAAGCTGAAGCTTTCGGCGCGGCAAATTCTCGCGATTGAAGCGGAAGATTGGGCAAACTTGCCCGAGCGTACCTTTACACGCGGCTTCTTCTACAGCTACGCGCGATTGGTTCATGTCGATAAATCGGTGATCGACCAAAGCTTCTCTCGGCGCGCTGCCGCATTAAATGAGATGCGTACGCTGCCCGAGGGTATCGGGGAGGTCACGGTCGAGAATACGAGCGCGCGTAGCGCTCTCGCCAAATGGTTAATCCCGGCGGCTCTGCTCGCTGCGTTGTTGGCAGGCATTGCGTGGTTTGTCTATAAAGACGTGCCTTTTCCAAAAGCGGCCTCGCGCCTACCTCTTGAGCCCGTCGCCAAAGCGCTGCCGCCCAGCGCTCCCAGCACAGATGCGTCGCCCGTAACGGCGAATAGCGGCACCACAAGCGCGCAGGCTGCTGGAACTAACGTCACCAGCGGTGCAAATACGCCACTCGCCGCAGGATCAACAACTTCGATCACTGGCACACAACCTTCCTCGCCTACCCCAGCTTCCGCCGGGGCAAGCGTCCCGATTTCTTTATTAGCAAGTAATTCATTAACAAGCGCCTCGCCCGCGGCTAATCAGACGAATTCGCCTGGAGCCGCCGTCTCGAATGCATCGGGAGTTGCCGGTCAGCCCGCGCCGGCCGCTGCGCCCACGCCGGTAGCGCCAGCCGCGCGGGCGCTCGCGAAGGGCGAGCGGCGCATCGTGATCGAAGCGACCGGCCGCTCGTGGAGCGAAGCGCGCGCTGGTGGCGACGTAGTGCTCTCCGAAATGCTGAGCGGTAACTCGCGCGAATTCATCGCCAAAGGCCCGATCTCCTTTGTGATCGGAAATTCGAGCAACGTCAAACTTTCAATTGACGGCAAGCCCTACGATTTTTCTCCACACGTGCGCAATGAAGTCGCACGTTTCCGCGTCGAATAACTCTCGCTTCGTCGCTCCTCGCTAGACCATCGTATCCATGACATCGCCTATCGTTCGCCGTAAATCCCGCCAAGTAAAAATCGGGCACGTTAGAGTCGGTGGCGACGCGCCGATCATGGTGCAGTCGATGACCAACACCGACACAGCGGACGTGCAAGCCACGATCGATCAAGTGTTCGCGCTTGCGAATGCCGGCAGCGAAGTCGTGCGCATTACCGTGAATTCCCCCGAAGCTGCGGCTGCTGTGGCTGCGATTCGCGAAGGGCTCGATAAGCTTCATTGCAACGTTCCGCTCGTCGGCGATTTTCATTTCAACGGCCACAAGCTCCTGCGCGACTATCCCGATTGCGCCAAAGCGCTCGCGAAATACCGCATCAATCCCGGCAACGTCGGTCGCGGTGAAAAGCACGATACGCAATTCACGCAGATGATCGAAATTGCGATTCGCGAAAACAAGCCCGTGCGTATCGGTGTGAACTGGGGCAGCCTCGATCAAGATTTGATGGGCCGCTTGATGGATGAAAACTCCAAGCTCGCCGCGCCGAAAACCGCGAACGAAGTGATGAGGAACGCCCTCGTCGCCTCCGCGCTCGAATCTGCCGCGCTCGCTGAGAAAATCGGCCTGCCGGGCGACATGATTTGCATTTCGTGCAAAGTCTCCGACGTGCAAGATTTGATCGCCGTCTACACCGATCTGGCCGCGAAATGCGATTACCCGTTGCACTTGGGCCTGACCGAAGCCGGCATGGGCAGCAAAGGCATCGTCGCTTCGTCCGCCGCGATGGCCATCCTCCTGCAGCGCGGCATCGGCGACACGATTCGTGTCTCGCTCACGCCCGAACCCGGCGGCGATCGCACCAAAGAAGTGATCGTTGCGCAAGAAATGTTGCAGACGATGGGCTTGAGGCAATTCACGCCACTCGTCACCGCCTGCCCCGGCTGCGGCCGAACTACGAGCACCTTCTTCCAAGAACTCGCGGCAAAAACACAAAGCTATCTGCGGGCGCAAATGCCCGTGTGGCGCGAGAGCTATCCCGGTGTTGAAGCGATGTCTGTGGCCGTCATGGGCTGCGTCGTCAACGGCCCCGGTGAATCAAAAATGGCCAACATCGGCATCTCGCTACCCGGCACCGGCGAACTCCCCGTCGCGCCTGTGTACGAGGACGGCAAAAAAACCGTCACGCTCAAGGGCGACGCCATCGCTGAAGAATTTCAGGCGTTGCTCGATGCGTATGTGCTGCGCACGTATGGCGGGAAGGATGTGCCGCGGACTGCGGCGGAGTTGGCGGAGCCGCACGAGCGGAAGGTGATTCCGGTGGTCGCAGCCTAATCGCACGTCGCTTCCATGAAGTACGACTGTCCACATTGCGGGGAAAATCTCCGAATGAGACTAGTCAAAAGTGTCGCGGCCGATGGCGTACGTAAGTTTTTGCCTGCAATTGGCAAGACAGTGTGCCCAATCTGCCAACGCGCGATCACGGCTGATCCGCATTGGAGCGAGGTAATTGTCGGTATTGTTGCTGCTATTCCAGTGCTGCTTTTGTTCCACGTTGATTTGTTTCAAAACCACAAAAAAGAAGCGATCATTGGAATCGTGATTTGGTTTGCCATAGTAACGGGCATCATTACGTGGTCTCACTTCCGCTATTTGCGTAGCTGGCAGCGATACCGAGCGCCGTAGCCCGGATGCTCGCATCCGGGTTCCCGTAACCCCGTCGCGAAGCGATCACTCGTTCGTAGCCGCAACGAAACGAAGTGGAATCGAGGCAATCGTTGCGAAAAAGTGCATCGATTCCGTTTCACTGCATCGCGGCTACGACCGTCACTCCTCGGGGGTAGGCGCGGGCTTGACCGCGCTCCCGTCTCACAGAGAATTGTTCGCATTAGGCATCTACGCGGAGGACAAGGAAGCGCGGTCAAGCCCGCGCCTGCCAATGGCCGCCGTTTCCCTCGACGAGCCCACGATGAAATGCATCGTCACAAACGGAAGAGAGTGCTGCGCCCCGAATGCGAGAATCCAAGAACGACACCCGGCATCTGAAACATGACAAAAATCATCTGGATAGTGAGCTTGGCCGCACTGCCGATTGCCGCAATCAAGTTCGACGCGCCCAAGTGGCTATGTTTATTGCTGGCTACACCTTTTTTGGTCTACCTGATGTTTCGCAAGGAGGAAACTGAAGAGCGATCGCTCGGCGAAGGTTTTGCGAAGTTTCGTGGTCCGCTTCTGATCGCAATTCTCATTGGCGGACTTTTGCTGGCCGCCGACATATTTCGCTTCGCAGGCGCTCTGTTTCGGTAGGTACGTCGCGAATCGATGAGTTTTGGGTCCCGTCCAAGCGAAATAAGACCACGTTTTTGCTATCGTGGTCAAACAAGGCAACTTATCAATCCAGCTTGATATTCGCCGCCTTGATGATCTTCGTCCAGCGTTCGTTTTCACTTTGAATCAGAGACGAGAATTCCGCCGGAGATGTGTGCACAATGGACGAGCCGCTGGCTTCGAGCTTTGCCTTCACGTCTGCGCGCGCGAGTGCGCGACCGACCGCGTCCGAAAGACGTTTTGCAACATCGGCCGGCACGCCCGCGGGCGCGACTACACCTTGCCAACCGGACGTTTCCAATCCAGGAAACCCAGCCTCGCGCACAGTGGTTACGCTCGGCAGTTCGGGGTTGCGCGTTTTGCCGGTGACGTAGATCGCTTTGAGTTTGCCGCCTTTGATATTGGGCATCACCACCGCTGCGACATCAACCAGCAAATGCACGGTGCCGCCCATCAAATCGGTGACTGCCGGCGCGCTACCTTTGTAGGGCACATGCAGGAGCTTGACGCCTGCTTGCGCGTTTAGGAGTTCGCCGTTTAAGTGGGTGATCGAGCCTGAGCCTCCGGATGCAAAGGTCGCTTTGTCGGCATTCGCTTTCGCCCAGGCGATGAATTCAGCCATGGTGTTCGCGGGATGCGACGCGGGAATTGCGGCGATGTAGGCCGCGCCCGTCGTCTGCGTGATGTGAGTGAAGTCTTTCACCGGATCATACGGGCGCTTCTCGGCCATGTTTGGTGCGAGCGCGAAGGGGCCCATGTTGGCAATCAAGATCGTTGAGCCGTCAGCAGGCGCGCGGGTCAATTCCTGAGCCGCGACGACGCCGCCCGCACCGGGCTTGTTTTCAACGATCACCGGGGTTTTCAATTCGTCTTGCAGTGCGGGTTGCAACGTACGAGCGATTAAGTCGATGCCGCCGCCGGGCGGAAAACCAACGATGATCTTCACGGGCTTGTTCGATTGAGCGACGACGATACTCGCGAGCGCGGCGGTTGCAGCGAACGCTGCGAAGCGCGTAACGAACAGTTTCATGGAACCTCCCTAGATCGTTTTTTTGCAATTCGTATCGTAATGTACGCCGAAGCTCGCGGTGCGGGCTTGACCGCACTTCGTCGTTGGTACCCCCAAGCGCGGTCAAGCCCGCGCCTACACGCCTGCGCTCCACTAGAATCAAGGTTTTCGAACCGTGCTTTTTTCACCGATATCGTCTATGTTTTCGTCGGCCTCGTTTCTCCGCTTGCGACACCTTCGGGTGACACAATAAAGATCACCCCGGCGTGTGATTTCCGAGCTTTGCTTGCCATAAATTTAGGCAAGACTTCCTCAAAACATCACTTCTACAGCACGTCCCAGCACTTGCTTTCTTCGCCCAAAGTTATTGGGGAAATAAGGCGAATAAGCGCTATTTCGGAAACAAACATTTTTTGCGTCTTCGCCCTGATAAATCCGGCGATCCGCCATAGAGTTAAACATGGAAAAACTGCAATCTGTCCGGGGCATGAACGACGTTCTCCCGGACGAATCCCGCAAATGGGAATTTTTTGAAGCGACGGTCACCAAGATTGCGCGGCAGTACGGCTATCGCAACATGCGCGCGCCGATTGTTGAACACACGCCGCTTTTCGTGCGCTCAATCGGCGAGGTGACTGACATCGTTGAGAAGGAGATGTATTCCTTCGAAGACAAATTAAACGGCGAGAAACTCACGCTTCGTCCTGAGTTGACTGCGGGCCTCGTGCGTGCGGCGATTGAAGCGAACCTCACGTACAACGGGCCCGTTCGCATTTACAACCTGGGCGAGGTGTTTCGTCACGAGCGCCCGCAGAAGGGGCGCTATCGTCAATTCAATCAGTTTGACGTTGAATGCTTCGGCTTCGAGGGGCCGGACGTCGATGCGGAATTGATGATCATGACCGCGCGTATCTGGAAGGCACTCGGCATTAATGATGTGCGTCTTGAGATCAACTCGCTCGGTAACACCGAAGAGCGGAATGCGTACCGCGCAAAACTGATCGCGTTTTACGAATCGCACCTGACTGCACTCGACGACGAGGCGAAGCGGCGTTTGCACACAAATCCGATGCGCATCCTGGATAGCAAAGTCGCAAGCGTGATTGAGGTGAACAAGAACGCGCCGAACCTGCTCGATTCGCTCGAAGCCGAATCGCGCGCGCATTTCGATGGATTGCAACGGCTTCTGACTGAGGCGGGCGTTGCGTTCGTCGTGAATCCGCGAATCGTCCGCGGTATGGATTACTACAACCGCACGGCGTTTGAATTCGTCACCGAGCGCTTCGGCAATCCACTTACCGTCTGTGGCGGCGGTCGCTACGATGGGCTTTTCGAGCAATTGGGCGGCAAACCGACGCCGGGGATCGGCTACGGCATGGGCGTCGAGCGCGTGCTGATGATGATCGAGGATTCGGTCGCCTTCGGGCAGCTTGACGCCTACCTCGTGCACGCGGGCGAGGCGGCGCGCGTGGCCGCTGGAAAACTCGCCGAAGCCTTGCGCGATGCGGGTTTGGCGGTCGCCCAACATGCTGGCGGCGGCAGCTTCAAGAGCCAAATGAAGAAGGCGGACGCGAGCGGCGCTCGCTTCGCCTTGATCGTCGGCGACAACGAAGCGGCGGCAGGCACCGTGGCAGTGAAACCCCTTCGAGACGCCAGCGGCGCGCCGATTCAGGGCGAACAGGCGATAATTACGGGTTTATCAGTGGCCGAGCACATCCGCTCGGTCGCGTAGGCGTTCTACGGGCGGCCGCCGCCGCCGCCGCCGCGGTCGAACCCGACGGAATCCGTACCCCAAGCACATTAAGCACGAATACGAATCATGGCTGCATACGATCTCGACGAACAAGAAAAACTAGGTGACCTCAAAGCTTGGTGGGCCAGGAACGGCAACATCGTCACCGGCATAGTGGTTGTGCTCGCGCTTGCCGTTGCCGGCACGCAAGGCTGGAAGTGGTGGAATAAGAAGCAAGCGAACGAAGCAAGCACGCTCTATTTCGCCATCAACGAAGGCATTCAGAAAAACGAAGCGGCGAAGATCAAAGACGCTGCCGCACAATTGCTCGAAAAATTCCCGAGCACGGGCTTCGCTCCTCGCGGCGCCCTGCTCGCGGCAAAAGCGGCCTTTGACGCGAACGATCTCGACGGCGCGAAGAAAAACCTGGAGTGGGTCGTCGCCAACAGTAAAGAAGACGAGCTCAAAAACGTAGCCCGCCTTCGCCTTGCTGCCGTTTTGATGGACAAGAAGGAATTCGACGCGGCGCTCGCGGCGCTCGATGCAAAACATCACGAATCGTTTGCGGGGCTCTTCCTGGATGCCAAAGGCGACGTGTTTAAGTTGCAAGGTAAATTCGCCGACGCGAAAACGGCGTATGAAGAAGCGCTCAAGAAGCTCGATTCGAAGGGCTCGCAGCGCCAGATTACGCAGCTCAAACTTGACAGCCTACCGCTTGCAACCGTAGCGCAAGCGGTTGCCGCGCCTGCCACTGTCGCTCCCGCGGCTGCCCCTGCCGCACCTGCCGCACCGGCGGCCGCTCCCGCAAAGTCTGAAACCAAGAAATGATCGGCACGACCATGCGCGTCAACCGTATAGCTTTTGTCGTCGTGGCTGTGTCTGCATTGGCACTCGGTGGGTGTAGCTACCTGCCCACGGCTTTCGGCGGTTCAGTTGCGAAGCCCAATTTACCTGCGGCGGCGGGCGCAGTTGCTGTCACACCCGCGTGGAGCGTATCGCTTGGCGGCTCCCAACTCGCAGCGCTGCTCCCTGCAATTGCTGACGGCAAGGTTTACGCTGCCCACCAAGACGGAACGCTCATCGTTGTTGACGAAAAAACTGGCGCGCAGAATTCACGCTGGAGCCTGCCGCAGGGCGCAGGTCGCGTGAGCGGCGGCGTAGGCGTTGGTAGCGGGCTTGTGGTGGTGTCCACCCAGAAAGCTGAAGTATTCGCCTTTGATTCAGCCAGCGTGAGCGGCGCGCCGAAGTGGCGCGTTCGCATCCCCACAGAATCGATCGTTCCAGCGGCCATTGCCGACGGCGTCGTGGTGGTCCCCATGATCGATGGCAACATCGTCGGACTTGACGCAACCACGGGCGCACGCAAGTGGACTGTGCAGCGCCAAATCCCGTCGTTAACCGTGCGTGCCGGATCCGTTCCGCTTGCGACGCGTGGCGGTGTGTTCATCGGCACCCCAACCGGTCGCATGCTCGCCGTCGATTTGGCGACTGGGGCAATTGGTTGGGAGGCAACCGTTGCCAATCCCAAGGGCGCCTCTGAACTTGAACGTTTGATCGATGTAGCAGGGCGGCCTTCGGTGGATGCCGAGCGCGCCTGTGCATCTGCATATCAGGGACGAGTGGCATGCTTTGATGTTCAGCGCGGCACGCCGCTCTGGTCACGCGATATCGGCTCAATCTCCGGCACCGTGCTCGATGAAAAGCATGTGTACGTGACCGACGACAAAGGCGTGGCCTACGCGCTTGATCGCGCGACGGGCGGAACGATGTGGAAGCAAGAGCTGCTCGCCACGCGCGTCGCGACTGCGGTGGCTCTTGTGGGTGGAAACTATCTGGTGCTCGATAACGAGGGCAATGTTCATAGCCTGGATAAAGCCACCGGACGTATCGTTGGCCGTACGCTCGGAAGCACCAAAGTTGTTGGCGGTTTCACCCAAGGCAATGGGTTTGCTTACGCGATTACAGCCGCTGGACAACTCGTTGCCTTCGGCGCGCGCTAACGCGCCGCTGCTTAATCGGCCCTCCCCATGCTGCCCACCGTTGCGCTCGTCGGTCGTCCCAACGTCGGCAAATCCACCCTCTTCAATCGCTTAACGAAGTCGCGCAACGCGCTGGTTGCCGACTTCCCTGGCCTCACTCGTGACCGCCAATACGGCAAGGGACGGGTTGACGAACGCGAATTCGTTGTCATCGACACCGGCGGTTTCGAGCCCGTCGCCAAAGAAGGCATCCTCAAGGAAATGGCGCGGCAGACGTTGCAAGCGCTCGATGAGGCCGATGTGGTGATCTTCATCGTTGACGGTCGCGCGGGCGTTACGCCGCAAGACGCGCGGATCGCCAGCATGCTGCGAAAGCGCGGGCGACCGGTGTATCTCGCCGTCAACAAAACTGAGGGGATGCAAGAAGCGCGCGTCACCGCAGAGTTTTTTGAGCTCGGGATCGGAACGCCCTACGCCATTTCGGCTGCGCATGGGGAGCGTGTAAACGCGCTCCTCGAATTCGCGCTCGAAGAGCTCGACGCCAAGAATGCGCCATTGCCTCCTGCGTCCGCCGACGATGAAACGGAAGAGTTTGGCGACACCGATGCGCTGGATGCGAGCGCAGATGCCGCCGCTCTGGAAGACCCGGAGAAGCGGATCGCCACGCCGCCACAAAGGCCAAAGATCGCCATCGTCGGCCATCCAAACGTCGGCAAGAGCACGCTTGTGAACGCGCTCCTCGGTGAGGAACGCGTAATCGCATTCGATGAGCCGGGCACGACGCGAGATTCGATTTACTTGGATTTCACGCACAATAATCGCGACTACGTATTGATCGATACGGCCGGTGTCAGGAAGCGCGGAAAAGTTACCGAGACGATCGAGAAGTTTTCAGTCATCAAAACGCTGCAGGCGATTGACGATTGCAATGTCGTCATCTTCATGGTGGACGCAACGCTCGGCGTGTCGGATCACGATGTGCAGCTTGCAGGCTTTGTACAAGAAGCCGGTCGCGCGCTCGTTGTGTGCCTCAACAAGTGGGATGCCGCCGACGCCGAGGCACGTAAGCGCCTGCGAGACGATTGTGAACGTAAGCTTTACTTCGTCGACTACGCCGAGACACTCACCATTTCAGCACGTACGAAGCAGGGTCTCGACAAGGTGATGACGGCTGTGAATCGCGCGCTCGGCTCAGCGTTTAAGAAGCTCTCTACGCCTCAGCTCACGCGCGCCCTTGAAGATGCCGTCGTGAAGCAACAACCGCCTCGCGTCGGAACGGTACGACCCAAAATGCGTTATGCCCATCAAGGCGGCAGTAACCCACCGATCATCGTGATTCATGGCAATGCGATTGATCGCTTGCAAGCGACTTACTTGCGCTATCTCGAACGACACTTTCTCGATGCGTTCGAACTCAAAGGCACGCCGCTGCGGCTTGAGATGCGCGTCGGTCGTAATCCTTACGCAGAAGAAACCGGCGTCAAGCGCAATGCAAACGGCTCGCTGAAAAGGCGCTAACATCCATGAGGTGTCGTCACTCCCTGACGGCATTCTTGTTACGACGGGTTGAACTAGTTTGGTTTGACTCCATCTGACAAGTTATCCGCCCTAGAAGTCGCAGCGATCCTGTGGCCCAATGAGCGCCAACAATAAATAATCCGCGGAGAATAAGAAGTGAGCAATAAAGGACAATCCCTCCAAGATCCTTTCCTCAACACCCTGCGCAAAGAGCACGTTCAGGTTTCCATTTACCTTGTGAACGGCATCAAGCTCCAAGGCCAAGTCGAATCGTTTGATCAGTACGTCGTGCTCCTCAAAAACACGGTCACGCAGATGGTCTACAAGCATGCGATCTCGACGATCGTGCCTGCGCGCGCTGTAAGCATCCCGCATGGGGACGAAACCTCTGAATAGCCCAATATCGGGCGAATCGCCCGATTTCTCGAATAAACCGCCTGCCGCCCCGGTTCGCGGGGGCCTTCAGTTCGACAGGCGTCGTGGCAATGACCGCGCCGTCCTCGTCCAGCTCGCGCTAGGCAAAGCGCTGGCGAGCGATGTGGCCGATGATCTCGAAGAACTGCAGGCGCTAGTAAGCTCCGCGGGGGCCGATGTGGTCGGCACCATCACCGGCAAACGCGACACCCCCGATCCCGCACTCTTCGTGGGCAGCGGAAAGGCGGGAGAGATCGCGACAACCGCAAGCGAAGGTGCAGCTGAGTTAGTGATTTTTAATCACTCACTTTCCGGAGCCCAGGAGCGTAACCTCGAGCGCGAGCTGCAATGCCGCGTGGTAGACCGGCGCGCGCTCATTCTCGACATCTTTGCCCAACGCGCGCGAAGCGCCGAGGGAAAATTAGCTGTTGAGCTCGCGCAACTCCAGCATCTATCGACGCGACTCGTGCGCGGTTGGTCCCATCTTGAGCGCCAGCGTGGCGGAATCGGTTTGCGTGGCCCCGGCGAGAAGCAACTCGAAATGGATCGCCGCATTATCGGCGACAAAATCCGAATGCTTAAAGAGCGTTTGGAAAAGGTGGAGCGTCAACGCCGCACCCAGCGCCGACAGCGCGAGCGCTCAAGAACCGTTTCTATTGGCATTGTGGGCTACACCAACGCAGGCAAGAGCACGCTTTTTAACCGGCTCACGGCATCGCGCACCTACGCCGCGGATCAGCTCTTCGCCACCCTCGATACCACCGTGCGCAAGCTATTCGTTCCCGAGGCTCAGCCCTTGGTGGTTTCTGACACCGTCGGCTTCGTGCGTGCGCTTCCCCATGAATTGGTTGACGCGTTCAAGGCGACGCTGCTCGAAGCCGTTGAATCCGATCTGTTGCTGCATGTCGTAGACGGCGCGTCCGAAGCGCGCGAGCAGCAAATCGAGACGGTTGACAGCGTGCTTGACGAAATTGGCGCGGCGCACGTTCCTCGCCTGATCGTGGTGAACAAGTGCGACCTGAGCGGCTTGACCGGTGAGGTTGGCCGAATCGAACTTGATCCTGAAACTGGACTGCCGTCTAGAGTGTTTGTTTCCGCCCGCACGGGAGAGGGTATTCCTTCACTCCGGCAAGCCTTGCAAACGCATTTCCCGCGACAAAATATGTATCCATTCGAAGGGGCCAATGACTCCGCAGCAGCGGCATAGCGACTTCCGCTAACCCAACCTAGCGCGGTGCAATGAGCCCCAAATCTCCTCGACAGCATTGAAATCATGAACCTCACGTTTGGTCACCGCCTCAGTAGACTCTGGGATCACATTAAGCTCTCGCTCAATGATCCTCAATGGGGCCGAAAGTCGGGAGATAAGCCCGCCGCCGGCGACAACGACGCCGCGCCCGATGCCCGTCCAAGCCCCCCGCCCCCCGCGCCGTCGAATGACGGACCGCGCAACTCCAACGTCGGCGGTGGCGGCGGTGGCGGCGGCGGTCGTAAGCCGGACGGTCCTCCCGATCTCGATGAAATCCTTAAAAAGGTAAGCGACAAAATTAACTCTGCATTTGGCGGGAAGCCAAACAAACGGCCGCCATCGAGTGGTGGACCACAAATCCCCTCTATATCGCCAAAATTCGCGGCGGGCGGGATGATTTTGTTTGGTTTCATTGCAGTCGCTTTGTGGCTAGCAAGCGGCTTCTACCAAATCACCGAAGGCCAGCGCGGTATCGTGCAGCGGTTCGGGAAGTTTTCAGCAGAAACGACGGCCGGTCTTAACTGGCATCTGCCGTGGCCCATTGAGACGGTGACCAAGGTCAATCTGAATCAAGTCCGCGCAGTCGACATCGGCTTCCGGGGTAATCAGCGCAATCGCGACGCAAAGCAAGCGCAGATGCTCACTGAAGACTTGAACATCATCGACATCACGTTCTCGGTTCAATATTTCTTGACCGACGCCAAGGCCTACGTTTTTAATCATCGCAACCCAGACGATGCCGTTGTGCAGGCCGCTGAAACGGCGATGCGCGAAATCGTCGGTAAGCGCAAGATGGACTTCCTGCTCAACCAAGGGCGCGAAGAGTTCGCGGCAGCCACGCAAAAAGTGATGCAAGAGCTTCTAGCCCGCTACGGCACCGGTATTCAGATTAGCAAGCTCAACCTACAGACTGTGGCGGCGCCCGAAGCGGTGAACGAAGCGTTTCAGGATGTGGTGAAGGCGCAGCAGGATCGTGATCGCTTCATCAACGAAGGCCAAGCCTATGCAAACCGCGTTGTGCCCGAAGCGCGAGGCCGCGCGTCACGCCTACTCGAAGAAGCGCAGGGTTATGAGCAAAGTGTGGTCGCGCGTGCGCAAGGTGACGCATCGCGCTTCACCTCGGTTGTTGCCGAATACAACAAAGCGCCTGGGGTCACCCGTGAGCGGCTCTACATCGACATGATGCAGTCTGTGCTTGGCAACACGAGCAAGGTCCTCGTTGATCAGCGCTCAGGTAGCAATAGCCTTCTCTACTTGCCGCTAGACAAACTGATCTCCGGCACGCGGGATGCGGCCGGCAGCTACACCCCGATGGAGCCGCCTCGCCCAGGCACGAGCGAAACGGCGCCTACGCCAACTCCCGATGCGTCTGCAACACGAGCCGCCACCGGACGTGATGCCGCCCGCACTGGCCGCGAAACTCGCTAAGGATTAGGAGCCAACTCATGAATAAGATTGGACCTCTCGTCTCCCTCGTTCTGGTAGCACTCTTCGGTGTGTCGCAAGCCTTGTTTGTTGTTGACGAACGCGAGTTCGCCATGATTTCGCAGTTCGGTGAAGTCGTACGGATCGAAGACAAACCCGGCCTCGCCTGGAAGGTGCCGTTCGTGCAGAACGTGCGCAAATACAGCAAGCAAATCCTCACGCTCGATAGCCCGGAAGCAGATCGTTTCAACACGAAAGAAAACCAGCCGGTGCAAGTTAACGCGTTTGTGAAGTGGCAGATCGCAAATCCGCGCGAGTTCTTCACCTCCGTTCAGGGTGATGAACGCGCTGCCGAGCGACGAATCGATCAAACCGTCACCTCGCTCCTGCGTGAGGAATTTGGCCGCCGCACGCTGCAAGAAGTTGTCTCCGGCGAGCGCGAAAAAATTATGGCGAGCGTTCGCGAATCCGCTGAAGCGGATGCGAAAAAAATCGGCGTCAAAATTGTTGACGTTCGGCTCAAGCGCGTAGATTTCGACGACTCAGTGTCATCGCGGGTGTTCGACCGGATGCGCTCAGAGCGCCAGCGTGTCGCTGCAGAACTTCGCTCAACGGGTAGCGCCGACGGCGAACGCATCAAAGCGGAGGCGGATAAGCAAGCGCAGGTGATCCTTGCCGACGCCTACAAGAAAGCGCAAGAACTGCAGGGCCAGGGTGACGCGAAAGCCGCATCAATCTACAGCGCAGCTTACGGACAAAACGCTGAGTTCTATTCGTTTTATCGCTCACTTGAGGCTTATAAGCAATCGTTTAAGAGCAAGGCCGACGTAATGGTGCTTGATCCAAGCGCTGACTTCTTTAAGTTCTTGAAGCAAGGTTCGCGGGCGAAGTAGCGAGAACGGCCACCACAAACCTAGCGAACGTAGGCGGAGACGGCGTGTGGCTGCATTGCGCCGCTCCGCCAGCGACTGGTCGGTTACCGCGCTTGGCGCGGTTAAGCTAGCGCCTTACGTGGGCGCGGCTCATGGACCGCACTTTCTCTCATTAACCGCGCAACCGTACCGTATGTCTGAACTGTTTGCCGCCCTTTGCCTGGTGCTTGTCATCGAAGGCTTGATGCCGTTCCTGGCGCCGAAATCGTGGCGGGAAACGGTAACTAAAGTCGCGCAGTTCAGTGATGGTCAATTGAGAATGGTCGGACTGATTTGCATCGTTGCCGGGTTGGTTTCCTACTGGCTCACAACCCAGTTTCTTGGCTAAAAAATTGCTCATCAGCCCCTATTCACCAGGGGTAGCGATGAATAAAACGCTAGACCGATATAGGGTATTTTCTCGCGCTCGCCCCAATTCTTCTTAGGGCTCAACATCGAAGGCGATACCTTGCACTATCTTGTGAGCGTAGCGATGTGTTGCTCGCTCATGTACTCCGCACTTTGCATTTCAGTGAGCCGGGATGCGGTTCGCGCGAATTCGGAAAGCACACGGCGCGTGTCGCCGTCTTTCACCGTCTCATCCACCTTCGAAATGTCAGCGAGCGGCGCAGCTGCACTCATCACGAGCTTCACGCGATGGTCATAAAGGACATCGACGAGTAACGTGAAGCGTCGAATCACATTCGCATCTTTTGTTCCAAGTAGTGGCACGTTTGAGAGCAACAGCGTGTGATTTGACTGCGCGAGCTCGAGGTAATCAAGCTGCGAGCGCGGCGTTTCGCAGAGCGCTGCAAAGTCAAACCAGATCACGCCCTCGCCGCGTTTGCGAAGCGCGATGTCGCGGTCATAAAGCCGGATCGATGTCTCAGCCAGCGTTTTCGTCGCAAGCGCGCTGAATGTGCGCGCGAGCGCAGCCTCTGCGCGGCCATCCAGCGGCGAGTGATACACGCGATCTTGCTCGAGCGTACGACGGCGGTAATCGATACCGCTATCGACTTCGACCACATCCATCTTCTCCAAAATCAAATCGATCGTCAGCACAAAGTTTTGCCGCTGCAGACCGTCGGGATAGAGCTTCGAGGGATGGTAGTTTGACGTCATGACAAACACGATACCGTGATCGAAACAATTCGAAAGCAGACGCCCGAGAATCATCGCGTCTGCGATGTCGCTCACGTGAAATTCGTCGAAACAGATGACTCGATACTGCTTGGCAAGCTGCTCGGCCACCGCGACCAGCGGATCTTCTTCATGCTTGAACTTGCGCAAGTCCTCGTGCACGCTTCGCATGAAGGCATGAAAATGTACGCGTGTCTTGCGGCGAATTTTCGTTGCGCCGTAAAACGTGTCCATCAACAACGACTTGCCGCGCCCCACGCCGCCGTAGAAGTACACGCTCTTCGGCACTTCCGGCTTCGCAAATACGCGACCGAGCAACGACGCCCGTTTTGCCTTGAACGCGGAGAGTTCATCATTCAGTCGCGCCAAACGCTCAGCCGCACGCTGTTGCGCCGCATCTAGCGTGATGCCGCGGTCGGTGCAGAGTTTTGAGAGGGTGGCTAGCATTGATTCAGTTCACTTACTCGCGGATTTTGTGATTGAAGAGCCAACTCAACAATCTGTCATCCCCGCGAAGGCGGGGACCCAGACCGGGACGTTTGCGCCTCAGACGGTAAGATTTGATTCGAACCCAGAATGTCATCGCCTAAATCCCGCCAATCGGGATTCATCGATTCAATCAGACGCAACTTCCAAATCCGATTCCACTTCTTGATTTGGTTCTCGCGCATGATCGCGCCTTCTATGGCTTCGCCAGATTCGTACCAAACAAGCAGCTTTGTTCCGTACTCTTTTGAGAACCCCTCGAACGCGCCATTTATGTGTTGCCAGACGCGCTGCTCGAGATTCGAAGTAACGCCCGTATAGAGCGTGCCGTTACGTTTGCTCGCCATGATGTACACGGCACGATTGAGTTCGCGCATCAACGAGATCCAAATAGCCTATCTTTGTCATTCCCGCGAAGGCGGGAACCCAGACCCAGCGGCAACAAGCTGCTCACTACAGTCGAGTCAAATACTCTCGGTCTGGGTCCCCGCCTTCGCGGGGATGACGGCAGTGAGGCACTCCTCAATCACGCAAACTAGAAATTCAACGTCCGCTTATCCACTGCCAACGCCGCTTCTTTCGTCGCCTCAGAAAGCGTTGGATGCGCGTGGCAAATCCGCGCGATGTCCTCCGATGACGCGCCGAATTCCATCGCCATCACGCCTTCAGCGATCAACTCAGAGACCACCGGGCCGACCGCGTGCATGCCGAGCACTTTGTCGGTTTTCGCATCGGCCAAAATTTTCACCATGCCATCGGTATTACCCAGCGCGCGCGCGCGACCGTTTGCCATGAAGGGGAACGAACCCGCTTTGTACGCAACGCCTTCGGCATTCAATTGCTGTTCGGTTTTGCCGACCCATGCGATTTCGGGCGACGTGTAAATCACCCACGGAACACAGTTGAAATCGATGTGCGGATGCTGGCCCGCGATGCGCTCGGCGACCGCAACGCCCTCTTCTTCGGCCTTGTGCGCGAGCATCGGCCCGCGCACCACATCGCCCACCGCCCAAACGTTCGCTTGGCTTGCTTTGCAATCTTCATCGACCACGATAAAGCCACGCTCATCGAGCTTGATGCCAGCGGCTTCCGCGTTCAACCCGATTGTGTTTGGCACGCGGCCAATCGATACGATCAACTTGTCGAATATTGCGGTTTCCGCTTTGCCGTCAGCTGTCGTGTATTCGACGGTCACATCGTTTTTGCCGGGTTTGATCGCGCCAACTTTAACGCCGAGCGAAATGTTCAAGCCTTGCTTCTTGAATAGCTTCACTGCTTCTTTCGCGATCTGTTCATCAACCGCGCCCAGGAATGTCGGCAAGCCTTCGAGCACAGTCACATCCGCGCCGAGGCGACGCCAGACCGAACCCATCTCCAATCCGATCACGCCCGCACCGATCACGCCAAGTTTCTTCGGCACATCGCCAATACGCAACGCGCCGTCGTTCGAAAGAATCAGCTTCTCGTCGAAGGCAGCGCCCGGGAGTGCGCGTGCATTTGAACCCGTCGCGATGATGACGTGCTTCGCCGTAATCGACGTTGCGGCGGGGTCAGAGACTTTGATTTCGTAAACACCCTCTTTCGCCGCGCCCGCAAACGAACCGCGACCGTGAAAGAACGTCACCTTGTTCTTTTTGAACAGATACAAGATGCCATCGTTGTTTTGCTTTACGACCGTATCTTTGCGCGCGAGCATCTTGGCGACATCCATCGATGCGCCCTTCACGGTGATGCCGTGATCCGCGAAATGATGCAACGCGTGTTCATAGTGCTCGGACGACTGCAACAGCGCCTTCGACGGAATGCACCCGACGTTCGTACACGTGCCGCCAGGCGCGGGCCCGCCCTTCGCGTTCTTCCATTCGTCGATACAAGCAACTCTAAACCCGAGCTGCGCCGCGCGAATCGCCGCCACATAGCCGCCAGGGCCACCACCAATTACTACTACGTCAAATGATTCACTCATTCAATTCACCTTCAATTTCACAAGTTCACCGTTGCGTTGAACGATGAGATAAGTATCCGTCTGTTTCGCGAGCGCCTGCGCGCGCAGGAACGCGCGTTCAAGCGCTGCGGGGAGATTGCGCAAGTCAGCGGACTTCGCTTCAGACAACGGTTTTACGGCAGTACGAATCATGCTCATGTTCGTTCACTCCAATCCAAAACTTCGTAAGGCGACTTCGAGGTATCAATCAATGTCCATGCGTCAACAAGCGACTTGTAGACTTCTCCAAAGTGTTTCAGCCCTGACGTATATCGGCGAGAAATGACTTCCTTCGGAATGTTATGCCCGCCCTGACGCACTCGCTGTGCCACACGTTCGATCGCATATTCAACTGAGGGAACGGTGAGAAAAAACAGTTCAACTCGATAGCCGAGCTTACGCCACTCAGGGATCATGCGCGCATAACCGCGTCCACTCAACGTCGTTTCGAACGCGAAACTCACTTCTTTCTTTACCTGCTCGTCGATGAGATTGAGCATTAGTCGCCCCGCAGCAATTGCGGCGCTCTCCGGCGCGAAAGGTGAAATCCCTTGAGCAATTAAATCGGCGTTAATAAAGGTCGGGCAGCTTGCTTCAAGCGGCAAAAACTCCCTCGCGAACGTCGTCTTGCCAGAACCATTCGGTCCGGCAATGATGATGATTTTCTTGCCCTCGTTCACGCGACCACATAGCCACCGGGGCCGCCACCAATTACTACAACGTCAAATTGATCCATCGTTTGTTCCTATCGCCGATCAAGCGATTCTTCTTTAGTAGGCTGGATTCTCAAACCCAGCATGTTCGTTCCCGCCGCACATTGCTGGGTTTGACAACCCAGCCTATTCGCTACTCGCTACGTCAAATTGATCCATGTTTATTTCCTATCGCCAATCAGGCGACTCATCGTCCGTAGGGTGGGCACCCCGTGCCCACCAATTCGTCAATCAACAGTGATCGTGGGCACGGGGCGCCCACCCTACTTGATGTCACGCACATTCGCGAACACCCAAATCGCAATGGTTGTCACCGCGCACGTTGTCCCAAGAATTCGGCTGAGAACCCTTCTTCCATCACGAAACTGCAAGTAGGCGAAAACGCCGAGTGAAGTTGCAACAAGAGAAGGCACGCCATAAACGGTCGGCGCAAATGCAACGTACATTCCGGCAAAACTTGAATCCGCGACAGTCTTTGACCACCTTTCCGCTTCTACGCAACCCGGGCAAAACGCGTTGAATAGAAAGAAAATGAACGCCACAGCCGCAACTACAAATGCGCGCGAATGCGGCATCTGGCTCATCAGAGATCCAACAACAACCGCGCCGGATCCTCCAAAGCATCCTTCATCGCAACCAACGACAACACCGCTTCGCGTCCGTCGATGATGCGATGGTCGTAGCTCATGGCTAAGTAGTTCATTGGGCGAACGACGACTTGGCCGTTTTCAACAACCGCCCGGTCTTTCGTAGCGTGAACGCCAAGAATCGCCGACTGCGGCGGATTGATGATCGGTGTGGAGAGCATCGATCCGAACACGCCACCATTCGAAATGGTGAACGTGCCCCCAGTCAATTCCTCGATGCCGAGTTTGCCTTCGCCCGCGCGCTTACCGAAATCCGCGATTTGCTTTTCGATATCAGCAATGCTCATTTGATCGACGTCGCGCAGGATCGGAACGACCAAGCCACGCGGAGAGCCGACAGCGATGCCGATGTCGTAGTAGCCGTGATAAACGATGTCGTTGCCGTCCACCGATGCGTTAACGACAGGATACTGTTTGAGCGCATGCACTGCGGCTTTCACGAAGAAGCTCATGAAGCCCAACTTCACGCCGTGCACTTTTTCAAACTTATCCTTGTACGTGTTGCGCAGATCGATCACAGGCTTCATGTTGACTTCGTTGAACGTCGTCAAAATGGCCGCGGTCGATTGGCTCTGAACGAGACGCTCGGCCACGCGTGCGCGCAAACGGGTCATCGGTACGCGCTGCTCAGGGCGATTGCCGAGCGGCACGTTGACCGGCGGCGCAAACACGGGCGCGGCCGGCTTTGCAGCGGGCGCGGGTGCAGGCTTCGCCTCAGTTGCAGCAATCACGTCGCCCTTGGTGATGCGATCACCCCGACCCGTGCCTTGCACACTCGCTGGATCGATGCCTTGCTCAGCCATCATCTTCTTCGCAGCCGGTAGCGCTCCAGCCCCAGCGGGTGCGGCTGGGGTAGCGGCGGGCGCTGGGGCTGCAGCGGCGGCGGCAGGTGCCGCTGCGCCCGCCTTCGCCTCTGTATCAATCACACCGAGCACGAGGCCCGAGGTCACCGTCGCACCGGCTTGCACTTTGATTTCAACCAACACGCCATCTCCTTGCGCGGGTGTTTCGAGCACGACTTTGTCCGTTTCAATGTCGCACAAATTTTGGTCGCGCTTCACGGCCTGTCCCGGCTTTACATGCCACGCCGCGAGCGTGCCTTCAGGAGTACCTTCGGCGAGTTGGGGGACTTTGACTTCGATCAACATGATGTCTTCGCTTTTCGTTTGTTCTTTGTAGGGTGCGATCCCATCGCACCGTCTGTCTCTTCAAATCGGGAATGGCGCGATGGGATCGCACCCAACGTTTGACTACAAATTGGTGAGCATCTGCCCGGTGCCTAGATTCGACGAGAACGCGCTTTCGACCAGTGCGTTCTGCTGCTTGGTGTGCCAGCTCAAATAGCCCACAGCAGGCGATGCGCTCACGCTCCGACCTGCGTAGAGCAGCACTTGCTCGGGCTTGATGTCGGTGCGGAAATACGCCATCAAGCGATACCACGCGCCTTGGTTTTGCGGCTCTTCTTGACACCACACGATCTCTTGCGCGTTCGGGAATTTCTTTAGCTGCGCCTTGAAGTCTTCGTGCGGGAACGGATACTGCTGCTCCAATCGAATGATCGCGACATCTTTCAAGTCTGCTTTGCGGCGATAGTCCAGCAGGTCGTAATAAACCTTGCCCGAGCACACGATGACGCGTTTCACATTCTTTGCGACGATTTTGTCGGTTTCACCGATCACCGGCTGGAACGCGCCATCGGCCAATTCTTCGAGTGAACTCACCGCTTCTTTGTGTCGCAACAACGACTTCGGCGTCATCACGATCAACGGCTTACGGAAATTGCGCTTCATCTGGCGGCGCAGCATGTGATAGCACTGCGCAGGCGTGGACGGCACAACCACTTGCATGTTGTGCTCCGCGCAGAGCTGCAAGAAGCGCTCAGGACGTGCGGAGGAATGCTCTGGGCCTTGGCCCTCGTAGCCATGCGGAAGCAATAACGTGAGGCCGCACACGCGCCCCCACTTCACTTCGCCAGAGCTAATGAATTGGTCGATTACGACTTGCGCGCCGTTCGCGAAATCGCCGAACTGCGCTTCCCAGATTACGAGTTGCGTCGGCTCAGACGTTGAATAGCCGTACTCAAAACCAAGTACCGCCTCTTCCGAAAGAATCGAATCAATAACGACGAAATCGCCTTGCTTCTCACCGATGTTTTGCAGCGGGATGTAGCTGCCACTGTCCCAGCGCTCACGATTTTGATCATGGAACACGGCGTGGCGATGCGAAAACGTACCGCGTCCACAGTCTTCGCCGGACAGGCGAACGCCGATGCCCTCATTGACGATCGTTGCGTAGGCAAGGTTTTCTGCCATGCCCCAATCGAGCATCTGATCGCCCTCAGCCATCGCCTTGCGGTCAGAAATCACTTTGTCAACGCGCGAGTGAACTTTGAAACCCTTAGGCAAAGTCACGAGTTTTTGCGCGAGCGCTTTAAGTGTTGCCATCGGCACAGTGGTGTCGGCTTTTTCGTCCCACGTACGATTTTTGAAGACTGACCAATCTTGCTGATAAGGCGCAACGTAGTTGGCCATGATCGATTTATTGGTGTTCGTGCCCTTATCCATTGCCGCACGATAAATCGCGACCATTTCGTCCGCTTCATTGGCGGTAATCACGCCTTGCGCTGTCAAGGCGTCGGCGTACAGCTTACGCGTACCTGGATGCTGCTGAATCTTTTTGTACATCAGCGGCTGAGTCACCATCGGCTCGTCTTGCTCGTTGTGACCGAGTCGACGGAAACACACGAGATCAATGAATACGTCTTTGTGGAAGATGGTGCGATAGTCAACGGCAAGCTCTGCGATGAACAAACACGCCTCGGGATCATCCGCATTCACGTGGAAGATCGGCACTTCGGCCATCTTCGCGATATCGGTGCAGTAAAGCGAAGAGCGCACGTCACGCGGATCGCTTGTGGTGAAACCGATTTGGTTATTGATCACGATGTGAACTGTGCCGCCCGTACCGTAATGACGCGTTTGCGAAAGCGCCAAGGTTTCTTGCACAACGCCTTGTCCTGCAACGGCTGCGTCGCCATGAAGCAGGATACCGAGAACCTGCTTTCCGGTCGTGTCGCCCCGACGACGCTGGCGCGCGCGGACTGAACCTGTCACCACAGGGTTCACGATTTCCAGATGCGACGGGTTGAATGCGAGCGTAATGTGCATCGGGCCGCCCGGCGTCATGATGTCGCTCGAGAAACCTTTGTGATACTTCACGTCACCCGCCGAAAGCGTGGTGTCGTATTTACCTTCGAACTCAGCGAAAAGCTCAGCGGGCTGCTTGCCAAATGTGTTGACCAACACGCCCAAGCGCCCGCGATGCGCCATCCCAATCACGCTTTCCTGCACGCCCGCAGCACCTGCTTTTTGCAGAACGTGATCAAGCAACGGGATCACCGTATCACCACCTTCGCCAGAGAAGCGTTTTTGGCCCATGTACTTGGTGTGCAGATAGCGCTCAAGGCCTTCGGCGGCGGTAAGGCGCTCAAGCAAATGCTTTTTGTCTGCGGCGGAGTAGTTCGGGCGCAGGCGCGAATTTTCGATGCGCGCGCGGAGCCACTCCCGCTCGTCTTCGTTCGCCATGTACATGTACTCAACCGAGACTGAGCGGCAGTAAATGTCTCGGAGTGTCGCGATGATGTCTTTCAACTTCGCACGCGTGGTGCCGTTCACAGGAAGCAATCCCGTGGCGAATTCGGTTTCCAGATCGGAATCCGCCAAGCCATAGTGCTTGTGATCAAGCTCCTTGATGTGCGGCACTTCCTGGCGCTTCAACGGATCGATGTCAGCGATCCGACCGCCAACGAAACGATACGCATGGATGAGCTTCATCACACCGAGCTGCTTATCCATCAGCGCTGCGTCGATGCTTGCTACGGCAGATTTTCGCGACTTCGCAAGCGCTGCAAACTGATCGATCACGGGCTGATGCGCCACGTCTGCACTACCTGCGCGCATCGCGTCGAAGTAGTCACGCCACTTTGGATTGACTGAGGCAGGGTCAGCCAGATAATTTTCGTACTGCTCTTCGATATACGGCATGTTGCCGCCGAAGATCGTGGAGGTTTGTTGAAGTTGTTCCATCATGTGCGCTTCTCCTGGTTCTTTATTCCCTCTCCCTCAGGGAGAGGGCTAGGGTGAGGAACGGGCGCTCGCGGCGTCACCGTTTTCCCTCACCCACCCTGCGGGCGACCTCTCCCAGCGGGAGAGGCACTTTCTTAGCGCTGGTGCAGCGGCACCACATCGCGCTTCGTTGCGCCCATAAACAACTGGCGCGGACGACCGATCTTTTGATCCGGATCGGCGAGCATTTCGTTCAATTGAGCAATCCAGCCGACCGTGCGCGCGAGCGCGAAGATCGCAGTGAACAGCGAGGTCGGGATCCCAAGCGCGCGCTGCACGATGCCGGAATAGAAGTCGACGTTTGGGTACAGCTTGCGTGAGACGAAATACTCGTCGTTTAGCGCAACTTTCTCCAGCTCCATCGCGAGCTTGAAGAGCGGATCGTTTTGCAGACCCAGTTCGCCCAACACTTCGTGGCAGGTTTCGCGCATCAGCGTCGCGCGTGGATCGTAGTTTTTGTAAACACGATGACCGAAGCCCATCAAACGCACATTGCTGTTTTTGTCTTTCACCTTCGCGATGAAATCAGGTAACTTCTCAACGCCGCCCGCCGCTTGCAATTCGTTCAACATCACGAGGCACGCCTCGTTTGCGCCACCGTGTGCAGGCCCCCACAAACAGGCAACACCTGCTGCAATTGCGGCATACGGATTCGTGCCCGAGGAGCCGCACAAACGAACGGTCGAGGTGGACGCGTTCTGCTCGTGATCAGCATGCAGAATGAAAATGCGATCGAGCGCGCGAACGAGCACATCGTTCACAACATATTCCTCGCATGGCGTTGCAAACATCATGCGCATGAAGTTCGCCGTGTACGACAAATCATTCTTCGGATAGATCATTGGCTGACCCGTCGAATATTTGTACGCCATGGCGACGAGCGTTGGCATCTTCGCGATCAAGCGGATCGCGGCGATCTGGCGATGCTCTGGGTTATTGATGTCTAGCGTGTCATGGTAGAACGCGGAGAGCGCGCCGACCATGCCCGTCATCACGGCCATTGGATGCGCGTCGCGTCGGAAGCCGCGCAGGAACTGATGCATTTGCTCATGCACCATCGTGTGATGCGTCACTAAGTCGACGAAATCGCGGTTTTGCTTCGCGTTCGGCAGCTCGCCATTCAACAGCAAATAACAGGTCTCAAGAAAGTCGCAGCTCTTTGCGATTTGATCAATCGGAAAGCCGCGATAAAGTAGCTCGCCCTTGTCGCCATCGATGTAGGTGATCTGCGAACGACACGCCGCAGTCGACATAAAACCTGGGTCGTAGGTGAACTTGCCCGTTTTCGCGTAGAGCGTTTTGATGTCAACGACATCGGGGCCGACCGTGCCTTTGAGCACTGGAAATTCAACGCTCGGTGAGCCGTCGCTGAAGCTAAGTGTTGCGGTGTTTGACATTGTTGTTGTCTCCAGTGCTGACAGTTGATTTAGTGTTTCGTAAGCGTGTCGCGAAGCGTTTGCACCATCGGGCGGGTGTCGGCCGGGAACTCATTGGTGCGGCCGGCGATGATGTCCCAGAGCGCGTTATCGTCGAGTTCGAGAAGGGTCTTCAGTTGCGTGTGTTCGTCATCGGTGAATTGGTTGCCACGTGCGCTCAGCAAACGCTCCAACACTAGATCGTTTTCCAAGAATCCACGGCGGCAGCGCCAACGTAAACGGGATAAATCAACATCACTTAACATTTCGTTCTAGCCCAGAAGTAATGGTCGTTTCACGAAAAAACCTTTCCGGCCTCATCTCGCTTGCTATGCGCGTTTGACGAGCATTTCTTTGATCTTGCCGATCGCCTTGGTCGGGTTCAAACCCTTCGGGCAAACATCCACGCAGTTCATGATCGTGTGGCAGCGGAACAACCGATACGGATCTTCCAAATTCTCCAAGCGCTCTTCCTTCACCTGATCGCGCGAATCGGCGATGAAGCGATAGGCAGCGAGCAAGCCAGCGGGGCCGACGAATTTGTCGGGGTTCCACCAGAAGCTTGGGCAGCTGGTTGAGCAGCATGCGCAGAGAATGCATTCGTAGAGACCGTTTAGCTCTTCGCGATCTTCTTGCGACTGCAACCGTTCTTTCTCAGGCGGCGGCGTTTCATTGACGATGTAGGGCTTGATCGAGTGGTACTGCTTGAAGAACTGACTCATGTCAACGATCAAATCGCGAACGACGGGCAGACCCGGCAGCGGACGCAGCGTCACTTTTTGCGGCAGGGTGAGCATGTTGGTGAGACACGCGAGGCCGTTCTTGCCGTTGATGTTCATCGCGTCGGAACCGCACACACCTTCGCGGCATGAACGGCGGAAGCTGATGGAATCGTCTTGTTTCTTCAACTTCATTAGCGCGTCGAGCAACATGCGCTCGGAGCCATCAAGCTCCACCTCGTACGTTTGCATGCGTGGCTTCGCATCCGTGTCAGGATCGTAGCGATAGATTTCGAAAATTCGTTTGTCTGCCATGATCTTTACAACTTATTAGAACGTGCGTTTAACGGGCGGAATCGATTCCACGGTGAGCGGCTTCAGATTCACCGGCTTGTAATCGAGGCGGTTGCCTTCCGAGTACCAAAGCGTGTGCTTCATCCATTCGACGTCGTTACGTCCGAGCGGATGCTCAGGCGTATCGCCGTAGTCATCCACCGTATGCGCGCCACGACTCTCTTTGCGAGCGGCAGCGGACACCATCGTCGCTTTCGCGGCTTCCATCAAGTTCGCCACTTCGAGTGCTTCGATTCGTGCGGTGTTGAAGATCTTCGACTTGTCTTTGAGCGAGAGATGCTTCGCGCGCTCATCAATCGCGAGCACTTTGCTCACGCCCTCGTCCATGCTCGCTTGCGTGCGGAACACACCTGCATGCAACTGCATCGTTTTGCGCAGGTCGTTCGCCACGTCTTGCGGATATTCACCACCCGAGCTTTTGTCGAGCACATCAATTCGCGAAAGCGAATAATCCGCGGCGTTCGCAGGAAGGGGCTTGTGCGACTTGCTCGCGAGCGCGGTGTCGATCAGGTGATTACCCGCCGCGCGGCCGAACACCAGCAAATCGAGGAGCGAGTTCGTACCCAAACGATTCGCGCCGTGCACCGATACGCATGAAGCTTCGCCAATTGCGTAGAGACCGTTAATGATCGAGTTCGGAGTGCCATTCTTCGGAACGACCACTTGCCCGTGAATATTCGTGGGTACACCACCCATTTGGTAGTGAATCGTTGGCACGACGGGAATCGGCTCTTTGATCACATCCACGTTCGCGAAGTTTTTCCCAATCTCGTGAACCGATGGCAAACGCTTCATGATCGTTTCGCCGCCCAAGTGCGTGAGATCGAGCGCGATGTAGTCGCCATTCGGGCCACAACCGCGGCCTTCTTTGATCTCTTGATCCATGCAGCGCGACACGAAATCACGCGGCGCGAGGTCTTTCAATTTCGGTGCGTAGCGCTCCATGAAACGCTCGCCATGTTTGTTGCGCAGAATCGCACCTTCGCCACGACAACCTTCGGTGAGCAACACGCCCGCGTTATGCACGCCGGTCGGATGGAATTGCCAGAACTCCATATCTTCAAGCGGAATGCCCGCGCGCGCAGCCATTCCAAGACCGTCGCCGGTGTTGATGAACGCATTCGTCGACGCCGCGAAGATTCGGCCTGCACCACCTGTCGCGAGCAACACGCACTTGGCGTGGAAGATCGCCACTTCGCCCGTTTCCATTTCAAGCGCGGTGACGCCAACGACGTCGCCTTCGCTATCGCGGATCAGATCAAGCGCCATCCATTCAACGAAGAACTGCGTTTTGTTGCGCACGTTGTTCTGATATAGGGTGTGCAACATCGCGTGCCCCGTGCGATCCGCTGCTGCGCATGCGCGTGGCACGGGCTTTTCGCCGTATTTCGCGGAGTGACCACCGAACGGACGCTGGTAAATCGTGCCATCGGGATTGCGATCAAACGGCATCCCCATGTGTTCAAGTTCGTAAACGACCTTCGGTGCTTCGCGACACATGAACTCAATGGCGTCTTGGTCACCCAGCCAATCGGAGCCTTTCACCGTGTCATAGAAGTGATAGTGCCAATTGTCCTCGTCCATGTTGCCGAGAGACGCGCCAATACCGCCTTGCGCCGCGACGGTGTGCGAGCGCGTTGGGAACACTTTCGAGAGCACCGCCACGCGCAACCCCGCTTTCGCGAGCTGCAACGAGCAACGCATCCCCGCGCCGCCCGCACCGACGACGACGGCGTCGTATTTGTGAATCGTTTGAGCCATTACTGCACTCCTACTTCAAGAAAAACAAAATGTAGACCGCCCAGAGCGCGTACGCTGCTGCTGCGAGCCACGAATACGCATTGAGTGCTGAGCGCACCATTGCGTTTTTCACGTAATCCGGCCACACATGCAACACACCAATTAGGCCGTGATAGAAAGTTGCGATGAGCGCGAGGGCGGTAAAAGCTTTGAACGCGTTGTTTGCAAAGAGCGCTTGCCACTGAGCGTAGCTCGGCGTGCCGTTGATCAACAACAAGGCAATGACGAGTAGCGCATAGAGCCCAACGATGACCGCGCTGATTCGCTGCAACCACCATTCTTGGGTAAACGATTTGCCGCTCATGCTACGAGCCTCCAAACGACCAGGGCCGTGACGACGACCGAAGCAAAAAACACTGCTGTAGCGCTGCTACGAGCCGATGCGAGATCAAGCCACTTGTTCGCATCTTGAATCATGTGGCGAACGCCAGCGATCAGGTGATAAATCACAGCAAACAAAAGGCCGATCAAAACGATCTTTGCGATCCAGTTGCCCCACACAATCGTGCGACACGCTTCGAAACCAGACTCTGATTTGAGGCTCATTTGCAGCATCGGGAGCAACAGGATCATGCCCACGAAAAGCGCGACGCCGGTGATACGGTGCACGATGGAGGCGACACCGATAATCGGCAGGCGATAGTTGGAAAGGTCGCCCATACCGATGTTTCGGTACACCGGGCGCTGCTTTGTTTTCTGTAAGGTTTGTTCAGACATAAATCGTTGTCTTATTTGGGTCGCTAAAAATTAATTCAGTTCGTTGGCGTAGTGATGACTACGTGTGGTGCAAAGACCGCGACGAAATTCAACCGGCTTATCACCGTATGTGTAGGCCACGCGCTCGACGGACAGTAGCGGAGAGCCGATACCCACGCGCAGCACCTCTGCCGTGTTCGGATCCGCCGCAACGGCACGCACCTGCTCATTCGCGCGCAGCATTCGTACGCCGAACTCCGTTTCGAAGAAGCCGTACATCGAGCCTTCGTAAGAATCAAAGCGTTCTTTGCTGAGCCCCTTGAAGAGCGACGCCGGCAAGGTGATTTCGTCGAGAACCGTTGGCATACCGCTGTATCGCAAGACGCGTCGCAACTGGATTACAGAATCGCCTGTTGCAATTTCGAGGGCGCGGGCCACCTCGGCGCTAGCGCGAGCGCGTTTGATCTCAAGCAGCTCGCTTTCGGGATATTCGTCTTGCCCATCGTTTCTCCGGATGCGGAGAAAGCGAAACATCGAGCTCTTGGTTTCGGTATGGGTGGCAACAAAGGTACCTTTGCCCTGGCGGCGAATCAAAATATTGTCCGAGGCGAGCTCATCGATTGCTTTGCGAACGGTTCCTTGACTGACAGCGAATCTCGCGGCAAGCTCCATTTCGCTCGGGATAGCTTCGCCTGGCTGCCACTCGCCCGTTTCGAGCTGTTTAACGAGCAGGGCCTTAATCTGCTGGTAGAGCGGATGAAAAGTGGGGCCGACGCTCGTGGGCGTCGCCGAAAGTGGCGTCTGCGCAGCGGCGTCCGCGCCGTGCGACGTTCGCACTGGCGCGCCGGGCGCGAAACCGTTGAGGGTGACCACTTCGCTCATAGGGGCCGAATTCTCGCCTAAATTCCGCTGCAGCGCAATGCGACATCTTATGTCTTATATAAGACATAAGAGTTGTTGACGCGCGCGTCAACTTTGTGAATAATGGCAACAGTTACCAAAAACTCAGAATCATGTAAGCGAGTGGCTCTAGGCTTAACTACCGCGCGCTACCTGTCAGCGAACAAAACGCCGCCAGATGCGACGCAAGTTGCGCCAAAATTAGGGGTTGCTTTCGAGCTTATGCGGCGGCGCATGTCGTGAACGCAGAGGCCCGATCCAGCCTTTTTTGCACTCCATACAGAAGGAAAACATAATGAAAGCCCCCGTTCGAGTCGCCGTTACCGGTGCAGCTGGCCAGATCGGCTACGCACTCCTCTTCCGTATCGCCGCAGGCGAAATGCTTGGCAAAGATCAGCCGGTGATCCTGCAGTTGCTCGAAATCCCCGATGAGAAAGCTCAAAAGGCGCTCAAGGGCGTGATGATGGAATTGGAAGATTGCGCATTCCCGCTGCTCGCAGGGATGGAAGCGCACTCCGACGCGATGACTGCATTCAAAGGCACCCACTACGCCGTTCTCGTGGGCGCACGTCCGCGCGGCCCCGGCATGGAGCGCGCTGACCTTTTGCAAGCCAATGCAGCCATCTTCACGGCTCAAGGCAAAGCACTGAACGCAGTGGCAGACCGCAACGTGCGCGTGTTGGTCGTCGGCAACCCGGCGAATACTAATGCCTACATCGCTCAGAAATCCGCACCCGATCTGCCTGCGAAGAACTTCACCTCCATGCTTCGCTTGGATCACAACCGCGCACTTTCGCAACTCGCAGCGAAAACCGGCGTCGCTGTAGCCGACATCAAGAATTTGGTCGTGTGGGGCAACCATTCGCCCACGATGTATCCGGACATTCGTTTTGCCACCGCAAACGGCGTTGCGCTCAAAGACAAAGTTGACGATGCGTGGAACAACGACCTCTTCATCCCAACCGTGGGCAAGCGCGGCGCGGCGATCATTGAAGCGCGCGGCCTCTCGTCTGCGGCGTCGGCAGCCAATGCAGCGATCGATCACATGCGGGATTGGGCGCTCGGCACCAACGGCGCGTGGGTCACGATGGGCGTGCCATCTGACGGCAGCTACGGCATCCCAGAAGGTATTCAGTACGGCGTTGCAGTCACTTGCGCCAATGGCGAATACACGCGCATCACGGGCCTCGAAATCGACACGAAGAGCCGCGAGCGCATGGACAAAACGCTCAAGGAATTGACCGATGAGCGTGATGCGATTGCGCATCTGTTGAAGTAAATCGAGCTCCCTCTCCCGCCGCGCGGGAGAGGGAGCTTGAAGTCCGAGTAGTTTTTCACGCGCTAACACGTTTTAATGCGGGCTAGCGACTGAAAAATCACTGCGTAAACAAATCACGTAAATCGGCGTTAGCCCCGATGAAGTATGGGGATCGCCAAGAAAGCTTACTCTATGCAATCGCCCGGTGCCCTATTCCGCAAAGCCCTCGTAGAAGAATCGCCGCTACAGGTCATCGGCGCGATCAACGCGAACCACGCGCTCCTCGCCAAACGTGCAGGCTACCGCGCGATCTATCTCTCCGGTGGTGGCGTCGCAGCGGGCTCGCTTGGCTTGCCTGATCTTGGCATCAACAACTTAGATGACGTACTCACCGACGTGCGCCGCATCACGGACGTGTGCGACACGCCGCTGATGGTTGATATCGACACCGGCTTCGGCCCGAGCGCGTTCAACATCGCACGCACCGTGAAGTCCCTCATCAAATTCGGCGCGGCGGCGTGCCACATCGAAGACCAAGCGGGCGCGAAACGCTGCGGCCATCGCCCTGGCAAAGAAGTGGTCAGCACCGAGGAAATGGTCGATCGCGTCAAAGCCGCCGCTGACGCCAAAACCGACCCCAACTTCTTCGTTATCGCCCGCACCGACGCGATTCAAATGTTCGGGGTTGACGCCGCGATTGAGCGCGCGATCAAGTGCGTGGAAGCAGGCGCGGATGCGATCTTCGCCGAAGCAGCGTACGATCTGCCGACGTACAAGAAGTTTGTTGATGCTGTGAAGGTCCCGATCCTCGCGAACATCACCGAGTTCGGCAAAACGCCGCTCTTCACGGTTGACGAATTGAAGAGCGTTGGCGTCGGCATGGTCCTCTACCCACTCTCCGCCTTCCGCGCGATGAACAAAGCCGCAGAAAATGTCTATCAAACGATCCGCCGCGATGGTCATCAAAAGAACGTGGTCGATACGATGCAGACGCGCGAAGAGCTATACGATCGGATTGGGTATCACGCGTTTGAAGCACATCTCGACGCCCTCTACGCGGCGAAAAAGTAGCGCCAAACATGCCAACCATTAGCGCGTTTTACGGAATCTTGATTCGCATGTACTTCGATGATCATGCGCCACCGCATTTTCATGCGATCTATGGCGAATTCGAAGCGATGATTGATATCAGCGAATTGTCCGTTCAACGCGGATCGCTCCCGCGTCGCGCGCTCGAACTTACCCTTGATTGGGCAGAACTACATCAAAGCGAGTTGATCGAAGATTGGCAGTTATGCGCAGCGAAGCAGACGCCTAAGCTCATCGAACCGCTTAAATAGGATCGACAACATGAACCCGTGGAATGTGCAACATGTTGAAGTGCGAGGAGACAAGGAGCTTGCGGTGAAGTTCGCAGACGGTCTAACGGGTGCGGTGAAGTTCTCGGATTCGCATTTTCAAGGCGTGTTCGCGCCGTTACGCGAGCCCTCGTTCTTTAAGAAGGCATACGTCGAGCATGGAGCGGTTACATGGCCTGGCGGTCAAATCGACATTGCCCCTGATGCGATGTACGACGCGATCAAAGCGAACGGAACGTGGGTGCTGCAATGACAAGATTTGTAGGGTGGGCAGCCTCTGCCCACCAAAGCGTTACGATCACAGACCGCGTGGGCACAGCGTGCCCGCTCTCCAAATGAGTCACCATGGATGTGAAACGCTCATCGCGTAGTTCAAATTGGTTGGTCGTAACGGATGCTTGTCTGCATCTCGCACTCGTTTTCACGTTCGTGGCTGGCCTCACTTTCATCGGCGCTTCAAGAATGGTCGAGTCAGCTGGGCAGCTGGTTGCCGCTGCCCTCTCTTCCGTTTACCTTGCGATGTTCGTCGCACTACCTACGTTCCTCTTACCCAGTTTGCTAGTTGCTTTGATGGTGCACAAGTCAAACAACGTGATTTGTTGGGGTCTAGCCTTTATCTTTAGCGGAATCTTCGCGCTGGCTTCGATTGCGGCTTGGCTTGCACCCGGCTGTCAGTACTCCAAAGTTTGGGAGCCACTGTGTTCGGCTGAAATTCGAGAATCGATCACTCTAGCGCCATCAGGCACGTGGGCTTTCGCAGTCGCCCACCTATTCGCCACGCTTTGGCTATGTTGGAAAAGCCGGCGCCAGCGATCAGATCAGCGGTTAGCCGTAGCGACAGAAAGTTCTTGAATCCTAAACACTGCACTTGAGAGACGCCTTTGAACGTTGAAAGCGCAATCTCCAAAATACAAAAACGGAAAACGAAAATGTCAGACACCTCATCCACCGCAACTGCAACTCCGGCCTTCAAACCCAAAAAATCCGTAGCCCTCTCAGGCACCGCCGCAGGCAACACTGCGCTTTGCACCGTCGGGCGCACTGGCAATGACTTGCACTATCGCGGCTATGACATTTTGGATGTCGCCGATGCGTGTGAGTTTGAAGAGATCGCGTATCTGCTCGTGCATAGCAAATTGCCGAACGCGGCGGAGCTTGTCGGTTACAAAACAAAGCTGATCGCGCTGCGTGGCGTGCCCGCTGCGGTGAAAGCGGCGCTGGAGCAATTGCCGCCTTCGGCGCATCCGATGGATGTGATGCGCACAGCAGTATCCGTGCTGGGCTGCGTATCGCCCGAGAAGGATGATCACAATCATCCGGGCGCGAAAGACATTGCGGACAAGCTGATGGCTTCGCTCGGCTCGATGATGCTCTACTGGTATCACTTCAGCCACAACGGCATTCGCATCGACACCGATTCCGAAGAAGATTCGATCGGTGGCCACTTCCTGCATTTGCTGCATGGCAAGCGTCCGCCGCAGAGCTGGGTAAAGGCGATGCACACCTCGCTTATCCTTTATGCAGAGCATGAGTTCAACGCGTCCACTTTCACCGCACGCGTCGTCGCGGGCACGGGCTCAGACATGTATAGCGCGATCTGCGGCGGTATCGGCGCGCTGCGCGGGCCGAAGCACGGCGGCGCGAATGAAGTCGCCTTCGAGGTGCAGAAGCGTTATGACACGCCGGACGATGCCGAAGCGGACATCAAAGCGCGCGTGGAGCGCAAAGAAGTCGTGATCGGCTTTGGTCATCCGGTCTACACCGTAAGCGATCCGCGTAACAAAGTGATCAAAGAAGTGGCGCGCAAGCTCTCGGCAGAGAAGAGCGACATGAAGATGTTCAACATCGCCGAGCGATTGGAAACGGTGATGTGGGATATCAAAAAGATGTTCCCGAACCTCGATTGGTTTTCGGCCGTGAGCTATCACATGATGGGCGTGCCGACCGCGATGTTCACCCCGCTCTTCGTGATCGCCCGCACGAGCGGCTGGAGCGCACACGTGATCGAGCAGCGCATTGACGGCAAGATCATTCGCCCGAGCGCGAATTACGTCGGGCCGGAGGATTTGAAGTTTGTTCCTTTGAAGGATCGGAAGTAACCGACTTATCGCAAGTGGCGTAGAATGGTAGCCACTTTGATAGATACCATTTTTGATGCGGAAGCTTCGATGAAACCAGCGACAGGCAAAATCTTTATGTCTGGCCGCAGCCAGGCAGTGCGGATTCCAAAGGAATTTCGCTTTGATGCGACTGAGGTGGAATTCCTTCGCACGCCCTATGGAATTGCGCTTCGGCCGGTGATGGCTGAGCGTCCAAGGCTAACCCCCGCCGAGGCGATGGCAAAGATTCGCGCGCTCATTGCGGAAGGCGGCCCGGTGGATTTTCCTCCGCGAGATCAGCCCGCTGATCCGATGCGCGATTATTTCGCGGACTGGAAAGACGAGTAGCACGGTGTATCTACTTGATACAGATACAAGCTCGTTTATTTTTAGTGAGCGCTCGGTTCGTGCTTCACAGCGATTTTCTCGAAGTAGAAGCGAAGACCTTTCGATTTCAAGCATCACGTTAGGCGAACTTCAATACGGGGTGGAACGCAGTCGAAATGCGCGATACGCCGCGCTACTTCGCTATTTTCTCGATACGGTTCAAGTGGTGCCGTACGGCGCACTCGCCGCTTACCAATTTGCTCGAGTGAAGGCGGAACTTGCTCAACGAGGCGAACTGATTGGTCCTTATGACCTACAAATTGCGGCCCACGCCATTGCCCTCGGCGCGACACTCGTGACCCACAACACTCGCGAATTCAGCCGCATTGAAGGCCTCGAGCTCGATGATTGGGTTACGGATGCCTACTAGCCAGCGACAAATGAACATGAACACCCAATTCAAAAAACCCCTCCCCAACACATCGCTCCACTTTTTCGACGCCCGTGAAGCGGTGAACACGCTCGCATCCGGTGCGTGGGACAAGCTACCCTACACCGCCCGCGTGCACGCCGAGAACATCGTGCGCAAAGCAGAGCCCGCGAAGATCAATGACTATTTGAAGCAGTTGATCGAGCGAAAGCGCGAGCTTGATTTCCCTTGGTTCCCGGCGCGCGTGGTGTGCCATGACATTCTTGGGCAAACTGCGCTTGTGGATCTCGCAGGATTGCGCGATGCGATTGCCGACCAGGGCGGCGATCCGGCAAAGGTGAATCCGGTCGTCCCCGTGCAGTTGATCGTCGATCATTCGCTCGCGGTGGAATGTGGTGGCTACGATCCAAAAGCCTTCGAGAAAAATCGTGCGATTGAAGATCGTCGCAACGAGGATCGCTTCCATTTCATCAATTGGACGAAAGAAGCGTTCAAGAATGTGGATGTAATCCCGCCCGGTAACGGCATCATGCACCAGATCAATTTGGAGCGTATGAGCCCAGTGATCGGTGTGCAGGATGGCGTTGCATACCCTGACACTTGCGTGGGTACAGATAGTCACACACCGCATGTTGATGCGCTGGGTGTGATCGCGGTCGGCGTCGGTGGACTTGAAGCCGAGAACGTGATGCTCGGCCGTGCTTCATGGATGCGCTTGCCGGACATTGTGGGTGTCGAGCTTTCCGGCAAACGACAAGAGGGAATCACGGCGACCGACATCGTGCTCGCGCTCACCGAGTTCTTGCGCAAGCAGAAAGTGGTCGGCGCGTATCTTGAGTTCTATGGCGAAGGCGCGTCGAGCCTCACGCTCGGTGATCGCGCAACCATTTCGAATATGGCGCCTGAGTATGGCGCGACGGCGGCGATGTTCTTCATCGATCAGCAGACGCTGGACTACTTAACGTTGACGGGTCGTGAAGCCGAGCAAGTGAAGCTCGTTGAGACCTATGCGAAGCACACGGGGCTTTGGGCGGATGCGCTTGCGACGGCTGAGTATGAGCGCGTATTGAAGTTCGATCTTTCGACAGTTGTGCGCAATATGGCGGGGCCGTCGAATCCGCATGCGCGGGTAGCGACGACGGATTTGCTAGACAAGGGAATCGCCACTGGTAGGCGCGTCCCCGCGGAGGCGGGGATCAACCGCGCTTTTGACGGGGAGAGCGCGGTCAAGCCCGAGCCTACAGCCGGAGCAAGTCAGCCTTCCCTTCACCCGCCCTCCGGGCCCCCTCTCCTTGAGGGAGAGGGAATCGTACACGCCGAAACGGCTATGCCCGACGGCGCCGTGATCATCGCCGCAATCACCTCTTGCACCAACACATCGAACCCTCGAAACGTTATCGCCGCCGCCTTGCTCGCGCGCAACGCGAACAAGCTCGGCCTCACCCGCAAACCGTGGGTGAAATCTTCGCTCGCACCGGGTTCGAAGACGGTTGAACTCTACTTGCAAGAGGCGGGACTGTTGGGCGATCTTGAAGCGCTTGGCTTCGGCATCGTTGCATTCGCCTGCACCACGTGTAATGGCATGTCCGGCGCGCTCGATCCGAAGATTCAGCAAGAGATCATCGATCACGACCTTTACGCAACCGCGGTGCTCTCGGGTAATCGCAATTTCGATGGGCGAATCCATCCGTACGCGAAACAAGCGTTCCTCGCCTCGCCCCCGCTCGTGATCGCGTACGCAATCGCGGGAACGATCCGCTTCGATATTGAGCTTGACGCACTGGGCGTCGTTGATGGCAAGCCGATCACATTGAAAGATCTGTGGCCGAGCGATGAGGAAATCGATGCAGTGGTAGCGAAGGCCGTAAAGCCTGAGCAATTTCGCAAGGTCTACGAGCCGATGTTCGCGATCAATGTCGCGAGCGGCGTGCAAGCAAAGCCGCTCTACGATTGGCGCGCGCAAAGCACCTACATCCGTCGGCCGCCGTATTGGGAAGGTGCTCTCGCGGGCGAGCGCACGCTCAAAGGCATGCGCCCCCTCGCAGTGCTCGGGGACAACATCACCACTGATCATCTTTCGCCATCAAACGCCATCATGCTCGATAGCGCCGCGGGCGAATATCTCGCGAAGATGGGTTTGCCGGAAGAAGACTTTAATTCCTACGCCACGCATCGCGGCGATCACCTCACGGCTCAACGCGCAACGTTTGCCAATCCGACGTTACAAAACGAGATGGTGAAAAACGCTGATGGTTCGATCAAGAAAGGCTCCCTCGCCCGCATCGAACCCGAAGGCAAAGTGACACGCATGTGGGAAGCGATAGAAACCTACATGGATCGCAAGCAACCGCTGATCATCATCGCGGGAGCGGATTACGGGCAAGGTTCCTCACGCGATTGGGCGGCGAAAGGCGTGCGACTCGCTGGCGTGGAAGCCATCGTCGCTGAAGGCTTTGAGCGCATTCATCGCACAAATTTGATCGGGATGGGCGTGCTGCCGCTTGAGTTCAAGCCGGGCACGAATCGCAAAACGCTCGGAATCGACGGAACAGAAACGTTCGACGTGATCGGTGAACGTACCCCGCGCGCGACGCTTACCCTGGTAGTCAATCGCAAAAATGGCGAACGCGTGGAAGTACCGGTAACGTGTCGCCTCGATACGGCAGAAGAGATTTCGGTGTACGACGCAGGCGGCGTGTTGCAGCGGTTTGCGAAAGATTTTTTGGAGCAGGAAGCAGTTTAGTTTCGTCTGTCATCCCCGCGAAGGCGGGGACCCAGACCGGGCTGCCGCACCGCGAGAACGCGTCTAGGTATTGGTAGGCCTAGTGTCCGGGAATGTAAAAAGTTTTCAATCTCCCATAGACGTCTTAAGTCACGGTCTGGGTCCCCGCCTTCGCGGGGATGACAGGAAAAAAACGATGAGCGCAACGAATCACCAAGTCAAACTCCCCGCCCTCTACATGCGTGGCGGCACATCTAAAGGCGTCTTCTTCAAACTTGAAGACTTGCCTGAGAACGCCCGCAAACCCGGCCCGGTGCTCGATGCGATTCTGTTGCGCGTGATCGGCTCGCCTGATCCGTATGCGAAACATATCGATGGCATGGGCGGCGCAACCTCTTCCACCAGCAAATGCGTGATCCTTTCGAAAAGCACGCGGCCGGATCATGACGTCGATTATTTGTTTGGACAAATTTCCATCGATAAGCCGTTCGTTGATTGGAGCGGCAACTGCGGGAACCTGACCACTGCCGTTGGGCCGTTCGCGATTGCGCAAGGCATCGTCGACAAGTCCCGCATTCCGCAAAACGGCAAGCTCACCGTCCGCATCTGGCAAGTGAACATCGGCAAAACAATCGTCGCGCATGTTCCGATTCAAAACGGCGAAGTGCAGGAGTTGGGCGATTTTGAGATGGACGGCGTCACCTTCCCCGCCGCCGAAGTGCAACTCGAATTCCTCGATCCCGCAGCGGAAGATCCCGATAGCGGCGGCGCGCTCTTCCCCACCGGCAATTTGATCGACGAGCTCGATGTGCCAGGTGTTGGCACACTCAAAGCCACGATGACCACCGCGGGCATCCCAACGATCTTCGTGAACGCCGCAGACATCGGCTGCACGGGCACAGAACTTCAAGAAGAGATTAACGGCGACCTGACCAAACTTGCGATGTTTGAGAAGATCCGCACCGCAGGCGCACTTAAGATGGGCCTTATTAAATCAGCGGAAGAAGCACAAAAACGCCAACACACGCCAAAGATCGCTTTCGTCGCCTCGCCCCAACAATATAGGGCCTCAAGCGGTAAAGCTGTCAACACAGCTGACATCGACGTTTGCGTCCGCGCCCTCTCAATGGGGAAACTGCATCACGCGATGATGGGCACAGCATCCGTTGCAATTGCCGTCGCGGCCTGTATTCCGGGAACGCTTGTGAATGCCGCAGCTGGCGGCGGCGCGCGCAAGGAAGTGCGCTTCGGGCACCCATCAGGCGTCACACTCGTCGGCGCGGAAGCATCGCTTGTGAACGGCGAATGGACCGTGAAGAAAGCCGTGATGAGCCGCAGCGCCCGCGTTTTGATGGAAGGCTTTGTGCGGGTTCCGGTAGGTTAGGTCGCTATCGTCACGAGTGTCCCGCGTCCGTTCGTGGTTCGACAAGCTCACCACGAACGGAAATGAGGGCGAGCGTCGCCTTTAGTCCCGTGCGTAACAAGGGAGCACCACGAACGGTTTCAAGAAAACGCGTGCTGCCGAGTGCGCTCCTACAATCGCGAAATGCGCACTCTCCCCTGCGAATCGATTGCTACGTCCCCTGAATTTCGCCACCTCTCAACGATTGACGGCTTACGCATCGACCTGCGTTACGCGAGCGCGAACAATTTCATGGGGCGCGACATGTATTCGCCGCTTGATTGCGCGTGGTTGCATGCGGAAGCCGCACACGGCATTGAGCATGCCGTCGCGTGGCTCGCGAAACAGCGCAGCGACGTGACGCTTTGCATCCTCGACGCGCTACGACCGCATCGTGTGCAGCTCGCGATGTGGGACGCGCTCAAAAACGGCGATTTGCAAAAGTACCTCGCACCGCCCGAGCGCGGATCGATTCATTCGTACGGAATGGCGGTTGACGTGACCCTGCTTGATGCCAACGGCGACGAGCTCGACATGGGCACCGGCTTCGACGAAATGAGCGAAACCTCCCACCCCGAACACGAATCGCAGTTTTTGAAAACAGGCGATCTCACCGCCGAGCAAGTCGCCAATCGCCACCTACTGCGCGATGCAATGAAGGCCAGCGACTTTCACGGCATCGCCACCGAATGGTGGCATTTTGATTGCGGCGATCGCGTGCGCGTGCGAAACGAATTCGCCCGCGTCGTGTAAGTCCCTCGTCCTCTTGTAGGCGCGGGCTTGACCGCGCTCAGCGGCTCACCGAGCTATCAAAAATGTGAGTACACGACGACCCACCAGCTCGGCTAAATTTCGCTGACGCCGCCTCAACCTTTCACCACCGCGCCGCAACCGCGCGTGCATGCGCCTAAAACGCATCAAAATAGACCGCATGCACGAAATCATTTGCCCCCACTGCAGCAAAGCCTTCAAGATTGACGAAACGGGTTACGCCGACATCTTGAAGCAGGTACGAGATGCCGACTTCGCCGAACAGCTTCACGAGCGGCTAGAGATCGCCGAGAAAGACAAGCTGAGCGCCGTCGAACTCGCCGAGGCCCGCCTCGCCAGCGAACTCGAAAAGCGAGCCGCCGCCAAAGACAGCGAAATCCAGGCGCTCAAGGCTAAGCTCGATGCAGGCGATGTCGCCCGCAAACTGGCCGTGAGTGAAGCGCTGAGCGCTGTTGAAAAAGAGCGCGACACACTCGCCAACCAACTCGCCCAAGCGCAGCAAGAAAAGGAAAACGCGGCCAAACTCGCCGAAGCAAAAACACTCGCAGAGCTGCAAAAAAGCGCCGCTAGCAAAGACGCGGAAATTCAAGCGCTCAAAGCAGAGCTAAACAACCTCGCGCTCACACAACGTCTCGCCCTTGCCGATGCAGTCGGTACCGTTCAGAAAGAGCGCGACGAACTTAAAATCAACCTCGAACGCGCAGCGCTTGAGAAGGCGCTTGCAGAAAAGTCGCTCAAGGAGCGATACGAAGTTCAGATCAAAGATCGCGAAGGCGAAATCGAGCGCCTGCGCGACATGAAAGCGCGACTTTCTACCAAGATGGTCGGCGAAACGCTGGAGCAACACTGCGAAACTGAATTCAACCGCCTCCGCGCGACCGCTTTCCCACGCGCCTATTTCGAAAAAGATAACGACGCCAAAAGCGGCAGCAAGGGCGACTTCATCTTTCGCGATAGCGATGAAGCAGGCACCGAAATCGTCTCCATCATGTTCGAGATGAAAAACGAAAGCGACGCCACCGCCACCAAGCAGCGCAACGAAGATTTCTTCAAAGAGCTCGACAAAGATCGCAACGAGAAAGGCTGCGAATACGCCGTACTCGTTTCGCTGCTCGAACCCGATAGCGAGCTCTACAACACCGGCATCGTTGACGTCTTCCATCGCTATCCGAAGATGTACGTGATCCGCCCGCAGTTCTTCATCCCCATCATCACCCTGCTGCGCAACGCCGCGATGAAGGCAATGCAATACAAAACCGAACTCGCACTCGTCAAAGCGCAGAACATCGACATCACCAATTTCGAAAACGAACTAGAAGGCTTCAAAGCCGCCTTCGGCAAGAACTACGAACTCGCCTCACGCAAATTCCAAACCGCCATCGACGAGATCGACAAATCCATCGACCACCTCACGAAAACCAAAGAAGCCCTGCTCGGCACCGACCGCAACCTGCGCCTCGCCAACGACAAGGCGCAGGACGTAACGATTAAGCGATTAACGAAGGGGAACCCAACGATGGCGGGGAAGTTTGCGGAAGTGAAGAATGGAGGGTGAGTTGAGGATTGATCCTTGTGCCCGTCGCTATTTGCTAACGGGATCTGCGAAGGATTTGTCGTGACCGACCGCAGCGCAACAGCGACCATCAAGGGATATTTCTACCAATTTGACCAGACCATCGTGCGATTGCTGGAGGGTTCGAAGCAAGCGAGCGTCACGGTTGAAGGAATTGAAGATATCGATCTTGAGGATGGGAATGACAGTGCTTACGTCCAGTGCAAGTATTACGAAGGGACGGAATACAACCACTCGGTGATCAAGGAGGCTGTAATTCACATGCTGCGGCACTTTCATGCGGCTCGATTTCCAAGTGGTCGGGCCATTAAGTATCGACTCTATGGGCACTACAAGGGCGGCCAGCACAAGCTCAAGCTTCCCCTGACGGATGACTTCCTGAAGGCGAACTTCCTCACTTTCACGAAGGACAAGGTAGAGCACAAGGTTCACGATGAACTCGGGCTAATGCAACCGCAGCTCGCAGCCTTTCGGACCCTGCTTGATATTGATGTGAATGCGCTTTCCTACGATGCGCAGCAGAACAAGCTGCTTGGGCTCCTGAAGTTGGCGATTCCCGAATGCAGTGACGTCGATGCGAAGGTCTTTTACTATCCGAGCGCGATCAATGTAATTCAAGGGCTCGCGATCCAGGCTGACGAGGAAAAGCGAAAGATCACCAAAGAGAGATTTCTTCGGGAAGTGAATCGCAAGGATGTCATCTTCAGCGCCTGGTTACGGGAGAAGTTTGGCGCCGAGTATTACGCGCGATTGATCCGGCGAAAATACTTCTACTTCGGCAAGACAAAGATGCCGAAGGCCTCACGATTCTTTGTCATTGACATGGCTGGCGAGTATGACGTCAGCAAAGCCACGCAGATGATGGTCCGAATGGCTGAGTTCTTCTCGCACAAGGAGCTCGTGAGGACGCCTCCCGCAGACAGGTTCTGCCCCTACGTACTGCTACGGGGGCTGACACTTGCCGAACTGGTCGACCTCAAAAAGAGCCTTTGGCACCAAGGAGTAGCCTTCAGCGATGGGTATCCGTTCCAAGGTGCCGACTTCTCGCCCAAAACACTTACCGCGGATCCTACCAAGGAACAGCTCTGGCGGATCAAGCTCGTGCCCAGTGAAGATCAGCTTGCGCCCATCATCGCAGCGGTCACCGGCTCAGTCATCGAGATCTACGACTTCTACAAAACGACGCCACTGGACGGCACTTGTGTCACCAAGTGCCAGGTCGCTCACGCGATCAAGAGTAGTCATTCCTATCTATTGCAGGAGGTCATGCAAGCATGAGCGATTCAAACGACATTAGGGCGGAAGTAATTGCCGTTTTCCCAGACAAGGTAAAGATCTCGGTAGGCAATATCGCAGCGTTCGCCAATGATAAGAGCGTCAAGGTGGGCTCCTACCTTCGTATCACCGACAGCGAGGATTGCGCACTGATCGCAATCATCGAGAACTTCTGCATCGAAGTAAACGACAAGTCCGAGCGCCGTCACATCATTGAGGCGCTTCCGCTGGGAATCATCGCTGACGGCAAGTTCATCCGAGGCGGTGATACGTTGACGATTCCCCCCACCGGCGTTGCTCCGGCAACGGAGGATGACATTAAGAAGATCTTCGAAGACTCCGTTGAACCAGCCAAGAAGTTTGTGTTCAGCGCGTTGGTGTCGAACGAGAAAATCAACGTACCAGTAGATGGCGACCGTTTCTTCAATAAGCACATTGCTGTGGTGGGATCCACAGGTGCCGGAAAATCCCACACGATCGCTAAGATCATTCAGACGGCGGTTAGCGCGAAGAATGGTGAGTATTCGCTCAACAACTCCCACGTCGTCATCTTTGATATCCACTCCGAGTACAGAAAGGCTTTTCCTGACGCCAACTTCCTCGACGCCAGCACGCTGAATCTACCGTACTGGCTGCTCAACAGCGAGGAACTGGAAGAGGTACTGTTGGATACGGGCGAGCGTGACAACTACAACCAATCGGCCGTGTTTCGCCAGTTGGTCACGGAGAACAAGAAGCGGCACAACACAGCTTCTAAGTTTGTCTTCTATGACAGCCCGCTGAAGTTCAACATCCATGAGGTATTGAACGCGTTGTACAACATCAAGAACGAGACCGTGAACTCGAAGAACGAGGCGCGATACATGGTGGTGGATGACCGATATGAACTGCCCTTGGACGGAAAGACGGATCAAAACCACGGCTTGCTGTTGAATTCGGATGAGCGACTAAACAAATACTTCTTGAGCCGGCTCGAGTTTCACCCGACAAAACCCCAAAGCATCACTGCCGGAAGTTACGCAGACAAATCGCTGGACAAGTTCTTCACGCGGTTTGAATCAAAAGTAGCGCAAGACAGGCTCCAGTTTCTCTTCGGCCCAGCCGCGCAAACAGCCACGTTAGAGGGCACTCTCAAAAACCTTCTTGGCTACGGCGACAAACTGTCGAACGTGACTATCATCGACCTAAGTGGCGTCCCCTTCGAAGTACTAAGCATCACCGTCTCCCTGATCTCGCGCATCCTGTTTGAGTACGGTTACCACTACAAAGTGATGAGGACCCGCGCCGACGAGACCATCAACACCGATGCGCCGCTCTTGCTCGTCTACGAGGAAGCACACAAGTACGTTCCCAACAGCGATCTGGCGAGATTTCGTGCCTCAAGGTTCTCGATTGAGCGGATCGCCAAAGAAGGTCGCAAGTACGGTGTCACGCTGCTCCTTTCGAGCCAGCGGCCATCCGAGATCTCCGAGACGATCTTCTCCCAATGCAGCAACTTCTTGGCAATGCGATTAACCAATCCAAGCGATCAGAGCTACGTATCGCGCTTGCTGCCAGACACCCTAGGTAATCTTTGTGAGAAGCTTCCAACCCTAAGCGCAGGCGAAGCGCTTCTCATTGGTGATGCCGTCGTAATGCCGTCGCTGATCAAGGTCGAACGATGCAGCCCGACGCCGTCGTCTATCGATATTCCGTACTTCCAGCTATGGAAAGAAGAATGGAAGAGTATTGATTTCCCTGGAATTAAGAAGACTTGGCTCAAAGAGTAAATCAGAGGGCCTGAGATCAATTTCCTCGCAAGACCCTGTGTGTATTACTCACACGGTCGCCGCGATGCGGCAAGTCCCCGAGTGCGAATCGCCTATGCCTGATCCGGCGCAATCACTTCTACGGTCGGGAAATACGCGCGGTAGCGCGCCGAATCACGCGTGAGGACTGGTGACTGGATGACAGCGGCGTGCGCACCGATGAAAAAGTCGGGCAGCACGCTTTGTCGCGTGCCCTTTGCGCGCTTGTATTGCATGAAGGCTTTGCCTGCGAGGAAGAGCGCGGGGCGCGGCAATTCGAACACTTGCAGTTGCAGTTGGGCCACGGCGCGCTCCAGCTCTTCAATGCGGGCGAACGCGCAGGAGATTTCAGCGTAGATGATCGGGTTGATGACCAGCGCGTGAATTTGTGACTGCGCGCGCAATTGCGCGATCGACCACGCCGCCCATTCGCTATCGTCTTCGAGCACGTCGATCAAGACGTTGCTATCCACGAGCAGCATGCGCGCTCCGGATCAGATTTCGCTGCGCAGTAGCTTCATCAAATCGTCGGTGCGCCACTTGACGGTGGCTTTGCCGCGCACGGCCTCGAATCGATCTACCGCTTTCTTCGTGCTACGAGCCGTTACCGGATTCAACACCACCTGCCCCGACGCATTGACCGCAAAGTCAACCGCGCTACCTGGCGCGAGGTGAAGCGCATCGCGAATGTGCTTCGGGATGGTGACTTGGCCTTTGCTGGTGAGGTTGGTGCTCATGGTGGATTTCGAAGTATTACCAATGCACGAATGGTAACACTGCGAGGCGCCGCGCGTTGACTTAGCCGCGTTTCTTCGAAATTGCGCGCCAACGTCCAGCGATTCTTACGAACCGCTCAACGCCCTTGCCCAACAAACCCCTTCATCAATTCATCCAACACCGCCCTGCCCTTCGCGCCGCGGGCGTTGTCGTGGTTTAGGAAGAGGACGACGACTTGCGGCTCGCCGCTTGCGTCGGGTAGATAGCCCGCGACGCTGGTGACGTTGCGGAGACCGCCGGTTTTCATGCGGCCGATTTCGTTGGCGGGGGTGTCTCTGAGGCGATTGCGCATTGCGCCGTCGATGCCGACGATCGGCAGGCTCATCATGAATTCGCTCGCCCATTTGCTTTTCTGTGCGGCGCGTAGCGTTTGCGCGAGGGTCATCGGCGCGATCATTTCCTTTCTTGAGAGGCCAGAGCCGTTTTCGATCACGAGGCCTGCGTCGTCGATGCCATTTTCACGAAGCCAGGCGCGAACGACGGCGTCGGCGCGCGCTGCAGTGGGCGCGCTTTTCTCTAGCTTCGTTGTCGCGTCGCTGGCGAGTGCGCCCATCGTGAGATAGGCGATGCGCGTCATTGCGTTATCGCTTCGCTTGTTGATGTCACGATTGAATTCGGCGAGCGTTCGGGAATCGACGTTTGAAACGGTTCTGACTGGCGGGTCGCCCGCGTTCGCACTACGCGTGGGCGCGATCCCCTCTCGCGCACGACCGCTCCATTGCCCGCCGAGCGATTTCCACAGGGCGCGAGTGACGCGCTCAACGTAATCGGTGCGATCAATGATGTTGATTTCTGTGGCGATGCTGCAATTTTTCGGGAAGGTGCCGAGGAGCGCAACGCGAATTTCACCGCTCACGAGTTTGTCAACGCGAGGGATTTTCCAATCGTCTTCCCAGAGCGCGCAGCTCTTTTCAACCAGCGCCATTTCGGAGACGAATTGCACGCCATCCATCAGCGGGCCGAATACGACGCGCACTTCTTTTTCGTCCGAGGCGATGGCGAGCTGGTTGAGATTGCTGCCGAGCATCAGCGCATCAGGAATCACGTTGTAGCGAAATTCGGGCGATTCATCGAACGGGGCAACGCCTTCGTACGGGCGCGGCGGTTGAAAAAACTCGCGATCCACGATGAGATCGCCCTCGATCACGCGGACGCCCTGCGCGCGAAGCGTTCGCAGCATCGATTCCAGCGCGTCGACGGAAAGCTCATCCGCGCCGCCGCCGACCAGGGCGAGATCGCCGCGCAAGGTGTCTCCACGCTGTTCGGCGCGGGTGACGAGCGTGGTCTTCGGGCGGTAAGACGGCTTGAGCGTTTCCAGCGCGACGATAGAGGTCAAGACTTTGATCGTGGACGCAGGCTGCATGGCGCGAGTAGCTTGCCGCTGCCAGAGCACGCGCCCGTCGCTTTGGCGAAGCACGACACCGCCAAGCGCATCTTCAGGGATTTGCGCTTCGCGGAGCTTTGCGAGTGCGGGTTCTGGGATTGCACTTGCGGCATCTCGCGGCGCTTGCAGGTGTGCGCAGCCGCTCATGAACGCCATCGCGAGGAATGCGACTACCCAATGCGCGCGGAAATTTCGATTCAGTGTTTTCGCCATGAACGGATGCTACGAGAGGTTTCGCGCCGTCGGCGCGCGGGCGATATCGGATGACGAAATTGGCATGGTGACGCTGTAGTCGCTTCACTTATTTAGCAAAAACAGCTAAATCCCTATTTTCACTGCACTAGCGATCGATTAAATATTATTTCGCTAATTAGTTTTATCGTCATCTAGCCCAATTCTAACGGCATTTAAATACGTAGTTCTGTAGATTAAGGTGTTCCCCTAAATGCTGCGCGGCGTTGTCCGTTTTCCGCTACCGCTTTCATGCAATTTCGGCAACGTGGGACGTAGTAATTGACATAAAAGTCATCGACCGCGTGTAATAAGCGGAACCAGTTGAGTACCAGTTGCAATTGGGCACCGGGCGGATTCAAGCAATGTTTGGGGCGTTGTCAAACTCGTGTGTTGCAGCTGGGTGAAGCGGGCAAGTCAATAACCTTCTACGAGAGGATTACCAGTGAAACTGAAGAAACTTACTTACGGGATCGCGCTGTCGCTAGTGGCGGCGCCGATCGCGTTTGCGCAAACCGCACCCAATACGCCGCAACGTGTGGAACGCGTTGAGATCACAGGATCGAGCATTAAGCGGATCGCTAACGAGGGCGCACTGCCGCTCCAGATCATCACGCGTGCAGAACTTGAACGCGAAGGCATCACCACGGCTGAGCAGCTCGTTTTGAGCCTGAGTACAAACGGCAACGGCCTTGACAACTTAGCATCCAATGCAGACGTCGTGGGCGGCGCTCAACGCGGCAATAACGGCGCAACCAGCGCAAACTTACGCGGCCAAGGCAGCAATGCAACGCTGATTCTTTTGAACGGTCGCCGCGTAGCGGCGCACGGGTTGAACGGCGGCACAGTTGATTTGAACCAAATTCCGATGGCCGCCATCTCGCGCATCGAAGTATTGAAAGATGGCGCGTCTGCGATTTACGGAACTGATGCAATCGGTGGCGTAATCAACTTCATTCTTCGAAATGATTACACCGGCATCAGCGCAAACGTAACGGCTGACGTCACCGAAGCGGGCGGCGGCAATATCTTTAACGGCAGCATCCTCGGCGGTTTTGGCAATCTGCAAAAAGATGGCTTCAATGTCATGGCATCGCTCTCAGTGCGCGATGCAAAAGCGCTGCGCGGTGATCAACGTGATTTCGTTAATACTTTTCAGCCAGATCGCGGCTTGAGCGTTGATACGCGCGGAACGCCGTTCGCAACGATTTTTCCGCTCGCTGGGACGCTCTTCCCAGCCGCAGCAAACTTTCCGTTTATCCCCGGCAGCACCACAATTCGCGCGAGCGGTGGCTTGAACATTCTTGATCTGCCAGGTCAAGCCGGATGCGGCAGCGTTCCAGGCCAAGCGCCGTACGCAGACTTGCTCTGGAACACGCCAAGCGCCGCGTATGCCTGCGCTTGGGACACAGGTAAAGCCGCCGTGTTGCAACAGCCAATCCAAACCACAAGCTTTGTGGGGCGCGGTACGCTGAAGCTCGGTCAGCATCAAGTGGTGGGCGAGGTCGTTGCCTCTGAATCAGATTCAGCAAAGCGCTTTTCGAATCTGCAACTGACGCCAAACACCACGACGCAACAATTGCGTTATCCGCGTAATTCGTTCTCACAAGCAAGCTACGACCGCGTATTCAATGCGCTTCTCGCGGCCTTCCCAACGACGATTACCGAGGCGCAACGCGGACAATCGCTCGCCTACCGTTGGCGCTGTATCGAATGCGGTCCGCGCGAAATTGAAACCAATGCGAAAACGCAGCGATTCGCGTTGAACGCAGACGGTCCACTCTTCGGTGGCTGGGATTACCGTGCTGGTATCTCTCAGGCAACGAGCGAAGCGAAATCAACGCTCGGCGGGGGTTACTACTTCCGTGGCACCACGGCGACGGGGGCAAGCGATGGCGGCCCAGGCATCATTCCAGCGCTCAATAGCGGTCGGATTGACATCTTCCTGCCTGCAGGCCAGCGCCAAAGCGCAGACGGCTTGGCTGCGCTCGAAGAAGCCTCTGCGCGCGGCGTGGTGCTCTATGGCGGCAAATTCACAATGACGCAAACCGATGCGTCGGCGAGTGGTCCGTTGTTCAAGCTGCCAGCGGGCGATCTGATGGCCGCGGTGGGTGTCGATCTGCGAACCGAAAAATACAGCTTTAATGGCGACGAGCGTGCCGCTGCCAATCAGCGCGTCATCATCGCAGCGCCGTTCGACCAAGCCAACATTCTCGGCGGCGCAAAGCGTGACGTGACGGCGTTCTACGGCGAGTTGCTGATTCCTGTGGTGAAAGGGCTTGAGGTCACGCTGGCGATGCGCCAAGACAAGTATGACGGTTTCGGCACCACCAGCAACCCGAAAGCCTCGGCGCTTTGGAAGCCAACGAATAGCTTGCTCTTCCGCGGTTCGTACAGCACAGGCTTCCGCGTACCTACGTTTAACCAGCTCTATAACGGCGCTATTGAATCGCTGTTCACAGGCACAACGCTCGTCGATCCTTTGACCTGCCCGGGCGGTCGTCCAAACACCACACAGCCAGGCTGTGCGTTCATTGATCGCGGCGCGAACATCATCAACGGCGGTAAGCCCGATCTGGGCCCGGAGGAGGCAAAAATGTCTTCGCTTGGCTTCGTGTGGGAGCCAATGCCTAGCATCAGCATCGGGCTGGACTGGTGGGATATTGAGCGCACCGGAACGATTCAAATCCTCTCGCTCACGCAGTTGATCGACAACTATCGCTTCTTCCCAGAGCGCTTCATTCGTGACACCTCAGGCAGATTGATCGCAGTGGATCAGCGCTGGGTGAATGCGGGTTCGTCGCAAACAGCGGGCATCGAAGTGAGTCTGCGTGGCGGATTCGATGCGGTTGGCGCACGCTGGACGACCGGTTTGGATGGCACCTATCTCACCAAGAAGCGCTCACGCGTTGTCGCGGGCGTGCCCTACGGGCCGAGCGAAATCGGTCAATTCAGCTTCGCAGGCGATCTCGGGCTTCGCTGGAAACACAGCGCTTGGGTGAGCTACAAGCGCGGCGCGTGGACTGGCACGCTGAGCCAAACCTTCCGCGCGGGCTACAACGATCAGGTGCTTCCTGGCGTTGCATCCGGTGCAGTGGTGCCACCGAACTGGAATCCGAAAGTTGCGAGCTACACAACGTACAACCTGTCGGCAACCTATAGCGGCATCAAAAACCTAACGATCACCGGCTTGGTGAAAAACGTGCTCGACAAAGACCCTCCGTTTGCCATCACCTACGATAGCAACGGCGGTTCGGGCAGCTCATGGGAGCCACGCGTTGCTGACCCACGCGGTCGTGCATTCGTGTTGAGCTTGGGCTACCAGTTCAAGTAACCCGTAACCAGCACGGGAAGCCGGAGCGCTAAAACGTTCCGGCTTTTTTATTGGAGCGCCCCGATGAATAGGGCAAGGCGAACGATTACTTCTATTCCGCTTGCTGCAATAATAGGCGGCTTGCCCCAGTTAACGTTGGGGAAAACTGCTAAGCCTGTCTCGCAGTCAACAACACAAACGGTGAGCGAATCGGGCAACCGACGGCCTACGCGCCCTACGCGCCCCCCGCGCCTTCGTCGCGGCGACGGGGTCGCGCTTATCAACCCCGGCGGCGTGGTCAGCGAAGCCAATGTCGAGCGTGCCATTGCGAACGCAGAGACTTTGGGCTTAGTCCCCCAACTCGGGCGAAACCTGCGTCTCAAATATGGTGGCTATGCCGGCAGCGCACGCGAGCGAGTGGATGACCTCCACGCCGCATGGCGTGATCCTGACGTGAAAGCCATTTGGTCAGTGCGTGGCGGCTCGGGTACTGCGCAAATCCTTCCGCTGGTTGATTTCGCGCTTTTGCGCGCGACGCCCAAAGTCTTGATGGGCTTTTCTGACATGACGGCGCTCCTTAACGCGGTCACCGCCCATACCGGCCTCATCACCTTCCATACGCCGAGCGGTATTTCAACGCTCTCACCGTATTCGCGCAGAAATATGGAACAGATTATTTTTGACGCGCCCCAACACTACGCCATGCTCCCCGCACTCGAAAACGAAGCGCGCAGCGGCGCTGAACCCGAGTACGCGGTGCGTACACAACGTGGCGGGCGAGTTGAGGGTGAATTGGTGGGTGGCAATCTGGCCGTTTTCGCGTCGCTTGTGGGCACGGCTTACATGCCCTCGCTTGCAAACAAAGTTTTGTTTCTGGAAGATATCAACGAAGCGCCCTATCGCATTGATCGAATGCTCACGCAGCTCGTACAAGCCATGACGCATACAAAGCAATTTCCGGCGGCGACTGTATTCGGCGTGTGCCGCCGCTGTGAAGCAACAGATGGCGAAGCGTCACTCACGCTGCAGGAGGTGATTCGCGATTACGCGGCAAGCCAACCCGGTCCAGTCGCGAGTGGTTATTCGTTCGGACATATCGCCGCACAGATGAGCTTACCGATTGGCGCGCGCGCTGCGCTCGACACCTACGAGCGATCGCTCACGCTGGTCGAAGCGGCAGTGGCTTAGCGCTACACAAGGGCTGCGCGATAGATTGCAGTGAGAATTTCTTCTTCGTAGCGATACATGGCTGAAAAGCGGCCTTTGTTCAGCTCGGGATCGCTTGCCGTTCCGCCCACCAAGAAAATGATGCCGTTGCCGCGTGACGGGTCAAACGCGAATGCAGAGGTTAAACCGTAGGCGTTGCCTAAGTGCCCCACCCCTTTGAAACCGCCACCTTCAACTAGCCGATCGCCCCGCCGACCTTCTGAAATATCGAGAAAAATCTGCGGCCCGAGCGCCCAGGCGTTGAAGAGACCGCCCTCGCCTTCGTCATCTTCTGCGCGATTGCCTTTGCCATCAAGCGCAGCTCGGCTGTAGCGCCATTGCTCGGTAAAAAGCGTCGAGACCGCCCGCTCACTCAATACGATGCGTCCGTCAATCTGCCCACGGTTCATGAGCATCGTCATCGTGCGACGCAGACCGCGGAGCGAAATTCGAAGCCCGCCCTGCGGCCCGAACACCGAGCCGTTGGTACCCACCACATACGCATCGGTTGCGCGGGGCTTCGGTGCAGCACGCGTGTAGTCATCCACTTGAGGGACCCAAGGCCCCGAGGTATCCCAGCGCTCACGACCGTTTACTTCGGTTCGCTTTCGATACAGCGTTGCAACCCGCGCGAGTTCTGCCGATGCGAGTGAAGCGGGATCAAATGTGGCTGTCACGCCCAGGGGCGCAAACAGTTCACGCTCCATCAAGCGATCAAAACGGACTCGGGTTGCACACTCCATCACCGTTGCAATCATGCCGAACGCAAAGTTGCAGTAGTTGAAGTATGGGCCCGGTGCACGATTCTTCGCCCACATTTCGCCCTTGCCAAATCGTGCGCTACCGGGAAGCCATACGTCGCGAAGCGCCACCGTTTCGGGAAAGTTGTAGCCACCGCCATCACGAAGCGATGACGTGTGCGAGAGCAGCATTCGAAGCGAAATCGGCGACGTGGGGAAATGCGGATTTCTGAGCGGGTATCCGAGGTAATCGCTGATATCGCGATCTAGATCCAACACCGCTTGGTCCGCCAACTTCACAGCGACCATCGCAACAAACATCTTCGAGATCGAAGCGATGCGATACAAGAAATCCGGTGTCGCCTCGATGCCACGTCGCGCATCGTTCGCGTCAATTCGCGCGAATCCCACTGCGTTTTCATAAACGATCTGGCCGCCCCGCATTGCGAGCGCGGCGATACTCGAAAGCTCTCTTCCAGGCGATTGCGAAATCGAGAGGAGCGCGGCATCGAGTTCAGGCAGCGGGCGCGGCGGTGTACGTTTCATGCGGCTCATAGTTTCAGGCTCAGTCGAGATTTGCTGCGCGGTGCAGGCAACGAGGCTCGTCGCAGCGGCCGTGACAAGCAGCTCACGTCGCGTGAATCGGCGAGCGCTGGTCAAGGCTTCTTCTCCGAAGCAACTGCGCGCACGCGAAACCCATCAGGGCGAGTCGCAATATCGAGGAGCGCCGCTGTTTCGGCGTCTAGCAGTCCATCGAATTTCGCTTGGCGATATTTCATCTGAAACGCCTCCACTGCGTTCTTCGTGGTTTGGTCATACGTATTTGTTCCCGGAACATTGAAGCCGTGCGCAGTGAGCTTTTGCTGAAGCCACGCCACATCGGGCAGCTTCGACTCAAACTCCCTTTGCTTTGCCGCGACCATCGCCTCATCTGGCCAGGGAATGATGCCTTCATCCGCAAAGCGCTTCCAGGGAAACTTGGGGCCGGGGTCGTTTTTTCGGCCGGGCGCGATGTCGCTATGCCCCACGACGCGATCTGGGCGAATCTGGTGTTCCTTCACGATGCCTTTGGTGAGTGCAATCACCAAGTCAATTTGCTCTTTCGGAAACTCGTGCCAGATGCGGCCCTCTGGCGTATCGGTGTAGCCCTTGCCGACGATCTCGATACCGATCGAGCTCGCATTAAGCCCCGCTGCGCCTTTCCAGTGGCTCACGCCCGCATGAAAGGCGCGGCGGTGCTCCGCAACAAACTGATAGATCTTGGGCGGGACGCCATTCTCAGGCTCAGTCACCAGATAGTGCGAGCTTACCGCGCCGAGCGTCAATACTCGAATCGACGCCTCGTTATTGATGGTTGTGAAATGCAAAACGAGGTGCTGTGCACGTGAATCCTGACTCAGCGAACGATGACTTGTTACATCGACCTCGAGCGCGCGCAGGTACTTGGGCTCGTCCGGTGCCTGCAAAGTAGAACAACCAGCGATAAAGGCCGCCGCACACAAAGCAGCGACAAACGTCTTCAAACGGGGGGAGTGCAGGAGCGCGCGCATCAAGATTCGTTTGTCGCGAAGAGAAAAGTTCGATTGTTGCACTCGTTCAAGCCGATTGCTTTGCCAAATTCGCATCGCGTCAGCCAACCGCCGCGAGCACGCGATAGACTAGAACGACAACATTGATCGGGGTTCTTCGTGGCGCTCACCTACATCTGGTGCGGATTCTTCATCGTTGGTTTCCTTGCCGCACTCGCGCAGTGGATTTTCCTGGGCGATGCAACGGTGTTCAAAAAGGTTATCGATGGCACATTCGAATCCGCGAAGATCGCCGTTATGGACATCTCTTTGCCACTGGCGGGGGTGATGACGTTTTGGCTCGGGATTCTTGCCATTGGCGAGAAAGCCGGTGCGATTCAAGTGATCTCGCGGGTGCTCTCGCCCTTCTTTTCACGCTTGTTCCCGGAGGTGCCGCGCGATCATCCGGCGACCGGTCACATGGTGATGAATTACTCCGCGAACTTCCTTGGGCTCGATAACGCGGCGACCCCGTTTGGCTTGAAGGCCATGCAAAGTTTGCAAGACCTCAATCCGCAGAAAGACACGGCGAGTAACGCGCAGTTGATGTTTTTGGTCATCCAAACCGCCGGGCTGACCTTGGTGCCGCTCTCGGTGATCGCGCAGCGTGCGGTGTTGGGCGCGAAAGATCCTTCGGATATCTTCATCCCGACCCTAATCGCGACATATGTCGGCACCCTGGTCGCCGTACTCGCGGTCTGCCTCAAACAGCGAATCAAGATTCTTGATCCTGTGCTTCTTGGCGGCATCGGCATCATCAGCTCGCTGCTGTTTGGCATGGTTTACTACTTCGTGAACTATTTAAATCGCGAAGAAATTGAGCTCGTATCGAAGGTGGTCGCCAATTTGATTCTGTTTGGAATCATCATTACCTTCATCCTGTTAGGTCTCAGGCGTAAAGTTAATGTTTACGAGGCTTTCATTGAGGGCGCGAAGGGCGGTATCGAAACGGCGCTCATGATCATTCCCTATCTGGTGGGAATGCTCGTTGCGATTAGCGTGCTCAGGAATTCGGGGGTGCTCGGAATGATTGTGCAAGGCTTCACTTGGCTATTTGCGTCGCTCGGATTCAACACTGATTTCACCCCCGCCCTGCCTACCGCACTCATGAAATCAGTGTCTGGAAGCGGTGCGCGCGCCATGATGATCGACGCACTGAAAACCTATGGCGTGGATTCGTTCGTAGGTCGCCTAACCTCCATCATGCAAGGCTCGTCAGACACCACGCTCTACATCATTGCGCTCTACTTCGGTGCGGTGAAGATCACGAGAACTCGATACGCCGTGCCGTTTGGATTGCTCGCCGACTTAGCGGGCGTAATCGCCGCAATCTGGGTGGGTTACCTGTTTTTCGGTTAGCGGCACGGTGAAATCTGCGGTGCGTGCGCGAATGAAGGGTGCACGTGGTCGCTGTGTTGCAGCGCTGTTTGTGACGCAAAGGGCTTACCCAAAGACAGCGGCTCCACGTCGATATCCCTTTTTTGAAAGGGCTTTAGTGCTCGAAAAGATGCGTTTTCGTTGTTTACTGTAATCAGAGGCTAGTCGTCGTTGACGCAGGCTTCCAGCGAATAGGCTAGAGCAACGCAAGTAGCCCGGTCGGGAAACGCGAAAGGGTAGGAAATGCGGCTGAGAGCTCCGCGCTAGACAGCCCGAACCAACGCGCAAGCGATGCGGCGTATTGCTCTGTGGCGGTACTCGGAATCCATCGACCGCCCGACGTGTCATCAGGACCGTTTACGCGCAGAACGGGGAATGTGCCGTAGAGTTTGTTGCCCTGTACCGCACCACCCACCACCACGTGATGCGAACCCCAACCGTGATCCGAGCCGCCGTTGCCGTTCGCAGGAAAATCGCGGCCGAAATCGCTCATCGTAAATGCGGTGACTTGTTGGGCGACGTTCATCTCTTCCGCGGCGCGGTAGAACGCCGCCATCGCATTACTCACTGCGCCCAACAACTCGCCCTGATCCTGAAGTTGGTCCGCACCGTGCGTATCGAAGCCTCCGATGGATGCAAAGTAAACCTGCCGCTTCACACCCAGCGAAGCACGCACGGCAATGAGCCGGGCAATCGTTTGCAACTGATCCCCAATACCCGTTTGCGGGAATACGGTGGTGAGCGCAGGCGCTTGATTGAGCGCCGATTGAAATACTTGTTGCGTATCGATGCCGCGCTTGATCACATCGTTCCAAGCCGCTTCAAATAGATGCGTACGTCGCACATTAATCATCTCCCCAAACCCTACCGAGAGTGCACTTGTTGATTTTGGGTCGTACGACTCGAATCCGAAGTAACCACTCGGCGATACAGCATACGGCGCAACCATTGCACCCTGTTGAAAAAAGCTTCGGCCGTTGACAGCAATCGCCGTTGCGATGTTCTGCACGCCGTTGAGCGCTGCGACTTGATCGGCAATTCTTCCGCCCCAGCCTTGGCGAACACCCACGTCCGCAGCAGCGCTTTGCCACTGATTCTGCTGATCGCTGTGCGAAAAAAGATTCGGTGGCGAAAAACTATCATCGGTTTGCCACTGCGAGCGCGTGGTTGGTTTCACAAGCGGCCCGACATTCGCAACGGCCGCCGCTTTGCCCGTGCTAAAGAGCGTGGCTAGGGCCGACATTGAGCCGTGCAGCGCAAACGGTCTTCCGCCTGTATTGCTTGGGTTGATCGCCGCGACGCTCTCGCGCGCAAGCGCAAGCCGCCCGCGTCCGTTCGTATAGTCGGCAAAGCCGCTTGCGTCGAGCGGGATGAGGAGATTGTTTCCATCATTGCCGCCGAACATGAATACCGCAACGAGTGCTTTGTAATCCGCTGGATTGCTCACGTTTTGCGCGTACGCACTGCGCACGAGCCCGCCCAAGAGTCCGCTGGAAAGGGCCATTGGTGCAAGCGCGCCCAGACGAAGCACGTCGCGACGGTGGAGGTTGGTTGTGCTCATGGTGCAATCCTTATCGTTGCACCGAGAATTCGGGGGCGATCACCGCTAACTTAAACGCGATCTCCATTCGCTCGTGCTTCTCGGTCGCTCGCAACTTGTTCATCGCGCGAAAGATGATGTCGCGGGTCTCGGCGCTCATCGCGCCGGCAAACCACACCCAGTTCAATTGATCAAGAAAGCGATTGGGATCATCAGCGAGCGACTCCCACTGTTCGGTCGCAAAGCTCACGGCATAGTCGCTGTTAAACCCCACGCCATGATCGCTAATCATTCGCGTGAAGAAGTTTGCGCTTCCCACAATTTGTGTATCGGTTACCAACTGCATTTCAGGCACCACGAGGCCCGCCTGTGCAATCGGCCCTGCACGTGTAAAACTCAGTGAGAAAAAGTTAAACACGGACGGCGCAAGAAGCGGCGACTGCCCCAAATAATCATCCGGTGAATCGAGCCACCAAATTGAATTGCGACCGTTCTTCGATTGACCTTGCATCGCGTTGATGAAGTGAATGAACTTCACCATCGGTTCGCGTACTTTGCCGGCACTGGTTGAGTTCGCGCTGTAGGTTCGCGCTTCGGTGTCGAGCAATATCGCTTTCACCACCGCAGCCAGATCGCCGCGCTGCCCACGCCCGTTGTTAATCCATACCGTGCTAATGCGCGCCACGTATGCAGGCGAGGGGTTACTCGTCACAAGGAACTGGATCAAGCGCTTTGACATAAAGGGTGCGACGTTCGGGTGGCTCGCGATGTTGTCGAGCGCGTCAGCGAGATCCTTTTCCGGGGTTTGCCCGGCAGGAATGGCAGCGTTGCTTAGTAGTTTTTTCGCACCGCTTGAGTGACGCGTGGGCCACGCTCGCATGAAATCAGTCCAGTTCTCACTAGGATGATCGAAACTTGATGGCTTCGTCGTGTCATTCCCCGCAAAATTCCAACCGGTAAATGCCGCAGCAAATCCTTGTACGATTGACTGATCGTAGGAGGCAAGCGCGCGGCCTGCGGCATCTTTACGCACGCTACCGTCGGCGTTTAACTCATTGAGCCCGATTGAGAAAAGCTGCAGCACTTCGCGGGCGTAGTTTTCGTTCGGCATGCGCCCAGTTGCGGCGTCCTCTTTATCGTTGCCCAGCATGTTGAGGTAGTAGCCCATCGCGGGATGGAGGGTGACCTCTTGCAAGAGTGTGCGGTAGTTTCCGAATGCGTTGCGGTAAAGCAAATCCATCCAAGAAATCATCGCAGCGTTCTTTTGGTCTGGTGCGATATTTGAAATCACCATTATTTCCGAGAGCGCGAGTGCGACCCGAGCGCGCAGGCGAGCCTCGCCCCAGATGAGCTGCTGCCAGTACGACTCGTAGACATGCTCCTCTTTTTCCTCTTCGCCCGCAGCTTTGATGCGATCAAGGTAGAGTTCGTGCGAACTCCAAGGCGTCTGGATCTGCTCGTCGATCCACGCACTCGCACCTTTCGTTTCAGCGGCGCGAATATCATCCACCGATCTCGGTCCGAAGCTGCCCTGCATCAAAAGCCGCGCTGCATCTCGCATCTTCTCGTTGATTTGGATAGGTACAACCACCGTGCCAACCGTCAGGCGAACGACGTTGGATTTGACGTAGATCGAGTTCGCACTGCTTTCGGCGGTTGCAAAGAGTGTGTATTCCGCGGGGCCCGCATTGGCGATTACGTATTGACCGCTGCTACCGGTGAGCACGGTGGCGCGCTTGCCATTCACCGTGAGCCAAAGCTTCGCGTTGCCGACATCGAGCGCGCTGTAGTTCACCAGCAAGTCTGCGCGATCATTGCTAAGCGCTCGCGTGCTCACGGCCAGTGTGATCGATGCAGCAGAGGCCTGTACCGCCGATGCGATCCAAACGGCAATTACGATTAGACCCAGGAGAAAGCGCCACCACGCGAATCGCGCGGGAGGTGGAGGAGCTAGCGCAGCGTGCGCCCTGCGCGCTCGACTCTCGCGTCTCAAAGCCCCCGGCAACGCGCGCGGGCCCACCGCGCCCGATAGAGCGGGCTTAGCCCCGAAGACGTTAGCTGTTGTCGACTCACTGACTTGCGGCATCGGTGTTCCCTTTCGGACGTACCGTACGCAAATCCCCCGGCGAGTTTGCATTGCGACGTGTGTACTTACGAAGCCAGCATCGACATCGCTTATTTACACGATCACGCGCGAGAGTTTATGCCAATGTCATCGTATGTCAATCGTGCGAATATTCATTTGAGCTTTTACGCCTCGCCCTTTTTTAAATAGGTTTTGACGCGATAAATGTATTATTTCGAGTGTAAGTCTGCAAAGCGCTTTGCCCTGTTTTTATATTCTTTTCGCCGCTTTTTCTGCTTAGGTCAAACGATTCGTAAACCTGTCGATGCATCAAACACCAACGCATGCGATGCATCGATGTGAAGACGTACACGGTCTGTTCCTGCGACGCTCCGCGGCTGCGTGCGACACACTATCTCAACGCCTCCGAGCGAGGTAAACACCATGGCATCTGCGCCTGTGACTTCCGTCATCGCAACGGGTAGCTCAACAGCCACGCTCATACCGGGCCGTTCGTTATCGCTTACCTGCTCGGGGCGAAGTCCAAGCAACACGCGGAGATTTTCATAGGCTGCGATAGCGCTCGACGAGATCAGAAGCGGCACGGAGAGTGGAGGCGAATTCTCATCGCCTGCAATCCTCGCGAAGCCTGCACCATCTCGCCCCTCAACGACTGCAGGAATCAAGTTCATGGGCGGCGAGCCCATGAATGTTGCAACAAAGGTATTCGAGGGCTTCGAATAGATGTCGTCGGGCGTGCCGAATTGCTGGATCACCCCCTCCTTCATCACCGCGATCTTGTCGCCCAAGGTCATCGCCTCCACTTGGTCATGCGTCACGTATACCGTTGTGATCCCGAGTCGCTTGTGCAAGCGCTTAATCTCCGCGCGCATCTCAACGCGCAGCTTCGCGTCGAGATTGGAGAGTGGTTCGTCGAATAGAAACAGCTGCGGCTCACGCGCGAGCGCGCGCCCCATCGCCACACGCTGCCGTTGGCCGCCAGAGAGCTGCGCGGGACGACGATCTAGTAGCGCCTCGATTTGCAAGAGCTTCGCTACGCGCGCAATCGTCGCCTCTTGCTCGGCGTTTGGCACCTTTCGCAGCGACAAGCCAAACGCGATGTTCTCGCGCACGCTCATCGAGGGATAGAGCGCATAGCTTTGAAACACCATTGCGATGTCACGATCTTTCGGTGGCAAATCGTTTACGCGCTTACCGCCGATTTGAATCTCGCCTTCGCTTACTGTTTCAAGCCCAGCGATCATGTTGAGCAGCGTGCTCTTGCCACACCCCGAGCCACCCACCAGAATCAGAAACTCGCCGTCGTTGATTTCAAGGTTGATACCTTTCAAAACCTCAACGCCGTTGGGATAGGTTTTGCGGATGTTTTTGATTGAAAGATTTGCCATTCGTTGAAAGAAACACGGAGAAGTTTTTTGACGCAGATTACGCTGATTTCGCAGATTTACACTGATTAGGCGGACGCCAGTTCTCGTAGAAAAACGGAATTGGTTTCGCACCACCATTTCGGCAAAGAATCGCTATGCCGTGCGTGGCGACGCGCTGGAAAAGTATCTTCCAATAATCCGCGCCAATCCGCGAAATCAGCGTAATCTGCGTCGAAAAGTTCAGGGTCACCCCTTCACCGCACCCGCAGTCAGTCCGCGAACAAAGTATTTCCCAGCGACGATATAAACAAAAAGTGTCGGCAGCGCTGCGATGATCGCCGCCGCCATATCCACGTTGTATTCCTTCACACCCGTGCTCGTGCGCACCAAGTTGTTTAGCGCGACGGTGATCGGTTGCGAATCGGCCCCAGCGAACACGACGCCAAACAGGAAATCGTTCCATATCTGCGTGAACTGCCAGATGATGCACACGACAAAAATCGGACCGCTAATGGGCATCAGGATTCGCCAAAAAATCGTGAAAAAACCTGCGCCATCGACACGCGCAGCTTTCATCAAATCTTGCGGAATGCTTACGTAATAGTTACGAAAGAACAGCGTCGTGAACGCGAGCCCGTAGACCACATGCACAAAGATCAAGCCGAATATCGAGTCTGACAATCCCACCATGCCGAGCGTACGCGCCATCGGCAACAACACCACTTGAAACGGAATGAAGCAACCCACCAGTAGCGCGGTGAACAACACCTCTGATCCGCGAAATCGCCATTGCGTGAGCACATAGCCATTCAGAGCGCCGATGAAGGTAGAAATCAACACAGCCGGAATCGTCATCAAGAGCGAATTCCAGAAGAACGGCTTCAAGCCTTCGCAACGCACCCCCGTACACGCAGACGACCACGCTTTGAGCCACGGTTCGACCGTCGGGGCCAGCGGTGCTGCAATCAAACTGCCGTCTCGAATTTCATCGAGTGATTTCAGCGAGGTTGCCAGCATCACCCAGAGCGGCGCAAGCGTGTACAGCGCGGCGAGCACCAGCACCGCGTAGATAGATGCACGCGACAACTTACTCATACCTGCGTCATCCCGGCGTAGACCGGGACCCATGGTTGATCGGCAGAGTTTTCAGCCCAAACGCATTTGTATGGTTGGAATGGGTCCCGGCCTACCGTCACCCTGGCGAAGGCCGGGGCGGGATGAAGAGTTTGAACGTTCATCGCTACCCTGACGATTTCGTTTCCGCGTACATGAGCGGCACCATGATCGCGATCACGGTCATCAGCATCATCACCGCACTCGCTGCGCCCAGTCCCAGTTGTCCGCGCGAGAATGAAAATTGGTACATAAAGATAGCCGGAACGTCAGTCGCGGTTCCCGGCCCGCCGCCCGTCAGCGCCATCACCAAATCAAAGCTCTTGATCGCGATGTGCGCCAAGATAAGCGTCACCGAGAAGAACACGGGCCGCAACGTGGGAATGATGATGCGTCGATAGATCGTTGGCGTCGAAGCGCCATCGACTTGCGCGGCCTTGATGATTTCAGAATCGACGCCTCGCAATCCTGCGAGAAACAGCGCCATCGCGAACCCCGCGCTTTGCCAGACACCGGCGATCACCACGGTGTAAATCGCCATGTCGGGATTCACCAACCAGTCAAACGTGAAATTCGGAAAGCCCCAGCTTTGCACCAGCTTTTCGAGCCCGAGGCCGGGATTCAAAATCCACTTCCATGCCGTGCCGCTCACGATAAATGAAAGCGCCATCGGATAAAGGTATATCGCGCGAAGAAAACCCTCACCACGAATTTTTTGATCGAGCAGGATTGCGATCAATAGCCCAATCGCCATGCTCAGCGCAATGAAGAGCGTGCCGAAAATCGCGATGTTGATTGCTGAGGTCCACCATCGCTCGCTATCGAATAATTCGACGTAGCGCTCAACCCCGGCCCATTCCCAATTTGGGAGCAATCGCGACTCGGTAAACGAAAGCGCGACGGTGATCAGGATGAAACCGTAGACGAAAAGCAGACTCGCCGCGAGCGTTGGCGAGAGGACGAGTTTTGGGAGCCAGCGGTCGGGTTGCATCGTCATTCAGTGCTTGCGCGTGCTCCCTCTCCCGCAGCGCGGGAGAGAGTTGGGGTGAGGGCGGTTGATCGGAGAGTTCTCACTGCGGACGAAAGCTAGGCAACCACTCACACATTTAATGGTGGCGATGCAATCCACCGCCCTCACCCGCCCTCTCGGGCACCCTCTCCCGCGCTGCGGGAGAGGGAAAACCGTACTACTTCGTCCTCGACGCCTTCACAAGTGCAGCCACCGCGTCCTTGCTCGACATATTCGAGTTCATGAACTTGGCGACGACGTCTACGATTGCGCCTTGCGTCGCCGATGGCACGGCCATGCCATGCGCGAACGAAGGCACCAATCCGCCACTCTTCGCCGTTGCGTTGAAATCGACGATCGATTTCTTTGCGCATGCGTCGAACTTCGCGTCACTCATGCCAGAGCGAACAGGGATCGAGCCTTTGTTCAGGTTGAACACTTCCTGGAACTCGGGGGACATGATCGCGGTAGCCAGATCGAGTTGACCTTTCTGCACTGCCGCATCTTTCACCTTAAACATCGCAAACGAATCGATATTGAACGTGTAGGCGTTGGCCGTGCCTGGCGTTGGCACGCAGGCGTAATCTTTGCCCGCGACTTTATTCGCGGACGTGAATTCGCCCTTCGCCCAATCGCCCATGAACTGCATTCCGCCTTTGCCATTCATCACCATGGCAGTGGCAAGATTCCAATCGCGACCCGCAGCGTCTTTGTCGATGTAGGTTTTGATCTTCGCGAGCGTGTCGAACGATTTGAGCATCGTTGGCGAATCAATCGCTTTCGGATCGAGCTTCACGAGCGCATCGTTGAAAAACTTCGCACCGCCAACACCGAGCACGACCGATTCGAACACCGTTGCGTCTTGCCACGGCTGACCGCCGTGAGCGATCGCCGTCATGCCCGCCGCTTTGAACTTGTCTGCGAGCGCGAAGAACTCATCGAAGTTAGTCGGCGCTTTGCCACCGGCTTTGTTCAATGCGTCTTGATTGATCCAGAGCCAATTGACGCGATGCACGTTGACTGGTGCGGCAACATATTTGCCTTTGTACTTCATGGCGTCGCCTACCACTTTCGGAAGCAACTTGTCCCACTCGTCCGACGCGCCCGAGATGTCTGCGAGCACGCCCTGCTGCGCCCACTCTTGAATCGATGGGCCCTTGATCTGCGCTGCGACCGGTGCATTGCCTGCGACCACACGCGCCTTGAGCGCTGTCATTGCAGCATCGCCGCCGCCACCCGCCACTGCGAAGTCTTTCCACTTGTGGCCCTTGGCTTCCATCATCTTCTTGAGCTCAGCAACTGATTTCGCCTCACCGCCCGATGTCCACCAGTGCAACACTTCAACTTCGGCAGCATACGATGCGCCCGCCACAAACGATGCTGCAATTGCAGCGGCAACAAACTTCAATTTCATAACTCCTCCTTGAGTCATCGAGCTTTGTGAAAACTTTCGCTTATGCGAATGACATAAAGTGTAGCTTGGGCGCTTCGCGCTTGACGCGATTCTCGCTGAGCGCTCCGCGCAATCCTCGCTCGGCACCTCACACTAGCTCCTGTAGGCGCGGGCTTGACCGGGCTTCGCTCACGGCTGCGCGGTCAAGCCCGCGCCTACACGCAACCTACGCAAACTTGTACTCTTTGAACTGCTCGCGCAGTTTGGATTTCTGCATCTTGCCCGTCGCACCAAGCGGAATAGCATCGACGAAAAGCACATCATCGGGCACTTGCCATTTGGCGATTTTGCCTTCGTAGAACTTTAGCAATTCTTCTTTGCTTGGTGTCGCGTCCGGCTTCTTCACCACGCAGAGCACCGGGCGCTCATCCCACTTCGGATGTGGCAAACCGATGCAGGCGGCCATCAGCACGGTCGGGTGCGCCATTGCAATGTTTTCAATGTCGATTGAGCTGATCCATTCGCCGCCACTCTTGATTACATCTTTGCTGCGATCGGTAATTTGCATGTAGCCGTCGGGGTCGAGCGTGGCAACGTCTCCAGTATGGAAGTAGCCCTCAGTGTCGAGAATTTTTGCGGGCTCTCTGAAATACTGACCGATGATCCACGGGCCGCGCACCATCAGATTGCCATACGCTTTGCCATCGCGCGGCAACTCGTTGCCCGCATCGTCCACGATCTTCATGTCAACACCAAACACGGCGCGGCCTTGCTTCAGAAGCACAGCGCGCTGTGTCGGCCAGTCAGCTTCCATGTGTTTCACCTTGAGCGTGCCGTAGGTGCCAAGCGGACTCATCTCAGTCATGCCCCAGGCGTGATTCACGGTGACGCCGTATTTGTCGCGGAAGGCATCGAGCATCGCGGGCGGACATGCCGAGCCGCCGATCGTCGTGCGCTTCATCGTGGAAAGTTTGAGGCCATTCGCATCCATGTGGCCAAGATGCATCTGCCACACGGTCGGAACGCCCGCTGAGAACGTGACGCGCTCGCCTTCAAACAATTCGTAGATCGACTTGCCATCCAGCGCGGGGCCAGGGAACACCACTTTCGCACCCACCATCGGCATGAGATACGGCAAGCCCCATGCGTTTACATGAAACATCGGCACTACGGGCAACACGGTATCGCGACCATTCACACCGATTGAATCACTCGCCGCTGAGGCCATCGCATGAAGCAGCGTCGAGCGATGAGAATAAAGCACGCCCTTTGGATTGCCCGTCGTGCCACTCGTGTAGCAGAGCGACGAGGCAAGATTCTCGTCGAACGTTGGCCAGCGGTAACTCGACGCGGCAGTCTCGTGTGAGGCGATCCACGATTCGTACGCAACCAAGTTGGGGATACCGTGATCGGTGGGCAGCGCGCTCGCGTCGCACAACGCAACGTAATGTTTCACTGTCGAACACTTCGGCGCGATTGCTTTGATCAGCGGCAAGAAGGTCATATCGAAACACAGCACCTCGTCTTCCGCGTGATTGACGATCCATGCCATTTGATCAGGATGCAGACGCGGATTAACGGTATGCAGAATACGCCCCGATCCGGAAACGCCGTAGTAGAGCTCGAAATGGCGGTAGCCATTCCAAGCGAGCGTCGCCACGCGAGCGCTTTGCGCGAGCTTCGAGGCATCGAGCGCGCAAGCCACTGCGCGAGCGCGCTTCGCCACCTCTGCGTAGTTCGTACGATGAATGTCGCCTTCAACGCGGCGAGAGACGACTTCTGTGTCGCCGTGATAGAGCGCCGCGAATTCGATGATGTTCGAAATCAGTAACGGCTGCGACTGCATGAGACCGAGCATGGCTCCTCCTTTTTCTATTCGACTGCGAATGTAGAGGAAAGCCGCCTCAGTGCAGAGACGGGTTCGCCATAGATCGGATCAGACTGCGAAGAACCGTAACAGCCCATTAGCTTAACGCCCAATTCAATTGGGCGTGCACAGTATTTACAATGTAAGTTTATAGACTATTTATTTCGACTTAGTGCCCAACTATGTTGGGCGAAAACGTAAATAGTTATTACTTTCTGAATTCGGCCGGGACCGATCTCACCTATCTGCCTAATCAGCGATGCGCACGGTGATCGGTTCGCAGCCGACACAGCTCGCCCTCATCGTATCGCCGCGCACGACGGCGGCGACGCCCTCAGGCGTGCCAGTCATGATCACATCGCCGGGCTGCAACTCCCACGCAGCGCTCAAGTGTTCGATGATCTCGTTGACGCTCCAGATCAGTTTTGCAACATCGCTCTTTTGCGTGGTCTTCCCGTTCACCGTCAATTCAATGGCACCAGCGCTAAGCTCGCCGCTCTTGCTAATAGGTGTCACTGGCCCGATTGGGGCGGAATGATCAAACGCCTTGCCAATTTCCCACGGACGCCCCTGCTTCTTGGCCTCCCCCTGGAGATCGCGACGCGTCATGTCGAGTCCCACCGCGTAGCCGAAGACATAACTCGCGGCATCGACTGCGGAAATGTTTTTTCCGCCCTTCCGAATCGCAACGACCAGCTCCACTTCATGGTGCAAATTCTGCGTGAGCGACGGATAGGGAATTGAAACCACTTCATTACTTGCAACGGGCACCACCGCATCGGCAGGCTTCAAAAAGAAAAAAGGCGGCTCGCGACCCGTAAAGCCCATTTCTTGAGCGTGTTCAACGTAGTTGCGGCCCACGCAATACACGCGGCGGATGGGGAAGCGATCAGTGCTACCAACAATCGCAAGTGACACAACTGAACTGGGTGAAACGGCGTAAGTCATATGAATGGATAGAAGTGGGTTATTGATACCGAGCGACGTCAAGCCGTCACCTACATTTCTGTTTTCAGCAGCCGCGCGTCGCTATGTGTTGTAGGCGCGGGCTTGACCGCGCTCAAACCCTCGCGAAGAGGAACGTCAATCACATTGAACGCTCCTCTCGCCAGACGCCCATCGCTTGTTGCACAGGTCGATCCGAAAACGAGAAAAGTACGCAATCCTCATTTGCAGAAAGGGACAGCGAATACCATGACGGAACGACGAACTGATCGCGCGGCGAAACGTTAAACGTCCAGGTCTGTTCGCCGCGCGAAACCGTTGCCACACCGCTGCCTTCAACCACGCTGAACACCGCGCCGTCGGTTTGCCGATACGGCTTGCCAGAAAAACCGCGAGGAAGCAGCTGCAAAAACGTTGCAATCGTTGGCATGGGCGAGCCACCGGTCGCGGGGTTCACATAACGAAGTTTCACCCCGTCAAACTCATCAATCGCTTGGTCGCGCGAGAGCTTCTCGAGCGCTTCGCGCGAGCGTGAATACGGGTACGAAAAGATGGGAGACGTCGCGCCATTTGGCGCATCGTAGCGAAGCGGGAGCATGTTTGCACCGTAGCGCGCAAAACTGTGTCCCTCGGGTTTCGTCACTTGCTGTTGGGCGGCGGTGCCATTCTCCGCGAACCCCGCGTCGAAGAAACGCAGCATCGGAATATCAAGGCCGTCGAGCCACACCACAGGTCCCGTCGCCTCACTGCCGTGGTCATGCCAGGTCCAACTCGGGGTGATGATGAAATCGCCTGGATACATCGTAGTTCGCTCGCCGTTCACGGCAGTGAACGCGCCCGACCCTTCAACCACAAATCGGAGCGCGCTTTGCGTGTGGCGATGGCTGGGTGCCACTTCGCCCGGAAGAATCAGTTGCAAGCCCGCGTAGAGCGATTGTGTAATCGCGCTTTGACCGCGAAGCGCCGGATTCTCAAGAATCAGCACACGGCGAACCGCGTCTTCAGCGGTGATCGCCTCGCCGGCACGCATGAGAAACGGGCGCACCTGATCATACGTCCAATGCGCTGGAACGCATGGCGAATTTGGCTCGCGTGGGACGAGCGCATGCAGCACTTCCCACAAGGGCGTTAGATTGAACGGCGACATCGCCTCATAGAGCGCGGCGCGATCCCTGTTTTGTAGTCTAGCGTTCATTACCGTTACTCAGGTTTTGCTTCATGCGGCAAACATCGTTGCCGGATCAATACCATCGTACATCCACTTCAAACCCGCGAATCCCGCGCTCTCTTTTCCGCTCTGGAAGAGCTGATTGCGAAGCTCGCGTGTGACACCGCTTGCATGATAAATGTCGCCATAGAAGCGAGCCGTGAGCTGGACGCGCGCCGTGCGCAAGTAGCGTGCACGCTCGTAGGCTTGAAACGCGGCAGCGATCGAATCATGCGCGCGAAGCGCTTCTCGCAACACACAGGCATCTTCGATCGCCTGGCCCGCACCCTGCGCGAGATATTGGAGCATCGGATGCGCAGCATCGCCGAGCAAGGTGACTCGACCTTGACTCCACCCCTTTACCGGTTCGCGATCACAGAGCAGCCACATCTTCCAGACGTTGATTTTCTCGAGCAACGCTTTGACCGGTGTCGCCGCGTTTGCAAAGCGCGCCTTTAGTTCATCAATGTCGCCGAAAGTGTTCCAGCCCTCGTCATATTTGTTGCTGTGAAATACGGCCACCAAGTTGTAGAGCTCGCCACGACGAAGCGGATACGTCACGAGATGCGTCTTTTCACCGCCCCAGAGCTCCACTTCATTACGCCACAAATGGCTTGGCACCTCATCGCGCTTGAGCACCGCGCGATAGGCGATATGTCCAGAAACGCGCGGCTTCCCGTCGCCGATGATTGCTTCTCGGATGCGAGACCACATGCCGTCCGCGCCAATGAGTGCATCGCCGTCGAATTCGCGCCCGTCGGCAAGTTTCACGTTGACACGATCTGCCGACTGGCTAAACGATTCAATTCGGCTGGCCGTGAGCAGCGTGACATTGCCAAACGCGTGACATGCGTTCAGAAGTACATCGTGTAAGTCTGCGCGATAGATCACCCCATAGGGAAAGCCATACGCCGCTTTTGCGGTCTCAGTAAGCGGCACGCGAACCACTTGTTCGCCCGTCGCTACATCGCGCATACCTAAGTGAGTCGGATAGCTCGCCACACGGTCAATATCCGCTGTGAGCCCAAGATAATCAAACATTCGAAAGACGTTTGGGCCGAGTTGAATCCCAGCGCCGATTTCTCCGAACGCGTCGGTTTGTTCAAACACCGTCACGCGATGGCCATCACTCGCGAGCACGAGCGCCGCTGCGAGCCCACCAATACCACCGCCAGCAATCAGCATTTGAGTTTCGCGACTCGGGTTCATCGTTTACTTTTCGCAGCAATTACTGCTATTCAATAAGTCTACTTATAATAAGTGTACTTACTAACTAACTGGTTTGCAAATGCGCGCGTCGAAACTTGTGGAGCCAGCCCCCAGAAATGCAACGCAGCAGGTGTTTGATATCCATTCTGTTCCAGGACATTTGATTCGCCGCGCACAACAGATTGCGGTTGCTATCTTCGTCGAGGAAACCGCCGAAACTGATCTCACGCCAATCCAATTCGCACTACTTGCAGAGCTCGAACGAGCGTCGGGCGTTGATCAAGTCACGCTCGCCGCGCTGATCGCAGTCGATGTGGCAACGTTCGGCCAAGTCGTCACCCGCCTTGAAGAGCGCGGTCTCGTCGTGCGAGAAAGCGATCCCGTTGATCGTCGCAGGAAGCGTCTCGCGCTCACGTCAGCAGGTCGAAGCTGCCTCAAACGAGCCATCCCCGCAGTGCGGTCAGCGCAGGCTCGGATCCTCGCTCCTCTAGATGCGATTGAGCAGGCTGAGCTCTGCCGCTTACTCGCGAAACTTGTAGAACAAAACAATGACGCTAGTCGGGCGCCGATGCGCCGGGTTACGGGTTAAGACGCGTTCCATTAGCCCGTAGCCGCGCGAGGGTGTACATGGTTTCTCACGCTGCGTGGATCGCCGCGCAGTGAGCCCTTCTCTGAGTACTGTTAATTCCTTTAAGAACGCCAGTTTGCGTTTTTAACGGCACGCCCATTTCTACGTCGTAGAAGCGCGTTTTGTTAAGTAAGTCCCAATTTAAATCTGCTTCTAACGACGTGGCTGTGACGGTAAATGCATGACAACGGCGAGTAAAAGGTGATGTGTTTCGCCTCGACGGCCTGACTCATTCAAGCCTGTATCTTTTGGACTAAGACCTGGTGAATAGTCAAACGAAGGCGCGACGATTAAGCCGCTTTCCCCTCACTGATGCTAGCGGCTGCTGAATACGCCTTCGTCGCCATCGCCCCGTGTGCACGGATTCGTATGAGCCTAACGAGTTTGGGTTTTCATTCGAATGTGTTGACGTTTTCGTGGTCACGGCGCATCGCGGTGACAAGTGTGGAGAAGCGATAACAGGTCTCATGACTTGGTTTGACAATGCAGATGGACGAAATTGCCGCACCTTCTCTATATCTAAAACTTCATCGTAGTGAATTTGCAGGCAGGAGCCAAAAAATAGAAGCAGCAGCGGGGCTGAGTGTTTGTCGTAGCCAGCCCCGGCGTCGTTTGCCCAAAAACGGTGGAAGTCGCGAAGTCGCGCGCGATTCCACCGGGGCGCGAGCGGAACCGTTACTTCACAGAAAAGGGCTTGCTCGATCTCATGGCGCTGCAAACGATTCAGTGTGAGACTTGCGGCGAAGTACATCGCGCGTAATCATTCCCGGTCAATCGCGCACCAGGGCATGTTTGCGCTCTTTTGGCGGATGCGGCGATTCAGGTTTCGATGCACGCGAAGTTGACAGACGAGGCGCGACGGCCGACGTGGCGAGCGCACGGAGAGCGGGCGACAAGTGTGTCGCAAAAACTTCGTAACCACTCTGAGCGCCGCTTCTGCCAAATGAGCTGAACCCGCCCCGAAGAATTCCGAAAATGTGACGCGTCTGCTTTTTAACGTGGCCTGAATCGTGGGCCGCCGAAGCACCTGATCGCTTGATTCGAAAGCGTGAACCATGCTGTTCGACTTTGCGACGATGTTGGGGCCGTCGCTACCGCAAATACAAACCCAGCCACCTTCATCGCGGATAGGTGCGAACCAGAGATGTATGGGGTGACTTGGCCGGCACGTCGCCAGCAAATCCGCGGGCTCGTTCGGGCTTCGCAAGCGCTGACGAGCGCTGAGTTGCGTAGATATCAACTCGCCATGGCGAGCGGCCGTAGACACGGATCCGCAACAAGCTTTCCACAACTTCCGAGTGACCGTATGCTGCGACGCGCGCTCAGCCCGTGCCGTCGGCAGGGGCGTTCGACACGAATGTAGGATGCTCAAATGTGGTCAGCGTTACAGTTGAAGACCTTTCCGTATTTCGCTGCCTGCATCAAAACACGGCGGGCTTGGGAATGCCAACAGCATAGAAATCACTTGGCAACAGCCGACTTGAAAACCTTGACGCGCCCATCGACAACCGAAACCCAACGGCGAACAATCGAGCGGCATTTGCATTTACGTCCGTGTTCTTCCTGAATCGTGCAGTTGCTCTCGCTCTCTCGACTGAAACCAAACCTAAAATGCGAGAGCGTTGTCAACGGGCAGCGAGATTCTGGGGGACAGATATTGGGAGACTGCTGGCGCATGCTAGCTCTACGCAGGTGCGCGGCAACGGCAGCGGCCCACGCGATCGTCGTTTTGTTTATCGGTTTGGCGATATTGGGCGCGTTTGGTGCTGTTACCCCGGGCGACATTCGTGAAGCTGAATCGACGCGGTACTCCACAGGATTGCTGCAGTTTGATTACGCTCAAAAACTAACGCAGCAGCTTTCTCCGGACACGCCGCCCGAACTGGTTGTAGACACGGTTAATCTTCTCGCACGTGCCTGCATCGAAATCGGGCGAGGCGATCTTGCACTGGGTGCACTTTCGGAGGCAATCGCGCTTGCCACCCAAATCAATGACCCGATGCGACTCGCAACGCTCAAGCAAGCACGAGCGCGAGCGAAATACTTCATGGGACTTGAGTCGGAGGCTGCGAAAGAAAGCGCCGAAGCAATTCGTGCACAGCGCGGAATCGCCGCCAGTTTTGCAGAACACCCAGACCCCACCCGCTTGATTGACGATCTGTTCGACTACGCGATGATTGAACGCGCCGCAGGAGGCGACGGCAATGCAATCTCGTCGTTGCGGCTAATTGAGCGCTTGCTGCCGCTCTCTAGAATCCGCGTTCGTCACGAAATCGCCCTTGACTATGCCCTTGCCGACGTCTTGCAGTCCTTTGCGGATTACGAACCCGCGCGAAAACGACTCCTCATCGCGCTTGAAAAGGCAGAGCGTGCCGGTGAAATCGGATGGCAGCTAGAACTCCTGCACGCGCTTAGCATCAACGAATTGGATCGTGGAGACCTCGGCGCAGCTGAGCGCACTGCGATGCGTCATCTTGAGGCCTCGCGACTGCAAAAAAGTCTTCTTGGTGCAGCGACCGCCGCCCTCAGCCTAGCCGAAATTCATCGCTTGCAACAAGATAGCCCGAGAGCGTACGCGCGCGCGGCCGACGCCGTGCGACTTCATGATCGACTGGACGACAATATCGCGCGAGCCAGCGCTCGACGGGAGCTTGCGCTCGCAGCTGCAGCAACAGGTCGCATCGACGAAGCCAGGAAACTCCTCAGCGAAATGCTGGCACTGCGTCCGGAAAACTCAAGCGAGCAATGGGCGCATCGGGTAGCGCAACTGCGCACCCAAATCGCAATGGCAGCAAAGAGCGGCAACGACGCCATCGTGCTCCGCGCACGCGAGGAGCTATTGGCCTATATACGTCAAGCGAAAACTACTGCCGCTCAAATTCGCGCGCTACGCGAGTACCACGAGGTGAATGCGCGTGAGCTTGAGCTAGAAGCGCTTCTGAAGCAAAACGCGGTCAGCGAGGTGGTAATCAAGCGCGATCAAACGCGAATATTCTGGCAACGGATTGCAATCACCGCATCGCTTGTCACATTGTTAGCGGTGGGCGTCGCGCTCTTTGTGCTCGCTCGGCGCGCAAATTCGCTCCGCGTCACTGCCGAAACTGATGCACTTACGAGCGTGAATTCGCGCGCAGCGATTCTTGCCACGGCTCACTCGCGCTGCGCGGAAGCTGAGGCAAATGGCGAGTACATCGCGGTGTGCGTTCTAGATATTGATCGGTTCAAACAATTCAACGACACGTACGGACACGCGCTCGGCGATCAAGTGTTGATTCATTGCGTTGACATCATTCGCGAGTCCCTGCGACGTGACGACGCCGTCGGGAGGATCGGTGGCGATGAGTTTTTGTTGGTGCTGCGCTCAGCGAACGAGGCTCGCGCTCACGCAATCATTGACCGCATTGTCGCCACGATCGCACAACGACCGGTCATGCATAACGGGCAACCGTTGTTTGTAAGTGTCAGCGCTGGCGTCGCGGAGTTCGCACCGAGTTCGCAGGACTCGGTTAAGCAGCTAATTCAGCGAGCAGATCGTGGGTTACTGAATGCGAAGCAAAACGGGAAGAACCGCGTGGAACGGTTTTCGACGTTGGCCGAAGCGGTGCAATAACCGATATTGCCGCGCACCACAAACCACCTGTCGCGGTGACGCCGACTCACAGTAACAACAACCGCGTGAGCTCTCTCGTGGACTGTCATTACTGCGTTGCAATTCGCGTCACATTCGCGACCCCAGTCAGTGTGCGCTGGGCCGAATGAGGCTCTTGCCAGTGGATCGCTTACATTTGACCTAAACCCATTTCCAGTGTCACACGGACATTGAAACAAGGTTTGGTGCCCAAGAAGGGACTCGAACCCCCACGGTGTTACCCGCTAGTACCTGAAACTAGTGCGTCTACCAATTCCGCCACCTGGGCATTTCAGATTTCAACCGGAATTATAGATTGACTACGAAAACGACCAAAATCCAATCCGCTGCTTCGAAGAAAAAAGCAGTGAAAACTCCGCCGAAGGCATTAGGCGCTAAAGTCCCCAAAGCGCGCGCTTCAGCGTCGGCTGTGAAGAAAACCAGCAAGAAACCGTTGTCGACAACTGCAAAGGCAAAAGTCGCCGCACCGCCGACGACGGAGACCGGCGAGAAAAGCACCCCAGCGAAGCGTCGCGCGACAAAAGCGGCTGCGCCTGAACCAACGCCGCCTGCTCAGGCACCCACACCCCCACCGTTATTGCCGCCGAACACGTTACTCGCGACCGTCATCGGTCACCCTGACGGTTACGGTTTCGCCAAGCTCGATCAAGGGGGCGATGACCTCTTTATTTCCGAAGACGAAATGCGAGCCGTGCTACACGGCGATCGTATCGGAATCCGTGCGAGCGGTTTCACCCGCGACGGCAAGGCCACGGGCGAGGTGGTGTCGATTGTTCAGCGAGCGAATCACCGTGTGGTGGGGAAACTCAAATCAAAGGACGGGATCTGGTTTGTCGTAGCCTCGGAGCGGCGCATCAACCAAGATATTGTTGTTCCGCGAAACAAGCTTAACAAGGCAGCCCTTGATCAAATTGTTGTCGTCGAAATCAGCAAACAACCCACCCCCTACGACGATGCGGTAGGCGAGATCGTAGAAATCGTGGGTGACGAAGGCGCGAGTGATATTGAGCTCGAAATTGCAATTCGCAAACACAATTTGCCCTACGTATTTTCAGACGCAACGCTTAAGGAAGCGGCTGCGTTCGGAGATAAGGTCAAGCCCGCAGATGCGCGCGGACGAGTCGATCTACGCGAGCTGCCCTTGGTCACGATCGATGGGGAAACGGCGAAGGATTTCGACGATGCCGTCTACGCTGAGAAATCTGGCAAAGGATTTCGACTGGTGGTCGCGATCGCGGATGTTTCGCACTACGTGAAGTTAAAGTCCGCGCTCGATGCAGATGCTCGTGAGCGCACCACCAGCGTGTATTTCCCGCGCCGCGTGATCCCAATGCTGCCGGAGGCGCTCTCCAACGAATTGTGCTCACTGCGGCCGAACGTGGATCGCCTTTGCATGGTGTGCGATATGAAGGTTTCGGCGAGCGGCGACATTTCATCCTTTGAGTTCTACGCAGCCGTCATGAACTCCAAAGCGCGGCTGACCTACACCGAAGTCGCATCGCAGCTCCCCGGGCTTGTGGCGTCAAAACCCAAGAAGGGCTCGATTGACGCATCGCTGAAATGCCTCCACGAGCTCTACCAAGTATTTCGCGACGCACGCAAGCTTCGTGGCGCACTTGACTTCGAAGGCCAGGAAGCGGTGTTCACGTTTAACGATGATGGCAGCGTTGCAAATATCCAGCCCGCTATTCGGAACGACGCACACAAGTTGATTGAAGAGATGATGCTTGCGGCCAACGTGTGTGCTGCCGAATTTTTAGCGAGCGCGAAACAGCCGCAGCTTTACCGTGTGCACGATATTCCACTGCCCGAGAAATTGGCCGCACTACGCGAAACGCTTTCCTTACGTGGTCTCTCGCTCGGCGGCGGCGAGCAACCTGAACCAAAAGACTACGCTGATTTGATCGAGCGCACTCGTGATCGCATCGACGCGCCCGCGCTCCACATGACGCTTCTGCGCTCGCTTCCCCAGGCTATCTACACACCGAAAGACGGGGGACACTTCGGACTCGCATACGAGCACTACGCGCATTTCACGTCTCCGATTCGGCGCTACCCCGATCTGCTCGTTCATCGAGGAATCAAGGCAGTTTTGGCAAAGAAGAAATATGCCGAACCCGATTGGGACCGTCTGGGCGAGATTTGCAGCGCGAATGAGCGCCGGGCGGATGTCGCATCGCGCGAGGTCGTGCAATTCCTCAAGGCTAAATTTCTCGAGACAAAGCTCGGCGAGGTGTTCGTGGGCACCGTTTCGGGTGTCGTACCGTTCGGCGCGTTCGTCACCCTCGACACCACGTTCGCCGACGGCCTCGTTCACGCCTCCACCCTGCCACGCGACTACTACGAACTCGGCCGCGACAAAGTTACGCTGGTGGGCCAACGTAGCGGCTTTAGCTTGGCGCTCGGGGAGCGAATCCGCGTCAAGGTCGCAGCCGTTAATCCAGACAACGGCAAAGTGGACTTCGAGTTTGTCGAAAGGGCGGGTTAAGCGCTAAGGCGACCGCCTCCGCCGCTTACGACGCAAATGATCGCGGCGTGCAGGCGCCCGCTCTGCACGGATCACGCCTTACATCTTTCATAGTTTTGACTCTATCCGCCACTTAATCGGGGCTAAGCGCAATTTAACCTGAATTTCGCTTATAGCGTTTAACATACCGTGGCCCCACTTTATTAAGGCATTGAACTTTAGCGCCACTCTCCACATTCTTATAATTTGGGCTCTGTCAACTCGTTCGTCACGACGTGTCCGCCCGGAGCGCTCTCAAGCATCTCGGTCGGTTGCTTTGTGGGGGCGAGCTTTTTTCATTCGTACCCCACACATCGCGCGAACCCGATAGCGGGACAGAGTTTTCGACGCGCCTGAGCAGTAACCCACGTGTCTTCAATCTCCGCCGACGTCCAAAACAAACTGTTATTACTTCCCCGGCTTCCACGTACCGGTGAAAAGGCGCAACTCGCGCGATTACCCGGTGCAGCAACCACCCGCGGCTTCGCACTCCTCGCGCGAACGCTCCAAGTCGAGAGCCGTACGCTCATCATCGTCTGTGCCAACGCGCAAGAGGTTCATCAGTTTGCGCAAGAAATCGCCTGGTTTGATCCGGCGCTGCGGATTCGTGAGTTTTCCGATTGGGAAACGCTCCCTTACGATCATTTCTCGCCGCACCCAGATTTGGTGAGCGATCGATTGCAGGCGCTCTACGCGCTCTCCAACGGAGCCTGCGATGTGATGTTGGTCGCAGCGACTACCGCCACCCAAAGGCTTGCGCCACGCAGCTTCATCGCCGCTCGCACGTTTTCGTTGAAGAAAGGGCAGCGGCTTGATGTTGCCAAACTTCGCGAGCAAATGACGCTGGGTGGCTATACCCACGTCACGCAAGTCGTGTCGCCGGGTGAATTCGCGGTTCGCGGCGGCATCATCGATATTTTTCCGATGGGTGCAGTGCTACCTGTTCGGCTTGATTTGTTCGATGACGATATCGAATCGATCAAAACGTTCGAACCCGATTCACAGCGCACGCTTTACCCAACGAACGAACTTTCTCTGCTCCCCGCACGCGAGTTTCCAACGGAAGAAGCCGGGCGCACCCTGTTCCGCCAACGGTTCCGCGAAGAATTCGAGGGTGATCCGTCAAAATCCGCCACCTACAAAGACGTCTCGAATGGGATATTCCCAGGCGGAATCGAGTTCTACCTCCCCCTCTTCTTCGAGGGCACAGAAACGCTCTTCGATCATGCGCCGCCTTCGGCGGTATTCGCGCTCGTGGGCGACATTCACGAAACGCTAACGGCCTTCGAAAAGGAAACCCGTGAGCGCTGGGAGCTCTTGCGCGCAGATGCAGCGCGCCCGCTCCTTCCGCCAACTCGCCTCTACCTTCTGAGGGACGAGTTCTTGCAACAAATCAAAGCCTACTCCCGCTATGAGCTGAAAGGTGAGGCTCAATCGGTCGATGATCTCGGCGCACGCCGCGTGCCGCCGCTAGAAATTGATCGACGGAAAGAGCGGCCACTCGGCCCACTCGCTGACTTTCTCTCGCTCGCCAGTAAGGCCAATTCGCGCGTGCTGGTGTGCGCGGAGAGTGCGGGGCGCGCGCAAACGATGAACGAAATGTTCGGCGAGCACGGGCTCAACGCAACGCGCGTTGAGACGTTTGCAGATTTCATGGCGAAAAGCGACGCGTTTTGTATCGCCGCCGCGCCGCTGTTTGCCGGGGCGACATTTGTCGCGGACCGACTGACCATCGTCACCGAAGCCGAGCTCTACCCCGCCACGCCACGACAGGCGCGCCGAAAGCGGGCTAAGACGAGCAACGTCGACTCAATGCTTCGCGATTTGAGCGAGGTGAAGATCGGCGATCCGGTGGTGCACGAAGAACATGGCATCGGCCGCTACTTAGGTCTCGTCTCGCTCGATCTCGGCGATGGCAGCACTGAATTTCTGCATCTGGAATATGCGAACCAAGCCAAGCTCTATGTGCCAGTGGCGAGTTTGCACCTCATCACGCGCTATAGCGGCACGTCGCCTGAACATGCGCCGCTACACATCCTTGGCGGGCAGCAGTGGGAGAAAGCCAAACGCAAAGCCGCACAACAGGCGCGTGACACGGCGGCAGAACTATTAAACATCTACGCGCAGCGCGCGGCGCGCGTGGGACATTCGTTCAAGATTGACTGGAGTGACTACGCCGAGTTCGCAGCAGGCTTCAAATTCGAAGAGACCGCCGATCAAAGCGCTGCGATTCAGGCGGTGATTCAAGATTTAGTAGCCGCAAAGCCGATGGATCGTTTGGTGTGCGGTGACGTCGGTTTCGGGAAAACTGAGGTGGCGCTACGTGCGGCCTTTGTTGCGCTGATGGGCGGCAAACAAGTCGCGGTGCTGGTGCCAACGACCCTTCTGGCGGAGCAACACTTCACAACGTTTAAAGACAGGCTCGCGCCGTGGCCCATCAAGGTCGAAGAACTCTCGCGCTTTCGCTCGGCTAAAGAGACCAAGGCTGCGCTCGCGGGGATGGAAAGCGGCACGGTCGATCTTGTCATCGGGACGCATAAACTTATTCAGCCCGACATCAAATTCAAGAATCTGGGGCTCGTCATCATCGACGAAGAGCACCGGTTCGGCGTGCGCCAAAAAGAGCAACTCAAAAAGCTCCGTGCCGAGGTCGACGTGCTCACACTCACCGCCACTCCGATCCCGAGAACGCTGGCGATGAGTCTCGAAGGCATCCGTGACTTCAGTGTGATTGCCACCGCCCCGCAGAAACGCCTCGCCATCAAGACGTTCGTCGCGAAAGGCAGCGACGGCATCATCCGCGAAGCGATCCATCGTGAGCTAAAGCGAGGCGGTCAGGTGTATTTCCTGCACAACGAAATCGAAACAATCGAGAACATGCGTGAGCGGCTGGAAGCGCTCATCCCGGAAGCAAGGGTACGCGTGGGTCACGGGCAGATGGGCGGAAACGAGCTAGAAAGCGTGATGCGCGATTTCTATCAACAGCGCTTTCAAATTCTTCTCTGCTCCACGATCATCGAAACAGGTATTGATGTGGGTAACGCCAACACGATTCTCATCAATCGTGCAGATAAGTTTGGTCTCGCACAACTGCATCAACTGCGCGGTCGGGTGGGTCGCTCGCATCATCAGGCCTACGCGTACATGCTCGTCCCCGGAGAGGACGCGATTTCCGCTGATGCCAAGAAGCGCTTGGAGGCGATCACGCAGCTCGAAGATCTCGGTGCTGGCTTCTACCTCTCGATGCACGATCTTGAAATCCGTGGCGCGGGCGAAGTGCTCGGCGACAATCAATCCGGTGAGATGCAGCAGATTGGCTTTTCGCTCTACAGCGAAATGCTCAATCAGGCCGTAAAGGCGCTTAAAGCAGGGAAAGAGCCAGACCTCGATGAGCCACTGGGCGTCACCACTGAGGTCAACCTGCACACGCCTGCACTTCTTCCAGAGGACTACTGCGCGGGTGTGCATGAGCGGCTGGTGATCTACAAGCGCTTGGCAAACTGCGAAACCAGTGACGCCCTAGAAGAGCTCAAAGAAGAGCTCATTGATCGATTCGGATTGCTGCCGCCACCCACCGAAGCGCTGGTGGCTGCCCACGAGCTGAGGATCGCAGGAAAATCGCTGGGCGTTAAAAAGATCGATGGTGCGCCAGAGCGCTCCATCATCACGTTCAAAGCAAAGCCCAGCTTCGAGCCCATCAAGTTGATCCAACTCATCCAAAAAGATGGGCGTTATCGCTTGGCAGGGCAAGACCGAATCAAGATCGAACGACCTGCGGCCACGATTACGGAACGCGCGAAGTTGCTTAAGGAATTTTTCCGGGCGCTCGCTTGACCGCACGGCGTTTGACAAAGACCTCTGCATAACGTTATGAGAGCCCGACACACGAGGAAAATTTCGGGAAACCACCGAAGCGTACGTGGATACGTAAGAATTTTTAGCGGATTTTTGACGAAGCATCACGCGATGCCACAGTTTGGCAGTCGTTGCGCAAAGGACTTTGTAATTCGCGGCACAGCCTGCTAGCGCGCATTCGCGTGCCTGCCTCTTTCGGTATTTTCTGCCGCCTATGCTGCATAGAATCAGGGCATGGACAAACTACCCGTTTCTTTCCAGGACGTGCTCAAAGCGCGCGACAAAATCGCTGGCGCCATCGAGCACACGCCTTGTCTTCATTCAAAAACGCTTTCGCGCATCTTTGGTTGCGAACTGTGGCTTAAGTTCGAAAACCTGCAGTTCACCGCGAGCTTCAAAGAGCGCGGGGCGCTCAACAAACTTTTGTCGCTCACAGCCGAGGAAAAGTCACGCGGCGTGATTGCGATGAGCGCGGGCAATCATGCTCAAGGCGTTGCTTATCACGCTGGGCGCTTGGGGATTCCAGCGACCATTGTGATGCCGGCCTACACGCCGTTCGTGAAGGTTCGTAATACCGAGAGCCACGGCGCGACGGTCGTGCTTCACGGTAATACCCTCGCCGAGGCAAGCGCCCACGCCCGCATGCTCGCAGCAGAGAAGAACTTTGTTTTTGTTCATCCGTTCGATGATGCTGACATCATCGCTGGCCAAGGCACCGTTGCGCTTGAGATGCTTGAGGCCGCGCCCGAACTCGATGCCCTGATCGTGCCGGTGGGTGGCGGTGGTTTGGTCGCGGGTTGTGCCATTGCAGCGAAAGGTATTCGCCCTAGCATAGAAATCTACGGTGTTGAATCCACCACGTTTCCCGCGATGGCGCAGCGGCTACACGGTCAGCAGGTGCAGGTAGGGACGGAAACGATCGCCGAGGGTCTTGCGGTTCGCGACATCGGCGAGCTCACATTTGCCATCGTCAAGGCGCTTGCGAAAGACGTTTTAATCGTCGACGAGTCAACTATCGAGGAAGCGATCGCGCTCCTCATCGAGATTGAAAAAACGGTGGCCGAAGGCGCAGGTGCGACGGGAATCGCCGCGCTTTTGCAACACCGCGAGCTGTTCGCTGGAAAAAACGTCGGTGTCGTGCTTTGTGGTGGCAATATTGATTCGCGAATTCTTGCTTCAATCTTGATGAGAAACCTCGTGCGCGAGGGGCGGCTCGTGCGTGTGCGGGTGCGCGTGCCCGACGTGGCGGGCTCACTTGCGAAGCTCACCAAAGTGGTGGGCGACGCGGGCGGCAATATTGTTGACGTTGAACACCAGCGACTCTTCGGCGTGTTCAGCGTGAAATCAACGGAAGTTGAGTTAACGCTTGAGACGCGCGATAGAGAGCACGTCGCTGCTGTGCTGCGCGAGCTTGAAGTAAATGGATTCAGCGCGCACTTGTTGGGCGCGAGCGAGTAGCGGCGCTCAGTCCGTCGAACGCATCGAATTTAGCGGCGCTGCTGCACCATAATTCACGCATGCAGTTACCAGATTCAATTCAGTTCATCGAGCGCGATTGGCTCTCCGCGAATCACATCATGTTTCGCGATCATGTGTCGGGCAACGATGTCGCAAGCATTGTTGATACCGGCTACATCACCCGAGCCGAGAAAACGCTCACGAAAATTGATGAAACGCTCGCCGCGTGGGATCACATTCCGCTCGCGAAAGTCATCAATACCCATATTCATAGCGATCACATCGGCTGCAACCTTGCGGTGCGGCGCGCCCACCCGGGCTGCCGCATTGCAGTGCCGTCGGAGGAAGTGCCGTACCTCGTGAATTGGGATGCACCGCAGCAGATGCTCAGCTATGCCGATCAGCAAGCCGAACGATTTTCGTGGGATGAAACCATCGAGGCGGGGCAGACGCTGATGCTCGGTGGCGAAACCTGGCAATGCATCGCGACACCGGGGCACGATATGGGTTCGCTCGTACTGTACGCACCGCGACTGCGCGCGCTCATATCTGCCGACGCGCTATGGGAAAACGGCTCAGGCTTCGTGGTGCCGCAGGCGCTGGATCCGAAACCGCTCGCCGCTCAACGCGCGACATTCAAGCGGCTCGCAGAACTCGATGTGGCGGTTGTATTGCCCGGTCACGGACCCATGTTTCGCGATTTTTCCGGTGCGCTCAAGCGCGCGGGTGAGAAGCTCGAAGCCTTCGCAGCCGATGACCTGCGTATCGCGCGAAACGTGGTGAAAGGCATGTTCATTTATTCGATGAACTGGCGGGGCACGCTTGATCGAAGCGAACTCATGAACTACGTAAAGCAAGTGGGCGTGCATCGCGATTACAACGCCATGTTTTTTCACTTGAGCGACGAGGCCTACGCGCAGTGGCTACTTCACGAAGCCGAGCGAACGGGAAAGGTTCGCGTCGACGGGGACGTGATTGTCTACATCGATTGAAACTCATAAAATTTTACGTGTAGCCCACATTTAAATTGGGCTTTCGCTCAATTAGAGCCAAAATAGTTTCTCCTATTTTTAAACGTCTAGCCCCAACAAAAATGAGCCTACTAACTAAAAGCTAAATTGCTTGTGCTTACACTTCGGGCCGACGTTCGTCCGTAAATCGCTTCGTCCGAGACGTCGCAAACCTATTCCACCTGACCCTATTGCCCATGACCGCTTCCGACGCCAACCGCCTGCCACTGGATCGCGCGATTCCCGTTCGTGAATTGGGCCTCATCGCGATGGACATGGATTCGACGGCCATCACGATCGAATGCATCGACGAGATCGCCGATTTCGCCGGGGTGAAAGCCGAAGTCTCTGCGATTACTGCGTCGGCGATGCGGGGCGAGCTGGATTTTCAGGAAAGCCTACGACGCCGAGTTGCGTGCCTCGAAGGACTCTCTACCGATGTCTTGCGCGAAGTGTATGAAACGCGTTTGCAACCGTCGCCGGGCTTGGATGAACTGATGCGTTTCGCGCGCGAGCACGGTGTGAAAACACTGTTGATTTCCGGTGGCTTCACCTACTTCACTGA
>JAAFJO010000007.1 GCA_013298145.1 Betaproteobacteria bacterium
AGCGTTGCTGATTTTCGTGAAGTCAAACCCTGCTGCGCCAGCGCCGATTTTCCCTGGTGACGGATTGGCGTCACGACCCAGGCGCGAGTCTTGTCTTGGATGAGTGCCTGAGTCTGAAATCACCGCAGCGGTACAGCTTGTCGGGAATTGGTTGTTGGTGTAACAAGCAGTCGTGCCCGTATCGTTAAGCGCATTTACTTGAGGTAGAGCGAGCGTGGCGAGCGAGACAACAAGGCCCGGCGAGCACCGACGTATCCCTTTGAGTAACCGATTCATAGTGTGGTTAAGCGTGAGTTGATTCAACTCAAATTCTCTGCAGCGCAGTGGGCGTTCGCTAGCCGCCCAGAAGTACAGGTGAAGCTCTACTCTCACGTTCGTTGAGTTCGAATCTGCGAGCGGCTCACGTTTGGCCGCCTTAGCGATTTACCGAAACGCTCGAAATGCGAAATGCAGTTTGTTACACCCTTGGTTGGGCTTGTGAGTGCGATTTGATCAATCGTCGCCACCCGCCTAGTAGCAGCAGGAGCGCTAGAACCAGTGCCGTCGCGCGGTGAAGCGGCACATCGGCAATCTGCGATAAAAGCTGAGGCACCAGCGACACGCGGCTCGGATTGTTTCCTGCCGTCGGCTGCGGACCGCCATTTGAATCGTTGGCTGCGCCCGATCCAGCCAGAATTTCTGTCAACCCGAACGGGAAGAGAAACTGTACAGTGCATGTCAAGACACCGCCTTGTGAAATCGGCGCTTGACCAACACAGTATCCACCGCGGTAGCCAGGCAGTTGATCTCGGTTGGTGATTTCGCACGTCATATCCGCGGCGGCGCTGGGTCCGTGATTAGTGCAGGTTGCCGTGCAGCTCACTGGTTGCCCAGCGGTCGGTTGCAACGGATCGCAAAGGACGGTACTCGTCGTGTCGGTTAGCTGCAATTCAGCAAATACGTTTCCGTTGCTGCCGCGTGCGGGGACGACTATCGAAATTGTGCTCGCCCCCGTTCCCATGTCGCCTGACTGTGCGTAAGCGCCATCGCCGAGCAAGTTATAAAAATTGCGATAGCCTGCAGGCTGCGTCTCGGTGATCGTGCAGTTCGCGCCCACTGGGATTCGGTTGAATTCGAAGCTCCCGTCTGACGCGCTCTGCGCGGAAGCGTTTCCCATCGAAACGGGAGCGCACGCAATCGATAGCGAAGTTGAAATTCCTGTATCGATATTCGGACCGTCATCGGTTTGATTTAGTGGAACGCTTTGCTCGCTCAGCACACGACCGCGCACCACTGCGTACACAGGATATTCAGCGAACAGGTAACCGCTGCCGCGATCACCAGCGCCTGCAATTAAATCGTTTTGAACCCGAATGCCAGAGATGGTGTCGTTGGCACTGATGACGCCCGCTGGCTGAGCGCTGCTAAGCGCGCCAACGAATTCCTCGCGATCCAGGTAGTCAAGCGGTTGCTGCTCAAAAAGTTGATAGCCTGCAGTGTCTGACGATGGTAGGTTGCAGAAGAGATATTCACCCCGCGAAAGTGGGGGCGCCGCGCTACAAGTCTGCGACAGGGTTGCCCCGCCGTTAACGCTAATGCGATTTATCGTTGATGAAAGACCATCGGAGGCAGCAGTTTCAGTATCGAGTACATAGGTATTGCCCTGCGCATCACGACCCGACAAGCGCATAGTGACGCTTGGAATCCCAGTGTCTGCGGCGCTCGGTGTGTGGGAGTCATCGTTGTCCGAAAAAACTGCGCCTCGAATCTCCGCGGACGGCACTCGAATTGACGCTCTTGGGCTTTGTACGACCAGCGATTGACCCAGCGCGGCGGCTGCAAAACTGAATTCGTAGGTGTCGCCCGCTCGGTTGCCATCAGTATCGATCGATAACGCAAATAGGTTGCTGGCGTTCGGAGCGAGGTTTCGCGTGTCGTCGATACGTATGGCTGTCGTGCCGGCCGGAATTGCGCCCGCTGGAGCCTGCGTCCAGAGCGCGCCCGACCCAGGGCAGGCGCCCGACCCATCCGGCAAACTACCTCCGTTAGATACACAGTTCGGATTTCGATTGATAACGCTTGCGGCGCTCGTCGAGTAGTAGAGCGTCACGCCGCTTGCAATACCGCTGACCAGGCCGCTTGAGAATGCGCCACTGAATGAGTTTGCACTATTGATCAGATCGCCAACGCGCGGCAACGGGCTGATGAGCCGCAGCGCGGTAAACGTTGCATCGGTTGTGTTTGCGACGCCTAACTCCCATGTCGCGATGCCTCCGAGATCGATGAACGGCGTCGTCGCGGTGAGCGTGGTCAGCAGGCCGGGTGGCACGCGGGCGGTGATGTCAGCAACGTCGATACGATCTTCATTCGATGCGGGCAGCGGTGACGTGATAAGTGGCGATGGATCAAGCGCATGTTCGACGATTGCGGTTGTATGCAAACTCACGCCGTTGCCTACGCCGAAACCGAGTCGCACCTGGTACGTGATCGGTGGCTGCTGCGCACCCGCGACGGGGCTCGAAAACTGCCACTCCAATACTTCTGCAGGCAGCCCAGTCTCCGGGTTGGTTGCGGCATAGGGCGCGCGGAACAGTGCCGGCGCCGCTGAACCACTGATATAGCCAAGACCGACTGGCAGATAGCTCTTCACCACGAGCGGCATAGCTAAGGGAGATGGCTGGGTTTCGCCGCTGGTCAGCTTTGTGGTGATTGTGAACTCTGCCGTCTCACCAAAAGCCAGTATCGAGATCGGTGCGGTCGCTGCCGTCGTCAGATTTCGAGATGCTGCAATCTTTATCGATGTGTCGACGCTTCTGACAATGGCGTGATCATTCTCGGCGTAAGTCCAGTTCGAACCGGATTCGAGCTGAAACGAGGTTCGGTTTGGCAGGCGCATTCCGGGCGATCCTGCAATGACTTCATAGCTGCCGCGGAGGGCGAGCGTGACAAAGGGTAGCAAATTGGCAGCGCGTAAGCGAACGCGCTTAATTGCTGGGTAAATACCGCTGCCTGGTGGCGACTCCAGCGAGGTCGGCAGTGCCACAGCATTCAGACTTGCAACCACCGTTGCGGGGAGCGTTGCCGCGATCCAATTTCCAGAGCTACATTCGGGTGCGGACGCCTGGCTGCGAGATAGTGTTCGATCCGGTTCGGTCGGCTGCCAGTCGATATTCGGAATTAAACCCGGATCTGTGCTTACTTCAATTGAAAGCCCCATAGACGCAAGCACATCCGGAGCGCTGTTGAGCCCACCAAGCTCTAGTAGCAAAGCATGACCCGGCGGCATCTCTGCCGGATTCGCCAGTGGATCGAAGGGCACGCGAAGGCGTGTGCGCGCGCTATCCCATTCGTCGCAAAACGAAACGTTCGCCCGCGAGATGAACTCTCGATAGTTGTAGACAAACAGTGATTGGAGATTAGCCCCAGGAAACGCGTAGCCATGACGACAGATCGGGTCGGTGCCGTCACGCAGGCAGGTCGCGCCCTGAAACGTATCAGTATCCGCTCGCGGATTTCGCCAGAGCTTGGCATAGGTCGCGCCAATTGAGTCGAGGGACGAATTGACAAAATTATTGTTGTCATCATCGTAGGCTCCGATCGCGGCAAAGCCATCGTTGATCGCCAATGCGTCGGGTTCACTGACGCTGCCGATTGTCATCCCTTGTAGCGCGCCGCTAACGGGTTGACCGATATTGAAGCGAATACCGACCGATCCGTCACCCGTACCCCCAGAGCTCGGCGTCAGCACTCGATCAGCCGGATAAAAGATGACGACCAAGCCAACGAACACATAGCGGCGCGCGGTAGCTGTACCGTCCAGGTTTCGCGCGGCAAATGTGGGTGGCGCAAATGTGTTCGACGCTGGCTGAATAGCGATACCAATGTCACCACCCGCCACGCTTTGCATGCAGTTCATCTGCCCGGAGTTGTGTGCAGCATCTGCGCTCGTTGATCCGGCCAATCCGATGGTTCCGTAAGGAAAGCGACGTGCGCGTAGCGAAACCGGCGGGCTCACGTTCACCGCCCAACCCGCGCCTAAGCGTGTGCCGTTGGGTACTGGATCATCGTTCCCATTCACGCCACATCCGACCAATTCGCCGAAGCCGGCAAGCGCGTCATTGTTTGCCAGTTGCATCCCTAGATTGATTGGCACCGTCAAGTTCAACGGTGCGCCGCCACTGCCATCGCCGGGTAACGCAATCGCTACTGGCACTGTCACCACGTAGCCGGATCGGCCCGGCGCTCCGCCGACAACGGTGGAAATCGACGAGGCAAGCGCCACACTGACCGCATCAGGGCCACGGGCAGATCGGTCGGTGAGATTCGTTGAGGAGAAGCCGCCCATTTCAAGATCGAACTGCGGACGAGCCGACACCACATCACCGCACGGCGATAGCGTCTGTGTTGTATTCAGGCGTGAGACATTACAACTGAGCGCTAGCTCGGAAACCGAATCCTGGTAGCCAATCCGCTGCACCGCCCCACTCGCCTGCTGATTGGCTGCTTCAATGCTGGCCTGCAGCCGGACCACTGTGCCGTCGGCTGTGCCAAACTTTGGCCGCGCGTAGAGTAGCGCGCTTCGTGCCACGCCTTGCGACACGGTGCCCAATCGACAGTCCAAGTTTGCGCCCACAAGAGTCGAGCCCGAGAGACAGTAATCCGGTATCGGCGCGTTGCCGAACGCGGGATTCACTGGATTCGCATACTCAAGCTCAGGCGGAAGCGTGAATCGAAGCCGCAGACCGCTCGCGTCTTGGTTAAGTACACGATAGCGGACTTCGTACGCGAGCAAATCGAGTGATCGGATTACGTGATTGATGCCGCTGGAATCGTTTCCAGGCTCATCGTCAGCACTGAAGGAGCCCCCTCCTGTGCGCGACTGAGTCGACGCCGATGGCGCGACCACAATCATGTCAACACAGCTTCGACCAACTTCAGGCGTTGCGACGCACGCGGGTTGCTGGGCAGTCGCGACGCTCATGCCTATGGCGAACAGCAGCGCGCTTACCAACTCGGTGATTCGTCGAGTTCTTCGCCAGCACGCACCCACAGAAACTGGATCGGACCTTCTCGATTCATACGCAAACAACCTGCTCATGAATAGCTTCGTTCAAAACTGCGCTTCGCAGCGCTTTCCTGAGCGCGCGGTGTATTGCACTCGCCATGCTGCAACACCGAGTAGCAGCGTGAGAAGCATCAATAGGAACCCGTTCGGGCCAGGTATCGGAAGCGATTCGGTGACTGCGATGAAACCCACCCCAAGCACGAAATTGTTGTCTGGCCCGAGGTATGCGCCTGTTTGCGGATTACGTGGGCTCAGGTCTAAGTCATTCGCACTCAGTGTGAGGGTAGTGACGTCGATTGCGGTTCGCACCCACACACCGACCGAGTCCATGCCCTTGGTGTAGCCGACGGTAACGCCTGATACAGGCACAGGCGTGTTCGAGCAAGTCGGTGCAAGATTACTCAGATCACCATAGCGGCCGTCTAGCTGAAGCGTGGTTGCGCTGCTGGTAAGCGCAGGCGCACACAAAGGAAACGTGGGCGCGCTCACCGTGGGCGGCGCGCCAGACTGCGGGGGACGCGGTAGGGTGGAATCGCCCACATGAACCGATCCAATCCATCCTGGCGGCCCCGATAACACCACGCGTTCACCTTGATCAACGCTGTCGATGAATATCCACGATCCGGCTAACAACCGACCGCCATTGAGTGCGCTGAAATCCCAGCTCACCGTCGCTGTCGTGCCGTCGCCCGCATCGAAGTAAATCGCAGCGCGGTCTGACGGTGTCGGTGTGCCAGGCGGTGCGCCGAGGACGTTATAGGCGGCTGCGAACGAAGCGGCGGCTGCCGCTGGTACGCCCCCGTTATAGCCAGGGGCACCATTCATGAACGTGACGCCAGCGATCGGCAAGTTGGGCGCTGCGTAGTAGCCGTCGTCATTCGCGCCGACGCTGAACCCGTTCCAGGCACCGACGCCACCACTCACGCTAAATGTGAGCGACGCGGGGCCGGCACCGCGGCCCGCCCCCGGAACCGTGGCAATGAGCGTCTGCGTGGTTGCCAGACTGCCATTCCCGACCGGAGCTGCGCCGCTAAACGTTGCCCATAATGGGCTTGCCTCAACGGCGCCCATCGCGAATAGATTACAGGCGACAAGCGCATACGCTCCGCGAAGCGTGGCTCTGGCAATGCCGAGTATTTCTAGACGGATTGAGTGCTCGCGTCGGTTCATTTCGTCACCGCGGGGTTTGCATTGGGAAAGTGTTGCGGCAACAGGGTACGAAGCGCATCAAACGTAGCTTGATTCGGTACGTTGATGCCCACGCGCCTGGTCGGTTTCATCGAGTGAAAATGAAACATGTACTGCATCAACGGGCCGTTCTGAAACACCTTTGCGTCGATCTTCACGACTTGTTCAGGGGCGACAAAAAATACGTGATGTAAGCGCTTTTGAACGCGATCAGCTTGCGCGAATACGGCGTAGCTGCCAGCGACAAACAGAAAGGCGATGCCGAGGCCAATCATCATGCCGCCGTTGATCTTCGATGCCGCCAACACCGAATACACGGCAACAATAAACACGACACTGAAAAATGCGGTGAAGATCAAACCCATCCAACGCAACGCACTGGTAGTGCGTCGGAAACAGGGCTCGAGTAATTCTTGAAGTGTGGGATTCACTGGATATCCTCCGCCTGGAACTTAGGAACCCGATTTGCGGGCGGCGGCCTCTGCGCGCTTACGTGCGCGCTCCGCTGCGGCATCAGCACGTGCGCTATCCCGCACGTCCTTCGCAGCAGCACGTTCTTCATCGCGTTGTTTCTTTTGCTCTGCTCGCGCGTCGGACGCCGATTGTTGAGCGGCCGCTCGATCATCACGCGCTTGTTGCGCATTGGCTGCGCTTGCTTCCGACGGGGCGCTCGCATTTTTGGCGCTTGAAGTGGAGCCCGGCTGCACGCCGGTGTAGTCCACCTCAACCGTGAGAAACGGCTCTGCATCAATCGGGCTCGCGAGGTAGTACACCGTGAGCACTTTGCCCGCCACCTTATTCACGTCTTTGGCAAACGCCGGCACCTTAAGTGCGGGGGCCGGGTCCGGGCTGTTGATCAGAATAATTCCGTCGGTACGATCAAATTCGGCTGCAGGCAGCGGCGGATTAAATTTGCTTTTGTACTTGCGCGAGATACCGTATGCATCCTCATGCGGTTTGTTGATCCAGGTAATCTCAAAGCGCGTCTCGACACCGAGGAAGTTGTCCATCTTCACTTCTTGACCAGCAACTTTTCGAATCACCTTTCCGTAGTTGCCCGTCACTACTTTGCCAAAATCAACGCCCGTCTCACCCGGCTTCGATTTGCCTTGATACAGCAACGCGAGTGCTTGCCCTGGCTTGATGCGATACACGCCTTTTGAATTTGGAGCCACCGTGCCGGACGACAAAAAACCGTCGTTTACTTTGATGGTGTTCACGCCTTTGACAATCTCAAAGTGGCCGACAGTGCCGCTGTAGACCTTGAACGGGGGCGGCGACTGCGCGAGCGTGGGAGTCGACGCCACGATTGCAGCAGTCGCGATAAATGAAAGCGCGGCGATTGCGCGGGAGCGTACGAAGGGTCTCATCATGGTATGCATCGGTTCTGTTAGGACGCTCACTGCAGCACATGCAGCGAGAATGTGCACATTGATTGGCGCGAGCCAATTCATCAAATTGCGCAAACGATGCTAGAGACGGGAGGTTCGCGGCGCTAGACGGCCAAATGGACAGTGGCACATCGCTTCGTCAACTAGTCCAAGGGAGCTGTCGCAAGAAAACAAAACGCCAATACTCGACGCCCGTGAAAATGCGGGTTTGGACTCGTTTTTTGTAGATATTTAGTTTTCCGTAAACGTCGAAGAAACCTATATTTCGCGCGGCATAATCGAGAAAGTTTGCTTTTTACTTTCGCTTCCCAGCCACCTTCTTACACGTGCGTTCCCACTTAAGAGCGAGCGGAGAGCGGATGAGCTCGCCACCAGTCGCCATCGACAGCCTCAAATCGGCATTTCTGAGTCTGAGGCGTTCACACGCGAGGTGACGAAGACCGACGAGAAGTCAACAAAAAGCTAAGGCATCATAGCTTGAAGATGAGCCGCAATCTGAGTTGGATCGGTGCGGCGCGCTCCTTCACCAATCGCATTTTGGATTAGCGGATCGTCGCGAAAGCCAAGCAAGAAGCGAAGGATGATCACGCCGTCCGTCAGAGCGTCGGCGCGACCATTTTGATCCACGTCCAGCAGCGGCGTCATCGTGTTTAACCGATCCTCGATCTCGTCGGATGAAGTGCGCTGTGGATTGTTGCCGAGCGCGCTTTGCGTCAATGCGCCGTCGTGGACTCGATTCATGAAGCGGCGAATTAGTTGACCGTCGGTCGCTGCATTCACCACATCGTTTGCATCGATATCCAGTTTGAACGGCAGCGACGCAGCAGGGGCAAACACCGCGCGAACGACGACCGATCCGCTTACCGGTTTCGCCACGACGCAAGTTGACGCCGATCCCGCGCACACGCCCTGCCACCCGACAAAAACGCCCTCCGCCGCGCCATCCGGGTTCGCTGTGAGAACCACACTTTCTTGCGTGCGAAACTCGGGATCGCAAGAAGAAACAAAGGGAGAGCCGGACGCGACACCGCAACCCAAGGCACTCGCGATACCCTCATACAGCACCGGAGAGTAGCGAATGGTACCGATTGGAGAACCGACTCGCTCAACACGCAAACGATCACCTGGTGGTCGCTGCACAACGATCTGAGACGGTAAATACTCGGAATCACCTGCGTACGACACCGTGTATTGCTTCGGCCCCGCAATTTCGGTTGTGAGAACACATCCATACCCAGACAAGTTCCCAATGCACAAGGCAGAACCATCGGATACGGCTACTACGCCCGTTGGCGCAATCGCACTTACGGCGCTGCTTCGAAAAACGGGCACGTGGTACCGCTCTCCGAGCGCAGGCGCGTAAGGCGGGAGTGCTTCACCGAAGACGATCAACGAGATGGTCGCGCGGTCTATGGTGTAGGCCTTGGCCGACGGATTCGGATAGAAAAAACAACCAAGCGAACAAAACCCTCGGTAACTATCGTAGCCGCCGACGACCAAGATACGACCGTCGTTGAGTTGAGTTTGGCTTGGCGACGCGACCCCGATGCTGCCCACAGTTGACAATTGGCTCGTGGATGGGAAGTAGCGCAAGACCTTCGCACTGAATTGAGGCAGCTCGCCGATGATGCTGTAAGGCGCGTAGTCGGCGCCTACGACCGACAGCACAGAGTTTGCGTTGCGTTCAATTTGAAAGCGTCGAGCGATGCCAGCAGTTTCGGCAACAACCGTGCTAGTCCAGGTATCGGCAACGGGATCGTAGATCGTCTCGAACGCAGCCCCTGGAACCGTCCCGCCGGCGACGTATATGCTCCCGCCGAAGAGACGCGTCACCGAGTGCTCCGCTCGCGCTACTGACATTTCGGCGCAGACGCTGGTTGCATAGGTGCGAGGGTCGATTCGCCAGCAGTTCGTTGTTCGTTGTGCGGTCGTCGAGCGGCCGCCGAGCACCAAAAGCGTTCCTCCGGCCAAAGCTGTCGTCGCATGTGCACTGCGCGCTTCGGGCAGGCTCCCTACAACACTCCACGTCCCAGAAGCAGGCGTGTAACGCTCGATGTAGTCGCCTGCAGTGGAGCTGGAGGCTGCGTTTGTCTGCCCACCGATTACAACAACTGATCCGTCAGGAAAAAGATTCAGCGAGTTAAACGCCCGGGACGACGACAAACTGCCTGTGTTGCTCCAAGAGCCGGTTTGCGGATCGAAAATTTCAGCGCGCGACAACGTCGCAGCTATCGGAAAATTTCCGACCGCCCCAGCGGTAGTCGACAAAACATATCCACCCACGACGAGCACTTTGCCATTAGCCAGACGCAGTGCTGTGTGCTCATGACTTCCTTGCGCCATGCTGCCGGTTTGCGACCACGTGTTCGTTAGCGGATCAAACAGGTCGCTGCGACCACTCGGTGCGACGACGAGTACCTTCCCATCGCTAAGTAGCGTTGCTGAATGATTCATTGTCGGCTCGCTCAACGACTGCACCTGCACTATCGATTGCACCGCTACTACGGTTAAAGAGATCGTTGCACCGATCGCTGCTGCTGCGCTACGGAAAAAAGCCATACTTATCACTGCTTGCCCTTGCACTGCCCTCCTCCATTCTAGTGCCGCTTACCCGCCGACTTCTTTCGCATACGGTCCCATTTGCGGGCGAGTGATGCTTCTGGCGCAGGCTCCCACTTGCCTAGCAGTTCAAGCAGCCCCGGTCGGTCGTTGCATGCGAGCACGATGTCCACACCGGCCTGCGTCGACGCTTCCGCGCGCGCGACGAGATCGCCCACGGCGTGGGCTGCAACCATTGATGTGTCATCGGTAAAGATCACCCCCCGAAAGTGCAGCTTGTGGCGCAAAACCTCTTGCAACCAATACGGCGAAAAACTGGCGAGCTGCGGATCGATGTTGGGGAACACGAGATGCGCGGCCATGATGCCGTCGACGCCAGCGGCAACTAACTCGCGAAACGGAATCAGATCCGCCGCCTCTACTTCCGCAAAACTACGTGCGTCCTCGGGGCGCTCCCAGTGTGTATCACCCTTCACAAAACCGTGACCCGGAAAGTGTTTGCCGACGGAGGCCATGCCCTCCGCACGTAAGCCTTGCACGACAGCGGTGGCGAGCGCTGCGGCAGCACCAGGATCACGGTGGAACGCGCGATGCCCGATGACCGCCGACTCACCGTAATCCAAGTCAAGCACGGGCGCAAACGAAAAATCGATTCCGACCTGCCCCAGTTCGTGACCAATCGTGAAGCCAATTTCGAACGCGCGCGCGCGCGCAGACGGCGGATGCGTTGTCCACAAATCACCGAGCGAACGCATCGCCGGAATCTCCGTGAAGCCCGCGCCGTGAAAGCGCTGCACCCGTCCACCTTCGTGATCGACGGCGATGACAAGCTCGGGCGATCGCAGTGCTTTAATTTGGCGCGAGAGCTCGATGAGCTGCGCTTTGTCAGTGAAGTTTTTTCCGAAGTAGACAACGCCTCCAATCAGAGGATGGCGTAAGACGTCTCGATCCTCAGCGCTCAGCTCAGGACCATCGATCGATGTCATGATGGGGCCGAGCGGACGTTTGGCGGCGGAGCTGCGTGGCATGGCAAGCAATGCAAGTGTTGATTTGCTTCGAATATAGAGCGTCTGTGACCTGTTTACGTCTCAAACACCACAAACGCGATTGCGTACTCCCGCTCGTCACTGATGCTCACGTGCGTGCGCGTGATGCCGCGCTCTGTGAGCCACGCCTTGACTGCGGGGGCAAGCTCAAAGCTCGGTTTACCCTCGACATCGTTGACGATGCCAATGGCCTGCAACACGAGCGGCGTACGGATGCCGATACCCGCCGCTTTGCCAAACGCTTCTTTCGCTGCCCAGCGCTTCGCGATCCACGTAGTGGGGTCTTTTGCCTCATTGAGCTGGACGAGCTCGGCATCACTCAGGATGCGTTGCGCGAACTGCGCGCCGTGCCGCTCAATTGTTTGGCGAATGCGCTCAATTGAAACGACGTCGGTGCCGATGCCGTAGATCATGACGCACCGAGCTCAGTCGTGGAAAGCGGGGTTGTCAATGCGCGTTTGAGCTTTCGTTGCGCAGCAGGCTTCGCGTCGAGCCGCTCAGAAAGCGTGTGCAGATCATGCATCACGTGCGACGATTTCAAACTGCGACGTTCGAGATGAAATTGAATGATGGCGCGCACGAAATCACGCGCCTCGGAGGCGAGCTTAAAGTCTTCAAACACACCCTTGTTGAGCGCGAGCAGAACACGCCCGCTCACCAACACTCCGCCGCCGCTTTGCACTGGCCCCGCGAGCGGATCGTAGCGGTAGAGCGTATCGGGGTGCAATGCTAAACCTGTTTTCACATCGCACTCGAGCTGCAAACCATAACCTAGTTCGGCGAGCAATTGCGTTTCAAATTCGCGCAGAATCGCGCTGTGCTCCTCGCTTTCGGCAAGCGTCATGAGGGTAGCCGCGTAGGATTCGAAGAGCAGTGGGTGACTATCCTCGCGCGGCAGCAGCTTCATCACCAGCTCATTCAGGTAGAGGCCACACATGAGCGCACGCCCGGTCAGCCAAGGCTGCCCCGGCACCCACGTAGCCTGCGTCATCGTTTTAACTTCGCCGCGCCCGCTGAATACCACTTCGAGCGGCTGCAATGAGAGCAAGGCACCGCGCAGATTCGATCCGGGACGCTTCGCGCCTTTTGCCACCATCGCCATGCGCCCATGCTCAAACGTGAACACATCCGCAATCAAGCTAGATTCTTTATAGGGGTAGGAGTGAAGCACGAATGCGCGCTGCGGGGGCGAGCGCTTTTGTTGCACGGTCATGGCAAATAAGCGATGGTGCAAGCGCTCACGCCCAGCCTCACGCGGTGCAATACGCATAGCGCGCGCTTACCGCCGAGGGGGCGCAAATCGCTAACAACAATGACGCTCTTATCGAGCGTTTTTCGGGGCGAGGTCATCCCATTAAAACTTTTCGGAAAAATACGATTTCCCCCGCTAGTCCCGTTAAAACCTGCGGCTCAACTCCAAAGCTTAGGTAATACCAAGCTCTCGCAACACGAGCGCACTCTCCGACCAGCCACTCTTCACTTTAACGAAAAGCTCCAAATATACAGGTCCGCCGAAGAGCTTCTGCATATCGAGCCGCGCCTCGGTACCGATACGCTTCAAAGTTTCGCCTTTGCTGCCAATCAAGATCGGGCGTTGGCTTTCCTTGTCAACCAAGATCGCTGCAAAAATTCGGCGCAAATTGCCTTCGGTTTCGAACTTTTCGATCATCACGGCGCTGCGGTAGGGTAACTCGTCTCCCGTGAACCGAAACACCTTTTCGCGCACAATTTCGCTAGCAAGGAAGCGCTCCGACTTGTCGGTAAGATCGTCGGCGTCGTACATCGGTTCGCTAAGCGGGAGAAGCTTCTCGATCTCGCCCATCAACGCTTTGGTCTGAGTTCGCTTCGTAGCAGACACCGGGACAATCGAGGCGAAGGATCGCATCGCGGCAACTTCCGAGATCTTTTCGGCAAACGCCGCACGATCAAGCAGGGTGTCCACTTTGTTCGGAACCGCGATTACGTTCACCGAGTGCTCCGCCAAGGCGAGCCCCGCTAAGTCGGCCTCCACCAACCGCGCCGCATCCCAAACCCAAAGCACGACATCAACCTCAGAGAGTACCTTTCGAACGCTCGCGTTCATCCGGCGATTCATTTCACCACCGTGCTTTGTCTGATAGCCGGGCGTATCCACAAACACGAATTGCGCGCTTTCGGTAGTGACAATGCCGCGCACAGGCAGTCGTGTCGTTTGCGCTTTGCGCGACGTAATCGCTACCTTCGCGCCGACCAACTCGTTTAGCAACGTTGATTTGCCCACGTTGGGTCGACCAATCACTGCAATTTGCCCGCAACGGAAATCGCCCACTGGCGCAGGAGCCGGATTTGAGTTCATTGACCGAGCTTTGCGAGCACAGCCGCTGCAGCCATTTGTTCAGCCGCTCGGCGCGATGCGCCTTGCCCCAAGCCAGACTCGCCCGCCGGATGAACGGTGCAACGAACTGTGAAGACTTGCGCATGCGCTTCGCCGTCGACCCGCTCCACCATGTAGCTTGGCAATGGCAAATGTTTCGACTGCATATGCTCTTGGAGCCGCGTTTTCGCATCTTTCCCGCCTTCGCGGGGATTGACTGCAGCGATTCGCTGCACGTAAAGGCGATCAATTGTGTTTTGCGCAGCATCAAAGCCCGAGTCAAGCAAGATCGCGCCGAAAATAGCTTCCACTGCGTCGGCGAGCATCGACGGGCGTTCGCGCCCGCCGCTTTTTTCTTCGCCCTCACCGATGCGAATATGATCAGAAACGTCGAGCCGTTGTGCGAGCGAATGCAGCGCGGGCTGACTCACCAGATTTGCACGCATGCGCGAGAGTTGACCTTCTGGCAACTCAGGGAATTTCCGAAAGAGCGCGAGCGCAATCGAGCAGTTGAGCACGCCATCACCGATGAACTCAAGCCGTTCGTTATGCGGCGTGCCGTAGCTTCGATGCGTGAGCGCCTCTCGCAACAAACGAGGGTCACGAAAAGTGTAGCCAAGCGCAGTTTCTAAACTCAAAATCCGCTGCGCCTATCGATTGCCCGAGGCCGACGCTTCGAAATCAAAGAGGAGACTCGTGTTTCCAGCGATGTGAACTTTTCGTGCGTAGTTGACCGATAAATTAATGCGGCCGTTGTCTTTAGATATTTCTAGATCGGTGCCGCGAACTGGCAAATCCTCGATTGAGTTACGTTTATCGAACGCGCTTCGGATAGCGGTGGGCGTAGCGTCGACGGAGAATTGATTAGCTGTCGACTGCAGCACCTTTTTCAAGCTGAAATACTCTGTCCAAGCGGGTACACAGCGAAAGGCTGTGAACATCACGAAGCCGACGATTGCGGCTAATATGATGAAACCTACTAGAGATAAACCTTTTTGCTTTTTCACTGCGCCATTCCCAGAGCTAACCGCCTTTTTTTATTGTATGCCGCTGAAAACGCGTTTGAAAGCGAAACTGGACACGTCATCCCAGTTAAACCAGATGAAGAACGCTTTCCCGCGTAAGTGGCTATCGGGCACAAAACCCCAGTACCGTCCATCTAGGCTGTTATCGCGGTTGTCGCCCATCGCCAAATAGTGACCCGCTGGGACCTTACATGTGAGCGCTCGTCCTTCGCTCAAAGTCTCACCCTCGGCGGTACAGGTCGGGACGGGTGAGCCCGGAAAGCGTTGCCCTGGAATGAACGACGGCACTTGCGGAAGTTGGGCGATGGAGAACGTGCGTCCGTCAATCGTCTCGTTAAAACGCATTGTGGTGACGAACGTGCCAAACTCGGAATAGCTGTAAGTGCCATCCGCCACCTGCGCTACATCTTTCCCGTTAATTGACAACTTTTTGTCTTTGTAAACCACGGTATCTCCGGCAACACCGATGATGCGCTTGATGTAGTCTTTGTCAGGTTCGTGTGGTGCCTTAAACACTGCAACGTCGCCACGTGCGGGCTCGCCGATCGCGAGCACTTTTGTGTCGAGCACAGGCAGGCGAATCCCGTAACTAAACTTGTTGACGAGAATGAAATCACCAGTCACGAGGCCCGGACGCATCGAACTCGACGGGATGCGAAACGGCTCAGCAATGAACGAGCGAAGTAGAAAGACAACGAGAAGCACCCAAAAAATCGACGCAGGTACCTCGACTCCCCAGTGCGCCAACTCCCCGGCGGGACGCTTCTTTGCGAGAAAAAATTTATCCCATGCCCAAGACGCACCGCAAATGACCACGGCGAGGAATAAAAGCAGCGGGAAGCTGATTGCGGGCACCCCCGAGAGTACGCCGCGACCGGCAATCACGACGAGCACGGCAAGAGCTAAAGCGGGCAAAAATTTCATCTGAGTGAACGCAACGTGGCGAAAATTAGTTGGGTGAATTATCGGCGAGCTACGGACACGCGATATCTACATGCGACAGACCGGTAGCCTTCGTGCGCGGACAGGGTCACACCAGCCGCGAACAGCGAATGGGCGATCATTTGTCGCCGGTCTGCAGGATGGCGAGAAACGCTTCTTGCGGGATTTCGACGGAGCCGACCGATTTCATCCGCTTCTTGCCCTCTTTTTGTTTTTCTAGCAGCTTTTTCTTCCGCGTAATGTCGCCGCCATAACACTTCGCAAGCACGTCTTTGCGCATTGCTTTCACGTTTTCGCGAGCTACCACGTTGGCGCCAATGGCGGCCTGGACGGCAACGTCGAACATCTGGCGCGGAATGAGTTCGCGCATCTTGGCCGCGACTTGACGACCGCGATATTGAGATTGAGCGCGGTGCACCATGCAAGAGAGTGCGTCAACTTTGTCACCGTTGATGAGAATGTCGAGCTTTACAACATCGGCCGCTTGGAATTCTTTAAATTCGTAGTCGAGCGATGCATAACCGCGCGACACGCTCTTCAGTTTGTCAAAAAAATCCATGACCACTTCGGCCATCGGCATGTCGTAGGTGAGCATCACTTGCCGCCCTAGGTACTGCATGTTGCGCTGAGTGCCACGCTTCTCGTTGCACAGCGTCATCACCGAGCCCACGTATTCTTGCGGCATCAAAATCGTGCTGGTAATAATCGGCTCGCGAATCTCTTCGATCTTTGAGAGGTCGGGGAGCTTGGCGGGATTATCAACGTCAACAACGCTGCCATCACGCAATAACACCTGGTAGACCACCGTTGGAGCGGTCGTCACCAAATCCATGTCGTACTCTCGCTCAAGACGCTCCTGGATCACGTCCATGTGCAAGAGCCCGAGGAATCCGCAGCGGAAACCGAACCCTAACGCCTGGGACACTTCGGTTTCGTAGTGCAGAGAAGCGTCGTTGAGTTTGAGCTTTTCAAGCGCGTCACGCAGCGCCTCGTACTGGTTCGCCTCCACCGGGTAGAGGCCCGCGAACACTTGAGGTTTGACTTCTTTGAATCCAGGTAGCGCTTCAGTCGCAGGCTTTTGCGCAAGCGTGATCGTATCGCCAACCTTCGCTGAATCAAGCTCTTTAATCCCGGCAATCACAAAGCCCACCTGCCCGGCGGAAAGCGACTCTTTTTGTGTGGAGCGCGGCGAAAACACGCCCACCTGCTCGCACAAGTGGTTACGCCCGGTGGCCATAAACAACACTTTGTCTTTCGGGCGAATGGTGCCGTCCATGACGCGCACCAGCATCACCACACCGACGTAATTGTCGAACCAGCTATCGATGATGAGCGCCTTGAGCGGCGCGGTTGGGTCGCCTTTCGGAGGTGGCACCTTAGCGATGATCGCCTCAAGAATGTCATCGATACCGACGCCGGTTTTTGCGGACGCGAGCACCGCGTCGGTTGCGTCGACACCGACCACATCCTCGATCTCTTGCTTCGCGCTGTCCGGGTCTGCACTCGGCAGATCAATCTTGTTGAGCACCGGCACCACTTCGACGCCGAGCTCGATGGCTGTGTAGCAGTTTGCAACGGTCTGAGCTTCTACACCTTGAGAGGCGTCCACCACAAGAAGTGCGCCCTCACACGCAGAAAGTGATCGAGACACTTCATACGAAAAATCGACGTGACCCGGCGTATCGATGAGGTTTAAGTTGTAAAGCTGACCGTCTTTTGCTTTGTAGTGCAGTGCAGCGGTCTGCGCCTTAATCGTGATCCCGCGCTCTTTCTCAAGGTCCATGGAATCGAGCACCTGTTCCGACATCTCGCGATCCGAGAGACCACCGCAGCGATGAATAAAGCGGTCGGCCAGCGTGGACTTGCCATGGTCGATATGGGCGATGATCGAGAAGTTACGGATGTGCTGCATAAAAAAACGAAGAGCCGGTGTAGCCGGCTCTGCTTACGCACCGCGCAGAAATCACGCGGCTAGGTCAGGATTTGTTTGATTTTAGCGGCTCGCTCTCGCTCACCGCTAGCACCGTTTACTCTGGAACGCGCTCAGTGGCTAAGAAGTCCGTGTATTCCGTACCTTGGCGGTCGGTTGCGCGCTTCACCCTGAATGCAATGCTTTTTCCCTTTTCGGTCGCCTTCACTGCATCGACGAGTTGCTTCGCGGTTTCAATGTTGGTGCGTTTGCCGCCCGCCGTGACCGAGGTGATGATGTCGCCCTCTGCCAGAGACGAGATATTGGACTTTTCTTCGACCGAGGCAACAACGACGCCGCCTTTTGCAACCTTGGCATTGGTGCGCTCTTTTTCGTTCAGCGAGCGAACAGTGAACCCCAGACGCTCCTCTTTTGTCGTTTCCGGCTTGGCCGGATCGCGGCGAGGGGAGCTCCGCTCGGTAGACGATGCTGCCACTTCTTCTTTGTATTCGTCGAGGGTCACGCTCAATTCAACCTGTTTGCCTTCGCGCCAGACGACCACTTTCGCAGGTGCGCCGGGGCGAACCGCGGTAACGAAGCGCGGCAAATCGCGTGAATCTTCGATGGCACGGCCGTTAAATTGGAGCACCACGTCCTCTTCTTTGATGCCTGCCTTTTCTGCGGCGGAGCCTTTGGTGACCGAGGACACCACTGCACCCTGGGCCCTTGGCAAACCAAGCGCCTCAGCGAGCGCGCGGGTGACTGCACCAATCTGCACGCCCAACATGCCACGCTTCACGCTGCCGCCCGCTTGCAGTTGACCGACGACATCCATCGCGAGATCAATCGGGATTGCAAACGAAATGCCCTGGAAGCCGCCACTCACGGTCGCGATCATCGAATTGACCGCGACGACCTCACCCTTCGAGTTGAAAAGCGGGCCGCCTGAGTTGCCTGGGTTTACCGCCGCATCGTGCTGGATATACGGGACAAGATCACCTGTAGAGCTCTGTGCCCGGCTCGCTCTGGCCTTGGCGCTGACTATTCCAGAAGTCAACGTATTTTCAAAACCGAGCGGTTGCCCGATTGCAGCGACCCATTCACCGATTTTTAAGACATCGGGATTGCCGATTCGTACGGCGGGTAAGCCGGTTGCCTCAATTTTGATCACGGCGATGTCAGTCCGGTTGTCGCTGCCGATAATCTTGGCTTTGAATTCGCGGCGATCGCTAAATTTCACCAGCACTTCATCAGCATCTTCGACAACGTGGGCATTGGTGACGATGAACCCATCAGAAGAAATCACAAACCCCGAACCGCCGCCTTGACGTCGGAACTCGCGCGGCGAGCGACCGCCGCCCCCACCGAAGTAGCGACGGAAAAACTCTTCCATTTCTTCGCGGTCAGGCTGCGAGTCGTTGCCGCCCGGCGCGTTGGGGCGTTGACGGTTGCGTCCTGGCGTTGATGTGACGCTGATCGAGACCACCGACGGTGAGTTGCGCTCGTAGAGTGTGACAAAGTCGGGGAGTTCACGCGCAACCGACTGCGTCGGCCCGCCCGCCACGAAGGCAAGCGCGCTCGCGCCAAGTAGCGCGGTCCAGAATGATCGTAGGGTGCTACCTTTTTGCATATCGTTATCCGGTCGAAATAGAAATTACAAACGTGTTACTTGCGGCCAAAACCTGAGGCAATCGCGCGCACGGCCGCGGGGCGAGCGTCGCCGAAAGCAGTAATTGCGTGTTCACCGATCTGGCGCGTGAACACCTGATGCGATCCCTGTACGCTCGGGCCTTCAGTCACCGTTTGATTCGCTGGCATCGGCGAGGCGTAGACAGAGACTGAAGTGAGCCCGTCAGAGTAGACGATTTGCGAGACGGGCTCGGTACGACCGGGGAGCGAACGCATAAAGGATTCGCTCACTTTGACAAAACCCGCCGGAAGCGCGCGCGCGGCCCAGCCCGTGTCAGTTCGCAAGAGCGAGTGAGGGAGCTTCCGATCCACTCGCCACTGTGCGATCTTGTTCGCGAGCGTCGGCTTCACCATTTCACGATCAATTTTTCCGCCGATTTGGATGTCGGTGAAGGTAATTTCTTCGATCGTGTTGCCCTTTTCATCAATCACCCTGCCACGCAACCACAGCCCTGTTTTGAGTTCAGTCCAGAGCTTGTGCCAAAAGCGGAATTCATCAGTGGGCTCAAACATCCACACTTGCGCATCGTGCCCCGCCACCCGTTCAATCTCGAGTTTCTTCACATTGAAATGTTGAGTGAGCGTGGAAAGCTGACGCGGCAGGAGCGACGGGAATCCCTGCCGGCCCGTGCGCGATTCAATCCGCATCACGCGGTCTTCCGGCAGATAACAGGTCAGCTCATCGTTGACGCGAACAACTTCAACGGGCGGGCCGTCGAGCGTCGTGATGCGCTCCATCTCAACGCCGTTCTCAAAGAGGTGCACGATGCGCGACGTTTCAGCGGAGCCTCGCCGCTGGTACACGATCGTGCCCGTGTAATTCAGCGTCGCCGCCGCGTTAGCGGCCTGCCGGAGAATTGAAGATGCGGAGGCGTTACCCGGAGGCTGCGCCACCGTCGACTGGGCCAATAGCTGCGAGCTAAACATGCCACCCGCAATAAACGCAGGCAACAGAGATTTGGCGAAGCGAATTCGAGAGAAAACAAACATGTCGTTGGACTAAACCAAAATGTGGGACGAGACCAGCGCTGCCGCGAAAAAAACTGCTTCCACGCCACGAATCATCATGGCACCGCTTGCACCGCTACCGCAGGGCGAAGGTACTGACGCACCGAATACATACTATTGGCGTCTGCGCTTTCTTGATGGGCGCGCAGGAGCGCGTTGAAGTCAGGTGAGACAACGGGCGTTGCCGCAACGGTGCCTGCCTGCAGGTGAGCTCTGCCATCGGCAACGGCTGTCGTCCCCTGATTCGATGAGGACACGCGCTCATTAGCGCCTGTAGTCGAAAATTCTTGATAAGTAACCGTACCGACGAATCCTACCGCTGCGATCGCTGCAGCTGTTGCCCAGGCGCGCCCGCCGCGTCCGATCTGTCTCATCGATGCAAGCAACGTCCGTTCACGGGCAACTTTGAGAGCGGGGGCGACGATCGTCGGCTCGGCAGCGATTGCTGCGCGGATTCGGTCTGCGCAACCAGTTCGCGTAGGTTCGAGCCCACGAATGCAGTCGCCGACGAAATGCAATTCGGCCCAACAGTAGCGAACCTCGTCGCTTGCGAGCGTTTTCATCGCTAATTCAACCTCGTTCGGCGCGATATCACCATCCATCCAGCGCGATATCTGCTCGCGTGTGGCCAACGCCACTGCCTCGTGTCCAATCACCGAATCCATTGTTTCCTGCCCAGTTTTCATCGCTACCATCTCCTGTCTTCCCTGGTTCCGAGCAATGGCCGCAACTCCGCAGCAATCGCTTCGCGTGCACGGAAAATGCGGCTTCGCACTGTTCCGATCGGGCAATCCATTGCCTCTGCAATTTCTTCGTAACTCAGACCTTCGATTTCGCGCAAAGTCACCGCTGTGCGCAAATCCTCAGGCAGCGCTGCCATCGCGCGATTCACCGTTTCCGCGATTTGTTTACTCGCGTATTCCGCATCGGGGGTGGCAACGTCGTGTAGACCTGTGTTGCGATCAAAAGATTCCGCGTCTTCGGTTTCATCGGTTTCGAGAAAACTTGCGGGCACGATCCGGCGCCCTGGAGAGGCGAGATAGTTCTTCGCGCAATTGATCGCGATTCGGTAAATCCAAGTGTAGAAAGCCGCATCGCCCCGGAATGTGGGCAACGCGCGATAAGCCTTGATAAAAGCTTCTTGAACCACGTCGTCAACCTCGCCTGAATCGCGGACAAAGCGAGACACCAAGCGCTGCACTTTGCGCTGATACTTGAGGACAAGTAAATCGAAGGCACGCTTATCGCCCGCCTGCGCCTTTTCAACGAGTTCTTGGTCGATTAGCCGATCACTCAACGGCAACTTCCCTCTTCTTCTTGGTTTCGGTTGCGATTATCGATAGGTCGACGTTGCGCTGCGTTATGACTCGCGGGCGAGCCGCGAAGTTCAATGTAGGTGAAGATGGGGCTCGATCCTGCCGACTTCAACTCCGCGAATTGATCGAATCGGTACTTGCGCCCATACCGCGAGTTCTTCTCGCGAGGCGGCATCTAGCATATTGAGCTGCTCTAGTGCGGCGCACACGGCAACCATGAGCGCTTTTTGGTTGCCGTCACTGACTTTGGCGGCGATTCCGATACCCCGAGTATGGCTTGCGATGGTCTGCACACCGTCCGCGCCGACCTTTGCGATCCAGTCGCCGCGACCGGCGCGCGAGAGGGCTAGATCGTTGCGTCCGTCGCCAGAAACCATGTCGGGGTGCTTCGCCATCGCATTAAACAACGTTGCTGGGGCATCCGCAAAGCGCGAATCTGTGGGTGACGTCAACCAGGCGAACGCGCGCGCGAGGCCTGCGAGCGGCACCGCGTAATTCGGCGCGCTACATCCATCCGTGCCCCAAGGCATCGAAGCCCCATCCTTCAGGCCGCAGGCGTACGCCACCGCAGCGCGAATGTCGCGTTGCACGGGATGGTCGAATTCGAGGTAATTTTCTAGATCGGCGTCTAACAACGTGGCATACAGAAGCATGCCCGAATGTTTCCCCGAGCAGTTGTGATAGAGCGAGTTCCAGCGTCTGCCTTCCTCGGGCCGCTTATCGTTGGCTTGATACCAATAAGGCGCGTGACTCCCGCATTGAAGCGCCGCCTCACCCAAGCGCGCGCGCGCGAGCATCTCGCGGGCCGCCTCGGCATGCTTCTCCTCGCCGTTATGACTCGCGCAGAGGAGCGCGAGCTGTGGCGTGGTCAGCCCGAGCTCAGCAAATCGCGGGTGAGCAACAAGCGGCAGCGCTTGCAGCGGCTTTAGCGCCGATCGCGTGAAAACGGGGGTTTCGACATCCCCCACGTGCGCGATCAGCGCGCCGCTCCGGTCAACGACGGCTAATGAGCCGAAATGAACGTTTTCAACATTCCCGCCGCGAGTAGTTACTGCGAACGGGACATGCTTTGGAAGGCTTGGGTGTTGCGCGGTAGGCGCCAAGGAACTGAACGACATTTGCGAATTTTCGCATGCGCGAGGGGCTTGGCGATCTGCCTCGGGACTTCGCTTGATGCCCTACGAGCAGACCGCCTAGGAGAACCAAGGACTAACCCACGCGAACGGGCCAAGGGCGCTGAGCGGGTCGGATTCTCTCGAGCGCTCGACACATCTGCATCACACCGAGATCGTCGAAGCGACGTCCTGCGACTTGAACGCCGATAGGCAGCCCTTCAGAGTGCGGCTCCGTGGAGTACCACCAATTGAGCGACGCTGCAGGCTGCTCACTCATGTTGTACGGCACCGTGAATGCAATGTGATCGAGAGCGCGCTCGGGATCGTTGCCAGGGCAACAATACTGCGCCTCGTAGGCAGGCATTGGGGCCACTGGCGAAATCACAAAATCAAACGCGTGCGTGGCCTGAACGACCGCTTCGCGCATGGCCATGATGTCGTTATAAAAGCGCATTACCCGGCGACCAGAGACATTCGGCGCACGGTAGCTCGCCCAATGGCCGATGAACGGAAGTATTTTGCCGCGCTGCGCGTCGGTCATCGCAGAAATGTCATTGAGACTGCGCACTTCGAAAAATGCACACATGGAATCAAGCTGCTGAGCGGTAATGAGTGGCTTGATCGTTTCAATGATTGCGCCCTCTTGCTCTAACCGCTGCGCGCAGTCCCACGTTGCAGCGGCGACGTCGCGCTGAACCGGCCAACCCGCACCCGCATCAACAAAAACGCCGATCCGCTTACCGCGAAGGTCAAATCGATCAAGCTGTGACGCATAGCTCAGCTCGACCGGCGGCAGGTTCATGAAGTCGCGATGGGCGGGATCGGGCCGCGCAATGATGTCCATCAGCATCGCCGCGTCTCGCACAGTACGGGTCATCGGCCCAGCGACGCGCCCCATGAACGGCGGATTTATGGGAACACGCCCGAGGGATGGCTTTAGCGCAAAAAGCCCGCAGAAACTTGCGGGCAAACGTACAGAACCGCCGATATCAGTTCCAATATGAAGTGGGCCGTAGCCCGCGGCCGCAGCGGCAGCCGCCCCTGAACTTGAACCCCCAGGATTACGATCCAGCTGCCAAGGATTGCGGGTTGTACCGTGGAAGCTGGACTGCCCAGACGTGAGCATTCCGAAGTCAGGCATCGTCGTTTTGCCAACGATGACTAGCCCCGCTTCCAGCACCCGATCAACGACGGGTGAGTTCACAAGCTTCGGCGAGGTTGGGTTCGCGGCGCTGCCGATCGGAGCAGGATCGCCTACAGAATAAAGATTTTCCTTGATCGTTACCGGTACACCGTCGAGCGCAGACCGCGCGCTTCGTTCTAAGTGCCGCAACGCGGATCTGGATGCGGCATCCTTTGCCGAATCATCTTTGCGAAGATAAATGGCGTTGAGCGACGGGTCTGCTTCGTCCATCCGCCGGGCAACTGATTCAGCCACGTGCACGGGATTCAGTGCCCGGTTTGCGAATTGAACAGAGAGATCAGAGGCCTCAAGCCAGCAAAGCGTTTCCATAGCCTAAGTGTATCGACGCGCCCGGATTCCGCGCAGGTGCGCTTATTTTTGCCCAACAAAAAGCCCGCGTATTGCGGGCTTTTTGTTGATCTCGCGCGACGCTCAGGTCGCGCGATCACTCGGCGTCAGTTACTTACGGCGACGCTGAACGATGCCGCCGATACCAGCCATGATCAGGCCGAACAACGCCAATCCGAACGCGCCCATCGTTGGGATGGTTGGTGGTGGACCGTCATCGTCTTGCACCGCTACCGTTGCAGCACCTTGTCCTGGAACAATTGCTGCACCCGCACCAACGCTGTTGATCGTCAGCGTGAGCGAACGGGAGTCCGCAGGCGCGGTGTTTTGTGCGGTTTGTACCGTAACGTTCAGTGGCGTTCCGCAAACCAGGCTAGCAGGCGATGCAGGAGTTGCTGCTCCGTCGGATCCCGCCGTATTAACCGTGTAGTTCACCGCGAAAGTTCCGGCGCCAGTACAGCTCAGCGTGAACGATGCGAGGCCGCCTTCGGTAATCGTTGCAGCCGTTGCCGCAACGCTCACCCCGATTTCGTTATCGGTAATCGTGCCAGTCGCCGTTGCCGGTGATCCGACGGTGTACGCGCCAGCCACGCTCGGAGCAGCGACCGTCACCGGCACCGTGACGTTGCCGTCAAGTGCAAGAGTGTCGACCGGCGTCACGACGCATGCTGTGTTATTTGTCAACGATCCGGCAGCAAACGTCACCGTAGTTGCCGTACAGCCCGTGTAGCGTGTGGCGTTAGCAGCAGGCGGAGTGATATTCACAGTGAGCGCAGCCGCCTGTTGCGAAGCGTTAGCTGTGCGTGTGAACGTGTAAACGAGGTTGGTACCGGAGTTTTCCGCAACGGACGCTGGGGCTACAGCAACACTGACACTCTGTGGCCCATCATTGTCAGCGATCGTAACGGTCGCTGTCGATCCGCTCGGAGTAACGCTAGCACCCGTTGGAGGAGCGAACGTGACGGTCTCAGCAGACTCTGTAAGCGCGTCATCCACAGGCACGACATTGATAGTACACGTCGCCGAGCCGGCCGGAACGCTTACCGTGATCGACGAGGCGCTCTGGGTCGTGATGGAGCAAGTGCCGGCAGTGAGTGTGTAGTCCGTGGTGTAGGTCGCAGTTCCGCCGATGGCCGATGTAAGGGCTAGTGCTGCGGCCGTCGAGCCACCGCGGGAGAAGGTTACGAGGCCGTTCGTTGGGCCAGTTTCGCTTGCGCTCGCGGTAGTCGCAACAACGGACGCACTAACCTCGTCATCGAGCACCTGGATGGTCGCAGACTGTGCGCTCGATACGTAGTCGCTCGTGGCTGTGCTGTTAGTCACAGTCAATGCGACCGGGAGCGATCCATCGGCCGATGTGTTGTTTACCGTCGTGACGGAGTACGTGCAGTTCGTAGCCGCGGCAGCAATATTTGTGCAAGTATTAGCCGAAATCGCAGCGCCTTTGTTGGCCGTCGTCAGCGTAGCCGGAATGGAGAAACCGCCACATCCAGCAGGAACAGCGCTTGCGAAGTTAACTGTGAACGTCGCTGTTCCGCCTTCCGTAATATCGGCAGACGTTACGCTGGACACTGACGTTTTTCGGCAAACAGTCACGTCGTTTGTTGCCAGATTTGGTGCGCCTAAAGAGGCGTTGTTCAGCACTTGGACAACATAACTACCAGCAGCGGGGAAGGTGGTCGCGGTGCCGGTGAATGCGATCATCGCGGCTGCAGCGGATGCGCCTCCGCAATTCGCGGGGTACGTACCCGAAGCTGGCTCCCACAGTACGTATTTCTCGTTTGGGTTTGCAGAGTCATAGGGACTTGGGGTCGCTGGGGAGATGCAGGTCGCGCTAGGGGTAATGGTCACACCCGTGGTGTTAGCCGTGTAGGATATGGCTACGTCCGTTGTCGCGACTTCCCCGCCGGTGTATGCGATGTTAAAAGTAAAGGTTCCTCCGGTGGAGGCGTACACCTTAGCGGGAGTCGAAGTCGCGGTTTCCACTTGCGCTTGCGCGACAGTTGAAAGCGCGGCGAGAAGCGTGCACGCCATCAGCGCGAGGGGCCTAACTAGATTGAATCGGTACATGGGCATAGTTCTCTCAGAGAAAAAATTCGTTAAGGCGTGAGCGACGTACCGCACGTAGTGTTCAGATACGTACGAACTTGCGCTCCCGTTGCCGTCGTAGTGACCCCAGTGGTGACCGCCGCAGACGTGATGAAAGTGTTTAGAGCGCGCTGAATCAGGACGCCGTCTACGCCTGCGGTTGGAGCGCTCGCTCCGTTCCCATCAACGTCAAAAACGTTGCCCTGCCCATTCACGAACGTACGGATGTCCGCACCGATGGCGCGAGTGGCGGTGACCGGGAAGGTAACTCCGATAGTGATGTTGGCTGCTGGAATGAAGCTATTGAGAGCTCTCTTGATAAGCAATCCGTCCACGCCTGCCGTCGGTGTTCCGCCGCTACCGTCTACATCGAGATTGCACAAGTTTGGCGCCGCCGCCTGAACGGTGAAACCCTTGTTTGTAAACCCTGGGCTTGCGCTTGCGTAGGAGAAATTGCCTTCTGCGTCGAGCGAAATTGCTGCAGTGGCGCCTACGGCTGGCGAACCTACCCAAGTGACGACAGCCTTGAACAGTTTTTGCGCGGACGCGCTTCCCGCCCCTGTATCGGTGTTTGCTGGCGTGATCGCCAAACATCCATCGGGAGATGCAGGATCAGCAACGTCAGGCCAACCAACTTGACCATTCGGTGTGCCGCTAGTGCGGCGGATGCTGGTGTCAATCCAGCCCATCACCCATTGGGAATTGCTGCCGTTGACTTGACTTTGCGCAGGTGCAATTCGGCACTTCGTGTATTCCTCGCTCACCACCACGTTTACCTTCGTAGCGTCGTACTTGAGCTTGAGCCCAAGACCGCTCTCAGAATTCGCTTGGTTGTCGGAATACACGCCGTAGAAGGTGTAGGAACCGTTCGAGGGAACCGGGACCGTGGTTGCGTTTAGGTCAGGCGTGCCTGTCACATTGGCGCTTGGCGTCACCGTTTGCACCGCGAGAGCGGCACCGGATACAAAAAAGGCTACGCCTGCAACGGCGGATGCCGCTACCAACCCCTTCACCGAAAACATACACTTTTGCATAGGGATTCCCTCAGAATTCTTTGGCATGCTACACAACGATCATTAAAAAAAAAAGAAATATCTTTACGAGACGCCAACTTAGTGGCGCATCCGTGTGGATCCAGTCGCACTTTCGGCTATTCCGAAAGCGGTACCGAACAGCACACCTGAAAGCCCACACGTAACCTTCGCGACTTCTCAGGAGTGCCGCTCACTGAATTAAGCAACATCGTCAACACTTCACCCTACCTATAAACGTATTCGGCCGTCAAAACAGGACAGAACACTCGATACGGTGTGCCGTGAACTGGAACGGATAACCAACAAGTAAATAATCCACCGTAATTGCGCGAGGCCGCGAAAAATGGCTCACTTGCCACTAGTTTGGCCTCGAGATCGTTATCAGCCCCCGCACAGCTGGCTAACCACGCACACGACCTCGAAAACCGTCGTAACATTATGCCAACGTCATTCCATAGACGCAACGGTCTGTGAGTCGACTCCCAGCAGCGTAGCTTAGTTTGACAACCCCCAGCGATTGCAGGTCCAGACGTAATAAACATTGCTACTTGGCCCATGATTTTCCGGCGTCTAGCCGTTATTAAGTCTTCGATTGGCGTGATATCTTGTTCACGGCGCGAAGATTGTTCCGCAATTTGCGTTTAGATTTACGCGCGTTGTATTCCATTGCGACTGGGAGATCCCGGTTCCGGGCACCGCGTTCGCTTCGGAGAAACCGAGCATGGCGCGCAATAGCACTAAGCCCTCTTTTGTTGCGGTCACTTGGTTGTCCCCGTCCATATCGAGTTTGCAAGGTGTCGCCGCTGTCAGCGCAGGTGACTCGAACGCGCCCATATCGACCGCCGCACCCACTACCCGTGGAAAACCTGCGCCACGTTGATCGGTAGTAAGTGTGGTCACGGCCCCCGAGTCGAGCGCTGCTGAGCCAGGACGGAGCGCCAGCGTCATCGTATTGCCACCGTTGTGGTTGAGGCTTTCAAGTTTGGCATCGACGCCGCAAATTACGCCGTTTGTGCCGCAGACGCCCGACGGTAGGTTCGTGTTCTCGAACAAACTGTTTTGAATCGTGTAGTTGTAACCCGACGTGCCATTCAAGAAAGCGCCAGGACCGTTGACCGCTTGATACTGGCCGAGAATGCTGTTTTTGATGGTGAGATTTAGGTTCGGCACCGGAACTGTCGGCGAAGGTGCGAACGCGCCGTCAGTGAACGGGTTGTCATTGGGTCCGTTGCGAGCAATGGTGACGTTTTCTAGCGATACGTTTATAGGCGCTGAGCTACCGGTGTGGGCATTGAGACCCACCACCGTTCCGCCCGTAGCAGTACTGGAGTTGCCCGCGAAAGTGGTGTTTTTGATGCTGTACGTTCCCGCACCATTAATCCATAGCCCCATCAAGCCTTTCGCACGGTTATCGTAAAACGCTGAATTTTCAATTGATACCGTTCCTGCTGGAGATGTTCCAGATTGTGCGAATACCGTGATACCCGCTTCGTTTTGCTCCACCCAATTGCCCTTTACCGTGACGCCACTGATCACCACCGAGCCGTTGCCGTATAAGCCGAGATTTCCGAAGCCACCAGATTGATCGATCGGGTTTGAGTAGGTTTTGTTACCAGAAATAGTCGAGTTGGTGAGCGTTACCGAAGTGTTATTAAAAAGCTGCCCAGCCCCGAGACCGCCACCCACGCTAGCTACAGTGCTTCCAGAGACCTCATTGCTTTCGATACTCATCCCACTCATCGCTACCGCGCCGCTACAGAAGATGCGCAAACCTCCTGTATTTGTGGCGGCAAAGTTTCCGCGCACTACCACATTCGTGAGACTTGCCGGGCGAAGCTGTGCAAAGTTGCAATTGCCGTTCGTGGCAAACGTATCGGTGGAAATTTCGAGTCCGCCAACACGCCCATTAGGCGCAATATTTCCTGCGATCGTCAGGTCACTCAGACTGACGTTGCCCGCCACCGTGAAAATCGACATACCGCCGCGTTCTTGATTGGCGGTGTTGCCGATCACATCGAGGCCGGAAATCGTGACATTTCCGGTCACATTAGACACCTGCAAACCGGCACGCTCGCGCTCGGCAAAGTTACCGACGACACTGCCACCCGAGATGTTCACGTCACCCGTGACGTTAAACACAGCAAAGCCGCCAAAGCGTCCAGCGTTCTCAGTTGTAATTCCACTATCAGTAGCGGTGTTGCTGAAGACACGGGTGTTAGTGATTGTGACCGAGGTGACGTTATCTGCCAGAAACGCGCCGTAGCGCTGAGCGGAATTCAATGAAAACGAGCTATCGGTGATCGAAATGACTCCCGCCTGATTGGCGGTCCCGGTACCGAAGGACGCGAAACCTGCGTCTGCGCGTGAGGTTTTCGTGCCGCGAATAGCCCGATTACCGGTAGCCGTTACTCTTAGAAGCGTCACGTTCGGGCGCACGTAAGTCGGGCCGACCACCGATGCATCTACCCATACGCCGAGGGCGCCCGCGAAGCCGCCGATCGTGCTCGAGCTCACACCAACACTTTCGCAACGATCAAATTTCACGTCGGTGAGCGTCAAACTTTCTCTCGAGAATAAACATCCGGCTACATTCGCAACGATTCGCCCTTTTTCAAACGTCACGCGGCTCACGCTCATCGGCAAATCGGTGGTTCCGTCACCGTCGCTCATCACCAGCAAGCGCTTGGTGGAATTGGATGGAAGGTTCGCTCCGCTAATCACCAGCGTGCCGCTTGCAGGCCCGTTGATGGTTACGCCACGAGACGCGATCAGCAAATGGGTTGGCGTTGGTGGTTCAACCGAAGGTGCTACGCTCATCGATTGGTTCGCGACCTCAATCGTGCCAGTGAGCGCGCCAAACTCGATCGTATCAACGCCGTTTCCCGCAGCACATCCGCCCACGGCGGTATCAATATTCGCTGCTGCAAGCGCCATACGAAGTGTGCAGCTCGTGCTCACCACAGGTTGGGTCAGTGCCGTGTCGGAAAACGTCGCACCCGCGGCGTTGACAAACACGTTGTCCGCGAGTGACGACACAGTGATCGGTGCCGCAGATACAGCGGTTGTTGCCAGCGCAAAGCTGGCGCCTATCGTGCGAAGCAAACGCGCACACAAAGTTTGTCTATTCATCCTAGCCCCCGAATTTGTACGTTATTGGTCTTTCGATCGTATACCCTTCATAATCAAATTGCACTACCTGTCCGGGTGGGGTATGTCGACTATCGGGCCTGCACATTGCCGCGCTGCAGTGGCGCCATTCGGTGCGCGCAGAAACGAACTGAGGACGGCAGTGAGCTGCTGCTTTATTCGCACGGCTGCGAACATGCGGCCAGCGCTGCGTCGGCCACGGAACCATTGGCGCGACACGAAGCGCGGTAAAAAAGTGATGTTGAAGCACAACTCAAGAGCGCCACCATCGATCTTCTACGGCTAGGCGCAACCGACGACACTGCCGCATCGCGAGCTGAAAACGTCTCTTGCACGTTTCGATTCGCTACGAGTCTGCGCTGCAGAAGGAGACGTAGCGAAAGTGACGAGGGCCGAGCGGCTTTTTGCGCAATTTCGCGCGTCACATCCATTGCTACGGCAAGCGAAATTGCACGGAAAGGCGCCGGACGATCATCGCTCGCTGTGGGCTTTCTTCCGCCGCGCACACTCCTCGGACTTTTTGATTGCCCCTTAAGCGTCGGACACGCGATTGCGGCCTGCGACCTTCGCGGCGTAGAGTGCGCGATCAGCACGCCGCAGCAAGTCGTCGAATGACAGGTCAGTCTCGTGAATGGATGCCACGCCGATGGAGATAGTGATCGTTTCGGCGCGCTCCCCGACGTCGTGCCTCTCGGCAGCGACGGCGGCTCGCAAGCGCTCAGCTGCGCTGCGCGCGTCTGCGAGGTTCGCGTTTTCGAGTAACGCGACAAACTCCTCGCCACCTTGACGTCCCACCAGCTGTTCGCCTCGTGAGTGCTGCCTCAAGATCGACGAAACGCTGCGTAGAACACGGTCACCCGCATCGTGACCATAACGATCATTAATCCGTTTGAAATGGTCAATATCGATCACCGCTACAGAGAACGGTTGCGAAAACTGCTTCGCAGTGAGGAAACACGCGGCGGCGCGAGTGGCAATGGTGCGGCGATTGGGGAGTTCGGTGAGAGCGTCAGTGGTTGCAACTCGGTGGAGCTCACTACGCATTCGCTCGAAACACAGCAGCGCCAACACGGTTGTACCCACAATAGGTAGCGTCAAAATCAGCGCAGGTGAAAGTGCGTTCACGATATTGCCGGTTGCAGTGATCGATTGCACGCCGGGCGCCGCAGTTGCGTAGTAAGCAAGCCTCACGATCAGCAAGACAATCACTGCAATACAGAGCGTGATCATGACGCCGCTCGAGATTGAAGGTTCGTCACGCCGGTGGAGAAACAGCACCGATGCCATCGCAACAAGGTAGAGCATGATTGCTGAACTCACAATCAACACCCGTATCGCAATACTTGGCCAAATTAGGATAAACACGGCATTAAGCGCCGTCGCGACCGCGGCCGGCAGATAGATCCATCGCGAGTCCGCCCGGCGGGCAAAGCGACGGATTGACCGAAGATACAAAGCCACCCCGAACAGCAAAAGTCCGTTGGCGATGGGCACTAGTAAGTCGACTCGCGCTACACCGTTTGCCGCAAACAAAACGCCGCCGCCCGCGATCAGTAAGGTTCCGATTCGCCAGTCGGCGGCGGTGGGTTTCAAATCATCGCTGAGCGCTGGATGAATAAATCCCAACACCGCGCCGTTGAGCATGGTGAACACAGTAGCAACGACAAATGCAGTGATGGGATCCAAGGCGATCGACAACCTCTCAGCGACGTCTCGTCGATTCGCGTTTTAACCTAATTAACCTGTGCGACGCTTAACCCGTGCGTCAGCGCACCAAGCGCTCACTGCGTCGAGTGCAGATGCGCAGTGTAACGGTACAACTACTGCCCTTAAAATCGTGTTTTATGGATTCTTTAGGTTATAAAAAAGCTTTTTTCGACGTTTTTAATAATTTGACTATGCCCCAGTAAAATTGTGCTTTTTGCTTAAATTTGTGATGCAGAGCGTACCCCGGGCAAGGACGCGGTTGCCCTGACCAGCCTCTAGCAAGGCATGCGACACGTGTTCCCCGGACCTTTCGGGTTGATTGAGATCCCCGTAATGCACCGTGCGCCGAATCGCACAAACTTATTCAGCGTTTCCCTAGTCTAGAAAATCTGGGGAAGGATTGGCTCGACGGCTTCTTCACGCTGCACATCGCTTTAAGCCAACTCACTGAGCGCGCTCGTGTCAAAACCGCGGGTTGGCTGTAGCAAGGTAGAACCACTCAGTGCCTGCAGCGGCGGCTGCGTTTGGAAACACGATCCAGCCGTTCTCTTGCGCAAAAAATTGTTCGCCGTTGTTACGCGTGCCAATGAGCTCGCCCTTCATGAGCGGATCGAAACTCTTCCATGATCTGGCAAACGCATCGTCAACATGCACCTTGTCGATGACTTGGTGAAGGCGAAGCCCTTCCATTTTCGTGTTTGGTTGCGGATCAGGCTCATCGATCAAACGCAAGTGAGCGAGTGTGTTGAGGATCGCGCGGTAACCCACGTCCGGCGCGGCTGGGTCGCTATGTTGGCCGCACTCGAGCGTGATTGCGTAGCCGCCTTGTGAGCGCATGTATTCCGTCGTGCCGACACCATACTGCGGATCAAGATCGTTCGAGCCCACCTCAGAGCGGCGCGTTTCGCGCCGCCGCTCGACACCCACCGCGTAGGTAGAGAGCCAACCATCCACCGCGCGAGACACGCCGAGCCGTTGAATCAGCGCCATCTCCTCTGTGGCCCAGCGAAACGGCTCTAGCGCATCTTGATTGTTTTCGGGCCCCAAGGTTGCAAACGCCTGCCCCTCTGCTTGAAACGAATGCAGATCAAGCAATACGTCGTGCTGCTTCAACAGTGGACAGAGCCAATTCGCAACGTGGTCCTCAAACTCCTTCGGCACGGCTTCCGGGCGCAGCCGACGATTCAAATTGCGATCACCGTTGCGCGTGTTCTGTGCGTACGCTTTTGGGTTCGTAATGGGAACAAAAGTAACCACACCACGCGCGAGCGAGTGCGCGCCAGTTTCGAACTCAGCAAGCGCTCGCCGAATGGCGACCGTTCCGCATTTCTCGCTGCCATGAACCGCGCCCAGCACGATGAGCTTTTTTCCTGGATTCGGCGAGGTGAAAGTGACGGATTGGAACTGATGCATTTCGGCGGACAAGCGGTTAAAACGGAGTGCCGGAATTGTAGGCGCGGGCTTGGCCACGTTTTTCCTGGCAAGCCGCGAAACGCCGACAACGTCGAATCGGTTAGGGAAGCGCTGAACCAGTCTCCGTTATTCGGCGCGTGGCGGATTGGGGTGCGCTGGCAGTTCAAGTTTCCATTGCATCGCCGGGCTAGATCGAAGAATTTTGGGCGTTCAGCTCGCCCACGCCCGCCGATGCGACGGGGGCGAGAGGCTTGGTCAGCGTTTGCTCAAGTAAGCGCGGATGTCGGCGCGACTTTGGGCCCACATCCGAAACTGGCATTAGCGGCGCGCGAACAAATGAAGTAGGATCATCGATTGATTCGAACACTGGGAGCCCATCATGAACGCCATCGCCGAAGCAAAACATTTGCATGCAGAAATTACCGCCGAGAGCATGCGCGCACATTGGATGCCCTTTACCGCAAACCGGCAATTCAAATCAGCACCACGGCTCTTCGTGGCGGCAGAAGGGATGCACTACACCACACATGATGGCCGCAAGGTGCTCGATGGAATCGCCGGGCTGTGGTGCTGTAACGCCGGGCACGGTCGCAAACCCATCGTTGAGGCGATCCAAAAGCAGGCAGCAACCATGGATTTTGGCACCCCATTCAACATGGGGCACCCGCTGGCATTCGAGCTTGCCAATCGAGTGATCGAAATTTCGCCGAGGAACATGGGCCATGTGTTTTTCACCAACTCAGGTTCGGAATCGGTCGACACTGCCCTCAAAATGGCAATCGCTTATCAGCGCGTGAAAGGCCAGGGCACCCGCACGCGATTGATTGGTCGTGAACGTGGCTATCACGGTGTGAATTTTGGTGGCATTTCAGTGGGTGGGATTGTCGGCAACCGCAAGCTCTTTGGCACACTGCTCAGCGGCGTCGATCATTTGCCACATACTCATCTGCCGAAAGACAATGCGTTCTCCAAGGGCCAGCCAGAGCACGGCGCCCATCTCGCCGACGAATTGGAGCGCTTGGTCGCGCTGCATGACGCATCAACAATTGCAGCGGTCATCGTGGAGCCGGTTGCCGGCTCAACCGGCGTCTTGATTCCTCCAAAAAACTATCTTCAGCGCTTGCGCGAGCTCTGTACGAAGCACGGCATTTTGTTGATCTTCGATGAAGTGATCACGGGTTTTGGTCGTACCGGGTCCGCATTTGCTGCGCAGCACTATGGCGTAATGCCCGACATGATCGCATGCGCGAAAGGTCTCACCAGCGGTACGGTACCGATGGGGGCAGTGATCACCACGCCAGACATTTACGACGCGTTTATGAATGGGCCCGAGCACATGGTCGAGTTCACGCATGGCTACACCTACTCCGGCCATCCGCTCGCCTGCGCGGCTGGGAACGCGACGCTCCAACTCTATCAAGACGAAGCGCTCTTTGAGCGTGCAGCAAGCCTTGCTACTTACTGGGAAGCGGCGATTCATTCGCTCAAAGGCACAAAGCACGTGATCGACATTCGAAACACCGGGCTCATTGGCGCGATCGAGTTGCAGCCGCGCGATGGCGAACCGGTAAAGCGAGCCTTCGAGGTTTTCTTGGAGTGCTACCGACGCGGACTCCTGGTGAGAACAACCGGCGACATCATTGCGCTATCGCCCCCTTTCATTATCGAAAAGCCCCAAATCGACCAAATCTTCGAAACGCTGCAAGATGTAATTTCGTCTACGCCGTAGCGGCTCATGCGCGCCGTGGCGCGCGCAAATCGCAGCGATAGCGCAATACCGGATTCCATCAGCGGAAAATTTTCTTAAGTCCCGGTTTAGCTTAGGCTAAACGGTAATTTTTCGCAATTATGTACTTGACAAACCATTGTTGAGTTGGCAAAATTCACCCATAGATAGGAGATTGCTATGGGTGAACCAATTACCAACATGCCTCAGTTTCAAGACGAGGATGTAGCGCGCAAAGTGCTCGAAGAGATGCGCTGGCCGAACGGTGTGGTTTGCGTTCACTGCGGCGGCGTTGACCGAATCTCTAAATTGATTGGTGAGCAATATCGCCCTGGCCTTTATCGTTGCGGCGATTGCCGTAATCAATTCACCGTAACCGTTGGTACGGTGTTTGAGCGCAGCAAAATCAAGCTAAACGTGTGGCTGTATGCGGTGCATTTGATGAGCGCTAGCAAAAAAGGCATTAGCAGCCTTCAGTTGCAACGCATGCTCGGTGTGCAATACAAAACCGCGTGGTTTTTGACTCATCGTATTCGTGAGGCAATGTCCGATAACCAAGAGGGATTGCTCGGCTCTGGCGGTGGCACAGTAGAGGCTGACGAAACGTATTGGGGCAACTCGAAACGCAGCAAAATCGGTCGCAAATACAAGGGGCGCGGCGGCGATCACAAAGAGAAAATCGTTTCTTTGGTAGAGCGGAACGGACGTGTTCGCAGCTTTCATGTGCAAGCAGTGAACGGCGCGACACTGCGCGAAGCTCTTACAAAGAACATCGCGAAAGACGCGCATTTAATGACGGATGAACTGTCCGCTTACAAAGCCGTTGGCAGAGAGTTCGCAAGCCACGAAGTTGTAAAGCATTCCGCGAAAGAATACTCGCGCGGCAAAGCACACACAAACACTGTAGAGGGCTATTTCAGCCTCTTAAAACGTGGTTTGATTGGAACGTTTCATCACGTTGGCGCTCAACACTTGAGCCGCTATGTGAATGAATTTGATTTTCGCTACAACCATCGCAAGGTTGATGATTTTGAACGCGCGTCATTCGCGCTACGCGGCGCGTTTGGCAAAAGGTTGACGTACCGTGCCTAACTCGAAAGAAACGCAAAGCACAAAGAAGTTAAAAGACTCGCAGCAGTCGAGCGAGACAGAAGAAAGCGCCGAAGAGCGTTACAAGCGAACATTGAAGAATCTTTTGACGATGCAACCATCGCCGAAGAAGCGGAAGATCAAACCTGATTCACCGCCGTCTAGCGGTGAATCGAATTGATATTTGCGCTCAAGAGTTGAGTTGTGTACAGTAATGGACGTGGCGGGACTTGAACCCGCAAGATTGCTAGATCATCGGTTTTAAAGACCGCCGCGTTTACCTGTTTCGCCACACGTCCGTTGAAAGAAAAGAGAGCGGGACCAGATTCGAACTGGCGTTAAGGAACGTGCAAGGACCCTGCCTAACCACTTGGCTACCCGCTCACAGAAACTAAATCAGAGACGCCCCTTCGGGGGCGTTTTTGTTTGTGGGCCTGGCTTGCCCGCGAAACCACCAGCCATCCGAGGCCGTTTCGAACACATTCGAGCCGCTAAGATGCGCGGACAGATTTGCAGACGGGTTTTGACCGCCGATACTTACCCCCTTCTTGACAAGCTCGTCAAGGAGGAATCGTAGCTTTAGTGGCTTGCCGACCGTTCGAAGAATTTCAGTGGTGGCGGCTTCTATTTCTCGTAGCGAAGCGCCTTTCTTGGTGAGCGTAATCACCAAATTCGAGGGTGTAACTGACTTGTGAGCAACGGCAAGCTGTCGTTTTTCAGGTTGCGCTGCGGATTCAGGCTCAGGCCCCTCAAAGGCCTCAATGACCTTGCCGACACGCGCAAAAATGTCGCGATCAACTTGCTCTAGCTCTTGATTTAGTTGAGAAATTTCTTCGGTGATTCGTTTGCGTCTCGCTAATTTTTGCGTCAAGGATTCTGCCATTTGCGTCTCCATCTAACGTTTGCGTTAACGGAGCATAGCATAAATACAAAATTTCACAAACTACTGTACAAATGTGCCGTATGGTTTGTCAAGTGCATAATTGCGTAATTTTTTAGATTTTTAACTTTCTCTAAAAAGTGCTTCTCGCCGTTTTATAATGGCTTTTTCACATATTTTTCTGCTAACCCACGCTATCGCGAGGGCAGAAACCCGCGCTTCGCATTTGGCGAGTGGACATGTCACGTCGAAGTTTCCACGAAGGACAACCCGCTATCGGACGCAACGGTCGCTGGGGTGATGGTTAACCGGCAGCCCCCGCCACTTCGAGTGTCGTTCGCGACATTTGTAAATCCCAGTCGCGAGAAAAGCGTGCGCGTGCCCTAGGATTTCCCCCCGGAAAAGTCTGTAAGTTTTATGTAAGATGGGGATATTGATATTTGACCCGCCATTAAGGCGAACTGGCTACCGATGATCGCCTCAACCACGGTGTTCCGCAAAACCGAACTGGGTAACGCAGAAATTGCAACTCGCAAGCTCGGGTTGCGAGCTGAACTACGGCGGCTACTGATCATGGTCGATGGTCGCAATAACGTCACTCGGCTTGCGGCCGTCGCCCGTCCAGGCGAAGCCGAGGCGCTTTTGTATGAGCTGCTCGCCGCAGGTGTGATCGAAGCGGGCGATGGCAGCAGCACTCCTGCCGCCCAAGTGAGCGGCAGCAGCGACACTAGCCCTGCTCCAACCCCAGAGCAATTTAAAGCGGCGCGCCAAGCAGGCGTACGCCACCTCAACGACACGCTGGGCCCGGCAGCGGAATCATTTGCGCTACGACTTGAGCGCGCAAAAGACGCGCAGGAGCTTCGCGACGCGGTAACCCAGGTACGGGCCTCGCTGGAACGCATGAACGGTGCTGCCGAAGCGCAGCGCTTCCTTGATGCGGTTCGCGCCGCTGCGGCGAAGTTCTAGCGCGTTCGTCTTTGAACGGGCGCGTCGGCCGCTCCTCGCATGAAAGGCGCTTTGCGGAAGCGGCATAAGTGCGGCTTAAACCTCCGAAAATAGCGTAACCTGATCATTGCCACGGATGTTTTTTGATGCGAGCTTTTGTCGCCGCGGTTATTGCTGTTTTGTCGGCGTTCATTGGTATTCGGAAAAAGGGGGCCGCCGTTCGCGACGGCTCACTGCGCCCCGCCCACATCATCGTGGCCGCGCTACTCTGTGTTGCCACGCTTGTCATTTGCATCATCTTCTTGGTGCGCAGCATTACCCCCTAGCCGGCGCCTGACTTAACCAGCGCGGTGCTCGCGACTAACCCACTGCGCGACTAGGGCGTCCATCGCAGCTCATCTTAAGTCGCGGGCGGCTGACGTTGAAAAACGCCCTGCTCGTCGCATTAGTTCGCTCAATCCGAAACGGCTGCGTTACGCTTCGTCCAACGCTTTGAGCATCGCCAGTTGAGTCCGCGCAAATCGGCAAGCACTGGCCGCCAAAAGCTTTTGAACTTGATGATGATTCGGGGAAAGTTGTGAACCCATCTTTGTTGTATCGGCCACCTAAATGGCAGCTTACGCTCGCGAGCGTATTCATGTTAGCGGCAATCTTCGCGCTCAGCGGATGCGGCGATGCGACGCGAATACGCGCAGGCAGCGCGCTCGCGTTTGAGGATTGCCGTATCAAGAATCTAGACACGCAGGCTCGTTGTGCCACGCTTGACGTGGCTGACGGTGCAAGCGCGCCGGGTGACAAGAAAGTAAAGATTCACGTCGCGTTCTTGCCCGCACTCACCCGCTTTCCCGAAAAAGATCCTGTGTTTTTCTTCGCGGGCGGCCCAGGGCAAGCGGCTAGCGATATCGGCGTATTGGTCAGCGCGCTCTTCACCCTGCGCCGCAACCGCGATATCGTACTGGTCGATCAGCGCGGCACGGGTCGCAGCAAAACGCTTCAGTGCGATGCAAGCGGCCTTGAGCCAGAAAAATTACCGCCCGAGGTTCAACTCGCGCAGGCGCTGAACGCGACGGCCGAGCAAGTGCAGAAAGAGTGGCGGCGTTGCGTGGAAACGCTCAAAGGGAATCCAGCAACACACCGCACGGATGACTACATCGCAGACTTGGAAGCCGTGCGCAAAGCGATGGGCTACGAGAAGATCAACGTGTGGGGCGGGAGCTACGGCTCACGCGTTGCGCTTCGCTATATGAAGTTGCATCCGACGTCGATCCGCAGCGCCGTGCTCGATGGCGTTGCGCCAACGACTCTGCGTTTGCCGAACGACGCGTTAATCAACTCCGACGCGCAGTTGCGGCAGGTCGTGAGCGCGTGCGTTCAATCAGAGAACTGTGCTAAACAATTCCCAAATCTTGAGCGCGAGCTCACCGCTCTCTTGGTCACGCTGCGCAGCTCGCCGCGCAGTGTCAGCATCGCGCACCCGGCGACTGGCAAGACGCTCGAAGCTAGGCTCACTGACATCTCGTTCGCGAGCACGCTCTGGCCCATGCTCTACATCCCCGAGACTTCACGGATGTTGCCTTTCGTCGTGTCGGAAGCGAGTCGTGGCAACTTCGCGCCGTTTGCGGGGCTCCTGAGCAGCGGGAGTGCGACAGCGGACGTGAGTGTCTCTGTAGCGCAACGCTTTGCCGTGATGTGTGCGGAAGATATGTCTGGGCAAACCCCCGTGTCGAACGAGCGCTTTGGCGCGGTTGCCGCGAACTTTTTCGAATTCTGCAAAGGCTTTCCGCATGGCCGAGTCAACGCTGAATTTTTCGAACCCACCCAAAGCGATATCCCGACGCTTTTGTTGTCGGGATCGTTCGATCCCGTAACGCCGCCGAGCGCTGCCGAGTTAGCGGCGAAAACACTCACACAGAAAAAGCATGTGGTGGTGGAAGGACTGGGTCACATCGTTTCGCCGAATGCATGCGTTGCTCGGCTGATTCGGAAATTTGTGGAAGCAGGGGTAATCGCCAAGGCGAATGACGCCTGCGAGAGCGAACTCAAGTTGCCTCGTCCGTTGTTCTACGTCAGTGCAATGGAGGCAAAGCCATGATTTCCGCCAATCAACTCACCAAACAATTCACTACAAAAGAGCGCGGGTCTACCTTTTCCTGGCGGGGCAAGACACGTAAAATAACAGCAGTCGATAAAGTTAGTTTTGAGGCGGAAGACGGCAAGATCACGGGGCTTCTCGGCCCTAACGGTGCAGGCAAAACAACCACGCTGCGCATGCTTTCGACGTTGCTCACCCCGGATTCGGGCAAAGCAACCATTGATGGCGCCGATCTCGCAACACAGAAAGTCGCGATTCGTCAAAAACTGGGGGTACTGGGCGATGCGAAAGGCATCTATTGGCGCTTAAGCCCTCGCGAAAACTTGCTTTACTTCGCGAAGCTCCAAGGCATGAATCGCGCTGATGCGGAACGACGAGCAACACAGCTCATCGACGAGCTCGGCCTCGGCGCACTTGCGGATCGGCCTACGCAAGGATTCTCGCAAGGCGAGCGGATGAAAGTGGCCATTGCCCGCGCGCTCATTCACGATCCACAAACTGTGCTGCTCGATGAGCCGACCAACGGCCTCGACATCATGTCCACTCGCAGCATGCGCGAGCTCATTCGCGGTTTGCGCGCGCAAGGCAAGTGCGTTTTGTTTTCATCCCACATCATGCAGGAAGTCTCCGCACTATGTGATCGGGTGGTAATCATTGCCAAGGGCCGCGTGGTTTTCGATGGCACGCCGCCTGAAGTGCTCGCGCAAAGTGGCGCAAGCACGCTCGAAGATGGTTTTGTCCGGCTGATTGGTAGCGATGAGGGGTTGTTCGCATGAGCGTGTTTTCATTCAGCCGAGCCTCGGTAGTCGCGCGCAAGGAGTGGGTTGATCTTTTGCGTGATCGAAAGAGCATTTTTTGGGCGCTGTTTGCGGTTTCAATCTCTGGGCCGCTCGTGCTGTGCATCCTGTATTTCGTTGCTAAATCGGTGAGCGAGCGAATCGATAAAACCACCGCGCCGATTGTGAACGTCGCCTTCGCGCCCGATCTTGTGCGGCATCTGGAGCGGCGCGGAATCAAGATCGATCCCGAGCCCGCCGACTACCGTGACCGCGTGAAACGCGGCGAGCTTGATGCGGTGATCGTCATTGAGCCTGATTTTCAGCAGGCGATGGCGGAGGGACGGCCCGCAAAGATTACGCTCATCACCGAATCATCGCGGGATCGCTCCGCGCCAATTGCAGCAAAACTCAGCCGAGAGATTGAGCGCTATGCCGCACGGATCGGCTCCGAGCGCTTGATGTTGCGCGGCGTCTCGCCAGTTGTTGCTTCGCCGGTTCGCGTTGAAGAGCTCGATTTGTCTTCACCCGAACAACGCGGTGCGCGGCTGCTACAAGTGATGAGCTTTTACGCGCTCTTTGCGGGACTGATGGGGGCCATTGCGGCAGCCCTCGATGTGACGGCGGGCGAACGCGAGCGGCAAACCCTTGAACCGCTACTCACCACGCCAGTGACCGCGATGGAACTCGCGGTGGGCAAATGGTTCGCGGTGAGCGCTGTGAACTTGCTCGCAGTCACCATCTCGCTCACTGGTTTTCTGGTGGCTTTGCAATTCGTGCCGCTCGCAAAACTTGGGATTCCATTTAGCTTTGGCGTGCGAGAGTTTGCTGGATTCATGGCGGTGCTCGTGCCGTTTGCGTTCATGGTGCCCGCAGTACTCCTCGCTATCGGCGCGGCGGGCAAAACCGCGAAAGAAGCGCAAAGCTCGCTATCGATTGGCGCATCAATGGTGGGACTCTTGCCGATGATTAGCTTTTTGCGTCAGAGTCAGCCGCCATGGTGGGATGCGCTGGTACCGGTCAACGGACAATACGCAACGCTTTCGAAGGTGTTGCGATCGGAGACGATTCCAACGCTTGATTGGGCGGCCATGTGGTTAATACCCGCCGTCATCATCGCAATCGCGCTAGTGGGTTTCTCGCGGACGCTGTCAAACGAAAAGTTACTAGCGGGGCGTTAGTCGCGAGCTCGCTAAGAGTCTGCGCGGCAGAAGGAGATGTAGCGAAAGTGATGAGGGCCGAGCTACTTTTTGCGCAATTTCGAGCGTCGTGGTCTTTGCTACGGCAAGGGAAATTGGGCGGAAAGGCGCCGGATGATCATCGCTTGCGGTAGATTTTCTTCTGTCGCGCAAACGCCTAGATGCGATTATTTCGCCTGCGCTCAAGTGAAAACTACCTTGAATTAGTTTAGGAAAACGCCAAACGAATCATGCCCGAGCAGTGCCTGTGGACTTGGGCGGTCCGCAAACCCAAAATTCTGGAACATAGCCCCGCTGTGCCTCAAACATTTTGGACTTGCGGCTTATCCCAATCCGCCGCGCGCTGAATCACACAGGCTTATTCAGCATTTCCCTAGGCCGCATCGAGACAAGCGGCTCGCTGGTTACGCACGAACCATATCTTCTTAAGACTCCACTTCGACATGCGTCTGCGCACCGTGCTTACGCTTAATTGGTGTTCGTCCATCACGTAAGCCGCCCTGTAAAAACAAAGCGATCATCCAGCGCGAGATGCGCCCCGGCGGTGCATTGCGTTGCATTCGCCGCAAAGATGGATAATAACTGTATATTTATACATGTTTATTATGCTGATAGTAGCTATTCCTATTCATGCATGCCATCAACGCCGTCGAAGGATTATTGAATGCAGCGATTTTTCGTTTCAGCGACATGCCGCCATCGCACGACTTGGCGGTGCCGAGCGGTTTTGCAGCACTTGATCGCGAATTAGGTGGTGGCTGGCCAACAGCGCGCTTAATCGAGCTGTTGTGTGATCGTGCGGGCATCGGTGAGTTGTCGCTTCTGTTGCCGACGATGCCTAAGCTGATTTCGCCGATTAGTATGCATTCAAGTGCTGCCACGAACGCGGTAAACCTTTGCAAAACTTCTTCGAAACGTACCGTCAAGCACTTTGCAAACGAAGGGCAACATTCGCTTTGGATTTTGCAAGGTAGCTCTCGCGTAACGCAGTCAAAATCAGTCGCGCGTTGTGCGCATGCACCGCCTGTTCCTTATGCGCCCGCACTCGAAGCACGTGGCATCGATTTACGTCGCCTGACGATTGCGCAAACTTCGTCGAACCAGGAAACACTCTGGGCATTAGAACAAGCGCTGTTATCAAATGCTGTGAGGCGCGTGTTTGCGTGGCTTGCTGGGGCCTCGGAGCGCGAGCCTGGTGACTTCGCGTTAAGGCGCATTTCGCTCGCTGCGCGTAAGAGCGAGAGTTTGTGTTTTCTGATGCGACCGCTCTCAGCCGCACGCCGTGCGACAGCGGCGGAATTGCGCATCGCAATTGCACCTGCTTCACGCCATGAAATTGAAATTACGATTTTGAAACGGCGCGGTTTGCTTCGCGAGACAAGCCTGCGTATCGATCCGCGCGAATTGGCGTGCCTTGCGCCCTATCGCATACCAATTGCAATGCCGAGCACCCCAACGACCGCGCGTCATCCGGCTGCGCCACCCAGCAATACATCGAACCTTACCTCGGTGTTGAGCGCTACGGAACGCGCTTCACTTGATGCACCTCCGAAGATAAGGCAACGCTCTTTCATCATTGATCGATAGCCAATAGTCCAACATACGCAGCTCATAAATGTTTTGGCTTTGTGCTTATTTTCCTTATTTATCGATAGAAGCAATAAACCGCTCTTCGCCCCACTTCAACTTGGGGGAAAACAATAAAGCTTTTATTGAATCCGAACAAGACACATTCCCGCTTCTAGCATCGCTGCCGCTGGCCATCAGCGACGGGCCGGAACAACGTCAGGTGGTCTGTGCAATCAATCGTGCCGCCTTCGACTGCGGTATTCGTATCGACATGACACTCGCTAGCGCAAAGGTATTGCATCATGATCTCGTCGTGTTGTCGCGCGATACAGTGCGTGAATTGCGCGCACTCAAGCGCATCGCAAGTTTCTTGTTGCAGTTCACGCCGTCGGTCGCCATTGAAACCGATACTGATCGTGCCGAGATTGCGCTTGAAATTTCAGCGTCGCTTACGCTCTTTGGTGGATTCGATGCACTGCTAGCGCGCGTGCACCAGGGTATGCGCGCGATGCGCTACGTCGCGCGATATGGCGCTGCACCGACCCCCCTCGCCGCAAGTTTGTTAGCGCGAACATCAAAGCGTAGCAATGATGTTCGTATTTGCGCATCTGCAGAGGCACTGCACGATACCCTCGCATCGATTTCGGTAAAGCATTTTGCGTGGCCCCAAGAAACGTTTCGTTCGCTCGACACCTTGGGTCTTACAACGGTTGGCGATGTAATGAGGCAACCCTACGCAGGTTTACGAAAAAGATTCAGTGATTCGCTCGTACATGATCTTGATCGCGCGCTGGGCCGCGCCAATGACGTGCGGCGTTTTTACGAACTACCCGATACGTTTGCAAGCCAGATCGATTTTTGTTTTGAGATTAAAGACAGTGCTCGCCTACTCATACCCATCGGCGAATTACTCAATGAGCTCGAAGATTTTCTTCGCGCCCGTGGCGCCGGTACAGACGAAATCAAAATCGAGCTGAAACAAGGGCGTAGCCGCGCTCAGCAGTTTGAATTTCGCTCCAGAAGTGCGCTACGTCATGCCCAACATTGGCATCGTTTAGTGCGTGACCGCCTGGAAACTCACGAGCTTATGGAGCCTGTGATTGAAATTGCCTTACGCACTCATCGCATCATTCCGCTGATCGAAGAAAGCGAAAGCTTACTGCCCAACGAAAAGGGTACACGAAGCGATTGGATTGCACTTCTTGATCGACTCTCCTCAAAAGTAGGAGAAAAAAACGTGTATCGCGTCGTGGTGAACGATGATCATCGCCCTGAACTCGCTTGGCGCAGCGAAAGTGATGAGAGCGAACGTGCAAAACAATTTCGTCTTGGCAAGATTCGACCTACGTGGTTATTGCGCGAACCTAAATCACTCATTGAAATGCAAGGGCGTCCTCAATACAACGGTGAATTGATCTTACTTGCCGGCCCCGAACGGATCGACACTGGCTGGTGGGATAACAGTCCCGTGGCACGCGATTACTTTGTTGCTTCGAATCCGCTTCACGAAGTGTGTTGGATTTTTCGCGACTATCGGCAAGGCAAACGCTGGTATCTGCATGGATTCTTTTCTTAAGGAAACACTAAATAAGTCTCCGCGATTCGGCGCGCGGCGGATGGGGATGAGCTGATGCTGCGACGCTTCGATTCGTAGCCAAGTTATTTTGAGAAATTTCGAAAAAACAGTTTGCCCGCGTTTGATGATTCGATGTGCGCGTGAAACTTGTTTACAGGTGTTTTCTTAAATCGCAACAGTGATTTAAGAGCGAGTCACTCGCCCCTCTACGGGAGGCGGATCGAGGGTCAAGGGTGAGCCTTCCTAACCTTTGTCTTGAATTTCGGAAGGCTAAATCGTTTTCTCTGGGAAGTCGTCATGAGGCTCAGTTATGCAGCGCTTCACTGTCTCACAAATTTCTCATTCATGCGTGGCGCATCGCATCCTGAGGAGTTGGTGCAACGCGCTTCTCAGTTGGGTTACAGCGCAATTGCAATCGTCGACGAATGTTCGGTTGCTGGTGTGGTGCGCGCGTATGTCGAAGCGAAAGAGGCAGGAATTCATCTTGTTATTGGTGCTGAGTTCGTTTTGAGCGATACGCCGTCGCTTGAACGAGTAGTTTTTTATGCAATAGATCGCGAAAGCTACGGTGACCTGTGTGAGCTCATTACGCTTGCGCGTTCCCGCACCGAAAAGGGAACGTATCGCCTTGGATTGTGCGATCTCGTCGAAAGAGTACCGCGTCTTCTCTGTGTTGCCATAGCTAACAGAAACTCCCATCGCGAAGATTTACTGATTGCTTTATCCCAACTTAAACGTATCTTCATCGATGCCTGCTGGCTCGGAATATCGCTTCGCTACGAAGAAGACGACCAGGCGTGGTTAACGCTCATGCAGTCAGTTGCGCAGGCTTGCGATTTAAGATTGATCGCAATGGAGCGCGTCGTGATGCACGCTCGCGAGCGAAAAATGTTGCTCGACGTACTAACGGCAACGCGTGAACATCTGCGCATTGAGTCGCTCGGTTGTAAATCGATCGCCAACAGCGAAAGCTTTTTGAAACACATCGCCTCGATTGAGCAACGATATCCGCTTGAAGCGCTATTTGAAACAATCAATCTCGCGGCTCGCTGCACATTCTCACTCAGCGAATTGTGCTACGAGTACCCGCGTGAAGTAGTGCCTGAGAACGAAACGCCTGCGACTTATCTGCGTGTTTTGACGTATCTTGGTCTGCGCGCTCGCTACGGCGAACACGTTCCTGACAAGGTAGTCCAAACAATTGAGCATGAGCTAAGCGTAATCAGTGCGCTTCGCTACGAAGCGTTTTTTCTCACGATCTACGATATCGTGCTATTCGCGCGTTCGCAGAATATTCTTTGCCAGGGGCGCGGATCAGCGGCTAACTCAGCTGTGTGTTACGCCCTCGGAATCACTGAGGTTGATCCATCGCGGCTTGAAGTGCTTTTCGAGCGCTTTATTTCTCGCGAGCGTAACGAGCCGCCAGATATCGATGTCGATTTCGAGCATGAGCGGCGCGAGGAAGTGATGCAGTACATCTACAAAAAGTATGGTCGTCATCGTACAGCGCTAACAGCCGCGCTTTCGACTTACCGAGCAAAGGGCGCGATACGCGATGTCGCAAAAGCGCTCGGTTTCTCGTTGGATCAAACCGATGCACTTGCAAGAACCATTGTTTGGTGGGACGGGCGACAAATCGCGCCAGAACGCTTGATCGAAGCCGGATTCGATCCGCAAACGCCAACGCTGCAACGCTTGATGACACTCACTCATCAGCTGATCGGATTTCCTCGGCATCTTTCCCAGCACTCGGGCGGATTCGTCATAGCGCGCGACAAGCTCACGCGCTTAGTGCCCGTCGAAAACGCCGCCATGCCAGATCGAACGGTTATTCAGTGGGATAAAGACGATCTCGACGAGCTAAAGCTCATCAAAGTCGACGTGCTAGCACTTGGCATGCTGACGGCAATTCGCAAGACGATTGATGAGTTGAACCGCTTCTACGGCGCGAGGCTCTCGATGGGCGATGTCCCCAAGGAAGATCAACGAACGTACGAAATGATTTGCCGCGCCGATACGATTGGTGTGTTCCAAATAGAGTCGCGCGCGCAGATGTCAATGCTGCCGCGGTTGAAGCCGAAATGCTTCTACGATCTGGTGATCGAAGTTGCAATCGTTCGCCCTGGTCCAATTCAAGGCGGCATGGTGCACCCCTATTTGAAGAGACGCGATGGAATTGAGCCTGTTAGCTACCCAAGCAAAGAAGTGGAAAAAGTCTTGGTTCGTACCCTCGGTGTTTCTATTTTCCAAGAGCAGGTGATGCAGCTTGCGATGATCGCCGCCGGATTCTCAGCGGGGCGCGCCGATCAGCTACGTCGTGCGATGGCGGCCTGGAAACGCAAAGGTGGCATTGAGCCATTTCGTGACGAACTGATTTCTGGAATGCTCGCCAGAGGCTACTCGCCTTCGTATGCTGAACAAATTTACAAGCAGATGCAAGGATTTGGTGAGTACGGTTTTCCGGAATCGCATGCCGCAAGTTTTGCGCTACTTGTGTATGTATCGTGTTGGCTGAAGCGCCATCACCCCGCAGCATTCACATGCGGTTTATTGAATTCACAGCCTTTGGGTTTTTATTCGCCATCGCAGCTTGTGCAAGACGCGAAGCGGCACAACGTCGAGATTCGGGCAGTAGATGTCACAATCAGTAAATACGATAGCGTTCTCGAAGTCGCCGAAGATTCAAAGAATGCAACACTGAATGCGGCGCGTGAAAGTAGTTATTGGCCAGCGATTCGATTGGGATTATCGCGAGTGCGTAATTTGCCGAGAGAGGCCATTGAGCGGATTGTGGATGCACGTAGTGAGCAAGCCTTTCTAGATCTCAGCGATTTGAAACGACGGGCCCAGCTCAGCCGTGAAGACATGCAATCTCTTGCTGCCGCAGATGCGCTGCGATCACTTGCGGGACATCGCCGCGATGCTTATTGGCAGGCTATCGGCATTGAAGCAGACACGCGAGTCTTCCAATCTCCCAAAGAATCGATGCAAGCTAATCTATTTGCCCCTTCGGAAGCCAGCGATATCGTTGAAGATTATCGAAGCACGGGGCTTAGCTTGCGTCGGCATCCGGTGGCTTTACTTCGTCCACATTTGGCGATGGCGCGTACACGGAGTGCGGCGGAAATATACGCATCTAGAAGCGGGCGCTATCTTCGCGCGGCAGGGATAGTAACGTGTCGCCAGCATCCTTCGACTGCGAAAGGGACAACTTTCGTAACGCTGGAAGATGAAACCGGATATGTGAATGTCGTTGTGTGGGAAAGCGTTGCGCAGCGTTTTCGGAAGGCGCTCGTGCTTTCGCGCTTCATGCTAGTCGCGGGAAAAATAGAACGTCAGGGAAGCGTCGTTCATTTGATCGCTGAGCAGTTGATTGATCGAACCGCACTGCTCGGCGCACTCACAACGTCGTCGCGTGACTTTCATTAGCGTGCAATCAAAAGCTAAGCGTTTTTTGCGGCGCTGATAACTACTTGCTCAAGCACGACGCGATCAGTTGACTCGACTGGAGCGGCCGTAGCAAACAAAGCGAGCACTGCGCCGACTGTCACTACAGAGAGGAGCGACGCACACACAGCCGTAGCAGCCGATTCGGTACGCGAGAGGATGTTGAAAGAGCGATTCATTGTGTATTCCAGTTCTTTTTTAGAAGCATCGCGGTGTTGCGATGGGATGAACTGTAAACATCCGCTTTCACGCTCGCTACAACGCTGCGATGAATCGCGGAGTCGGTGCGCGAGATGCGGAAAACAAGCGTGAAAGTTGCGCGACGTATTGTTGACGTCGTCTGCTCGATGACAGGTACTGACGCGGCAATATAGGAAAAAACTCGCCTTGGGTCGTCTGCATGACCAAACTAGCATGACAAGCCGGAGTCTGGCGTGCGATCCCAGCGGTCGATACTGGCGTAGCGACGCCTTGATCAGTACGTAAGGGCAACCTGTTACAGCGATAGTTTCATTAAATCGTCGTTACCTCTTGAAATGCTTGCGTTACGCGAGATAAGTCATCACTAAAATCAGTCTACCGCCCCAAACAACCCAAGCAGCACCCCCAGACGGTAAGAAGCAGCGTGACCTACTGGGGCGTTGAACAAGTACGATCACGGAACAAAACGCCACCCAAAGGGTGAGATTCATCATCGATTACGGTGAGCCCAAGAGCTGAGCTCGAACCCGCCCGCCGAAAAAGCCGTCTGACTAAAGGTCAAACAAATTCAATTATGCGCCGCGAAAAGCGACGGGCAATCGTACAAACTGCAGTAGCTTCGGTCGGGCGATAATCATGACGTCCATGATCTGTTTGCCGCGCGACGCTGAGGGCAAACAGCCGCACCACGCAAGACAGATGCGGCGAAGAATCAGTACGCCGACTATGCTCGGCAGCTCAAGCGGGCACTGTGAGGCGCGGTCGAAAGAGTTTGATGTTGAAAGCAGCAATACTCAAAATCGAAGCGGCGGGCTTATTGGCCCCGGCAAAAGACAGCTGCACCACGTTGATACGTAAGCTTGCAGAAGCCCTAGGATTGCGCGCACCCGCACTACCAAGTCGCGACTGAGCTGGGTCGAACGAGCGGTCAACACACCTAGTGTTGTGGGAGCGTAGCATCCGAAAAATAGGCGCCCATCGCTGACTCAGCAAACGTCACCGCTACACAGAAACAGGCTAATCGCCAAATGGCGCCTAAAACATTAACCTTGATCACGGAAATGGAAAAACGATTTCGGCTCCTCCCCGGGCTAGTACCACCTCGTGACGAGCACTTAGACCACCGTGGGTGACTGTCACGAGGTAGCGCCCGTGGTGACCTCGCACGGTCGCGCGGCCATCGGCTTGCGTCTGAACTTGGGCGTTGGTAGTCCAGCGCTTCACCACCCACTCACGCCACACGGCAGCATTCGGTTTTTCGCTCCAATCCTTACGGAACATCGCCGCATCCGGCTTCCAGTGCTTACTTTCCCAGAAGCCCCATTTAATGAAGGCAGTGAGGGCTGGGTGGCTGTAGCAGGCAATCAGGAAATCGCGCGTGTAATCAGCTTGTAGCGCGGCATCGCTCATGTTGATATCGAACTCGGTGATCTGGATTGGCAGGCCTTCGCCCGCCATCAGATCCAAGTCGGCGAGCACGCTTTCGGGCGCGCGCGGCTGCTGTCCGACGTGGCCCTGGATGCCGATGGCGTCGATGGGTGCGCCAGCCCGGCGCAGCTTATTGGTGTGATCGCGCAAGAGTGCAATCGTGCCAGGGCTCCGCGCGCTGTTGAGCATGCCGTAGTCGTTGATCACAAGTTGCGTCTGGGGCTGCAATTCGCGCGCAATTTTGAACCACTCCACCTCAACATCGGCAGGCAGGTGCGCAAAAAAGCCGCGCTCGTGGATTGGCTCGTTGATTACGTCCCACGCCATCATGCGGCCACGGGTGGCGTCGAGCTTCGAGCGTATATCGATTTCAATTTGCCGCTTGAATGCAGCGGGATCTCGTTGCGCGAGTTCACGCATGGCCGCAGTATTGAATTGCCAGCCCGGCCAAACCAAACTGTGGCCCTTCTGGCGAAAGCCCTCGCGTTGGAGCCAGTCAAACGCGCGCAAAGTCTCTGCTTGGCGCGTGGGGTTCGAATTCCAGCTCGGCGACTTAAAGCCATTTTCAATCACCGCCGTGTTGAAGAACTCACGTAGGACGCGCCGGTAGTTGGCAGAGTCAGGCAGCTCGCTCGCTAGGAGCGCTTCGTTCACGGAGGTGCCCCAAACGAATTCGCTTTGCACGAGTTGCGCGTGCACGCGTGCGCCCGGCAGAGGTTGGCCGTTTGCGCCGACGACGCGAACCGAAAGCACGGCGGTGCGGATTGCCTCGATACGCTCGAGGGCGGCTTTGCGCCACGCCGCATCGGCTTCGCGGCCTTTGTAGGTGAAGCGAGTACGTGGAAGCTGATCGAGCTTGACCGAATTGCCAAAGTTCAGAACCTCCAACGCGGACACCTCAACGGTCTGCGCCAAGTCTGATAAGCCCAACACCACCCGAGCTTCACCAGGAGCGAAGTCGTGCGAGGCGGTAAACGGGATGTCGTACGTCGTCCACTCCGCAGTCGGCGCCAAGGTGAGTATCGTACTGCGCTCATTGGGTGGCGCGGTGCGCTGGAATGAAAATTGGATCGCGCCTTCGCCAGACTCTTGTCGCGCCACCGGGGCACGAGCGACTAACCGAGCGAGCAACACATCGCCCGCCCGAACCGACACGGCAGACACGATACGCACATCAATCTCGGCGCTTCCGCGTCCGCGTTGGGGCACTTCGGCCTTGAATGCCAACCCCGCGGCGCTGCCCGCTGCGGGTACCCAGCGCGCACGCTCGGCGTTGGGCGTTCGGTCGGCGAACGCCATTGCTGTCGCGGCAGCGGGCAAAACGGAAACAGGTGTCCGACTGGCGAGTGCTGGGTCAAGTGCGGGCAGCGTGGGCCAGCTCGCTCGTGCCAATCCGACGAGTACAAACGCCGCAATTACCACTGCAAAACATACTCTCTTTACTTTCATGTTGTTGATTGATCCCAATTTGATTGTCTGGCGTTCGACGTTGCGTTTGACTTTTAGTAGCTACCCGTCGCATTCGCAAATGATTGGCGAGCGTGACGCGTAGGCCGAAAAAAACCCACAGACCGCATAGGCGATTTTGTGGGTTGTGAGGAGAGATACGATGTATGCCTAGAACGTGCCGCGCAGCGTAAGCTGTAGTGTGCGACCCGCCTGAAAACCATTCTCAGTGCGCGACTCGTCGTTACCATACAAGCCTGCTCTGCTTGGATCGTAGTTCTTGAAGTACTCGAACGTTTTTGTTTTCATGATGTTTAGCGCATCAAATCTGAGCTCGAAGTTCTTGGAAACTTTGTATCCGATCGTCGCGTCGACGTAGCTCCGTTCGTTGAACCACCGCTGAAAGCCTGCACCATTCATGTCGTTCGAGCCGTCGTTCGCGTAGGCAGCACGTTTTGTGTAAGAGCCACGAACGGAGAACGGGCCGCGCTCGTAAAACGCCGTTAGCGCGATTGTCTGGGGCGGAAGCGTTGGCAGCTCAAATGTGCCCGCGCCGATTTTCTTTGTTCGGTTGGAGACATTGATTTGGGTGACGCTAACCGTACCACCTAGCCCATTAAATGGCGACGGCAGAAAGGTAAATGATTGCGAATAGGCGAACTCGACGCCTGAGATTTTGTAGGCGGTCGGCGAATTGCTAAATGAGGTGAGCGCGATAGGCGTAGTTGGTGTGGCAATCAATAGGTCGCGCTGAACGGGTTGCCACAGCGCTGGATCAAGACCCAGGGTGTTGAAGGCGACGTTGGTCGTAGTCGCAATGGCGCTACCCTTTATTTTTCGCTCGAAGAAATTCACTGCCGCGACTGAGCCTTTCGCCGGATACCACTCGAGCGTCGTATCAAAACCGTTGGAAAACTCTGGTCGAAGATCGGGGTTACCTGCTTCAACGCCGAGCAATGCTTGGTTAGGGATACGAATCGCGCCTGCGATTCGCGCGATTGGGCCGCGCGTCATAGTTTTTCCCCACGCGCCGCGCCAAACTAAGTTTTTAGCCACGTCATAGGCGAAGCTTGCGGAAGGAAGAACGTCTTCGTAAGATGCCTGCCGGTTGATGGGCTGCCAGATGCCGGCTTTATCAAGGAACACGGTATTGCTGTCAGTTTTGGTTTGCACGAAGCGTGCACCTGCGTTTGCTCGGAGAGTTCGGCCCAAGACTTGCGTCTCGAAATCTGATTGCGCAAAAAACGTAGTGATGGACTCAGTTGAGTCATAAGATGTGTTCGGAACGAGCGGGGACGCTTTGTTTTGCTCCAGTGCGCCCAGAACACCGTAGATAAAGCTACGATCCAAAACCAACCATTCTGAAGGATAGTTTGCGCTCGCGTTTTGGCTGCTGGCGCGCGCGTCGTTGCGTACAAGATAGGCGCGAATAAATGCGAGCTTCTCAGCTGTGGTGGCGTTAGCGTAAGTTTTGTTGAGCCCCGGGATGAGAAAGTTATTAAGTACGTTCGGTGAGTTGTAGTTCGCAACGCCTTTGAAGCTTTCGGCTAAATTAATGCCAATCTTCAACATGCCATCGACCTTGCCGAAACTGTAGTCATATTCAGCGTTTAGGCTTCCAAGCTTCTGCTTGTCGGTTTCGGTTCGGTAACCGCCCGAGTAGGTGAAGCTTGTCAATGTAGCCGGGTCTAGCAGGCTTCGATCGGATTGGATCAGTGGCTTTAATGGGTCGCTTAGATTGAGGGTCAATGTCTGTCGCGACGCGGGCGCAGTGTCGCCTAATCCAGAAATTAGTGAATCGTTCCGCCACGCCTTATCGTTGCTAAGGGCAAGTTGCCCTTTTAGGCGAAGCTTGTCGCTGACCCTAAATTTCGCATTGAGCGCGTTGTAGTCGAACGCGGATTCATTTAGAAACGTTCGCGAGTAGGTATTTTGGACAAAGTTACCAATTACGCCTTGGAGGTTATTGTTGGCGTCCAAGCGAACATCGATGGGAACGAGTGCTCGTCCAGCCCCGGTTGAGTCACCGACCGACCAATGAACAAAGTTATCTTTCACGTCGTCATTGAGCTTCGAATACAGCGTATCCCAGCTCACATCCCAACGGCTATCTTTGTATTGCACCGAGGTGTTGAAGCCGGTGCGATCGCGGTCGCTCTCTTGCCCAAACACGCGGATTAGACGCGGCAGTAGTCCGCTGTTGAGTTGCGCGAGGGTTAAGCCACCGGTACCAGTCGAGGTAGTCGTATTCCAAACAATTCGATTGTTGTTAACCGCATTCAGATCGGTAGCGACCCATTGGCCGGTTGCGTTGAGAGCACCCGCATTACCGTTGATGGCTTTCGAACTGGCGACAGATACCGAAGCACCCCAGTTTCCCCAAGTGTTGCTGACAAAAAAGTGGCCGCGGGGATTCGTGGTGCCGTCGTTGTCATTGTTGGAGGCAGTCGCTGAGAACCGCGCTACAACGCCTTTTTTGTCAAACGGTCTCGGCGTTTGCAGGTCGACGACGCCGCCGATTCCTCCCTCGGTCAGTTCTGCGAGCGGAGTTTTAAAGATGTCCGCTCTGCTAAAGAGTTCGGATGCGAACACATCGTAGCTGAACTCACGTAAACCCAACCCAATTTTCCCGGTTGAGGTGGTGCGCACGTGTGCACCGTTCAGCGTAGTGACTGTCTGGTTCACGCCGAGACCGCGAAGGCGAATCGACTGACCTTCATTGCTTATCGGGTCCTTGATGACTTCGACGCCAGGAAGCTTACCCAATGCGTCGGCGATGTTTTGCTCGGGAAACTTGCCGATATCCTCAGCAACGATCGAGTCGCGAACACCAATCGCCTCACGCTTTAAGTCCGCTGCTTTGGCGAGACTGGCTCGGTAGCCGGTAATAGTGACAGTCTCAACGACCTGCGCGCCCTTGGGCGGCGCGGGTTGACTAGGCGCTGAAGCTGAAGTCTCCGTTTGCGGCGCAGAAGGTGTCTGTTGCGCTTGAAGTTCTTGCGTTGCGACTAAGCTGCATGCGCTCGCTACGGCTAGGCTAATTGCAGTCCGCCGATTAATGGGGTCAAACATGTCACTCCACCTTGTTTTACTGTGCGGCCGACTGTCAGCAATGGTGACTCGCGACCAACCTCTATTCATCAAAACCACGCATCGCCGCAGTTTTCGCAGCGTAATGCAAGGCGCCTCCTCAAACTAACTCACACAGATAATGCGTAGCCAGTTCACTATCGCATCGTGCCAGTGGGTAGGTGCAGGAGCAATTGCGAAACTCACCACGAACGATCACGAAAACGCCACACGCCTCGCAAGGGCGCGGCGGAAGCCGACGCCAGCGACGTAATCGTTATTGGGAATCGTCGGTTTCGCAATAGCACAATCAAGCACGGGCGAAGATAGTTAGTAGATCGTTCGGTTATCGAAGAAGCCCACTCTTTCCGATCAGGCAGCCCAGCCTCCAATCATTTCGCTGTGATCCTAACCTCGTCTTCAACTACCCGCCCAGCTCATCGCACTCAAACTGCGATTGTCACCGGCGCGGCAGGCGCAATCGGAGTCGCGCTCGTTGACGCGATGGTGGAATCTGGCCTCCGGGTGGTGATGCTTGATCGCGACAAAGAGGCCCTTGATCGCGCCGAAGTGAAGTACGGCGAATACGTAATCCCGTGCGCGGTGGACTTAGCAGATGCAGGCTCAATTCAATCTGCCATCGGCTCCGTGCTTTCCAAATACCCCACGATCGATATCCTGGTAAACAATGCTGGTATCCTTTCGAACAACAAATTTGCATCGACTTCGCTCGACGAGTGGAGACGCGTACACGCAGTGAATGTCGACGCGGCCTTTTTGTTGAGTCAAGCTGTACTACCGTCTATGGCGGCACAGCGCTGGGGGCGAATAATCAATATCTCGAGCTATGCGGCTAAGTCCGGCGGCCTAACAGCCGGTACCGCATACGCGGTTTCTAAGTCTGCAATGATCGGGTTGACGTTTTCGACGGCGAGAGAGTTTGCCGGCTACGGCATCACCGCTAACGCGGTGGCGCCCGCGTATGTGATGTCGCCGATGGTCAGCGAACAGCTCACCGAAGAACAACGCCAGCGTCAGCTCGCCCAAATTCCTGTTGGTCGCTTCTGCACCGCGCAAGAGGTGGCGCATGCCGTAATGTTTCTGGCCTCGCCGCTGGCTGGCTTCATCACTGGCGAGGTGATCGACATGAATGGTGGATTGCACTTCGATTGATGTCAATGAGCTTGCCGGAACTTCGCTGCCACTGGAGCTTTGACACGCTCACCCCAGGTTCAAGTAACCCGGTGGATGTAGGTGCGATTGATACGATCCAAGGTGTGCAGCAAATGGTGCCCGGTATCGGCAACTGCGCCCTGCGCTTCGACGGCTTTACCACATGGCTTAAGCGCGAGCCTGGGATGCCGCCTGATCTTGGTGATGCCTTCACGGTAGAAGCTTGGGTCACGCTAGCGGCCTTCCCCTGGAACGTTGCGCCATTGTTAGACATGGCGAACGGCCAACAAAGTGGCTTCGTGCTTGGGATTGATGATGTTGGCTGCGCGGTCATCGGTGCTCGCCTGGGTGACGTGTGGGTCGAAGCTCGGTCTGGCAGTCTGGGCCTGCACCACTGGCACCACGTATTGGCCACGGTTCAGTCGGGTATCGGGGTCACGCTCTACGTCGACGGTAAACAGGTGGCACACACAAGCGGCGAAGGCTGCTATTTGTCGCCGGGTGATATCGGCCTGGTCATCGGCCGCTCGCGCGAGCCGGTACCCGCCACGCACCCGATCCGCCCGATGGCGCATCGGCCGCACGACATCTACCTTGACGGTGCGCTGGACGAGATAAAGCTCTGGGACGGCGCCACTACAGCGGAGGCTGTTGCGGTTGACTTCGCAGCGACCTTGCCGCCAACACCCGCGCCCTTCCCGCCGCGCACGTTCCCGAGCGGCCCGGTCGGCACAGGCCGCTTCGGCGCGTTCTACACCCATCTTCAATACTATGATGCATGGGATCGCCGCTGGCGCGTGGGGGCACACCCCGACGTGGTGGTGCGGTTTGCCGATGAGGCGTTTCGTTTTGTGTTCTGGCGTGGCACCAACTACATCCCTTGCTGGGCGACGGCTCCTGAAGGGGAAGCGAAGAGCATCTGGTACACAAACGAATTTAATGAGACCTGGGGTTATGGCGCAATCGGCTGCGCTGAGCCGATGAGCGACAAGACCTGCGCATACAGCCACGTGCGTATCATCGAAACGAGTGATGCACGGGTTGTTGTGCACTGGCGCTACGCGCTGGTGGATGTATTCGGCACCCGTCCGCGCAAAGATAACGTCACCGGCTGGACCGATTTCAGTGACGAGGTTTACACAATTTATCCGGATGGGTGCGGTACCCGCACCATCACATTACACAGCACTCAGCCACTCGACCCGCACGAATTTCAGGAAACGATGGTTGTGCTACAGCCTGGCCAGAAGCCTGACGATGTACTCGAACTCGAAGCGCTGACCATGGCCAACATGGCGGGCGAAGAGCATACCTATAGCTGGGCTGGAGGTGCGCCCGAAGTAATAGACAAACCTGACCGTTGCAACATACAACGCATCAATATCAAGAGCACGACGAAGCCCTTTGTCATCGTCTCGCCTCGTCACTGCTTGAAGCGTGACCACAGCAAGAGCGACCGTCCGGTCTTTCCTGTGTACCGGAACGAAATTCGACCTGATCAGACCTTTACCTGGTGGAACCACTGGCCCACCACCGACCTGCCGAGCGATGGCCGGCATGCGATGACTAACGACCGCGCTGCGCATTCGTCGCTGTTGTCAGGTATGGAGTGGGAAGACCATGAGGTAACACCGACGTCGCGTACCCGGGTAATGTTGCATGGCCTCACGCGGACGAGCGCCGCTGGCCTGGTACCGCTTGCGAAAAGCTGGCTGCAACCGCCCACACTGATCCTTGAAAGCGCAGGCTTTGTAAACGGTGGCTACGACATCACCCAGCGCTGCTATCTCGTCGACCGTATTGATGCCGCGGCGTCTGAGCTCCGACTGCGCTTCGATGCCAGTGCAGAGCACCCACTGGCCAACACATGTTTACTAGTGCGCAACTGGGACGAGCGCGTGCGCGTGACCGTCGATGAAGTCGCAGTAAGTGCTGACAGCGGAATACGCCAAGGCCATCGCGACAGGCTCGAGGCGCGTGACTTGCTGCTCTGGCTACCGCTGCGACGCAATGCACCGGTTAGCCTGCTACTGACGGCTAACGAACCTACCTGATGGAATACCGACGGCTTGGCAAGACCGGTTTGCAGGTCTCCGCGCTGAGTTTCGGCGCCTCCGCACTCGGTGGCGTGTTCCACCCTGTGGATGAGGACGACGCCATCGCCGCAGTGCACGCGGCGCTCGACGCAGGCATCAATTATTTCGATGTCGCCCCGGCCTATGGCGGCACCCGCGCGGAAGCCGTGTTGGGTAAGGCGCTAAAGGGCATTCCACGGCACCGCTACTTACTTTCAACGAAGATTGGCAAGTACACCAACCCCGGCGTCTACGGCGATGACACATTGGATTACTCACGTACACGAACACGACGCTCTCTCGAGGAGAGCGCTGGCCGCTTGGGCACTGAGTACTTCGACATCCTGCACATTCATGACATCGAGTACCAAGCCCGACGCCACACGGAATGGGCGCTCTCCGAGGGGCTCGATACGGTGCACGAGCTCAAACGAGAGGGTCGCATCGGCGCGGTAGGCTTTGGCATTTACCCGATCGACTTGTGGCAGCTTATCTTGACCAACTGTTCGGTAGACGCTGCACTCATCCACAATCACCACTCGCTCAGCGACACCCGGCTGCTTGAGCTACTGCCGCTGGCAGCGCTGCACGACGTCGGTGTGATCAACGCATCGCCCTTTGCCAGCGGCCTGCTCACTGAACGCGGCCCCGCCGACTGGCACCCCGCCACGCAGGCCGATCGAGCCGTGTTCCGTGAGGCAGCAGCGCTATGCGAACGCAGGGATAGTTCCATCTCTAAGTTAGCCTTCCAATTCAGCACGCGGCGAACTGAAATCCCAACCACGATGTTTAGTACTGCTGATGCAGCGGCGGTACGTCGCAACGTTGAGTGGTTCGCCGAGCCGATCGACCACACGCTGGTGCAAGCGGTTCAGGCCGTACTGACGCCGGTGATGAACAAAGACTGGTTTTGACCGTGACTGCCCCTGCCGCAACACCGCTGCGCATCGACGCTCATCAGCACTTCTGGGACTACTCGAAGCACGCGGCCGACTACGTCTGGATGGGCGCGAACGATGGTGTACTCAAGCGCAACTTTATGCCGGCCGACCTGGTGCCGCTGCTGGACCAGGCGGGTCTCCACGGGAGCATCGCGGTGCAGGCGCGTGAGTTACCTGAAGAAACGCGGTTCCTGCTCGATTTGGCAGCGGATCACTCTCGCATATTGGGCGTAGTCGGTTGGCTCGATCTGTGCGCCCCGGACATCGAATCCACCATTGAGGTTCACGCGACCGACAAGAAGCTGCGCGGACTGCGCATGCTGATCCACGACCGCGCCGATCCCAACTTTGCCGATTCGCCCGCGCACCTTCGCGGCGTGTCGCTGCTCGACCGTCACGGCCTGACATACGACCTGCTCCTGCGTCCTGAGCATCTCGCCGCTGCGACTCGGCTCGTGGATGCGTTGCCGCAGCAGCGGTTTGTGATTGACCACATCGCCAAACCGCGTATCTCTGAGCGCCCAGACCCGGGTTGGACCAAGGCTATACGTGAAATAGCCCGCCGCTCAAACGTGTGGTGCAAGATTTCTGGTTTATCGACATTGCAGAAAAGTGATCTTTTGTCCGCAACTTCATTGCATTGCACGCTTAATTCTGTACTTGATGTCTTCGGCGCAAGGCGATGCATGGTCGGCTCAGATTGGCCGGTCTGTTTGCTTGGCGCGTCGTACGCCGACACTGCGGCGATAACGCTCGATTGGGCATCCACCTTGTCTACGGACGAGAGGGATGCGCTGTTTGGTCAGACCTGCGTAGATTTCTACAAACTCAACGGAGTATTCCCGTGAATAAATCCCTGCCCTACTTGATGGAACAGACGATGCGCTGGTTCGGCCCCGGCGACCCCGTGAGCCTACGTGATATCCGCCAGGCGGGATGCGAGGGTGTGGTCAGTGCGCTGCATCACATCGCCAATGGCGAGGTATGGAGCGTCGAAGAGATTGTGAAGCGCAAGCTCGAAATTGAATCTGCCGGTATGCGTTGGAGCGTTGTGGAGAGCCTGCCTGTTGACGAACGAATCAAAGTGCAAGGAGACGGTTTCGAGCGCTGTATTGAAAACTACAAAACCAGCTTGCGCAACCTCGCTGCCTGTGGCGTCACAGTCGTCACTTACAACTTCATGCCGCTGCTCGATTGGACCCGTACCGACTTGCAGTACACCCTTCCTGATGGCGCGAGGGCCCTTAAATTCGAGCTTGACGCCGTTGCCGCCTTCGACATTTACATGCTCAAACGCCCAGGGGCCGCCAATAGCTACACCCCTGCCATCCAGGCGGCCGCAGCGAGCCGCTGGGCCAGCATGGACGACGCAGCGCGCAGCCTGCTGGAGCGCAACATCATTAAGGGTCTGCCGGGCAGCGAGGAGAGCTTTACGTCAAAGGACTTCCTGCGCGCCATCGAGGGTTTTGCGCACATCGATCATACAAAACTGAAGTCGCACCTGGTGCACTTTCTGCAACAGGTGTGCCCTGTGGCAGATGAGGTCGGCGTGCAGCTCGTTATCCACCCTGACGACCCGCCGTACACCATGTTTGGCTTGCCGCGTGTGCTATCCACGGAGGCCGACGTGGCCGAACTGTTCGAGCGTGTACCCAACCCGTCGAATGGTCTCTGCATGTGCGTGGGCTCGTTCAGTATTCGTGCCGACAATAATCTGGTGGCGATGATTGAGCGCTTTGGGAGCCGCATCTACTTTACCCATTTGCGCAATACGCTGCGCGAAGATAACGGCGATTTCTACGAGTCTGCTCACCTAGACGGAAGTATCGACATGTTTGAGGCGGTGAAGGCCCTACGCCAGGTTTCATTGAAGTACGGTAAGCGCATTCCGATGCGACCCGACCACGGGCACCAGATGCTTGACGATCTGCGTAAACATACAAACCCTGGCTATTCGGCCATCGGCCGTCTCAGGGGGCTGGCAGAACTGCGTGGTCTCGAATTGGGCATTGCGCGCTCGATGGCGACAGCATGAACCATCGCAACATCGCGCGACCTTTGGCACTCCTCAGAGGAGTGGCACCGCGTCGTCCTCAACAAAAGCGCTCTTCCACGGTTCACACCACGACCGTCTAAACAGGAGCATCAGATAGCGAGTCAGAAACACGTCCTGTAGCGCCGGATTCGTCCGGCGTTCAACTGACTGGCGCGACACGTCCTGCCTCGTTGTTTTTCGGGTTGTAGCGACCGCGTAGCCGCCCCTGTTCTTGGTCGCTGTCACCCGAAAAAGATTCGTTGCAAAGACCGAGACTAATTCGAAATTCTGATCAGGCTTTTGTCAGCGATCAAGACAGGTGCGTCATACACAGGTATGCCCTTGAAGGTATAGGTCTTGCCGCTTTTGCTCCATTGCGAAGGCGGAATGTCGTAGACGCCGCCCGTAATAATGTCTACCCAGACAGGCGCGTCAAAGTCGCCATTGGTAATCGAGATATCCTGTAATCTTGGCTCATTGCTATTCGACGGAATACTTTCGCTCAGCCAAAGGGTGTACACCTGCTTTCGTGTCGCTTTATTACGGTAACCGTATACGGCAACTTTTCGGTCTGTCGTGTGGGTATAGACATGTCCATCGTCGCCCGCAGAGGCGATATTGTTCGTGTGTTCGAGCGCTTTGATTCGCTCCAATGAGTCGTCGAAAATTGACGTCACGTTTTGAATGGCGTAGTAGGCAATCTTTGGACGAATAACACGCTTCGTGTAATCGGATTTCAAGATCCCCTTGTAGTTGAGCCGATTGATCGGACCGAACGTATACGCCATTTCTACGAGACCGAAAACGCTCGATTCGATATCCATGCCCAGATTGCCCAACATGCGGCGTGTGTTCCACTTTGCCTGACTGAGCTCGGTCCACTCATAATCCCACAGTGCGCCGCGTCCGATACCCCCCGCCGATGGTGCGCCGTTTTCGCCCTGCCTCCACTTCACTTTGGTGGTGTACTTCTCTAATGCGGCTTTAAGAAGCGTAACTTCGTGTTTGTTGAAGTCTGGGTTGTAGACGTAATCGTGATATGTCAAGTTGTCAAACAGGTCAAACTTGCCTCGCTCTGCAATGCGCTTCAGGAAATCGTCAACAAATTTTTTGTTGTAATGACCCAGCGCAAGACCCGAGATTTTTGCGTTTGGTTGGATGCGCTTAATGATCTCGGCCGTACGAATATTGAAGTCGGCCGTCATGACGGGCGTGTTGATGGTGTTGTCGGCGAAATTTGGCTCGTTCCACACCTCCCAGTTGTCGACCTTATCCCGGTAGCGGGACACCAGGGCCGTCACCCAACGATCATACGCAGCTAACGCTTCAGCCGAAACAGGCAAACCGGCACCAAGGTTTGCGCCGCCGCCACCTTTGTAGATTGGGTTACCGTAGGACGTTTGTAGCCAGGGTTGAAACCCGCGCTTGGTCGCGTCGTTAATGATGTGATCTAACCACGCGAAATCATACTGTCCGGCTACCTTCTCAATCTTGGCCCACCCAGCCTGCATGCGCAATCGTTTGATCCCCAGCGGGGCAATGAATTCTTTGTACTGGTCGTAGTCTGCGAAGTCACGGTCAAGCGTCTCGCACCCAAGTAACCAGTTCGAAGACTGAATCTCGCTGGTACTCCGCGATTTCACGGTGCCGATGAACGGCAGTGTGACAGTCAAATTGGTGACTACGCGCTCTTTGCTGGTCTCAATGATCTGTGCGCTTGCTGGCTGCGAAAAGCATAGGACGCTACAAGCGAGCCAACCAACTGCGCCTAGCATTTGCCGACGTTGAATCGCAAGATTTCCATTTTTATGAGTCACTTCATTTTCCTCCAACGAACCATCTTAAAGCTGTATTGCAACGCTGACTTTTACACGCCAGTCCTCATGGTGTTCCACCATGTAGCGCTGGCGCAGGTGGCAGTCGCAAGTCCTGCAAGGTAAGAGAGTATGGTGCGGCGAACAGAGGCGCAACACAATTGCGAAACTTCACAATCTGAAACATGATTCCAATGCATGTTGGCATCGACATCCGCACCTTGTTTGCGCATGCGGGTTACACCGTTCTGCTCCGTGTAATCGCCAAGAAGCCTGGTGAGTTTCACAATTGTTGATGTGAGAGGCTTATGACAGCATTGGGATCAATCGACCTCGAGCGCTGAGATTGCACGTATCTCCCGCTTTATGTCGGATACCGATCACGCTTAACGAAGTGAAAACTAGTGAGTACATCCATTTTGGTCACCGGGGGCGCAGGCTACATCGGCTCCCATACTGTCCTTGAGCTGCTGAGCGCGGGATACGAGGTGACTGTTGTAGACAACTTCTGCAATAGCCACCCCGAGGCACTCAACCGGATCGAACATCTATCTGGAAGATCATTGCGTCGGATCGAGGCCGACGTCCGCGACACGTCCGCGTTGGTCAACGCACTCCGTATTAGCAATGCGTCAGCGGTAATTCATTTTGCGGGCCTCAAAGCGGTTGGCGAATCAGTGCTGCAACCACAGCGCTATTACGACAACAACGTAGTGGGCTCGCTTCGTTTATTGGAAGCGATGGCACAGTGCGAAGTAAAAACACTCGTGTTCAGCTCATCGGCTACCGTTTACGGATCGCCGCTCAGCCTGCCTTATCGCGAAGACCATCCGCTGGCTCCAACAAGTCCTTACGGTCATTCGAAGTCGATGGTGGAGCAGGTGATGCGCGATACGGTCGCGAGCGATGCGGCTTGTCGCTTTGCTACTTTGCGCTATTTCAACCCGGTAGGCGCTCATTCGAGCGGACTGATTGGAGAGGACCCACAGGGCGTGCCCAATAATCTGCTTCCGTTCGTCGCGCAGGTCGCCATCGGCAAACGTGAGCATCTAAACATATGGGGCGCAGACTACGACACCCCGGACGGTACCGGCGTACGCGACTACATTCATGTGGTAGATCTAGCGCTGGCGCATCTGCGCGCACTTGATGCACTGGCTATCCCGCCGAGTAAAACTGGCAAGGGTCAATACCTTGCACTCAACATTGGCACCGGAAAGGGATACAGCGTGCTGGAAGTGCTCGCCGCCTTTAGAGAGGCGAGCGGAATGCCCATCCCGAGCCGCATTCAGGCGCGGCGACCTGGCGATATTGCCAGCTACTACGCAGACCCCGCGAAAGCGAAAACCCATTTAGGATGGGTCGCTACCAGGAGCTTGGTTGAAATGTGTGCGGACACTTGGCGATGGCAAAAAGGGAACCCAGACGGCTATCAGCAACGCTAGGAAATCTAACCCAGGCGACAAGCAAGTTGCACGACTGCCGCTGAAATTCGCTCCACTTTAGTTTGCCCGAGTCGCCAAGCCTAGCCGCGCCGCATAACGAAACTCAATCACACTGAAAAAGCCGGGATGCGGCCGCCTCGGATGCAGTTTCAATTCGAAGTAGCGCCCCGTCATGCTCGTACACATCCGTCCATTGGGGGCGTATGAGCGAAGTAACGAAAAGCTCGTTCCCGCCTGCGCCCCCGAAGGCGCCCATGGTCGGCGCTCTGCAGGGCAGCGGAAGCTTTTCAATTAACTCGCCGCTAGCACTCAGAATATTGAGACACCCTGCTGATACGCCGGCTGACCAGTAACGGTCGGCATCGTCGACAACACCGCCATCGGGCCGCCCCTGCGCCTCATCGAGTCGCGCAAAAGTCTCAACCGGTCCAATCTGGCCACGCTCATCGTCCCACGCAGCGCGGAAGACAACGCCCTCGCTGCTATCAGAAAAATACAAATGGGTCCCACTTGCGTTCCACGCGATACCGTTACATACCTTTAAGTGGGAGTGGAGGCGAAGCACGAGCCCTGTGCTTGACACACGATATAGCGCACCCGTCGCGCTTTTTTGCGGACGATCATCCATGGATCCAAATACAAACCAGCGGCCCGAGGGCGACACTTTTCCGTCGTTTAGTCGGTTGCCAGTTGGCTCATCACTAATCTCTACAAAGTCGGTCAATTGACCGCTGTCAACGTTGAGCTTGACTAGTCTTCGGACCAAGGCCAGACACACGACACCGCCTTCACACAACGCGAGAGCGCCAACCACTTCTGGTAAGTCCCATGTCTGCACAGAACCACTCGTCGGATCCAGCCTGAAGAGCTGCTGGCCACGAACGTCGATCCAATAGAGTCGCTGCTGCTCTGGATGCCAGCTCGGCGCCTCGCCAACGCGGTTCCCAACCGAGTAAGAGGTAATCTTTCGCCCAGCCCAAATACCGGCGTCGCTAGGCGTATAGTGCTGAGTGCGTGGATTAAGTCGCATCTTAAAAGTCAAATAGCTTCAAAACTTCGACTAGCGGGCTATCACGTTGTTTGAGCAAATGGATATCGCGCCGCGTTAGATTGTTTCCATGCAATGAAAGCTTTACGCATTGCATCGTCGGTTAAGGGATACACGCCAAACAGACCCTCACCCGCTGCAATTTGAGTTTCAACCCAATCTTCATAAATCGTTTGCTCGTACGCATCGATTGCTAGCTCCGAGGCAATGGCCGCTGGAATGCACACCACTCCTTCTGCGTCCCCAACTATGACGTCGCCCGGATAAATCGCAACGCTGCCGCACGCAATCGGCAGCTGCAAATCAACAGCATGATGCTTGATGAGATTAGTCGGCGCTGACGGACGTTGGTGATAGGCGGCAATGTCCATGTTGGCAATCTCTGGTGTGTCGCGAAACCCTCCGTCGGTGACAACACCTTCGACCCCGCGCTTGATCAGCCGCGCGAGAAGAATACCTCCACTTGACGCCGCAGAAGGGTCACCACGACTGTCCATCACCAAGACATGGCCTGGGGGACAGGTTTCTATGGCGACTCGCTGGGGATGGGTACGGTCATCGAACGCGGAGAGTCCATCCAAATCTTCGCGCGCGGGGATGTAGCGCAGCGTGAAGGCCTGGCCAACCATGACGCCCTTCTTTGCGCCAAGTCGCTTTAAGCCCTGCAGAAATACATTTCGAAAGCCGCGCTTAAACAATGCAGTCGTGAGTGTTGCGGTCGATACGTTCGATAAGCGCGCTTTAGTGAGTGTGTCCAAAGTATTCAAAGATTTTTCTTGAGTGAGAGTTTCGGTGCCCGAGGGCGCCGTGACTGCGTTAAGAGGTGTTCGGATTCGGTATCGGCGTTCCAGCCGCCCGTCGCGATGGCGATGTTGCGCTCGCTTGGGTGAGATGCAATAAAGTCGAGCGCTAAAGAGACGCCTAGCCCAGGCCCATCGGGGACGTTGATCAAACCGCGATCACTGCGGAGGGCACCGCAAATAGTTTGAGCCCTACCGGACCAATCAGGGTCGAGTCGCTCCAGGATTAGGCCATTCGGAATCGCTGATAGAAGATGCGTTGCGGCAAATTCGGCGACTGGTCCGAGGGAGCCTGAATGCGGCGCGACCATCACAGAGCAGGCCTCCGCCATCGCTGCCAGTTTTTTCATCTGCGTCAATCCACCGAAGCGTCCAGTATCTGGCTGCACGACGTCGAGTAACCCGTTCTCCAAAAATGGACGCATCTCGGCGAGTGTGGCCAATCGTTCGCCGCTTGCTAGCGGTAGCGCCACTTTGTCGCGCAAGCGCTTCCATCCGGCTAAATCATCAGGTGCGATCGCTTCTTCCAGGAACAGGAGATGTAGCGGCTCAAGAGCGCGACCTATGGCAATTGCGTCGGCGGTGGTTAGCCAGGGGGGGCCGTGCAAATCAACCATCATGTCGATCTCAGGGCCGACTGCCTCGCGAATCGCAAATGCACGCTCCACAATATCGGTGGTTCCACCCACTTTAATCGCTCGGATTCCCTTGGCAACAGCTGCTTTTGCGGCATCTACGTTTGCCGTGTGCACGTAGTACGGAACCGCGGCACGTGTAGTACCACCGAGTAGCGTACTGACAGGCACGCCCAGCGCCTGTGCGTTCAAATCCCACAGGGCCATGTCAATGGCGGCGAGTGCCCCCATGCCAACGACGCCGGTTTGTCCATGCCCCATTAACGCGACACGTACTTTTTGGCTGATCCTTTCGACATCACGAACTGATTCACCGACAAGAATCTGGCTTAGATCTTCAACTGCCGCAGCAACGACTCGCGGCCAGCCTGAGCCCTCTCCCGTGCCAACCAAGCCCGCGTCAGTTTCTACGTTCACAAAGAACCAGTTGCGGCCAGTGGCTAACGCGCTCTTCCCCGTCGCGGACCATCCCGTGTGTCCCGGAGCACCCGCCTGCATGAGGTGTCCACGTATCGCAGTTATCTTCATGGCAAAGGGCGAGCGCCTATCGACAACCGACGGCGGCTCATGTTGCAGCACCACTATCTATTGCTTCGCGGTATCTGCGCATCGTGTCTTCGTCAGGAGGATAAACGCCTTTGATTGATCGACCGTTTTCGATTTCTTGGTACAAAAATCGCTCACGACGCTCCATTTCAGCCGCATCCGCAGCGACTTCCTCCGCGAGATGTCGAGGCACAACCACCACAGCCTCGTCGTCGCCGAACACGATGTCGCCGGGGTACACCGCAACACCTCCGCAGGCTACAACGACATTCATGTCTGCCGCATGGTGGCCAGCGTAGTTGGGGGGTACAGCGGGCCCGGCACAATAGACCGGAAAATCTGACTGTGCCACCGAAGTCGTGTCGCGTACACCGCCGTCGAGCACAACGCCTTTTAGTCCGCGCAGCATCAGTCTCCGCGCGAGGATTGAGCCGATACCGGCGATGTCTGCGGCGCCGCGACAATCGGCAACGAACACATGCCCCGCAGGTGAGGCTTCGACTGCAAGCCGTTGTACGTTGGTCGGATCACCGCCAGATCCATACGCATCGATATCCTCGCGCGCAGGCACGTAGCGCATCGTAAATGCGGGACCCACCATCGGCGGTAATCCAGCCTTTAACGGGCGCACTCCGCGGACGGCTACGTTGCGCAGTCCGCGACGAATGAGTTGTGTACTGATGCTCGCAGCCGAGCACTTCATAAACGTTGCGCGCAGATCGGTTGAGATGTCTTGATACTGCATTTCTACTCCGCTACTGAGACCGAGTTGGGGGTGCGGTAAAAACTCGTAGCCCGTGCCGGGTCACCGACGTATTCGTAATCAGCAAACGGCCCACCCTGCATCCGCCACTCTTGGCGCTTCTCACCGCGCGCTGCGGCGCCGAGCGATGCTGCTGCAATCTTGGCTGAGTAGTCGTCAGCGCTGTGCCTAGGCGAATATGGAAATTGCTCGAACGGAGGATTGATGCACCAACCTTTTGAGTTTCGTGAAACTCCGTAGACCAAATCCGCTTTGACGGGTTGCGTGATGCCGAGTGCGACGATATCAACGAGGTCTTGCGGATGAATCCACGTCGACAACATACGCTCGTCGGTCGCCTCATCCTCACAACGACCAATACGAATACCCAGCGATTCGAGTCCAAATTTTTCGTAGTAGAACCGCGCTACGATTTCCGTAAACGCTTTGGATACGCCATATCTAGAGTCACATTTCATTTCCGCTGACACATCAATCTTTCGATCAACGGGATACATTCCCACAACGTGATTTGTACTCGCGTAGACGATTCGCCGAATCTTGTTCTTAAGTGCCCCTTCCCACAAATTGGTCACACTTAAGATGTTGGCCGGAATAATCACTTCCCAAGCGGCTTCTCTGGGGTAGCCCGCAAAGTGAACGACTGTGTCCGCGCCCTCAAGCAACGCATCCACGGCGCGCGAGTCAGTGAGATCACACTCAACGCAAATCTCGTTTGGATTTCCGGCGGTAAGCGGAACAATGTCCGCTAGTACAAGCGTCTTACACATCGCCGCCAGCGATGGGCGTAGCCGACGGGCGAGCTTCCCAGCAGCACCCGTTAAAACAATTCTCTCAATCACAAGGTACTTTCTGGGGTGTTACTGCGCGGTGATTTTGTGCTTTTTGATAAATGCCCCCCAACGCGCAAGCTCGCTCAGATAGTGCTTTTGGAATGCATCCGGAGAGGTTGAGGTGATGAGTTCTAGCTGGAGTTGCTCCATTTTCTTTTTGAAGTCAGGAGACGCAACCGCAGCTGCGAGCGACGCTGAAAGCTTTTGAATGATCGCTTGCGGTGTACCCGTACGTACCGCGATACCTTGCCAGCCGCGCAACGGCGTCTCGAGCGCAAGGCCAAATTCGGTAGCGCTTTTAACGTCAGCTGTGAGCGGATGGCGATTAGGCTGCATGACGGCAACCGCACGAACTTTCCCAGATTGCATCAATCCTTGCAGAACACCTGAAGGTTGATCAATCATCAAATCAACTTCACCCGCCATGAGCGCCATGAGCCCGGGTGCGCCGCCCTTGAAAGGCACGTGTACGACCGGCGCATTGATGGCAGTCTCAATCATGAGTGCGCCAAAGTGGCCGGTGGTGCCAACACCACCCGTACCTACCGACACGCCGTTGCCGCTTTTCTTAGCAAGCGCGGTGAGATCTTTCGCGTCCTTAACGGAGCTATCAGCTCGCACAAGCAAAAACACCGGCACGCTCACCACTTGCCCGATCATCGTCAAATCGACTTCGGGGTTATAGCTCACTTTGTTCAGGTGCGGCCCGGTGCCCAGCTGGAGGCCCGCTGCAAGTAGCGTGTGACCATCAGGCGCAGCAGCAACTACCGCCTGAGTAGCAATTGCACCACCAGCGCCGGGGCGGTTGTCAACATTCACGCGCTGTCCAAGCGTCTTCGACATCTCTTCCGCGAGAGAACGCATCACCGAATCGAACGCGCCGCCCGGTGCAAAGCCAACCAGCAGGCTAACCGGTCGGTCAGGGTAGGTCTGAGCGCTTGACGCGCTCCCTGTAATCGCCGCAGCGAGTGCAAGAAACGCAGCGCACACCATCCTGCGGTTCGGGACAAAAGATTGCGAAATCATAGTTCTCTCCTTGTTCAAAATAAATTTATTTGGGCAGCATCCTGTTACGCACGTCGGTCAAGCATCTTGAGTAGATCGAGCCGAGCCGATTGCGTGTGCTCGAGCGAGGCTTTAGCCGCTCGCTCCTCATTTTTTGCAGCAATCGCGTTGACTAATTTGCGGTGCTGTTTCACGACGATTTCAAGTCGATTGGCGCCGTATCCGGCGGCGCGTCGAAACGCATCAACCAAGCTAGCACGCCCCTGCAAGAACTCGCCAGCAAACTGGTTATTTCCTATCTCGTCAATGAACACGTGTAAACGCCGATTCGCTTCAATGCAACGCGCGATGTCCGCACTCTGAGCAAACGACTCGTATTCAGAGGACAACGCCTGCATTTGTTCAATTTGGCTATTCGTGGCGAGACGCGCTGCATCGCGCGCAAGCATGCACTGAACAGCACCGCGGAGCCGGTATAGATCTTCAACGTATTTCGCGTCGATGGTCGGGATTACCGCGCCTCGGTTCATGCGCATGTCGACCGCACCCTCGCCGTGCAACTGCAAAAGCGCCTCGCGTACAGGATTCGCGCTGACTTGGTAATGCTCAGACAACTGCGCCATTGTTACGTGGCTACCTAGCGGCCACACACCCGAAACGATGTCTGATCGCATTTGATCTCGTAGTCGTATGTAGGTCGGAGCGTTAATGGCGATCATGGGTAAGCCGGAAGTTAATGTACTTTTCTGGATTATATATAATCTACAATCAAAGTCACGCAATTGGTAAGTGAATCAACGAGATTCAAAAAGAACTTAGGCAAAGTCATCTACACGAGCGTTGATTCAGGCCTACGCAAAAAACGCTGATCAGTCATATTTGGAGGCTCTAATTTATGAGAAGGACTTATCAGTTTTGGCGAATCGCATCAAGAAGAACAGTTTTTGAAGCTCCAAAAGATCAATGAATCATCGTCAAAGCTTTAGCGTGCTACCGTCTAAGCGCAATTGAGATGACGATGCTCAAAATTGGACTGCACATTGGGTCGCGCCTTGCCTACTCGGTTCGATTGCAATCTAGTGTTTTAGAAGCCGACAGATTTCGGTCGGGCGTGGTCTTCCTTAGTGACAATTAACCAGGCTGAGGTATCCAACGAGTTACCCCACTTACTTGGGGCAATGTCTTTAGCGACACGCCTCGCTCAGAAACACCAAAAGTCTAAAATTCGAATGCCGACGGGACGCTTATGCGTCGCCCAAGAAGGAGATGGCCTGTGAGCACGCTCACCACGCACCGCATTGCGCTTTTGTTTAACGCAAACAAAATCTATGACCGCGAGATCATTTCCGGCATCGCTGCTTACTTGCGTTCGACGCGCGTGTCTTGGGATTTATTTCTCGAAGAAGACTTTCGCTTTCGTCTGCAGGGTATCGAAGAATGGGATGGCGACGGAATCATCGCTGACTTCGATGATCCTGCCGTACAGCAGGCGTTATCCAAAAGACGAGTCCCTGTTGTCGCTGTAGGCGGCTCCTATGCGGACGCTAGCAAGTACCCGGCGGACATCCCGTATGTCGCAACGGATAACAGCGCACTTGTAAGGCTCGCCCTCGATCATCTCATCGAGGCCGGGCTTACCAACTTTGCAATGTTCAGCCTCCCTGAAGCGGATGAAAATCGATGGGCACAGGAACGCGAACTCGCCTTTAGTCACCATATGAAGCGTGACCGAATGGCCGCTGTTGTATACAGAGGCCACACGACAAGTGCTCCAACCTGGAATCAGTCGATCGATGCATTGACGAAATGGTTGCAGGCGTTGCCGAAGCCGGTCGGCATTGTCGCGGTCACAGACGCACGGGCTAGACAGCTCCTTCAGGCCTGCATGATTGCAGGAATTGCAGTCCCCGAAGAGGTTTCATTGATTGGCATCGACAACGATCCGTTGGCTAGGATGCTCACAAGGATCCCTTTGAGCTCAGTGTTGCAAGGTACTGATCAAATGGGACGCACGGCAGCGCAACTACTGCATCAAATGCTTGGCGGTAAACGATTAGGAAACACCCGAATTCTCGTCCCGCCGGTCGGAGTCAATGCCCTCGCGTCAACGCAGCATGAGTCCATGAAACATCCTATCGTGATGAGAGCGCGTCACTTCATTAGGCAGTACGCCTGTCAAGGAATCAAAACGACGCAAGTAGCCGACTACGTAGGTACTTCGCGTTCATCGCTGGAGTCACACTTCCGGAGCGCACTTGGTAGGAGCGTGCACGATGAGATCTTACGGTTTAAGATCGATGCGGCGACCACAGTTCTGAGTAACGGCCCAGACAAAATTGCCGACATCGCAGTCAACTGCGGATTCACCTCCGTGCAGTATATGCACGAAGTTTTCAAGCGGGAACTAGGCTGTACCCCTCGGCAATACAGAGATCGAAACTCTACCGCGCAACAAGTCTCAATCGCCTCGTAATACTGACCATACTTCCTGAAATACTTCGTTTACGAAGTTTCAGCGGCGGGATGTGATTGACTCCGGACTTCATTGAATAGCTAGTAAACGCGATTTCTCTGTACGGTACCGAACTCGATACTGGTGTGCAGAAATGATTTTCTGGCGGGCGAGGATGGCGACCGTCGTGTCGTTTGCGCCGACATTGCATGCAAGCGGGCGTATAAAACATTACGTCTTACCATCGCGACTTTTTGACGCTTACCCACCTCTCGTCGAGCGCGCTGTGTCGGTCAATGGCCGCGCTAGACAATCTCGTTTCTTGTCATTACAGCGCGATACCAAACTGCGCTTGCCTTCGGCGTACGCCGTTGCGTTGAGTAGTCGGTGTAGACAACGCCGAAGCGACGTGCATAGCCATCCCCCCATTCGAAATTGTCCATAAACGACCATAGAAAATATCCGTGTACCGGCACGCCATCTTCTATGGCGCGTTGCAGCTCCCGGAGGTAGTTTCGCAAGTAGTCACGACGATGTAAGTCAAGCACCTCGCCATTCTTGGGAGGTAGGTCGTCATAACCTACGCCGCTTTCTGTAATGTAGATCGACTTGATATCGTAAATTTCCGCCACAGAACGGGTACACCAATACATTGACTGCGGTGTGTGCGTCAGCCAGTTCGCGTCTGCGCGAGGGTAAGACGGCGGAAAGTCTAGGAGTTCAGGTTTGCCGTTTTGACCAGCTCGAACAAAAACCCCCCGGTAAATGTTAAGCCCCAAAAAATCAGTGGGCTGGCTGATTAGCTCCATGTCTCCAGAAAGGACATCAGGCGCGTCGGAACCCACTTCCAAGAGAAATTCAGGGTGATATCGTGCCTTAAAGATCGGCTCCAGAATGCGCGTGTTTGCGCTCACAAAAGCAGCATGGGCAGCAGCGATGTTTTCCGGCGTTTCGGTAATTGGAATGAAGCCTTCGGAGCAATCGGTGAGCCCAACGCGTGCGCCCTCGCCGCCGAAATTTCGAACCGCACGTACAGCATAGCCGTGCGCCAACAGAGCGTGGTGATAGGTTTGATTCACCACTTTCTCGGACAACATTAAGCCGGGCGCCTTGCTTCCATCGCCGTAACCCGCGCGCGTGAAACAGATAATTTCATTGAGTGTGATCCAGTGCTTCACACGGTCTCCCAGCGCCTTGACGACCGTTTCGGCGTACACGGCGAATGCCTCAGCAGTCTCACGACTCCGCCAGCCGCCGAGGCGATCTTCGAGCGCTTGCGGTAAATCCCAGTGAAACAGCGTCACCCACGGTGTGAGTCCCAGCTCGAGTGCCTTGTCGATCAACCGGTTGTAGAAATCAATGCCTAATTGGTTTGGAGTACCCGTCCCATCAGGAAAAATTCGCGGCCACGAAATCGATAGACGATAGTGTTTCGCACCTAGCTGCGCCATCAGCGCGAGATCTTCTGGAAAGCGGTGGTAGTGATCGCACGCGACGTCGAGCGTGTCGCCGTTGTGAACCTTCCCGGGAATACGAGCAAACGTGTCCCACACCGATGCCGATTTACCGTCCAAGAAGGCGGCGCCTTCAATTTGCGCTGCAGCAGCAGCGAAGCCCCAAATGAAATCCGGCGGAAAGGGGCGATGTTTAGGCGCAATTTTCATTCTGTAGGTGCTTGTATTGATGTTGAGAGGTCAAAGGTGACTTTTTCAACTTGAGTAAACAATTTTTACTACCGACTCGAGCAATGATTCGCAGGTTGAGAGCTAGCGGAGTACATCCGGCGATTTGCTCTCAGCCCTACGGGATGGCTCAGGCAGGAATGTAGACAGCTCGCAATCGGAGCAAGCCAGAATTTTGAATGAATGGTTGTCCATCGTTTCACCGCGCGTTGTTAACGTGATTGCAAATCGTCACTATCGTAATTGCTGCGGCAATGCGCTGGCGGCAAGATACACCGTAGTTTGTTTCTGAACGCCTCAACGACAATAAGTTGAGCATCAACCTTTAGCTTGTTGTGAGTTCTTCGTGGTGCGATCTAACTCATAACCACTACGTCAACCAAAGTGAATCGTGAAAAAGCGCGTTCCTCAACTTCAACTCATCTCGCAGGTGCGAACCGATTACACGACGATCAACGTCTTCCAGATCTCGGCCTTGTCTAGAGCCAACTCGTGCCAGCGGGATAGATCAGTATGCCGGCGCTAGTATTTGGAAGCGGCAGCGACGGGCTGGCTGAGTATTCCCATCGCCGCTTGAATCCGCTCAACGGTCGATGGGTGCTCGTATCGCCACATCGGAGTCAGCGGCCGTGGCAGGGTCAGCAGGAAGCGGTTGACCCTATGATTCGACCCGCACACGACCCCGAGTGTTTCTTGTGTGCCGGAAATTTGCGTGTCACTGGCGAGCGTAATCCTGATTACGTGAGCACGTTCGTGTTTGATAACGACTTTGCCGCGCTTATGGCGGAGGTTCCAGCACCAACGGACGCTACCCCGCGAATAGATCCGCTGTTACAAGCGATGCCAGCACGCGGCGTGAGCCGAGTGATTTGCTTTTCGCCCGACCACAGCAAAACGCTTCCAGAGTTGGAAAAGAGCCAGCTGGAGGCGGTAGTGGACACCTGGTGCGAGCAATCATACGAGCTCGGTCGACGTTATCGCTGGGTGCAGTTATTTGAGAACAAGGGCGCATTGATGGGCTGCTCGAATCCCCACCCGCATGGACAGGTGTGGGCAAGCGACTTTCTCCCAAACGAAGCCGTTGAAGAAGACGAGCGCCAACGGGCTTGGCTGGCGCAGTTTGGGCGCCCGCTGCTGCTTGACTATGCCATGCGAGAACTTGCATTAGAAGAGCGCGTTGTCGTGAAGACCGAATATTGGTTGGCCGTCGTGCCGTATTGGGCAACTTGGCCATTCGAAACCTTGCTGCTGCCGATGTTCGATGTCCAACAGTTGCATCAACTCGATCTGAATCAGCGTGCCGACCTTGCAGTAGCGATCAAGGAGCTGACATCGAGGTACGACAATTTATTCGACTGCTCGTTTCCTTACTCGATGGGTTGGCATGGCGCACCGTTTGACGTGAATTGTGAGATGACCGACCAATCGCACTGGCAATTGCATGCTCATTTCTATCCGCCGCTATTGCGGTCGGCATCCGTTCGTAAGTTTATGGTGGGATACGAAATGTTGGCCGAGGCGCAGCGCGATCTGACTCCGGAGCAGGCCGCAGGGCGACTGCGTGCGCTACCGCCTAAACTCGCGCGCAATCGAACATGACTACGTATCTCGAAGTACAAAAAAAAGCGACGGCATCGTTCGCGGCATGTTTTCAGTCAACGCCCACAATCTGGGCGAGGGCACCGGGACGCGTAAATCTCATCGGAGAGCATACCGACTATAACGACGGTTTTGTTTTGCCGTGTGCCATCAACTTTGGCACACTCGTCGGAATAAGTGCGCGGCACGATAGGCTCGTCTGCGTTGTTGCCGCAGATCAGCTTGATGCGCGGGATGAATTTTCCCTCGACGCGCCGATTACTCAGAGCCAAGAAAATCCATGGTCCAACTATGTCAGGGGCGTGGTGCGGGAACTTCAGAGCGCAGGCTACGCGCTAAACGGCGCAAATCTTTCCGTGAGCGGAAATGTTCCGCAAGGCGCTGGGCTATCTTCGTCAGCCTCGCTCGAAGTGGCAGTGGGCCAAGCGTTTAAGGCGCTCTACGGGTTGCAGAAGTTGCTGCCCTCGCAACTCGCAGTGTTGGCGCAACGCGCGGAAAATGACTTCGTTGGTTGCCGCTGCGGCATCATGGATCAGATGATTAGTGCGTGTGGAAAGGCTAGACATGCGCTGCTGCTCGACTGCCGAAGCCTTGTCGCTACACCGATATCGATGCCAGCCGAACTCGTAGTGCTGATCGTGAACTCCAATGTTCGTCGGGGCTTGGTGGAAAGTGAATACAACACTCGTCGCCAGCAGTGCGAGGCTGCTGCTGCCTACTACGGAGTGAAAGCGTTGCGAGATTTGAAAATTGAGCAGCTTGAAAATCCACCTGCAGATCTCCCTGCTCTTGTGTTTCGGCGCGCCCGGCATGTAGTGACCGAAAACCAGCGAACACTTGACGCAGCTGACGCATTGACTCGCGGGGATATAGCCGAGTTGTCGCGGCTAATGAGTGCGTCACATCTATCGATGCGCGACGATTTTGAGATAACAACACCCGCGATCGACCATCTCGTCGACATCGTCGGCGAGGTGGTTGGAAAACGTGGCGGAGTACGAATGACCGGGGGCGGATTTGGTGGTTGTGTGGTTGCATTGACCACCCACGCGCTCGCTCAGGAAGCGATTACACAAATTGCCGAGCGATATCGATCGCCACAAGGCGCACCCGCCACATCGTTTTTGTGTGTGCCGAGCGATGGTGTCGGTACGTTTTGAGTAGAAGCTTCGCGCTCGATGCAACGAAAGTTCGGCGGACAGTCCAGACCAAGTCGAACGTACTGCGTTTCAAAACAAGTATCCCGCAGCGTGAATCGACTTAGTTCTATGAAGCGTGACGGACTACTCGTCGCAGTAAAAGCGATAGACGTTCGTCGATGTCCACGTCCTCTCGGGCGTAAGGAAGCAATTTGGCGAGTAAGGCTCACACACCGACCGATTGGGACTGTTGGGTATGAATTGCGGCTCGATTGCAATACCCGTATTGTTGCGGTAAGGAAGTCCGTCGCGCGAAGTCAACTTGCCGAGATTCATTCCTGTGAATAACTGCACTGCTGGTTGATCGGTACATAGCGTCATGCGTACTCGTTCATCCGCTGATTCCAGCAACACGCATGGCGAGCCGCTGGAACGAGCGGCCGGATCAAGCGACAGGCTATGGTCGATCCCTCCTATGCGGGAAAGCGCTGGATCTCCTTTAATGGCATCAGAAAGCAATCGTCGTGACCGAAAGTCTAGACCCGTGCCTTCGACATGACGTAACTCACGCATACTAAGCGCATCGTCGGCTGACAACCAGTAAGCGCCATCCACACGCAGATGATGATCGAGGCAACTGCTCGTTTCACTTCCGAAGTCGCCGTTTAAATTGAAGTATGCGTGCTGCGTCAACCCAACCGGGCAAGGGCGATTTACACGCGCCTCCATACGTACTCGCAAGGTGAGCGCGTCGCCGAGCGCGTAGGTAACCGATGCAGAAAGTTCGCCGGGAAATCCTTGATCACCGTCAGGCGACACCAAAGAGAAAGTGACCTGTGAATCACTTTGCTGCGTAATAGCCCAAATGCGTCGATCAAAGCCTACTGGCCCACCGTGCAATTGATGACCTGCGCAATTTGCATGAAGTAGTACTTGTTCACCTTGATAGGTGTAACTCGCATTGTGGATTCTGTTCGTGAACCGCCCAACGATGGCACCAGCATAGACATTTTGCGCGCGGTAGGCGGCAAGATCAGCGCAACCTAGAACAACCTCTCTCGACCCACCAGAACGCAGCGGTAACTGGCATGACAGCAAGGTAGCGCCTTCATCCATAACCGATATACGCATACCGAGGCGGTTGCGTAGTTCGACGACGTTTGCGCCGCGCATCGCTCGCCCCTGGAAGGGGCCAACCTGAACGTGTGGATTCAAAATCTTAGTGATTGTGCCGTGGTACGGTATCGGCAACACCGCGATACGGCACGGCAAGCTCCATGCATGCGCCGGTATGGAGTTGCCCAACGGTTTGGCGATATATCTCTTGCCACGGCGTTTGGCTCGGCGGTATCGCTGGTAGAGGATGCAAACGGCGATCCGCAAAATCAGCGTCGCTGATTATCACGTCACAGCGTCCGACGTTAAGATCGATGCGAATTCGATCCCCGTTGCGCAGATATGCGAGCCCACCACCTACCGCACTCTCAGGTGAAGCATTCAGGATTGAAGGACTGTCCGAGGTGCCAGATTGCCTTCCATCACCGAGCGTCGGCAAACTATTGATGCCACGCTTAATGAGCGCATCCGGGGGTTGCATATTGACAACCTCCGCGGAGCCAGGCCAGCCGACCGGCCCCGCGCCACGAATCACCAAAATAGAGTGCTCATCGATTCCTAACGAGGGATCATTGATTCGTTCGTGATAGTCGCCCGAGCCATCGAAGACCACTGCCGTACATTCAAAAAATTTCTCAGAGCCAGGAGTGTTTAGGTAGCGGGCGTGAAATTCGGCCGAGATAACGCTGGTCTTCATGATTGCAAAATCAAATAAATTCCCGCTTAAGACGAGGAAGCCTGCCTGCTCCTTGAGCGGTGCGCTGTAAGGTCGAATCATTTCTCGATCTGTACTTTGCTTATCTTGCAAGTTACTCGCCATTGAGGCTCCCGAGACGGTGGGGCGATCTGCGCGCAATTTGCCCGCTCGCATTAACTCCCACATGACCGCAGGAACGCCGCCCGCTCGGTGAAATCTCTCACCCAAGAATTTGCCCGCAGGTTGCATGTTGAGCAGCAGCGGTATATCGTGGCCATATTCCATCCAGTCGCGCGCGTTGAGTTCAACTCCGGCGTGCCGAGCCATCGCCATTAGGTGGGGTTGCGCATTGGTAGACCCGCCTATTGCTGCGGTCACCGCTATTGCATCAAGAAATGCATCGCGCGACAGGATGTGCGAAGGGCGCAGTCCCGATAACGCCATTGCTACGATCCGACGCCCGGTTTCATACGCAACCTGAGCACGCTCCCGATAGGGCGCAGGAATCGCGGCGCAACCCGTAAGTGACATACCCAGCGCCTCAGCAATTGCATTCATCGTAGAGGCTGTCCCCATTGTGTTGCAGTGCCCCGCAGATGGCGCAGACGCAGCGGCGATACGCAGAAACTTATCCTCGTCAATTTCGCCCGCGGCGAGTTGACGACGCCCTCTCCAAATTGCCGTCCCTGAGCCGACCATCTCACCTTCGAGCCAACCGTCGAGCATGGGCCCACCCGACAAGACGATGGCCGGTATATCAACCGTTGATGCTGCCATGAGTTGCGACGGGGTCGTTTTATCGCAGCCTGTCGTTAGCACCACTGCATCAATAGGGTAGCCGTGCAGGATTTCCACCAACGTCATGTACGCTAGATTTCGATCAATTGCGGCAGTGGGTCGGCGACAGTTTTCGAACGTTGGATGAACCGGAAACTCCATCGCGATGCCGCCTGCGTCACGAATTCCTTCGCGAACGCGCTTAGCCAATTCGAGATGAACACGGTTGCATGGATTCAGGTCGCTGCCGCTTTGAGCAATGCCAACGATCGGTCGACCCGTGCGCAGCTCTTCTAGCGTGAGACCGTAGTTCATGAAGCGCTCGAGGTACAGCGCGGTCATATCGATACGGTCAGTATTGGTGAACCACTCTTGAGACCGCAACGTGGGTGATTTATTGTCACGAGTACTCACGCTGAAAGCCCCTTGATACGCTATGTTGCGGCAAGCCAGGCGTGTCGCTGCGAAAAGCGAATACGCCACCAGCAAGCGGTTGTGCTTGCCGCTGCGACGGCGACAATCCCTTCCACGCTGTTGTTACGAATACAGTTCGCAAGTCGTTGCCACCAAACGCTACTTTCGTTACGTTGTCACAAGGAAAATGCACTGACTGAATCAGCGTTCCACGTGGAGAGTAGCGCTCGACCCTGCCGCCGCCGAAGAGCGCAACCCATAAACAACCGTCGGCATCGACTGCTGTCCCGTCTGGGTAGCCGTTGGTAATCTCCAGCAGCGGACGTTTTGCAGACAAAAGGCCATCCTCAGACACGTCAAATGCAAAAACGATACGCTTCATCGTGTCTGTATGAAAAAACGTTTTTTCATCCGGACTTTTGCACGGCCCGTTCGTAATGACGTATCCATCGTCGTGGCAGACTGCTCGTCCGTTGTCATCAATGCTGTAGAGTGCTCCGCTAGGCGAGCGTTCAGCATCATCCATCGAGCCAAACCAAAGGCACCCGCTGCTGTCAACGAATGCGTCGTTCAGACGGTTTCCGCGCGCGCCTGGCTCTACATCAAGCGCGAGTTTGAATACACCGCGTATCAAATCGAAGTGATGCAATCCAGACTTTAGGCCGGCAACCAAACCGCCGCGAGACATGGGCTGCAAGAAGCCGATACTTTCGGGGGTTGGCCAAGAGCGTCTCGTGCGACCGTGCTCGTCGCAAGAATGAATTGATCGGCCTTTGATGTCAACAAAATAAAGCGCCGTCTCAGCGGCGCACCAAACCGGCCCCTCACCCAGCTCCGCGGCAATCGGCCAGATACAGTCAACGGATATTGACGTCACGTGCCGTACCACCCCGCGTCGACAAAGTAGTCGCGACCCGTACAGCTCGCCGCGTTCTGAGACGCGAGAAACAGAGCCATTGCCGCTACGTGTTCCGGCTCAACACGTTTCTGCAAGCATTGACCAGCCAGGATATTGCTCTCTTCCTCAGGGGTGTGCCACAACCGGGTTTGACGCGGCGTACGTACAGCCCCGGGGATGATGCTGTTCACACGAATTCCGCTTTTCCCTAAGTCTTTGGCCAACCCGCGTGTCAATCCTTCAATCGCCGCCTTCGCAGTGACGTAAAGCGCCAAGTCCGGCAAAGCACGATGCCAGGAAATCGAACCAAGATTCAGGATCACCCCTGCTCCGTTAGCCTGCATACCGGGTAACACCGCCTGAGCGCAGAAAAACAAATGCCGTAGGTTTACCGCAATGTTGTCGTCCCAAGCCTCCGGGGAAATATCGGCTATCGCGTGTCGAGTGTCGTTCGCAGCGTTATTGATCAGCACCTCGGTGAGACCGCTTCGCGCCTGAACGTCCCCAATTGTCTCGGCGAGTGCGCCTAGATCTGTTACGTCGCATTTTCGGAAAATCGGCGGGTATGCGCTATGCGATAGGGATCGCACCAAATATTCTGAGGCGTCACAATCGATATCCAAGAAGCAAACGTGGGCCTGCTGTTCTGCAAAAGCGCGAACGATTGCCGCGCCGATGCCGCTGCCGCCACCCGTCACCAACACGCGTTTGTTGGCAAGGCAAGGATATGTTGCGTAACTCGTCGTTGATGCTGATACCGCCGCACTCGCCGCGACGGTCGATGGGTCCAGAAACTCGGTTCCAGTGCGCATCAGTGAGCCTCACGCGGATAAAGATCGGCCCTAATCCCGCGTTGCGCAAGATTGGCGTAGAGCGCGCGCACTCCAAATTGCCAAGGGGCAATCTGCTCACATCGTTCAACATAGTTCACGAGGGCGCCGAGGCGAGGCGAACTGATGGTGACACGATCACCAATATGATGAGTGAAGCCGGCCCCCGGTGCGTCGCGGTCTTTGATGGGAGCGAACATGGTCCCGAGAAACAACATGAAACCATCCGGATACTGACGGTGCCTCCCACTGGTTTGCGCAATTAGCTCTAGCGGATCGCGGCTAATCTCACTCATGCGGCTAACGCCTTCCAGTACGAACCCGTCGTCAGCGCCTTCAATCTTCAAATGCACTTCAGCCGAGCGGACGGTGTTCATCGTGAATCGCTCATCGAAAATGCGTACAAACGGACCGACCGCACACGAGGCGTTGTTGTCTTTCGCTTTCCCCAAAAGCAACGCACTACGACCCTCAATATCGCGCAGATTTACATCGTTGCCCAGGGTCGCACCGACAGCCTCCGAGCGACTGTTTACCGCCAGCACCACCTCTGGCTCAGGATTGTTCCAGCAAGAGTCAGCGTGAAGCCCGACCTGCGCCCCGAAGCCAACAGCTGACATAGGTTGAGACTTTGTGAAGACTTCAGCATCTGTACCGATACCTACCTCGAGATACTGCGACCAAGCGCCTCGGCGCATCAGCTCAGTTTTCAGCCGGCTCGCACGCTCTGAACCTGGGCGCACGCTTGAGAGATCTGCGCCGATGAGATCGAACAGCGATCCACGAATTGCTTTCGCCTTCGAAGCATCGCCTCCGGCCTGCTCCTCAATCACCCGTTCGAGAAGACTGACCGCGAACGTAACGCCGCAAGCTTTGATTGCCTGAACATCACACGGCGCAAGCAATTTCGGCGAAGTTTCGGCGACACCGGACTGACTTAGTTGGCCGATGAAATCGTGCACGTCGCCGAGTACTTCGCCACGCACTCGCTTCGCAAAACCCAGCAAGTCGGGGCAATCCAAAAAATCTGCAACCGTGCCTACCTGCGCGGTGATGTCATGAACAACGCTATCGCGCACCAACACGACGCTTGGGCCGGGCAGGGAGCCGTCGCGCCAAACACGACCTACCAAAAACGCTTCGTCAATGTCTTCGGGTAGAGCGTCGATAGTGTCGAGCGGCAACAGTGGCATAACAATATTCTTCAGCGCAGTAGCAGGGTTGACTAGATTGGCCAGAACGAATGGAAGACGACTTGTAAGAACTTGACCACGCGACTTGATTGTCGCGAGCAGCGACTGAACTCACAATTGGGATAGTCACCAATTTTGGTTGCTTTAATTTTGCGAACTGACGCCCCCGTTGCCAGGGGGTGCGTTTTCACTAGCGGCTGCTACCGTACAGGCTGAGCGGCGGTATCGCGCCTCGATAGGCGAGCTTACTGGCGGCGAGGTGATGTGCAGCGGTAGCAGCATTCACCGGTGTTTCTCCGCGGATAACGGCGATCAAGAAACTGCCGTTCCACAGGTCACCTGCCCCCGTGGAGTCAATGACTTTTGCAGCCTTTACGCCGTCAACATGCGTGCTTGCGATAGGCGTGTGCAACCGGCATCCGCGTGCGCCGACTTTCAATGCAACCTGAGGGCAGAGCGCTGAAAAACCTTGGAGCGACTCTGCTGACCCAGCAAAATCGTCAATGGGTAACTCGCTAGCGTGATCGCTCAACAGCACCGTATCTGCAGGATGGCTTGGAAGCAACCAGTCGACAAAGGGCGCGAGTTCCCTCATCGCATCACGTGCAGCGTTCAGTCCACCTTGTGTAGCCCACAAGCGAGAGCGATAGTTCGGATCAAACGCGACCTTAACGCCGTGTCTCTTCGCAATCTGTGCGGCCACGAGTGTGCTCTCCCGCGCCGATGCCGAGAGTGCTTGGGTAATACCGGACAACAACAACATCTCGCTTGACGCAATGTAGCTTTCGGATAGCTCCGATGCCGCAAGGTGCGAAGCCGGCGAATCTTTGCGACGATAACTAAATTCTCTATCCCCAGCGTCGTCCACCGAGATGAAATACACACCATTGTCTCCGGGGACGAGCGGCGAATGACTTACGTCAATTCCTTCGTCCGACCAACTCTGGCGCATCGCAGCTCCGAAAGGGTCGTTGCCAACTCGGCTGATGAAGCCGCAGCGCCCGCCTAGGCGCGCAGCCGCGATTAAGGAATTTAGAACGTCTCCGCCATACGAGCGACGCAACACATGGGCAACACCTAGTGGCACATCCGCACACAATTCAACCATGCATTCGCCTAGCCCAAGCAGGCTAAAGGCGCGAGATCCGAGCACATCATTCGCGCGCATATTCGTAGGCGCCCCGGTCGCGTTTGCCACCGACGGGCCGCGGGCGACCTTGAACGTCTTTCGCTAAATCGATGTCGCGTAACGGACCTCCCGCCGAATCAATCGCGGGGGACGCGCTAGTCAATCCAAGATTTCGCGCAGCGAAGTCTATGAAACGCGGGTCGGCGATTCGGTCATTCGCGCCGACGATTACCGGTGCTACTGGGCCGAAGTACACGTTGTAGTCGTACACGACGTCGACCATCCGCGGATTACCTTTGCCGGTGCCATTGATGTGAGAGGTCGCACTGCTCACCGCAATGTTGTTCATCACCCGGACACGGCTTGCGTTATGTACATAAAGCTCACCGTAGTTCAATGTTGGCGCGAGACTGTTGTGCGCAACGGTGTTGTACAGCACATCCACGTTATCGGAACTGAACACTTGGATCCCGGCGCCACCGTTGTCATACGAGACGTTGCCTACAACCAGCGTTCTTCCGCGATATGCCATGCCCTTAATCTGTGTATTGCGTAGATCGTCCACGATGATGCCGTTGCCATCGCTCAGCTTTTTTGGTTGATACCATTTGATTTCGCTACGGTTACGCCACGCGACGTTGTTTCGAATGATGTTTTTGTATTGCTTAGTTTCGTTATCTGTGTCGAACGAATGAAACAGCGAGATTCCGCTATTGGCAAAAATGCTTCTCCATGCAGTGTCATGAACACGGTTCGACTCGATGACGATGTGATCGGCCATATCGGTGTAGATACCGCCACCTGCAACGTTGTGCACGAGGTTACCCACAATGTGTACATGCCTTGGGACGATGCGGTCAGGCAGGGGCGCGTTTTGGTTTGCAGGCCGCACGCCAATACCATTGCCATTGACTGCGCTGGTCTCAAAACCCCAGGTGTAATGCTCAGGTCCTTTTGCGAAGCGTTCATACACGGCTTCGGATGCAGCGATCGGAATTCGGTCGGCTGCGCCAACAACCTCAAAACCTTCGATGCGTATGTACGATGCAGTCACTAGCAGCACGTTCCACGCAGTCGCCGCGGATAGCACTGGCTTGTGACCGGGCCAAGGTTTATAGGTGATGAATGCTCCTGGCAATCCGGAACGTGAGATGTGCACTACGCCTTCGATGCCCGTTTGCTCGTAGCGACCGTTTCGTACAAGCACCGTGTCGCCCGGTAGGCTGACGTCGTGCGCGGCCTTGAGGGTCGCAAACGGCGCTGCTTCGGTCCCGAGGTTAACGTCGCTTCCAGTGTTGGCGTCCACCACCAAGATGCGCTGCGCCGGCGGCGGCCCTTGCATCACCACGACGCGCGTAGTGCGGTTTTCGCTGCCCGCTTGACTGGTGATCTCGAAATGATCGTAGCCGATATAGCCGGGTTCGGGGGTGTAAGTCCAGCCATCGCGTGCGGGGTCGGGCAACTCCACGCGGCCTCTGGAGGGCGGCTTGCCTAGCGAGTACCGCACGGGCGTACTTGGCTGCACCTCGGCCTCAACGCGCCCACTCACTACGGTGCCAGAGACCACGTCTCGATACAACGCAATGGGCGCAACCAAGCGTATCGGTACTGGCGCGGCTGCAGCAGTAGGGGCTGAGCCTGCGGCAGGGCCGGGAGAGGTGACAAGCGTCGGGCCGAGCGAATTGCAGGCGCTCAACAAAAATAGTAGCCCAGCAACTAGCGCGAGCCTCCGCACCACAACTGATTGCAGGTTGTTCGATAGGATCACAAGCGAACCTCAGTCTTCGCGTCAAAGAGGGAAATGCGAGATGTGTTTACGGTGGCATACACAACATCGCCAATCTGTGCTTCTAGGCTTGCTTCGGCAACAACGCCGACATCTAATTCTTCAATGCCCAGCCACAATACTTGGTTTGGACCCATCGGCTCAACCACCCGCACTTTAGCCGCCAGCCCACCGGACTCTCCGGTGCGACGCACGCTAAGGTCCTCGGGTCGGATTCCAAGCAGCACAGGTTGGCCAGCTTGCGGCGGGCTCGCAAACGCGTACCGCGAAACATCAAGGTCAAGCGCAGAATGCTTGAAGCGGACCGTTCCGGACGCGACATCCAGTTGCCCTTGCACCAGATTGATCGACGGAGAACCCAAGAAACCTGCGACGTACGCATTTGCGGGCCTGCCATACACCACATCGGGCGGCGCAATCTGCTGGATGCTGCCGCCTTTCATCACTGCGATGCGGCTTGCAAGCGTCATTGCCTCAACCTGATCATGTGTGACGTAGACCATCGTTGCTCCGAGTTTGGCATGTAGTTCTTTCAACTCTCAGCGCAGGCTCGTGCGCAACTTGGCATCTAAATTCGACAGCGGCTCATCGAATAAAAGCACTTGTGCTTGCCGCACGAGTGCGCGGCCAATCGCAACACGTTGGCGCTGACCCCCTGAAAGGTTTGCGGGCTTTCGGTGCAAAAGGTCGCTCAGGCGCAGCATCTCGGCCACCTTATTGACGCGCGCTTCAATCTGGGCTTTCGGTACCCCTGCAATGCGTGGGCCAAAAGACATGTTCTGCGCTACCGTCATCGTCGGGTAGAGCGCATAGCTCTGAAACACCATGCCGATACCTCGATCCTTCGGATCAGCCCAGGTCACGTCACTTCCGCCGATAGAAATGCTTCCGTCGGTCGGTTCTATGAACCCCGCGATGCTGTGCAGAAGTGTGCTCTTGCCGCAGCCGGAAGGACCCAGCAACACCAGAAACTCACCTGCCTGTACTTCCAGATTGAGATCATGAATGATGTCGGCGCTTCCAAGGCGAATACTGAGCCCTTGAATAGAGATATTAGACATTGCGATTTAACCCTTTACAGCGCCCGAGGCGATGCCGCGCACAAACCAGCGGCCCGAAATCAAGTAAACGAACAAGGGCACCGCCGAGGTCAAAATGGTCGCCGCCATGTTCACGTTGTAGGCTCGCTCGCCGAACGCACTGTTCACAATATTGTTGAGCTGCACCGTCATCGGCGCGGTGTCAGCGCTGCCAAAAATGAGGCCCATCAGGTAGTCGTTCCAGATGCCTGTAACCTGCATGATGGTGGCGACAATCAGCATCGGTGTGCTCATAGGCAGCATCACGCTGAAAAAAATGCGCCAAAAGCCGCCGCCGTCGATGCGAGCGGCCTTGAAGAGCTCATCGGGTACCGACTGGAAGTAATTGCGAAACAAAAGTGTCATGATCGGCATGCCGAAAATAGTGTGCACCAGCACCAGCGCCGGGAGCGAGCCGAAAAGACCGAGTGTCGACAACATACGAACCAGCGGCACCATCATCACCTGCGCTGGTACAAAGATCCCCATCATCAATATGCCGAACACGAGATTGCCGTAGCGCGGTTTCCAAAGACTCAACGCATAACCATTGAGCGCTCCTATCAGCACCGACACAATCACACTCGGCACGACGATTTGCACCGAATTCCAAAACCCCACGCGTAGGCCGCCGCATTCGAGCCCGGTACACGCGCTTGACCACGCTTCAATCCAAGGCTTCAACGTAGCGGCCATCGGGATCGCGAAAATGGAGCTCGCTCGAATCTCATCCATCGTCTTGAACGATGTCACGAGCATCACATACAACGGCAACAAGAAGAACGCAGACGCAAACAGCAAAAAAGCGTAAAGCCCTAATCGAGCGGGGGAAAAGCGAATTTTCTTTTTATTTCGACTATGGGTAGGTTTTCCCTGGCTAGCCTGCGTAAATTGGGCGTGAACGTTCAATGTTGCCCCCCAGTCTTCGCCTTTTGATGCTTGAGATAGAAGTAGTAGGGCACCACGAGCGCTACGACGGTCACCAATAGAACCGTCGCTGCGGCGGAAGCTTGACCCAGGTTAGAGCGCAAGCCGATGTTGTCCAGAATAAATTTAGCCGGCACTTCGCTCGCGAGCCCGGGGCCGCCGCGCGTCATTGCGATTACCATGTCATAGACTTTGATGCTGCCGATGATTTGCAGCGTAAGCGCCGTGATCACGGTGCCCTTAATCATTGGCAACACAACGCTGATATACGTGCGCCACACTGGAATGCCATCGATACTCGCTGCCTTCCATATTTCTGCGTCCACGCCTCGTAAAGCGGCTAGGATGAGTGCCATGATGAAGCCGGACCCCTGCCAGACTGCCGCCAAGATGATGCAGCCCATCACCATTTCTTGTGAAACGATCCAATTGAAGTTGAACTCGGTGAATCCGACGCTGTGCATGAATGCCTGGATGCCTTGCTCAGGATTCAATATCCACTGCCAAACGAGCCCCGTCACCACCATCGACATCGCGTAGGGGTACAGAAAAACTGTGCGAAACAGACTTTCGCCACGAATTTTCTGGTCGATAAACACGGCAAGCAAGAAGCCGAGCAAGGTGCACAACACAATCGCTCCGATCGCATAAATCATCAGATTGTTGAGCGCCAGGCTCCAACGCTCGTTGTCAAACAATCGCTCATACTGCGCCCAGCCGACGAACCGGGAATTCGGGAACATTCGAGACGCTGTGAACGAAAGGCCGATGGTCCACAACGTGCTGGTGAGATACGCGACCAACGCAGAAATGAGCATCGGAAGTAGCGCTATATGCAACCAGACATTAACGCGTCGCGGTTGGGTTTTTTGAATTCGGCTGGTCATGAGTGGACGCTTCGGCGGCTCCGTTTGTCGGATCTTCAGATGCGAATAGCCGCGGCTTTTGCGAACGCACGTGCCGCGTCGTCCACTGACTGATTGGTGTTCCAAAATTTGGTGATGGCATCGCCAATCGCCGCATTTTTCTCGGCGCTTGCCAACTGTTCAGGCGCAGGGAGATGGCGGCTGGGGTCCTTGAGAGCTGAGAGCCCGAGCTGAGTGCAGAGATCGGCACTCGCCATGTCGACGTCAGCGCGAATTGGGATCGACCCCTTCTTCAGATTGAAGGCCACTTGCACTTCTCGCGAAGTGACCACAGTGGCGAACAGCATCTGAGCTTTCGTCGTCTCGGCTGCAGCTGACTTGGGAGGCTTTGGAAAAACGAATACATCGCCATCAATCATGTAGGGCGCTTTCGCGCCAAACCCCGGAAAGCAACCATAGTCTTTCCCGGCTACCTTATTCGCCGCGAGGAACTCGCCTTTAACGTAGTCTCCAATGACTTGAAAGCCTGCGCGGTTTGCGATGATCATCCCCGCAGCCACGTTCCAGTCGCGATTCGGAGAGCCTTTGTCAACATAGCTCTTAAGCCGCTTAAACTCCGCCAATACTCTTTTGAATTCAGGCGTCAGCGCCACAGCGCCATCGGTCTGGCCGTAGAAACGTCGATACAGTTCCGCCCCGCCTGAAGCATGCAGCACAGTATTAAAGAGGATAGCTTCTTGCCAATTCTGTCCGCCAAGCGCGAGCGCGATAGCGCCACTGGCTTTCACTTTATCCAGCGCGGCGAAGAACTCGGTCATATTGGCTGGCTCCGCCGTCACCCCAGCTTTTGCCAACACCGCCTTGCTATACCAAAACCATGATGGGTTGTGAATGTTGACCGGCGCAGCGTAGTATTTGCCGTCTCGCTTGATAAAGGCACGTAACGGCTCGGGCAATATCGCGTCCCAGTTTTGAGCCTTTGCGACGGCGTCAATATCAGAAAGAAGCCCTTCATCGACCACTTCGTGAAACTGCTGCGTAGCGTTGAACTGGGCCACTGTCGGCGGTTTGCCGCCCAGCATTCGGGTGATGGCGGTGTTTCTAGCGTTATCGCCCCCAGCGATTGCGGTATCAACCCAGGTGCCGCCCGCTTTGCGGTAAGCCTCCGCAAGTTCGCGCACCGCAGCCGATTCGCCCTTAGACGTCCACCAATGCAAAACTTCCGCGGTTTGCGCTTTGCAGTGCGAGGTAACCAGTGAAGCAAGAGCACAGGCGACGACGGTCGCAATTGCGGCGGCGGGGCGCATCCTCACGCGCGGCGCTCTTTAAGCGAACGCTCAGCTGTCGTGCTGCACGCCGACCCGCAAGCGCTTACGCGACCATCCGAGGACACTTGCCTGAAATTCACCAACCCTCCTTATAGGTATCGCGAGCAGGTCGGCATGTATGTTATTTCAGCGATGCGTGGTCCGACCCCAAGCGACCTAAAGCAGTATCGTTTGTGCGGCGGCGCCTACGCAATTATGAAAGTCACCATCTAGATTCACGATTCCACGGCGTTATCGCCAAAGACTGATCAGTGCCGTCCCCCAAAGCTGAGCCAATTCGCGCCCAAGCTGCAGCGCGTTACGCACAACGGGCCTTTACAGGAATCAGCTAATTTTGGATAACCGGGGCGCTCGACGAAAACGTATGCCTAGCGGGGCAAATCATTTGTATGATTGGGCACCTCGATGCCAACAGCGAGACACCTTAGCGCACACTGTTTCTCGACGTGGCTAGCGTGTGAATTTTGTTCAAGAAGATCGCACGCGATCGCAGGATGAAGTCGCTCAACGCTCTAAACTCACGGGCGACGCAATAGGTTGCCGAGAAGCAGCGTACCCCAACGTCGATAACGAACAGTCGTTAGCGATGCTCCGCCAAATTCGCCGTTACTCGGGGCCTCGACTCGCGCATTATGTTGAAACATGGGGCTTTCGCGTGTGAAGGGTGTTTCCTTCATTTCGCGCGCGTAGCTTGCCATGAACGCGCCTCTCTCGCTCGAAGCGTCAATCCATGGCAAATTCTTCGCAAACCAAACTTATAGTTTGGCGATAGACACTTCCGTTGATTTAACCAGCGCGACCACATCGCTGCCAACATCGAGCTTTAGCTCGTCCACAGATCGTGTCGTGATCACAGAAGTAACGATTCCCCAGGGCGTTTGTACATCGACCTCGGACACGACGTCGCCGCGAACAATTTCTTTCACCTTTCCCTTGAATTGATTTCGTACGTTGATTGCTTGGATAGACATTGCATTCCTTTCGAATGTGCAGTTAAAAAAAAGTAACGTTTGGAAGTGTTCGTCGCTAGGCAGCGTCGAGCGCTTGATTTAGATCGGCGAGCAAGTCATCGACATGCTCGATGCCGATCGATAGGCGAATCGCGTCTTCGGTGACGCCCGCACGTTCAAGCTCGCTCGGCGAAAGTTGTCGATGCGTGGTTGACGCTGGATGCGTTGCGAGTGATTTTGAGTCTCCGATATTCACCAATCGCGTAAAGAGTTTGAACGCGTCAAGAACCCGCGCGCCCGATGCGCGCTCTTCCCCACGCTGCGAAGCAACTGCGAATGTGAGGAGTCCGGAGGCATTGCCGCCGAGGTACTTTTTTGCGAGATGATGGTCGGGATGATCGGGCAGCCCCGCGTAATTCACCCACCGAACCTTCGGATGATTTTTCAAGAAAGTTGCTATCTGGAGCGCGTTCGCATTGATCCTCTCCATCCTGAGCGCAAGGGTTTCGATGCCTTGAAGAATCAAAAATGCATTAAATGGCGATATCGCGGCGCCGGTGTTTCGAAGCGGCACCACACGCGCTCTCCCGATGTAAGCCGCCGGACCCAGCGCTTCGGTATAGACCACGCCGTGATAGCTAACATCAGGCTCGTTAAGTCGACGAAAACGCGATTTATGTTCAGCCCACGGGAATTTCCCGCTGTCGATGATTGCGCCGCCAAGACTGGTGCCGTGTCCGCCTAAGTATTTTGTGAGCGACTCGACAACGATGTCCGCCCCATGTTCTATCGGCCGCAGCAGATAAGGGGTTGCCACGGTGTTATCGACAATCAGGGGTATGCCGTGACGATTTGCAATTTCAGCGACGCGCGCAATGTCGGTGACGTTGCCTTGGGGATTGCCCAAGCTCTCGACAAAAATTGCTTTAGTGTTCGCGTCGATGAGCGGCTCAAAGCTCGACGGATCGCGGTGATCGGCAAATCGCGTTTGAATGCCGAATTGCGGCAGCGTGTGGGCAAATAGGTTGTAGGTGCCGCCATAAAGCGCGGTGCTTGCAACGATGTTGTCGCCTGCTTCAGCAATTGTTTGAATGGCATAGGTCACCGCAGCTTGACCTGAAGCGAGCGCGAGCGCCGCGATACCGCCCTCAAGCGAAGCCAGCCGCTGCTCGAGTACGCTTTGCGTCGGATTCATGATCCGCGTGTAGATGTTGCCCTGTACCTTCAGGTCAAACAAGTCCGCACCGTGTTGTGCACTGTCGAAGGCATAGGCTACGGTTTGGTAAATGGGGACCGCAACTGCCTTGGTGATCGGATCTGGCGTGTAGCCAGCGTGAACTGAGCGGGTCTCAAATTGCCATTGGTCTGACATATTTATGTGCTTTCAGATGAGGAAGTTGACCAAGGGCGTGTCAACACTATTTTGGCGAGATGCGTTCCGAAAATTCGGCGATGGCTACGCGAAGCGTTGCGAAGAACGGGGTGGCTCCCCGTTCAAGCAATGTGACAAAGCAGACGCGCCGCATTTTCGGAACCCTTCGGGGCGCATTCAGGTTTCGCGCCTGGTGTTGTTGCGAAGTCCTTGTGGTGCTCGCACCACAGCGGCCTTCGCGCCTAACCATGCATCGAAACCTGAACCGCCGCACTCGTCAAAATCGTATTAACACGCCCTAGCTATATCGCCCAGCGCACAGCGTGCACACTTGGAGCTGGCCAACTGGGCGAGGCGCGATCTTCGAGCTCGGTGGCCTGTTTCTGCAAAACACGATCAAGAATTCGCTTCTCAATTGCAGCGAACGCAGGGTCGCCTTGGCTTCTTGGCCGCTCGAGCGTAATCCGCTCGTCTAGCGCGATGCGACCGTCTTCGATCAGCACCACTCGATCGGCGAGCGCAACGGCTTCTTGCACGTCATGCGTAACAAGAAGCGCGGTAAATCCGTCGCGTAGCCAAAGCCCCTCGATGAGTCGGTGCATCTCGATGCGAGTGAGCGCGTCGAGTGCCCCGAGTGGCTCATCAAGCAACAGGAGTTTTGGGCTGTGGACTAGCGCGCGCGCAAGCGCAACACGCTGCCGTTGCCCGCCCGACAATTTCGCTGGCCAGTCGATACCACGATCGCCAAGGCCCACGCTCGCAAGGGTTTGCTCAACCCGGGACCTTGCGCTCGGTGGCAGGCCAAGTGCCACGTTATCGATCACGCGCTTCCAAGGCAAAAGGCGCGAGTCCTGGAACATAATCCGAGTCGAGTCTCGAAGCCCGTCAACGGTGCCACCGTCGATTTCGAGGCGGCCGCGGGTAATGTCCTCAAGTCCGGCCGCGAGCCTCAACAATGTGCTCTTCCCGCAGCCGCTACGGCCGACGATCGCAACGAATTCCCCAGGTTGAATTTCTAGATTTACCCCCTGAAGAACCTTGCGAGCGCCAAAGTTTTTGTCTAGATCGACTATATGAATATTGCTTCCCTTGCCCCGTGAGACTGGATTAAACTGGACGATTTCCGGGATTCCGGATTCAGATGTTCCAATCAACCCGCGTTGGAAGCGTGCTCGGCTGAAAAATTGAGTTTTCATGATTTCGGGGTACTCAAATAGTGATCTTGGTACCGTCAAATTTTGTGAACGAGAAGCCAGCAAAGCTTTCGCGGAACGTGGCCCGCTCGTCACGTAACAAGCCGATCGCAATGTCTTCACCGAGTGAGAGCGCGGCAGCGACATCGCTTCGCCAGTGGATTCCAGCCCAACTGCGCCCAGTTCCATAGTTCAGCGCAAGTTTGTTCAGCTCGCCGCCCACGGTAAGCGGTGTGCCTGCATAGGCAATCGTGCGCGTCGGGTCGTTAGGATCCGCTTGCAATGGGCTTGGGATGACCAAGGACTCATCAAAAAATGCTTTGAGCAGCGTCGCGCCGACTGCGCCAATAATCGATGCGCCACTCGGGTAAGACGAGTGAATCGGTGCGCCTTCGGGATAAACGTGCGATAGCAGGTGGCTGCCAAACTTTTCGCGACTACGTGCTAGCGCTGCGGAGCCTAGAACAGACTCGTGCACTGGATAGTCGCGAACGTTTGAGGCGATTCGATGATGAATCAAACCAGCGTAGGCCTCCGGGCGAAGCGTACGGTGATAGCGGAACTTCTGAAAGTAAGCGGCTCGGATTGCACGCGGTGTACCTTGTGCGATAAGCCATTGAAAATACGGCTGAGCAAAGCTACTCGCGCCGCCCGCTTGTGTCTTCGAATTTCGATAGGGATTTGATAGATTCGTTGTCGCGACGTTTGCGGGAAAGAGTCCACCATAGCTTGGGTTGGGTGGAAACGCTGGCGTTGCAAGTAACTGAGCGGCACTCCATGAGAGCGATGGAGCCAAGTGCGCATACACGGCAAGATCCCTGCCGGTCGCTATGAAGCGATTTGCCGATTCAAACTGTACGGGACGGGCTGCAGGTTGGCCGTTTTGGACACGCAACCATTCATCGTATTCGGTCAAAAAGTCGATTGGTTGATAGGCGCGTATTCGTGCGGAAATGAATTGAGTGCTAAACGGCGCATCGCGCAGCAAAAACTGGCTCACCACCGGTCCGTCAGTCACCCCGGGCGGCGTGACCCAGCGCCCACTTCGACCACTTGTGTCGGCTCGATCTACGTACCAAGCGTTGCCACGAAAGAGCGTTTGTGGCGTGACTCGGCCCCCAACTTTCGGGCCGTTAAAGTCGGTGACTTTATTTAGCTCATCAACTGCAGCGCGAATCAACGGATGACTTGTGTCGTCTCGATACTCCGAAAGCGGAACGTCGCGCAACAAGCTTTGCCAATAGAGCTCGATCGCCTCGCTGGCTCGTGCGGTGCTCGCGAGCGCCGGTGCGGGTGGGATCGCGAACTGCGTGACGTCGGGGCCCACCAAACTTACAGCAAAAGAGCCGATGGGATTCAGGAACTTTCGTGTACCGCCGAGGGGTATTCGCTCGAATGCGTCGGGGTCGCCACTATCGTAGGCTGCAGTCAGTACCGAATACGCGTTCAAATCAACTTCGCCTCGCGCATTGTGCGGCAGCCCGCGCGAATCTGACCCGATTCGATTCGGGTAGCGCTGTTCATCTCCATTGTCTGGGTGCGGGGGAATCGGAATCGCCAGATTGGATCGCGCTGTCGCTGTGCGAATGTCAAACGCACGTTGCCGTAGCGCCGCATCACTTAACTGCGCAGGTGTTTGCGGCAAGGTTTGAGCGAACGTCTCGCCCGCCGTCGCGAGCCAGGGCAGCGCAGCCGCCCCACCCAACAAACTTCGTCGGGTTAGGCTCGCTCTGCTTTCCGCTTTCTGCGTGACCGCTGTGGTTCCGGTATCTTCAATGGTTGTAGGGGAGGAGGAGGGTGTCATTTCTACTAGCCTTTAGTAATTTGGTTAGGTTGAAGCCTTGATTGACTGGTAGCCGGGATGCCATCGAAGCCACCATCGCTCGAGGCCACGCGCCAACACGTCGGCAAGTTTTCCGAGCAGTGCGTAGAGAAGAATTCCGACGAGCACGATATCGGTCTGGAGAAATTCGCGTGCGTTCATCGTGAGATAACCGATACCAGCTTGCGCTGATATCGTTTCGGCAACGATCAAAATCACCCACATCAATCCGAGTGAGAACCGCAAGCCAACAAGAATCGACGAAAGTGCACCCGGCAGGATGATTTGGCGGTAGAGCTGCCAACGACTCAAGCCATACGTTCGACCCATCTCGATAAGGCCAGTGTCGACGTTGCGAATACCGTGAAATGTGTTCAGATAAATTGGAAAGAAGACGCTCACACTGATTAGGAACAGTTTCGCGCCCTCGTCGATACCGAACCACAGAATTACCAGTGGAATCAACGCGAGCGCAGGGATGTTGCGCAGCATCTGAAACGTTGAATCGAGCAGTGTCTCGGCGATGCGGAGCGATCCGGTGAGTAATCCAAGGATGAGTCCTAAGCTACCTCCAATTGCGAGGCCAGCGAGTGCCCGTGCGGCGCTGACCTTTACATGCGTCCAAAGCTCTCCCGACGCGGAAAGCGTCCACGCTGCCTTCACCACATCGACCGGCGCGGGAAGCACTCGCGTGGAGAGCCACCCGAGCGACGAGGCAAGTTGCCACACAACGAGAAGGCCGATTGGTACGAGCCACGGTAATAACGCAGAAAACAGCCTTCCCGCGCTCACTTTCAGCGCTGCCAGTACCGCTACAGCGCTAAAGGCTCTTGCTTTTTGGCGCGGCTGCCAAAGGCCAGCAGCCGCCACGTCTGGTACAGGTGTAACGCTCACTTCATGCAACTGAGTGCTCACGATGAATCCTTCGCTTCGCTTAACTTAAATGGAGAGATTCGCCGGAGCTGCATCGGCAACGCTGATGCGTTTGGGGATAAGCTTCAGCTCAAAAAACGTGTCGGCAATTTCTTGCTGTTCGGCGATGATTGAGCGGTTGATCGGGATTACGCCGTAGCCGCCACGATTCACAGCGAGATCAAGGATTGAACGCTCAAGTCCCAACACACGCGCGAGCTCATCTGCGGCCGGAGCGCGATTCGCTGCTGCCCACGCTTCAACCGAGGTCACTTCTTCAAGGGCGATCCGGAGAAGGTCGTCGTTTTTTGCCTGGTATTGCTTGGACGTAAAGTAATACCCTCGATTGTTTACAACCCCGCGAGCATCAGCGAGCACTCTCGCCTCAATTTGCCGTTCGGCGGCTGCGAGGAAGGGGTCCCAAATAACCCACGCATCGATCGATCCGCGTTCGAAGGCAGCTCGGGCGTCGGTCGGTGGCAGAAACAACAGATTGACATCCCCATACGAAAGCCCGTGTTTGGGAAGTAGCTTGGCGAGGAAGTACTGAACGTTCGAGCCACGATTTAGCGCAACCTTCTTTCCCTTCAGTTCGGCGACGCTGCGAATTGGCGACCCCTTCGGTACGATCACCGCCTCTTGCTGTGGCCGTGCGACTGTCGCGCCGTAGTAGACGAGCGGTGCGCCAGCGGCTTGCGCGAAGATTGGCGGCGCTTCGCCAACATCTCCGAAATCGATTGAACCAACGTTGAGCGCCTCAAGCTGCGGAGGGCCTGACAGAAACTCGATCCACTTCACGCTAACGCCGAGGGGTGTGAGGCGCTTTTCCAGTGTGCCTCTGCTTTTCAGAATGCTGAGAAAGCCCTTTTGATGCCCTATTCGAAACTCTCTCGACTGTGTTTGCGCAGTTCCAAAGGGCATGCTGGCCGCCAATGCACCAACGCTGATTGTCTTTAGCAGCGTGCGGCGCGTCACTAGCTGTTTGATGGTTGTGGTCATAAGTATTTCTTTCTAAAAGTGGACTCACGTCGAGCACTGCGCCTGTCGTAACTGTTCGGCGCTTACAGGGTGTTAGGACGTCGAGCCAGACGGATATGTCTAGTGGTGACTTAGCGGCATAAGCACGTTCATTCTGAGTTTGTGAACAACATCTACCGCGACGAAAGTGCAGACGCGGGTTCGACAATCTCTAGCGTGTTGCCCACTGGATCCAATGTGTAGAAACGTGTGTGCCCACCGAAGTCGCCGAACTGGTTGATCGGGTAACCCGCTTCCTGTAAGCGGTCTCGAACTTCGCCGAGATCGTCCACGCGAAGGGCGACATGCACCGCGCTTGGTGGCGCAGCGACTTCATCGGTAGCGATAAAGTCGAGACGTTGATTACCTAACCCGTATCGAAGCGAGCCTTGAGCCGAGGCGGCGATTTCAGTGAGCCCTAGTAGCGCACCGTAGAACGTTCGAACCTTCTCGACGTAGAGCCGATGAAATTGCAGCTGAACATGATCGATGGAAAGTGTGCCCATGCTTATGCCTAACTTTGTGATGCGCGTGGCAAATAACTGTTGGCGACAACCTCGCCGAAGGGTCCGTTTAGCTTCTTGCCAGGAAGAGCGGGCTGTACGTTGTTGCGCAGACTTGCGGGCAACAGTGGGAATACGAGCTCAGCAAAGCGGTAAGCCTCTTCAAGGTGCGGGTAGCCAGAAAGCACGAAAGTATCCAAACCGATCGCTGCATACTCTTCAATGCGCTTTGCAACTTGCTCCGGACTACCAACAAGCGCAGTGCCCGCGCCGCCTCGTACCAGTCCGACGCCCGCCCAAAGATTTGGACTGATTTCAAGGTCTGCACGCGTGCGCTTCGCGCCACCCGCGTGTAGCGCAGCCATACGACGCTGTCCTTCGGAATCCATCTTTGCAAACGCCGCCTGAGCGCGAATCACCGTTTCGTCGTCGAGCTTGCTAATCAGTTCATCGGCAGCTTGCCAAGCCGCTTCTTCAGTTTCACGAACAATGACGTGAAGACGAATTCCGAATTTCAATGAACGTCCGAGTTTGGCTGCACGCGCTCTCACATCTGCAACCTTCTTTGCAACCTCCGCAGGCGGCTCACCCCACGTTAAGTACACATCGACCTGCTCTGCCGCTAAATCGTGTGCCGCTTCGGAAGAGCCTCCAAAATACACGGGCGGATACGGCGATTGAGTGGGGGGATATAGAAGCTTCGCGCCCTTGACTGAGAGATGTTTCCCGTCGTAACTGAAAGCATCCCCCGCGTGACTGCGAGCAATGACCTCGCGCCAAATACGAATGAACTCCGCAGACTGCTCGTATCGTTCAGCATGATCAAGGAAAACGCCATCGCCTTCCATCTCGCCACGATCACCACCCGTTACGAGATTAATGAGCAGCCGTCCGCCTGATAGGCGATCAAATGTCGCAGCCATTCTTGCTGCGAGCGAAGGCTGGTGAAGGCCAGGTCGTACCGCTACGAGAAACTTGAGTTTCTTTGTGGCTGCAATCAGTGATGAGGCAACAATCCAGGGGTCTTCGCAGGATCTTCCGGTGGGAATCAAGACCCCTTCATAGCCCAACTGATCCGCCGCCTGCGCAATCTGTTGCAAATAGTCGTAGTTCACTTCGCGTGCGCCCTCGGCTGTGCCGAGGTAGCGACTATCACCGTGAGTGGGCAGAAACCAAAGTATGCTCATGATTAAGTACCTCTATCTCTTCGTATCAATAAGTTAGTGCGGCTTCGGCGAGCAAGCGCGTTGCGCGGTCGCTTTCGAGAAGTTTCTTGGCGCGCCGTAGGGGTTCGCGATCAATCCAGTCATCGACATTGAAGTCACGCTCTAAAAATCCGTGTTCAAGCAAGAAGTGCTTGCGCACTTTCAATGCATCAATTAGCTCGGTGTCTAAGCTGGGTAATAGGTTGTCGATGACGCTCGCATCAAACGCTTGGCGTGTCCACTCGACCGTGCTCGATACTTCATTAGCGATGATCTCGAACGCTTCTTCGCGATGTGTACGCGCCCAATACGCAGCGCGTAGCACTTGCGCGAGATAGGTCGCAACAAGCGTCGGATGTTCGCGCGCGAGCGAGCCGCTCACAGTTAGCACGTTAGGCGTTCCGTTATTGATCGCGACACTGCGCGTCGAATGCCTTCTGATGTCGAAGACGACGTGCGCGTCGAGAAACGCCTCGAGCGCAGGCCCGCCTGCCCCGTATTGGTAAATCGCGTCGACGTCGCCACGAATCAACGCGAATGCTTCAGCGGCACCTGCACGCGCAGACTCACGCGCACCGAACAACGGACCGTCCTGCGAAACGCCCTTGTCGTGGATAAAGGGTTCGTTGACGGGCAGCTCGACTAACTCAACGTCCGCGAGAGATAGTCCAACCGTTGCAAGCGATTGCTCGTAACCTTGAAGCGCAGATGCTCGCCAAAAATCGATCTTTTCGCCCGTTCTTTTGGGGATCGCGAGCCGTTTACCGCGAAGATCGACTAGCAACCGAATGCCGCTTGAGCCCAGACTAAGAATGGACTGGTACTGCGGAAGCCAAGTTAAACCAATCACCACCGTATCAGCACCCGCCGAGCGAGACCAGATTGGCGGTGCGTTACCGCCTTGGCGAAACGAATTACGCTGCGAATGATCGAAATGCGACTGGCGTACATCGCGTGAGGCGCTTGATCTAAGCGAGCGCACTTCAATTCCTAAATCGGCGAATGCCTCGTTTAGCCATCCCTTCGCAATTGCGATACTGGTGGCAGTGGGTACTGGGCAGCGCGTATACCAAAGCTCCGAGGGCCGTGCAGAATCATCAAACTTGAGTCGTTGAGACATGAATGCTCCTCTACGCGTCTGCGCGGATGTTGTTCGCGCGAATCACAGCGGCCCATTTGTCGATGCTTTCTGAGATCAACCGGGCAAACTCTTCGGGCGTACCACCGACAGGTTCAAAGGCTTGCTTTGCGAATGCCGCGCGAACTTCCGAGTCCGCAAGAATCGCGTTCAGTTCCTTGTTCAGGCGCTCGACGACAGGGCGCGGCGTGTTGGCGGGCGCAACGATTCCCTGCCATGAGGCGAAAGTCAGCTCCTTGATACCAAGTTCCGCGAACGTGGGAACATCAGGCAGCGCGCGATCTCGCTTCGCAGTCGACACCGCAAGGGCTCTCAGACGTCCTTCTTTAATGTGCGGCAACGCCGGCGCTAACGTGACGAATATTCCGTCCGCATGTTTGCCAAGCACATCGGTTAACGCGGGTTGCGCGCTGCGATAGACGACCGGCTTTACTTTGATGTTCGCTGCGTTTTGTAAGAGCAGCACACCGAGTTGCCCCGTGGTGCCAATCGCGGGCGAGGCTAGCGCATACTTTTCTGGATGAGCACGCGCGAGCGACACGAACTCCGCAAGGGTTTTTGCAGGAACGTCCGAGTGAACGGCAAGCACTTGCGGCGAGTTAAACGCCTGAATGACGGGTGCAAAGCTCTGTGTTGCATGAAAGGGAAGGTTGTCGAATAGAGTTTGATTGATGGCGAGTCCATCATGCGCGACAAACAATGTGTGACCATCAGGCGAAGACTTCGCTACGTGAGCTGCGGCGATATTGCCTGCGCCGCCAACACGGTTGTCAACCGTCACTGCCTTACCAAGCCGCTCCGCGAGTTTTGGCGCGAGAATGCGGGCAAGGATGTCGGGACTACCGCCGGGCGCTGCTGAAACAACGATTTGTAACGATTTAGCTGGGAACGGGATCTGCGCTCCCGCCGAAACGCCAAACAATGTCGCAGTCGCAGCTGCGCCAGCCGCGAGCAGTCGCCTCCTCATCGCAAAATGCGGATCAGGTGTAACGAATTGGGGAATCGGGAATCGATGTTTCATACCGCGCCTACTTCGCTAAGTTCGCAACCGATGCGTCGGGTCGCCAAACAATGTCTGCGATGCGTACTGATTTAGGAATGAGTCCAAGCTGATGAAATGCATCGGCAACCGCTTGTTGATCTGCCACGATTTGAGGCGTCAGCACTCCCACAGGCGAGCGTGCGCGACGCTGAATAAAGAGCGATACAACCGCCGGATCTAGTCCGCTAAATTCGGCGACCAGGCGCACGGCTTCGCCACGGTTTTCCTGCGCTAATCGATCCGCACGAGTGAGTTCTTCGAAAAGGATGGACAAGGTCTGCGGATGCTGCGTAACGAATGCGCGAGAGGCCAGATAAAACGAGTTGTTGCTAGACAAGTCGCGCCCTGTAGCGAGCACGCGTGGTTTGATCGCAAGTTCGGTCGCTGCGTAGAACGGATCCCAGATCACCCAAGCGTCAACCGCTTTTCGCTCGAACGCAGCGCGCGCGTCTGCAGGAGTGAGATAGACGGGCTGAATGTCCTCCCACTTGAGCCCCGCTTTTGCGACTGCACGAACCAACAGGAAGTGCGAGCTCGAACCCTTTTGCAGCGCGATTCGTTTCCCTTTGAGATCAGCGAGGGAGCGCAACGGTGAATCGTTCAACACCAACACAGCGGAGCTATCCGGCTTTGGTGGTTCAGCACCAACGTAGAACAAATCTTTCCCTGCTGCCTGGGCGAAAACGGGCGGCGAATCTCCGGTAAGCCCAAATTCGAGGCTACCTACCGCGAGCGCCTCAAGAAGTTGCGGACCCGCCGGAAACTCTATCCAAGAAATCTTCGTATTCGGCAGGCGCTTTTCAAGCCAACCCGATTGTTTCGCGATCACCAGGTTCACGGCAGATTTTTGATATCCGACACGCAACTGAGTAGGCGCGTTTGTAACGCTTTGCGCGGAAGCGACGTTGAGTACGCCAACCATTGATGCGACTGCGAGTACCCGCACAAACAGTCGTCGTGAGAATGAAATTCGATTCATTGCGCGCTCCCTATTGCGAAAGGTTCCAAGTGGCTTCGCGCACTGAAATAGCTTTTGGAATCAGCTTCAGCTCGAAGAACGTATCGGCCACTTTCTGTTGCTCGGCGATCACCTCAGTGCTCACGGGTCTGACCGCTAGCGGATAGCGCTTCAAACTTGATTCGACGACGTCCACGTCCAATCCCTGAATAGGCGCGATCACTGCAGCCGCCTGTTTGAGGTTCGCCGTGATCCACTGGCCACGCTCGGTCAAGTCGTCGAACAATGCGCGAATTACCTGCGGATTGCGCTCGGCGAATTCACGCGCGGCGAGATAGAACAAATAGTTATTGACGACGCCCTTGCCATTCGCGATGAGGCGCGCGCCTAGTTGTTTCTCTGCGGCGGACAAGAAAGGATCCCAGATCACCCAGGCGTCCACTGCACCTTTCTCAAAAGCGGCCCGTGCATCCGCTGGCGGCAAAAAGACAACGTTGACATCACCGTACTTGAGCCCGGCACGCTCCAACAGCTTTACAAGCAAGTAATGAACGTTACTGCCCTTGTTAAGCGCTACTTTTTTGCCTTTAAGATCGGCGACCGACTTGATGGCGGAGGACTTCGGAACGATCAGTGCCTCGGCTTCGGGAGATGCGGGATCGTTACCGATGTAGACAAATTTCGCGCCGGCCGCCTGAGCGAAAATGGGAGGCGCCTCTCCGACATAGCCCACGTCAATAGCGCCGACGTTGAGCCCCTCAAGTAATTGTGGTCCTGCCGGGAATTCAACCCATTTCACAGACACGCCTTGGGGCGCAAGCCGCTTTTCGAGCGTACCCTGTGCGCGCTGAAGCACGAAGACACTCGCGGCTTTCTGATATCCGATCCGCAGCTCTTTGCTTTGTGCGTTTGCACGTGGTACGAAGAAAAGGATTGCGGCAAGCACAATCAGCAGTGAGATTGCAAGGCCGATAATAAACCTCCGCTTACCGGGTGTGAACCATTTCGCTCGGTTGTGCAAGCTTTCGTTGGTATGAATCTGACTCATGGTGATGACCTTTCTGTTTTCTTTGGGCAAAGCAATGGCCGCCCGCGTATGCGGAAAAATTTGAGTAGTAATTTGCAGCGGATTTCTGGTTAAAAGCGTGATTCGCTGCGGGATTGGGATTGCGGTGTTACACGCTACATCGCACTTGCGAAAACGATACTGTTTCGAATACGCCAGGCGGTTGCATTCGAGCGACTTCGCTGAATAGGTTAGCCGCGCCTTCTTCTAGTCGAGCAGCGATTTCATCGCCTACTTCGTAGCTTCCATCCGCCTGCGATACAACTTGCGAATCGGTCGCATAGACGCCAGGCAAAATTTGTCGTGCCGCTAGTGATTGCAATACTGGGCGCAGCGCATAGTCGAGTGCGAGCATATGGTGAGCACTGCCGCCAGTGGCGATAGGTAGCACAGTCTTATCTTTGAGCGCCGATTGTGGGAGCAAGTCTAAAAACGCCTTCAGCACACCGCTATACGCCGTCTTATAGACGGGGGTCGCAATCACGATGAGGCTTGCACGCGCTACTTGCTCCACTGCATTTACGATGGTCGTGTGTGTCGTGTCAGCAAAGAGGAGCGCTTGCGGCGCCAAATTACGCACATGCACTTCATCCACAGCTCCGCCACGCGCTTCGAGATATTGCCGTACGAAGCGCAGTAAGGTCTGTGACCGAGAGCGTAGAGATGGACTACCAGCAATGAGCAAAACGGACATATTGATATTCGGCGGTTAGAAGTGATAGTGATCAAAAGAAGTGAGGGAATGCTTTTTCCGAGGCTTTGGTGAAACGCAACTATTCACCCGAGTCTGGCTAAGCGCGCGATCAAAGAAAGCGCCTCAAGGCAGCTGCGATGTCGACGGTTCTCATTGCGTAATTTCCAGAACATCGGTGAATTTCGCCTACGGCTTCATTCAACATTTGGCTATTCTGAGTCGAACAAACGCAAAACGTAACCAACAAAATTTCACAAGCTTATGAACGTAGTGCGCAGCCCAAAAAATATGAGTAGCGTGAGGATTCTTCAGTTGATCGCATCTCGTCGCTGGTTGTTATTCGATTCGACTCGGAGCGCGCGAGGAATGAAAAGCAACGCTCCAATCAACTCGCTTCGCACAAGGCGTTTTTGCAATGCTTCGCAGCAGCACTTGGTGTGAGTTTGATACGCTAGATCTAGCGATGTTGCATAAGCCGCTCAATCGCAAACGACTGCATTGCGATCACTGCGAACTCGGCACTATCGTCGATACGGTTTGCGCGTAGTTAGGCGCCACCCACATTTGCTCAGCGTCGTAAGCGTAAGTTCTAGGGCGACAGCGGTGGGTATTCGACGGTGGCTCGTAGCGCAACAGCGCTGTGATCTTCAGCGGCAGCAATCGTCTCTATCTTCATCAGATGTTCTTGATTGCGCAGCAGGAGCGTCTCTATCGATGCTTGAGAGCCACCGTGAAGCATCCGTTGCGTGCAGACCGATCGAGAGCGAGTCGAGCGGCTTAGCGCCGTATCGCCCGCGGTGCGTCGCAACTGTCAAGGAAGTGAGTTGCCCGCCGCCTTGTAGATTTCGTACCACTGCGTTCGACTGAGCACAAAGTCTTGGCTTTGCACCGCATCGCGCAATCGGAGCGGACTCGTGGTGCCTAGTATCGTTTGGATCCGGGCTGGATGGCGGGAAATCCACGCGACGGCGACAGCGGTGTCGCTAACACCATGCTCTTCCGCCACGCTCCTGAGTGCGGCATTCAGCGCCGAGAATTGTGGGTTCGCCAAAAACGTGCCTTTGAAAAAGCCGTGCTGAAAAGGCGACCAAGCTTGTACTGTAATGCCTTTGAGTCGGCAGTAATCCAATGCGCCGCCATCGCGCATCACCGCAGGTTCGTCGCGCATATTGACGTGAAGACCCGCATCGATCAGGGGCGTGAAGGCAATGCTGAGTTGCAGTTGGTTGAAAAGCAACGGCTGTGTGAGACTTCGCTGTAATAACGCAATCTGGATCGGATTGTGGTTGCTTACGCCAAACGCGCGCACTTTTCCTGCGGTCTCGAGTTCGTCGAACGCCCGCGCCACTTCATCGGGCTCTACTAACGCGTCGGGGCGATGCAGCACAAGAACATCAAGGTACTCGGTGTTGAGGCGACGGAGGCTGCCTTCAACGGATGTGACGATGTGCGCTCGGCTAAAGTCAAATTGGCCGTCGTGGATGCCACACTTACTTTGCAGCATCATCCTGTCTCGCGCGATTTTCAGTCGCGCTACGGATTCCGCAAATACGGTTTCGCAACGGCCTGCGCCGTAGATATCGGCATGATCGAAGAAACTGAATCCAAGCTCGAACGCCGTCGCGATGAGCGTGTCCAGTGCGGCGGATTCCAGCTCAGCGATCCGCATACAGCCCAGCGCTAATTCGGGGATCGCCCATTTATTCGGGCCAACCGATATTGTTCGCATCAGTTGCCGACCGCCAAATTACGTTTGGCTCCGACGCCTGTTTGTGAACTAGCGAATCCGGGTATTCGTGCGTGGCCCAATTGAACGTTTTCCAGCAAGATTCCCACGCCATTGAATGGACGAGTAACAGTGACATGCACGGTCCGATCTTCCACACTCACCTGCACCGCATCGCTATGAAACGCACGGCTGACCGACCAATGTCCTGACGGCAATTCAAATGTGAGCGCTGTCGCGTTTGGTGTGTTGAATGTATGCGCAACTAGGAGCAATGCGTCGCCGTCCTCAGACACGCGCGCCACGCTTTGCCAGCCAGTGCTTTGTCTCCGATTTCCGATCCCACTATCGCGCAAAGTGGATCGACCGTGCTTCAGCGTGGGTGCAGCGGCCAAGTAAAAGTCCATGGCGTCCTTTACGATACCCATTTGTGCGTCGCTCAGGTCAAACACCTCGCCTGAGATACACATGCGGCCGTAAAATGTTGCGCTCAGACTGTAGATCAGGCGGTCGCTGGTATCTGCCGCGTGCAGCACGGCCCAAATTTGGCACTGACGCGGCAAGATCAGGCGCTGGAGCTGTGCCGCCAAAATCGGCACATTGGTGGTTTCATGTGCGTCGGAAAATGACGCCATCTCGCAGCGCGCCATCAGCGACGGCTCTAATCGATGACCTCCAGACGCGCAATTTTCCACGACGAGTTCGGGCATTTGCGCCTTGAGTTTCGCGAGGAAATCGTACCAACCCTGCACGTTTCGCCGAAGCCCTTCGCCCAGCGAATCGGGGTGATCGACGCCGACACCCAGCGATTCGTTGTAATCAATTTTCAGGTAACCGAAACCCGAGCTCGCCAGTAAATCAATCACCTGCTCCTGCAAAAATGCGTGGACCCAGGGGTCGTTCAGATCCAAGAATCGGCGTCCGCTACACGTCAAGGCTACGCCGTCGCGCTTTAGTAAATGCTCCGTGCGCTGGAACATATTTGACCGTGAGCCGCAGTTTTCAATTTCGAACCAGAGCCCTGGTATGAAGCCCGCGTCGCGGATCATTTGCGTGGTGGCTTTGATGCCTTGCGGAAATCGCGATGCTGCGACCTGCCAGTCGCCGTGCACTTCGTTCAGATTGTGCGAGGTTTCATTGAACCACCCCGCATCCATTGTCACGTAAGTGATCGGGAGCCCCTGCAATCGGTCAAGTATCCGTCGCATAAAGTCGTGACTGGGATTGCCCCACGCGACACACCAGTCGTTGAAGGCAATGGGCAGCGTAGCCTCGATCGCAGGCGCATCGCGCAGTGCGCGCTGTTGGGTCTGGGTAAGCGCATGACAGAGCTCATCTAACGTGCCGCTGACCGATGCAAGCACAGCCTCTGGAGAATCGATGCGCTCGCCGGGTTGAATGGTTTTCAACCAATGTCCGCGATCCCGGTCGGCCTGCCCGCCCGAGAGCGAGAGCCAATCATCACGTCTTGAGGCTTCGATTTGCCACGACCCGCCCCACGCGAGTTGCGCCCCCCAAAACACGCCTGCAATACGATCTTCGAGCGCGACGAAAGGAAAGAAGTCCTTGGTTGGCATGCTGCCATTTACGCCAAAACGCTCGTTAACGTATACCTCTCCACCCCATGCAGTCTCGAGGTGAAGCTCCTCCAAACTGCGACATTCGTGCCGTGCCTCTTGGGCCCAACTCGTGCGAAAACGATGTAGAAACAAGCGGTCAGGAGCTTCGGCATGGTGAAACGGCGTGACACCACTCAGGCAAAAACTGGTGAGCCCTTCCAAACGTAGCGGCTCCGCGCCGGTGTTGATAAAGCTGCTTGCAACGTGAACTGCGTCTTCATCGTCAAACCACCACAGCCGGTGCTCAAGCGCCCAGCCCTCTGGATGGGTCATGCGCGTAACCACCATCGAGCGCTCTTCGCTGATTTGCAACTCGGGCGCACCATAGTTCAACTGCATTAAAGCCGGAGCTTGTTTAACTGAGCTGCCGTGCAGGTACATGCCAGGCGACGCACCCCCGACCAGCTTGGCGTGCACCAGCGGCTCTGGCTTGGCCGGATTGCGTTCGTTGGCTCGCCCCCAGGGGAGCAACTCAAGCTCTGCCGCTCCGGCGTAATTCTCTCGATGCGGCACCACATCATCCATCCGGGATAACGGAATGAGCTGCAGCGACAAAGCGCTCTGCACCGCATCTGTCCAGTAACGGATGAGCGTCGTACGATTACGGAATTCGGCAATAACGACCATACTTGTTTCTATTTCGGATCAACAGAAAACAGCAGAACGCGAAGATCTGACAACCTGGAACTCATGCCAACTAGCGCATGAAATAGCCCGGGTTCGGTTACCCGCTCCCCGTCTGCATCAATCACTTCGAGCAACTCAAGCGCAAGCGTAATCGTAGTAGTCGTGCGTTCACCAGCACCCACGGTTACGCGCTTCCAAGCGGCCAAGCGGCGATCGGGTCGAGTCACAGAGGCCACCACATCGCGCACATACACCTGAATGACCGCGACCCCATCCCGCGTGCCATCGTTATGTAATTCGACTTTCAGGCTAGGCGCTTGGCCGAGCGCCCATCGCTCCGCGCTCATTGCGGCGTTTTCGATCTCAATGCTCGCGTAAGACATACCGAAGCCAAATGGCCAGAGTCCGTTAACCCAATCAGACGGCAGGTCAATATGTCGAGTGTTGTCTTGCCGCCAAGCATGAATGTCGCCGCCGAAAGCGTTCATTGCGTCGCGATTGGCTAGTGGCACCGCTTGCTGCGGCCCACCCGAGAAGCCTTCAAAGTGCAACCCCGGCATTCGGTCATAGTGCACGGGTAATTGCCCAACGTGAGCAGGCCAGCTAATCGGGGTGCGGCCGGTGAAATCGCGATCACCCCACAAGAGCGCAGCCAAGGCGTCGCCGCCGCCCATGCCCGCATTCCAAACGCACACTACAGCCGACGCATGAGCCTTCACCCACGGAATCGCCAACGGCTTATTTGTTGCCAACACAACGACCAGCGGCGTACCCTTCGAGACGCACACCTGATGCAGCGCCTCGAGCAACGCGTGTTGGCGGCCAGGAAGCTCGAGCCGAGCGCAGTCGCGGCCCTCGCCTACCCAGTGATCGCTGTCACCCACAACCGCGAGCACCATATCGGCGACTTTCGCGCGCGCTACAGCGAGCGCGATGCCGTCGGACTCATTTACAGTGGGGCTCGTGGGTGCTGGTCCGCAAGCAGGCACGTACTCGAGATCGGCACCTGCCGCTTCTGCACGCGCACGAAGTGCGGGAAGAAACGTCCAGTTTTTTGCCTCGGAATGCGCGCGGACGAGCGTTTCGGCAGCCTCGTTTCGACAAAGTGCCGTCCAGCAACCGTACTGCTGACGAAGGTCGTTTGCGGACTCTCCGACGAGCAAGATTCTCTTCACGGCTGTTGCCACTGGCAACACGCCATGATTTTCGAGCAGGACCATCGAGGCACTCGCGGCGTCAACGGCCGCTGCGAAACTCTCCGCGGTTCGCACGTCCGAAAGCGGTGGTCGACTGTCCTCGTCAAAAAGCCCGAGCGAAAACTTCGCACGCAATATCCGGATGGACGCTTCGCGCATCGTAGAAAGCGAAAGATCGCCACGTTCTGTCGCCTCCAGAAGCGCCGCGACAACACCACGAGCGGCGAGGTGAACTTCGTTTCCTGCCGCCACCGCTCGTGCGATGAAATCAGCATGACTACCCTGGATCGCCTGAAGCAAGTGGCACCACTGCACGTTATCGGCGTCGCTCACCACAAACCCTGTGAAACCTAGGCGATCGCGAAGCTCGTGTTGCAGTAATCGTCGATTAATTACACAGGGCACGCCGTCGATCGCGTGGTAGCCGCTCATCACCGCCCCAACCCCAGCTTTAATCGCACGCTGATACGGCGGCATATGGTCTCGCCGCAGAACGCGCCACGAAATGGCGCACTCACTCGCATCGCGTCCGCCCTGGCCTTCGCTGTAACCGGTGAAATGCTTCGCCGTCGCTAGCACGCGCGGCCGCGCTGGATCGCCCTGCACGCCTTCGATCATCGCGGCACCCATTTCGCCCACCAGGTAGGGATCCTCGCCAAACGTTTCTTCGATGCGACCAAAGCGCAGATCTCGCGCTACATCAATATTCGGGCTGAACGCCCATCGGATTCCAGTCGCGATCATTTCGTCGGCGGTAATCGTTCCCATGCGCCGAAGCTGCTCTGTGTCAAAAGTTGCCGCCATTGCGAGCGGCGACGGAAACACGGTGCTGCCCAGGCCACGCAGCATCGCATGTCCATGCGCAGAATCAAGCGCGAACAGCACGGGAACATTGAGCCGGTGACGTGCTCGCAGTGCGCCCGCAAGCTCCGCTAAGCGAGGACCCTGCGCGTTGTACAGCGCTCCTACATCGTCAGGCGGCAAACGATCTGGCCACGCGTTAGCATCGTCGGCGAGTAGCTGTCCTGCAAGTTCGGCGGGCGTCATCGCTTCGGCGAGAATCCGTGCACGCGCGTCCGGCGATAAATGCGTGTTCATCCACGGTGCCGACATCGCTGATCTCTTTCATATATCTGTACTGCATTGTCAGTCGATGTTCGATTGCACCAACGGAATCCGCAAGAGTGTATTTGGCCCTTTGATGCATTCACCATTGCGTTTTCTTGTACGCCGTCAACTGATTTTTGCCGGGTACACGGATAACCGCGCCGGCTCAACGCGCTAGCGTCGTAAACCATGAAAAGTTCTGGTGAGATTCGCTATTGCTAGATGGTATTCGCCGCGTCAGTATCGAGGGCGATCAAAAAGCCAAACTATCGAAAGACCGCGAACACTGCGTCGATTGCATGTCGAGCATGACTTTGCGCTACACAGCCGCCCATGCCGGATCACGACTTACAAGACTACTTATTCGATCTGCGCGGCTATCACGTCATCAAGCAAGCGATTAGTGCCGAGCTTCTTGAAGAATTGAACACGTCGTACGACCGCTTTCCATCACTCAACTACGGGCAATGGTGGGGGAACGTGCAACGCCTTGACAATAACGGCGCTGCGGGCACCGAGCTACAAAACATCGTAGAGGCGGGAAAGCCGTTCGAGATGCTGATCGACCATCCTGCGTGGATTGACCGCTTACAAACGTACTGCGGTGAGAACGGAAGCCACCTCTCGGGTCTCTTTTTGGATGAATGTTTCGCATCCGTCCGCCGAACGGGTGGATTCTTTCCGATGCATTCGGGCAATCATGAAGGACTGGTGCGCACGCAATATCGGTACGTCAACGGGCGGTTCGCGTGTGGCCAAGTCAACATTTTGCTCGCGATCTCAGATATCGGGCCTGGCGATGGCGGTACCCGCGTGCTACCAGGTAGCCACAAGAGCAGTTTTATCCATCCCGCCTGCGCCGCGCCGTACGCTGAACGCGCAGCGTTGGAAGATGAAATCGTCGACGGCGCTATTGAAATTCATCTCGAGGCGGGTGATGCGCTGATGTTCGTTGATGCAATTTGCCATGGAGCGACCCGACGCACGAATCCTGGCGAACGAAGGGTTGCAATCTATCGATATGGCCCGAGTTGGGGGCGCACCCGCCATGGCTTTGTTTACTCCGACGCCTTACTTGAGCGAGTAACACCCGCACAACGCAAAATCTTGCAGCCGATGCAGCCCCGCCGACCAAACGAGTCTCGCAAGCTTGAAGCATAGGCTGTCTTTGGAAGCGCTTCGAAGATTCACCATAGGCAACGCAATCTCCGCATTGCAATGTCGTGACGCCAAGCGCACTTGCGCGTAAGGAAGGTAAGTTGTACTTCAAGAAAATTCGACACCCTGCCAATTTCAGCTTCGCGAACTCCTTTTCAAACCAATTTCTCCATAACGGAGCGTCCGAGTTCGCGGCGAACATCGAAGCGCTGGGCGAGGATGTTTTTCACGTTGAGATTCGTGATAACGAGCGATGGCCTCTAGACGCGCGCACCCTGCGTATGAATCACGACGCGTTCACCTCCACTTCTCCGGAAGCGGGTTCATTCGATCTCAAATTTGAGGCGACTGGGAGACTCGTACTGCGCGACGTAAAGCAAGAAGTCGTGTTGAGCGGGCTTGATGGAGCGTGTTTCGGCGTGTGCGGCAGCGCGTGGTTGGCGCAATTCGATATTACCGAGGACATGCGTTTCTATGGTCAGGGCTCGAAGGCAACTGGCCTAGAGAAGAGCGGCCAACGCACTAAGTTCTGGAACTTAGATGTGTGGAATGACCACGGCCTTCGAGAAGTGATCGACGGTACACCTGATCCCACTTACACGGCCATTCCTTACGTTTTGATCCGGAGCGGAGCGAATTGGGTCGGCGTACTCGTAGACCATCCCGGCGCGGTCTTTATGGACACCGGATCAAACTGGATATTTTCGGCTCGAGATGCTGCCGAGGTGGTGCGTACCTTCTGGTTTGGCGGAGATCAGGGCTTGGCGGCGTTTTACGTGATCGCGGGGAGTAGCGCGAAATCAGTCACAGAGCGATTGCAGCGGCTTGTTGGTCGCACGCCACTTCCTCCGCTCTGGGCGCTCGGCCATCATCAAAGTAGGTGGGGCTATCGCGGACCGGAGGATTTGTTGGCGCTAGATGCCGCACTTACGGCAAATGAGTTTCCCTGCGATGCTTTGTGGCTCGATATCGACTACATGGATCGGTACAAAGTATTTACGCTGAGCGCCGAGCATTTTGGTGACGAAACTGTCTCAATATCCGCACTTGCAACGCTTGATCGGCGTATCGTGCCAATCTTGGATCCCGGCGTAAAAGCAGAGCGCGGCTATAGAGTGGCCGAAAGCGGCCTTGATGCAGGTATTTTTTGCTTGACCTCAGAGCGGCAACCTTACGTCGGGTTTGTATGGCCAGGGCAGAGTTGGTTTCCAGACTTTTCCCTGCAAGAGGCGCGGGATTGGTGGGCGGGCTACGTGCATGCGTTTCGCGAACTGGGTTTCCATGGCTTCTGGCTTGATATGAACGACCCGAGCACTGGAAGCGCCGAATTGGACGACATGCGCTTTCAGCGCGGCGAATGGGAACACTGGGCGTATCACAACCAGTATTGCGTGGGTATGGCTGAAGCGTCCTACGAAGGACTGTTGGCTGCGCGTCCTGACGAGCGCCCTTTCTTGCTCTCCCGTAGCGCGGCGCCTGGATCGAGCCGTTTCACCGCGGTGTGGACCGGAGACAACTGGAGCAACTGGCACCATCTACGAACAAGTATTCACACGTCGATCAATCTCGCGCTTTCGGGACAACCTTTCAATGGCGCGGACGTAGGCGGTTTCGGCGGAGATGCGGACGCGACCCTCGTCGTCGCTTGGTACAAAGCCGCGATGCTGTTCCCTTTCTTTCGCAATCATTGCAGCACGGGCTCGTCGCGGCAAGAACCGTGGTCGTTCGACCCGGATTCGCTCGCGACCATCACCCATTTCGTGCGTTTACGCTACAAGCTCCTGCCCTATCTCTATCAATGTTGGATCGAGCAACACAATCACGGCACCGCCGTCTTGCGCCCTTTGTTTCACGACTTCGAGTCTGAGCCAGCGCTGACGCTTGATCGCGTCGATGACCAATTCATGGTCGGCCCGGTTTTGCTGCAAGCCCCGTTGGTGGTCGAGGGGACATGGAAACGAATAGTCATTCTTCCGGGCGCAGGACGTTGGCTCGATGCACGTAACGGGGGATTCGTGAATGGCGGACAATCGTTAGCGATCATCTGTACTCAGGATGCAACGCCGCTCTACCTTCGTGAGGGACATATTGTTCCGATGCAAACGGGCGAACGGCGGAACCAGACAAATGACCTGACTGACATCGAGTTACACGTAATTCTTGGTTCAGGTTGTACGTCAGAGGCCGAACTGATCTACCGCGCGGACGATGGCGAATCGTTTGGTTACGCGCGTGGCGAACGCAGTTCGTGCCGCATCCGTGCGCGCCGACTCGGCAACCGCTTACGTATCAGCATCGACCAGATTGAACGTGGCTGGAAGCCGTTAACTTTCTGCGTCGTTGGATACGATGGCATTGAAAACGCCTTGATCGAGTTCGACGACCAGAAAACGCACACTCAACTGTTTAAACACTACCCGTGGCGCTTTAGCGGCGACACGGCACTTAACGCAACGATTGGCGAGCCTTTCGTGGTCTAAGAATAAGTTCTAAGTATGTTGACGCGAATTCTGCGAGGCCCACCCTACCCGAAACGCGACTAGACGCGAAGCGCTTCTACACAATCCTGCGACGATACAGTGACCTTTTTTGAACGATGAAACCGCTCAGCCTAAACACACTCGCCTCGCTGCCTGCGAAGGTGACGCGACCGAACTACGATGTGCGCACACTGCCCATTGGCGTTGTTCATTTTGGACCCGGCGCATTTCATCGAGCGCATCAAGCTGCGTACTTTGATTCTCTAGCCACATCCGACCCGAGATGGGGAATTTGCGCCGTGTCACTTCAGACGTCAACACTTCGAGATGCATTGCTCCGCCAAGACGGGCTCTATACCTTGGTCGCTGTTGATTCGGCCAACACATACCGTGTAATCGGTGCGATTCGCGAGGTACTGGTGGCCGCTGAAAATCCACAGACGGTACTCACCCGGCTCTCTGAAGAACGAATAGAAATTGTTACGACGACAGTGACCGAGAAAGGCTATTGCCTCACCTACGATGGAGCACTCGACCTCCTGCACCCCGACATCGTGCACGACCTGGCCGCCCCGCGAAATCCTCGTAGTCTGATCGGCTATCTTGTGGAGGGATTGCGGAAACGTCGCGCTGCAACGCTTCCCCCTTTCATCGTTATACCTTGTGACAATTTGCCAAACAATGGACGTTTACTAAAGGCAGCGCTGATTACATATGCGCGTCAATTTGACTTCGCGCTTGCAAGCTGGATTGAGCAAACTGTACAAAGCCCGAACACGATGGTGGATTCCATCACGCCCGCGACTAATCAGGCGCTGAGGGATTTGACGAGCCATGAAGCTGGGGTGGCTGATGCCTGCCCGGTACAGCGGGAGGTTTTTTCGCAATGGGTGATCGAATCGCATCTGCATCTAAACGGACCTCGTTGGGCTTCGGTAGGAGTCAGTCTTGCGGAGTCCGTAGACGTTTATGAGAAGGCCAAGCTGAGATTACTCAACGGCAGTCACTCATTACTTGCGTACTGGGGCATTCTGAAAGGCTATCGAACGGTTGCCGAGGCGATCGCTGACGAAGAAATTGCGACTTTTCTCAAGGGATACATGCATGACGACATCGCGGACTGTCTGCGACGCACAAATCCGATTGCATATGCGAACTACGATCTCGATGCTTACTGTGAAGCGATCGTCGCCCGATTTCGCAACCCGGCGATGAATCACCAGCTTGCCCAAATTGCGGCTGACGGCAGCAAGAAATTGGCGGTCCGAATTGTTGCGCCCATGATTGATGCCGCCAATCTTGGGCTTGATATTCGAAGGTACTGTTTACCAATTGCTGCGTGGCTCAAATTTCTACGATTGAAGACTCAGTCCCACGAGCCAATCGTTGATCCCATCGCAACCGAGCTCCAATCATTAGCAAGTAGATTCAACGAGAGCGATGCGGATCTGACTTTGGCATTAGGAAGCCTGAAACTATTTGATGCGCCGATTTTCCGTCGCGATGAGACGCTTCAGGCAATCACGGAAGCCTACGTCGGACAGTGGCATTTAGGTTCAAGCAACGCCTAACGTTGTTGTGCTGCCAAGCAATATGAGCGTAGGCGCGAATTGCGAGCAAGAACATCGATCCTGAATGCTTCGAAAACGAACCTTACAGCCGCCCGCCTGCTACCGCGCGATGCACAGTTCAACGCCAAGGTGCACAGGTTCGCCGCAGCAAAATTTAGTAGCGTGTTCTTATCGGTGCCCGTGCACATCGCGAATTGTCTAACGCGCCAGACAAAAAGTCGGTTTGGAAAACAAAACGCCACCCGGAGGTGGCGCTGAGTCTTTGATTCTGTTGGCTCCCCGACCTGGGCTCGAACCAGGGACCTACGTACTACGGGTCTCGTGAAAGTCCTTTCATGTCGGTGAGTTAGGCAAAAAACGCTGGACAATATCCAGAGCAGTATTGGCCGCTCGGCGCTTAAGCGTCGCGCGCGATAAAAACGTTGTCTACCGACCAAACATGTGCGATCGACTCCGGTCCGTTCATCTCGTCTAAAGCCGAACCCAGCCGGCGCGCACACGATTGCCCACCACACTGACCGTACCCAAAATCAGCGTTTGTCAGCCGATCCCGAGCAGCGCTAAGCCACCCCGTACCTCCAGCGCAACCCACAGTTGTTAACCGTGCGAATTCTCGTCAGAATCATTGGCGCGTGACTCGGCCGCCGGTGAGAAATGACGGGAGATCTGCGTTATTCAACGGTCAACCGGAATTTCAATGAGTCGTCCGACTGAAACGACAACACTCATCGCTCTGGCGCACACCACTTTGGACCTTCCCCTGCATAGCCATTCGCGATGAGCGCGCGGTAGATATCCGGACGCTGCGTGTACCGATGGGACACTTCGTTGCCTGAGTAGAACGTCTGGAACACGGGCGACATCCCGACGGGACAGCTCCCTTGTTCTAATTTTCCGACCAGACCTACGCTCGTTACGGATCTGCCCCAAGCTCTTGCGAGCTCGTCCGCTAAACCGACTTCCGTGGTGTAGAAAATTCCACGTAGGGGCACAGGATACCGAATTGAGTAGAGCGACGCCAATCCTGCCGGATTGCTTGATCCTGTCCTCTTGAAATATTTGAAGGTGTACGCCTGGTCTTCATTTTGATCGTTAGCCTCGACGAACCACTTCGCCCCGGTCAGAGGCTCAGTCGTGAAGGGCCAAAGCACGACCGGTCCGACTCCACTACCCGTTGGAGCAGAGAACGGATCAAATACGCCATCGGATTCGACGCGCGCCGTGTACATCCGCGAGACCGCACCCATACCTACCGGCAATCCAATAGTCAATGGACGCACTACCGACTCCGCGATCACCGCAGGCGTGCCTGCTATTTCGGGAGACCGCGTCACCGAGACCCTAAGGCTGACCGCATCGAAAGGCAATCCTGGGACGACAAGATCAAACGTGTTGCGACAGGGGCCAGCCTTCACGTGGCTCAGCACCAGCGAGTATTCACCGGCCTTGTAGCTGCTCTGCGCAACCAACGGGAACCGAGGGTTGATGCAGTGCGAGCTTGCGAAAGTGACATTCACCGAGAAGGGTTTGTAGGCTTCCAACGGGGAAGCACCCAATGTGATTGCTTGTCCGTGCGCGCTATGAGCGATCACGCTTAATAGCGTAAGTATGCAGATACGAAATAGGATAAAGAAGCTCTTCATAGCGTGTAGCTCGCGACGTTGAAAAAATTGAGAGACCAGTGTTCGCTGTAGTAGCTGCCAAATGTCGCAACAAAAAAACCTACTCTAGCAAAACCGGCACGCAAAAGCGGATCGTAGCTGTTGATGACGCCGGAGAAGTGAGTAGGCGATGTCACACCGTTGTCATAGCGCCAGTATTGGTATTCCTGCGAGGCGTTCGCGCCGGAAAGCAACCAAACGCTTTCACTTGAAGGCTTGTCTCGACAAGTGGCGGGCGAGATGATCGCCTCATCAACGGCTACATAATTCCCTAAATAGCGTCTCGCGCGACCCACGCTATCGGCTCTAACTGCGCTCACGCCTCATCGCTCAACTTCTTTCGTTTCAGTGTTCCGCCAAAGCTAGATTGGACCGACAGGAGCTTTAGTACGTTTATCGAAGATCGGTTGCGTTAGTTTGCGCAGAGTCGCCGCTTGCGCTGACTGAGCGTGAGCCCAGTTCGCACTAACGGTCAGAAGCAAGAAAAAAAGAAAGCCGGATAAGCGAAGATTCACGAGGTCCTTGTGATCAACATTCGGTTCGCAGAGTAACCGCCTGAAAATTTTGAGTCAACCGTCTCCTTGCTTCCCCTTTTTAGATCGCGAATGGGGAAACTCGGCCAACAGAGGTCCAGCGCTAAACGGCACATGCTTGGGACGATTGAGTGCGTTGTGGTGATTTTTGGGGGGGTTGAGAGTTCGATGCTCGAAAGCAGGTTGCGCGAACTTCTTTTGAACGTTCGCGCGGAGCACGCGACATTGCGCTGCTGACTCAGTTTGCTTGAACACGTGCGTCCTCGAAGTCGATGCCGGCCCTCGAAATCCCGAGTAGGCTGCCTTCGACGAGCGGCTCGTAAAACTTCTAACCCGACGTTGGACGTCGTGGCTCAACGCCTTCATTGAAATTATTGATGCGGGCTAGGCCAGACAGAGCAACACCCAAATACCCCGACCGTCCATCGGCAGCACTTTTGCGATTCAAGATTGTTGGTTCATTGGGGGACGGAGCTTCACATGCCGACTTACGAGTACGCATTTGCATGAAAGTCAGCCAATACGGAGGTCGCAAACCTATCACTTTTGGTGGGAACGATTTACAACACTAAGCTACGGTACGAGAAACTAATCAGTGTCGCAGTCCTCATCGTGCGCCTATTGCGCCTGCTTCCTCAATTCGAATCAGTCATTTACGAAATCTGCCGTGCGGCGCAACAGTCGAAAGAGATGAAGCGCCACAGACTTAGCCCCGCTGAGCTGAAGGGGCTTCCGCAGTTTGAACAGGGCAACTTCAAACTAGACTAGTTCTGTCCCAGGCTCAGCCAACAGAGAGCCGTGGGCAGGCCGTAAGCCTAAAAATGCTGTCAGGCACGAGCACAAGCGCGAAAGAGTATCGGAGCCGAGAGCTTGCTATTTTTGCCCTTAGCTTTCGACGTCCCGCGTCACGCCATCATCGCTATAGACGTACCTTTAACGTTGAGTGGAGTGCGACGCACGGGGCTCAGGACTTGCAGACCAAGGAGGTACTGCGGAGGCCACCGAGCGCTTTGCGTGAAGCAAGTCAGTTTGAAAAACAAAACGCCACCCGAAGGTGGCGCTCAGTCTTTGATTCTGTTGGCTCCCCGACCTGGGCTCGAACCAGGGACCTACGGATTAACAGTCCGGCGCTCTACCGACTGAGCTATCGGGGAACAGAGCCTGAGATTATAGCCACAAAATTGGTTTCTGCGCAATCATTGCAGGGCTAATCGAAAAGTGGAGCGAAGTACGAGCACCGAGCCTGTAACGCAGATTCAGTGTGGGCAACGCTGTCTTATCCGCGTTTACCGACGTTAGAAGATTCTGTTTTTTCTGCCCTAGTCATGTGTGGCATTGCGAGACGGAGGTAGTAGAACATTGACCACAGCGTGAGGATGGCCGCGACAAACAACGCGATCTGGCCCAACATTTGGGTAGAAATGAACGGGAAGATCGGCTCCCAAAGCAAGAGCGCGATAATCGCCGTGAGTTGGGCCGTCGTTTTGAATTTGCCGAGGGTATTCACGGCGAGTGATTTTGATTGGCCAATCCGCGCCATCCACTCGCGTAGCGCCGAGATGGCAATTTCGCGGCCGATGATGATGTAGGCGAGGATTGGATCGGCGCGCTTCATTTCCACCAGAATCACGAGCGCCGCCGCCACCATCAACTTGTCGGCCACCGGGTCAAGAAACGCGCCAAATGAAGTTGTCTGGCCAAGCCTGCGCGCTAGATAGCCATCGAGCCAATCAGTGATCGCTGCAGCCGCGAAGATGATCGCACCGGTCCAGTTTTGGGTGACGGGCGACATCCACTCATGCGGCAAATAAAACACCCCGACAAATGCGGGAATGGCAGCAATGCGAATCCAGGTGAGAAGAATCGGGATGTTGATTGGCATACCCGAATTGTTGCACGTGGCCATCGCGCTCGTGCGCGACGGTTCACAACGGCGCTTCAGACCTTCAGGTCAAGCTCGGTAGGCGAGATCCACTTGCGCGCAAACGGAAACGGTTTGTTACGCAAATCTTCAATCATGAGGTCCACGCTTGTGCCGTGCACCAATAGTTCGAGATTGACATCGCGCACGAGGCCTGAGGCGACCGAGTGCTCAAGCCACCGAATTAAATGATCGTAGTAACCGTTTACATTCAAAAGCCCGCAAAGCTTACGGTGATAGCCAATCTGGCTCCAAGTAAGCGCTTCGAACAGCTCGTCCATCGTCCCGAACCCACCCGGCAGAGCGATGACGGCATCGGCAAGCCCAAGCATCATTGCCTTGCGCGAATGCATGTCGGGAACGATATGCATATCGGTGAGGCTGCGATGCTCGACTTCAAGCGCTTTGAGCGCTTCAGGAATGACGCCGATCACCTCGCCGCCCGCGTCAAGTGCGGCGTTTGCCACGACGCCCATCAGACCAACACCACCACCGCCGTACACCAAACCGATCCCTTGCTTAGCAAGCGCGCTTCCAACCTCAATCGCCGCCGCTTTGAACGCGGGATCACTTCCAAGATTCGCTCCGCAATAGACGAGGACTCGTTTCAATGCACGAGGCGTATCTGTTTTATCGACAGGTGTGTTCATCGCTCAATTTTAGAAAAACCGTTTCAGTGCGCGCCTCGCACAAGGACGGGCCCGTCTTCACGGATGAGTGGGCTCTAGCAGCTCGATACCGCCCGCATGTGTGACGCAGCCGCGCTCGATCACGATCGCACGATCAGCAACGGCGCGCGCGAAGTGTGTGTTTTGTTCAGACAACACAATACAGAGACCGTCGCGTTTGAGCCGTTGAATGCTTTCCGCGATCCGCTCGACCACGATTGGAGCGAGCCCTTCGCTCGGCTCGTCAAGAAGAATCGCGCGCGGATTGCCCATCAGCGTGCGTGCGATGGTGAGCATTTGCTGCTCACCGCCTGACATTTGACCGCCTGGGCGATCAAGCATTTCCTTGAGTTTTGGAAAAAGCTCGCACACGCGATCCACCGACCAGCGCGGCGCATCCGCTGTATCGCTGCGTGAAGGGATACGACCGACTTCAAGGTTCTCGGCTACCGTGAGCCCAGTGAAAATTCGGCGCTCCTCCGGTACGTAGCCCAAGCCGAGGCGGGCGATCGTATGCGGCTCAAGTCCCGCAATAGACTGTCCGCTGAACATCACCGTCCCACTTACTTCGCTCGCGAGCCCCATGATTGCTTTGAGCGTCGTACTTTTTCCAGCCCCGTTTCGCCCAACAAGAACCACCACTTCGCCCGCATGCGCCTCAAAGTCGATCCCGAACAAGAGCTGCGCAGCACCGAGGCGCGCGCTCAGATTCTTCACCTGGAGCAGCGCGCTAGACATGCAAGCTCCCGAGATAGACCGCTCGGACTTCCTCGTTGGCTCTCACTTCGCTCGGACTGCCTTGCGCAATCAAGCGCCCTCGATTCATGACGATGATGCGATCTGCGTGGGTGAACACCACATCCATATCATGCTCAGTAAACAAAAGTGCGAGCTTGCGTTCACGACAGACGCGAAGCGCGAGCCGCATAAGCGCATTGCGCTCCTCAGGTGACATTCCTGCGGTCGGCTCATCCATCAGCAAGAGCCGCGGCTCGTTGGCTAGCGCCACAGCCAACTCCAAGCGTTTCAAATCTCCATAAGCGAGCGCCGCACAAGGGCGTGACGCTTGCTCTGAAAGCCCCACATCCGCAAGTAACTCGTTTGCTGCAACGGTGTGACGCGAGGTCGCCAACGAGAAGAATCCTGCAACCTCACGATGGCGGCTCATGAGCGCCATCTGCACGTTTTCGCGCACGCTCATGGAGGCAAACGTCGCAGTGATCTGGAAGGTTCGGGCAACACCGGATCGAAACAATAGCTCAGGCGAACGCCCGGTGATGTCTAGGCCAAAAAGCGAAACGCGACCGCCATCGGGGGTGAGCTGCCCGTTGATGAGGTTGAAGCACGTGGTTTTTCCTGCGCCATTGGACCCAATGAGGGCGACCGCTTCACCGGCGTCGGCGTGAAAGTCAATGCCGCGCACAGCAGCGACGCCACCGAAGGACTTTTTGAGCCCGCTCACTTCAAGCGCTTTACTCATGCTGCGCGCCTTCGTTGTGCGAATTGCTTGATCGACCCGACGATGCCCCGAGGAAACAGCATTACCAACAGCAGGATCACAGCGCCCAATACCGCACGCCAGTAGTCAGTCGACCGGGCGAGCGTGTCTTGTAGATAGGTGAATACTGCCGCGCCCACTACAGGGCCGAGCAAGGTGTTGATGCCGCCAAGGAGCACCATCACTAGCGCATCAACGGATCGAGGGATCGCCGAGACCTCCGGAGAAATGCTGCCTTTCGAAAAAACATAAACCGCACCGGCCACACCAGCAAGCCCACCCGCGAGTGCGAAGCCCGCCCACTGTAAGCGTTTTACAGATAGCCCGATGGCGAGCGCTTTTACGGTCGAATCCCGCGCAGCGCGCAGTGCATAGCCAAACGGCGTGTAAACCACCCACCAACAAACGAGCACCCCGACACCGCACACAGTCAGCGTCGTCCAATAGAAATAGTCGCGATCACTGAGTGCTTCCGGCGGCCAGATGCCGACGAGCCCATTGCTTCCGCCAGTCACCGCGTCCCATTGGAAAACAATCGACCACACAATCTGCGCGAATGCGAGCGTCAGCATCGCCATATAAGTGCCACTTAAGCGAACACAAAACCAACCAAATACCATGGCTGCGGCGAGGGCAAGCGCCGCTCCCAAGAAAAGTGAGCTCAAAAAGCCAAAGCCCGCTTGGGTGGCGAGTGCAGCGCCGTAGGCGCCCAGACCGAAATATGCCGCATGGCCAAACGAGCCGAGCCCCGCCGTGCCGATGATGAGCCCGAGGCTCGCAGCGAAGAGCGCGAAGATTAAAACGTCGGTGGCCAGTACGGAGGTGTATTCGTCGAATACTGCGGGCATCGCAGCAAGCAAAAGAATGCCAGCCAATAACGCTCCGAGTTGAATATTGGAAGGCTTGCCGAGCGGGAGCTCCACCGCTGCACTAGTTTGCGAATGGATGATGGGCTTTCCGAAGAGTCCGTTCGGTTTGAACACGAGCACCAACGCCATGACGATGAACTCTGCGACGAGCGTGAGCTTGCTGAATTCAAACTCGACGCCGAAGAGCGTCTGCGAGCCCAACCCAATGCAATACGCTTTCACGAGCGAGATGATGATTGCCGCGACGAAAGCGCCGTGCAACGAGCCTAGCCCTCCGATTACCACGACCACAAATACGTCCGCGATGATGCCCAAGTCCATCGCAAGCGTGGCAGGTTCGCGGGGCAGTTGAAGCGCGCCGCCGATGCCGGCAAGAAAGCTCCCAAGTGCGAACACAGCCGTGAAAAGGAGCTTTTGATTCACGCCGAGCGCGTCGGTCATTTCCCGATCCTCGGTCGCGGCGCGGAGCAGTAATCCGAAACGGGTTTTTTTCATGAGCGCAGTGAGCACGAGAAGCATCGCAACGCCGAGCGCGATTAGAAGCAAGTCGTAAGTGGGAAACGCCCGTCCAAAAATTTCAACAGCGCCGGTGAATCCGGGCGCGCGCGGCCCCAACAAATCCTCCGGTCCCCAGATCGCGAGCGCGGCGTCTTTGATGATCAACACAAGCGCGAAGGTGGCGATCAATTGCAGCAATTCCGGCGACGAGTAGATTCGCCGAAGCACAAGCATTTCAACGAGAACGCCAATGACGGCGACTGCGAGACCCGCAGCGAGCACGCCGCCCCAAAATCCGAGCGCACCCGAGAGCGACGTTGCGCAGGTGTAGGCGATATAGACGCCCAGCATGTAGAACGAGCCGTGAGCGAAGTTCACGATTCTCGTGACGCCAAATATCAACGACAGCCCCACCGCTACGAGAAAAAGCGACGAGGCTGACGCAAGGCCGTTAAGTGTTTGAACGAAAAAAGCTGTCATCAGAAGCCAGCATAGCGGAGCCCTCTTCAGCTTCGCCCGAACCGCAAAAAATAGTCGCTTAGCCCTTACTTATACAGGGCCAGGTGCAATAAATGCAGTTTTTCAATACCACTATAAAGTGGCCGTTTGCCCCAATATAAAAAGACTTTGGCCACCAATGCTGAATCGCTACTTTTTAGCTCCGACGCGAAGCCGCTTCACTTCGTCATCGGTCGGTTGCACACTCTTGCCATCAACGTAGCGCCAATCAACCATCACGCCTTTGCCGTCCTTCTTGGCGAGCTTGCCGACGTATGCACCCATCGTGGATTGATTGTCTTGAGCGCGCCACACAATCTTGCCGAATGGAGACATCACTTCCAGATTTTTCATTGCTGCTTGCATCTTCGCGACATCCGTGCTGCCAGATTTCTTGAGCATCGCAGCAATCGACTTCACCGTGGCGTATCCGACGACCGAGCCCAGCCGAGGATAGTCGTTGAATTTCTTCTGATACGCATCACGAAAGGCTTTGTGCTCCGGCGTGTTGATTTCGGTCCACGGGTAACCCGTCACGATCCAACCGTTCGGCGTTTCATCCTTCAAGGTGTCAAGGTACTCAGGTTCGCCCGAAAGCAAACTCACCACAGGGCGATTATTAAAGAGCCCACGCGTGTTGCCCTCGCGAACGAACTTCTGCAAATCAGCGCCGAAGGTGACGTTGAAAATTGCATCCACTTTGGCGTCCAGCATCGCTTGCACCACTGATCCGGCATCAATCCGACCGAGCGGCGCGGCTTGCTCAACAAACTCAACGCCACCCGTGGCTTGCGATAACAGATACTTTTTGAACCAGTTCGCGGCCGATTGACCGTATTCGTAGTTCGGATAAACAATGCCCCAGCGCTTTTTGTTGAGCTTTGCGGCTTCCGGAACCAGCATCGCTGTTTGCATCGCTGTATTGGCGCGCAAGCGGAACGTGTAATCGTTGCCGTTAGCCCAAGTGAGCTTATCGGTCAAAGGCTCACTTGCGATGAAGAGCACTTTGCGTTGTTTTGCGAAATCACCCACCGCGAGCCCTACGTTTGAAAGAAACGTACCTGAGAGCAACGCCACTTTTTCGCGCGACACCAACTCCTCAGCCACGCGCACTGCATCGCCCGGTGTCGCGTTATCGTCACGAAAAATAGTTTCTAACTTTCTGCCGTTCACTCCGCCCGCAGCGTTGATCTCGTCTTGCGCGAGTTCCCATCCTTTTTTGTAGGGCTCCAGAAAGGCGGGCTGCGCTTTGTAGCTGTTGATTTCGCCGATTTTGATCGTTGCTTGCGCTACCGCGCTTGCGCTGTGGATCGCGAAGAAAGCAGTCGCGGATGTGGCGAGGAGAAACAGTTTAGTTTTCATAAAAGGGGGAAATCAAGTGGAGTCCCGACATCGGGCGCAACGTTAACGTGCCGCCTAGGCTGCGGTTGATGACACAGTCTCAGGACCGTGATTTGGGAGGCCGCAATGTAGCGCATTCCCGCAGATAGGAGCACAATTAGGTGTGCAGTCATTTAGATGACTCACTCCAAGAACTTGCGGGAGGGCGAGATGCGAATTGCACTGAAATTCATTACTTATTTAATCGGGCTTGTCTTAGTTGTGTTGCTCGCTGGTTTTCTTTTGCCAAGCACTTACTCCGCCCAGCGCAGCGTCACCATCAACGCACCGGCAGACAAGGTGTATCCGCTGGTGGCAAATGTGAAGGCGTGGAAGGGCTGGACGGTCTGGAACCAACGCGATCCCAATATGCAGCTCAGCTACGCTGGCCCTGAGTCGGGCGTGGGTGCGAAGTGGGCGTGGAAGAGTAAGACCGAAGGCAACGGCGCGATGGAATTCACCGCTGCCGAACCTAACAAGCGGATCGCTTACGCGCTGCAAATGGAGGGCATGACACCCGCACCCGGAGACATAAAATTTGAGCCTGCTGGCAACGCAACGAAAGTCACGTGGTCAATGTCGGGCGACGCAGGCATGAACCCGATGTTTCGGTGGTTCGGCTACTTTATGGATCGCCTCGTGGGGCCTGATTTCGAGGCAGGGCTTACGAATTTGAAAAAGCTCGCGGAGAGCATGTAGGCTCAAGTCTCATCGCGCCTGCGACGCGGCGACAACAAAATTCAGCGCGGCGAAGCGCGCAAGCAAATGGAATACGGACTATGCAAGCCTTAGCCACCGACGAAAGCAAAACCGCGTATCGCGACTACGCAAAGCCGCAGCGCGCAGAGGCCGTTGACACCGTGCGCGAGTTCTATCGCGAAAATCACGCCAAGCAAACGCATGCGTTCGTCCTAGAAAAGAAAGCACAGTATCTGGGTTTCAATCGTCAAAAGATGACGCCGTGGGCCGCACTCGATTACCTCAACACGCTGGTGGACGATAGCGATCCTGACATCGCACTTCCGCAGATCGATCACCTTGTACAAACCGCCGAAGCAATGCGTGCGAACGGCGAGCCTGAGTGGATGGTGCTTACAGGCTTTATCCACGATCTCGGTAAAGTGCTCTGCCTATTTGGCGAGCCGCAGTGGGCCGTGGTGGGGGATACCTTCCCCACGGGTTGCGCTTATTCTTCGAAAAACGTGTACAGCGAATTTTTCGTGCTCAATCCTGATTCGAAGGTTGCTGAATTGCAAACGCCTTACGGTGTGTATTCACCCAAGTGCGGCCTCGACAATGTGCACATGAGCTGGGGGCACGACGAATACCTTTATCACATGATGAAGCCTTATCTCCCGACAGAAGCGCTCTACATGATCCGCTTTCACAGCTTCTATGCGTGGCACAAAGCGCATGAATATCAGCATCTTTGCAACGCGCAAGACGATGCGATGAAGCCATGGGTGCAGCGCTTTAATCCGTACGACTTGTACTCGAAAAACCCCAATCGTCCGAAGCTCGAAGACGTAAAGCCGTATTACGAAGATTTGCTCGCGAAATACCTCCCACCCGAGCTCTCGTTTTGAACAAATACAGCATTCACCCCGGGTACCTACTGACCTAGGCAGCCAAGCGAAGCGCCTGCCGCGTGACTAGGGCCGCTCTTTGTTTCGCGGCTCACGCTTGTTCGAGCCACCGCATGCAAGTCCGAAGCTAGAACCGTGACCGCTGCGCACATCAAATTAGCCGCCTGTGCACGTGCTGCCGGCCACCCGCTTGTTTTGCGCAAATGTGATCGCTCGCCGGACCCACTCGCACCGGGCGCAGTTGCAGTGCATCAGTTTGTTTCGCTACAAAACAACGTCAGGGCTCGGTCGGCGACGGCGGCGTTGTCAAACGAGCAAGAATGTGAGCGAACGATAAAACGGCGTTGTTCTTTTGAAACTGTAAAACCGGCGTTTCAGGCATTTCTAATGCAATCTTGCTCTTGTACTCAGATTTCTTCTCGCCCCTATTCTTCAAGTCGTAAAGTAGAAAAGTCATACATTAGTTTTTTCATCTGCACGGCGCTCGATAACCGACAGTCAACGGTGAAAAAAAACGAGTACACGCCGACTCTGGCACCATTTGCAGGATCGCTTGCCAACAGATCGCAGCCGCCGAACCGGCGCGGCTGGCAGGGCGCTCACATGAGCTGAATTTGCTCGCCTCTCGCTTTCTGATTCACGGCATCACCGCTATTTATTGATGCACTTGAACCCGTGAGGCACTGCATGAATCGAGCATTAACGTGTTTCCCCACCGGCTTCGTAAGCCGAGCAGCGGATTGGGGCTGCCCATCGGCAGCGCAGCGTATCGCAGCGGAATGCTTTTTCTGGGGCGTCATGCTGTGTTCAGTTTTGATCGCTAGCGGTGTATCCGCGCAAGCCAACGGCACGCTGGATACCTCATGGGAAGGGGTCGGCTACGTGAAAACACCGATCATCTCGCCCAGTAACGCGAGCTCGAGGGATGACGCGCGCGCTATCGCCATTCAACTCGATGGAAAAGTAGTCGTTGCCGGGCTGTGTCAGAACACTTCCACGAATCCGGCAAGTTTTTCGCTCTGCGTAGCTCGGTACCAAGTGAACGGCTCGCTCGACATAAGCTTTAACACCACGGGCGTCGTTACAGTTGCGCTCTCAGCGGGCAACGCAAACCGACCGAAAATCTCAATTGCGCTTGCACCCAACGCACGTATTCTGGTCGCACTGAGCTGCTTCGATGCAAACGGCAAGGAGCAGTTTTGTGTGTACCGCTTTTTCACCAACGGGCAGCTCGACACAGGCTTCGCGTTAGCCGGTCGATTGATGACAAACGTTCCCGCGATTTCCAACTATGTCGGTGGCGTTGCGCTTCAAAGCGATGACAAAATCATCGTCGGTGGGATCTGCGGTGTCAGGCTCTGCGCGCTCCGCTACGACGCAGACGGTATTGCGCTCGACACCTCCTTTGGCAACAGCGGAACGATCGAAAATGTGGCGACTGGATCGTTCAATCGCGAAACATACTCACTCGCAGTCGACGCGAGCGACCGCGTGCTGCTGGCAGGAACCTGCTCAATCAGCAGCCAGACCGTGTTTTGCCTGTCGAGGTTCACGAGCAATGGCGCCGCCGACACCAGCTTCGATAGCGATGGTCTCGCGCAGATCCCGGCGTTGCCTGGCGGACAAGACTATGCATACGCGCTCGCCCTCCAGAACGACGGAAAAATTTTGGTCGCGGGTCAAGCGTTTAACACCATCGGCAGCGGAAGCGGCAGCACCGTGTTCGACTTTGCAACGGTTCGCTACAACGAGAACGGCACACTCGACACGGCCTTCAATGCAGGCGTTGGGTTTGTCGTCACACGAATCGCCAATAGCTACTCAGAAGCGCGCGCGGTGGTATCCCGTGATGACGGCAAAATCATTGTTGCGGGTTATTGTGAGGACTTTTCGCCCGTCGGAGAGCGCTTTTGTTTGGTGAGCTACAACGCCGATGGCTCGCTCGACACGGGCTTCAATGGAAGCGGCATCAGCAAACTGCTTCTTGGTCCGCAAAGCAGCTTCGCCGTTGACCAGAGCTACGCGCTTGCGATTGGCCGCGACGGAAAGCTCTACGCGGCCGGGAGCTGCCGTCGAACAACCCCCAGTGTGACCGGCCAATACGATTTCTGCGTCGCTCGCTACACTGCATCCGTAGAGGGAGCGCTCGCCTGTTTCGCAGATTTCGGTAACAACGGCGGACTGGATGCCACCCGTGATTCGCTCATCCACCGGCGCGTTGTGGCAGGTCTCTACGACAACCCGTTCGGTTCCTTCGCGATGACCGGCAGCTTAGGCATCCCGTTCTTCCAAAATTTTTGGACGCCGACCTATTTGCGGCTGCTTCGAAGCTCCATTGACTACGATGGCGACGGCGTTGAAACCACAACGGATACGTTGATTCACACGCGCATCGCGTTGGGCTACACCGGGAATAGTGTCACCGCAGGTATTACGTTCGCGCCGAGTGCAACACGCGCCACTTGGACCGCCTTGAGAAACCACCTCGTGAGTCGCTGCGGTGTGACGCTACTGCCATAAGGGAGGAAGCGCGAGGCACGCTGGCAAGACGCTCAAGACGCTCAAGACGCTCTGACACTATCGGCGTAGTCTTTTATAAATGGGGAGAAAAGACTGTTTCTAGTGTATTCCGACCTAGCAAATATTCTCGCCTTTGCCCAATAAAAATATCGGACCGCTGATACTAGCTGTGAATGGGATACTTCACCTTCACTCTCTCAAACGGCCTCGTCAGAGAGTGCGGTTCGCGCGCACGCCTTTGCTTGCGAGCACAATCGTGCTGATCCTCGCAATGCTCCCAAGGGGAACCGCTCCAAGTCACGGCCTCGCCTTTCTCATCGTGGCCTGGAATACACGCGACGCGAAATGCAACTAGCGCGGCGAGTAGGAGCGCGAGCTAGACCGTGCAAGCAACTCCTGCGATTGGATCGATACGGAAAAAAGCTCGAAGTTGCTGGAAGTAATCCGGATACTCAAGTCGCAACAACTTAGGCTCTTCAAAAAAAACTTCGCACGTAACGGCAAAGAATTCGTCAATCGCCTCCGCTGCATACGGATCAATCGCGGTCGCTTCGTTCGCGTCCACATGGATGCAGAAGTCCTCATACGCTTCAGTAATCGCGCTTCGAAACGGCTCAATTTGCTCGCGCGGTAGCGGCGGAATGCCGTCAATATCGCCGTTCAACATATCAAGCTTGTGTGCAAATTCGTGGATGACGAGCGACATGCCTGATTCGATATAGCCAGCTTCGACCACCGGCCAAGACAACAGCACGGGCCCGCCCTCCCAGCTTTCACCCGCGATCGGTTCGTCTAGTTTATGAACAACGCCGTACTCATCCTCATAGTCATAACTCTGCGGAAAATCGCCGGGATAAACAATGACGTTTTCAAAGTTGGCGAAATCCTCAATCGCGTCGGCGACTGTGCCGCCTTTTCCCAGCAACAACACGCATGCTTGAATGGCAATCACAATACGCATCTGCGGCGTGACCTCGAGCGCATACTCGCCCTCTTCTGCGCCGGAGGTGATACTTTTTTCCACCAGAAAGAGGGTCGAGAGCTCGCGCAGACGCGCGATGAGCTTTGGATCGTAGTGCTCAAGAAAAGGCAATTCGTGCAAAGCGCGTTGCCACTCATCGTCGGGGATCGCGTACGCAGAAAGTGCGCGCTCGCGGCGTTTTTTCTTTAGCCAACTAAACATCGGTCACACACTCGGTAACTTCGCGGTTTGTTCGTCGATCTCTACCGACTTGATCCGCTCGAAACCGCTTGTAATCTTGCGCGACGAAATCTGCACGTCTTGCACATCGTCGCTTGCTTGCCGAATATGCGTCGCAAGCTTATCCATGCGCTCTTGAAAGCGCCCGAAGTCGCTGCCGAGCTTTTCGAGCTGCGTTTTGATCACGAGCGCTTGCTTTCGCGTTTCAACGTCTCGGATCACTGCGCGCACAGTGTGCAGCACCGCCATCAAATTGGTGGGAGAAGTGAGCCACACGCGTTGCAGCTGCGCCTGAGCAACGATGTCCGGATGGTTGCCGATAATCTCAGCAAATACCGCCTCAGACGGCACAAACATCACGGCAGAATCAGCGCCCGCGCCGGGTTGAACATACTTGCTGGCAATATCGACGATGTGCTTTTTTACGTCGGCAGCAAACTGCCTACGTGCATTTGCGCGCTCAGCGTCGGGGAGGGTGGCATTGATCGCCGCGCGATAGTTTGAAAGCGGAAATTTCGAGTCAATGGCCATTTTGGATTCGCCATCTGGCATGCTGAGCACGCAATCCGCTTTCTCGCGCCCCTCACCAACCGCCGCTTGAAACGCATACACACCCGGCGGCAACGTATCGCGAACAAGCGCTTCGAGTTGCACCTCGCCGAACGCTCCCCTTGCGGATTTGTCGGAAAGCACTTGCTGCAATGAGACAACGTTGGTAGTCAGTCCATCGATTTTCTTTTGCGCTTCATCGATCACAGCAAGCCGCGCCATTACATTGGCAAACGTCTCGTTCGTTTTCTTGAATCCTTCATCGAGACGTTCGTTCACCTTGCCACTAATTTGATCAAGCCTGCCATCCACTGTTTTCGTCATCGTCTCGGCTTGGTGGCTGATTTGCTGCTGCATCGTTCGCAGCGTGTTCTGCAGCAATTCAGAATTGGCGCGGGCCTGCTCTGCCATTTTGCCAAGCATTTGCTCGAGCACATCGCGCTTGAGCGAATCCTGTTGCGACGATAGCGTTTGCTGCAAGAGCGCCAGCTGTTTCAACGACGCTTCGGTTTGCTGCGACAGCGAATGCACCACTTGTACCTGCAGTCTGCCAACGACCTCGCGCGTGCCCGCATTCACATGTGTAAGCTCGCGCCCAAACCGCTCGGTAACCTGATCGAATTTATTTCCGACATCACCGATCATCGCGCGATGCTTCTTTTCTAACTGTTCGCCGAGTGCGCCGCTCATTCGATCAACGATTGAACCGCGCTGCAATAGAACAATGACGATCAACACGCCAAGCAGAAGGGCGATGACAAGGAGTGCGACTTCAGAGACAGACATGGGCGCGATTGTAGGACGGGCACCCTCTTCTCAAGCGACGACGCTGCGTACCAGTTGCAGGCGCCTATACATGCCACTCAGTCTCCGCAAGTAGCGCAAATGAAATCAACCAATGTGTGCTGACGTATTCGCCACCCGTGATCGCGGCTTGCGCTGCAACCTCCGACGCGCCCGCAAGTTCGCCAAAGCGTTGCCAACGTGGATCGTGTGTATCAAGGGACTGCATGATCCCACGCAGGCACCACGCACGTGAAAGGTTCAGCCCGTGGTTATGCACGAGCCTCGCGTCGGACTCATTTGCAACCTGATTCGCTCCGAATCCCTCATAGTGACCCGCCTTGAGATCCGGCAAGAAATCGTCTAACCAGTGGCGAAATTCAATCATCGGCAGCGTGATCGACATCAATAGCGATTCGGTCAACGCGGGCGAGAGAAAGTCCTCGGCCGAAAAATCGTAGGCCATCCGGTAATCAACATCGTTATCAAACCATGCGTGCGCTTTATCGTGAACGAGTTCAATGAAATCCAAGTCGCCCACGGTGGTCGCGTAGCGGAGCGCATGAATCATTGAAAAGGCGCTATTTGAATGAACGCCATGGCGCACGGGCGCAGGTGCATTGCGCAAGTGATCGAACATCGCATCTGACAAATAATCTGCGAGCGGCTGTAAGCCCGCACGCCACGCCTTTGCTTGGGGATGAACGCATACTGCCAATTCTGCGTAGAGCTTTAGGACCCATCCCCACCCGTAAGGGCGCTCCCAGAACTTGTTCCCAAATTTCTCGAAGTACAGCACCTCCTTTTCAGCGCGCCCAGAGGTGAATTGGCGATCAAACCATGCGCTGATCGCCTTCGCTTCGGCCGAGCTCGGATGCAGGTTCAAGAGCCTTGCGAGCGACCAATGCATATGAACACACGAGTGCCAATCGAAACTTCCGAAGAAGAGCGGGTGCTGCGTGGACGGTCGCAGATCGACGCAAGCGTCTGCGCTATCCGCTAAATGCATCACGAAGTTTGGAAACTCGCGTCTAACATTTTCAAGCGCTGCGTGCGCGTACGCAGCGTGTGGCGGAGTTATCTCATTCATAAGCCAAAGTCTATGCGGATCGGGTGCGGTTGCGCTACTATTTGCTGCAACCAACGAGGTTGCCACGAACGCGCGGCACCTCGTTTTTTTACGCCCTCCGCACCGATTTGAATCGTTAGTCTTTGTCGTCACACGGCTTATTGTTGCGTTGAGAGACGAAGGCCGCAGGCCGAAGTGCCTACGTTCGAGCAAACTGGGCGAATCCAACAGAAAGAGTTCGAGCCAAGAAAGCGCTTATGCGAATCGAAGAAGAGTTAAAGCTAGACTTCAAAGACGTTTTATTCCGCCCCAAACGCTCCACGCTGGGCTCGCGCGCGAAAGTTGATCTCGTTCGCGAATACACCTATCGGCACTCGCATGCGACGAGCAAATCTATCCCGATTATTGCGGCCAATATGGACACCGTCGGCACCTTCGAGATGGCGAGCGCGCTGGGTAAACATGGCATGCACGTGGCGCTACATAAGCACTACGGCGTTGATGACTATGCCAAGTTCTTCAACGCGTCGAACGCAACGACGCACGCACATGCGTTTTATTCGCTCGGCATCCTCGATCACGATCTCGAAAAGTTCAAACAAGTTCGCAATCACACAGGCGACGAAATCAAGTTCGTTTGTATTGACGTTGCCAATGGCTACACAGAAACCTTTATTGATTTTGTAAAGAAATTCCGGGATCTTTTTCCCACCATCACCATCATGGCAGGTAACGTCGTCACCGCTGACATTACGGAAGCGTTGATCCTTGCGGGCGCAGATATTGTGAAAGTCGGCATTGGGCCGGGAAGTGTTTGTACAACGAGAAAAATGACAGGGGTCGGCTATCCACAGCTCTCAGCCATTATTGAGTGCGCAGACGCGGCGCATGGCCTGGGCGGACATATCTGCGGTGACGGCGGCTGCACGGTGCCAGGCGATGTGGCGAAGGCCTTTGGGGGCGGTGCCGATTTCGTCATGCTCGGCGGCATGCTCGCCGCACACGACGAATCTGGCGGCGAGATCGTGCAAAAGGATGGAAAAACTTACCGTAAGTTCTACGGTATGAGTAGTGACGTGGCCATGGAGAAGTACGCCGGCGGCGTTGCCAAATACCGCGCGAGCGAGGGTAAGGAAGTGCTCCTTCCAGCGCGAGGGCCGATCGAAAACACGGTGCAAGAGGTGCTAGGCGGCCTACGCTCAACCTGCACCTACGTCGGGGCGCGAAAGCTCAAAGACCTCTCAAAATGCACGACCTTTGTTCGCGTTTCCCAGCAAATCAATGAAGTGTACGGGCGCGCGCAGTAGCGCACGCGCTAAGCCACCATCCAACGCCCCATCGCGAGCGAGAGGTTTGCCCGCTTGCTACCCGGCGCTAGCTTGCCTATAGTGGCACGATTCGGCGAAAAGCCGAAAAGCATGAAAACAAGGAGAGACAATGAAACTGAAATTACTCGCGACCGCAATGGTCGCCGCAGCGCTTTCTTCGCCGCACGTATCGGCGCAAGATAAAGGCAACTTAAACATCTATTGTTCAATGCAGCTGGAGTGGTGCCAGCTTGCGGGCAACGAATTTCAAAAGCAGACCGGTATCAAGGTCAACGTATCGCACAAAGGCTCGGGCGAGACTTTTGCGCAGATTAAAGCCGAAGCAAGTAACCCGAAGGGCGATGTCTGGTTCGGCGGCACGGGTGACCCGCATTTGCAAGCGGCTGAAGAAAACCTGACCGAGGTTTATCAGTCGCCGATGATGAAAGATTTGCATCCATGGGCCACTTTTCAAGCGCAGATCTCAGGCTTCAAAACAGTGGGCATTTATGCCGGTGCGCTCGGCTTTGGCTTCAACACGGAGCTTCTCGCGAAGAAGAAAATTGAAGCGCCAAAGTGCTGGGCTGATCTGATTAAGCCTGAGCTTAAAGGCGACGTACAAATGGCGAACCCCTCAGCGTCGGGCACGGCCTACACCGCACTCGCCACCCTTGTGCAGGTGATGGGGGAAGACAAAGCGTTCGAATACTTGAAAGCGCTACATCGAAACATTTCTCAGTACCCGCGCTCCGGTACAGGCCCCGTCAAAGCGGCGGCACGCGGCGAAACAGCGGTCAGTGTTTCTTTCATGCACGATGTCCCCGGCGAGCAAAAGAACGGCTTTCCTGTCGGCATGAGCGCGCCGTGCGAAGGCACAGGCTACGAGGTCGGCTCGATGTCGATCATGAAGGGCGCACGCAACATGGAAAACGCGAAGAAGTTCTACGATTGGGCGCTCACACCCGACGCGCAAAAGCTCGCTGCACAAGCCAAGCAATATCAATTGCCATCGAATAAAAACGCGCCGCAGCCGCCCGAAGCGCCACGCTTCGCCCAGATGAAGCTGATCCAGTACGACTTCAAAAAGTATGGCTCATCCGCCGAGCGTAAACGCTTGCTAGAGAAGTGGGAGAAAGAGGTCAACTCCATCCCTCGATAGCCCAACGAACGCGACCCCGATTTTCGAGCTGTGCGCTCGGAATCGGGGCTTGGGACTGCATCGAGCGTTCGCCAAACAACGCTCGTTCTAGGCAGAAACTGCAGTACGCCAAAACTCTGGCGTAGACGCACACGCAGGGCCAAATCAAGAGAAGTTGCGCGCTGCTGCCGCCGCGTTAGCGACATTCTGGACTGGCAAAACAACCCCTGCCCGTGGGTAAATCTCGCTAGTCATTTGTGTCCTTTTTAGCCACCCAGGAGATCATGATGTGTACTCAAGTTGAGTCTCGAAACATTGGGTGAGCTGCTCGTTGGTTAGTACCGCACTCGGAGCCCCGTAGGCTATCGCAGCGCCGCGCCGCAGCAGCAGCGCCTCATCCGCAATTGCGATTGCATCGCGCGGCTCATGCGTCGAAAACGCGATGGCCCAACGACGTGTAGTCGCAATCTGGCGCAATAATTTCAAAACGAAATCGCGCTGAGCAAGATCGAGATGGGCAAACGGTTCATCAAGCAACCAAAGCGAGTTTGGCGCGTTGCCCAACTGGTATAAAGATCGTGCGAGCTGTACGCGCAGCAGCTCCCCCGAGGAAAGAGACGCGGCATCTCGATTGACCCACTGCGTCGCGTGACATTCGGCTAATGCGCCCCGTACACTCTCGGATTGCGGCTCTGAGAAGGGGCGCCCGAGCGATACAAAATCAAATACGCTCAAGGAAAACGTGAGCGGCGGCTCTACGGCATTCAGCGCTCGTATTTCTGCGAGGGACTCATGCGTATAGACCTCAAGCGGTTTGCCGTTGAGCCTGATCGAACCTGATGTCGCTGCGAACTCACCCGCCAATGCCGCGAGCAACGTGCTTTTACCCGCGCCGTTAGCCCCTAACAGCGCTAGCACGCGCCCGCCGCTGAGTGAAAGCGACAGCGAATCAATCAGACGGGTTGTATTGCGAACCACGTTAAGTGCGTGTGTTTCGAGTACGGGTGGAAGGCTCATAAGCGCTCTGCTCTCAAGCGAGCGTTACTGACCACTAGCGCTAACAAAATAGGTACGCCGATAAATGACGTTATTGCACCGACCGGCAGCTCTACCGGGGCTGCAAGCGCACGCGCTATTACATCAGCGATGACGCACAGCAGGGCGCCGATCACCGCTGCTAGCGGCAGCACGCGCGACGGCTGCGCCCCAACCAGCAAACGCGCGATATGTGGACCCGCGAGTCCGATAAACGCAACGCTTCCACAAAACGCGGTCACGATCGCAACTGCGAATGCGCAGGCAATGGCCACCCGCGCACGCAGCCCGCGAAGCGACACACCAAGCGTTTTTGCGGTGCGCTCTCCAAGCGCGAGCGCGCCGAGCGACCGGCTGTCGCGCAGAAGCATTGCCATCGCGAGCAGCGACACACTGATCATTGCGGCAACCGCGCCCCACGACTGGTTCGAAAAGCTGCCAAGCATCCAGAACGCGAGCGTGCGCAGCTGCGCTTCTGTTGCAAGCGAGGTCACCAACGCAAGCCCCGCAGCGCAAGCTGCATTGAGCGCAACACCAATGAGCAATAGCTGTGCGGTCGCACCGTGGTGCTGTCGTTGGATAAACGCGAGCAACGCAAACATCGCAACACTCGCACCGATCAGCGCACCTGGCCAAAGCGAAAACGATGAATTCGCCGATAAAAAGACAAGGGACGTCGCAGCCCCCAACGCGGCAGCCGTGGGTACGCCCAGCAAGCCGGGTTCCGCAAGCGCATTCCGAAACAGAGATTGCATCGCCGCGCCTGCCACGCCGAACGTCGCGCCTGCCGCAAGCGCAGCCAGCACCCGTGGCGCTCGAAGGGAGAGTAATACGGAACGTTCTGTATCGCCCAAGCTGCCACTCAAAAAGTCACCCCAGCTGATGGGGTAGGTCCCTACCCCGAGCGACAAAACGCTCACCAGAGAGAGGACGCCTAGCGCAATCGACAACGTTTTTGCAAACGACCGTGAACGACTTGGAGCCACGGGTTCAGCGAACAAGATGTGCCTCGACCAACGCCGCAACCACGTCCGGCATGTCGTGGTGAAGCATGTGTCCCGCTCCCTTCACCACAGTGAAATCAATGCTTCGAAACGCGGCAAGGCGCGATGCAAACGTACCTAAGGCATGGCCCTCTCGCGAACTTGGGACGACCGTATCGTCGGTGTAGCCGTTCCAAATCTTAGCCTCTGATTCGCTGGCGCCCACCCAGAGTGTGGGCGCGGTCACCTCATTCCAAATCGCGATCACTTCTTCAAGGCGATACACCGTCGGGAATGGGAGCTTGTGCGCCGGATCAGCCCGCAGATGCCAGCGTCCATCCGGTCGCGCTTCGGCCCAGTGATTGGCGAGCCAGAGCGCGCGATCTCGCGTGAGGCGCGGATTGTTCTTTTGCAAGCGGTCTGCGACAGCGTCAGCGGACGCGTAAGTCGACAACGTGGGCGGTGACTTGATTGCATCGAGCCACTTTCGATAGGCGTTAGGGGCTTTCGAAGCACTCGAATTCGGAATTCCAAAGCCGTCGAGCGAAACTAATTTCTTCACGCGATGCGGACGAATGCCGGCGTAGATCGAACTCACATTGCCGCCGAGGCTGTGCCCCACCAAATGCACTGGCGATTCCGGACTCACGTGATCGATCACCGCCTCCAAATCGGCAAGGTACTCGGCAAACCAGTAGCCGCCTGCCGACTCGCGCGTCCATTCGGTGCCACCATAGCCGCGCTGATCCGGCGCGACCACATGCCAATCGCGCTGTAGCGCATCGACCAAGAATTGAAATGAGGCGCCAACGTCCATCCAACCGTGAAGCATCACAACGAGTGGCGCGTCGTTGGGGCCCCAGTGACGCAATGACAGCGTGTGGCCGCGAAGGGTCAGTGTTTCAATGCGTGAAGTTTTTATTTCAGTCATGAGCGAAGCGTAGCAGCGCTTACGTCAATGAGCGTTTGGGCCGCCTTGGCGCTGGACTGGTTGAATCAAATATGAACGCAAAGCACGTTTGAGTCGCGACGACATCATGACGCGCGCGCTTTTCTGCGAGGGTATTGGATACCCGCGCTCGACTGCGTGCGAGCGCCGCAGGAATTGAACCACTTTGAGTTCGGAAGTAGGCGAGTGCCGACGAGCGCGGCGTTCAACCTCGCAGGGGTGTCGCTAACAACCCCACAAAGTGCAGACAAACCTAGGCTGACGCACGGAATGCTTCAATTCACCCGCAACACGGGTAAACCGTTGATTCTTAATCGAAATCCACCACGCGCCGGCACGACGGAGCAAGCGTCCTCTGGGGTTCGAAAAAATTGACAATCTGCAGGTAACGCCTACTTTACTGCAAAGTAAGGCTGTTTTTTAGTAAGTTGACAACATACGTTAGCTACTTTTCGTTGTCAACGGATGTCGAGAGTATTTGGTAGGTTGTTACGTAATCTTGTAATTACGCAATTATCGGCGCACAATTTGTTCTGCTGCAAGCGCGCACGTCCCGCACTGTCTGCGCAAGCGGAGTTGCGCGGAATGCCTGTATCGCTGCTCAGGAACCCCTTCCCCGAAATCATCATGTCAGACATCATTCCAATACGCGGTTATTCGCTTCACGATCAAGTCGCAGAGCGCGTCCGTGGATTGATCTTTGATGCCGCGCTCGCGCCGGGTGACTGGATTGATGAGCTCGCGCTCTGCGAGCGCTGGGAAATCAGCCGCACGCCCCTGCGCGAAGCACTCAAGGTGCTGGTGGCCGAGGGCTTGGTTGAGCTCGTGCCGCGCCGCGGCTGTCGCGTGGTGGCGATGACTCATGCCGACGCCGATGCACTTTTCCCCATCATGGCGCTGCTTGAGGGGCGGTGCGCGTTCGAAGCCACGCGCAATGCAGGATCGGGGGAACAACAGGAACTTAAGCGGCTACATCAGACGTTGGAACGCGCAGCAGCCGCGAACGATATTGATGCTTACTACAAAGCCAATCACGTGTTTCACTCCTACGTGCAGACGCTCGCAAACAATCGTTGGCTTGATCGCGTCACCGGCGATCTGCGTCGGTTCGTACGGATGCTGCGCGGGCGTCAGCTCGCGCTGCCCGGTCGAATTTCTGCATCGATTAGCGAACATCGCGTGCTGCTGGCCGCCATGCTCGATGGCGATGCCGCGCGCGCCGAACGTGCGATGCATGACCACTTGATTACCCAACACGCCGCGCTCAAACAGTTGCGCAAGATCGAGGCCAAAGCAAGCCGCAATAATCATGGCAACGCTCGCTGATATCGCCGCCATTCCCGCCGTGCGCAAGGCCGCAGATCGCATCGGTGAGTACGCGAGTGATCGCATGGTCGCGCGCGTGCTGCGCGAATGTCATCGCTTGTTATCGGTTCGTGCCGAGGCGAATTCTCCCGCCATCGCGCAGCAAGTGATCGCGCTGCTCGAACAACTCACCGAGCGAGAGCTTGATGGTTTATTCGGCGGCTTGGTCAATGAGTTCTCGCCCGACCCCGTACGCGTATTGGAAGCCGCGCAAGCCTACGCGAGTGCGCGTGATGCAAACTCACTTGCCGCGCTCATGGCAACGACCGAGCCGCCCCGGCAGGAACTCTTTCGTCGATTGAACCGCGCACCCCACGGCACAGCGGCCATCGTTCGCCTACGCCGACATTTGCTCGGCCGACTCAAAAAGAATCCCGATTGGCACGCGATCGAAGCGGATTTACTGCATCTTTTGTCGTCCTGGTTTAACCCAGGCTTTCTTGAGATGCGACGCGTAGATTGGAACTCGCCAGCGCACCTGCTTGAGCAGATCATTCAGCACGAAGCAGTTCATGCCATCGACGGCTGGGACGATCTTCGCCGTCGGTTGCAGCCGGATCGCCGCTGTTTCGCGTTCTTTCATCCGCAGCTCGCCAACGTGCCACTCATCTTCGTTGAGGTTGCGCTGCTTCAAGAGATGCCGTCAGCGATTGCGCCGCTGCTCGATAAGCGCGCCGCCATCGGAACAGCGAGCAAATTTCGGGTAGCCGCGTTTTATTCCATCAGCAATTGCGAACCGGGATTGCGCGGCGTCAACCTCGGCAATTTTTTGATCAAGCGTGTTGCGAACGAGCTTCAACAGGAGCTGCCACAGATTAAAACGTTCTGCACGCTTTCGCCCATGCCGGGCTTCCTCGCGTGGTTACATAAGCTCGCTTCCCCACTGGTCACGCCCAGACTGAAGTCCGCCGCGAGCCACCGTTTACAAGGCGCATACGACGCCCTGCTCAACGCCACGCGACATGAGCTTGCGAGCTTGAACTCGCTCGACATGCTCGGTCAACTCACACAAAAAGAGAACGATGCCCTGCTCTCGCTCGCGAGCTATTACCTCACCTTCGTGACGCCCGAAAGCAGTGGCGACGCGGTGGCTCGTTTTCATTTGGATAACGGCGCGCGGCTTGAGCGCATTAACTTGCTTGCAAACCCCTCAGCCAACGGACTCAAACAATCCGCTGGTTTAATGGTGAACTACTTGTACGACTTGAAGCGGGTAGAGGAATCGCACGAGGCATTCGTCAATGGCGAAGTGATTCATTCTCGCGCAGTGAAATCACTGATGGCATAGAAAAATAAATCACCGACAATCAATGCACAATAAATTGCTAAGGAGGCAATCTTGAACCCAATTTCCAAACTCGCGCTACCTGCCGCGCTGATTGCGCTCGGTACGATCGTTCTCGCCGGAGGGGCAATGGCGCAAGCGCCCGCGCCTTCTGCGAGCTGGCCCGCAAAGCCCGTCACCGTCGTTGTTCCATTCCCAGCAGGTGGCGGCACGGATGCCTTCGCGCGCCCCCTCACCGCGCATCTCTCCAAAGCGCTCGGACAGCAATTCATCGTCGATAACCGAGGCGGCGCTGGCGGTACCGTCGGGGCGAGCATCGCATCGAAGGCGGCTCCCGATGGCTACACCTTCTTCCTGGGCGCGGTGCATCATGCGATTGCCCCCTCGCTTTACCCAAAGCTTGATTACGATATTGAGAAGAGCTTCATCCCCGTGGCCTTGGTGTCGTCGGTGCCGCAAGTCGTTGTCGTCAATCCACAGCGCGTGCCCGCAAACGACCTGAAAGGCTTCATCGAGGCCGCCAAGAAGGCAGACGGAAAGATGAACTACGGCTCCGCTGGCAATGGCTCATCACATCATTTGGCGGGCGAGCTTTTCAACGCGGCGGCTGGCGTGAAGATTCAACACATTCCGTACAAGGGCGCAGGCCCTGCGCTCACCGATTTGGTTGGCGGACAGATCGATGCCATGTTTGACGGCATGGGTTCGTCAGCCGCTCACATCAAAGGCGGTCGCATCAAAGCTCTCGCAGTCGCATCAGAGGCGCGTGCGCCAGGTTTCCCGAATATTCCGACCACGAAAGAGCTAGGCTTGAATTACACCGTGTCCACTTGGTACGGGCTTTGGGCACCAGCGGGCACGCCACCCGCCGTGATTCAAAAATTCCAGGCCGACTTGCGCAAAGCCTTCGCATCTGACGAGCTGAAAGCGATCTGGAATGGCATCGGTGCGGAAACACCAAACCTCTACGGCGATGCGTTCGGGAAGTTTGTGAATGCAGAAATTAAGCGCTGGGGCGAAGTCGTCAAGACCTCGGGCGCGAAGCTTGATTGATGGTTGGTTTGAGCGCGGCCTAGGGCGCGCGCTCTTTTGCAGCCTTAGAAATCTCTCGCGCAGCCACTTGAGCTGCGCACACAGACGCAGCGCATCTGTGTAGTGCGCGCCTACTGAAACTTTGAAATGAACGCTAATCTTTTCGCGGCCATCGCCGCAGCCATGCCCGCTGATCGAGATCGCATCGCTATTGAAATCGCCGACCCTGCCGACGGGCGCATTGAGCGCGAAGTGAGCTGGGGCGAACTCGAATCGCGAACCGCGCAGATCGCGAATTTGCTGGTGTCGCTCAAGCTCGCACCCGGCGCACGCGTCGCAGTGCAAACGGAGAAGAGCGTTGAAGCGCTGATGCTCTACCTTGCGGTCATTCGCGCGGGCTATGTTTACTTGCCGCTTAATACGGCGTATCAATCGAGTGAGATTGACTACTTTGTCGGCAACGCGCAGCCATCGGTCTTCGTTTGCTCAACGAAAAATCTCGCTTGGACTGAGCCGATCGCGCGCGCGAATGGCGTGCACCATGTGTTCACGCTGGATGATCTATCGACCGCAAATACGGGCACGCTCCTCGATGCGTCACGCTTGCATTCGACCGCGCATGACATCGCCCTCAAAGCAGATGACGATTTGGCGGCGATTCTCTACACCAGCGGCACCACGGGACGCAGCAAAGGCGCGATGCTTTCGCACCAGAATTTGCGCTCGAACGCGCAAACGTTGGTGAGCTACTGGGGCTGGTCTGCGAACGACGTACTTATTCATGCGTTGCCGATCTTCCATGTGCACGGCCTTTTCGTAGCTAGTCATTGTTTTTTGCTGGCAGGCGCTAAGTTAATTTGGTTTTCGAAATTTGATCCTAAAGGCGTGATCGCCCAATTTAATAGGGCGACGGTGTTCATGGGTGTACCAACGCTCTATGTGCGACTGCTGGCCGAGGCGGGGCTGGATCGCGACGCGTGTAAGAACATGCGGCTCTTCGTTGCCGGATCAGCGCCGTTGTTGATCGAAACCTTCAACGCGTTCCGCGAGCGAACGGGTCACACCATCCTCGAGCGCTATGGGATGAGTGAGACGAACATGCTCTGCTCCAATCCCTATGCGGCGAGCGACGGCGAGCGACGCGGTGGCACCGTGGGCTTTCCGTTGCCGGACGTTCAGGTACGCGTCTCCAATGATCGCGGCGAGCGCTGCGCGACCGACGAAATTGGCGACATCGAAGTTCGCGGGCCCAACGTGTTCTCAGGCTATTGGCGGATGCCGGAAAAGACGAAAGAAGAGTTCACTGCCGACGGCTGGTTCAAAACTGGCGATGTGGGCAAATGCGATCCACGCGGCTACTTCACGATTGTCGGGCGCAGCAAAGATCTCATTATTTCGGGCGGATACAACGTGTACCCCGCTGAGATTGAGAGCTATTTGAACGAGATGACCGGGGTGGCCGAAAGTGCCGTGATCGGTGTGCCGCATCCTGATTTTGGCGAGGCCGTGGTCGCGGTGGTGGTGAGAAAGTCAGGCGCAGCGCTCGATGCCGCTGCGATGATTGCAACACTCAAATCGCAGATCGCAAACTTCAAAGTGCCCAAACAATTGTTTGTGGTCAACGAGCTGCCGCGTAACGCGATGGGGAAGGTGCAGAAAAACGTGCTGCGCGCGCAACACGCGGAGCTATTCGCGGCGAAATCAAACTAGCGCGCGTAGTTCACCAGGTCGCTTGAAAACAACGTTGCTCGCTTGATCGCACTTGCGGCGAAGCCACGTTCGCGACGATTACGAATTGGTGTTCAAGCGACCGGCGCATTGGCGGTACAAATGGGCGCATCTTGCGACGGCGTCCTGGGCCGATAGCGCACGCTACATTCGCTGCGGTCGAGCGCTGCAATCTGCATCCGATTTTCACGCGCCACTGCATCCCACCCCTCATGAAAATCGCAGGCTAGAGAGCGATCGTGCGATCACCCGCGAATCATATGTGCGTGCACATGACTCGCATTACTCGACTCGGTTTCGCGCGACGGCGCTACCTGCGCATGAACATCTGTCGCATCAATGTCTCGAGTGCAACACGGCGCTTAAACTCGCTCTCAAAGACCCACCACGCACTCGGTGAGTGGCGTTCTACCGACGCAATGAAGCGGTGCGTAGAACGCTTGCTACCCTCGCCGCGTTCGCAGCGCTCGCCACGTTCGGGCACGTTGCGCGGTGATCTTTTTGGCACGAGCAGCAGCGCATTCATGAGCTACGCTCGCGCCGTTTCCGGAAGTTTCGCCGAGCTTACAACCGCGCCAGCCGCAGCCGTTCCGGGTGCGCGCGACGACGGATAGCCCGCAAACAAGTGCGCTTGCGCATCGACTTTGGTATCGAGCGAAGCCACATCGCCGCTCACGATACCGCCTTCAGACACGAGCAGCGAGCCATAGCGAACTGTGCCGGTAACAAGCCCTGTGCCATGCACGATGAGCTTCTTGCGCGCGGTGAGATTGCCGGAAAACTTGCCGTGAATCTCGGCGATATCGATGCTCACCGTGCCGTCGTACGATCCGCTTTGCAAAATTTCTAACGCCTTGCTATCCATCGATGCCTCGACATGCCCTTCAACCACCAGCGTGTCGCAATCATTGATCTCAGCACCTCGCAACTTGATATTGGGGCCAACGGTCAGACGCGGCCCGCTTCCGCCCACCGTGGCGTGGGATGCGGTTGCGGTTGCGGTTGACGTGACGGGTTTCAACTCGGCCTCTGTCGTGCGCGGTGACGTGCTATTCGATGTGGAAAGATGGTGAGTGCTCACAGCAACTGCGGCGAGCGGCGGCGAGTCAGATTTCGGTGGATACAACGGCGTATCGGGCGAAGCGCGTCCAGTGGATGGCTCGTCACGACGACCGAGAAATGAATTTTTGAGCATCGATAGTCTCCTCTGATTGCGCCAGCAAAGCGCAGGACTCAACAACACTCCCCCGTACCGCCTCTCAAGGCCGCGAGCAGATTCACCGCACCGCGACCACAAAAGGTAATGTTGAGTATGACATCGTCATTAGTCCGAAGTTGCGAAGTTGAACGAGTTTCTTCGAAGCCGCGTCGCCAGCAGACGACCCAAGTTTCATTGGCATACGCACTATATTTTTCAATTATTTGGGACTAGCGCGTCATTTATGTAGATTTTGCTTAACTATCAATTAAGCCCCTAGCCCCAATAAAATAAGCGATAGCTGATGCTTTTTGTTATGAAGTTCGTGCGCTCAGTTGACCGTGCAGAATGTCGCCCATGAATCTGTCACGCCGTTTTCCGCGCTCCTCGTTTGCTGCCGGCCTCCTTGCTCTATTGACCGTTGTCACCCACGGGGTGAGCGCGAAAGAAATCCCCCCGCTTCGCGAGTCTCGTGTACCGGGCGGAGTAGCATGGATTGATCTCGGGCCGAGCTCGAATCCAAAACCGACCGCAACGCTCGAGTCAAACCGAGTTTGGGTGTTAGAGCGGGAGGGTCGCTGGAATGCGATCACCGGAATTTCGCTCGCGACCAAGCCCGGAACGCATGAACTTCAAGTGACGCAAAGCGGCGAAACTCGCGCACTACCCTTCGTTGTGAAATCGAAAAGCTATCCGGTTCAGGCGATCAAGCTCAACCGCGCGATGGTTGACCCGCCGCCCGAAGTGATGGCTCGGATCGAGCGTGAGTCCGCGCATCTGAAAGCGGTTCGTGCTACTTGGCGCGAGAGCGCTACGACCAACGCCGCATTTCGATTGCCCAGCGAGGGGCCGCTTTCGAGCCGCTTTGGTGTCGCACGCGTGCTCAACGGAAAACCGCGTTCACCGCACGCCGGTCTCGATGTCGCTGCGCCAACGGGAACGCCCGTCGTCGCGCCGGGCGACGCGATAGTTCTCGACGTAGGCGATTACTACTTTTGCGGCAAGAGCATCATCCTCGACCACGGCAACGGTTTACACACGCTCTACTGCCACTTGAGTGAAACCACAGCGAAGGCAGGCGCAAACGTGACTCAAGGCGAACGAATTGGTGCGATTGGCTCCACCGGACGCTCCACCGGTCCGCACTTGCATTGGACGGTCTATCTGAACGGCACCGCTGTAGAGCCAGAGCTGTTCATCCCAGCAGCGAAACGCTGAGCCTGAGATCGCCACGCCCGCTAAACGCAGGCGAGATCGAATTTCACGACGAATTTCACACAGTTGTACGGTGCCGGATACGGTTTTCTCGCGCTTGCCAATGCAGTGAGTGTTGCTACGGATATGCTTGGAAGAACAAGAAAAAACTTTTTTGTCGGCGTATGTTTAAGCACAGTGCGTAACGCCGCATCAACCAATCCGAGGGTTTGTATGTCAGTTTATTTTCGCGTCGGGCTGCTCGTGCTCGGTTTTGTCTTGCCGAACGCGGTCTCCGCACAGGCAATCTGCTCGGTCAATGATTCCGTTAACGTCTACTGGGCGAAAGCGGGCCAGCAAGGCGGTTGGTTTCCGGCAACCGTAATTAAAGTTAACGAAAATCAGACGCAATGCTACGTGCGCTACAAAGGCTACGACGCGACGTGGGATGAATGGGTGGGTGGTGATCGCTTGCGACGTGTCGGTGCGCCTGCTGCGCCCGTGGTGGCCCCGGCCCCCAGGCCCGCGCCCCCCGCTAGCAATGCGGTGAAATATTCGATTGCTCACACCCGGGCACGAGACCGTAATTGGGTGTTTGTTAGAGCTAGCCCGAGTTTCTTCAGCGCCGACCAGACCACGATTCGTAAGTGGTACACCGACGTACAAGCCTGTGTTCGCAGCGTGAATCTCGCGGGCGATGTCGTCGTCGTTGCCAACGTAAACGGCTCGTTCCGCTACTGGGGACCGCTTGACGCGCGACAGTTTTTAAGCAGCCTTGACATGAACTGGGTCAATACGCGCGTCAACAAGGAAATAACCTGCCGTTTCTAGGGAAACGCTGGATCACTCTGCTTGATGCAGTGCGCGGCGGATTGGGACGAGCTGGCGGCCCAAGCCCGCCGACGCGACAGTCGCGAGAGACGCGGTTAGCGTTTCCCTAGTAATACTTCGTAAAAATCGGCGTCGGAATTCGACGCTCTGCGTTGATCTCGCTCTGGCTTGAGTGTGACGAAGCGCGAGGTTCATCCACCAGTTCGCTTTCATCACGACGCTGCGCCCAAAGAATGTCGTTCAAAACACGCGAATCCTGCGCTGCGTAGGCCCAGAGACGCTCCTCAACAAGCCTGCGGGAGATTGCTTCGCTCACCGCAGATACGGCAGATTGCACGAGTCGCGTGAGCGAACGCACCGCCGATGACAGGAACACAAACGCGAGCAGCGCAACCGCAGAGAGCGCGAGCAGCTCAGTGATAAATCCCACTTGCGACTCGTCAAGTGCGCGTGCGGTAAGCGTAACAATCAACATCACCGTGAGCCCCACCATGTAAGACGGGAGACGTCGTCCTGCGCCGGCCTCTTTCACGGTGTCTCGAATGGCATGGGCGCCTTCGATGACGCGTTCTACACCGGCATGCACCGGCTCTGATTGACGGATAACGGAGGAGGAGGTAGCCATGGTTTTCTTTCCTTGCTTGGCTGGTTGTTGACGCTTCAGGCATTGCCCGCGTCTTGTTGTTGAGGGAAATGTAGAGCCGAACAAACCATATTTCCAATTTATTTTTATAATGGCTTTCATCACCATAGAAAATACTAGTGGCGTTTCCGCTTTGACGGCGTGCACCATCCATGCAAACAATACGATTTAGCGCACTTGATCTAAACCTGCTTCGCGTTTTCGACGAAGTGATGGCGAGCAAGAACATCACGCGCGCCGCCGAGCGATTGAACATGACGCAGCCCGCCGTGAGCAACGCACTTCGTCGCCTTCGCGAAGCGCTCGGCGATGAATTGGTACAGCGCGCGGGCTACGGTATCGAGCCGACGCCGCGAGGCGCAGCGCTTTGGCCCGCAGTTCGCGAGGCGCTCGCCTTACTTGAAAATGAGCTTGCGCCCAACCGCTTCGATCCCGCACGGTCTCAGCAAAACTTCGTGCTTGCAATGGCAGACGCAACAGCGGCGATGCTCATGCCGCCGCTCATCGAAACGCTTGAACAGGACGCGCCTAACGTCAATCTGCGTATCGTGCCACTCACCACGCGCGATCCACGCGCATTGATCGAAGCGGGTGACATCGATGTGGCCATTGGCTACTTCCCCGCAGCCGTTGCAGCAATTGGGCTGGCTTCGATGCAGAGCGGAACGGCGGACACGTTCTCTCATTCCCAGCTCTACAGCGGGCAGTATGTGTGCGTGATGCGGCGCGCCCACCCGCTCGCAAAGCGGCGAAAAAATCCCATCGTCTCGATCGGAGAATATTGCGAGGCGAAGCATTTGCTCGTGAGCTTTTCGGGCCGACCGTACGGCTTCATCGACGAGGCGCTCGCCTCAATGGGGCGTACGCGCCGAATCGTGCTCACGGTGAATCAGTTTTTCACCGCCGGGCGCGTCGTCGTGGGCTCAGATTTGCTCACTGTATTGCCACGACACTTTTTGAGCGCAACGGGCATTCGCGATGAATTTGCGGTGGCGGAGCTGCCTTTCGACGTGCCGCCAGTGCATGTGGACATGATTTGGCATCGTCGATCACAAGCCAATGACGCGCAACAATGGTTACGCAACGCAATTCAAGCCGCTGCAAAAACTCAATTAAAGCAATGGGGCAAGTAGTGACGCGTCGAAGAAAACTATGTCACGCGTAACGACGATTCACTCGCTCAAGTCGAACCTCGGTTTCACCATAGTCGCTCACCTCCACCCAGCCACGCCGTTCGTAAAACCCACGAGCTTTTGTTTGCTTACCCGTTGACAGCCAAAGCAGCTCAATCGGTTGTGTTGCGAACCAGTGCAGCATTGCTTGATGGAGCGCGTCGCCGTAACCGCATCCTTGCGCGCGCGGATGGACGAACAGCGCCCAAACATTGCCGCTCACGGCATTTCCGATTGCAAACCCATCAATGCGCCCGTCGACATCGATCACCCAACCTTTTCCGGTGTCCTCGGTTTCTCGACGCAAATCCTCATCATCAATTCGCCCGGGCCTCAGGGTATTTTCAGTGACGGCATAGCGAACGTCCCACACGTCTGGGTAATCAGCGCGCACCAACTCGCGCAAGCTGTAGGGCGTGTTCACTTTCATCGCTTAGCCATGCCTCTTCGGAAGCGCTCAATACCCTCTTCGAGACGCGGCAATCCGCTCGCAAAACACCAACGCACAAAGCCTTCGCCTTCATCGCCAAACGCTGCACCCGGCGCCAAACCCAGCCCCTCTTCTGCCACCAAGCGTTTACAAAAGGCGAGCGAGTCAGTGAGGCCGCGAACGCGAAAAAATGCGTACATCGCGCCCGGCGCAGGTGGCGCTTCGATGCCCTCGATCGCGTTTAGCAAGCGCGTGAGATGATCGCGTGCCGCTCGGAAGCGCTCCCGCGTGTGTGCGATCGTCGCGTCGCCATGGCGTACGGCCACGATGCCTGCGCGTTGCACGAATACGGGCGAACACGAGGTGTTGTATTCGATAATTTTTCCGAGCTGCTCGATCAATGGTTTTGGCGCCGCAAGCCAGCCAAGACGCCAGCCTGTCATGAGCCACGACTTTGAGAACGTGTTCGCGCTGACCAACCGATCCGGGGCGTCGGCGATATCGAAAAAAGACGGCGCGGCCCGCACATCGTCGGCATAGACTAAACGCTCATAGGCGTCATCGGCAACGATCCAGATGCCGTGTTTCCGGCAATGCGAAAGGATCGTTTGCTGCTCCGAGCGCGAGAGCGTCCATCCGGTCGGATTGTTGGGCGAATTGATCATCAAAAGTTTCGTGCGGCTAGTGAGAGCGCCTAGCAGCTGATCGAGATCAAGATACCAACCGCGCTTCGCATCAAATCGCAGCGACACACAGTCAACGCTTGCCGACAATATCTTCGGGATCTCAACCAAGTTCGGCCAGAGCGGCGTAACGCACACCACCCGATCGGCGGGGTCGATGAGCGCCTGCGCCGCCAGCGAAAGCGCGTTCACGCCAGAGCTGGTAACCGCGATGTGATCGCTTGAGAGCGCCCATTGAGGATTGGGGTGAAGTTCGCACAGGTAGCGAGCGATGGTTTCGCGCAGCTCAAGGACGCCGAGGTTGTGCGAATAAAACGTCTCACCTTTCGCGATGCTCTCGTTTGCAGCGTCGCGAATGAATGCTGGCGTGACCTCGTCGGGCTCCCCAAACCAAAACGGCAAAACGTTATCTCGCCCAATTCCGGCGTTCGCTACATCGCGTATTTTTGATTGTCGTAAATTGACAATTCGACTGCTTAGCCCATATTGATCATGGGCAAGCGTTACAGAGTTGTTTGTCATTAGTTCAGAGATTTGGACGTGTGCGCACCGCAGGCACGGCGGGCCATCCGCCCGATTCAAGTGTGAGTGAAGTTTACGCAGACTGCGACTGCGGGTGAGGGCGAGGATCGAACGCGAGCCTGCTCCGTAAAATCGGTGAGATGTCCGCGCCGCAATTTGTCCATCTCCGCCTGCATTCTGAATTCTCAATCGTCGATTCGACGTTGCGGGTCGATGATGCGGTGAGACTTGCCTCAAAAGACGGTCAAAAAGCGCTCGCGATCACTGATCTGGCCAACTTGTTCGGCTTTGTAAAGTTTTTCAAAGCCGCGAAAGGCAAGGGCATTAAGCCCATTTGCGGCGTTGACGCCTGGATTGATGCGCGTGTCGCCGGAGACGCAGCGACAGGCGATGCAGAGCCCTACCGCGTGCTCTTCCTTGCGGAATCACACGCTGGCTATCTTCGAATTTGCGATTGGCTTACGCGGGCCTATCGCGATAACCAACTTCGCGGCAAAGCACTCATCAAACCCGAGTGGCTCGACAGTGCCGACGGCAGCGCTACGCATGATGTGTTTTGTTTATCGGGTGGCTGGTTTGGCGATGTTGGGTTTGCGATTCGACATGGGCAGAAAGCGAGCGCCGAGCGGGCTGCCTCCGCTTGGCTCGCGCGCTTCCCCGGTCGCTATGCGATGGAAATTCACCGCGCGGGATTCAAAGACGAACATCATTTCGTTTCGGGCACGGTTGCGCTCGCCAATCAGCTGCGCATCCCCGTGGTAGCAACCCATCCGATTCAATTTGCAACGGCTGAAGATTTTTACGCGCACGATGCGCGGGTGTGTATCGCCGAAGGTTATGCACTCGGCGACGCACGCCGCCCACAGCAATTTACGGAAAAGCAGCATTTCCTCACGCAGCAGGAGATGGTCGAAAAATTTGCCGACTATCCGCAAGCCATTGCCAACACGGTGGCGATTGCCACCCGTTGCACACTCAGTCTGAAACTCGGCACCAACTACCTGCCTGATTTCCCACTGCCCGCTGGCGTCACCATTGAAGAACACGTTCGCAACGAAGTGTTCGCCGGATTGGAGAAGCGGCTTGAGGTGCTCTACCCCGATCCTGCACTGCGCGAGCGCGAACGCCCACGCTATGTGGAGCGCTGCGATTTTGAGATCACGACGATCTTAAAAATGGGGTTTCCGGGCTACTTCCTGATCGTTGCGGATTTCATTGGCTGGGCAAAAAGTAACGGCGTACCCGTGGGCCCGGGGCGCGGCTCGGGTGCGGGCTCACTGGTCGCGTATTCGCTCGGCATCACCGATCTCGATCCACTGCAATACAACCTGCTCTTCGAGCGATTCCTGAATCCGGAACGGGTGTCGATGCCAGACTTCGATATCGACTTCTGCCAAGACGGTCGTGACCGTGTGATTGATTACGTACGCAACAAGTACGGCGCCGAAAGCGTGGGTCAAATCGCAACCTTCGGCACGATGGCTGCAAAAGCCGCAGTGCGCGATTGCGGGCGTGTACTCGACATGCCTTACACGTTTGTTGATGGTGTTGCGAAACTCATCCCGTTCCAGCCCGGAAAGTGGACCACGCTCGCGCTGATGCCCGCCAACGAAAAGGAGCGGGCCGCCAATACGATTTATGCAAAAGATGCGGAGCCGCTGCTGCTTGAGCGCGAGAAAAACGAAGAAGACGTGGCCTCCCTCCTGGCGCTTGCAGAACAAGTGGAGGGGCTGCCGCGCAACGTGGGTATGCACGCGGGCGGCGTGTTGATTGCGCCTGGAAAATTAACCGATTTCTGCCCGCTCTATTCGCAAGAGCAATCGGGCACGATGGTGAGCCAGTACGACAAAGACGATGTCGAAGCCGTGGGTCTCGTTAAGTTCGACTTCCTGGGGCTGACGACGCTCACGATTCTGGATTGGACGATTCGCTTCTGTAAGCGCCTTGATCCGTCGTTTGATATCGATCTGCAGAAACTGCCGCTTGATGATGCATCGGTCTATCAAATCTTTCGCGAAGCCAACACCGTAGCGATCTTCCAGTTTGAATCGAGCGGCATGAAAGATTTGCTCGTGAAGGCCAAGCCTTCGCGACTTGAAGACTTAACCGCGTTGAACGCCCTGTATCGACCGGGGCCGATGGACCTCATCCCCGATTACATCGCGCGCAAAAGCGGCACACAGCGCTTCGAATATCCGGATGAACGCCTGAAACCGATGCTCGAAGAAACCTTCGGCATCATGGTGTATCAAGAACAGGTGATGCAGGCCGCGCAGATCATAGGTAACTATTCGCTCGGCGGTGCAGATTTGCTGCGCCGTGCGATGGGCAAGAAGAAGCCTGAAGAGATGGCCAAGCATCGCGAAATTTTTCGCAAGGGTGCGGGCGAAAATGGACTGACGCAGCAGCGAGCCGACGAACTCTTCGACTTGATGGAGAAGTTCGCAGGGTATGGCTTTAACAAGTCGCACTCTGCCGCTTACGCCTACGTTGCCTATCAAACGGCGTACTTTAAGAAGCATCATTCGGCCGCCTTCATGGCAGCCAACATGAGCGCCGTGATGAGCGACACCGATAAGGTGCGCCAGCTGCTGGATGATTCGATCACCAACGGTCTCTCGTTTGAGCCGCCTGATGTAAACGTGGGTGAATATCGATTCGTGCCCGTTGATCGGCGAACGATTCGCTACGGTCTCGGTGGCGTGAAGGGCACAGGCGAAGGCGCGGTCATCGAAATTCTGCGTGCGAGAGCCGAAGGCGGCGCATTCAAAAATCTCTTCGATTTCTGTCGTCGCGTAAACACGCAAACAGTAAACAGGCGCACGGTCGAAGCTCTTATTAAATCGGGGGCGTTTGATAAATTACATGAAAACCGAGCGAGCGCATTTGCAAGCGTTGGCGCCGCATTAAGCGAGGCGGAGCGCGCACAAGCTAATATCTCACAAAACTCACTGTTCGGTGAGGATTCAGACGTATCAGCGCCTGCGCTTATCGATGCCAGACCGTGGGATTTGCTCGAGAAGCTTGCGCATGAAAAAGCGGCGCTTGGGCTTTATCTGAGCGGGCATCCGTATGACGCGTACCGGAAGGATTTGAGCGCTGTGACAACCATGCCGCTTGCGCGCATCGAACCTGCCGATTCGAAGCAACGCTTGGCCGGCATCGTCAATGCCGTGCGCACAATTAATTCTCGTAACGGTCGAATGTGTTTCTTGACGCTCGATGATCGCACCGGCGTGTTCGAGGTCATGATTCCGGCCGCGCTCTTCGAAGCGCACCGCACCTGGCTCAAGGAAGACATTCCCCTCATCATTGAGGCGAAAGTCTCGCAAGGGCGCGAAGGAATGGGCACTCGGGTGATCGCCGACCAGTTGCTCACTATCGAGCAAGCGCGCGCTCAGTATGCGCGGCGGATGCTCGTAAAACTCAACGGCAAGAGCGCCGCGCACGAAGCAAGCGAGCTCCTTACAGCCCTGAAGCCGTTCGTGGGCGGTTCGGTACCAGTCTCGATCCTCGTGCAGAAAGACGGATATCGCGGTCGCATCGATTTGGGTGAGCAATGGCGAGTGACACCCAAGAGCGAGCTGCTGGCAAAGCTCGCAGCGGAGCTTGAGTTTTAAGCCGAGCTCTCGCTTGGCAGCGCGAGACTTACCGACCGTAATTTAAGTTCGGGCACGCGCGATGAAGCGCATCGCGCCAGCGCTCGTTCCAATCCGCCTGCGTTGCACTTTGCCAAAAGCCAAGGGCTTGTAGCGACGATCCGTTGAAACAGAAAAACTGCGTGGGTGCGGCGGGGGCGTCCTCCCGCTTGGTGAGATGCTTTCGAACGACACCATCTGCGGATAACTTCCACCATTCCCAAGCACCCAGATCCGTTGAAATGATCATTTGGGAGACGCGTTCTCTGTCGCCTGAATAGGCGAGCAAAAGCGCGCCGTTCGCATTGCGCGCGAAGGGAACTCGCCCGATACGATCTGGCGCAACCACGAGCGCATAGTCCTTCGCCAGGAGACTATTGCCTAAGCGCGGTATTTCATTCTGCAGGCGATGCATCTCATTCGATGCGATGCGCCATTCCTCAACGGCTGCCCGCTGCCAGAACGCGAGCGCAAGGAGAACCCCGATGGCGAATGCAAACTGCAATCGTGCAGATTGTGCAGCGGCGGCAGCGCCAATCGCGATCGCGAAGCCCACGGCCATGAGGTGATAAATCCGCGCGCCGTCGGATCCGATATTCGGGGACGGAAATACAACGGCGAGCGCTGCCGCAACAATCGCGGCGAAGATGAGTCCAGCGGACACACCAAAGCGTTGCGCCCGCCGGCTGAGCGCCCATAGCAGCAGAAGCACACACATAACGCTCGCGACGGTCGACGCCACGGGTGCGATTGAAAGATAGTCGCGAGCGCTCAGCCCATGGGCGAGCCACGAACTTACGATTGCTCCGACGCCGCGTGAGGACGAGCCAGTGGCGTAGAGGTCGAGGCTCGTGCTCTGGAATAGCCACTGACGCCACACGAGATAGGCGATAAGCAGGACGCCGTGGGCCACAGTGAGTCGAATCGTTGCCGCGCTCGGTCGGGTTAGCCACGCAGTATTGGCGTGACAATCGCGCAGCCAGAGCACGGATGCGATCAGCGCGATGGCAGTCGCGGCGGATTCTTTACTTGCGTAAGCGAGCGCGGCGGCCGCGAGGCTCGCGAGCGAACGAGCGTCACGACCGCTGGAGCTGAGCGCGCAAAAAAGCGCAAGCAGCACCAACAGTGTGGCGAACCCGTCATAGCGCCCAACAATCCAAATCGAGACTTCGGGCGCCCAAGGTAGCAGCGCGAATGCGCCGAAGGCAATGGCGGCGGCAGATAACGAGAAACCAAACGCGCGCACGACGCCGCCGACGAGGATCGCGCAGAGGAGGTGGAGCGCGACGTTCGTTAACCGCCAGAGCGAAACCTGATCGCCATGCGACAGTGCATCGAGCGCGAACGAGAGCACCGGTAGCGGGCGCCACATCGTACTGCCGGGGACGAGCGGGGTGTGCCACTTTTCAAGCGCTGGCCCAAATACAGCGAAGTCGAGTGCTTGCTGCGCGGCGACGCGAATGACTCCCACATCGTCAGCGAGCGGCGCAACAGAGAAGCCGCGCGCGTGGCTGAAGAAAAAAAGAAGTAGTGCGAAGAGTGCGAGCAGTATTGCGTGCGCGCGCGCGCTAGCCTGCGCGTTCGGGCCCCCGCCAGAGAAACGCGTCATCTATCCACGCTTCATTTCGCGGTATCCGGCACAGGCGATATCCAGCTCCCAACCTTGCGAAAAATGGCGAGCAAGCCCTTAATCAGATATCGCAACAAAAGCACCAGCGCGATGACGAACACGAGCAATAGGCCGAGAAAAATCCACGGGTTCGCGATCGCGAGCGCTAAGCCGCCAGCAACCGCGGTGTCCTCGGCGAGCGAAACGGCAACATTACTAAACGGCTCAGGTGAGGTGTTCACCGCGGCGCGGGTACCGGCTTTTCCGAAGTGGGTGCCCGCCGCTAGAGTTCCACCAATGATTGCCGCCGCCATCGCCACGCCCTCACCGGTGTCTCCGAGCATGCCGGCCGCCATCGCAGCTCCCGCAGGGATCCGCAGGAAGGTGTGTACGGCGTCCCACGCACTATCGAGCCAGGGGATCTTGTCGGCAAAGAATTCGACGAACGTCATAAAACCCGCTGCACCGAGTACGATCGGATTCGTAATGACGCTCATCGCATCGGGAAGCGGAACGTATCCAAACTTGCCCAGTAACCCAACGACGAACACCACCAGGTAAAGCCGGATCCCAGCGCCCCAGGCCATCGCAAGACTCATCGCCAACTCAGCCAGGTGATTCTGAATCCATTCCATCTGTCGTTTCCTCTTTCTTCGCCAAGCTGAGCGAGGCATCGCTAGTTTCGTCCGTCTACTGGCGAGGCCGCCAGGGGCAATGCGCACTGTTGTGCCCCGGTTGACTCAAACAGTCCGAACCGCAGCCCCTGAACGTGGGCTAACCCGCATTGGTGTACAGTTCGATCACACTAATCACTCTAGGAGGAACTTTGGACTACATCATTTTCGCGCTCGTGGGGCTCGTTGTCGGCGCAGTGGCGAAGTTTATTCTTCCCGGAAAACAAGGCGGCGGCATTATCGTCACGGCGATCCTCGGCATGATCGGTTCGCTCGTGGGCACCTATGGCGGGCAACAGCTAGGAATCGTTTCAGCGAAAGCGGGCACTCACTGGATTGCGTCGATCATTGGCGCTGTAGTGGTTGTATTCGTCTATAGCCTGCTCACGAAGAAATCAAGCACCTAAGCTTTGCGAGAAGTATGCCAATTCGATTGGGACCAGAGTGCGATTTATTGTAGCTTCGCTACTTAATTCAATTCGCCCCGAACCCAATCCGAATCAAGCGATAACGCCCTAAGCTATCACCACATACTCGAAAAAAAAAGCCGACGATGTCGGCTCTTTTTTTGCGGCACGCGAAAGACTATTCGGTCTTAGCGGCCTCAGGCGCTGCAGCTTCTTCAGCAACAGGCGCTGGACGATCCATCAACGATACAAGCGCCATCGGAGCATTGTCGCCCTGGCGGAAGCCGTATTTGAGGATTTGCACATAACCGCCGTTGCGGTTTGCGTAGCGCGGGCCAAGCTCATTGAAAACCTTGCCAACAATTTCGCGGTCGCGAATGCGATCGAAAGCGAGACGGCGGTTTGCGAGCGATGGCTTTTTGCCAAGCGTGATGATCGGCTCAACAACGCGGCGAAGCTCTTTAGCCTTCGGCAGCGTGGTACGGATTACTTCGTAGCGAAGCAATGCGGTTGAGAGGTTACGCAGAAGCGCCTGGCGGTGCGCGCTAGTGCGGTTGAGTTTACGAAGTCCACTTCCGTGACGCATGATCTATCTCCTGCTCTTTGCTTAGTTACCGCGCTCGAGACCAGCCGGTGGCCAGTTGTCGAGTTTAGTTCCCAGCGCGAGACCGCGCTGCGAGAGCACTTCCTTGATTTCGTTAAGTGATTTACGACCCAAATTTGGCGTCTTGAGCAACTCGGTTTCCGAGCGCTGAACCAAATCACCGATGTAGTGAATGTTTTCCGCTTTCAAGCAGTTTGCCGAACGAACGGTAAGTTCGAGATCATCAACTGGCTTGAGAAGAATCGGATCAAACGACGCCGAGGCGCGCTCAAGTGCAGGCATGTCAGTGCCTTGCAAATCAGCGAACGACGAGAGTTGGTCCACGAGGATGCTCGCCGCGTAACGCACAGCACCTTCAGGCTCAATTGCGCCGTTGGTTTCGATATCAAGAACGAGTTTGTCAAGATCGGTACGCTGTTCAACGCGAGCTGATTCAACCGTGTAACTCACGCGCTTGACCGGGCTGAAGGACGCGTCTAGCAGGATCGAACCCACTTTGCGATTTCCCGTTTGCCCTGCAGCGACGCGCATCGTCGATGGTACATAACCACGACCACGCTCTACCTTGATTTCGAGATCAAGCTTCCCGCCTTGCGTGAGATTAGCAATCACGTGTTCTGGATTGATGATCTCAACTTCGTGCGAAGACTCGATGTCAGCCGCCGTAACGGGTCCCGCGCCCTCTTTTTTGAGGGTGAGGACCGCGCTATCGCGATTGTGCAGCTTTACAACTACGCCCTTGAGGTTCAAGAGAATGTCAACAACATCCTCTTGCACGCCTTCAAGCGTTGAATATTCATGCACGACGCCAGCGATCGACACTTCGGTCGGCGCGTAGCCAGGCATCGAAGAAAGCAGCACACGACGCAGTGCGTTGCCGAGAGTGTGGCCGTAACCACGCTCAAACGGCTCCATCACTACACGTGCAGCTGAGGGGCTGGTTGCTTGAACCTCAATGTTGCGGGGCTTCAAAAAAGCTGTACTCTGCATACATTTCCTTATGTGTGAGGATCTAGCGATTACTTCGAGTACAACTCGACGACCAGGCTCTCGTTGATGTCAGATGCGAATTCGGTGCGATCAGGCGCATGCTTGAACGTACCTTTCATGTCTTTCGCGTTTACGTCGACCCAACCTGGGAAGCCGATACGCTCAGCGAGCGCGAGCGCGTCGATGATGCGAGCTTGTGTGCGCGACTTCTCAACGATTTGCACTTCCGCGTTAGCAGGCACAATCGCCGATGGAATGTTGCAGACGTGGCCGTTCACCATGATCGCTTTGTGACTCACCAACTGGCGAGCTTCAGCGCGCGTTGAGCCAAAGCCCATGCGGTAAACAACGTTGTCAAGACGCGATTCGAGAAGCTTCAACAGGTTCTCACCGGTCGAGCCTTTACGGCGCGATGCCTCTGCAAACGTACGGCGGAACTGGCGCTCAAGTACGCCATAAATCCGGCGCAGCTTTTGCTTTTCGCGCAACTGCAGACCGTAGTCTGACGTACGCTGACCGCTCTTCGCGCCATGTTGGCCGGGTGCAGCGGCAAGTTTGCATTTACTGTCGAGCGAACGACGTGCACTCTTCAGAAATAAATCAGTGCCCTCACGACGAGAGAGCTTGCACTTAGGGCCTGTATAACGAGCCATGAGTTTTCTCCTTCGTGATTACATGCGGCGACGCTTGGGTGGACGGCAGCCGTTATGCGGCACAGGCGTCACGTCAGCGATGCTGGTTACTTTAATACCCAATGCGTTCAATGCACGCACGGCACTTTCACGACCTGGCCCTGGACCTTTGATCTGCACTTCGACGTTTTTGACGCCGTTTTCGACTGCAACTTTTCCTGCAGCTTCAGCAGCGACCTGCGCTGCGAAAGGCGTCGACTTGCGCGAACCCTTGAAGCCGGCGCCCCCCGAGGTTGCCCACGAAATGGCGTTCCCCTGGCGGTCGGTGATGGTGATAATCGTGTTGTTGAACGAAGCGTGTACGTGGCAAATTGCCTCCGACACGTTCTTTCTAACTTTTTTGCGAGCGCGCGCTGCGGCCGCGTTCTTTGAAGATGCTTGCGCCATGATCTAGTGCTTAGCCTTTCTTACCTGCAATTGCCTTGCGTGGGCCTTTGCGAGTACGCGCATTGGTGCGCGTACGCTGGCCACGTGCCGGCAGGCCCTTGCGATGACGGGTGCCGCGGTAGCAGCCCAGATCGATCAAGCGTTTAATGCTCATCGTTACTTCGCGGCGAAGGTCACCTTCAACGCTGAATTTAGCGACTTGTTCACGAAGCTTATCGAGCTCAGCGTCCGTCAGGTCTTTGACCTTTTTGCTGCGCGAAACGCCTGCGTCATCGCAGACCTTCTTTGCGCGGGTGTGGCCGATGCCAAAGATCGCAGTCATCGCGATCCATGCATGTTTTTGGTTGGGGATATTGACCCCGGCGATACGTGCCATTGTCTGTTATCTCCTTCCCAATTAGCCTTGACGCTGCTTGTGACGTGGATCTGTGCAGATCACACGAACCACACCGTGGCGGCGCACGATTTTGCAGTTACGGCAAATCTTCTTTACCGATGCATTCACTTTCATGGTCGTTTCCTGTTTAGATTTATTTGGCGCGGAATGTGATCCGTGCCCGTGTCAAGTCATACGGCGTCATATCAACCGTTACCTTGTCACCCGGCAAAATTTTTATGTAGTTCATGCGCATCTTGCCGGAGATGTGCCCTAGGACGACGTGTCCGTTTTCTAACTTCACCCGAAACGTTGCGTTAGGCAGCATTTCCAGGATTTCTCCCTGCATCTGGATGGTGTCTTCTTTAGCCATAACGTTAGACCGGAAGCCCACCCTTCCCTTTTAAGTTCGCTTTCTTCAGAAGCGAATCGTATTGCTGTGACATCAGGTACGCCTGTACTTGAGTCATGAAATCCATCGTCACGACGACGATAATCAAAAGCGATGTCCCACCAAAATAGAACTGTACGTTCCACGCGCTGATGAGAAACTCGGGAATCAAGCACACGATGGTGATGTAGATCGCACCGATGAGCGTGAGCCGCGTAGTGATTTTTTCAATGTACTTAGCGGTTTGATCGCCAGGACGGTAGCCAGGTATAAACGCGCCGCCCTTCTTAAGGTTCTCTGCGGTCTCTTTCGGGTTGTACTGAATCGCCGTGTAAAAGAAGCAGAAAAAGACAATCAACGCGCCATAAATGATCATGTAGATCGGCTGACCTGGGCTCAGAATCGCGGCGGTATCACGCAACCACTTCGGCGCGTTAGGGCCCATGAACCCAAGAATCGTCGGAATAAAAAGAATCAAGCTTGATGCGAAGATGGGCGGAATAACCCCCGCCATGTTGAGCTTCAACGGCAGATGAGATGCCTGACCGCCATAAACCTTGTTACCAACCTGACGCTTCGCGTAGTTAATCAGCACTTTCCGAAGCGCGCGCTCGAAGAACACAACAGCAGCGGTGACGACAACAACGAGGCCGATCAAGAACAACAATTTAAGGATCGATAAGTTTCCTGACGATTGGAGCTCAAGCGTGTTCTTAATTGCCGCTGGCAATCCCGCAAGGATTCCTGCGACGATCAACAACGAAATGCCGTTACCTAAGCCGCGCTCGGTAATCTGCTCGCCTAACCACATCAGGAACATCGTACCCGTCACGAGCGTAATCACCGTAATGAGGCGGAAAGCCATCCCAGGATCGAGGACAAGCTGCGGCTGACTTTCAAGTGCAATCGCAATACCAACCGCCTGAACCGTCGCAAGGATCACCGTACCGTAGCGCGTGTACTGCGTAATCTTTCGACGCCCAGCTTCGCCTTCTTTCTTCAGCGCTTCAAGCGACGGCACAACCACCGTCGCCAGCTGCATGATGATCGACGCCGAGATGTACGGCATGATGCCCAACGCCAAAATCGAAAAGCGCGACAAGGCGCCTCCCGAGAATACGTTAAACAACCCAAGGATTCCGCCTTGCTGCGACTTGAACAATTCTTCAAGCACGGCTGCGTTAATACCCGGCACCGGCACGTGAGTGCCGATTCGGTAAACGATTAACGCGCCGAGCAAAAAGAAGAGGCGACGCTTAAGGTCGCCATACTTGTCGCCGGTTTTTGCTGCTGGGTTTAGAGCCACGCTATTCCTGGTTACCTAAGTAGCTTTCCGATTCACCGCCCCGTTTCATTGGGGCTAGAGAGGACTATTCGAATTTTCCGCCTGCGGCTTCGATCGCTTTCTTGGCCGAAGCAGTGACACCGATTCCGCGCAAAGTTACCGCGACTCTAATTTCGCCGCCAGCAATGACTTTGCACACCTTCGCGTCATTTGCGATGACTTTCTTAGCTTTCAAGCTGAGCATGTCCACATCGGTGAGTCCGAGTGCAGCCAGCTCGCCCACGGTGATTTCCGACCGGAAGTCACGCATCAGCGAAGTGAACCCGCGCTTTGGCAAGCGGCGTTGCAAAGGCATCTGACCGCCCTCGAAGCCCACTTTTTGCGAGTAGCCCGAACGCGATTTTTGACCGTTGTGGCCGCGACCCGCCGTCTTGCCCAGCCCCGAACCCACACCACGTGCGACGCGGCGACGATTCTTCTTTGAGCCTTCTGCAGGCTTAATTGTGTTGAGTTGCATGATGTGCGTTCTTTCTTAGACCGCAACCACGAGATGGCGAACTGCGTTCACCATGCCGCGCGTTGCAGGCGTGTCGATCAACACTTTGGTTGAGCCGATCTTCTTAAGACCCAAGCCGCGTACGCTTGCGACATGACTCGCGCGCGCGCCAATCGGCGACTTAATCAGTTTGACCGTAAAGGTTTTCTCTGCCGCCATGATTACGCCTCTGACAATTGCTCGACGCTCATGCCACGCTTGGCCGCGATCTCAGCAGGTGTTGACACCTTTTCGAGCGCGTTGAGCGTCGCGCGAACGACGTTATAAGGATTGGTGGGGCCAAAAGTCTTGGCGAGCACATTGGTAACGCCGACTACATCGAACACAGCGCGCATTGCGCCGCCCGCGATGACACCCGTACCATCCGACGCTGGCTGAATCAGCACTGTCGTCGCACCATGTTTGCCAGTGACCGCGTGGTGAACGGTGCCGCCCTTGAGCGAAACCTTGATCATCTGGCGACGCGCTTGCTCCATCGCCTTTTGCACACCAACCGGCACCTCTTTCGATTTGCCTTTACCCATACCAACGCGACCGTCACCATCACCAACCACTGTTAGTGCGGCGAATGCCATGATGCGGCCACCCTTCACCACTTTGGTGACGCGGTTGACGCTGATCATCTTTTCACGGAGACCGTCGCCTGGTTCTTCCTTCTGCTGTACTTGCGGACGTGCCATGCGAGTACTCCTTAGAACTTGAGGCCGCCGGCGCGCGCTGCTTCAGCGAGTGCCTTGACGCGACCGTGATACTGATAACCCGAGCGATCAAACGCGACCACTTCGACGCCGGCGGCTTTCGCCTTCTCGGCAATGCGCGTACCAACGAGTTCGGCGGCGGCTGTATTGCCCCCGTTCTTCGCTTTCGCACGCACATCAGCTTCGACTGTTGAGGCGGAGGCGAGCACGCGACGCCCATCACCCGAAATGACCTGGGCGTAGATGTGCGTGTTTGTACGGAATACCGCAAGGCGGGTTGCATTGAGCGCTGTCAAGCGAATACGCGTTTTACGCGCACGGACAACGCGGGCTGCTTCTTTGTCTTTGACTGCCATGATGGAACCCTACCTTACTTCTTCTTGGTTTCTTTGAGGGTGACCTTTTCGTCAGCGTAGCGAATGCCCTTGCCCTTGTAAGGCTCAGGCGGACGATACGCGCGAACTTCTGCGGCTACTTGACCCACCTGTTGGCGGTCAGCGCCGGAGATCACAATCTCGGTCTGTGTAGGCGTTAGCACTTTGATGCCGACAGGCATTTTGTGCACGACGGGGTGCGAAAAACCGATTGAGAGGTTCAGGCTTTCGCCCTGAGCGGCAGCACGGTAACCCACGCCAACCAGCGTAAGTTTCTTCGTGAAGCCTTCGGAAACACCCTTAACCATATTGTTCACCAGGGCGCGGGCGGTACCCGACATTGCCTTGCTGAACTGATCGCCGTTAACGGCCGAACACACAATCGTGTTTTCTTTCTTCTCGATCTTTACCTTGCCGCCAAAATCGCGTGAGAGGGTGCCGAGTGGCCCCGTTACGTCGATCTTGCCACCATTAAGAGCGATTTCAACTTTTGCCGGAATGTTGACCGGGTATTTAGCAATACGTGACATCTTGATTGCTCCCGGATTAGGCGACCGTGCAGAGCACTTCGCCGCCCATACCCAGGCTGCGCGCTTTGCGGTCGGTCATCACGCCCTTGGGCGTCGACACGATCGCCACACCCAAGCCATTCATTACTGAAGGCAGGTTGTCGCGACCACGATAAATACGAAGGCCAGGACGGCTAACGCGTGCCATCGACTCGATGACAGGGCGGCCGGCGTAGTACTTCAACGCGATTTCAAGCGTTGGCAATTTTGCGTCGCCAGAGGTTTTGAAATCTTCGATATAACCCTCGTCCTTGAGAACGCGAGCAATAGCGGTTTTAAGTTTCGACGCAGGCATGGCTACGGAGAGCTTCTCCATAGCTTGCGCATTGCGGATGCGCGTCAACATGTCTGCGATGGGATCGGACATACTCATTGCCGAATCTCCTTCTTACCAGCTGGCCTTGGTGAGACCTGGGATCTCACCGCGGAATGCAAGCTCGCGCACCTTGTGGCGCCCGAGACCGAATTTGCTAAACACGCCACGAGGACGCCCCGTCAATTGACAGCGGTTGCGCAAACGCGTTTTGTTCGCGTTGCGCGGAAGCGCTTGCAATTTAGCGCGCGCGTCGGCGCGTGCTTCTTCCGATTGCTTGGCGTCATTAGCGATCGCCTTCAACTCAGCGTGCTTCTTCGCAAACTTTGCGACCAGCGCTTCGCGCTTCAGCTCGCGGTTGATAGTTGAGAGTTTTGCCATGAGTTATTCCCCAGCCTTGCCACGGAACGGAAACTTAAAGGCTTGCAGGAGCGCCTTTGCTTCGTCGTCGGTTTTTGCCGTTGTAGCGAACGTGATGTTCATCCCGCGGAGCTTGTCGACCTTGTCGTACTCGATTTCCGGGAAGATGATCTGTTCTTTGACGCCCAAGTTGAAATTGCCACGACCGTCGAATCCGCGTGGCGAAATGCCACGGAAATCGCGCACACGCGGGAGCGCAACGTTGACCAAGCGATCAAGGAATTCGTACATCTGCTTGTTGCGCAGCGTAACCATCGCACCAATCGGATAGCCTTCGCGAATCTTGTAGTTCGCGATTGCTTTTTTCGCCTTGGTGACAACAGGCTTTTGACCGACGATGGCAGTCATGTCTTTGACCGCGAAATCGAGGATCTTTTTGTCGCCGATCGCATCGCCAACACCCATGTTCACGACGATTTTCGTGAGGCGCGGCACTTCCATCACCGACTTGTAGCCGAACTGCTTTTGCAGTGCGGGCACCACTTCTTTGCGGTATTGCTCTTGTAAGCGAGCCATGATTTTTATCCTCTCGCTTAGACCGCTTTACCGGTCGATTTGAAAACACGCTGCTTGCGACCATCGACGAGTTGAATCGTCACTTTGTCGGCTTTTTGCGTGTCTTTGTTGTAGAGAGCAACGTTGGCAGCCTGGATCGGCATCTCTTTGGTAGTGATACCGCCAACCTCGTTTTTCATTGGGTTGGGCTTAACGTTACGTTTAACTTGATTGATGCCCGAAACGACATACTTGCCTTCGAGCACGTTCACGACTTCGCCACGCTTGCCTTTGTCTCGGCCGGTGAGCACGACGACTGTGTCGCCTTTACGAATTTTGTTCATAGTTCGTCCTTTTCGCCTTTAGCTGGTTAGAGCACTTCGGGCGCGAGCGACACGATCTTCATGAACTTTTCCGTACGCAATTCACGCGTAACCGGTCCAAAGATACGCGTGCCGATGGGCTCGAGCTTTGCGTTGAGGATGACGACAGCGTTGCCGTCAAATTTGATGAGCGAACCATCCGGGCGGCGAATACCTTTGGCAGTGCGAACGACGACGGCGTTGTACACGTCACCTTTTTTCACACGGCCACGGGGCTGCGCATCCTTGATGCTTACTTTAATCACGTCACCGATGCCGGCATAGCGACGCTTCGATCCACCCAACACCTTAAAACACATCACGCGGCGAGCGCCTGTGTTGTCGGCGACGTCGAGCATCGACTGCATTTGAATCATTTTGAAAATCTCCAACTTATCTCAGAACCAGGATTCACGTCGGTTCCGAGTAGTCTTGGGGCCCGTTTGGGGGCGCTTGAAACTAACGATGCGCAATTTAGCCCGTAAAACTGGGACGCCATTACGCGAAGCCTTGAATTATGGCACGATTCAGCACACTCGGTCAAACGCCGCCATCCCTTTTCGGCCAAATTCTGTAGTTGCTTAGCTCTAGCCGACGCCAAGAGCAGATTCACAGAGACTCCTTTCGCGGTTAGCCCTTTTTCGAGTGATCGTTACGTAAGTTTTTTACGGACACCGCTTAGCTTGTTTTGAGCCTTTCGGCCCCTTAGCGGAAGGGGTAGAGCCTTTTCTTTACTCAAAACCGATAATCCTCGACTGCGCGAATTCAGCGGTTTCACGAATCATCCGATTAAAGTAAGCGCACGCTCACCGAACCAGTTCGATTTGGTTGCGACAATTGCAAGATGCCGCGACCCAACATCCGAGTTTTGATTGCCGACGACCACGCGCTGGTCCGTGATGGCTTACGGAGTATGATTGAGGTGGATTGGCCCACTGCGCAGTTCGTCACCGCCGACAATCATGCCAGCACGCTTGCCGCGCTCACGAGCGTTTCTCCGCCAGACCTGGCCGTGATCGACGTTCGAATGCCGGGAATGTGCGGCGCCGCAAGCTTCGCCGAATTTCGTCGCGCCAACGCGACGACAGCGATCGTTGTGGTGACAGGGCTCGACGATCCGGGGCTCGAACCGAGCTTGCTCGCGCTGGGTGCGGCGGCCGTCGTTTCAAAAGAAGTACCCGCCGCAACGCTTCTGGCCACGCTCCACATCGCCCTTAAAAACACGCGCTCGAACACGTACCTGGATCCTGTTCCCTACGCGAACGAGCTTTGTAGCGAACTTATCATCGAGCCGCGCGATCTCCGCGGCAGTCACCAGTTATCCGACCGACAGCGCGACACATTGCGTTTGCTTCACGAAGGTCTTCCGAATAAATTAATCGCACGGAGACTCGGTATCGCCGAGACGACGGTGAAGGGCCACCTTCACGCGCTCTACGATGCGCTCGATGTCGGCTCCCGCGCTGAGGCCGTTGCGCTTACGCGTGATTGGCTTTTGTAGCTCGTGAGCACAGCAGCGCCGCGCCCCCATCGCCCACGCGACTTGCTCAACGACCCGCGCGTTCGCACGGAAATCGTGGCGCTTTTGTATCGAAATGCGGCGGTTGGCATCACGATGAACCTCCTCGCGATGCCGCTAGTGTGGCTCGCTTATCGAGATGCGTTGCCGCCCACTCCGCTGATCGCTGCGATTGCATTGTGGGTAACGTTGCAGGCCGTGAGCGCATGGAATCGCGCAAAGTGGATCGAGCTAGGTGCGGCTGAGCAGGCGAACGGAGAAACATCGCTTCGATTTCTTTCTCGCGCGCGGTGGATGGCATGGCTGCTAGCGATCGGTATGTCGATCTTGCTTGCAGTGCTTCACTTCGCGGCGGCGCCTGCCACGCCCGCGCTTGCAGCGACGCTTGCATTGATCTACGTGCTGGGTGCATGTATCTCGACGCTCGTTTACTTGCCACAAATCAAAACGTTTTCGACCCTCGTGCTTGGCAGCCAAGCAACGCTACTTCTGCTGCGTCAAACCCCGATTGAAGCGCTCGTCGCTGTATTACTGATCGCGTTGATTGCTGGACTTTGGGGTTACGGTAGACGCTACAGCGAACAATTTCAGCAAACGATTGTGTTGCGTTTCGAGGTTCAGGATTTGCTCGCCGAGCAAGCGCGTTTGCGCGCCGTTGCTGAGGCGGCGCACGAAGCAAAATCGCGATTCTTTGCCGCTGCGAGCCACGACGTGCGACAACCGTTGCAAGCGCTGATGCTCAATTTCCACGCGCTACGACACGCGCAGTCCAATGAGCGACGCGCAGGCCTGCTCGACGCAGCAGACAGCAGCGTGTCGGCGCTGCGCCAGTTATTCGATCAAGTCTTGGAGCTTTCCAAAATTGACGCGGGAGCGTTGCATGTGAAGCCGCAGCCCGTGGTGTTGCAAACGCTCTTTGACACGCTCGACGCACGCTTCTCTGTTGAAGCCGCCGCAAAAAACGTGTGGCTTCGTTTCGCACCGACGACCGCAACGATCACGAGTGACGCCAACGCGTTTGAACGCATGCTCGCAAACTTGATCGGTAACGCGATTAAACACACCGCGCGCGGCGGCGTTTGGATTGCCTATCGCCCGGCACGCGGACGCATCGAAGTGCGCGACAGCGGCATCGGCATCGCCGCCGAACATCACGCGCGGCTCTTCGACGAATTCTTTCAAGTAGAAAACGAAGCGCGGGATCGCACGAAGGGTTTGGGACTCGGGCTTTCAATCGTACAACGCATCGGCGCACTGCTTTCGCACGATGTCGGCGTCGCCTCGGCACCAAATCGCGGCTCGACGTTTTGGATCACCGCAAAACCACTTGCCACAGCGAAGACGGAGCAAAGTGTTGTCTTAAATGCGCAAACGTCGCAGGCCGCGCTGACCTTCCCAACACTTGAACACACCCGCTTTTGGGTGCTCGAAAATGACCGCGATGTGGCGCAATCGCTCGCAGCGTTTTTGCGCGACGCGGGTGCTCAGGTTGAACTGTTTTTCAAACCGGAAGATGCGTTGTCTCGTGCGCACGATCTCGCGCAGAGCGCAAACGCGGCGATACCAAACGCAGTGATTTCCGACTATCGCTTTGGCGCATCGCTCGACGGCGTTGCGTCTCTCAAAAAACTCCGTTCCGTCTTCCGGAGCGACACTCCCGCCATTCTCCTAACTGGCGATACGTCGATCAAAGACCTCTCACGCATTGATCACGAGTTAACCGGCGCACCCGCCACCACGCAACTGCTGCACAAACCTGTGTCGGCGGAAGAATTGATCGCGGCGCTGAATTCGCTGCGCAGTACGCACGAGCGCGAACTGTGAGCGACACTGCCTGAGAACGGCAGCTTGCCACCGGTCCTCACCATAAGCGATTAAGTCGTACACCAAGTTTAATTGGGATATCGCCGCATTAATCATTATTTCGATAAGTATGTAAACGCCGCCTTCGCCCAGTTTAAGTGGGCGATTGCGGCGATTTTCCTAATGCCAGAGCGCGGACTACCTCCATCGCTCAATCGATTGAGACTTCAGCGGCAATCACGGCCTCAACGCCTCAATCCTCGCCCGAATCGCCGAAATCCGCACCGCTTCATCGGCGATCACGCTTCGATGCGCGCCAGCGATGAGTGCTGCGCCGTCGAGTCCGAGCATCCTGCGCAAGATCATCACGCCGTCGGTCAGCGGCAGGGTGCTGCCATCTAAGTCCACGTCAAACTGCGCAAGGTTCGCTTCGATATGCGCTTCGATCAACGCGGCGGTATTCCTCACCGCGCCTGCGCCGATCAATGCGCCGTTTTGCGTGAGCGAATTGCCTCGGAAGCCAAACAAATAACGAAGCAGCATCACGCCGTCGTTGCCCGCCACATAGCGCGATGCGGGATCGCTGGCATCGACGTTTAACCGCGCAAACGGCGCTTTACACACCGACGCTGCATGCGTGGCAGCGCCGCTGCAAAACCATTCGAAGCCATCGCCCGCTACCACCGCGCTCGCCGTGCCGCTCGCGCACAAGTTTGCCGTCGGTGCCACGTTCGCGCGCACGCCGTTCGCGCTGCCGCACTCCGCATCCGTGATTGGTACGATGGCAAACGCGTTCGGCGCGCGGGTGAATTGCCCGGCGGGCGCGGAAAGATTGCCCGCTTGCAATGCGCGAATGCCGCAGAGCACCGGCGCCGTGGCGGTCACGGTGAAGCCGGTGGTCGTGTTGCCACTCACCGTACAGGTCTGCGGTGTCCAGGTGTCAAACGACACCGGCAACCCGCTCGATGCGGTCGCCGAAAGCGGCACCGCCACATTCATCTTCAAGCTTGGTGGCGCGATGAACGCAATCGATTGCCCGAACGGCAACACGTCCACAGGCGTTGCCTGCGTGGCTGCTGTCGTGTTATTGCCGAGCTGGCCGTTGTTATTGCGACCCCAGCATTGCACTCCAGCATCGCTCATCAGGGCACACGCGTGGGACAGGCTCACCGACACGCTCATCGGCCGCGCTGGGCCGATCAGATTCACAAGCACTGGCGTTGACCGATCCGTCAGCGTGCCGTCGCCCAATTGCCCTGCTGAATTGTTGCCCCAACAGGCCAGGTTCCCGGTGGAAAGCAACGCGCAGCTCGTTCCCCCGCCCGCCGCAATCGCGGTCGCTGTCACGCCCGCGCCGAAATTGACGGGCGTGGTCGGCGGTGTGGTCACTGAAGTCGCGGACGTTGTGCCGTCACCCAATTGCCCGACGGAATTGTTGCCCCAGCAAACCACGCGGCCATCTGTTTTAAGCGCACACGCATGACTGGAGCCAAGCGCCACCGCGCTCACACCGCTGCCAAGGCCCGTGGGCGTTACCGGCTGCCACACGGCGGTGGCGGTGCTGCCGTTGCCCAGCTGGCCGCTTGTATTCCCACCCCAGCAACGCAGGCCACCCGCGCTCGTGATCACGCAGGCGCTTGCGGGGCTGGTTGACGTTACTAGATCAACAATCGTTTCGCCCTCTGGCAGATTGAAATTCACCGGCGTGGCATAGGCCGTATTGCTTTGCCCAACGATTGCCGGATCGACGCCCAGAATCCCGCCGCCGTTCCCCGAGTTGTTAGAGCCCCAGCAGCGCACGCTGTTGTCGTTTAACAGTGCACACGCGGCTTGAAACGTTGCACGCACCTGTTTCACATTTGTGAGCAAACCCGCACCATCCACCACATCCACGGCAGTCGCCGAGCTGGTGGCTAAATTGTTGCCCAGCGCGCCGCGAATGCCGTCGCCCCAACACTTTACGCCACCGCTAAAGGTGACCGCGCAAGCAGCGGATGAGCCCGCGCTCACTTGCGAAATCTTTCCTGTAGCACCGGCGACATCGCGCGGCAATGATGTCGGCGTTGATATCGATGACGAATCGGTGCCCCAGCATTTCACTCCGCCGCCGGGCGTGAGCGCGCAGCTTTGATTATTGCCAGCGGCGACGCTCGTCGCGCCGCGCGCCGAGCGGTTGACGACCACGGGGGTGCGAGCGTATGAGGCGGTCGTTAGCCCGCTATCGCCAAGGGCTCCATTGCCGCTGCTCCCCCAACACTTTGCGTCGCCAAACTGCCCTAGAGAGCAAATGCCTACTGAACGGGCATTGAGACCAGTCACACCGCTGGAAAGCCCCGTAACATTCACGGGCACTGCCGAATCAGCGGTGGTGCCGTCGCCGAGTGTGCCGCCGAAATTGCTTCCCCAACATTTCACGCCTCCCGCCTCAACGCGCGCGCAGGTTGAAAAATCAGAACCGAAGCCGAAGACGACGATGTCGCGCGTGCCGTTTCCCAGCGTCACCACATCTACAGGAGTGGGATTCGGGTCGGTACCTGACGTAGTGCCGTTTCCGAGCGATCCAAAGTAGTTGTAGCCCCAGCACATCGTGCGCCCGGTAGTGCTCGCCGCGCAGGCATGTGCCGCACTCACACTTACCGACGCGGCGACGAAATCGGTGGGGAGCACGGTCAACACCGGTGTGGCAGAATTTACCGTCGTGCCGTTGCCCAACTGCCCAAAATTGTTTGCGCCCCAGCAGTAAACGCGCCCAATCGTCGAGCGCGCGCACGCCGACGTGATGTCAGAGCTCACCTGCGCCGCGAATTCGCCGCCTGGCAACGTAATCTCACCTTGCGTAGGCGTGCTTCCGCTGCAAAACACTTTACCGTTGCTCTTCAATGCGCAGCGATCTTGACGTCGCATCACGAAATCGACCACATCCGCGCCAAACTCCGTCGCATCGATCGGCGCAGCTGTCGCGTTCTGAAAGCATTTCACGCTGCTGCCATTGCTAGTGGGTTTGACTGCGCATGCAGTGGCGCCCGACCCCGATGCACCCGCCGCGATACGGAACACGTCCGCGCCCACGAGCGGCATATCAATCGGGGTATCCGAATTCACTAGCGGTATTCCCCAGCAGCGAACGGTGCCATTCGCCATCGCGGCGCAATTCGCGCTGCCGCCCGTCACCACCTGCGAGGCGGGCTCATCCATCATGAGCGGCCCCGCGTTCGCCGCCGACGGGCCGAACCATGCAGTCGCAGCACACACCGAGAACGCCGCAGCCCGAGCGATCCCAGTGCGGTGAAGCCGTCGCGCGAACGATGCGAGCGATGCGAACGAAGCAAACAACGCAAAGCGTGCGCCCCGTAAAAACACAGCGTCACGCAGCTGCGACGCGCGCAGGCAGGTGGCGGAGAAGAATGAAGCGATGAAATACAAACGAGCCCCCGATACGGTTAGTCCCCGATTGTTCTACAAGCCAGGCGGGAACACACCAGATCGAAAGGACTGGTGGGCGGCGCGAAAGCCGTGCGGTGCGTCCGTTGAAACGGCGCAAATCGATATTCACGTTGTATGTGCGTCCCGGTGAAGGCCGGGATCAAGCGCGCTAAGGAAGCATCGCAGCTAAAACGGAAGCGACGCTGATCCCGGCCTGCGCCGGGAGTCGCCCCATCCCACGAGCTATTCACATAAACGCCCAATTTAATTAGGCTAAATACACGTTACGATAAATATCGATTACTAATAAAAAATTAGTCGCTCTCCCGATTTAATGGGGCGCTAGAAGCAGTGGCTACTTCAAGATTTCGTTCGAAAACACCACCCGCCCGTCACGGCATCAGCAACCGCAAATAAGCCTCAATCTGCGCCGTCGTCATCGCCGTGCCCACGTCGATGCTGTTGAACAATCCCGTCGCGATCCGCAAGCCCTGCATGTAGCGAACGATGAGCAGGCCATCAACAGTGAGATCGAAACGATTGTCGCCATTCACATCGAGCGCAGCGCGAATCGATGACAGATAAGCCTGCGCTTCGCTCGGGCTGCGCTCAGCCGTTGGATGCATTGCGTTGTTCGTGATCGAACTGCCAGTGAAGCCCGCGAGATAGCGCAAGATCATCATGCCGTCAGTGGCGGCGTCGTTCGCGGAATTCGCTGCGGTGCTGTTGTCGATGTTGAGCGAGGGCAGCGGGTCAATGGTTTGCACCACTTGCCCAAAACTAAACGACGTTTCGGCGTCGCCGCTAAACGTGGCGCTGATATTCCAGTTTTGAACGCCGAGAGAGGTCGTCGTGCAGCGCGCGATGTTGCTGCCAGAAACGAGCGTGACGGGTACTGCGTTACAACCGGAAAGTGTGGTGCCGTTAGCGGTGAAATTCATCGTGCCGCCGCCAACGAGCGACGCGCCGCCTGCGACATTTACGGTGGCGGTAAACGTGATCAGGCGACCTTGGAAGGCGGGCGATTGCGACGAGGTGACGACCGTGGTGCTGTTTCTACCCGGCAGCGTCACACTATTACTCAACGGCGAGCGAGCGCCCTCGCCCACCGCGTTGCTCGCGAATACACGGAATCGATAGGTGGAGCCTGGTGTGAGCCCTGTCGCTGCAATGCTCGTACACGGCAGGTTGCACGAGCCAACCGTTGTGCCCGATTCCGTTTCCACGCCGTATTTGGTGAGTGAGCTGCCGCCGTTGAAAAACGGCGTAGTACTGAGTGTGACGGTGGCGGACGTGATGGAGGTTGCGGTGGCGGTCGGCACGCTCGGCTGATAGGGCTTTACAGCCACGAGCACGATCTTTTCATCGCTCGGTACGCCGTTCACCCACGCGCGCAGCCGCGCGTGTCCGCCCGGGAAACCCGCCGCGACTGCTGCTGCGCTCACGAACGACGTGTCCGTGAACGGCGACGATCCGAGAACACTCACCGCCGCTTGTGGCAAGAACATGCGCTGATCGTTATCAATGCGCTGCAATTCGAACACCGGCGCGTTGCTCGCCGATTGCTGCGCGTCGCCACCGCTCGCTTGTAGCGCGGGGCGGAAGCGTGTGCCGGTGGCGAAGAGTGCGGTCGTTGGCGAGAGCGTCGTTGTAAATGTGGAGATTGTGGGTTGTTGCGCCGAGGCGGGTGCGAGGTTAAGTGTGATCGTCTCCGCATTCGCAGAAACCGGACCGAAGCCGCCGAAGAGCGCGACGCTGCCGTTTAGCGTAAGAGCACTGCTATGCGCTGCTCTGGGGGATGCAAGGTTCGCCTCACGTCGCCACGATGCGGTCGCCTCGTTGTAAATATCTGCGCTGCTACTTGGCTCCAGCGCTACGCCGCCGCTCACTAGGATCTCGCCAGTGGGTAAATGTGTAGCGCTCGCACGGCCTCTGAACGTTGACATCAATCCTGCGCCGGTCCACGTATTCGTCGCCGGATCAAAAACGTCGGAGCTAATCCCAGTGCCACCACCGGCAAACAAGATCTTGCCACTGGGGAGTAGCGCTAAAACACCATCGCAACCTGCGTTCGCCAGCGTTGCCGCTTGCGTCGTCCGCATAGCGACATCGACGACCAGCGACTGCGCATTGAGTGGCCCGGCGCAATCGCCTTTGAAATTTACCGTCTGTCCGCCACCCACAAGCAAAACCTTACCGGATGTCATCAGGGTTGCCACGCCAGCGACTGATGCTGGAACGCCCGCAATCCCAGAGTTTTCCCACGTCTGCGTGGCAGGATCGAATATCTCGGGCTCATCAAACGAGGTACCGCCCGATTGATTTGTAGCAAGGCCGCCTGAGACGAAAACACGCCCATCCGCGAGCAAAGTAGCTGTATGCCCACTCCGTCCATGACGCATTTTGGCATCGATGAGTGTCCATGCATTCGTCGCCGGATCGTACAACTCTGCGGAATCGATAGGTTCAGAAGGCGGATTTCGGCCGCCAACCACAAGCACTCGACCCGTCGGCAGCACAGTCGCTGTGTGGTGCCTTCGTCGTTCGTTCATGCTTGCAATGCTTGCGGTGTCGCAAAACGACGTAGACGGCGTAAATGCGTGAACCGACGTATTTGCTGACCCGGCACTGACGCCGGTAATCAAAATACGGCCGTCAGTGAGGATTGACGCTGCGCTGGAGTCACCTATGCCACAGTTATTTGTTGTCGCAAAGGTGCCATTAGAAATCGTCGAAGGGCGCACGTGTGACGTCGTCGCGGTCACTGCGCTTGCACTTTCACGTCCGCCCACGGCGATCACCGCGCCCGTCGGCATCAGCGTTGCGGTGTGGTTCGCGCGCGCGGTGGGCAGCGAGGGTGCGAGGCTCCATGTATCCACCGCTGGATCGTAAATCTCAACACTCGATCGATAGATCGGCACGCCAGCGACATCCACGCCGCCCATCAGCATGAGTTTGCCTGAGGGCACGAGCGTTGCGCTGTGGTTGCTGCGCGCGTCGCGAAGCGAGCCCGCTGGCGACATCGTGAACGTCGCGAAACGGAATATCTCGGTGCTGCCGAGCGAATCGGGCAACACACTCAAGCCGCTAACGCGCGCGGTGCGGCCGCCCGCGATCACAATGTCGCCGTTGGGAAGCGCGGTCGCTGTGTGGTTGAAGCGACGTTCAATGAGCTGCGCGCTAAAGGTGAACCAAGAATTGGTGGACGCGCTGTAGCGCTCAATCGAATTCAATCCAAATGACACCGTATCGTTGCCCACATCCAAGCCACCGATCACGAACATGTCGTCGTTGATGCCAATTGCAGCAGCGGTCGCGGTGTGAAATCGCCGTGCGGATGCCATCGATCCGGCGCTCGTCCAAGCGTTGGTCGCGGGATCGTAAATCTCTGCGCTTGACAGCACCGTTGCGTTGTTTTTTCCACCGACGACGAGGATCTTTCCGCTGCGCAGGCGCGTGGCCGTATGTTGCGAGCGCGCGGCAGACAAGCTGCCTGCAGTGCTCCACGTATTCGCAGCCGGGTCGTAGATCACAGCCGTTGCGAGCGCGGCTTCACTCGCCGCGTTACTGCGACCACCGACGACGAGCACGCGCCCGTTATCAAGCAAGGTGGCGGTGTGATCAGTGCGCGCTGTTGCGAGCGCGGCACCGGCGCTCCACGCGTTGCCGAACGGATCGTAAATTTCAACGCTCGTAAGCGGTGTGTTCGATCCGCTCTGCCCACCGACCACGAGGAGCTTCCCATTGGTCATCTGCGTGGCGTTGTGGTTTGAGCGTGCGGTGGTGAGGGGGGCTGCGGCGCCGATCGATACGGCGTGTGACGCCGGAATTAGGCTCGCAGCAAAAGCAACCGCAATCCCCAGGGCTCCACACAAGCCGAACGGCGAGCGCAGGCGAGCTTCGCCGATAGAGCGACAAATACGAATCAACAACGCGCACCCCTCATCACAATTGCTAGGGGAAACGCTGAATGAGCCTCCGCGATTCGGTACGCGGCGGATTGGAATGAGCTCGAGACCCAAACTTCTGAAACATGGTGGAGCTATGTTGAAGAATTTTGAGCCTCCAGATCGCCCAAGCCCGCCGATGCGACCGACACGAGAGACTTATTCAGCGTTTCCCTAATAAAAAATTACCGGCTGATTGTGTCATCGACTACGCGTCACAGCACCAGATCGTTCGATCTGGTTCGTTTCGGTTTTCGTAAGAGTTGGCGCGCACCCAAGGGAAACGCTGACTAAGTCTGCGTGATGCCGCGCGCGGCGGATGGGGGTGACCAGGAGGCGCAAAACTCAAAGGCATCGCGGGGCTGTGTTGACGACTTTTGGGGTTTCAGATCGCACCGCCCCCACGATGCTTTACCGTGGAAAGATCTCTACACAACGCTGCGAAAGCTCGCGGGACGAAGAAAAGATTCGGGAAAACCTCGGAGCGCACGTAAGTACGGGAGGATCTTTCACAGATTTTTGACAAAGTATCACGGGCTGGCGGGAGTTGTGCCGAGGTCTTGTGGATCGGCAAGATTGCCTCCGTCGCGCATGACTTATTCAGCGCTTCCTCTAGTCACAAAATGCCTGTGGGGCAAGGCGTGGGTAGTCGCAAAAAAGTGCGAACTATGCTTTGCGGCGTACGATCGGCGCAGTGCGGTTGCGGTAAATGTCTCGCAGCACGCGCTCCGACTAATGGCTCCTCGCGTTAGTTCCTCGTTTGATGAGGTCTTAAGCCATGCATTTTGCTTGTTGTGGCTATGGCTTAACGAGCGCTTGCCCTTATTAAATATGGTTTATAGCTTTGTAGCCATAATTATCATCGGGACTCTGTAAATGTTCTCTCGACCATTAGCGCGAATGGAAAAGCATCGCCCGGGTCAACTTTGCGTCGGCGCTGAGGGTCGCAGGGCATACGCCCGTGATCGAGATCGGAGTGCCGCTTAATACCGCTACGTTGAACGGGATACCTCGCGACGATCTCGCGCATGAGCATCACTAGGGCGTCTAGCTGAGCCGCAGGAAATGGATCGATACCGTCGCCATCGTTGATAAGCTCAATCGCGATCGAGCGGCCAGAATACGTGAGTACATGATGCGCAACTTGCGCTTCCGGAATGCTCGTGCGCAATGTGCCATCGCGATCAAGCATGTAGTGAATACCGAGCGTTGGATGCGCCTCAATTGTGCGCATATTTTCCTCAAGCGTGCCAGCCTTCACCCAAATGGGTTTGCCGGTTTTTGCGTCACACGTCGGGCCGCCCGTCGAATGAAGCACGATCATGTCGACCGCTTGCGCACGTGCCGGGCCGAAAGTCCGGGCGTGCGCGTTGGTAGCGAACACCGCTGCAACGCAGATCGCTACCCACCGCTTTTGAGTGAACAAAGGACTCAGGTCGCGAACCCAAAAAGAACAGAAAGCCACTGAACCGACGTCCGACGCAAAGAAAAAGGCAGCCGAAGCTGCCTTTTCTGATTTGCACTCAATTGCGTGAGCAAGCCGTGTGCATTAAGCTTTTTCGAGCACCTTGGAAAGCGCCCAGGATTTAGTCTTGGAGTACGGGCGGCACGCTTTGATTTCAACGAGGTCACCAATTTTGGCTTCGCTCGTTTCATCGTGTGCGTGGTACTTATTCGACTTCGTAACGACCTTGCCGTAAAGCGGATGCTTAACGCGGCGCTCTACGAGTACGGTGATCGTCTTTGTCATCTTGTCGCTGGTAACGCGACCAATTTGAGTAGCGATCAATGGAGTGTTTGCTACTTCGCTCATTTTGCAGCAGCTTTCTGGTTGAGCACCGTTTTCACGCGAGCGATATCACGGCGAACATTCCCCAACTGCGTATTGTTTTGCAGTTGTTGCGTTGCCTTCTGCATGCGCAAGCTGAAGTGCGTTTTATAGAGTTCGCCGAGCTCTTTGGTGAGATCGGCTTCGCTCTTGGCGCGGAGATCGGAGGCTTTCATTGAAGTGTTCCTTTCTTAACCTACCAAGCGTTGAACAAAGGTTGTGTGGATTGGAAGCTTCGCAGCCGCAAGCGTGAACGCTTCGCGCGCGAGGTTCTCTGCCACACCATCCATCTCATAGAGCACCTTGCCGGGCTGAATCTCAGCGACGTAGTACTCAGGATTGCCTTTGCCGTTACCCATGCGGACTTCGGCTGGCTTTTTAGAGATTGGCTTGTCCGGGAAGATGCGAATCCAGATCCGCCCACCACGTTTAATGTGGCGGCTGATCGCGCGACGCGCAGCTTCAATTTGACGCGCCGTCAGGCGGCCACGGCTGGTGGCCTTGAGGCCGAACTCACCGAAGCTCACTTTATTGCCGCGCGTGGCCAGGCCCTTGTTACGGCCCTTTTGCTCTTTACGATATTTTCTTCTAGCCGGCTGTAGCATTTCTCTCTCCTGCAGGTGCGCGACGTGGGCGACGTGCTGGCTTAGGCGCGTCAGCGGCGTCAGCAGCTAGCGCTGGCGCATCTCCCGTCGCGAGGCCGAGGCTTTCACCCTTAAACACCCAAACTTTGATACCGATGATGCCGTACGACGTCTTGGCTTCGGAAAAACCGTAATCGATATCGGCACGAAGCGTGTGAAGGGGCACACGCCCTTCACGGTACCACTCGGAACGAGCGATCTCGGCACCGTTCAAGCGTCCAGCACTCATGATCTTGATGCCTTGCGCGCCGAGACGCATCGCATTCTGCATCGCACGCTTCATAGCGCGACGGAACATGATCCGCTTTTCGAGCTGTTGAGCGATGGAATCGCCGATCAGCTGAGCATCGGTTTCGGGCTTGCGCACTTCTTCGATGTTCAACGCGATCTCGGTTTTCATCATCTTGCGAAGTTGAACGCGGAGCGCCTCAATATCTTCACCCTTCTTACCGATCACTACGCCTGGACGGGCGCTGTGGATAGTGATTCGAGCATTCTTGGCAGGACGCTCAATGGTGATCTTCGATACGTTTGCGTTCTTGAGCTTCTTGAGAAGAAACGAGCGTACCTCGTAATCTTCTTTCACCTTATCGGCGAAGTTTTTACTACTTGCGTACCACTTCGAGGTCCAGGCGCGCGAAACGGCGAGACGAAACCCGGTTGGATTGATCTTTTGACCCATACGAACCCCTAGTTCCCAACCGTCACATGAATGTGACAGGTTTGTTTGAGAAGACGTGCACCACGCCCCTTGGCGCGAGCCGCGAAGCGGCGCATCACCAATGCTTTGTCGACGTAAATCGTCTTTACTTTGAGCTCGTCGATATCTGCACCATCGTTGTGCTCTGCATTCGCGATCGCGGACAGAAGCACTTTTTTGATGATTCCCGCAGACTTCTTCGGACTAAACGTCAGAAGATCGAGGGCTTTTGCGACCGGCAGGCCACGGATTTGATCCGCAACGAGTCGGGCTTTTTGGTCGGAGACGGGCGCGCCTCGCATCACAGCATTTGTTTGCATATCGAGTCCTTACTTCTTCGCGACTTTCTTGTCGGCTGGATGGCCTTTGAAAGTGCGTGTGAGCGCGAATTCGCCGAGCTTGTGTCCTACCATTTGATCGGAAACGTACACCGGCATATGCGCCTTGCCGTTGTGGACGGCAATAGTTAGACCAACGAAGTCAGGCGTGACCGTAGAACGACGCGACCAGGTTTTGATCGGCTTTTTGTCGTTCTTCGCGAGTGCGACTTCCACTTTTTTTACGAGGTGCCCGTCAACGAACGGACCTTTTTTAACGGAACGTGCCATTGCGATTAACCCTTCTTAGCAGCGTGACGCGTGCGAACGATCATGCTGTCAGTACGCTTATTAGTGCGAGTCTTGAGACCCTTAGCCTTCTGACCCCAAGGCGAAACTGGGTGATGACGACCACCACCACCGTTCGTGCGGCCACCCATTGGGTGATCCACTGGGTTCATGGAGATCGCGCGCACCGTTGGACGGATACCGCGCCAACGATTTGCGCCAGCCTTGCCAATAACGCGTAGCGAGTGCTCACCATTGCCAACTTCACCGATCGTCGCACGGCAGTCGACGTGCACTTTACGCACTTCACCTGACCGCAAGCGGACCTGAGCGTAGATGCCTTCGCGCGCCATCAGCTGAACCGATGTACCCGCGCTACGGGCAAGTTGCGCGCCCTTACCGGGCTGCAACTCAATCGCATGGATCGTAGTGCCCACAGGAATGTTACGGATAGGGAGTGCGTTACCAACTTTGATCGGCGCTTCAGCCCCTGAGAGCACCACATCGCCGGCGCTTAAGCCTTTGGGCGCCAAAACATAGCGTCGTTCACCGTCTGCGTAACAAAGCAATGCAATATTCGCGCTACGATTTGGATCGTACTCAAGGCGCTCAACGGTGCCAGGAACACCATCCTTGTCGCGACGGAAATCGACCAAACGATAGTGATGCTTATGCCCACCACCTTTGTGACGCATCGTGATGTGGCCGTTGTTGTTACGACCAGAGCCACGCTTCTGCGGCACGAGCAACGGAGCATGCGGCTCGCCCTTATGCAAATCAGGGTTGACAACCTTGATTAGCGAACGACGGCCAGGGGATGTTGGTTTAACTTTTACGAGAGCCATGATTAAGCCTCCCCGCCGAAGTTAATCTCTTGCCCCGGCTTGAGCGACACATAAGCGCGGCGGGAATCGCTACGCCGTCCGGTCGAGCGACCGAAGCGCTTTGTCTTCCCTGCGCGGTTCAACATTTGCACGCTCTCTACCTGCACCTTAAAGAGCAGTTCGACAGCGGCCTTAACCTCGGGTTTCGTGGCATCTTGAATAACCTCGAACACCACCTGCTCGTTCTTCTCAGCGACGAACGTGCTTTTCTCAGAAATGACCGGAGCCTTAATCACGGTCATCAAACGATTTTGATTCATTTGTATGACTCCTCAATCTTGGCAACAGCCGCTTTCGTGAACAACACACGTTTAAAGTTGAGCAGGCTGACCGGGTCAACGTTATGTGCCGCTACCGCTGCAACATGCGGAAGGTTTCGCGTCGCAAGGTAGAGATTGTTGTCAATGCTGTCAGTCACGATCAACGCTTCTGAAATCCCCATATCCTTAAGGGCACCAGCGACAAGTTTTGTCTTCGGCGCATCGACGGCGAAGTTCTCAACTACCGACAGACGTCCATCGCGTGCGAGCTGCGACAGGATAGTGGCCATGCCGGCACGGAACATCTTGCGGTTGATCTTGTGAGTAAAGTTCTCGTCAGGCTTGTTCGGGAAGGCCCGACCACCGCCGCGCCAGATTGGGCTGGAGGTCATACCTGCACGGGCGTTACCCGTGCCTTTTTGTTTCCAGGGCTTCTTCGTTGAGTGGCGAACTTCAGCACGCGTCATCTGAGCGCGATTACCACCCCGCGCGTTGGCTTGAAAACCCACCACGACTTGGTGAACGAGCGCTTCGTTGTACTCACGAGCAAAAACGGCATCGGACGCTGCGAGCGTTGACGCGGCCTTGCCCTGTGCATTCAGGACTTGCAATTCCATGTGTTAGCTCCTTACGTCCGTGCAGTCGGTTTGACGATCACGTGACCGCCGGGCGCACCAGGAACTGCCCCTGCGATGAGAAGCAACCCGCGCGCCGCATCAATGCGAACGACTTTGAGTGCTTGCACCGTGCGTTGCTTATTCCCGTACTGGCCCGCCATGCGTTTGCCCGGAAATACGCGCCCCGGATCCTGCGCCATGCCGATCGACCCGGGTGCACGTGTGGTGACCGAGTTACCGTGCGTTTCGCGATTCGAGCTAAAGTTGTGGCGGCGGATCACGCCTGAGAAACCTCGACCCTTACTGGTCCCGGTCACGTCGACAATTTGCCCCACTTGGAATGTCTCAGCACCAACAACCGAACCCGCTTTGAGTTCGCCCGCTGCAGCTGAAAATTCACGCGTAATAGCCCCAGCCTGCACACCTGCTTTCGCAAAATGACCGGCGGCTGCCTTAGTGACGCGAGTCGCACGGCGATCGCCGTACGTTAATTGGACGCCTTGGTAGCCGTCCGTTTCCGCAGTCTTAACCTGCGAGACACGATTATTTGCAACGTCGATCACAGTGACCGCTGTTGCTGAACCGTCGTCGTTGAAGACGCGTGTCATACCGACTTTGCGTCCGATGAGTCCGAGACTCATAGCTCACCTCTTCTTTCTTGCCGCTCGCAGTTGCCTAAAAGCGGTGCCAGTTTCAATTGACCGGCAGTTTGTTGACGAGGAGCTGTTGCTCCCCGCAGTGGTTTACTGAACTTTAATCTCAACATCGACGCCTGCTGGAAGGTCCAGCTTCATAAGCTGGTCTACCGTTTTGTCGTTAGGCTCGATGATGTCCATCAATCGCAGATGGGTACGAATTTCAAACTGGTCGCGGGAAGTCTTGTTGACGTGTGGCGAACGCAGGATATCGAAGCGCTCAATCCGGGTAGGCAAGGGAACGGGTCCCTTCACAATTGCGCCCGAACGCTTCGCTGTTTCAACGATTTCCGACGCAGACTGATCGATCAACTTGTAATCGAAGGCCTTGAGTCGAATCCGAATTTTTTGGCTTTGCACTGTTATTGTCCTAGTCCGAATTACTTCAGAATTTTCGACACGACGCCTGCGCCGACGGTGCGACCGCCTTCACGGATCGCGAAGCGAAGCTTCTCTTCCATCGCGATCGGCGCAATCAAGGCAACCGTCATCTTCACGTTGTCGCCTGGCATCACCATCTCTGTGCCCGCTGGCAACGTCACCGATCCGGTCACATCCGTCGTGCGGAAGTAGAACTGGGGACGGTAGTTATTGAAGAACGGGGTGTGGCGTCCGCCTTCGTCTTTCGAGAGCACGTAGATTTCGCATTCGAAATCGGTGTGCGGCATGATTGAACCCGGCTTGCAGAGCACTTGGCCGCGCTCAACCTCTTCACGCTTGGTGCCGCGAAGAAGAATACCGACGTTGTCGCCCGCTTGACCTTGGTCGAGGAGCTTACGGAACATCTCAACACCGGTACAGGTGGTCTTGAGTGTGGGCTTGATGCCGACGATTTCGATCTCTTCGCCGACCTTGACAACGCCACGCTCGATACGACCGGTCACCACGGTGCCGCGACCCGAAATCGAGAAGACGTCTTCCACAGGCATGAGGAAGGCGCCGTCAATGGCGCGCTCAGGCGTGGGGATGTAGCTGTCAAGCGCTTCGGCCAAACGGTCGATGCAGGGCTCGCCCAGATCCGATTTGTCGCCTTCGAGGGCGAGCTTGGCGGAGCCTTTAACGATCGGGATGTCATCGCCTGGGAAGTCGTACTTGCTGAGAAGTTCACGAACTTCCATTTCAACGAGTTCGAGGAGTTCTGCGTCGTCGACCATGTCGCATTTGTTGAGGAATACGACGATGTAAGGAACACCAACCTGACGCGAGAGGAGGATGTGCTCGCGCGTCTGTGGCATCGGGCCGTCAGCAGCCGAGCAAACCAGAATCGCGCCGTCCATCTGCGCAGCACCGGTGATCATGTTCTTCACATAGTCAGCGTGGCCGGGGCAGTCAACGTGGGCGTAGTGACGATTGCTCGTCTCGTACTCTACGTGGGCGGTGTTAATCGTGATGCCGCGCGCTTTCTCTTCAGGCGCTGCGTCAATCTGGTCGTAGGCCTTGGCCTCACCACCGAACTTGCGCGACAACACGGTGGTGATCGCAGCCGTCAAAGTGGTCTTGCCATGATCAACGTGACCAATCGTGCCTACGTTCACGTGGGGCTTCGTGCGCTTAAAAGTCTCTTTTGCCATTTTCTGGAGTCCTTAGAGTTTTTGATTGCTTAAATAATTAGCAACGGACGCTTCAATTGGCGTCCATTTGTTTTGAATTAGCCTGCTTTTGCTTTCATCACTGCCTCAGCCACGTTCTTAGGCGCTTCTGAGTAGTGCTTGAATTCCATCGTATACGTTGCTCGGCCCTGGGTCGCGGAACGCAATGAGGTCGAGTAACCAAACATCTCACCGAGCGGCACTTCAGCCTTGATGATTTTTCCACCAAGCACGTCATCCATACCTTGAACCATGCCGCGGCGTGATGAGAGATCGCCCATCACCGTACCCGCGTAGTCTTCTGGCGTCTCGACTTCAACCGCCATCATCGGCTCCAGAAGAACAGCACTCGCTTTACGCATACCGTCTTTGAAAGCCATCGACGCGGCCATTTTGAACGCGTTTTCGTTCGAATCCACTTCGTGGAACGAGCCATCGAACAGCGTGACCTTGACGTCAACCACCGGGAATCCTGCGAGTACTCCGTTTGGGAGCGTATCAAGGAGACCCTTCGCAACCGCCGGGATGAACTCGCGAGGAACCGTGCCGCCTTTGATGGCGTCAACGAACTCGTAACCTTTGCCCGCCTCTTGCGGCTCCATCTTGATCCAAACGTGACCGTATTGGCCGCGTCCGCCAGACTGCTTAACAAATTTACCTTCGACTTCGCATGGCTTACGAATCGTTTCACGATATGCGACCTGAGGCTTACCAACGCTCGCCTCAACACCGAACTCGCGCTTCATGCGGTCAACAAGAATTTCGAGGTGTAACTCGCCCATTCCGGAAATGATTGTCTGCCCCGATTCTTCATCGGTACGAACGCGGAACGAAGGATCTTCTTGTGCCAAGCGACCCAACGCCAAGCCCATTTTCTCTTGATCGGCTTTCGTCTTAGGCTCCACCGCTTGAGAGATCACTGGTTCCGGGAACACCATGCGCTCAAGTGTGATCAACGCGCTTGGATCGCACAAGGTGTCGCCCGTCGTAGCTTCCTTCAAGCCAACCGCAGCAGCGATGTCGCCAGCACGTACCTCTTTGATTTCCTCGCGTTGATTCGCGTGCATCTGCAGCAAGCGACCGATACGTTCCTTCTTGCCCTTAACCGGGTTGTAGATGGTGTCGCCTGTTGCTACGACTCCCGAGTACACGCGGAAGAAGATGAGCTGCCCGACGAATGGGTCGGTCATGATCTTAAATGCGAGCGCAGAAAACTTCTCTTCATCACTTGCATTGCGCGTCACGGGCTTTTCATCGTCATCCGTGCCGCCGACCGGCGGAATATCCGTCGGCGCAGGCATGTACTCGATCACAGCGTCGAGCATCGCTTGTACGCCTTTGTTCTTAAAAGCAGAGCCGCAGAACATTGGCACGATTTCGCTTGCGATTGTGCGGAGACGAATGCCTTTTTTGATGTCCTCAGCTGAGAGCTCTCCCTCTTCCAAGTACTTGTTCATCAGGTCTTCGTTCGCTTCGGCGGCGCTTTCCACCATCTTGGCGCGCCACTCGTCTGCCTTGGCTTGGAGCTCTGCGGGAATGTCACGCGCCTCGTATTTCATGCCTTGGGACGCTTCGTCCCAAAAGATCGCCTTCATACGAACGAGGTCGATAATGCCCTGGAAGTTTTCCTCAGCGCCAATCGGCACTTGCATCGGTACGGGGTTCGCCTTGAGGCGAATCTTCATTTGATCGTAGACCTTGAAGAAATCCGCACCGGTTCGGTCCATCTTATTTACGAACGCAAGGCGCGGCACTTTGTACTTATTTGCCTGGCGCCAAACGGTCTCAGATTGCGGTTGAACACCGCCCACTGCACAGTACACCATGCACGCGCCGTCAAGAACGCGCATTGATCGCTCTACTTCGATCGTGAAGTCGACGTGCCCCGGCGTATCAATAATGTTGATACGGTGCTCAGGGAAATTTTTATCCATTCCCTTCCAAAAACAGGTCGTAGCAGCCGAGGTAATTGTGATACCGCGTTCACGCTCCTGCTCCATCCAGTCCATCGTGGCAGCGCCATCGTGAACTTCGCCAATCTTGTGCGATACGCCCGTGTAGAAAAGAATACGCTCGGTAGTCGTCGTTTTCCCAGCGTCAATGTGAGCTGAGATACCGATGTTCCGATAGCGATCAATAGGTGTAGTGCGAGGCATAACTAAATCTCTCTATGCGCCCGGTGCCACCAGGCGCCCGAGCAACGATTGCTGTTAGAAACGGAAGTGCGAGAAGGCTTTGTTCGCCTCCGCCATACGATGCAC
>JAAFJO010000008.1 GCA_013298145.1 Betaproteobacteria bacterium
ATCCGGGGTGAGAGCGGGAGCTACAACACCAATGGACATGGGTCCCTACGCTTGTGCAGTGTAGCTATCCGGGGTGAGAGCGGGAGCTACAACTACGCAACCGCGATTGTCGCCCTCAGCAATAGTGTAGCTATCCGGGGTGAGAGCGGGAGCTACAACGGGTCTGAACGCGTCCTGCTGTGACCAGCTAGTGTAGCTATCCGGGGTGAGAGCGGGAGCTACAACTGCGGCGATCAAACTCAGCGGCTTCGCGCCAGTGTAGCTATCCGGGGTGAGAGCGGGAGCTACAACCCATATTACTCGCTTATCTAGGTCTTTTTCAGTGTAGCTATCCGGGGTGAGAGCGGGAGCTACAACGATTTGAATCGACGGGCTTGCTTGCGCTCGCTGATCCGTCGCTTCAAATCGCCGAGCGCTTCGCGCTCATGGTTTGGCAAGGATGCTGTCGCCCGCTTTCGCCCGTTTCCTCAAATTCTCCGTCGTCGGGCCGTTGCCATCCGGTTGCCATCCGGGTGGGGCGAAGCCGAAGCCGATTACGTCGCGAATGCTGCGTGCGGTCTTGAGATCGCGAAAGAGGTCTCGCCAGGGGCGAAACACAATCGCGAGCGGGTTGTGTGTTTCGATGGGTTGCACCCAGCCGTAGATCGGTTTTTCTTCGTCGCGTTCGGGGATGTAGGTGCCGAATAGGCGATCAAAGATGACGAGCACGCCGCCGTAATTCGCGTCTAGGTATTCGACGTTTGACGCGTGATGCACGCGATGGGCGGAGGGCGTGTTCAAGATGCCTTCAAGGAAGCCCAATTTGGGAATCCATTCGGCATGAATCCAGAATTGATAGAGCAGATTGATGCTGAGCGCGATGGCGACCAATGCTGGGGGGAAGCCGAGCCAAGCAATCGGCACAAAGAAGATGAGCGATAGCGTGATGCGCCCCGTCCAGCCGAGGCGATAGGCGGTGGAAAGCGTGAATTCGTTTGGCGAGTGATGAACGCTGTGATTCAGCCACCACAGGCGCACGCGATGGCTCGCGCGATGAAACCAGTAGTACGCGAATTCCAGAATGAAGAAGAGCGCGACGTACGCGGGCCAATCGCGCAAATTCCAATCGATCAAGCGGTGTTCATAAAGCCAAAACGCGCCGGGAAATGCAATCGCAATCGGCACGAAATCGGCAACGCGACGACCCACGGCGATGAAGAGCGATGCGAAATAGCTTTTCCAGTTGTAGCCGCGTTGCGCAATGTATGCGAGCACGAGCCCTTCGATCAGCGCGGCGCTGAGGGCGACGGCGGCGATGATGAGATAAATCGTGCGGTATTCGGCTGGGTTCATGGATGCAAATTATCGGTGTTCGATTGGGCGGCTTCGGGGAGCAACGCGTGTGAAGGCACGAGCAATCAGGCTTCGGCGGAGAAATTGCATTGCGTTGTGTGACCGAAGCACCCGATGCGATCTAATGCAATACGCGGTCACGAGCTGACTATTTCACTGTACGCTCCAATATATTGGGGCTAAACAGTTATTTATATTAATTCCAACGCCTATATTTTTTAAGCCTTAGCCTCAATTAAATTTGAGCTTAGCGCGATTAGCTTTTGGTTATTTTAGTTGTAAACGTTCATACGACTCGGCGTGCGCTCGCTTTTGCAGGATACCCAATCCGTGGCGTTGAATCATGTAATCACGAATCGCGGGGCAGTGGGTGCGGGTCGCGCCAGGTGGGAAACTGATTCCGCCGACGACGGCGGCACCGTTGATGCCACGAGCGACTTGCGTGCCCATGCGCGAATCGGCAATCGTGACTGTTATGTCGCGAGTGCGTTATTTCGGTAGCGCAGCGAGAGACGACACGCCGCTGTGAAGCGCGAATAACACATGACTTAGAACGACCGTTTTATTAGGGCTCAGCGCACTTTTCGCAGTTTCTTGGTCAGACGCACTAACGTTCGGTTAGCCCGTACAAAACAACGCTTTCGCCGCAGAGCTTTGTTTCCGGCACTTTGCTCACGATCAACCGGGTGAACGCAGCAAAAAGATCGTCGCAAGCCCCAAGAAGATGAAGAAGCCGCCGGTATCGGTAACGGCCGTTAGCAAAACGCTGCCGCCTTGCGCGGGATCTCTGCCGCTCTTGTGACGCCACATGGGGATGACGACGCCCATGATTGACGCGAGCACTAGGTTTAACGTCATCGCTCCAGTGAGCACGAGGCCCAGGCCCCAGCTCTTTTCAAGCAACCCGATCACGATGCCGATGATGCCGCCGAAAATCACGCCGTTTAGCAGCGCGACGCTAATTTCTTTTCGGATCAAACGACGGAAATGTTCGCTGCCGATTTGCCCGAGCGCGATGGCGCGCGCGATCATGGTGAGCGTTTGGTTGCCGGAGTTGCCGCCGATTCCGGCGACGATCGTTTGCAATACGGCGAGTACGGCGAGCTTTTCGATGGAGCCTTGGAACAAATCGGTCGCGCGTGAGGCGATAAAGGCGGTGACAAGGTTTAGCGCAAGCCATTGCCAACGGTTTTTCACGCTCTTCCACACGCTCGCGAACACGTCTTCTTCTTCGCGCAAACCGGCGACTTTACGCGCATCTTCTTCGGCGCTTTCGCGCACGAAATCGAGCACTTCAGAAACGGTAACACGGCCGACAAGCTCGCCATGCGCATCGACCACAGGCGCGGAAACAAGATCGTAGCGTTCGAACGCGGCGGCAGCGGTGTCGGCATGATCGGTGGCCTCAAACCGAATCGGCGGCTCGATCATGACATCGCTCACGAGCTTGTCTTCATCAGTCACAAGAATGACGTTAGTGGGCACAACGCCGAGCAATTTCTCGCCTCGATCGATCACGAACACCTGATCGGTATTGGCGGGCAATTCATCAAAACGACGCAAGTAGCGCATCACGACTTCAAGCGTGACATCGGCGCGCACCTCGATCATGTCGAAATCCATGAGTGCGCCGACCATGTCTTCTTCGTACGACATGGCTTGCCGAAGCTGTTCGCGCTCTTCGGGATCGAGCGCTTTTTTGACTTCTTCAACGACTTCGTCGGGCAGATCCGGCGCGAGCTCGGCGATCTCTTCCGCGTCCAGCGTGGCGGCCGCAGCCACCAGCTCGGGCGCGTCCATGCTCGCGATGAGGCTTTCGCGAACGGCATCCGAAGTTTCAACAAGGATGTCGCCATCGCGCTCGGCTTTGACCATATCCCAAACGAACATCCGCTCGTCAAGCGGCAGCGCTTCCAGGATGTGCGCAACGTCTGCGGGGTGAAGCGCCTCTAGCCTTGCGCGCAGCTCGGAGAGTACGGTTGCAATGACAGGGCTGCTGGGCGCCGATTCCAGCGCATCGCTAAGACTAGCCGCAAAACCCGAAAGCAGTCGATACTGCCTAACGAGGGCGACGACGTCAGCTAGGGCTTCCGACAGCGCATCATCCACGCTCGCAGATAGCGACTCTTTTTCGAGAGCTTCGGACATGGATGGGTGACGTCCAATGAAATGAATACAAACAACGGAAATTTATTCTAGCCGCGCTTCGATTCGCGAGCGGAAATGTTTGCGGCGCGTTGTCATGCGGGCGTAGCGAATTCGCAATGTGTCGGAAACGTCTGCGCGGGTGAGCTCCGAACTGGCTGCTTCGGCGGCTACTCCGGTAGCTCCACCTGCGGCATCCGCGCGACGATAATGCCGATCTTTTTGCGCAGGCCCGGTGCATTGCCGTTGCGCTCGTAGAAGCGCGGGTTTGGTGCCATAGCGGCAAGACGCGCGGCTTGATCAGCAGAAAGCTGCGACGCGCTGATGCCGAAATAGCGACGCGAAGCCGCTTCAGCCCCGAAAACGCCGTTGCCCCACTCAATTACGTTGAGATAGAGCTCAAGGATTCTTTCTTTATCGAGTGTGTATTCGAGCATGAGCGTGATGATTGCTTCTTGCCCTTTTCGCAAATACGATTTTTCAGGGGAGAGAAACAGGTTCTTCGCGAGCTGTTGCGTAATCGTCGAACCGCCCGCGACATAGCGGCCTCGGGATTTGTTTTTCTCAATCGCGAGCTGAATGCCTTCCCAATCGAAACCCTCATGCTCAACAAACTTGGAGTCTTCGGCGGCAATCATCGCGCGCTTCAGGTTGCGTGAAATCTTTGTGTAATCTACCCACTGATAGCGCAGCGATGCATCTGGTTTTTTCTCGCGCGCTTCGCCCAAGCGGTGCGACATAAAAGCGGTGCGCTGCGGCGGGTGCTCGGCATACCAGAGCACGAGTGCGTAGAAATAAACCTGCACCGCCATGAACATAACGACGCACGACAAGAGCACGGCAAGGAAAGCACGCCCAAGCAGTCTGCCCATTTAGTTTGCCGACGGGAACGCGCCGCCGCGGCTTTCAAGGCCGCCTTCGCGCGTAAAGCTCCACGTACGTGTGATGTAGAGAATGTCGGTGTCAGCGCGCACGTCGGATGGAAACGGCGCATAGGGGGCGGCGCGTTCAACAATTTTTAGCGCTGCAGCATCTAGGATGCGTTGGCCGGAAGGGCGATCAATCTCGACCGATTCGATGCGCCCGTCGGCTTTGATGCCTACGGTGAGCACGAGCGAGCCGTGAATCTTTCGTTCACGCGCGGCGGCGGGATAATTTTCGTTACCGACGCGCTCAACCTTTTGCCGCCAGTCTTCAACGTAGCGTGCGAAGCGATATTCAGCGGCGCGCGCGCCAATGTGGCGCTTCTTCGGCCGTTGCTGATACTGATCAAATTCGCGTGAAATCTGGGCTTCCAAGCGCTGCAATTCGAGCGCCTTTTCCGAGAGCTGCTTCATCGTATTCGCAGCTTCGGTTTTCGTGGAATCGGATGCTTCGCGTTGATTCGCCGCTTGCGACTTACTTTTGAGCTGGCGCATCAGTTCGCGGGTTTCCCGCTCCAGCGCTTGCACTTGCTCTTGAGCGAGCGCGAGCTGCGTTTGCTGCGCATCAATGGCGGCGCGCGGCAGCGGTGAGCTTAAGCGGCGTTTGGCATCGGTATTGCCACCGCCATCCAGATTGGCTTGCGCCAGGAAATCGGCCTTGGTTGGCCGCGTGTTGGTCTTTGCGTTGACCAGTGAAACTTCGAGCGGTGGCGAATTCGAAGGCGATCTAAAGAGCTTCGGAAGCTCAAAATGGATCGAAAGCACAATCGCATGCGCCGCAACGGATGCCATCACCGTCCACGTAAGAAGCGGACTTAGCTTCGCCGCGACGCTCGGCCGCGGGTAGATGATGGGTTTGTGAGACTTACTGCGCACTCGCCGATTTTATGGGCGATTCACGTTATGCGGACGTGACCGGGCTGTCAAACGGTATCGATGAAGCGTGTATGCAACGCGGGCTCAAGTAAGTCGATTTCAGCAACCGCCAGTAATACACGGGTGCCGGGCTCTTTCGCCGTCATGTCACTGATACGTTGCACAATCGGCAAATGGTCAAATCGAACCAGGTTTTCACGAATGACACTTGCCGTAACGCGCTCGATTTTTTCTTGCACGAGATAGCGCAAACACCAGTAAAACTCCATTTGCTGCTGAAAATCTGCATAAATAGAATAAGTGGCGTCAAAGTCGGCGATCGCGGCCATCACCAACGCGTCACCACGTGCATAGACCGGCGATTCGCCACGAATCGCGGCGATGATCTGTCGCTGGTTGAGTAAATCGGAAAAACGCCGCAATGGCGAGGTCGCCCACAAATAGTTCGGCACGTTTAAGCCTTCGTGCGGGCCAGGCTGCGAACTCATTTTCGTCTTGCCCGCGCCTTGAACGCGATACATCGCAATCAGCCCGCGTTCGGCGAGCTGCTTGGCCCACGCAACGTTTGCGTAAATCATGAGCTCAGAGACGATGACATCAATCGCCGAGCCACGCTCGCGCGGTTTGATTTCGATGCGCGCGTCGGCAGCATCAGGCTCGCCGATCACATCGAAGTTGTAGTCAATCCGATTGCCTTGCGCATTCTGCTCGGCACGCACCGATTGAAGCTGCGCGCATAGGCGGAACAAAAGTCGCAAGTCGCTCGCAAACGGAACCGATTCGTCACCCGGTTCCATCCAACTGCTCGCTTCGAGCGCGGGAATGCGCAGGTTCTCGGCAATCGTCACTGACTCTACCTTCGAGTGCTGCGATTTGATTTCGAGCGCTGCATCAAGCTCAAGGTAGAGCGAAACGGCCGGCACAACGCGACCCGCGTCGAGAGAGAACACGCTCACCGCCGCCTCAGGAAGCATGGTGATTTTTCTGCCTGGCATGTACACCGTAGACAAGCGATCGCGGGCGACCCGATCAAGCGACGAGTTGGGGGCAATGCCGAGCGCTGGCGCTGCGATGTGGATGCCGACACGATAGCCGGTATCGGTGCGCTCGACTGAAAACGCATCATCAATCTCTGTCGTGGAATCATCATCAATGCTGAATGCGCGTACCGATGCTTGCGGTAGCGACTCAGGAAGCGCCAACGGATCGTGCGCGGGGAACTCGGTTCCCTTCGGAAAGGTATTGAGCAGAAACTTACCGAAGTGAAGCGCATGTGTTGAGTGGATCACGCCGCACTTCGAGAGAAGCGCGACGGGCGCCATCCGCGCTCGCTCAACGGCTGCGCTGAGCGCCTTGTATTCCAGCGTTTGCTTGTCTGGCGCGAACAACAGGCGAAGCCACTGCGACGCGATTGCATCTGGCGCGTTGCCGGCAACGAGATCACTCACCCATTGCTCAATCTGAGCGGCTTCTCTTGCTTTGCGTTCGGCGCCCGCCAATGCAGCTTTGAGTGACGCTTCTGGCGCGGGGCGATAAATGCCCTTGCCGCGCTTGTAGAAATACATTGGCGCACTATGCAATGCGAGCAGCGTTGCACAAACTTGTTCGTCGTTCGACGATTCGCCGAAGTAAAGCTCAGCGTATTCGGTGAACGGCTTTTCGGCATCAGCATCGGCGCTTTCCCACAAAAGCGTGAGGTCCATCGATTCGCGCAGCGCTTCAGCTTTTGCTTTTAGATCCCAAGTATCTTTGGACTCACGCAGCAAAAGTATGTTGGTTGACTTGACTTTTAATCGGCGGCCTTCCCGGGTTTCTATCTGGGATGAAGCCTCGGAAGTTGCAAGTACGTTACCGAATTTGAGTTGACCGTCGTCTTCGAAGAGTGCGCTTTTCATTGAGTGCTATTGGTGATGCCATGCGGCACGTGACCGGCGGCAACGAATCGCGTCGCCGAGTCAACGTGTCGCCGCTGGTCGTCAAAAAAGATATCCGCGCCGAAGGCGCGAAGAAATTCCGCTTTGTCGAGACCGCCTAAAAATAGCGATTCGTCGATGCGGATTCCCCACTTGCGAAGCGTGCGAATCACTCGCTCATGAGCGGGTGCGCTGCGCGCTGTGACAAGTGCGGTACGAATGGGTTGCTGATCGCGAGGGAACTCCGTTTGGATGCGATGAAGCGCTTGGAGGAAGCCACGAAACGGACCGCCCTCAAGCGGACGCGCCGCCGCTGCTTTTTCTGATTCGGTAAACGCGTCTAACCCATCAGATTGGTAAATCCGTTCGGCCTCGTCCGAGAAAAGCACCGCGTCGCCGTCGAAGGCAATCCGCAGCTCTTCTCGCTTTGTGCCGTTGTCTTCTTCGCGGATCACGCGCGGAAAGATGGTTGCCGCGGCATGCCCTGATTCGAGCGCATGTTTTACGTCTTCCGCGTCCGCCGATAGGAAGAGATGCGATCCCAGTGCAGCAACGTAGCGAGAGGTATCAGTGCCGCCTGTAAAAACCGCTCGCGTAATCGCTAAGCCGTAATGCTCGATGGAATTGAACACCCGAAGCCCAGTGTCTGCACTGTTTCGAGAAAGTAATACGACTTCAACGTACACACGCTGGTCAACATTCAGGCGCAAAAGCTTTCGTACCAGATCGAATGCGACGCCCGGATTTAGAAGAATCGATTCGCGTTCAACTTGATGGGCTTGATACGCTTCAACGCCATCACGCTCATAAATCGCATGACTCTCTGAAAGATCAAAGAGCGCACGGGATGAAATCGCAATCACTAAACGATCGTCGAGCGAAACGGCCATGAATAAACGAAATCCAATCGAGTAGCGGTGGGCAGAATGAGCGCCAGGAGACGCGGGATGACAGTGTTCGCGATCAGATCAACGCTTCAGGCTGAGAGTGCTCATGACCCATCATCGCGGGCGCACAGAAAGCGTTGTCTAGTGTCGGTGAGTTCTGCCGCCCAATTGTAGTGGTGCACGCAATAGCGCTACGCGTTGCGCGCAAGCGCTCGCAGCAGTAGATCGTGGATCCCGCCAAAGCCGCCATTGCTCATCACAAGGATATGGTCGCCCGACTTTGCGACTTTGCAAACTGCCGCCACCAGCAGATCGAGCTCGCGAAAGTCTTGCGCTTTTTCGCCAAGGGGTGCAAGGGCGTCGGCCACATTCCAATTTACAGCGCCGGAAAAGGAAAACGCCAAGTCAGCGCCGCGTAGGCTTGGCGCAATCGCGTCACGCGTAGCGCCCTGCTTCATGGTGTTGGATCGCGGCTCGAACACGGCGAGAATTCTCTCGCCACGCGGGATCGCGCCACGGAGTGCGGCGATTGATGCTTCGATCGCCGTCGGGTGGTGCGCAAAGTCATCATAGACACGAACGCCGCCGGCTTCACCGCGCAATTCGAGCCTTCGCTTGACGCCGGAGAAGTCGCGTAGTGCTTCAAGTGCGGCACGCGGGTCGACACCCACGTGTCGCGCGGCCGCAATTGCTGCCATCGCGTTAGATCGATTGTGTTCGCCCGGCATCGATAGTTGAAGCGCACCGAAACGCTCGCCACCAAAATCCAGTGAGCCGTCACTTACAAAATGCCAACCGGTTTCGGTGCCAAATGCTTCGCGCTCTGACCAGCAACCCATTGCAAGCGTCTCCGCTAGCGCCGCATCACGACCGTTGAACACGATTCGCCCCGTTCTCGGAATGCAGCGCACCAGATGGTGAAACTGTCGTTGAATCGATGCCAAGTCCGGAAATATGTCGGCGTGATCGTATTCCAAATTATTCAGAATCGCAGTGCGCGGCCCGTAGTGAACAAACTTGCTTCGTTTATCGAAAAAAGCAGTGTCGTACTCGTCCGCTTCGACTACAAAATGGGTGGAAGCCGCGCCCGTTTTGCCAAGCAAGCGCGCTGAAATGCCATGATCTTTAGCGATACCGCCGATTAGAAATCCAGTCGGAGGGCCGACTCGATCCAGGATATAGCTCAACATCGACGACGTAGTCGTTTTTCCGTGGGTACCAGCCACGGCGAGCACGTGTCGGCCGCGCAAGACGTTATCGGCGAGCCAGCGCGGCCCGGATTCGAATCGAGCGCCGCTATCAAGAATCGCCTCCATCAGCGGGTTACCGCGAGTCACCACGTTACCAATTACGAAAACATCGGGGTTGAGGTTCAATTGGCTCGCGTCGTAGCCGCTGATCAGATCGATTCCGAGTTCACGAAGTTGGTCTGACATCGGTGGATAGACATTGGCATCACAACCCGTGACGCGATGCCCTGCTTCGCGCGCAAGTGCGGCGATCCCGCCCATGAAAGTGCCGCAGATGCCGAGGATATGAATATGCATGTTTTTGAGGGGAAGGCGCTAAGGTTGGGTTACGATTCAATCTATAGATTCACTGCGTTTACGCGCAAAAATTGCTCGCTAAACGCTGGTGGTATGGCGAGAAGCTACAAAAGTAGCCGCGCATTCCGAACGCTCGGATCAACATGCTGATCGCCGTACAAAGTGATTGCGTCGATATGCGGGCGAAAACGTTAACTCGCAGAGCAGGTGAGTGGAGCTTAAGGCGCGAATCGTAGCTTACCGCCACCGGCGCGCTTTGCTTCGTACATGGCTCGATCTGCGCGCCGAACGAGATCGTCGCTATCACGTTGATGAGGTAATCGGGCGATCGCCACACCAATACTCGCGCCTATTTGGTGTCGCGTAGCGCCCTCACATTCAATTGCAGAAATGCTTTCAATGATGGACTTCGCCAACGCTTCACACACACTTTCATCGGTGTCGATGGCAACCACCAGAAACTCGTCGCCTCCAAAACGGCCGACAATATCGAGCGATCGAACGCCCCGTGAGAGCGCGTTAGCAGCCTGAACAAGCACAACGTCACCCATGGCATGTCCCAAGTCGTCATTGACCGCCTTGAAACCATCCAAGTCAACGAAGAATACTGCTACAGATAAGACCTCAGACTGCTGCAGAGCCTCATCTAGACGCTCAAAAAGCGCGCGGCGCGTCAATAACCCAGTGAGTGGATCTTCAGTCGCCGCAAGTCTTAAGCTTTCCTCTCTTAGCTTAGATTCATGCACGTCGAACGAAACGTTGTAGCAGCCGACGACTCTCCCGTGATCGTCGAAATCAGGCGAGAAGATGGTCTTCACCCAGCGCACGCGCCCACCAACCAGTGTGGCGCAACGCTCAGACTCGGTTGCAATTCCGCTGAGCGCGCTGCGGATGGATCGTTCGAATGTTTTGCCCAGCTCTTCGCCGCGCACTTCCCTTGGCGTGCGCCCAATCATCTGCTCACGCGTGATGCCCGTCCAGGCCGTAAACGCTGTGTTCATGAAGACATACCGCATATCAAGGCCCACGTAGGTAACGGGGTTGGGCACCTGATCAGCAAGCCGCTGTAGCCGCAGCCGGGCCTCTGTTCGTTCAGTTCGATCAACCCCGAGCGACATAATCGATTCGATTTGGCCTGCCGCTGTTCGGATGATGGAGGTGTACCACTCGATCCACACATAACGACCGGTTCGATGACGATAGCGATGCGTATTGATGATGGTTTCTGAGCCACCCACAAGAATTCTCTTGATGACCTCGCCTACAGCCGCTTGGTCCTCAGGATGGACAAAATCAAGCGTTAACTTAGCTCCAATCATCGATTGTGCGCTCATGCCGAGCAGCTCTTCAGCGCGACGGGACCATTGCACGATCGTGCCAAAGCGATCATATTCGACCACGGCCACAGGGCTTCGCGCGAGATGCGCAGCGAGCTTCGCATCGACTCGAGATATTTCGCTTTGAGCCTGCTTCAACTCATGAATATCAAAGCTGGTTGTGTACACGCCACGCACGGCGCCTTGTTCGTCTCGGTCTGGCGCATAAATTGTTCGGGTCCAGCGCTCCTCGCCACTGGCAAGCTGGACCAGGCGCTCGTGATGGACCACTTCGCCGCGTAGTGCCGAGGCGAAGTAGGGTTCATTCTTTTGCCAGGTTTCCTCGCCGCGCGCCTCTCGAGGGTGTCGCCCCAGAATGTCGGTGCTTTGAAGGGCGTGTCGCCGCAAGAACTCGCGGTTAGCGAAGCGATAAAGTAACTCGCTATCGACGTAGGCGAGCGAGAAAGGGATGCTGTTGGTGAACTCATCTAAGCGCTTCCGCGCGAGCTCAAGCTTGATCCGCTCACTTACATCCTTATCGATATCGTAGAGAGATGCAACGATTGATCGCACCAAGCCTGCAGCATCGCGCTCGGGCTGCAGACGCACCCTTATCCAACGCGGTGGGGTAAGGTTAGTAAAGTGCCGGTCATAACTGACAGTCTCGCCGCGTACCGCGCGGTCGTAATACGGCGCGACCGAGCGGTCGATTTCAGCGCCAATCACATGCGCAATGGGCATTCCTGGCAACGCACTTTGCTCAAAACCCATCAGTTTTGCGTAACTCGAGTTCGTGTACATCAATACACGCTGCGGGCTAATACGGGCGATCGGGATATCAATGGACTCAAGCACGCTGCGCAATCGTGCTTCATTCGATGCGAGTTGTTGCCGCAGGCGAATATCGTCTTCGATATCGAATGCAATCGTAAAAATACTTTCTGGTTCCACGCCGCCAGGATTGTCTGGGAACACCATGACTCGATGCCAGCGCAGTTCACCTCGCTCGAGAATCACTTGGCGTTCATAGGTAACAGACTCTCCAGCAAACGCTCTGGCAAAGGGCTGCCGTGCGATCGCCCACGCGGCCGGGCCAAAGATCTCAGGCAGCGTTTTGCCCAAAAGCTGTCCGCGCGGGCGTCCTGTCCAAGCTTCGTAGTGATGATTGCAATACGTTAAGCGTCCATCGCGCGACCAGCGCCCCATCGGTAGCGCGATCGATTCAACGAGCTGTGTCACCTGCGAATGTTCGGTCGTTTGCTCGCTCATGCCTGCGAAATACTGCTTGGGTGGACGGACTCAAAGTCGCCTGATTTTGCCTCATGGGGGCTGCAGTTTGGGCAGGTATTGCGAAACAATCGTGCTCGGGTGATGCGCGCACTTCGTCAATCGCAGCGCTTCCCGCCCGTTCTAGATCTGGCCTAGCGTTCTCGCGGAAAGCTGAGCAGGCAACATCGATCAACGCATATTTGATTGTTCGGCCGTTGATTACGCTTTTCGCGCGCGCACAGTGAACTCTCCAACGTACACTTCGATTTCAAAACTTCACAACAAAACTGGCCTTTCGCTAACTTATCTATGCAAACTGCGCAAGCGTACAGCGTAACCTCGGTGAGAGCCGCACGCTCGTCAGCGTTGCGCGCGCGAAACGTTATCGATCCATACGAAAAAGTTCGCCTAACTCGTGAACTTGCGCGTGAAGTATTGGGTGTGCAACGCACGCCTGCTATCGAATTGAGAGGCATCCCCAAGCCGCCCAAACTTGTCTCACCCAAACTACTACCTCAGCGTTCGCTGGCTAGCGCTGCAGGGCGAGCTAGCCTATTGCACGCGGTCGCACATATCGAGTTCAATGCGATTAACCTCGCGCTTGACATCGTCGCTCGCTTCGATGCGACGTCGAGCGCATTCGTATTAGATTGGCTGAGCGTTGCAGAAGAAGAGGCTTATCACTTCTCCCTTTTGCAGGGGCATCTGGTGTCGTTGGGCGCAAACTATGGTGACTTTGATGCGCATAACGGCTTGTGGGAAATGGCTGAGAAAACGAAAACCAGTCTGCTCTCTCGGCTAGCACTGGTGCCACGAACGCTTGAAGCGCGTGGTCTTGATGTATCGCCCGCCATGCGCGAAAAGCTATTGCAGGCGGGCGATGTGCGCGCGGCCGAGATCCTCTCAATCATCCTGCGTGATGAGGTCGGTCATGTCGCAATTGGGAATCGCTGGTTCCGATATTACTGCGCTGAAGCAGAGCTTGATCCCATGGCAACCTTCGAACGTCTTTGGATCGAACACGACGCGCCTAGTCCACGTCCGCCATTTAATCGCGCAGCACGACTTGCGGCTGGATTCGTTGCCGAAGAACTGGATTGGCTAGATTCGCAGGCGAAGCGAACGCCGACGCGCAGTGCCCAGTAGCGTCAATTCACTCGTGCTTGAATTTGATCCTGCCTGTCAGGAGCTGAAACCACATCACCCAATCGCCCATGAATGAATAAAGCGGTTGCTTGAAGCTTGCAGGCTTGTTTTTCTCAAAGCCGAAATGCCCGATCCAGGCCCAGGCATAACCTTGAACGATGCCTGCCGGAAGCAGCCACCAAGTGCGAGTGAGAATTCCAACAACGAGGCAGGTCAAACCGATGGATGTGCCCATGAAATGCAGCACACGGCACGTCGGGTTTCGGTGCTCTCCGAGATAAAACGGATAGAAATCGGCAAAGCGCTCAAATTTTTTATGCGCAGTTGGCACACTGTTCATCTCCGCCCCTCCTCATTCAAAGACTCGCCACATCGGTTCGCCGCTCGCGTCAATCGGCTTACGAACACGCGCATCGAAATCACTCAACAGGACGGAATCGTAGCGTGAGTCGGCGCTGAAATACATCGGCCTGATCCGGTTTCGGAAAGGGTGAGGACTTCAAAATAGCTCGCTCGACCGCCTGATCGTATGCGGGATTGCCGCTCGAACGCAGCAGGCGCGCGTCCAACACTTCGCCCGTCGGCAACAAGTTAACTTCGAATACAGCTTCTGGGTTCCCGGCGGGCTCGGTCGCCAGCACGATATTGCCGCGAATCTTGCCGCGAATCTTGCCCACCCAATCGCCTTCGGCTTTGGCTCTTGCGCGTTGGGCGGCCTCGCGAGCGCTTCGCTCTGCCGCTTGCTGAGCCGCGATTTGTTGTGCTTTACGCTCATCCGCTTCGCGCGCGGCTTTCTCCGCGAGTTCACGTTCACGAGTGGCGCGTTCGTCACGCTGCTTTTGCTCTTGTTGCTCTTTCGTCGCTTTCGCTTTTGCGTCGGCAAGCGATTTCGCACGGGCCTCAACTTGCTTCTTCTCGGCATCCTTACGTTGTTGCTGCTCTTTCGCTTGGCGTTCAGCCTCTAGCTGTTTCTTTTCTTGGGCGTCAAGCTCTTTTTTCTTTTTTTCTTCTTCTTTCTTTTTCTCTATATCGCCCCGCTGCAACTGGGGCGGGAGTTGACTAGGTGTTGGCTTCACAGCAGGCGGCGGGCTCGGCTGCGAGGGCGGTGGCGGTGGCGGAGGTAGAGGCGGTGCAGGCGTGAGCGTCGGGCCTGGAGGCGTGATCGAGGTCGGTGTCACCAGATCGACCATGACCACTGGAGGCGTTTCTTGTTTCCAGCGCAGCGAGAACACAAGCGCGCCGATCAAAACGACGTGCACGACGATTGCACCGATCCACGCTCGGGTTTTGCTCGGCGTGTTCACCGCAAATTCATCCCGAATCAGCTGCCTTCGCGCGCAGCAAGGCCGACGCGCTTTACACCCGCTGCATGCAACGCGCCCAGCAGATTCACCACCTCTTCGTAGCGCACCGCGCGATCCGCCGCGATGACTACGGGACGATCTCGGACGCGCTGAAGCTCTTGGATGCGGCGCACGGCAGCGTCGCGATTTAGTCTTCCATCGCCGCCTTCGCGCACGCTGATGTTGCCGTTGGCGCGAATCACCACTTCGATCGGATCACCTTGCGTCGGCGTCAGCGCTTGCCCAACACTCGGAAGCTCAATTTCGCCGGTGCGCATGGAGGGCGTTGCAATCATGACCACGATCAAAAGCACCAACATCACATCGATGAAAGGCACCACATTGATTTGGTTCATGAGTTTGCGATGTCGCATCGTTGTGATACTCCGCGTTACCTACGCCTGACGTTGAAGAATGTTCAAAAACTCCTCGGCAAACGTCTCAAGTTGCACGTTAATCCGATCAAGCTCCGCCTGAAAGCGGTTATAGGCCACCACTGCGGGGATCGCGGCGAACAAGCCAATCGCCGTTGCGATGAGTGCTTCGGCGATGCCTGGCGCAACCTGCGCGAGCGTTGCCTGACCCACACTCGCCAAGCCGCGAAACGAATTCATGATGCCCCACACGGTGCCCAAAAGCCCGATGTAGGGGCTCACGCTCGCAACGGTAGCGAGGCCCGGCAACTGATGCTCAAGCCCATCCATCTCGCGCTGAATTGCTACCTTGAGCGCACGGCGCGTGCCGTCAACAATCGCCTCTTTACTCGTACTCGCGAGCTTCTTCTGTTTAATGAATTCGCGAAATCCCGCAGCGAAAACCTCGGCTTGCGGGCCGTGTGCTGCTTTGTCGGCTTGCACTCGCTGAAACAATTGGTTCAAGTCAGCACCGCCCCAAAACGTCTCATCGAAACTCGTGTTTTTTCGCTTCGCCGCGTTGAGCACACCGCCTTTGTAAAAGATCAACCACCACGACCACAACGAGAGCATCACCAGCAACAGCATCACGAGCTGCACGAGCAAGCTGGCGCTCGCTATCAAATGGATAAACGACAAATCTGCAGTGGGTTTCATTGCTTTAGTACTTTTTCCGTCTCGCTACGCTCGAGCATCGCTGCACGCATCGCGGGTGGCATGGCGCGCGGCCCAGATAGATCCGCAGCGATGTATGCCAGTGTGACTACTGCGGCAAACAAGAGTTCGCCGTTTTTCTCTACACGCTGACGAACAATCAAACGCTCGCGGCCCACTTCGATGGGCTCACAACTCACGCTCAGGAGATCACCTAGGCGCGCGGGTCGGTGGTAATCCGCTTCCACGCGGCGCACTACAAACACCGCCGCAAGTTCATTCTGAATTTGCGCGAGTTCAAAGCCCGCATCGCGTAACCATTCGGTGCGCGCACGTTCGATGAAGCGCAGATAGTTTGCGTAATAAACGACGCCCGCAACGTCGGTATCTTCGTAGTAAACGCGCACTGAAATTGAGAAGCGCCGACGATCCGCCTCGTGGGTACAAGGGCCATGTTGGGAGGGCGTTTCGGTCGGCACGCGTGATTGACTCAAGGCAAATTACTGCGCAAACAATTCGCCCGTACCCATCGCGGCAGGCGGAACGATTCCGAAATGTCGATACGCACGAGCCGTCGCAATGCGCCCGCGACTGGTGCGTTGAACATAGCCTTGCTGAATCAGGAAAGGCTCAATCACATCTTCAATGGTTTCACGCTCTTCGCTGATCGCAGCCGCCAGATTGTCGACACCGACCGGGCCACCCGAGAACTTTTCGAGGATCGCCGCAAGCAGCTTTCGATCCATCACATCCAGCCCGCTTGCATCGACATCGAGCATCGAGAGTGCCGCATCGGCGACATCACGATTCACACGGCCCTTCGCTTTCACCTCCGCATAGTCACGCACGCGGCGTAGCAGGCGATTCGCGATGCGGGGTGTTCCGCGTGAGCGTTTGGCAATTTCGAGTGCACCCTCGTTTTCGATCGCGACTTCGAGCAAATTCGCCGAACGAGTAACGATTCGCGACAACTCCGCATCGGAATAAAACTCTAGCCGCGCGACGATGCCGAAGCGATCGCGAAGCGGGTTTGTCAACATGCCAGCGCGCGTGGTTGCGCCGACGAGCGTGAAAGGCGGCAAATCCAGTTTGACGGAACGCGCCGCGGGGCCCTCACCGATCATGATGTCGATTGCGTAATCTTCCATCGCGCTGTAAAGCGTTTCTTCGAGCACGGCGCTGAGCCGATGAATCTCGTCGATAAAGAGCACATCGTTCGGTTCGAGATTGGTGAGTAACGCGGCGAGATCGCCCTTTTTCTCGAGCACTGGGCCTGAGGTTTGATGCATGTTCACACCCATCTCACGCGAGATGATGTGTGAGAGCGTTGTTTTTCCAAGGCCCGGTGGGCCGAACAGAAGTACGTGATCAAGCGGCTCTTTGCGCGATTTAGCCGCCGAGATGAAAATTGAAAGCTGATCGCGAATTTTTTCCTGACCGACGTATTCATCCAGCTGACGCGGACGCAGCGCGCGCTCTAGCGCCTCTTCCTGAGTGCTCTCGCTTTTCGGTTGAATGATCCGCTCGGCTTGAGAGGCGAGCGCGTCGTCGTGAATGGCCATGAGGCGATTGTAGGGTGCACTACGCGAATGGATTGACAATTCGCAAACGTTTGTCGATCACTAATCCGACATGCATATCTTCGCTTAATAGCACGTTGGAATGCGCCTCAATCGCAGCCGCGACGATGCACGCGTCGTAAAACGAGAGCGTATATCGCTCTGCGTAGAAGCGGGCGGTATCGTGAATCTGTTCCGTGAGCGGAACAACGTCACAGAGCGCCTTGATCGTCAGCACGAATTCATTCACCGTCGGCCAAGAGAGCTGGTATTTGCGCCGCGCGACGCTAACGATTTCGTTCAACACTTGCACGCTGATCGTTAAGCTGTTCCGTAGTAGCGACTCGACGGTCTCTGCCTTTGAGTCGTTGCCCGAAAGCAAATACAAAAGCACGTTGCTGTCCGCGAACACTTTATCGTGCATTCGCGTCTTCCCGATCAAACTTGAAATCTGCGGGAATTTGGCGGCGGAACGTGCGCAGCCTCGCGATCAAATCGTCCCGACTTGGCTTGCGGCTGAGTTCAAAGGTGCGCTCGGACGGCACACGAATTTCGACGTCATCGCCCTCTTTCAAATCAAGAAGCTCGACCACCGTCGCGGGAATGCGAACGGCAAGACTGTTACCCCATTTTGCGACTTGCATTGCCGACACTCCAATTGATATACAAAAATACGATTGTATATCCGACCCGCACAGCGCTTACTTCTTCGACAGCACCTTCAACGCCGCGCGAATCGCATCATTGATAGGTAAATCAATGGCAAGATCGCGACACGCAGCGGCGGCTTCTTTATCGCTATAGCCGAGCGCGAGCAATGCATTGATGACGTCGTTTGCGGGCGATGAGGCATTTACTCCGCCCGCCGCGTTTGCAGCACCGCTCATGCCCACCGCGACCACCTTGCCGCGCAATTCCAGTAACAAGCGCTCCGCCGTTTTGTTGCCAATGCCAGGAACGCGGGTAAGGCGCTTTACATCCTGCATCACTACGGCTTGGTTGAGTTCGGCAACCGTCAGGCCCGAGAGAACAGCGAGCCCGACTTTCGGCCCGATACCGGTCACTTTGATGAGTTGGCGAAACGCGGCGCGCTCTTCTTCGGTCGCGAATCCGAATAGGAGATGGGCGTCCTCGCGCACGACGTAATGGGTGACGAGCTGGAGCTTTTGCCCCGTCGCCGGCAGCGAGTAGAACGTGCTCATTGGGACATCAAGCTCGTAGCCGACGCCACCGACATCGAGCGTGATTTGAGGCGGATTCTTCGCGACTAAGGTTCCGGTGAGACGACCAATCATGCGGGCTAACTCATAAGCTTCGATTAGCTATTTAACCTTAGGAAGCCGGTGATGCTCGCGAAAGCGCTGCGGAGACTTGCGAAAGCGCTCGGGCGCTTGTCACACGCGCCGCGCGCGCACGAGTCGCAAGCGAATGACATGAAGTAACCCCAAAAAAGAAGGCCCGAACGCATCGGGCCGAGGGGTGTCGTTTATCGTATCTCGTTATCGTCGCTTTTGGCAACGTACGCCCAATTAAATCGGGCGAATATCAATAAAGTATCAAGACTTTTGTGCTGTGGGCGGCCTAAGCTATCGCGACCGGCCTTCCGTCTCGCTAAAACCAGACGGAATTCTGAACAGGCTGGCGTCGGGTTCGCTTCGTTTGATGTCTGTCATGCGGTAAACGAACTCACCGCTGCGCGGATCGCTGCGCTTTGAATAGACGGTCATCTTCATATCGGGCGCGAAGAAGCGCTCATGCAAGGTTTCAATCGGGCGGTTATTGCCCATCGAACCTGCAGGAATCGTCTCAATCGTGCGGTCGACTTCAACGCGCAGCCCTTCATACGTCGACGTATTTTTTTCACGAACCACGCGCAGATCGCGCGGCGATTGACCGCTTTGCGGCTGCCCAGCGATCGCGACGGCGCCTGGTGCACCGTTTGCCGCATTCGGCGCCACGGCAACTGCACCCGTGCCCGAACCAGAACCAGAGTAGCTAAAGTTCCCGCCGCGGCTGCTCCAAGCGCCGTCTTTGTCGGTCAGATCGATCACCTTTGCGTTGGGTCGCACGTTAAACGTCACATCATCTTTCGCCGTCATGATCGGGATGCCATTGCTACCGGGCGAAAAGCTAAACCCGAGCGGCGTCCAATCGCCTCGCATTTGCTTCAAACAATCGTTGATGGAATCGCTGTCGAACTTAGCAACACACGCGGCGCGACGCTGCGGATCAATGACATAAGCGCGTTTGGCGAGTGGATCATTGATATAGACCCGCGACGTGCCATCGGGCTGACGAAGTTCCTGCCGCGTACGACCCGCGCCATCACGTGCGAGTAAACGAACGCTCGCGCGTGAAATGACCGTACCGTCTGAGAGCGTTTGTTTGAACTCGCGCGTCTCCCGTGCTGAATATGGATTGCCACGCTCTGCCGCATCGCGAGTCGATGCGCGGAATGAATATCCGCTTGAGCGCTCAGCGTCTTCCATCGCACGGCGCACGGTGTCACGTATTTCGTTGATATCAACCTGTGCGATTGCGCGCTCCACTTCAGGCGTCACCTCGCGCGCCACCGAATCCAATGCCGCAGAGGCCGATTCGAGACTCACCGAGACGATGCGATGAATACTTTCTTCAAGGTCGCCCTTTGTCTCTCGCGCTTGGGCTGACTTGGCTTTGAATTCCGCACTGGCAGATCGCAACGCTTTGCGCGCCGCATCGACACCTTCGCGGGCCGCACGCGAGACCTCTTCCAGCGATTGCCGCAACTCGTCACGCGGGGCGGGTTGCGAATTTTGAGATTGCGCAAACGTGTGCGGGCTAATCAGGACGGCAGTGATTGCCAGCGCCAAAACACGCTTATCGAGTTTCAAAAATTTTGTGTGCATTTCAACCTCCACATTTCATCCCTGCGCGCCAGCGCAGACGAACCCATCAATACATCTGCCAGCGCCAGCGCTGCTTCTTTTCCGGCTCAACAAATCGAACCGCAAGCACTTCGCCCTGACCGCCCATCAACATTTCCGCCTTCACCTGCTCACTCAATCGCTCAGGCGGCACAGGAATTCCGAAATCAAGCATCGCTTCGCGCGTTACGTTCACACGCAGCATCTGCGACACATCCAATTCGCGCGAACGCGGCTCGTTTACCAGCATGAAGGGGGTCGCCACTTCAACGCTTTCGCGCAAATAATTCACCCAAAGCGGCGAACTGGCGGTGGCGAGCAATACCGTTGCAAGAGAGCCCACCAATGCAGAGCTCCACCAGCGCGAACTAATCTGCTGCCAAAGCCGCCGCCCGGTTTGTCCGACGCGCCCGATCATCGATACCGACGAATCAGCCGCATCGCCCGCCGCGAGACGCGATTCGGCGCTTGCTCGCTCACGCGCAGCGCGCATCTGGGCGAGCACCGTTGCCTCGAGCGCTGGCGGCGCTGATTGCGACTGGTAGTGCCCGCGAAACTCAGCCAGCGCATCGCCGACATTCGGCGAATCGCGGTGGGCGGATGTTTCATTCGTAGGGCTCATACTGCATTTCTTTCGGCAGGCGAAAAAAGTTCCGCCAGTTGCTCGCGCAATCGAGCTTTTGCTCGGTTGAGTCGCGAGCGAATGGTTCCAATCGGGCAGCCAATGATCGCGGCGGCCTCTTCATACGAAAACTCTTCAAACTCGACCAAAACGACGGCTTCGCGAAACTCGTGCGGGAGCGCTGCGAGCGCGTGTCGGATGGCGCGCTCCCGCTCTTGGGCATCGAGTGCTTGGAAACCGTCGGGAAGACTTGCGTCATCTTCAGCAAGGGCGTCTAGTTCGCGATCATCCTCCGCGTAGACAAAACGGGCCTCATTTGATTGGGTGCGCAACACATGGTTTCGCGCGACGCCGCAAAGAAGTGACGCAATTGAGCCGCGCGACGGATCGAATCGCGACGCGCCGGTGCCTGAAAACCAGATGAACGCATCTTGCATGGCGTCGCTCGCGATTTCGGGCGACGGCGCAATCATGCTGGCGTAGCGAAATACGGCGTTCGCGTGACGGCGGTAAATCGTCTCCAACGCATGATCGGCGCGCGCGCGATCACGACCGAGCAAGCGCTCGATCAACTGCGCGTCATTGAGTGCGTCGTTGTCCCCCATCGAGCAGTATTCTCATTGAGTGGGGAAATCGTTCCCGAGCGGGTCGGGAATTTGTGCGCTTCGGGATTCGCGCCACGTTTGGGCGATTCACAGGCCACCAGGCGTACCGCCTCAGCAGAACGAGTGTGATTTAGCCTTCCGCGCTAAACGTCTATTTACACAGGGCTAAGAGCAATATCAAACACATATCAAAAACAGTATTTTTGCGTGCTAGCCTTAATTCAACATGGGCTAGCTTGATATTTTAGATGAGCCGTCCGCCGCGCTGACGCACTTTCTTGCTCGCTAACAGCTCGCTCGCCACCGCGCCCAAACCTTGGCGGGCATGCGCGTGGGTGATCGCAGTGGCCAGCGCGTCGGCGGCATCTGCCTGCGGTGTGGCGTTCAGACGAAGCAGGCGCTTCACCATTTCCTGCACCTGCTCTTTTGCCGCTTTGCCATGCCCGACCACCGCTTGTTTCACTTGAAGCGCGGTGTATTCGTAAACGGTGACATCACAGAGCACCGCCGCTGTAATCACCGCACCGCGCGCCTGCCCCAGCAGCAAGGTGGATTGTGGATTCACGTTTACAAACACCTTTTCCACCGCCACATCATCGGGATGGTGATGGCCGATGATCGACTGAATGTCGGTGGCGAGCGTACGCAAGCGCTCGGGAAGCGTGTCGTCGGAATTCGAGCGGATGCAGCCGCTTGCAACATAGGCGAGCTTCGATCCGCTCGATTGGATGAGGCCGAACCCCGTGGCGCGAAGGCCGGGATCAATGCCGAGGATTAAGCGCGCTTCGGGCATGAAGACGATACGCGCCGAATCAAATCGGAAATAGGCTCAAAACCTTGGCTAGGACGATTGCGCTGAAAGCGAATGATGCGGACATATGGTTTTCCATGCAACGCATCGCCCAGCGCGGCGATTGATCGCCGCAGGCGTATTTCACCCAATTTTCACTGCGGTGCCGGAAACCGCAACCATCATCATGCCGTTGGTTTCACCGAGCACTTCGTAGTCAAAATCGATGCCGATGATGCCGTTTGCGCCCAATTCTTTGGCAGCTTCGATCATGTCTTCGAGCGCGGCATCACGCGCACTTTTGAGCGAACGCTCGTAGCCGCCTGCGCGTCCGCCCACCACATCACGAACCGAGGAAAACATATCGCGAAAAATGTTTGCGCCAATGATCGCTTCCCCATTCACAACGCCGAGATAGGCGCTTGAGGGCATGTCAGCGGGCGTCGTCGTTGCAAGGAAAAAACCTTCGTCTTTTTTTGAGAACCAGCCCATCGCAGAATTCCTTAGAAATTTCTATTCGTTAATCACAGCGGAGGTGAACACTTCTTGCACGTCGTCGAGCGCTTCCAAGGCATCAAGCAGCTTTTGCATTTTGCTAGCCTCGTCGCCGCTGAATTCAACCGGGTTGAGCGGGCTCATGGAAACTTCGCCGTGCTCCGTGGTGAGCCCCACCTTCGCCAGCGCCTCTTTCACGCCGACATAGTCGTACGGGCCGGTAGCGACCTCGATTGAGCCATCGTCGTTGGTCACCACGTCGTCTGCGCCTGCTTCAAGGGCGGCTTCGATGAGTTTCTCTTCATTGGTGCCTGGGGCGAACAAGAGCGTACCGCGATGCTTGAATAAAAACGCAACGGAGCCGTCGGTGCCAAGGTTGCCACCGTACTTCGAAAACGCATGTCGAACCTCAGAGACGGTACGTTGCTTGTTGTCAGTTAAACAATCAACAATCACCGCTGCTCCGCTGATTCCATAGCCTTCGTAGCGAACTTCTTCGTAATTGACACCATCCATTTCGCCCGCGCCGCGCTTGATCGCGCGCTCGATCGTGTCTTTTGTTATGTTGGCTGCATAGCCTTTGTCCACCGCCAGGCGAAGACGCGGGTTGCCCTCAAGGCTCGATCCGCCGAGCTTGGCGGCGACCGTAATTTCCTTAATCAGTCGCGTAGCAACTTTGCCCTTTTTCGCATCTTGCCGCCCTTTGCGGTGCTGAATATTTGCCCAAGCGGAATGACCAGCCATATTTGAACGCGGCGATTCGCCGCTGCATTGATTGCAACTGGTGAAATTTTAGCCCGCCGACTTCGTAAGCGGCGGCGCGCGTTGAAAGGCGGGAGAGCAACGCCTACGATGTGGCGTCTGAAGTCCAGCCGACTGTGCGAGTTTGCAGGCTATGCGGCGGCGGCAGAGCCTCGTGCAACGAGTTGGGCCAATGTTTTCAGGCGAAGTTCGGCGTCGTTGATTTCCAGCAGCGATTGCTTGATCGCGCGCGGCATTTGCAAGATCTCGGTGAGCCGCGAGCCCACCCAAGTCGCATCGTCTAACTCATACGGTTCGGCAAAGCGCGACTCGCCCAAGGCCTCAACAACAGGACGCAGTAGCGCTACCAGTGGCGCGTGCTCAGCACGCACCGCCACTCTCGCCTCGGGCGGGAGCCAGCGCACACGCGCAATGTGCAAGCCGTTGCTGCGCACTCGCGATTCAACGATTTCAAAGCGCTGCTCGCCCACTACATCGAGCACGAAGATATTGGGTTCAGGCGCATCAAAGGACTGGATCGAAACGGCAGTACCGACGCGAGCAAACGATTGATTGGTACCCACTTCGTTGCCTGCATTAAGCGTGACAATACCGAAACCTTCGCCGTTGGCCACACACGATTTCGCCAGTTCGTAGTAGCGCTGCTCGAACACGCGTAGCGCCACCCGGCCTCCCGGAAAAAGCGTCGCAGCGAGCGGAAAAAGCGAGAGCTCGCTGCTGCGTTCACGCGACGGGCTAAGTTTTTTTGCGATGAATGAAAAAATAGTAATCCCCTCAAAAACATCCAGCGATGAACCACTCGCGCGTGGCGCGTTACGGATCAATCATTGCGTGGATGTTCGCGATCATGGCGCGTCACGCGCCATTGCGCGCGAAGATGCGCGGCTACTGCGTCGGCAACAAATACACTTCGATGTTGCCCGCCAGTACAGCCTATCGCGATATGTACACGAACCCGATTATCTCGCGTGAAGGCGTCGAGCGTGCCGTCGAGATACGACTTCACCGCGCCTAGCAGCCGGGAAGTTTCTGGTTGTTGTTCCAAAAAATCGCGCACGGGCTGGTCGCGCCCTGTCAATGTGGCGAGTCCGCTCACATAGTACGGATTGGGCAAAACCCGTGCGTCGAACACCAAATCCGCATCGCCTGGAATGCCGTTGCGATAGGCAAATGACGAGACCACAACCAGCATACGACCCGCCTCGTGCCCCTCGGCCAGCGTCCGTGCAAGCTCGCGGATACGCAAGCGCAATACGTGCGCGCTCGTCGCAGTAGTGTCGAATACGATGGCGTCCGGCGCTGCAGCGCGGATGCGCGTGCGTTCTTCAGCGATCGCCTCTACCAAGGTGTTGCCATCGCGCACAAAGGGATGACGTCGCCGAGTCTCGGCAAATCGTTTCACCAGCGTCGGATCATCGGCGTCAAGGCTTATGACATGCAAGGCGAAACTGCCGCGCTCGCTAAGCGCGCCAATCGCCTGCGTATACGCTTCTACGAACGCATGCTGTTGCGCGTTGACGGAGATTGCTACGTGGCGCGTGTGTTCTGCGAACATCCGTTCTACGGCCGGACACAGCAGATCTGCCGGAAGATTGTTGATGACCGCGAAGCCTGCGTCTTCAAGTGCACCGAGTGCGACGTTTTTTCCAGCGCCTGATACACCGAGCACCAATACCAGTACGCGGCGCAGATCAGCCTCGCCCGCCACATTCATCCGCCGGACTCCATCATCTTGGCTTGCCGTTCAATGAATTCGCGCGTGGGATCAATGCCTCGCAAGTTCAAAACGAAATTGCGAACTGCGGTTTCTACGAGTACGGCAAGGTTGCGCCCCGCCGCGACGGGAATCACCACTTTACGAATCTTGACGCCGAGCACTTCTTGGTAGGTGGCATTCACATTCATTCGATCAAGTCGCTTGAACTGCTCGTCGCTTAGATCTTCTAGATGCACGATCAATTTGAGCGATTTGCGCGGGCGAACGGCCGTCTCGCCGAAGGTAGTTCGGATGTTCAGAATGCCGATGCCGCGGACTTCCAAAAAGTCGCGTAACACTTCCGGGCAGCGCCCCTCAATCAAATCGGGGGAGACACGGTCAACTTCAACAATATCGTCTGCGATGAGACCATGACCGCGACTGATCAATTCGAGCGCGAGTTCGCTCTTTCCGATTGCCGACGCGCCGGTGATAAGGACGCCCATCTCAAGCACATCGAGAAACACGCCGTGAAACGTGGTACTTGCTGCGAGTACGCGAGAGAGATAGAGTCGGAGCACGTCTACGGCGTGCGGGCTAGGGTGATCGGAGGTGAGTAGCGGTACGTGTTCGCTATCGCAGCGCGAAATCATGTACGCAGGAGGCTCACCCACACCGCACAACAACACCGCGCCAATCTCTTCTACAAGTAATTTATGGAACGTGTCCCGCTGCGCAATTTGATCGAGCGTATTGAGATAGGCAATTTCTGCAGGGCCAACAACCTGCACCCGGAACGGATGAATAAAGTTCATGTGGCCCACCAGGCCGACGTGAGTTTGCGATGAGGTGTCGCGAGAGAGCTGGCGAGTGCCACCATCGCGTCCGGCAGCCCACCGCAGCCCTAAGCGTTCCTGATTGTCGGCGACCAACTTGTTGATTTCTACGGCACGCATAGAGGTGAACAGGCGCTATTTTGCGAAAAGTTCGTACACCGCCTGCGCAGAGTTCGCGGCAGAAAGGCTTTCGCGGAACGACTTGCTTGAAAAACGTTGCGCGAGCTCGGAGAGAATTTGCAGGTGAGCGTCAGTTGCAGCTTCAGGCACCAGCAGCACGAACACATCGCGCACCGGCTGACCGTCGGGCGCCTGAAAGGCGATCGGCTCTTTCGGTCGCGCGAAATAACCGATTGAGCGCTCCAGCCCGCGGATCCGACCGTGCGGAATCGCGATGCCTTGCCCGAGGCCGGTTGACCCCAGCTTTTCACGCGCCAAGAGGCTATCAATCGTGACGGTAGGCACCAAGTCGTAGCGCAGCTCCGATTCGAGCGCGATGATTTCAAACAAGCGACGCTTGTTGGTTGCGTCAACATTGAGCAACACATTTTCTGGTGCAAGAAGATCAGCAAGTAGCGTCACTGCGATACGCGCGCTTCGCCTGTCCAGCCGGCGCGCCCCGTGCATTTATCAAGCGCAGATTGTAACGAGGCGAGTTGTGCGGCGCAGAAATGAAAAAAGGCGCGAAATTTGCGCCTTTTTCCGCTTGAGCCTAGGTAAACCCGGGGCTAGTTCAACTCGCTACGCTTTCGCTCAAAGCCCTCGCTCCGGTGAACTTGAAGTTTCTCTTTGTGGCGAACCACTTGACGATCCAGCCGATCTGCGAGTTGATCAATCGCAGCATAGAGGTTTTCGTCTTCACAAGCGGCGTGAATATCTCGCCCGCTCACATGCACATTCGCTTCCACTTTTTGTCGCAATTTCTCGACGGACATGACGACGTTGACGTCGATGACGTGATCGAAATGTCGGTTCACACGATCAAGCTTCGAGGTAACGTAGCTGCGAAGCGAGTCGGTAACAGCAACATGGTGGCCGGTGATGTGCAAATTCATTTAAACAACCTCTCTCTATTCGGTCGAGAAGAAAAATCACGTGACGTCAATGCAAATTACGAGAACAACCAGCATTCGGAAGGCAATCAACGCTTACGCAAGTTGACTGGATCGAGACCTTGTTGTTCCCGATATTTCGCAACTGTCCGTCGCGCAACGATAATGCCCTGCTCGCCGAGTAATTCGGCGATTCGGCTATCGGAAAGTGGATTGGCTGTGTCCTCCTCTGAAATCAACGTCTTGATCATGGCGCGAATTGCTGTTGACGAGGCAGCGCCGCCCGCATCGGTCGCCACGTGGCTGCCGAAGAAGTATTTAAATTCGAAAGTGCCGCGCACCGAGGTGAGATATTTCTGCGTGGTAACGCGAGAGACCGTCGATTCGTGGAGCCCGAGCGCATCGGCGACTTCTCGCAACACGAGCGGCCGCATCGCGACAGGTCCGTGATCAAAAAACGCTTGTTGTCTTTCCACAATTTCGCTGGCAACTCGAAGAATCGTATCGAAACGCTGAGCCACATTCTTAACCAACCATCGCGCTTCTTGCAACTGGTTTGACAAAGGGGTTGCCCGCCCTTCTTTCTGGCGCTGCAACATATCTGCGTAGACCTGGTTCACCACCAGCCTGGGCACAACACTACCATTGAGTTCCGCCACCCAACGAGTCTTGTGGCGGCGCACAATAATGTCTGGCACGAGTTGGGATGCAGCGACATCCGCGAACGCCGCACCTGGCCTCGGGTTAAGCGATTGAACGACAGTGATTGCCCTACGGACCAATACCTCGCTCGCGCCAAAGATTTTGCGTATACGAACGTAGTCGCGTTGCGACAACAGATCGAAATGATCTCGTACGATACGAAAAGCGAGCTGACTCTCCTCGCAAGCTCGCAAGTCCTGTAGCTGAATCAGGAGGCACTCCCGCAAATCGCGGGCGCCAACGCCGGTCGGTTCGAGACTCTGTAGCAGCGACAGGGCGTATTGCCAGTCCTCTATGATGGATTCAACAGGCAGGCCGGCCAACCGAGCGGTCTCTTCGCAAGAGATATCCAAGAACCCGTCGTCGTTGAGCGATTCAATCAACACCTGAATGAGCGCAACGATCGTTTCTCCCTCGCGCAAGAGAGGTACTTGCTGAAGCAAAAACTCGCGCAAGCCAAGCGCGCGGCTTTGCTGCCATTCACCTGAATCGTCGCCGTCAGCTGCAGCGCCACTACCCCATTCTTCAAAGTCAAGTGTCGACTCGGTGGCAGATTCGTCCGCGTCGGCAGACACGGCGGCGGCCTCCGGTGAAGCTACTTCTTGAGAGGTGTCTGCTGACTCGCTTGGCGCGAGTTCGCGATCAAAGGGCGTTGCCTCCGCATTCGCTTCCAGCGCGGTAAGCCCGAGCTCGCCACCTTGAGCGGCCTCACTCGTCGCGCTATCGAGCATGCCGCGCTCGTCACTGTCTAGCGCTGTCGAAAGAGACTGAGCCACTTCCAGATCAACCAGCGCGTCAATACTCACTTCGGGCGAATCGTCGCTATCTTCGAGTTCCAACAGCGGATTCTCAGCCAGCGCAGTCGAGATTTCTTGTTGTAGCTCGAGTGTTGACAACTGCAGCAAGCGAATTGACTGCTGGAGCTGTGGCGTCAGCGTTAGGTGCTGCGCGAGCTTGAGTTGAAGGCCTGTTTTCACAGCAAACCGCTTGAAGGCATTCGCTCAGCATTGCGTCGCGTACAACCCGGTTTGCGCGCAGAATCGGCACTCGCTCGGAGCGATGCGTCAGCGGCGGAACGTTGGCCAGGTTTGATCATCCTATAAACGGAAATGCTCGCCGAGATAGACCTTGCGCACCGATTCATTGCCGATAATGGATTCGGGTGAGCCGTCGGCGAGCACACGGCCTTCGCTGATGATGTATGCGCGATCACAGATGCCAAGCGTTTCGCGAACATTGTGATCCGTAATCAAGACGCCTATGCCGCGTTCGCGCAGAAAGCGAACAATTCGTTGAATCTCGATCACTGCGATTGGATCAACGCCCGCAAAGGGTTCGTCCAACAAAATGAAGCGAGGCCGGGATGCCAATGCGCGGGCGATTTCAAGTCGTCGGCGCTCACCGCCTGAAAGCGCGACCGCTGGCGTGTCCTTGAGATGCGCGATTGATAAGTCCTCAAGAAGCGCCAGCAACTCGTCATCGATGACCGCCTCGTCACGCTGTCGCAGCTCGAGAATAGCCCGTACGTTTTCACCAGCGGTAAGCTTGCGAAAAATCGACGCTTCTTGTGGTAAGTAAGAGAGCCCGCGCCGAGCGCGTTCATGGATCGGCAAGTGCGTGAGCTCCGCGTCGTCAACGCGGATAATGCCACCATCAGCGGCGACCAGCCCCACAATCATGTAGAAACAGGTTGTCTTTCCAGCACCATTGGGGCCAAGCAGGCCAACCACTTCGCCGCTGGCGACATTGACCGAAACGTCGTGAACGACGGTTCGCGATTTGTAGCGCTTCTTAAGCGCAACGGCTGAAAGCTGGCTCATTGCGTTTCGGCGGATTGGGTTGAACAACGCGTGGGGCACTACGCGGGGCTGGCGGGGCTGGCATTGCGGTCGTGCTCGGAGTGGTCTCTGCGCTTGTTGCTGGCGGGGCTGCTGGCTTTTCGTCACGCTCGCGCGGCTGCAGCACAAAGGTGACACCTTTTCCGGCTGCCTTCCGATCTTTGCTATCGCGTGCCTCGAACGTATTCGCTTGCGTGTTGTAAACGATATAGCTTGCGCGCGTCTCGTCATCACCAACGAAAAGAATCGCGTTACCGTACAGTTCGACGATACCGCGTGCGCTGTCGTATTCCACACGCTCGGCAACGCCCTGCGCCCAATTGCCCTGATCCGTGCGTTGACGGAAACATACGGGCTTGGCGGTTAGCACCGCAAAGTATTGCTCGTCCTCAGTGGTGCGAATATCGGCGCGGTCGGCCGTGATTTTCAGCGTACCTTGCTTCACGGTAACGTTACGGCTCAACTTGTAGACGCCTTTGCCTTGGTCGCCTTCAAAATCGATACTGTTGATATTGACTTTCTGGGTTCGATCTGCCCGTTCAGCAAAGGCTGCGGGGGCAAAGACTGCGGCGGCAACTGCCGACGCAACGACACCGCCAACAATCTTGCGCGTCACGGCAGCGCAAGAAGTAGAAGTCGGAATTGAGATTGGTTCTAGCTTCATTTTTTCTCCCTAGGGCTTAGCTCAAGCGTGAAACCCTGAGATGTTTTCCCAGTTTGGTTTTCGGCATCAATTTCAATGCCTTTGGTGACCACGACGCGGTCGCCGCTGACAGTCCGTGTGGTGTCGTTGGTAACGGCACGCTGCGTCTCAGGGAACACGGTCAAGGTTTCACTTTCGTAGCGAATCGGATCACGTCCTTCAAACGCGCCCTGCACTGCGATGACCTGACCGCTGAAATTCGCCTGTTCAAGGCCCCGCTTTTTCGGGTCGTTCAACAACACGCCCTGCGCCGCAATTACTTCCATCGTAGGCTTACCAGCAAGCGTACTGCTGTAACGAGGTGCCTCGATCTCGGTGCGATTGTCGCTTGGATAGTGTGTCGCCTTGATACCTCGTACTGTTTGATCAACGCGACCCGATGCGCTCGTTTTATCAATCACGAAGCGTTCCATGAAATGATCCGGCGCTGATTTTGTGGGTTTGTTTCGCGCGGCTGCGTCCGCACTCACACGCGCATCAAGCCAGTACGTAAGCGCGGCGAACATCGCGACTGCAGCCAGCGGGAAAAACATCGTAAGGCGATCTTGTCGCCTCCGCATGGTGAGCAAGCTCATTGCCCCTCCTCGTGCATGTAGCGTGTAAGTAGTGGCATGAGCTGACCCTGAGCACTTAGCACCGCCTCAATGGCTTCGCGCACAGCCCCATCGCCACCTCGCCGAGTTAGACACCATTGCGCTTGTACTTTGACCGCCTCGGCGGCGTTCGCCACAGCAATAGCGAGACCCGCGCGCGACATCGCGGGCAGATCCAGCCAATCGTCACCGATATAGGCGACCGCATCGAGTGGTAAATCAAAGCGCGAGGCGAGTGCTGTGAGCGCTTGCCCCTTTTTTCGCTGACCTGTTTCGAGGTGAACGCCCAACTCTTGGGCTCGCCGCACGACGGCGGGGCCGCCCCGCGCCGTTAAAAACGCAATGTGCCAGCCCGCTTGCTGCGCGAGTTTGATGCCAAATCCGTCTGCCACAGAAAACGTTTTGATTTCACCCACGTCGGTGTAGTGAAGCGCGCCCTCAGTAAGCACGCCATCGACATCACACACCAGTGCGCGCACCCGTTGCATGCGCTGTTCGAGCGTCGGCGAAGACATCGGCTACACCACCTTCGCGCGGAGCAGGTCGTGCATGTGAAGCGCGCCCACAACCACCCGATCTGGCGTTAAAACGACGAGCTGGGTTTTCCGCTTCTCCTCCAGTAATGACACCGCGTCGACAGCCAATTCGTCGGGGCCGATAGACACGGGCGTGCGCGTCATGAAGTCAGCCACTTTCGCAGTCGCAAAGTTGCTCACTTTTGGGAGCGTACGGCGCAAATCGCCGTCGGTATAAATGCCAGCGAGCGTGCCATCCGCGTTGAGCACCGCTGTCATGCCCATTCCCTTACCGGTAATTTCAAAGAGCGCTTGCTCGAGTGTCGCCTGAAGCGGCACCGCAGGAATCGCAGCGCCTGTGCGCATCACGTCGCGCACATGAGTGATGAGCTTTCGCCCCAACGAGCCGCCTGGATGCGAGCGCGCGAAATCCTCTGCAGTAAAACCGCGCGCTTCAAGTAACGCCATGGCAAGCGCATCGCCCAGCGCCATTGCCGCCGCAGTGCTGGCGGTCGGAGCCAATCCTAACGGACACGCCTCTTCGTTTACTTTCGCATCAAGGGCAACGTCGGCTTCCTTGGCGAGCGTGGAATTTTCGTTACCGGTGATTGCAATGAGTTTCGCGCCGACCCGCTTGATGGGCGTCAGCAGCAAATTCACCTCGGCCACTTCACCAGAGTTTGAAAGCGCAATCACCACGTCGTCGGCGGAAATCATGCCTAAATCACCGTGGCTTGCTTCAGCGGGATGCACGAAGAAGGCAGGCGTTCCGGTGGAGGCAAGCGTGGCTGCCAGCTTGCGACCGACATGGCCGGATTTGCCAATTCCAGTGACAACGACGCGGCCTTTTGCGGCTAACAAAGTCGCTATCGCAGAAACGAACGCATCGCCAACACGCGTCTCGAGCGCGGCGACGGCAGCGGCCTCGGTGGCGAGTACCGTGCGCGCGCGTCGCAGAACAGCAACAGAATCAACTGCAAAATTCATGCAAGCCAGTATAGCGATTGCGTTGCCAGTTAGCACCGATCCAACACGGGCCATTCACGCTTCAAATTTTTCTGTTAACCCCCTACTTTAAAAGACGTACAGCTACAAAACTTTGTTTTTGACTTTTCCTAAAAAACGTTTCCCGCCCAGCTAAATTGTCTTTTATTACGGTGTGCTTTATTGAACTCGCTCGGAGGGGACACTGATCCACGGTCGCCTAGCTGGCAGGCCCGTGATGCTGGCGCCGCTATTCGATTGAAAGTTCCACCCGTCGGGCCTCGGTCAAGCTCCCGCCGCCCAACGTTTGCTGCGGTCTGCGCATGACGATTCGACCCTCTTCAATTCCAGCATCACGCAATTCATCGCGGACGCTCTTTGCGCGGTCTTTCGCGAGCAGCTCGTTCTGCGCTTTATCACCGCGCGAATCGTGAAACCCAGAAATCACGGCTTTTGCGTTGGGCGTTGCGTTCAGAAACTCGACGATACGCGTGATCGATGTTCGCCCCTTTTGATCAATTTCAGTATTCGCGGTGAGGAAATAGATTTTTTCCGTTGCCGGCACGACTAAAGCGGCCATGATCGGCTGCAGCGGCAGGGGAGGCGCCTTAACGAAGAGCTGGTTGTCGATCGCAACACCCGCGCCGTAAATCGAGCGTGCCCATTCGCTGCGCGCGTTCTTCTCTGCAACCGAGGCAACCTCGCCCGCGAGCACGACTGACGACGAAAAGTTTCGATCCACGGTGAGCCGATCCACCACATTGCCCGCGCCGTACTTTGCCGCTGCTGCTTCGATGATTCGTTTGTGCGAGGCGTCATCTTTCACCACGCCAGTCAGCGTGACGCGACCGTCCACATCCCAGGAGGCAACAGCGGTTGCCGCCGCAGCGTTCACCGCAGCGCTCGCCCCGCTACAGCAAGCGCTGGCGGCGAGGCCCCCGTATTTGATCCAGAACCCAATCACAGCGATCGCTAGAACGAGCGCAATGATCAGATTCCAAAAATCGTAGGTGCGCCAATCCTCAGGCGAGCGTATAGAAAGTCGAGACATGTTTTTTCGCTCCTCTCTTCGTTCGCTTACGCGCTATTGCTTTTCAGCGATACGCCTGCGACAAGTTGATCCTGGAGCGCTTTCAATTTCTCCCATTCCCCATCGGCGCAAAGGCGTGATTGTTCGCACCAACTCTCTGGGTTCGCGAGTTTGAAATTAGGCCCTGCTGCATCAAGAATCTTTGAGATGGCGGCAACATCCATACTCGCCAACTCAGTGAAGCGCTGCACGCCTGCCGCGTGGAGCACTTGATTGATCTTCGGACCGATGCCCTCGATGATCTCGAAGTTGTCGTAGCCATTTGCACTCTTCAGTCGAGTAAAACCGTATCCAGCAGCAGCGGCGGCGAGCGCATCCACACGTTGCGGCGTGGGTGCTCTGGGCTGCGCACTCAAAGGCACTGCAGAGGCCGGCGCGCTTGTGCCATCAGCGCCGCCGCCTCGCCGAAAGAACTTGTCAAACAACCAGCTCAGTAACCAGCCCAGAAACACACCAAGCAATAACCAGCCGAAACAACACCACATCATCCATTCCCCAAAAAACATCTGCAGAGATCGCGATGAATCGGCCAGTTGCATGTCGCTTTGATCGCACTTGCATTGACCGTACGCTGCGCGCGGTGACGTCTTAGCCGAGCTACGCTCGCCGTTGAACCGCTAACGAAATGTGCGCGTGTTTTGGTGTTGTGGTGACAGATTTGTCGTGTTTTCGGAGCATTCCTAATAAAACGCGCCTGCGCCACGTGTAAGACTCAACATGGACTAAATGTCCATAGCTTGCCGTACCGAAAACTAATATTTTCTTGCTTACCCCCTGATTGAACGGCAGCTAGACAAAATAATTTATAAAAAACGCTCGAGCGCTGTGTTCAAAAACTGCCGCCCGCGTGCCGTGGGTTTCACGCGCACGTGATCGCGCTCAATCAAGCCCCGCGATTCGCACTCATCAAGCGCGCGACTGACGAGTGACATCTTGAAACCAGTTCGCTCCTCGAAATCGCGAATTGCAAATCCATCGGTGAGCCGCAGCGCGTTCAACATGAATTCAAAGCCGACTTCGCTTCGCATGACAATGCGCCGGTCATGCACCGCGTTGCCGCTCAGTGCGCGTTGCATATATTCGCGCGGTTGCTTCACTCGCTCGGTACGAACGATGCTCGCAGCGCTCGCGGGCGTTCCTGGCATTGAGAGTTTTCCATGTGCGCCTGCACCAATGCCAACGTAGTCGCCAAACTTCCAATAGTTCAGGTTATGTTGACACTCGCGACCTGGTTTCGCGTAGCCAGAGGTTTCGTAGTGAACGTACCCCGCGGATTCAAGCATCGCTTCGACGCGCATTTGCATATCCGCCGCGAGATCGTGATCCGGGAGCGGCGGCGGCTTCTTTGCAAACACCGTGTTCGGCTCCATCGTCAATTGATAGAACGATAAATGCGGCGTGTTGAACGAAAGCGCAGTTTCAACATCGTGTTCGCATTCGGCCATCGTTTGTGGGCCGCCTTTCGTGTGGCTCGCAGGCAGGGCAAACATCACATCGAGATTCACGTTGCCGATGGTTGAAAGGCCAATCTCAATGGCGCGCTTCGCCTCCGCCGAATCGTGCACACGGCCGAGCGCTTTCAAATGCGCGTCGTTAAAGCTTTGGATGCCGATGGAAAGACGATTGATGCCAATCGACTTGTAATTTGCGAATTTCTGCGATTCGAAGGTGCCAGGATTTGCCTCTAAGGTGATCTCGGCTTGCGGAGAAAGCCTGGTGCGCGCGCGAACGCCCGCGATGATTTCGCCAATCGCGTCTGCGGAAAACAGACTCGGCGTTCCGCCCCCGAAGAACACGGTGTGAATCGTGCGACCCCAAAAATTCGGAAGCTCCGACTCAAGATCGCTCATCAACGCGTTGGTGTATTCGCGCTCTTGCACCGAACCTTCATGCGAATTGAAATCGCAGTATGGACACTTACGAATACACCACGGAATGTGGATGTATAGCGAGAGCGGTGGGAGAGAGGTGAATTGGGGGGAGAGCACTCGGGTACCGTACTAATGTTTGACGCAGATTAACGCGGATTTCACGCAGATTAGCGCTGATTGTTTTTTGCCACAGATTTACACAGATGAACACAGATTATGTTTCGCGCCCATTTCGCTTGTAGGCGCGGGCTTGACCGCGCTCGCTCGCCGAAAGCGCGGTCGAGCCCGCGCCTACAAGTGCTCCGGTTTAAAAAGCGAAACGCCGTGCGCAATTTAATCTGCGTTCATCTGTATAAATCTGTGGCAAAAATCCGGGTGAATCTGCGTCAAAAAATACCTCATCCGCCCAACTGAACCCGCAACGCCGCAAGTGTTTCCTCTAGCTCTGCGACCTTCGCCTCCAACGCCGTGACGCGTTCCGCGAGTTGCGCCTCGCGCTCAACTTTGGAAGGCGGCAACGAGACGGCGCTCGCCTCGGGAATCTCCCCGCCGAAAAGCATGTGCTGCCACTTCGCAGCCCGTGCACCCGCTTCGCGCGGCAATTGCACCACGAGCGGTGGCGTCAGCTCGCTCATCGATTTCAGCGTGTTTTCCACTGCCTGCAAGTCTGCAAACTCATGCATCCGCTCGGCGCGTGAACGCAATTCGCCCGGCATCTGCGCACCGCGCAACATCAACTCACACAGCAGCGCCGTTTCCGCCCGCTGCAAACCAAGCCGCTCCGCAAACGTTTCCGAATACTTCGGCACCCGCGTAGCAGCACCTGTGTAAAGACTTGTGAAACCGCGTTCGCGCAAACGCTCCACCGCGCTTGCAACTTCGCCCTCGGACAACGACGTCACTGGTGCGCGATTGTTCGATTGGTTACAGCCGTTGACGAGCGAATTGATCGTCATCGGATAGACGTCGGGCACCGTGATTCGCTTCTCGATCAAGGTGCCAATGACGCGAGCTTCGATGGGGTCTAAAACGGATTGCATTACGTTCGATCTGTAGGCGCGGGCTTGACCGCGCTCGGGTGAGTTTTGTAGCCCGGATGCTCGTCATCCGGGTTGTTGCATTGTCGACGAAGTCAGATTTGATCGCCTCACGAGACGGGTACAAAACCCGGATGCGACCATCCGGGCTACGTCGTAGCGAAGCGCTCTTGCAACGCCTCCACCAGCTTCGCGAACGCGCGCCCCCGATGCGACCGCTCGCCCTTTAGATCGACTGGCATTTCAGCGCCGGTGAGTTGCAATTCAGGATCGAGGAAATACGGGTCGTAGCCAAAACCGCCCTCGCCACGTGGCGTGTCGATCACTTCGCCATACCAACGTCCTTCCGCGACGATTGGCTCAGGATCGTCTTCGCGCTTCACGAGCGCGAGCACGGCGGTGTAGTGCGCGCGACGATTTGCCACGCCTTGCAAATCTCGAATGAGTTTTGCATTGTTGTCCGCATCACTCTTGTGTTCGCCCGCGTAGTACGCGGAATTCACGCCGGGTGCGCCGTTCAATGCGTCGACGCAGATACCCGAATCGTCTGCGAGCGCGGGTAGTCCCGTGTGTTTCGCGGCGTTGCGCGCCTTTGCCAACGCATTTTCTAGAAACGTGCAGTGCGGCTCGGGCGCTTCAGGCACATTAAACGCACTCTGCGCGATCACTTCGATGCCGAGCGGCGCAAGTAAGCGCTCAAACTCTTTGAGTTTTTTTGCGTTGCCTGTGGCGATGACGAGTTTGGTGAGTTTCATGTTTTCTCCTCCTCTTGAAGGGGAGGTTTACGCCGACGCAATCGCTTTCAACTGCACATCGCGAAGCGATTTAAGCCCGTCACTCGCGAGCGCTAAGAGCGCATCCATCTCGGCGCGAGAAAATGGCTTCCCCTCGGCCGTACCTTGCACTTCAACGAAGCCGCCCGAGCCGGTCATTACTACGTTCATGTCGGTTTCGCAATTCGAATCCTCATCGTAATCCAAGTCGAGTACGGGCGTATGATCAAAAATGCCGACCGACACCGCCGCCACCGAATCGGTGAGCGGCGATTCAGCCAAAGTGCCCGCCGCGACCAGTTTGTTGCAGGCAATCGCGAGAGCGACATAAGCGCCTGTGATCGAAGCGCAGCGTGTGCCGCCATCCGCTTGCAGCACATCACAATCGAGCGTGATCTGGCGTTCGCCCAATTTCTTGAGATCGATAATCGCGCGCAGCGACCGTCCAATCAAGCGCTGAATCTCTTGCGTACGACCGCTTTGCTTGCCGCTTGCGGCTTCGCGACGCGAGCGGGTATGCGTCGAGCGCGGAAGCATCCCGTACTCGGCCGTCACCCAGCCTTCGCCCGAGCCCTTTTTGTGGCCTGGCACACCGTTTTCTACGCTCGCCGTGCAGAGCACGCGCGTGTTGCCGCACTCAACCAGCACTGAACCTTCAGCGTGAATTGTGAAGTTCGTCGTAATCTTGACTGACCGCAATTCGTTGGCGGCTCGTTGTGAAGGGCGCATACGCTTTCCTAGATTTTGTTCGAACGATTGTACGAGGCTAAGGAAACGCTGAATGAGTCTCCGCGATTCGGCGCGCGGCGGATTTGGATGAGCTGGAGGCCCAAAATTCTGAGGAATAGCGGGGCTATGTTGAAAAATTTTGAGCTTTCAGATCGCCCAAGCCCGCCGATGCGACGGACGCGAGAGACTTGTTCAGCGTTTCCTAAAACAGCTTCTCGACGATCCTAGGATCGCGCCACCGCCAACCGTGCTTATTGAAAAGTTTCACCAGAGAAACAATCGTGACCCACGTTAAGTATTTGGAACGATGCGAGCCACGCGCCCAGTCGTGGATCACGCGCGCCTCGGGAACGTAAACAGCACGCCCTATTTCACGCGCACGAAGTGTGATGTCGCAATCTTCAAAGTAAAGAAAGAAACGCTCATCAAATCCCGCGAGCTGCAGAAATGCGCTACGGCGAAAAAACATCAGAGCTCCCGACATAAATTCGGGCTCCATCGGCTTTGAGTAGTCGCAATCGCGCATCTCGAAATAGTCTGCATCGATTGCAAAGTTAAGCCAGTCAGATAGCGAGCGCGGCAGGAAACGCCTGGCGATTAACGCTCTTAGCGTCGGGTAGCGTTTGCAAAGCAGTTGTCGCTCGCCGTCCGGATAAAAAAGCGCGGGGGCCACCAGCACTACGTCGCGATTTTTTTGCAGCGTCCGGATGAGTTGTTCAATAGCCTCGGGTTCGAAGCGCACATCGGGATTGATTGCCGCATGAAACTCAGCTTGCGGCAACAATGAGAATGCAAAGTTTTGCGCATGGCCGAAACCCGCATTGCCTTTGGGATTGAGCTCGTAGCGGAACTTCGAGAATCGCGCCACCAACGCCTTTGCGTCGTCCGAATTTCCGTTATCCACCACCACACCCTGACGAAAATTTGCACAATGCTCGCAGGAGGCAAGCGCCGCCTCAAGCGCATCGAGCTTCGGGTCGTAGATGACGATGGCGGCGGTCCACATGGGAGGCGATTGTATGTACTCCCTTCGCGAGGTGCGCGCGACGCAGGCTCGGCTAACATTTCCATTCCACTAAAGGGAGCGCTTTCATGTTGCTGCGGCTAGTCTTGACGTTGTGCGCGACGATGTTTGCTTTGACAGCGTTCGCGGCGGACGTGGTGAACCTCGATACGCCGCGTGGTGCGAAGCTTGAGTTGCTTCTCGACATCCCTGCTTCCGATAAGCCAGTGCCCGCGATACTGATCGCGCCCGGGCAGGGCTATCACGCTCGCCTGCCGCTTTTTGACCGCATCGCCGAGCTCGCGACAGCGAACGGTATCGCTGTCGTTCGCTTCAACTGGTCATACTTCACCGCCGATTCAAAGAACGGCAAGCCATCTGAGAAGCTCGTGCGCGAGATCGAAGAGATGGAGATTGCACGAGCTTGGTTGCGAAATTCAAAGAAATTTGATCCGAAGCGGATTGCGATTGCTGGCAAGTCGCTAGGGTCGATCGTTGCGTGGCAGGTATTTGAACGTGACGCGGAAGCGGGCGCGCTGCTTCTCCTCACGCCAGTGTGCATCGATACATCGAAGGAGAGTCCGCGCGATGCAACGCTCGATAACTACACGGGATTGCAATCTGTCAATCGTCCACTGCTGCTTCTCGCTGGAGATAGCGATACGTTGTGCCCGACTGAGTTTCTCTACGCGGCTGCGGTCCGACTGAAAACTTCGCCACGGGTGGTAGTGGTCGGTGGCGATCATGGGTTCGGCGACAAGTCAGCCAAGGACTTTGAGAAAACACGCAGCGCAAACCTAAACCTCGCAGCGCGATCTTCCATAGACTTCGTTCTGAAGCATTTCATCCAGCGATAGCGCGGGTCGGCTCAGCGTCCACATCCAGTGCGAGGCGCAAAAAAGCCGCTGTTGAAGCGGCTTTTTCCTACACTCAAACTCGGCTCATTTGAGCCCAGCAGCGGCACGCAGTGCCGCCGCTTTATCTGTGCGTTCCCACGAAAACTCGGGTTCATCACGTCCGAAATGACCGTACGCCGCAGTCTTTTGATAGATCGGGCGCAAGAGGTCAAGCATCTGGATGATGCCTTTCGGGCGCAGATCGAAGTGTTCGTTCACGAGGGCGGCGATTTTCTCGTCCGAGATCACGCCGGTGCCTTCGGTGTAGACCGTGACGTTCATTGGTTTGGCTACGCCAATCGCATACGCGACTTGGATTTGACATTGCTTGGCAAGGCCTGCCGCGACAACGTTCTTTGCAACGTACCGCGCGGCGTAAGCAGCGGAGCGATCCACTTTGGATGGATCCTTGCCTGAGAACGCACCACCGCCGTGAGGGCACGCGCCGCCGTAGGTGTCAACGATGATTTTGCGACCAGTCAAGCCGCAATCGCCTTGTGGACCGCCCACAACGAAGCGACCGGTCGGGTTCACCAAATAGCGCGTGTTAACGAGCATTTCTTTCGGAAGCACGGGCTTGATGATGTTTTCAACGACAGCTTCGACGAACTCTTTCTTCATCGTTTTGCCATCGCTCCACTCGGGCGCATGCTGCGATGAAAGAACGACGGTGTCGATCGAATGTGGCTTGCCATCGACATAGCGCATCGTGACTTGCGATTTCGCATCGGGGCGCAAATACGGCATACGCCCATCACGGCGCAGCGCCGCTTGGCGCTCGACCAATCGATGCGCGTAGTAAATCGGCGCTGGCATCAGCTCTGGTGTTTCGTCACACGCGTAGCCAAACATCAGGCCTTGATCGCCGGCACCGGTGTTCAAATGATCGTCGCTTGCATGATCAACGCCTTGGGCAATATCGTTGGATTGCTTGTCGTAGCAAACCATGACCGCGCAGCCTTTGTAGTCAATGCCGTAGTCGGTGTTGTCGTAGCCGATTCGTTTGATCGTGTCGCGCGCTACTTGGATATAGTCAACATGGGCATTAGTGGTGATTTCTCCCGCGAGAACCACGAGGCCCGTGTTGCAAAGCGTTTCTGCGGCGACGCGCGAACGCGGGTCTTGCGCGAAGATGGCGTCGAGAATGGCGTCGGAGATTTGATCCGCAACTTTGTCCGGATGACCTTCGGAGACGGATTCAGAGGTAAATAGATAGTCGCTCATAGATTCACTCAGTTGTTATCGTCTCGACCATCGCGGGCCGAGTAAACATCGTGAAACGAGTGTTACGAGCGGCGACGCTTTAGCTTAAAGCCGCAAATTTTGCGACTCAATGAATGCGGTTTTCGCGCATATTCACTATCGTTGGCCAGCAAGTAGTCGAATAACTCAGCCACCGACGCTTAGAATTTTAGCAAGCTCGCGCGTGCCTGCGGCTGAGCGTCAACCCGGCAGCCCTCTCCCGCCTCAGATCGTGTCTTCATTTCTCGCCAAACTCAGTATTCGCATTGCCAACTGGCTTGCGGCGCAGCCGCTTGCGCGCCAGTCGGCGATTGGCGCTTGGTTTGGCAGGAAGATTTTGTGGTCATCCAGGATGAGAGAGCGGCTGGAGAGCAACTTAGCGATCGCTAAGCTCTCAGACCGCGTGCCGCTTCGCTTGGTGGCTGAATCGATGGGCCAGCTCGCCATCGAAACCATCGCCCTGTGGCGCACGCCTGATCGCATCGCATTGGCACGCGTGCGTAGCGTCGAAGGGTGGGACGACGTACTCGCTCAACGAAAGGCGTCGCGCGGGATCATTTTCCTGTCGTCCCATCTGTCCACCTTTGAGATCGCGTCGCTCTACATCGGTTCACAGATGCCGATGACGGCGATGTTTCGTCCGCCCCGGCTCGCTTGGGCGGAGCCGATGATGCGTGTGGGGCGAGATCGCATGCAAATTAAATCTGTTCCGGCCGACGTCAGTGGCGTGCGCGCGATGCTCAAGGCGCTACGACGCGGCGAGCCGATTGGCGTACTCCCCGATCAAGTACCCAGCAGCGGGGAGGGCGTGTGGGCACCATTTTTCGGCCGCCCCGCCTACACGATGACGCTGGTGCAAAAGCTCGCGCGAACGACCGAAGCGGCGGTGGTGATGATTGCGTGCAAGCGGCTCGCCGATGGTCGCGGCTACGCACTTCGCTTCGAAGTGTTGCCCGCTTTTTCGAGCGCCGCCGAAGTGGCAGCGGCTGAGCTCAATGCGGCGGTAGAACGTGCGATTGAGTATGCGCCCACTCAGTATCTTTGGAGCTACAACCGGTTCAAAGTGCCACCCGCGTCAAATACCTCTACCCCTGCGACGATTGTCCTTGATCGATGAGCGCAAGCGGCTTATTTGTTCGGTTTTCGAGTTTTGTTCTTTCAAAGCTGCCGCCCCTACTAATACAGGCGTTAGCTAGGATTGTTACGTTTCTTGGCTGGCATCTTGCCCGCTCGCGGCGGCGTATCGCGCTCACCAATTTGCGACTCTGCTTTCCTCAGATGACGGAAAGCGCGCGAACCGAGATCGCTCGGGCACACTTCGGCGCGTATGTGCGCGCCGCGCTCGAACATGGTTTTCTGTGGAATGCGAGCGCTGCGGCGATTCGCGATTTCGTGCAGATGCACGACGAACACCACTGGCGCATGCATCGCGAAGGCCCGGAACCACGACCCGTCATTTGGCTTTGTCCGCATTTCGTCGGGCTCGACGCTGCTGCAATTCGTATTTCGGTCGATACCGCAGGTTGCTCGATGTACAGCAAACAGAGCAATGCGGATCTGGATCGCCTGATGTACGAAGGGCGAACACGATTTAATCAATCGGAGATTTTTGCTCGTACCGACGGCATCAAGCCCGTCATTCGCGCGATGAAAAAGGGCTTGCCGTTCTACTACTTGCCGGACATGGATTTCGGCGCGCGCGAATCGGTGTTTGTGCCTTTTTTTGGCGTCAACGCCGCAACGCTCACTGCCGTGTCGCGTCTCGCGAAACTCACTAATGCCGTGGTCGTTCCGGTGATCGCAACTCAGCGACCGCTCGCGCCGGGTTACCTTCACGGATACGATGTTCGCTTCTATCCCGCGCTTGAAAATTTTCCGTCTGGCAATGATGTGGCTGATGCGAAGCGAATCAACGAACTGGTTGAATCGCACGTGTTGCAGAATCTCCCGCAATATCTTTGGACACACAAGCGATTCAAAACGCGCCCGCCGGGCAAGCCGAGTCTTTACTGATGGCAACGCTCATCTCATCATCTGATACTGATCTCGAAAAAGCACTCGCCGCACTGCGCGCGGGTGAGTGCGTGGGCCTGCCCACTGAAACGGTGTACGGGCTTGCGGCAGACGCCGCAAACGCTCGCGCCGTTGCGAAAATTTTCGCGCTCAAGGGACGTCCGGCTGACCACCCTTTGATCGTGCACCTCGCGAGCGCGAAAGACGCGATGGGTTGGGCAAGTGAATGGAGCGACACCGCACAACGGCTTGCGAACGCATTCTGGCCGGGGCCGATGACGCTCATCGTGCGTCGCGCGCCTCACGTATTGGATGCCGTTACGGGCGGGCAAGATACGGTTGGCTTACGAGTGCCATCGCATCCTGTAGCGCTGAACGTGCTGTCCGCGTTTCGAGGTGATGCACCCATCGCGCGCGGGCTAGCTGCCCCCTCCGCGAACAAGTTTGGACACGTGAGCCCCACCCTAGCCGCGCACGTCGTCTCGGAGTTCAGCGCGGATTCGCTCTTGGTGATTGAGGGTGGCGAATGCGATATCGGCGTTGAATCGACGATCATTGACGTGAGCGGCAATTCGCCGCGAGTGCTGCGCCCGGGGCGTGTGCGCACAGGCGAGTTGGAGGCAGTACTCGGCCGCGCGCTAAAGGCACATGAACGCGACTCGTTAAAACCTCGAGTCTCGGGCTCGCTTGATTCGCACTATGCGCCGCGGAAAAAGACGCTCATGCTTTCTGGCGATGCCCTAGAGATTTTTCTCGCTGCCGCGCGCGATGCCGGAAAGCGCGTCGGACTCATTCATCATTCAGCGCGCGCAGCCGCGCAAAAATCGAGCGCTCGTATGGGTCTCGACGGACAATCGAGCGCGCGCTACGAACACGATATCTATCGCTCGCTTCGCAGTCTCGATGACGATTCGAAAATCGATCTGATCGTTCTGGAATCGCCTCCGACCGGTGCAGATTGGGACGCCGTGAATGATCGTTTGCGCAGGGCGACCCACAACGCCGCCACGCAGCTCTAAGGAGACGCCGATCAACAGCGTACTACCCGTACTATGCTCGCCCTATGAAAATCGTACTCGCACCTGATTCATTCAAAGGTTCGCTTTCGTCAGACGAGGTTTGTCGTGCGCTTGAACGCGGGCTTCGCCGTGTGCTGCCTGACGCCGAGATCGTTCAGCGTCCGATGGCAGACGGTGGCGAAGGCACGCTCGACGCGGTGGTGGCCGCCTCAAGCGGCGCGCGGCGCAAACAGGCACTCGTACGCAACGCCGCTGGGCAATCCGCCGAGGTGAGCTATGCACTCATTCGCCATGGGATCTACGAGGCAGCCGTGATCGAAGTGGCGCAAGTCGTCGGTATTGTTGATGCCGCTAATATGGCAGTCCCGGTGGGTGCGCGTTCGTCTTACGGCGTGGGCGAACTTTTGCGCTTACTCATCGATGAGGGCATCCGCCACTTTTTCATAGGACTCGGCGGAACAAGCACCAACGATGGCGGCGCAGGTTTACTTTCTGCCTTGGGTGTGAAGTTCATCTCCAGCACACGCAAGCCGATTGAGCCCACACCTGACGGTTTAGCGAGCCTCATTTCCGTAGACGTCACCGCGCTTGATCCGCGCGTCGCCGAGTGCGAAATTACGCTCTTGTCCGACGTGAACAATCCGCTCTGCGGTGAGCGCGGGGCGACTGCGATCTTTGGGCCTCAAAAGGGCGTTCTAGAGGCAGACGTGGCACGCGTTGATAGCGTGATCGAAAACTACGCAACGCGACTTGAGGCGGCGCTTCAGCGCAGCGCGCGCGAAAAACCAGGCGCAGGCGCGGCCGGTGGCTTGGGCTACGCGCTGCAGCTGCTCGGTGCAAAGTTTGCGTCCGGCGCAGACACCGTCGCTACACTCATCGCCCTTCCAGAGGCTTGCGCCAATGCCGTATGGTTAATCACTGGCGAGGGTCGAAGTGATGCTCAGACCCTCCTCGGCAAGACTCCGTACGCCGCCGCACAAGCGCTTCGCCAGCATGGCGCAGCGGGCGCGAAAGCCACGTTGATTTCGGGCGGCATTGACCCGCACGCACTCGCAGCACTTGCCCCGACCTTCAACGGCGGTTGTTTCTCAATCGCGCCGGGGCCGATCTCACTCGAGCGCGCGATCGCGGAAGCGGATACGTTTTTGGCAAACACGGCCGAGCAAGTAGCGAGACTTTTAGCTCAGTAGAAAAATCGCGCCGCGCCCAATATATTGCGGGAAACGGGCGTGTTTCAAAAAACGTCGATACTACATAAAAAACGTTTTTAGTCCGCCTTAAATCACGCTTTAGATATAATTCTTGTTAAGAAAACTGAGGCCACCAACGCCGATCGAGAGCCCCACTCCAGAAGCTTACGCGCGCATGATCTCGCGCTCGCTGCGCTCACACAGCTCTTCGATCACGTTCTCGATCAAATCGCTTTCAACCATGTAGGGGTTGAAGCCCGAACCATCGCGCCAACGAGAAGACTCAGGCGCCGCTGACGACAGCTCGCTCGAATAGCCCATGTGCCACTCGGGGAACAATCGTCGCCAAGGCTCGACGTAGCGCAGGATCACCGGTTCGCTGTGGCGTTCATCGCGCGCGATTTTGTTGTACAGAAAATTGACTTCAACCCGATCACCCTCCAAACATTGCAGTGCAAATTTGGGCGAAATACACAAGAAACCAGTAATCCCGGTTTCAGCGTTGTTGCGCTCGGATGCGCTCAAAATGCCTTGGGTTTGCGCCTTGGTGAGCGGTGCGGCGAGATGGCTTGCGTAGATGAGACGAACTAACTTCATGACGACTCCGTGACGAATACTGCACGCTCGAGCGCTACCCAGCAAGAACAAGGCATTTTCGGGGCGTGAATCGTTGCGCTCATTGCGAGCGCACGAAACGCTTGCAATTACGCAAACAATAGTCTAGAGGTAGCGCCCATGGACACGCCAGCCGTAGACAGCGAGTTTTTTGTCCAAGGATGCGGCCGTCAGGTCAAGCGACTGCGCATTTTCTCAAGCGCGGCAGTTAGCGATTCGATCGGTCGCCGTTTACTTCTTCTGATTGCCAAACAGCAGGCGTTTGGCTTCGTCGGATTGACCACTGGGTTGGGTGTTCAAGTTTTTGGCGATCGCATAAGCGCGCTCGGTCGCCGGGCGCGTTTTGATCGCGTCAAACCAGCGTTTAAGATTTGGAAAGTCGGCAAGGTTTTGTTGCTGACGTTCATGCGGAACGATCCATGGGTAGCAGGCCATATCCGCGATTGAATACGCGCCCGCCAAAAACTCTCGATCCGCTAAACGTTGATCTAGCACGCCGTAGAGCCGCGCCGTTTCATTCACGTAGCGATTGATCGCGTAGGGAAGTTTTTCTGGCGCATACATATTGAAATGATGATTCTGACCGGCCATCGGGCCCAATCCGCCCATTTGCCAGAAGAGCCACTGAATCGCTTCCTTGCGCCAGTACGCATTTTTTCGATCAAGGAATTTTTTTGATTTATCGGCCAGGTACATGAGGATGGCTCCGCTCTCGAACAACGCGAGCGCTTCGCCCTGCGGCATCGCCTGCATCGGTTTGTGATCGACGATGGCAGGAATCCGGTTGTTCGGTGCGATTTTCAAAAACGCGGGATCGAACTGCGCGCCTTTGCCGATATTCACCGGAATCACACGGTATTTCATGCCCGCCTCTTCCAGCATCATCGTGATTTTGTGGCCGTTGGGCGTGGTCCAATAGTAAAGATCGATCATGGTTGCTCCGAAAAACGCGATTAGTTCAAAGTTTAGGCGGTGTGCGCGCTTTGCAACATTGCGTCATCGCGTTCAGCATCGGCGCGTTATTTGCTTGAATTCGGGGGAGTCGTCCCCCACTATTCGATAAACGTCCTTCGGAGTTTTCGATGCCAGCACCGTTTAGCGCCCCTCTCGCCACCTTCAATCCCGATCTCGCAAACTTGCATGACAAGTTAACGATCGCCATGAACGAAGCGAGCTACGTGCAAATCGACGAGGCGGTATTCGCGGCCGACTACCTTCACGCGCCCGACGAGTTCACGCGGCCCGATGACGTGCTTGTTGAAGGTACGCGCGACGACGCTGAACTCTTGCTGCTGCAGCGCGATTTCGAGGGCGCGACGCTCGATGATGATGGCGATATCGTGCTTGCCGACGGCACCACAGTGCGGTTTCTGCGCTCTGCCATGGTGCACTGAGCGCGTTAGCTTCAGTTAGTGGAAATAAATCCACGATCCTAAGTTTCTATTTGCGGCGTCCGTCCCCGCGTGCCAGAATCGCGAAGGGAGGGTTTATGGACGATCGAACGTCGCAGTCGAACACCGAAGTTGAGTCTCAGTTAGCGATGCCCGCGCGCGCGCGGAAAATGCGCAAGACGGCGCGCCTTCAGCTCGTGCTAATCAGTGCCGCAGCGGCCTCGCTGGTTGGTTGCGGTCGACTTGAAAACGACACCACGAGCCGAGACGTCTACGCCAACCTCGAAGAGTGTCGCGCCGATTGGGGCAACCCAGAGGATTGCGAAGAGATCGACGAGAAGCGCTCAGCCACGGGCACGCGTTCGTTCTACGGCCCGCGCTACACCTCGCGCACTGGTTCCTCGGGTGGCTACTCGACGACCACTCGCCCTGGCTCACGCGCAAAAGGCACCGTGAGCAGCGGCGCAAACGCGTCACGCGGCGGTTTTGGCTCGTCAAGCTCGCGTCACAGCAGCTCGTCTTATTCCGGCTAGCGCGAAGCCATAGCGTGCGGGGCGTTTGAAATTTTTCACGCGCAGCTTGGTACACGCTATGACACGTTGCTAAACCCACTCTCTTTACGCCCATTCCCACGAAGCATCGATGAAACGCGAAAAGTGTCCCGTTCGGCCCCATTGGCAAAAGCGTTGCGAAGACGCGGGCTTTTCCTTTCATTCAATTGACGGTCTTTATTGGGACGAGGGCAATTGCTATCGGTTTAGCTCTGCCCAGATCGATGATCTCGAACATGCAACCATCGAGCTCTACAAGCTATGCATGGATGCCGCGGAACACATCATCACGAAAGAGCGCTTCGCTGAGCTCGCTATTCCACAAGCCTCGTGGGCTTTGATTCGTGAGAGCTGGAATGAGGATCATCCCTCGCTCTTCGGGCGATTTGATTTCGCGTGGAACGGCTCCGGTCCGCCCAAGCTTTTGGAATTCAATGCTGACACACCAACTTCGTTGATTGAGGCGAGTGTTGCGCAGTGGCATTGGCTTGAAGATGTGAAGCCCGGTGCAGATCAGTTCAATTCGTTACATGAGAAGTTGATCGCGCAATGGAGCTGGCTCAAGTCGGTGCATGGCTACAACAACGTGCACTTCGCATGCGTCGCGGATAGCGAAGAAGATGGCGGCAACCTCGACTATCTGCGCGACACCGCCATGCAAGCCGGAATCGAAGCGCCCTGGATTTCGATGGAGGAAATCGGCTGGGATAGCGCGACTTCCACCTTTGTTGATCTCGAAGGGGATCGCATTGAAACGCTCTTCAAACTCTATCCGTGGGAATGGATGCTCGCCGATGAGTTTGGTGACAATCTGCGCCGCACGCGCATGAATGTGATTGAGCCCGCATGGAAAATGGTGCTCGCGAACAAAGGTTTGCTGCCGATTCTCTGGGAGCTCTTCCCCGACCATCCGCTTTTGCTTCCGGCGTCGTTTGAGCGCCATAAAGTGCTCGGCGATTATGTGAAAAAGCCACTACTTTCGCGCGAAGGCGCGAACGTGGAAATTTACAAGGGCGGCGAAGTGATTCGCGCTGAGGGCACTTACGGCGAAGAAGGCTTTGTGTACCAGCAGTACACGCCCATCGCCAATTTCGACGGCAACTTCGTCACGATTGGATCATGGATCATTGGCGACGAGCCAGCGGGGATCGGTCTTCGCGAGGATGCCACCGAAATTACGATGAACACCTCACGTTTTTTGCCGCATTATTTTGAATAATTGGCAGCCAACATTTATGACTTACTTCTGGGGAATGCTATGAGCTACACCATCGGCGAATCCATCCGTTACGTGGATGATTTCTTGATTTATTTCGGGCTCGCGCTCGCACTCTTCATCGCGTTTTTCTTTGTCTACACCGCCATCACGCCGTACAAAGAGCTGAAACTGATTCGTGATGGCAACACGGCTGCCGCAATTTCGCTCTCGGGCGCCATGATTGGTTTCGCTCTGCCAGTGGCAAGTACGGTGGCAAACGCCATCAATCTAGTCGATATGGTGGTATTTGCTGTCGTGGCCACCGTCGTCCAATTGATCGTATTTGTGATCGCAAGAATGTTGATGCCGGGATTGACGGGCTCAATCGAAGATGGCAACACTGCGAAGGCGACGTTTTTGGCCACAATCTCGATTTCGGTGGGTGTACTTAACGCGGCGGCCCTGGTCTACTAGACCTGCATGGATTTGTAGCCCAGAAGATCTCGCCCTATTTTTATCGGGGTAAGCGCGAGTTAATCAAGTCTATCGACTTCTTCACTGACCGCCCTTTCCCCCCAACGCTAGCGGGCGCTAAAACAATTAGCTATAAGTTGATTTTGGATTTCGGTCATCTTGTAAAGTCCGCTGCACAATAAAAAAGCCCGCAAATGCGGGCTTTTTTCGCAGCAAGCAATTGCTTACTTCTTCTTCGCGTCTTTTGCTGGTGCAGCGGCGGCGGGCGCCTTCTGCTTCGATGCGGCAACCTCAGCGGCTGCAACAGGTGCGCCATCAGCCGGTGCAGCTTCTTCTGCAACCACCGACGCCGTTGCAAACACGATGTCTTTGTTGCGGCCGTGAATCACAAGATCAACACCCGCTGGCAACTTCACGTCTCTTGCGTGGATCGAATCGCCGGCCTTCATGTCTTTCATGTCGATCTCGACGAAGCGCGGAAGATCCTTTGGCAAGCAGGAAATTTCCACTTCGTTCACGATGTGGTTCACCACCGCTGCAGAGAGTTTCACCGCTGGCGAAATGTCTTGGTTCACATAGTGGACCGGCACTTTCATGTGCAGTTTCTTATTGGCATCGACGCGCTGAAAGTCGATGTGAAGAATGATCTGCTTGAACGGGTGATATTGCACGTCGCGCAACAACACCTGTGTTTTTGCGCTGCCGAGCGTCATCGAAAGAATCGAGCTGTGGAACTCTTCTTTCTTGAGCGCGTGCCAAAGTGGGTTGTGATCGAGCTCAATCATTTCCGGTTTTGCTTCGCCACCGTAGACGATGCCCGGTACTTTCGCTGCGCTACGAAGGCGGCGGCTCGCTCCGGTGCCCTGGTTCGTACGCGCGAATGCGGTGAATTCAGTTGCCATTTTTCAGTTACTCCAAAGATGAAACATAAACCTATGCTTCGGTTAATTTCGTCGTGACACCGCGACCAGTGTGACAACGAAAGCCCTCGCACATGTGCGCGAGGGAAAATCTAGCGGCTCGCCGGTGTTGTAACGCGCTCTATTGGGCGCGTTCGCAAAGCGTGCCTAGTCTTACTCGGTAAACAACGAAGAAACGGAGTCTTCGTTCGAAATTCGCTGCATCGTTTCGGCGATCAATTGCGCGCTTGAAATCTGGCGAATCTTTCCAGTTTTGGCAAGTTCGCCCGCATCGCTGGAGAGTGGGATCGTATCGGTAACCACGAGCGAATCAAGCGATGGGCCGGCAATTCGCGCCGCCGCTTCGCCCGAAAGGACTGCATGCGTGCAGTACGCGATCACTTTCACTGCGCCGTTGTCTTTGAGCGCTTGCGCCGCTTTGCACAAGGTGTTCGCGGTATCGACGATGTCGTCCATGATCAAACAGGTACGTCCTTCGACGTCACCGATGATGTTCATCACCTCAGACACGTTAGCTTTAGGGCGACGTTTGTCGATGATCGCAAGATCAGTATCGAGTCGTTTCGCAACAGCGCGCGCACGCACGACGCCACCCACGTCAGGCGATACGACCAAGAGGTTTTCGTATTTCTGCTTCCAGATATCGGCGAGCAAAATCGGCGTCGCGTAAATATTGTCAACAGGAATATTGAAAAAGCCTTGGATTTGATCTGCGTGCAAATCCATCGTTAGCACGCGATCCACGCCCACGGCAGTGAGCATATCGGCCACCACCTTGGCCGAAATCGGAACGCGCGCTGAGCGAGGGCGACGATCTTGGCGGGCGTAGCCGAAATACGGCATCGCCGCGGTAATGCGGCCAGCGGAGGCGCGCTTCAACGCATCCACCATGATCACCAATTCCATCAGATTTTGATTGGTGGGCGCGCAAGTCGACTGCAGGACGAAAACGTCTTTACCGCGCACGTTTTCGAGGATTTCGATATCGCATTCGCCATCGGAGAACGCCGAAACTTTTGCCTTACCGAGACGCAGGCTCAGGTGTTCGACGACCGACTGCGCGAGCTTCACGTTCGCGTTACCGGTGAAAACCATCATGTCGTGGTAGCTCATGGTCGTCTTACGTGCGCGAAGCGTGAATGGCGTTATCGAAAAAAAAGCGGTCTTGCAAACTTCAAAGACCGCTTTTCAGGCATTAGGATTTGGCAGGGGAGGAAGGGATCGAACCTACGCATACCGGAATCAAAATCCGGTGCCTTACCACTTGGCGACTCCCCTACACACGACGTCGCTTGCAAACAAGCTGGCCGTTGATCGCCTCACCGCCGCGCGATTACTCACACGTCTGTTCAGCGAAGCCCTAAATTATAGAAGATTTTGCGAAGTCGTGAAGGGGGTGACGATCGATAGAGTGAACTGCCCAGGCATCGAAAGACTGCGCATGCAGTTTCGCGAGCGTCGCGTGAACGGCCGAATTCCCGGCCACTGGGGCGAAGTAGGCGCTGCCCGAACCCGTCATGCGGGGCGTCAAGCCCGCGTCGGTCATTTCGCGCACTAAAGTCCTTGTGATCGGGGCTATCAGCTCAGCGACCGACTGTAAGTTATTTATTCCGCTTGCCCAATTAAATTGGGCACTAGCGCTTGAAGCCTGATTTCTGTCCAATAATGGATGACGAAATACTTCGAGCGTGGGAATGCCAACGCGCGGGTGCGCCAAAACGAATTGGGCGCGCGGCAAGGTGATAGTTCGCAGCGCGTCACCGATTCCGGTCATGATTGCCCCCCGCCCGTGCACGAAAAATGGGACGTCGGCACCTAAAGTCACGCCGATTTGCATCACCACTTCGCGCGAGAGATTCAAGCGCCAGAGGCGGTTCAATCCCAACAAGGTCGTGGCAGCGTCTGAGCTTCCGCCCCCCAAGCCGGCCCCCTGAGGAATTCGCTTGGTCAATCGAATGTCGACCCCGAGCCGCGCGCGCGTGTCGCCTACATAGACCCGCAACGCGCGTGCCGCCCGGCAAGCGAGATCGTTTTCCTCCGAGATTCCAGCCGGAGGATCAATCAATACAACCTTACCGTCTTCGCGCGTCGTGAGTTCTACCGTGTCAGCGAGCGAAACGAGCACCATCACCGATTCAAGCAAGTGATAGCCGTCCTCGCGCCGGCCCACGACATGCAGGAATGTGTTGATTTTGGCGGGCGCGGGAAGAATGAGTTTCACGAACGGGCGACGCTAACGCGATGCGAGACACAACCCCGGATTTTGCCGAATGCCGCCCGGTGTCGCGCTTCGCCCGGGCGCGCTATTTCGTGGAAAACTCATCAAACACCCAGCGAATCTCGGTCGCCTCTGCTGGGCCAGCGGCATCAAACGCCCAGCGCATCCGGCGAACAAAGCGCGCGCCTTCATCAAACCGAGCGCTAATCACAACACTCCATCCGGATTCGCTGAACGACTCAACATTTGAATTAGAGTCCACGACTGTCGGCGTGCGGCCATCCGCGGGGATGCCTTGAAGCCAGGAAAAAAACTGTGCGTCAGAGATCGAGATTTCAATAAATCCGCGCAGCAATTCTGCAAAATTTTCGGCTTCGCGTCGACTGCCGTCGCCAAAAACACCAACCACGCGACCGCCAGCAACGCGCTCAATTCGCGCGAGCTGTGCGCCCGTTGGCGTGAACAAATCGAGCGTCGTTGCGCGCGCATCAACCGAGTAGCGAAACTGACCCGTGCCACTTTGATCGCCGCGCCGCGCCGAAAACCGACCGGCAACGCTAAATTCATTCAGCCGGACGGGTGCGTTCGCGGCGGTGATCGCGCTGGCTTCGCTGTGCGAAGTCACGCCGGGCATTGGCACCGTAGCGCAGCCGGTGAGGCCGAGGATCGCCCCAAGCAACAAAAACCAGTTAATGCGCAAGCGCGCGGCGCTCACTTCGAATCCAGTCGCTCAATCGTCTTTTTGAGGATGTCGCTATCGGGCTGCGCCTTCAACTGATCGCGCCACACGCCCCGCGCCTCGTCTTTTCGCCCTTGCGCCCACAATACTTCGCCCAGATGCGCCGCAATCTCGCCATCTTTGAACTTCGAATACGCGCGACGCAGATGCTCTTCCGCTTCTTTGAGTCGCCCTTGGCGAAAGAGAACCCAACCCATGCTGTCGATGATCGCCGCGTCATCGGGCGCGAGCTCAAGCGCCTTCTCAATCAATTGCCGCGCTTCATCGAGACGGGTGTTGCGATCAGCCAACGAGTAGCCGAGCGCGTTGTAGGCGTGGGCGCGCTTTGGCTCCATTTCGATCACTCGACGCAAGCGCCGTTCTGCATCTTCTAGACGCGAGAGGCGTTCCGCGAGCATAGCTGAGTCGTAGAGAATGTCCGCGCTATCGGGCAGCGTTTGCAGGGCGCCATCGAGCGCATCAAACGCTTTCGCGAGATCGCCCGCCTCTCGCCAAATCGCTGATTCAGTTTGCGCGAGCGTTACGCGTTCGGTCGGCGTTTGCGCTTGTAAGCGCTTCAAATGGCTCACCGCTTGCAGAATTCGCTTTTCGGCGGCGTAGGCGTGCGCGATGCGTAGCTGCGATTCCCAGTAGCGATCACCTTGCCCACGGCGCTCAACTTTTTCATAACGTTCAGCCGCGCTAGCCCAACGCTTTTGCGCCTCCGCAACGCGCCCCAGGTAGTAGTGAATCGCGTTCGCGTCGCCCCGCTCTTTGGCGAGCGCATCTTGCAACTCTTTCTCTGCGGTATCCCAATCTTCTGCAGCGTAGGCCGCGAGTGTTGCGGAAAGCTGCATTTCTTCGACATCGGCTTTGCCATCATCGGCTAGGTCAACGAACAACGTGCGCGCTTCTTTGGGGCGGCCTAAATCAAACAACTGGCGAGCGAGCAGTTGCTTCAAATCCCGCGATTCTGGATTGGCGGCGAGCGCACTCTGCAGGAGCAATACGCTCTCATCCGCCGCGAGTGCGCGCGCGCCGGGGGTTGAGGCCGCCTCCGCCTTCGCAACCAGCAATCGCGCCTTGACTGCCACCGCCTCGGGCCACGCTGGGCGAAGCGCGAGCGCGCGATCAATTGCGAGCATCGCTTCGCCAATGCGGGACTGAGTGGTGCCCGTAGTTGCTACGGCCAGCGCATAGTGGGATTCAGCGAGAGTGGGAAATTTAGTGACTGCGATGGACGCTAACTTCACTGCGGCATCGCGGTCTTTCATCTGTGCAAGTTGCCGCGAAAGATCAAACAGTGCGGCACCGCGCGCATCGGCCGGGAAGCTGCTAACGTGTGCAATTGCTTGCTCAGCAGCGGCCAAATCGTTGCTATTGAGCGCGAGCGCTAGGCTAATTTGGTTAGCGCGGGTTGAGGCCGGATCAGCGCGAATCCAGAGCGCAGTGATTTCTTTGGCCTGCACGAAATCGCGCTGCCGAAGAAGCAAATCAACCGCTCGTTCAGCCACTTTTGAATCAAGGCTCCGCCGAGCGAGCTCAACATAGGCTTGGCTCGCTGTCGCAATGTCACCATTGGCGAGCGCGAATTCCGCTGCGAGAACACCCGCCACAATGAAGCGATCACTGCTTTGAGCTTGAGCGCCCGGCAACAGCGCGGCAGTCAATACCAAGGCGCACGCGCCGTTACGAATCGATTTCTTCATAGCTCTGAGCATACAACGCCATCCTGTGTTTGCCGGCTGCCCACCCGAGTTAAGCCGCGCGCGCCCAGTACACTTTCACCATGCCTGAGCTACCTGAAGTCGAGACCGTTCGCCGTGGATTGAGTTCCGAGATTGTCGGACGAACGATCACCGGCGTTGCCGTGCGCGAACGGCGGCTGCGCTGGCCGATTGCTGAAAATTTCGAAACGCGGCTCGTTGGAAAGCGAATCGACGCAATTGAGCGGCGCAGTAAATATTTGCTGGTTCGGCTCATGGATGACGCACTTCGCGCCTCCACCTTGCTCGCACACCTCGGCATGACGGGTAGCTTCGTCGTTAATGATGAGCGCACCGCCTCCCGCATAAAGCCCCATGACCACGTCGATCTTATCCTCGACAGCGGCGCCATTGTTCGCTACAACGATCCTAGGCGATTTGGTTCGATGCACGTTTTTGATGGGCCCGACTCAGCCCAGCCGCTGCTTGCACAGTTAGGACCTGAACCGCTCACTGATGCGCTCGATGGCCGCTATTTATTTGATCAGACACGCCGACGACCTGGGCCGATCAAACAAGCCATCATGGACAATCATTTAGTGGTGGGCGTTGGCAACATTTATGCGAATGAATCGCTGTTTCGCGCAGGGATTCATCCCAATCGTGCCGCAAACCGAATCAGCAAGCAGCGCTACGATCAACTCGTTCACGAAATTAAGGCTGTACTCAGCGAGGCGATCAACGCTGGCGGATCAACGCTTCGAGACTACGTGAACGCGAGCGGAGAACCAGGCTATTTCCAGCTTAACTACTTTGTCTACGGGCGCGACGGCGAAGCCTGTCGCCGTTGCAAATCAGCGTTAAAACTGGCGAGGCACGGCGGGCGGGCCACCGTTTATTGTGCGAAATGTCAGCGGTAGCGCGGTGCGAAACCATTGATTGAGTGAGCATTGCAAAACGGGGCGCAACAACGCTTCGCTCGCTTGACGCCGTAGCTCTGCCACGCAATTGGGCGCGGACACTGGCACAATGAAGCATAGAAAAATCGCTAACTTCAAATCCAAAGCGCCCACTTCAATTGGGCTACGAAGCATATTGCGAATATTTCATAAACTAATTTTTCTCCAAGCTAGCCCTCACTGAATCAGGGGTAGCTATAGTAATTTATATTGATTTTTAGGATCGCGTCCGCCGTGCAACCGACACTTTTTTCCACGCTCCCGCTTAGCGCCCCGATGCTCACAAACCTGGATCGCCTCGGCTATGCCAAGATGACGCCGATCCAAGCCGCGAGCTTGCCAATCTCCCTCGCCGGTGACGATCTCATCGCGCAAGCGGCCACGGGCAGCGGCAAAACAGCTGCGTTCGCACTCCCGCTCCTGGCCAAACTCGATGCAACAAACCGCGCCACACAAGCGCTGGTGCTCTGCCCAACTCGCGAACTGGCAGACCAAGTCACGCAAGAGCTGCGGCGGCTCGCTCGCGCGGAGGACAACGTAAAAATCCTCACGCTCTGTGGCGGCATTCCGATGCGCCCGCAGCGCGCGAGCCTTGAGTTCGGCGCACACATCGCCGTCGGTACGCCGGGCCGCATCATGGATTTGCTCGGTGTCGGGGCGCTCGATCTGCGCGAGATGAAAACGCTCGTACTCGATGAAGCTGATCGCATGCTCGACATGGGTTTTTACGAGGATATCGCGAAGGTGATTCGGCACTGTCCGCGCGATCGACAAACGCTCTTGTTTTCTGCCACGTATCCTGAGGGCGTTGAAGGATTAGCAAAGCAGTTTCAACGCAATCCGAAAACCGTCAAAGTTGAAGCGCAACACGACGACACAAAGATTCGTCAGTACTTTTACGAGATCGAGCGCGATCAACGACTCACCGCTGTCTCGCAGTTGCTTCGCCACTTTCGACCGACCTCAACGATTGCATTTTGCAACACCAAGGCGAAATGCAAAGACGTGTTGGAGCGACTACAAGCCGACGGTTTTTCAGCGCTCGCGCTGCACGGCGAGCTCGATCAAAAAGATCGCGATCAGGTGCTGATTCAATTTGCAAATAAAAGTTGTTCAGTGCTTGTTGCCACCGACGTGGCCGCGCGAGGACTCGATATTCAGGGGCTCGACGCTGTGATCAATGTGGATGTCACGCCCGAGCCTGAACTTCACATTCATCGCATCGGCCGCACGGGGCGCGGAGACGAATCAGGGCTCGCATTGAATCTAGTCGGCATGAATGAGATGCACTGGATCAACAAGATCGAAGATCTGCAAGGCCGCGAATGTGAATGGCATCCGCTGGATGAGCTCACGTCTGCGAGCAACGATCCCCTCGTGCCACCAATGACAACGATTCAAATCCTAGGCGGCCGCAAAGAAAAAATCCGCGCAGGCGACGTGCTCGGCGCGCTCACCGGCGAGGGCGGACTCACCAAAGAACAAGTTGGAAAAATCAACGTGAACGATTTTTCGATCTACGTTGCCGTGTCTCGCGGCGTGGCGAAGAAAGCGCTTGCTGCGATAAACAACGGCAAAGTGAAGGGCAAGAGTGTGAAGGCGCGGTTGGTTTAGCAAACCAAACGCTCAAGCTCAGATGGGGCGTAGCTGCTCGTCAAGGGCGCGTGTTTTCTCAGTCACCACATCCCCGGTGTGCTTAGTTGATTTCTTTTCGATCAGCATAATGAGGCATTCATCCTCTGCAATCGGATTGTGCATTACGCCTTTCGGCACGATGTACATTTCGCCCGGATTAAGCACTACCGTTTTGTCGTGCATCTCAATCTTGAACTGCCCTTTGAGCACATAGAAAAGCTCATCCTCGAATTCATGGTTGTGCCAGGCAAGTACGCCTTTGACTTTTGCGACCTTGATATACGAATCGTCAAATTCGCCAAGGACTCGCGGCGACCAAAACTCGTCGAGACTTTCAGCAACCTGCTTTGGGGATATTGCGGGAGTCGTGAACATTTGGCGCTATTGGTTGATTAGGCAGACATACCATCATTTTCTCATCGTTCCGCGAGTGCTTCCCATCGCGTCATCGCCTCCAAAATCATTTCGTCGAGCTCGCTCGCGCGCTTGGCAATCTCTGCCGCGCGCTTCGGATCAGTGCGGAAGACTGAGCCTTCTGCTAGTTGTGAATTGATTTCGGTCTGCTCTTTTTCAAACGCCTCGATTTTTGCGGGGAGTTCGTCGAGTTCGCGCTGCTCTTTGTAGGAGAGCTTTTGTTTGGGCGCTGAAGCGCGTGGTTCGACAAGCTCACCACGAGCCGTATTCACTGACTGAAGGGCTACACCTCGTGAGTCAGTCACGACACTCTTTCCCTCACCCGCCCTCCGGGCACCCTCTGTGGGCTTGCGCCCATCTCTCCCGCTGGTCGAGACCGCAGCTGCGCTGCGTCCTGCGCCTTCGGCTGGTCCCAGCGGGAGAGGGGTCGCTAGGGACTCCATCAATTTCGCCTGAGCTTGCCAATCGGTGATACCGCCTTCGTATTCGCGCCAGAGGCCGTTGCCTTCGGCGACGATGCAACTGGTAACTACGTTGTCGAGAAAGCGACGATCATGGGAAACTATAAAGACCGTACCCTCGTAATTCGCGAGTTTGTCTTCGAGGAGTTCGAGCGTGTCGATGTCGAGATCGTTGGTGGGCTCATCGAGCACGAGTACGTTCGCTTCTTTGGCAAAGTGCCGTGCGAGGAGCAAGCGATTTCGCTCGCCACCCGAGAGCATTTTCACCTGTGCCTTCGCACGCTCGGGCGGGAATAGGAAGTTTTGTAAATACGTCATCACGTGCGTACGCGTGGAGCCTGCTTCAATCCAGTCGCTGCCGGGCGAAATAAATTCCGCAAGCGTTGCCTCTTCATCGAGGCCATCGCGCATTTGATCGAAGTATGCGACTTGCAGATTCGTGCCGGTCTTTATCTTGCCGCTGTCGGGCGCGAGATCGCCAAGTATGAGTTTCAGGAGCGTCGTCTTACCGATTCCGTTCGGCCCAATAATGCCCACTTTATCGCCGCGCAAAATCGTGGACGTGAAATCGTGGACGATCAATTTGTCTCCGAAGCGCTTTGCCACATCGGTGAGTTCGGCCACGATCTTTCCAGATGCGCCACCGCTCGCAATTTCCAGCTTCACACGCCCCAGCGAATCACGACGAGCCGCGCGTGTTTCCCGCAATTTGAGCAAACGCAACACGCGGCCTTCGTTTCGGGTGCGCCGCGCCTCTACGCCTTTTCGAATCCACACTTCTTCTTGCGCGAGGAACTTGTCGAATTTCGCGTTCATCGTGGATTCAAACTCAAGCTGCGCGGCCTTTTGCGCTTCGTACGCCGCGTAGTTGCCAGGAAACGTGGTGAGTTTTCCACGATCTAGCTCAACGATACGTGTGACCACGTTATCCAGAAATGTGCGGTCGTGGCTAATAATGACCGCGCTGCCTTTGAAATTGTTGAGCAACCCTTCCAGCCATGAGATGGACGACAAATCCAAGTGGTTTGTGGGCTCGTCTAACAACAATACGTCGGGTGAGGCGACCAGCGCCTGTGCGATCGTGACGCGCTTCTTCTGCCCGCCAGAAAGCGTGGACACCAGCGCATCGCCCGCAAGGCTAAGTTGCGATAGCGTGGTCTCAACGCGCGATTCCCAGGTCCAGCCCTCTCTCGCGTCTATTTCGTGTTGCAGGCTGGCGAGCTCGTCGCTCGAGTGTTCACCGCTCGCGAGTTGCTCGTAGCGCTCACGCATCGCGCGAACATCACCAAGCCCATCCGCAACCGCGTTAAACACGGTGACGCCATCGGCAAAGCTCGATTCTTGCGGCACGTACGCTGCGCGAACGCCGCTTTCGCGTGCGATTTCGCCGTCGTCCAAATGTTGTGTGCCAGCGAGCACTTTCAGAAGCGAGCTTTTACCGGCTCCGTTTCGTCCGATGAGTCCCATCCGTTCGCGAGATTCGATCGCGAAATCGACCTGATCCAGAAGTGGGGCGAGCCCGAAAGCGAGCTGAGCGTTGTGCAGCGTGAGTAATGCCATAGTCTGGAAGTGTAAGGCGAGTAGGTAAACGGCTTCCTCTATTTTCTTCTTATTTCTTTAGGGCCAAATGCATTTTTTATGTATTTTCGTTGTCTACTTTTATTGAGCGCTAGCCCCATTAAATACTGATTTAAGTCTAATGTTCTGGTTTTTTCTTTCCATCTGATTCACTGCGTTTCATCCCTCACGAAAGCGCAAATGCGCTGTTAACATGCCCTCCAGGGTTTTTGCGGGATGGAGGGTTTATTCCCGCAACCGAAATGCTTGAGAAATAAGGAGGATACCGTGGAGAAAATTTGGCTCCAGCACTACCCCAAGGGCGTGCCGGCAACGATAGACAATTCGCAATACGCGTCAATCGTTCAACTTATCGAAGAGAGTTTTCAGAAGTACGCGTCGCGCCCGGCATTCACCTGCATGGGAAAGGCAATCAGCTATGCCGAGGTCGACGCGCTGTCGCGCGCATTTGGCGCGTACCTTCAGAGCCTTGGGCTGCAACAAGGTGATCGCGTTGCGATCATGATGCCCAACGTGCTGCAGTATCCGGTGGCAGTGGCCGCTGTCTTGCGTGCAGGGTTCGTTGCCGTCAATGTGAATCCGCTCTACACGCCGCGGGAGCTTGAACATCAGCTCAAGGATTCAGGCTCAAAAGCCATCATCATTCTTGAAAACTTCGCTGCGACTTTGCAGCAGGTCGTTGAAAAGACGCCGGTGAAACACATCGTACTCGCCACGATGGGCGACATGCTTGGTTTCTTGAAGGGTGCAATCGTCAACTACGTCGTGCGCAACAAAAAGAAACTGGTGCCCCCATTTTCCCTCCCAAACGCGGTGAAGTGGAACGATGCGGTTGCTAAAGGCAAAGGGATTGCACTCTCGCCATCGAAGGCGAAATTCGATGATCCCGCAGTGCTCCAATACACGGGTGGAACCACGGGTGTGTCAAAAGGTGCGACGCTGCTTCATCGAAACATCATCTCGAACGTGCTGCAATCCGAAGCATGGATGCAACCTGCGGTGAATCATCCGAAGAAAGGTCCGCCGCCTGAGCAAATGAACACGGTGTGCGCGCTGCCGCTGTATCACATCTTCGCGTTTACGATTTGTTATCTGCTCGTATTGCGCACCGGTGGGCAATCGATTCTGATTCCGAATCCGCGCGACATTCCGGGCACGATTAAAGCGCTCAAGGGCTTTGAACTCCATTTCTTCCCGGCGGTTAACACGCTCTATAACGCGCTCGTCAACGATCCGGGCTTTGCTGAGTTAAGCGTGAAAAATCTCCGCGTATCGAACGGCGGCGGTATGGCGGTTCAGAAAGCGGTCGCTGATAAGTGGCTCGCGGCAACGGGCTGCCCGATTGTTGAAGGTTACGGTTTGTCGGAAACCTCGCCATCGGCGACCTGTAACCCAACTGATAGCGACGCCTATTCCGGCACCATTGGTTTGCCATTGCCGTCCACTGAAATCGCGATTCGCGATGATGACAACAACCCAGTCAAGCTTGGCGAGCCTGGAGAAATTTGCATCAAAGGGCCTCAAGTGATGGCTGGCTATTGGCAGCGCCCTGATGAGACGGCCAAAGTCTTCAGCGCCGATGGATTCTTCAAATCGGGCGACATCGGTGTGATGGATGCGCGAGGCTACGTGAAGATCGTGGATCGCAAGAAAGACATGGTGCTGGTGTCTGGCTTCAATGTGTATCCAAACGAAGTGGAAGATGTCGTCGCGTCATGCCCTGGCGTCATGGAATGCGCAGTCATTGGCGTGCCGGACGAGAAATCGGGCGAAGCGGTGAAGGTGTTTGTGGTCAAGAAAGACCCAAACCTCACCGAACAGCAAGTGCGCGACTACTGCGAGAAAAATCTGGCGGGCTACAAGAAGCCGAAATACATCGTATTCCGTGCTGACTTGCCAAAAACCCCGGTTGGCAAAATTCTGCGTCGCGAACTACGCGACATGGACAAAAAGGCTGCGTAAGCGCGCTAGTCTTTCTCCCAAAACGGCGCTGCGGCGCCGTTTTTCATGGCTGGGACGCATTCGAGTGTCGTCGAATGAGCGCCTGACTTCGTTAAAATTTCACCCTTACTCGGAGTACAACTTTTTATGAACATTAAGCTCATCGCATTTCTAGGTGCGAGCGCTGCGGCCCTAGCCCACGCACAAGCCCCCGCACCGTCAAAACCCGCTGATACGAAAGCCGCAACGGCCAGCGCAACCCCATCGAAAGAAGCAAGCAAAGTGATCACTACCGCCTCTGGCCTGAAAATGGAAGACAGCAAAGTTGGCACGGGTGCCGAAGCCAAAGCTGGCCAACTTGCCACGGTTCATTACACCGGCTGGCTATGGGTTGACGGCAAGCGCGGCAACAAATTTGATTCATCAAAGGATCGCGGTGAGCCGTTCGGATTCCCGCTCGGCGGCGGACGCGTGATCAAGGGCTGGGACGAAGGCGTGCAAGGCATGAAAATCGGCGGCACCCGCATTCTCACCATTCCGCCTGAGCTTGGCTATGGCGCACGTGGCGCGGGTGGTGTGATTCCACCGAATGCAACGCTCCAATTTGAGGTTGAATTGCTTGGCGTGAAGTAACGGGCCACGCTGTTCGAAAAAAGCGACCCGAGGGTCGCTTTTTTTGCTTGGAACCGGCGCTCAACCTTAGTATTCGCGTAGCACACTTACTCCGCTTCGATCTTCGCCGCTTTGGTGAGCTGCCCCCAGCGCTTTACTTCGCTATCGATCAGCTTGGCGAGCCCTGCGGCATCAGTTGAATCAATATCGAGGCCAGCGCCATTCATCTTCGCTTTGACCTCGGGCATTGCGAGCACTTTTTTCATTGTTGATTCGAGCTTGGCGACAACATCTTTGGGCATGTTGGCCGGGCCAACCAGCGCGAACCAGGGCACGAGCTCGTAGCCCGGAACTTGTTCAGTGATAGCGGGCAGGTCGGGAAGCTGTGGTGCACGACGTGTGCTCGTTACGCCGAATGCTTTCACCTTTCCGCCCTTGATTTGCGCTTGGGCATTGCCAAGGTCGGCGAACACGACCTCAATCGAGCCGCCGAGCATGTCTGTAATTGCAGGCGGGATCCCTTTGTAGGGCACCATCTGCATGTCGCCACCAATCATCGAGGCGAAGAGCGAGCCGGAAACCCACGAGCCGGACGAGCCTTGCCCGAAGCGCACCTTGCCTGGGTTGGCTTTGACGTAAGCGATGAAGCTCTTCAAATCGGTTGCGGGCACTTTGTCGTTTGTGATCAATACAAACGGCGTCGTTGCAATTTTGCCAATCGGGGTGAAATCCTTTGCCGGATCGTAGGGTACTTTTTTGAGCAAGCTCACCACGGCCGCTTGCGTCGTGCTCGTGGTGACGAGTAACGTGTAGCCGTCAGCTGGCGCGTTTTTGACTTCGCCGGCGCCAATAGTGCCTTGAGCGCCCGCTTTATTTTCAACAACAATCGATTGGCCGAGCTCTTTGCTCATCCCTTCGGCAAGTACACGACCCACCACGTCAGTCGCGCTTCCTGCTGGGAACGGCACGACGAATTTGATTGGTTTGTTTGGGTAAGACTGAGCGCTTACCAACGCGCTCCACGCGAACACGGCCGCTGCTGAAAATCGTAGCAGCGAACGGGTTGAATTTCGAATCATGATGTCTCCTTATGCATTTGAGTTGTAGGTCCTGCGTGAGCCATTCAAGCAAAAACGCTTGAGATACGTTCTGTCGAGTTGCCGAGACTTGAGAAGACGTCAGTCAAACGTCTTGCACGAACCGGCGCGACGAGATTTGGGGCGATATTCACACGGCTTACGCATTCTATGAACCAGCGCCTCGTGACCAGCTCGGGTTAGCAATGAGTAGCGGCGACTTACTTATCTGAGCTCATATTTATTTGGCATTGGATGTCATTTTCTATATTTGCAAGTTTAAATAATTTATTAGTCTAGCCCTCGCTAAATAAGGTGTATACGATTATTTTTGTTATATTCCAATAATCTGCATCGTGAAACCTCTTTCCACGATGTGAAATTATCGGTATGATTTTGCCTTGTCAACGCAACGCTTCCCGCGGCTCGAAATCGTGCGCGCAAACCCGTTGACGTTGTGCACTGCGTCAACTGCAAAATCAAACCGTTTCGCGCATAGTCTGCGCTTGAAGTGAGGACATCGACGTTATGAACGTCCACAAAGCTCTCGAAGGCGATAACGATCCAATCGAAACCAGCGATTGGTTAAATTCCCTCGATACCGTCATCGAAAACGCGGGCTACGACCGCGCGCATTTCATTCTTGAGGCGCTGTTCGATAAGGCGCGTCGCAGCGGCACGATGGCGCCGTTCTCGCCGAACACGGCGTACTTAAACACGATCCCAACGCATCTCGAAGCGAAGTCGCCCGGCAATCACGAGATCGAGCACCGCCTGCGCAGCTACGTTCGCTGGAACGCCGCGATGATGGTGTTGCGCGGCGGCAAAAAAGAGTTAGAACTCGGCGGGCACATTTCGTCGTTTGCCTCTGCCGCGACGTTGTATGACGTGGGCTTCAATCATTTCTGGCACGCGCCGACTGCGGATCACGGCGGCGATTTGATCTATGTGCAGGGCCACAGCTCACCCGGCGTGTACGCACGCGCGTTCATGCTTGATCGCCTGTCGCAAGATCAGATGGATAACTTCCGCCAGGAAGTTGACGGTAAAGGTTTATCGAGTTATCCGCACCCGTGGTTGATGCCGGATTTCTGGCAATTGCCCACGGTGTCGATGGGTCTTGGCCCATTGATGGGCATTTATCAAGCGCGCTTCCTGAAGTATCTGCATTCCCGCGGCCTCGCCAACACCGAAAACCGCAAAGTATGGGTGTTCTGCGGCGACGGCGAGATGGACGAACCCGAATCGCTCGGCGCGATTTCGATGGCGGCACGCGAGAATTTGGACAACTTGATCTTCGTGATTAATTGCAACTTGCAGCGACTGGATGGACCAGTGCGCGGTAACGGCAAAATCATTCAAGAGCTTGAAGGCGATTTCCGCGGCTCCGGTTGGAATGTGATCAAGCTGCTTTGGGGCGGCTACTGGGATCCGCTGCTCGCTCGCGACAAAGACGGCCTCTTAGTGAAGCGCATGACCGAAGTGGTCGATGGCGAATATCAAGTGATGAAAGCGCGCGACGGCGCGTACGTGCGCGAAAACTTCTTCGGCAAGTATCCGCAGCTTCGCGAAATGGTCGCGAACATGTCTGATGAAGACGTGTGGCGCTTAAACCGTGGCGGCCATGATCCACACAAGATCTACGCTGCTTACGACGCCGCGACGAAACACAAGGGCCAGCCCACCGTCATCCTCGCGAAAACGGTCAAAGGCTACGGCATGGGGCACGCAGGCGAAGGCCTCAACATCGCCCATCAAGCCAAGAAGATGGATCTCGAATCGCTCAAACAAATGCGTGATCGATTTGGTGTTCCGGTTGAAGATAAAGACCTCGCAAGCTACCCGTATTTCAAGCCCGCCGCCGATTCGGCCGAAGGCAAATACATGCGCGAACGCCGCGCCGCGCTCGGCGGTTATTTGCCGCAACGTCGCCAGAAATCAGTGTCGATGACGGTGCCCGCGTTGGATGCGTTTGATGCACAAATCAAAGGCACCGGCGAGCGTGAAATCTCTACCACGATGGCTTTTGTTCGGATGTTGAACACGTTCGTGAAAGATAAAAACATTGGCCGTAACGTCGTGCCGATCGTGCCAGACGAATCGCGCACCTTCGGTATGGAAGGCATGTTCCGCCAGCTCGGCATCTGGAACCAACAGGGTCAGCTCTATCAGCCGGTGGATGCCGATCAGTTGATGTTCTACAAAGAAGCGAAAGACGGTCAGATCCTCCAAGAGGGTATCAACGAACCGGGCGCGATGGCCGACTGGATCGCAGCAGCCACGAGCTATTCGCACAGCAACGTGCCGATGTTGCCGGTCTACATTTATTACTCGATGTTTGGCATTCAGCGCGTGGGTGACCTCTGCTGGGCAGCAGGCGACATGCGCGCTCGAGGCTTCTTGGTCGGCGGCACTGCAGGCCGCACTACGCTCAACGGCGAAGGCTTGCAGCACGAAGACGGTCATTCGCACATCTGGTTCGCTTCGATTCCGAACTGCCGCACGTACGACCCAACGTTCCAGTACGAACTCGCAGTCGTCGTGCAACACGCAGCCAAGCGCATGCTCGAAGACCAGATCGACGAGTACTACTACTTGACCGTGATGAACGAGAACTACGTTCATCCGGATATGCCAAAGGGTGTCGAAGCCGACATCATCAAAGGCATGTATCTCTTCAAAGAGGGCGGTAAAGAAAAGAAAAAGGGGATGCGTGTTCAGCTAACAGGCTCGGGCACCATCTTCCGCGAAGTAATCGCTGCGGCGGATTTGCTGCGCGACGATTGGGGCGTGGAAAGCGACATCTGGAGCGCGCCAAGCTTCAACGAACTGCGCCGCGACGGCATTGATTGCGAACGCTGGAATTTGTTGCACCCGATGAGCGAACCCCGCGTGTCACACGTGGCGCAATGCCTTCATTCAAAGGCGGGCCCAGTAGTTGCAGCGACCGACTACATGCGTACGTTTGCCGACGGCATTCGCCCGTATGTGAAGAAAACGTACAAAGTGCTCGGCACTGACGGCTTCGGTCGCTCTGATTCGCGCGAGAACCTGCGTCGCTTCTTCGAAGTGAATCGCTATTACGTCACGATCGCCGCCCTCACCGCGCTTGCAGACGATGGCGTGATTGAGCGAAAAGTGATTGCGGATGCGATCAAGAAATACGGTATTGATCCCGAGAAACCGAATCCGACGACTGTTTAGTTTGTTGATCGAATGAGTAGCGGTTCGCGCGCCCAATACTGTCATCCCCGCGAAGGCGGGGACCCAGTTTGTAAACCGCGCGAAGCGCATACTGTCCTTAGAGTAGTTATCTTCCCGGTCTGCGTTCCCGCCTTCGCAGGAATGACAGATTAGAGACCCAATACGAGACCGCTTCATGGCAACTCAAGAACTCAAAGTCCCAGATATCGGTGATTTCAAAGACATCCCCGTCATCGAAATCCTCGTCAAAGTCGGCGACACCGTCGCAAAAGATCAATCGATCGTCACGCTTGAATCGGACAAAGCGACGATGGAAGTGCCTGCCGATGTCGCGGGCGTGATCAAAGAGCTGCGCGTGAAATTGAACGACAAAGTGAGCATGGGCTCGGTCGTTGCAATCATCGAAGCGGGAGCTGCGGTATCAGCGGGCGCTGCCGTATCGTCACCTCCGCCAGCTACTGCATCCGCCGCGAGCGCGTCCGCGCCAACGCCTGCGCCGGTGGCCGCACCAGCGCCTGCTCCCGCACGAGCCCCGACGCCTGTGACTGCGCCCGCAAGCGCGCCAGTCGACGAGGCGAATTTCAGCAAGGCGCACGCCACACCATCGATACGCAAGTTCGCGCGCGAGCTTGGTGTTGACCTTTCAAAAGTGAAAGGAAGCGGGCCAAAGAATCGCATCTTGCTTGAAGACGTGCAAGGCTTCGTCAAAGGCGTAATGAGCGGTTCGACCGCCTCGCCAAGTTCGGGGGGCGCAGACGGCGCAGCGCTCGGTTTGCTGCCGTGGCCGAAGGTTGATTTCTCGAAGTTTGGTGCGATCGAATCGAAACCGCTCTCTCGCATCAAGAAGATTTCGGGCGCGAACCTGCACCGCAATTGGGTGATGATTCCTCACGTGACGAATCACGACGAGGCGGACATCACCGAACTCGAAGCCTTCCGCGTGAAGCTGAATGAAGAGAACGCGAAGGCGGGCGTCAAAGTGACGATGCTTGCCTTCATGATCAAAGCCGCCGTGATGGCGCTCAAGAAATTCCCCGAATTCAACTCGTCGCTCGACGGTGAAAACTTGGTGTTCAAGAGCTTCTACAACGTCGGTTTCGCCGCTGATACGCCGAACGGCCTAGTCGTTCCCGTCATCAAAAACGCCGATAAAAAAGGCATCTTCGAGATTTCGAAAGAGATGGGTGAACTTGCCGCGAAAGCACGAGAGGGCAAGCTCGGCCCCGCTGACATGCAAGGCGGCTGCTTCTCGATCTCATCACTCGGCGGTATTGGCGGCACCTATTTCACGCCAATCATCAACGCCCCAGAAGTCGCGATCATGGGCGTGTGCAAGAGCGAGATGAAACCGAAGTGGAATGGCAAAGAGTTTGAACCGCGCCTTATGTTGCCGCTCTCGCTGTCTTGGGATCATCGCGTGATCGATGGTGCGGCGGCGGCGCGGTTTAACGTGTATTTCGCTTCGTTGTTGCAAGACTTCCGGCGCGTGGTGCTTTAACCAACTTTTGTCATTCCCGCGAAAGCGGGAACCCACGTTGTGCACGGTTCTTCGGCGAGAACGAGCGTGAATTATTGCAAGCTGTGGGTCCCCGCTTTCGCGGGGATGACAGCAAATAGAACTCCAAAGAGATTTCTTCATGGCAACTCAAGAACCGAACATTGAATTAAAGGTCCCCGACATCGGCGATTTCAAAGACATCCCGGTCATCGAGATATTGGTCAAGGTCGGCGATACGGTCGCCAAAGAGCAGTCGCTCGTCACCCTTGAGTCCGACAAGGCCACGATGGAAGTGCCTGCCGAATCAGCGGGCGTCGTCAAAGAACTCCGCGTGAAGTTGGGCGACAAAGTTTCGCAGGGAACGGTCGTCGCTGTGATTGAGGCGAGTGCAGGCGCAGCCGCGCCCGCGCCAGTCGCTGCACCGCCTGCTCCCGCTGCAGCGCCCGCGCCGACGGCGGTGCCCGCTCAAGCGGCGAAGCCTGTACCTGCGGGCTCTTACTCCGGCAAAGCAGACTTCGAATGTGAAGTGCTCGTGCTCGGCGCAGGCCCTGGCGGCTATTCCGCTGCGTTCCGCTCCGCGGATCTCGGCATGAAAACGATCATCGTTGAGCGCTATGCGTCTCTCGGTGGCGTGTGCCTAAACGTCGGCTGCATTCCGTCGAAAGCGCTGCTGCACACGGCGGCGGTGATGGACGAAGTGAAAGCGATGGCGAAGCACGGGATCACTTATGGCGAGCCAACCATCGAGATTGACAAGCTGCGCGCGCACAAAGAAAAAGTCATCGGCAAACTCACCGGTGGTCTCGCGGGCATGGCGAAGGCGCGCAAAGTGGATGTCGTGCGCGGCTACGGCGCTTTCCTTGATCCTTATCACGTCGAAGTAGAGATGACGACGGGTTCAGGCCAAGATAAGACCGGCGAGAAGAAGGTCATCAAATTTCAAAAGTGCATCATTGCGGCGGGCTCGCAAGCGGTGCGCTTGCCGTTCATGCCGGATGATCCGCGCGTGGTTGATTCCACGGGCGCGCTATTGCTCACTTCAAAGCCTGAGCGCATGCTTGTGATCGGTGGCGGCATTATCGGCCTTGAAATGGCGACGGTGTATTCCACGCTCGGCGCGCGCATCGATGTCGTTGAAATGCTCGATACGGTGATGACGGGCGCAGATCGCGATCTCGTCAAGGTGTGGGAGAAGGTCAACGCGCCGCGCTTTGACAACATAATGCTCAAAACGAAAACCGTTTCCGCCGAAGCGAAGAAAGACGGCATTTACGTCAAATTTGAGGGAGAGAAAGCGCCGAAAGAACCTCAGCGCTACGACCTCGTCTTGGTCGCGGTCGGCCGTTCACCGAACGGCAAAAAGATCGCAGCGGATAAAGCGGGCGTCGCTGTCACCGATCGCGGCTTCATCAACGTCGATAAACAGTTGCGCACCAACGTGCCGCACATTTTCGCGATCGGCGATATCGTCGGTCAACCAATGCTCGCGCACAAAGCCGTGCACGAAGGCCACGTTGCCGCAGAAGCAGCACACGGCGAAAAAGCCTACTTCGACGCACGACAAATCCCGAGCGTGGCCTACACCGATCCTGAAGTGGCGTGGGCTGGCGTCACCGAAGACGAAGCGAAAGCCAAAGGCATCGCCTACACCGTCGGCAAATTCCCCTGGGCCGCCAGCGGTCGCGCCATCGCGAACGGGCGCGACGAAGGCTTTACCAAACTGCTATTCGACAAAGAAACGCACCGCATCATCGGCGGCGGCATCGTCGGCACCCACGCAGGCGATTTGATCGGCGAAGTGTGCCTAGCTATTGAAATGGGCGCAGATGCGGTGGATATTGGCAAAACGATTCATCCGCATCCGACGCTCGGTGAATCGGTGGGCATGGCGGCGGAAGTGGCGCATGGGACTTGTACGGATTTGCCGCCGGTGAGGAAGTAGCGGACGCTTAAGTCGACGCGCCGTTATTGGTGTACGTGATGGTTGACATCAACGCAGTCAAGTAGCGCGACAGCGGTCCGCTCTCAGTTTGCTTTGCTATTTCTCGAATCTCTTCGATAAATCTATTGCCTACCCAGCAGCTAACAAACGGCGGTATCGGACGCTCCGAGATTTCCGGATCGAGCAATTCAACATGCGGCGCATTTAGCTCCTTTGCACGTTGGCAAAGCAACTTGAAAATCAGTTGCTCAGCTCGCCAGTCGCCTTCGGTAAGAACATAGTCTAAATCTATTTTTTCAAGATTCTCAGGCACCATAGACGCATCGAAGGCGAACATGTCCACATGAAGGCGGGGTTGGGTACGCTGCGCCAGGATGTACACCTCGCCCTCGTACTGTTGATTGGATATGTGATTTGCGCAAACCACCGCATACGCCTCGCCAAGTACACCCGGGGGCAATCTCTTGATTTGAAGATGCTTTACTTTCGAATCTCGGTAGGTTGGCATAAATCTCCGCGTTGGAGGTGGATCGTACTGTTATTTTATACAGATAGTACATGGAGTGAAGCGCGGCGAGCCGAGAGAAACGATGGTGGGCAGAGGCTCCCGCCCTACCTGCGGCGTAGTCGAAACAAATCACTGCATCGGCGTTGGGCATGTAGGGTGCAATCCATTGCACCTCGTACGATACGCGCGAAGCGCAATTCCTCAATCGACGTTGGCTCGTATCAATTTGGGTGCAATGAGATTGCACCCTACGCCGCCACGAAGCCCCAGACGCGAGCATCCGGGCTACGATTGCAAAATGAAATTCAATGTCTATGGTCGTTTTGTGATTGATGTCGTCCGCGAGAAAGATCGCTGGGCGATGTTTGAGATCGTCCCTGGGAAACGACTTCGCATCTCCGACTTCGCGATTCCGCCTTCGCTTGATGAATCGCATTTGCCGCAATTTCTCGATGACATTTATCACGAGATGGGCCGACCGGGCGACAAGATCGTTCCTCTCGAATGATCATTCTCTTCAACAAAACTCTCGGTGTGTTTGCGCGATTTTGTAGGGTGCGATCCTATCGCACCTCGTAGCAATACGTGCGAGACGAAACTCTCCAATCATTGCTGGCTTGTATCAATTTGGGTGTAATGAGATTGCACCCTACGTCAGCACGAAATCCCGGACGCGCTTCGCTTCTCCAGGCTACGACGCACCGCAAGATAGATATGCTATTCTCCTTACCGTACGTAAGGAATTTCTCGATGCACTCGTCAACGATCACCAGCAAAAGTCAAATCACGATTCCCGCCGCCGTGCGCGATGCGTTGGGTTTGAAGGCGGGCGACAAGATAGATTTCATTCCGTCGGCGCATGGGTTTGAGATCGTGCCACGGCGTGAATCGGTGTTGTCTTTTCACGGCAAATACGCACATTTGGTAAAGAAGCCGCATTCAATTGACGCGATGAACGATGCCATACGCGCGCGTACGAAGGCGCGATTTGCGAAATAGCGGTTCACTCGCCGCAAGCAAACCATGATCGGTATCGATACCAATATCTTGATTCGTTTTCTATTGAAAGATGATGCGAAACAAGCGGCGCGTGCGCTACGTTTTATGCGCGACGAGATTTCGGCGACTACACCCGGTCACATCAGTTTGGTGACGCTGGTGGAAACGGTGTGGGTGCTCGACTCGCTTTACGAATTCAGCGTGAATGACCAACTCGCAGTCGTTGAAGATTTGTTGAGCGCTGACGCGCTGGTCGTTGCTGAGCGCGCAGCGGTCACGCAAGCGGTAGCGCTCGCGCGCTCGAAAAACGCGGACTTTCAGGACTGCTTAGTGTTACTAGTTGATCGCGCGGCAGGCTGCGACAAAACGGTGACCTTCGATGCGAAAGCCGCGAAGCGCGCCGGGATGACTGTGCTGACCTAAAAAAGTGCTCGTTCTCTTCAACAAACCGTACGGCGTGCTCTCGCAATTCACGAGCGATGGTGCGCGTTGGAATACGCTCTCCGAGTTCATTGACATACCCAATGTTTATGCGGCGGGGCGCTTGGATGCGGATAGCGAGGGGTTGTTGTTGCTCACCGATCACGGTGCGTTGCAGGCGGCGATTGCTGGTGCGAAATCGCGCGTGACTAAAACCTATTGGGCGCAAGTCGAGGGCATCGCCTCCGAGGAACACGCGGCGCAATTGAGGCGCGGCGTTCAATTAAACGACGGGCCGGCCCGTGCAATTGATTGCAAGCCGCTTGGCAACATCACCGAGCCGTGGCCGCGCGATCCGCCAATTCGAGTTCGGAAGTCCGTGCCGGATTCGTGGATTGAGTTGACGCTGGATGAAGGCCGCAATCGGCAAGTGCGGCGGATGACGGCGGCGGCGGGTTTGCCGACGTTGCGTTTGATTCGCAGGGCGATTGGGCCGTGGCGAGTGGACGATTTGCCGCTCGGAACGTATCGAGTGATCGATGACGACGACGCGTTTTGCGCGTTGCGTGCGCACGCGATTGCGTAAATCCGCCTACAAAAGCATGCTTACAGCTTCGACTCCTATCGTCCATTTTAAACCGGCGAGAACACGGTAAATCAATATTCACGATGAACCAAGTTTATTGACGTATCGTCCAATTAAATTGGGCGAATAGATAAAAAGCTGTTTTATGCACCGCTCAAAGTTTGATCACGTTCAATCGACGATCAATTTGTTGTTGTTCAGTAGTTGCGTAATGATTTGTTGATCGGTTATCGCACCGGAATACAAGCTCAGCAGGTTGACGCCGACCAACGTTATTCGCTGTGTTTCAGCGCTTGTCGTATAGCCAGCGCCCACCACGTGGGAATCGCCTGCAAATCCGCCGAGGTGGCTCACGTAAATGACGGTGTTGCCACTCACGATTTCGAAATGCAGGTAGTTCGCGAGATTACCGGCGCCGTTCGATGGGCCAACCGCTTCGCCTTGCAACAAATCGCGAAGATCGAGTACGTCGCCGCCAGAAGTGTTGGAACCCGCCGCTGCTGTTGCGAAGTGGTTGATCGTATCGAGTGCCGGTGCGCCTGTCGCGCCCTGATCGCCAAGCCGCCAAACGAACACGTCAACAAAGTTTTCACCCGCATCGCCGCCCTGCATCGTATCGTCGCCCGGGCCGCCGATCAGAATATCAGTGCCGCTCCCGCTATTGAGTGTGTCGCTGCCGGCGCCTCCATCCAACACATCGCTGCCGGCGCCCGCAGAGAGCGGGTCATTACCGCCGCCACCGCGCACAATGTTATTGCCGCCTGCCGCGTTGATCGTATTGTTTCCGTTACCGCCAAAAATGTTTTCGTTAGCGCTGCTTCCGGTATAGCTGCCGCTTTCGGTGGTACTCACGTCGACGGTCGTGTACGCAGCCTTAAGCGTCACGACGCTAGAGGTTGATGCAGTCGCGCCACCGTTGATTTCAGTCGCGGTCACTTGCACTGTGAGGTAGGTCGCGAGTGTCGTGTAGCTGCCCGGCAAGTTCAACGTGAGGTTCGACAAGTCAGCCGCAACAAACGTCCACACACCGCCGCCAAGATTGGTGCCCGCATTGAACGTCAATCCAGTCGGCACGCCGCTAATTCGGATTGATAGCGCTTCCGATCCATCGGTGTCGACGAGTGCAGTCGTGATAGGGAATCGAACGCTTACGCCGCCCGTTCCCGCCGCAATTGCAAGCAAGGACTTGATGACGACGACTGAAGGCGCGGAAGCAGAGCCTACCGCGACGGTGACGGTGGCCGTGCTCGTATTGACGCCGTCGGTAATCGTGTAGGTGAAACTGCCTGAACCTTCGAATCCGTTGCTTGGCGTGAACGTCACGTTGCCGCCCGCGCGCACAACGTTACCGTTAACAGCGGCTTGCACCGATTGCACGGTCAGCGTGTCGTTCTCCGGATCAGTGTCATTCGAGAGCAACATGGCTTCGGGAATGACCACTTGCGTATTGATGGCGGTTGACACCGAATCGTTGACTGCGGTCGGCGCACGATTCGCAGCGTTAACTGTCACGGTAACCATCGCCGACGCGGTGCCGCTGAATCCATCGGAGATGGTGTAGGTAAAGCTATCCCGTCCGGTGAAACCGGCGTTTGGCGTGTAGATCGGGTTGCCGGTTACGCCGTCGATAACAACGCTGCCGTTCGCGCCCTGGCTCACACTGCTCACCGTCAAGGTATTGCCATCCGGGTCTGTATCGTTTCCGCGCACATCGACGGTGACCGCTGCGTTCTCAACGGTGACAGCGGTGTCGTCATTGGCCGTAGGCGCACGATTAACGACGACCGCATTGACAGTGACCGCGACGGTTGCTGTGCTCGTGCGAGACCCGTCGCTAATCGTGTAAGTGAAACTCGCAGCGCCGACAAAGTCAGCGGTAGGTGTAAACGTCACATTACCGCCGGTGCGCGAGACTGCGCCATTAACCGCCGCTTGCACGCTCTGCACAGTCAAGGTGTCGTTTTCAGGATCGGTGTCATTCAGAAGCAACGTTGCTTCTGGAATCACCAGCGGCGTATTCACATTGGTTGATGCCACGTCGTTATTCGCCGTGGGCGCTCTATTCACTGTGATCGTAAGCGTGCTGCTCGCGCCCGTTTGCACCGCATAGGTGACGACCAATGGATTGCTGCCCACGTACGGGTTCGCGGGCGAAAACGAAAACGCGCCGTCGCGTTGCAACGAAAACGCTGCGATCGTTGATCCAGCCGCATACGTCGTGCCGCCCACAGCGAAGCGAGTGACTTGGAGCGCACCGTCGGCATCGGAATCGTTGGTTAATACGTTGCCGGAGAGGGTTACACCTGGCGCCACGCGCGCCGTGTCCGCTTGCAACAAGCTCGGCTGGTTGCCGCGCACCAAGTTCGCAGCGTCGATGCAAAGCTGCGCGACGTCGACCCAACAGGTCGATGCAGGGGAAACTGCGGCACCGACTGTGCATGGCGTGCCTGCATGGGGCGTCGTCGCTGGCAACACCTCAGGCACACCAAGCGGAAAACAAGTCGGCCAGCTCACGGGCGTGCGCGCGGAAATGAGCAGCGGTGAACTCGTCTGATTGGTGTAAACCACCGGCAAAAAACCAAGGGGGCTGCCATCAGCGGCGGTGGCCGTGGCTTGCACAGGAATCGTGAGCGTTTCGCCGGTAGCGACGGTGAAAAAACGTTGCAGCTCCGCGAGCTGCGCGCGCACTGAATCGCCCCAAAACGAGACAGCACTCAACAAGAGCGCCGCGCCTGCGATGAGCCATCCTCGCAACTGCGATTTGGAAAACAATCGCCAGCGAAGTTGCGCGGCGACGCATGCGCCCATCGTCAACGCCAGCAACAAGAGCGCGCCAACGCGGTTTAACGGAACGGCACTTGTGGCAAGTGCCGTCGTAGTAATCGTTTGGCCGTGCGAAAGCGACGTCGAAAACGCGCTGAGCACGACCACTGGCGTCAACATCCATGAGCGCGACATCGGTGTTCCTCTTCAAGCCGCCAACGGCATCTGTTTTTCTAAATCGGAGCCACCTGACGCGGCTCAAAAACACGGCGTGATGATAATGGAGGCAACCCCTTAAAGCCGGAGAGTCGTTTGATTTCTAAGCGCGAAAGTTATGAATCAATCGCGCTAGCGAATCATCGTGATCGAGAGTTAATTCATCCGCTCCGTCGCACCATGTATCGAATCATTTGCTTCGCGTGAACACGATCGGGGGCGGTAATCAATACATTGACAATAGCCTGCATCGCTCACGAGGATTGGGCGACAAGCGAATTTACGCGCAATATCAATTAATACAAATAATTGCTAAGACGAACTATTTATCGGGCGAATCAGATTGATGTTGATATAGGGCTAAGCGTAGGGGCAACCGTACTTTCGTTAAAAGATTCGGCGAACCTTACTCACATCACTCTACAAAACACCGCTTTCAAATAGCGTGATTCATTCACATGCGCAAGCCACGGATGATCCGGGCCCGCACCGCGCACCTCAAGAATTTGTAACGTACGTCCCGCGTAAAACGCTGCGCGACGGAGCATATCGAGAAACTGCTCTTCGCTCACGACGCCTGTGCATGAACACGTAAGAAACAATCCACCCGGTTTCACAACGCTCATCGCAAGCTTGTTCATGTCGAGATACTTTTTGAGCGCATCGATCACTTCGTCTCGCGAGCGCGTGAGTTTCGCGGGATCAAGCACCACGGCATCCCACGACTTGCCTGCCGCCATCGCCTCGCGCAGCCAGGGAAAGATATCCGATTGCGTGACTTTCGCTTTGACGTTGTTAAGCCGCAAGTTCTTTTGCGCAAACTCAACAGCTTCTTCATCAAGATCAATTGCAGTGATGTCATTTGCGCCTGCAAGCCCCGAATAAACCGCGAAACCCGCCGAGTTGCAACACAGATCAAGCATCGATTCGCTCTTCGTTGCAACGATCAATTCTCCCCATCGCTTTCGATTGTCGCGCTGATCGCAGAAGAAGCCAGTCTTGTGTTTTCCGCCAATCACTGCGTGAAACTTGGCATCAAATTCGCGCACGATCGGTGACTTAGGCGCATTGCCTGGGGGCGCTTCAAAGCCTTCTTGCTTCTGCGCGTTTTCATCCCCGAACGCGAAAATTTCAGCATCGGGAAACTGAGTCAGCAAAGCGTCGAAAATCCAATCTTGCATTCGCCACATTCCCGCAGCATAGAACGCGACAACGAGCACATCGCCGAAGCGGTCAACAATCAAGCCGGAAAGGCCATCCCCTTCGGCGTGAACGACACGATACGCATCTGTTACCTCATCGAGCTTGTAGACGTTGCGGCGAAGCTTCACCGCATCGGCAATTTTCTCTGCGATGAAATCAGCATCGATCTGCTCGTGCTCTTTTTCTGTGAGCAGGCGAACCGCCATCGGTGCTTGGCCATTCCACATCCCACGACCGATGAATTCATCATCCATGCCGCGTAACTCAACGAGCTCACCCATATGAACGCGATCGCGCGGCCGCTCCACCGATTTCTGAAAGATCAGCGGGTGCACGTACTTGCGTTCGCCCTTGAGGCGGACGATGGGGAGATCGGCGTTGCGGTGTTTACGAGCCATAGATGAATGTTAGCCGCGTAGCGCCTCTTCCATAACGCGGAAGAGGCGCTACTAGCTTCGCAGGCCGAGTTTTGCACTCACTTTATATCTACATATCAGCCCGCATGGCGCACCTCGCGTTCATCTTCCAGCGCGTCCTCGATCATGTAGCGAAGCGCTTGCTTATTGTTTAGCCGTGTCGAGCCGTATGGCTTTACATGTGGTCCGCCGCGACGCTTGAGTCCTTCGACGGCGATGCGGTTACGCGGCTTTACCGGTTCGATCGTAAAAGTGATGTGACGATAGGTTTTGCTCATGACCTCACCTCATCCTTTCACGCAGAGCACTTGTTTCAGCGTGTGTTCCACGCTGACCAAATCGCCCTGGTTTGCCATTACTTGATCGATGTCTTTGTACGCGCCCGGAATCTCGTCGAGCACACCACCGTCTTTACGGCATTCCACACCCGCCGTTTGTTCAGCGAGTTGCACACGGTTGAACACACGCTTCGCCTCAGTGCGGCTCATACGTCGTCCCGCGCCATGCGAACACGAGCAGAACGACTGCAGATTGCCACGACCTCGTACGATGTAGCTCTTCGCGCCCATGCTGCCGGGAATGATGCCAAGCTCGCCTTCACGCGCAGAGATTGCGCCCTTTCGTGTAACGTACACGTTCGCACCGAAGTGCGCTTCGCGGCTCACGTAGTTGTGATGGCAGTTAATCGCCTCAGTCGTTAGCTTGAACTTCGGCAAATGTTTCTGCATCACGCCGATCACCGCGCGCATCATCATTTCGCGATTGAGTCGCGCGTAGTCTTGCGCCCAGTTAAGCGCCTCCAAGTAATCGTCGAATAGCTCGCTGCCTTCTCGCAAATACGCTAGGTCCTTATCGGGCAAGGCATGAAGATGCCGCCCCATGTCTTTCTTCGCGCGCTCAATGAAGTAGCGCCCCATCGCATTACCAATGCCTCGCGAGCCGCTGTGCAACATCACCCAGACGTGTTGCTCTTCATCGATGCAGAGTTCGATGAAGTGATTGCCGCCTCCGAGCGTACCGAGTTGACAGCGCCAGGTGCTGTTGAATTTGCGCTGCATTTTCATGAGCGCCGGATGCTTTTCAACGATCGTATCAAGGCTTTGATCCATCGCCCGCGCAGCACGTCCAAGCATTGATCCTTCGATCTTGCTCGATGCGTGCTGACAGAGGCCGGCGGGGACCGCTGCCTCGATATCAATGCGCAGTTTGTAGAGGTCATCTGGCAAGTCATTCGCCGTCAGACTCGTGCGTACAGCGTTCATACCGCAGCCGATATCGACACCGACAGCCGCAGGAATGATCGCTTCTTTGGTTGGGATGACCGATCCCAGGGTCGCACCTACGCCTGCGTGCACATCCGGCATCGCCGCGATGTGGTGATGCAAGATCGGCAGCTGCGCGATGTTGACTAACTGTTGAATGGCCTCGGGCTCGATGTCTTTCGTCCACACGAGTGCCGGGACCTTACCCTTGTTGAGCGTTAATTGAATGCCCATGTTTCTTTCTCGGAAAAGAACTTGCGCAAGCGGTCATGGTTCGACAAGCTCACCATGAGAGGAATTGCGCGCAAGCGATAACTCACACGCTGAATCAAGCGCTCAAGACGAGACAACGCCTGAGCCGAGACAGCGCACTGTTTTTTGTGGGATAGCAGACGGAGCGAGAACCAAAGCTCCGGTGAGTTCGCGATCTAAGAAGCGATCGCGCGAATCATCGAGAACCTAGGGCTCACTCCCATCCGCAAAGACGAACTTGCAGCATGGGATGACCTTTCAGTAGTGTTCGAACGCGAAGGCATTCGAACGAGGAGCGAATGTTAGTTGCACGTTTTGCCGCTCTGCAATCTTCTCAACGAAGATCATCTGCGGGAATCACTGCGACTGTATCGCGAATGACACAAACGCGCGCTAGAGTAACTCGTTGACACAGATTTTTCGTAGGCGACTACAATTCAACCTATGGCTCGCGAACGAATTCACCCCGAAGGCACTGATGCAACGTATCGAGTGCAAGCATCGCTCAAGCACTTGGTCGACCAGGGTGGTGCGCGGAAGACGTTTCGTTTGAAGCCCGAGGCGAACAAAGCGCTCAAGCAATTAGCGCGGTTTCTCGATGCCTCGACCGAGACCGAGGCCGTTGAAACTGCGATTATTTGTTTGAGGGATCAGCTGCAGTCCGAAGTTGCAGCAAAGACACAGCGAGCTAAAAAAACTTTGTTGCGTGTTGTCAAATAGCTTGACGCATTAACCGTAGTCATACACAATTCAAACATCTGCTCGGCAAGCTATTCGTGTTTAGTGCAGTTCAGGCCAACAAAGCGCCTCGAACCTTGAACCCGATAGTTTCATTGATTTGGCAGTAACAGTTTTCCTGATTAACCCAGCGCGCTCGACAGTAGCGTAAAGACCGAAAGGTACAGCCGAAATGATTAACGCCTATCAACACATCGCGAGAGGAATGCCAGTGCTGGCAAGCCAGCGCGCGCTGTCGTTGATGGCGCACGTCGTCGGTCGCACTGTCGATAGCCTGCAATGGGTGATGTCACCCCTTAGCGCAAGTGAATTCGCGGGATCGAAATGTAATTCGATCGCTTATGCGTCCTCGATTTGTGCAGGTGAATTCGGAGCAGCAAATGGCTTCGGGTTTACCAATCCTCGATACAGACGCGACAACTCACTGGAAAAAGCGCGATTACGCTAGCGCACCAGTCAAAGGATTCCCCAAAAGGAGCCCCGAGTTGTCGAAAGACCTCGGGGCTTTTTGTTTTTTGGTCGAAATGATTTTGAAATTTTCCAGGAGTTTTCAGTCATGGTTTATGCAGAACAACAACGTGAACGATACGTGAGTGTTTTTGATGTCGCCGCACGCGCTGCGGTTCGTTTAGCGCGTCTGCTACGGAGCGCCGCTCGACGCAGCCAGCGTGCGCGTGCGTTGGCTCTCGCTTCGCAACCAACCAAGGATGCGCGTAAGCGCACCCCGGCGGCAACGCGAACGCTCACTGCGCAGGCGCCGCCCCGCGCGAGCGCAGCCCGTATGCGGGATGACGTTGAAGCGCTCCGCGTTCAGCGTCTTTTATAACCCAGTGTGCCGAGGGTTCAGCTTGCAGCGATAGCAAGCGAGACTTGGCGCATGAAGCAGTGTCCATCGAAACCGTTCGATGTGATACGCCGGTGGCAACCGGCAGGTATTGATCCCTCTCCCCTCGGGAGAGGGAGACAGTTTTGGCAAAGCACGGCGATACCGTGCTCCGCAACCGACCGCCCGCTGTGCAAACTCCGAAAGCACATGAAGGAACAGCGTGGCGCGAGGCTCGGCTCGAAGTGTTCGTTTCTCAACAGGCCCTCCCCTCCTCTTGGAAAAACAGCGAGCACATCGGTAAGTTCGCGGGCGCTAGAAGTGCGGCTAGTGCGCGAGGTGAAAGTCCTCAGCCAGTTTTTTCTGTGAAGTACGCATGAAGGGTTAGAGCACGTTCACGATTCGGACGCGAGTCGTGAAAGATCCGAAGAACGCCCTTAGCGGATGTTTGCTGTCAGCAATGACAACGGCAGTGGTGCAAAGCGTGTTTCTATGAAAGCAAAAAGCGGACATTGCGTCCGCTTTTTGCTTTCTGCTGTTTGCAATGTAGCCCCTATATTTCATGAGTTCGCTTGGAAACGAAGCTACACGCGAGGGCTTGTCAAGATCATGGCGGCTGCCGCACCGGTTACAGGTTTTTTTCAAGCCAAACGCGCATTGGCAGTGCAAATAGACGCATCCTGCGACGATGGCTCTGACCGACAGCACACGTTGTCGGCGAGTCGGCCAGTCGTCACAACCTGCAACCTATTTTCCCGCGCCACTGCATCCCGTCTCTCACGAAATGTCCGGGCTTGCGCGATATCAAGTCATCCGGGGCGGTGACCCAGCAAACGCGCTGGTAAGAAGAGAATCGCCTTTATCAGAGCGAACACACCACCGACTGCAATGCCGATCAAGCGGAAGGGGAGGAGCAGTAGCCAGATGATCGGAAATAACATCAGCGCCAGAATCGCAAGTGGCCACGAGAGCACAAACAAAATGCACCAGGCGATGAACAAGAGGAGGGTTTTCATTTCGACTCTTTCGCTGAGGTTGTTGGCGAAGCGATAACGCAGTGCCAAGCAATCCGATGACACCGCGTCGTTAGACAGTTTTCGGCGCCGTGATAACGATCGGCTCAAGCACGACGCGATCAATCGTTTCTGCAGGCTTCGCGGTAGCGAAAAGACTCAGCACAGCGCCGACTGTGATTACTGAGAGAAGAGATGCGCACGCGGCCGTTACGGCAGACTCAGTACGCGTAAGGGGGTTGTAGGTGCGATTCATTTGTTATTCCAGTTTCTTTAAGAGGCATCGCGTTGTTGCGATGGAATGAACTGTAAATTTCTCACTGCAGCGGCGCTATTGCGCTGCGATGAATCGCGGGGAGCGTGCGCGAAATGCGGAAAAATAGCGTGAAGTAGTGCAAAAAGGAGCGCTACGTCTCTGCGAACCTAGACAACAGACGCCCATGAACCGAGATACCAAGACGCACACGCCAGTGATTGTTCGATTCGCCGCGATGGGAGATGCGGTGTTGCTCACGGTGTTGATTCATCGCTTATCGGAGCGGTATCAACGCCCAGTGAACCTGTTGTCCTCTGGCGGCTGGACAAAGAGCCTTCTCTCACCCGATCCGACTGTCGGCGAAATCACGCTGGTTACAAGCCGAAAGCGTCCGTACTGGCTTACGCCGTCTCAACGCGACGCCGTGAATTGGTTGAAATCGCAGCACGGCCCGGTCTATCTTTGTGACCCTGACAAGTATTCGCTCCGACTGGTTCGCCGTGCAGTTTCCGATGAGCGCATCATTCGCGTGTGGGATACGTGGCCTGGTCTTGGCGTGCACTGGGCGGATTGGTGGCAAAGTGTCGGAAGTGGGCGCTCGCTCGAAATTGGCGGCGGACAGCCACGCTTAGTTGTGCCCGAAACATGGCTTACCGACGCTCGCAGTTGGATGACCAGGCGCGAACTACTCGAAGGAAAGTTTGTACTCATTCAGCCCGGCAACAAGAAAACAGCGAAGCGCTTTACCTGGAATCGCGAGAATGACAAATTCTGGCCGCTCGAGCGGTGGCGCGAAACGGTTAACTCCATCCTGCAAAACCAACCAGATTTCAATGTGGTCATTTGCGGCGCGCCGTCAGAGGCCGCACTCGCCGATCAAATCGTGGCGCTATGCGATGACGCACGCGTGTTCTCCGCCGCGAATGAGCTACCCATTCCGCGGTTTGCTGCCGTCGCAACCATGGCGCATAGTATGGTCAGCATTGACACTGGGCCCGCACATGTGGCCGCAGCTGTGAATTGCGCCCTGGTTGTATTGTTCGGCGCGTTTGGATGGCGTCGCTGGTGCCCCCGCGCGCCAAGCGCGAGAGTCATTGCACTCGGCGGTGCAGACGAAACTAACACCGGACATGTCAATCAAATTAGTGCGAACCACGTCATCGCGGCCTGGCAGTCGCTCGGAACGAAGTGACAGCGATGCAACAACCTTCGAGGGCTTCGCAACGAACCAAAGCTTACGGTCTCCGCAGAGCGCCACTGCGCGAAGTGAATGTCGCTCTAAGCTACGCTAATTTCGCCACGCTAGGCTAGCTTCGCGATCCTCGAACCTTCGGTTCGATCTTACGAAATCTGGGACGGTCATTCGACCGTGACAGATTTCGCGCCTCACCTCGGCTTATGGTCTCCACATAACTTCGCTGCGCGAAGTGAGTGTCGCCCTAAACCACGCAAGTCTCGCTTCGCGATCCTCGAACCTTCGGTTCGATCTTGCGAAATCTGAGACGGTCATTCGACCGTGACAGATTTCGCAAGATTGCGTGGTTTATCCACATCCGTGCCGCGTGCCACTGCGGTGTGATACGCGAGCAATTGCAGTGGCACCACATGCAGGATGGGTGAGAGCACGCCGTAGTGTTCTGGCATACGAATTAAATGCACGCCTTCGCTGCCGCCGATATGCGAGTCGCCATCGGCGAACACGTAGAGCTCGCCACCTCGTGCGCGCACCTCTTGCATGTTGCTCTTGAGCTTCTCAATCAACGTGTCGTTTGGAGCGACGACGACGACAGGCATTTCTGCCGTGACGAGCGCGAGTGGTCCATGTTTCAGTTCGCCTGCGGGATAGGCCTCAGCGTGGATGTAGCTGATCTCTTTTAGCTTCAACGCACCTTCTAGTGCAATTGGATAGTGCAGGCCACGCCCGAGGAAGAGCGCGTTTTCTTTGCGCGCAAATTCTTCGGCCCACGCGATCACCTGTGGCTCCAGCGCAAGAATCGCTTGTAGCGCCGTTGGGATATGACGCAGCTCTTTGAGATAGCGTGATTCCTCGTCTGCGCTGAGCGAGCCGCGCAGTTTTGCGAGCGCGAGCGTGAGCAAGAACAACCCGACGAGTTGCGTTGTAAACGCTTTCGTGGAGGCCACACCAATTTCCACACCCGCGCGTGTGATGTAGGCGAGCTTGCATTCACGCACCATCGCGCTTGTTGCGACGTTACAAATGGTGAGCGTCTGTTCCATGCCCAGAGATTGAGCGTGTCGAAGTGCGGCTAAAGTGTCAGCGGTTTCGCCCGATTGCGAGATGGTGACCACAAGCGTGTTCGGGTGCGGCACGCTATCACGATATCGATACTCGCTCGCAACTTCCACGCTGCAGGGCACGCGAGCAATGCTTTCCAGCCAATACTTCGCAGTGAGTCCGGAGTAGTAGCTCGTACCGCACGCCAGAATCAAGACACGATCAACTTTCTTGAATATTGCGTCGGCTTCATCCCCGAAGAGCGACGCGTCAATGGTCTCGACGCCTTGCAAGGTGTCACCCAGCGCGCGCGGCTGCTCAAAAATTTCCTTCTGCATGTAATGCCGATAAGGGCCGAGCTCGACGGCGCCTGAATGCGCGTGCACAGTTTTCACCGGGCGTTCGAGCGGCGTCATCATTCGCCCGGCCTTGTTCGCGATCCACACATTTGACAACTGCAAATCGACGACATCACCCTCTTCGAGGTAGATGATTTGGTCGGTGACACCTGCCAGCGCCATTGCATCACTCGCTACATAGTTTCCTGCGCTTGATCGGCCCACAATCATCGGCGAACCCGCCCGCGCGCCAACTACGCGATGGGGCTCGTCGCGACACAACACCGCAATCGCATACGCACCTTGTAGACGCTTCACAGCCGTTTGCACCGCTGTAAACAGATCGCCGTCGTAGAGGTGATCGATTAAATGCGCGATCACTTCGGTGTCAGTTTGGCTCTCAAACGTGTAGCCGCGCGCCTTCAATTCGCCGCGCAATTCGTCATGGTTTTCGATGATGCCGTTGTGTACGAGTGCGATGCGGGGCGACACAGGATCGCTCGATATGTGCGGGTGAGCGTTGCGCACCGCTGGCGCACCGTGCGTGGCCCAGCGCGTGTGCGAGATGCCAGTGAACCCAGAGAGTCCACTCGATTGCACTTCCTTCTCAAGCTCGGCAACACGACTCACGCTACGTGCCCGCACCAGCGCGCCGTTCGAATGCACTGCAACGCCGCACGAGTCGTAGCCACGGTATTCAAGACGCTTCAGACCCTCGACCAAGACGCTTACGACGCTTTGGGTCGCCACCGCGCCAACAATTCCGCACATTTCAAATTTCCTTCGGTCACGCGAGCGCACGCTCGACACTGGGTGAGATCGTAACTACTGTTTCGCAAGTATTTACTTCAAATTAAATTGCTTTTTGCAATAATTATTTACAACAGGTATTTATCGCAATATTTACTCATATCAGTTAGCTAAATGAATAATTTTGACGATCTAGATCTACGAATCCTCGATGCGCTGCAACGGGATGCGAGCGGCACGAACGAGGCGCTCGCGCAACGGGTGTTCTCGTCTCAAGCGACTGTGCTGCGCCGTGTGCGCACGTTGCGCGAATCCGGTGTGATCGAGGCGATTCGAGCCACGCTTTCGCTCACCCCTTTCCCCGGCATCCTGACGGCGATTTCCGAAGTTTCGCTCGTTCAGCAAAACGCCGAGGCGTTCACCACGTTTGAGCTGCTGATTCGCTCAGAAGCGAGCATCGCACAGTGTTACCAAACCGCGCCAGCGGCCGACTACACGCTGGTGCTCACACTGCAATCGATGGAGGATTACAACGACCTGGTGCAACGCGTGTTTACCGCCGTCAACAACGTACGCAACGTGCGAACGCGGTTCGCCACCAAACGGGTCAAAGCGAGCCTTGCTCTGCCAGTGAAATCGGCGCTGGCCACCTAATTGAGGGCGCCGAGATGATGATTCGGCGCGACGGGCACCAGATACACAACTTTTTTTAGGCAACGCTTTTTACATCGGGGCTAGCGAAGCACTTTATATCGATTTAGTTAACTGCATTAATTCGATCTAGCCCCAAGCGAACATCGCGCTTACGAATTAAGTTGCAGTTCAACATTGTCAAGTAAGCGCGGCGCGCCCAAGCGCGCAGCGGCCAGGATCACGAGCGATCGGTCTTCCTCGCTCGGCGGCAAGAGATCAGATTGGCGGCGAACCGTGATGTAGTCTGGCTTCCAGCCGTGCCGCGCGAGTTCAGTCATCGCTTCCGCTTCGAGGGTCGCGTAGGAATGCGTGCCACGGTGAAGCGCATCCTTGAGCTCGCACAGCACCCGGTACAAGCGCGGCGCCTCGGCGCGTTCACTGGCTGATAAATATTGATTGCGTGATGAGAGCGCCAAGCCATCATCCGCGCGCACCGTCTCAGCCAGGATGATCTCCACAGGAGACGCGAGCTGTTGCACCATGTTCTTCAACACGAGGCACTGCTGGTAATCCTTTTTTCCAAACACGGCGGCCTTTGGCTGCACCATGTTGAAAAGCTTCAGCACCACTGTCGCAACACCACGAAAATGCCCTGGGCGAACAGCCCCCTCAAGAATGTCCTCAATCGGCCCCGGATTCACGACGTACTGCTGCGGCTGCGGATAGAGCTCGGCCTCATCTGGCGCGAAGACCACGTCAACGCCAATGCTTTCGAGCTTGTCGCAGTCGTCGCGCAGCGTGCGTGGGTAGCGATCAAAATCCTCATGCGGCCCAAACTGCAAGCGATTCACGAAGATGCTTACGACTGTGCATGCACCGCGAGGCGCGGCCTCTTCGACGAGACGAAGGTGGCCATCATGCAAATTCCCCATCGTGGGAACGAACACGTTATTCGGGACACCTTGCAAATATTTACGTAGCTCGGCAACGGTATGGATGACTTCCATGCTTCTCTCCCAAAGCGCAGAACAAAAAAGGGACGCGTTCTTGACGCGCAGTAATCTCGGGCAGCTTAAGGTTTATTCGTACGAGTGAATCGTATGCTGAAGCTGAAGCGGGTGTTCTACAACTTTAGCCGCACCCGCGGTTTCCAGCTCCGCCTGGCTACCAAAACCCCACAAAACGCCGAGCGAGCGCGTGCCAGCATGCTTCGCCGCCAAGATGTCTTTGTCGCGATCGCCAATCATGAGGCCACTGTGCGGCGCGATCCCATAGCTGCGGACCAAATGCGCGAGCAATTCGTCTTTGCGGTCAAAACGACCATCCAGCTCAGGCCCGTGGATGCCATCAAAGTATCTCGCAAGGTCAAATCGAGAAATGATCCGCTCCGCAAACACCCGCGGCTTACTGGTGCACAGGGCAATCGTGAAACCCTGTAAGTGAAGGCGCCGCACGGAGTCGGCAATGCCGTCGTAGAGCTCGTTTTCGAGCCAGCCGTACTCGTCATAGCGCTCGCGGTAAGCCAGTATGGCCCGCTCCACGTCGAGCTCGGGATAAAGTTTTGGCAGCGATTCACGGAACGGCGGCCCTACCAGTGGTAGGGTCTGCTGCAAACTGATCTGCGGCGCGCCCAATCGTTCGAAGGCGTAATTCAAGCAACGATGGATCCCCAACAGGTTGTTAGAAATCGTGCCATCGAGGTCAAAAAAAAGCGTTGTGATCGCCACGTAGAATTTCAGATTATTTTTCGCGGTATCGCGCCATGGCTCAGAAGTTTATCGAAGGCCGCATCGTTGGTCGCACTGACTACACCGATTCTTTGTTCTCGTTGCAGTTCGAGGCAACGATCGAGCCCTTCGTTGCCGGACAGTTTTGCCGCGTTGGACTCGAACTCGATACCGAAAAGGGCCGAGAAATCGTGATGCGCCCCTACTCGCTGGTGAACGCGGCGAGCGAGCGCCCTTACGAAATCGTGCTGATTAAAGTCGCGCGAGAGTCCGGCGGCGTCCTCACGCCAGCGCTTCACGAAGCGAAAGTGGGCGATTCGCTCTACGTAGCGCCGCGCGCGAACGGTTTTTTCTCAATGCCGGAGGTGCCCGACGCGGAAGTGCTGTGGGGACTATCGACGGGTACCGCCATTGGCCCTTACCTGAGCTTCATGAAAGGTACGGAGGCATGGAAAAAGTTCAGAAAAATCGTGTTTGTTCACGCAGTGCGCTCTGCAGCTGAGCTCACGTATCGCGATCAAATCGCCGCTATCGCTAAAGACCATCCCGAGCAATTCCAATACATCCCGTTCGTTTCGCGCGAGGATTTTCCTGGCGCTCTGCGCGGGCGGATCCCAAACGCAATTGCCGACGGCACGCTCGAGGCGCGTGCTGGCATCAAGCTCACGCCGGAATCGGCGCATTGCATGCTTTGCGGCAACCCTGATATGGTGTCCGATACCACTGCGATTCTCGAATCCCGGGGTTTGCGGAAACACAAGCGCAAAGAGCCGGGGCACGTGACGACTGAGGCGTATTGGTAGCCGCACGTGCTCAGAGACCGCCGCGTCAGGTGAGCTCAGAATTTCCTCATTCAAATCAAAACAATTGACAGGGGTAACCAGGATGAGCACATTTGCGCCCTCGGCGCATCGGGCGTCTGCTTTAGTTTGGGGATCTCCATGAATCGTTTGGCTGCAGAATTCATTGGCACGTTTTGGTTGGTGCTAGGTGGCTGTGGAAGTGCGGTGCTCGCTGCAGCGTTCCCTGAGGTTGGAATTGGGCTGCATGGCGTCTCCCTCGCATTTGGTCTCACTGTGTTGACGATGGCCTATGCGATCGGGCATGTGTCTGGCTGCCACTTAAATCCCGCCGTCTCAGTTGGATTATGGGCGGGTGGACGATTTGACGGAAAGGATCTACCGGGCTACATCATCGCGCAAACACTCGGTGCAATTGCGGCAGCCGCCGTGCTCTATGTGATCGTCACGGGTCGTGCCGGCGCGGAGATCGGCGGATTTGCATCGAACGGCTATGACGCGCTATCGCCCGGCAAATACTCGATGGTGGCGGCGCTGGTATGCGAAGTTGTGATGACCGCATTCTTTTTGTTCGTGATCATGGGGGCTACCGACAAACGGGCGCCAGCAGGATTCGCGCCCATCGCGATAGGGCTTTGTCTAACGCTCATCCACTTGATCAGCATACCTGTCACGAATACCTCAGTGAACCCGGCCCGCAGTACAGGTGTTGCGCTGTTTGCCGGCGGTGGCTATCTCGTTCAGCTGTGGCTTTTCTGGTTAGCGCCGCTCCTAGGTGGTGCGCTAGGCGCGTGGGTGTACAACGTCGTCGCCGACAAGAAGTAGCCCCCCCAGGGCCCAACAGATGCGGCGACGCGCCGCACCTCTACGACTCGCCGAGGAAGCCACCACTTTGATGCTCCCAGAGGCGAGCGTAGAGTCCGCCGCTTGCGAGCAGCTGTTGATGCGTGCCTTCTTCAACGATTCGGCCCTCGTCGAGCACGATAAGCCTGTCCATTGCAGCAATCGTTGAGAGTCGATGGGCAATCGCTACCACGGTCTTGCCTTCCATGAGTTTATAAAGGCTTTGCTGGATCGCGGCTTCCACTTCCGAGTCAAGTGCGCTCGTTGCTTCGTCAAGCAAAAGAATTGGAGCGTCCTTAAGCATGACGCGTGCAATCGCGATCCGTTGACGTTGACCGCCCGAGAGTTTCACCCCGCGCTCTCCAACATGAGCGTCATAGGCCTTGCGTCCCTTCGGGTCGGTGAGCGACAAGATGAACTCATGAGCCTCGGCCTTTTTGGTCGCCGAAATCATTTCGTCGTCGGATGCATCAGGTCGCCCGTACACAATATTCTCGCGGACCGAACGATGCAGCAACGAGGTGTCTTGCGTCACCATACCGATTTGCGCACGGAGCGAATCTTGTGTCACCTTCGAAATGTCTTGCCCATCAATGGTGATGCGCCCGCCCGTCGTGTCGTAAAAACGCAAGAGCAAATTCACGATGGTGGATTTACCCGCGCCAGAGCGTCCCACCAGCCCGATCTTTTCTCCTGGTTTGATGGTGAGCGATAAATCGTGGAGCACTCGCTTTTCTTGCGAGTAGCCAAAATCAACGCGCTCGAACGTCACTTCACCGCGTCTCACTTCGATCGCTTTTGCGTCAGGTGCGTCAACAATGGCTCGAGATTTCGAGAGTGTTGCGATTCCGTCTTTCACGGTTCCGATGTGCTCGAACAAACCGGCAAATTCCCACATGATCCAATGCGACATGCCGTTTAAGCGAACCGCCATCGCGGTAGAAGCGGCGACCGCGCCAACACCCACCTCACCGCGGGACCAAAGCCACACCGAGACCCCCGCCGTAGATAAGATCAAGAGCGCAATCATGATTTGATTCACGATCTCAAAGCTCGTGATCAAGCGCCATTGGAAGTGCACAGTTTTCAGGAAATCCTGCATGGCTGAGCGCACGTAACCCGCCTCGCGATTTGAGTGCGAGAAAAGCTTTACAGTGGTGATATTTGTGTATGCATCTGTTACGCGCCCTGTCATTAATGAACGTGCATCGGCTTGCTCTTGTGCAACGCTTGCAAGCCTTGGAACGAAGTAAATCAGCGCGCAGACATAGAGGAGCAGCCATCCCGTGAAGGGTAGGATCATCCGCCAATCGAAGCTTCCGTTCACTGCGAGCATCGTGCCGAAGAAGATCAGCACGTACACCAAGATATCGGCAACGATCATCCAAACATCGCGCACGGCGAGTGCGGTTTGCATCACCTTGGTCGCTACGCGCCCTGCGAATTCATCCTGATAGAAGCTCATACTCTGCGCAAGCATGGTGCGATGGAAATTCCAGCGCAATCGCATCGGGAAATTGCCCATAATCGACTGATGCTTAAGCGTTGCCTGAAACGCGACGAGCAGCGGACTGGCGGCGATGATGATGCCTAGGGCGAGGATGCCCGTCTTGCGCTCTGCCCATAACTGCGGCGCAGGGACTTCGCTCATCCAATCAACAATTTTGGCAATCGCACCAAACAGCGCTGCCTCGAAGCACCCAACTAAGGCGGTAAGGAACGTAAGCGTGAAGATGTATTTCCGCGCGCCCTCTGTCATTTGCCAGATGAAAGCGAAAAAGGATTTCGGTGGCGGCTGGATCTTTTCCTCCTGAACGTCAGGATAGGGATCCACTAGTTTTTCAAAATAGGTATACATAAATTTGTCTTTGCTTGACCGATTTCAGCAATGCAGAGGGGTACGAAATCGGGCGTGGTGTTCGAGTTGACTAAGAAAGCGATCGCAGACACTGCAAACGCTAAACGCGCCCTTCAGGCGCGCGCGTAAGCGCAACGCTCGGGAGCTTTCGGATCGACATTAAGAGTGGATTACGCCATGCAATTGCCGTGAGCACGAGCGCGCCCGCCCCGGCGAGTGCGAGTGAAGCGCGAAGGCCGACATGCTCGCCGACGTATCCGCCGACAAGCGCCCCTGGCCCCGCTCCGATCAATATCAACCAGCGCATCGTGCTTGTCATCCGACCCAGTAGTGATTCAGGAGTGACCGCTTGTCGAAGCGAGAGGAAGTTGACGAAGAGCGTGGTTGCTCCCGCTGAAAAACACATCAGCATGAATGCAAACAGGAGCATGCCGAAAGTATTGGCTGGGGCTGCAGCGAGCGCGAGCCAACCGACACCCGATACGCCGAAACCAGCGACCAGCGTCGGGCCGGGCCCGAACTTATCACTTACGCGCCGACCGTACACACTAGCGATGACCGTTCCTACGCCCATGCCGACATAGCAAAGCCCAATTGCTTGCGCGCTCATACCGAGCTCTCGCGATGCTACGAGGATTTGCACGACTGACGCCATGTGATGGAAGAGTTGCCATAGTCCAACGAAGAGCGCCATCGTCCACAGCAATTTGGTGGTGGCAACAAATCGGAGCCCTTCTTTGAGTTGCAACCAAAAGTTCGCCGTGCCGCGCGGCTGAACCGTCTCCTCAACACGAATGCCTTTGAGCAGCACGACAGCGCCGAAAATCAGAAGCGCGTCGAGCGCTATCGCAATCGGCGCCCCCATGATTTTGATGAGCGCGCCAGCGATCCCCGGCCCTGCGATTTCGCTGCCAGAAACGGCGAGGGCGTTCTTGCTGTGCGCCTCAACGAGTCGGTCGCGAGATACGATTTGTGTGAGCACGATCTGCGCTGCAGTGCCGGCGACGACGTGCACCGAGCCCAACACAAACCCAACCACATAGAGCCAAGGCATCGAGAGCATATCGGTCCATGCTGCAATAGGAACCGAGAGCAGCGCGAACGCGAACACTATTTCGCCAATCACATAAACAGGTAATTTCTTCATCCGATCCAGCCACACACCTGCCGGCAACGACAGCAGAACGAACGGCGCAATTTCGAAGGCCATCAAAAAGCCCATTTGCGTGGGTGATGCGCTCAGCACTGTCACCGCCGTCAAAGGGAGGGCAAGCATCGTGATCTGCGCACCGAAATGGGTGATGACAACAGAGGCGAAGATACGGCGGTAGTTGCGATCACGCAGTAAGTCGTTTTCAGGTAGGTGCGGCAGTCGCGCGCGAAACGCGCGGCGTATTCGTTCAAAAAAGTTCAGGGCGAGTTGCATGATGTATGAGAGTCGCTGTGCTGCGCGCGGCCGAATACGGCGATCACGCAACGGAATTAGAAAGCGCATCGCTGCCCAGTCAGGCAATCGATGGCGCGGAAACAAGAGAGCGGCGGGGACGCGGGCGCTAGCGGAAACGCGAAATACGCATCATGAAATGCGAAAGAGAGCGTGGCCGGGGAGGCTCGTCAGCGCGGACGCTTTGGTGAAAGGCGTTTTCCCGGGACCGATGCGACCGCCGCCACTGCAATGCCGTAGGCGCCAAAAGCGTCAGTGGTAGAGCGTGAATACGTGGTCTTCATCGGGGGGTTCCTTTCTGGCGCATGGGATGCGAGAACAATTGTGTCGTTTCGCAGGCGCAACCTCAACGATAACCGAAGTTAGGCCGCGTTGGAATCCCGCCGCCCGTGTTTGCAACTGATTTGCACGGATCGTCGCTTATTCACCCATCGCAGTTTTGCGTTGCCTTACTGGCGGTAACTCCAAGCGAATTTGGGCTATCAGCCGGAAATGCGTAGAGTCGTATTACGCGCTAAACGATAGTGAGCCCGAATTAAGTCGGGTCTTACTGAAAAAAGCTATTACGCTTTGTGTGCTTCGTTTTCTGTTGCTCAAGCGTGCAAACCGCTCACGCAACTGAGACAACGCGCGCTGTCGCGATTTGCTTCATGCAACGAGTGAGCTCAGCGCTCGCCGCTGGCTGTCTACGTCTTCGCCTCTTCGCTTAGCCAAGTCCGCTAGTTGATCTTCGCCGACTTTGCCGACGGTGAAGTATTGCGATGCTGGATGTGAAAAGTAGAAGCCGCTCACACTGGCCGCTGGCGTCATTGCGTATGACTCGGTAAGCGCCATGCCAATCGATTCGGCATTGAGAACTCTGAACATGTCGAGCTTTTCCCGATGGTCAGGGCAAGCGGGGTAGCCGGGTGCTGGACGAATGCCGCGATACGCTTCCTTAATCAAGGCTTCGTTCGACAACTTCTCATCGGCCCCGTATGCCCAAAATTCCTTGCGCACACGCTCGTGCAGATGTTCGGCAAACGCTTCAGCCAATCGGTCCGCGAGCGCCTTGAACATGATCGAGTTGTAATCATCACCCGCGCTTTCAAATGCCTTGAGCCTTGCGTCGCCCGGCTCGCAACCGATGCCTGTAGTCACAGCGAACAGCCCAATGTAATCGGCTCTTGCGGGATTCTTTGCCGATTCATCCGACGTTTGAGCCATTGGCGCAACAAAATCAGCAAGTGCAAAATTCGGGCGGCCGCTCTCTTTTGCGTTTTGCTGGCGTAGCGTGTGGAAATTCATGGCGGCACGGCTGCGCGATTCGTCGGTGAAGAGCACAATATCGTCACCGCGACTCGCTGCGGGCAACACACCATACGCCGCATTCGCTGTGAGCCACTTCTCGCTCACAATGCGTTTAAGCATTGCTTGCCCATCGCGGAACACGCGTTTCGCCTCCTCACCCACAATTTCGTCGTCGAGAATCTTCGGGTAGTTCCCCGCAAGATCCCAAACGAGGAAAAAGGGCGTCCAATCGATATACGGAACCAACGCGGAGAGCGGATACTCACGCAGATATTGCACGCCAATTTGCTTTGGCTGTGGCGGGATATAGGTGGCAAATTCGCCTTCGAAACCTTTGAAGCGGTTCGCACGCGCGACCTCAAGTTCGAGGATCGGCACGGACTTCTTGCTAGCGTGACGCTCGCGAATCAGGGCGTAGTCGTCTGCTGTTGTTTGCACAAACTTGTCGCGCAAATCCTCTGAGAGCAAATTCGTCGCCACGCCCACCGCGCGCGAAGCATCCACCACGTGCACTACAGGCTCAGAGTAATTTGGCGCAATCTTCACTGCAGTGTGCATTCGCGAGGTCGTCGCCCCGCCGATCATGAGCGGCACTTTAAATCCAGTGCGCTCCATCTCTTTTGCAACGTAGGCCATTTCTTCAAGCGACGGCGTGATCAATCCAGACAAGCCGATGATGTTTGCATTCGATTCTTTCGCAGCTGCGAGAATCTTTTCGCACGGCACCATGACGCCTAAGTCAATCACTTCATAGTTGTTGCACTGGAGCACCACGCCCACGATGTTTTTTCCGATGTCATGAACATCGCCCTTCACAGTCGCCAAAACGATCTTGCCCTTGGTTTTTGCCTCGGTGCCAAGCAATCGCTTTTCTTCTTCGATGAAGGGCACCAGGTGGGCCACGGCCTGCTTCATGACACGCGCTGATTTCACCACCTGCGGCAGAAACATTTTGCCTTGACCAAACAGATCGCCGACGACGTTCATGCCGTCCATCAGCGGCCCTTCGATCACTTGCAGCGGTCGCGCGAAACCTTGACGCGCCTCTTCGGTGTCTTCCACGATAAACGTGTTGATGCCCTTCACCAGCGCATGCTTCAGCCGCTCATTCACTGGCATTTCGCGCCAGGAAAGATCCTCGACCTTTACCTTGCCGCCGCCTTTGACTTTCTCCGCGAGCGCCAACATACGCTCCGTCGAATCACTGCGGCGATTCAGGATCACGTCCTCGCAGTGCTCACGAAGCTCGGCATCAATCTCGTCGTAAATCCCGACCTGGCCTGCATTTACGATCCCCATCGTAAGGCCCGCTTTGATCGCGTGATAGAGAAACACCGTGTGCATCGCTTCGCGCACATGGTCGTTGCCGCGGAAGCTGAAACTCAGATTCGAGATACCGCCTGATATTTTTGCGCCGGGAAGGTTTTGTTTGATCCAACGTACCGCGTCGATGAAATCAACGCCGTAGTTGTTATGTTCTTCGAGGCCAGTAGCTAACGCGAACACGTTGGGGTCGAAGATGATGTCTGCGGGATCAAAGCCAACTTTCTCGACCAAGAGCTTATAGGCGCGCTCGCAAATCTCGATCTTTCGCTGATACGTGTCGGCCTGGCCGTTCTCATCAAACGCCATCACCACGGTCGCAGCCCCATAGCGCTTCAACTTTCGCGCTTGCTCCAAGAACGGCGCTTCGCCTTCCTTAAGCGAAATGGAGTTCACGACGCATTTGCCCTGCGCGCACTTTAATCCTGCCTCAATCACGTCCCACTTGGAGGAATCGATCATGATCGGTACGCGTGCAATGTCAGGCTCGGTGGCGATGATGTTCAAAAACTTCACCATCGCCGCTTTGCTGTCGAGCATGGCCTCATCCATGTTCACATCGATGATCTGCGCACCGCTTGCCACTTGCTGACGCGCAACTTCGACCGCGCTCACGTAGTCATCATTCAAGATGAGCTTCGCAAACGCTCGTGAGCCGGTGATGTTGGTGCGCTCACCCACGTTTACAAACAATGAATCCGGGCCGATCTCAAGCGGCTCAAGCCCCGAAAGCCGCATAGTGAGGTGGTTATTCATGGTCAATCAAACCTGGACGACGGCGCGTGGCGTAATCTTCGCTACCGATTCAGCAATTGCCTTGATGTGCGCAGGTGTCGTGCCGCAGCAGCCGCCAACGATATTGACGAGTCCACTTTGCGCGAACTCCTTAAGGAACCCCGAGGTCATCGCTGGCGTTTCATCGTACCCCGTGTCGGACAGCGGGTTCGGCAAGCCGGCATTGGGATACACACTCACAAAAGTCTCTGGCGCAACCTTGGCAAGTGCTTCCACATGCGGGCGCATTGCGACGGCTCCTAACGCGCAGTTCACACCGACTGATAGCGGCTTCGCATGACGCACACTGTTCCAAAACGCCTCGATGGTTTGGCCCGACAATGTGCGCCCGGAAGCATCGGTGATCGTGCCCGAAATCATCAGCGGTAGTGGATCGGGATCATCCTCGAATACTTCGAGATACGCATAGATTGCGGCCTTCGCATTTAGCGTGTCGAAAATCGTTTCGATCAAAATCAAGTCAACGCCGCCTTCGTTGAGCGCGAGAATTTGCTCTCTGTAGGCTGCGTGCAGCTGATCAAAGGTGACATTTCGCTTCGAGGCATCGTTCACATCGGGCGAGATGCTCGCGGTTCGACTCATAGGTCCGAGCGCGCCCGCAACAAAACGCGGTTTACTGGGCGTTTTTTGCGAAAACTCGTCGCAAAGCTCGCGCGCAATCTTGGCAGCAGCCCTGTTCATCGCGCGCACCATGTGCTCCAACTCGTAATCAGCCATTCCGATTGAGGTTGCGCTGAAAGTATCGGTCTCAATGATGTCCGCGCCCGCTTCGAGATACTCGCGCTGAATCTGCCGAATCACTTCGGGCTTGGTGAGTACGAGTAGATCGTTGTTGCCTTTGAGATCACAACGGTGATCGCGACACAAATGACCGCGATAGTCAGCCTCATCCAGCTTGTACTGCTGAACCATCGTGCCCATGCCGCCATCGAGGATCATGATGCGTTCTCGAAGGATGCTGGCGATGCGTTGGCGGCGATTCATGGGGACCGTTTGATAACTTAGAACCCCTAATTTTCGCATTCGCCACGACTTCGCCCACGCGTCCATCGAAATATGAATATTCGACTCGCGGCAGGGCCGCGCGGCATCGCAGCATCCCATCGCTGCAGCGGAGGAGGTTATGGCACCGCCGCTGACTATACGATTCCCGCTAACCTTTATTAGACGCGGCGCTGAACCACTTTTGCGTCAATAACGATTTCTTCACTTATTGCATTGACGGCCAATTTAAATAGAGATTCTCCAGCTTTGGCTGCGGTAGCTCCCGCAGGTGCAGTCACCGCTTGCGCGAACGTGAACACGTTGTTCGGATCGTACTTTTGTTTGATCTGCCAAAGTTGCTCTTGGGCATCGCCCCAGTATTTGAAGGCGTAGTCCGGGTCATTGAGGCGTGGGTAATTTTGATAGACATGCCCGTTGTAAAGCGGCTCCATCAGGTTAATCCAGCCTTCAAGGAAATCCTGTGCGGGCGCTTGCCCAGCAGCGTCCCACCAGAACACATCAAGCACCGCGTTAAACACCGCATCGCGATGAATGAATGCGCTGCCTTCGAGCGGATAAGCGTTGATCGCTCCGCCATAGAACTCCATGTAGAAATACGAGTACGGGTTTGGCGTGGTCACGAAATACTGCAGGAGCGATAACCACTCGGCTTCGGTCCAATCACGCGACACGATGCGGGAGGCTTTGTCTTCAAACGGCATCGGGGTACCTGGCGGAAAACAAGGCATGCCGTACGGCACGTTGAGAAGCGCGTCGTTGAGCGTGTCGAAATCGGTTTCATTCACCCACTGCAGCGTTGCGCCCGGCGCGTCGATCAGCGGCTGAATTGCGTTCATGCCGTCAGCCTCATTGCCCACCCAGACGCCTCGCACCATGAGGAAGGGATACATCGGCGAATCCGGCAGGCCGCCCTGGATGCCCGGCTGATAACAGAGTGACACCTGAATATTGAGGTTTGCTGAGGGGGCGGTTCGCATGAATTGCGACTGCAACAACAGGAGCGCGTAAGTTGCGTTCGCCATGTCTTCGTTGGTAGAGAGAGGCCAAATCACTGCCCAACCGAACACGTCGCCCAGCGGGCGGAGCTTGTAGCTTACAGACAGCAGCACTCCAAAGTTTCCACCCGTACCGCCACGCATCGCCCACCATAAATCTGCGTTCTGGCGCGCCGACGCAGTGACGATCGTGCCGTCCCACAACATGACTCGGATCGAGTTCACGTTGTCGCAATTCATGCCAAACGTGACCGATGTAAATCCGTATCCGCCGCCTTGCATGTAGCCGCCGATGCATACATCATCGCACTCGCCACCCGGTACATGTAGGCCATAGGGTTTGAGCGCCGCGCGGAACTTCCCGAAGGTGACGCCGCAGCCAACCGTGGCCTCCGGCATTTGCGGATGGACGGCGATAGAGTTGAGGTTGCTGACGTCGATCAGCACGCCCGCGCCCGCAGAGAACCCAGCCGTGCAATGCCCGCCAGAGCGCACGGTGAACGGCGCACTGCCCTCCTGCCCAAGTTGCAGCGCCACCGCAACGTCGCTTTCGACAACGCAATAAACGATCATCGACGGGAAAGCGTTGAACACTGGGTTGAAGAGCTTGCGATCGGTGTCGTAGTCAGGATCACCCGGCATCACAATCCAACCCTGCAGCCCGAGTTGCGCATGCTTTACCTGGTCGCGGGTGAGGCCGAACTTCGCGAAATCGCTATCGGGGCGCTTATCCCATGTTGCAAAACGTAGTCGATCCAACTCCCGCTTCTTCGAGTAATTGTGTGCCATTGCTTGCCTCTCGCCTCGGTTTTTCGACAAAATCGATTGTAGGTTTGCTATTTGCAAAAAAGCCAACAATTTCACGGCGAGAGGTTGCTGCGAACGCGCGCATTTCACATGAAAAATTCTTTAAATGCGAATTTGCTAGCGCCAATTGCCCACCCGTTGCCGCCAGAGATCCTGCGCTTCGCGCTGGATCATTCCTTTGGTGCAAGCGTTTCGATCATCGATACCGACTTGCGGCTTCACTACGTGAACTCAGGCTTCGCGAAATCGTTTGAGACGACCCCCGAAGCGCTGATCGGAAAAACGTTACGCGACATCTACAAGCCTGAACATGTTCAGTCGTTTTTGCCGCATTTGCAGCGCGCGTTTGCGGGGGAACATGTCCGCTACGACCGCAGCACACAAGTCGTCGGTAGCGATGGCATCTGGTTTACGGTATCGCTGTTTCCTTGGCGCAACGAACGTAATGAAGTCGTCGGCGTATTTCATTGTGCGATGCGTGTACACGACCTAAAGCTCTCAGCAGAAGCGCTGCGAGTCGCGAATGAGCGCGTCAGTTCGCACATGGAAAATAGCCCGCTGACGGTATTCGAACTCGACGAGGGTCTCCGTATCACGCATTGCTCCGCTCGCGCTGCGCTGATGTTCGGCTACGAGCCGTCGGCGCTTACAAATAAGCCGCTCATTGATGCGCTTGGCATCGAGGATAGCGACGGGGCGTTTGCCGACGCTTTTCGCCGGCTACAGACGGGGGAAGAAACGAGAAACCGCGTCGAATCGTCGCTGCGCCATCGAAATGGACATGTCGTGTATTGCGACTGGTTTAATTCAGCGCTCACCGCGCGCAGCGGCGGTGTTATCTCCATCATGTCGCTGGTTCAAGATGTCTCCTCACGGGTAGAGGCGGCACAACAGTTACTACATTTCGCGACGCATGATGTGCTGACGGGGCTTGGCAATCGACGCGCCCTCACTGAGCGCCTTGTGCAGGCGATCGCGCGCGCTGAACGAACTGGCGATGCAGTCGCCGTGCTCTTCATCGATCTCGACGGATTTAAGCAAATCAACGATGCTCACGGGCATTCAGCAGGAGATGCGGTGTTACGCGAAGTGGCGACTCGGCTAAGAGCGGTCGCGCGCGCGAGCGATTTCGTTGCACGACTCGGCGGCGATGAATTCGTCATCCTTCTGGATGCCGAAGTTGGTGCAGAAACCGCATCACTGGTTGCCGAGCGCGTGCTTGCGGCGCTCTCGCCGCTCATCTCATTGAGCGCGGGCAATGCGCCGATTGGCGCGTCAATTGGAATCGCAATGCATCCGCCGCTTTCAAATCGAGCCGTTGACTTGATTCGACAAGCAGATGCAGCAATGTATTCGGCTAAGCGCGCTGGCAAGGGCTGCGTTCGCTTCGCCGAAGCATGATTGCTGCGGGTCCGGTCGGATCGATGGCGCTTTCACCACGCTGAATTTTGTGTGTTCCAATATCGCCGGACGCCCTTGCGCGACCCACGAATAACCCACTGGCGCTTCCGATTTTTCGTCTGCTACCCAATCTCATGAAGCATCTCACCCCGAGCGAAACCGCTGAATTCCTGAAGACCAATACTGACGCGGTATTCGTGGATGTGCGCTCTGAAATCGAGTTCTTTTACGTGGGTCACCCGGTGGGTGCCGAGCATGTGGCATGGCAGGAGCCACCGGATTGGGACGTTCAACCCGAGTTTGTTGCTCACGTGAAAGCGTTGGTCGCGGGCGTGAAGTCGCGGCCCGTTGTGCTGATCTGTCGAAGTGGCCGCCGCTCAATTGACGCAGGAAAAGTGCTCGAGGCCGCGGGCTTCACAGATGTCTACAACGTCGCCCACGGCTTTGAAGGTGATCTTGACGAGCATTTTCATCGCGGCAACAAAAACGGCTGGCGTCATGCCGGTCTGCCCTGGGCACAGATGTAGCGTCGAGCGTCTAAGTCGCGGCGAACGGCGACTCGCCTCCGGCGTTCTACCATTCAGCTTAATCAATGCGCGCCCTATTAAACCAGGGCTAACGGCTTTTTTTGTTGTCTTCTGATTATGTATCTCATCAGCGCCTAGTCCGAACTTATTGGCGGGTTAAGGTGTTTAGTCGTAAGAAAACCTGAGTGCCTGTATCCCGCTTGTGCAGTGTGGGTCAAGCCGACCGAGGCGCTCACGCTCGGCGATAATTTAGGGCTCTCTGGTAGAGATTGCCTTGGCGCATCCGCTACCTGCACCTACGTCATCTAACGTCTAGCCCATGCCTTCTAACGATTCCACTCAGCAACAAGTCGCGGCAAACGCGATTCGAATTTTGGCCGTCGATGCGGTCGCGAAATGTAAGTCTGGCCACCAGGGCATGCCAATGGGGATGGCGGAAATCGCAGTCGCGCTGTGGCGGACCAATTCGCCGACTGGGCCTCACTTCCGCCACAACCCGGCTAATCCGTATTGGCCGAACCGGGATCGCTTCGTGGTATCGAACGGGCATGGTTCGATGCTGCCGTATGCGCTGCTGCATTTGAGTGGGTACAACCTGCCGATGTCTGAGATCGAAAATTTCCGACAACTGCACAGCAAAACGCCGGGGCATCCGGAAGTCGGCATCACCCCCGGCATCGAAACTACCACCGGTCCGCTCGGGCAGGGGATTGCCAACGCCGTGGGCATGGCGCTCGCGGAAAAGATGCTCGCGAAGCAGTTTGGCGATGTGATCGATCACCGCACGTACGTGTTCCTCGGCGACGGCTGCATGATGGAAGGCGTGTCTCATGAGGCTTGTTCGCTGGCGGGCGTGCTTGGCCTGAACAAGCTCATCGCGTTTTACGACGATAACGGCATCTCCATTGACGGCAAGGTCGAGGGTTGGTTTAAGGACGACACGAAAAAGCGTTTTGAATCGTACGGGTGGAACGTGGTTGGCCCAGTGGATGGGCATTCCATCGACGCAGTCGATGCGGCGATTGTTGCCGCGAAGGCAGAGGCGGCAAGACCTACGTTAATCATCTGCAAAACGACCATCGGCAAAGGCTCGCCCAACAAACACTCCACCGCTGACGCACACGGCACCGCAGTGATGGGCGAAGAAATTGAGGCGACACGCAAGGCGATTGGGTGGACGCTGCCGCCCTTCCAGATGCCGCAGGACGCTTACGATGCGCTCAATGCCAAGCAAACGGGTGCAGCGCTTGAAACTGCGTGGAACCAAAAATTTGCTTCTGCGCCTGACGAGCTTAAGCGTCGTCTTCGCGGTGAGCTCCCGGCCAACTATGCTGAAGTGCTTAAAAAAGCGCTTGATGCGGCGATCGCCAACGATAAGGAAGTCGCCACTCGAAAGGCTGCACAAAACGCGCTGGAAGTGTTTGGCCCCGCGTTGCCCGAAATGGTCGGCGGTTCGGCAGATCTTACGGGCTCGAACCTCACCAATTACAAGAGTTCAACGCCGGTAAAAGCGGACGGTTCAGGTCAGCACATTGGCTACGGCGTGCGCGAGTTCGGGATGTGTGCCATTGCAAATGGCATGGCATTGCACGGTGGTGTGATTCCGTATGTTGGCACGTTCCTCGTGTTCAGCGACTATGCGCGAAATGCCGTTCGAATGGCGGCGCTAATGAAGCAGCGTGTGCTCTATATCTTTACGCACGATTCGATTGGGGTGGGTGAAGATGGCCCAACCCATCAGCCCGTTGAGCATGTCGCTTCGCTCCGATTGATTCCAAATCTCGATGTGTGGCGTCCGGCCGACGCGCTCGAGAGCGCGGTCGCCTACGCAAGCGGCATTGAGCGCACCGATGGGCCAACGATGCTCTGCCTATCGCGTCAAAACCTGGCTGTGATTCAGCGCGACGCGTCGCACGAGGCGCTCATTCGTAAAGGCGGCTACGTTCTTGCTGACGCAGACGATGCGCAGCTGACGTTGATCGCAACCGGTTCCGAGATCGCTCTTGCCCTAGCTGCGAAAGAAAAGCTTGCTGCAGACGGGATTCGTGTGCGCGTGGTGTCAATGCCATGCACACAAAAATTCGATTCGCAAAGCGAGGAATACAAGCGCTCTGTGCTGACGACGAGAATGCCGCGACTCGCCATTGAAGCGGGCAGCCCGGATGGTTGGTGGAAATATCTCGCAGGCGCGCCGAAAGCCGATGTGATCGGAATGACGAGTTTTGGTGAGTCTGCGCCAGCGGGCGTGTTGATGAAGCATTTCGGCTTTACTGTCGATAACGTCGTCGCGCGAGCGAAAGCACTGATTTAGTTTTAGATACGGTGAGCAGCTGATGCTCGCCATTCATGAACGTGTGGGCAGAAAGTGCCCACCCTCTACGGGAAACGAAAATGGCAATCAAAGTTGGCATCAACGGCTACGGTCGCATCGGACGCAACATTCTTCGCGCGCTCTACGAATCGGGTCGTACCGATATCGAAATCGTCGCGATCAATGATCTGGGTGACTCCGAGACCAATGCGCACCTTACTCGCTATGACACCGCGCACGGCAAGTTCTCAAAGAAGGTGGCGGTTGACGGTGAACACCTCATGATTGAGGGCGACAAGATCAAAGTGTTCGCTATCCGCAATCCGGCGGAAATCCCGTGGGGTTCAGTGGGTGTTGATGTTGTTCTCGAGTGCACGGGGCTTTTCACCAGCAAAGAGAAAGCGAAAGCACATCTTGCGGGGGGCGCGAAGAAGGTGATCATTTCTGCGCCTGGTGAGAAAGATGTTGATGGCACCGTCGTGTACGGCGTCAACCATCAAACGCTTAAGGCAAGCGACACCGTCATTTCGAACGCGAGCTGCACGACCAACTGCCTCGCCCCCTTGGCGAAGGTGCTCCATGAGCAAGTCGGCATCGTGAATGGTTTGATGAACACGATCCACAGCTACACCAACGATCAAGTGCTGACCGACGTGTTCCACAAAGATTTACGCCGTGCGCGCGCTGCCGCACACAACATGATCCCCACCAAAACCGGCGCGGCCGCAGCGGTGGGTCTTGTGCTGCCGGAACTCAATGGCAAACTCGATGGGTTCTCGGTGCGCGTACCGACGATCAATGTCTCATTCGTTGATCTTTCGTTTGTTGCAGCGCGCGACACGACCGTAGCGGAAGTGAATCAAATTATGAAGGCCGCCGCTGACGGTGCGCTCAAGAATATTCTTGCCTACAGCGATGGGCCGTTGGTATCGAGCGACTTCAATCACGATCCGCATTCATCCGTATTTGATGCAACGTGCACTAAAGTTTCTGGTCGTCTGGTGAAAGTTTGCTCGTGGTATGACAACGAGTGGGGTTTCAGCAACCGCATGCTTGATACGACCGTTGCGCTCGTCAACGCTAAGTAATCACGATTGAACGCTCGGCTCCGATGCGGGTAACCGAGCGCTTATTTTGTTGAGGTGGGCCGAGCTTATGAACGAGCGCGCCGCGAGAGTGTCGTGCTTCGGCGCTCGCGTGTATGTCCCGTAGCTCCAAAAAACAGTCAACGCAACGGAGAGGCAAATGCCCGTTACTGTTCGCGCCACTACGCTGCATGATTTGCCTTCGCTCATCGTTGATTGTTTGAATCCTGTGTTTAGTGAGCGGATTTATCTATCCATCACTGAGCCCATCCCAGTCGGCGAAGCGCTCGGCTATCACGCAGCGCATGTGAGCGCCGGTTTCCCACACTTCGTTGCTGTTGACGGCGATCAATTGGTGGGGATGTGTGACATCTCACCCTCGGCCCCGCCACGTATTGGGGCGCAGCAACACAATGCGACGTTGGGTATGTTGCTTGTGCCCAGCGCGCGCGGACAAGGTATCGGCGAGCGTTTGATTCGCGCGGCGATTGCAGCCTGCGGTTCGCGCTGGGAGCGCATTGAGCTCTCTGTTTACGGTCACAACGAGCGAGCGCATCGTCTTTACAAACGCGTTGGTTTCATCGAAGAAGGTCGTCGATTGGGCGCGTGGAAGCTTGACGGGAACCGCTCTGACATCATTGATATGGTTTATCGACCTGGGCAATCATCTAGCATCTGACTCCCCTTCACGACGTAAAAAAGACACGAATGACAACACTTGCCGCTTTCCTTTGGCCCACCGCTTCTTCATCCTCGAAGCTGATGCGCGACGTGCTGCTCGCACTCGTTGGAACGCTTCTGCTCACGATCTCCGCGAAGATTCAAATTCCGTTTTGGCCTGTACCGATGACGATGCAAACCTATGTCGTGCTGGTGCTGGGCATGGCGTACGGCTGGCGGCTGGCGGGCGCGACGATGCTGCTTTATCTTGCCCAAGGCGCGTTCGGTCTGCCCGTATTTGCGGGCACACCTGAAAAGGGGCTGGGTCTTGCGTACATGATGGGGCCAACGGGTGGATATCTGCTTGGATTTGTTGCCGCTGCGGTAGTGATGGGTTGGCTCGCAGAGCGCGGTTTTGATCGAAGCTTCGCTCGCGCGGCGTTTGCGATGACGATCGGCCATGCAATCGTTTTTGCGTTCGGGTTTGCTTGGCTTGCAAGTTTGATTGGAGTAAACAAGGCATGGATCGGCGGCGTCGCCCCCTTCTGGAGCGCGACTCTTTTCAAGACGCTCCTCGGCCTTGTTTCGCTTCCACTCGCGTGGAAGCTCCTCGCGAAGCTCAAATAGATTGGTATTCGGACTATGAAATTTCTTCGCCTCACAGACCTCGATCTCAACAACAAGCGGGTGTTCATTCGCGCTGATCTCAATGTGCCGCAGGACGATGCGGGCCGCATCACCGATGACACGCGTATTCGCGCTTCGGTACCAGGCATTGCGTACGCGATGAAGGCGGGCGCAGCGGTGATGGTCACCTCGCATCTTGGTCGGCCCACCGAAGGCGAGCTCAAAGCCGAAGACTCGCTCGCGCCAATTGCCGCACGCCTGGGCGAGCTTCTCGGGCGCGACGTGCGTCTTATTCCAAATTGGGTGGACGGCGGTTTTACGGTTGCGCCCGGCGAGGTTGTGTTGCTCGAAAACTGTCGCTGCAACAAGGGCGAAAAGAAGAACGACGAAGCGCTCGCCAAGAAAATGGCGGCGCTCTGCGATGTGTACGCGAATGATGCGTTTGGTACTGCGCATCGTGCTGAGGCAACCACAGAAGGCATCGCTCGATTCGCGCCGATTGCGTGTGCGGGGCCGTTGATGGCGGGTGAGCTGGAAGCACTCGGAAATGCGCTCGGGAATCCGAAGCGACCGCTCGTGGCGATCGTCGCGGGCTCAAAGGTATCAACCAAGCTAACGATTCTTGATTCGCTTGCCGATAAAGTGGATCAGTTGATTGTGGGCGGCGGGATCGCCAATACGTTCCTCCTCGCGGAGGGTAAGCCGATTGGCAAGTCTCTTGCTGAGGCTGATCTCATCGCGGAGGCGAAAAAGATTATCGATAAGTTGGCGGCGCGCGGTGCGTCGGTGCCGCTGCCGGTTGATGTCGTTTGTGCGAATGAGTTTTCTTCGAGCGCGGCAGCGACAACCAAAGGGCTGAATGAAGTTAGCGCGGACGACATGATCCTCGACATTGGCCCGAAAAGTGGCGAGATGCTTGCGAAACTCCTTGCGAGCGCGGGGACGATCGTTTGGAATGGCCCGGTAGGTGTCTTTGAATTCGATCAATTTGCCGACGGAACAAAGGCGATTGCGAAGGCGATTGCGGACTCCGACGCGTTTTCGATTGCGGGTGGCGGCGACACGATTGCGGCGATCAACAAATTTGGGATCGCCGATGAGGTGAGCTACATCTCCACTGCGGGCGGCGCGTTTCTTGAGTTTCTTGAGGGCAAGACGCTGCCCGCTGTGGCAGTTCTAGAGCATCGCGCGAGCGCTGGCTAGTTTGAGTGTGAAATGGTGAGCGAATTTAGCGTGCGCGCCGCAAGCGTCGAAGATGCGCCATGTTTGGCGGTGGCGGAACGTGAGACTGCGCGGACACCGGGCCTTTTGCGCTCAACGCCGGCAGAGTTGAGCGATGTAGCGTTTGCTACGCGAATCGAACAGCTCGAGTCGCCGGGGATGCGCGGGCGCTATCTCGTCGCAGTCGACGCTCGGGGCGCGCTCGTCGGGCACGCGCTGCTTGATCCGATGCCGCTAATTCAGTGCGCCCATGTGTTTCGCTTGACTATTGTGGTGCATCCAGGTCATACGAGTCGGGGCGTTGGCCGTGTTCTGATGAATGCGCTCCTCGCGTGGGCGTCAGAACACGAGCGGCTCGAAAAAATCGAGTTGTTGGTTCGTTCGACGAACGCGCGCGCGATTCGCCTTTACGAATCGTGCGGCTTCGTGGCAGAAGGGCGGCTGCGTCGCGTGATCAAGCTTCCGTCTGGCGACTATGTCGACGATATTGCGATGGCGTGGCATCGGATTGAACAATAAATTCTTGTAGAAAGCGCCTTTTCTTTTGGGCTACCGCACAAAAAAGTGCTGATTCAATATCTTTCTAGACTTTGTTCCGGCCCCGAGCTAAGCTGGGGTACATCGAGTTAGCTGTGTACGCAAACTACGCGGCGAGCAGGCTTTCGCCGTACCGCGCTAGATGCCAATCGCAATCGCCAAAGCTCGCGCCAATCATCGTGAGTCGCTTGAAGTAGTGCGCGACGTTGAGTTCGTGCGTCACCCCGATACCACCGTGCAATTGAACCGCTTGTTGCCCCACGAATCGGCACGCTTGCCCCACCAATACCTTCGCAGCGGAAATTGACTTTGCACGCAATTGCGCATTCGGCTCGCTCATCGCAACTGCTGCTTCCATCGCCATCGAGCGCGACATTTCGAGATGCATCAGCATGTCCACTGCACGATGCTGCAGTGCTTGGTTCATCCCAATAGCCCGACCAAATTGCTTGCGTGTCTTTAGGTATTCAACGGTGATCTTGTGAAGTTCACTCATCGCGCCGATTGCCTCAGCCGAAAGCGCAGCGCATGCGGCGTCAAGCGCGTAGTCAATCGCGGCTTGTGCGCTAGCGCGCTCGCCCAAAAGCACTGCAGGCGCGTTTACGAACGAGATATCAGCGCCACGTTGCGCGTCTTGCATGGGATACGGAAAGCGGGCCACGCCTGTTGCGTGGGTCTGCACGAGAAAAAGCGAAGCGGCAGCGTCTTGGTCGACTTTTGCGCTCACCAGCAAGAGCTCAGCGCAGTCTCCGCCGAGCACGGCGATTTTGTTGCCCGTGATGCTGTACGCACCGTTGGCGAACGTCGCGCGCGTCTTGAGCTGCTCGCGTTCGTAGCGGGAGCCTGCGTCTGTGTGCGCGAACGCAACCATTGATTCACCCGAGGCAATGCGCTCCAGTAATCCAGCGCGCTCGATATCGCTCGCGCCTTGGGTGAGCAGTGCAACGGGAAGAATCACGCACCCAAGATAGGGTTCAACGACGAGCCCGCGACCGAGTTGTTCCATGACGACCATCGTATCGACGCCATTGCCACCTAACCCGCCGTCACTTTCGGCGACAGGGAGTGCCATCGCGCCGATATCAGCAAGTTTGCTCCAATGTTCGCGGGACCAACCCATCTGGCTTCCGATGATCTTCCATCGTTGGTCGAAGCTGTAGTCGCGTTCGATGAACTTCGCGAGCGTATCTTTAAGCGCTGCCTGTTCGTCGGTGAGTGAGAAATTCATGCTTAAAGTCCGAGAACGAGTTGAGTGACGATATTTCGTTGAATCTCGTTTGATCCACCGTAAATCGTCGTCTTGCGGAAATTGAAATAGGTGCCGGTTGCATAGCGATAGGCTTCGTCGGAAAGCCATGCGACATCCTGCGCTTCATGCTCGCCCTCGCGCACGTAAGGCAGCGCTGCTGGACCCGCAGCCATCATCGTGAGCTCGGTCAAGGTTTGCTGAATTTCCGAACCTTTGATTTTGAGCAACGAGGCTTCAGGGCCTGGAGCACGCTTTTCGCGCTCAGCATCCAATACGCGTAGCAGTGTGATTTCGAGAGCACGAAGCTCGATCTCCACTTGTGCGAGCCGGTCGCGGAAACGTACATCTTCAATGAGCGGTTGTCCGTGTGCGGTTGCTTGTTTGGCAACGTGATGGAGTCGCTTTACGATGCGTTTGCAGCGGCCCACGCCTGCGATTCCGGTGCGTTCGTGCGAAAGTAGAAATTTTGCGTAGGTCCAACCTTTGTTTTCTTCGCCGATTAAGTTTTCAGCAGGTACGCGTACGTTATCGAACCAAACTTCGTTTACTTCATGCTCTTGGTCGAGCATGATGATGGGGCGCACAGTGACGCCTGGGCTTTTCATGTCGATGAGCAAGAAGGAGATTCCTTCTTGTTGGCGTCCGTCTGTAGAAGTGCGGACAAGGCAGAAGATCCAATCGGCGTGTTGGCCCAACGTCGTCCAGGTCTTCTGGCCGTTAACGATGTAATGTGCGCCATCAGCATCGGTAGCCCGCTCCGCCTTTGTTTTGAGCGATGCGAGATCGGAGCCTGAGCCGGGTTCGCTGTAGCCCTGGCACCACCAATGCTCGCCCGAGAGAATCTTTGGCAGGTAGTAGTCCTGCTGCGCTTTGTTGCCAAAGGCCATGATAACGGGCGCGACCATGCGCAAACCGAAAGGCATCAGTTGCGGCGCGCCCTCATCGGCGGTGACCTCATCGAAGATGTGCTGCTGTGTGGAGTTCCATCCGGTGCCGCCGAACGCAGTGGGCCAGCCTGCGCCGACCCAGCCTTTTTTATAAAGTGCCCGGTGCCAACCCAGATAGTCTTCGCGGCTAAGTCGTGCGCCATCCAGCACTTTTTTCGCGACTGACGGATCTAGATTTGCTCGCGTAAACTCTCGCACTTCCTGTGCGAACGCGCGTTGTTCATCGTTGTAACGTAAATCCATGATGATCTTCCTTCGCGTTCAATTCTCCCAGAAGCGCGATACACGGTTCTATGCCCATTCCAAATCTGTTTCGTGACCGTTTAGTTTTGCCGATGATCGGCGCGCCGCTCTTCATCATTTCTCATCCGCCGCTGGTGATCGCGCAGTGTCTCGCGGGAGTTGTGGGTTCATTTCCTGCGTTGAACGCACGGCCCAAGGCGCAATTGGACGAGTGGCTCGCTGAGATCGTCGAAACGCTCGACGCCGCTCGCAAGCGTGAGCCTGAGCGGCGGATCGCGCCATTTGCGGTGAACCAGATCGTTCATGCGAGTAATGATCGGCTGGATCACGACATGCTTGCGTGCGAGAAGTATCGAGTTCCGATGCTGATTACATCGCTCCGTGCGCCAGGCGATGTCGTAAAGCAAGCGCATGCATGGGGCGGGCTTGTGTTTCACGATGTGATTTCTGTGCGTCACGCAGAAAAGGCGCTTGAAGCGGGCGTCGATGGATTGATTCTCGTGTGTAGCGGCGCCGGCGGACACGCTGGAACGCTCTCCCCGTTCGCGCTCGTACGCGAAGTACGTCAGTTCTACGATGGTCCGATTGCGTTGTCTGGTTCGATCGCACACGGCGGGAGCGTTCTTGCCGCACAAGCGATGGGCGCCGACTTTGCTTACGTGGGTACGCGATTCATCGCCACCGCTGAAGCGCGCGCGGCCAACGAATACAAGGACATGGTGGTGGCGTCAACCGCGAAAGATATTGTCTACTCGTCTTTGTTTACTGGCATTCACGGAAACTATCTTCGCGGATCAATTGAGCGCGCGGGACTCGATCCCGAGCAACTTGCCAACGGAGACAAATCAGATATGAGCTTTGGCGGCGCGCAGACAAAGGCATGGCGCGATATTTGGGGGGCAGGCCAAGGCGTTGGACAAATTTCGGACTCACCAAGCGTACACACGGTGATTATGAGGATGCGTGACGAATACCTTGCTGCTCGCGCAGCGATGTGGAGCGGCTCCGCTACCTACGTGTAGTTGACGCGTAAAACTAAGCCAGCCGCTTCAGCGATATGTAGCGCGCAATAGGGCGAGCGACTGAGAAAACGTGCTCTTGATAAATCGCAAAACTCGTGTGTAGCCCCAATACCGTCTACGATAGCGAATTGGCGTTACTGCTTTGTCACCAGCTGAGCAAGTTCACCTGATTGGCTCAATTCGCGCATGATGTCGGCGCCGCCTACGAACTCTCCGTCAACGTAGAGTTGCGGAATTGTGGGCCAGTTCGCGTATTGCTTCACCCCTTCTCGAATCGCGTTATCCGCGAGCACGTTTACCGTCGCGAATTCTGAGCAACCTGCCATTTTCAACATTTGAGCGGCAGCAGAACTGAAGCCGCACTGCGGAAACTGTGGCGTGCCCTTCATGAACAAGACCACGCGATTAGCGTGCACCAAGTCTTGAATTTCCTTCTGTACGTCGCGTCTCATCTGATTCCTTTCGATCACTTTGTCGAGATTCTAGGGCTCAAAAGCAAAACGCCCAGATGGAAAACCATACTGGGCGCTGCCTGAATAATTTAGTTTGACTCTGACCTACTTTCGCGAGCTATAAGGCTGACTATCATTGGCGCTGAACTGTTTCACGGTCCTGTTCGGGATGGGAAGGGGTGGGGCCAGTTAGCTATGGGGTCAAACTAAAACGGGTCACGGGAGCGCGGTGGCTGTTTGATGAGTGACTCGGGGATCTCCTGGGTGGAGGTTTTCCGGGTCGATCAATCAGTGCATTGGGGTTTGAATCCGGATGCGTATCGTGCTGCCGTGTTGGAAGAAGTTT
>JAAFJO010000009.1 GCA_013298145.1 Betaproteobacteria bacterium
TTTCATGCAGTTTCGTGCACAAAACATGTCTTGGCGGAGACGAAGGGATTCGAACCCTTGATGCAGCTCATCACCGCATACTCCCTTAGCAGGGGAGCACCTTCGGCCTCTCGGTCACGTCTCCTATTACCTCAAATTGTAGCGTGAAAGTAATTTCCTGCTTTCGACTTAGCACGTTTCTGCCGCCTGGCCCTCAATGAGTGGGGCGTTACGCGCCGACCTTATCAAGCTCAAACGCGCGGTGCAGTGCGCGCACTGCGAGCTCCATGTACTTATCGTCCACCAGTACGCTCGTCTTGATTTCAGACGTTGTGATCATCTGGATGTTGATGTTTTCATCGGCAAGCGCTTTGAACATCTTGGCGGCGATGCCAACATGCGAGCGCATTCCGATACCAACGATGGAGACCTTGCACACCTTGTCGTCGCCGACGACTTCTTTCGCACCGATTGCGCCTTTGACTTGATTGTTCAAGACGTCCATCGCTTTTCTGAATTCGTTACGATGTACGGTGAACGAGAAGTCGGTGGTCCCCTTTTCCCCGATGTTCTGCACGATCATGTCGATGTCGACATTTGCATCGCCCACGGGGCCAATGATTTTGTAGGCTACGCCCGGCTGATCGGGCACACCACGAATGGTGATCTTCGCTTCATCGCGGTTAAACGCGATTCCAGAAACAACAGCTTGTTCCATCTTTTCGTCTTCCTCAAATGTGATCAACGTGCCGCTCTTGGCTTCGACTTCAATCGGAATGTCGGCATCGGTAAAACTGGAGAGCACCCGCGTGGGCACTTTGTATTTGCCCGCAAACTCCACTGAGCGGATTTGCAGCACTTTAGAGCCGAGCGACGCCAGCTCAAACATTTCTTCGAAGGAAATAACCTTTAGCGGTTTGGCATCGGGTTCAACACGCGGATCAGTGGTGTAAATCGCGTCGACATCGGTGTAGATCAAGCACTCGTCAGCCTTGATCGCTGCAGCAACGGCGACCGCTTGGGTATCAGAGCCACCGCGGCCAAGTGTCGTGATGTTGCCGTCGGGATCGATGCCTTGGAAGCCTGTAACGATCGGCACTTCGCCGCCATCGAGCGCCTTCAACAACATGTCGCCGTTGATCTCGCTGATGCGTGCTTTAGTAAATGCGCTGTCAGTTTTGATGCCCGCTTGCCACCCGGTGTAGCTTCTCGATTTCACGCCCAACGATTGCAAGGCAATCGCGAGTAAGCCCACCGACACTTGTTCACCGGTGGACGCGATTTGATCGAGTTCGCGAGGATCAGCGTTTGCCGAGACCTCTTTTGCGAGGCCAAGCAAGCGATTCGTTTCGCCAGACATCGCTGAGGGCACAACAACCACTTTGTGCCCCGCGCGATGCCATTTGGCGACGCGCTCGGCGACGCTCTTGATTCGTTCGATGGAACCCATGGAGGTTCCGCCGTATTTATGGACAACTAACATTTGAGTGAGGAGTGAAAGAGTGAGTAATGAGCCGCAGCAGAGGACAAGTGAGCAACGCTCACTCATCACGCGAAGAGCTCACTAGAGACGCTGGAACACCAGCGTGCTATTTGTCCCGCCGAATCCAAAGCTATTGGACATCGCAACATCGATCCGCTTTTGGCGCGCGCCGTTTGGGACAAGATCAAGATCAACTGCGGGGTCTTGCTTGTGCAGATTAATCGTGGGCGGGATCACGCTGTGGTGCAGCGCGAGAACCGAAAAAACAGCTTCGATGCCCGCAGCCGCGCCCAGTAGGTGGCCCGTCATAGATTTTGTAGAACTGACCATGAGTTTTTTCGCGTGCTCGCCGAAGGCAGCCTTGACGGCCATCGCTTCTGCCAGATCGCCGAGCGGTGTGGATGTTCCGTGCGCGTTCACGTATTCCACCGCGTCTGCATTCAGCCCGGCGTTCGCGAGCGCGTTTCGCATACAGCGCCGTGCGCCGTCGCCGTCTTCGCGTGGCGCGGTGATGTGGTACGCGTCTCCAGAAACGCCGTATCCGACGAGCTCGCAATAGATCTTCGCGCCGCGCTTTTTCGCATGCTCCAGCTCTTCGATCACGAGCACGCCCGCGCCTTCGCCCAAAACAAAGCCGTCGCGGTCTACGTCCCAAGGACGGCTTGCGGCAGTTGGATCATCATTGCGAGTTGATAGCGCACGGGCGGCGTTGAATCCGCCGATACCCATTTCGCACACAGCGGCTTCCGAACCGCCCACCACCATAACATCGGCATCACCGTATTCGATTTTGCGCATGCTGTCGCCGATGCAATGATTGGCTGTGCTGCACGCTGTGACTGTTGCCAGATTCGGCCCTTGAAGACCGTATTCGATCGAGACCAATCCGGAAATCATGTTGATGATCGAGCCCGGAATGAAGAAGGGTGAAATCTTTCGCGGCCCCGCTTCCTTTACCGCCCAGCATGTCTCCTGAATCATTGGCAACCCGCCGATCCCCGAGCCAACCGCGATGCCAAACCGCTCAGGGTTTGTTTCGACCAACGCTTTGGTGATTCCGGCGTCTGCCAGCGCCTCTTTCGATGCGGCAATGCCGTAGTGAATGAACGTATCGAAGCGGCGCGCCTCTTTGCCCGACATGTAGTTTGCCGGATCAAAGCCTTTGACCTCGCCAGCGATGTGCGTTGCGTAGGCGCTAGCGTCGAAGCGCGTGATCTTGTCGATGCCAGATCGGGCATGAGTGATCGCATCCCACGATGCCGCCAAACCAATACCGACCGGGCTCACGATACCCAAGCCCGTTACTACTACGCGACGTTGCCGATTCGCCATGTGCATATCACTTCAAAAATGACCGAAAAAAAGGCGGCCCATCGGCCGCCCTCTTCGTAAACCCAAAAAAGGCGGAGCGCGCCGACCTACTTTTTATGGTTGTTAATGTAGTCAATCGCGAGCTGAACGGTCGTGATTTTCTCTGCCTCTTCGTCAGGGATTTCAGTCCCGAACGCTTCTTCAAGCGCCATGACGAGCTCGACGGTGTCGAGCGAGTCAGCGCCCAGATCGTCAACAAAGGACGATTCGTTCTTGATGTCTGCCTCTGCAACACCTAGTTGGTCTGCGACGATTTTTTTAACGCGTGCTTCGATATCACTCATAGCAATCCCTGAGAATTCCTTTTATACGCGAGCCGAAGCCCGATTCGTAACATGCCACAGCAATGCGCTGGGCGATACACGAATTTTAACAAAGCTAGTTTGAACTAGAGCCTACGCTCCAGCGACTCGCTTTTCATGGCATAACTTCTACTAACTTCGTGCAAGCGGCGATTAAACACCCGCTTCAAACGACACTTTGACATGTCGTGCCCCTCGCTTCAAGCGAAATACATACCGCCGTTCACATGAACCGTGGTTCCTGTCACGTAACTCGCGCCATCTTCGCAGAGAAATTTCACCGCATGGGCGATGTCGTCCGGCGTTCCCAAACGACCCGCTGGAATCATCTCAACGAGCTTCGTGCGCTGCGCTTCGGGCAGCGCTTGCGTCATGTCGGTGTCGATGAAACCAGGCGCCACCAAGTTCACGGTGATGTTGCGCGAACCTAATTCAGCGGCGAGTGATTTGGTCAAACCGATCAAACCCGCCTTCGCTGCTGCGTAATTCACTTGCCCCGCGTTGCCCATCGAGCCAACGACAGAACCGATGTTCACGATGCGACCAAAACGCGCTTTCATCATCGCGCGACTGACGGCGCGGCTTAACCGAAACACGCTTTTCAGATTGGTGTCCATCACGGCATCCCAATCCTCGTCTTTCATGCGCATCAAGAGCGTATCGCGCGTGATTCCCGCATTATTAACGAGAATCGCGACCGCCCCCTCTTTCGCTTCGATGTCTTTCAGCGCTGCGTCAATCGCCGCCGCATCGGTCACGTTCAACACAATACCGCGACCGCCTAAGGAAGAAAGCGCCGCTGAAATTTTCTCCGCGCCGTCCTGCGAAGTTGCCGTGCCAACGACTTTCGCGCCTGCTTCAGCAAGCGTCTTTGCGATGGCAGCGCCGATACCTCGCGTAGCGCCAGTAACGAGTGTGACTTTATCTTTCATGATTAGCCTTTGAGTTCTGTCAACGCAGCATCAAACGCAGCTTTGTCAGAGAGCGAGTAGCACTTCACCTCCGGCGCGATACGTTTCACCATGCCCGAGAGCACTTTTCCAGGGCCGCATTCAACGATATGCGTCACGCCGTGTGCTGCCATTTTCTGGATGGTTTCGATCCAACGCACGGGCTTGAAGATTTGTTCAGCGAGTACCAGTCGAATCGCCGCGGCGTCGCCCGCTACGTCAACCGTGGCGTTGTGGATCACACCGATTTGAGGGGCAGCAAAATTCGTCGCATTCAACGCGTTGGCAAACTGCTCAGCTGCAGGGCGCATCAATTCGCAATGGCTCGGCACGCTCATCGGCAACAAGAGCGCGCGCTTTGCACCCACCTCTTTCGCTGCCGCCATCGCGCGCTCCACCGCCGCTTTGTGACCACCGATCACGATCTGTCCGGGCGCGTTTAAGTTGCACATGGAGACGACTTCGCCCTGCGCCGCCTGCTCACACACTTTCGCGAGTTGATCCGGTTCTAGCCCCAGCACGGCGGCCATTGCGCCAATCCCTGCGGGCACCGCGCTTTGCATTGCCTCAGCGCGTGCTTTCACGAGCTTCATGGCGTCGGGAAACTTCACCACTCCCGCAACCACCAACGCGGCGTACTCGCCCAAACTGTGCCCCGCGACGAGCGATGGAAACGCACCGCCCGCAGCAACCCACGCATTCCACACGGCAATATCACTGGCAAGCATCGCTGGTTGGGTGTTGGTTGTGATGTTGAGCTCGCTCTCCGGACCGTTTGCCATGAGCGCAGAAAGCGGCGAGGCAAGCGCTGCGTCGGCGGCCGCCAACGTCTCGTCGATGTTGTCGAGCCCCGCGTAGCCTGCCATCATGCCGACCGATTGCGAGCCCTGCCCAGGAAAAACGAATGCGAGTTTCATAACAACCTTCTTGATCTAGCGTTCACTAATGGCCGACTAAATCGAATAAATACTAATTTTTGTGAATTTTCTTTTCGCGGCGCTTGTCCAGATCTAATTGGGGCTACACGCAAAAAGCTATTTAAACTTAACCCCAACGCGCGAGCACGCTGCCCCACGTGAATCCACCGCCGACGCCCACCATCTGCACGAGATCGCCGCGCTTCAAACGGCCATCCTTTGCCGCGATGTCCAGCGCCAGCGGAATCGAGGCAGCAGAGGTGTTGCCATGTTTGTTCACCGTCACGATCGATTTTTCAGCCGGCACGCCCAAGCGCTTCGCCGTGGCATCGATGATGCGCACGTTAGCTTGATGGGGCACGAGCCAATCTATATCGGCGGAAATGACGCCCGCAGCTGCTTGCGTTTCGTTGCACACATCAGCCATCGCGCCGACCGCAAATTTGAAAACAGCCTGGCCATCCATGTGCACGAACGGATCGCCATAGATCGCGCCGTTTCGCACTTGACCGGGCACGTTCAAAATACCGCGCCGCGATCCGTCGGAATGAATCTTGGTTGCCAGGATTCCTGGCGCGTCGCCACGCGTGACCACCACCGCGCCCGCGCCGTCGCCAAAGAGCACGCAGGTGGCACGATCTTTCCAGTTGAGAATGCGTGAATACACTTCCGCGCCGATGATGAGCGCAGTCTTGTGTGAACCGCTCGCGATCATTTTGTCGACGATTGAGAGCGCGTAAACGAAGCCGGAACACACCGCCTGGATATCAAACGCCGCCGCGTTCTTTGCGCCCAATTTGTCTTGCACGATGCAAGCAGTGCTCGGGAACACAACGTCAGGCGTCGTTGTTGCAACCACGAGTAAATCAACATCGGTTGCGTGAAGACCTGCATTTGCGAGGGCGCGACTCGCAGCGTTCACCGCTAAATCACTCGTCTCTTCGTTCGGCCCCACAATGTGGCGCTGCTCAATACCAGAGCGCGTGCGAATCCATTCGTCGCTGGTTTCAACCATCGACTCCAGATCTTTGTTCGTGAGAATTTTTTCGGGCAGGTACGAGCCCGTGGAGATAAGTTTTGCGTACACGACCCAGATTTAAGCAGCAAACACAGAGATTGTGAAACGCGAGGCAACTACCGCCAATATGAGCCGAAAAGAACCTAAGTGGCGCAACGATCGGAGCAAACTTCAGCGCTCACTTTACTTGCAGCCGGGCCACGTGCGCTGAAAGATCCGCGATCAAATCGTGTTGCGCTTCGGTGTATGCGCGCTCGATGGCGGTGCGAAATCCGAGTACGTCTGCGCCGCCGTGGCTTTTCACCACGATACCGCGCAGGCCTAGCAAGGTTGCGCCGTTGTAGCGCGACGGATCAACGCGTGCCTTGAATCGCTTTAAGACTGGCATCGCAACGAGCGCGATCGCCTTGGTGAACGCGTTTCGCGTCAACTCTTCGCGAAGCATTTGCGCCATGAGTTTCACGGCGCCTTCTGACGATTTCAACGCGATGTTGCCAACGAAGCCATCGCACACGACGACATCGACGCTACCTTTGTAAATGTCCGTGCCTTCAACGTTACCGATGAAATTCAAATCGGTCTCGCGGATCAAATCGGCAGCGGCCTTTACAAGCTCATTGCCTTTCATATCTTCCTCACCGATATTGAGGAGCCCCACGCGCGGGTTGGGCTTCTCGGTGAGCGCCGTGGCGAGCGCGGCCCCCATGATGGCAAATTCTTTGAGATGCTGCGGCGTGCACTGCGCATTGGCACCCAAGTCCAGCATCACTGCGCCACCGTCCACGCCAGAGGCGTTACCCGCATGCGTAGGCATCACCGAGGCGATCGCGGGGCGATCAATGCCAGGCAGTGTTTTGAGCACGAAGCGCGCCGTAGCCATCAAGGCGCCCGTGTTCCCTGCGCTCACGCAGGCGTCGGCCATGCCTTCTTTGACTGCGTTGATCGCGAGCCGCATAGACGATTGCTTTTTGTTTTTAAGCGCTAAAGCAGGCGATTCGTCCATCGCAACCACTTCCGTCGCGACGATGTGTTTTACGCGAGCCCGAAGCGGCTCCGAGATGGAGTTATTCGCATGATCAAGCGAGCTCTGAAGCCCAACGAGCAAGAGCTCAGCGTTCGGGTTGGCTTTGAGGAATTCGGCTGCCGCGGCAACGGTGACCCGAGCGCCGTGGTCACCGCCATCGATGTCGATGGCGATTCGCAGGCTCGTCTTAGATGTATTCGTCGATGAAGTGTGTGCGTTGGTCGCGGCAGTGATCGCAGCGTTAGCTGCGGTGGTTGCTGCAATGGCAGCAGTGACGGCTGCGGACAATCGCGCCTCCTCGTGAGCGAAGTTTCGTGAGCGAATGCGCTAAGGGAGGGCCGGGCGCAGCGGAGTTTTTGTTATTTGGCGCTGCGCCGACCGAAGCAATACCTACTCGCCTGCTTTGGTTTCGACCACTTTCTTGCCACGGTAGAAACCGGTTGGGCTGATGTGGTGACGACGATGCGTTTCGCCGGTCGTTGGCTCAACGGCCAGGAACGAAGGCTTAAGGAAGTCGTGAGCGCGATGCATGCCGCGTTTCGACGGAGATTTTTTGTTTTGCTGAACGGCCATGATGGGCTCCTAACTGAATCAAACTAAATCAATTGAACTCGTAAACATTTGGCGATTCCTCCACGCTGCACTTTTTACAGCGCGGCACATACGGAATCGCCAACAACAATTCGTCTTCTACCAACTCAAGCGCCGAGGTCTTTTCAGTGGCCTCGAGGCTCTCAAAACTCTCTTCTTCCCACGCATCTATCTCTGCTGCGTCGCGTGCCACGTAAATCGTTGACATCGAATCGACCGGCAACTCAAATCCGACGCTGCACGACTGACAAACCAGCCCTAAACGCCCCTGCACCAGCACCGAAAAACTCGGCCGCGCAGCATCACTTCCACCTAAGCCAACCACTTCACCGAACGCTTCGGCCACCGTGGTTCCGTCTTCCGTCGTTCGACTCAACAGCGCCGCATCCAACGTGCCGCGAATCGTGTAGCCCTGACGCGCGAACTGAAGCGCGGTTTGACGAAAATTCCAGTCGGCGGGTGCCGCTTCTCGTTCCGTCGAAATCTGCTTTGCAGTCAAAGGTTTAGCGATGATTTGGGAAAGCCCGATATTATAGCCCGGGATCGAGTGTTTTCGCCATTTGCTCGCGATTGGAGTCCTCGCTCATCTTAGCAGCTCATTTCGGTTAGCCCCTATTTCGACAGGGAAAACGAGACTAAACGTCAATATCGAACGACAAACTAATGGCCCTCAAGCCTGCATAGCTGTTGGTCTACACGAAAAAATCTATTCTGTGTCATCACTCATCCTCGCCTCCACCTCCAGGTACCGGCGCGAACTTCTAACGCGGCTTGGGATTGCGTTTGAATGCGCCTCGCCCGCGATTATTGAGGTTCAGCACGGCGGTGAATTACCGCTCGAAAACTGCCGCCGACTTGCCCTGGAAAAAGCGAACGATGTGGCGCGTCGAAACCCAAACTCCGTCGTGATCGGTTCGGATCAGGTGCTCGATTTAGACGGCGAAGCGCTCTCAAAACCCGGCGACCACGCTACGGCGTTCGCGCAGTTAAAACGTTGCCAAGGCCGAAAACTCATTTGCTACACCGCGCTCGCCGTCGTCGCGCCGGGGCAAGCGCCCAAGATCGATGTCGTTCCCACCACCATTGCCTATCGAAGCCTGCCCGATGCGGAGCTTGAAGCCTACCTCGCGCGCGAAAAGCCCTACGACGCCGCCGGTTCGGTCAAAGTCGAAACCTCTGGCATTGCGCTTCTTTCTTCGATCACGAGCGACGACCCCACGGCGATCATCGGTCTGCCGCTGATTCGCCTGGTGGACTTTCTGCGCGAGCTGCGCGAGCTGCGCGAGCTTCGCGTGCTCGGGGCTTAGCGGATCACAGAGACACACCAATGAACGGCACGCTGTACCTCATTCCAAACTTGCTGGGTGTTGCGACACCGGATTCAGTGCTGCCGCAAACTACGATTGCGCATGCGCAGCGCATCAATCACTTCGTTGTGGAAACGCCCAAAGTAGCACGAGCGTTTCTGAAAACCCTTTCGCCTGAACGCGTCATCGCAGACATTCACATGATCGCGTGCAACGAACAATACGCGCGCGAACAATGCCTCGCCCGCCTGCGCGAAGGTTTCGACGTGGGCGTCATCTCCGATGCTGGTTGCCCCGGAATGGCAGATCCTGGTGCCGTTTTCGTAGCGGCGGCACACCAAGCAAAGATCAAAGTGATACCCCTCGTAGGCCCCTCCTCGCTTTTGCTCGGACTCATGGCAAGTGGCATGAACGGCCAACAGCTCACGTTTCATGGCTACCTTCCGGCAAAAGCCGATGAACGTGCAGCGGCGTTAAAGTCGCTTGATCAAGTCATCAAGAATACGGGCGCGACGCAAACGTTCATCGAAACACCGTATCGAAACGCAGCCATGCTCGAATCCATTCGCGGCAACGTGTCAGCCGCCACCGCACTCTGCGTCGCGCAAAACCTGGCGAGCGAGGGCGAGCAAATCATTTCGAAAACGCTAAACGCTTGGAGCGAGATGGATTTCGAACAAGTCAGTGTGAAGGACCCCGCGCTTTTCTTACTAGGGAGGTTTGCGGCGTAGTGGTATCTGAGCAACTCGATTTTCAAATGTGCCGTGGGTGGTTTTTCGTTCGCAAGCTCACTCAAAGCTTGAGCGGTTCGCTCCGCTCAGCCGCGCTACGGTACGACAACGTCACTCGCAATTACCCCTGATCGCGTCCGCGACCCGCAGGCGGTTGCCATGCTGGATCGGTTCGGATTTGACCTAATCTCATTTCAAATGTGCCCCGGGACATTTGAAATGAGATTGGTGCCCGGGACCGGAATCGAACCGGTACGCCCCTTATGCAGGTAAGCGGCGGATTTTAAGTCCGCTGTGTCTACCAATTTCACCACCCGGGCAGATGCGCGAACTCGACAATTGACATTCTAGCGACACGACGACAGCGCTCGGCAGCGCCAGTACGTTCTAGATGTGGTTGCGGGGGGGTAGTGCATTCTTCCCGACGACGAGAGAGAATCAGCAAAAGCCTTCCCCTTCAACGATTTTTTGCGAGCGTTGCACCATGCCTAAACTCGAAATCATCGAAGACGAAATCGCGCGTCATCTCACAGAGGCCGCAAAATCCGGTGAGCTCCGTGCCGCACCAAGCTACGGCAAGCCGCTACCCGTGGACGATGGCTGGAACGAGACGCCAGACGAGTTCCGTATGGCCTTCAAAGCGCTGAAAGATTCAGGCTACGTACCTCCTGAAATCGAAGCCTTTCATGAGCGCTCGCGCCTGCGTCAGCGCGTTCAAGCGTGCAACGATAGCGACGAACGCAAGCGCCTTGCTTCTGAGCTCTCATCGCTCGAACAAAAGATCGCTCTGAGGCTTGAGGGTATGCGCGCTCACCGAAGTATTTAGAAAAAAGACATGCCTGTATTGGCCGAGCTAGAGCAACGGTGCAAAAAATAATGGCAAAAAAGTGAGTGGAGCTATCCATGCACACCATCTGCGGGCAGCGAGGTATTCGTGAAGAGCGAGGCTCAAAAAATCATTCGACTCCGACGCGATTTTGATTTCGTTTAATTGTGCGCCGAAAACGATAGGAGGCCCAGCAACAGCGCTACCAACACTCGGGCGGCCTAATGACTCATAGAGAGTCGCATCCTGCTGTTTGATCGTACCAACTAGTCCAATGACCGCCGAGTGGAAACGTGCCCCAACAACTCCCAGAACGAGCATCCACAGGATAAGGCCTAGCCCGAAGATCGTTGGAACCACCGTTAATCATGCCTCCGAGTCTTCTTCATCGCCGCTTGCGCCTCACGGGCGTTTTCGCGTTCCTTGATCGAATCGCGTTTATCGTGATCTTTCTTGCCTTTAGCGAGTCCGATTTCGAGCTTAATATTGCTGCCCTTCCAGTGCAGGTTGACTGGAACCAAGGTGTAGCCGCGCTCTTTGACTTTCCCGATCAATTTGTTGATTTCCGCGCGATGCAGTAAACAGCGACGCGAGCGCGTGGGATCGGGTTTCACGTGCGTTGAGGCGCTGACGAGCGGCGAGATCGTTGCGCCCACGAGATAGACCTGCGACCGCATCACGCGCACATACGCCTCCTTGATGTGCACGCGTCCCGCGCGGATCGATTTCACTTCCCAGCCTTCAAGTTCGAGTCCCGCTTGGAAGCGGTCTTCGATGAAATAGTCGAAGTAAGCTTTTTTATTGTCAACGATACTCATCGTCCGGATTTTACGGGCGTCCGACTCGCGCGATACGGACGCGAGGTAGGCTGTCGCGCTGGGCACCGCCGCGCCAACAAACTAACACGCCCACCCTGCTGTAGACCCGGAGCGCGAGCCACGGAGAGCGACAGCCTTTCGCTGCGGAGATGAGCGCTCGCCCACCGAATGCCATTTGCGCCCGTCGAGATGGATGCGCGCAGCGCTTAAGCGCGTTTCGCGCCTCTGCAGGGCACGCACGGCGCACGTGTAAGTCCACTCGATGAAATAATGCAGGGAAGACCGCGAATTCCAATGAAACACGTTATCCGCTCAATTCTTGTCCCGCATAGCGCTGAAAAAATGTACGCGTTGGTAAACGACGTCGCCGCATATCCAAAGTTTCTGCCTTGGTGCGGCGGCGCGGCAGTGCTTGCTCAAACCGAGCGCTCGATGAAAGCGCGTGTAGACATCTCGTATCTTGGATTGCAGCAAAGCTTCACGACAGACAACACGCTGGAACCGAACACGAGAATCGATCTGAAACTGGTGAGCGGCCCCTTTTCAAAACTCACCGGAGAGTGGCGCTTCACGCAGCTTGGCGATATTGGCTGCAAGGTAGAGTTCGAATTGCACTACGCGTTTGAAGGTGTGCTCGAACTGTTGGTCGCGCCTGTGTTCGACCGCATTGCAGCGAGTTTTGTGGATGCGTTTGTAAAGCGCGCCGATGTCTTGTATTGACGCCGTTCGGCGAGCGCCAAGTCGTAATCTTCGCAAGCATCATGATGAAAGACACTTTGATTCAAATTGAAATCGTGAGCGCGTTTGCAGACCGCATTTCACGCGAAACGCTCCGCGTGCGGCAAGGCGTCACGCTTGGCGACGCGCTCGCAATTTCGGCGGGTGAGCTCGCCCAACAAGCCGCGAAAACGCTGGAATCTGTGGCGCATGTCGCAGACAGCAATGTGGGCATTTGGGGGCGTCGCGTGCTGGCGGACGCGCTCCTGAGCAATGGTGATCGCGTAGAGATTTATCGTGAGGTGACGGCGGACGCAAAATCAGCGCGATTGGCTCGAGCACGTCAGCAAGGCTACCGTTGGCAGGGTCGAACCCGTCGCGCCGCTAGCGCGAAGTAAAACAACCGCGCAAGCTAAAAACTAAAGCTTTTTCATTCGACCCCAATTTAAACGCGGGCTAGCGGATGGAAAACTTTTATTCGATCTAGTAATCTATTGTTACTTAGCCCCAATTAATTCGGGCTTCTATCGTTTTTTATGTAAATCGGACGGCGTATTTGGTTCGGCAGGCGGCGAGCGCGCCTCAAGCGTGCGAAAAATGCCGCGAAAGATGTCTACCTCTTCTCGCTCAAGGCGTGTCCGAGCGAAAAGCCGCCGCAGCCTTGGGAAAAGCCTTTTCGGGTTCTCAGGATTGAAAAAGCCAGACACGGTGAGCGCGTGCTGCATATGCACGAACAAGCGCTCGATTTCTTCTTGCGTGGCAGGCTGAAACTGCGAGGCAGGGTATCCCGCCGTGAGCCCCGCGGCCATTCGGAGCTCATAGGCAAATACTTGCACCGCGCTTCCGAGATTCAACGATGAATAGGCAGCGTTAGCCGGTATGTAGGCAAGCGTTTGGCAGAGCGCTACCTCCGCATTGGTCATGCCACTCATCTCACAACCGAAAACGATTGCGACTTTGCCATTGGCCGACTGAGCGATCGCCTCAGCGCAGGCGCTACGCACATCCTTGGTTTCACCCACGAAATCACGTCCGCGCGCCGACGAGCCCACCACATAAACACAGTCCGCGATTGCATCGGTAAGCGCAGAGAATACGCGGGCTTGCTCAAGCACGTCGTTCGCGCCGCTCGCGCGAGCGCTTGCGATTTCGCTCGGAAACGTGTCAGGATTGACTAATCGCAAATCAGAAAGCCCCATCGTTTTCATCGCGCGCGCCACCGCACCAATGTTGCCGGGGTGCGAGGTATGCGATAACACGATCGCCACTTCGTTGAGTGGGCTCTTCGCGAGGCTCGGGCCGCTAAAATCTGTCATTCGCTCTTTCCAAAAATTCGACCACTATGCACCCGATGCTAAACACGGCAGTCAAAGCCGCACGCAAAGCCGCCGACATTATTTCGTACGGCGCGCGAAACCTTGATCGCATCACCGTCGATAACAAGGGCCCGGGTGACTACGTGAGCGAAATTGATCGCAACGCCGAAGCCGCAATCGTCGATGTGCTGCTCGAAGCGTATCCAAACCACGGAATCATTGCCGAAGAAGGCAGCGGCACAAGCCGAGGCAATTCCGCGAGCGACTTCATTTGGGTGATCGATCCGCTCGATGGGACGACCAATTTTTTGCATGGCGTGCCGCAATACTGCGTGTCGATTGCACTGCGGGAAAAGGGCCTGCTCACCCAGGCGGTCATCTACGATCCGTCGCGAAACGACTTGTTTACTGCGTCGCGGGGTGCAGGCGCGTATCTCAATAACCGCCGAATTCGCGTGTCAAAGCAATTGCGGTTGCGCGATTCACTCATCGGCACTGGCTTCCCATTTCGTGATGGCGCTGCGTTTGACGACTATCTTGTGCAGCTCAAAAATCTGATGCCAAAGTGCGCCGGGTTGCGCCGCCCAGGCGCCGCCGCACTCGATCTTGCCTACGTTGCCGCTGGTTTCTTCGATGGCTTCTGGGAAATGAAGCTCAATCAGTGGGACATGGCAGCCGGTGCACTGTTGATTCAGGAAGCCGGCGGACTCGTCACGGGCATCGATGGCGAAGATTCATACATGGATAGCGGCTCAATCGTTGCAGCAACGCCCAAAATTTTCCCTGAATTGTTGAAAGTGCTTCAGACTAAAAACTAGCGCAGCCCAAGCGGAGAGCGTTGCCAGCAGTTCCAACGACACGGCCCCTCTGCGAAGGCGTTGGGCTGTGTGCAAAGACGCAAGTTGCCCCCCCCTTTTATTCCGCTTTCATCACGCAGCGTTACACATGACGAAAATGTTGGATAAGCAGGTCCGTGTCACGATTTTTCTCCGCCGAAGCGCGAGAGGGAGCCGCGTAGTAGGAGTGCGTTGCAAAAGCGCAGCATTCGTTGCGGAGAGTTCGGCATGAAAGCGCCCACCCCCATGATGCAGCAATATCTGGCGCTCAAAGCTGAGCATCCAGATAAGCTCGTTCTGTATCGCATGGGCGATTTCTACGAGCTCTTCTACGACGACGCAAAAAAGGCGGCAAAGCTCCTCGACATCACGCTCACGCAACGCGGCGAAAGCGAAGGCACGCCGATTCCCCTCGCAGGCATTCCGTTTCACGCGCTTGATGGCTATCTCGTAAAGCTCGTGCGCGCAGGGGAAACCGTCGCCATCGTTGAGCAAGTGGGCATCCCAGGGCAAAGCAAAGGCCCGGTCGAGAGAAAACTCTCACGTATCGTCACGCCAGGCACCGTCACCGATGCAAACCTGGTCGACGCCCGAAAAGACACGCTCCTCGCTTCTATCGTGATCGAAGGCGCACGAGCGGGTGTCGCTATCGTAAACGCCGCGAACGGAACGTTAGCACTTCGCGATCTGCAGCTGAGCGAACTCGCCGCATACCTGCAGCGAAAAGATCCGGCAGAGTTCGTTTGCTCCGAGTCAGCGCAACACGAATTGCGCGAGCTCGTTGCGGGGAGCACCACGTTGCAGGCGTTTACGCTGCGCGCGCGGCCCGAGTACGAGTTCACAAGTGTGCGGGCCACCGAAGAGCTCACCCAAGCCCTTGGAACAACCACGCTTAGCCACCTTGACATTGAACGCGTGCCACTCGCGTTCGTCGCGAGTGGCGCAGCGCTTGCATTCACACGGCTCGTCAACGGTGGAACTCGACTTCCCATTTCAACCGTTAACGTCGAGCGGGCGAGTGAATCGCTTGAAATGGACGCCTCGACGCTCAGAAATCTAGAGATCGTACAAACGCTTTCCGGCGCAGACTCGCCAACCCTTCTTTCGCTATTGGATCGGTGCGAAACCGCGGCCGGTTCGCGCTTACTGCGCGCCCTGCTGACTGAACCGCCACGCGATCAAGCGCGCGCGGCCGCGCGACACGATGCCGTTCAAGCGCTCGAAAGAAACGCGGCAGCGGCGACAAGCATCGACTATCGCGCCGTGCAAGACAAACTGCGCGGCCTGTCCGATATCGAACGTATTGCCACGCGAATCGCAATCGCAAGCGTTCGTCCGCGTGAACTCACCGGCCTGCGCGGAACGCTTGCGACGCTGCCCTCGCTCTCAACGCTGCTGACCGCTTCGGCAAACCCGTTGCTGGCCGCGATTGCGAGTGCTATTTCGATTGAACCTAGTTGGCACCAGCTGCTGACACACGCGGTAGCGGATGAGCCTGCGCTCAACGTGCGTGATGGCGGCGTGATCGCAACAGGTTTCAACGCTGAGCTTGATGAGTTGCGCGCGATCCAAACCGATAGCGGTGCATTTCTCGCGCAAATGGAAATTGCAGAGCGGGCACGCACTGGTATCCCAAATCTACGCGTCGAATACAACAAGGTTCACGGCTTCTACATCGAGATCACGAGCAGTTATCTCAACCAAGTGCCTGTTGAATACAAGCGGCGTCAGACGCTGAAAAATTGCGAGCGCTACATCACGCCTGAACTAAAGGCGTTTGAAGATAAAGCGCTCGCCGCAAATGATCGCTCACTCGCGCTTGAGAAGCGCTTGTATGACGAACTTCTGCTCGCGCTTGCGCCTGCGTGTGACGCGCTTCGGCGTGCGGGTGCGGCGCTGGCTGAACTCGATGTACTTTCAAATTTCGCAGAACGTGCGGAGAGTTTGAAGCTCGTACGCCCAACCTTCACGACTCTGCCAAGCCTCGACCTCACCGGCGCACGCCATCCAGTGATTGAATCACTCGTCGATCAATTCATCCCGAATGACCTGCGGCTTGATGCAAAGCGATCCTGCGTCGTGCTCACCGGCCCGAACATGGGCGGTAAAAGCACGTTCATGCGTCAAGCGGCGCTGGCGGTTGTCATGGCATTTTCGGGAGGATTTGTTGCTGCCAGCACCGCAACGATTGGCCCGATTGATCGCGTGCTCACCCGCATCGGTGCAAGCGACGATCTCGCGTCGGGACGCTCCACCTTCATGGTGGAGATGACCGAGGCCGCAGCAATCCTTCAACGTGCCACACCAAATTCGCTAGTGATCGTAGATGAAATTGGTCGCGGAACATCCACGTTCGATGGGCTCGCGCTCGCAACCGCCATTGCGCGGCGCTTAATCGCAAAAGCGCGAAGTCTGACGTTGTTTGCGACGCACTACTTCGAGCTCACCGAGCTCGCAAATGAATTCGCAAGCTGTGTAAATCACCACGTGAGCGTCGTGGAACACGGCGATCGCGTCGTTTTTCTCCACGAAGTAAAGGCGGGCCCAGCGAGCCGGAGCTACGGGATTGATGTGGCGAAGCTCGCGGGACTTCCGGCAGAGGTAATTCGCGACGCGCGGCGCGAGCTGGAGCGACTAGAGAAAGAGCGGACTCAACAACTCCCACAAGCGGATCTCTTCGCGGAAGGCGCCACGCCCTTTGCGGAAGCCACCCATGAGTCTCCGCTTTTAGACTCGATCAAGAATATCGATATCGATGCTTTGAGCCCGCGAGACGCGCATGCGAAGCTGGCGCAATTGATCGAGGCAGCAAGAAAAGCCTAAGCCCAACATTGTCCTCTTGAGACACGCCCCCGCGGCGACGAAGCCCAATATGAAAAGAGCCGCATATGCGGCTCTTTTTTTTGGGTGTTCAAAAAGCTTCAGCTGAAATTCATCGCCGAACCGAAACCGCCGCGCTTCCAAACCTAGGTAGCGCGGCGTCCGGCTTGTTTGAACGAGACGTTACTTCCAACCCACGCGATTCACGATTTCCTGGGCTTGGCGTTGGTTCTTGCCCAGTGCAATCATGTTGATCGGGTCAGGCTTGAATTTTCCGAGTGAATCAAGCTCCGCGTTCTTGAAATCCGCTGTCTGTGCGGTAGGCCACTCGTTGTTGCCGTTGGCGAAGTAAGCCTGCGCTTGATCGCTTGTGAGGTATTCAAGGAATTTGATCGCGTTTTCTTTGTTCGGCGCATTCTTGAGCATGCCGCCGCCAGATACGTTCATGTGAACGCCACGGCTCGCCGAATTCGGCCAGATCACGCCAACACGTTCAACCACCGCACGATCCTCTGGCTTATCGGACTTCATAAGGCGCGCGAAGTAATAGGTGTTGCTCAGGCCCAAAGCGCATTCGCCGGCTGCAACCGCGCGGATTTGATCCGTGTCGCCACCTTTTGGCTGGCGTGCAAGATTTGCGTTTACACCCTTCGCCCATTCTTCCGCTTTGGCTGCACCGTTGTGCTCAATGATCGATGAGAGGAGTGAGAGCATGTAGACGTGCGAGCCGGAGCGGGTACAAACTTGGCCTTTCCACTTTGGATTGGCAAGATCTTCATAGCTTGAAAGATCAGTTGGTTTGACTTTTGTCTTGTCGTAAACGATCACGCGTGCACGGGTAGAGAATCCGTACCACGTGCCGCTCGCTAAGCGATATGCGGCAGGAACTCGATCATTCAACACCTTGGAATTGATCGATGCAAACAGGCCCTCTTGGTCAGCGATCCAAAGGCGACCTGCATCGACTGTCAAGAACACATCGGCAGGAGAATTCGCACCCTCGGCCTTGATCCGCTGAAGCAGTGCATCCTCGCCCGCTTCGATCCGATTGATCTTGATACCGGTTTGCTTGGTGAAGTTGTTGTAGAGCGCTTCGTCGGTGTTGTAATGACGCGCGCTGTAGAGATTTAATACCTTTTCTTGGGCGATGCCGGTATGCGCAGCCGTCATCGCGGCGATCGCAACCAAGCACGCGGCAACTTTTTTCAGGTAAGAGATGAACATGAAATTTCTCGCTTGCGGAACAACCGCGAGTTGTCACTGGAAACCGGAGTATACACAAATACGAACGATTCGCGTTTGTGTTTTTGTAGCGCGATTGACGCGGCTCACACTACAGGCACATCCTCATTTCTGCGGGCCCCAACGTAAATTCGCGAGAAAGTTGATCACACTTAGGTAAGCTCGCTAGCCCAATTGAAGTGAGCGGCGTGGAGCTTTAGCTGTAATCCGATAGACGACCGCTCAGCTCGGAAATTCGGTAAAGCGCCAAAGCACCGGCGGTCGCGACATTGAGCGATTCCACGCCCGGCGCCATGGGGATTTGCAGCGAGTGCGTGATCTGTGGATAAAGCGCCTTCGAGAGCCCCGCCCCTTCATTTGATAGCACGAGCACATTGTTAAGACCTGTCGCGAGGTCAAACAAGCTCGTCGACTCTACGCTTGGCTCCATCCCAGGCAGCGCACGAGGCAATGTCGCCCAACGTGCGCCACGGAAATTAGAAAGCGCGACCGAGAGATCGACCGATTCGATAATTTCTACCGCAAAGTGCGCCCCTTGCGATGCGCGAAGTGTCTTCGTGCTCCAAGCGAACGCAGAGCCCGACGAAAGCCAAATTTGATCTGCGCGCGCGGCGACGGCAGTACGAATCAGCGTTCCCACATTGCCAGGGTCTTGAACGGCGTCTAGCGCAAGTACAAATCCGTCGCTGCGTGGCGCAGCGCTCGCAGGCACGGTTGCGAGCGCGAGCAAGCTGGTCGGCGTAGATAGCGTCGAGACTTGATCGAAGAGTGAGGTAGAGAGCACGATGAGCTCTTGTGCGCTTGCAAGTAATGCTGCGTGGTCAGCTGGAAGCGCGTGCTCGGGTGTGCCAACTAATACGCTCGCTGCGAAGTTTGATCCTTCACGGAAAACGAGTTGTGAAAGCGTTCGTCCTGCGGCAATGTAGCTCAGCGCGAGGTGTTCGCCCTCAAGCAAGCAGTAACCGCCGCTGCGGCGCGCGGATGCTGATTTAGTTAGCTCGGAGAGACGCTTGACGATCGCGTTATCGCGCGACGTAATGTGCTTAAAGCGCATGGGCGCGCTACTTCTTCGGTGCGTCGGCGGCCGGCGCGGGAGGAACAGTGCGCTCTTTCACCTGAATGAGCGTTTCGCCTTTTTTCACCATGCCGAGTTCGCTTCGTGCGCGCTCTTCGATCGCTTCGCCTGCTTTCTCTAGATCCTTCACGTCTGCGTCTAGTCGCGCGTTCGCTTGTCGCGCCTGGTCATTTTTAGACTTTACTTCCCGCAACTCACCTTCGAGCGCATGAGCGCGTGGGATCGATCCTTTGTCGAACCAAAGCTTGTACTGTAGTAAAAGAAACGCACCAACGAGCAGCGCGAAAACAATTCGACCCTTCATACTCGTTGGACTTCCCTTAATAGTCACCGTTGCGGACAAGCGCGATCAGCTACTTGCCAAATCGCGCAAAGACGTCTCGACCCGCGTAACTGGCCACGTCGCCCAAATCTTCTTCGATACGAATCAACTGGTTGTATTTCGCGAGGCGATCCGAACGCGAGAGCGAACCCGTTTTGATCTGACCCGCGTTGGTGCCAACGGCGATGTCAGCAATCGTCGTGTCTTCGGTTTCACCAGAGCGATGCGAAATCACATTCGTGTAAGCCGCGCGCTTCGCCATTTCGATGGCCGCGAGCGTTTCTGACATCGTGCCGATTTGGTTAATCTTGATCAGGATCGAATTGGCGATCCCTTTTTGGATGCCTTCTTTCAAGATTTTTGTATTCGTCACGAACAGATCATCACCGACGATTTGCACTTTCTTGCCAAGCTTCTCAGTGAGCAGCTTCCAGCCGTCCCAGTCTTGTTCGGCCATGCCGTCTTCAATCGAAACGATGGGATAGCGCGCCACCCAATCGGCCCACAGCTCAACCAGTTCACTCGACGCGAGCGTGAGGCCCTCGCCTTCGAGATGATATTTGCCGTCCTTGTAGAACTCGCTTGCCGCGCAGTCGAGCGCGATTGCCACTTGTTCACCAGGGCGGTAACCCGCTTTCTCAATCGCCGTCATCAATAGTTTGAGCGCTTCTTCGTGCGATTTCAAATCCGGAGCGAAGCCGCCCTCGTCGCCCACTTGCGTTGGCCAACCTTTGTCATGAATGATGTGCTTCAAGTGATGAAACACCTCGGTGCCCCAGCGCAGCGCTTCGCGAAAGCTCGGCGCGCCGACCGGCACGATCATGAACTCTTGTAGATCAATCGAATTGTTCGCATGCGCGCCGCCATTAATCACGTTCATGAGCGGTACGGGCAAACTCATCGGCCCCGCGCCGCCGAGATAACGGTAGAGCGGCAATCCCGCATCTTCAGCGGCCGCTTTCGCCACAGCACAAGACACCGCCAACATCGCGTTCGCACCCAAGCGGGATTTGTTCTCAGTGCCGTCCAGCTCGATTAGCACGCGATCAATGCGCGATTGCTCTTCACCGTCGAGGCCAAGCAGCGCCTCAGCGATTTCGGTATTAACGTATTCGACGGCTTTCAGTACGCCCTTCCCAAGATAGCGCGACTTGTCGCCATCGCGAAGCTCGATTGCTTCGCGCGTGCCGGTGGATGCGCCCGAAGGTACGGCCGCGCGACCCGTTGCACCACTCTCTAAAACGACATCGGCTTCGACCGTAGGATTGCCGCGTGAATCAAGAATTTCTCTCGCGATGACATCGACGATTGCACTCATATGTTGTCTTCCGTTGAACCAATAAACCTAGATATTTGACGCGGACAACTCGCCATACGACTGAGCGTCCGAATCGACAATTTTCCCGCGCCAACTCGCCGCGACTTGCGCACCCGACCGAGTAGCGGCATTTACTCTCACTGACGTAGCGATCAACCCGAAAGCTATTGGCACGCCAGCCGTGCCGCTTTGCCGAGCGCTACGCCTCATGCACGCATTTCGGCAAACTACTTTTTCGCCTCGCGCAGACCAAACACGACACCGCCTACGACGAACCCAAGAAACGCTGACGCTGTGACAACTGCCGCCCATCCGAGCAACCAACAAAACAGGTGATCCAAACCGATACCGCAGACTCGGTCGAGAATTGCATTACCGAGATACCAAGTGGCAACGGCAACCGCGATACCGACCACGACACCGATGACCGCGTTCACAGACCATCCACCACAATCATCGAGAACTCAGCCGCGCCTTCGCGTTCCTTGCGTGCCTTGGTGTACTCCACCGAGTCATAAAACTTCTTAGCCGCCTCTCGCGACGGAAACTCGACAACGACGACGCGCTGCCGTGGCCACTCGCCTTCGAGGATTTCGGGATTCCCGCCTCGAACCACAAATTTCCCGCCGTGCGCAGCAATAGCACCCGGGCTCAAGGCCATGTAATCCTTGTATTTTTCAGGATTCGTAACGTTTACTGAAGCAATGACAAATGCGGGCATAGTCCTAGCTCTCTCAGGCGATCAGAGTCGATGTTCGCCAGTGAGCTCGTGCTCGACGAAACCGTTTCGCTTCACGATCAAATCAATTTCCTTCAACTGAGCCAATAGCGCTTTCATGCGCGGCAACGGCCACGCGTTCGGACCATCGGAAAGCGCTTTATCCGGCGACGGATGCGTTTCCATGAAGAGCCCCGCCACGCCGACCGCCGTTGCTGCACGTGCCAGCACGGGCACAAATTCACGCTGACCGCCACTCGACGTGCCCTGCCCGCCAGGCAATTGCACCGAGTGGGTAACGTCCATCACGACCGGGCAACCCGTTTCGCGCATGATCGCGAGCGAACGCATGTCGCTCACCAAATTGTTGTAGCCAAACGAAACGCCGCGTTCGCAAACCATGATCGTGTCTTTGCCGCCGTTGGCGTCTTTGGCCTTCTGGGCGACGTTTTTCATGTCGCCTGGCGCTAAAAACTGGCCCTTTTTGATGTTCACCGGTTTGCCAGTGGCGGCAACAGCGTGAATGAAATCAGTCTGGCGGCAGAGAAACGCGGGCGTCTGCAGCACATCCACCGCGTCGCAGACTTCGTCGAGCCCGTCGATTTCATGGACGTCCGTTAACACAGGCACTTTGATCTGGCGCTTCACTTCGGAAAGGATGCGCAATCCCTCTTTCATACCAGGGCCGCGAAACGATTTGCCGCTCGAACGATTCGCCTTATCGAAGCTTGATTTGAAAATGAAAGGAATACCCAACTCGCGCGTCATGTCGGCAAGCGTACCCGCTGTATCGATCTGTAGTTGTTCGCTTTCGACCACGCAGGGCCCAGCGATCAGAAAAAAGGGTCGATCAAGTCCGACCTCAAAACCGCAGAGATTCATATTAGTTACTCCGGGAGGCAAAAGCCTCGCACTTCATGTCATCCCCGCGAAGGCGGGGACCCAGCCCCTGAAACGTTTCAAGGAATGCAATCGTCGCTGCGAAGTTGTACCTGCCCGGTCTGGGTCCCCGCCTCCGCGGGGATGACAGATAAATTTTCATCGTCCCGCGTTCTTTCTTTGCGCCATCGCCGCCGCGACAAAGGCTTTAAAAAGCGGATGTCCGCCGCGTGGCGTGGAGTTGAATTCAGGGTGATATTGAACGCCCAGGAACCAGGGGTGAACGTCTTGGGGATACTCCACCACTTCCACCAAGTTTTGAACTGCGGAGCGCCCCGATACGACCATTCCGTTTTTTTCGAACTGATCGACGTAAAAGCCATTCACTTCGTAACGATGACGATGACGCTCGTTAATGTTCGTGGCGCCGTACACAGTCGCCGCGAGCGATCCCGGCGCAAGCGATGCTTTCTGCGCGCCCAAGCGCATCGTTCCGCCCAGATCCGATTTTTCATCGCGTGTTTGCACGTTGCCGCTCGCGTCTTTCCACTCGGTCACGAGACCGATCACTTGATGCGGCGATTGCTTGTCAAACTCGCTCGAATGTGCGCCTGTGAGGCCGCATTTATGGCGCGCGAACTCGATCACAGCGACTTGCATCCCAAGACAAATGCCGAGGTACGGAATTTTTGATTCCCGCGCGAATTTCGCGGCCGCAATCTTGCCCTCAATGCCGCGCTCGCCAAATCCTGGCCCAACCAAGATCGCGTCCATCGATTTGAGCGAATCGGTACCTTCGTCGACCAGCTTTTCGCTTTCGACGTAATGGATGTTCACTTTGCAATCGTTGTGAATGCCGCCCGCTTTGAGCGCTTCGTTGATCGATTTGTACGCGTCAATCAATTCAACATATTTGCCGACAAACGCGACATCGACCACCGATTTTGGATGCAGCGTGCGCTCAACAATGTGCGCCCAAGGCGTGAGATCCGCCGGCTTGGCAACAATATCTAAAGTGTGACACACGATTTCATCGAGCAATTGCGAATGCAGCAGTTGCGGCACTTTGAAAATCGTATCAAGATCAGGCACGGAAATGACCGCTCGCTCTTCTACGTTGGTGAAGAGCGAAATCTTCCTGCATTCATCCTGCGGCACCATGCGATCCGAACGGCACAAGAGAACATCCGGGAAGATGCCGATTTCGCGCAGCTTCTGTACGCTGTGCTGCGTGGGCTTCGTCTTGAGCTCACCCGCGCTGGCGATGAACGGCACCAGCGTAAGATGGATGTAGCAACGGTTTCGACGTCCCACTTCGACGCCCATCTGACGAATGCCTTCCATGAACGGCAGCGATTCGATATCGCCGACGGTTCCGCCAATTTCAACGATGAGGATGTCGAGCCCTTCGCCCGCGCTCTTGATCGAGGCCTTGATCTCGTCGGTAATGTGCGGAATCACCTGCACCGTACCGCCCAAGTAATCGCCGCGGCGTTCCTTGTTGATGACGTTTTGATAGACCTTACCGCTTGTAAAACTATTACGCGCAGAAAGCCTTTGGGAAACGAATCGCTCGTAATGCCCGAGATCAAGATCGGTTTCGGCACCGTCGTCGGTGACGTAGACCTCACCGTGTTGATACGGGCTCATCGTTCCCGGATCAACGTTGATGTAGGGATCGAGTTTTACGAGAGAGACTTTTAGACCGCGCGATTCTAAGATCGCGGCGAGGGAGGCAGCGGCGATGCCCTTACCAAGGGAGGACACCACCCCACCAGTGACGAAGACGTATTTAGTCATGGGGCACTGAAGGGGGAAATTCAAATTCTAATGGGTTCGGCGCGGCCTTGACCAATCGTGTCGACGACGGAATGTAGCTCGAGCGGACCAACGTCAATGCGAATGCGGGTTCTGCGTGAGCGACCTTGCGTTTGAATGAACCGACGAATGCGGCCCGGCACAGGCTTCGTCGATAATCATTGCAGGCTATCCACCGTAAAGAGACTTCGTATGACCTCCCTCGCGTCACTCAAAAGCAAGCAAGTTCGCCTGATTAAGCGCCCGATTGGCGTTGCAACGGCCGATGTTTGGCAATTTACCGAGGAAGCCGTGGCTGATCCCGGGCCGGGCGGTATCGTCGTCAAAACGCTTGCGCTCTCGATCGATCCGGCAATGCGGGGTTGGATGAACGAAGGCAAGAGCTACATCCCGCCCGTCGAGCTGGGTGCAGTAATGCGTGCAGGCGGGATCGGCCGGGTCGTTGAGTCTCACAACGACAATTACAAGGAAGGCGATATCGTGATCGGTGGGCTCGATGTCCAAGAATACGCGTCATTTCCAGAGAAAAGTATTAAACGCAGCGGGATCACCAAGGTTGATCTTCGCGCGGGAAGCGAAACCCAGTGGCTCAACGTGCTTGGCATGCCGGGCATGACAGGCTACTTTGGCCTGATGGATGTCGGCCAGCCGAATTTGACGAAACAAGGCGAAACGGTTGTGGTCTCCGGCGCAGCGGGTGCGGTCGGCCAAACGGTCGGGCAATTGGCAAAGATCAAGGGCTGCCGAGTGGTGGGCATTGCGGGCGGCAAAGAAAAGTGCGATTGGGTCGTGAAGGAGCTCGGTTTCGACGCGTGCATCGATTACAAAGCCTCGCCCTCTTCCGTCAAAGCGGGCTTAAAGCAACACTGCCCGGAAGGTGTCGACGTGTACTTCGATAACGTCGGCGGCGAAATTCTCGACACGGTTCTCACCCGAATCAACAAGAAAGCACGAATCATCATTTGCGGCGCGATCTCGCAATACAACAACACAACCGCGGTAAATGGCCCGAAGAATTACCTCTCGCTACTCGTCAATCGCGCTCGAATGGAAGGCATCGTCGTGTTTGATTATGCGGATCGCTATCACTTGGCCGTCACCGAGATGGCCGGGTACCTGCGCGATGGCAAGATGAAATCCAAAGAAGACGTCGTCACCGGGATCGAGAAATTTCCGGAAGCGTTGAACATGCTGTTTGAAGGCAAAAACTTCGGGAAGCTCGTGCTACGCGTCGCGAGCGCATAATCTGAAAGATAAGGGCTCAGACACGATTCGTTTTATTTTTAAAGGGCTGGCGGCGATGTTTGTATGTAGTCGCGATAGGCGTTTTACGCCGCTGCCCCCACATGAAGAGGGGTTAGGTCTATTTTTTTGATTGCCGTCCGCACTCGTGTGTATCGCCTCGCTCCGCAGAGCCTCAACAGTAAGCTATAGCGGAGCTCCGCGTCGGAAACTGGCGCAAACGAAAGCGTCCACGGATTCGTACCTGATCGGCTCCGCCGCTCCGACTAATCTTCTTCGCCGTTGAGTACATCAAGCGTACGCGAGTGAAATTCCATGCGGTAGAGCATGATCGTGACCACTGCTGTTCCGACAATGAAGAAAAGCGGCTGTACAAACCAGAGTAGTGCAGCAAGTGCGAAGTAATACGCGCGCAAGCCCTGACCGAAGTTCTCTCCGGCGAGTTTCATAATCCCCGCTGCGCGCGATGCAATGCTCTGATCATGTTCATCGAGCGCAGTGTTTGGCGATATCGATCCGACCAAAATCGTGACGAAATTGAATTGCCGCACGGACCAGGTGAATTTCACCAATGCGTAAATGAAGAGCAGAATCAGAAGCACGATCTTCGCTTCAAGAAGCTGCTGCGATGTGCGCTGCGCGAACGGCAGGTTCTCAAACACTTCCACGCTTTTCTCGACCGAGCCAAAGAGCGCGAGCAAGCCACCCAAGACGAGAATCGTGGTGGACGAGAAAAACGTTGCGCTGTGAAGCAAGTTTGAAACGAGCGCGGAGTCGACGATGCGATTTTCTCGGGTCAGCGTCTGCTGAAACCATCGCTCACGAAACGGGTTCATCACCGTGAGCAAACTCGGCCGATCATTGGCGTGGCGTTTGGCGAACCAGTCGTAACCGAACCAGCACGCAACGAAGACGAGAAACGCGATCAAATCAAGATGAGAGTATTGGAGCTTCATTCGTTCCGACGGTAGGCGCGGGCGTGACCGCGCTCTTCACACGCGATGGGTTTCAGAGCGCGGAGCGCGGTCAAGCCCGCGCCTACACCCTGCAAATATTCTGTCGCGCGCTGCATCACGAGCGCGCGCTCACGCAGCGACCGCTTCAGCAATCGCCTCCGCGCCTGCGCGTGCGAGCGCTTCGTCTTCCGCTTCGACCATCACACGCACCACCGGCTCTGTGCCAGAGGGGCGCAAGAGAATACGCCCACGACCGGTGAGCTTCTGTTCCCAATCGGCAAGCGCCGATTTCAGATTCGTCTTCTCTGCCCACGGCGACGATTTATCGATTCGAACGTTAATCAGATGCTGTGGCAAAAGCTTCACGTCTGCGCAGGCGTCCGCGAGCGATCTACCCTGCTGAACCAGCGCGCCGAGTACTTCAAGCGCAGCAATGGTTGCGTCGCCCGTTGTGTGACGATCTAGGCAGAGAATATGCCCCGAGTTTTCACCGCCAATCAACCAATTGCGTTCTTTGAGAATTTCGAGCACGTAGCGATCGCCGACCTTCGCGCGCGCAAACGCGATCCCGCGCCGCTGAAACGCCTGCTCCAGCCCATAGTTCGTCATCTGCGTGCCCACTACGCCGCCACCCAAGTCGCCGCGCGCCGCGCGATGCGCAGCGATCACGTACACCAGCTGATCGCCGTCGTACGAGTTGCCTTTGGCATCCACCACAATCAAGCGATCCGCGTCGCCGTCTACGGCGATCCCGATATCGGCTTTGTGGTGCAAAACCTTTTCGGAAAGGTACTCTGGATAGAGTGCGCCCACGCCTTTGTTGATATTCAAACCATCGGGCGCAACGCCGACGCTCACAACATCAGCACCCAGTTCATGCAATACCGCTGGGGTCACTTGATAGGCCGCGCCGTTCGCGCAATCCACAACGATTTTCACGCCGCGCAGCGTCAGCTCCGACGGGAATGCACGCTTGCAAAACTCAATGTAGCGCCCTTGCGCATCGTTGAGCCGACGCGCTTTGCCCAATTCGTTAGACGGCACACAGCGGATTCCCTGATCGAATTCCGCCTCAATTTCGAGTTCCGCCTCATCAGAAAGCTTGTCGCCGTTGCGATCAAAAAACTTGATGCCGTTATCTTGAAACGGATTGTGCGAAGCGGAGATCACAAGCCCCGCAGCCTGCCTTTGAGCACGCGTGAGATAAGCAATCGCAGGCGTGGGCAACGGGCCAGTCAGTACGACATCAACGCCAGCGGCGGAGAGCCCGGCTTCAAGCGCCGCTTCGAGCATGTAACCCGAAATTCGCGTGTCTTTACCGATCAACACTGCCGGATGCGAACTTGACTTCCAGTGCTTCTTCAGCACTCGACCGGTCGCATGACCGAGCCGCATCACGAAATCAGGCGTGATCGGTGCGACTCCCACCTCACCGCGCACGCCATCCGTGCCGAAATACTTTCTGCTTGCCATAGTGTTCTCTCGCTAACGTAGCTGCTACGGCATTCTAGGGAAACGCTGATCAAATACCCATCGAGCATCGCATCCTTGGACTTGGGTCGATTGCTGCATCGAAAATGCTCACTATAGCCCCGCTATGCCTCGCATTTGTCGATCTCGCACTCCATCCCAATCCAAGGCGCGCTGCTCGCGGGATTTAATCAGCGTTTCCCTAGGGCGCAGCGTTCACTGCGTGCCAAACGCGAAGCGCGTCCACCGTCGCGCGCACATCGTGTACTCGTACGATCTGCGCCCCGCGCGCAACACAGGCGAGCGCCGCCGCAACGCTGCCGCTCACCCGCTCACTCGCTTTTTCCTGACCGGTAATCTCACCCACGCTGCGTTTTCGCGACCAGCCCGCAAGTACCGGATAGCCCAAGCGTGCAAGTTCACCCACACCGCGTGTGAGCTGCAAGTTATGCGCTGTCGTTTTTCCGAACCCGAAGCCCGGATCGAGTGCGATGCGATCACGTTCGATGCCCGCGAGCTCGCAACAGCTGGCGCGCCCTTGAAGAAACGCAGCAACCTCGGCAATAACGTTTACATAGTGCGGCGACGCTTGCATCGTGCCTGGCTCGCCCTGCATGTGCATGAGCACAACGCCGACACCTGAGTCCGCGCATGCGTGAAGCGCTCCGGGCGCGCGAAGCGCGTAGACGTCGTTCACAATGGCTGCCCCCGCTCGAATCGCGGCCCGCATGACTTCTGGCTTTCGGGTGTCAATTGAGACACAGTGCCCGGCCACTGCGAGCGCTTCAACGACGGAAATGACGCGTCGAAGCTCCTCTTCGATGGTGACTTCCGCGGCGCCTGGGCGGGTGGATTCGCCGCCCACATCCAAAATTGTGGCACCGTCGTACACCATTCGTTCAGCCTCAGCGATAGCCGCTGAGACAGATGAATACTTGCCGCCATCGGAAAACGAGTCTGGCGTCAGATTTATGATGCCCATAACGATGGGCAGCGTCCCGGCTCGCACGTCCCAGCAGAATCTGCCACAAACCCACTCCTCTCGTCGGTTCGATGTTTGATCCAACGCAACTCCGCAGCCCGGGAATCCGGAATAAAATGAGAAAAACTGGAGGCAACTAGCCCGTGTCCAACACCCCAAACTACAACGCCCTCTTCGCTGACCGCATTGACGCATTGAAGCGTGAAGGGCGTTATCGTATTTTTGCAGAGCTGTCTCGCCCGCGCGGACAGTTTCCTCGCGTAGAGTGGCATGGCGGCGAGCAGATGCGCCAGGTGATCACGTGGTGCTCAAACGATTACTTGGGCATGGGTCACCACCCGGTGGTTCGCGATGCGATGCTTTCGGCGATCAATGACGGGGCGACAGGCGCGGGCGGCACTCGCAACATCGGCGGTACCAACGCGTACCACATTGAGTTGGAACGCCTCTTGGCCGCGCTTCACGATAAAGAATCAGCGCTCACCTTTACCTCGGGCTACAGTGCGAATTTGGCATCGCTTTCGGTGTTGGCATCGCTTCTGCCCAACACGGTCATCGTCTCCGATTCCGATAATCACAATTCGATGATTGAAGGTATCCGTCGTTCTGGCGCCGAAAAAGTCATCTTCAAACATAACGATCCACGCGATCTCGAAGCCAAGCTCGCGAGTTTTGCGCCTGAGCGGCCGAAACTGGTGGTCTTCGAGAGCGTTTACTCGATGAGCGGAAATATCGCTCCGATTGGTGAGTTTGCTCAAATCGCCAAACAGTACGGCGCGATGACGTACCTTGATGAGGTTCACGCGGTTGGGATGTACGGTAACCGTGGCGGTGGCGTATCGCAAGAGCAAGGCGTCGCCGATCAGATCGACATCATTCAGGGCACGCTCGGTAAAGCATTCGGCATGCAAGGTGGCTATGTCACCGGCTCCGCCGCAATGGTCGATTGCATCCGCAGTTTTGGCGCATCGTTCATTTTCTCCACGTCGCTTGCGCCAGTGTTGTGTGCGGGCGCGATTGCGAGCGTGTCGCATTTGATGCGTTCGCAAGAAGAGCGTCGCCTCCAGCGCGAGCGGGTCGCCGAAGTGAAATCGAAGCTACTTGCGCGCGGGCTACCCGTGATACCAAACCCTTCACACATCGTGCCGGTGTTCGTGGGCGATCCGGTCAAAGTCAAAACCTTGACCGACCGCCTGATGCAAAACCACAACATTTATCTGCAACCGATCAACTATCCGACGGTTGCTCGCGGCACCGAGCGCATTCGTATCGCGCCTGGCCCCTGCCACACGAGCGAAATGGTCGATCAATTGATTGACGCGCTGGTCACGGAGTGGGCGATTCTTGGATTGCCGAAAGAGATGAGCGCGAAAGCGGTGCTCGCGCCGTCTGCGGCGGGCTAGGCTTCTCCAGACTCTAGCGCAATGCGTGCTGCATCCTCGTGCGCGGCGGATTCAACATAGGTGAGCGAAACCTTAGCAAGACGTTCTCTCAATGTCGCCTCAATGATCGGGTGAAGCTTCGAGGCCCGTCCCGCCACGGCAACTGGTTTCACACCAAACCGCGCGACCATCGCGTTTGCGAGCCGCGCAAGCTCAATCCCGGCCCCGCGCAAAATCTCACGCGAGATAGGGTCAGCGGCTGCGGTGTCGCGAACCGCAAGGGCGAGCATTCCAATTTCGCCTCGGTCCTTCGCGTAGAAAAAGGCGCGAGAGCGATCCCAATCGCTCCCGCCCAAGCGCTCAAACATGGCAACAGCGAGTGCAGAATCCTTCCACGCGCCAGGCTGCTCGTCCTCATGCCGCCAAATGTGGCGAAGCGCCTCACGCGCCATCCAATAACCACCACCGCCGTCATCGAGCCCCACACCGCGCCCACCAGCGCGATGGAACGATCCCGAAGAGTCAACATATGCTGCGATTGAGCCAGTTCCCGCATAGACGATGTAGCCCTCGCCCGGCTTGAATGCGCCGCGATAAGCAACTTCGATATCGCTCATAATCGTTACGCGTCCGGCGGGGATTGCGAAGGCTTCTGCGATGAGTTTGGCAAGTTCGGGTGAATGACCATCAACGCCCGTGAAACCGCCAGCGATCATGAGGAACGCATCGGCAGGCGAGTGCGCAGCGACAGCAGCCGAGATCTCAGCAAACGTGGCGCGTAGCCGCTCTAGGCCGTGCGCCGTATGAAGCATGAGCCCGGAGAGGCCGCCCGCGGATCCTTCAGCAAGACGCGCCGAATCCCCCTCAAGCAGCATCCATCGGGTGGTGGTGCCGCCCGCGTCAAGGCCGAGCGCGATGCAACGCAATCTCTGTGAAGACGCTAATGAGAGCGCTTCGCTCACGGCGCGAGATCCTTCACGAAGCGATCACTTTCTCGGCCTGATCGATCCACGACCGAGACTGCGACCGCGCTTAACACGCCCTCGCTGGTCGCTCGTGGCACGGTCGTTTCACTGGTGCCCGCGCTCGGTGCGCCCGCCACCGGCAACACGGCAAACTGCCAAGACGTGCCATAACGCAACCAGACTGCGAAGTTTCGAGGCTCAGCATCCGCTCGGAGCGATTTAGCCTCCAGAGAAACTATTCTTTTAAACGCTAGCCCAACGTTATTTGGCGCTGCATCTCTATTTTCTATTAGATCGACGCCCACACTATTGGGACGTTCGCCCAAATTTATTCCGGGCGTATAAGAAATAGCTGGATTACGATAAAGCGCTGAGAGACTGGCGTCGATGCCGCGCCGCTTTTGCATGATCGGGGCCATGCTGAAATGGATATGCCCCTGCGCAACGTCGCGCTTCGATCGGATCAGAGCGAGCTGGCCCTCGATTTCTTTCGGCTGCCAACCGCGTGGCGTCTCCTCGATCCGGCTGGTGTAGAGGCCAGGAAAAATATCCCGTTTCAAGGTGTTTTGAGCGTGCCAGTATTCGAGCAGCACTGGAAACGATTGTGGCGATTGGTCAATCGCCCAATAGAGTTGCGGTGCGAGGTAGTCAAGCCAACCACGTTGCAGCCAAAGCTCGACATCCGCATAAAGTTTGTCGTACTGCGAAAAGCCTTGAATGCCTGGTGGACGGCGATCAGGTCGGCCAATCCCAAATGGCGAAATGCCAAATCGAACCCACGGCTTCTCTGCTTTCACGCCGCGATACACCCGTTCGACGAAGCGGTTTACGTTGTCCCGCCGCCAGTCGGCGCGCGTGAGTTTGCCGCCGCCCGCCACATACGCTAGCCACGAGGGTTCATCCGGAAAATCGAGCTCACGCTCAGGACGCGAGGTCACCATGGGCGCAGCTGAATTGAGCGCATTCGCAACCGCGTTTTGCCCGGCTGCCGAAGGTTGTTGAACTGCGGCTGTTTCGACAACCGGGTATGGATAGAAGTAATCATCAAAGTGAACGCCATCGATGTCATACCGACGCAGCACATCCATGATCACGTTATGCGAATGCTCTTGCGCCGCACGATCACCCGGATCGAGCCACAAAAAACCACCGTAGCTTTTCACTGCGGCAGGTAGGCGCTTCGCGACATGATCGGCGGAAACGGGCGAGCTCGCCTTCGTATGCCGCGCGCGGTACGGGTTGAACCATGCATGCACCTCAATACCGCGAAGCCGCGCTTCATCAATCCAAAACTGCAGTGGGTCGTAGCCCGGTGCCTTGCCTTGCTCGCCTGTGAGCCATTCCGCCCAGGGCTCAAGCGCCGACGGATAGATCGCATCGGCGCCAGGGCGCACCTGCAAAAGCACGGCGTTCATGTTGAGGGCTTGCACGCGATTCAAGATCGCAATGACCTCGCTTTTTTGCAGCTCCGCGCTCAGCCCCGGTTTCGTTGGCCAATCGATGTTGGCGACAGTTGCGATCCAAACCGCGCGAAACTCCCGAGGCGTAGGCGGCGGACATCCCGATGAGCGATCCTCCAGCGGGCAAACGCGGAGCGAAGCGGGTTGCACCGTGATCGGCTCCATCGTTGAACACGACCCGAGAAACCCTAGGAGCGCGAGCAGCGTCCACGTTAGGGGCGTGAGACCCGCAAATCGGCCCGCACGCCTCATACTTTGAAAAACCATCGCTTCTTCCACATCAACCAAGCCACACCATACATCGCCGAAACGAACAATACTGCGTATAGAAGTGAGGCGAGCTTCGGCGAGAGCCCGATCATCTGAATTTGCCCAAAGATAAGCGCTTTAAGCGACTGGCTCACACCGGTTTCAGCCGTCAACTTGACTGCGCCCAATAGCTTTGTCACCAAACTTGAAAACGCAAAGATGAAGAGCGCATTCATCCCGAAGATCGTCAGCGGCAAAAACCATTGTCGTGCGCGCTTGGTCACCTGCTCACGCTCGCAGGCATCGATCAGCCAATAAAACAGCGCAAACACCACGAGCGCCCAACCCGACATAAAAACGCTGTACGACACCGTCCACAGCGGCTTGTTGATTGGCATCAGCACAACATCGAGCATCGCGCCCATCCAAACAAGTAACAAGCCGCAGAGCAGCATCCACACCGTCTTTTCGCTGCGCGCGATAGCAACCAAGAGCCAGCGCCCGGTGAGCGCGCCAAAAAGCAGCGTGCTCACCGCGGGCAATGTACTCCACACACCTTCGGGATCCCACGTTTTTGAGAACGCCCAAAGATGCCCCGAAAGAAGTGTTCTGTCGATCCACGCGCCGAAATCACGTCCCGGCTCCAAGCGTCCTGCCGCCACCAGCGCATCATCGCCCACCACAGAAACGGCGAGCATTGGAACCGCGTAGATCACAAAAAACGCAATGACCGCAATGCACCACGCCCGCCATCCGAAATACACCACGAGCGGCGCAGCCATCACGATGCAAAGCGCGATCCGCTGCAGAACGCCGGGAATACGCAAGGTCTCCAGCGAAAAATTCGGAATGAAATTTAGCGCGAGGCCGATGGCGAAAATGATGAGCGCCCGTTTCCAAAGCGAAAGCACGGCGCTCACGCGCTGCGAGTCATCAAGTGCTTTACGCGAAAGTGAAAACACCATCGAAACGCCGACGATGAAAAGAAAGAAGGGGAATATCCAATCGGTAAACGTCCAGCCGTGCCACTTCGCGTGAAGGAGCTGTGAATAGGCATTGCTCCAATCGCCAGGGTTATTTACCAATACCATTGCGGCAATGGTTGCCCCGCGAAATGCGTCAAGCGAGACCAGTCGATCATTGGCATGCGCGTTCATGCTGAATCCGCCTTCGCTTGCTTCTTACCAAACGCCGGGTCAATCTTCACAAAGATCGCAATCAGCATCGACGGCAGCGTACAGATACAAACCCAGATGAAGAAGTTTGTGTATCCGAGCTGGGTTTGAATCCAACCGCTCACCATCCCCGGCAACATCATGCCAAGCGCCATGAACCCGGTACAAAGCGCGTAATGCGCCGTCTTGTGGGGGCCATCGGCCACCATAATCATGAAAAGCAGATACGCGGCGAAACCGAATCCATAACCCAGCTGCTCGATCGCGATCGCGCTCGCTATTACAGACAAGCTAGTGGGCTGTAGCGCAGCAAGAAACACGTAGGCAAGATTCGGCACGTGAATCGCGAAGAGCATGGGCCAGAGCCAGAACTTAAGGCCCTTCCGCGAGATTGCATAGCCGCCTGCGATGCCGCCTAAGGTAAGCGCCAGAACGCCCACCGTGCCGTACACCCATCCCACTTGCGCTGTTGAAAGCGAAAGCCCGCCCGCGTTTACTTTATCTAGCAAGAACGGTGAGCCAAGTTTCACCAGTTGCGCTTCGGCCAGTCGATAGGTCAATAAAAACGACAGCACGAGCCAGATATCGGCACGCTTGAAAAACACGACGAACGTGCTTACAAAGTCTTTGACCAAATCCCCTTCGATCCGCACCGCTTGATCGGCGCTGGGCTTCGGCAACATGAAAAAATGGTACGCGCCTATGAGCGCAAACATCACGGCGAGCACGATAAACACAATTTGCCACGCCAGGATGACGTTGCCGGTTTGCTCAGTCAACATACCTGCGAGCACAACCAGGAGGCCCTGGCCCGCAATATTCGCGATGCGCCAGAAGACCGTGCGAACGCCTACGAACGCCGCTTGCTGATGCTGCTCAAGACCGAGCATGTAAAACCCATCGGCGGCAATGTCATGAGTGGCGGATGCAAACGCCATCAACCAAAAAACGGCGAGCGTGGCTTGAAAGAAAAATGGCGTCGGCAGCGTAAACGCGACAAACGCTAGCGCGACACCAACCGCGAACTGCAAAAGCACGATCCAGAATCGTTTGGTACGAAACATATCCACCAAGGGCGACCACAATGGTTTCACGACCCACGGCAAATACAACCAGCTCGTGTAGAGGGCAATTTCGGTATTTGAGAGATTCAAGTTTTTGTACATGATGACGGATAGCGTCATCACCACCACGTACGGAATGCCTTGCGCGAAATAGAGCGTCGGGATCCACGTCCACGGTGACAGGCTCTGCGCCTTGTCTTCTTTTCTCATTTGACCTCCGCGAGGGCCAAGCGAACGCTTCCGCCCACGCGATCCAGCAAGCGTCGCGCCGCTTCAAAGCCCAGAGAGCGCCGGATCATCACGATCGCAGTTTTGACATGAAAATTCGAGCTCTCGAGCGCAGCGATCGCGGTATCTTCATCGACCCCAGTGGCGAGCATCGTGAGACTAACGCAGCGACGAATCAACTTTGCATTGGTCGGCTTCACGTCTACCATCAAGTTGCCGTACACCTTGTTAAGCCGCACCATCAACGCGCTGGAAAACGTGTTGAGTGCGATCTTTTGAGCACTACCCGCTTTCAACCGCGTGCTGCCGGAAATCACCTCAGAACCCGTATCCAGCAAGATCGCGATTTGCGCAGCGGCGAGTAGCGGCGTACCTGGATTGTTCGCGATACCGACCGTCAAGGCACCGCGCTCGCTAGCCTTTTCGATCACGCCGAGCGCGTAGGGCGTGGTGCCCGATGCGGCAATCGCGAGCACCACATCGTTTGCGCCCACCTGCGCCGCCTCTACATCGGCCGCGCCCTGTTCGCGGCTGTCCTCCGCCCCTTCAACGGCACGGTGGATCGCATTCGGACCGCCCGCAAGCAGCGCAATCGCGCGCTCGGGCTCCCAAGAAAATGTCGGCACTAGTTCAACACTGTCGAGCAGCCCAAGACGCCCCGAAGTTCCCGCGCCCGCATACACAAGGCGACCGCCGCCCAACATGCGCGGCACTGATGCGTCGACCGCCCGCGCGATGTCGGCGCTCGCCCGCACGACGGCGTTCACCGCGCTTTTTTGATCGATCACAAACGCATCCACCAAGCCGCGTGTGTCGTAGGTGTCGAGCTCGCGATGAGATGCGTTCGGTATTTCAGTTCGAAGAGTGTAGGCGGCGCTCATGAAAGGCTAACGCGTGAGAGTAACTTTTGAGAGAAATCGTGGCTCGTCAGGGTTTCGCCCTCGTGCTCTTGCAAGTGCTTCGACGAGTGGATAAAAACTTTGTATTGCACAGATTGGATCGAGCAGGGGATGCGGTGCGGCGACAATCGGCAGATCAACGATCACCCCAGCGACAGCATCATCAATCGGCGCCGCAAGCAACACCCGCGCACCGCGTTCACGCATCTCGGTTGCCAAATGAATCAGCCCCGCCTGCGATGGCCCGCGAGGCGCGAAAATCAGGAGCGGATAGCCTTCTTCGATGAGCGCCATCGGGCCATGCTTGACCTCTGCGCCCGAAAACGCTTCGGCTTGAATGCCGCAGGTTTCTTTGAACTTAAGCGCTGCCTCTTGTGCGATCGCAAGCCCAGCGCCGCGACCGATCACAAAGAGGCGATCAACCGACGTAAGTGTGGAAAGCGCCGAACTCCAATCAATCTCGACTGCGATCTGAAGCGCGGGGCCGAGCTCTGGCAAGGCTGCGATCAACGCTTCGTCGCGCGACCAATGAGCGACGAGTTGAGCCCCCGCTGCAAGCTGCGCAATAAAACTCTTGGTTGCCGCCACACTTTGCTCTTTCCCGGCGCAGAGCGGAATGGTGTGCTCCGCAGCGCTCGCAAGTGGCGAGTCTTCGACGTTCACGAAGGCTGCGGTAATTGCACCATCGCGGCGGAAAAATTCCATCGGCGCAATCAAATCAGGACTTCGCCCCGACTGCGAAAACGCAAACACCGCGACGCCCTTCCCAGAAAGTGGCGCGTTTTCCATCGTGATGAGCGACATGGGCAAGGAGGTCACCCAGCAACCAAGTCGCGCCATCACGAGATAAGCAAAAAAACTCGCAGCATGATCTGAACTTCCCCGAGCTACCGTGCAAACTGTCTGGGGCGGAGATTCAATTAGTTTATTAGCAAGGTAGTCAATTTTCTCTCGATTGCCCTTTATTAGCTGGGCCACGACTGAAAAAGCTTTCCTGCTTTCCGCGAGCATGTGTGTGCTTCTGTGTGTGCTCATGCGCGCTCCTGAGACCTACCTTCGACGAACACATCCGTGAGCTTGAGATCACGATCTAGCACGAGCAAATCGGCGAACGCCCCTGGCGCGATGCGACCGCGATCCGCGATGTTCAAAAAGTCGCACGCATAGGTAGATGTGCGACGCACCGCACTCAGCAAATCAAGCTGCAACACGTTAACCAAGTTTCGAAACGCCTCATCCATGGTGAGCGTTGAACCGGCGAGCGTTCCGTCGGGTAGTCGCACGCCCCCCAAGCATTTGCTAACGGTGTGACGTCCGAGGCGATATTCGCCATCTGGCATTCCAGCGGCCGCCGTCGAATCAGTGACGCAGTAAACGCAAGGAATCGAGCGCATGGCAACACGAAGCGCGCCCTCGTGCACATGCTGCAAATCAGGAATGATCTCAGCGTAGCGCGAGTGCGCAAGCGCAGCGCCTACCAAGCCGGGTTTGCGGTGATGCATCCCGCTCATCGCATTAAAGAGATGCGTCACCCCGCGTGCGCCGCTCATGAAGCCAGCGCGGCCCTCCTCGTAGCTCGCTTCGCTGTGACCGAGTTGAACGACAAACCCCGCTCGGCTTAAATTCTGAATGGTCTCATTCGCGCCGGGCAGTTCAGGGGCAAGCGTTATCAGTTTGATCGGAGCGACAGCGTGAAGCGCTTGCAATTCTTCTTCGTCGAAATCGCGAGCAAACGGCGGTTGCGCGCCGAGTTTGCCATCGCTGATATAGGGCCCCTCGAGATGCACGCCAAGAATTCGTGCGCCAAAAACACTCGTCGTTTGCTGCGCGCTCATCACATCAGCCAAACCGGTGAAAGCGTGCACAAGATCATCGCGCGGCGCGGTAAGCGTGGTGGCGAGCATGGCGGTCGTTCCGTGTTGTGCGTGGAGGCGCGCGATAGCGCCGCACGCGTTACCCGCATCCATCATGTCGTGCCCGCCGCCGCCATGCACGTGTAGATCGACGAAGCCGGGGACAACGATCGGCCGATCGCCGCTGCGCAACCTCGCACTGTCGATCGGATGCCCTGCAATGCTTTCAATTCGCCCACCGGCGAAGCTCACCTGACCCTCAATGAAGCCGTCCTCCGTTGCGATATACCCGCGCAGTTGATACGTCACACTCACCTCGACTCGCCAGCGGCCACACTCACGCTGCTCGCCCGCGTCAGCTCGGCCACAAATTCATACACATCCGCTCGGCAGTAAGAATCAGTCAATTCAATCGCACGGCCTTCCATCGAATACCCAACGCGGGTGACGTAGATGAGCGCGGTGCCCTTCGCGATTTCGAGCAATTGCGCTTGATCCGCCGTTGCATTCACCGCTGTGAGCTTCTGCAGCGCGCGAATGACCGGTGTACCCCCGTGATCGAGATACGAATACAGCGATTGCTCAATGGCTGTTGGAGTGGGAACAAGGGCTTCGGGAAGACGACTGTATTCAATGGCCATCAGACTCTCATCCGCGCGACGCAAGCGCTTCAGGCGAGTCACACGTGCGCCCGGCGAGAGACCCAGCGAAACAAGCTCCTGCGCGTTTGCGACCGCAATATCGCGCTGCAGCCACGTGGACGAGCTCGCTAGCCCGCGAAGTCGAAGCTCCTCCGAAAAACTTGAGAGACGCGACAGCGGCTGTTCAAGATGCGGCGCGATGTAGGTGCCCGATCCGGGCTTCCGGATCACCAAACCCTTCTCGGAGACGACTTTCAGCGCCCGCCGTGCAGTGACGCGCGAAACATCGAGCAATTCAACCAGTTGCCGCTCGGAAGGCAGTCCATGATCGGCAGGCCAGGCCTTGCTCGATATCAGCTCCGACATCTTCCGCGCGATTTGCAAGTACTTTGGTGCGGGATCAATCTCGCTCGGCCGTAAATGCTTAAGCTCGGTGGGGGTCATGCGTGCTTCACTGAAATGAACTGAAAACCATTGTGTAACAAACGCTACTGCGTTTGTACCTCTTCAGCCGATACGGCATAAACCCCATCGAGCCAGGCGACCACTTCCGCAGCGGCTGGATGTTCGAATGCAGCGTACTTCGCGCGTAGCGCCGCGCGCCGCGCGCCAAGGCGGAGCAGGCCGGCGTCCTGAAATGCCAGCAAATCTTCGCGTAGCGCGAGTGCAAGGGACGAGCCGACAATCTTGTGCGCGGCCGACTCGAAAGCAGATGCGTAGTCGTAGCGATCACCTTTTGCGTAGAGCTCGACGAGACTCAATGCCGGGATCAAGCTGAGCGTGGATTGCAGCGCGGGGTTGATCATGTGCGCAGCGATGAGGGAGGCGTTAGCAGCGTCGCGCCCGGTGAACGCCCGAAGATGAAGCTGGCTTGACATCCGAGGACCGTCGTTCACGGGATAGTTATCCCACAACGTCGGCGCTCGGCACAGTTGCTCTGAAATGGTTTCAAGATGTGATCGGCTGATCTGTCGTGAGCACACCTCCGGGCCAGTCCAGAACACTTCAATTGCAGGATCAAGCGCGGCGCCAAGCGTTTCCAGATAGCGATGAGGCCGCGCGCCGAATACGCGGTCAAGCACGATATCGCTGCTGTAGTAGCTCGGACAGACTACGAACTTCGCGCTCGGATGCGCGTGCGTTGCCTCGTCCACGATTTGAAGTTGAACCGACGCGAGATCCTCGCCGATGCCCTCCATATCGTCGAAGAGAATCGCAATACGCGCAACACCCAGGTTCGCGAGCCGCGTGATCTGCGCTCGAAACATCGCAAGGCGAGCCTTTGTGAGCGCGTCTTGCAATCCGTACGGGCTGATGCCCACACCAAATTCGACGCCGAGGCCGTTGCATTCGCGCCCAAATTCGGTGACGTTCGCCATCCATGCGTCGCTATAGGGCGAATCCCACTCGCGCCTGAGCGCACGATCGGCCTTCGGCGCGTAGAGGTATCGCGAAAAGCCGGCGACTGCGACGCGCTGCAAAACAAATCGTCGCTCGTCCCAAGACCAGGACGGGCCGAAGAAGCCTTCCACGATGCCGAGCGGTGGCGTCACGCTGTTCACAACCCTTCTGGAGACGTCGGTCCGGGCAAACGCTCATCATGAGCACTCGCCGCAAAACGAACTACCGATGGCAAAAATAGTACCACTTTAATACCACCAATGAGCTTGAGGCGTCAACGAAGTTTTTCGACGGGTGCGCGCAGATATTCCCTAGATGCGTTGACCTCCGACGAGGCAGACTTCAAGGACCCATCTTACGAGGCTAATCGATAATCAACATCTACCGCAAAACTCACGTTTTATAAGGACTAGATGACTAAATAATGATTTTTTGCTATTGTCACGGATTGCTTCTAGCCCCAAAAAAAGTAGGCTTAATTAAAAATTCTGTTAACAGCCAAGCGGTACGCGCAAACAAAGCGCATGAACCAGGAGCACGGGAAGTTACGCACAATTCCACACAGTTTCAATTTCTATAATCCGGCAACTCATTTTCCGGCGGGATTCCTTTCATGCTCATCACCTCAGTCGTCGTCTACATGGCGATCACGATTGGTATCGGCCTTTGGGCTGCGAAAAACGTCCACAACACGAAGGACTACCTGGTTGCGGGTCGCTCGTTGCCGCTGTCGATCAACATGGCCACCGTTTTCGCCACCTGGTTCGGCGCTGAGACCGTGCTTTCCGTCAGCGCGACTTTTGCGCGAGACGGGTTGGTAGGCATCCCGGCTGACCCGTTTGGTGCCACAGCTTGCCTCCTCATCGCTGCGCTTTGCTTTGCCAAAGTGTTCTATCGCATGAACTTGATGACGCTGGGTGACTTCTATCGCAAGCGCTACGACTCGAAAATCGAAGTGGTCACCAGCCTTTGCGTTTCGATCAGCTATCTTGGTTGGACAAGCGCGCAGCTCACGGCGCTCGGTCTCGTCATCTGGATTCTCTCGGGCGGTGCGCTTACGCTCACGCAAGGCATCATCATCGGCGCGGCCATCGTCTTGGTTTACACGATTTTTGGCGGCATGTGGTCAATTGCATTTACAGACGTGCTGCAAACCGTCGTCATCATCGTCGGGCTGAGCGTCGTTGCGTTTGTTTTAGGTGACATGGCTGGCGGGGCAAGCAAGGTCATTGCCACCGCAGCGGCAGAAGGTAAGCTGCAGTTCTTCCCCTCTGGCGGACTCTCTGATTGGCTCACCTGGATCGCGGCATTTTTGACCATCGCGCTCGGCTCAATCCCTCAACAAGACGTGTTCCAGCGAATGACGTCGGCGAAGGATGAGAAGACGGCTGTACGCGGCACCGTGTTCGGTAGCGTCATTTATCTGTTCTTCGCGTTCGTGCCGATGTTCATTGCCTTCTCGGCGCTCATGATCGATCCGACACTGCGTGAACTGTTCAAGAGCGAGGACGCGCGAGAAATCCAACGCGTGCTGCCCGACATTATTTTGAACAAGACGCCGCTCTACATACAGATCCTGTTCTTTGGTGCGCTGCTCTCAGCAATCATGTCAACCGCATCCGGAGCGCTCTTGGCACCGACCGCGATTTTCACGAACAACGTGATCAAGCCGTTTGTGCCCAACATGAGTGATCAAGCTTTGTTGAAGGCTGTGCGCGTCACGCTCGTGGTGTTCTGCGTCGCAGCGCTCATCTTTGCAGTGAATTCGAGAAGCACCATGTACGAGATGATTCAAAACGCATACAAGGTGACGCTTGCGGGCGCCTTCGTTCCGCTCTTCTTTGGCGTCTTCTGGAAGCGCGCCAACAGCGCGGGCGCTGCAGCTTCGATCTTTTTCGGATTGATGACGTGGATTGGCGCAGAGCTTAAGTGGTATCCGACGTCAATTGCGGGCACTGACGTTCCGCCGCAATTCTTCGGCCTCTTCGCCGCAATCGCTGCGATGGTGATCGTGAGTATTTCGACCGAAAAAATGTTGCCGTCGAAACATCACGAAGCCATACCTTCACGGTAATAGCTAGCCGAGAGCAGCACGCAATGAATAGCGTGCTGCCTTTCTGCGCTGGGCGACGAAAGCGCGCCGCACAAAGCGGCGGGAGCGTGTCGGCGGAAGTCTTTAGAATTGAGAGCGTTGCGTTTTATCGCAACAACAACGCTAGGGGTGCTGGTCCCATCGGATCGGCTGAGATAACACCCTAGAACTTGATCAAGGTAATACTTGCGCAGGGAAGCGTTGTGGATTTACACGCGATCCCGGCGGGTGAGCGTTCGTCCACGTACTGCCCTGCCATCGAAAGGACACTCGATGGCTTTTTCAAAGCTCACTTCACGTAGCGGCTCCTCCCGCTCATCCAACCCCACCTTTGCTCGCAGCGCGTCATTGACGCTCGTCGCGCTCGCCTGCGCGCAAGCGTTCGCGCAAGATGCACCGCAACGCGTCGAGCCGATTACCGTCAGTGCGCGCTCGGCCCCCGTACTTGAAGCGGAATCCGCCGATGTCGGCGGCTTCGACGCGCCGATCGCTAAAACGCCGCAAAGCGTTTCAGTGATCGGCAACGATTTGCTCAACGCGCTTGGCATTCGCACGCTCTCCTCCGCGCTCAAGCTCGACGCATCGCTCGCCGACAACTACAACGCAGGCGGCTATATCGAGAGCCTTTCGGTGCGCGGCTTCGTGCTCGATCAAACCAACAACTTCAAACGCAACGGCCTCGCAAACTCAAACTACGCGCCTATCGCCTTTGAAAATAAAGAGCGAATCGAAATATTGAAGGGCGCAGCGGGGCTGCAAGCAGGCGTCGCCGCGCCGGGCGGGCTTATCAATGTCGTAACGAAGCAGCCGCTGCGCGACGCGTTTACGGTGGTCTCGCTGGATGCGGATCGCTGGTCCAACTCGAAAGTGCATGTCGATAGCAACACGCGGCTAGGTAGCGCAGGGCTTCGCGTCAACGTCGCCGCGGAGCGGATTGATAATCATTGGGCAGGTGCACGCGGTGATCGCGCCCTCGCGAGCGCAGCGTTTGCGCTGCCGCTTTCGCGCGATACGTCCTTGTTGATCGATCTCGAGCATCATCGCCAAAGCCAGCCCTCAGTGCCCGGCTTCGGATTACTCGACCGAGATGGCGATGGCGTGGCGGAGAGCTTGCCGGAAGCGCGGAAACTCTGGCGTACCAATCTGAATAATCAGCCCTGGTCGCTACCCGTGGTTACACGCACGACTCAAGCCACTGCAAAGCTGTCGCATCGGATCAATGCCGATTGGAATGTCCAAGTCGGCGTTCATCTGTTTCGCACCCAGATTGATGATCGTATTGCCTTCCCCGATGGCTGCAGTAGCGCCGCCAACTATGTCTATCCGGGGCTCTGCGGGAATGGCGATGTCGACATTTACGATTTCCGCAATGATGGCGAACGTCGTCAATTGACCAGTTTCGAAGCAGCGCTGCAGGGCAAGTTCAACGCACTCTCCACCGAGCATCGCGTACGTGTAGCGCTCAGCGGTCGCGACGGCGCGGTGCGCCAGCCGACGCTGGGTGCCTACAACTTTGCGGGTACAGTGAACGCGTTTTCACCGAGCGTCCTCGCCGCGAATCCCACGCTAGAGTCAGTCAATACGCTGTCGGACGAACGCGCGCTTGAGCTGAGCGCCTCGCTCCGTTCATTGTGGAGCGCGCGCTTGGAAAGTTTCGTGGGCGTGCGCCTCGCTCAAGTGGATCGGTCGAGCGTGAATACCGATGGCTCGCGCGCGGTTTCACTCTCCCAAACTCACGCCACGCCGTTCATCGCTGGCGTCTACAACTTCAATGCAACTCAGTCGGCGTACGCCCAATTTTCTCAGGGCGTAGAGACCGAATCCGTACCAAATCGACCTAGCCGCTTTATCAACGCTGGTGCTGCACTTCCGGGGGCAAAGAGCGATCAGTTAGAGCTCGGTTGGAAATGGCAAGCCAATCCGCGAACGCTCGTGACCGGTGCAGTATTTCAGATCGAAAAGCCGTATTCCGATGATCGCATCGAACCCAGCGATGCACGCGGTCGCCCCTTGCGAATTGCGGCGGCAAAGCTCGCGCGGCATCGCGGCGTGGAGCTTAGTCTCACCGGGCGCGCGACCGATGCGCTCTCACTGCAGGCCAGCGCCACGTATTTGGACGCACGCTACACCCGCGCGCTTAACAGCGAGCTAATCGATCAACGCGTCACCAACGTGCCGCGATTCGCGCTATCGCTCTTCGCCGATTACAAAGTCGCCGCAGTACGCGGGCTCTCCATCAACTCGCTGCTCTATGTTCAATCGGGAAAAACGGTCGATTCGTTTGGGCAGGTGTCGTTGCCCCGCGCATTGCAGATCGATCTCGGTGCGAGCTATCAGGCGCGGCTCGCGAACCGCCTCACGACTGCGCGGCTCACAGTCGAAAACATTGCGGACGGCGCCTACTGGCGTGAAGCACCCACCACAAGCTGGGGCGGCCAGTATCTCTTCGCGAGCGCGCCGCGTAACGTGAAGTTCAGCGTGAGCACGGAGTTCTAGACGCATCATGCTTGCCACTGCATTTCATTTCTTTGGCGCTGCGGTATCTTGGCTAGAGGTGGTCGCCTTCGTATTGGCGCTGGCCATGGTGATCTGCAGCGCTTACGAGAAGCCGCTCACCTGGCCGCTCGCCATCGTCTCGTCGGCGCTTTACGTGTGGCTCTTCTACGTGAGCAAACTCTACGGCGAAACGATCGTGAACGTGTTTTTCGTGCTTTCCGGGCTCTATGGTTGGTTCCAGTGGCTATTCGGTCACCGTGATCGCTCGCGCGAGCCGCTTCGGGTGGCTCGCTTGCCGTCGCGCGGCTTAGCGCTCACCGTTGCCGCGTGGGCGATCGGTTGGCTTGCTTTCGGCGCATTTCTAGCCCGGTTTACTGATAGCGATGTCCCGTGGGCAGATGCGTTTGTCACTGCGGGTAGCTTCGTTGGTACCGTATTACTGGCTAAAAAATACATCGAAAACTGGCCGGTTTGGATCGTGGTGAACGCGGCAAGCGTCGCGCTCTTCATCTACAAATCCCTCTGGCTCACCACCCTGCTCTACGCGATCCTTTTTGCATTTAGTTTTTGGGGTTGGCGCATTTGGCGACGAGCGCTTGCCGCATGAGCGCGCCAAAACTGATTGCGATTGTTGGTGCCGAAAGCACGGGGAAAACCTCGCTCGCCCGCGCGCTCGCGCAGGAATTCCACTCACCGTGGGTTCCTGAATATTTGCGTCGCTTCTGCGATGAGCGCGGACGCACGCCCTACGTTCACGAACAAGCGTTGATTCTTGAAACACAACGCATCCATGAAGACGTGGCGCTGCAAGAAGCTGCGGCCACTTATGCGCCGCTCGTGATTTGTGACACCGCACCGCTCATGACCGCGGTTTACAGTGAATTCATCTTCGGCGACGTGGCACTCTATCGGCGTGCAATTGAGTGCCATCATCGCTATGCGCACACGCTCTTACTTTGCAACGATCTTCTGTGGCTTGAGGACGGTTTCCAGCGTGATGGACCGCAGGTTCGCGCGCGTATTTTCGATCTAATCGAAGCGAACCTTGAGAGCGCAGGTCTGTCGTACAGCGTCATCGATGGCGATGGCCATACGCGTACACTCAACGCCATGCACGTGATCGATAACCTCCTCAAGCGCTAGCGCAGGTCTTCATGGATTTGCTCTTCTGTTCAGCCTTGCAATGGCTCTCGCTGCCGCGCCATGGTTTGAGCACGATTTTCGTGGTTGCGTTGGTCTCTGCGACGCTACTGCCGATGGGCTCTGAGCCGGCGGTGTTTGGCTTCGTAAAGCTCAATCCAGAGATGTTCTGGGCGGCAGTCGCGGTTGCCACGGTCGGTAACGCGATTGGTGGCGCGATCAACTGGTGGATCGGCTATGGCGCGAAGCGCGCCTACGAACATTACAAACATTCAACCGTACAAGCGCGCGCGCTCGCGTGGCTCGAACGACTCGGCCCAAAGGCCTGCTTTTTTGCGTTTCTCCCAGTGATCGGTGACCCGCTTACCAGCATTGCGGGGTGGCTCAAGCTTCCCTTCTGGCCCTGCTTTTTTTGGGGTGCACTCGGAAAACTTTGCCGCTACGTCGTGATGACTGCCGCACTCATCTGGGTATTTCCGGGGCAGTTTGATCCGGCATCGTTCTGCGCGCCGTAGACTTCGCGCAAACACCGAACGGTCCGCCTAGCGCGCAAATGAATGTCGGCGTTTTTCAGCGCTAAGGAATCTTCACTTCGTCTTGGTTCGGCTTTGACTTACACGGGCCGACGAAACGAGCGCTCATGGTTTGCTGCACCTGGGTGACGCCGGACACCGATTGAGGATAGCGCGTTGTCATCGCAAATTCAAAACGCTTCGCAGCCACGTTTCCCTTTGCCGTGCCCGTCAATGATTTGCCGTCATCACACGAGAATTCAAAGCTCACCTGCGCTGGCGCACCCGAAGCGCTCGCGCGTGAGCGCTCAAAGTTAGTACTTGGGCAACGCGCTTCGCTCGACGCGAGGGTTTGCAATGCAAACGCGCTACCGCTTTCAAAATCAGCCACAGATCGGCAGGCGTTAAACGTAACCGTGGGAAAGTTAACCCGCATGTCTTCCGGAATCGATTTCAAGTCGGTGCTGATCGTGTATTGCCAGTCGCCCGCCGTTTGCGCGTTGGCGGCGAAAGCAAACGCAGAGCACCAGAACGCGAGTGCTGTGCGCGCGCTGACTGCAATCCTGTAACAGCACCGCGGGCTAAATAAACTTGGTTTCATAAGGCGAGTGTATCTCTGCAATTAACTCGAAAAAATAAACAAAAAGCGACCCGAAGGTCGCTCTTTTCTAGCGGGAAAAGCTTTTTCGCTCGCCGCGATTGATGCGCTACTAGCAACCACCCAAGCGCTTGGAGCTCATCGACATGTTCATCTTGCCGCCCATGGCCTTCGCCGTGCCGCCTGTCATCGTCATCTTCGCATCCATCTGCGTTGCCGTCGCGGTCATGTCATAGGTCATCACCATTGGCTCGGGCGAATCTTTCATCCGGCAGGTTGCCGTGAATTGAAAGCGGTTTCCAGATTGCTTGACGTCGCTGTATTTGCAATCCATCCCCGCGTCTTTTTGCGCGGAAAGATTGCGGCCTTCATCAATGTCTTTCTGAGTGACACACTGCTCAAAGCTCATCGGAATCGATCCAATTCCAGGGATTTCAGTGCGCGTGGTGTAGCTCCACTTGCCTGGCTGTGTGTCGAATTTAGGCATTTGTGCCGATGCGCCGAAGGCTGCGAAAAGTGAGGCAATTGCAATAGAGCCCAGTGCAAATCGTTTCATAGTGGTTCCCCGGAGTCCTGTAAATAACAAAGTTTAGGTGCACTCTGAGTCGTCGCGACTCGGCACGCGGTTCAATAGACGAGAAAACCTAGTCGCGTACGACATGAACCGCGCAGGATGTCACAAGTGTTGCCATCGCCTGCTCGCAGTAAGGCTCGAGCTGGAGATCAACGATTCAATGCCCCTAGACGATGACCGCGACATCAAATCTAAAGCGGAACTAACTTATAGAAACATCTCAAAACGACCATTTATAGCGGGCACTACGCGATTTTTTCTACAGTTTCGTCTATATGCGTTTCAATGCGTTCGCCCCATTTTAAACGGACGTCTGATGGAAAAGCTAGGTTCGTTTGGCGAAAAATTTGATGGGCGCACCGGCAGCTGGGAGCGACGCAATCGACGGCGGTGGTGATTTCAAAATCTGCGGGCGCATCTTGCCCACCACGTGCATTTCACAGGGCTTGCAATCAAACTTAAGCGTGAGTTTCTCACCGCTTGAGATCAACGTCATTGGCTCCGCGCGAATCTGCCCTTGCACGCCCTGCACGCCCTTGGCTTGTTTCGGACACAAGTTAAACGCAAAACGCAAGCAGTGCTTTGTAATCATGAGGGGCACATCGCCCGCCTCCTGATGCGACTCGTAGGCAGCATCAATCATCTTCACACCATGTTTTTCATAGAACGTACGGGCGGCGCTGTTGTACACGTTCGCGAGAAAGCTGAGGGTTTCGCTCGGATACGGCACCAGCGGTTCGGTCGCCGCGGCACGCTGCCAGCGCACAAATGCGCGATCACGCGCCAGATCGAGCGCCGCCACTGCATCACGGCGCAACGAATTGATCACCGATGCCGGCACGAACGGCACACTCGCGACATCGAGTTCAATCGAGGCGGCATCCACCGAATAGATCGTGTTGCCGAGCTTCGCCAGATTCTCGCGCAATGTGGTTTCGGCCTTTGCGAGATCTTTAGCCGCCTCTTTTGGATGGGCCACTGCGACGCGAGCCATGTGCCCCGCTTCGTCTTCGATCACAAGCACATAGCCATCAGGCGTATCGCTGAAGCGCATCCTGACCGAAATTCGACGCTCAGAAGAAGGCTTCGCAAGCGTTTGCTCCCACACATGATCCCGATTGCGATGCAAGAGCGTGCCCACTTTGAGCCCCGGAAGTTCGGCGAGCTTCGCATTAGGCTCCAACCGCCAACGATTACCGTGCGAGCCCATCTGCGTTGCGACGTTCACCTGCATGCCTTGCAATTCGCGGCCGTGAAAATAGGTCAATCCGTCGCCGTTAGCGAACTGCGCATTGACTTCCTTCGAGGCATTCGGCTCAATCTGTTTCGAGCCACGCACCTCATGTCGATCATCTGGATGTTTAGCAGCCGTGGATAGAACGATCTCTTTCTCGGCGAGCGCATTCATTTCCGAGGCGTCATCAGTCTCGCCAAGCGTCTCCACTTCAATCAGCGAATTGCCGCCCTCGCGGATGAGGCGCGTAACCCGAGCAACAGCAAGCCCGGCATGAACCGGCGTATCAAAAGCGCCAATATCGCCCTGCCTGCCGTTGACAAAATAGTCGGTACTGCTTCGGTTAAACGTTCGAGAAGGATCGGGCGTAAACGTGTAGCTACAGCGGCCATGCGAAACCGAGGCAAGACGCGCGTCGCCCACGCTGGCGAGCTCTGGGCGTTGATCAAGGATTTGGTCGATGAGGCGTCTGTAATGGGCCGTAACGTTTTTTACGTACGACATGTGTTTGTAGCGACCTTCGATCTTGAAGCTGCGAATTCCCGCTTCGATCAAGCGCTCTAAGTTTGCGCTTTGATCGTTGTCTTTCATCGAAAGCAAGTGCTGATCAAACGCCACCACCGCCCCGTTGTTGTCGACCAAGGTGTAAGGCAATCGACATTCTTGCGAGCAGGAGCCGCGATTGGCGCTTCGGCCCGTGTGCGCCTCGGAGATGTAGCAGTTACCCGAGAATGCAACGCAGAGCGCGCCGTGCACGAAAAATTCAAGGGCCACATCGTCGCGAATCGCGGCGCGGATCTTGGCGATTTGAGTGAGCGTGAGTTCGCGCGCGAGCACCAACTGCGAAAAGCCCGCGTGGCTCAGAAACTCGGCCTTCTCAAGCGTGCGAATGTCGCATTGCGTCGACGCGTGCATCGCAATTGGCGGCAGATCGAGTTGGAGAATGCCCATGTCTTGCACGATCAACGCATCGACACCAGCTTCATACAAATCGCGAATCAAGCGCTCAGCTAGCCGCAATTCGCTTTCGTGAAGAATGGTGTTTACAGTCGTGAAGATTCGGGCGTGATAGCGATGAGCAAAGGCGCACAGCGCGGCAATATCTTCAATGGTGTTGTCTGCTTTCGTGCGCGCGCCGAATGCAGGGCCACCGATGTAGACCGCATCGGCGCCGTGCAGAATCGCCTCACGTCCGATCGTTGCGTCACGTGCCGGGGCGAGGAGTTCGAGTTGAAAGCGTGAAAGGCTCATGCGGCACGGCGTTTGGAAGGAATCGCAATTTTCTTACAAATGCATTCATCGCGGGTCGGTTGCGTGAAGTGCAGCACGGACTCCGAGCGTAGATACCGACCCCTATTCGCGATGCTTAGCGCAAGAGGAACACTGCGGCGATGATGACAACACCGATGGCGAGGTTGATGCCCACCCACGTGCGAATCTGCTCAAGCGCCGCGCCCCCCGCTGGCCAATCGCTCGCAGTCACTGCGCGCTGCAAGCGTTTGAAGAGCGCAAACCGGATGTGCCCAAAAATCAAAATCATCACCACGCCGAGCACGGTCATCACCAACCACGACGTCGGCCAAGCGAATGAGCCGCCTGCTTGCACCGTTTGCTTGGCAACGCGCCCGATCATCCAAAGCCCAGAAAAAAGCGCGAGCGTCGATACGTACAACACTGCCTTGAAGAAGCGCCCAAGCACATCATGCATGAGCTGCACGCGTTGGGCAGGCGCAAGCGGAGTGAGTGACGGCCTAAGGAAAAAGAGTGTGTAGACCATGCCGCCGATCCAAACGATGATCGAGAGCACGTGTACGAATTTGAGGAGGTTGTAAAGCATTATTGTCGTCGTCTAGGGTGAGAAGATACGCTCGTGGGTGTCACCCATTCGAGCGCATGAATTTTCGGGCGACGATGAGAAATCTGCGTGCTGGTTAGTACTCGCGAGACAATTTAGTGATGCAGGCGAACCATGAGCTTTGTTTTCATGTGAGTGAAAACGCGACGATTGAGCAATTTGAGCCGCGAGCTGATGCCACGGGCAAACCGGTCGTGTGGGCAATCGATGCGCGCCACCTCGCAAATTACCTGCTCCCGCGCGAGTGCCCGCGCATCTGTGTGCGTGTCCAACACGCTTCGCAGCTTGAAAGCGTTCCGCCGCTTCTGGCTCGCGTGGGCCACACCATTGTGGTGGAAACCGCCTGGGCGCACGCGATCGCGCAGGCTGAGCTCACCGTTTACGCGTTCTCGCGACAGCATTTTTCAGTTGTGGATGCCAATGCGGGCTATCTGCAAGCCACTGAAACTTTGGGGCCGCTGTCAGCGGAGCGTCTTCACGACCTACCCGCACAGCTCGCGGCGCGTGGCAGCGTACTGCGATTCGCAGAATCGTTATGGCCGATTCACGATTGGGTGAGCGCTTCGGTGCTCGAGTTTTCCTGCATTCGCATGCGCAACGCTGCCCCGCGCGGCGCTTTCTAGCGCCGACCGCGATTTTTGCCTTTACGCTTTACGCCCTGTTTTGTTGTGGCTGAAGAAGTTTTTTACAAGATATCGACAAGCGTAGAAAACGCTCGCTCGCCCCGATTGCAAGTGGGGTTGAAAATTTATGCCGTTTATCTACGCTCCAGCGCCAGCTCAACCAGTTTTGTTACGAGCGCCGAATAGTCGACGCCCGCAGCGCGGAGCAATTCGGGGTACATCGACGTTTTGGTGAACCCTGGCATCGTGTTGAGCTCGTTCAGGAAGAGTTCGCCCGTCTCGTCTAGATAGAAAAAATCTACCCGCGCCAGCCCAGCACAATCGAGCGCCTTGAATGCGTCAATCGCCATCTGCCGAGCGCGCTCCGAGACCGCCTCGGGAATTTTCGCGGGGATGTGCATCTCTGCCTTGCCCGCAGTGTATTTCGTGTCGTAATCGTAGAACTCGCTGTCAAAGGTGAGCTCGCCAACGGGCGAGGCGATTGGCGCATCGTTGCCGAGCACGCCTACTTCGATTTCCCGCGGTTTGCTGCGAGTCGCCGCCTCCACAATCACCCGCCGATCAAGATCGAACGCGAGGCGCAATGCAGCGCGTAACTCAACCTCATTTCGCGCCTTCGAAATACCAACGCTTGAGCCAAGATTCGCGGGCTTCACAAATACCGGGAAGCCCAGCGCGGCGAGCTTCGAGATCGCCTCTTCTGGCTTTGATGAAAATTCCGCACGTGTAACGAGGCGATAGGCCACTTGCGGAAAACCATGCGCGGCGAGCACCGATTTCGTCATCACTTTATCCATGCACACCGCCGAGCCGAGCACGCCTGAGCCCACGCAGGGGATACCGGCCAGCTTCAACATGCCCTGCACCGTGCCGTCTTCGCCGTTGGGACCGTGCAGCACAGGGAACACCACGTCATAGCCCTCCGCCGTCGCCGCTTCGTGCAACACGAGCGCACCGCCGCTTGCTGCGGAGCCATTTGCGAGCGCGCGGGCCGACTCGGGCGCGGGCAACCAGCGCCCTTCGCGCGAGATCACGGTAGAGGTCACTTCAAACCGATCCTTCGGCAGCGCTTCGAGAATACTGCGGGCGGATCGAATAGAGACTTCATGCTCTTCGGATTGACCACCAGCAAGAACGAGGACGCGAGTTTTTTTCATGCGCTCGATTTTAGGGGCGACTCACGTCGCGCGACTTACTGATGCCTGCACTCGTCGCGCGTTCCTGTCACCCAACCAACAGAGCGCCGAAACAGTGTCGCGCTACTTTCCGCCAGGCAGCGCAGGCGGGTTGCTCGCTCGATCCGACATGGTTCTCTCCCATGTTTCCCGCGAAATCGCGCCGACACCACTATCGCGGCAATTAGCGCGCGGAAGGCGGCTCCCAGTGACTACACAGCGCTCGTTATCCTGCGAACTTGCCTGGTCGGTCGGCGCGTCAGCGGTGGTTGGCGTGGTTTCACACGCACTCCATAGCGAGAGCGCGATACAGCCCAAGGCAAGCGAGATTCGTCTCGATAAAGTTTTCATGGCTTCGAGTACGTTTGTGGGGAAAAAGCTGTCGATAGGCATAAGAGCCGAGCCACCTCGATCACATGGACAATGCGACGAATCGAGGGTGAATTTTCTTTGCGGAAACAGCAAATAAATGCGCATTCTCGAGGTCCCGCAACAACGCGTGAAGTCAGGCACCCCGCCAGTCGGAGCGCGACGGGTCGCTCATGACACAACCTAAAGCGTGAACGTTGCGCATATCGCTCGGAGGATGGCGACCCTCGCTCGCGCGACGCAAACTTTGCGTGCTATCTGCCGCTTGGTGAAACGCGATTTATGGCGCAATCCCTCGACTGGCATGTCCGTTTCTGGCAACATCGTTTGCGTGCGAAATAGTGCGCCGATAGACCTGAAAGCACTCGGACAGGAGCTCAACCGCGTCGAAGAGATGGCTACGCGTTTCTAGTTCGCGCGACGAGAGGTGCGTCGCGCCGGAGGCGGTGCAGCAAGGTGCGCGCAAAGTATGTTTTCCTTTCTCATCTATCAAATATAAGGACAAAAGTTTCGCGGAAACTAGTGATGGCTGAAAACAAAACGAAAGCGACCGCAGCAGACGTCAGCGCCCATATTGCTGCGCTGGAAAATGAGCAGCAACGGGCTGACTGTACCGAGCTCGTCGCGCTTTTTCGTAAAGTCACGAAACATGCGCCCACGATGTGGGGAACTTCAATCATCGGCTTTGGTTCTTGTCACTATAAATACGAGAGCGGACGCGAGGGAGACATGTGCGCTACTGGCTTCGCCGCGCGAAAAAATGAGTTGGTGGTGTATCTCGTTGCGAGCAGCGCGAATCAGGATGAACTCCTGGGCCGATTGGGTAAACATAAGCGTGGCAAATCGTGTCTCTACTTCAAGAAGCTCGCCGATATCGACATCAACGTACTCGAAGCGCTGATTCGCGAATCGCTCGTTGCACTCAAGGCGCGGTACCCCACGACGTGACGCCCCCGTCGACTGGCTGTTCGTAAACGGCTAGGCGCGATGGATCGTTTGCGTTGATGCATTGTTAAATCGCGGCGCGCTATGCTTTCGTGACAATGAAAAGAAACTCCATCAAAGCGCCGCTAGACCTTCACGCACAGCTTGGGCTTCGCCCCGAGCAATCGCTAGCGTTGCTCAAAGCGCTTCATATCGTCACCCGGGATGGGGGCATCAATCAGGATTCACGCAGAAAGTTAAAGCAGGTCAATCACTTGCTTCAGTTTTTGGCGCCGCTTATTGCAACATCGCTTGCGGAGCGCGGAAAAGTCGATGTGGTCGATCACGGCTCTGGGAAATCCTATTTGGGATTCATGCTCTACGACCGTTACTTGAAGTCGATGACCGAGCCGCACCATGTGTACGGGATAGAAACCCGCGAGGATTTGGTGTCGCGCGCTCGCGAGCTCGCGAGCGATGCAAATTTCTCGCAGATGAGTTTTTTGAACCTCGCCGCGGCAGAAGCTAGCGCAGCCAACACCTTGCCCGAACGCGTTGAGATCGTGACGGCGCTCCACGCCTGCGACACCGCCACCGATGACGCCATCTCGTTCGCGCTGGCAAAAGACGCAAAATTTGTCGTGCTCGTGCCTTGTTGCCAGGCGGAGGTTGCGGCATTGTTTCGAGACGACAAAGGCCGTGCACTCGCGAAAAGCGCGCTCACTGAATTGTGGCGACACCCGATTCAGGCGCGCGAATTCGGCGCGCACGTGACCAACGTATTACGCGGGTTGCGGCTGGAGGCGCATGGCTACAAAGTGACCGTGACTGAGCTCGTGGGTTGGGAGCATTCGATGAAAAACGAGCTCATCGTCGCTGAGCGAAAACACAGCGCGAATTCAGTATTCGTGCAAACCGCGAAAGACAAATTGGAATCAATGCTCTCCACGCTCGGCCTGAGCCGGCTCAGAGAGCGATTCTCGTAGTGCTATCCACAGGCAAACAACTAAGCGCTAGCGCAAAATAAATGAGGGCAAGAGACTACTTTGACTGTGAGTCGTAGTTTGCGTATTTATCAATCCAGGCGAACAAGTCACGCCACATGCGCTTCGTTTCTTCTGTGCTGACGGGATTGATTGCATGAGGCAATTCAACGGTGAGCACCGGCACGCCGCGGCTTCGACTTCCGAAATGGCCCAAGCTGCCGGGATAAATTCCCAAGCTGTCTAGAAAAATTGATCCGATGCGCTCGGGCAGCGGCCCGCCGCCGTCGTAGTCGAGCACGCCCAGCGGTGCATGCACTGAGACCACCACAGTCGGCTTAAACGTTTCAATCACGCGCATGATGTATTTCGTCTCAAATTCCGACGCTGCGGCGTGGCCGGGAAATCGGCGCGGGTCGCGCTTCGTTTTGTTCACCCACCAGCGATTAGCTTCGGGATTCCATTGCGGCGTCGGGAAATTGCGATTCAGATCAACGCCACGACCGTTAGTGCGGGACGGCCTCGCGCCAAAGACGCCGTCCGGATTCACAATCGGCACGTGAAGCACGGAATGAGTTCGCTTCTCGGTCATTGGCGGCGCGAAGGCCGCCCACTTGAGAGAAAGCCAACCCGAGGTGAGCTCGTCGCCATGAACCGCGCCCAAGATGAGCACTCGTGTAGCGCTTTTGTCAGTCAGGGGAGCGCCGGTTCTAAGCGCAAAAATCGGGCGGCCCAGATGAGAGCGAGCCACTTCGACGCCCTGCGCGATGACGCCGTCGCAGGCGTCCCGCATGGGGACTTTAAGCAATCGGTAAAGCGAGCCGCACTGAGCGGTGAGCGTTTGTTTGTTCCCGGCATCAAACGCGATAGGGACCATGTTTGTGGCGTCGAGTGCGCGCGAAGGCGTCTCAGCCGACGTCGCAACACCTTGGGCGCTACAAAAGCCCGCTACTACCACGCAGCTCACCAAGCGAGCCTTGGATTGCAACGCCCTACCCAGCGAAAACTTTCTCACCAAACGCCCACCGATCACGTTGCAAATCCTATTGCTGGCCAATTTTTCTGCCCGCGAGTGTAGCGGCAAGCGCTGCTCTAAGCCGTTGTCGCAGAGGCAACCGCGCACAATCCTCGCAAACGGCTCGAAGGTGGGCGACCTTTAGCGGAACGCTGAAGAGAGCTACCGGAGCTTCTGAGCGCTCGGCGGTGCGCTGAACACCACGCGATCATCCACTGCGTAGAGTCGACAGCGCTGGCGCGATGATCGTTCGCATGCGGCGATTGCCTCTTCGTTCGCCGCTCGATTGTTGCCTCGCCACGCTGCGAAGCGACGGTCTTCGCTGATCGCAAAGCCGCGCGGGAACGCTGCCTCAAGAAATTGGCGGTAGTCTCGCGCAATTGGTGCGCTCACACCTTTGGGCGGCTCCGCAAGCGTTGCGTAGCCGGTGGAAGGCCACTGCCGCTCGCGCGTGCCGAAACGAAGCTGGTCACGATCGGCGCTTTGGTACATCGCGGGTGATGTGATGATGCCTTGGCTAAGCGCATCGGTGGCAAGTCGCTCACAGCGCTGCGGACGTCGGCTCTCGCTACCCACGCAGTAGAAGGTGGTGACACCGTATTGACTGCGGGCCGCGTCGGGATAAAAGCGAACGTCACCCGCTCGCGTGGGAATGGCAGCCCAGCGCTCCACCAGCGCCCGATCCAAACCCTTGCCTGCAAATCGAAGCGTCCACTGGACAAGATCATGTTTAGCGACCGACTCGGTGTTGAGCTTGCCGAAGTCGTAGTGGCCATGAAATCCAACATACGTCATTGCGGCCGGGTAATCGCTCGCGAAACGTCGTTCGCGTCCACCAAGAAACAAACGTGAGCAGGAAGAGACGCAATGCCCCGACACCACGGTGGTGAGTCCGCGCTCGCGAAACAATTCGCCCAAGCGGTAGCCCGTCCATGAGTTTCCGCCCATCGAGTTGCGAAGCACGATCACCTGAATTTGGGGCGCGCGGTCGAGCGCATCCCTGACTCGCGCTAGATCCTGATAGACGATCTCCCCACTCAAAACAAGGGCGTCTCCCGCGCGGGCTAGCTGCATGGCCTGCGCGTTACGCACTGGGAGTAACCCAGCACAGAGCAAAACGTAGAGCACGCCTAAAATTCGCACAGCAGTATTTCTTTTCGTGAATTCGATGATCGCAGAACTCGGCCACTTCGCATTGGTAATCGCATTATTGACTTGTTTCTTGCAAGCGGTCATCGCTGCGGGCGCAAACGTGTGGCGCGGGCGGGTACTGATCGAGTTTTCTCGGCAGGCGACGCTCGCGAGCTTCGTATTGGTTGGTATCTCCTTTGCTGCGCTCATGATGTCGTTCGCTAACGGCGATTTCAGCGTGTCAAACGTCGCGCAGAATTCCAATAGCCTTCTGCCCCTGCAGTATCGCTTGTCTGCGACTTGGGGCTCGCACGAAGGCTCGATGGTGTTGTGGGTGTTGATGTTGACAGGTTGGAGCGCGGCAGTCGCCGTGTTTTCGAAGCAGCTTCCGGATGTGTTGACCATGCGCGTACTTACGGTGCTCGCTGCCATCACCACGGTATTCCTCGCGTTCACGCTTTTCACCTCGAATCCGTTCGAACGAATTGTTCCTGCGCCGGCCGATGGTCGCGATCTGAACCCGCTTTTGCAAGACCCGGGCATGATCTTCCATCCGCCGCTCTTGTACATGGGCTACGTTGGCTTCGCAGTCGCCTTTGCCTTTGCGATTGCCGCTTTATGGGGCGGGCGGCTTGATTCCACGTGGGCCCGATGGTCACGCCCCTGGACCATCGCGGCCTGGATTTTCCTGACCTTGGGGATCGCGCTGGGTAGTTTCTGGGCTTACTACGAGTTGGGCTGGGGCGGCTGGTGGTTCTGGGATCCGGTGGAAAACGCATCGTTCATGCCGTGGCTCGTGGGCACGGCGTTAATTCACTCCTTGGCGGTTACCGAAAAACGAGCCGCATTCAAAGCTTGGACTGTGTTGCTCGCCATCACCGCTTTTTCACTTTCGCTACTAGGCACCTTCCTCGTGCGCTCGGGCGTGCTCACCAGCGTTCATGCTTTTGCAACAGACCCAAAACGCGGCGTATTTATCCTTGCGTTTTTGATTGCGATCATCGGCGGATCGCTCACGCTGTATGCGCTTCGTGCGCCCAAGGTGAGCGAAGGCGGGCGCTTCGGCGTGCTCTCTCGTGAATCATTTTTGCTTGGGAACAACGTGTTGTTGGTGGTTGCCGCCGGCGCGGTGCTGCTCGGGACCTTGTACCCGCTCTTCGCCGACGCATTCGGCTTGGGCAAAGTGAGCGTAGGGGCGCCTTACTTTGAGATCGTGTTCGTACCGCTGATGTTGCCGCTCATCGCGTTGATGGCAATCGGCCCGCTCGCACGTTGGAAAGAAGACGATGCAAAGGAGACACGTTCAAGAATGCTTATTCCTGCGGGCGTTGCGGCTGTTGGCTTCATCGCCTGCGCAGTATTGCCGGCGCGCTTCTCTATCCTTGCCTGCGTCGGAATTGCATTTGCCGCATGGCTCACTGCGGGGATTGTTGAGGGCTATCGTGATCGCCTTCGCCACGCGTCCGGCTTGGCTTCAACGGCCGCGAAATGGCGGCAAATCCCGATTGCGTATCACGGCATGCAAATCGCTCACTTTGGCATCGCGGCATTCATTTTTGGAGTCACTGCCGTGAAGGCTTTCGAGAAAGAACATGACGTTGCGATGCTGCCAGGACAGACCAAGCCTATCGCTGGATACGAGGTGAAATTCGTGGGCGTCACCGATGTTGTGGGGCCGAACTACAACGCGAAACAAGGTCGCTTTGAGCTCTCAAAGAATGGTGTCTTGGATAAAGTGTTGCGTCCTGAGCGCCGTCTCTACGCGTCGCAGCGGTCGATGCCAATGACCGAGGCGGCGATTGATCGCGAGTTTGATCGCGATTTGTACGTTTCGCTCGGCGAGGAGATTGCCGCGAAAGATGGCGGCGGCTGGATTGTTCGCGTTCACTACAAGCCGTTTGTGAACTGGATTTGGTTGGGCTGCGTGATCATGTCGATTGGTGGGCTACTGGGTGCGCTTGATCCGCGCTATCGCAAAGCGCGTAGAGCCGCCGAGCTGCGCAGCGATGCGAAGGTGAGCGCGTGAGTTTGTTCAAGCGGGGCGTGATCCACGTCAATCACGCGGTGATTGCGTCGCTTTGCTGGTTCAGTTCGATCGTTGCAAGCGTTGTGGTGATGACTCATCCAGCGCTCGCGAGTAGCGCTGCCCCCGCGCTTGTGCAGGCGGCAGACCCCGCGCTCGAAGCGCGAGTGAAACAGCTCTCGGCTGAGTTGCGTTGCCTGGTCTGTCAGAACCAGAGTGTTGCCGACAGTGATGCGCCAGTCGCGCGAGACATGCGCGATCAAGTGCGCACGCAACTTGCTGCCGGGAAATCGGATGCTGAAGTGAAGCGCTACATGACCGAGCGTTTTGGCGATTTTGTGCTCTACCGACCGCCGTTGAAGCTCACCACGCTCGCGCTGTGGTTCGGGCCATTCGTGGTGATGATTGTTGGCCTCTGGTACGGCTTGCGGCGCATTCGCATGCGCGGCGTAGCGACAGTGAAAAACACGCTGAGCGATGCGGATCGCGCGCGTGCGCGTGAATTGCTACAAAGCGGTCCGCCACACCGCTCATAGCTTTTTACGGGCTACGAACGTTTTGTTCGGGCTAGAAACAATTTTTCTATTGCTCCGATAAGCAAACTCATCATTCGCTAGCCCTGACGAAATGAGGCTTTTATATCTTGGGCTGTGTGTAAAACTATTTGCGCGAACTTGCCCGCTTCTGCGACGCGCGTTTCGCCGCACTTTTGGCGAAGTTGCTTGATGCGGTCGCGGCTTTCGTCGCTGATTCGCCCATCGAGCGCAGCGAGGCGTAAGCATCGCGCTGCATTTCCATTGTTTTGATCGACATTTCGAGCGTTGAGAGCGAAAGTTTGAGCCAGCCCTCGACCGCTCGCATGTCTTTGATACGACGATCAATCTCCTCGGGGTCAATCGATTTCATGATCGATTGCGGATCGAGCGGAGCCGAAGTGAACGCGGCGAAAGGGTTTGCGAATCCGCCAGGCATGCCCGAACCTGGCATCCCGCCGCTCGCCACCCCAAAAGGGTTCGATGCGCCAGGCGTTGCCATCCACTTCTGCATCTGTTCGGCCCAGCCGGCCCAAGGTTCATTAGCGCTTTTCGACATATTCGCCTCTCAATGGCGTTACGGAAGAACGAGGTTTTGCATCCGGGTGCAAAGTGAATTCGAGCTGACTCAGAGTGCAGTTTTAAGCCATTTCAGTTGCCGTATGGGGAATACGGCGATACAGAATGGCAAGAAACGCGCGCCCCAAGGCGTCGGTATCACTTGCGTTTTGTAACGGAAAATCTCGGTTAGACTCAAAAGTATCGCTGAAACGCTCGTGGTGTGTCCCGCTCGTGGGTAAATTCATTTTTTGGATCGTTGTTTTCTTCCTAGTCCTGTTGGCGCTGCGCATGCTCTCGGCGCACAAGTCAAAGCGAGAGGCGCGTGAGGCTGAAGAGGAGCGCGCCGAGCGCGATCGCAAAAGCGGTCGGGACAGCACGCCGACTGATGACAACATGATTCGTTGCGCCAGTTGCGGTGTGTACATCCCCAAGCGCAGCTCGGTGCTGGGCAAGCTCGGCGCCACCTGCGGCAACGCAAGCTGTGAACGCTTGAAAGGCTAAACGATGGCGGTGACTGGTCAACAGATTCGAAGCGCAGCACGCGGCGTTTCGCGGGATGCCGCACGCGCCAGCACGCGCGAATCCACGTCATGGCAGGGAAACGCAAAAACCTCCGAAGTCGATCAAACGGATTTGCGCCTGTTGCGCTTGCTCGCGCTTTACCGCGCGGTGGTCGGTGTGGCGTTAGCGGTGCTTGCAGCAGGCACGGACGCTCGCGTAGAAACCTACGCTGCGGCGTTTGCTTATGCGGCATGGGCGCTCGTAAGTCTTTTCACCTTCCAGCGATTTAAGGGACGGATCCCTTCCCTGCTGCTAGTTCAACTCACCATCGATCTCGCCTTGATTGCGTTTGTGCTGATCACCACGCAAACGCGAATTACGGCCTATGCGGCCTACCTCTTCCCGATTGCCGCGGCGCACGGCTGGTTTTTCCGCAGCCGCATCGCGTTCGCCCACGCAGCGTTCGCAGCGATGGTGTTATTGGTCGCAGAGTGGTTTGTGCGCGATGTATCGGTGTCGGGTGTCACCCAAGCCGCGGTGGTGGGCGCCGGTTACTTTCTAATGACTGCGGTGGGCATGCTGCTCGGCGGTAGCGCTGCAAGCAGCGAAGAGCTCGCGATTTCGCGAAGTGAAGATATTCGACGCCTGGCGCAGGTCAACCAAATGGTAATTAGCGAGCTGAGCGATGGCGTCCTCGCGGTGAATGCCGATGGCCAGGTCATCATGTCAAACCCGCGCGCGCGACGCTGGCTGACGGGCGATGAAGCGACGATGCGTCCGCAGCTTCATATCGATGATGTGTCGATCACGCTTTCCCAGCGCTGGCGAAGTTTCGTTCAGCACGGCTCAACGGTTGACGGGTCTCCAATCACTGTCAGCGTCGGGCCCCGCGGCGAAGGCGAAACCGGGATCGCAAAATCGAAAGTTCTGCTCCCACGGTTTATGCCGATTGACGTGCAGCAGGACGGCGGTACGATCATCTTTCTCGAAGACCTCGATCAGGCGCAGGCTGAAGCACAACAGATCAAGTTGGCTGCGCTCGGCCGACTTTCTGCAAGCATTGCTCACGAAATCAGAAACCCGCTTTCGGCGATCAAGCAGGCGGCGCAACTGCTCGGAGAAGAAGTGCAAGGCTCCGAACAAGCGATGTCACTCTCGCGGATCATCGACAAGAACACCGAGCGCATTGATCGGATCGTTCGCGATGTGTCCCTGCTTGGCAGACGTGATCGCGGGACACCAGAGATGTTGTCGCTGCCGAACATGGCGAAAGAATGCATTCAGGAATTGATTCCGCACATCAATGCACACGGTGGCTATCAGCTTTCGGCCACCAGCGATGTTTACGTGAAAGTGGATAAAAGTCATCTCGAAGAGATGCTCAACAATTTGCTTTCAAACGCGTGGCGGCATTCGCGAAAGAACCGGGGCAGCGTGCGCGTATCGGTGGGGTCGAATTTTGAAACGCAACGTGCGATCATCCAGGTGCATGACGATGGCGACGGTGTGCCCAAGAACGTGATCGACAAGATATTTGAGCCGTTTTTTAGTGGCAGTGGCAGCACCGGGCTCGGCTTGTATCTGGTGCGCGAACTAGCTCAAGCAGCCGGCGGAAACGTGCGGCTTGGACAATCAACCACGGGTGCGCGATTTGTTCTTGAGCTCCCGCTCGCCATCGTCAAAAACCCAGGATAGCGATTTCAACTATGGCAAAACGACTTGAAGCAACGCCACGCGTCCTCGTCATCGATGACGAGCCAGATCTCCTCACGCTAATGCGGCTCACGCTAACAAAGCTTGGGCTCGAAGTCATCACTGCGGATTCGTATGCCGAAGGGCTTGCTGCGCTGGAACGGGGAAGCTATTCGCTTTGCCTGACTGACATGCAACTTGGCGATGGCACAGGCATCGATATCCTGGCGGCGATTCAAAGTAAGGGACTCGACCTACCCTGCGCCGTAATTACGGCATTTGGCAATGCAGACAACGCGGTTGCAGCCCTTAAGGCGGGCGCGTTTGACTACATCGCAAAGCCCGTTTCGCTTGACCAGCTTCGCACCCTGGTGAAGTCAGCGATTCGCGTGCCAGAGAAGGCGGCCTCGAAGGTGGCAGCAAATGCCGCGCAGATTCCATCAGATGAGAGCCCGTTGGTGGGCGAATCGGCGCAGATTGTGAATTTGCGCGCAATGTTGACCCGATTGGCTAAATCCAACACGCCAATCCATATTCACGGCGAGTCGGGCACCGGCAAAGAGCTCGCGGCACGCATCCTCCACCAAAACGGATCGCGCGCCAACGGCCCGTTTGTCGCGGTGAACTGTGGCGCGATCCCCGAAACGCTGATGGAGAGCGAGTTTTTCGGCTATCGCAAGGGCGCGTTCACCGGCGCTGACAGCGATCGAGACGGATTCTTTCAAACCGCGACAGGCGGAACCCTGTTCCTCGACGAGGTCGCAGATTTGCCGCTCACGCTGCAGGTGAAGTTGCTGCGCGTCATCCAGGAAAAACGGGTGCGAAAAGTGGGTTCAAGCGTCGAAGATGATGTGGATGTGCGAATCGTAAGTGCGACCCATAAAAATTTACAAGAGTTGGTGCAGAGCGGGAAATTTCGGCAGGATCTGTTTTATCGGCTGAACGTGCTGCAGGTAGCGATGCCGTCGCTGCGCGAGATCTCTAGCGACATCCCGGTGATTGCCCTCAGGATTTTGAGCAAGCTCTCTGGTAGCGGCGAATTTGTCCTCGAGCCGGACGCCGTGGTCGCGCTTGCTCGCTATGCCTTTCCGGGCAATGTCCGAGAATTGGAAAATGTCTTGGAGCGTGCAATTGCACTCGCTGAGTTCCCGGGGCGCATTACAGCCTCGGACTTGCGCTTGACGGTCGACGCAAACCCTGTGCTTCGCGCTGCACAGTCGGATGCGGGCGGTGGTAGTGGCACACTGGCAGGCCGAGTCCCACTACAAGACTACCTGGATCGATGCGAACGCGAAACGCTCGAGCTCGCCCTCGCCCAAACACGCGACAACCGCACGCAGGCGGCAAAATTATTGGGCATTACGTTCCGCTCCATGCGCTATCGTCTTGAGCGACTGGGGATGCGCCTCGATGACGACTAACGGGAACCACCACGGACGCGAATCGCCTCAAAACGCGAAAACGCTCCATACCAGTCACTCGACTGGATGGCTTTCAGCGGCGTGCCGTATTGATTCGCCAAACTTCGACGCCCGGCCGCGCGACTCGGCTATTTCGCTCCTGGTCTTGCACCACATCAGTTTGCCTGCAGGGCATTTCGAGGGTGACGCGGTTATTCGCTTGTTTACCAACCAGCTCGACGACTCAGACCCTGAGCTGAGTGAGCTTGCAGCGCTGCGAGTTTCAGCGCATTTTTTTATCCGTCGCGATGGATCGCTCATCCAGTTTGTGAACGTATTTGATCGCGCCTGGCATGCCGGCGTATCGAGCTGGCGGGGGCGCGAACGCTGCAATGACTTCTCCGTCGGGGTAGAAATTGAGGGAGACTGTGAACATCCATTTGCGCGTGGGCAGTATGAAACTTTGAATCGACTTAGCGCCGACTTAGCCTCGCTTTTGCCAATAAAAGATACAGCGACTCACGCGGAGATTGCATTTGGACGCAAAGTCGATCCGGGTCCGAGATTTGATTTGGCCCTTCTAAATGCGGCACGTAACGCCCAAAGTTGACAGTTGGCAACGGGTTCACCCGTTGACCGACGCCTACAATCGCAGCCCATGCAATTCGTACTTGAATACGCGCCGATCATTCTTTTTTTCGTCGCTTACAAACTCAAAGACATCTATTTCGCGACCGGCATCGCCATCGGCGCTTCGATTGCGGCAATCGGCTATGCCTACTTTGTGCAAAAGAAAGTCAGCGCAATGCAATGGCTTTCGCTCGCGATCATCATTGTGTTTGGGGGCGCAACGCTTTTTTTGCATGACGAAACCTTCATCAAGTGGAAGCCGTCGGCGTTGTACGCCACGCTAGCGCTGACGCTGTTGAGCGGCAAGCTTTTTTTTCGGCGCGATTGGATCGCCGTCCTCTTCAAGCAAGCAAATATCATCGCGCCGGCAGGCGTGTGGACGTTAATTACCTGGAGTTGGATCGTATTCTTTACCGGCATGGCAGCGCTCAACGGCTACGTTGCGACTTATTTCAGCCTTGATGCGTGGGTGAATTTCAAAGTGTGGTGGGCGATGGGCATCTTCTTCGCCTTCACCATCGCCAACGTGCTCTACCTTTCTCGCTACATCCAAGAACCAGATCCCGTTCAACCGAAAGACGCGAGCGCTGGAGATCGCGTTTGAGCGCGTTGATCGAATTGTTTGAATCGCGCATCGCGTCCTTATCGCCCACACGGGCGAGTGTGGAGGACGAGAGTGCGCGGCATGCTGGCCACGCTGGCAACAACGGCGGCGGGCACCTACGTGCCACCATTGTCTCCCCCGCATTCGGCGGAAAAAACACCATGACGCGTCATCGCATGGTCTACGCCCTCGTCAACGATCTCATGCCGCACCGCATTCATGCGCTATCGCTCACCACCCTCACCCCCGACGAGGCGCAGCAACGCGCCGACTTGGCGTAACGCTCAACTGAACTCAGCCGCTTTACCTTTGTCTCAACTACTTCCCTACTCGGATGTCTTTATGAAAATCAAAACAAGTCTCGTGCTCGTCACCGCGCTGATCGCCGTTAGCGGCATCGCCTCGGCCCAAACTAAACGCGCAGCGCCCGCCGCGGCACCAGCTCCAGCAGCGGCGGCTTCCTCGGGCGCCCTCTTTTCGCAAGCGCAGCTTGAACTGATCGTAAAAGAACGTGTTGCGCAGGGCCAGCCAGATACGCCCGAGCTCCGCGAGTTTCTGAAACAAGAGCTGGTGAACCGTGAGCTTCTCCTGCGCGCCGCGAAAGCAAAAGGCTTGGATCGCGATGCGACGCTGCGTACACAGATGCAAGTTGCATCCGACACGATCCTTATCCGTAGCTATCTAAATGACTACGTTTCTTCAAAACAAGTAGGCGATGACGTGCTCAAGAAAGAATACGAGCAGATCAAAGCCGGATTGGGCGATAAAGAGTATCGCGCGCGCCACATCCTGGTCGAAAAGAAAGAGGAAGCCGACGCATTGATCAAACAGCTCCAAAGCGGTGCTAAGTTTGAAGATCTCGCTAAAGCAAATTCCAAGGATCCAGGCTCCAAGGAAAATGGTGGTGACCTTGACTGGGCCGTTCCATCGAACTACGTTCAACCGTTCTCCGAAGCAATGGTGAAGCTCGAAAAGGGAAAATACACGCCTCAACCCGTGCAAAGCCCGTTCGGTTTTCACATCATCAAGCTGGAAGATGTCCGCGACGCGAAAGCGCCTGCATTTGATGAAGTGAAGCCGCAGCTCGCGCAACGTCTGCAAGGCAAGATCGTGGAAGACCACCTCATGGAACTTCGCACCAAGGCCGGCGTGAAGTAGCCACTCAACTATTTCTGGCTAAGAAAACCGCCTTCGGGCGGTTTTTTTTCGCGAGCGCCGTAACGACCAACCACGCGCGAGCGTCCAGCCCCACTTGTAAAGACAACACGCAAGAAATGCACAAAAACCGACAGCTCAAAAAACGTTACCGCTCGCGCGCTTTAAGTGACAGCTTCCCTCGGTAATAATCCCGCACCGCTATGTGAGAAGTTATGGCTTGCATAGCCTTCATTAACGCGACTCAAACAATGCGTTGGGGGATTTGAGATTGAATCAATTTCTAAAAAATAAAGACTTACTCGCTGGGCTGATGTTTCTCGTCATCGGCATCGTTTTTTTCGTCGGTGCGTATAACTACTCGATAGGCACAGCGGCGAGAATGGGGCCGGGATATTTCCCGCGCATCCTTGGCGGCTTACTGGCCGCACTCGGCGTCATCGTGGCCGGCGTTGGTCTCAAAAACCAGGCTGCGTGGGCAAAAACCGAGGGCATCGGCTGGACTTGGAAACCTGTCGTGATCCTCACAGTTGCCGTGGTGCTCTTCGGGTTAGCGCTGCAGCCACTTGGCATGATCACATCGATCATTTTGCTGACCGTGATCTCGGGCATTGCTGCCCACGATAAGAATTACCGTGAGCTCGCGTTGATCACCGTAATCATGTGTTTGTTCTGTTCGGCGGTGTTTGTGTGGGGCTTGAAGTTGCAGATGAAGCTCTTTCCTTGGAGTTAAGCGATGGATCTGATCAATAACCTCGCGCTCGGTTTCGGCGTTGCGCTCACCTTCCAGAACATTCTTTACGCGCTGATCGGCTGCCTACTGGGCACGCTCATCGGCGTCTTGCCCGGCATCGGACCAGTTGCGACTATCGCAATGTTGTTGCCTACTACTTACGCGCTTCCCCCCGTCTCGGCACTCATCATGTTGGCGGGTATTTATTACGGCGCGCAATACGGCGGATCTACGACCGCAATCCTCGTGAATCTACCCGGCGAATCCTCGTCGGTCGTGACCGCACTCGACGGCTACCAAATGGCACGTAAGGGTCGAGCGGGAGCCGCGCTTGGAATGGCGGCCATCGGATCTTTTATCGCCGGAACGTTTTCCACGCTGTTGGTCGCAGCGTTCGCGCCGCCGCTCTCGGAAGCTGCGCTCAAATTCGGGCCAGCCGATTATTTTTCGCTGATGGTTTTAGGGCTGATCGCAGCGGTGGTACTCGCCCATGGGTCAGTATTAAAAGCTATCGCCATGATCGTCCTAGGGATTGTGCTTGGCCTCGTAGGGACCGACGTGAACTCGGGCGTGGCTCGCTTCAGTTTCGACACGCCTGAATTGACCGACGGGATCGGCTTCGTGGCTGTGGCGATGGGGATTTTCGGTATTGGTGAAATTCTCATCAACCTCGAAAAAGGCGAAGCGCGCGAGGTATTTACCTCAAAGGTTGGGAGACTGCTGCCAACCCTTGACGACTTCAAAAAGTCTGCGGGGGCGATTGCACGCGGAACAGGCCTAGGCTCGTTGCTCGGCATCCTGCCAGGTGGTGGCGCGCTCCTCGCCTCATTCTCTTCTTACTCACTTGAGAAAAAGTTGGCCGGCGCAAACGCCGATCCCCCTTTTGGTAAGGGCAATATTCGCGGCGTTGCGGCGCCGGAATCGGCTAATAATGCCGGCGCGCAAACATCGTTTATTCCCTTGCTTACGTTGGGAATTCCTCCCAACGCTGTGATGGCATTGATGGTGGGCGCGATGACGATCCACAATATTCAACCCGGGCCCCAGGTCATTACGTCAAACCCTCAGCTCTTCTGGGGCTTGATCGCGTCGATGTGGGTGGGTAACCTGATGCTTGTGATTCTGAATCTTCCACTCATCGGGATGTGGGTTCAGTTATTGAAGATTCCGTACCGCTTGCTGTATCCGATGATCCTCGTGTTCTGTTGCATCGGCGTTTATACGGTCAACAATTCAACGTTTGACATTTGGATCATTGCTGCGTTTGGTGTGATTGGCTACATCTTCACAAAACTGGAGTGCGAAGCAGCGCCGTTGCTCCTGGGCTTCATCCTTGGGCCGATGATGGAAGAGAACTTGCGCCGCGCGATGCTTCTCTCGCGTGGCGACCCGATGGTGTTCTTGCAGCGTCCGATTAGTTTGACGATGTTGGTGCTCTCGGCGTTGCTCCTCATCGTGCTGGCGCTACCCGCGATTCGCAAGAAGCGTGAAGAAACGTTCGTCGAGGATTGAGCACTTCGAGGTATCAGATGGAAAACGGACGCACTCGCGTCCGTTTTTCTTTGTATTCATCACACGGTATCGTGATCAATTGAGCGTACGGGGCTTTCCGCCAAAGCCCGAGCTCTCCAACCAAAGGATCACTGAGTCCACCGTGACCGTTTCGATCCGATCCGAGAAGCGCTTCTCATTGGGATGATCATCGAACGCCACATTCGCTGCAGTCATTCGTCCGCCGAGCCGCGTGAGCGGTGGGATATCGAGCGGGGTCGGTATGTAGCCCTCAAACTTGAGCCACGCCTGCGCCTGCTCGCGCCCCCTCACCCGAGGTGACATTGCCATCGCGAGCGTTTCGATCGCCCACTGGTTACTCTGTTGGTATCGGGTGCTCCACGGATAGGCGACCACGTTGTACGACTCGATATGAAGTGCTTTCACACGAGCGCTCGTCAACACTGGATAAAGCGCTTCTTGAACGTCGTTCCTGAGTACCACGAACACAGCGTCTGCACGAAACAAATCGTCAAGAAAAAACTCCGCTAGCCCTTGGCGATAGAGATGCGCTACGGCCGAGCCGCATTGGTTTAACTTGTGGGAGACGAGCCAACGCCCATCCTCGCCCCTCACCGCAAACCCGAGATGCGAATAGCGCAATCGGTACTTGCGCAGATCTTGGCCTGAGCGCGCAATGACGACCACTTTCGCGCCAGTCGCATCCAACGCCGAGCGCGCGCGCTCGGCAAGATCTAGCCCGCGCGTAACGCTTACCACGCTGGGGCGACGCGCTTCACATGAACGTCCCGCGTCGGCATGCCCCGAAACGAGTAGACACGCGAGCGCGACAACGTAGACCATCCCCCGCCGCACGCCGCACGTTATTGCAAACATGATTCGCCTTACCTTACAGCGGTTCGTGATGCGAAAGCGCGCGGCCTAGCGCATTCGGAATAAACACAATCGCCTCGCCAGCGCTAACGATCAGGGTGCCGGAGGCCACCACCGTCACACTGACCGCCGTGCCAACTGACACGCCAACGGTATGTACGCTCCGTCCCGCGATATCGAGACTCACACGCGCGCCGTCGCTCGCGCGCTCGAAGACGCAGACGACGCCTCTCGCGCTTGCTTCCACGGACTTAACCACCAGGGTGGCCCCGGCAACCGAAAGCGCTGCGGGCACCACGGCGGCAGCGCCGGCGGCCACACTCGCGCCCGCACCCACGCTCACCACCGACGCCACCGGAACGGCAACTGAGAGCGCACTCGCTTCGGAAAGCTGCGCATGTGCGCTCAGGCTTGCGACTGGAAGCGCAACGAAAAGCGCGGAACTAAGAAAGAGTAGACGAAAGTGTTTCATAGAGATTCTCCAAAGTGAATAGCAATGGTCGGGTATGGGCGTTCCCAGCAAGGGCTGAGTGCCCCGCACTTACTCAGAACGTGCTTCGCGCGCTTCAAGCACGGCGATTTCGTGGCGATCACGGAGCGTTTTTGCGAGCGTGAACGTGGTGGTGATTAGGTACAACCAGCTCACCAGCAAATACGCTTTGTAGGACTCCGGAATCGCCATGCGATACAAGCCCCAGCTGGTGAGCGCGATCGCTGCCGCAAACGCAACGTAGACCACCGCCCCGAAGAGCGGCGTGTCAGCCTTGCGCTGCGCGTTGTCTCGAACAAATTTTGAAAGCACGAACGCCGTGGAAAGGCAAAAGAAGTAGCCCATCACCATGAACGCGCGATCCAAATCTGCGCCCGGCAAATAAGCGAGCCCCACAGCGCACAGAAAGAGCGAGATTCCAAACGAGATCCACACTTGCGCGCCCCACGCCTTGGTGTCCTTCAGGAAAAACGACTTTTCTACAATACGACGTTTTTCCTCTCTGTAGCCCCGCTCTACACTGGACGAGCGCTTGGTTTCTATTGCGGCCTCGTGCTGTTCTCTGTGCTCTTGGTTGCCGCTGGCGGGCCGAGTTTGTGAATGTGCAACCGCGCCCTCTGCCGCGCTCTGACGCATCGCGCTAAACGGGGTGGATTGAAGGGTACTTGCGCTCATGATCCATGTCTTTCGTTAATTCATCGCGAATTGCGATAGAACGAACGATAGATTTGGACTTCACAAAAGGCTAGCTAAACAGCACAAGTCGCTACGAATTGACCGATTAGTATCAATCGGCAGTACTCGTTGGCTAAAACCAGTGATACGAAGTCATGCGCCGAGCGCGGGGTGGGGCTGCAGGCTTTCGGATAGCGCAGCGCGGCCTAACGCACGCACTGGGTCGCGAAGTACGCTTCAATCGCCTCAGGCGTATTGCGCCAAGGCCCCGTCGCAGGTGGCACCCCAAGCGCGCCCGCGATCAGTGCGCCCCCCCGAATCCCGAGCAACGCGCGCAGCAAGAGCAGCCCGTCGCTCGGCGCATCAACAACACCGTTTCCGTCGATATCGAGCGCAAGGCTCGATTTGGCAATCGTGGCGCGTGTGCGAGCGGTATTCGTCGCCGCGCTTGCCACACCGCTTCGTATCGTCCAGGTGCTGCTTGCCACGTTTTGCAGTGCACGCAATAGCACCAAGCCATCGCGACTCGGCGAGATCACGCCATCCGCATCGACGTCAAACCAGCATACCGGTGGCGATTGCGGCAACGAAAGCGTCGCGAAGAATCCGGTGCGTTCTGCGGGTACCGCCGTGGCGCTCGGCGGACTGGTCTGGATTGCGTTGCTCGACACAAACATGGGGGCAAGCGTTACGGCTGCGGCCACGGCGACCGCACCGCGGGATGCTGCAATCCCGTGGATCGTTGCTTTTCCGCCTTGATTGAACGCCACCCACACGTCTCGCTTTGAGTAATCTGGCGAAGTAATCAAAAGCCACGCATCATCGCCCGCATAGGCGGGAAGCGGCGTCCCGTTGATGGCGGCAAGTTCACGATTTTTGATTTGATAAGCCGAAATACCGCCGACGTACACGCGCCCTTCTGCATCAGCCGCAATGGCGCGCGGCTCAATCGTGTTCCCGCGCGGATTGCTGTCGCTGGCGACGCCGAGTCGACTCAGCAAAAAGAATCCCATTTCGTGGCGACCGCTCAGCGGATCGAAGCGAGCCACGTAGCTGATGTGATTCGATGCGGTGTTGAACGCTTGCACGTAGTTGTCCCCATCGGGCGTCACATTCGCAGCACTTGGCCACACGCTCGTGCTGGGCAAATGCGCATCGATCATTGCGCGTGATTGCGGAGTCCAGCGATAAATGGCGTTGCCGCCCGCACTTGTGCCCACGAAATAGAGCTTCCCGTCGTCGCCCATCGCAATGAACCGCCCGCGGGTGTCGGCGCAATCGCCATGCGCATCCGCGACGCCACGCGGATAGTCATACGCACGCCAGCGCAGCGCGCCTGACCCGCTGAGCTCGTAAGCGCGAATCCAAGCGACTTGAAGTTGCGAACAACTTGATCCATCGCGCTGCGCAAATCCGGTCACGAAGGCCAAGCCACTCACTGAATCAATAGCAACGTCGCCCACGAGTGCGTCGCCAAACGCCACCTCGAACAGCTGCACACCGACCGCGCTATAAACACGCAAGGTCTTGCCGAAGAGCGCCGCAACACGCCCATCCCCGGTTATTGAGACGCGATTGACGCCGCCTGCGACCGACCATCGGAGCGTGCGCAAGTCGCTCGCCACCACCGCCAACCCGATATCGCTCGCGACGGCAACGTCGCCGCTTGTGCGACTCACGGCGAGATCGTTCACTTGCGCACCGAACACACTTCGCGCGATCAGAACCGTGCCGTCGGTACTAAGCCTGGCCACGGTACCCGTGGTGCCCGCCGCAATTGCCGAAAGCGGATTGCCCACATTGGTCACATCGGTGAACGTATTCGAACCGTTTGTGACACGTCCGGCCAAGAGCAAGGTGCAATCAGGTGCAAATTCGGCTGCGAAAAGGGCGTCAGTCGCGCCTTTGCCGAAGTAGCTCGCCGTTTGAACTGAGACGGTATGCGCCGTTGGCGAAGGGAACCCCGTTGCGCACGGCGCAGCGTTTGCGTTGAACGAAATGAGCGCAACGCTTATGAGCGCCATTAGCCCAACGCAATGCAACACGCGGGTCGCACGCGATTGCTCACTCGTTCGAGCGCACCGCGATGGCGCTCGATTCGCAGGATGCGTTTGGCAGCGGCGCACCGCGAAAGACAGGCTTGAAGGCGTTTTGTTGAGCGGCACCGGGAAACAACCTCTAGAGAAATTCACCTAATCAACCTGAGCTGGCGCGAGAGTTGCGCATCCAATCTCAAACACCATAGCGGTGAGAATTAGGCTATCGCGCGAACTTTAGTCGCGCACGCCTGATTCTACGAGGGCTAGATACCCAATGTGTGCAAACGCATGATTCTCCGGAATCGTCTGTTTGCCCCAAATAAATTCATCGTCTACCTTGAATGCTAGACAACCGTGCGAAGCGTCGAACCTCATCGTTCGTCGTTTCGTATGTGCGAGAGAAAAAGGGAGTTTTTATGATTCGATTCAACCAAACGCAACGTTCGTTTAAAGCGATCTGCCTGCTGGCTGTCGCGGCTGCGCTTTCGCTAGCGCCGATCGCAGACGCGCAAACCATTCGCGTATTTTCCGGCGGCCAAAGTCAGCGCCCGGATCTCATGCGGAAAATGTTCGATACCTTCGAAAAGGCCAATCCAGGCGTAAAGATCGAAATCGAAACGGGTGGACAAACCGCTGAGTTACAACGCGAATACCTCGGAAAAGTGCTGAACGCAAAAGACGCCGCGCTTGATGTGTTCATGATCGACATTACCAATCCGCGCCTTTATCAGAGCAAAGGCTGGCTCGAGCCGCTCAACCAGTATTTAGGGCGTCCTGAGGTCGTGCTCGGCGATCACCTGCCGGTCTACCGTACTACCAACGTTGTCAACGGTGAGCTCTACGCGATGCCGGGCTTTGCTGATGCGATGTTTGTGTATTACCGCAAGGATTTGCTCGCGAAATACAACCTACGAGAGCCGCGCACATGGGAGCAACTTTCCAACGTCGTGAAGAAAATCAAAGCGGGCGAGAAAAATAACCCCACGCTGCAAGGTCTCTCTATCCAGGGCGCACCGATCGAGGGAACGGTGTGCACATTTTTGTTGCCCGTGTGGAGCAAGGGCGGTGATATCGCCGACGCCAACGGCAAATTCAAGCTCGACAACGCGATGGCTCAGGCCGGCATTGAGCAGTGGCTCAAGCTGATCGACGAGGGCATCGTCTCGTCGAAAGCGAGCGAAATCAAGACGATCGATACCGTCAACGATTTCAAAGCGGGTAACGTGATATTCGCGATCAATTGGGGATTTGCGTGGGATCGATTCCAGGCTGATGCCGATTCGAAAGTGAAGGGCCAAGTCGATGTGATGCCCATGCCACGCGTCGGCGAATCGAGTAAGTCCGCGACGTGCATCGGCGGATGGCAATGGGCGGTTAGCGCGTTTTCAAAAAACAAGACAGTGGCAGCTCGGCTCGTAAAACACATGTCAACGCCCGAGGTTGCAAAGTTCCTCGCGGTTGAAGGTTCGCTGTTGCCCGTTTTTGCATCCACTTATACAGATCCGGCGTATCTCGCAAAGGTGCCTTGGGCATCGGGAGCGGGTGTGATTGCAACGTTTGCGCGCAACCGGCCGGTGTCAGCGCGCTACGGAGAAGTGTCGGACGTGATTCGTACAGCTACCAGCAACATGCTCGCTCGCAAAGTGAGCCCGCAGCAAGGGGTTGCAGAGCTGAGCGCGAAGTTAAGGCCGATACTTCAATAACGAAAGTCGCGCGATCGCGCGCGGTCGACCCAACACGCTTCGCTGCCAAGGCTCAACGACGCTCGGCAGTGAAGCGCATAACAAGAACGATGTCTCTCCAAACCTTTGCCCGCATTCCTCTGGAAGCGGGTTTTTTATTGGCTAATCGATTTAAAAGCCGACTTATACAGGACTACCGCTAACTTCAGTGGCAACTCAGAAAATTTGTATTCATCACGTTTGCCTACAAAGAAATTGAGCTTACGCGCGTAAGCTGTACTGTTAGCGCTTGGATCAAACCAACCTGTAGAGCACCATTTCAGTTTCCATCCAGCGGAATTGCATCTCAAAGCAAGGGTCGATAGACTTGGATCCACAGCGATTAGCGAAGTAAATCGTCGATTGTGCATCGCACAATCCGTTACCAAAAACGATAGCGCTCGTTGCAAATCATTTTCCGGGGATGCCCATGCCACCACGTTCGAGTGCCGTTGTCAGCTTGTCTAACGCTAATCAGACGCGCGGGCTAAGCCGTGCGGGTGTGCGCACGAAAAAAGACGTAAGCGGAGGTGTTCAAAGTCTCACGCGTGGGCTTACTTTGCTGGAGCAACTCGCCGAAGCCGAAGGGGGTATCTCGCTCACCGAAATTTCCCAGCGCGCCACCCTCGCACCCTCGACGGCGCACCGGCTCCTGAACACGCTTGCCGATATGGGTTTCGTATTCCAAGCGCCCGACTCAGGTCTTTGGTACATCGGGCTCAAAACGTATCGCGTGGGTTGTGCATTCATCTCCAATCGGGATTTCGTGGGCGAGTCGCATGCGTATTTGCGAAAACTGATGGAGCAGTCAGGCGAAACGGCAAACCTCTCCATCATCGACGGAACGCACGTGTGTTTCATCGCGCAGGTGCAATGCCACGAAGTGATGCGCATGCTCGTTCGCCTCGGATCACGACTGCCCGCGCACGCATCGGGCTCCGGAAAGGCCATTCTCTCGGCGCTTCCGGAGGACGAGCTGGCAATCTTTTTTCGCGAATCAAAGCTACAAAAGCTCACCGTGAAAACAACGACGGATGTGAATCAATTGCGGCTCCAATTCGCAGCGATTCGCGCACGAGGCTACAGCTACGACGATGAAGAAAACGCGCTTGGCCTTCGCTGTGTCGCCGCACCAATCTACGATGAGTATTCCGAGCCGCTTGGCGCAATCTCTCTGGCGGGCCCGATCGCGCGCTTAACTGATGAGCGGATCCTCAAGCTCGGCCCTCTGGTCGCGCACACTGCACGCGAGATTACAGAAAAGCTCGGCGGCGTTGTCCCCGTCACTGTGTAACCAAAAAAGATACTGAGGAAGACTCTACGTGTTCACCGATCGCCCGAAGGTGACGGCTGCGCCGCTGGTGCCGGGCGTGCACGCCTTCATCATCGATAACGCACTCGCCGAGCCAGAAACGCTTCTGCAATTTGCACAGCGTACGCGCGGTGCGTTTCGCGCATCTCCCGAAGGCATTGCGCCCGGCCTAGAGCTGCGCATGGCTGATTCATTTTCAACGAAGTTCGAAGAATTTTTCCGCCAGCACTTGCGCCGTTTCTTCGATGCGCGGCGAACGCTTGAATGCGTCTCCCGTCTCGCACTGCACACCCGTCCACCGCACACTATGCCGCCGTCACAATGGCTACCGCAGCGAATTGGCACGACGCTGCACCGTGAGCAAACCGTTGTTGTAGCGCAGCTCTATTTATCAACGAATGAAACGCTAGGCGGAATGAGCTTCTTCTTTCCTAAACGCACCGTGCGCGAAACGTTTAACGTGATCAACGATAGCTACGCGCTTGATTCGGCCGCGTTCGAAGCAAAGCATCGCCTGCGCGCGGACGATGCGCGTGAATCGAACGATTTGTTTCACCTCGCGCAGACCATCCCGGCGAAGTTCAATCGGATGGTGATCTTTGATGGCGCAATGTTTCATAGCCCTCAAATCACGAGCGAAACGCCGCTCGTCAGCGACCCCCACAATGGCCGCTTAACCTTTGACGCTTACCTTACCTGCAAGCGCCACTCAGACGGAACGGCAGATCGGCGACGAACCTAACCGCATCTTCGCCCGTCGCGATCCTGCCAATCAGGGTTTCACGTAACCGTAGCGCTCGCGCGATTGCAACGTTGCAATTCGCACCACGCCCGAGGGCGTGTAATCCGCTTCCTGAATGAATTGCTCTTTTTTCAAGTTGCGATTTTTGAGCGTAATCTCACAAATTTCGAACTTCACGCCGCGCGCTTTGAGCGCTGAGACAAGCGGCGCAAACTCCGTCTTTGATTTCTCATCTCTCGCACCTTCCATGAGGAAATCGACACCTTGGGCGTGGGTGACAACCACGATCTTCGTGGTGGGCGCAACATCAAGATGATTTCGCACATTGCGAAGCGCCGAGAGCGCCTGCGCAGCTGAATCGTTCACGTGATACACCGCGCCGTCTTCGGCGTGTACACCTAGCGACGCGAGCGCAACAAACAAAACAAGGCAGGCATTGCGCAGCCAGTTCGTCACATGCATTGAAGGCTCCAGTTGAAATTGAAGTTGCCACGTTATCACTTGGCGTCGGACCAGGAGCCGCAGGCATTCGAATATGCGAATTCTTGAATGGCATGCGACAGCGCGGAGGCTTCACGAGCCTTACGCAGACACGACTAGGTCGGGTACGTACCCTCTAACAAGATCGACTTATCGACTTTGTTGATATCCGTTCTTCCACAAAAAGCCATCGAGAGCTCGAGTTCTTTCTGGATGAGCTCAAGACATTTCGAAACGCCCGCTTCGCCCATTGCGCCTAAGGCGTAGAGCCAGGCGCGGCCGATGTAGGTGCCTTTCGCGCCGAGCGCCGTTGCGCGCAAGACATCCTGGCCACTGCGAATGCCGCCATCCATGTGCACTTCGATTTTGTTGCCTACTTCAGCAACGATTTTGGGTAGCGCGCGAATGGAAGTTTCAGCGCCGTCCAGTTGCCGCCCGCCGTGATTCGAAACTATCAAGGCATCCGCGCCAGACTCGACCGCCAGGCGCGCGTCTTCGGTGTCTTGAATGCCCTTCAGAACCAACTTGCCACCCCAGCGTTTCTTGATCCACTCAACATCGCCCCAATTGAGCGCGGGGTCGAATTGTTGTGCGGTCCATGCCGAGAGCGAGCCCATGTTTTCCACGCCTTTCACATGGCCTACGATGTTGCGAAACTCGCGACGCGGCGTCCCCAGCATGCCCATGCACCAGCGCGGCTTGGTCATCATATTGATGATGTTCGGAATCGTGAGTTTCGGCGGCGCAGACAGACCATTTTTCAGATCCTTGTGACGCTGCCCGAGGATTTGCAGATCCAGCGTGAGCACCAATGCCGAGCAGTTCGCGGCCTTCGCGCGATCAATCAGGTTGTTGATGAAATCGCGATCTTTCATTACGTAAAGCTGAAACCAGAACGGATGCCCGTCGGTAGCCTTTGCAACATCTTCAATCGAGCAAATGCTCATCGTTGACAAGGTAAACGGAATGCCGAACTTCTTCGCCGCGCGCGCGCCGAGCATTTCGCCATCGGCATGCTGCATCCCGGTGAGCCCTGTCGGCGCAATGGCGACCGGCATCGAAACATCCTGGCCGATCATTTGCGTCTTGGTGGAGCGGTTTTCCATGTTCACCGCAACGCGTTGACGAAACTTGATCTTCTGAAAATCCGCTTCATTGCCGCGGTACGTGCTCTCCGTCCAACTGCCCGAATCGGCATAGTCGTAGAACATTCTCGGAACGCGCTTTTGCGCCAGGACGCGGAGGTCTTCAACGTTGGTGATCACGGGCATGAATCAGCTCTCCTTTGTAATTCGTCCTCGAAACGCTGAAATTCGCAGCGCCCGCTGTTGACTACCGCCGCGAGACTGGCGACCCAGTTTTGGGGCGGCCTAGGGCGATGGACTAATAATGATGCTAGCAAGCGAAAGTCATACTCCGGAAAAAATATCCGGAAATTTTTTCCGCTTTACTTAGATTTCGATTCCAGCGTATTGCAGAGTTTTCGAAGCCAAGTCGCGAAATCCAGCGCCACTCCATCGGTCAGGGCAAAGCGGCCCACGACAACGCTGCCACCGCGCTCAAAGCGATCCAGCCCGGATGCCGCCCGTTCGTGCCTACGAGTACGAGGATGGCACCGAGGGCGCTGGCTCCGCTCAATGACTTAAGCACCAGACTCTGCACTGGAACTCCAGGTGCTGCAGCCATACCCAGAAGGACCGCCGCAAACCCCCAGCCCAAAACAGACGCCAGGTGCCAAGTCGCCCAAAGGATTCGAACGTTGCGGGACCGTAGCGGCGGCGCAGCGAGCTGCGGCACTAACGTACCTTGTCGCAGATGGCGGAAGATGAGCCATTCACCGAGCACGGAATGGACAATACCCGTTGCAATTAAGAGCGCAGCGGCAAGGGTCAGCGAAATATACATTTAGCTCTCTCCAGTTGCATTTGGCGCACAGCGCGTGCACGGTCGCGATTCATTTGCAGTTTCGCCGCACGAAGCGCACTTTCATGGGCGTCTTGGGTTTGAGCGCGAGATCAACGAAGGGCTCAGGGAGTGCATCGCCCGATTCGAGATCAAGCTCGAAATGGCGCACGACGTGGGCCGCAACCAGCGCGATTTCAACGCTTGCGAACTGTTGCCCCAGGCAGAACCGCGGGCCAGCACCAAACGGCATGAATGCTCCGCGCGGAATCGCCGGCGCGTCCGGCAGGAAGCGCTCCGGCGCGAACGATTCGGGGTTGGGAAAGTAGCGTGCATTGCGGTGCATCTGCCAGATCGGCACTGCAACCAGCGTTCGTTTGCGCACCGCTGCTCCTTCGATCACGAGATCCCGCTTAGCAACACGGGTAAAGAGCGCTGTGGACGGCGGATACATCCGCATGGCCTCTTTGATCGTCGCGTTCAGCAACGGAAGCCGCGCGATCCCCGCCAAGTCCAGATGATTGGCGTAAGCGGAGTCCACTTCGCTGCGTAGCTCGGCCATCACCGCTGCATGCGTCGCCATCAAGCCAATCCACCAGGTCAGGGCGGATGCGGACGTATCAAAACCCGCGCTAAACAGCAGCATGCAGTTGTCAAGGACTTCCTGCGTACTGAGTCCGCCATCGCTATCACACGCGGCCAGCATCATATCGAGCACATCTGCAGCAGCCGCGTCGCTTTGCGTCTGGCTCTCAGCTCGACGCCGCACTCGATCATCGACATGGGCCGCAACCAAACGGCGCAACGTCTGCAGATGCTTCAATTTGGCAGCGCGCCCGGGATAGGGGAGCCAATCCGGCGGAATCAGCGCCCAATAAACTTCACGCATGCTCTGGCGGGAAAGCGCTCGAATCGCCACCGAGATTTGTTGTGCTTCGTCGCGTGAATTCGCATGCGAAAACAAGGTACGAAGGATGATGTCCATCGTGATGCGCGTGGTGAACGCGTCGACATCGATGCTGGCGCTTTGCCCAGGAACGACCGGCAACTCGTCGCGAACGCAGTTGTCGATTGCGGCCTGCATCAGCGCCATGTAGCCACCCATGCGCTTCGGCGAAAACGCTGGCGTGAGCAGTCGCCGCTGCCTCTCCCAGTCTGCCCCCTCGGTCGTGAGCACGTTCTTACCGTGAATAGACTCAAAGATGCGCAACAGGCGGGCTTCGCGCTCGAAATCGTCGTGATGGTCAACCAGAATCTTGCGGATGGCGTCCGGGCCGAAGAAGTAAACGATCCGGCGGAACAGGATATCGAATTCAGCCACATCACCATATTGCTGATGAAATCTGGAGGCCGCTGCCAGGGGGTCGGTTTGAATCTCCTTGAGTAGAGGAAGGCCGAGATCGGGAGTTTTTACGACGCTGTGGTTGTTTGACATGAGGTTGTATCCGTTGGGTGCTTATGGCGTCAGTTCACCGCAGCATGTCGCGCGGTTGCGACGCCGTACATAACGAGTTCAAACGCACTCAGAAAGCGCTCTTTCAGATCTGGCTCCGGTTTCGCGAGCCATGAGGTGATGGCGGCGTACAGCAGATATTCGAAGTTCATTGCCAATTGCTCCACTTCGACTTCTGCTTTGATTTCGTCCGACTGCTGAGCGGCTCTGAACATCGCCGCCAAAATCTGACGGCTATCGCTATCGGCGTTCGCTGATTCTGGTTTTTGCGCTTCACATCGCCGTACGCTCGTTAGATAGCGGATGTAGTGTCGTAGGTAGGCTCGGCGCTCGCTATGCCAGGCAGCCGACTCACTCAGCAGGTATCGCATTCGCGAATCAAATGTCTTGTGCGCGAGCAGCGCTTGCGCGCGCATCGCCATGCCAGCGGCGATATCTAGGCGAAACCGGTGGGCGATCAGCGCCTCTTTGACGGGGAAGTATTTGTAAAGCGTTGCTTTCGCAACATCGGCGACCTCCGCAACCTGTTCCATGGAGACCTCGTCGTACCCGTGCGCTTCGAACAGTCGATAGGCAGTGGCCGACAAGTGATCAACCGTCTGGTCGTGCTTGCGCTGGCGGCGAGTGCTTTCGTGGGGCTTGGCTGACACTACGACGTCCACATACATACGATGTTTAATATTATACGTCGTATGTAATTTGAGTCGTAAGAGTCACACAGCTTCTCGATCTGCGTTCGTCGACTGCAGGCTAGGAACATCATCCGCCCCCGTCTCGTGTATGCCACGTTCGCTCCATTCTGTTAAGACAATGGCAAACAAGTTTGGCAACCGTTTTGGGGGCTGCTGCTGCGGTGAATGGGTTGTGTGAGCTGAGCTGTTCTCCTCTCAATTCAGAGACGCAGGGGCTCGATCAAGCGGAAGCACCCAATGGCGGAGCGGATTGATGGCCTCTGCGAAACGCCGTGTTTCAAATGGCTTCGAATGCCGGAATCGGTAACGTCGCGTTCACGTCCTAAAGGAGCGTTCGCAGAAGCAATCTGAATAGGTTTCGCGGATTACTTAGATTTCGATTCCAGTCCGGTGCACAGCTTTCGAAGCCATGTCGCGAAATCCAGCGCCACATCATCCGCGCGGTGAACGGTAAGGCTGTAGCCCGTCTGCGGATTGGCGCGCACGGGCCACAGGTCGAGTACGTCGCCGCGCGCTAGCCAGCGCTTTGCGATGCTTGCGCGAGCCAGAGCAATCCCCTGCCCACTCGCCGCCGCCTCAAGCGAGAGCCCCAAGTCGACCAATTTGACGCCGCCGCTTGGCTCATCGTCAGATATTCCCGCCGCATCGAACCACGCGCGCCACGGTTCAATTGGGCAGCGCACCAGCGGCACGCGCAACACGTCGCTCGGCGCGCGCAGGCGATGTCGCTTTGCGAAACTAGGTGCCGCCACAGCAAACACCGGCTCAAACAAAAGTGGCTCGTGCGCGCGCTGCGTACCTCGAACGCCCGGAAAGCGCGGGCCAAACTCCACCGACACATCGGATTCGGGAACCGCCATGTCGAGATACGGAATGGCGACGACGACTTCCACCTCGCACTCCGGGTGACGATCCGTAAATGCTTTCAAGCGCGGCACTAGGATTTCTCGTGCGAATGTGGGGGGCGTCAATATACGCAGACGTGCCCTGCTCTGCGCCTCTCGTCGATGCAGGCCAATCGCAGAAAGCTGCGCGAGCACCGCACGCACCTGCTCCAGGTATTCTTTTCCGGCGGCACTGAGCGACAGGGTTCGACCTTGGCGATCAAGCAAGGCAACGCCAAGCAAGTTCTCCAGCGCCGTGATCCGCTTCGCCACTGCGCTTGCCGTCACCGAGAGCTCTTGCGCGACTTTTTCGTAGGAGCCAAGCCGTGTGATCGCCTCAAACGCACGCAGCGATTCGATAGAGGGGAAACGGGTTTCACGAGCACTCACATGACGAGTGTAAGACGAGCTTGCGTAGTACGAGCTGGCGTGACGCGTTGGGCGGGAATCTCAGACAATGAGGGCGTTGCGAGATGCTGAGACCGAGAGTCACGCTTCGGGACGCAAGCGGTAACGCGAGGAAGCGATTGGGCGTTTTAAGTCAAACAAGTACGCGGTAGTCCCGATTTAATAAGGGCATCCGCATACAAATATCAGTTTTCGGAATCGCATCAATATGACGTTTAGCCCAAATAAATAGAGGGCTCGGAGACACAGGTTGTAATGGATAAACCAAGTTTCGGTTGGGCGGTGATCGGCCCAGGACGTATCGCGAATCGTTTCGCTGAGGCGGTGTGCGCGCTACCGGGCATGCACCTTCAGCATGTACAAGGGCGCGACCGAGATCGCGCTGACGCATTCGCGCGCCGCTGGACGCGAACAAGCGACGCACCCATTGCGACAACGACGGAGCTCGCGGAGGTTCTGGCAAATGATGCAGTGCACGGCGTGTACATCGCAACGCCGCATGCGTTTCACTGCGACGCGATTCGTGCCGCAATCCTCGCGCGAAAGCCTGTGGTTTGCGAAAAGCCCATGGTGACTGATGCGCGTGCAGCGGCGGAACTTTTCGCGCTCTCAGGTTCGCAGCGAACGTTTTTGATGGAAGCGGTTTGGACGCGATTTCTTCCGCTGCATCACGCTGTTGCCGAATGGCTTCGCGCAGGCCTGATCGGCGAAGTCCGCAGCTTGCAATCGAGTTTTTGCTTCAACGCGCCGTTTGATCCAAAGAGTCGACTCTTCGATCCTGCGCAAGCGGGTGGCGCGCTGCTCGATATCGGGATTTACAACCTGACGGTCACTCGCATGGTGTTGGCTGCGGCGCTCGGCCGTTGTCCTACAGCGCTTCGAATCGACGCCAGCGCCTTGCTCGCGCCCACCGGTGTCGATCAGCGCTTACATGCGACGCTCTATTTCCCCGGCGGCATTGCCTCGCAGTTTGTGTGCGCGATAGACAGCGCCGCAGACAACAGTTTCCACATTTTCGGCGAGCACGGCACGATCACCATTCACAACGGCTTCTGGCAAGCGACGCGCGCGACGCTTAAGCGTACGGGCCAAGCGCCGCTTGAGATCAAACATCCGTTTAGAACCAACGGCTTCGAATACCAAATCGAAGCTGCGGTCGCAGCGATTCGCGACGGACGCATCGAATGTGATCGCATCCCCCACGCGGAGACGCTTGAAACGCTTCGCTGGATGGATCAGATTCGATCACTCATCGGCGTTCGCTACCCGTTTGACTCGCCGCAGTAATCACGGCCGTTACGAACTCATCGCCCGCTCGGTTCGCGCCGCTTTGATTCGTGACGAAGATCGCCGCGAAATCGCGCTTCGGCGATCCCCAAACGACGGCGAAGTTCATCGTGTTGTCACCGCCGTGATGCATCGCGCGCCCGCCCGCCCAACCGCGTTCGGGCACGAGCCAGCCGAGTGCGTAGTTGTCGCCGCGCGGCTGGAGAAGCGATTCAACTGATTCCCTTTTCAGCCACACGCTTTTGCCCTGCGCTGCTTTGAGGATTTCTGCAATGAAGATGGCGTAGTCCGGCAACGTCATGTGGATCGTTCCGGCCGCCGCCATCGTTGGCACGTTGTCCATATCGGGGCCATTTTCAGGGGCTGGTTTTCCGTTGGATGTGTGCGGCCAGGGCTGATTAATTTTTCCCGGCGTCCCTGTGCCTTGAAAGCCAGCGCTCTTGATCGAAAGCGGCGCGAACACTTCCTCGCGCATGAGGTTTTCGAAGGTCTTCCCAGTCGCACGCTCAGCCATTGCCGATGCGATCGTGTAACCCCAATTTGAGTAGAGAAACTTTTCTCCAGGCGTATTTGAGAGCCCCTTGCGTATCGCGTCTTTCAACACATCGACACGAGCTGCGTTCAAATCTTTGCGCCCAACGTAGCGCCGCAAATCGAAGTTTGCATCAAGACCCGCACGATGCGAAAGCAATTGCTCAATCGTGATCCCGCGCATCGGTTCGGACATTTCCTGCACCAACTCAGGAAACGTTTCGGCCAGCGTTTGGCTCCAGCGCATCGCGCCGCGCTCGACCAAGCGCGCGATCATGGCCGCCGTCATCGCTTTGCCATTCGAACCGAGATGCCAAAGATCGTTTGAAGTCGCGGCGATTTGCTCGCCCCGTTTACGCATGCCAGCCACTGCGAAACTTTGCACGCCATTTGATGTAACGAAGGCGCCACCGGCAGCAGGAAGTTTCTGTGCAGCAACCACACGCTCAATCGTGGATTGAAGATTCTTGAGATCAGTCGTTTGTGCGAGCGCGCGCCCCGACATCAATATCAAGCCTAGACAAACTACGAACACCACGCCAAATGCTGCGAGTGCAACGCGCAATTCGTTGACGCCTTTTCCAATGAGCTGCAGCGGCTGTGGCCATTGCGGCTGCGGCGCAATCCAGTGCTCAGCAGCGCGAACGGTGATCAAGGCCGCAAGACCTAAAAAAGCGAACGGAACTACGCGCTTCACGCCACGACGTAGGGTGTGGATCGATTGATAAAGGATGCTCATAGAGACTTTCTTACTAACGTTGCGTGACTTCGCACGCGGAAAGAATGGCAAGCAGCGGAATCACTCGCTCGGCCAAGACGATGTATTCGCCACGACGTGGCTGTCGAATCCAACCGGCCGCTTCGAGTTCCTTCAAGTGGTGATAGAGCTGACCGGTCGTGCCCATGTCGGGCAAGCTCGCGAGCGATTGCGTGTCGCGCTTTCCTTCGATCAGCGCCTTGAGCACGAGCAAACGAATGGGATGCGCGAGCGCTGCAAGCGGCGCATGAGCGACGCTCCAATCGGAGGCGAGCAGCGTGCTCGTGTCAGACTCAATCTGCCAGGCGTAGGTCTCTTCATTGGGCAAAACAACCTGCCCCGCGAACACGACGCCGCCAGACTCGTTGCCCTGCGATTCGGCGCTTCGGAGCACGCCATCGATTGCCCAAAATTTGCGCTGCGGCAGCACGGAAGCCACTGGATGGTTTTGCGACGCGGAAATAGCGACTGGCGGTTCGTTCGTACGCGCAGCGAGCGCCGCAACCTGCGCTTCGAGCGCCGCGAGGCGCGCCTCTACAGAGTCGTTCGTCGCGCGAGCTGCGGGGCGTTTTGCAGGAGATTTACGTGAAACCATAGAAATATGTTATCACGTAGTTTCGTAATTAATCCATCAAAATACGAGCCGCACGTACCCCTGCGACGAGATCCCGTCTTGAAATGACGAGTGAAAGATTCTCCCGACGAATTACGTAAATCAGTGATTTAGTCCGAAGCACAATATAGAAATCAAAACCGATTTGCAGCGCTCACAGCGTCAGCATCTAGCGCTAGTCGCACAATTTATTTGGGCTAAAGCGCAATTTAACGTATTTTCTTATCAATATGTAAATCATTGCTCGCCGATGAAAAATTAGCGGAAAAGCAAAAAAGCCGCAAAAAAAAACGCCCGCATAAGCGGGCGTTACTTGCGCACAGAACGAGCCGTTACGTGCGCTTGCCGTGTTTCTCGATGAGCGCTTTCGCAGTGTCGAAGAGCTTCTTGCCATCAAAGCCGCGCTTGTTCATATCGTCGATCCATTCTTGATAGATCGGTGCGCAAAGCTTCCTGAATTCCTCGGCTTCGGCCTTACCAATCGTGTGAATCGTATTGCCGCGGTCAGATGCGCTCTTGCGGCCATTGGGATCGTTGCTCTGCTGCGTACGCCCGAGGAAGGCAGACGCTTCGATGCCGGAGTTGCGATCAATCACCGCTTTCAAATCGGGCGGCAGCGAGTTGTATTTCGCTTTGTTCATGCTCATCACGAATGTCGTCGTGTAGAGCGAGCCCGCATCCGGCGCGAATTCACTGTGGAATTTCGTGAGCTCGTTCACTTTGACTGACGGCACCACTTCCCAAGGAATCACGCAGCCGTCAATCACGCCTTTCGAGAGCGCATCAGGAATCTGCGGCAGCGGCATGCCCACAGGCGTTGCGCCCAGCATCCCGAGCATCTTGGTGATTTGACGCGTCGGGCCGCGCACTTTGAGCCCCTTCAAATCAGCAGCAGACTTGATGAGCTTTTCCTTCATGTGGAACATGCCCGGACCATGCACTTGCACAGCGATCAGTTGGTTCTCTTTGAACTCATCCGGCGCCATCGTTTGCACGTATTCCCAATACGCACGCGAGGTTGCATCGGCATTGTTCATCATGAACGGCAACTCAAACACTTCGACACGCGGGAACCGACCCGCGGTGTTGCCCGGTAACGTCCAGGTCACATCTGCTACGCCGTCACGGGCTTGATCGTAGAGCTGCGGCGGTGTGCCGCCCAACTGCATCGCGGGGTAGCCTTCAAACTTGATGCGGCCGCCAGAATCCTTCTCAACCTTATCCATCCACGCTTTGTGCATGGTGAGCCACACGTTCGACGTGGGCGCCATGAAGGTGTGAAATTTCAGCGTGACGGTTGATTGCGCAAAGCCCACAAGTGCGGGCGCGCCAATCGATGCGACAGCGGTGGCACCCGCTGCTTTCAATACGGTACGACGATCCATTGTTTTCCTCCTTCGGATAGTGTTTGGATTCTGACGATTACGTTACGTTCTAGAAATCGGGTTTCCGCTAGCGCCTCTTCTGCAATACCGCTCACTTGCCAACGAACTGCAAGATCCAAAGCGCAATCGCGGGAAAGAACAACACTAACGTTGTGCGCAAAAAATCGCTGACCAAGAACGGGACAACCCCACGATAGCTCTCAGAAATCGGCACGTCTTTCGCCATACTGTTGACGACGTAAACGTTCAAGCCCACGGGCGGCGCAAGCATCCCGACCCCCACTACCATGAGCACCAAGATGCCGAACCAAATCGCTTGGTGCTCAGGGGTGAGCCCAAGTTTCAAACCCATCACCATCGGAAAGAAAATCGGAATGGTGAGCAGGATCATCGATAGCTCGTCCATCACGCAGCCAAGCACGACGTAGAAAATCAAAATCGCTCCGATCACAGCCAGTGGTGGCAGCCCCATGCCACCGACCGCCGCCGCTAGCTGATTGGGCACCTGTGTGAGCGCGAGCGCTGAATTCATGAGATCTGCGCCCAGGAAGATCATGAAGATCATGGCCGAACTTTCCGCTGTGGCATAGAAGCAGGTTTTGAACTTCGCCCAGGTCATCTCCCGCTTGGCGAGTGCCGCGATAAATGTGCAAAACGCGCCAACCCCCGCGCCCTCAGTGGGCGTAAAAAAGCCGCCGTAGATGCCGCCGAACACAATTAGAAAGATCAACGCGATCGGACCGACGCCGATCAAGGCTTCCGTCATGTTGGTTTTGGCAATCTCATCATGCTCAGGCGCATGGCCGGGCACTAAGCGAACATAGATCGCAATGGCGAGCATGTAGCCCACCATCGCAATGATGCCGGGAATCATGGCCGCAGCAAACAATTTTGCGATGTTCTGCTCAGTAAGAATTGCATAGATCACGAGCACTACCGAAGGCGGGATCAGTATGCCTAAGGTGCCGCCCGCTGCGAGCGTTGCAGTGGCGAGTCGCCCCGAGTAGCCGTGACGTTTCATTTCGGGTAACGCCACCGAGGTGACGGTGGCAGCAGTCGCCACTGATGATCCGCAAATCGCGCCAAACGCCGCACATGCAAAGACCGATGCCATGGCGAGACCGCCCTTGAATCGACCAAGCGCACCCGCTGCAAACTGAAATAGCGCACGCGACAACCCGCCCTGGGTCGCGAAATGCCCCATCAAAATGAATAACGGGATCACCGACAAATCGTAGCTTGCGAAGCGCGCATACGTCTGCGAATTTAAGAAATTGGCAAGGGGTAGCCAGCCGGTTTGCACCACGTAGCCGAATGCGCCCGCGGTAAACATACAAGCAGCAATCGGAATTCGGATCGCCATGAGAAACAACATGATCGCGAAGACCACGACCGCGAGCGTGATCCCAGTCATTGCGGCAACTCCCCACCTTTAACGTCAAACGCATCCAGGCCGCGAAGTGCCTGCACGAGTGCGATCAATGCAGTAATGGTGAGACCGGGAACAATGAAGCTGTATACGATCCACTCTGGAAACCCGAGCATCATGGTGCCCGAATTACTTTTGTAAGCGGACAATCCGCCGAGTGTGGCGCGCCATGCGCAAAGCCCCATCATCACCGAGATGAAAAGTGCGCCAATCCTATCCAGTGCGCTGCGGGTTTGGTCACTCGCGCGACTGGTAAAAAAATCAACAATGATGTTGCCGCGCTTCACTTGGCACCAAGGCAGAAAAAGCGCGATAGCCGCACCCGTCATCACTGCGGTGAGCTCGAAGTCGCCGAGCAGCGCTTTACCAAAAAAATCACGGCCGATCACGCTGTAAACCGTCATCAGTGTGAGCGCGATCAGGATGAGTCCCGCCACAATCGCGCTCGCTCGTGCGAGCCATTCAAGCAGTTTCAAGCAGCGACCCTCCGTGATTTATGTACTAAAGAAATATAGCGAGCGGATGCGCTGCAAATCTGTCTTGTCGCATCACGCAAACTGCCGCAACGCAACAAAAACTCGATAAACGACACTTTGCTTGATTTCCACCGATGAATTAAACATTAACAAACGGATTAGTTAATAGCAAATTCTCGTTTTCTTCGCTTTTGTGTCCCCGTCTACTCTCAGATCACTCAAAATGCAGCGATGCACACTGACATTGATTGGCTGGCAAGTTTTGATTTGCGCGCGCTGCCACCCGGTTTTCATGACGACCCGTATCCGTTTTATCGCACACTGCGAGAAGCCGATCCGGTGCGGCAGATGCCCGATGGCTCGATTTTTCTCACGTGTTACGCGGATTGCTTGCAGGTTTACAAAGACGCAAGCGCGTTTTCATCCGACAAAAAAGCAGAGTTCTTTCCAAAGTATGGTGATTCGCCGCTGTTTGAGCACCACACAACGAGCCTCGTGTTCAACGATCCGCCGCTTCACACGCGGGTGAGAAAACTCATGATCGGCGCGCTATCGCAACGCGCGGTAGAGGCGATGGAAATATCGCTCATTCAGCTCGTTGATCGCCTGCTCGACGAGATGGACGCGCTCAGCGAGCGTGGCGAGTCCATCGATTTGATCGAGCATTTTGCAGCGGCGATCCCGGTTGAAGTCATCGGCAATCTGCTCGGTGTACCGCGTGATGAGCGAGCGCCGCTGCGTGACTGGTCACTCGCAATTCTCGGGGCGCTGGAGCCTTCGCTCACCAACGAGCAATTAACACGCGGCAATCGTGCCGTGACCGAATTCGTGGGCTATCTAAAAACGCTAGTGGCGCGGCGCCGCGCATCACCGGGCGATCCGGCGACCGATGTGCTCACTCGGCTGATTCAAGGCGAATCCGCGAGCGAGCGCTTGACCGAAACTGAGCTGCTTCAAAACTGCGTGTTCATCTTGAATGCGGGCCATGAGACAACGACGAATTTGATCGGCAACGCGCTCGAAATGCTCACGCGCTGGCCGAGCGCGCGCGATGCGTTGATCGAGAATCCGGCCTTGATCAAAACGGCCGTGGAAGAATTCCTGCGATTCGAATCAAGCAATCAGCTCGGCAACCGCATGAGCACGATCGAGACCACGATCGGCGGCGTTCGCCTGCCCGCGCAAACACGAATCACACTGTGCATTGGCGCTGCCAATCGCGATCCTGCGCAGTTTGAGAATCCCGACACGCTCGACATCACACGTGAGCACAATCGCCATCTCGCGTTCGGATCAGGCCCGCATCAGTGTGCAGGGCTCGCCGTCGCGCGCCTTGAGGGCGCAGTGGCGATTGGGCGTTTCCTCTCGCGATTCCCGAGCTATGAGATCGACCACGCCGAGAAAGTGCGCGGCGGTCGTGCACGGTTTCGAGGTTTCTTGAAGCTGCCTGCGCGGCTGTAGTTACCACTTCCACCGTTGCGCTCGGCACCCCAAATTCGGCCACTTACCCCGCAATAAAACGGGGCAAGCGAGGGAAATCGCGTTATCTCAACAAAGTAGATTTACTGCGTGCGGCGCGGATAGAACAAGGACAATCGCGATAAATGTGAGAGCAGATTCGAACCTTACTGCTGCGCGTACGGCTTTCGATCTGCGTAGTACGCCGCTTCGATCCCCGCGAGCGAGCGACCTCGCACATCTTTCGTGGCGCGAATTTCATTGACGAGTTGGAGCGCAGTTTTTTCGCACGGCGGCAACGCCACGTTCGACACATCTTTCGGCACGACGCGCTCGCCCCATTCCACATAGTGCGAGCACAATGTGAGCCCTGCACCGAAGGCCGGCATGAGCAGTTTCGCGTGTGGCTTGATCTTGCCCTCTTCCAGCGCCTCAACTAGGGCAACCGGCACGGTGGCGGAACTCATATTGCCGTATTTCTGCACGGTGAGATGCACTTTATCCATCGAAATGCCCGCGTACTTCGCGACTGATTCGATGATGCGCGAGTTGGCTTGGTGCGGCACCACGAGATCGATTTGCTTAGGCGTCACGTTCACTTTCGCGAGCGTCTTCGCGCTCGCATCGGTCATGCCTTGCACCGCTTTCTTGAAAATCTGCGGGCCGTCAAAATCCCACAACATGTCGCCAAAGGTGACGTTGCAATTCGCATAGGTTGCGCCGTATCCGCGCACGCGCAGAATGCCGCGCGCATCGCCATAGCAGCCGAGCGTCTCGGCGAGTAAGCCCGTCTTTTCCTCAGTTTGCTCGATCACGATTGCTGCGCAACCATCGCCAAAAAGCACCGCAACGCCGCGATTGTCCCAATCCATGTAGCGGGAGATGAGTTCGACGCCGACAATCAGTGCGCGCTTGCACGTGCCGGTTCGAACCAAAGCGTTGGCGGTCGAGAGCCCGTAGAGAAAGCTCGTACACGCTGTGTTCACATCCATCGCAGCGGCGCCATCAGCCCCGAGTTTGTACTGCAAGGCAGAGGCAGTATTCGGCACCAGTTCATCGTTGCTGCAGCTGCCGTACACAATCAGATCGATGTCAGTGGGCTTTAAGCCCGCGCAGGCAAGCGCGTGCATCGCGGCGACGTAGGCCATTTCGACAGCGTGCACATGCGAAATGCGCCGCTCTTTCATGCCGGTGCGCGAGACGATCCACTCATCGTCGGTCTCGATAAAGGTCGCAAGATCGGCGTTAGTCAACACTGCGGGCGGCATGCATTTGCCCCAGCCGGTGATGGCGGCGTACGTCATAGAGGTCCTCCTTATTGTCGTTATGTCACTCGTGAGGCGTGGATTATCGTTCAACGTCAGGGGGTTCCTACGTCACGATTCCGATGCGACCTTCGGTTGACCGACTCACCGCTCACCTAGGGAACACCCTAAAATTTGCGTATGACTCACCTATTGAACGTCGCCACTTACCGCTTCGTTGCGATCGACGATCCGCAAGCCGTCAAGGCGCGCCTTTTACCTGTCGCGCAGGCACTCGGCCTCAAAGGCACGATCCTGCTCGCACACGAAGGAATCAATGCGTTCCTCGCAGGCGCAGAAACCACTGTGCGCAGCTTTCTCTCGATCCTTGACGATGATCCGCGCTTCGCGAACCTCGATATCAAAGAGAGCTGGTCGGAAACGATGCCGTTTCACAAGATGAAGATCAAGTTGAAAGACGAGATCGTCACCTTCCGCCAGCCGCAGGTGAACCCAGCGCTGCAGCCCGCGCCCTTCATCTCGCCGGAGGACTTGAAAGCGCGGTTGGACCGTGGCGACGACATCGTCTTACTCGATACGCGAAATGATGTAGAGGTCGATACCGGCACGTTTAAAGGTGCGCTTTTCTGGGGCAATAAAAACTTTACCGAATTCGGCGAGATCGCGAAGCAGCACGCGGATGCACTGAAAAACAAAACGGTGGTGAGCTTCTGCACGGGCGGTATCCGATGCGAAAAAGCCGCGCCGTACTTGCACTCGCTCGGCGTAGAAAACGTCTTCCAACTTGAAGGCGGAATCCTTCGCTATTTTGAGAAAGTGGGACGCGATCACTACGACGGCGACTGCTTTGTCTTCGACGAACGGGCGGCAGTCGATCCAGCGCTTGCACCCACTGAGCGCTGAACCCCGTGTAAATGCAGGCGTTCGTCCAAGCTGAATGCACGACAAACGCACGAGTCAAACCGGCTAAGCCGATTTGTTCAAAACTAAACTAAATCGGCGTTGTTTCACGTTTGCTTATTCATCCGGCGTTTGGCCGGATTGAACAGGACAAAATTTGTCTACCGCCAAATGCTTAGACAAACTAGAATTTGTCCATGATCACGATCTACACGTGACAGGCTATACCGGGAGGAAGCTATGGACGAATTCATTGAGGAACTCACTCATCCTAAGCCTGTGCACGAAGTCATAGCGCGCGCGTTGCGCGAAAAAATTGTGCTTCATCAAATCGCGCCGGGCTCACCGTTGCGCGAAAAAGAGCTCGCAGAGCAGCACGGCGTTTCGCGCCGAAATCTGAAAGACGCGCTCAAGATCCTGGCCACTGAGGGCTTGGTCGAATTTCAGCCGCGGCGCGGTGCGCTCGTCACCAAGCTCGAACGTGAACGCCTTCGCGACACGCTCGAAACGATCGGCACCCTTGAGCGCTTAGCAGGTGAGCTCGCCTGTGCGAATGCGAGCCAAGACGAAATCACCACGCTGCGCCACTATCACGATTTGATGGCTCGCCATTACCGAAATCGCGATGCGGCAAGCTTCTTTCGCTACAGCCAGCACTTCCATCAAGGCATCGTCGAAGCAGCGGGCAACGAAGTGCTCGCCAAAATTTACCGATTGCTCAACGGTCAGGCGGCACGCGCGCGCTACCTAGCGCACATGACCGCCGAGCTGTGGGATCAGGTGATGGAAGAGCAAGACGAAATCATGCTCGCGCTTGAAGCGCGCGCGGCCGACCGCCTGGCCGAACTGCTGGAAGACTCTCTGCTTCACCGCGCGCAACGCGTGCTTGATCTGCTCCCGAACGCCAGGTAAGGCTCGATACGACTCGAGGGCGCAAACGCGTTGCCGAATTGCTCCGGCAACGTGATGATTTTTTGATTCAACACTTATCGCTTTAGCCAACGTTTATTGGGGCGAGCGCTTAGTTATCACAACTAGCCGCTTGATTTGAAATCAAGCGCTCGCCCCAAGACTTCCTTAGCTAAGCAAGCGAAGCAATTAGTGTTTCCACTTAAGCACGGATAGCAGATTGTTGAAATCGTCCGTCCAGAACGGTGTGCCCGGTACGCGCTCAAGCGGCGTGCCGCCCTCGATCTTGCCAAACGCACTCGCATCCTTTGCAAGCAGCACCCAAGTGCTGGTGGAATGCAGCGCGTTGTTTGACTGCGATGGATCCTCAACCACGAGGCCAGCGAGTTTTTCACGCGCGGCGATCTCAGCGAGCACTGGCGGCAAGTTGAGGAATCGATTTGACACGTGATACGCGAGGATGCCGTTCGATGCGAGCTGGCCCATGAACACGCGCACCGCTTCGTCTGTAATCAAATGCATGGGGATCGAGTCGCCCGAAAAGGCGTCTACCGCGAGCACGTTGAACTGATTGTTCGCCTCTCGTTCAAGCGAGAGCCGCGCATCGCCAATGACGATATCCATCTTCGCCTTGCTATCGCTCAAATACGTGAAGTGCTTTCGCGCGAGTCGCTCCACTTCCGCATTGATCTCATAGATCCTGCAGGTATCCACTTCACGGCAATACGCAGCGACCGTTCCCACGCCCAAGCCGATCATGCCAATTCGAATACCGGAATAGCTGAGCGGCGCTTCGATCCGCTTCTGGTTTACCGAGCGCCCAAATCCAGACGTCGGCGTGTAATACGTCGTTGGTTCGCGCCGCCAGGTGTCATGGGTGTATTGCTCGCCATGAAGAATCGCGCCGTGCACCATGCGAACCAGGTGGTTATCACTGCCGCGATCATCGTACTCTTTGATCTTCAACACGCCGTAGAAATTTCGAGTCACTTCGAGTGAGTTGTTGTGTTCGAGCTTCCAAAAATACGCGCCTGTTCCGGCGACGCCCACGGTGAGCGCAACCGCAAACCACTTAAGCAGCGGCTGGGTCTGCGTCGCAACCGGAACAAACAGAAGCGTCGCCACAAAAAGCGCGAGCGAGGTTTCCAAAAACGTGGGGAACAAGAGCGGTGCGCCGACGCTCACCACGAGCGCACCCAGCGCGCCCCCCACTGAAATCAGCAAGTAAAAACGCGTGAGCTGCGATGGCTCGGGCTTCGCCAATACGAGCTCGCCGTGGCACACCATACAAACGACAAACAGGCCCACGCAAAACACGCTCGTCTGCACGACCAGATCAAACTGATAAGTCTTGTCCACTAGCAGGTAACACATGCCAATCAAGACGACGATGAATGGCCCGACGTAATACTGGCGCTTGTACCAACCTTGTCCGTCAAACGTGAGGATGAAGCTCAAGAGATAGAGCACAAGCGGCAACACCCACAAAAGCGGCACTGAAGCAACGTTTTGCGTGATGTGGTTTGAAACCGCGAGCAGAAGCATCGAGCCCGCTGCAGAAAGCGCGACCCAGCGCAGTTGCGTCACGAGCGGTGGTAGCGCCCCCGACGTAGCGGATCGCATTCCGACATTCGTCTCGGGCGCGGACTCGCTCCGCCGCGAAACCCGCCAGGCAAGTGTCGCGAGCAAGATCACATAGATTGCAAAAAGGATCGACCAGCCGATCGCTTGCTCACGCGTTCCAGTGAACGGCTCAATGGCGAGCGGATAGGCCACCAGCGCGATGAGAGACGCGGCGTTAGAAAGTGCAAACAAGCGGTACGGATCGCGCCCAGGATTTAAGCGTGCGAAATAGCTTTGGATGAGCGGCGACGTGGTGGAAAGCAGCAAATACGGCAATCCAATCGTGACCGAGAGCAACAACAGAATGCGCGTAATGGGTTCTTCCGCGCCCTGCGGCTTCAACGCGTCTGGCGCGATGATGGGCAGCACCAGCAAACACGCGAGTGCGAGCGCGATATGCAAAAGCGGCTGCCGCTTGGGGCCGAGCGCGCGTGGCGTCACATCAGCATACGCGTAGCCCAGGAGCAGCGCCGCTTGGAAAAACAGCATGCAGGTCGTCCACACCGCCGACGAGCCACCGAACCACGGCAAGATTTGTTTCGCGATGAGCGGTTGGACGAGAAAAAGCAGAAACGCGGAAAGCGCGACGGTCAGGTAGAAGTGCATCCCGAAATGCTACCTCGCGCGCCCCGCCATCGAGGCTTACGCGGCGCGAACATCACCGTTTTGAAGTGAGCTTTGGCGCTAGCGCGCGTCGTAGGTGATCTTTACGTAGGGCGTTACGGGTCGCGATTGGCAAGTGAGCACAAAACCGCGCTTCAATTCATGTTCCTCGAGCGTGTAGTTCGCATCCATCCGTACTTCGCCCTCCAAAACGCGCGCGCGACAGGTGCAGCACACACCCGCCTTGCATGCATACGGCGCGTCTATCCCGGCGTCGAGCGCGACGTCGAGCACGGTCTGGCCTTCGTAGGCGATCGTCACCTCTCGCTCTATCCCATCAGCGATGAGCGTCATGCGTGCGCGGGGCGCAGCTGCGTCCGCAGCCAGCGCGTCCCCCGAGCGAGCCGAAGCATCGTCGGAGCCCGATTTGCGCGCCGCGGCGACCGGGCTAGCGGCGAAGCGCTCGAAGTGAATGCGCTCTTTAGCCATTCCGCAGAGCGAAAGCGCAGAACGCGCCCCTTCAAGCATCGTTTCAGGGCCACAAATGTAGGCCTCACCGAATGACGGGAACATTCGATTTTCTTGAATGATCGACAGAATCTTTTCTTGATCGATTCTCCCAGAAGAAATGGGCGATTCCATTGGTTCCTGACTCAGCACGTGGACCACTTGAAAACGAGCCAAGAATCGATCCCGTAGGTCTTCAATCTGCTCTTTGAAAATGATGTCGCGCACTCTACGGTTTCCGTACAGCAGCGTGATCGACGAATCAGGCTCGCGCGTGAGCAGCGTCGTGGCAATCGACAACATCGGCGTGATCCCGCTGCCGGCAGCGATCATCAACACGTGGCGTTTCGTCTCCCGCGCGGGCAGGAAGCAAAACTTGCCATCCGGTGGCATCACATCGATGCTGTCACCCGCCTTCAGTTTGGAATTGGCGAACTGCGAAAAGCGCCCGCCCGCCACGCGTTTCACCGCCACCCGCCATTCGCCCGAATCCGGCGCGCTACAGAGCGAATAAGAACGCCTGAGCGTTTCGCCATCAACATTGGCGCGAAGATTGACGTACTGACCTGCCTGAAAGACAAACGTGTCGCGCAGCTCCGGCGGCACATCAAACGCAATCGAAACGCAATCTTTGGTTTCTCTGCGCACGTCTTTCACAGTTAACGGAAAAAAGTGAGTTGCCATCCGCTACCAAACCGCTTCGGGATGCTCGCGCGCCAGCGATTGCATTTCATGGAGGAGCGCCGAGAGCGCCTGCTTTGCATTCGCCTCAAAGGCATGATGATCGCCATTTGCGTTGACCGGAAACGCAGCGAGCGTTGCCTCTGCCATCACCTCGGCAACGAACGCGCGCCATTCGTTCTCACGGTGAGCGCGATCCGTTCCGTCGATTTCAGTGGCAAGGAGTGCGGGCACCCAGGGCGCAAGGGTTGATATCGCGTGTTCGATTCTGCGACGTGATTCGGCGGTGCCATCGCCGAATCGAATCGTCCAATCGCTTGCATGACGGCGTTGCACTCGTGCGGCTTTCTCGGCCTCGACCGCGATTGCGGCCAGTTCAGGATCGCGCCCAACGGCGAGAGCGCGCCAGAGCGGCACAAACCACGCCGAAAGAATCAGCGAACGCAGTACGGTTTGCGCGTAGTCACCGTTTTCAACGGCAGCAATCGCAACGTTTTGGAAAGCGTCCGGCCCACGAAAATAGGCGAGCTTATCCTCGGTCAAGCCGTTGCCTGCGCGCGATGAGTAGAGCTGGTAGAGCAAGCGCGCCTGCCCAATGACATCAAGCGCGGTATTGGTAAGCGCGATATCTTCTTCGAGCTGAGGGCCGTGACCGCACCACTCGGAAAGTCGATGCCCCCACACAAGACAACTGTCCGCGATGAGCAAGAGCGATTGCGAAGGAAGCGCGCTCATTACATATGACCAATCTCTTCAGGAATGTCGTAGAAGGTCGGGTGACGATAAATCTTTGATGCCATCGGATCAAAATTTTCGTTTTTAAGCGCTGGATCACTCGCGGTAATTGCCTTCGAAGGCACCACCCAAATCGAGACGCCTTCTTGCCGCCGCGTGTACACGTCGCGAGCCAGCGCAATCGCGTGCTCGGCATCACTCGCGTGAAGGCTGCCGACGTGTTTGTGATCGAGCCCCTGCTTCGAGCGAATGAAGACTTCGAAGAGCGGCCAATCGGTAGGCGCGAGGCTTTTGGCGTTGCTATCGCTCATGCGGCCTCCAGCGCGCCCGCGCGCGCAACGGCGCGTGCAGCATGTTTCGCAGCGTGCGCGCTTGCCGCATCGCGAACCCAGCGCCCTTCTTCAAACGCCGAGATCCGGTCATTCATTCGAGCCTCGTTACATGGGCCTTGACCGTTGACCACGCGCCAAAACTCGTCCCAATCGATCTTTCCAAAGTCATAGTGACCGCGCGCTGGATTCCAGCGAAGCGCTGGGTCTGGAATGCTCAAGCCGAGGAACTCCGCTTGCGCCACCGTAACGTCGACAAACTTTTGCCTCAGCTCATCGTTGCTGATTCGCTTGATGCCGTACGCGCTTGCCTGACCGGTGTGCGTGGAATCGGAATCATGCGGGCCAAACATCATGAGGGTAGGCCACCACCAGCGATTGAGCGATTCTTGCGCCATTGCCTTCTGCTCGGGCGTGCCCTCGCACAGCGCGCGCACGATATCGAAGCCTTGACGCTGATGAAAGGATTCTTCTTTGCAAATTCGAATCATCGCGCGCGCGTAGGGGCCATAGCTGCAGCGGCAGAGCGGCACTTGATTCATGATTGCCGCGCCGTCCACAAGCCAACCAATCGTGCCAATGTCAGCCCAGGTTTTCGTTTCGTAATTGAAGATGCTTGAATATTTCGCTTTGCCGGAGTGAAGCGCGTCAATGAGTTGCTCGCGCGATACGCCCAGGGTTTCTGCGGCGGCGTAAAGATAGAGGCCGTGGCCGCCCTCGTCTTGCACTTTTGCAAGCAGGATTTCTTTGCGCTTCAGCGATGGTGCACGCGTAATCCAGCCGCCTTCAGGCAGCATGCCAACCACTTCGGAGTGCGCATGCTGCGAAATCTGGCGAACGAGAGTTTTTCGATACGCCTCCGGCATCCAGTCTTGCGGCTCGATCTTCTCGTCGTCTGCGATGCGGGCGAGGAACGCGTCTTCGGCGGCGCCATCGTCGCTTGCGGCCGACGTCCGCAGTGTGGGATCGGTGTCAATAGCCTGCGTATACATCTTCAATCTCCGAATGCGCTACGCGCGGGAAATACGTTGGTCGATTTGTCTACAAAAAAGCCGTGCGTGCAAATAAAGCGGGGCGCAGAGCTTTTTTGCTGTGAGCTGCGCCGCTAACGCATATCTCGCTTGCTATCGTATTCCCGACTGACCGGTCAGTCAATTATGAGAACCAGTAAACCACCAGTTTAGGTAGGGTCGCGTATTCCGCACTGTACGGAGTCGCACTAGGGCGCTACCATCCACATACAGTCGAAGTTGCGAAGTCGCAGCCCATGAGATTGCTTACAACGCACGCCCGATTCGGCACTGACGAGTCGGCTTATACGCGACATTGAAGCGCGAACGAGGGAGTTATTTGTTGGTCTCGCGGATTTCACAGCTGACCAAAATTCCGTTTGGGACGAATGAACCACTTTTGCAACGCGCGCTGGCTGCGGGCGGCATTGGTTTGTGGGATTACCTCCCCGACAGCGGCTTCATCGACCTTTACCACAACGTCATTTCGTTCAAACGTCTGGGGCCGGGGCGCTATTACGGCCCGGTGACCGACTTCCTCGATTTCTTGCTGCCTGAGGATCGCTCAAGCATGGAGCGCCTGCTCGAGCAATGCGCGAGCGGCGCAGAGAGCGTCGAACTCGAGTTTCGCGTTTCATCCAGCTCCAACCGGACGGTGTGGCTCTCGTGCCGCGGTAACCGTGCCTCCCTTGAAGACGGCCGCATCCGCTATGTGGGCACGTTGGCGGATGTCACACACCGAACCGAGCGTGAGTTGCGGTCGCTGCAATTCCACGAATCGCTTTTTGCCCTAGCCCGCGACCCCTCCGTGGTTGCGTCCGCAAGCCTTGCAGAAACCATTGGTTCGATCCTTACTGAGGTGGGCGACAAGCTCGAAGTCACTCGCGCGAGCCTTTGGCAATTCGTTGACCGGGATGCTCACGTCCTGCGTTGCAAGTATCTGCACGATACGCGCAACGCCTCCGTTAGCGCTGACAATATTGAAATTACGCAGGCTCGCTATCCGCTTTATTTGGCGGCGATCCGTCAGCGGCGAACCCTGGCAGTGGAAGATGCATTGACCGATCCGCTACTCGCGGAATTCCGCGACGAGTATCTTCCGCAGACGGATGTGCGCGCTCTGCTTGATGTGCCAGTCTTCGTTCGCGGCGAACTTTGGGGCGTGGTCTGTTTCGAGGATTGCACGAGCACGCGCGCATGGAATCGCGACGAGCAAACGTATGCATCATCAGGGATTGATCTGCTGATGGTCGGTGTCGAGTCGGCGCAACGTCTCAAGACTGAACGTGAGCTTCTACAAACACGCGAGCGTCATCGCGCTTTTGTGCAGGCGGCCCCTGATCCCATATGGTGCATCGACATTGATCCACCGATCAACGTAACGGAGACGCCCCAGGCTCAAATCGAGCGGCTTCGCACACAGGCCCGTGTCACCGATGCCAATGCCGCGTTTATGCGCGATTACGTGCTCACGGACGATCGCATCATTGGGCGCGCGATTGGCGAAACGATGCCTGAGCTTTTTAAAGGCAGCTCGCTTCGCGATTGGGTTGATCGCGGCTATCGATTGGTCGAACGAGAATTGATCCAGCGCGGCCGCGGAGAGGCACCCGCGAATTGGCTTTCACTTTCATTGCTGGGTGTTGTTGAAGATGGCAAGCTGATACGGATGTGGGGCGCGCGCCGAAACATCACTGATCGTAAGCGCTACCAGTCACTGCTCGAACACCTCGCTTACCGCGATCCACTGACGGGCTTACTGAACCGCCAGCGCATGGTGGCCGAGATCACAGATGTGTGCACTACGCGTGCGCGCGATGCGATGCCCGAACCTGCAGCGTTTCTGCTCATCGATCTCAATCTTTTCAAGGATATTAACGATACGCTCGGCCACGCTTCGGGCGACGAGGTGTTACGTCAAATGCGTCACCGTCTTGAAAGCGTCATCAAAGACACAAACGCCGTTGCTGCCCGCTTAGGGGGCGATGAATTCGCGATTTTTGCTCGCGACGTCGGCACGGGTGAAGGCGCATTGAGGCTAGGCGAAGCGGTAGGCGAGGCGATGCGTGAGCCGTTTCTGATCGCAAACAGCAAGTTTCACCTGTCTGCAAGCATCGGCGCCGCACTTTTTCCGATCCATGGCACGACCTTCTCGGAGCTCTCGCGGGCCGCGGACGAGGCGATGTATCACGCGAAAAACACAGGGGGCGGCACGCGGCTTTTCAGTCGCGCGACAGTGGTGTTCGAGCAGAAGAAGCTTGGTCTCTTGGCGCGGCTCCCTGCCGCTATTGAATCGGGTGAACTCACGCTTGAGTTTCAACCGCTGATCCATGTCGGCTCTCGTAAGCCTGCACGTATGGAAGCGCTCGTGAGATGGAACCATCCAGAATATGGTCGGCTTGCTGCGCGCGACTTTGTACACAAGGCCGAAATGTCCGACTCGATCCGGCAGTTAACGAGATGGGTGATCGACAACGCGGCACGCGCCGCAAAAGCGTGGCAGAGCATCGCCCCCGGGGTGGGTGTTTCGATCAATATTTCACCGCGGCTTTTGGGTGATTCTGCAATCGTCGCACACTTACAGCTCGCGATTGCGCAGAGCGGGCTGCCAACGAAGTTAATGGATCTGGAGATCACGGAAACTTCGCTCATTCATAATCAAGATCGCGCGGCACAGGTGCTCGAAGACTGCAGGGCGCTCGGGTTTTCGATCGTGATTGATGACTACGGTGTTGGCTTTTGCTCGCTCTCGTATCTGCGTCGGCTACCGCTTCGCGGACTCAAGATCGATCACTCATTTGTTCAACGCATGTCGGAGAGCGCCGAGGACGGGATCATCGTGCAATCGACCATCACACTCGCACACAACCTCGGTCTCACCGTGGTCGCGGAAGGGGTGGAAGACAGCGCGTCCTTAGTTCAGCTCCAGACCTACGGTTGCGATTTCGCTCAGGGGTTCGGGATTGCGGTGCCGATGAGCGAAGCGGATACTCAAGAGTGGCTGCGCGCTCGAGTGGGCAATGGGAACGGGTCAACCGCACGCGCCGTCACTGTCGCTTAGCGAGCGTTGAGTTTCATATCGCGGGGCCGCGTCTCCTTTGCGTGGCAGAGCGCACGTAAACTGCGGAGACTGTCTTTGCCAGAATCCGAATTCAATGAGCTACGAAGCCATCCTGTTTACTGTTGAGCACGCCGTGGCGCGCATCACCTTGAATCGCCCCGAGCGACTTAACTCGTTCACCAATGTCATGCATGCAGAGCTTCGCGATGCAATCGCGCGATCGGTCGCCGAGCACGCGCGCGTGCTCGTGATCACGGGTGCGGGCAAAGGTTTTTGCGCTGGGCAAGACTTGAATGATCGATCAGTCGCCCCCGGCCAGAGCGCCGTGGATCTCGGCGAATCAATGGAGAAAAACTACGCGCCGCTCGTGCAATCGATCCGAGCGCTGCCGATGCCTGTCATCGCGGCCGTCAATGGCGTCGCTGCGGGCGCCGGCTGCAATTTCGCATTGGCGTGTGATCTCACCATCGCCACCGAAAGCGCGAGCTTTCTGCAGCCGTTTTGCAAACTAGGGCTCATTCCCGATACGGGCGGATCGTATTTCCTTCCGCGTTTGGTGGGTACGCAACGCGCGATGGGCCTTGCCTTGCTCGGCGACAAACTCACCGCGAAGCGAGCGGCTGAGATCGGGCTCATCTGGGAGTGCGTGGCAGATGATGAGTTTGCCGCTCGTGTCGATGCCGTTGCCCAGCAACTCGCGTCGGGCCCAACTCAGGGCTATGCTCGTACCAAGCACGCGCTCTATGCGAGCGCCAATCATTCACTCGATGAGCAGCTCGCGCTCGAAGGCCAACTCATGCGCGAATGTGGCCATTCAGCGGATTACAAAGAGGGCGTTGCTGCGTTCAAAGAAAAGCGCGCCGCGCGCTTCGTAGGGCGGTAGTTCCAGAACAACCAGCAGCTAAAACACCCTAGCCGCCGTAAATAGGGGCTGGCACTCGCTTTTTTTGTGAATCGAAATCGCGATTTACAGCCGCTAGCCCCGAATAAAGTTCCGAGAGAAGCCCAAGGGCAGTCAGAAAAGTCTCTTAATGGGCGGCAGGATCGATGCGCGAGCTGTCAGTCAGGTCGTGCTGTCACACGCCAGTTAGAACGGAGAGTCACCACCAAATTTTGGCCCGCCACCTGATCCGCGCGCGGATTGAATCGATCCCACGTTCAAATAATTTTCGCTCGCGGCGTAGTTCTCGAATCGCGTGTGCTCACCGCGGAAGGTGAGATTCACCGTACCAATCGGTCCATTACGCTGTTTGCCGATGATGATTTCAGCAACGCCTTTCGCTGGCGAATCTTGGTTGTAAACCTCGTCTCGATAGATGAAAAAGATTACGTCTGCGTCTTGTTCAATCGCGCCGGATTCACGCAGATCGCTCATCACAGGGCGCTTGTTCGGACGTTGTTCGAGCGAGCGATTCAACTGCGACAGCGCAATGACCGGCACTTGCAATTCCTTCGCCAACATCTTGAGCGAACGCGAAATCTCGGACACCTCCGTCGCGCGATTCTCACCGCTAGAGGCGCTGCTCATGAGCTGGATGTAGTCCACGATGATGAGGCCCAACCCACCCACTTGTCGGGCAAGTCGCCGCGCACGTGCGCGAAGCTCAAACGGATTCAATCCCGCCGTTTCGTCGATGTACATCGGCGAGCTATCGAGCTTCGATAGCGCGTCGGTGAATTTATTCCAATCGCTGTCGGTGAGGCGGCCCGTTCTGAGCACGTGTTGATCTAGCTTGCCGACCGAGCCGATCATACGCATTGCCAGCTGCAGCGCGCCCATCTCCATCGAGAACACGGCAACCGGCTTCTTCAGGTTCACCGCGATGTGTTCGCCGATATTGAGCGAAAACGCGGTTTTGCCCATCGACGGGCGTCCAGCGACGATGATGAGATCGCCCGGCTGAAGCCCCGCCGTCATCCGATCCAAGTCGGTGTAGCCCGTTGAGATGCCGGTGACGTCGCTCGCGTTATCGCGGCGATAGAGCTCTTCAACGCGATCAATGGCTTGCGCGGTCAACTCGGATAACGAGATGAAATTCTGCTTTGATCGATCGCCCATTTCAGCGATCTCGAAAATCTTGCCCTCGGCTTCGTCAAGCAGCTGATCTGCCGTTTTGCCCATGGGGCTAATCGCGGCTTCAGCGATATCGGTCGCCACCCCCGCCAAGCGACGCATCACCGAACGATCACGCACGATTTCGGCATATCGACGCACGTTTGCCGCAGTGGGCACCGCATTCGCAATCGCGCCAATGTAGGCCAAGCCACCGACATATTCGAGCTTGCCTTCGGCCCGTAAGCTCTCGGAGAGCGTCACTGCGTCGGCAGGGCTGTTGCTTGCCGCCAAGCGATTGATGTGCTCGTAGACGATGCGGTGGCCTTCGTTATAAAAGTCCTCCGCTTTCAGTACATCCGCGACCTTATCGATGGCGTTGTTATCAAGGATAAGCGCGCCGAGCACCGATTGCTCCGCCTCAATCGAGTGTGGCGGGGTACGAAGTTGTTGAATATCGGTGTCAGGAACCATCGAACGATTGTATGGGAGCGCGCGTTTCAGGATTTAAGCGCGGTAGACATCAGTCGCTGAGCGCGAAGGACGTTGCTGTCGGGCGCAGCAAACTCGCCTAAACCCAAGAACGCTTGATCCGCGGAGTACAGGCGGTACGAGCTTGCGCCCCGCTCCTCCTTGCGATCCACGTGAACACGTTTTCCATCGCGAATATCGCGTGTTTGCGTTTCATCTAAATCGAGTCGCGGCGAATCAATGACCAACGAGTCCACGGGCAAGAGCCACTGTGCGCGGAGCGCTTCACTTGCGCCAAGCCAATCTTCAAGTGGCCGCGCAGCGCTCAACGCGAAGCCGCCCGTCAGCGTGCGGCGCAATGCGGCTAAATGCGCGACAGTGCCGAGCGCGGTGCCAATATCGACCGCAAGAGAACGGATATACGTGCCTTTGCTGCAGATGACTTCGATATCGAACTCGTGTTGCTCGAATCGGTAGTCAATCAGCGTTATGGAGTGAATTGTGATCTCGCGCGGCGCAAGTGTCACCGCTTTCCCCGCGCGTGCGAGCTCGTACGCAGGTCGGCCATCGATTTTGAGCGCGGAGTACGCCGGCGGTATCTGGCTGATCGTGCCAATGAACGCTGCGAGCGGCGCTTCGATATTTTGGCGGCTGAATTCAGTCGGGCCGGTCGCGATGATCGAACCTTCGCGATCTGCGGTGTCGGTCGCTTCACCGAGCTTCACGGTGGCGAGATAGCCCTTATCCGCGTCGAGCATGCGCTGTGCGAACTTTGTGGCCTCTCCCAAGCAAATGGGCAGCAAGCCGGTAGCCAGCGGATCGAGCGTTCCCGTGTGCCCCACGCGAGTACCAACTTGCGCACGAAACACACGTCGCATCCGGGCAACGACATCAAAAGAAGTTAGGTTGATCGGCTTATCGATCAACGCCACCGCCCCAAACATGTGGGCTCTCCTAGAAAAAGCTAATGGTCGTGGCTAGTGGGGCGGCGTCTCGTCGTCTTTGATCACACGACGATCATCAGTACGCGCAGCGTCGATCAACGCTGACAACCGTGTGCCTTCTTCAAAGGTACGATCGTACGAAAAACGCAGCGAAGGAGCTTTGAAGATCGATAAGCGCTCTGCAATACCGTGCCTGAGAAAACCGTTCACGCTTTTGAAGCCCAGATCGGCTTCTGCCTCGCCATCAAACCCTCGCGGATGAACGTAGAGCACTTTGGCGTGCGATAGATCGGCAGTCACCTCGACTTGCGTAATGGTGACACCCTTCACGCGCGGATCCCGCACCTCGAGCGAAAGCATCTGAGCCAACTCTCGTTGGATTTGCTCAGAGATTTTTAGCGCGCGAGGTGAATAGCCTTGTTTCATTCCAGGGGGTGGGCGCGGATTTGACCGTGCTCAGAAGAAGCTCTACCGTGAGGAGCGTTCGACGCAATGCGTCGGGAAAAGGAGTAGGCGCGGTCGAAACCGCGCCCAGACGCACTACAACGTACGTTGTACTTCAACAATCTCGTAGATTTCAAGACGATCAAGCTCTTGAATATCGTTGAAATTCTTGAGCGATAAACCGCATTCGAAGCCTTCCTTGACTTCGCGAACATCATCCTTGAAGCGCTTGAGCGAATCGAGTTCGCCATGCCAGACAACGACGTTTTCGCGAAGCAAGCGCACGAGCGCGTTGCGTTTGACGATGCCCTCGAGCACGTAGCAACCCGCGATAGCGCCCACTTTCGAGATTCTGAACACCTGACGGATCTCGACGAGCCCCAGGTTGTTTTCCTTCTTCTCTGGAGAAAGCAAGCCACCCAAGGCGTTTTTCACATCGTCGACAGCTTCGTAGATGATGTCGTAATAGCGAATCTGCACGTCTTGCGACTCGGCCGCTTTACGCGCGGAAACGTCGGCACGAACGTTGAACCCGATGAGCACAGCTTTGGAGGCAACCGCCAGATTGACATCGCTTTCGGTAATGGCACCCACGGCGCTATGCACAATCTGAACGCGCACTTCCTCAGTTGAAAGTTTTTGCAGCGCGTGTGACAAGCCCTCGTACGAGCCTTGCACATCGGCCTTGATGATGAGCGGAAGCAATTTAACTTCCGCCTCCCCCATGCTCGCAAATGCATTCTCGAGCTTCGACGCCTGCTGCTTCGCGAGCTTCACGTCTCGGAACTTGCCCTGACGGAAAAGCGCAATTTCTCGCGCCTTGCGCTCGTCGCCGAGCACCACGAAGTCTTCGCCAGCGCCAGGCACGTCAGACAGCCCTTGGATTTCGACAGGAATCGCAGGCCCCGCTTCAGTGACGTTCTTGCCATCTTCGTCATTCAGCGCGCGGACGCGCCCGAACACCGAACCGGCAAGCACCATATCACCGCGTTTCAGCATGCCGCTGGTCACGATTACAGTTGCGACCGCGCCTCTGCCCTTATCGAGGCGCGCTTCGATCACCACACCGCGTGCGGCGGTATCGATCGGCGCCTTAAGCTCTAGCACCTCGGCTTGCAACAAGATGGAGTCGAGCAGCTGGTCAATTCCCTGACCGGTAAGCGCCGACACCGGAACAAAGATGGCTTCCCCACCGTACTCTTCGGGGATCACGCCTTCTCCGACCAGCTCTTGCTTCACGCGATCCGGGTTCGCGCCCGGTTTGTCCATTTTGTTGATTGCAACAATCAACGGGACTTTTGCTGCTTTCGCATGGGCAATCGCCTCCTTAGTTTGAGGCATCACACCGTCATCGGCTGCGACAACAAGAATCACTACGTCGGTGACCTTCGCACCGCGCGCGCGCATTGCCGTGAATGCTTCATGGCCCGGTGTGTCAAGGAATGTGATGATGCCCTTCGCAGTTTCAACGTGATACGCCCCGATGTGCTGAGTGATACCACCTGCTTCACCACTGGCAACCCGCGCGGAGCGAATCTTGTCGAGCAGCGAGGTTTTGCCATGGTCGACGTGTCCCATAATGGTGACGACCGGGGGGCGGGTAACCAGCTTGACGTCGGCGTCGTCCGCGATGGACTCCGTAAGTGCCGCATCAGGATCATCGTCCTTTGCCGCAACGGCAGTACGGCCCATCTCTTCAACCAAAATCATCGCGGTGTCGCGATCAAGTACTTGATTGATGGTGACCATCTGGCCCATCTTCATCATCGATTTGATGAGCTCGGCAGCCTTGATCGACATCTTGTGCGCCAGCTCGGCTACGGTAATTGTCTCTGGTACGACGATTTCCATGACGACAGCGCTCGGCATGTCTTGCTGTTGGGCGCGATCTGCGCGACCGCCGCCACGGCCACCACGGCCGCCGCCCTTGCCGCCACGAGCGCCAGCCTTCCAGCCATCCGCATCGGGCTCAGAGCCGCCCTCGCGAGTTTTCATGACTTTCTTACGCGCCGCGTCTTCCTGCCATGCGCCGGCTTTCTTTTCGCCTGGCTTAGCGGTTGGCTTGGCGGCAGCGACGCCTTCTTTTCCGGTTTTTGCGGTTTGACCCGGCTTTGTCGGGCGGTGAAGCGTGGTGTCGCTTACCTTCGGTTTCACCGTGAACTCGACGCGCTCGCCGATCCGCGGACGCGAAGCGGCAGCGTCGCCTGCAGTAACGACTGCCGGCGCGGCGGGCGGCGTGGCAACAGTTGCCGCCGGCTTCGTACGAACCTCGGGCGACGGTTTCACAGCGGGGCGCGCTACTACCGGCGTTGCCTCTGCCGCGACCGGAGGAGGAAGCGGTTTATCGTTGGCGTCATCAGCGACAGTCGGCGCCGCATCGGCGCTTACGGGCGTTTCACTCACCACCTCCGACGCCGGTGTATCTTCGGCGATAGGCGGATTTACTACCGTATCGATTTTAGAGACTTTTTCTTCTTTGCCCCGATTCAGCAACGCTTTAGCCTTAGCAGCGGCTTCTTGAGCGTCTCGCAGCGCAGCCGCGCGCGCGGCCTCATCCGCTCGTGCCTTGGCCTCGGCCTCGCTCAAGGCCGGCGCGTTGATCGGTGCGCTAGCGACCGGCTCGGGTGCGCTGACAGGTAGCTCGGCGCTGCGGGTCACCAATACGCGTTTTTTGCGTACTTCGACCTGCACGGTACGCGACTTGCCGGTTGCATCTGCCGTACGCAGCTCGGTGGTTGACTTGCGCATCAACGTGATCCGCTTGCCTGCGCCGTCATCGGTCGCGCCGTGCTGTTTACGCAAGTAGTCGAGCAGCTTGGCTTTATCGCCGGCCGCGAGCGTTGACTCAGCTGACTTATCACCCACGCCTGCCGCAACCAGCTGGCTAAGCAGCGCAGGAACTGTGAGCTTTAACTCAGCAGCGAACTCGGTAACTGTTGTTTTCGTAATACTCAAGCGTCCCTCTCATTTCATTCGCTCTTTGCGAACCACGACTCGCGTGCGCGAGCAATGAGCTGGGTTGCCGCCTTAGTGTCGGCTCGGCTCATTTGTTGTTTCTCTTCGTCAGTTAAATCGGCAAAGTTGTTGTCGATCAAATCGCGAGCTCGCGGCTCGTCAAGCACACGAATTGCGCACAACTCGTCAGCAGCTAGATCGCCCAGCGCGTCGCGAGTTGTGATGCCAAACCGCGATAACTTCATCAACAGCTCAGTATCGACTCCATCGAGTGTTTTCAGATCTTCCGCAGCATTCTCAAGCACTTCTTCCTTCGCGATTTCTTCGGTTAACGCAGCGTTTCGCGCTCGAGTCCGGAGTTCATTGACCGTGTCTTCATCGAACGCCTCGATAGCTTGCAACTCAGCGATTGGAACGTACGCCACCTCTTCAACGGTGGAGAATCCTTCGTCAGCAAGGATTTGCGCGACCTCTTCGTCAACGTCGAGTTTGACCATGAACGCAGAACGGACACGAGCGGCTTCAGCCTCTTGCTTATTCGCCGACTGTTCTTCGCTCATCAGGTTCAACTGCCAGCCGGTGAGTTCCGTAGCGAGACGGACATTTTGACCGCCTTTGCCGATTGCGAGTGCAAGGTTATCCTCGTTAACTACGACATCCATTGCATGCCGCTCTTCGTCGACCACGATACTCGTGATTTGGGCCGGTGCGAGTGCGTTAATCACAAACTGTGCCGTGTCATCTGCCCACAAGATGATGTCGATGCGTTCTCCAGCGAGCTCATTTGTGACTGCGTTCACGCGCGAACCACGCATACCGATACACGTGCCTTGAGGATCGAGACGTGGATCATTGGATCGCACTGCAATCTTCGCACGCATCCCAGGATCGCGTGCAACTGCCTTCACCTCGATTACGCCTTCTTCAATCTCAGGTACCTCGAGCTCAAAAAGGGCGGACACAAACTCGGGAGCAGTGCGGCTCAAGATAAGCTGTGGCCCACGTGCCTGCCGGTCAATTCGAAGCACAAACGCTCGAATCCGATCACCCACACGAAAATTTTCACGCGCGATTAACTGGTCGCGCGGAATCACACCCTCGACACGCCCCGACTCGACAATGATCGCGCCACGGTCAACGCGACGTACCGTCCCGTTTATCAGCTTGTCATTTCGCTCAAGGAACTCCTCGAGTACTTGCTCGCGCTCGGCATCCCTCACCCGCTGCAGGATCACTTGCTTTGCCGCCTGAGCACCGATTCGACCAAACGGAATGGGTTCGAGGGGCTCCTCGAGATACTCATCCATGTTCTTCGTTGTGTCAAATTCGTGCGCCTCGCGCAGCATCATTTGATTATCCGGGTCTTCGAATACTTCATCTGGAACGATGTGCCAACGACGGAATGACTTGTAGTCGCCCGATTCGCGATCAATTTCTACGCGAGCTTCAATCCGCTCCTTGTGGAGCCGCTTAGTCGCCGACGCAAGCGCTTGCTCTAACGCCTGAAAAATAATTTCCTTCGAAACATTTTTCTCACGCGCTAGGGCGTCCGCCAATACGAGAATTTCCCGGTTCATCATTCACTCCAACTAAAACTGAGGCACCACGCGAGCGCGCGAAATATTTGCGAGCGGGATCAGACGAACTACGCCCTCTACCTCGATCTCAACGCCCCCATCACGCAGGCCCACTAGCGCACCCTGCAACTTGCGCAAACCATCAAATGCAGGTTCGATCGTCAACTTTACGACTTCGCCTGCAAACCGAATAAAGTGATTTGGCTTAGTTAACGCCCGATCAATACCGGGAGATGAAACTTCCAGATAATCGTACTCGACAGCATTCGCTTCGAATGCATCGAGAAGACGCTCAGTCATCGCGCTGCAATCGTCAACGGTGATCAAATCGACGCCGCGTTTGCTTGCCTCACGGTCAATGAAAACGCGCCAAATTCCTCTTGCTCGAACGAATTCAGCCTCAATGAGTTCATAACCCGACTCGACGAGTGCGGATTCAATCAGCGTTAATACCTGTGCGCTCAAATCAAAAAGCCAAAAAAAAATGGGCCAAGGCCCATTTCCATTTTTTAATCAAACTAGCGCGTTTTTCCGCGCTATTTGGGAAGTGGTGGCCAAGGGCGGAATCGAACCACCGACACGCGGATTTTCAATCCGCTGCTCTACCAACTGAGCTACTTGGCCGAAAGTGTAATTGTAACGTTTGTGCGTAGATGATGCTGCGGATTGCCGCCGACATCACATAAAAAAAGCCCCCTTAAACGGAGGCTTTTTTCGTAATAAATTTAGTTTGACTCTGACCTACTTTCGCGAGCTATAAGGCTGACTATCATTGGCGCTGAACTGTTTCACGGTCCTGTTCGGGATGGGAAGGGGTGGGGCCAGT